>JADJPS010000016.1 GCA_016713105.1 Devosia sp. | reverse complement strand
ACACCAAGAGCCCCCATTCTTCGCGGCCTTGCTCAATCGCCCAGCCATCAGGAAGGACGCTGGGGCGCACAAGCGTCTTCCTCAACACGGACCCCGTTGGCGTTCAGGTAAAGTCGACAACCTGCTTCGTCACCGTTGCCTGCCAAATCCAGCCACTCATTGATCCCGGACCACTCCACCTCGTCGGCCGCCTGCGCTCTGGCGACAAGGCCCTTGATAGCCATCTTCCATCCGGTCGCGCCGGCAGCATTGATGTTCAGACCGGAGATTCCGCGAGACAGTGCGCTGTAGAATGGTTCGTCGCTTGCCCGCGAGAACACCACGTTGCCGGGGTTGTACACATCGGCGGAATGTCCCCGCGCTCGGCCCAGCTCCTTTGCTGCGTAGTGCCGCCATCCGCGTCGTGAACGTCAAGCAGACTGATGTCGACATTGCGCAATGCCGTCGCCAAGGTTCCCCCCTGCCTGGCCGAACAACCTGCCGCCGGGGTCCGCAACGATAGCCGACGGCGTTCGCCTTGCTGGCTGCCCGAAAGAGGCGCATCAGGCGGCCTTGGACGCGCAGCGAACCCATTTCGTCGGCGCTGAACGGGGCGAATGCGGCAACGCCGTTCTGGCGAGTCAAGGAACACCAGTCCAGCACTGTCGCCGGCGATCTGCTGGACGACCGACTTTGCATTTTCCGGGGAGTCGATCTTTTCAACCTCGTCGCGACGGTCGGTCAGTTCGCGCTCGACGATCGGCACCCGGACAAGAGGCTGCCTCGACCTCCGAACTTCGCCGCTACCGACTTGCGTGTGGTCGTACTTCACCACGCCGGAGCGACTACCGGCTCCCACCATGGCAAACAGGCCGTAATACTCGACGCCGGAACCATCCAGGGCGTTCCGCAACCCTTCGTCGAGGCGACGATCGGCCGCCGACAGCATCGCCAGGCCGGACGGATGGTTGTGCGCCGTCCACAGCCTGCTCGCACCATCAATGCGCGACAACTCGCCAATCAGCGTGCTCGGCGGCGCGTTCGTCGACCCAATGTCACCCTTGAACCCCCCGATGATCGCCAGAGGCTTGCCGTCCTTGTCGGTGACGATGGCGTCGTAGTGCTCGACCGCAAAGCGCGGCAGGTAAGCGAAAGCGGCGGCAGCGTCCTTGATGGAGCGGATACGCTCGACCGGTAGTTCGCGCTCGCCTACGGTGACGAGTTGCGTCGAGACGTGGTAGAGCCCCGGGGCGTCCGGCGCTTGACGGACGGCGAGTACGCGGGCAGCGGGTCTGGGAGCAGGACGTGCAGCTCTTTCGGGGGTCGCCCTTTCCCGGTGTAGATTCGTTCTGGCCGCAGCGGGTAGCGCATGATCGGTGCCTGTAAAGAGGTCTGGCGTGGTTCCGCGAAAGAGGTCGCCGGTGATGCCGTCCGGTTCGTGGACATTGTAAACCGCGCGCTCCTGCTCTGCGACACTCGCTGGGCGGACGACATGCTCCATGCGGATGAAGAACCCGCCGTCCTTCGGCCATGAGTAGGGGTCAACAGACTTGGCCTCGTTCCTCGTCAGGCGCATGGCGATGACGCCGAACAGCTCTTTCCCGCTGCTCGCGACAACGTGCTTGACGCGCGGCGCATCCGTGAGAAGCTTCGTCTTCCCGCCAGCCTTCTCGGGCTTCTGCAGTTGCTCGATGGTTGCGGGCGACCCTTCAGGCTGCACGAGGCCAACGTCATCCGCCTTGCCGGATGTCGCCGCCTTGGCAGCGTCGCGATCCTGCCCCTGCTTCTTCTCCTGCTCCTTGTGTGCCGGCAAGGACCGCCCGACAACCTCCATGTTCTCCAGGCGGTCGAACAGATCCTTCACGCTTGCGGCCTCGATCTCGCGCGTGGGCTGCGTCTCGACGCCCCGAGAGGCGCGCATGCCCTCGATCTTGTCGATGATGACCACGCGGGTCTTGACGCCGGTACCGGCGCGCTCGAACGTCACCCCGGGAAGTCCGATGGATGCCCGCAGGTACGCATTCGGGGGCGCTCTTGACCGTGGTCGTGCGCGCCCCTGTCGGCTGCACGGCCCTGATCTGATCCGCACGGTAGCCGGTCGCCCAGGCCTCGCCTTCGCGCTTCACGAACAGCCTGCCTTCGCGGGAACTCGTCACCTTCCCGGTGACCGTGCCGGTGCCCAGGACGCCGCCGGCAATGCCCGCCATTCCGCTCACCTCGACGGTGACCGTGTCGCCCATGAACACCGCGCCGAATGCGCCCACGTCGTTCGCAACGGGTTTCGCCTTGACCTGCTTGTCTCCGTACAGCCGGGTCGTCAAACCGCTTGTTGGCAGTCGGCCCTTCGGGGATCAGGGCGACCAGGCGCCCGCCGTCCGCGAGGTGCCGGAGAGCCTTGTCGAGGTGTTCGATCGCCGTCTTGCCGCCGACGCCGAACGGCGGATTCATCACGATCGCGTCGTACTTGTTGATCGTGTCGTGACCCTCGAAGCGCTCGTTGATGAGCTTGGCGTCGGTCGCCAGCGTCAGGCGCGAAGCGAGTTCAAGCGACGGCTCGATGACCGTCCGATCGTTCTTCTCCGGGAACCAGCGCGCGATTGCACCATGGCCTGCAGATGGCTCCAGGACGCGCTCGCCCGGCAGGATGCCGGCCCACTCGACCATCTTGAGCCCCAGCGGCTCGGGCGTGGCGTAGTAGTCCACGCCCTCTGCGGCCTTGGTCCTGGCGGTCTTCTTCTGCTGCGCGAAGTAGAGCGATCGAGCGCGGTCCCATTCGGTGATCGCACTGACCAGATCGCGATCGCCGACCTTCCCGCCCCTGCCGTCCGTCTCGCCGGGCTCGTAATCGGGATCGCTGTTCTCGAACGCCTGGATGAAGGCCTCGCGAAGCCCGCGCGCCTGCTCGCCCATCGCCAGGTTCTCAGCCGTGCCGGCGCGGCGGGCGATCTTCGACCCGAAGGCATAACGCTCCCAGTTCGTGCCCGTGTTGAAATACTGGAAGTTGGCGTCCGACTTCTGGCCTACCCGGTAGATGCGCCCCTCTTCCTGAATGGCTTCGATCGGCGCCACCGGCAACCCAGTTGATCGAACCCGCCCGTGCTTGCCTGTCGTGTCATGACCCGACCATCCGGCGTTGGCCGCTTTCTGCACCAGCAACAGGTTCGCTTCTGGCTTGGCATCGTCGTTGAAGTCGCGAATCGACTGGACGCGCGTCTTCTTGTACTGACTCATGCCGTTGTAGACGCCGGCGCCCGGGAAAGCCTGGAGCAGTGTCGTCAGCGGCGACCCGTACTGGCTGAAGTCGATCGCCTGCAGCTCCGGGCGAGCGGCCATGAACTCCCGGATCAGTTGCGAGCGATGAACCTTCTCGGTCTTGATCTGGCCGTATGCGGCCTTCCCCTGCCCACGAGCAGGAACGTCGACACCATCCTTCTCGACGTCGTAACCGGGCATCCTCTCGGCGGCCTCGGCTTGCTTCAGTTGCTCGCTGAGGTTGAAGACGTTGATACCGCCGCCGCTGTTGAAGTCGTAGAACACGACGACCTTGCGCCCAAGGGCATGGTGCTTCTTGATGTACGGGATGGCTGCGCGCGCCTTGATGGCCTCCAGCAGGCGCCGTGGTAGAGACTCCAGTACCGCCCGTTGTCCGTCTCGCGCAGCCACCGCAGGCCGTCGTCGATGGTCTGGCCGACGCCGCCCTGGATGAGGATGAATTTCCGCTCGTAGTCGTGATCGACGTCGAGCATGCGCGCGGACAAGACCCCCTGTTTGCGCAGCCAGGTGTTGAACTGACGCTGCATCAGGTCGCTGTCCACTTCGGCCGGCGGTTGGGTCAACTTGCCGTTGCGCATGCGCCAGCCGAAGTGCTGCATCATTGAACTTCTGGTATCCGTTCGGCTGGTTGTATCCGCGCCCGATGACCTGCTCGAGAACTCGTGCAGGTACCCTCGCCCCACTGGATGCTGGGCTCGTAGGCGAACGGTGTCGCCGACAGGAACATCACGCGCGAGCGCTTCTCGCCCTGTCGCGCCATGACGTCGCTCTCGACGGCATCGAGAGCCGCCTCCCACTTGGCCCGGTCTGCCGCCAGCTTCTTCTCGAGCCCGTCTGCCTCAGTTCGGTACGCCGAGTACATCTGGTCCATGATGTCCGGGTTGTTCATCATGCGGTAGAGGGACTTCAGTTGGTCCGACGTGGCCCTGATGCGGTCTACCAGCTCCCGGTTCTGCATCTCGGCGCGCTGCAGCACACCGTCTGGGTGAAGACTCACCGCACGCAGAGCGTCCAGCGCTTTCGTTGGCTCGGCGTCTTTGCCGAGCATGAGCAGGTGCGCCTCGTCGATCGCCACAAAGTCGTAGTCGCGCTTGGCGATCTCGTCGTTCTGGCCGAAGTTGGCGTAGGTCGTGATGGCGATACCGGATCCGGCATCCTTGGTATCGGTCAGAGGCTTGACCTGCAGGCCGAGCGCCGGCGCGCTCTTCACCCACTCGTTCATCACGGCCTCGTTCGGCACGACGACGATGCCGTTGCCCTTGCCCCGCTTGGTGAGACGCTTGATGGCTCCGAGTGCCAGGAAGGTCTTGCCGGTCCCCGTGCCGTTGGTGAATAGCACGCCGTAGCCGTCTGGCGCGGCCCACCGCTTCTCGGCAAAGAGCACGTCCTCGCGCTGGCCCTCGGTGAGGAACGGCAGCGTGGCGTCGATGTTCGCCTTGTCGCCGACGATGACCTTGATGGACTCGGCGGCTTGCTGTTGCTGGAGTTTGTCCTTCGGCGGTTGCTGCGGGTTGGTTTCCTCGATCGCTTCGCGCCCGGCCTGCACGTCGCTGATGTAGCGCAGCACGTAGGGCTTCATGGCCGCGATGGTGTCTTTGTCCATCCCGAACTGATCGCGCAGCGCAGCGATCAGGGCGCGCATCATGTCGACGATGTCGGCGCCTGCCTGCCTGACGTGCGCCAGGCCCGCCTGGAAGTACGGCTTGGCCGCGGCGTAGGTGTCCTCGTCGAAAGGCAGGCCCATGCCGAGACGACCCGGCTTGGGCTTGAACAGTGCGTTCAGGCCCTTGGCGACATCGGACAGCGCCAGCCCGGCATTCTTGGCGGCGCTCTTGCCGGCCTCCGAGGGCCGACCGCGGACCTACACCCCCGCCAGCAGGTCCGCCAACTGCCGCAGCGCTTTCCCCTCCAGAAGCGGCCACTCCGCCCGAGCGTACATCAGCGCTTCCTTGACGCTGGTTATCTCCGGCAGGCAGCTTCGCAACTCCTGCCGGCCGCTTCGTACCAGGTACCGGCTGATCGCCTCGTTCTCCGCCAGAAGCGGCCCCAACTCCTGATACGCCAGGGCCGCCAGGCCGTCTACCTCGGCGGTTTGCGTCAGGAACTGGTACTCCGCTGCCAGGTGTTGCGCCTTCTCGTCCTCGCTCATCTGAAAGAGCGCCCGCATCGCCTCGCTGCGCATCGGCCGCTTCGCGATCTCGTTGAGGATTTCTGACGGAACCCGGTTCATTGCCTTCTTCCTTGGGTTTGGAAAATGCCGCCTCGAGCTCATTGTCCAGACAAGGCGCCGAGGTCGTCACTTGCCGCGTTGGCCTCGGGCGGCAACTCTTCAGGATTTTCTAACAGTTC
>JADJPS010000015.1 GCA_016713105.1 Devosia sp. | reverse complement strand
CGCGGCGATCACTGCGGCGACGCGGGCGCGGTCAATGCGCGGTGTTGGATCGACGCCTGGGTCGCGGCGATGGAAACGGCTGCCGGCGCGGGCCTGGTCGAGGACGTCCGATGGCCTTGTCGGGAAGGCACAGGTCGGGCAGATAGCGGATGGAGAGGTCCATCGCCGTTGCGAGCGCCTCGTCGTCGATGGTCACGGCGTGGTGAGATTCGGGGATTCCTCGCGAAGACGCGCGAGGATCGCCAGGGCATGGCCTCGCGATTGGGCTCGTCGATCCACACCAGCGAGAAGCGCCGGGCCAGCGCGGGATCGCGCTCGACATGGCGGTATTCGTCGATGCTCGTGGCGCCGATGACCTGCAGCTCGCCGCGGGCAAGCGCGGGACGAAGCAGGTTGGCGGCATCGGTACCTTCGGCATCACGCCGGCGCGAGCACGGTGTGAAATTCGTCGATGAAGAGGATTGCCCCGGCCTGCGCGGCTTCGCGCACGATGTTTCCGAGCCGCTGCTCGAACTCGCCGCGGTACTTGGTGCCGGCGACCAGATCGCCGATGCCGATCTCGACCAGGCGAACATCCTCAAAGGCAGTGCCCAGGGTGCCCTCGCGTTCCGCCGGGCGAGCCCTCGACGATCGTCGTCCTTGCCAGCACCGGCCTCGCCCACCAACAGCGTTGCGTTTTCTTGCGCGCGCAGCACGGCTACCCGAGAAGGTCGATCTCGGCATCGCGGCCGAGCACCATTGCCCGAGCTTCCTTCGGCTGCCAGCCGCGTGAGATCGCAACCGATGCGGTCGGGTTCGGGCGTGGCTAGCGAGACTCGGGGCCGCCACCCGGGCGCGGGGAGGATCTCCGTTGCCGGCACGGCGAGACTGGTGCGCGCAGCGAAGACCTGTTGCCAGGACTCGCCGAGGCCCAATTCAGCGAGCAGGGAATGCCATGGCGCCCCGGCCAGCAGGCCGCCGAGCGCGTCGAGCAGATCGACCAGCGCGGGTTCGTGGCGGTGATGGGCGCCGGCAATCAGCTCCACCTGGCGGAACAGTTCGCGCGAAGCGCTGTCGCGGTGGATGACGACGAGCGAGGGTGGGCGCGGACCGGGCTTGTCGACCAACGCATGGAGTTGCTCGCGGAACACAGCCGGCTCCAGTCCAGCGCTGCCGAGCACGCGCAAGGCCTCGTCGCGCTCGCGCAGCTTCGACGCCGTTATGGTGGCCGCATCCTTCGGCCAGGTCTCGTCGACTCGTCGCGCTCGAGCGTGCAGACGCGGCACACCGCGAGAGAAATGCGCCGGTTCGATCTTGCGCGAACTGGCGAAAACGCTTCCTGGGCGGCAAGCGTCACGCCAGCAACGGTCCTGGTGAATAAGCCACCACGGACGCTCAACTTTCCAGTCAACCGGGACAGCATAAGGTTCGGTTGGGCGGGGCCGGTTTCTTCCTTGCCTCCGGTGCCTGTTCGCGTATGTATTGCCGCACTCTTTCGGTCGTCCAGGGAAAGTGGCGCGGGATCCCGAGATCATCCAGTCGCCTGGCGAACGCCTCCACGTCCTTGACGGCGAAATCGGCAGCCGCCAGTTCGGTAATCACTTGCAAATAGAAAGGCGCGAGAGCCTTGGGCGAATCGGACCAGCGGCTACGCGGCTCGGCGAGCGCCTTCATGGCATTCTCGATGCGCGTCTTCTGTGCCCTATCGGTCGGTGCGAGATCGGCGGTCTTGCCGTAGCAGCGTGGAATGCACCAGTTATCCAGTCTCTGGTTAAGCGTGGTCACGCTGATTCCGAGTTGGGACGCCGCTCTCTTGTGGTCGCCCTTGAGCTCTTTCAATTTGATCAATATGGTCGGGTCCCGCTCGTCAAAGTTTCGGCCTTCACGTCCGTGGCGCCGTCGCCGTATACTTGCTTCGGTAGTGCGAGGTCATTCCCCCGTCGATCACGCCGCCGACCGATCCCCTCTGGAAAATTCTGTGGCTGCTACTGTTTCCGCTGGGGTATGTTCCGGCGGCGGCGCGTAGTTCCAGACGTCCTCTTCTGTCCAGCTGCCCTACCGCTTTTGCGCCATCGTTGTCATCCTCGACAGGCCCCAAAATGACCTCTCGACTTTGCCCTCGCATAGGCGCTGGCGATGACGGCTTTTAGCGCACCACGTTCTCGCAACCGGTTGCAGACCCATCAGAGCTTTCCTCGCCCTCGCCGTCAGGCTGGCAGTGCCGCCCCATCCTCGTCGGCTGCTGCAATCTCATCGAGGAAACAAACCGCGAGCATGGGAATGTCCCCGATGCGCTTCGCCGGTTCCGGAACGGTGATGACATCGCCCGGAGCCGCCGAAGCAGCGCGCTGTCGAGCTTGCCCAGCGCTACCCGGTTCCTCGAGAGTCGGTCCGTTGCGGAAATGATGCGCACGTCCACCGTTACCTTGCGCGCAGTAGCCATTGGCGTAAAAGACATCCGCGTACCGCCGATCTCACTCATACAAGCCTTCAGGGCCTGCTGCGTTTCTGGTGCCAGCGCGTGGACCTCATCGAGGAAAACTGTTCCGCCGTCAGCCTGTTCGAAAGCGCCAAGGCGCGTCTCCCTGAAGTTCATCATCAAGCCGCCGAACAATTCGAGATACTGCGCCTCGGCGGACGGATTGCCGCAATTTGGCGCTGCGAATTTCTCCGGGGAACTGCGCGACAATCGATGAATTTCTTCGGCTATGAAAGTTTTTCCAACTCCGGTCGGTCCGAGCAGCAGAACGCGTGTGATCCGGCTCGAAGCGGCCTGGTGGACTTCCTCCATCATCTTTCGAAACGCCTCACTCGCACCAACGACCCGCAGCGCCACGCCGCGAACGGCGGGATAGCGTCGGTTTAGTGGGCATGATCGGTACTCATGCGCAGTACCCAGGCTGCCAATTCCGTGAGGAACTTCGCGTCGTTTTTGGTGAAGGACCTGGCGTTCGGCACATCGCGAACCAACGTCCAATCTCCCACCACTCTCGGGGGTTCCGTGCTGCGGTCGAGCAGCGGAACGATCATCTGCCGATCGGCAACAGCGTACCTGCCGGCAACCACTTCGCCCCGGCTCCTTTGGCGCGTTAATCGGTGGGGCATCTGTGGGCAGCCGAGATGCGCCGCCTTCGGCCTGCTGCGAATCACGCTGTTCGTTGCGTTAGGGCGTCGCCGACGCTTCGAGCCAGCAGATCCATTGCCTCGGTCAACTGTGGTCTCGAACCGAACTGCCCGCATCGAGCATCGACGATCGTCTTTCGCTCCTGATGTCAGGCCTGCAGCGAAATCAAATCCTGCAGCGGATACGCCAGCGGCCCGCAAGGACTTAGTTCCGAACAGAAATCCCGGTTTCGCTGCCGCCCGTTCAGGCAGGTTCTCGAACATGACGCGATCCCAGGGACCCTTCTCGGGTCAAATCGATGTCGAGTCTGAACGTGCTCCACGAAGGCGCGTCCGCCCTTCGAACGGCCACTGCTGGATGTCGATGGGATTGCCTTAGTCGTCGATGGAAGTTCCGTTTGTGGACCGGGGTCCGCAGAATCCCAGACGTCGGTTGCTCGGGGTCGCGAATGATCGCCGCGTGCTGCGCGGAAACATGATCGTGCGGATCGCGCAACTGGATATCGTTAGTGGGCTCCCGGAACCGATGGTGATGATCAGTTTGTCCTCGTTGAACAGATAGCTGTCGCAAACCTCGCGGTCCCCAGTCGCCGTCCCGATAGACCTGAATTCTCGCCTGGACATTCGTCGAACTCATGCTTCCCCTCTCTCTTCGTTCCGGCATCTGCGAAAACCGCTTAAAGCAATCTGACCGATACGGGCGTCATCCAGCCACGTTGCTCCGTTCGAACGCTCGGCGGAATGCCTCGCGCCGGCTGTACCGACTGGCTGCGGATCATTTTCAGCAAATTCTGTGCCATCGCTCTGGGTGCGCCCCAGGGGTCTGGAGCCGTATGCTGCGGAGTGCACGGGGCGGCATGGCTGGGGCGGGCCGGTTGCCCGATCGATACCACTTCCAGGTTCCGGAGGCGGCGTTCCAATTTCTGCCGAGGTCGGGCATCAGGTCGGGGACTGGTCATGAGCCCCGCTCTGCGCTAGAGTGAAAGCCGAGGGGAGAAGAGTGCGATGGGCGGAAATCACGAGGTGTCAAGAGGCAATCCTGTTTATGACGTGTGCCGGTCCACCGGCTCTACCGCCGGCTCGGCGACGGGCCCGCGCGGAAGCTGATCGGTTCGCTGCTCAGGATCTCGTCGAGATCACCCGCCGCTACGACGGCGAGAAGTCAAGACGATCGGCGACGAACTCATGAGCGCGTTCGCCGACCCGGATGCCGCCGCACTGGCCGCCAGGCAGATGCAACTCAGAGCCCAGGAACGCTGCCAGGACAGACCGCTGTCGGTGCGCATCGGCTTTCACTGGGGTTCCGTGATCCGGCTGAAGGACGACTATCTCGGCGACGTGGTCAATCTTGCCGCCCGCGTGGCGGGGCTGGCCACCGTCGAGCGCATCCTCACCACCCAGACAGTGCGGGACCGCCTGTCGGGCACCCTCCAGGAAAACATGTACCCACGCGGCGACAAAGCCCTCAAAGGCTTCGACACCCCGGTTGACGTGTGGGAGGTATTGTGGCGGCCGGCCACCGACCTTGCACCCGCGCGCTTCGCTGCGGACAATTTCGTCTTCGCCGACTCGCATCTGCGGCTGCGACACGGCGGCAGGAATACGTCATCAACAAGACCAATGAGCCGCTCACCATCAGCCGTATGGATACGAACCGGCTCGTGATCGACGACCCATGCGCCTCCAGCCACCACGCCGCCATCGAGTATTGGGGCGGGCATTTCGTGCTGCTCGATACCAACCTCAATGGCGTATGCTGCGCTTCGACGGTATGCCGGACACGTTTCGGGCACCGGGGCAGATCCATCTGCGCAAGTCGGGCACCTATGGTTCGGCCGCTATCCACAGGATCCAAGCGGCGGCGGCGACCTTCGTGTGTGAGACGCGGGAGGCATAGCCGCGGCGGAGCGGCTTACCCCTCGCCTCGCGCCGCACCCCCTCAACGGATCGCCGGCCCCGCCTCGCTGAAATAGGAGAGGAACAGTTGGTGGATTTCCTCTATGCGGGCGAGCCACTGCTCGACTTCGACCAGGCCCCAGGCGGTCGGCGAGAGCGCGGTCTCGCGAGCGGCCAGCAAGGTTCGGTACTCCGTCCATCGCGCTTGCGGGATCCCCGCCGCAAGCGCGGTGAGCGCACCAAACCAGGCACAGATCACGCGATTGTGCGGCTCTTTCAGGCGCATCCAGAGCGTGCCTGCCAAGTCAAAGGCAGCCTGTGCTGCGCGTCGCGCAGGTTTGCCTCGACTGGGTTGAGGACGCCCTGTTCGTTCTCCGGTTCGAAGCTCGATCGCCCGCCGCTGATCATCGCGCGTCTGCGCCATGGGGCAGGTGGCCTCGGTGCGATCGTGCAAACTGATGGCCCGCTACAGGCGCCATTCTGCGCACGCCTGCCAGGCGACGACGTTGGCGCCCATCGAGCGCGATCACCCTGGTGCTGGTTCAATCGCCTCGGCAAAGCTTCCCCTGCGTCCTGAGCGCGGTAACCTTGTTCACGCAAACTGGCCAAGTTGTTGGCCAGTTCGAACGATTGTTCAGCCGGGACGGATGCGGATGGCTTGCGCAGGCCGCGTTGGCCTCGACCGAACCGGCCCAGGTGTTGAAGCGCGATGCCCTTGTTCATCAAGCACCGGCCAGGTCATTGGCGAGTTCCGGATTGGTGTCCACCAGCCGATTCCGAATGCCGATCGCGTGATTGTAGGCCGCAAGGGGCCTCGGTCGTCCGGCCCAAACCTGCAAGCGCGTTGCCCTTGTTCCCAGGCACTGGCTAAGCCGTTGGCCAGTTCAGGGCGGGTGTTCTCTCAACGGCGATGCGGATGCCGATGACGCGATCCCACGCCACCAATGGCCTCAGCAAGCCGGCCCAGGTGTTGGAGCGCGTTGCCGCTGTTCACCAGACCGCGGCAAATCATTAGCTGGCTCGGTGGGTGTTCGCCAGCGGCTCGCGGATGGCGATAGCGCGATCGTAGGCCGCGAGGGCCTCGGCGAGCCGGCCCAGGTTTTTGAGCGCGAGTCCCTTGTTCATCCAGGCACTGGCTAAGCTGGCGGCCAGCTCAGGGTGTGTTGTTACCAGCGGCTCGCCGATGCCGATGGCTTGCTCCGAGGCCGTGAGGGCCTCGTCCAGCCGGCGCAGGCGTTGGAGCGCGTTACCCTTGTTCCCCCAAGCCTTGGCCAGGTTGCTAGCCGGTTGGGGGTGGGCGCTCAGCTGCTCGTAGAGGCCGATGGCACGATCGTAGGCCGCGAGTGCTTCGTCAAGACGGCCCAGGCCTGCGAGCGCGTTGCCCTTGTCCGCCCAGGCATCGGCCAAGTCGCTGACCAAGTCGTTGGCCAGTTCAGGGCGTGTATTTACCAGCAGCTCCCGGATACTGGTGGCACGATCGTAAGCCGCGATCGCCTCGGTTAGCTGGCCCAGACTTTGGAGCGCATTGCCCTTGTTGGCCCAGGCACCGGCCAGTACGTTGGCGAGCCTGGGGCGGTTATTCACCAGCGGCTCGAACATGCCGATGGCGCGATCGCAGGCCGCGATGGCCTCGGCGTGCCGGTCTTGCCTTGCGAGCGCGAGGCCCTTGTCGCCAAGCCGCCGGCCAAGTCGTTGGCCAGTTCGGGGCGGGTGTTCACCGCGGCTCGTAGAGGCCAATGTCGCGATCGCGGGCCGCGATGGCCTCGGCGCGTGCCGGCCCCTTGCCCTGTTGCGGCCAGGCGAGGCCTTCGCCGACCAGGCCACGGCCAGTTCAGGGGCGGCTGTCGCCGGCCCGCCTGAGAGATACCGATGGCGCGATCGTAGGCCGCGATGGCCTCGGTGATCCATTCAAAGCCCAGGAGCACGCCGCCCTTGTTATTCAGGCCACGGCTGATTTGCTGGCCGGTTCGGGCGGGTGTTCCTGAGGCGGCTCGAAGATGTCGATCGCGCGATCATGGGCCGTGATGGCCTCGTCGAGCTGGCCCAGGTCTGCAAGTGCGTTACCCTTGTTCATCGAGGCGGTGGCCAGTTCGAGCCCTGTGTCCCTCCAGCGGCGCGACGAGGTCGATGGCGCGATCGTGGGCCGCGACAGCCCTCGTCGAGCCGGCCCAGGCTTTGGAGCGTCGCCCTTGCTCGTCCAGGCGGGGGCCGGGTAGGTTAACCCGGTTCGGGGTGGGTGTTCTCGGTGGCTCGTAGAGGCCGATAGCACGATCGTGGGCCGCGAGGGCCTCGGCGAGCCGGCCCAGACCAGTTCGGGGCGGGTGTTCACCAACGACTCGAGCAGTTCGATCGCCCGGTGGTAATGAGCCAGTTGCCCGGGAGTGTCATCCAGCTGCTCGTGGATCAACGCCTTGTTCAGCAGCGTCATGGCAAGCTCACGCTCCCGGTCCTGGCGCGGAGCGGTGCCGACGTCCAATTGCTCAACCTGCGAGGCGAGGATGCGCCGCGCTTCCTCGTAGGCGGCCAGATCGGCCACCGCCTGCGCTCGCCGTCCTAGTCCCTCGCGCGGCAGCAGCAGCTTCTGCGCGGCGTCGGGTCCGACCAGCGAAACGATCAGCTCACGCGCATCCTCCCACTGCCCACCAAACCTGCTGCGCCTGTCGTGGGATTCCAGCGTGCGCCCGACGGCGTCCAGGAAGCGGGGCTCGTCGCGCCCGTGCGGCTGGCCGGCCTGTGTCAAGTACGCCCGCAGTTCTTCGGCGATCTTCCCCGCGCTTTCGGGGCGGTCGGTGGGTTTGGTCGCGAAGCAGCGGCGCAACAGCGCGGCCACGGGCTCGGGGATCGGCGGCAACCAAGGCTGCGGGTCGGACGCCACCGCCGTCGCCAGATTCTTCTTCACTTGGTCTGGATCGGGACCGTCCGGCACCGCCCCCCAGAACATTTGCAGCACGATGACAGCCCAGCTCCACAGGTCGGTCGGAAACTCGAGCGGCAATCTCTTGTGTTGCTCGGGTGATCGGTAGTAAAGGGTTCCCTCTGGGTACCCGAACGTCCCACCGGCGCTGGTCGCGCCGGTGAGGCCGAAATCACCAACCTTGACCAGCCCGCTTTTGGTCAACAGGACATTGGCCGGCTTGAGGTCGGCATGGGTCACTTTCCAGGAATGCAAGGCTTGCAGACCCCGGGCAATCTGGATGGCGATGTCGAGGATCGAGGCCAGGAGGTGGGCTCCTTGCGCTTCTCTCGGACTTCCTTGCGCCAGTTGCATCCGGTCGTCAGGCGAGCCGCCGTCGATGTAGTCGGCAAACAGATACAAGGCGTCGTCTTCCAGTCGCGGAAACGAAAGGTGACGAGGTTCGGGTGCTCGGGCGGATCGATCCAGGTCTGCATCTCGCGCAGGAACAAGCGCCGATGGAAGCTGGCGGGCACCTCGCTCTCGTGCTGTATCGGCCCGGCTCTGGCGGCGGGTAGTCGGCGAAGAAGCAAGCGCTTGACGGCGTACTCGCGCAATTCAGGGGACCCTGATGCTCAGCTTGAAGGCCTGGCCGAACCCTCCTTCGCCGAGCGGCTCGTCAAACAGTATAGCCGTCGAGGACTTCCTCCTTGCGTCTTAAGATTCCGGGACTGGCGGTCTGCACTCTCGCTCCAGGCCGCGTACCGCTAGCAAAGAACCGGCGTTCCCGAAGGATACGAAGTGAACTTCAGTCATGCGGAAGCATCCTGGGTCGCTGCCCATAGGGTGGACATGGGCATTATGGGCACAGAAAATTCTCCACCGCAAGCCGACCGGCTCATCGCTTCTGCCCAACGCCCTTCACAGGTACAGCGTTGCCGAAAACGCGATGTACCTGCTGAAACAACTGGGCGACAACTCGTCCTCCCGTATCCGTCTTCTAGCGGCTACTGACCGAAACCCACATCCGGGCCTCTATCATCAACATCTTCACGCATCTGAGCATGCCGGGAAGTCCGTCCGCGTTGGCTAAATTGGCCTGCAGTATGAAAGAAGTGCGACCAGTAGCCTTAGATAGGCTAATTAGCCTTCTTGGCATCAAATATTCGGTTATACGTCCATTTATCAGCCGGCGGCCCGTTTCTCTAAATTGAATCACAGCGTTTGTGTTCGGCGCTTGCAGTAGTCGTGATGGGCTTTTTCGGGAGTGCGAAGACTGGCCGACGGAATCAATATCTGACCTGTTCTTTTGCGCCATTGGTCGTTGATGCAGTTACGAAGGTAAAATCTTTGCCCATCATCCAGCTTGCTT
>JADJPS010000014.1 GCA_016713105.1 Devosia sp. | reverse complement strand
CTCGGACAACAGCATCTGGCAATCAGCCTGTGCCGCCGCCGCCAGCATCACCGAGTCCCACAGGCTCAGCTTGTGGCTCGTCACCAACTCCATCGCCTCGATCATCACCGCGGTCGTGGTCCCGACCGTGGTGTAGGCGTCACGCCAGGAGAGGATGGCCGCCCGGGCATCGTGCGCTGTCCACTTCGCCTTGCGCGTCAAGACGGTGAACAGCTCACCGAGAGCCTGAACCGGGACAATGACGTCCCATTCCGCAAAGCCTTGCAGGATGTTCAGCGCCTCCGCCTTGCGATCCGCGCCATTCACGCCCTCCCGCGTAAACCAAGACGTTGGTGTCAACCGCCAACCGCAGATCAGCGCTCGCAGAGAGCTCGTCCCGGCTCCAGGGACCAATGTCGGTCACCGGCTGGGCGGTCAGGCGCTGCAGAAGCCGCTCCCGGGCTGCCGTTTGGGTCGCACCCTCGGCCGTGCAGGGCACGATCCGGGCGACCGGCTTGCCATGCGCAGTGACGATGAAGCTCTTGCCCATCCTGCACCTCTCGGAGCAGGCGAGAGAAACTGCGGTTGGCTTCGGCGGCAGGAATGAGCTGATCCATGGCGCCTATATGTAGTGAATTGCACTACATATGGCCAGGGAATCAGACGCGCGCGATGCGTGTCCACCACCCACGAGGCGGCCTTCGGGTCGCCTTTGTCGTTCCAGGAGAACCCACGTGAAGAACTTCGTCCAGCCGGGCCTCTCGGTCCTTCTGCCCATGCCCTACGACCGCACCTCCGGCCAGGGCGTGCTGGTTGGCGCTCTGTTCGGCGTCGTCGCCGTCGATGCGCTCACCGGCGTCTCGGCCGAGGTGGCGGTGAACGGCGTGTTCGACATCACCAAGGAGGCGCCGCTGGTGATCGCCGTCGGTGCCCGAGTGTTCTGGGACAACGCCAACAAGCCGGTCACCACCACCGCCACCGGCAATGTCGCCATCGGCCATGCCGTCGTCGCCGCGGCGTCGGCCGACACCACGGCGCGGGTGCGGCTCTCCGGCTCGACGCCGGCGGGGACCTGATCATGGCGGTCGCCACTGCCAAAGCAGCCGATCTGCTGTCCGCTCGCGATCGCACCCGCCTCGCCGGCGTGCATCCTGATCTGGTGGCGGTCGTCGAGGCGGCCCGCCAGCAGCTGCCCTTCATCGTGGTGGAGGGGATGCGCACCCGCGAGCGCCAGGCCCAGCTGGTGAAGTCCGGCGCGAGCCGCACCATGGACAGCCGCCACCTGACCGGCCACGCCGTCGATCTCGCACCGACCGTGGATGGCGAGGTTCGCTGGGACTGGCCTTTTTCTACCCGATGGCCAAGGCGATGAAGGACGCGGCGCAGGCCCGCGGCATCGCCCTGGTCTGGGGTGGCGACTGGCCCCGCTTCCGGGACGGCCCGCACTTCGAGCTCAACCGCGATGCCTATCCGGCAGGGAAGCGGTTGATGTCGGCCTTCGCCGCGGCACTGGCCGCTGTGCATGCCGACACCAACATCGGCACCCCTGCCGATTTCCGCCGCCCACCCGGTCCATGGGTTCCGGCCCGTGTCGTACTGTCCCGGCCTGCCGACGCCATCGGCGGGTTGGGCGGCCTTGGCACCCGGGCTGGCAGCCTGGCCGCCACCATCCTCGCCGGCGACATCGCGCCACTGGAACCGCAGCGCGGCGATGAGGTGCTGCTCAACGGCACTGTGCATCGCGTCGACGATGCCGAGCGCGACCCGCTCGGCCTGTCGTGGCGCCTCATCCTGGCGGAGACGTGACCATGCCGACTCCCATCCGCGAGGCGGCATTGGCGGCGATCGCCGACCGCCTGACCGCCGAACTGCCTGGCGTCGTGCTGGAACGCGCGCGCCGTGCCCCGGTGGACACCGACAAGGAGCCGCTGCCCCGGCTGGTGCTGACCGGCACCGACTGGGAGGCGGACGAGACCGCCGAACCCGGCAGCACCCACTACAGCCTGGGCTTCGCCGTGGCCGGCTACGTCAGGGATGCGACGGACCTCGGCGTCGAGCAGGGACTGTCGGATCTGCACGCCTCGCTGATCGCCGCCCTGGCAGGCTGGACGCCAGCCCTTGATGGCCTGGGCGAGGTCTCCGAGCAGGGCGCTGAGTTCCGGCTCTACGACACCGATGAGAGCGCCAAGCCGGCGGGCGAGGTCCTGGCGCGCTTCTCCATGCTCGCCATTGCGCCCCTGGGCTCGCCCTACCTCCCCTGAGCCGCGGCTCCTCCGCACAACCTGAAAGGCCCTGCCCATGAGTACCAACCTCGTGCGCATGAAGTTCGCCGCCGTCGCGGCCAAGATCGAGACGGCCCCGGCACCGACGCCATCGGCGGCACCCCGGCTGCCGGTGACTGGATCGCCTCCGAGATGGAGGTGCAATTCGATCCCACCATCATCGAACTGCCCGAACTGACCGGCTCGCTCGACAAGGCCGCCTCGGTGGTCGGCGGCCTCAAGCCGCGGCTGCGCCTACGCATGCCCCTGCGCGGCGCCGGCACTGCCGGCACCGCACCCGACTTCGGCAAGCTGCTGCGCTGCTGCACCTTCTCGGAACTGGTGACCGCGTCCGCGATCGGCGCCCCCACCGCCGCCACCGCCGGCACCACCACCACGGTCACCGCCGCCACACCCTTCGGCACCACCGCCCAGCAATATCGCGGCATGCCGCTGGTCGTCACCGGCATTGCCGCCGGCACCACGGGGATCGTCGACTATACGGCGGCGCGGGTCATCACCACGGGCGATACCGCCGGGACGGCCTACACCACCGGCAGCCTGCTGCAGATCCCGATCAATGTGCTCTACAGCCCGACCTCGGACGAGAGCGTCTACAAGACCGCGACGATTTACTTCTACGCCGATGGCCTGCTCTGGACCTTCACCGGCGCTCTGGGCACGCCCACTCTGGAGCTCACCACCGGCGGCATCGGCTTCATCAGCTTCGAGATGCGCGCCCAGTTCGCCAGCAAAACCGCCACCGCCGTGCCGGCCGGTGCCGCCGCCGTGCTGCGTCCGACGCCGCCGCGCTTCGTGGGCGGCAAGTGCCAGTTCAACAAGGCACTGGCGCAGGTGCGCACGCTGACCATCAACGCCGGGGTCAATGTGATCCTGCCGGACGACCCCGAGAGTGCGGAGGGCTATGGCGCCGCCCTGCCGATCGAGCGCGACGTCGCCGGCAACCTCGATCCCTACATGAACACCACCAACTCGGTGGCGCTGTTCAACGCCTTCCGGGCGGGCACGCCGATGTCGCTGATGGCGATCATCGGCAGCACACCGGGCAACCGCTTCGTGGCGATCGTGCCCAACGCCAAGGCGATCGGCATGGACCCCGGCCAGCGCGACGGCCTGGGCCAGCACGGCATCGGCTTCCAGGGCGATGGCGCCGACAGCGCCTTTTACCTGGCGCAGTTCTGATCCTTCCCACCAGGAGCTCCATCATGGATGGCATGACCGCCCCGCCGGTGTTCTCGGCGCACGACCTCGTCGCCTTCACCCCACCGGGCAGCCCGCGCACGTATCGGCTGGCGCCGCTCACCTACCGCGAACGCATCGCCTTCCGCGCAGCGCTGGCCAGGGAGGCCGGCATGCGACCTTCGCCGCAGGATGTCAGCAATGGCCTGCGCGCTGCGCTCCGGGAGGTCGGGCCGACCAACCTCGACCAGGCGCTCACCGTCGTGGACGAGGCCGACGCCGCCCGCGAGGCGGTGGAAGCCGCCCCGGACGATGCGGCGCTCAAGGCCAGGCTGGCCGAGGCGCAGGCGCGGCTCGCCGTGATCATCACCGCCTGCATGGATGTGCCGGTCTATGCCGAACTTGCGCGCGGCCGGCGAGCGCTGGACCGGCATGGCACCGTGGGTGGCCTGCCGCCATGCGCTGCGCGGCTGGGAGGGTCCCGGCTTGCCGGCCTTCCGGCGGGACAAGGGGCTGGTGCCCGAGGAACTGCTCGATGTCCTCCCCACGAGCGAGGTCACCGCCGTGGGCTGGCGGGCGTTCCTGCTGGTGTCGCTGGACCGGAGTGCGGAGGGAAACTCCGTGGCGCCCTCGCCGTCGCCCGGGACCCCGACGCCTTCGACGGAGGGCTGAGGCCGGAGGACGGCTCCGACTGGTTGGTCGCTGGCGAGCCGTGGCAGGGCGACAACCCAAAGCTGACGATCGCTGCTGCCTGGCATGAGGTCGTCCGGTTGTGGGCGGCCTGCCGGGATCCCGAGGGCGGCATCGCCCACTGGCCGGACTCCGGTGGCGTGGGCGACCAGGCGGCGTGGTTGGTCGATGCCTTTGCCACCCTTGCCGCCGTTCTCGCGCCCGCGTGGCCGCCGAGGCGGGACGCGACCCGGGGCCAGTCGGTCAGCGCGCGAGGGCGCCGTAGGCCTCGCGGCCGGGCGGCGGTCCCCGTCGACCCCCCCCCTCGCTTACCCGCGGACGACGAGGATCGAGATCGGCCACCAGCAGCGCATCCGATCATCGGGCCCTGGGCCAGGAGGTGCCGCCCGCGGATCGGCCACGTCGCTCGACCCGTAGAACTCGCCGATCGCCCAGGGCTCCTCGACGCCCACCCGGTTGATGGCACCGACATACGAAGCCGTTCGCCACCGCCGCCGCCGGCTGTTCCAGGGTCCAGAGGGTGCTGGCTCAACCCCTTCCAGGTCGCCGAAGGGTTCACGACATACTCGGCGCCGGCCAGGCCGAGCGCGCGCCAGCCTTCGGGAAAGTGCCGGTCGTAGCAGATGTAGACCCCGAGCTTGAGATAGCGGGTCTGGAACACCCGGAACCCTGTTGTGCCAGGCTCGAACCAGAAACGCTCGGTGCCGCGCTCCGCGTTGCCGATCATCGTGTGCAGGTGGCTGCCGATGGTCGGGATGTGCGTCTTTTCATAGGTGCCCAGGACCGAGCCGTCGGCGTCGATCACCACCGCGGTGTTGGTCTTGCGGCCATCGTCGTGGCGCCGGTAGAGCGGCACCACGATCACCATGCTGTGCTTGCGGGCGAGTTGGCACATCA
>JADJPS010000013.1 GCA_016713105.1 Devosia sp. | reverse complement strand
GAGTAACGGAGATTGCCCGTTGCCGGACATCCTCGAGGCCGGCGGCCCGCCACAGACGGACCAGTTCATCGGCATGGCCCGCCTCGGGATGTGGTGGCTCAGGCACCTCGAGCCCTGCCGCAAAGCAACGCGCGATGCGCCGCCTCATAAGGGAACCCGCCCGTTTGAAGAGTCCAGGTGTAGGCGGCTACGTGGCCTCCCGGACGGACGACACGCGCCATTTCTTTCACCCCCTGCAAAGTGTCGGGCATGAAGTGCATCACCAGCGCGGCGACGGCGACATCGACGGACTGGTCGGCAAGGTCGATCTCCATCGCGTCGCCGCTCCGGAACGTCGCCACGGGCCCGAGACCGCGACCACGAGCAAAATCCAGTTGCGCCTCCGAGGGATCGATGCCCAGCAACGAGCGGGGCGCGCAGCGTTCGACCACGAGGCTGGAGAACGCACCGCTGCCACATCCGACATCCAGGCAGGCCAGTCCGGCGGCAGGTTGCAGCCAGTCGAGAAAGATGGCACCGGCGTCCCGGCTCCATTGCCCCATCAAGAGTTCGTAGGCGGCACCGTCGCTGAACCTGATCTGTGGATCTGCCACAACTCCCTCCCGCTGGCCTCGGCCGGCGGGAAGTGTAGTCCACCCTCAGCGAGCGTGGGAGAGGCGTCTTGCGCGGAAAGACACTCCTAGTTCGAGGTCGCGTCCATCTTGTTCGCCCAGGCCGACAGGCCAAGCGCAAGGACAACGAACAGTGACGCGGCGGCGAAGACCGCCTGAAGTCCAGATCCGCTGGCCATACCGGCGCCGCCCGAGCCAAGCGTGAACAGCGTTCCCATTGCCGATGCGCCGGTGATCAGGCCCACGTTGCGGCCCAGAGCCAGCAGGGCAGAGGTTATGCCGCGCTGGTCCTTGGGGGCACCGGTCATGAGCGCGGTATTGTTGGCGGCCTGGAACAGGGCATAGCCGGAGGTGATCAGAACGAGGCCTGAGACATAGCCGGCAAGGCCGATAACGCCAGGCAGAAGGATCATGGCGACCGTTCCCGCGAGGAGCGTGAACAGCCCGAAATACCCGGCCCTGCCCGAGCCGCTGCGATCGACGATACGTCCGGCGGGCAGACCGACAATGGCAGACACCGTGGTTCGATCGTCATCACGAGGCCCGCGAGCGCGTATCCAGGCCCAGCACCCGGTGAGATAGGCAAGGGGCCAACCACGAGCGTCGTCATCACGATTGCAGAAACGAGGCCGATAGAGAGCAGTCCTGCCGCGACGGCGGGTCGCTTGAGGCGATCAAGCTGCAGCAGGGGCGCGGCAGCTCGCCGTTCGATGCGAACGAAAGCGACCACGCCCAGAACGGCAATTCCACCAAGCAGGCCGTTGATGAAGGTGACTGGGCTCAGAGTCGTCGCCAGCGCGAACGCCGCGACGGTGAGCATCAGGGCCAAAGTACCCGGCAGGTCGAAGGCCGGCCGGCGGTGGACTGTCGCGACGGCGGGCAACTGCATGCTGACCAGCACCGCGGCCAGCAGTCCGGCGCTGGCCATCAGCACGAAGATCGACGGCCAGCCGAACAGGCTGACCAGCAGGCCACCGAACGACGGTCCGGCCGCCGTGCCGATTGCCGAAATGGTGCCGAGCAGCCCCATCGCTGTGCCGGAGCGTTCCGCCGGAACCGCGTCACTGACCGCGGCGACAGTGAGTGACATCATCAGCGCTGCGCCAATGCCTTGAACGGCACGGGCGAGCACGACCACCCAGATTGTGGGAGCGAACACCGCACCCGCCGACGCGAGGGAAAAGATGGCAATGCCGGCAAGGAGGAGCGGCTTGCGGCCGAGCAGGTCGCCCAGCCGGCCGGCGGTCACCAGAAACGAGGTGACGACCACCAGATAGGCGATGACGACCCATTGGGCCTGCTGGCTCGTGACATCGAAGGCCGCCCGCAGACCGGGGAGGGCGATGTTGGCGACGCTGATGCCCAGTGACGGCAGCAGCATCGCCAGGGAGAGGGCGGCGAGGCGCCAGCCCTGCTCCTTGAACGAATGAGAGGACATCGAACTAGCGCGAGGCGGGCGCGGGCGCCTTGACGAGGACGCCGACCAGACGGCGCGCGACCGGGGCGGCGACCAGCACTACCGGGAAGGCGATCAGCCAGGACGGCAGCCAGGCGTTGATCCAGGTTCCAAGGAGGCCGTCGACGAGACCGGCGTTGCGGAAGGTAGCGATGCCGGAGACGAGGAACGACATCAGGGCCGAGAGGATGAGGCCGAAGAGGATCAGGGCGTAGCGAGCGGGCATTCCTGAGTACTCCCTGATCGAACCATTGCCAGTCGGGTACGCTTCCGTTCGCCACGGAACGTGCAGCGTTCGCATCTTATTCGTGCACCGAACGCCATGTCGGAGGCTCTCGCATCCGCAGCGCGTGTTCACAGCGCAAGACGCAGTGACAATCCAGCGACGGAGCTGATCAGCGAACCGCCGTTCGAAGGGAGGGCCCGGGCCCTCCCTTTCGTTTGTCTGGCCGCTTGCGTCGGGAACCGTGCGAGCCCAGAACGGTGGCAACATGGCCAGCAGGTCGGTGGCGCAGAGTTCGGCGTCGACGCTGTCGTCGGCAATCCTTATGCCGAGGATGACGCCGGGCTGGGTTTCTACCTCGACGTCGCGCCGCGCCGCGCGCTGGTGTTCGGCAAAGCGGTGGACATTGTCCTGGGCGAAGCGGATGTCGTCGAGGTCGCGGGCCGTCAACTGCGCCATCGCCGCCTCGATATCGCGCTCGGTCAGCCGGAGCTTGGGCGCTAGGTAATCTCTGGAATACGACGCCTGCCTCGTGCCATTTGCCTTGAGTGTGTTGTTCGATCTTCGCACTGGCCCCCCGTGCTCCGTACGGCTGTCGTCTTCGTCGCGACTTCTGGCGGGGAAGTTGCCAGGCGGACAGACCGGAAGATAGACCACTGCCCTGGGGGGTCGACCTGATCGCTGGTCCTTCCGCCGAAGCCGATGTCGATGCGAGCGGCCATCGCATGGTGTTCGACAACCCAGTCGACCGGTTAGTCTGGCAGAGCGGGCCCCGCAACAAGCTGCTCCACGGCTGCAGAGGTCTTGTCGATTGTCGCGGCCTGCTGGTGAGTCCGTAGAGGTTGGAGGCCCCCGTAATATTTGCGCCGGTTGCGAACGTCAGGGAGTTCGTGCCTGGCGCAGCTGCCCGAGTGCTCACGCCGATCCGAAGGTTCGGTTCATCACGGCGCGGAAGTGAACGTCGAGGGCATCGTGTGCGCCGACGGCATCGCGTTCACGGGCACGCCGCAGTACCTCGATATGCTCCGTGAGCGCGGATGAGCCTGCCGCAAGTCGGCGACGCATGCCTCATGAATCTGCGTCAGCTCATCCAGTTGCTCGAAAGACGCGTTGCGGGCAAAGCGCCGGACGGCCTCCTTCTCGAGCAGCATCCGCATCTGGAAATTGGCCCTGAAGAAGTCGATGTCGGGGTGGAAGACCTGCACGCCCGCGCGCTTGCGGACGGTGATCAAGCCTTCCTCCTGGAGCAGGGTCATGGTCTCGCGCATGGGCGATAGCGACATGTCGAGGATTACGCACAGATCGCTCTGGGTCAGCGTCGCCCCCAGCCGCACGCGCCCGTCGAGCAGCGCCGCCCGAAATCGCTCATAGCCGGTATTTCGCTGTGCCACTGGCGCACTCCTTCTGCTTCTCGTACGTGCCGGAAGCGCCACTCCGGCCTACCGGGCCGCGCCTGCAGGCAATGCCGACATCACTCCACCCACACATACCCGCGCCTTTCGTGCAATATCTATATATATTTCTAAACAAGCGTCATATTTGTTCTCAAAAAACGTTTTTGGCTTTCACAGATTTGGATAATGCGCTATCCGATGCCGCTAAGCGTGGGTGTCGACGCCCAGAGGCAAAGAGGCGGGTCTTCTGCCTGAAGGAGGGGTTGTGCGCGTTGCCGCCGGTCAGTTCAAAGCCATCGACGAGCAGGATCTGGAGTTTGCGAAAATGCTCGGCGTCGACGGCGTCAGCTACAACGCCCTCGACTTTGACATGCGCGACAACCGATGGGCGCTCGGCCAGCCGGACTATACGTTCAATCAGCACAACCCCAGTTGGCGCTACGACGAGTTGGCCCGGCTGCACGAGCTCGTCCAGAAGCACGGCCTCCGCCTCGAATCCATGGAGAACGTCCCGGTCCGCATGATGCGGGAGATCAAGACCGCCGGGCCTGATCGGGAGCGCGAGCTGGATGCCTATTGCGCCACGATCGAGGCAATGGGACGCGCCGGCATACCGGGCCTCGGCTACAGCTTCATGCTGCTGCAGGTTCACCGCTCCGACTGGGCATCGCCCGCCCGTGGCGGCTCCGTGAGCAACGCCTTCAGGCGCGCCGATATCGAGGACGAACCGCTGGCCTTCGGACGTCGCATCTCCGCTGACGAGATCTGGGAACGCTACGAGTACTTCATCAGGCGCGTCCTGCCCGTGGCCGAATCCGCCAAGGTCACACTCGCGCTGCACCCAGACGACCCGCCGGTGCCCGAACTCTACGGCGTTGCCCGCATCTTCAGCTCGTTCGAGGCGCATCGCCGCGCCATCGAGGACATCGCCCCGAGCCTCATGCACGGGCTGGGCTACTGCATGGGCACTTGGTCCGAGATGAGCGTCGAGACAATGTTCAAGGGCCTCAATTATTTCGGCGAGCGCAAGAAGCTGGCCTATCTGCATTTCCGCAACATCCGTGGTGTCACCGAAGACTTCGAGGAGACCTTCATCGACGAGGGCGACTTCGACGTCGTCGAAGCCATGCAGGTCCTGCATCGCGTCGGTTTCGACGGCTTCATGATGGATGACCATGTTCCCCACATGCCCAACGACACACGCTGGAGCCACCGTGGCCGCGCCTACCAGACCGGCTATCTCAGGGCACTCGTCAGGGCAGTGGGGCAACTGTCTGCCAAGGCAGGCTGAACTCACGCAACTTGGAGGAGAGAATAACAATGAAGCATTTTACCGTAGGCCGGACGACCCGGCGCGCCTTGCTGCAGTCGGCGGCCGCCGCCGCTATCGGCCTTGCCGCTCTGAGCATGCCCGCTGCGTCCATGGCGCAGGACAAGCCCTTTGCCGGCAGCAAGCTGACCTATTGGGGTGGCCTGATCTTCTCGGATGAGGCCAACAAGCTTCTGACCGCCGCGATCACCGCCTGGGGCGAGGCCAACGGCGTCGAAACCGAAGTGGTGATGATCAACAACAACGAGACCGTGCAGAAGGTCTCGGCGGCCGTCGCCTCGAACAGCCTGCCCGACGCGCTCGACGTAGACGTCGACCTCCTGCTGCTCCTGTCACGGCAGGGCGTCTTCGCCGATGTGTCGGAAACCTACGACCGTATCGGCGCTGCGCAAGGCGGATGGTATGCGCCAGTCGCGGCCACCTCGGACCTGATCGCCAGCGAAGTGGGCCGCACCGGCATCCCGTACGGCGCGACCGGCAATCTCATCCTGCGGCGCAATGATATCCTCGAAGCCGCCGGCTTCACGGCCGCTCCGGCGACCTGGGACGAGTTGGCGGCGCAGTCGGCCGCCGTCACCAACCCGCCGGTCTTCGGCATGGGCCTTGCTCTCTCCAATGTGGGCGACGGCAATGTGCAGATCGCTGTCATGCAGTCCTTCGGCGGCCGCATCGCCGCCGACGATGGCAAGACCGTGACGCTCAAATCGGACGGGACCCGGGCCTACCTCGCGTGGCTCAAGCAGGCCTGGGACGCGGGTGCCTTCCCGCCCGGCGTCGCGTCCTGGGATGGCGCAGGTGACAATCAGGCCTACCTGTCGGGGCAGGCCGCCTTCATCGCCAACACCGGCTCGGTGGGCATCGCCGCAAAGGGGCAGGATCCCGAACTCTACGCGGCCACCGGATACTCCCCGCTGCCCGCCGGCCCGGTCATGCAGGTGAGCCCGATCATCCTCAATTTCCGCGCGGTGCCCGCCAGCGGAAAGAACATCGAGGCCGCCAAGGCCCTGCTCGAACACCTGGCGCAGCCGGAGTTCACCGACGCCTACTACCAGGCGGCAATCTACGGCCCGGTCCTCAACGACCAGAAGCGCCTCAAGGCCTTCGACGGCTCGGACCCGATCAAGAGCGGCCTGCTCAACCTTGTCGAGACGGGCACGGCGCCGGCCTATCCGGACGTCTACAACGCCGCCTATGCCGAACTCTACACGACGTTCATCATCCCCAAGATGGCACAGCGTGTTGTCATCGACGGGTGGTGTCTTGATCGCGCCATGGACGAGGCCCAGGCCCAGGCCGAGGCGATCTACGCCAAGTACTGACCTCGACCGACGGGCTGGCCAACGGCCAGCCTGTCCCTCCCAACGCGAGACCGATCAGATGTCCACAATCGCTCTGCGTGCGCCCGCAACGGCGCGCGGGCGGCATAAGCCGCGTAACTCCTGTTCGCCTATGCGCTGGTTCTGCCGGTGGTCGCGTTGATCCTCGGGCTCGTGGCGTATCCATTCTTCTACGCGATCTTCGTATCCTTCACCGATCGCGTGATCGGAAGCGTCGGACGTTGGGTCGGCCTGTCGAACTTCGCCTACCTGGCGCAGACGGCGTCTTTCCAGAGTGCGATATGGAACACCGTGACGATTGTCGTCGTCACCGGCGTGCTCAAGCTGGCCATCGGCCTCGGTCTGGCCCTCCTGGTCAACCAGCCTTTCGCGGGGCGCGGCATCTTTCGCGTGATCCTGATGTTGCCGTGGGCGATGCCGGCTTTCGTTGCTTTTCTGACCTGGCGGGTGCTCTATCAACCCATCGGCGGCGGCTTCAACCTCGTCCTGACCCGACCGGGCTCTATCCGCATATCGTCGACTGGCTCGGCCAGCGGTCCACAGCCATGGGCTCTGTCATCGCCGCCTCGGTCTGGCGCGGGTTCCCGTTCTGGTTCATTTCCATCCTTGCCGCGCTGCAATCCATTCCAGCCGAGCTTCACGAAGCCGCTAGAGTCGATGGCGCCAACGCCTGGCAGCGCTTCTGCGCCGTAACCTGGCCGAGCATCTTGCCGGTGGTCCTGGTCACCGCACTCGTTTCGTCCATAGCGACCGCCAACGCGTTTGAACACGTCTGGCTGCTGACCCAGGGTGGCCCCTCGGATGCCACCATGGTGTTCCCGGTCCTCGCCTATTCCGGGATGCAGACCCAACGCATCGGCGAGGCCGCCGCGGTGTCCGTCGCAATGCTGCCGGTGCTGGCACTGCTCGTCGTTTTCGCCACCTCACTCATGCACAGGGACGATGCCTGATGTCTGGTCTGTCCTCGTCCACCCGCTACGGCCATGGCGCGCATCGGCGGGAGCTGCTCAAGCGGCTCATCACCTACGTGGCGCTGGTCTTCGCGGTGCTGCTGATCCTGGCGCCGATCTACTGGATGGTCGTGACGTCATTGAAGCTGCCGCGAGAAATCTACCGCATGCCTTCGCTCTGGCCGCAGGTGCTCACACTGGAAAACTATCGCATCCTGCTGGAAGACAAGGATTTCTTCCTGCCGATGCGCAACAGCCTGCTGGTCTCGGCCACGGTGACCATCGTCTCGGTCTTCGTCTCGGCCTTCGCAGCGTTCTCGATGGTTCGCTACCGCTACCGTTTCCGCGGCCTGATCGGGAAGCTGATCCTGTTCGCGTACCTCACGCCGACGTCGCTGCTGTTCATTCCGTTGTCGATCCTGATGGCGCAACTGGGACTCGGCAACTCTCTGCAGGGCCTCATCCTCGTCTACCTCTGCTTTTCCCTGCCGCTCTCCACCTGGCTCCTGATGGGGTATTTTCGCGGGCTACCTCGGGAGCTCGAGGAACAGGCCATGGTCGATGGGCTGAGCCGCCTCGGCGCCATCATCCGCATCGTGCTGCCACTTTCGGCCCCTGGCATCGCGGCGGTCTCCATCTTCACCTTCACGGGAGCCTGGAACGAGTTACTGCTGGCGCTGGTGCTGACGACATCGGGATCGCAGCCAGACCATGCCCCTCGCGCTGAACTATCTGATCACCAGCGACGTGCTGCCCTGGGGGCCGCTGATGGCCGGGGCGACGCTCGCCTCGGTGCCGCTCATGGTTCTCTACTTCGTGGCCCAGCGGTTCATGCTCCAGGGCATCACGGCCGGCAGTGTGAAGGGATGAGGGGCGTGAAGGACATGAGTTCACCTCCCATCATCGTCGTCACCGGCGGCACCTCAGGCATCGGCAAGGCGGTTGTGGAGGCAGGGCTGGCCCGGGCTTGGGTCATCGTTGTCGTCGACGTGAACGCCGAGGCGATTGCCGAGCACCGCGCGGCCGCCGGACCCCGGCGCGACATCCATTTCGTCGAGGCGGACGTTGCGTCCGAGGCAGCCGTGGAACGGGCCGTCGAAGAGATCGAGCGGGATATCGGCCCCATCGCCGGGCTGGTCAACTCCGCCGGCATCGGGCGCGACATCCCGTTCCTCGAAACCGACACGGCGACCTTCCGGCGCATCATGGAAGTGAACCTGGTCGGCAGTTTCGTCGTCGGCCGGCAGGTAGCCAAGCGGATGATCTCGCGCGGCTTGGGGTCGATCGTCAACGTCGCCTCCGTGTCCGGCATCATGGGGAATGCCGGCAGGGTCGCCTATGGCGCCTCCAAAGGAGGGGTCATTACCATGACCAAGGTCATGGCCGTGGAACTGGCAGCGGCCGGCATACGCGTCAATGCCGTCGCCCCGGGTCCTGTCGAGACAGCGATGGTGCAACAGATGCACAGTCCCGCGGTCAGGCGAGCCTGGGTGCAATCCGTGCCCCAGGGCGATACGGCACGGCCGAAGAGATCGCCTCGGTCGTGGTGTTTCTGCTCGACGACAGATTGTCGAGCTATGTCACCGGACAGACAGTCTGTGCAGACGGCGGTTTCACGGCCCTGGGACTGGGTAGAGCGCAGTAGCGCCCGACCCGTTTGCTTCATCAGAATGGACGGGATCTGCCCAGAATCGCCGCTCGACGTAGAAGCAGCCGGTGAGGTTGACGGCGATCACCTTGTGCCACACGGCCACATCGTATTGTGTCAGCGGGGCATTGTTGCCGGCGATGCTGGCCAAATGCACCAGGATTGAGATGGGACCCACCTCTCCCTCGACCGCTGCGTGGCAGGCGTCGAGGTCGGGTGGGCCCGCCACGTCGACCTGCTCGGCACTGGCGCCGTCACCAAGCAGTGCCAAAGCCTACGATGATGCCCCCGGATCGCGGTCCCACAGGCTCACCTTCGCTCCCGAAGCCACCAGCCGCCGCGCCGTGGCCAGCCCAAAGCCCTGGGCGCCGCCGGTGATCACCGCCACCTGCCCCGCCAGATCGATACGATTCATTTCGAGTCCTCCGATCCGGTCATTGCGAGGTTGGAAGCTGCGGTCTGCGGCTGGCGCGTGGAAAGGTCCATCAGCATCTCGCGAATGACCCGCTTCTGCACCTTGCCGTACCCGGATTTCGGAATGTCGGCCCAGAAGTGGAAATGGCGAGGCACCTTGTAGCGGGCGACCCTGCCGTCGAGCCAGGTCAGGAGATGCTCCTCGCTGGCCGTAGTGCCGGGCTTCAGGACGCAGATCGCAGCGCCAACCTCACCCCACAGCACGTCCGCCACCCCCAGGACGACTACCTCGGCGATGGCAGGGTGTTCGAGGAGCTTCTCCTCGATCTCCCGCGGATAAACGTTCGATCCGCCTGAGATGTACATGTCCGATGCCCTGCCAGTGATGTAGAGAAATCCCGCCTCATCGAGGTGGCCGAGGTCGCCCGTGCGAAACCAGCCGCTTCTGAAGGACGCGGCGTTGGCCTCGGGATTGTTGTAGTAGCCGGCAAATACCGCCGGACCGCACACACAGATCTCGCCGGTTTCCCCGTGCGGAAGCTCCCGACCTTCGGCATCCTGAATGGAAACCTGCATGCCCGTTCGCTCCAACCCGCAGGTCCCGATGGCCCCATTCTCCTCGCCGTCGCCGTCCAGCCGGTGAAGGTGCGGCGGGCAGTACGGTGATGTTGCCGGTGACCTCGCCCAGTCCATGATACTGCACGAGGACGGGCCCCAACTTTTTCGAGGGCGTAGCGCTGGTCGGCCCGATACATGGGAGCTCCCGCATAGATGACGTGGCAAAGCGACGAGTGGTCGTACCTGTCCACCGCCGGATGTTCGACAAGGAGCCTGAGGATCGTGGGGACGGTGAACATGTTGCTGACGCGCCATTCCTTGATGAGGCGCCAGATCTCCTCGCCATCGAGGCTTCGGCTCTCGGGCAGGACCGTCATGCACGCCCGCGCGGTCTGAACGAGTTGATGGATACCGGCGCCGTGCGACAGCGGCGCGACGACAAGTGAGGCATCGCCCTGGCCGATGCCGGGCATCAGATCGGCGAGGTGGTTGTTGACCACAAATGCCATCTGCCCATGGGTCAGCACTGCCGCCTTTGGCCGGCCGCTGGTGCCGGAGGTGAAAAAGAACCAGCAGGGGTCGTCGTGGTCCACGTCGGCGGGCTCGGCCCGCCCCCCGATATGGGCGGCAACGAGCGCGTCGTAGGAGTCGCCGAAGGCGCCTTCGCCGATGACGATGGTGCTCGATATGGCCGGACAGCGCGCGCGGATGGCGGCGGCGTGACCGGCGAACACGTCCTCGCAGATCAGCAGGCTCGCGCCGCTGGTTTCCCCCAGCGAGGCCACCTCGTCGGGAATCTGCCGGAAATTCGCCGGCGCCCAGACGGCGCCGATCCGAAAGGAGGCGAACATGCTCTCGAACAGCTGGTTGCAGTTGCGTGACTGAACGAGAACACGATCGCCCTTGCGCACGCCCCTGGCGCGAAGGGCGGTCGCCATTGCATCGACGCGCCGGTCGAGCTCACGCCAGGTCCATCGTTTCGCGCCCCAGACGAAGCCGGTCTCGTCGGGAAGCCGTCGGGCGGCCCGTGTGAGGAAATGCGAGAGGTTCATGACGCGGCGCGTCGCAGGCGCCACGCCTCCCGCGGGACAGGACAAGGTAGTCATCGGGAGCGCTCCAGGATGCTTACATAGTTCGAGACGGCGACCCCGCCCATGTTGAAGACGCCCGCCAGCGTCGCCCCGTCAACCTGCATGCCGCCGGCCTCGTCGGTCAGCTGCATGGCGGCAAGCACGTGCTGGGACACGCCGGTGGCGCCGATGGGGTGGCCCTTGGCCTTGAGGCCGCCCGAGGGGCTGACGGGCAATCAGCCGTTGCGCTGCGCTGTCCCTTCGTGGACGACGCGGGCGCCTTGCCCGCCGGCCCCGAGCCCCATGGCCTCGTACTCGATGAGTTCGGCGATGGTGAAGCAGTCGTGCGTCTCGACCAGGTCGAGATCGAACAGTTCGAGGCCAGCGGCAGCCAGCGCGCGCTGCCAGGCCAGCTGCGCGCCGGCAAAGACGATCGGGTCTCGCCGCGACAGGGGAAGATGCTCGTTGACCTGAACTCTGGCGCGAAGCCGAATGGCGCGCGAGGCGGCCGCGGCGGCGTCGGGGCTGGTGACCACCAGGGCCGCCGCGCCATCCGAGATCATCGAGCAGTCGGTACGCCGCAGCGGCGGAGCCACCAGCGGGTTGTGCTCGGAAACGGTGGAGCAGAACGCTCGCCGAGATCTTTCTCATATGGGCGAAAGGGTTGTTCACGCCGTTATGCGGTTCTTGGCGGCGATCATACCGAGCTGCGGCCATGGTCGCCATGGCTGTCGAAATAGCGCTGGCTGATGCCGCCGAAGAGGCCAGCGAAGCCACCGGGCACACCGGCTCCCTCCTTGCGATAGGACGCCGCGAGGAGACGTCGCCAACGGCATCCGAATTCAGATGCGTCATTTTTCGGCGCCGACGACGAGAGCGACCCGGCCGCGACCGGCGGCGGTGAAATCGAGCGCCGCATAGAGCGCGGCGCTGCCGAGGCGCAGGCATTCTCGAGATGGACTGCCGGCGCATGCCGAAGCGCCGGAATGACCAGGGCGGGAAGCGTCCCCTCGAAACCCTGGCGCGACAAGCCGGTGTTCATGGCGCCCACGAAGACGCCATCCACCTCGGCCGGCCCGACACCGGCATGTTCGAGCGCCTGCGGCGCCACCATGGCGACCAGGGCTTCGATGTCCGGAGCGGCGAGCCGGCCGAAGGGCGAATGGGCCCAGCCGATAATGAGTCCGTCATTCATCGGCGAGCGCCTCGCCTGCGGCGGGAAGCCATTCTTCAAGCATCACCTCGAACGTCATGCAGACGGTGTTGCAGCCGGCGACGAACCTGCCGCCATAGACCTGTCCCTGGGGGTCGGCCACGACGCCGCTCAGCGAGGCGACGATCCCGCCGTCGGGGGTGCTGCGCACCTCGCCGGCCAGGCTCACGATCTCGACCGCCGGTCCCCGAACCGACAGATATTGCCCGTCCGCGCGGTCGAGGCAGGCATCGACAAGGCTCCCAAGCGCGCCGCGGACAAAGGCATTCTCGAACCCTTCGGCGAGGCAGAGTTTCTCGAGTCCCTGCACCAGGTCCTCGTTACAGGACCGATGCGGGCATAGACGACGCTGGCCCATCTGTCCGCTTTCAACGCTAGCTTCGACATGCTCGTCCTCCGGGGCGGCGGGCTGCAGCAACGAGATGTTGGTTTCGGGATCGTACTGCTGACGCAGAGCCAGTCCCTCGAAGGCGGTAGCGAGGACGGTCACGGGCGAGTCGACGACGCAGCGTTCGGTGAGGATGTGCCCGCCGCGGACGCTGCCATCGGCGCTCTGAATGGTGCCGTGGCAATGAACGAGCGGCTTGCCCGCAATGCTCGTGCCCATCGTGGCGTTGCCGAAGACGAGATAGGCCGGACCGGTAGCGGTGGGAGGCCCGTATGCGATCACGGCGGCGCCGGTAGAGATTCGGGCAGGGGGCCACGCAATAGAACATCTCGAAAACCGCCCCCCCGGACATCGTCATCGACGCTCCCCGCAGGCCACGCCGCGAAAGCGCTCCCACAAGCGCGTCGAGCAGGATCGAGCCTGAAACGAGCGTGAGGCGAAGAGTGCGATCCACGTTCGCCGGTGAGCGGCAGCAGGAAACGCTCCAGGCTCGGCCTGCCGGGGTGCCGAAGCGTCCGCGACCTTGGCGGCGTGCTGGTCACGGCAGAGCAGGTCGTGCCGTCACGGGGCAGGTTCATGACCGTCCCCTTCCGCGCGCGGGCTAGCCTCGACGGCGACGACGCTCATGACCCCGACGTGGCGCCCGAGCCGCGTGGCCAGCGTTGCCGCGTATTGCGGCGGGGCATTGCCGAACCGCGCGTCCAGCTCCATCGGCGCGCCGTC
>JADJPS010000012.1 GCA_016713105.1 Devosia sp. | reverse complement strand
CGTTTCGATTGACGACACGAAGCGCGCGCCGCGCAAGCCCGCCAGATCGGTGGGATGCCGGTCGGTGCGTGCTTCCATGAACGTGTCCATCGGCGCGTTGGCGGCATAATCGCCGCGGATCGTGGTGATCACATTCACGAAGACCGACTTGCCGTTCGCACCGGTGCCATAGAGGAAGAACAAGGCGGGCTGACGTCACGCCCGTCAGACAGTAGCCGATGACCCGTTGCAGGTAGGTCATCAGATCCGTGTCGCCGCGGGTAATGTCGGACAAAAACGAGAGCCAGCGCGCACACGTTCCCTTCGGCGTGGCTGTCGTGATCTTGGTCATCCGGTCGCCCCGGTCGCGGTCGCAGCTTGCCCGTGCGCAGATCGACCACCCCGCCTGGGGTGTTGGCCAGCCACGGGTCACTGTCCCATTCGTCCGAGGTCGAGGCATGCCGGCGCTCGCTGCGCGCGAGCCGTTCGACCGCGCTCACGGTGGAATTCGACGCGAGCTTGGCGGCCAAGCCGTGCGAACCCACTCGAAGCGCCGCCCGCGGCAGATATGCCGCATCAGGTGGGTGACGAGCAAGGTTTCGTCGGCCTGCCAGCGGCTTCCAGTCCACACCAGCCACTTGCCCCATTGGGCGCAGTAGCGCCAGTCCTCGGCGTAGAGCCGGGTGAATGACAAGGCGAGGGCGTCGTCGGTGGCCCAGACGGCGCTCTCGGCGATCGGCTCGTTTGCTTCCTCGGCAGCCGGCGGTTGAATCGTGACGTGTGCACCACCGGCCAGAAATGCCCCGACGTCGAAGCCTTCGGCCAGTGCATCCGCCGCATCCCACCCTGGGCATTTGTCGTCCGGCGGCATCAGTACATCGCAGGATCGTGCCCCGGCCATGAGCACGGCGTCTGCCGCCGCAATCGCATAGCCCCATCCGGCCTTGTCGAGGTCTGGCCAGATCAACACACGCTTGCCGTTCAATGGCGTCCAGTCGGTCTTCTCGATTGGCGCATTCGCCCCATGCATGGCGGTGGTGGCGACGACACCGGCGTCGATCAAGGCCTGCGCGCATTTCTCCCTTCGACGAACACGACCGTCTCGGCGGCCGCCATTCCCGGCTGGTTGTACAGCGGACGCGGATCCGGCGGTGCCATCTTGCGTCGGCGGGCGTCCCAGGGGCGAAACTCCTTGCGACCGCCCGGTGGATCGTAGCGATAGACGCAAGCGATCAGGCTCCCGTCGGCCGCCAGGTAGTCCCACTTGCCCGTCGCCGGGCCGAGATCGTCGACGAGAATTTCCCTGTGACGTTGCCGCTTCGGTGGCGGGGGATCGGATACCCCCGCCAGAGCTTGGGCTGCCTCCTGAGCACGCGGGGAAAGTCATTGCGGGGATCCAGACCATGGTGATGGGCAATCAGATCGAAGAGGTCACCCCTTGACCGGTTGCCCGGTCGGTCCACAGACCAGCCTTCTCGCCGTCCAGTACCACCTCGAGGCTGCGGCCGGGGTTGCCGAGCACGTCTCCGACATGGAATCGCCCGCCGCGGACCTCGCCGCCGGGGGAACAGGTAGCGAAGCGCTTCGAGATGAGCGAGCAGTCGTGCGCGCAGTTCGTCGCGATCTCCTCGCCAACCGGAGAGACCACGGTTTCCGAATCGTTGTAGTCAAGCATGTGGTTCTCCCTTCGAATCCATGGAAAGAAAGGGGTCGTCGGCGCGATCCCACCGACGAAGTCCGGATGGAGGCCGAGCGCGGCCAGCAATCAAGTGGGTTCATCTCGTCCTCCTCGCAGCGAGTGGCCCAAGAGCAGTTTTGCACTCGAAGTGGTTCGGATCGACGAAGCCCCGCGGCAGCAGTTCTCCCGCTTCGGTGGCCTGGATCACGCGCACCGCGCGATCGGACATCCGCTGCGCCAGTCCGCCGTCGAACGGGACGAGTTCGAACCACAGTTCCTGCGTATCCTTGTTGATCGCGGTGAACAGCGCCGGGTGGTCGGAAATGCCGGGAATCGACGGCTCCAGGTACGCCTGGTAGATCGCCATCTGTGCGGCATAGACGGGCTTGCTGACCGCGACGCCGGACTTGACGCAGACCTTCCAGTTCCGGTCGTTCATCGTCTTGCACTCGAACAACATGGGGAACGAGAGGCCGAGATTCGCTGGACCGTCACTGAAAATGCCGTCGACGTGCCCCCGGATTCGCCCACCGGCGACCGAGAAGCCAAACTGGCCACCGTCCTTCTTGCGGGTGTGGAGTTCGAACCCGGCCAGCCGCAGCCAGCGGATCGCCAGTTCTTCCAGGGCATGCCCGACTTCGAAGATACGCAGGGTTCGCCCCGAGAAGCCCTTCCCAGGGTCGACCGGAGCGCCGGCGTACTCGAACTGCAGCGCACGCTCGCAACTCACGCCGAGGCGCGAGGCCCCGAGGTACTGGCGCGGCGTCTGCTGGGCACGCTCGGCGTCGAGCGCCTGGTCGATCACCTGCGTGAAGCGCTCGTGGAGCCTGGGTTGATGATTGAAGTCGAGCATTACCGCGACCCTCCCGACGAGCTGGGCGCACGGCTCAGCCTCGCCTCGAAGTACGCGCGCTCCTTGGCCGCCAGGCGTTCGTGCTCTTCAATCATGTGCGCCTGATAGGCGTCGACGACGACCTCGATCAAGCGCAGCACTTCCTCCTTGCGGTATGCGGCCAGCGGGCGCTCGAGACCGGCGGCGACGACGAAGTCTCCGAGCGGTGCCAGGGCGGCATGCATGGCGGCGATTTCCATGTCGGTCGGGTCAACCATGGCGTCCTCCTGCAGTTCGATGAGCCGCCTCATCAATCGGGAGAAGGCGTCGAGACAGCGCATCGAGCAGAACACCCAACGATCGGCCGTTCGCCACGGATCGCTGCGACTTCGCGCGGGATTGAAATAGCCCAAGCCGCGTGCTTGGCGAGAACAGACGGCGCATCTCACGCGGCCTCCAGATAGCGCTCGTTCTCCGCATAGACGAGCTGCTGGATCGCGCGCTTGTTGAACTGGAAGGTGATCAGCGCCGAAGCCTGATAGCGGGTCAATCCGTAGTCCGCGCGGAGCGCCGGCGGCAGATGGCGCAACTGGGCCTCGGTCGGTGCTTCCGTCAGCCACCGCCGGCTCTTGTGTGCCGCGTCTTGCGTTTCGTGCTCATTGAGCCAGTCGTCCGCCTGTGCCAGGCACACCGTCCGCTCGCCGACACCGAGCAGTCTTGCTGCAATGCCGCCCCGTCCGCCGACTGCGTACCACCGACCGTCCAGGAAGAAGACGCCAGCCCAAGCCGTAAAGCCCGTGGCGAGCAACGCGCAGTCATCGCCAAACAGATCGCACCAGGAGAAATTGGAGCGGGCGAGGAGATCGATCTCGCTCATCACGAAGTCCTCGAGCGCACTCTTCTCGCCATGCCCCTGCGGTTGGAAGACGTGCCCGCACAAGGGACACTCCCGCGAGGCTCGGGGAATCTCCGCATCGCACTCGGGGCAGTTCTTCGTCGGCGCCTGGTCGTCGGTCTCGAAACCGTCGAGATCGACTTCCTGCTCGAGGCTGCCGTGTTTGAGCGAGGCGGTGCCAAAGTCGAGGACGATGCAGTCGGTCTTGATCAGGCCGGGGTATTCGGTCGGATCGACGACGCGCAGCCCGCGTCCGACCATCTGGATCAGGGTCGATTTGTAGGAACTCGGGCGCAACAGGACGATGCAGGCGGTTGGCGTGTAGTCGTAACCCTCGGTCAACACCGCGACATTGACGAGGACGGTGACATCCCCGTTTTCGAAGGCGTCGAGGGTGGCCTTGCGCTCGCCATCCGACATCTCGCCGTGTACCACGGCCGAAGCGACGCCACCGACGATGAAGGCATTACGAACGGCCTCGGCGTGGGCGACGGTGGCGGCAAAGGCGATCGTCTTGCGACCCGCCGCTTTCTCCTTCCAGTGCCGCACGACGGCGTCGTTCACCGGCGCGTTGTTCATGATCGAGGCCACGGCGTTCATGTCGTAGTCCTCGGCGAGCTTCTTCACGCCGTCGAGGGCTTCGCGGGTGCCGACGTCGATGACGAACGTGCGCGGGGGCACCAGGTGGCCGGAGCGAATCAGTTCCGCGATCCGAATCTGGTCCGCGACGTTCGAGAACACCTCGCGCAGGCCTTTGCCATCGCCGCGGTTCGGAGTCGCCGTGACGCCGTAGATCAGCGCCCTCGGGTTGCGGGCGAGTGTCGTGTCGATCACCTGCCGGTACGTCGGCGCCGCGCAGTGATGCGCCTCGTCGATCACCAGCAAGTCCAGGGTCGGCAACCGATCCAGATTGCGCACCAGTGTCTGGACCATGGCAAAGGTCGCCTGGCCCGTCCAGGATTTCTGGCGCGAGTCGAAGACCGACGTCGAGACACCCGGATTCACCCGCGAGAACTTGCTTTGGTTCTGCCTGGTGAGTTCGTCACGGTGGGCCAGCACGCAGGCCTTGGCGTCGGTGTCCCTGAGGAAGTCGCCGGCCACGGCGGAAAGACAAACGGTCTTCCCCCACCCGTCGGCGCGATTCCAAGCGTGTTCCCGTGCGTGCGCAGGGCCTCAATCGAACGGGTGACGAATTGGCGTTGGCGCGGTCGGAGCATCATGGCCAAGCCTCCCTATTGCGCCCAGGGAGGAGGAGCCGGGATGCGGGAAGCACCCGCCGCCGTAGACTTGACGGGTCCCCCGGTCGCTACCGGTGCCGCATCGCCGAAGCCCCTGGCGGCGGCACCGGCCGGTGCTGGCGCCCATCAACGCCACGTAGTCCTTGTGATCCGGCGTCACGGCCGACTTGACGACGCTCTTGTCCTGACCGTGCTGGTCCTTCTCCCAATCGACTTTCGCCAGGAACTCGAGGCCGTCGAGATCGGCAAATCCGCTGATCCGCCGGGCGTTCTGTGCCGCGGAACTGCTGTCGTCCGGGTGGATGCCGCGCGCCGAGTTGAGAATCGCCTTGATGAAGCTGCGTCCCATGTTCGCCCACTCCGGGCCTTTGGGACTGAAGAGGCCGATCAGCGACCACATCTTGCGCCGAGCGAATTCGCCTTCGAGCACGACGAACTCGCAGTTGAGATACACCGACCCGGTCTGTGCGTTGCGCGTCGCGTAGCCGCCGGTCCAACCCTGCGTGGGGTCGTTGAAGCCACCCGGGCGGACGGTCATCCGGACGCGGACAACGGTCCCTTTCGGAATGAGGTCGAAGGCGGATGGGTCGGCCGCCGAGTTGAAATCGAAATACGTCATGGTCAGGACTCCTGAGTCGGAAGAGAGGGAATGGCGACGGGGCGAGCGAAGTCGAGCCGCTCGGGTGCGGGCCGGGCAGGGCCGGCGATCTTGGCCATCAGGCGGCCGAGGTGCGGCTCCTCGATCGGGTCGAGTCGCCCGGAGCGGTCCTTGGCCGGGTAGCCCCAGGCGTTCAGCGTGTGGCAGACGAAGGCGCGGTAGCTCGTCCCGTCGTCGGCCTTGAGTTCGGCGAGGGTGATCACCTCATCGACGATGCCGGGCAGTTCGAGGCCGGTCTTGGAACCGTCGATCTGCAGCGAGAAGACCCGGCGATTGAAATCGTCGAGTCGCTCATCGAGGATGCCGACGAACCAGACGTTCTTGCCGCGGGTGTGCTGGAGGTGGGTGAGCCAGGCGATCATTTCCTGGCCCATCAGGCCGTAGGCGCCGCGGCTGTCGGGCTTGCCGGTCTTCTCGGAGAAGGCCTGCGGCTGACCCTTGCACCATTGCAGGCAGAGGCGACCGGCGACGGTGATCGAGTCGACGAAGACGGTCTCGTACCGGTCGAGCACCGATGGCGATCCGAAGCGGACGCAGACCGCGTCGAAGTGCGCCTGGCTGTATGGCTGGTCCTCGCGCAGCGCCGGATTCGGTCCGCCGATGAACACCGCGAAGTCGCGGCATTCCTGCCAGGTGCGCGGGCGGACGGTGTCGCCGGCCCAGCCCTCGACCGCCAGGTCGCCGGCCTCGAGATCGAAGAACAGTGTGGCTGTCGGTTCCAGTGCCCAGAGTTGCGAGGTCTTGCCGATGCCGCTCTTGCCGACGAGGACGCCCTTGACGCCGCGCCGTTCGGCCAAGCGCTGATCGGCTGAGATGATGGGGAGTGCCATGTCAAGCCTCCCCGCCGAAGATCGCGCCGACCGTATCGGTGTCGACCGCGCCACGAATTCGAGCCTGATCGCGCAGGCGTTTGAGGGCCAAGGCCTGTTGGCGGGCTGCCGTGATCTTGTGGTCGAGGTCCTGGAGAGCGAAGTCCAGGTCCTCGACGCTGGCTTCCTCCAGGGGCAGCGCGTCGATGGCGGGATGGCCGCCGTGACCCGGTACGCGAACCGAGTCCGGCAGGTCAGCCAACAGCATGGACTTCTGGCGAAGCGATTCGTGAAGCTGATTCAGCATGATGCGTTCTCCTTGAGCAGGGCGAGACGGAATGCCGGCTTGCCGGTTTTGACGGTGCGTGCCGGTACGAAGGCGCTCTTGAGCGACTCCGGCCAAGCGTGGAACTTGGTTTCGGAGACGCGGTAGCTGATCTCGAGGTACTGGGTCGGGTCGTCGCCGCTGGCGGCGATGCGCCGCGCGATGTCGGCGAGCTGGTTCTGATCCCAGTCGACCTTCTTGGGCAGGTCGGCGGTCACCCGCACGGTGCCGTCGTCGAAGTGCACGACGCCAGTGTCCTTGCCGGCGGCGAGCCGCAACTGCCGGGCGCGGTCGGCATACTTGAGATCCACCGCACGGTCGATGTGCTCGACGACGGCCTTGACTGCAGCCAGCAGATCGCCGGCATCGAGCTGGAGGCGATGCAGGGCCTCGCCCGGCTGTTGCGCCAGTTCGGCAACGGGAGTCGCCTGGATCTCGTGGAGGATGGCGGCGGTCATTGCCGGTCTCCTTCCGTCACGCGCTCGTTGGTACTCCGGTACCGGCTGCGCTGCTCGAGGTCCAGAATGCCGCCGGGGCCTTGGAGCGGATAGGCGACGCGGCGCGAGAACTTGACGAAGACCGGTCCGACGCCTTCGCTGCGCCAGCGTTGAAGCGTCTTCGGCGAGAGGCCCCAGCGACGGGCGAGTTCACCCTCGTTGAGGTAGTGCGGCTCGGCGGCTGTCAGCGGCGCAGCTTCGAGTGCCGCCTGGGGATTTCCGCTTCTCGGGGCCGACACCGCCGACTCGACGGACGGCGGCTGTGCCGATGCGTACCCTGGATGGCGCGGTAGCTGAGGCGACCGCCGGGCTCGTGGGTGGGCTTCCATGATGATGACTCCTGTGGTGTTGGGGCAGGGTCATCATCGGGATCGCGAAAAAGAAAAGAAATACGAGTGCGGCGCACTCCGTACGCTCTGCGGCCGCACAGCGTACGGTCAGCGGCGCTGAAGGGTCGCTTTTTTTTGAAGAACTCCAGGTCCTGGCCTGCCAGCACTGGGACAGCCGGAGTCCGGCTTTGGCGTCCGCTCATCTTCTGCAAGTGAGGATCGCGATCCCACTCGGCCAGAACCGCCGCACGAGCCGCATTGCGGCTGACAAGGCGCAGCGTCGATAAATGTCGTGCGTGCTCCGACTTCTTCCGGGCCTCTTCCTCCTGCAGTTGGCGCCATTTGCGGTCCTGGGCACTCTTGGGCCTCGGCGCTGGTCTGCCGCTTCACGCATCGAGGTGTTCGGCGAAGCGCTGCTGCAAGCGCCGCGTTTCCATTCGTAGCTCCGCGCGGCAGACGACCTCCAGAGCCTCGAGGGCACACTGGCCGGCAACGATGCAGTCGTGGGCCGTGAGGCGCTTCGCCTTCCTTCTGACGTACTCGAAGCGGTCGAAGTCGTACTCGTACTGCAGGCGACGGATCGCGTCGCTGACGTGGCACAAGGCCAGCGTGGCCAGACAGGCACCGAGATCCG
>JADJPS010000011.1 GCA_016713105.1 Devosia sp. | reverse complement strand
TATTGCGACGAATATGGCATATGACGACGACGGCGTTGCGCGCCTGCGCCGTCGAATGGTCGATGACGCGGGGCGCCTGCTCCGCCGCGTCGCCATCCAGTTCGTCCGGGCTTTGCGGGGGAACGGGGAAAGGCCATCCGATGAAGACTTCTCGAACACAAAGCTGCGCTGGGCGCATGGCGAGGCCACGGTGTTGGGCTTCACTCCGCCATGCTGGCCGACTGCACTTTCACACTGTCGACGGCAGGCCGTTTGCGCCGTCTTCGCGGCGGGCGCCATGGCTCGGCACGGTGGACGATCCGACCAATACCTGGGCACCTGCGGTTGCTTTCGGCGATTTCCGTCGGCCTGCTCCTTCGGCTCGGGCCAGGGCTTTCGCAACGCTCCCGCCTGAATGGGCCGCGCCCTCGGCCTGTCGCTTCCGCCTATCGCTCGATTTATCGGCACGGCTGCCGACGGCGACTGGAGCTTCGTCGAGGCGGACGACGGCAACGTGAAGCTCTCGATCGACTATCCAGCGGACAGCGCCGTGGTCCGCATCGAGCGTGAAATCACGCCACGCCCTGACGCGTTGTGGGTGGATTTCGTCATGCGCATTTTCGCGCGGCGCCGCGCCCTCACCTCGGCGGGGTTGTACCCGAACTTTCGTCCGCCCGAAACGCCCGGCCGGCTGGAACTGAAGGCGGATTTCGAGTTCGGCCCCCACTCCATCCCGGCCAGACCGCCATCGATTTGCCGGCATGAATTCCAGAGCCTGCCCTTTGCCGTACCAAGGGGTAAACGGCACTGTCGACATGGGGCACATCCTGCTCAGCCCGCAGACCGACAAGAACGTGCAGCTCTGCGGCATGAAGGGCCCGCTCACCGCCACCTTTGCCCGACGAGGGTCTTGGCATCGAGCTCGACTGGGACCGGGTGCTGCTGCTCCCTCGCTGATGATCTAAGTACCACTCGACCGCGGCATCGGCGGGCCGCCCTGGTACAACCAGTTCCAGTTGTCGGGCTCGAACCGATCGCCTCGGCCTTCGACCTCGCGACGGAAGTGTCCGCGGCAGTTGCACCTGATCAACGCCCGCGGCGTAGCGACGGCGATCAACCTCGATCCGGCAGCACCGCTGGGGATCAGGCACTCGATCCGGGCCTTTGCGGTGGAGTGATTGAGGGCAGTTGGCGGGTCGCAGCCATCCCTCCCACCCACCGGCGTCACCCCGGCGCAGGCCGGGGCTCATCTCAGATGCATCCCTACCCGCCGAGCGTGCGGAGTTCTTGGGTCCCGCCTTCGCCGGATGACACCTGGTAAAAGGTAACAACTATCCCCGCACCCCAAACTCCCGCTGTATTCTCCCCCCGTCCGCCGCATCGAAGCGAGATCAAGGACGAGTGGTTGCGGCGGGGAGGTTGCGGGGCAGGTCGTGCTGCCCAGGCCCAAGTCTGAGCTGTAGTATCTGAATTTGTCACGGCAGGGACGTTCAGCCGATTAAATCGCTTACGGCCGGAATGACCATCGTCCGGTTTACGCGCCAGCTCCCACAAAGGGTGGAACTGCTCGCTCCAAACGTCCGGTGTGGCGACACACCGTGGATCTGGCCTGGGGGATATGTTCTGGGGCGGGCGCTGGCGTCTGGGGACAGCGATAATCCAGCATCCGCTCAGGCTCAGCTTCCAAACCCTGATCGGCCGGCGAGGTGTGAGCTCATCATAACTGCGGACTACCCAAGAGGGGCAAACGCCTCGCTGGTCTCGCTGCATTCCTCGAGGAACGAGGGAATGGTTCCTCGACATCCTCCGGGGGCCAACCTGCCGGATACATCGGCTTGTCCGACGGTTTCACCCACGGGGGCGTGCGGAGGCCACTGGGCACCACCAGAAGAAAAAGCCCTGGACGGCGGGCCTTTGCGCTTACGCGCGTGTGCCGCCGTTCAGCTCGCGAGCAGCGGGATCGGGTCGACCGGGGTGGCGCCCTTCCTGAGCCTTCGAAGTGGAGTTGCGGCTTCGACACCGAGCCGGTCTCTGGCGTCGGCGCTGCCGATATTGTCGCTGCGGTTGACCACGGTGCCTTTGGCAACGTTCATGTCTCTGAGATGGGTATAGGCTGACATTTAGCCATTGGGGTGGCGGATCAGGATCAGGGGCGGTTGCCGTAACCCTCCACGCCTGAGCCGGCATAGATCACCTCCGGTTGGCTCCTCCGCCGCGGACCGCCGCGCCTTCCGGCGCTCCTCGATATTGATCCCGGTGCCCTTGGAGCTTAAGTGAAGTCGGTGATCACCCGACCCGAGATCAGCCAAAGTGAACTCGTTTGCGTCAGACAGACCGGTTCACCTTCGGCTGCTCCAGCGGCTTGGCGACGGCCACCTCGACCTAGGGCTGCCTGATCACCTGCATTGTCCGCCGGTTTGGCTTCCTTTGGCCTCGAGCGGTTCGACCTTGGCCAGCGGCACCTTGGTACGCGTCAGTGGGCCGCCACTTCCGGGTTCGCGCCCTGCCGGTCGGGCTGGCCCCATCCTCGAGAGCAGGTCGGCGCGACCCGGAATGACGATCTTCTGGCTGACAAGATCTTGTCCGGCGGGGAGAGGCTTTCATTGGCTCTGGATTGATCGCCTGGGCGGTCACGTTGTAGCGTCGCGCGATGGTAGAGGCTTTCGCCGCTCGATCAAGAAGTGACAGGGCGTCGAGGATATGGACGAGCGTGCCGTTGGCGGCGGGGTCGCAAGCTTGGGCGTCGCTGCAGCCTTGGGGTGAGGGCTGGACAGCGGGCATCATCTGGTTGTTTCAAAGGACGGACGAGATGAGCACAGCAGGTTCCTCGGACGTTACCGAGCCCAGCGGCTTGAGATCGGCGGGCGCCGGCCCGATGACCGCGGCAATCGGAACCGCCCCTGATGTCGTTGGGTGGAACGAAGGCATGCTGCCACGGCACCGGAGCAGTCAGTGTTCTGGGCATCGGCTGCATGACGCCTGGCCTCGCCTGGGCATCGACCGCACCGGTCGTCGTCCTGCTCGAAACTGAACCCACCCAGCGAACTGCAGCCGGACAGCGCGGTCGCACCGACGAACAGGCCACAGGTCGCTGCGACCCTGAACGCCCTACCGGTAACGCGATTACTCATCAGTCCACTCGTACGCAGGTACTCAATGGAGATGAGGTTAGGCGTTAAGGTAAAAACCGATTTAAAATGCCGCAAGGCGATTTGCAGGAGGGATTTTTTGCCCGGATTCAGGGGATTGTAGGGTTAAGGGATGCGGGTAACGAATGGATTGCCGATCTGCCGCCCACGGGACATCGATCAAGGGGACGGGAGGTCACATCCTCGGCGGTTCACATCCCAGGATCCGCGCCAGACCGCGCGGCGAGATGTCCGCAAGGGCATCCAGCGGAAACCACCTCGCGCCGTGAACCCTCCTTCCTGCGCCACCAGCGGCAGCGCCGGGTCGGCGAGATGAACAGGTACTGCAGATCGGTAGTGGTCGGCTTCGCGGCGGGCCAGCGTCACGGGCACTTCGTGGTTGTCGATGACCAGCGGCAGGTCGCCGCCGGCATGCCAGGGGCGGGAGCCGGAGCTTCCCTGCACGGTTGTCTCCTCCACGGCCTCGCGGGCTGCGGACGCCGCAAAGCCTGCGGCGGGTTCCAGTGTCCACCTGGCTTGTGCCAGCGCCCGATGGTGCGATGGTGGGATCAGCAGCACCTGGGCAAGATCGGGCGAGACCACGAAGGCGCTGGTGGTGACGTGACCCGGCATGGTGCCTCGATCGTCGAGCTGCAGTCCGCCGCGATCTGCCAGGCGCAGGAGGGCGAGCCGCCTGTCGGGTTCGCCCAGTTCGGCGCGGTAGCTCGACCAGCGGGCCGACCGTGCCGGAGAAATCCTCGATCACCGGACGATCACTTGCCCAGCGTCACTCGGGCCAGATGCCGTGCTGCTCGCCCTCGCGGTCGGTGAGGATGAAGCCATGAGCGCTGAAGAAGTCGCGCTGGCCCTGGGTCAGGTTGGCGGTGCTGGCAGCCTGGCGGTAGCTGTCGAAAGTGGCGAGCGCCGCCGGAAAAAGGCAGGTCATCGGGTATTCTCCCGCCGTCTGCGGCCACCACCCGGGCAGCGCCTGATGGCCTCCTTCATCATCGCCAAGTAGTCGGGAACCATCAGCAGGTTCGCCGTGCCGCCCTGGCACGTTAGGCAGCCGACATCTGGTCGAGGAAGCGCGAACGGATGATGCAGCCGGCCCGCTGTAGATCCTTGCGATCGTGGCCAGCGGCAGGTTCCAGCCGTACCCGCCGGCCCTGGCCATCACCGCGAAACCCTGGGCGTAGGGGAGACGATCTTGCCGGCCAGCAGGGCCTGTTCCAGCAGGTCGAGGGTGATCTCGGCCCTGCCCGCCGTGCGCTTGCCATAACCGCTTCGGCGGCGACGCGCTCGTCCTTCCGCGACGAAATCGAGCGGGCGGCGACGGCGCCTTCGATGGCGGTGGCGGGGACGCCGAGCTGCTGGGCGGCGATGGCGGACCAGGCGCCGGTACCCTTCTGCCCCGCCTTGTCGACGATCAGCTCGACCAGCGGCTTGCCCGTCTGTGCGTCCACGGCGGCCAGCACATGGCCGGTGATCTCGATGAGGTAGGAGTTGAGCGGCCCGTGTTCCAGCCCTGAAGACCGGCCCGGCTGTCGGGTCGCCTGGCCCAGCCCGTCGCGCATCACGCCGTATGTCTCGGCGATCATCTGCATGTCGGCATATTCGATGCCGTTGTGGATGGTCTTGACGAAGTGGCCGGCGCCGCCTTCACCCAGATAGGCGCAGCAGCTCTCGCCGTTGAACTTGGCGGAGATGGCCTCGGGATCGGCTCGGCATTGTGCCACTGCTCTTCGGGGCCGCCGACCATGATCGAGGGCCGTGCCGAGCGCCCTCTCGCCGCCCGAAACGCCGATGCCGAGGTAGCCGATGCCCTTGGGCGTGAGGTAGTCGAAGCGGCGCTGGCGTGTCGGTGAAGAGCGAGTTGCCGCATTCCCGAGGATGGCGTCGCCGGCTTCGAGCATCGGCAGCAGTTGTTCGATCAGCTCATCGACGGGCTTGCCGGCCTTGACCATGATGATGATCGAGCGCGGGCGGCTTCACCGGCCTGGATGAACCTGGCGAGATCGGCCTGGCACGACCCGGCACGCGAGCCCCTGCTCCCTTGGCCGCGGCCACGAACTCGTCGATCTGGAGGCGGTGCGGTTGTGCACGGCGATCTGGTAGCCCTTTTCGGCGATGTTGAGCGCCAGGTTGGAGCCCATGACCGCGAGCCCGATCAGCCCGATATCGGCAGACGCCATGATTTTCTCCGTCGACAAATGGTTCCTCGCGCGGCTTTTGGCACGGCTGCCGAACGCCACCCCAAAGCCGCAGGCCGGCGCGGCTCGGCTGCGCACGCATCAGCGCCCTTATCAAGCCGGGCGGATCAACTAGGGTGCCGGGCTCAGCTTGCGGAGGATGCTGACCTTGATACCTTTCGAGTTCAACCCTGGCGGGCCGGCGCGCCTGGTCACCGGCTCGAGCCGCGGGCATCGGCTTCGGCATCGCCGTGCGCTGGCGGGCGCCGGGGCCGAGGTCATCCTCAATGCTCGCGACCAGGCGGCACTCGGCGCGGCCGCAGGCCGGCTTGCCGATGGTGGCGCGACCGCGCGGCTGGCCTTCGACGTCACCAGCGAGGAGAGCGTCGACGAGGCGGTCGCCTATGCGGAGACCGAGATCGGCCCGATCGACATCCTCGTCAACAATGCCGGCATGCAGCACCGCGCGCCGCTCGAGGATTTTCCGCTCGACAAGTTCGAGCAGGTGATGCGCGACCAACGTCACTTCGGTCTTCATCGTCGGCCGGGCCGTGCGCGGCATGATCGCCAGGCGCAACGGCAAGATCATCAATATCTGCTCGGTGATGAGCAACCTGGCCCGCCCATCCATCGCGCCCTATGCGGCGAGCAAGGCGGCCGTCGCCAACCTGACGCGTGGCATGGCGGTGGACTGGGCCAGGCACGGGCTCAACGTCAACGGCATCGCCCCTGGCTATATCCGCACCGAGCTCAACGCAGCGCTGCTGGCCAATCCCGAGTTCAACGCATGGGTAGAGAAGCGCACCCCGATGGGCCGCTGGGGCGCCCTGGCGGAGCTGGGCGGCGCTGCCATCTTCCTCGCCTCGGAGGCCGCATCCTTTGTCAACGGACACATCCTCTATGTCGACGGCGCCTTCACAGCCACGGTTTGAGCCGGCGCGCATCATCATCGCCATGGGCGTTGCCTCATCGGGCAAGTCGGCCGTGGAGCGGCGCTGGGCAGGCGGCTGCACGCGCCTTCCTCGATGGCGACGGCTACCACCCGCCGGCCAACAAGGAGAAGATGCGCGCCGGCATCCCGCTGACGGATGAGGACCGCTGGCCCTGGTCGAGACGCTGGCGCGGGCGCTGGCCGATGCGGCCGACAGAAGGGCGTGGCGGTCGGCGCCTGTCTGGCGCTCAGGCGCGCCTACCGGGACTATCTGACCGAGATGGCGGGCGAGCCGATCCTGTTCGTCTTTCTCGACGGCGACATCGAGGTGATCCGCAAGCGGATCGCGGCGCGACAGCACGAGTTCATGAACCTGAGGCTCCTCGACAGCCAGTTCGCGACGCTGGAACGGCCGGGCGATGACGAGAACGTGCTGCGCTCGATGTCTCTGACCCGGTCGAGGCGATCGCGAGCCGCGTCGTCAAGGAACTCGGACATCTCAAAGTTTCAAGCGCGGCCAGTAGTCAGAAGCCGAACGAGAACTGGCCGTTGGGCGGCGGCGGCGCTCGAGCGCCAGCAGCCGCATCTTGGTGCGGACGCCTTCCGGCGAGGAGAAGCCGCCGGTGCGGCCATCGGCAGCGAGCACACGGTGGCAGGGGACGATGAGGGGTATGATTGGCGCCCATCGCGGTGCTAACGGCGCGCGACAGGGCCACATCACCGAGCCAGCGGGCGATGGCGCCGTAGGTCGTGGTTTCGCCCCAGCCGAGTGCGCGAGTGTATCCATAGATGCGTCGGCTGAACCCGGGAATACCCGAGAGATCGAGCTCGATATCGGCGAAGTCGTCCCGTGCTCCCTCGGCATAAGCGCGCACACGGCGGGTGAGGTCCGCCATGCCGTTCTGCAGCTCCTCCCCGCACCGGCCGGCCAGCCGTTCCCGCATGATCGTGGGGCCTTCTCCGGGCAGGAGCAAGCGAACGAGCCCCAGCCCGGTCCAGCCGATGCCCATCGTTCCCAGTGCGGTGTCCAGCAGCCGATAGCCCATGCGCGACATGATAACGCGGACCGAGGGCCGACCCAACCCGGTTTCGACCGCCGGCCGAGGCCAGGTCAGATCGGCTCGCTCTCGATCACCAGTTCCCAGTGCTCGCCGATCGCCATCTGGATTTCGGCGGCGACGAAGGACAGCAGGGCATTGAACTCGGTGCGATCCCGATCGGAGATGCGCCAGGTGCGGTCCCGCGGATCGTCCCAGTTCACCTGCCGGTCGTAGAGCTCGCTGAGGCGCGCGAGCCGCCTCAGCAGGTCAGCGGAGAAACCCCAGAATCCCAGTTCAGTGGGGAGGCCGTCGATGAACAGCGGCGCAAGGCCGTGCCCGACAAGGCCGTAGTCGACGCGCAGCGAGACCCGTTTCATGCTCAGGTCGCGGCGCCGCCCTTGTCCGGAGCGGTACCGCGCCCGCCCATCCACTGCGCTGCCTTTCCTTGAGTTCGACGAACTTGCGCGACACCCCGGAGATCCGCGCATCCCACTCCGGATCGGGTGATTGCCCGGTGATGGCACGGAAATAGACCTGCATCATGCAGGCAATCGCGAAGGGCTCGATCAGAGCCGCCTTCACCGCCCAGGCGAAGATCAGCGCAAAGACGAAGCCGCCCGCTGCCCAACCGCCGGGGATGAGCCAGACGATCAGCGCCGCTGGGGCAAGCATGACGAGGAAGACGACAAAGGCCAGCAGATAGGTGATGGCCGTGAGCCACGCTGCGTTCTTCAGCATGGTCGGGTAATTCTGGGCGTAGAGGACCAGCGCCGTCTGCGCCGACGCCCATGGATTGGTGGCGTTGGTGCGAATGCCGTAAGCGAGGATCACCTCGTCGACGAGACCCACCGAGATGCGCAGGAAGGCGCGGATCAGGCCGACCACATTGGTGAGGCCGGGGATCGGCAGGAACGAGGCAATGCCCTGGACGAGCCCGATGATCGCCCCCAGCACGCCCTCTTGATGAGCTGATCGACCGCGAACAGCACGTTGGCTTCGACGAAGCGGGCCTTGACGATCTCTGTGGCGTAGCCGATCTGCCCCTGGCCGCTCGGGATCGCCTCGCCGTCGAGCAGCCTGACCAGGACGGCGATGTGTCCCGCCTTGACGATGTAGAGTATGTACTCCCGCAGGAAGAACAGTACGCCGGCGGTCAGGCCGAATCCGATTATGCCGCCCCACAGCGTCGCGCCGGCGCGGAAATCCACATCACCGAAGGCACCGATGCCCCAGCCGACGCCGGCCCCGATGCCGGTTGCGAGGACGAATGCGATCGAGATCGCGGCGTAAACGACGATACGAAGCACGACGAAGGGAGGGTCCGACCCATCATCCCCAACGCCTGCCCGATGGAAAAATCCCACATCTGTGGTTGCCCTCAGGTAGCCCGCCGCGCAACGACGTTACGGATTCCACGCGGGGAGCAATTCGCTCCTCGGTCGTCGAGCTACATCGCCGTCGCCGCCCGCCCCTTGCGAGTCAGCGCAAATCCGTTACCCTGAAGCCTGGACGCATATTGGGGCAAGACGCGACGCAACCAGAGGCCTTGCCGCAATCCAGCGGCACCGGTTCTTGTCGCCAGTTGTTCCCCTGCTCCCCGGTTCGCCGCTGACCGTGAGTTCGTCCCTGGCTGTCCGCCCTCAATTGTGCGTGTCCAAGTTTGCCGCAGTGCTCCTGCTGCTGGCAAAGGCGTGGGTCATGTTCGTTCACCCGCCGGTCGGCGACGAAGCTTATTACTGGCTGTGGGGCCAGAAACTGGACTGGTCCTATTTCGACCACCCTCCGTTCCACGCCTGGCTCCTGGGACTGGTCAGCGTTATCGGATGGTCGCTGCTCCCTGCGGCTGCTGGCCTGGGCGACACTACTGGGGACCCTCTGGATCTTCTGGCTGTGGGCGAAACGGATGAGCCCGGGGAGCCCGGTCGAACTGGTGGTGGCCCGCCGTCGCGCTCTACCTGGCCTCGCCGCTCTACTTCGCGATGACCAGCATCGTCTTCCACGACCACCTGCTGATCTTCCTCGTTGTCGCCACGGCACATGTCCTGCTGGTTTTCGCCGAGAGGTTTGAGGCCGGCCATCGCGACTTCCGATGGCTGTATGCCGCCGCGGTGCTGCTGGGGCTGGCGGTGCTGACCAAGTACAACGGTGCCCTGCCTCCGGGCTCGGCATGGCCCTGTTCTTCGTGGCACATAGACCAGTTCGCGGGGTGTTGCGAACGCCACATCCCTGCTCGCCGCTTTGCTCAGCATTGCGATACAAGCGCCGGTCCTGTGGTGGAACCTCAACGAGAGCTTCGCCTCCTACACGTTCCATATCTCCGAGCGCTGGGGTGGCACGATCCTCTGGAGTTGCACCCGAACGGCCTGTCCCGCTACGCAGTCTCTGCCCTCCTGTGGGTGTCCCCGTTCGTGTTCCCGGCCATCGCGGCATGTTCCTCCGGCCTTCGGAGCGCCCTTCGCCGACCGCGCCCGGGTCCTGGCACTCTGCGTCTTCGGCATATCGACACTGACGACCGGCCTGCTTTCGCTGTTCGTGGACGTCTACTTTTATTGGAACATCGTCGCCTACCCCTGTTGTTTCCCCTGCTGGCGGGATGGATGCGGCGGACCTGGGTAGTGGCGCTGCACCTCATGTATGGACTCACCCTTGCCGTCCTGCTGGCCGTCAGTTCGGTGGTTCCGATTTCCACGCTGAACGGCCGCTCGGACTGGACGCTCTCATCGAGCTTTGGATGGCCGGAGGTGGCTGCGCGCGTCGAGGCGCTGAAAGGTCTGCATGAGGTGGGCTTCGTCGCGACGACGGGCTACCAGATCGCGGCCGAGTTGGGATACGCGATGAGAGATCCAGATGTGGTCACCATCTCGCCCCGGCATGACCAGTATGACTACTGGTTCCGTCCCGAGGATCATCTCGGCCAGGATGCGCTGATCGTCGGAGATACCCGCTTCGGCGTCGAGTATGTCTCGCGGTACTTCGAGGAACTCGTCCCGCTCGAGCAGGTGCCCTACGAGCGCTTTGGGTATCTCATCTACGAGCCCGCAATCTATCTCGGCAAGCGGTTCCGGATTCCGGCCGACGAATAGCCGAACTGGCTCGCCTCCGCGGGATGGCGGAACTGCGCCCGATGCCTATCCCGAGACGTGGTCAAGACAGGACCACGGCCAACGCAGCGACCAGAGCCGGCGCGGTCTGCACCCAGAGTATGCGGCTCCCGACCGTCGCCGCACCATAGATGCCGGCTACTGCAACACAGCCAAGAAAGAACAGCTTGATCGGGTCACCCGCCTCGCCGAGCGCCACTCCCCAGACGAGGCCGGCCGCGAGGAAACCGTTGTAGAGGCCTTGGTTGGCCGCAAGTACCCGGCTGGCCCGAGCGAAGTCCTCGGTGGTTCCGAAGACCTTCCGTCCCCGGGGCGTGGTCCAGAGGAACATCTCGAGGATCAGGATGTAGACGTGGATTGCGGAGACTGCCGCAGTCAGTATGTCGCCGATCATGCCAGCTTGTCCTCGAATGGCCGCCATCGGGCCCCGTGTCAGTTCGCTTCGCACGCCGCCAACAGCGCGTCGATTGCCGCCTTCGATCCCTGCAAGGAGAACGTGCGGGCGGGGTAGCGGCCCTCGACGTCGCCGATCTCTAGGCTCCGCCCCGACCGGAGCAGGTCAACGAGCGGCGCATCGACCGGGAAGTCGCCTGCGTGGCGGGCGTCCATTTCCTCGAAGACCATGGGCAGTGTTTGTGTGCCCTGCTCCGTGGCAAAGCGCACCGAAACGGTCTCATCGAGCCTCCGCGGAACCGTCCTCCTCGGTCGCGAGGTCGTAACGCATCCAGACCGTGCCCGAGGTGCAGTTCAGCAGCATCAGCACGTCGCTGCGTTCCGGCGCGCAGGCCCATGTGGTCAGCACGGGGCCGCCCTCGTCGTCCATCATCTCCGTTGACCAGCTGGTGCAGGACTCGGCGGCCTGGGCGGAGGCGCCCGCGCACAGAAGGGCGGGTGCAACGCAGGCGAGCAGCCGGGCCACCAGGGCAAGGCTGCAGTCTCTCATTTGTCGTCTCCCTCAAATGACACTTCGATCCGCTGGAACAGCGGACCCTGCTTCATGGTGTCGAGCCAGCGACGAAACTCCGCGACGCCGGAGAAGCCGGCCCGGCGGGCGTCAGCCTCACTCACATCGTCTGGAGACATTTCGTCGACGCTGCCGATGCGGAGCGTTCCGGAGTCTTGTCTTCAGCGTCCCGCCGGCCCTGACAGTCGGTCGCGTCCAGCGGCGGAACTGCAGGGTGATCTCGCCCGCCTGATCGCCTCGAGAACGTCCAGCTTGAGAAGCATCACGGCCTCCAGAACAACACGCATACCTGGTGCGGGCGGCGGGACTCGAACCCGCACGGGTATACACCCTCGGGATTTTAAGTCCCGTATGTCTACCATTCCATCACGCCCGCGCCGAGGTGGTCTGCCACAGCGGCGGCGAGGCTGACAACCGCTCAATTGACTGGCAGGGTGCCCTCGGAAATCGGGGCTCGGTGTGCCGGCAGAACGGGTAGTAGGTGTCCGCATTACGGACGGGCTGGGCAACCAGATGTTCCAGTATGCCGCAGGACTGGCGCTGTCGAGAGCGCCTTGGGCGCGGCTCGTCTGCGATGTCGGTCACTACCGCCGGACGCGCCGCCGGGACCGGCCGCTGGGGCTCGAGCAGTTCGGGATAAAGCTGGCGACCGAGCAGGTTCCACCCCTTCAAGCCGGTTCGGCGCCTCGCCGTCGCCCTCGGCCTGCTGCACCGTGGGTTTCGGAAGGCACAGGTGATGCGCCAGCACGAGGGCTTCGATCCGGCTTTTCTCGAGCTGATCGCCCCGGCCGCCCTCGCCGGCTACTTCCAGTCCTGGCTCTACTTCTCCGGCCACGAGGCGAGCGTGCGGAGGGTGTTCGACACGGAGCGCCTGTCCACCGCGAGAACGGCGCGGCTCGAGGACGAGATCCGGGCCGCCGAACACCCCGTCGCCGTGCATGTGCGGCGTGGCGACTATCTCGTCGACCAGCAGGCAACTGCGCATTCTTCCGTGCTCCGACCCGAACACTATGCGGCGGCGCGCCGCGCTTGAAGCCCGCGTGCCGGCGCCGACTTTTTCCTGTTCTCCGACGAGCCTGAACGAGCCCGGACGGAGTTGGCGACATGGCCGGACCTCAGACCCGTCGCAGGCCTCTCAGGGCCGGAGGACCTCAGGCTGATGTCGCTCTGCCGCCACTTCATCATCGCGAACTCCACCTTCAGCTGGTGGGGGGCGTGGCTGGGTGCGGCGCCAGACAAGCTGGTTGTCGGACCTCGCCGGTGGTTCGGACCGGAATACAACCTGCCCGTCGAGATCGACGACCGCCTGCCGCCGGACTGGCTGAGGGTCTAGCCGCGCGAATGCAGCCGGCGCGAGCCGCTTCATAGCCGGTCGGACACGTCGGCGGAGAGTTTTCGGTGCGCAGCAGGTGCTGCACCGCGTGGTCACCGAAAGCGTCATCGAGGGCATCGTGCCCCCTCAGTGGCGGGTGCGCGACGCCGAAATACTCGACCAGCTTGTTGCTCGGCGTGCGGCCGATATCCTCGACCGGCATGCCGGCGGCGAGGACCAGCTTGACCGCGTTGTCGAACCGGGCAGCGGGGATCGGCGGGATCACGCCGGCCACGTAGCAGCTGATCGCCAGCATGTTCAGCTCGTCCTTGCCCCAGGACCAGCAGCGCGCCCCGTGCGCGAAGCGGTCGAACGCGCCGGAGCGCTTCGGCCAGCGTCTGGCCCTCGCGATCGATGTCCTCCTCGCTGATACCGGTCAGCTGGATGAAGAAGGCGTCGAGGCCGTATCGGCGACCGTGTCGATCCAGCGGCGTGACGTAGGCGCGGAAGGTGTCGATGATTTCGTAACCGTCCTCCAGCGCGATCCGCGTCGCGCCGACCTGGGCGATGACCGGATCGGGATCGATCGCGGCGCACCAGAACCGGCGCTGCGAACCTTCGAGGCACAGGAACTCGCAGTCGAAGATGACGGCCGATTTCATGGCTTTCCTCCGCAGCATGCGGGGGAAGTATGCGACAGTTTGCCTCAGGCCAATCCGACGAAAGTCGGAGCCGTCAGTCCGTTGCGCCGGAGATTGGCGGCACGTAGGCCACGTCCAGGTCCCAGGGGAAGAATATCCATGTGTCCTGGCTCACCTCGGTGATGAAGGTATCCACCATCTCGCGACCCTTGGGCTTGGCGTAGACAGTGGCGAAATGCGCACCCGGCAGCATGTCGCGCACGACGCGGGCCGTGGCGCCGGTATCGACAAGATCGTCGACGATGAGGATCTTGCCACCGGTCCGCGCCTTCTGCAGTTCGTCGGTGATCGGCTTGAGCACCTTGATGCCGCCCTGGTTCTGGTGGTCGTAGCTCTTGACGGCCACGCTCTCGACCACGCGGATGTTGAGTTCGCGCGCCACGATGGCAGCCGGCACGAGGCCGCCGCGCGTGATGGCAACGAGCGCATCGAAAGGCCCCAGTCCCTGCAGGCGCCAGGCGAGCGCGCGGCTGTCGCGGTGGAACTGGTCCCAGGTGACGGGAAAGGACTTCTGGCTGGACTGGGTCATCGGATCTCCTTGGCGGCCATATGCCGCGCGCATTCAGTACGCCTCGACGGCTTCGGTGAAACCGGCCTTGCGGGTGAGCCTCGCCTACCATTACGGCCTTGACGCGCTCCGCGGCAATCGCAAGCCTGCCCTCGTCGGCGGCACGCAGGACAAGCTCGGTCAGCACCAGGCCCTGCCCCATCTGAGGGTAGCTGCCCATCTTGACGTCGGGGAACTCGGCCTGAATGGCGCCGAACGCGGCGCCGATGCTGCCCTCGCCGACGCGGCACAGGATGGTGATGGACTTGACCTTGCGGCCACCCTTGAGCGTCGGAGCGATGGCCTCGAGCATGGCCCGCATGATCACCGGGACGCCGGCCATGACATGCACGTTGCCGATACGGAAGCCGGGGGCAGCGCTGACCGAGTTGACGATGAGGCTGGCCCCCTCGGGATCCGGGCCATGCGCAGGCGCGCTCGTTGACCTCGGTGCCGGTCTGCCGCCAGCGCGCTTCGAGCATGGCGCGGGCCTCGGGGTTGATCGGCAGCGCTACGCCGAAAGCCTTCGCGACCGCATCGGCGGTGATGTCGTCGTGCGTCGGGCCGATGCCACCCGTGGTGAACACGTAGCTGTAGCGTGCCCGCACCGCGTTGATCGCATTGACAATTTCGTCTTCGATGTCGGGCACGACCCGCACTTCGCCGAGGGCGATGCCGAGATCGGAGCAGAAATCGGCGACGGCGCCGATGTTCACGTCCTTGGTCCGCCCCGACAGGATTTCGTCGCCGATGACGACGAGAGCGGCGGTGACGGTGTCGGACATGGCTCAGCCCAGGGGGACAGCAAGGCCGATGCATTGCCCAAGGCGCGCGGAAAGGTCAAGCAAGCGCTCGGAGATTGCCACAGTCGCGTCACCGAGATGAACGGAGTTGTGCCCTTTTCTTGACGCCGACGAAGGCTTACCCTTGCCGCCCTGGAATGGAGTCCCCGATGGTCACCTTTGTCGATGCCGAGAACAAGAGCCGTCGCACTTCGGGGGTTATTCCCCTGCATGGCGAGGCGGGGTTCGCCGGCATGCGCAAGGCGGGACGCCTGACTGCGGAAACAAGGGCTACCGGCACTCGATCTGCACCTCGATCAACCACGTCGTCTGCCACGGCATCCCCGACGACAAGCCGCTGCGCGAGGGCGACATCGTCAATGTCGACCTGACGCTGATCGTCGACGGTTGGTACGGCGATAGCTCGCGCATGTACGCGGTGGGCGAAATCAGCCGCAAGGCCGAGCGGCTGATCGAGGTCACCTACGAGCCTCGCCGCCGGCATCGCCGCCGCCAGGCCGGGCAATACCACCGGCGACATCGGCGCGGCCATCCAGGCCCATGCGGAAGCGGAACGCACCAGCGTCGTGCGCGATTTCGTCGGGCATGGCGTGGGCCAGCTGTTCCACGACGAGCCCAACATCATGCATTTCGGCGTGCCGGGCACCGGCGTACCGCTGAAGCCGGGAATGATCTTCACCATCGAGCCGATGATCAACCTCGGCCGTCCGCACGTCAAAATCCTGTCGGATGGCTGGACCGCGGTGACCCGCGACCGGACGCTTTCGGCGCAGGCCGAGCATTCGATCGGCATCACCGAGACCGGCAACGAGATCTTCACCGCCTCGCCGCGCGGGCTGTCAACCCGCTCGATGCCCGTCGGCTAGCCATGGCACCGGACCAGGCCGCGCGGACGGTTTGGAGCCCCATCCCGGACTATCCGGACATCGCGAGCGCGCCTGGCAACGCTCCTGCAGGTGGGCGCCGACGCGCTGCAGGATACCGAACTGCTGGAACTGATCCTGCAGGTCATCATTCCCGCGCAAGGACACCAAGCCGCTGGCCAAGGAACTGCTCGCCGATTTCGGTTCGTTCTCCGGCGTGTTCGCCGCCCCGCCGAACCGGCTGAGCGAGATCAGGGGCTCGGCGAGATCTCGGCACCAACCTCAAGGTCATCCTGGCGGCGGCGCAGCGTTTCGCGCAAGACCGGGTGGCGCCCGACATGCCGATCCTCAGCTCATGGTCGGCGTTGCTCGACTATTGCCGGGCGCAGATGGCGTTCGAGGACATCGAGCAATTCCGCATCCTGTTCCTCGACAAGCGCAACCACCTGATCTCCGACGAGGTGCAGCAGACCGGTACCGTCGACCACACCCCGGTCTACCCGCGCGAGGTGATCAAGCGCACCCTCGAACTCAGCGCCTCCGCGCTGATCCTCGTGCACAACCACCCCAAAATGCCTATTTTGATCACGCAGGATCACGCTGTATCACACTGATTCATCTGCATTTTTTGACTTGTCGCAATCCCGGCTAGTGTGGCAGATTCGGGGTGTCTTTCGGGGATCAAAACCCCAACAGACCCCAACTGCCGACTCCTTTTTCTTGGTGGGTTGAACCCACTTCTCATGCGTCGGCAAAGCCAACTCTCAACGTACGGGAGAACGACCCATGCCGAGCATCACCGATGGAGAGATACGCGCCGCGATTAAGCGGATCGAACAAAGCGGCAAACAGGAAACGCTTGTTGATGGCGACGGACACGGCACCGGCCGGCTCATCCTGGTTCTGAAACCTATGCCGACCCGAGTGACCGCCGACTGGATGGCGCAACAATGGCGTGACGGGAAGCGCGTCAAAAAGAAGATCGGTTCGTACCCCTCGATGTCTTTGGCCGCCGCGCGCGAGATATTCGAGCGCGATTTCGCCAAGGTCATCCAGAAGGGCCGAAGCATCAAGATCGCGACCGACGCCCGCGCCGGAACTGTCGAGGACCTATTCGGGGGCTATGTGGCTGCTCTCAAAGCTGCGGGCAAACCCTCCTGGAAGGAGACCGAAAAGGGCCTCAACAAGATCGCCAACACCCTCGGTCGCCATCGCCTCGCCCGCGAAATCGACCCCGAGGAGATTGTTGAGTTGATCCGGCCGATCTACGAGCGCGGCGCCCGCTCCATGGCAGACCACGTCAGAAGTTATGTGCACGCCGCCTATAGCTGGGGCATGAAATCTGAACACGACTATCGCAACTCATCGCCGCGCCGGTTCCGCATACCGTTCAATCCTGCAGCCGCGATCCCGACCGAGCCGAAGGTGCGGGGCACGCGATGGCTGGACGAGACCGAATTCTCCCGTCTCTATTGGTGGCTCGGCTGCCCCGACGTTCCGGTACACCCCTCCTACCCTCGTGCCATCCAGCTCATCATGCTGACCGGGCAGCGCGTTGAGGAGATTGCCCGCCTCCATGTCGATCAATGGGATGCTGCCGAAAGGATAATCGATTGGTCGAAGACCAAGAACGATCAGCCGCATGCTGTGCCGGTCCCCTCGCTGGCAGCAGAACTGATCGAATCCATCATCCCGAACGAGTACGGCTGGTATTTTCCATCGGCCAATGACCCTTCAAGGTCGGTCGGCCACGGCTCGCTTTACAGCTTCGTCTGGCGACAGCGGGACCGGGGCGTCATTCCCTACGCAACCAACCGCGACCTCCGCAGGACGTTCAAAACCTTGGCCGGCAAAGCCGGCCTCTCCAAGGAAATCCGCGATCGCCTGCAGAACCATGCCCTGCAGGACGTCAGCTCCAAGAGTTACGATCGCTGGACCTACATGCCTGAGAAGCGGGCAGCCATGAAGAAGTGGGACGCGTATCTTAGGAGGCTGCTCGCTCGAAAGACCTTTAAGCAAGCTGCCTGACCCGATGTGCTCACGCATTTTCCTGATGGCACTGGCCAAGGCACCTTCCCTGCCGACCGCTCTACGCTGCGTTCTTGCCGTTAGCCCAAGGTCTCGAATGGGTGGGAAGGCGACAGTCGGCTTCTGGTAAGCGGCGTGCTGAACCGGACCTTCCCCACCGGTTTGCACCACTTTTGCACGGTGCGAGCTTCTGAGATTGCGGCGCATGAATCTTGAATTCTGCACCATGGTTGTCTCACCGAGGCAGGATGTGTTCCAGTCCCTGGCGTTGGGATGGTTGGGGGAAGCCATGCAGGGAATTGAGCTATCACGTGGCTTCTATGTCGATGTCGTTCGGCCTTGGTTGGAAAAGGCTGCTCCAGAACTCCGATATTCCGCTGCATTACTCGGGTCTGGATCAGAGCTGCTTGGTTTTGACGATGAGACTTCCAAGGACCACGATTGGGGACCACGCCTCCGAATCTACGTCGCTAAAGATCAGTTCGGCCACTTTGCCCGGCGGCTGATCGATGAATTTTCCAAAGTCGCCCCGGCACAATATCTTGGCGAGCCTATCGGATTGCGCGGTCGAGCAGCTCCAATAGCAACCGGCATGGAGGCAGTAGGTGCCGTCGAACACGGATTGGAATTTCATACGCTAGAGGCGCTATTGGAAAGCCATTTTGCCGTGCGTTCCGTTGAGAACCTCAGCGCACTTCAATGGCTCGGATTGGCAGAGCAAAAGCTCTGCCTTTACATCAGGGGCCATCTTTCACGACGATGACAGCTGTTTGAGCAGGGCCGTGAACGTGTGAAGTACTTCCAGACGACGTGTGGCTTTTATAAAATCTCATGTCAGTGGCGACGCATCGCTGAAGAACAAGCATTCGTTGGTCGCGCCGGACAGGTAGGCGACGATCTCGGTTCGCGAATAATTGCGGCGCGGCTTGTGCGGGACGTGATGAGAATGGGCTTCTTACTAGAACGCCGCTACGCCCCATACTGAAATGGCTTGGCAGTGCCTTCGCCATGCTTCCAATCGCAGAGGCCCTCTCGCCTCACCTAACGCGCTCTTTGCTTGCGAGTGAATGGATTGAACGCGGTGAGGCTCGCGGCGGCTTATCTAGAACTGGCACACAAACAGAACGCGCTTGGCATTGCTGAATTCTAGCCAGTTGTGGGGCCATACACGACCGGCCCTTTGCCACCATCAACGTTGATGATGCATGCGGGGCCGCGCAGTCGGCAATATCTGATGCGTGGCTAAAAGGGTTACCGATAATCGGCTCTGTGGACCAGGTCAGCGACTGTACTCCTGTGCTTGAAGATGCGCAGCTCTCTCAAAAAATAGTGGGCCAGTTGTACATTTAATCGTTTCCAGAATGGGGTATTCCGCGCTTCCGGCCTGCGGCTGCTTTCAGGAACTGGTATGATTGCTACGAAGGGCGACTAAGGCGTCGGAACCCGTCGGACTGCAACGAGCGCCATTTCGGTCCAACCGCTTCATGAAAAGCGGACGTGGCACAATCTGACAACGGCATGCGACCTGAGGACGTTGTGGCTAGCGCTGCCGAGCAACATCATCGCGGGCTGCTTAGGAGCTGATCGCGACCCGGCGTCTGACCTGTCCATCTGGCAAAGGCACGAGAAAAGAGGCAGGTCAGACAAGCCGACGAGATAGGTCACCTCGGCTAACGAGGTGCGGCCGCGTTTCAGATGCGCGATCGACAATCCCGCCGCAGCTCGTCCAGAACGATGGAAAGCTCGTGCTCTCCGAGCGAAGACGCCGAAATAGCGTTGATCGGCTGTAACCCAATTGCTTCGCAATGGCGTCGGCACTCGGCTCGCCCTGATGCAACACCAGCCGCAGCGCTTCCTCGAGACGTGGCCGCACCCTGGACTCCGCACCTTCAGCCAGTAGCCTGTCGCCCCGTTCGCGCAGGATATCAAGGACGTAGCGGCGGCTCCCTGCGATGGGCCAGTCCGCGACACCGGGCTGCAGCTCCAACGCATTGAAGCCGGCTTCGAACGTCACCGGACAACCGAAGATCTCCGCAAGAGATCGGCGTGGACCGGGGCTGGGGGTCACATAGACGCCCAGTACATGCGGCCGCTCAAGAAAGCGCCGAGGTCCGCAGGCGAGCTGCGCAAATGCCTCTTCGGTCATCTCGGGAAAGTCATTGGGCTCGGCGCGATGATCTACAAGCAGGAGCGCCCCATGCCGATGTTTCCGCGCGAAACGAGGCGGGAGCCTTGGGTCGATCGCGACAGCCAGGCGACCGTATCGCTGCATCTGGGCGAAGGCCTCGCCCATCGTGGCGGAGGCCTCCATGATAAGCCCCAAGATGGACACTTCTGCCATGCCGACCTCGGCCCCGAAGCGCAGGGCAAGGCCTGTATCGCCGG
>JADJPS010000010.1 GCA_016713105.1 Devosia sp. | reverse complement strand
GTTCGCCGCGCACCGTTGAGCAGGTCGAGCGCGACATATCCATGCGCACCACACGCGTCAGGTCGAGGACGAAGCATGGCGTTGCTCAGGTCCTCGATCAGTCGCCGCGTCACCCGCTCGCCGCCGCGCCGCGCCGCCTCGCCGCCGCCCCGCCAGTTTCCCCGTAATGCAGTCCGTAGACCGCGGATCAAATGGCCGAAGCGGTCGAGTTTTTGGCTCGGCGCTGCGGCGGCTGCGACGCGAACGCACCTTACTTATCCCCGGTACAGGCGCCGGAACGGGTGCACGAGGCCGAGCCCCGGTCCTGGAACAGGTGCAGGCGGAAATTGGCGTGAGATGTCCCCGCAGACGCCGACGCCGTGAGCGTTGTTGCCCACTGCATCGAGTCGCGGCGTAGTAGACCCCGATGCCGAGCTGCCCAGGGAGCACTGCAGGCGATGCCGCCGCCTCACGCCGCTCTTGGCCGGCAGCCCCACGTCGAACTGCCAGCCACCGGCATAGTCGTACATGCCGCAGGTGTTCGCGATCGACAGCACCGCGCGCACATTGTCGGCTTGAGATCGCCCGGCTTGCGGGCTACCGGATTGATGCCGCCATTGGCCAGCGTCGTTTCAGCAGCGCCGCTGCTGTAGCGGTCGCGCGACGTGACGCCCAGCAGCGAGCACCGGCGGAAGTAGAGGTCGAGATGTGCATCGATGTCGCCGCCCTCGATCATCCCCGAGTTGTGCTCGGGAGATAGGCGATGGCGCGATTGCGATGGCCGGGGGGCTCTCCGACTGGTGAGACAGCGGCGTCGAGCGCCAGCCGAGCCCGGTGAAGCGCTCGAATGTGCCGAGGTGCGGTGGTAGCGCTGGGCCTCGTGGCTCGCCCCGGATGAGGGCGCTGGCTGCGATCGCGCCGGCATTCACCATCGCTTGAAGGGGCGGTTGTCTTTCGTCGTAAGGTGATCGAGCGAACGCGTCGCCTGATGGCTCCACACTCATCTTTCTCAGAACCACCGGGTGCCCGTGATCCTCAAGGGCGAGGCCGTAGGATGACCGCCGACACCGATTGGATGGTGAACTGCCGCTCCGTGTCGCCGATCTCGTAGACGAAGCCGTCGGTGGTGGCGTAAGCCGATGCCGAAGCCATCCGGCTCGACCGCGGCTAACTCCGGGCATGTAGTCGCGAGCTGTCCAGACCGGTTGGCTGGTTGGCGAGATCATACAGTTGCTTGAGGTACCGCCAGACGGGGAGTTCGGTGGCGGTCGTATATCTCGTGATATCGTGATAGTGCACATCTTGGACTCTACAGCGCCCAAAAATCTAAGGCGTAAAATAAGCACCGTACCATTTCTTGAGCAATAGGCATTTCGTGCGTGCTGAGGCCACTGGACGCCGTTGTCAAAAGTGTGTCGCGTCTGCCGGGGAAAACAGTGGGATTGCGGAGGCCGCGGCGGCGGTTCTGAGGGGTTTGCGATGCGAATAGTGGACGCTATGCGCCGGGCCGCGGGAGTTGCGGTTCCTGGCTCTGGTTGGTTTCGTGCCGACCGCGGCATGGGCGCGAGCGGCACCGCCCTTGGGGTGGATCCGCAGGCCGAGGCAGAGACCAGCGGGATCATCCGGGTACTGACCGTCGGCGCCGATCTCAATATCGGCGATGTCGTTCGGACCGGTGCCAAGGGCCAGGTGCAGATCAAGTTCTCCGACCAGACCGAGTTGGTCGTCGGCCCGAACTCGGTGCTCACCATCGAGGACTATCTGCTGCGCGGCGACAACTCAGCGGGCAAAGCTGGCCATCAACGCCTGGCCGGCACATTCCGTTTCGCCACCGGCGTCGCCTCAAGGATCGCTACCTGATCCACACAACTCCGACGGGGACGATCGGGGTGCGCGGCACGCAGTTCGACTTCAATGTCGACGAGGATGGCACCCAGGTCCTGCTGTTCCACGGGGCGGTGCGGCTGTGCAACCTCAACGATGTCTGCGTGACGCTCGACGATAGCTGCGAGATCGGCGAGTACGATACCACCGATTCCCAGATCATCGGGCCGGCAGGCGAGACGACCGGCGAGGAGCGCGCTGCCTGGAAGGAACTCTTCAAGTACGCCGAGGATCAGTCGACGCTGAACCGCGAATTCTGGTTCGAGAGGGCGCGCGAGTGCTTCAATGCCGGTTTCGTCAATGATGTCGAGGAATCGCTCGTCGAGGGCGAAGCGCCGGAAGAAGACAAGTGCCCGGACTATGGCTTCGTGCTGCCGGAGCGGTTCGATCTGCTCGGCGATGGGCTGTTCAGGCTGCTGCCAGCCTTCTACGAGTACGAGTATGAGCCGGAATATCCGGACGAGTGCTACTTCTGAAGCCCTTGCCTCGAGCCCGCGGCGGGGCCGCGGGCCCGTTCGGCGTCGACGACTACTCGCGACGGACCAGGATGACCTGGAACGTGTGCAGCTTGCCGTCGTCTTCCCGCACCGACACGTACTCTCCCGGCACGAACCGCTCCGTGCCGAGCCTGAAGCCGGCCTCGTTGTCGGTATCCCGGTCGAGATCGTGATCGAAGAACCACCGGCCACCCGGCCCGTGCAGCACACGGCCATGCACCTCCGCCTCATTGGGGCGGAAGCGCCTGACCCGACAACTGGAGCGGCTCCGCTCGTACGCGGCGACGTCGATGACGCCGTCCTCGGTCAGCGGCAGGTAAGGTGATAGCCATGGTTGCGGTCACCCTGCGGATGTCCGGGCTCCCGAGCCAGCTCGAGCAGTATGTGCGAGATCGCGGCCATGCGTTCAGATCGAGTGCGTGTCGTCGGGGTGATGTCCTTGGTCGGCGGCTCATCGGTCGGCCCGGTACGGACGATCTCGAGCTTGACCTTGGCAACCAGCCCGGCGATCGCCGCGATGACGGCCAGCCAAGGCGCGGCAAGCGCAACCACGCCACCCGCCACGGCACCGGCAGTCAGCGGGATCGAAACAAAGACGTCACCGGACTCGCTGCGGATCTGTATCCTGCGAACATTGCCTTCCGCGACCAACCGGTTGATTTCTTCGACCAGTTGATGACCCGCCACCTCGATTTCCTCGGTGAATGTCTGCCAAGCGCTCTTTGCGTCGCCCTCAGTGCGGTCCTTCGGATCGTCGTCCATTCTCGATCTCCTGCTGTTGTATGCACATCCTGCCGCTGTCGGAGACCCGCGACTTTGATGTGGCTCAAGAATGCGGCGTTCGCGACGCGCCTGGTTGCTGGTCACGAGGAGGGAGTGCCTGATGTCCACTCGATCCGACCGCCCGACACGACCTGACACCGCTGATGGGCCCGACCGGCTGCATGTGCTGCCGCATCCCCGACTGCCAATCGACCCGGGCGCCCAGCCGCTCGTCGGCAACGAGAGCGTTGACGACAACCTCGCCGAACTGGTGCGGGTAGCGATGTGGAATGCCATCGGCACTGATGACCGGACGGTGGACCTTGCGGTGCGACAGGGCGTCGTCACGCTATCGGGGGTGCTCGGCGGTGCCGCGCTGATCAAGAAACTCGAGGCCGCCGTCGCAGCCGTGCCCGGCATCGTACAACTCCAGGAACCTCGTGCAGGTTTCCGCGACCATGAGACAGCCCGGCAGGAGTGCGCCCCGGCGCCGTCGCGGCCCCGAGCCCTTCGTCTATGTGACGCGCTTCTGCGGACTCGACGAAGCCTCGACCGCCGCCGCCATTCGGGAGGCCGTCGCCGAGTTCGATGCGCTGTTTGCCGCAACTGGTGCCCCGCCCGGCAAGGAACTCATAGTCGTGTTCCGCAACCGATTGCCGGAGGCGATTACGCTCGACATCGGCATGCCGATCCCGTCCGTTCCTGGTCGGTCGCCTGGGGGAGGAGTTTCGTGCGGGCTACCTTCCTGCCGGCCCGCTCGCACAGGCGCTGCCAACCGCCGGATTGGCCGGGGTGCTGAAGGCAGGCGAGCAACTGATTGCCCAGGCCTACCCGGGCCGGCGCGACGCCTTTCACGGTTTTTGGCAGCGCTTTCGGTCGCCGCAGTTTCGGCCGTGGCAGGGACATGTCCCTGTACCGGTCTTCATCGACGTTGCCGCTGAACAGGGCGACGTGAGCCATACTTGAACCATTTGCCCCTGTCGGGGCGTGAGAAGGAGCTTCCGATGAATCGCTTGGTTATGCTGGTTGCGGCAGCGTGCGTGGGCCTGCTGGCCACGGCCGCACAGGCTCAGGAGTCCCGGATGACATTGGGTGGTGACCAGTACACTGCCGGACAGGCCGTCCGAGTGGATACTCCGGTGGACCACGATGTCTTCATGGCCGGCTATGATGTCGACCTCAACGGGCCAGTCGCTGGTGACGCGCATCTTGCCGGCTACAATGTCGTGGTGGATGCCGCGGTGACGGGCGACGTCTACGCGGCCGGCTTTGCCGTGCGGCTCAATGCTCCGATCGGTGGCGACATCACGGCGATGGCGAACTCGATCGCGCTGCCAGGTTCCGACCCGGTCGGTGGCAATGTGCGCCTGGCGGGCGAAACCATCACCATCGGGCGGCAGGTCAGCGGCGCCGTCATGGCGGCGGCGCGGGTGCTGACGCTCAATTCCCCCGTGATCGGCGACATGAGCTTCTACGGTGAGACCCTGACCTTCGGCCCTGCGGCCCGTGTCGACGGCATCCTGACCATTCGGGCGCCAAGGGAGATTGCCGTCCCGGCGACCGTCGCTCCGGCCGAGCGGGTCCGGTTCGAGGTATTGACCACGCCCGACTACGTCTCCGAGGCCGGCAAGACTGCCGAACACGCGGTCCGCAGCGTCTGGCCGGCGATCTGGGGTGCCGCGCTGTGGTGGCTGTTCCTGTTCGTGACGGGCGCGGCGATCATTGCCCTCGCTCCACGCCGCGTGCAGGCGCTGGAGGAGAGCGCTGCGAGGCGGCCCCTTCCGGAACTTCCTTGTCGGGATCCTCGGTTTTTCGGCGGTGGTCGGGCTGGTGCCGGTGTTCGCCATGACGCTGGTGGGCCTGGTGTTGCTGCCCTTCGTCCTGGTATTCGTCGTCGTGGCCTGCGCCCTGGCCTATGTCTTCGGCGCCTTCCTCGTGGCCCTGCGGATCATGCGGGCGATGCTGCCGGTCGATTCGGTCGCCAAGCGCGTCGGTGTGCTGGCGGTGGGGCTGGTCGCCGCCTTCCTGCTCGGCCTGCTGCCGGTGCTGGGCTGGCTGATCACACTCGTCCTGCTGGTCTTCGGTTTCGGTGCCGCAACGGTTGTGATGATGCGGCGCTGGACTGGCGACAGCTCGCGGATCGCCGCCACGGAAGCGGCGGGCTGAGCCGCAGGAGGCACCGATTTGCGCTGAGTCAAATCGGTGCCTCACGGTCCGGGCTACCTGTTGATCGTTGGCTTCGGGGCTCAACTCGTCGCCGCACAAGAAACGCCAAAGAAAGCGAGACACGTCGATGTCCTACCATGCATGCGTCTGGATCGATCAGAAGCAGGCCAAGGTGTTCGAGATCACCACCGCGGAAGCTGAGGAGGTCAAGTTGCACGACACGCGACCGGTTCACCACCTGCATCGCAAGGCCGATCATGTGGGCTTGGGCACGGTCGAAATGGACCATGCCATGCTTGAGGCCGTCGGCAAGGCCCTCGGAAAGGCAAAGGCCATCCTGATCGTCGGCCCCGGCAAGGCCAAGACAGTACTGGCCGGCTACCTCAACGAGCACTTCCCCGAGGTCGCCAAGAAGGTCTGGGACATCAAGCCCAGCGACCATCCCACCGATGCCCAGGTCGTTGCCGCGGCGCGTGACTACTTCCACAAGGCAGACCGCATGCACTGAGAGGACAGCCCCGATGCCTGCTCCCGAGACAAAGTCGGCGCCGCGCCCGAAGCTGAATCGGGAGTGGCATCTTGCGCACCGGATGCCGAAGAACCCCAGCTACGAGCAGCGGCTCGAATGGCATGCCGCTCACGCCGCCAATTGCGCGTGTCGCGAGATGCCGGAGACACTGCGTGTCGAATTGGTACGGCGCGGACTGATGGGCACAGGTCTGCCCTGACGATTCCATGTTCGGGCTGTTCTCCGCGCGGTGCTTTGCACAGGCAGTTTCTTCAATTCTGAAAGGGACTTGTGACGCCAGCTAGACAGCTTGCCAACTTGCCGTTACCCCTACTGCGCTTTATCTCAGGAGGGTTAATTGGCGACGCAATTGCTGATCTACGAACGCGCCGTTCCGGTTTCACAGCAGCGTCACCGCGACTGGTACATCAAGACCGGCACCGACTACGGTTTCGCCGGCAAGGTGAATTCGGTTCCGTTGGTGGCCGCCGAGGTGGCGGTGGCGTCTGCCACCTATCCGGTTGTGTTTGCGGGCGAGGGTGATCTCGTGCCGGTGGTGCTGCTTGGCGTGCGCGACGGGAGAATCTGTACGTCGACAAGGACGGCAACTGGGACGCCAAGTATGTCCCGGCCTTCGTGCGTCGCTACCCGTTCGTGTTTCCTCGACCGACGAGGGCAAGACCTTCACGCTCTGTCTCGACGAGGACTTTTCGGGCGTCAACACCGATGGCCGCGGCGAACGCCTGTTCGACAAGGACGGTGAGCGCACCCAGTACCTCAAGAACGTGCTCAACTTCCTTCAGGTCTACCAGGCGCAGTTCCAGCGGACTCAGGCCCTGTGCCGCAAGCTCGCCGATCTCGACCTGTTCGAGCCTATGCAGGCACAGGTCAAGCTCAAGACCGGCCAGCAGTTGACGCTGGGCGGTTTCAAGGTGATCAACCGCGCCAAGCTGAAGGCCCTGCCGTCGGAGACCTTGGGCGAACTTGCTAAGGCCGATGAACTCGAGGTGATTTACTCGCACCTGGGCTCGCTGCGGAACTTCGGTCCGATGGTCGAGCGGATGGGCGCAGAGGGCACGGCTGCCGGCGTGCCGGCGGAGCCTGTCGACGGCTGATCGGCTGTTGCGCAATGCCGAAACATGCGTAAAGTCAACGCCGAGGGCAATTTGGCCTTCGGGGCGTTTACCTTTCGTGAACCATAACGGCGCAGCCTGAGGCGCGCCCCGGCGATCGCGCCGTAGCGCGATCGGTTCGACAGATACGCAGTGCCACGGCGTATCGGCTCAGGCTTAGTAATCGGCGCGTAGCTTTGTTCATTGCTGTCATGCTGTGATCGCACAGAGTCACTAGGGCATGACCACATAGGCGCACTTGCGGCGATCATGGCGGCGGATGCCGCCGTGTCGTCCCTGTTGGGAGGGATGCGGCATGGCTTATCCGTTCACGTCGCGGGGTCTGTGGGGCAAGCCCCAGGGTCGGCATGGCCGGCGATCGTCGCTCAGACCGGTGACTGCGGCATCGGAAACAAGGGCGCGCCGCGGCGCCGGGATCGGGGATCGCATCATATTCGATGCGCTCGAGCCCCGGCTGCTGATGAATGCGGACGTGCTTGGCATCAATCTTTCACAATACGACGACGGTCTCGACCGGGACATGATCGTGCGGCTGGTGGAAGAGAGCCAGCAAATCGGTGAGCAGACCGTCACGGCGCAGCGCATCGAAATCCGCGATCGTGCCGACAATGCCCTGCTTGCCTTCGGCGACCTTGCCGAGATCTCTTCGATCTCGATTCAGGGCGGCGCCGGCTCCGAAACGCTGACGGTCGACTTCGCCTCCTTTGGCGGACACGTCATGCCGCCGCTGGACTTCGACGGCGGGGCAGGGGATGACCGGATCGTCTTCGACAGCGACGCGGCAGCCAACTGGTCGATCGTCGGCGAGAACGCCGGATCGGTCGGCGGCGTCACCTTCAGCAATGTCGAGAATCTCGAAGGGGCCGCCGGCAACGACGACACCTTCGTTGTTTCATCGAGCGGCCTGGTTTCCGGTCTCATGGACGGCGGCGCCGGCGGTTTCGACACCATGGTGCTCGAGGCTGGCTTTGCGAACGCCATCTATCGCCCGACGGGCGCCGATTCCGGGATCTTCGACCTCGATGGCGTCCTGCACCGGTTCGCCGGTCTCGAGCCGACCACGCTGACCGCCTCGGGCGGCGTCGTCACGGTCGACATGGCCTTGCTCAATGGCGATGGCGGCATCAACGCGCGACTGCGCCAGGGTCGACGGATCGGGACGCCGGGTATACCGGCTATGATTTCGTGCTCGAGAACAACGGCGGCGCAGCCTTCGAGAAGGTCTACTTCAACGCCCCGTCCTCCGGGCGTCGTGATCGTCCTGGGGCGGGACGATGCACTGGCCGTCGACTCCCCTCGGTGTCTCGCTCGGCTTTGACCTGAGCACATCAGGCGGTGGCGGCATCGACGCCGTCACGCTGGGCGGTACGACCGGTTTGGCAGACGAGACGCTGACCGTGGATGCCGAGACGATCACGGTGGCCGCCTCGGCCAACATCTCGACCGGAGCGGGCGCGCCTTCGCTGCTGGCTACCGCCAGCGCCAACGCGGCATCGTCGGGTGCCGGCGACGCAGGCCGCCACAGCGGCGGCCGCGTCCAGCATTACAGTTGCCGCCGGTGTCAGCCTGGCCGGTGGTGCGGTCACCTGCACGCCCACAGCACCGCGACCGGACGATCGCGGCCACCGGCAGCAGTGTCGCCTCGCTTGGTGCGACTGTCGGTGGCACGGCCGCCATCGAGATCGGCGGCAGCGTTGCGGCAAGCGGTGCGCTGAGCATCCTGCCGAGGTCGACGCAGCGATCGCGCTCTTGCTCAGCAATGGCGCCGGCGTCGCCATCCTGCCCTCTGGGCTGGACCAGATCACCGCGACCTCGTCGAATTCGGCGACCGTGCAGGTGGGTGCTGTGGCGCTTTCCGGCGCCACGGTGGAGATTGCCTCGGATACCGACGTCGACATCGACGTCACCGTCGGCGGGCTCACCCTTGCCGGACTGGCATTCGGCACCGAGAACATCGCGATCACCTCGAGCGTGACCAACCTAACGACGGTCACCGTCGCGGCGAACGCTGACATTGACCAGACCGGGGCAGGCACTGTTTCCGGCAGCGATGCGTCTGTCGTGATAGCGGCGAGGGACCTGACCGAGGTCGCGGCGACGGTCTCGGCCGATGCCCAGCCGTTGCTGCCCCTGCTCGATGGCCTGTCCTTGATCTTTGACACGATCGACCTCGTGACGGTCATCGACCGCACCACCGAGGTCGAGCTTGGCGACGCCGATGCCGTTGGCGCCGTGACCCCAGTGCGACGACCCTGACTATCGACGCGGAGGGCGCGATTGCCGCGACCGCCGCCAGCACCGGTAGGGTGGAGACCAAGGTCGAGACCGACTTCGTCGGTGTCGCCGAGAACACCATCGTCGAGACCACCCGGGTCCGGGCGGCAAGGGGGTGCACCTTGACGGGCTGGGCGTGACGCTCAGCGCCAGCGCCGGCACCGACTACCTCGCCAAGGGTCAGCAGGCCACGAACACCGACGAGGGCGCGACAGCAGCAGCCCTCACCTACGCCAAGGTCGTCGCCGGTACGGGCGGCGTCAGCCTCACGGCCACGGATACCACGCAACTGCTGGTTTGGCGCCGTCGACCTTCAGCGACGCCAATTCCGATGCGATGGAGCAGTGGATCGTTCTGCCCGGAGCTGCGGATCGAGAATGCCTATGCTGCCAACCTGGTCGATCGCTCGGTCAGCGCGGTGCTGGACCATGTCGAGATCAATGCCAACGGCGATGTCGAAGTCGTCGCGACGCGCGCACTGATCGTGGCCGCCTTCGGCGAATCGGCGAGCATCCTGACGTCGAACTCCTTCTTCGACACCATGATCTTCACGGCCGCGGGCAGTCTCGTGCTCAATGCCGTCGAGGGTGATGTCAGCGCTACGGTCAGCAATTCTGACATCACCACCACGGTTGCCGGTGGCCTCAGCGTCAGTGCCGCCGAGAACTCGCAGGTCGACGGTCGGTCGGAGGCACAGGCGCGCACCGAGGGCGGCAATGGCGGGGCGGCCGGCGGCAGCGTGGCGCTCACCGTGCTGGGCTGGTCGACGGACACCTTGTTGTCCCGCGTCCTCACTGCGACGCTCGACACGCTGATGGGGACGTCGTTCTGGACCACGTCCAATCCCATCGAGATCGAGGCCAGGATTGTGGCCTCCAGTGTCGATGTGGTGGGAGCCCTGTCGGTGGTCGCGGTGGCCGCCACCCAGGACCAATGCGACCGTCAGCAACATCACACGCAAACAACGCCAACAAGGCGTTTGGCGCGAAGACGGCGGCGCTTCGGGCACTATCCGGGCGCTAAGGCTTCGACCAGCGTCGACCAGCGCATATATCGACAACACGGCGCCGCAGACGCCACCGTGGTCGTGGAGGCGCGACGGTGCGGGCAGATGACTCTGCCTCGATCGATTCCAACACCCGGATCATCAGCAATTCCTCATCCATCACCAATGGAGGAACGGGCATCCTCGACAACCTGATCGAGGATCTGACGCCGGCCACCTATTCCAGCGACGCGGCCACCCCGGTCAATCTGAAGTTCGGCGACACCGTCCAGCTGTCCGACGACTACACCCATGCCTTCGATTTCGAGATAGATCCCGATATCGGCAGCGGTACCGACGTCGAAACGGTGCAGCCCGGCAGTAGGTCAAGATCACCGACGACTTCATCCTCGCGCTTCCCGGCCCGAGGACCGTGAGGACTACGCTTTCGGCGACATCTATCGC
>JADJPS010000009.1 GCA_016713105.1 Devosia sp. | reverse complement strand
GTCATTGCGGCGCCCCGTGCCTCGTCAGAAGGCCGGAGTCTTTGTTCTGAACAAATACCCGCGCGCGTCTGCTCCTAGCTTGCCGCCTCACGAGATCTGGGGCGACAGATGCACTACCAGCAATCGTGCAGCAACTGGCGCGGTCGCCCTGCTGGGACCAGTCGAACTGATGGCAAATGCCGCTTCCACCGTACTGTACCACACGTTCGCCTGTTCGAGCGGCTGGGCGAGCATGGGAGCAGGACCTTCTGCCTTCGTGCCCGTGGACCTCCTTTCGCATTCGTCGTCGTCCCTGTGCGCCGGCGTATCGCCGTGCTGCGACCTGACTGGCTGCCGCGTACTGATAGTGCGCATCGGCGGTGCCATCGCAACGTTGCTGGCCCTTGCCGAAGGACGTTTCGACGGTGACGGCGGAGTCTTGCCCGCGTGTAGCGTGATGGCGACATGGAGGCGGGCGCTGGCGTTGTGCAACGCGATGGATGACTGCCGGATCGACCTTGCGACCGACCTTGCACCGGATGGTCCGCTGCGGCGACCGGTCGAGGCCTCTTCCAGACGCTGCGCTCCGCCGCTCTGTCCGGGGCGGTGCGCTGATGAACTGGTGTGCTCCGGCGGGAACCCCGCGGCGTTTCGTGATGCCATCGACGCAGGGGCGGATGCGATCTACTGCGGCTTTCGCGACGAGACCAATGCGCGCAATTTTCCCGGCCTCAACTTCAGTCGCGAGGAGCTTGCCGAGTGCGCTGCGGCGGCGCGGGCGGCAGGTGTCCGACGCTTGTGGCAATCAACACGTTCATGCGAGCCGACAACGAGCCACTATGGTATGGCGCCGTCGATGACGCCGCCGCTGGGGCTGATGCCATCATCGTCGCTGACCTGGGTCTCCTCGCCTACGCGGCGGAGCGTCACCCGCAGTTGAGGCGCCATCTATCGGTGCAGGCGGGGGCCGCCAACGCGGAGCATATTGGCTTCCTCGCAGAGGCCTACGGTGTCCGGCGCGTCGTGCTGCCGCGGGTTCTCACGGTCGCGGAAGTCGCTGCCATCTCACGTGCCGTTGCCTGCCAGACCGAGGTCTTCATCTATGGCGGGCTGTGCGTGATGGAGGAGGGGCGCTGTTCGCTTTCATCGTATGCCACGGGCAAGTCCCCGAACATGCACGGCGTGTGCTCCCAGGCCAGCCACGTGCGCTATCGTGAGCAGGGCGACGAGATGGTCTCCGAGCTCGGGATGTTCACCATCAATCGCTTCCCCGAACCGAACCGGCAGGGTATCCAACCCTGTGCAAGGGACGCTTTGTCGCCGACGGGACGGCCAGCTACATATTCGAGGATCCGGCGAGTTTGGACATCCTGTCGCAACTCGATGCCTTGCGATCTGCCGGCGTTGCCGCCCTCAAGATCGAGGGTCGTCAGCGCGGCCGTGCCTACGTGGCGCAGGTCATCGCCGAAATCCGCAAGCGCATCGCCGGCCTCGATTCGCAGCAGGGAGCAGCGGGAAACGACGAGGCCCTGCGTCACCTCAGCGAGGGACAAAGGACGACGCAGGGCTCCTACGACAAGCGCTGGAGATGACCATGACCCGACTCGGTCTCACCCTTGGGCCGTTGCTGTTCCAGTGGGAGCAGTCGCGCTGGCGCGACTTCTACCTCAAGGTTGCCGATGAGTCCGAGGTAGACACCGTGGTCCTCGGCGAGGTGGTGTGCTCGAAGCGCGAACACTTCCATTCCGCCGCGCTGCCGGACGTCGTTGAAAGGCTCCGTGCTGCGGGAAAGTCAGTCCGCCTGGGCTCTCTGGCTCTCCTGACGCTGGACCGCGAACTCAAGGCCATGCATCGCCTCGCCGAACAGGAAGGGCTCGAGGTTGAAGTGGGGGAACTGGCCGCTCACGCCGCCCTCGGTGGCAGGCCGCATACCGTCGGTCCGATGGTCAATGTTCACAATCCTGCCACCGCGCGTGTGCTTGCCGCTCGCGGTGCCACAACGATCTGCTTGCCGCCTGAACTGCCGGCGGCGTCGGTTGCGGCCATCGTCGCTGGGGCCCCGAACTGGCGTTTGAGTCTTCGCCTTCGGTCGGGTTCCGTTGGCGATCTCGGCGCGCTGCGCGCATGCTCGGGTCAGGGGACTGACCAAGGACAATTGCCAGTTCATCTGCGGGGAGGACCCCGATGGCCTCGTGGTTGAGACGCTCGACGGCCAGGCCTTTCTCGCCCTGAATGGCGTTCAGACGGCTTCAGGCACAGTTCAGTCGCTCCTTGGGGACATTCCGCAATTGCGGCGGATTGGAGTCCGTTCGCTGCGGCTTTCCCCGCAGGTCTGCGACATGGTTGGCGTGGCCGGGCTGTTTCGCGCCGTTGCCGACGGCCGGCTGGCCCCCGAAGAGGCGTGGCAGCGCCAGCCGCTGTGCTATCCGGGTGCCACATTCTCGAACGGCTTCCTGCACGACCGCCCTGGCCACCAACTGTCGCACGATGTGTCTGCCGAACGGCGAACGGCATGAGCGTGAAGGGCCCGATCAATAGCCGTAGAGGACTGGCAGCAGCGCCACGCGGCTAGAGAAGCGCGCGAAGGACTTGTTCTCTGGCTCCGTCCAGCCCGCTTCGGCGACGGCCGACAGGCGGGGAAAGACGAGTCGATCGAAGATTGCACGATCGTGCATCGGCTCGGACCAGATCGAGGCCTGGACTCCCAGCAGCCGGATAAGCTGGTCAGCGTTCCAGCCCTCGCGTGCCTCGAAGCCATAGGTAGCGGCGAGGTCGGGCGAGCCAGCCCACGAAGCGCCGGGTTCGGCCCAATCAGGGCCTATCGCCATGTCGAGGTAATAGCGTTGCCCGGGCGAAGCGACGATGCGGTAGCCGCGCGAGGCGAGCAGCGCGTTGACCTGGACGTTACGCCAACCGACGAGGTAGGAGGCAGACTTGTCAATGACGTCGCCATGGGCTGCCTCTTCCCAACCGCCGAGCATGGCCCCGTGTCCGCGCAGGAAGTCCTGCACATGCGCCACCAGTTCGGCCTGCAGCGCGGCTGCCGCGGAGCCCTCGATGTGGTCGGCACTGTGGCCTTCGCCCCGTCGATCCCGGCAGCGCCGCGTGACCCGCTGCCGCTTCGCGACCGCACAGGCGTTCGATCGCTGGCGAGCGCCTGCGGCGATCCGTGACCAGGCGGCGAGAGGGGACCTTCGTCGGCGCGATGTGGATGATCCGGGCCGGAAAGAGCTCCAGGACCTCGGCAAGGACGGTGTCGAGGAAGCGATAGGTTTCCTGCCGTGCCGGATTGAGGCAATTGTTTGGAACCCCTGGACGGACAGGTACTCCCCCGTCTCGCCCGGGTCCCGCAGCCAGGAGGGCGGCGAGCGTGGCGAAGCTGTGTCCCGGGACATCGATCTCCGGGACAAGCACGATCCCGAGGCTTTCGCCCAGGGCTACAAGGTCACGAATGGCGGCCTTGCTGTAGACGCCGCCCGTCGGCTCCGGACCACTGCCGAGAAGGGGCGGCACAGGCAGGTCGTGGCCGCGCCAGGCGGCGATGGTCGCAAGTTCAGGATAGGCGTCGATCTCGATCCGCCAGCCCTCGTCGTCGGTCAGGTGCCAGTGGAAGCGGTTGAGCTTGTTCCAGGCCATGATCTTCAGCAGTTGCGTGATCTCGGCGCTACCGTAGAAATGGCGCGCAACGTCGAGGTGTGCGCCACGCCAGCCGAGCCCCGGGGCGTCGGTGATCCTGCCGTGTTCCGGGAACGAGAAGACCCGTGGCGAGCGCTGCGCACCGCGCCAGATCTGGCCTAGTGTCACCAGGCCAAAGAGAAACCCGACATGGCCCGTGGCGTGAAGACGGATATCGTCCCCGGCAAAGACGAGTTCGTATGCTTCCGGGCCCATGTCCCCGCGATGTTCGAGCGCGACGGGAGCGCCGCCTTCGGCACTCTGCCGTACCACGCCCTCGGCCGGAAACAGGTCGGCGGTGAGGCGGGCGAAAGCGGTGATCGCCGATTGCGCCGCGGCGTTCGCTCCGTGCGGCATGAGGCCGGCCGGCGCCTGACGGTAGGATTCTATCGAGATTGCGTTTGGCCAGGGGATGATCGAGAGTGGCTCGACGTCCGATCCAGCCGACAGGTGCGGCAGGACGCTGCCGCGGCGCGGCAGCTCCTCCACGCCCGCGGCAGCGGTGGGGATGGTCTTGACCATCTCGATGCGCCCGCCGGCGCGCACGACATAGGCGGAGTTTGCGCCCTCGTTCCAGTGACGCAACGGATAGCCAAGCCGGTCGACACCGACCCTCCAGGTATCGCCAGGCGACAGCACGAAGCCTTCGGGTGGTGCGATCTCAGCGTGATTGGCCAGCTGGCGGATCAGCCTGCCGTTGTCCAGCCGCGCTCGCGGGTCGATCCGCGCTGGCCCGGAGACGCAAGCGTGAAGTCCTCCATGGGCACGGCGCCGGCGTTCTCGAGTTCAAATGCATACCCGGCAGGTCGGCCATCGGCGGCGGCGCACCAGCTCGTCCTGGAGGGTCAGGGGTTGGGTCGGCTCTCATTGACTTGATCCTTGATGGGCAGAGTTCGCCCCGACGCTGCCCATCCAGACCAACCGGCGGTCCAGGGCAGGGAGACCGTCTTGACGTTGGTGTAGGTCTTGAGCGACTCGAGCACGCCTTCCTTGAAGCCGTTGCCGGAATCCTTGATGCCTCCGAAGGGCGACATCTCGGTGCGATAGCCTGGGACTTCCCAGACGTTGACGGTGCCGACTTCCAGCGCTTCGATCAGTCGACCGATGCGATCGAAGCGGTTGCTGCACACCCCCGAGGAGAGTGCGTAGGGCGTGCCGTTGGAAATCTCGATCAACTGCTCGAGGTCGGCGCAGCGGAGAATCGGGATCACCGGCCCGAAGGTTTCCTCGCGCACGAGTTCGGCTTCAGGCGGTACGTAGTCCACGACGATTGGCGGCAGTACGGCGCCGCGGCGTTCGGGATGGTAGAGTATCTTCGCTCCGTTTGCTGCGGCGTCGAGGACGCGTTGCTCGAATCGCTCAGCGGCGTCGGCATCGATTACGGTCCCCAGTTCCGCCGGGATCGAGCGGGTCGCCGAACCGGATGGCGCGGGCCCGCTCGTGGACCTTGTCGACAAACCGCTCCGCGACGCCATCCATGACAAGGATGCGCTTGACTGCGGTGCAGCGTTGTCCGGAATTGCGGGTAGCGCCGGCAACCGCCAGTGTTGCTGCACGATCAAGGTCGGCGTCGTCGAGGTCGTCTAGCACGATCAGGGGGTCGTTGCCGCCCAGTTCCAGCACCGCGCGGCGATAGCCGGCCTTGTTCGCGATCATCTTGCCGACCGGAATGCCGCCGGTGAAGGTGATGAGTTCGATCTGCGGGTTGGTGATCATCTCGTCGCCGACAGCGTCCGGCATGCCGGTGATCACCGAAAGCATCTCGGGGGGCAGCCCGGCCTCGTAGAGCAGATCGGCCAGCAATAGAGCGGTCAGCGGCGTCTTGTCGGCGGGGCTTGATCACCACGCAGTTGTTGGTGGCGATGGCCGGCGCAAGCTTGTGAGCCACCATGTTGAGCGGGTGGTTGAACGGCGTGATTGCCGAAATGGCCCGCAACGGTTCGCGGGTGGTGAAGATCCGGCGCGCCTGGCCACTGGCGGAGACGTCGCACGCGAAGCTCTGCCCGTCGTCAACAATGCAGAGGTGCCCGGCGAGGGCGAAGACGTCGCGCGCCCGACCGCACTCGTACAGCGCATCGCGGAGCGATATGCCGAGTTCGCTGACGATGATTCTGGCTACCATCTCGCGCCGTTCCCAGATCAGTGCCGAGGTGCGCAGTAGGATCTGCTGGCGCTCGTAGCGGCTGAGCCGGGCGCGATACGCCGCCGCAGCGGCGAAGGCCTCACGCGCATGTTCGGCAGTTCCGGCTGCAACCGTCCCCACCACCTCGCCGCTGTACGGGTAGCGAACCTCGATTGCGTCGGGCGTCTCCACGCGCCGCCCGGCGATGCGCAACGCCTCGATGCGCAGGGGAAACAGGTCCGCCAACTCAGTTCTCCCCGGCCAGGTGGTTCAGTCCGACAGCGAAGGCGTCGAAGTTCCTCAGGTGAACGGGCACTCGCTCGAGGCGGCGGTTGACGATCATCGGGACGCGCTGTTCGCTGCGGCCACCGTGCGAGCGCAGCGGCTCGGTCAGACCACTGAGGTCGTGCTCCTCCCGTCGCGTGCCCAGTACCTTGCTGTCACGAGACACCACGATCAGGTCTCCCAGACGATCTCGCGGCAGTTCGAACAGCGAGCAGCCGGTCGGCCCGTCGACCACCACGTCGATGCCCGGCAGTTCCCTTATTCGCGCCGCCACAAGGTCGGGGTCGAGCTCGCTGTCGAGATAGGCCGTGGCGAACGAGCCCAGGGCCCCATGATGGACCACGTAGGGATCGGTGATCGGCAGGATGACACGGGTCCGATCCCGCCCGAACCAGGCATCGAGCCGATCCTGGAGGTAGATCACATCGGGCGAGCCATCCGGCAGGTGCTTGGCCTTCATGCCGTGATCGGCGGTGAGGACGATCGTCGCGCCGGCCTGGTCGATCGATCCCAGATAGGTGTCGAGCATGGCGTAGAACGCATTGGCTCCGGCCGTTCCGGGGGCGAACTTGTGCTGGATGAAGTCAGTCGTCGACAGGTACATCAGCTCGGGGCGGAAGCGATCGAGCAACCTGACGCCTGCTGCGAAGACGAATTCCGAGAGGGCCAGCGAGTAGACCTCGGGCAGCGGCATGCCGACCGTCTCCAGCACGTTCTCGATGCCGTTCTCGGCCAGCGTGCAACGGTCGGCCCTTTCGGAAGAGAGGCAGACGGCCGTTCCGACATCGAAGGCCAGGCCGTGACCGAGAAGCAGGCGGAGCTTCTCCTTGGCGGTCACCACGGCGATCCGCGCACCGGCCTGCTGAAATGCCGCAAGGATGGAAGGCGCCCGCAGGAAGGCGGGGTCATTCATCATGACTTCCCGGCCGCTGGCGCGGTCGAAGAAGTAGTTGCCGCTGATCCCGTGCACCGCGGGTGGACGGCCGGTAACGATCGACAGGTTGTTGGGGTTGGTGAAGCTCGGGATGACGCTATCTGCCAGCAACGAACTGCCGTGCTCGATGATTCGGCCCAGGTTCGGCATCAACCCTGCCGACAGTGCCAGTTCCATGTAGTCGGGCTCACTGCCGTCGCAGCAGATGACCACCAGGGGGCGTGCCGGCCAGGCATATTGGCGGCCGTTGACGGTGATGGTTGCAGCAGGCATCTCAAGCGTCTCCTCGGGCAATGCCCTCGACGGATTCAGGCACGTACCAGACTGGCACCGGCGAGCAGGCTCGCGGACGAGCCGGCAAAGTTCTGCCCGCGCTCGCCGATGAGGGCATCACGCAGCAGTCGGTCCCACTCGTCAGGGTCGATTCCATAGGCCGCCGGGCTCGTCGCAACGCCCAGGTCGACGAGGAAGGCATCGAGACCCTGGGCCGCGACCGCAGCGTCGGTCCCGAAGATGGCCCTTAGCGCCTGCATCGCGGCGTCGGGCAGCCCATCGAGCGTGTTCAGGATCATCGGCAGGGTAAAGGAGCACGCAATGCCGTGCTGGACGCCATGGTGGAGCGTGATCGGGTAGGAAGGGAGTGCGCGATGGCGGTTCTGGTGTTGGAGAACGCCAGTCCGCAAACAGCGCCGCCTGGGCCATACGCTCGCGCAGGGCCAGGTCGTCCGGGGCGTTCACCTAGACGCGGCAGGACATCGAGGATGTCCTTTGCGGCAGTGACGGCCATGGCGGTAGAGACCGGGTTGGCGTTGCGGTTCCAGATGCTCTCCAGCGCGTGCGACAGTGCGTCCAACGCCGTGCTGATGGTGAGGCCGCGAGGCTTGGCCAGCATGAGTTCGGGATCGATGATGGCCGCCTCCGGATAGAGGCCCGGATGGGCAAGCGAGTGCTTGCGGCCTTCGGTTCCGTCCCACACGGTCGCCCATGAGGTCACTTCGCTGCCGGTTCCGGCGGTAGTCGGCACGGCAATGATCGGTATGCAGTCGAGGGTCTCGGCACCGCTCCTGTTGACGAGGTACTCCGCCGTTGTCGCCGGGCCATGGCGCAGCGCCATGGCCAAGAACTTCGCCGAGTCGATCACCGAGCCGCCACCGAGAGCGACAATCACCTCGGGAGGGCGTCCGGACTGCGCCAGGGACTGCGCCTGGCTCGTCAGCACGGCAAGATCCGGGTTCGGCGCCACGTCATCGACGACCAGGCTCGGGCTGCCTGCAGCCCGGCCCAGTCGTCTTGTCAGATCGGCAAACAGCGCATCTGGATATGTAACGACTGCATAACTTCGCGTGTTGATACTGTCGGATATGCTCCGAAAACTTCCGGAGCCAAATGAAATACTGACTGGATTATGAAAGGACCACATGCCATCGACCGCTACTGCACGGTGCAGCATAGGACGGGGCGATCCATTGACAAATTCATTGTTGCCATCCAAACCATTGACTGTGTCAATATCATTCACCCTGCTGCGCACCTTCCACGCCGTCGCCGAGCACGGTGGGTTCACGGCTGCTGCCAACGCGCTGCACATCAGCCAGCCAACGGTGACCACCCAGATCAAGGAACTCGAGGAGCGCTACGGGGTGGAGCTGCTGTTGCGCCGAAGCCGTCGTGTAGAGCTCACCGACGCCGGGCTGGCACTGGTCGAGATCACCCGCCGGATGATGAGTCTGCGCATGGAGGCGCACGAGCTGATGAGCAGCTATGGCAAGCTGCTGACCGGGGAGTTGCGCCTTGCCGCGTGTGGGTCCATATCACGCGACCGAGATGATCGCGCTGTTCCGCCTGGCCTATCCCGAGGTCAAGATCAGCGTCCTGCTTGGCAACTCCGGCGTCACCCTCACAAACCTCATCGAGTTGCGGGCCGACGTGGCGGTACTGGCTCACGCCGTTGACGATCCGCGGGTGCACACCATCGTGTACAGGACGCAGAACGTCGTCGTGTTCGTCAATCGCTCGCATCCCTGGTTCGGACGCGAGACCGTGTCGGCCGCCGAACTGGCAGGCCAGCCGTTCATCCTGCGCGAGCACGGCTCGACCACACGTCGCACGTTTGAGGCGGCGATGCAGGCGGCAGGCGTCGACATCTCCTGCGTGCTGGAAATCGGCAGCCGCGAGGGGGTCTGGAAGGCGGTCGAGCAGGGGCTCGGCATTGGGGTTGTCGCCGACTTCGAGTTTGTACCTCATGCCGACTTGAGGACGCTGCGCATCACCGATGTACCGGTGACCACCGAGTACCGGCTGGCCTGCCTGCGCGAGCGCCGTTACTCGCGCACCATCGCAGCGTTCATCGACAGCGTCATGTCGGTCGAGGCTGCCCGCGACTGCTGAGCCACATCACGCCTCAGTCGGCATAGACGCATTCTATGATCGGGATAGATAGAAGAGATTTGCTCTATCGAAGGGCGGGTGTCAGCCTGCAATCCCATGGGCCGGTCTTTAAGATCGCGTTCGTAACAACGAACCTGATCTGTCACAGTAATGTCAAAGTCCATCAGCGACTACCTGAAATAATAATCCGATCGTCATAAATCTGATAGATCGATCGGATAGTCGATGTGGGCCTTGACATTGATCTTAATACATGGGGAGCCAGATAATGACGACTATGACAAAGCGTGAATTCCTTCGCCTTCTGGGCATTGGTGCATCTGCGATCGGGTTGCAGTCGGCGTTCGGTGGGGGCAGTGCCTTCGCCGCTGCCCCGGATTGGGCATCCTTGCCGGCCGGCGCCACGCCGAAGGCCGGCGGCAAGCTGGTATACGGCCAGACCTACGCCAACTGGGCGATCGGCTCCTCCGACAAGGGGCAGCATCCCTACTACTGGCTCGACCTGCTGACCCGCTCGATCTGGAACTGCCTCGTGTGGGTCGATCACGATTTCACGCTGCGTGGTGAGTTGGCCACCAGCTGGGCCCCGGTCGACGAGACGATGAGCAAGTGGGACTTCCAGCTGCGCGAAGGCGTCCTGTTCCACGACGGCAAGGAGATGACCTCCGAGGACGTCGTGTCGTCCATCCAGGGGCATGTCGCGCTGAACGGTTCCGGTCTTGTCACCCAGTGGGTCGAGAGCGTCGAGGCGCTCGGCAAGTACGCCGTGCGCTTCAATCTCAAGGCCGGCTATTCCGAGTGGCCCTATACGTTGGCCGAGTACCGGGTGGTCATCCTGCCCGCCGCCGCCTCCGACGCCATGGGCTATGATGGGATAGGCACCGGGCCGTTCAAGATTGTCGAAATCGACAACAAGCGTGGCTTCAAGGCGGTTCGCAACGAGACCTACTGGATGGAGGGTCGTCCCTTCGTCGACGAGGTCGAGGGCTATATCGTCACCTCGCAGACGGCAATCAACGGCTTCCGTGCCGGCCAGTTCAATGCGGTGTTCAACGTCGATCCGACGACGGCCGGCCAGTTCGAGGACATTGGCGGCCTGATCCACCGTGCGCCCGGCGGCGACCAGTTCCTGCTCACCATGCCCAAGAACATGGACATGGTCTGGAACGATGTCCGTGTGCGCAAGGCGTTGTCGCTGGCTATCGATCGTGATGCGATCAACGCCATCGTCTACAACGATCCGGGGACCTGGGTCGGCAACGACACGCATCTGACGGCGCTCAATCCCGAGTTTCTGCCACGGGCCAGACCCTACGATGTCGAGGAGGCCAAGCGGCTGCTGGCTGAAGCGGGATATCCCAACGGCATCACCCTGCCCACTATCGTCTATTGCCCCTCATTCCCGGAGGAGCCGCGTCATGGCGATCGTGGCCGAATCGGTGAAGAAGGCCGGCATCACGCTGGAACTGCGTGAATTGTCCTGCGACGGCTTCAACGACTACGCCCAGGCGGTGAATGCCCCGGTCGGTCGCCCGCGCCACAGCCTCGTCGGCCCGCGCAATCCGGCAATCAGCATGGGGCGCCTGGTCAGCACCATCAATCCGGCAGAACCCGGCGGCTGGAGTGGCCCGGCGGCGGAGGAATATGCCAAGCTGCACACTGCAGCCCTCGCCGAGCCGGATGATGCCAAGCGCTTCGAGATGTACCAGCAATTGCAGCGCCTCGCGCAGGACGAGGTACCTGCCATCGTTCTCGGCGGGCGGCGCAACATGCTGGCGCATGCTGCCGGCGTCAAGAACCTGCGGGCGCATCTACAGAACTGGTCGTCGCGCTTCGACGACTTCTGGATCGAGGCCTGACCACGTGCCGCGGAAGGGCGTATACGCCCTTCCGCACCCGCCCTGGTGCCGGACTGAACCACCATGCCCAGCATCCTGATGCTCATCGCCCGCCGGCTCGCGATAGCCGGGCTGATCCTCTCCCTGGTAGCGCTGCTGGTGTTCGTGGGCACTGAAATACTGCCCGGCGATGCCATCACCGCGATGATCCCGGCTGACGAGATGATCTACTACTCGGCCGAGGATCTTGCGGCGCTGCGCGCCGAACTTGGCCTTGAACGGCCGTTGCACGAGCGTTTCGGCGAGGTGTGGCTGAACCTGTTCAGCTTCGATTTCGGCACCACCATCACCAACCACGAGCCGGTGATCGATCGCATCGCCTACCCGTTGCGCAACTCCGCAATCATGGCAGGCGTCGCCCTTGTCGTGATGCTGACGGTTGTTGTCGTGCTCGGGTGCTTGCGAGCCTCAGGCCCGGCGGACGGCTCGACAACCTGCTGAGCGGGCTGACACTGTTCACCTATTCGATGCCCGATTTCGTCGTCGGCAATGTGTTCGTTATCGTGTTCGCGGTTTGGCTCGGCATTGCGCCGGCGGTGATCATGCTGAACACCAATGCGCCGGCCGGCGCCATGTTCGGCGCCTCCATCCTCGCCGTGCTGGCGCTTTGCGTTTCGGCCGCGGCCTACCAGTTCCGACTGCTCCGGGCGGGCATGATCGAGGCGCTTGAGAGCGACTATGTCGAGCGGGCCCGCCTTGCCGGTGTGCCGCAGTGGCGCATCAGCCTGATCCACGCGCTGCCCTCTGCCCTGATCCCGATGCTCAACGGCACCGCCACCTTCGTCGCCGGGCTGATCTCGGGCACCGTGGTGATCGAGGCTGTGTTCAAGTACCCGGGGATCGGAGTGGAGTTGCTGCGTTCGTTATCACAGCGCGAGATCCCGACCATCCAGGCCATCACCTTCATTGCCGCCCTGGCCGTGGTTGCCGCCAACCTGATTGCCGACATCGCCATTCTGGTCCTCGATCCCCGCGTTCGGCGGAGTGTCGCCCGATGACCGACGTGACCAGCGAGGACAAGCCCTTGCCGGTCCGCGAACCCGGCTTCGTCCGACGGACCCTGGCGCGGCCGGCGACGCGCTTCGGTGCCGTTCTGGTGCTCATTCACCTCGTGCTCGCGCTATTCAGCCCCTGGCTGGCGCCGCACAGCGTCAGCGCGCTCCTGGGCGCTCCCCTGCAGCCGCCATCGTCCCAGTTCTGGCTCGGAACCGATCAGCTCGGTCGAGACTATCTCAGCCGGCTGATCTCCGGAGGGCAGGTGGCGCTGCTGGTCTCGTTCGGCGGAGTCAGCGTGTCCCTGGTCGCGGGGACGCTGCTCGGGCTCATTGCGGGGTATCGCGGTGGCCTCGTCGACGAGACGATCATGCGTGTTGTCGACACCATGATGTCCATCCCGGAACTGATTCTCATTGCGGTGCTCGCACTGAGCTTCGGGAAGGACCTGCTCGCCCTCACCGCCGTGGTGGCAGTGGTCTATCTGCCCGGCGTGGTGCGTGTGGTGCGTGCCAAGACAGTGACCCTTGCGGCACTGGATTTCGTCAGGGCGGCCGAGCTTAGGGGCGAAAGCTTCTGGGCAGTTCTCATCCGCGAACTCCTGCCCACCCTCGTGCCGCTGCTTGGAGTGGAACTGGGGGTGCGGATCTCCTCGGCCGTGCTCAAGATCAGCGCACTGTCGTTCCTCGGGCTCGGCATCAGCCAGCCAACCCCCGACTGGGGCCTGATGGTGCAAGAGGCCATGGGCGTCATCTACACCGACCCCTGGTTCCTGCTCTTCCCCGCACTGATGCTGTCGAGCCTCATCATCGGCATCAATTTTCTCGTCGATGGCATCTCCCGCGCTGCGGAACCTGTCGACGGCGGAGGCAGCATAGTTGGCAACAGCCCCGCATATCGAGGTTGACGATCTCACGATCATGTTCCGGACCGGCGCCAGCACCGAGTTGGCAGCCGTCGAGGGAGTTTCGTTTCGGGTGCAGCCGGGCGAGACCGTGGGCATTGTTGGCGAGAGCGGATGCGGCAAGTCGACCCTCGCCCGCGCACTGCTGGCCTACCTCAAGCCGGGAGCACGATTGGCCGGCGGCAGCGTCCGCGTCGCCGATAACGAGTTGTTCGGTCTGTCTCCTCGCGGTCTCGCCCGCTACCGCGGCCGGGCAGCGGCGCTCGTGCCGCAGAACCCCTTGTCGTCACTGACTCCTCACCGCACCATCGAGGCTCACCTGACCGAGTTGATCGGTCTCCACGCCGGCCTTACCGGCGCGGCCCGGCGCGAGCGTGCTCTGGAATTGCTGGCTGCCATGGAACTGCCCGATCCGCCAGGGATCGCCGCCCGCTATCCGCACGAACTCTCCGGCGGCCAGCGCCAGCGGGTGGTCATCGCTGCTGCACTTGTCGCCAACCCTGGATTGATCGTTCTCGACGGGCCGACCACCGCGCTCGACAAGACGGTGGAGGCACAGGTGTTGTCATTGGTCAGTTCGCTGCAGGCGAAGCTCAACACCACCCTGGTCTATGTGAGCCACGACCTCAACGTCGTCGCCCGCATGTGTCGCAGAGTGCTGGTGATGCGGAATGGTCGTCTGATCGAGGACGGCCCCGTCGCCCAGGTGTTCCACCGGCCGAGGACCGCCTACGCCCGAACACTCGTCGATGCCATCCCCCGTCTGGAGGCGCGGGTGCCCGTCGCTGACACACCTGACAGTGCGGTCGACGTGCGGGACCTCCAGTTCCGCTATCGCACCGGGCCGCGCTGGTGGCTGCGCCTGGCCGGGGACCGGAGCCAGCCGGTTCTCGACGAGCTGCAATTCTCGATCCCGCGTGGCCGCACGCTTGGGGTCGTCGGCGAGTCGGGAAGCGGCAAGTCCACACTCGCCAAGCTGATTGCAGGTCTCGCCAGCGGACACGAAGGCTCTATTCGCTTCGAGGGGACGACGGTCGCCGGCCTGGCGCGGGATCGTGATCCACTGCAGCGGCGACGCATCCAGATGATCTTTCAGGATCCGTTGTCTTCGCTCAATCCGCGCCACACCGTCGAGGAGCTCATCTCGAGACCACTGCAGATCCAGCTCGGGCTGACCATGGCCGCTGCCCGGGAGCGGGTCGTGCGCTGGCTGGAAGAACTGGATCTGCCGACGACACTGCTGACGAGATTGCCGCGCATGCTGTCGGGCGGCCAGCAGCAACGGGTGGCGATTGCGCGAGCCTTTGCCAGCGAGCCCGACGTCGTGCTGTGCGACGAGATCACCTCGGCGCTCGATGTCACGGTGCAGGCGCAAGTGCTGGGGCTGATGCAGCGACTGCAGCGGCAGCACGGAACCACCTACCTGTTCATCTCCCACGATCTGCCGGTCGTCGCGCAGGTCTCGGATGCCCTGATGGTACTCAGGAACGGCAGGATCGAGGACTATGGGCCGACCGGACAGGTCATCGCCGCGCCGCGTTCACCCTACACCGCAGAACTGCTCGCCGCCTTTCGACCTGCCGAACTGCACATTCCAGACAGAGAACCAGTCCATGTCGATTGACGCCTTCGCCGCGCCCGGCCGCTTCTTCAAGGGCAATGTCCATACCCATTCGAGCAGGTCGGACGGCACATTGCCGCCTGAGGAGATGTGCCGGCGCTACAAGGCGCGCGGCTACGACTTCCTCGCAATAACCGACCATTTCTTGCCGCACTACGACTTTCCGATCACCGACACGCGCGCTGCGAACGAGGCCGACTTCGTCACGATCCTGGGTGCCGAGCTACACGCACCGGCCACCTCCGCGGGCGAACTGTGGCACATTCTGGCCGTCGGCCTGCCACTTGACTTCGCACCGACCGGGGCCGGTGAGACCGGTCCCGAACTTGCAGATCGCGCTATCGCGGCCGGCGCGTTCGTCACCATCGCCCATCCCGACTGGTATGGACTCACCCTTGCTGACGCCGAGGCTCTGGCCGCGGCCCACGCGATCGAGGTCTACAACCACACCAGCGAGGTCCACGCGGCCCGCGGGGGTGGCCAGGTGCTGCTCGACGGTGTTCTGGGTACGGGCCGGCGCATCTGGGCCCTGGCCACCGACGACGCGCACTTCAACATCGAGGGCGATGTGGACCGCGACGCCTTCGGCGGCTGGATCATGGTCCGCGCCGAAGCCAACCATCCCGCCAACCTGCTGCAGGCCATGAAGGCCGGCCTGTTCTATTCGTCGCAGGGCCCGGCGATCGAGGACATGCACCGTGAGGGCAACGAGTTGGTAGTGCGCTGTTCGCCCGCGAGCGAGATCATCCTGCTCGGCCGCGGCTCGCGTGCCGTTCTCGCTGCCGGTGACGGGCTGCGAGAGCGCGCCTGCCACTGGCGCCCTTCGTCGGTGACTGGTGCCGGCTGGTCGTTTCCGACGCTTCGCGCCGACGGGCCTGGTCGAATCCTCTCTGGCCCTGAACCGGCGAGAAGGCCGTCATTGCGGCGGTTCGACGGCCTTTCCCCGCCACCCCATCGCAAAGAAGCGCTTCGGAATGAAGGCCGGGCCGGCGAACGCTAGAAGTCCAGCCGCGAGATGTTCACGTCCTGCCAGGCGGCGATCGGCATCGCGGCGAGGGTTCGGGCGTCGAACACGGCCCAGCCGTCCTCGCCATACTGCAGGGCGACCGGATGGACTTCGAGCGGTGTCGCCGAGCGGGCGGCGAGGCGAACCTTCCGGCGCTCGCGCACCGCCGCGGCCATGGCGAGGACGCGCGGGTCGACGCTGTCGGGGCGGGACCGCGACACCCGGAAGCGCTGGTTGGCCAGCGCCAGCTTTTCGCGGACCGGATCGGGCAGCGATCCCTCAGCTTGCCGGCGGCCCGCCGGCCTGCGTCGGCCATCCCGAGTTCGGCCAGCAGCGGCTCGGATCGGCGAGCAGCACGGCCAGCGCTTCGGCCTCGTCGGCCGCGAGGCCGGTGAGCCTGGTGCGATAGCTGAAGCCGAGTTCGAAGCCGCCCTGGCTGCCCTGGGTAGGCGATGATCGGCAGGCCGGCCTCGCTGAGCGCATCCATGTCGCGCAGCACGGTGCGATGCGCCACCTCGAGCTCGGCGGCGAGGCGCCAGCGGTCATGCGGCCGCGGTTCTGCAGCAGCAGAAGAATTTGCAGGAGGCGCGAGGCTCGCATTTCATCCATGACAGAAGATGTCGTATAAGCCGGATTATGGCTAAGGCGAACCGTGAGGCAAGCCATGCACGAATTCCTGGTCGAACGCCGCATCGAGGCCCCCCCGAAGACGCTCTGGCGGATCTGGTCGACCCCGCCGCGCTAAGCGGCGGGCGTTCGGCATCGTCCGCGTCGAGGGTCAGATCGCGCTCGGGGAACGGCTGAGGCTCTGGTCTTGCGGCGCCCAATCGGGCGTTTCCGCTAAAGGTCACCCAGCTGCAGCCCAACCGGCTGATGGTCTGGGCGGGCGGGATGCCGTTCGGGCTGTTCACGGGAACGCGCACCTTCCGGCTCGCGCTGGCCGCGAGCGGCACGCAGTTCAGCATGCGAGAGGTCACACCGGGGCGATGGTTGGTCTCATCTGGCCGTCCATGCCGGACCTCGGCCCCTCGTTCCAGCAATTCGCGGACGCGCTCGCGGCCGCAGCGGAGGCAAGATCATGACGACGCATATCGTGACCTATGGCAGCGGCACCAGGGACGATCCCTGGCAGTTGAAGACCCCTTCCCTCGTCCGACTATCACGCCTGGCGAGACCCGGATGCCACGCCGCCGGCCCTGATCGTCGAAGTCAGCACCACCCGGCTCTCGTATCGGCTCGAGGCGATCGACGATCTGGTGCGCATGCTGATGGAGCGCGGCGACTGGGTGTCGCTCGGCAACGCCGATGAGGGGAAAGCCGGTGCAGGAGGGACGATCGAGGCCTGGGCCCGCTCCCCGGACAACCCGGTCGGCGGCTACTACGGGCTGCGCAAGGTATCGCGGCCGGTTCGCCAACTATGTCACGCCGGTGCTCGAGCTGCTCGGCAAGGCCGAACTCGAGCACGGCGCGCGGAACAAACCGGGCGCGGTACCGGAGTGGCTGACGATCGGCGACCCGCTCAGCGCTCGCGGAAGGCGCGCCCCAACTGCTCCACCAGCGGCTGAAGCAGGTAGCTCGCGATGCTGCGTGCCTCGGTGGCGAAATGTGCCTCGGCGACCATGCCTGGCACCAGCCGCTCGTCGCCCGCGAGCGCCAGCCGCTGGTCGTCCGGGATGACGATGCGAACCTCGAAATAGCTGCGTCCGGTGCGCTCGTCACGGATGGCGTCGGCGGCGATGCGCTGAACCGTCCCGGTCGGTTCCGGGGCAGTTCGCCGGTTGAAGGCGGCGAGCCGGAGCTGCACCGATTGCCCGACGGCGATCGGGTCGATCTCGGTGGCGAAACGCGGGCTTCGACTGCGACCTGGTCCGGATCCGGGGACGATATCCAGCACGGTATCACCGGCGCCACTGACGCCCCGGCGTGTGGACACGCAGTTCGTGGACTGTCCCGGCAATCGGGGCGACGAGCTCAAGGCGACGGATCTCGTCGCCGTGCCGCCTCGCGCCGTTCCCGGTACTCGGCGATGCGGGTGGCCAGTTCGTTCAGTTCGGCGGCGACGTCCTTGCGCAGGATCTGGTCTATGGCAAGGATCTCGACCATGACCTCGCTGATGCGTCCCCGGTGTTCCGCGATGGCGGCTTCGATCCGTCCGATCTCGGCCGCCAGGCTGGCGCTGTCGCGTTCCATGGCGTTGAGCTGGCTGGTCTGCATCAGCCCCTGGTGCGTGAGGTCGCGGAAGGCGAGGAGTTGGGACGCGACGATCTGCTGCTCGGCGACGCGCCCGGCCTGTTGCCTGCCGAGACCGGAAATCGCTGCTTCGAGCTGCTTGATCTGGTCGCGCGGAGTTGCTGCTTCTGCCCCGCAATCGCTGCCCCGCGCAGGAAAGAGCTGCTGCTCGGCCGCCGCCAGCGCCGCAAATGCGTGGTCGTCGGCGACCCGCTCAGCGAGCGCTGCAGGCAGTTCGAACCGGACCTCGGCGTCTCGTTCCGCGCTCAGTCGCGCCTGTCGCACCAGCATTTCGTCGAGAGGAAATGATGATGGCGAGTGAAGCGGCCAACTGGGTGCCATCGAGACGGATCAGGCGTTGTCCGGTGCCGACGCGCTCGCCCTCCGAGATATCGATGCCGGCTATGATGCCGCCACGAGCGTGCTGGATGCTCATCACGTCGGTCTTGGCCACGACCACGCCCGCGGCGATCACCGCGCCGGCGAACTCTATCGCAGCGGAGAGGCCGCCCGCTCCACCGACGAGCAGCAGGGCGGCGAGGCCGCCGGCGAGGCTCAGCCGGCGGATGGAGCGTTCCGGATCGCGCTTGCCGCTCATGTCGGTATTCTCCCGAATAGGCCGGCTCGACCACCTTGAGCCCCGCCGTGGCAGGTCGCGCCGCGCCGCCCTCGAGACGGCGCATCACGTCGTCACGTCGGCCGTAGGCGCGCTGCAGGCCGTCGGCGAGCAGCAGCAGGCTCTCGCAACTCTGGGTCAGAGGGCCGGTGCGTGATCAGGACGATCGCCGCGCCCCGCGCCTTGGCGGTGGCGATGGCCTCGACCAGGGCAGCCTCACCGACCGTGTCGAGATTGGCGTTCGGCTCATCGAGGACAAGCAGGAACGGATCGCCGTACAGGGCACGCGCCAGGGCGACGCGCTGCTGCTGGCCGCCGGAGAGCGCAAACCCGTCCGGCCCTCAATGCATGTGTCGTAGCCCAGGGCAGGGTGACTATCATGTCATGGGCGCCGGCAGCACCAGGCGGCCGAGATCACATCCTCGGAGTCCCAGTCGATGGCCATGCGGGCGATGTTTTCGGCAATGGTGCCGGCAAACAGCTCGGTGGTCTGCGGCATGTAGCCGATGGCCCGGCCAAGCGCGGTCGGGTCGTACTGGTCGTAGCTGGCACCGTCGAGGGTTACTTGGCCCACGGGCGAGCGGCCACGCCGGCAAGCACCCGCCCGAGGGCGCTCTTGCCCGCGCCGGAAGGCCCGATCACCCGACGGCGGTGCCGGCTTCGACGACAAGACCGAGCCTGTCGACGATGCCTGTCGGCCGCGGAGCGACCACCGTGCCGTCGATGACAGCGAGTTGCCGACGCGGTGCCTCGAGGTGCGTCGCCAGTGTCGGCAATGCGGACAACTGCGCAAGCCTGCCGTTCAGGCCTCTGTAGGCAATGCGCGCGACCCGCAGGCCGCGCCAATTGGCGATGAGGGTTTCGATCGGGGCGACGGCGCGCGCAACGAGGATGGACGAGGCCACCATGGCGCCACCGGTCATCTGCCCGTCGATCACCAGCAGAGCGCCCGCTGCCAGCACCAGCGACTGCAGCAGCATGCGCAGTATCTTGGAGGGGCGCCGAGACCGCTACTCAGGTCGGCCGCACGCCGGGCGGACGCGAGGAACCCATCGTGATTGCCGACAGGCGCCGGGCGAAGGCGCCCCGCATCCCCATAGCCGTGATCAGACCGCCGTTGCGGCGAGCGAGTCCGCCAGCTCGGCGCGCCTGCCGCGCCTTCGGTCGACGAGGGTTTCGGCGGCCCGACGCCCACCTAGTTCGGACAATGCGGCGACAGCGAGCAACCACGCCGCCACCAATGAGGGCGACGGTGCCGATGAGCGGGTGGACAAAAGCCAGCACAACACCAGGAAAATCGGAAGGAACGGCAGATTGAACAGGGCCGGCGGGCCGCTGCCCCTGCGATAAAGCCTCGCAACTGGTCAAGCTCGCGAAACGCCTGACTGCCGCCGGTTCCTTCCCGAAGGAGCGCCCGCTGCACCGGGCCAGAGAGCCGGCATCGACCACCTCGGCGGCTCGCACCATGATGCGGCCGCGCAGAACGGTCAAACAGCCCCTGGAACACGTAGGCCAGCACCAGCAGCAGGACAAGGCCGGCCAGGGAAACGACCCGCTCACCAGCACCCGATCGTAGACCTGCAGCATGAAGAGCGGGCCGGCCAGCATGAGCAGGTTGGTGAGGACGGAGAAGCCAAGCACCGAGGCGAGCGCCCCACGGCAATGAGCGATTGCTCGCGCAACGGGGCTGCGTTCACCCGCAGTTGCTGGGTTGGATAGGGTTGCCATATGACGGTCTCGGGTTGGCCGCCGCACCGAGGGTACGGCGGCCGTTCGCAACTGGACGATGACGAAATCGGCGTTGGTGAGACTCCAGATTGGCGCCAAGCTTGGCAACTGAATCGCTGCACCCTTGCCGCTGCCGTCCGCATCGTAGAGCAGGTCACCGGTGGCGGCGTTGTAGATGATGCGATCGCTGGCATCGAGTGCCTTGGAGCCGGTGACGAAGGCTCCTGCGGAGAGGACTCCGAGCGCCCCGACCTTCTTGAAGACCGCATCGTCGAGCAGGATGGTGTCGTCGATCGCCTTGAAGTCGAGGATGCGGTCGACATTGGAATACTTGTCGAGCGCGGTGTCGAACACGAAGCGATCCTGTCCTGCGCCGCCGCTGACGGTGTCGTTGCCCTTGCCGGCATTGATCAGGTCGGCCCCGGCGGACCCCTTGACCACGTCGTCCCCGTTGCCCGGAGTGGATCAGGATGTTGCTGCCCACGAAGGTGACGGGCAGAGAAGTCGAAGGTGTCCGAGGTGTGGTTGCCCAGGATGCGGGTCTGGCCGGTGGCGCCGGTCACATCAATCACCCCTCGATGCCGCTGGTGGGATCCGAAGCGGGCGAGGCCGATGTCGACCTTGTTGCCGATGGCCCTGATCGTGTCCTGGCCGCTGGTGCCGGTATCGGCATAGGTGTCGAAATCGGAGAAGCTCGACCAGCCGCCGGCCTGGTTGCCGGTGACCCGATAGGTGTCGCCGCCATTGCCGCCATCCATGCGGGTCGCGACCCGTGCCGCCGACAATGGTGTTGGCTTCGGCCGAACCGTAGAGCGTGTCGTCGCCGCCGGCACCGTCGATGACGATGTTGGTGCGACAAGCTCGTGGTACGGAAGTCGAGCAGGTTGGCGCTCCAGTCGCCGACCAGGCGGACCGTGCCGAGGGTACCGGTGCCGTCGATGCGCTCGATGCCGCTCGATGCTCCGAAGCTGACGAGGCCGATATCGACGTTGCCGACGCCGAGCGCAGCAATGGTGTCGATGCCCGAGGCTCCGGTATCGGCATAGGTGTCGTAGTCCTGGAAGCTCGACCAGCCGCCGGCCTGGTTGCCGGTGACCCGGTAGGTGTCGCCGCCGTCGCCGCCGTTGAGGACGTCGTTGCCGCCGCCGCCGACGATGGTATTTGCCTCGGCGGAGCCATAGATGGTATCGCCGCCATGGCCGCCGTCGATGACGATGTTGGTGCCCACGAGGCTGGTGGTGCGGAAGTCGAGGACGTTGGCGTTCCAGTCGCCGACCAGCCGAACGGTGCCGAGGGCCTTGGTGCCGTCGATGCGCTCGATGCCGCTCGAGGCGCCGAAGCTCCAGCAGCCCGATGTCGACATTGCCGGGGCCGAAGGCCTCGATGGTGTCGATGCCTGGGGCGCCGGTGTCGGCGTAGCTGTCGTAGTCCTGGAAGCTCGACCAGCCGCCGGCCTGGTTGCCGGTCACCCGGTAGGTGTCGCTGCCGTCGCCGCCATTGACCACGTCGTTGCCGCCACCGGCGACGATGAGGTTGGCGTCGGCATTGCCGTAGACGCTGTCATTGCCGTAGCCGGCATCGATCAGGATGTTGGCGCCGACGAAGGCGGTGGTGCGGAAGTCGAGCACATTGGCCTGCCAGTCCCCCAGCAGCCGCACGGTGCCCAGGGCGAGGGTCGCGTCGATGCTCTCGATCCCGCTGCTCGGCCCGAAGGCCTTCAGGCCGATGTCGACGTCCCCTGCGCCGATGGCCGCAATCGTGTCGATGCCGGTTGCGCCGGTGTCGGCATAGGTGTCGTAGCCACCAGCTCCGACCAGCCGCCGGCCTCGTTGCCGCTCACCGTGTAGGTGTCGCTGCCCTCGCCGCCATCGACGGTGTCGTTGCCGCCTAACACCGCGAGTGTGGTTGTCCTGGTTGTTGCCGTAGATGGTGTCGTCCCGCCGTAGCCGCCGTCGATGCCGATGTTGGTCGGAACGATAAGAAACCGTTGCCCAGGTCGAGCGTATTGCCCACGAAAGGCGGTGCCTCGGAAGTCGAGGACGTTGGCCTGCCAGTCGCCTAGCCGCCGCACGGGCCAGTCGCCCCGGTGGCGTGATGGCCTCGATGCGGTTTCGGGTCGAAGCTCCTCAGGCCGATGTCGACCTGCTCGCCGAGCGCCACGATGGTGTCGGTGCCGGTGGTGCCGGTGTCGGCATAGGTGTCGTAGCTGGCGCGAAGCTCGACCAGCCGCCGGACTCGCTGCCAGTGACCTCGTAGCTGTCGCTGCCTTCCCAGCCGTCCAGAGGTGTCGTTGCCGCCGGCTCCGACCATGGTGGTCGTCGCCCGCCGTGCTGACCAGCGTGTGCGTCGCCATAGCCGCCATCGATCACGACGTTGCCGCCGATGAAGTTGGTGCCGCGGAAGTCGAGCGCATTGGCCTGCCAGTCGCCCAGCATGCGGACCCGACCGGTGGCGCCGGTGCCGTCGACCTCTTCGATGCCGACTCTCCGGGGCCGTGCTCTTGACCGGCATCGACGTCTCGCCGATCGCGGCAATGGTGTCGGTGCCTTCGAGGCCGCTGTCGGCATAGGTATCGTAGTCCTGGAAACTCGACCAGCCGCCGGCCTGGTTGCCGGTCACCTGGTAGGTGTCGGAACCCTGCCGCCGTCGACGAAGTCGTTGCCGCCGCCGGGACGAAGTCAGGTTGTCCTGGTCATTGCCGTAGATGGTGTCCTCGCCGTAGCCGGCATCGATGCGGATGTCGCCGACGAACTCGACGCCGCGGAAGTCGAGAATGGTTCGACTGCCAGTCGCCGAGCAGCGTCCCCGTCCCGGCCGCGCCGGTCGCGTCGATCCGTTCGATGCCGCTGGCCGGACCGAACGACTTCGGCCCGATATCGACGTCTTCGTCGCCCCGGGCCTCGATGACGTCGTCACCCTCAACGCCGGTGTGCGATGTAGGTGTCGTAGTCCTCGAAAGCTGGCCCAGCCGCCCGCCGTTGCCGGAAACGCGATAGATGTCGCCGTCCTCGCCGCCGTCGACGGTCGTTACCGCCCTGGCCGTAGAGGGTCCTCGCCGGCGCCGCCGAGATCATCTCGCACCCCAGCCGCCATGGATCAGGTCGGCGCCGCCGCCAGCATCGATCCCGTCATTACCGTTGTCGGCGACGATGTGCTCGCTGGCATCGGTGCCGGTGATCTCGTCGGAACTCGAGTGCCGTAGACCAGCGTCTTGCCGCCGTAGAAGTAGTTGAGCCAGGCCGAGACATCGACCAGCGTCTGGTTGGCATCGCCGTCCTCGTTAGGGAAGCGGCCGTTCTCGATGGCGAAGCCAAATTGAGAATGCCGTCGGCGACAGTGTTGACCAGGTTGCGCCCGAAATAGTTGGTCGAGGCCCGTCGTTCTGGACCAGGTGGAAGCCGGTTTCCGGAGCCGTTCTCGTCGTCACCAGTGCAACTCGACGAAAGTGGTCGTAGCGACCCTCGCCCTCCTCACCCAGGCGTTGATGTCGTAAAGGTCTTCGATGGTGATCAGCCGTCGGCGTCGGCATCGGTGTCGCCGATGGCTTCGACCAGCGTGTGGTTGAGGCTGTCTGCCGCCTGGCGCCGGCATTGATGTCGGCGGCACCGTGTTCTTGGACAGCCCGCGGTCGATCTTGATGGTGTCGACGATGCGGTCCGAGACCGGTGCCGGTCGAAGAGTGGTCGACATAAGTACTCGATCCAGGTGGCCACGTCGGCCACCGTCTGGTTAGCGTCGCCGTCCTCGTTGAGGAAGCGGTCTCCCTGGATCTCAACGCCGATGTGGTACATGCCGTCGGCGACGGTGACGAGTTCTTGCCGAAGAACGTGGTGTTGGCCCCTCGTTCTGGACCAAATGGAAG
>JADJPS010000008.1 GCA_016713105.1 Devosia sp. | reverse complement strand
GAGCGAAGTCCGTCACGGTCTCAACCGCCGGAAGGCCCAAGCAGTTCGGCAATGTCGGTGGTGAACACGCTGAAGTCGTCACGTTCATGGCCACGCTCGCTGCCACGACGCGGGCATTGACGGCGACGATACCGGTCAATCGCTGACCGTGCGCCGCAACTCGGCAATCAGGTGTCCGGCGGCGGCAACCACCTGTGCCATGCGGAGAGTGTTTCCTGCTCGGCCCCCAGTTCGGCGGAGATGGCAAGGGCGCGACGTCCCACGATCGCCAGCCGGGTCGGTGGCCTCGGCAAGCTCGGTGCTCTCGAGTTCGGCCGGCAGCGCCTCGGAAGGTCCCGGGTAGGAGCCGGCCGGAGGATCGCGGCGCAGGCGGAAAGGCGGTCGCCGATGCTGACGAAGGCGCCATCGATGGCGTCGCGCGGCGGCGCGAGGCCATCAGCCGCCGCCGCGATGCGGTCGGTGAGTGCGGAGGTCGTCAGCGGCGAGAGCCTGCGCCAGTTTGGCCATGGTCCGTCCTTTGACGAAGTGGCGCGGGCAGCGTAGGTGGTGATCTCCCCGGCGATGCGGGGCGCAGCGGCAGTACCCTCAGTCCACCGCGCCGAGCATCACCGCTTCCTTGGGCATGCCGAAGACAACGCAGCTCTCTCCTCGTCCTGGGCCACGGTGAGGGCTGCCGGCCTGCCGCATCTCGGGGAGCAACCCCGCAACCATCGTCACCCATCCCGGTGAGGATGATGCCCATGGCGTGCGGCCGGCCCCTGGTGTGCGGCCGAACGGAACAGCACGTCGACCGAGGGACGGCGCGGGACGGGCCCTCTACGACATTGACGGGTATAGCGAGCCAAGCACGGTGCAAAGCGTCAGGTGGTGATTGCCGGGGGCGATCTCGGCACCCGACCGGGCAGGACCTGGTCGCCGTCCCCGGCCTCCCGGATGGTCATCGCGCACAGGCCATCGAGGCGGCGGGCAAGCGAAGCGCGGTGAAGCGCTCGGGCATGTGCTGGACGATGACGATGCCGGGCGAAGCGGCGGGCAGGGCCTGGAGCACTCTCTCAAAGTACTTCGGCCGCCAGTCGACGCCCCCGATGCAGATGATCGGCTCCGTCACCGGCATGTTGGCGATCGCTGAGGCCGTCCACGCCGCAGAACGCTGCGGGATCACCGCGTCGGCGGTGAGCTTGGCCCTCGGACGTGAGCCGGCGCCAGCCGCATCCGGCGCGTCCTCGCGGCTGGGCCCGCGCCTTGGCGGCGTCGCAGATGCGCATCGCCGATCCTGCAGAACTGCGCGGTGTCGACGCGCGGCTTGGTGACGACGTCGACGGCGCCGGCCTCGAGCGCCTCCATCAGGTGTTCGATCCTGCCTCGGTGAGAGGAGCAGATCACCACCGGGATCGGCCGCTGCGCCATGATCTTTCTCAGGAAGGTCAGTCCCGTCCATGCGCGGCAGCTCGATGTCGAGAACATCACGTCGGGCACTCCTGGCGGATGCGCTCGACCGCGACATAGGGATCGGCCGCGGTGGCCATCACCCCGAGTTCGGGATCGGCGGCGATGATGTCGGACAGCGTGGTACGCACCGAGGCGAGTCGTCGACGATGAGAACCCGGATCTTGCGGTCGAACGCTGCGGCAGGCTGGTCGGTCGGCATCGCGGCGCTCGTAGCTTCGGAACACGGCAGGGGCGACCTGGCGGACCGCGACATTGGTGCCGATCATCGATTCGGAGTGACCGAGGACCAGGTAGCCGCCGGGCCGGGAGGTGACCGACCAGTCGCCGGACCACCGCCCTGGTCGCGCTTCTCGAAGTAGATCAGCACGTTGCGCAGGAAGACGACGTCGACGTCGCGATCGTAGGGGCAGGACTCGTCCATCAGGTTGAGATGGGAGAAGCTCACCAGACGGCGCAATTCCGGAACCATGCGGACCTCGCGGCGGGGTGCCGGGGCGGCGCGACCGCATCAGGAAGCGCGCTGCAGGTCGGGCGGGCACCGGCGTGATCATCTCGGCGGGATAGACGGCGCGCTGGGCCTGGGCCAGCACGGCGGTGGAAATGTCGAATGCCGAGGATGGCGAAACGTGAAATCGTTCCGTTTCGCCATCAGGTCGACGAGCACCATGGCGAGGGTGAAGGCCTCGGCGCCGTTGGAGCTGGCGGCGCTCCACAGCTTGAGCAGCGGCTGCCGTTCGCGTCGCTGTGCCAGCAGTGTCAGCGCACCATGGTGTCGACCAGAAACTCGAAGTGCTCCGGCTCACGGAAGAAGTCCGTCTTGTTGGTCGTCACCGCGTCAATGAGATGGGTGAGCTCGCGTGCGAGCCCATCCTGGTGAAGAGCAGCGCGCAATAGGCGCTGAAATCGTCGAGGCCGAGGGCCCGCAGGCGCTTGCGCAGGCGCCCCTCGACCATCAGCCGCTTTGGCGGGCGGCAGCTTGATCCCGGCCTCGCCTCGACGAGGCGGGCGATGCGCGGAAGTCGATGCCGCCCAGATGGTCTTCGTGGCGATCGACGGCGGGGGCCTTTGAGGGCAGATTCTGTGCAAGCTGGTCTCCGGCGGCGGACGTGGTCGGGGGTCAGGCGGCGATGCCGGCCGGCGGCAGGGCGCCGTCGGCCAGGCAGGCGGTCAAGATCGAGGACGGTGACGAAGGCACCGTTGCGGCGGCCGATGCCGGCCACCGCCCGGCCCTGCCAGTCGCCGCTGATCGCCGGCGGCGGATCGAGCGCATCGGCATCGAGCACCGTCACCTCGAACACCCGGTCGGTCCTGCAGCCCCACCGTCAGGCGGCGCCCGCCGGTGGCGACCCCAGCACGACGATGCGGGTGTTCTCGGTGTCCTCGGCCGGGGCAGGCCGGAGAGTCAGGCGCAGGTCGAGCACCGGGATGCCCTCCCCGCGCACGTCGGTCATGCCGAGCAGGTTCGGCGGCGCCTGCGGCAGGCGGGCCACCGGCCGCATGTCGAGGATCTCCTGCACCATCTCGACGGGGGCGGCGAACAGTTCCGCCCGCGAGCGGGCCCCCCCCCGGGGGCCCCCGGGGGGGGCGGGGGGGAACGGGGGACGCGCCGCCCCCCCCCGCCCCGGCCCGGGCCACCCCCCAGCGTCGTATTGTGCGTGCTCGGCCATGCTGATGCCTCAGGCCGCGCTGCGACGGGTGAAGTCGCCGTCGAGATCGTCATGGGCATCGGCGAGGTCGAGGTCGAAGCCGCCGCCGGCGGCATGCGCCTTGCCGGCCTTGGACCGCTGCATGTGCGGCGCCTTGGCCATCAGCTCGTCCCGCAGGGTCTTCGACTTGGCGGCCTTGGCGGCCGGATGGCTGGCGGTCTCGACTGCCTCGCCGGAGCGATTTCCGTCAACGCGGAAGTAGCTGATCGACTTCTGCAGCAGTTCTGCCTGGTTGGCCTGCGGCCTCCGAGCTCGCCGACATTTCCTCGGCGGCCGAGGTGTTCTGCTGGGTGACCTTGTCGAGCTGCTGGATGGCGGTGTTGATCTGCGCCACGCCGGCATTCTGCTCGCGACTGCCGGCGGAAATCTCTTCCACCAGTTCGGCCGTGCGCTGGATGTCGGGCACCAGCTTGTTGAGCATCTCGCCCGCCGACTGGGCGGTCTTCACCGTCTGGCCGGAGAGGGTCGAGATCTCGGCTGCAGCGGCCTGGCTGCGTTCGGCGAGCTTGCGCACTTCCGAGGCAACCACGGCGAAGCCGCGGCCGTGTTCGCCGGCCGGGCGGCTTCCACCGCCGCATTGAGGGCGAGCAGATCGGTCTGGCGGGCGATCTCCTGCACCACCATGATCTTTTCGGCGATGGTCTGCATGGCGGTGACGGCGTTGTTGACGGCCTCGCCCGAGGCGATCGCATCGGCCGCCGACTGGCGAGCGATCTTCTCGGTCTGGCTGGCATTGTCGGCGGACTGCTTGATGGTCGCCGCCATCTGTTCCATCGAGGCCGAGGCCTCTTCGGTCGAGGAGGCCTGTTCGGTGGCACCCTGGCTCAGCTGTTCGGAGGTGGCCGAGAGTTCCTGGCTGCCCGAGGCGACATTGCGGGTCGCCGCGGTCACTTCGGAGACCACGTCGCGCAGCTTGCGGGTCATGGCGTTGAGGGCATCGATCAGGTCCTTGATCTCGTCGTTGGACTTGACCGTGGCCGTAGCGGCTGAGATTGCCGCCGGCGACCTCGTTGGCGAGACGGAGCGCGCTGCTGATGGCCTTCGAGATGCCCAGGACGATCCAGGGTGCCGAGATCGCGGCGAATAGGCGTGATCGCGACGAGCGCGCTGATCATCAACAGGCGCTGATTCTGTAGGCCGCGGCCGGATCTGCCTGGCCCCTGGGTGATCTGCTCACGCATCCGGGCGGTCATGTTGTCGAGGATGGTCATGGGCGCGACGGAACGTGGCGCCCTCGGCGCTCGCCACCGAAGCCTGATACTGGCGTTTTCCGCAGGCCTTTTGACCGCCTGCCTGGCGAGGGGGCAGCCAGGCGTCGATCCTGGTCTTGAGCTCCTGGAAGGCGGCGCGGTCGGCGCCGATCATCAGCGCGTCGAGTTGCGCGACTTGCGCCTCGACGGCGCTGATGCGGTGTTCACGGCCTCGGCGTCCTCTTCTGCATTTCCGGATTGTTCTGGTCGGCCACCGACTTGATGGTGTTGGCGCGGACCCGGAGGACGGACTTGGCCAAATCGATATGCCGCAAACGTGCTGCCGCGCTGCTGTCGCCGACTCCGATGGCGTTCTCGAAGCGCTCCTGGAGCGTGTCGATCTGGGCATTCACCTGATCGAAGGCCTCGCGGACCTCGTTCTGCAGGAGGTTGCGCGCCGTCTGAATGGACTGCAGTTCGCTAGCCTCCTGCACCCGCAGGTCGGACTCGATGAACTTGCTCCACTGCTCGCGGAAGGCATCAGCTCCGCCCGCCCCTCGGCGCCGGACAGATCGTAGACCTTGCTGACAAGTCATCCGGCTGGTCTTGCTCTCCTCGATCGAAGTCCTCAGCTGCGCCACTTCGGCGCTGTCGGTCGACAGGATGAGCGACTTTCGTCCCGGTCGATCCGGACGGCGGTCGCATCAACCTGGTTGATGAACCGAATGCGGGCGATCTGGTTGTCGATCAGCCCATCGTAAGTGGACTTGAGGCTGCCCAGGTTGACGATCCCGAAAGCATGCCTGCGGCAGCGAGCACGACGACGGTGGCAAATACCGCCGCGAGCTTTACCTTGAGTGTCAATCTCATAAGCTGTCCCCTTCTTCCAATTCGGAAGGCGTGCTTCTGCCGCCTTCGGTTCCGAAAATCCGTCCCATATCCGGGATGATGACGAAGTCCTCGCCGCGTTTGCCGATGCCGCTGACGTATTCGGTACGCCAGCGCATGCCGACCTTGGGCGCCTCCTCGATGGAGGCGAGCTCGATGTCGGTGACATCGTGCACCCGGTCGGCGAGGATGGCGGCGATGGTCGGATCGCCCTCGAGGTCGATCTCGATGACGACGATGCGGGTGTCGGCGTCGGGTGGCGGTCGGTCCATGCCGAACATCACCCGCAAGTCGGCGAGGGGCACGACACGCCCGCGCACATTGATGAGGCCGCCCACGAAGGCCCGCGCATTGGGCACTTCGGTGATCGGGACGACATCGAGAATCTCGCGCACGCTGCCGGCCTCGATCGCGAAGATCTCGCCCTGCAGTCCCAGCGTCAGCACCTTCAGGGCGCCGTTGGCGGCGAGCGCGCTCATGCCGCCCTCCCCATGCGACCGCCCCTGAGGCGATCCTCGAAGGCCTGTCCGAAGCTGACCAGATGGCTCGGGTCGAGGATCAGCGCCACTGTGCCGTCACCGAGGATCGTCGCCCCGAGAAGGTCTCGATGTCCGCGTGCAGCTTGAGAGCGACTTGATGACCGTCTGGTTGTTGCCGATGATCTGGTCGACGACGAGCCCGACGCGGAACTCGCCCGAGGAGACGATCACCACCTTCTGGTGCGGGATCGGGCGGCCTCGTGACGCCGGAACAGCTCCCGCAGCCTCAGGAACGGCACCAGCGCGCCGCGGATGTTGAGGAAGTTGCGGCCCTGGGCCTGGGTGTCGGCGGATGCCGGCAGTTCGACGCACTCTTCGACCGCCGAGAGCGGGATGGTGTAGCGGCCGCTGCCGACCCGAACCAGCATGCCGTCGATGATGGCGAGGGTCAGCGGCAGGCGCAGCGTTGCCGAGGTGCCGGCACCGGGTCGGGTCGACATGTCGATGTTGCCGCGCAGGCTGTCGATGGTGCGCTTGACCACATCCATGCCGACGCCGCGTCCCGAGACCGAGGTGATCTCGCTGGCCGTCGAGAAGCCGGGATGGAACAGCAACTGGTGCAGTTCAGCATCGGGGATCCTGGCATCGGCGGGCGATCAGGCCCCTGTTCCTCGGCCTTGGCGCGGATGCGTTCGGTGCTGAGGCCCGCCGCCGTCGTCGCTGACCGAGATGGCGACCTCGGCGCCGGTGTGAACCGCCGACAGACGCACGGTGCAGCACACCGGCTTGCCGGCCCGGGCCCGTGTTTCGGGCGACTCGAGGCCATGATCGACAGCGTTGCGGATGAGGTGCACCAGCGGGTCGGCGAGGCGCTCGATGACGGTCTTGTCGAGCTCGGTGTCCTCGCCGGTGGTGACGAATTCCACGTGCTTTCCCAGATCGTGGCTGAGATCGTGCACCAGCCGCCGGAAACGACCGAAGAGCGTCCCGATCGGCACCATGCGGATGCCCATGGTGGTGTCGCGGAGCCCGGAGGACAGCCGCTCGAGTTCTTCGGCGATGGACTTGAGGTTGGTGTCCGAGCTGCCGGCCGCCATCTGCGACAGGCGGGCCTGAGCGATCACCAGTTCGCCGACGCGGTCCATCAGTTCGTCGAGTCGCTCTGCCGGTACGCGCAGCGACTGGCCGCGATCGGTGCCGGCCCGGCCGGTGTCGGCCCGCCTGATCTGCCGGCGGTGTCGCGCTTCGGGGGCGGCGCGGAGACCGGGTCGACCGCGCCGAGCGGCGCGACATCCCCCCGTGCGGCTTCCGCTGGCAGCGGCTCGATCGACAGCTCCATGGTGTCCTTGAGGAACAGGAATACATCGTCAAGCGCGGAGCGTGGATCGGGATGGGTGAGGTCGATCTGCCAGCCCATGTAGGAGACCTCGGGATCGATCAGCTCGAGTTCGGGCACAGCATCCACGAGGGCGCTCACCTCGCACGGACCCAGTTCGTCGATCTCTGCCAGCAGCAGCATCGGGTTGGTCCCGTGGAGCAGGGCGTCGTCGGGCAAGGTGAAGCGGATGCGCCAGCGGGTGCCGCCGGGGGCAGGTTCGGACATGGCAGCCGGCGTCGCCGTCGAGGGCACCGGCTCGCCTCCGGCCACGAGCACACGCAGGGCCGACAGGATCGGCTCCCCGGCCGTGGCGGCCGATCCGCCCGTTTCGATCAGCACGTGTACATGGTCCTGGCGTCGAGCGATCGCCACAAGCGCGGCGGTGACCGGCGACAGGCCCTTGCGGACCTGGTCGAAGGCGGTCTCGAACTCGTGGACGAAGGCGGCGACCTCAACGAAGCCGAACATGGCGCCCGAGCCCTTGATGGTATGGAGCGCGGAAGACCGAGTTGACGAGATCGGTGTCGGCGGGGTCTGCTCGAGATCAAGCAGGCCGAGCTCGAGCTGCTCGAGCAGTTCCCGGGCCTCCTGGCGGAAGGTATCGGCGGGGTCGATGGCACTCATGCTCCGGTTACCTTCTGACGACGGCCAGCAGCTGGTCCTGTTTGAAGGGTTTGACGATCCAGCCGGTGGCGCCGGCCTCGCGGGCCTGGCGCTTCAGCTCCTCGTCGGACTCAGTGGTCAGCAGGATCACCGGGATGCCCTTGCCGGCAGGGCTCTGGCGGAACTTCCTGAGAAACTCGAGCCCGTTCATGACCGGCATGTTGAGGTCGGTGATCACCGCGTGCACGGGCTGGGAGGTGGCCTTGGTGTAGCCCTCGGCGCCGTTGCCGGCCTCGATCACCTTGAGTCCGGCGCCGGTCAGCGTCATCGCCACCATCTGGCGGATGGAGGCGGATCGTCGATCGTGAGGATGGTCTTGCTCATCTTGCCTCGCGCGTCAGGGTCCAGGTTTCGGCTTCGGGGATTAGCGGTCGCCCGTCGGGTGCATGAAAGCCGGCGGCGATCATCGCGCCCCCAGGGGCCCGCAGCGCTGGCGGTCAGCCGCATCGGCATGCCGGCGGCGTTGGCGGATTTCTGCGCAGCGACCAGCACCTGCAGGCAGCTGACATCGATGCCGCCGACGCCGTCGGTTTCGATCACCAGTGATCGCTTGTCGGAGAGTGCAGTCGTCAGTCGCGACTTGAGATCGGCAGTATCACGAAGTGAAAGATTCGCCACTGAGTTCGAAGCGAACGGAATCGACATCTGCCATTGGCAAATCCTTCAAATATTGATCTGTTCTCAATAAGCCAGGCGTCCAAATCCGGCCGCCATAATGCTCTCGATCCCGCGCCAGTATTTTTTGCGCTGATCGGCACGGCGTCCGTTAGCTGGATCTCGCCGTTTCGTCTTAGTATGCTCATATGATCGGACCAACTCGTTAATCGACAATTACTTTTGGCATGACTCGTACGGATTTTTACCTACACCAGTAGTCGGTAGCAACGTTCTGGTCGGCGTGAGTCGTTCACGCCCGGTAATGTCGATTCAGCAGATCCTGGGTGGACTCTCGTTGAGTCCTGAAATTCTCCCGACAAGTTCGTCGTTGCCGTGGAGCGTCGTTTTATACTGAACTGATACAGTCGTACGGTCGACCGCGCGCGAAGACATCAAGCCAAAGCTCTCCCGCGTCGGTCGTGATACTTCCTAAGTGTTTTATGGTATGGATGGCTCAGACGGGTGCCGGCCAGCGGCGGTGCGCGTGCCGTCAGCCGGCGAGGCGTGTGCGCGCTTCGGTGGCGGCAAGCAGCGCGGCGATCTCTGGCCAGCGGGTCTCGAAAGCGGCAACGCAGGCCGGGTCGAAATGCGTGCCGGAGAGGCTGGCGATCTCACGATAGGCGTCGGCGACCGGCCAGGCCTGCTTGTAGGGGCGCTCGGAACAGAGCGCGTCGAACACATCGGCGATGGCGACGACGCGGGCTTCCACCGGGATATCGGTGCCCGAGAGCCGGTCGGGATAGCCGGTGCCGTCCCAGCGCTCGTGGTGGCTCTGGGCGATCAGCTCGGCAGTGCGGATGACGTCGGATGAGCCGTTCTCGAGGATGCGGGCGCCGATCGAGACGTGCTGACGCATGGTCTCCAGCTCGGTGGGTGTCAGCTTGCCGGGTTTCGACAGGATCGAATCGGCGATGCCGATCTTGCCGATGTCGTGCAGCGGCGCAGCCAGGTAGATGCAGCGGCAGCGCTCGGGCGAAAGGCCGATCCCCGGCGATCAGACAGGAGACCTGTGCGACGCGCGAGACATGGCCGCCCGGTGTCGCCGTCGCGATACTCGATGGCGCGCGAGACGCCAGATGATCTCCTCCTCGCGTTCGACGAGGTGAGCTGTTGCCTTCTCGACCTCCCGCTTCAGCCAGGCGGTCTGATCCGCAAGCTCGATCTGGGCACGTCGCAATGCCAGAAGGTTGGTGACCCGTGCCTGCAGTTCCGTCGGATCGAAGGGCTTGTTGATGAAGTCGGTGGCACCTGCGGCGATGGCATTGACCCGCAGCGCGCGGTCATTGTCCGAGGTGACCATGATGATCGGCACCAGCCGATAGGTCGGCGAGCCGCGCAGCCTGCGGGTGAGCTCCACACCGTCCATCTCGGGCATGACATGGTCGACCAGGACCAGGTCGAACTGCGCCTGCTCCGCCCGCTGCAGCGCCGCGCGCGGGCTCAGCAGGCACTCGACCTCGGCGATGCCGAGCGCGCCGATGATATTGCCGAGGAAGGCCAGGCTCGAACGACTGTCGTCGACAATGAGAATGTGCACCGGTGTCCCGCCGCCAATTGCAGCCTGTACGCTAAATTACGTAGGTTAAGGACTCTAGAAACGGCGACGTGCGGTGCAGTCCAGGGTCAATAAAGCCTATAAATTCCGAATGGTGACAAAATCGACCACTCGCATGTCTTCACGACCTGGGCCGGAAGCTCCTGATCCGTCGTTCATCGGTGTCGATGTGGCCGGCGCCGATCAAGTCGAGGCAATAGGGCACCGCGGCGAACACCGCATCGAGGCAGACCTCGATCGCGGCCGGCTTTGCCGGGCAGGGTGATGATCAGGGTACTGCCTCGGATGCCGGCGCCCTGCCGGGAGAGGATGGCGGTTGGTACCTGTTTGAGGCTCGCAGCCCGCATCTGCTCGCCAAACCCCGGCAACTCCTTGTCGATCACGGCGGCAACCGCTTCGGGCGTAGTGTCGCGCGGCTCGGCCCGGTGCCGCCGGTGGCGAGCAGCAGGCCGACACCTTCCCGGTCGCACAGATCGAGCAGCGCGTCCCGTACCGAGCCGAGGCCGTCGGGAACGATCCGCGCGACCGCCGTCCACGACGTCGTCAGCGTCGCCTCGAGGTAGGCCGCAATGGCGGGGCCGCCCTTGTCCTCGTATTCGCCGCGGCTGGCGCGGTCGGAGATGGTGAGGATGCCGATCTTCATCTAGCGCTCCGGCGGGCGGGCGAGGCGCCGCGCCGCGATGACGAGGTCCTCGGGCGTATTGACATTGAAGAAGGGGTCGGGGTCGCCGGTGATATCGGCATACACATGGGGACGGCTCTCGATCCAGCGGTGCATGGCCGGGTTCTGCGCCTCGGCCAGCCAGTGTGCAAGCGGGTCCCTGCAGGTGATGGGGAACAGCCCGAAGACCGGATGTGCGCGACCGCCGGACCGGGGCACCACGATGCGGTCGTCCTCCGGGCGGGTTGCAGCCAGAAGACGCACCACCAGGTCGCGGGGAAAGAACGGGGTGTCGCAGGCCACGATGGCGAGATGCGAGGCACGACCGGTTCCGGCCGCCCAATGCAGCCTGGGCCAGCAGCCCCGACAGCGGGCCGGAGCTCGGGGCACCGTCGGGGAGGATGGGCAGATCGAGGAAGTCGAAGCGCCTCGGATCGCCATTGGCACTGATCGCGAGCGCCGCGACCTGCGGGCGCAGGGTATCGGTGGCGCGCTGGATCAGCGACACCCCCCCAAGCGGCAGCAGGGCCTTGTCGCTCCCCATGCGGGTCGACCGACCTCCCGCGAGGAGGAGGCCGAGGACCAGCAATGGCGCCGGCGTGATCGGCGCCCTGTCCGGCTCGCCGGTCATGTTGTCTCGCTACTCGGGATCAGCATGGGTGCAAGGCTAGACCAGCCGGGCCGGTTTGTGAACCGCTGGTACCCGTCTGCGGTCAGCCCTTCTCCGCCCCCGACAGCATGCCCGAGCGCACGAAGCGCTGTGCGGCAAGGAAGATCACCAGCACCGGCAGGATCACGAGGATTGCCGCGAGGATCACCTCGGGCTTCTTGATCGGCACGTCGTTGGCCGGCAGGTTGCTGAGCGCCCCGGACGTCGAGATCAGCACGGTGAGCCCCACCGGCAGGTTGTAGAGCTTGTCGTCGCTGAGCAACACGAAGGCAAGAAAGTAGTTGTTCCAGATGCCGATGAAGCTGAAGAACGCCACGAGCGCGACGATCGGACGGGCCAGCGGCAAGGCGATGCGGGTGAACAGTTCGAAGCGGTTTGCGCCATCGATGCGTGCCGAGTCCATCACGCCCTTGGGCAGCGACGTCGAGAAGTAGACATAGGTGAGGTAGACGCCGAACGGAAAGAACCCGCTCGCGAGGATCAGCCCGGCATAGGTGTTGTTGAGCCCGAGCAGGTTCATTTCGAGGAAGATCGGCAGTACCACCGCCGTACTGGGGGTGATCATCGCGATCAGCGTAACCACAAGGATCAGCTTGCGCCCCGGAAACTCCGAAGCCGCGAGCACATATCCGGCCGGGATCGAGGCAATCAGCGAGAGCAGCACGCCGCCCACCGAGTAGATGGCCGAGTTGGCCGCCCAACTGACGATCTGGAAGTTGTTGTAGGTGGTGAGGTTGTTCCAGGTCGCAATGAAACTGTCCCAGGTCCCGATGGTGAACGGCGGATCGGCGAACAGCGAGGATTGCGAGCGCGTACCGGCAAGCAGAAGCCACAGCAGCGGGATGCCGTAGAAGCACACCGCGAAGGCGAGGAACGCGAAGACGATGAAGCGCCCCAGGTTGAGCTTGAATGGCGGAGTGCGTGCGTCGGCCATGGTCCCTCAATCGATCTTGTAGAAGCGGGTCGCGAACACGATGACCAGAGCGATGATGATAGAAGTGCCCACCAGCAGGGTCGAGAGCGCCGCCGAAGCGCCGAAATCACCCATGCGGAATGCGTACTGGAACGCCATCTGGTTGAGCGACCAATCGTTCTGCGCCGATTGCGGGCCGGCCAGTTGCATCAGTTGCGGCTCGACGAACAGCTGCAGGCCGCCGGCAAAGCTCAGGATGCCCATCAGCACCAGCGAGCGCCAGATCATTGGCAGCTTGATCCGCGTTGCGAGCTGGAAGCGGTTGGCGCCGTCGACGCGGGCGGCTTCCATCACCTCGGTGGGGAGGCTCGACAGCGCCCCGCCAAACACCACGATCCACCCGCCCGAGGACGAGAAATACGCCATCAGCGCGAACACTCCGGCAAGCCCGACGCCGGTGATTACGTCGATGCTGTAGGTCCATCCCGCCGCATGCAGCAGGCTTGGAACGGGCTCACGCCCGGATCGAGAAGGAACAGCCAGAGCACCACCACCGCCGAGGAGGTCACTGCGCCGGGAAGGAAGTAGATGGTCCGCAGCGTCGTGGCTGTCCTGCGCCCGATGCTGTCGAGCATCAGCGACAGCGTCGCCACGCCCACCATCGTCATCGCTACCCAGATGACGACGAACCAGATGACGTTGATGGCGGCGGCCGGTACGCGGAAATCGTTGAACACGAACTCGTAGTTGGCGAGCCCGTAGAAGGTGCTCTCGATGGTGTCGACGAAGCTGAGGCCGAACGCATAGGCGACCGGAAACACACCGAACATGACCAGCAGCACGATGTAGGGCAGCAGCAGCAGGTAGGCCATGCGCGTGTCGCGCTGCCCCTTCCGCCGCGCGGCACGGGCGCGATCTCGGGCTGCTGTCGGCGATGCGGTGTCGGCCATGGCGCTCATCTTGGTCCAGCAGGCAGAACGAACAGGGCAGGGCCGGCCGGGCGCTTCGGGAGAGCGCCCGGCCGGAGGAGGCTCGCCCTACTCGACGGTATAGCCGTTGAGCTTGGCGAGATTGACGAGTTCGGTCTGCAGCGCCGGCAGCGAGGCCTCGATGACACCGACAGTACCGAAGGACTTGCTGACATTGCTGAGTTCGACCGCCGCCACCTGTCCGCGCGCCCCTAGCCGAATTTCTCGGTGACGGTGATCTTGTTGAGCGCGGTGCGGTCGAGCGCATCGAAGTCGAAGTGGTAGCCCAGCCCCGGCTCGTCCGAGACGGTAAGCTTGCCGTCGACGATGGCGAGCGGGCCGAGACTGTCGAGGCCGCGGATCTGGTCCTCGTTCATCACCAACTGCTCATAGTAGTCATTGTTGGAGATGGCGGCGCAAAGCTGGGCGTTTTCGAGCCCCATGCCATGCACCTGGGCCCGCATGCCGAAGCTCTCCGACATGTGGGCGATCTTCATCGCGCCGGTGAAGCCGCCCTTGTAGAAGGTGGAGACGCGCGTCATGTCGAGCGCTTTCGCCTGGATCCAGCTCGCCATGTTCCAATGCACGCCGTCAGGTCTCGGCCGCCAGCACCGGCATCGTCAACTTGTCGCACAGCTTGGCGTACGAGCCCAGGTAGAACTCGCGCATCGGCTCCTCGTACCAGAGGAACCCCAGGTCCTGCAGCGCCAGGCCGACTTCGAGCGCATCGACATAGTCCCAGCCGGCCGAGCCATCGAACATCAGGTCGGCGTCGGGGCCGACCCATTGCCGGAGCCTGGTCGACAGTTCGATGTCGCGCTTCACATCGCCCCAGGCATGCAGCTTGAACGCAGTGAAGCCGATATCGCGGCACTGCTTGATGTAGCGTTCGTACTCGTCGAGCGTCGGCCAGGTGACGGTCGAGGCGTAAGCGGGCACCACCCGGCTGTGGCCGCCGAGCAACTGGTGGATGGGCATCTGTGCCAGCTGAGACTTGACGTCCCAGCACAGCATGTCGAGCAGACCGAGCGCACGCATGTGCACTTCCTCGATGCGGTCGATTTCCCACATCAGATGCCACATCCGCTCGGTGAGCAGCGGGTTCTCGCCGATGAACCAATTGTAGCGGCGGGCGACGAGATCGAGCACCGCGTCGCCACGGCCGATCTCCAGCGCGCCGAACAATCCGCTGTCGGTTTCCATGCGCAGCACGGCCTTTCGCGGCCTAGTACCCGGACGAAGGTCGCCATGCGAGCCGGGCAGCCCGTTGCGCCAGATGAATTTCGGCCCCGGTTCGCTCTCGACCAGCCAGCAGGTGAACCCGACGATCTTCAATTTGGCCCTCACGTTCCGTCCTGAGATATCCATAGGCGTCTGTGAGATATCAGGTCAAGGGTTCAGCGTTGAGTGGTTGGCGATTTGGTATATGCTAAGCGAGGCGTTACTGCAGAGCAAGGCTGCGAGCTAGGCTATCGCACCAGGTTCCGCCGGACGGAAGCCGGTGCCAGGAGACGACGACATCCCAAGGCGAGCCGGATCGGACATGGCCGACGACGATAGACAGAATCACGAGGGCTACCGGCGCTTCCGCGAGGCGTTGCAGTCGGGGCGGCTCGAGGCCGGCATGGTGGTGACGCAGAACGAACTGTGCGACCTGCTGGGGCTCTCACTGTCGCCGCTGCGCGAGACGCTCGTGCTGCTCGAGGAGTTCGGGCTGGTCGAGATCAAGCCCAGGACCGGCATCCGCATCGTTTATCCTGAGGTTGCCTTCATTCGCGAGAACTACCAGTTCCGGCATCATGATCGAGACCTACGCGCTGAGGACCTTCGGGGAGACGGTGACTCCCGAGTGGCTGGCCGGGATGCGGTCGCGACACGAGGAGTGCCGGCGCGAACTGGGCGGGGCGGTGCTGTTCGAGGAGGCGCTGCCGCACATGACCGCGCTTGACCGCAAGCTGCATCGCGACATCGTCGAGGCGCTCGACAATCGCGCCATCCTCGAAACCCACGCGCGGCCGCAGGACAATATCGGCATGGCCAAGCGCGTGCACCAGCGCTCGGTGTTTCGCGGACAATTGCTCGATACGATCGATGAGCACCTGAGCGTCGTCGAGGCGCTGGAGCGCGGCGACGTCGAAGGCGCGGTCGCCAGCCTGGCAGCCCATTTCGGGGGCGCCACCCATCGCGTCTTCGCCATCTGACCGGGCGCACTGCACGGCGGCCGGACGCTGCGCCGGTGGCCAGATCTCGCCACCCCGCTGCACTTCGATGCCGAGAGCCGGTCGGTTGCTACAGCGCGTCCGCCCTGCAGCAGGACGGCGCATTGCTCCAGTCTGGACCGATCCGCGGGTCCGGTGATCTGCCGCCCTTGCCCCGCCGTGGTACCCTGCACCGGCATTCGCCACTGGGCCGCACCAGAACGGACGCAGTTGCCGTTGGCCAGCGCCGGGCGTCGGTTATGCTGGCTTCGCAACTTCAGTTCATCGAGGACACGATGCGCAAGAAACTCCCTGGCCAGCAGGGTCCTGGCCCTGTCGATCGTCGGCGCCGCATGCGTCGCGCCGCCCGCACTTGCTGCCACCGAGACCGACGACATGGAGGTGTCGCTGACGGTCACGGCCCCGTGCACCATTGCGGTGGATCCGCTCGATTTCGGCAGCATCGGCACGCAGACCACCGGTGCGTCCCCGGTGGATGCCAGTGCCGCCATCGACGTGACCTGCACTTCCGACGCAGACTACCAGGTCGGCCTCGATCTTGGCGGCAATGCCGACGACGACCAGCGCCGCCTGCGCAATACCGGTGCGACAAACGAGTATCTCAACTACGGCCTGTTCACCGAGAACGCCACCTATACCGATGCCTGGGGCGATACGCTCGATACCGACACCGTTGTGGGGACCGGCAGCAGTGCCGAGCAGACGCTGACCGTCTATGGCCGGATTCCGGCTGGCCAGGCGGTGTCGCTCGGCGCTTACACCGACAGCGTTACCGCGACGATCTGGTACGGGCCGTGGTGGCAGGGACGAGGGGCATCATGCATCGGGCGAGCGCCGCGGCGGCGCTTGTCCTGATGTTCGGATCGGCGACGTCCGCCGAGGCGTCAAGTCTGAGGGTGGCGCCGATTACGCTCAAGCTCTCGGCGCGGGCGGCGGGCATGCTGCAGGTCTGGAACGACGGGCGTGCGGCCGTGCAGGTGCAGGTGCGGGTGTTCCGCTGGACGGTGGTCAATGGCCGGGACGTACTCCAGCTGACGCAGGACGTGATCGCCAGCCCACCGATGACCACGCTGCTCCCCGGCGGCGGCAATGTCATTCGCGTGGTCCGGGTTGCAAACGTCCGATCGGCGAGCCGGAAGGCTATCGCCTGCTCGTCGACGAACTCCCCAATCGGGCAAGCCAACGCGCGGGAACCGTCAATGTCCTGATCCGCCATGCCATCCCGGTCGTGTTCTCGCAGTAGCGGCAGGCGTCCCCCGGGCCTCGTCGCGGCGGGGTGGCAACGGGCGTGCTGGCGGGTGTAATCGTACTGTCCGGCCTCAAGGTCGCCCGGGCGATCGACATCCCGGATGCCGGGCCGGCGCCGGAAGTCTTCGCCGGCGGCGCGCCACTCTACCTCGATATGGTGATCAACGGCATCTCGCGCGATGCCGTGGTCGCCTTCGTGCGAGAGGCCGATGGCACCTGGACAGCGCGCCCCGAATCCCTCCGCGAGGCGGGCCTGCTCCCTGCGGCAGTCGCTGTGCGGCCCGATGGACGGATCGACCTCGGCCGGCTGCCGGGTGTCCGCTTGTCTGTGACGAACCGGGCCAGGCCATGCGCGTCAATGCCGAGGCCTCGGCCCGCTCGGAGCTGGTGCTGAAGGCAACGCGGCGGCCCGCTGTCGCCCTCCCGGTGGAGTCGCAGAGCGGCGGTCTGCTGAACTACGCGGTCGCACTCAATCCGGGCTATGCGGCTAGCGCGGGCGAGTTCACCTTCGGCCCGATGAGCGCTGCCTTCGAGGCTCGCGCCTATGGCCCCTTCGGCGTTGGCAGCCACGGCTTCGTACTCACCTCAAAAAAGCCGCGCCGCCAAATCACAAACAACGGGCAGCTTGCGCTTTGCGCGGAGGGAGGCATGCTGGCGGGTTCATCGCTAGCTCCTCGTGACCGGCAGCCTCGGCGGGACCCACCCCACCTAAATTCAGTGGCCTGCGGGTAAAAAGGCGCACTTCGCCCTGCAGTCGGACGCCGGTGATTTCCCCGTTCCAGGGATGTCGGGCAGCTGGCGCTGCCGTCAACGCAGGGTCTGGGTCACCATGGGGTCGGGCGCTACTCCGCCAGCGTGCCCGACGGCCCGTTTGTCATCGAGCACCTGCCGTGGCAGCGTGCCAGGTACGCCGCAGTTCCTCGTGGTGCGTGACGCCATGGGCCAAGCGGTCACTATCGCGACCCTTCTCTGGCACGGGAGCTGCTGCGAACGGGACTTCTCGACTACTCGTTCGAGGTCGGGCACGCCCGCATCGGCGTGGCCACCGACACCGACCACTACGACGATGCCCCGTGGCCTCGGCGAGTTTGCGCCACAGGCTGGCCGACTGGCGTGCCGCTCGAGGCCATGCCGAAGGTGGCGGCGGCCTGTTCAATCTGGGTGGGGCGCCTCACCACCAGTCTGCTCGATCGTGGTTTGGTGCAGGTGGCGGTGTCGGGCAGCGTGACCGACGAGGTGCGGGGGCTTCAGGCCTTCGGGCCATTTGCCTCACGCTCCTCGGCGTGCCGGTGCGGGCGCGTCTACAGGAACCTTCGGGGCCTACCGCGACATCGGTTCGTTCACCTATCGGGATGCGGAGGATGGCGATCGGGCGGCGTTCCCCGGTTTCTCGCTCAGCTCAGCGCGAGCGTTCCCACTCCCCGTCCGAGAAGCAGCGGCTCGAATCTGAGTTTCGCCGAATTGCAGCGCAGCGAGGAGACGAACATCGGCGGCTGCTCGGCGTGAGCCTCAGCCAGCCACTGTGGGAAGGGACTGACGGCCTCGAACCTGGGATCTCATCGACGACGCACTACCGCCTGCCGCTGGGCTATTCGTGGCAGGTGCCCGAGTGACAAGCGGGCCAGCATCTCGACGTCCGCTGACGAGCAGGCGCTGCACATGCGCGCTGGCAGGTCCTGTGAACGCCGCAACCGAGATGTCATCGGATGCGAGCTGGAGGCTGGGCTATTCCGCGTGGCAGCGAGCGCAGCCGGGTGTCGGCCGATCTGAAGGCGCACCTTCCCGGCACTGCGGGCCGAGGCCAGTAATGGCCATGACGGCGAGCGCTCCGTCTCCTGGCTCGGCGGCCGTTCAGCGGCCCACGTACCAACGCGGTAAGCGCATCCTGTTCTCCGGCCCGACTTCCGATGCGTCTGCAGTAAACGATGCCGGCTGGCGCCGGAGTGCCGGTGCTGGTCGAGAACAAGGTGGTCGGAAGCGCCGACGCAATGGAGGCGGCAGTCTGGCGCTCCTGACGCTGCGGTGCGCGGCCCGAGGCTAATTTCGCATCGGTATCGACCCCGCGGGCTCGCCCGATGTGATGCGGGTGCTGGCCACGCGCCGCCGGCGGTCCGCCCTGCCAGCGATGGCTCCGGGGTCGTGGTGGCGCTCTGGGGCACCGGGGTGGCAGCGCGGGTCGCCTTCCGTGCGATGGCGATGGCGTCGCGGCCTGGTTGGTGCAACTGGGCCGGGCCGGCGCAGCGGGACCTGAGTTCATGATCGGCCATGATGGCATAACGAATCTCGCCGGCCCTCGGTGACGCCAACCGCATCGCAAAATTGATTCTCGGCGATGGCCGTCGCTGCGTGGCTGAACTCGGCTTCCGGCTGATCCTGGCAGGCAGACAACCATCCCCAGACGCCATCTGCGGACTGGCACAGAGAGTGTGACCATGCGCTCTGGTATTCTCTTTGCTGCTTGCCCAGTTCCCCACCTGCTGATCATCCCTCGTCGCCGGAGGCGCTGTCTCCGTGCTGCCGCGGCCCAATGCGGGCCGATCGACACCGCCGCTGATCTCATGTTCGGCATGCTTGGATGCCGCTGGAGCTCGAGCAGTTCGGCAACGGGCCGATCTGGTCGATTTGGTGATGAAGGGTCGGAGAACGCTTCAAACGGTCACGGTCTGCGGCACCCGGAATCTGGGCAGCGTGGAAGCGCTGCGGATGACGTCTGCTAGATCTCCGGCGTCAGCCGGCAGCCCCTCGCCTTGCCTTCTACGCCGACGCCTGCGGGCCAGGTCCCGTGGGGGCACGGCCTGTATCTCGGCCCAGCGGATCTCGCCGCCGCCGACGCGCTGGAGGTCGTCGATTGAGCCGCCTCGGCGGTGGTCACCGTCTACGGTCTGGTGTTCGGCGATCCGGCTTTCGCCGTTGTGTGCCGGGTAGTCACGCTTACGACGGTCTGCGGCACGCACGCCGCCTGGACATATGATGAGGGTGATGCGCCTTCGCCAGTTGCTCGGGGCAACCGAGCTCACAGACCAGTGTAACAAAACTATGCTGCGATGTGTCCCCCTAAATTGTCTGATCGAGGTGGGAGACATGGACTTCGGCAGCGTGGGGATGCATCACCGGCAACTTTGATGCCGTAATGATCCCGCGCTCGTCAGTAACTCCCCGGAACAAGCTAAAGCAGCAATGCGGGATCGATGGCGGTGCGCCCTGGGCTGTGCGCCTTGCCCCATGAGCGGCTGATGCGGTCGTGGAGAGAGAAGCGTCGCCCATGGCCTCTTTACCAGGACCCGGCAGCCCGAGCGCCTCCCAGCCCGGGGGCGCCAGAGCAGCAGTCACGCCTGGGGCGGGACCTTCCGCTGGGTAGCGGCGTATGAGCAGGTGATCTCTCCTGGTCTCTTACAGCACGTAGTGCCGGCACAGTCGGTGGCGGTTTCTAAAAATCAGCGCGACACCGTGGTGGTCACCATCGCCTCCATGACTGACGCTCCTCTCCGAACGGATCGCGGGCTGCTGGAGAGTGCGTAACGGACGCGCCTGAAGAAGGCACGAGCCGCCGGGGCAAACCACCTGTTGCCTTGGCTTCCGGTCCGGCCCATAAAGCCAGGGGCCGCCGCCGACAAACGGCCTGCAGCGGCCGGGCGGCAGGGCGCGGTCCTCGTTGCCTGCGGCCGCTGGCTGCGCTCGCCTAGCCCCTGAAATGGCGGTGAAGCAGCCAGGCCCCTCGTGCCCGGCCCTGATGTAAGTGCCAGACCTCCGGGGGGTGACGTTGGTCGCGGAACGTCTCAGGGGGGGGCGCCGCAAATACCGCTTCGTGGTCAAGCAAAGAGGATGTCGAGCCCTCCCGCTGAAACTGGCAAGGTGGTGGGCAGGTCGGTGGGCATGGCGATGGTCTGCACCAGCCTGCCGGGCTGGTCGTACCTTTCTGACTGACGCGCGCCCCCATGCCAGACGGTCACCCAGTAGCAGCCACAAGGTCGGCATCCATCAGGCAAACGCTTGGCGATGCGCTAAAGCTAGGGAAGTCCGACAGATCGACGAAGGTCTGCTCTTTCGTTCTCGATCTCGCCGGTCGCCG
>JADJPS010000007.1:22500-311135 GCA_016713105.1 Devosia sp. | reverse complement strand
GCCATTGGCGGCGTCGACCGCAAGCACAGCCGCCCGTGTAGCAGTGAGGGTGGGTACCGCGAACCCATCGACCTTGCCGCCCGCCGCCTGCGCGGCATAGGCGGCCACGCGGCGCAGGCCATGCCCGCCCTGCCCAACAAGCTCGGCGGCGACCAACGCCTTGGCCACCGCTGCCGCGTTCTCCGGCGCTGTCCGACTGCGCTCGAGCGCACCGGCGATCAGGGTAAGCGCCTCGGCGACGCTGAGGACAATATCGCTCATTTCCGACGCTCCAGATGAGCCGACACGCGAAGGGCGATGAGGCTGCTGACCCGCACGTTCGACTCTTCCGTTACGCCGGCGATGTGAGGGGTGAGAAGTAGGTTTGGCAGGCCCCCGAACTTTGCGCCGGCCTCCTTGGTCAGGGGCTCCGTTTCGAAGACATCAAGCGCGGCGCCGCCGAGGCGACCTTGCCGCAGGGCCGCTGCTAGTGCCGCTTCGTCGACCACGCCACCACGGGATGTGTTGATCAGAATGGCGCCGGGCTTCATCAAATCGAGCGTCCCCACATCGATCATGTGCCGCGTCGCGTCAGTCAGCGGGGTGTGGAGGCTGATCACGTCGGCTCGGGCCAGCAACTCGGCCAGCGTGCGCGACTCCGTCGTGCCCCACGCGGCATCGTCGGGTAGCAGGAAGGGATCGTAGGCGATGCACCGCATGCCCAGAGCCGTCACTGACTGTGCCACTTGGCGGGCGATCGAGCCATAGCCGACGAGGCCCATGACCCGACCAGAGAGTTCCCGCCCGATCAAGGCCTGGCGTGGCCAGCCGCCAGCAATCACAGTAGGCGTGGAGAGCCAGGCGCCGCGCAACAGCATCAGCGCGGCGGTGGTGACATACTCTGCCACCGAGAGATCGTTCGCGCCCGACGCAGGAAATACCGGTACTCCCCGCTCCGTGCAAGCAGCGACATCGATATTGTCGAGGCCCACACCGAGACGGCCGACGCACTCCAGTCGTGGCGCCGCAGCGAGCATCGCGCCGCGCACTTGGGTGCGGTTCCGCACGATGAGGGCGCGAGCCTCCTGGAGCACCGACAGAAGACGCTCGGACTGATCGACCAGGTCGGGGTCATAGGCAACGCTGTAGCGCTCCCGCAAACCGGTAACCGCCTCTTCATCCATGAATTCGGCGATGACGATATCGGCCACAATCAGCTCCCTGTCAAAAGTTGAATGGCGACGACCAGAGCCAGGAGCACAATCGTTGCGCCAACGGGGACGACCAGCGCTGACGGCCCCATCTTGAGAATGCCCCGCAGAGAGGTCTTGAGCCCAATGGCGGCGACGGCGACGACCAAACACCCGCGCGAGAGATCGCCGAGAAACGTCCGTAGTTCTGGAGGCAATGCAGCAAGCGAATTGACGATCGCGAGTACGGCAAATGCCAAGGCAAACAGTGGCACCGGCAACAGCAGGCGCTGCTGACTGCTGCGCACCCGCGCAGCGGCCAATGAGATCGCCAGCACGGTCGGTAGCAACAGGGCGACGCGGAAGAGCTTCACGACAGTGGCGGTATCGCCCGCCTCGTCGGAAACTGCATAGCCGGCGCCAACGACCTGGGCCACGTCATGAATGGTCGCGCCGATCAGGATACCGGCGGTACGATCGTCAAAGCTCAGCCAGTGGGCGAGAAGCGGATAGGCGACCATGGCGAGGGTAGAGAGCGCGGTCACCACGACGATCACGAATGCGGCCTCGCGTTCGCGCCCCTCATCTGGCGGCAGGGCCGAGGAAATGGCGAGGGCAGCCGAGGCGCCGCAGATGCCGGTGGCGCCGCCTGCAAGGATTCCGAAAGCCGAGGACCGGCCCAGCAGCCTGGCAATTGCCCAGCCCGAGCCGATCGCTGCCAGCACGCCGCCGATCACCAGCAGCAAGGTATCGCTTCCTAGATCGATGACCTGTTCGATCGAGATACCCAGACCCAGCAGGGCAACGCCGACTTGCAGCACCGGCCTGGACGCAAAGGCGAGACCGGGCGCGGTGCGCGTATCCGTGGAGACGAAGTTGAGGCCGATGCCGATAAGGAGCGCCATCAGCATGACCGGGATGCCCCATATCGTGGCAGCAAAATTGGCTGCGGCGGCGGCGGTCAATGCCAGCAGCAGGCCGGGCACACGGGCGACGAGCCACTGCCGGCCCGATCGCCAGTGCGATTGGTGTATATGCATTTCCACTGACGGTCCTCGGCCGCTTGGCGGCCCTGTCGAGTGAATCGCAGCACCTGCTGCGATTCAGATGCGAGTAGGCCCTAGCCCCATCAGGCCGAGCGGTAGAGCTTGGTCATTACAAATTCGCGGTGACCAAGCGCCTCGGCAGCGGTGCTGCGGCCGTTGGACGTGCGGATGATGTTCTCGATGAGCGCATCGCCGGCCTCGTCGATCGTCATCTCGCGACGCAGAATGCCCGAAACATCAACGTCGACATGCTCGCCCATGGTGCGCACGGTGCGTGGGTTGGCAGTGATCTTTATGACCGGCACGATGGGGTTACCGATCACGTTGCCCTGCCCGGTGGGAAACGTGTGAACGACGTAGCCGCCGGCTGCCATCAGCGTGACACATTCGGCAGCGGCCGACGAGGAGTCCATGAAATACAGACCCTGGCCGGACTTCGGCGCTTCCGCGGGCTCAAGGATGTCGATGTAGCGCGAGGTGCGGCCGATCTTTTCAAGATTTCCGAGGGCCTTTTCCTCAATAGTGCTGAGACCGCCTTCGATGTTGCCCTTGGTCGGTTGGCTTTCCGAGAGATCACTGTCCTTGTGAGCCTCGATCACCTCATCCTGGTAGGCCTTCCACATCTTGTACCAGCGCTCGCCCACCTCGGAGGTAGCGGCGCGCTCCTTGCAGATGTGTTCGGCACCGGTGATTTCGGACGTCTCGCCGAAGCAACCATAGATGCCCCTCGGGCAGAAGCTTGTCGAACATGTTGCCAACCGTCGGGCAGGAGCCGAGGCCGGTGGTGGTGTCGCTTTCGCCGCACTTGGTGGACACCCAGAGCTCGGACACTGAACATTCCTGGCGCTGCAGTTCGGTGGCGTAGTGCACGAATTCCTTGGCCTTGCGCGAGGCCGCCATGATGGTCGCGAGATCGCCGTTCTGCTCGATGGAGAAACCGGCTACGGGCTTGCCGGTGGCGGCGATGCCGTCGACGATGCGTTTGGTCCAGCCCGGCTCGATGCCGATGACCACGACGGCAGCAACGTTCGGGTTGGCACCAGTACCGATTATGGTGCGGAAATGGAGGTCGAGGTCAGCGCCGAACTGCAGACGGCCATAGGCATGCGGCAGAGCCAGCGTGCCCTTGATGTTGTTGGCCACGGCCTCGCAGGCGGCGTTGGAAATGTCGTCGACCGGCAGGATCACCACGTGATTGCGCACCCCGACGCGGCCGTTGTCGCGCCGATAGCCCTTGAAGGTCAGGTTCGAATACTTGCTGCTCATCGCGTGTCCTACCAGCGCTTTGTCTTGAGATTGTGGACGTGCACATGTTCGCCCTTGGCGACGTCGGCAATGATGCGGCCGATGTCTTCGCCATACTTGGTCGCCGTGTCCCCCGCCTTGAGGTCCTGGAGAGCGACCTTGTGGCCGATCGGCACGTCGCTCCGGGCCTGCAGCGAGAAGCTAGAATTGTCGGCCGTCACGACGCCGGTCATCTCGGTGCCGGCGGTCAGCCCTCGATGACGACCACGCCCACATTGTCCCCGTGCTCGTGCACGAGCAGTTGCGGAATACTCACATCCTTCTCCGTGTTGCGGCATCGCCGTTCCAATTCTTGTATAAGACATAAGATAGGGAAGTTGGCAATGTCAACGGAACTTCGCTATAAGTCTTACAGACTCGTGGCGGTGGTGATGGATGGACGCAGATTCGGACGCCAAGGTCGGGTTCCGACCGCTCTATGTTCAGGTCCGTGAGGAGTTGAAGCGACACTTGTCGAGCGGTCGCTGGCAGCCGGGAGCCATGCTGCCGAGCGAGCACGAACTGGCGCGTGAGCTGGGTGTCAGTCAGGGCACGGTCCGCAAGGCGCTCGACGAGCTAACCGCCGATCGTATCCTCGTGCGACGGCAGGGCCGCGGCACATTTGTGGCCGAGTTCGAGGAAAGCCGTATTCTCTTCCAGTTCTTTCGCCTGCGTCCGAACGCGGGGGAGCGCCTATTTCCAGTGTCCAGGATTCGCCGACGTCCTTCCGGTCCGGCGACTGCCACCGAAGGCGCCGCCTTGCGCATCGAACCTGGCACCAAAGTCTGGCGAATCGCGCGTCAGCGCCTCCACGGTCCCAATGTAATTCTCTGGGAGACGATCGCCGTACCCGCCGATCGCTTCGCGGGTTTTGAGGACGTCGCCGAGTTTCCGAACATCTATCAGCTCTACGCGCACCGCTGGGGCATCACGATCACCTCGGCCTCGGAGCAGTTGCGCGCCGTCAGTGCCGACAAGACCGATGCGGACGAGCTCGGCTGCCCTGTCGGATCGCCGCTTCTGCGCATCGAGCGGGTAGCGTTCGACATCAACAAGGTGCCAGTTGAGTATCGCGATTCCCGCTGCCGCACCGACCAGATGTACTACTCGTCCGACCTGACCTGACCTGATCAGTCAGGCCGGCCGACGATTGATGACGGCAGCCCCCAAGTCCGGATTGATGACGAGCAGGTGGTTCGCCAACGATTGATTCACAACAGCCTCTGAACCGATCCGTTCGCCGATGGTGGTGACGAACAGCTATTGAGGTCGGAGCCGCCGATAAGAGTCTGGATGGCCGACCTACGGGTAGACAGGTGGGCAGGTCCAACCCGCGTCGCGGGACAGAGCAGCAACTGCAAGCCCGAGACGGCGACACTGATGGGAGCAATCGGCATCGGGCTGCGGGGCCGTCGGGGGCAAAATCCGTCGCTATTTGAAGTGGGCACGGACTTTGCACTCGGATGGGCCGATGCCGCTGCTGCGCGCAGAACGGAGCCAATTGTTGAGAAGCTCCAGCGCTGCGTCGTGCTGGTGCTGACATGATGTGGAGCACGCGTCCGGATGCAAACTCGGAGCACGGTCCCTTTGGGTGCCAGACAGAAAATCTCACCAGCCCGGCCGTAGCGTTAGCCGGACGTGGTGAACACAGCGACCGTCAGAACCGGGCCTTGAGGGTCTTCAACTCGCTGCGGGCGCTAGACATCATCAGGCCCAGGTCAGAGCTGGTTGCCACCCAGTTGTATCCGTAGTCGAGGTAGGTAGCGGCCTGGGCAGCATTCGCCGCAAGGATTCCGCTGCTCACGCCCAGCCGTGCGCATTCGGCAGCGGCCGAAGCGATCGTTGCCTGTACGTCTGCATGATCGGACCGCGCGATATGGCCCATATCGGCAGAGAGATCCCCGGGACCAACGAAGATGCAATCGACGCCGGGCACGCTGGCGATCTCGGCGAGATTGCCGATGGCCTTGCGCGTCTCCAGTTGCAGGACCACGCAGATCTCCTGAGCGGCTTGGATGGCGTAGTCGTGCACGCTGCCATAGCGGGTCGCCCGACTCATGCCGGCATAGCCGCGCACCCCGTCTGGCGGATAGCGGGTGGCTGCAACGGCCATGCGCGCCTCCGCGGCGTCCTGAGTATAGGGAAACATTAAGGTCAGGGCGCCGAAATCCAGCAACTGCTTTACGGTAACGGCATCGTTCCAGGGCAGCCTGACGACTGGGGCCGCCGGTGTGCCGGCCACTGCGCGGAGTAATTCAAGGGCCCGGGGCGCATCGTTGGGGCCGTGCTCCATGTCCAGCACCACGAAATCGTAACCGGCAAAGCCCAGAGCCTCGGCCGCGACCGACTACCGCTCATTGCCCATACGCCGAACATCGGGTTGGTGCGCAGTAGGTCTCTCTTGAAGCTGTTTGACGGCAAACCCATCAGTTTGTTCCCCCATTCGTAGGTTGGCGGCCCCGGGGGGCCGCACGGTTTCGTTTCTCCGGTACCGGTCACTCATATTCCAGCTCTTTCGTGATTGCCATCTTTTATCTTATGTCTTATATAAGAAGCGGGCGGTCGCTCGACCGCTGTTGGAAAGGGAGGTTTTCAATGTCGCTTCTAGACAAGCGCTGGCTGACACTGATCGGTGCGGCATCGGCAGTGGCCATGTTGAGCGCGAGCGCAATGGCCCAGGACAAGATCACGGTGACCTTCGCGAACTGGGCGTCTGCTGAGGGCACCACGCGCGACGCCCTCGAAAAGATCATTGCCGATTTTGAAGCTGCGAACCCGAATATCGATATCGTGAGCGAAACGATCTCGTTCTCTGAGATTGCCCGGCAGTTGGTCCTGCGGGCTCGCTCCGGCAATCCGCCGGACGTCGCTCAGATTGCCGGCAACGATACCATTCTGCTCGCCGGTACCGGTACGCTCGAGCCACTCGACGCATATCCAAGCGATCAACTGAAGGCCAATATCAAGCCAGGCGCCCTGTCGACACTGACTGTCGACGGCAAGCTGATTGCCTTCCCCTGGAACCAGTCCCCTGCAGGCCTCTGGTACAACAAAGAGATCCTGAAGGCCGCCGGGCTCGACCCGGAGAACCCGCCCAAGACCATCCCGGAGATCACAGCAGCGCTCGAGGCTATCCATGCCAGCCAGCCGGACGTCATTCCGCTGGGCATGGATACGACTAACCGGGCATTTGCGCTCACCTCGAACTGGCCGTGGATGCGTGTCTTCGGTGCCGTCCCGGTCGGCGAAGGTGCCACCGGCGCCAACTCGCCGGAGATGCGCGCTTATCTCACCTGGATGCGCGATCTCGCCCAGAAGGGGCTGATCGAACCGGGGCGCAAGATCGGTGAGTTCCGGCCACTGGCCGCCCAGGGCAAGGTGGCTTTCCATTGGGACCAGGTCTTGCTGCAGGGCGTCATTCAGGGCACCAATGGAATGTCAAACGAGGACTTCTACAGCACTTGGGGTGTAACCACGCTGCCGATTGGGCCTAATGGCACAGCACACACCTTTGAGGGTGGGCATCAGTTGATCATGTTTGGCAACAGCGCCAACAAGGAGGCTGCATGGAGCTTCATCGAGTACTTGAGCACCGATGCAGCTGCCGTCGACGGCTATACCGTCGGTGTCCTTTCCTCGCTACCGTCGATCGTCGCAACCGGCGATCCCGAGGTCGATGCCAAGCTCGACACGCCGATCTTCAACGCCTTCTCGACTCGGGTCATTCCGACCCTGTCGCCCCAGCCCTATGGTGCTGAGTACGCGGCGGCGGCGACGGCCATCATGGCCGGCGTGCAGGAGGCCGTAACGGGCAACCAACCGATCGATGAGATCGCCGCGTCCATGCAGCAGCAGCTCGACAAGTAATGACCGTCGCCGAGCTCACTGCGACAACCGGACCCGCTCGGCGCAATGCCGAGCGGACTCCATGGTTCGACTGGATGGTAACGCCCACCCTGGTGGTTCTTGCCGTGGTGGTCGGATATCCGATCGTCTATACGCTGCTGCTGTCGGCGCAGGATTACAACCTGCTCGACTTCGAGCCCGCGAATTTCGTTGGGCTGGACAACTACACGACCCTTTTTGCCGACTCTATCTTCTGGACGTCGCTGCTCAACACGGCCATCTATTCGTTCGGCAGTGTCAGCATTTCCGCGCTGTTTGGCTTAGCTCTGGCGCTACTCAGCGAGAATATCGTAGGGCGGCATTCACGCATGGTTCGCTCTCTGCTGCTGATGCCCTGGGCCGTGCCGTTCGTCGTCGTGGCATTCCTGTTCCGCTACATGTACCTGCAGAACGGCGGAATCATTAACGCGCTGCTACTGTGGGCGGGAGTCATCGCCGAGCCCGTGCCGTGGCTCAACTCCGCGAGCCTCGCCATGCCTGCGGTGATGGTCGCCAACATCTGGGCGATGACGCCCTTCTTTTTCCTGCTACTGAGCGCGGCGCTCTCGGCCATCCCCAACGAGGTCATCGAGGCCGCCCGGGTCGACCGGGCAAAGACGTGGAGTATGGTGTTCCACATCAAGCTGCCGTTTCTGCGCAACCCGCTGCTGATTGGCAGCCTCCTCATGCTGATTGCCAACTTCAATGATTTCGCCAAGATCTGGGCGATGACCCAGGGTGGTCCTGGCTACAGCACCAGCACGCTGGTCATCTATGTCTACAGGCTGGCGTTCGAAAATTTCGAATTCGGCTACGCCTCCGCAATGGGCGTCATCTGGCTGCTCTTGCTGCTGGTCTTCGCGGTAGCCTACCTCCGCGCTCTCCGGATGGGATAACCAAAAATGTCCGAACCAACGCTTTCTCGTCCGCTGCCCGGTCGGACCCTGCCCGGCCGCACCGTGCAGATCCTCGCAATCGGCTTCGCTTTGCTCTGGAGCCTGGCGCCGGTTTACTGGATGCTCTCCACCTCTCTGAAAACGGAGCTCGAGGCGACCCGGCTCAACCCTACCCTTTGGCCGGAAGCGCCGACGCTAGACAACTATTTTGGGCTCAGCGGTAAGTCGCTGCCGTTCTTCGACTTCTTCCTAAACTCCGTCGTCAGTTGCCTCACGACCGCCGTGATTTCTGTGACAATCGCCACGCCGGCCGCCTACGCGTTGTCACGGGCGAAGTTCAAGCTGCGCGGCACGGTCAGCTATGCCATACTCATTTTCCGCATGCTGCCGATGATCGTGCTGCTGGCGCCGCTCTACCTGTTGCTGCTTAATGCCAGACTGCTGGACTCCAGCTTTGGCCTCATCGTCGGCTTTACCACGTTCGGTCTCCCCTTTGCGGTGTGGATGATGAAGAGCTTCATCGACGCCGTGCCGATCGAAGTCGAGGAGGCCGCGCGCGTCGACGGCTACCGGCGCTGGCAGGTCCCTTTTATAAAGTCGTCGTGCCACTGATCCTGCCAGGCCTTCTGACCACCGGCACATTTGTTTTCATGGAGGCCTGGAACAATCTCATCTACCCGATGACCTTTATCACCACTCTGGAGAAGCAGACACTGCCGGCCGCGCTGGTGCTCACCTTCACCGGCCAGTTCAAGACCGACTGGGGAGGCATGATGGCAGCCGCCACCATCACCACCCTCCCCCTGATGATCGCCTTTTTCGCCGTGCAGCGCTCGATGGTGCGTGGCCTTACCTCTGGAGCTGTGGCCGGTGCCTGATCCGATCTCACTGCAACTGAGTCTCCGGGTGGCGCTGGTCACCGGAGCCGCTGGCGGCATTGGCCTCTCCATCGCCCGCCGGCTGGTCGCCGAAGGCTGCCGGGTGCTGCTGACCGATGTAGATAGCGACCGGCTCTATGCCGCGGTTGCCAGCCTTGCCGGACCTGGAGAGGCCGTCGCTGTCGCGGCGAACCTTGCCTCCGCGACTGAGCGAGCGGCACTCGTACCTTTTGCGCTTGAGCGCTGGGGCTGTATCGACATCCTCGTGAACAACGCAGCTTATCACGGCGCCCGCCGCCCGTTCCTCGAAGGGGACGATGCCGAACTCGACCAGACTCTCGCCGTCAACGTCGTTGCCGCCGCGGCAGTCAGCCGGGCCGCCGCGCGTGACATGCAACGACGAGGCAGCGGAGCGATCGTCAACATCGGTTCGATCCAGGCCGACCTGCCGGTGCCCAGCTACGCTGGATATGTGGCGAGCAAGGGCGCCGTGGCGGCCTTGACGCGGGCACTAGCCGTAGAGCTTTCGCCGCTGGGCATCCGCGTCAACGCAGTCCTCCCCGGCGTAATCGCTACCGCCTCTCTGCGCAGTGCCCTTGGCGGTGACTCCGCCCCCAGGCCCGCGACATTGCTGGGACGCGAGGGCCACGCCGACGAGGTTGCCACTGCCGTCGCGTTCCTCGCGTCTGCGCAGGCATCATTCATTACCGGCGCCGAGCTGCCGGTCGACGGAGGCCGCAGCATCAGCCGCCGCACCGATCCCTTCGAAGCCGCCTTCGGCGCCCCGACTCATCCAGGAAATACTCAATGACCAAGATCCATCTGCGCGGCGTCGAGAAGCGCTACGGCGAAGTGGCGGTGCTGCATGACTGCAATCTCGAAATTCGGGAGAACGAATTTCTGGTGCTGGTGGGGCCGTCGGGATCGGGCAAGACGACGCTGCTGCGCATCATCGCCGGCCTCGAGCACATCAGCGGCGGCGATCTGTTCTTCGACAGCGAGCGAATGAACGAGGTTGATGTCGGTGACCGTGACATCGCCATGGTGTTCCAGAACTATGGCCTCTACCCCCACATGAGTGTCTTCGACAACATGGCTTTCGGCTTGAGGCGCCGGAGGATGGCGGTCGACGAGATCGACGGCCGGGTGCATCGGGCGGCTGAACTGCTGAATATTGCCCCCTATCTCAGGCGACGCCCACGCCAGCTCTCAGGTGGCCAGCGCCAGCGTGTGGCGCTGGGCCGCGCCATCGTGCGCAATCCGAAGGTCTTCCTGCTCGATGAGCCGCTGAGCAATCTCGACGCCCATCTGCGTGTGCAGATGCGCGCGGAAATCCTCAAGGTGCACCGCACCGTTTCGGCGACCGCCATCTACGTCACGCACGATCAGGTCGAGGCTCTCACCATGGGCGATCGAATCGTCGTGATGGCGGAGGGTCGCATCCATCAGGTCGGCACCCCGGACGAGCTCTACGACTCGCCGGTCGACCGGTTTGTCGCCTCGTTCATCGGAACGCCCTCCATGGGTTTTGTCGAGTGTCGTGTGGAAGGCGCGGAGATCACTACGGGAGCCGGCCATGTGAAGCTTAGCCCGGCCCAACGGCAGGCGCTGGCGGGCCGCCGTGACCGCGTTTCGGTTGGTGTCCGCCCCGAACGACTGGCACTAGTCACCAACGAGGGCAGCGGGGCCGAGGTGCTGCTGCGCGGCACCGTAGAGGCTGTGGAGATGCTTGGCGCCGAGCAGTACGTGCACTTCGTCGTCGAGGGCGGAAGCCTCAATGCACGGGTGCCGCGTGAGCACGTGGTAAGGGCCGGAGACGACGTGAGCTTCACCACGCAGAGCAAGCACCTCTACCTTTTCGACCAAGAGAGCGCGGCGTGACGTTGCGCTGAACGCGCAGTCCACCGCGAAGGAGTCTACGGATGAGGCAATTCGCTCGCATCGCCAGCGTTGAGAGTTTTCGCGTGCCACCCCGATGGACCTTTGTGCGCGTCACCACCGATGACGGTCGAGTTGGCTGGGGAGAGTCGATCGTCCCCAAGCGTGCTCGCGCCGTGGTCGGAGCGATTGAGGACATGGCGGCAAACCTGCGCGGAGCCGACGCGTCACGCATCGAGGACATCGCCCAGCGCCTGCGCCGCGGCGGATTCTACCGCAACGGCCCGATCCTCGCGACCGCCGCCGCTGGCATAGAGCAGGCACTGTGGGACCTCAAGGGGCCAGGCGGCTAACCTGCCGGTGCACGACTTCCTCGGCGGCGCGGTGCGTGACAATCTGCGAGCCTATGCCTGGGTGGGTGGAGACAGTCCGGCCGACGTGGTCGAACATGCCCGCAAGCGAGCTGAGCAGGGCTTTTCTGCCGTCAAGATGAACGCCACTCCCGCCCTGGGCCACGTTGGCGAGCGCGACACCGTCGATGCCGCCGTCGCCCGACTTGGTACGCTACGCGATGCCTTCGGCAACGAGCTCGATATCGCACTTGACCTCCACGGCCGCGTGCATCGAGCGGCCTTGAAGCCGCTGCTGGCCGAGTTGGAGCAGTTCCATCCGATGTGGGTGGAGGAATCCACACTGCCCGAGAACGAAGAAAGCCTCGTGGCGCTGGCGCGGGCGGCTGGTTCAATCCCGGTGGCAACCGGCGAGCGGCTGACTTCGCGCTGGGATTTCAAGCGTGTGCTGGATACCGGCGCTGTCGACATCATCCAGCCGGACGTCTCAATCACGGGCCTTTTCGAGCTCGAAAAGATCGCCCGTCTCGGCGAGATCTACGACGTTGCGGTCGCACCGCATTGCCCCAACGGGCCCGTCTCGCTGGCCGCATCGCTGCAGGTCGGCTTCTGCTGTCCCAACATTGTAATCCAAGAGCAGAGCCTCGGACTGCACTACCATGCCGGCTATGCCGGCCTGCCGGTTGCCGATCTTCTCGACTACCTCACGGATCCGACCCCCTTGACCACCGTCAATGGTGCCTTCGTGCTCAATCGCCGCCCTGGGCTCGGCATCACGCTTAACTCCGCGATGGTTGAGGAAAAGCGCCAGGACTGGTTCTACCCGGACCTGACTGACCCACCCAGACGGCACCTATGCCGAGTGGTAAGGCGCCACCGCTGGAACATCTACGGTCGGGCGAACTGGCGCTCGACCTTGCCCCATGGCTCGGGGGTTCCGTCATCGCCTTCCGGTGCCGCGGCACTGATCTGCTACGCCCAACCCCACCCGCAGCTATCGAGGAGCGGCAGGTACGTCGCACCGGGGCCTTCGCCCTAGTGCCGTACTCCAACCGCATAGCATACGGCCGTTTCGCCTTCGGCGGAGGAGCTTTTCAGTTGGCCCCCTTCCCCGGCGGGCAGCCGCACGCCACGCACGGCAACGGCTGGCAGCTGTCATGGTCGGTCACCGAACGGAGCGCGTTGTCGTGCGCGATTAGCCTCGATCACGCCGCCGCGTCACCAGACTGGCCCTATGTGTTCCGCGCCACCCAACGCTTCACCCTGTCCGAAACCAGCCTCCGCGTGGACCTGGAATTGGAGAACCGGGACTACCGCGCCATGCCCGCCGGGCTCGGCTGGCACCCCTACTTTCCGCTTCGCGCCAACACGAAACTCGCCTTCTCGGCGTCCAGCGTCTGGCAGACCGACTCGGAACTGTTGCCTACCTCCAAAGTGCCGGTCCCCGAAAAATGGAACTTCACGAAATCCAAGTCTGTTGCGGGCACCCGCCTCAATCATTGCTTCACCGACTGGAGCCGCCAAGCGCAGATAGCGATCGACACCCACCTCCCACAGCTAACTCTAGCCGCCTCTGGCGAGTTCAGTTCCGCAATCGTCTACGCACCCGAGGGCTCAGACTTCTTTGCGTTCGAGCCCGTCACCCACATGCCCGACGCGATTAGCCGTCCGGAGGCGACCGTTGGGGAAGCAATGACGACCCTGCAACTGGGAGAGCGACTGGCCGGCGCAATCGAACTCACCGTCCATCAAGGCCTGCTAGGCCACTAACCGCATGCGAGTACGGCTGGTCAGCGCTGAATCAGCCCGATGATTCCGACCTATGAGCAGCGTAGCCGACGAGGTCAATAGCAGCTTGACTACCCCAAACTCGCCCAATCGCAATGGCGGCGGCCTTAGCTCCTGTCTGTCGCTCAGCGCTGTGCTTTAGGCCAACTTGACAAGGTTGCGCCATCTCTTATGTCTTATACAAGAATTTGGAAGACGCTGTCGCAACACGGAGAAGGATGTGAGCGTTCCGCAACTGCTAGCGCACCAGCACGGGGAGAGTGTCGTTGTGGTCGCCATCGAAGTGCCGACCGCCGGCACCGAAATAACCCGCGCTGCGACGTCATGCCTTTCGGACTTCTCGCTGCAGAACTGCAGCGACGTAGTGACCAAGCTTTGCCGCTCAGCCTGAGCACCCCTCGACGACGCCCCAATCACGCACTGTTCTGGAGAGAACCATGAAGGTCACCCGAGTCGAAGCCGACGTCCTCAAAGTGCCGTTCGATCAGGACTACTGGGGCCGTGAGGCCTGGAAGAAGGACTATGAGGCAGTGCCGCGCCGCGGCGGGCACATGGATACGACCTATCCTCTGCGGTGGCGCATGCGCCACCGCTGGAGCCCAGAAATCTCGACCGTTCTAATCCGCGTGCATACGGACGAAGGAATCGTTGGCCTGGGGGAGAGCAAAGGGGTGATCGCCCCGCATGCGGTCAAGGAGTACATTGATACCTATCTTGCGAGCTGGTTAATCGGCGAGGACCCGTTCTCAGTCCACGTGATGTGGGACCGCTACCGTGCGGCGATGCGCGGGCGTGGCCACATGCAGGGCTTCCATCAGGAAGCGGCGGCCGGCCTTGACATTGCCTGCTGGGACATCATCGGCAAGGCTTCAGGCCGTTCAATCTCCGAGGTGATCGGCGGTCGCTACCGGCCCGAGATCACCGTGTACTACAGCGGCGTCGCCGGGGTCCGCGATCCCAGCAGCGACAGCGACCGCGAGCGCCTCTACAAGGCAAGCCAGAAGGCCGTCGAGATGGGGCATACGGCAATCAAGATCGCGACCGGCTTCGGCAGCGAAGCGGATCTCGCCTCCGTAGACATCGTCCGCGACGTCCTCGGCGACGACGGCGTCGTGCTGGTCGATGCGCTGGGCGGCTACGACTACACGCAAGCCCTGGCGCTAGGCTCGAAGCTCGCCGATCGTGGAGTTTTCTGGTTCGAGACCCCCCTGCCGACAGACGATTTTGCCGGCTACGTCGAGCTTACCAAGCGCTCCCCGATTCCGATCGCCAACGACCTCGTCTGGACGATTGCCATGGTCCGCGACATGTTCGCCGCCGGCGGCAGGCTTATTGTCATTCCGGAAAGCATCAAGGCAGGGATCACGGAATCACTGCAGATCGCGCAACTCGCCGATCAGTTCGGCTGTGGCTTTGCTCCGCACTGCAGCGTCGGCAGCGCCATTCAGTTCGCCGCCAACCTCCACATTTCAGCGGCTGTGCCAAACTTCGTCATCGGCGAACTCTGGGGCGACGAAAACCTGCTGACAGCCGGGTTGGTGTCGCCGAACCTCAATGTCGAAAATGGCATGCTGAAGGTGCTCGACGGGCCTGGGCTGGGGCTGACGCTCAATGAAGACGTCCTCGAACAGGTTGTCGACCGCCGGTAGCTCACGAAAGGTCCGCGCGGGGATCGGCGCGGGCCCTTTTCCCATCTGATCAGACCACGATTCATCTTGGATGAAAAACCTCCGCCACCACGCCCAACGCTGCCATCCCGCATCTATGGATAGAACCAGAGCACTTGTGCTTCGTCGTGGTGCTGCTCCTTCCGGCCTGAGCCATCCCCTCAGGCTTGTGTTATGTCTATTATTATATATAAGATTTGCTTGCGGCCGAAGTCTGAGTGGCTTTGCCGATCGGAGCAAAAAGGGGAGCTTTGGCTTATGGGTGAAACCCGGTTCAACGTCACTCCAAACGACTACCGCGACCATCGTGCACTGGCTCTTTCGGGCCTCAATCTTTGGGAAAACAACGGCTGGATGATCTGGAGCAGCAGCGGCGACCGCCAGGTGCTGGCTTGGTTCTCACCCTATCGCCTCATCGGACGTGCACCGGAGAGCATCTATGCCGTTGACGATGTCAGCCTCTCGCAGAGCCTTCTGCTCTGTGGCGACTATGGCGCCGGCCGCCGCGCCGCGATGCAGAACGATGCCTTCCTCAATGTCGGCTACGATTTTGGCGATCACATGCCGGGAGCGGCGATCGAAACCGCGATCGACGCCGAACGAGCGATCTGGCGTGTTGGCCGGCGCGAGTTCGGCGCGGCGCCTCCGCATTGGTGGATCAAGGGCGACCATGCCGGCGTTTCGGTCGACATCGAACTCGACGCCATGGCACCCGCCACTTGGCTCACCGACCGGACAAAAACGGTCAAGGAGACCGAGGAGCGCTGGCACCTGGTCTGCGCCCGTGCCCGCGGCACCATTGCCTTCGGCAGTGAAACCTTCGAGATCGACGGCTATGGCTGCCATGGAGCGGCACGTCCATTGCGGCACGCGCTACAACCCAATTAAGACCCTCTCAAGCCGCGGGCTAACGTGGCACAGCTGCGGCCGCGACGAGAAGCAAGTTCTCCTGTTCTCAAGGCCGTCGCTCGGCCTCTTCTGGGGTAAGGTGGTTATCGAGGGAGAGGTTCACGACTTCGATGCGCCTGGCCACAGCTGTCGCATCGACGAAACGGACTTCTGGGTCGATCCAGAAAGCAGAATGCACGTTCCCTCAGCCTGGGACAGCCGCTTCGAAGGACCGTCGGGCGTCATGGAGGTCAAGGCACACGCCTTCACGCGCGCCTACTACCTCTGGCCGAACTACAAGCACGGCACCACGATCCTTTACTGGTGGATCGGCGAAGCAAATGTGCAGTGTCGTTTGAAAGATGGACGCGAGTTTATCTGGGAGAAGGTGCAATACATCGTCCACGACAATCGCCTCCTTTATCGCCAGCATCGCGGCGACTGAGCACTCGAGCAGGAGCTCCTCAATGGTGTGTATCGACATCGTTCCCGTGCCGCAGGATCACCACGGAGAAGGTCCGGTGTGGCTTGAAGACGAACAGTCATTGGCCTGGGTCGATGTTTATGAGGAGCCGAGCATCCAGCGCTTCTTTCCCACAAGCGGGCGCTATGAAAGCCTCGCCATGCCGGCCGTGACGAGTTGCCTCGCGCCAACGCGAAGCGGCAGCCTGCTCGCTGGCATGATGGGCGGTTTCCATCTGGTCGACAGCAATGGTCGGACGACCCTTGTTGCCGATCCCTCCCTGCCGAGCGGGCAGGAGTTGCTCTGTGATGGCAAGTGTGACCCGGCTGGACGGTTCTGGTGCGCTTCCTTGAGCCGAGACTTACGCACGCCCGTCGGGCGGCTGTGGCGGCTCGCACCGGACGGTGCTTGTGCTGAAATGGACAGTGGCTATCTCACCGGCAACGGGGTGGCCTTTTCGCCTGATTCCCCCCGGCTTTATGTGGCCGACAGCCGGGCCGAGACCGTCTGCGTTTATGATTTCGACGTCGAAATGGGACGGTCCACAACAAGCGCGTGTTCCTTTCTACCGACGACATGCTCGGGCGCGCAGATGGGGCGACCGTCGACAAAGACGGCAACTATTGGTGCGCGATGGTCGAAGGTTGGGCCGTGATCGCCGTCGATCCAGGCGGAAAGATCGTCGAGCGAATCGAACTGCCGGACGAGTTTCCAACCATGTGCACGTTCGGCGATCCGAACCTCGATGTGCTTTATGTCACGTCCTCACGCATGCGCCTCAACGAGCAAGGCCGAGAAAGCCAGCCCCTATCGGGAAACGTTCTGGCCGTCAAAGGCATCGGCACGCGTGGCCTTGCCGCGTGGAAGTTTGGCGCTCCGTCAGGGGTGAGCTCTGCAGGTTTGCAGCCCTGAGCATATGATGCCCTTCGGGTGGGCCATTCCCCGCCCTCAGGGGAGATGCGCCTGCCGCGGATTCCGTGCGCTAAAGCCCAGCCGCGCCGCGAGCAGGAGACTCGGGCACCCACACCGCACGCCAGCGTTGCCTGTCCTCCCTCCACGCTCGCACTAGTCGAAGGGAAGTTGCCCCGTTTCAATGTAGTGCTCTGCTTGTGCGCGCACGATCGTCTCTGCGTTGGGCATTTCTCGCAGGCCGTAGGACTCGAGCTCCTTCACCCGTCTGACACGGTAGCGTATCTCCTTGCGATATTTTTCTCGCTCTGCGGTATCCGTCGACGCGCGGTACTTCTGGTCCAGTACCTCGACCGCCAAGCGGAACCGTGGCTCCACACGTGTCAGCCAACGGATGCGCTCAGCCAAATCGAGGCTTTCAATCGTGACCAGTTCGTCAGTGTCGAGCCACATGATCTGGCGAGGGTCACGCATCAGCAGCATCGCTGAACGACATGCACCTTGTTCGTATCTGATGAGTTCGGCGGTGAGTATGATCTTGATCCTCGCGACGAAACCAGCGCGCGCGCTTTTCCATGCGGCCGCAGCTATGGCGCGGTCATTGTTCTTGATCATGTCGCGGCCGGCCTGGTGGTGACCTTTTAAAGCGCGCTGGCCATCGTCATCGCTATGCCCTCGATGATTGGCACTTGCGTTGATTTACCCCCGATCGTGGTGGTGATTGTCTTTGCCGCTGCGGCGAGGATCGGGTTCGAAGCAATGTCGATCGAATTGAGACCCTGGAAGAAGTCGACGACAGCCGGCTTGGGTTTACACGGCCGACCATACCAGCTTGCCGTGTAGCCTTTGGCGAAGCGACCTCTTTCGTTCGTGTCGGAACGACCGAGCAGGGGGCTCAACAGGGTGCCTGCTGCGCTTTGAACGGCTTCCGCTTGCCGCCTTTCGCGCGCGCTTCACCGTGGAGGCCTTTTTGGGCACCCTTGGTTCGGCTCTGGTCGTCGCGGTCTTCTTCACTGACGGGGTCGGGGCCCCCGTCGTAGCATCTACCGCAGCGGCGGTCTGATGGGCCTGTTCGCGCTGAGTATCATCGACTGGTGAGGGGCCCGGCGGACGGCGCTTGAGTACTGCCCCCGTCTTGGTTCGGAGGCCGGCCGGCGGGACGAGCGGGGAACCTCCACCACCGGTCTCCACGGGCTGCTGCTTTGCGGTGGCCGGTTTCGCCGTTGCTTGGCGAGCGACCGGCGCCTGCGGCATGCGGCGCTTCGGTATCGCGCCGTGGCTGATCCTGGGTCGCGGCGTCGGCCCGACTCGGCAGCGTCTGCCAGATGCTGCTCGATGCGGCCCACGGCAGGCTTTTTTGAATCCTCGCTCATGTTTGACCTCGCACTGGACTGGATGTGATCGGAAGAGATGCCATCGCTATGCTGCGGCTCGTCGGGCTTTTCGAGGCGGCGTGACATCTGGGACTGCGGGGTCCGCGTCGTCGGCGGCGTCCTTCCGGCGCGAACCTCGTCGAGCGTCTGGCCGGTTGAGGCGAGAACCGGCGGCCGATCGGGGTAGAGCGCCGTCCACCGCCGCAGCGTCACGTCCACGTAAAGCGGGTCGATCTCGAGCAACCGGGCGCGGCGTCCGGTCCGCTCGGCGGCGAGCAAGGTGGTACCGGAGCCGCCAAACGGGTCGAGGATGATATGGCCGCGACGTGAGCAGTCCTTGATGGCGTCCGCAATCATCGCCAGAGGCTTTACGGTCGGGTGATCCGACAGATCCTCGTCACGCCCCTTCCGGAACGTGTTCGCGCCCGCATACGACCAGGCATTCGTCCGGTAGCGGCCGTGGCGTCCAAGCTCGATATTGTTGATGTGCTTGCCCTTGCCGGACTTGAAGATGAAAACCAGCTCGTGCTGGGAGCGGTAGAGCGACCCCATCCCGGCATTCGTCTTCACCCAGACGCAGAGGTTGAGCAGCTCGGTGAACGCGTGCCGGCCGGCGGCGAGTATCTCGCCCATGTGCCGCCAATCCATGAACGCCATGATCACGGCGCCCGACACCGAGTACCGTGCCATGTGCCCGAAGACGGTAGTCAGGAATACGGTAAACTCATCATTGCTCATCTCACCCGAGGCCATCGCGAACTCGCGGCGCCGCTTCTTACCCTGGCCGGAGACATTGCCCTCTATCTCGACATTGTAGGGGGCGTCCGTAGCAGCCATGTCGGCATATTCGTTCTGCATCAGCCTGGCGAAGGCATCCAGCTCGAGCGCATTGCCACACAGGAGACGATGGTCGCCCATTTGCCACAGATCGCCAATGCGGCTTACCGGTTGGGCGTCGGGATCAACATCCTCAACCGTGTCAGCCGGGTCGTCCTTCTTCGGCTGGTCGAGACGGGCGTCGACCTCACCCATCTCGAACCCGATCGCCGAGAAATCAAAGTCGAGATCGAGAGAGAATTCTCCAAGCGCCTCGATGAGCAGGACTTCGTCCCATCCGGCGTTCTCGGCGATCTTGTTGTCGGCAATGGCGAGAGCCCGCCGCTGCGCCGGGGTTAAATGGTGAATGACGATCGTCGGGACGGTGTCCATGCCCAGCTGCTTGGCTGCTTCACGCCTGGCATGGCCGGCGATGACAAGCCCATCGCCGTCTACGAGCACGGGATTCACAAACCCGAACTCGCTGATGCTGGCCGCAATCTGAGCAATCTGCTTCTTGCTATGGGTACGAGCGTTTTTTGCGTCGCCTCGCAACTCTGCAATGGGGCGCAAGGTGACGGCGATGTGTGGCTGAGGTCTGAGTTTCAATCAGTTATCTCCGAAGCAGGCTTCGCCGTCGTGCGGCAATGCAGCCCGCGCGTTGTTTGGTTGTGGTGCCGGTACAGCCACTAATGGCTGCAGATAGCGCCGCGAGCTTGCGACGCCAAAGCGCGGTGTCCCCGACGGGATGATCTGCGCACTGATTAGGTAAGGTAAATGTACACGAAATCGGCTATTTGGAAATATATACGAACGAAAAAGGTCTACTGCGCCGAACTGACAAAAGTGTCTCCGGATCACTCTGCGTGCATGCGGTTGCAGACCAGTGAGTAAAACATTCTAATCGTCGAAAAGTCGGGCTATATCGGCGCCGAGGGCCCCGACGATGCGCTCAAGGACCAGGATCGAGGCGTTCCGCTTTCCGCGCTCAACGCCGCTCAAATACGTCTGATGCACCTCGGCCTTGTGGGCGAGCTCTTCCTGCGTGAGGCCGCTGTCGCGTCTCAGCTTTTGAAGGTTTCTGCCCACTCTGGTCCGCACGTCCATGCGCGCATAGCGCCGCTGGACTGCTCGCGGGACCATAGCTTATAAGTAATAAATGACGAACTGAACAGGTTCAGAGGGGCGGTCGCCGACGCGCGACCGATGCACACGCATGTCCGACAATATGACTTATAATGTATATAGTGATGCCGGCGCCCTACTTGTGCCGAGCCAGATCTACAACCCGGCAGCCGTTGCTGCCGATCTCAGCCTCGTGCCGAGCAAACCCGGAATATACTCGTGGTGGTCCAGCACCAGCCTGCCGGAGCTTTCTTTGGATGGCTGCCACGTGCACGACGGCCGGCGTCTGCTCTACGTGGGGATCTGCCCCAACGGCACCAATAGCAGCAGCAAGCGCACCCTTCGCAACCGCATGAAGGAGCACTGCCGCGGTCCCATCCGCCGCTCAACCCTCCGTCGTGCTCTAGCTTCGCTGCTGAAGGGCGAGTTGGGACTGCAAGTGGCAAAAGGTTCTGACGGCAAGCCGCTCCTGCTGGGAGACGGTGAAGAGCAGCTCAGCCAGTGGATGGGCGATCACCTCCGCGTTGCCTGGATGGATCATTCGACCCCCTGGGTTCTCGAGGCCGAGGTCATAAGGACCATCGCCCTGCCGCTCAACGTGATGGGCAACTCCAACCCCAATTCCGTGCTTTTGCGTCAGCGTCGGGCGGAGCTTTAGGTACGCCCGTGATGTCTGCCTTGTGTCTCCCTATCCGATACCACGTCGCGGACCTGTCAGTCACCTGATACGCACCTGATAGTCACCTGATACGCACCTGATATTTTGACGCCTGTTTTCCGGCGAGAGGCCCGGAGTCCGGGGCTTTTGGCGTCGTTTGGGGCCATGTGGGACGACGAATTCGGTGTTTTCGCTCAGAATTGGGAGAATTTGGGCGATTTCGCGCGATTTGGAGACTCGTTTGGTTGGACTACACCCACCGCCATTTGCTCTGCCTAAGTATCTGTTATTGTTAGAATTTCGCTTGCAGTCGCGGGACTAACCCTAAAGATCACCCTAAGGTCCGCGAAATTGCGCTCGTTCGTGCCGGGCGCGTTCACTGCGTTGTGTAGGGTGCGGAGCGCGAGGAGCCATGGCGACCGATCATCCACGTCTGTCATGGATGCGTGGCGGCGCCAGCGACTTTATCGCCTTTCCGGATGGCGACGAGCAGCAAGGACGTTTCGCCCGAATATGGCCGTTCAACAGACTCAAACAGTTCCGACGCATCGCCACGCGCTTCGACAAGACCGCAAAATCCTTCGCCGCATTCCTCGCCCTAGCTGCAGCACGGATATGGATGCCTCACTTTGTCAACAGGGAGCTGGGCGAATATCACGGTGACAACTGCTGGTGGCTTATCGTCCGCGTCATCAAGCCGAGCAAATCCGACAAGGCCCTATTCGAGCTGGCGAGGTCGGTCTCGGCGGAGAACAGGCGCAACCGCAGACTGTACGCAGCGGATATCGAACGAGCGCTTCAGCAACTGCAGCAGAAGAAAAAGGCGGCAGGCAAACGCAGGACCAAGGCCGCCCCCCCCCCGATGCTCCATATACGCCGCAAACGCTCGCGGAGCATTGGGGCGTTTCGGATAACCACGTTCGCTCGCTCATTAGGCGAGGAGAGCTCGAATCGGTGAAGCCAGGGGGACGACTCACACGGATCAGCAAGAAGGCGGTTGCCGCCTACGAGAGCCGCAATGAAATTCCGAAATAGCCTCACTACTGCCGGGAAGGGATCATCCCCCCTAGCTGACGAGCGTCAGGATGTCCTCAAGCGGGTAGAGCATCTTCGGATTGAACCGCCCCGGGTTTGCCGGAGGCCATTTGGTTTGAGTTACGCTGCCATGGCCGGCGTTTCGAGCATGGCGTAGTAGCGTTCCTCGGCTTCGGCCGGCGGGATGTTGCCGATGGGCTCCAGCAGCCGGCGATTGTTGAACCAGTCGACCCATTCCAGCGTGGCGAACTCGACGGCCTCGAACGAGCGCCATGGTCCGCGTCGATGGATCACCTCGGCCTTGTAGAGACCGTTGATGGTTTCGGCGAGAGCGTTGTCATAGCTGTCGCCGACGCTGCCCACCGAGGGCTCGACCCCGGCCTGCGCCAGGCGCTCGGTGTAGCGGATGCTGACGTATTGAGAACCTCTGTCGGAGTGATGCACCAGGCCGCCGCGATGAACGGGCCGCCGTTCGTGCAGCGCCTGCTCGAGAGCGTCGAGGACGAAGCTTGCGTGCGCCGTCCTGCTCACCCGCCAGCCGACGATGCGGCGGGCGTAGGCGTCGATGACGAAGGCCACGTAGACGAAGCCTGACCATGTGCTGACATAGGTGAAGTCGGAGAGCCACAGCTTGTTCGGCGCCGGAGCATGGAAGACCCGGTTGACGTGGTCGAGTGGGCACGGGGCTGACTTGTCCTGCACCGTGGTGCGGATCGACTTGCCGCGGATGACGCCCTGCAGGCCCAGGTCGGCCATCAGACGCTCGACGGTGCAGCGTGCCACCGGGATGTGCTCGCGGTTGAGCTGCCGCCAGACCTTTGCGCGCACCATAGACCTCGTAGTTCTCGGCGAAGACGCGCTCGATCTCAGGCCTCAGCATCAGGTCCCGCTTGGCGCGTGACGACAGCTTCTCGGGATCGGCCCGCTTGGCGACGTGGTCGTGGTAGGTCGATGGGGCGATCGGCAGCACCTTGCAGATCGGCTCGACCCCATGCGCCCCACGATGATCGTCGATGAACGCGATCATGGCTTGAACCGGCGGTCGAGCTCCGCCTGGGCAAAATATGCGCTCGCCTTGCGCAGGATCTCGTTGGCCTGCCGAAGCTCCCGGTTCTCGCGCTCCAGAGCCTTCAGCATGGCGGCCATGTCCGTCGGCACCCCAGCCCGCTTGCCGGCGTCGACTTCGGCCTTCTTCACCCACTCGTTCAGCGTCTGCGCCGTGCAGCCGATCTTGGCCGCGATCGAAAGGACCACCGCCCAGCGCGAGGAATGCTCATGCTCGTGATCCAGAACCAGCCGCACCGCGCGCTGGCGCACTTCCGGGGAAAACTTGTTCGTCGTCTTGCTCATCATGGCTCCACCTTCTCAGGAGTTGGAGCCTCCGGCAAACCCGGGGCGGTTCAGGTCCGCAGGGCCGCACTGGTCACACGATAGAAGTAGACGTAGTTCCGGCGATTTCTCGAGGGCCCAACAGCTCTGGGTCCGCTACTGGTGATGGTCAGATTGATGGCTTGGAGGTGAGATCAGCTGGATGTTCCAGTCGGAAGATCCCAGAAGACTGAAGGCCTTGTCACAACCAGAAGTGGTACGGCTTCCAGTGCAGTCGTACCGCAACTTCTTGCAGATTTCGAGACGCCCATAGACTGTGCCTACACGACAAACAACTGTTGTACATTCGCTTTTTGTTACAGTTGACGCCGCCCGGGCTCCTTGGGAAGCTTCTGCTCTACCATTGAGCTACACCCGCGAGGCGCCCCTGTATGTGCCGGAGCGCGCGGCGGGCGTCAAGCTGGTGCGGCCTCCCCCAACGCCGGGCGATGGACCTTTCGTCACCGGCCGGCTGTGCCGCGCTGGCCTGCGCTGCCCACCAGAGACGCAGCGCGGCCATGCCTAAACGACACAGCATGAACACAAGGAGGACAGATCCGTACACTCGAACCAACCGTCCGTCGTTCGCCTCGGTGAGAGCGGCCAGACCAACCGTTCGGGTCAGCCTCACGCTGGATAGACGTGGGGGGCAACGTCAGTTGGGGGGCAACGCCCGCCCTCGCTCAAACCACGAGGGGCAAGGGTCACATGGGTCAAATCTCGATGGAAATATTCCGGCCTACTGGGTCAGTTCTCAGTGGCAATCAACAGGGGGTGGAAGATCAGGGTTGACCCGGCGGCCTCAGTTGTCATTGTCGACGAAGGCCGGCGTCCGTCTATCGCTCTAGAGTGCTGGACGCGGGACCCTGTCCGGACTATGAGGGATGAGAACATGCTGAGAGCCTTCGGCCACGCAGGTCTCCTTGTTGCGCTCCTCGGCTCACTCTCGGCGCCAGCGAGCGCCGCCGGGCCCGACCTCAGCCGGCTGTCGATCGAAGATCGAGCAGAGGCAGCTGCCCGCTATCTGGTCGCGACCGAGACCGAAGAGGGTCGCTTCTTCTACGAGTTCGACTTCCTCAAGTCGCGATTTGGCGACGCCGACAACATCGTCCGACAGGCGGCAGCAGGGTATGTGCTGAACCAGTTCTACTTTAGCTCTGGGCTGTCCGGCTTCTCCGTTCCCGCTGCACGCACAATCGCCTACTATGAGAAGAAGTCGGTCCCCAACGGCAGCGGCCTCATTCTGTCCGAGGACGGAACCATCGAAGGCGGCCGCGCCGGAGGGGCAGCGCTGGCGCTGCTTGCCGAGTTGTTTCACAGCCGAGCGCTCGGATTTGACTATCGCCCCGATCTCCGCGCCGCCTGGGTCAGGGGGCTCGCCGCACAGCAACTCAAGGATGGCGACATCGCCCAACGTCCAGGGGAGACGGAACCGGATTCCTACGCCACTGGGGAGACTTGGCTTGCCCTTGCTCACCACGCCGACCTCGCCCCGGACGACGCGGCGGCCAATACAGTGCTGGACCGCCTCGAGCAGTCAGTGATGACAAAGTACCTTGTGAACCTCGACCGCGAATTCGCCCACTGGGGGCTGATGGCGGCGACACAGCGGTTCCGAACTACCGGGGAGAAGCGTTACCTGGACTTCATCGAGCAGTCTGCCCGACGCTATCTTCGCACTCTGATGCCCACCACAACGGATGGCATGAATGGCTGCGCGGCCCTTGAGGGGCTTATCGCAGCTGCCACCGCACTGGCCGACAATCCGACGATCGGTGCCGAGGTGCGCGATCGACTGGAACGAGAGCTTCCCTCGAACCTGAACCTGCAGTTGCGGGGTGATGGGACGCGCCTGCATTTCGGCCCCGATCGCTACTACGAGGACCCCAAGCTGAAGACGCTCGCCGGTGCATTCCTCAACGGAGCCTTTGTCCTTCGGGCGCGGATCGATGCGACGCAACACTGCCTCTCGGCGCTACTGCACTATCGAGAACTCGCCGAAGGCGAAGGCAAGTGGATGCGTTGAGGCGTCGAGCGGCGCCCTTGCGAGACGGCGTCGAAGGTGATCTTGTTGGGCCAGTGAGGAGACCGCGTAAGGAGAAGGCGAATGCAAATCTCGGGGAAGGACAAGGGCATCCTGTTCCGCCTTTCGGCCGCAGTCATCGCTGGGGTCACTTCGCTTATGGTTGTTGGTGGCACTGCACTCTCACAACCCGTGACTCCACAGAGCGTCGACCCACTGCAGCACTTTCTCGACTGCGCAGGCGTTCTGATCTCGGATCCCGACGTGCACGCCGCATACTGTGCGCCAAACACGATACCACCTGAACTGGGTTCGCTTGCTTCATCGGGCGGCGGCGGTTCCCCTGAGTGTGTGGCGGACGACGTGTTCGACGACACTGACGATTGCGGTCCAGATGATATCCGCGACGATCTCTACGGCCCGCCCTGATTGTCGTTCGACACCATTGTCTGGCCCCCGGGGTCTCGTGCGCTGAGGGGAGTCCCTGAGGCGCCCTGCAGAACGCAGCGGCGACCCGCCCGGAGCAGGCCCGTCCTCCCTTGGGTTGCTCGCGTCTCGGCGGTATTCCGGCTCACCCGGAGACATCGTCATGGCGGCACCTCCTGCCTGACTAGTAGTCCACCCTGATGCTGCCATTCTCGTAGCTGATCGAGACGTTGTAGTGGACGAAGCCGATGTTGACGCCCTGCGATGCGGAGACGCTGACCTGTCCCGAACTGGAGATGCGGACCGCGGCGCTGCCGAAGTTGATGCTCCTGCCCAGTACGCTGACGCCGATCGAGGCGGTGCCGCTCGCCGTCACCTCGCGGTTGGCATAGCCGAGGGCCATGTTGACGTTGCCGATGCCTCCGATACTGACCGACTGCTGCTTGCTCATCGTGATCACTCCGCTGCTGCTCAGCGAGATTGCGGCATCGGAGAACAGGAAACTCCCGAGGCTCACCGAACGGGAGCCCGACGCCGCCAGGGCGCCATCCGCGTAGCTCAGCGTCATCTGCGTGTTGCCGATGCCCGGCAGGTCGACGCCCTGCGTCTTGCTGACCGATACCGAGCCGTTGCTGGAGATTGAGATGGCGGCACTCGAGAACAGGAAGGAGCCGAGAGTGACGTCGTGTGTGCCGAAGGCCGATAGCACGCCGTTCTGGTAGCCGAGCACCAACTGCGCTTCTCCGACATGGAATGCTGACGCTCTGCGCCTTGGTGATACTGAGCGTGCCAGCGCTGTCCAGTGCGATGGCGGCATCTGAGAAGAGGAAACTCCCGAGGCTGACCGAGCGCGAGCCAGATGCCGCCAGGGCGCCGTTGGCGTAGCTGAGGGTCAACTGAGTGGTGCCGATCACGGGCAAGGTAACGTTCTGCGTGTCGCTGATCGAGACCGCGCCAGTGCTGGAGATCGAGATGTCGGCACTCGAGAACAGGAAGTTGCCAAGCGTGACGTCGTGCGTCCCCGAGGCGGACAGCACGCCGTCTCGGTAGCCGAGCGCCATCTGGACGCTACCCACCCTCGGGATGTTGACGTCCTGCGTCTTGGAGATGCTGAGCGTGCCGGCACTGTCGAGCGTGATCGTGGCGTTGGAGAAGTCGTAGCTGCTGAGCGATACCGTGCGCGAGCCGGCTGCTGAAAGCGTGCCGTTCACGTAGGCGAGGGTCATCTGCGTGTTGCCGATCACCGGCAGGTTGATACCCTGGCTCTTGATCGCCGACAGGTTGCCGTCGCTGTCGATCGAGAACTCAGCATTGTCGAAGGCGAAGTTGCCGAGCGATACCGTTCGGCTGCCGGTGGCGACGAAGGCCCCGTTGACGAAGGCGAGGCTCATCTGGGTGGAGCCAATGCCCGGAAGGGTCACCGACTGCTGCTTCTGGACGGCGAGGATGCCGGCGCTGTCGATGGTGATGGCGGTATTGTCGAAGGCGAAGCTGCCCAACGACACGGTCCGCGAGCCAATGGCCGAGAGGCGGCCATTGGCATAGCCCAGCGTCATCTGCGTGCTGCCAATGCCCGACAGACTGAGGCTCTGAGCCTTGCTGACGCTGACCCCGCCGGCGCTGTCCAGACGGATCGCCACATTGGAGAAGCCATAGCTGCCCAGCGTGACGCTGCGGGAGCCGGATGCCGCCAGCACTCCGTCCGCGATGGCGAGAGTCATCTGCGTGCCACCGATGCCCGGGATGTTGAGGCTTTGGGTCTTGGTGATGCCGAGGTTGCCGGAGCTGTCGAGGGTGACAGCGGCGTTGGAGAAGGCGAAGCTGCCCAGGCTAACCGTGCGGCTACCCGAGGCGGAGAGGACGCCATTGGCGTAGCCGAGCGTCATCCGTGTCGAACCGATGACCGGCAGCGAGAGGTTGGCTTGCCTGCTCACGGTTATGGCGCCGGTGCTGCTGACCGCAATCGCGGTATCGTCGAAGGCGAAGCTGCCGAGCTTCACCTGCCGGGTGCCGGTGGCGCTCACCCTGTTGCCGGCATAGACCAGCGTGAGCTCGGTGGAGCCCAGTCCGGGAAGGTCGACGCTGGAGGTCTTGGCAAGGCTGATCTTGCCGGACCTGTCGATTGTGATGGTGGTGTTGTCGAAGGCGATGCTGCCCAGCGAGACGGTGAGTGTTCCGGTCGCCGAAAGCCGGCCATTTTCATAGGCGAGGGTCAGCTGCGTCGAGCCGATACCGGGCAGGGACTGAGACTCGGTGGCTGTGAGAGTGGCCTCACCCCTGGCTGTCACCTGCATCTGGGCCGTGAAGGCGTAGGAACCGAGTGTCACCTTGCCAGTGCCGCTTGCCGAGGCGAACTTCACCCCCTCGAACAAGAGCGTCGTAGCTATCGGCACCGAGACGCCGGGCAGCCGGACCTCTGCGGCGGAGTCGGCCGATATGATGCCGTTGTCGAACTTAAGCTCGGCACTGCCGAAACTGACCTTGCCGACCTTGAGGGTCCCTGGCCCTCTCCGACGAGCTCGTCGGGCGTGAGGAGCATGCGAAAAGTCACGGTGCCGGCTCCGATATCGACTTTGTGGTCGAAGGTCAGCGCCTTCTCGGTGATCCGGCCGGAGGCGACGGAGATGTCGCCCAGCATGGGGTGTCTGAGTTTTCCCTGCCACCGGCCGGTCTCTCGTTCGGTGTCATAGGTCGCCGTTATCCCGATAGAGCCGCCCCACGGTGCGACAATCTCGCCCTTCCCAGTGACCGCTGCACCCTTCGCGGTCCATTCACCCATGGCCTGGAACGGTCCGATCTGAGCCTCAGTGCGGCTTTCGTCCTGCGCGCGCACCGGGGGGGAGAGGACCAGCAGGGCGAGACTCAGCATCACCAGCGCCAACCAGGTCTTGATCGCCCGCTGATGCTGGCGGCTGTTGGTCCGAACTGCTGTCATGGCGGTGATTATCGGAAGCTCCGTGGCTGGGGTCAGTCGAGGCAGAGGAGGCGGCCGACGACGCCTCTCTCAACGACGGGGATGCAGCCGAACACCGGGTAGACCGGCGCGCAGCGGCCGAGAGTGGAAAGGTTGGACCCGCCGCGACGCAGCCGATCGGACTGCGCCTGCGAGAGGGTGGCGAGGCAGATGCTGTCGCACTCGTCGGCATCGCCGCAGATGCGGCCGGCGTCCCGCGCCGGCATGCGGCAAAGCGGCTGTGGGAACAGCCCGAGGGGCCCCCAAGCTCCACCCAGCGCATTGCAGCGTGCCTCAGATTGTGGAGATGGCGGCTTCTCCATGCAGTCGCGGAGCGGACGATTGTAGCTCGGCTGATGCACCTCGACCCACTGTCCCCCGCTGCAGGCCCAGTAGCCCACCCCCGCCGCCCACGCGGATGCCGGCAGAAGTACTGAGAACAAGAGAACAAACAGAAGCCTGAACATCATCCACCTTCCGCACCAAGCATAGATACCTGGCGAGCGGCGCGGGTTGACGGCGATCAAGCGGGGCGCTCAGTAGTGGTTGTCGCGGGTGGCGATACTGGGCGATGGTGAGGCCCGGTGAAGCGCAGCGCGGTTCGCGATCGCATGGGGGCTCTGTTGCGAAAAACGATGTGCCTGGTATCTGGCCTCACCTGGCTCGCCTGTCTCGCCGTGCCCGCCATGGCGGACTGCGGCACATCGGGCATCAAGGTGGTCGGAACCACCGAAGAGGTTGGCGTAGCCTGCGAGGCCGTCGCCGGCGTCGGGTCGTATTTCGACGCCCTCGGCTTGCCCGTTGAACCTCGCCTGACGATCGAGTTCTCGGACAAGGTGGAGGTTTCAATTGGCGATGGAGCCCATTTGCCGGTTTCCGGATGCTATGACCCGGAGGGGCAACGCATCCAGATCAGGCGGTGGAACGCCAATCTCGCGGATGCGCCTCGTCCCTGGGGACTGCCGTGGGATCGGGACGCCGCGTCATCCGTTGCGGCTCACGAAGTGGTACACGCCGCACTCTGGGTGCTGCTGGAGGGTGATCCGCATCGCCTCGCGCCTGCCTGGCACGAGTTCGTGGCCTATGCGGTGCAACTGGATCTGATGGACGACGATACTCGCGAACGGATCCTTCGCGAGGCCTCTGCCGAAGCCTTCGCGACGCCAGAAAGCGTCAACGTCATCGCGTACGGGTTCGACCCCGACCTCTTCGGGCTCAGGTCGTACCTCTTTGCGCGCGAGAGGGGAGCGTCCTTCATTCGACGCCTCATCGAAGACGACGTCGACTTCGACTTGCGCGGAATCGATGTGTGGTGCCACTAGCTGGGTCGGTTCGGGCATACGGTGTAGACCGCCACGTCGCGCGCCCCAAGAAGCCGCAAAGAAGGGGTGAGTGGTTCACGGTGGGACCCCCGACCGAGGAAACGGTGAGGCAGCGTCCGTTGCTGCTTTGAAGTTGCGGTCTGACCGCAATGGGCGGCAATATCGGGCGGCTGCCTTCGACTTGGCGGTGAATGGGACGATGCTGCATTCCCACGACGTCGCGCGAGCCCCGAAGGTGCATTCGAGTGGCGAACGACCGGAGCGGCGCGGTGCCGATACCAAGAGCAGTGGCTGCCATGAGGTGGTGGGTAGCGATGCGCTACCCCTCAATGCTGTTGCGGTTTCATCGGCGGCTGGGGTATTGGCCAGATGCTGCGTGGCCGCGCACGCACAACGAGCGGATGCTCTGGCGCAAGATCTTTGACCGCAACCCGGAGTTTGTCGCCTTCTCCGACAAGGTGACCGCCAAGGCTCTCCTCGCGAAGCGCTGTCCCCAACTGCGTCAAGCGGGCGTGCTCTGGGTCGGCGAACATGCGGACGCTCTGCCGCAAGCGGTCGCTTCCGGCGGCGCGATCCTCAAGTTCAACAAGGGCAGTGGCACCAATCTCGTGGTGCGCGACGGGGTACCGGCGCGAGACGAGAGTGTGCACCATGCGCCGATGGTTGCGAAAGGGGCGGCGGCGCGAGGAATGGGGCTACTGGCCGATAGCGCCCCGGCTTTTGGCCGAGGAGCTTCTCCAATTGGGTGGGAACGGGCTGCCGACCGACATCAAGGTGCACGTTTGCGGTAGTGAAGTGACGCACCTTTGGGCTGTTGACAAGGCCAGCGGAGCCTCTCTACCCTCGATACCGACGGGCGGGAGATCGACGGGTGGGCGGCCGGGTACGAAGTAGCCCTCCCGTGGTCGGAGCGGACAGCGGAGCTCGCCCGCGAGGCAGCTCGGCTCGGCCCGCAACTGGGGCGGGCTTCGACTATGTGCGCGTCGATTTCTTGGTGGACGCGATCGGCCTGCTGGCGGGTGAAATGACGTTCTATCCGGCGGCCGGGTTCGACAAATGGTTCAATCCAGAAATGGCGCGACGTCTCGAGGCGTCGTGGGATATTCGCCGGTCGCACTTTGTGCGGACTGGTGACGGTCCGTCTGTCGCCGCGCTTCGGGAGGGCTGGCGCCCCTGACGCAACAGCGCCCGCGACAGCGTCGCGTTCTAGCTTGACGGCTGTCCACTCAAGTTGGCCGGCCCGTGCGGCCCGACCTAGAGACCTAGTCGCCCGTCAGCCGCATTCCCAACTCCGCTTTGGCGAACTGATGCACAAAGCTACCCGGCTCGACGATCAGCCTGCCAACCGGATTGTCGCGGCGCAGACGCGAAGGCCGCCGGAGCTTCTCGTTCCACAGGTGCAGCGCGATCGTCTCGTCCGTCAATCGCGCCGCCGTGTCGAAGCTGGCTTGGAACGGGCCATGCGACTCACGCGGATGGATCGGGTAGAACACTGAGACTGGCCGAGCAAACCTGGCCGAGTTGGTATGCGCCGCAAAGTGGGTCAAAGCGCGGGGGCCGAACGTGCCCCAGCGCATGGCTTCGACACGCCGCCCCAGCCCAATGGCTTTGCGCAGTCGCAGCCAGTGCTGCTTGCCTGAGGAGTAGAATGGGGGTACCGGGTAAGCTTCTGCTACGAAATCCAGGAGGGCGGCCAATAGTGGACTCTCCTTCGGGATGTGAAGGACCGCTCCGTTGATCAGGGTCGGGTCCTGCCAGCCGAACACCGGGTCGTCCGTTTCGGGAATAGGCTTCAGCAGCAGGACGTCGAGATCGAGCCACAGTCCCCTGGCCTGCTCCATCAACCGGTACCTGAAGACGTTGGAACCCAGCGCCGGGCTACCGCTCTTGCGGTGACGCAGCAATGAGGCCTCGGGGAGCACGTCGCGGGCGTCGGCCATCTCTATCCCCTCTGGGACATTCTCGAGCTTTCCGTAGCTGAAGATGCGGACCCGATGCCCCTGCCTCAGCATGGAGAGTGCGCACACCCGCTCCAGCGGGCGCAGGGCCAGCCCTACCCAGAGACAATTGATGGTGAAGCGCCCATCCCTCAGGCTGACATCTGCGGGGGTCTTGTGCTGCATCGCACCCACAAACTAGCATCCTGATCGTTTGCGGCCACCCCACTGTCGGGCTTTCCTACGCCGCCAAACGTGGCAAAACGTCTGAGTACATCCCCCAGTCCAATCCTGCGGCCAGAGCGCTTTTGTCACCGGAGCCCACTTGGCTGGCCTCTTGGGTCGAAAGCGCGAGATTCACATGCTCGAGAGGAACAGCTTCGCCAGTGGTCGAAGCGCCGTCCAGCGGAACGACTTTGGCCCGTCGGTTGCACACCCCTTCACCCGGTGCCATCGAGGCATTGAGCCTTGGCGAGTTTGACGAGCATCAAGGTATCGAACCGCCTGCCGGGCATACTCCACTCGTCGGCAAGGGAATGCAAGCCCGGCGGTCCCTCCGGCACTAAAGGAGGAGACCATGAGAATATTCTCCAGGTTCGCTTGCGGTTGCCTTGGTTGCCTTGGGCCTTGCCACGCCGGTCGTGGCTCAGGACAACCTAGTCGGACGGTCCGGCTTCGAGACGGCATGTGCTGTCTGCCATGGGGCATCCGGCCAGGGAGACGGTGAGTTCGCAGACGTTCTCACCGTCAGGCCTCCCGACCTGACCAAGCTCAGCGCCGCGAACGACGGTGAGTTTCCGTACCTGAAGGTCTTTCAGGTGGTGGACGGTCGGACGACGATGCGGGCCCACGGCACCTCAGCAATGCCGATCTGGGGTGACTACTTCACTCGAGAGATCGGCGGGTCGGCTGGCCAGTTCGGGACGGAACTGCTGGTCAGGGCGCGGATTGTGGCCCTCGTGGACTACGTCCAGTCCCTGCAGAAGTAGCCAGTACCAAGTTGGCGGGGGGTGCGGACTGTGCCCCCCGCTGTCGAGGCCTCCGGAACGGTGACAGGGCCCGAGAGGGGGACCTAACGCCGGCCTCGTGCTCCTTCAGGATCCAAATGATCTGCTCTTCGGTGAACCTGCTGCGCTTCATCTCCGGTCCTTGTCGTGGGGCCAGAGCCTACTTCAAACTGGATTGGCCAGAGGGGGCAACGTCAACTGCCGTACTGTTCTCGGAAAAGGGCTTGGTCCCGTGCACAGCCTTGCGCCCGGGACCACGGCCTACTTGAGGGTGACGGTTCCCTTGCTCGTCCAAGTCATCCGGTCACCGTACTTGTTGTCGCCCCAACCCATCGTGGTATGACCGCTGCCGGTTGCACCAACGTACTTCCCGGTGCCACCAAGGACGGTCCAGTCCCAGCCATCGGTGTTGAACTGCAGGCGACTGACCATGCTGTCCGTCTCAGTGATGCGGTTCACGCACAGCATCGTGTCGATGTAGGTTTCGGCGGTGATCTCGGCGCTGCCGTAGCACTCACCACTCGTGTTGCGCCCCGCGATATCCCCCCGGTTCCGACCTCGATGAACTTCGTCTCGAAGTTCTGTGCGGTGGTTCCGTTTCCTAGATCGAAGTTGTGCAAGTCGGTGAAGGAAACACCCTCTGATTGGATGGCGAGTGTTTCTGCGAGTGCAGGCTGTGCTGCGAAGGCAAGTAGGCAAACCGAAAGTGCAATTCTTTGCATTGTGGTCTCCACTGCTCTGGCTTCTGTCCCACGATTGGGAAGCCATCCAACTTGGCACCATCGTCATAGGAGATGCCTATGTTGGTCATTCGCATGAATGGCAGTGGAGGGCCTTCGCATAGTCGTGCGAGTGATCTCGACCCAGCGGTTGAATGAATAAGCCCCCGTGGCCCCGCCTAAGCCGTCAGTTGCCCAGCCGCGATGGAACCAGCGCGGTAGTCCGATGTATAGGTACCTGATCCGGGTGGCTAGCAATGGGTACGACGCTATGGGCGACGTCAGGCGGTTCGGTCCCTTTCTCTTCGATCGCCATGGCCTATCGGTCGCTCGAGACGGTGTTCACTATCATGTCGGCACGCGAGGCGCGGCCCTTCTAGACGTCCTCTTGCGGGCTCAGGGGCGAGCAGTCGATCGGCGAGCGCTGCTTGACGCGGGCTGGTCGGGGACGGCGATTGAGGACGCCAATCTCACAGTCCAGATCGCTGCGCTCAGGAAAGTGCTGGGGCGGAGAGATGATGCAAACGAGTGGATCGAAACCATTCCGCGGGTCGGCTACCGGCTCGCGCCCTTTGCGGGAAGAAGTAGGTAGGGGGATCCAAGACCGGCAATTGCAGTTCTGCCCTTTGACAACCTCAGCAGCGAACCGCAGCACGATCACCTCGCCGACGGGGTGGTCGAAGACCTGATCACCGCCTTGAGCCGGTTCCGGACATTTGCCGTCATAGCCCGCAACTGGAGCTTCTCGTTCAAAGGCAAGTCGCTTGATGTACGCAGGGTGGCGGCCGAGCTGTGGGTCCGCTACCTGCTTGAAGGCAGCGTTCGGCCTATCGGTGCGCGCATTCGGATTACGGCACAGTTGATAGACGGAACGACCGGCAAGCACCTTTGGGCCGAGAGATTCGATCGCGAACTCGTCAACGTGTTCGACGTGCAAGACGAAATCACCGACACCATCGCCGGCTTCATCGAGCCCCAGATTCGGAGGGCGGAACTCGAGCGTGTGCGACGCAAGCGTCCTGATAGCCTCGATGCATGGGATCTGTATGTCCAGGCGGTTCCGCTCGTCCTAGGAGCCGACGTCTCTGCATACAGCCAGGCCATCTCGCTTCTCGAAAGGGCGATCGGCCTCGACCCCAACTACGCACCTGCACTTACCCTTGCAGCCTGGGCCTACGAGAAACGCCATAGTTTCGGCGGCCCCCGAGCAAGCAAGGCAACCGATCCCGAGCAGGCGCTCGAACTTGCCACCCGCGCGGTCATCGCCGATGGCAACGACGCCCTGGCACTGGCCCAACTTGGTTGGCAGCGGATCATTCTTCGCGCCGACTACGCGGGCCTTCAACTGTGCGACCAAGCCGTTGCCGTCAATCAAAACAGCGTTCCGACGCTCCACTATGCGGGGAACGCGCATCTATTCGCTGGCAATCTTGACCGCGTCACGGAGTACTTCATGCGCGCGCTCGTGCTGAGCCCTGCGCCTCCCGACAACTATGTGTCGCTCAATGGCATCGCCTCGGGACACTTCAGCGCGGGCCGCTACGAGGAAGCCATCCACTGGGCCGAACGCACCACTGAGGCCGCACCCGACTACATGTATGGCCACATATTTCTGGCGGCGAGCAATGCTCTGACCGGACGGCAGCGCGAAGCTCGCCACGCGATTGACGCAGTGCTCAGACTGCGTCCGGACCTCACCGTAGTAGGGCAATCGGGTCGACCGATGCGCTATCCGGAACGACGCGCACGGATGCTGGACGGGTTGCGCAAGGCAGGCCTCACCGAACGCTAGAGCTACCTCGTCGGCTATGTGCCTCGCTTTTACATCTTTTTAGGGCCGCTTTAGGACGCGCCGTCCCGATGGATGATTAGTGGCCAAGTCCGCACAAGGGGAACCGAGCGATGTTGGCACTACCACCGGACCATTGGGTCAACGAAGCACGGCCCGTAAGGGCCGCCCTGTGGGCTTGTCCCCTGCTGACGTTGGCTTTCGGTGGCACGTCACCTGCTGCTGAAACGCTGACGGCTTTGCCGTTGGAGAAGGTCATTCCTTTCGAGGTGACCTACAGTCACACCCAAAACTACGACACGCGGTTGCTGTTCGCTTACGGTTCTGTCTGGACCGTCGTTCACCCGAACCTGGTTCGCATCGACCCAAAGTCTTACGATCAGACGAACATCGAACTGCCCGGAGTGCTCGGTCCCGTTAGGCCCCTGGCGTTCGGTGATGGGGGTATCTGGATTGCCGACACCGGCTCGAACACCATCTTCAAAGTCGACACTGCCGAGGACAGCGTTGTACTAAAGTTCAAGGCGAGCATGCTCAGCGTTCAGAGTCCGATCGCTGTCGGTGCCGGTTCGGTGTGGACGGTAGCCTCGGAACGCGCTGAGCGCGTTGTCACCCGGTTCGATGCAATGAACGGCGAGGTTCAGGCGCAAATAGCACTGCCCGGGGGCAGTTCCGGCATCGCATTTGAGGGCGACTCGGCCTGGGTGGCCGGTAGGAACGAGGTTTACCGCATTGATCCTGCTTCCAATGCAGTCGTCTCATCAACTCCGGTCTGCGATCGGCCATCCACGATCGCTGCCGGAGAGGGCTCGATCTGGGTGCACTGCCGCAACGACGGTATGGTGGACCGCATTGACAGCTGGACTGGAAGCGTGACCGGGTCGCTTGATGTTGGGGTAAGGGGGCCGGGGATGGTCGACCTAACAGCCGGCGGCGGCTCGTTGTGGCTAGCGACCCTTGTGGTCCCACTCATCGAGATCGACCCCATGACGGTTGAGCTTAGGAGGACCTACGAGGGAGAGTTTCGTACTGAAGCCAACGTAGCCTATGGCGACAACAGTCTTTGGTTGCTGCGAATTCGCCCCTCAGGGGAGATCCTACGTGTGAGTGCGCCCGACAGATATTGAGCCACAGTCAGCCGCGGAATGCCGATGCCCGGTCGTGCAGGCCTTGACCTGAGATGCATTGGGTGAACTCGAGCCGCATCGTGCGTCGTTGAGCTTGCTGTTGGCCGACCTTCCTGCAATCCAGGTGACGCCAGAGTCGGCGAATAGTCCGAGTAGCGCTCAGGGTCACGCCTCGCATCTTCCCGACTCTCGCAACATTGACAAGCGCGAGGTCGCCGACGTGATCGTGTAGAGGTCCTTCACCGCACCCGAACTGGCATCGCCTCGGTCTCCAGGCCGAGGCAGAGGCTCTTAATTGCCTCGTCGCGTCACTTCAACTCGTGAGCGCCCCCCGCTAACGGATCTCCGGGCAGGAATGAGATCGTGCGCGTGGTAGACCCACCCGCAAACGGCCTGGCCTTGTCCTTGACGGTGAGTTCAATCGTGTAGGTGCCCGGCGAAGTCGAGTGGAGCCGTTGCGGAAAGACGTCGGCAATCGATATCGTGATCGCTCTGAACCGCCCCGGGTTTGCCGGAGGCCATTTGGTTTGAGTTACGCCGCCATGGCCGGCGTTTCGAGCATGGCGTAGTAACGTTCCTCGGCTTCGGCCGGCGGGATGTTGCCGATGGGCTCCAGCAGCCGGCGATTGTTGAACCAGTCGACCCATTCCAGCGTGGCGAACTCGACGGCTTCGAAGCTCCGCCATGGTCCGCGCCGATGGATGACCTCGGCCTTGTAGAGCCCGTTGATCGTCTCGGCGAGAGCGTTGTCGTAGGAATCTCCGACGCTGCCGACGGAGGGCTCGATGCCGGCTTCGGCCAGGCGCTCGGTGTAGCGGATGCTGACATATTGAGAGCCCCTATCGGAATGGTGCACCAGACCGCCGCGATGGACGGGCCGCCGTTCGTGCAGCGCCTGCTCGAGCGCGTCGAGGACGAAGCTGGCGTGCGCCGTCCGGCTCACCCGCCAGCCGACGCTGCGCCGGGCGAAGGCGTCGATGACGAAGGCGACGTAGACGAAGCCCGACCAGGTGCTGACATAGGTGAAGTCGGAGAGCCACAGCCTGTTCGGCGCCGGGGCATGGAACACCCGGTTGACGTGGTCGAGCGGGCACGGGCCGCCTTGTCCTGCACCGTGGTGCGGACCGGCTTGCCGCGGATGACGCCCTGCAGGCCCAGGCCGGCCATCAGACGCTCGACGGTGCAGCGGGCGACGGCAAGCCCTTCGCGGTTGAGCTGCCGCCAGACCTTGCGCGCGCCATAGACCTCGAAGTTCTCGTCGAAGACGCGCTCGATCTCCGGCCTAAGCTCCAGGTCCCGCTTCGCCCGCGCCGACAGCTTCTCGTGATCGGCGCGCTTGGCGACATGGTCGTGGTAGGTCGACGGGGCGATCGGCAGCACCTTGCAGATCGGCTCGACCCCATGCGCCTCGCGGTGATCGTCGATGAACGCGATCATGGCTTGAACCGGCGGTCGAGCTCCGCCTGGGCAAAATAAGCGCTCGCCTTGCGCAGGATCTCGTTGGCCTGCCGAAGCTCACGGTTCTCCCGTTCCAGCGCCTTCAGCTTCGCTGCCATGTCCGTCGGCACGCCAGCCCGCTTGCCGGCGTCGACCTCCGCCTTCTTTACCCACTCGTTCAGCGTCTGCGCCGTGCAGCCGATCTTGGATGCGATCGACGTGATCGTCGCCCAGCGGGACGGATGCTCATGCTCGTGATCCAGCACCAGCCGCACCGCGCGCTGGCGGACTTCCGGGGAAAACTTGTTCGTCGTCTTGCTCATGATGGCTCCACCTTCTCAGGAGTTGGAGCCTCCGGCAAACCCGGGGCGGTTCACCACGCTACGGGATACGATCATCATTTCAGTCAGCTTGACCGCTGATAGCCTGCGCGGACTTTTCAACACTATCGGCCACAAGCAGACTCTGACACCGCTACCGCCTACCATGAAGTCCATCCAAGAACCGGTGGTGGAGTGAAGCGCCCTAATGCCAAGTGCCAAATAGCCCACTAGAGAATGACGCGAATGCATCGCGAATTCGGGCTCCGAATTGGCCGTCTCCAGTTGGGTTCGCGCGACCGCCAAGGTGAATAGACGCGACGTCTCCGAGGGTTAGCCAAGGCACCCTCGCAAGACCAAACACACCAGTAATATCAATGACTTAATGGCGGAGAGAAAGACCGCCGTACTAGCGTCCAGCGGTGTCCGCAGATGTGCACGATCCGGCTGAAATACCTACATTATCCTTGGCATCTCGTCCAGACGTGTCCATATGTGTCCATGATTATCCCCACTATAGAGTGGGGAAAGAAGTGGGGATGAACGGTGCGAGCGCTGAGCAAGCTTACCGATGCCAAGGTCAAGTCCGGGGGACTTAAGCAAGGCCGGTTGTCGGACGGCGGTGGCCTTTACCTCAACGTCTCGCCGACCGGTTCGAAGTCGTGGCTGTTCATGTGGGTCCGCGATGGAAAGCGGCGCGAGATGGGGCTGGGCGGCTATCCCGCAGTGCCGCTGCAGAAGGCCCGTTTGCTGGCCGACGCATGCCGCAAAGCAGTTGCCGAGGGGCGTGATCCCCTGCTGGAGAAGAACAGGCCTGCTGAACCCAGCTTCGCCGAATGCGTCGATCTGTTCCTGGCATCGATTGAAGGCTCGTGGCACAACCCCAAGCATCGAGCGCAGTGGCGGATGACGCTCACGACCTACTGCCAGCCACTGCGAGATCAAAAGGTGTCCCACATCGGCACCGACGATGTGCTGTCAGTGCTGAGCCCGATTTGGCAACACAAACCAGAGACGGCCTCGCGGTTGCGCGGCAGGATCGAGCGCGTGCTCGACTTCGCCAGGGTGCGGGGGTGGCGAGAGGGTGAGAACCCGGCCCTGTGGCGAGGACACCTGGCTAACGTTTTGCCGCCCCGCCAGAAGCTCACCCGCGGCCACCATGCTGCCATGCCCTTTGCCGACGTCCCGAGCTTCTTTGGACGTCTGCAAGGGTCGGACGCCATGGCCGCCCGTGCGCTGCAGGTCCTGATCCTCACCGCAGCACGCTCCGGTGAAATCCTCAATGCCCGCTGGGACGAGTTCGACCTGTCGGAAGGCGTGTGGTCGGTTCCCGCGCAGCGCATGAAGGCCGGCCGACTTCACCGCGTACCGCTCATCCCGCAGGTGGTGGCGATCCTGACGGCGCTCGGCTCCGAGCGGATGTCTGACTACGTATTCCCTGGCCGGCGGCCGGGGCGGCCGCTGTCATCGTCGGCAATGGAGATGCTGCTGCGCCGGCTGAAGACCGACCAATACACGACCCATGGCTTCCGCTCGGCGTTCCGCGACTGGGTCGGGGACAGCACGGAGTTCTCCCGCGACATTGCCGAGGCGACGCTGGCCCACCGGGTGGGGGACGCAACGGAACAGGCCTACCGGCGTTCCGACGCGCTGGACAAGCGCCGCAGGCTGATGGTGGCCTGGGCGAACTATGTCAGTCCCGGCCCGACGCTCGAGTGAGGGCCGAGGGGCCAAGTGAGTGAGGGGCGATCGCGTTCAGGGCCGGACCAGACCCAAGCGGCGCGAGAGATCGCTTCAGCACATCGGGGGACAAGGGGGTTGTATCCAAGGTTGTATCCAGCCGACCTGACGATCCTTCGAGGTCAGAGGGGCTGTATCCCGGATACAGCCCAAACCGCCGGATACAGGAGATTCAGCCCAAGTCGTTGGGAAAGCGAGGAAAATAGTAAGATATATATATGTATCCTTGTATCCTTGTATCCTTGTATCCTTGTATCCTTGTATCCTTGTATCCATTAATGCCCGCTTTTCCTCCCCCCTTGGGCCTAATCCAGCTCGTTTCCCTTCCTCACCGGATACACGGACACACGGACACTGTGGCTCGAGGCCAATGTGGCACCGGGGGGATGCAGACCTCTAGTCTATCGCGCGGCGCAGAACAGCGTCCCTCGCCTGGCGGCTGGGTGTCCGGGTGTTGTCCGCGCAACCTCCGCGTCGAGCTGACCGGACCACGCCCACGGCGCCCCTGTGGCGCGCGATATCAGATATCAGGCGCTCGTCTTCGCCGACCGGCTACGCCTCTGCTTCGGAGCGCCGCCGGGCCGGGCCGATGACCGGCCCGTACCTCCGTCCGGCACGCCTGTGCGTCAGTCCGGCCAGTTGAGGATGGCCTTTTCCCGCTCCAGCCAGACCTCCTCGATCGGGGTGCTGATGACGTCATTGGACAGCGCGGCCTTGCCAAGTTCCTCGAGAAGGCGCTCCGCGACCAGGTGCTCTTCCTGCGGATGCAGGTTGCAGGGGTCGAGGAAGAAGTGGCCGTGCTCGATCTCGTGGTCGCGGACAATGACCGGCCGGTCGCCGGCGGCAAGGCGCGAGGCAAGGTTCCAGGCGGTGATCCGTGCCTCGTCCGGATCGATCGTCACCTTCAGCCGGTCGAGCGGGTTGTTGGTGGGATCGGGCACAATCGTCGCGGTCACCCCGGGCCGGCCCGCGAGGGCAGCGACCCAGGTGTCGAGCGCGGCGCGTTCCCGGGCCCTGATCCCGGCATGGTCGCGCGTCTTCCAGGCCGTGAGCGCGGCGCTTACCCCGATGATGGTTTCCTTACCCACCTTCATGCCGCGCCCGATGCCGCGGTTCTGCAGGTAGCAGGCGCGGATCAGCTGCTTGGACCCGGCGACAACGCCGGAGGTTGGGCCGCCGAGGAACTTGTGGCCGGAATAGACCACGAGGTCGGCGCCCTGCGCGAGGAACAGCCGCAGATCGTATTCGGATGCCGCGTCGACGATCACCGGCACCCCCCTGGCGTGGCAGATCTCGGCAAACGTCTTGAGCGGGACCTGCGCATAGTCGACCACGTGGTGCGAGACGACGAACAGGGCGGCCGCGGTCCGGTCGGTGATCGATCCGGCCAACTGATAGGCCGACGACGACGTCGCCTGGCCGACCGGAATCACCCTAGCGCCGGCCAGCCGGACCATCTGCTCGACCGGCGCGCCGAAGCTCACCATGTGGCCGGAAAGCATAAGCACTTCATTCTTGAGCGTGCCGGCATCGGGCAGCCTCTCGATAGCCAGCAGGTCGGTACCCGTCATCGCCGCGGCGACCCTGATGGTGATGCCGGACGCGCAGGAAGCGGTAACGAACCCGGCCTCGCCCCCGGTGAGATCGGCGATGACCTCGCTGGCGTAGCGGTGCAAGGCGCTCATCTCGAAGAACTGCGGCAGGCTGCGATGCATCGCCTCGATCGCCTGTGGCACCGCGATCGAGGCGCCGAGCGTTGTCATGGTGCCCGACACGTTGACGATCTGGCGCAGGCCAAGCTCGGGACGGATGTCTTTGGACATGGTGAAACCCCTTGGATGTTGCGGGCCTAGTCGGGCCATTTCAGCAGGCCGGCAGTGGATTTGCCCGGCGTCGCCATGGCGCCCGCCGGCCGGGAGGAAGTGAGGATTTCCACCAGCCGGCGCGCCACGGTTTCGGCCTCGCCCGGATGCAGGTTGCAGGGATCGAGCCAGAACCGGCCCTGCTCGGCCTGGTGGCCACGCACCATGATCGGCGGCTCGCCGGCGGCCAGCGTGGACACGAGGCCGCAGGCGGTAAAGCAGCTCGCAGGCCTTACCCGCACCTCGAGCCGATCGACCGGATTGTCGGTGGAGTCGGGCGACAGGCGCGTCTCGATCCCCTGGTGACCGGCCAGCGCGTCCTGCCACAGTTCGAGCACGGCGGTTTCGCGCGCCTTGATCCCGGCGTGGTCGCGAACCTCCCACGCCTCGAGCGCTGCGATCAGCCCGACGATGCTTTCCTTGCCCACCTTCATGCCCCGTCCGATGCCGCGGTTTTGCAGATCACTCGGCGGCGGCGTCGACGATCACCGGCACGCCCCTGGCGTGACAGATCGCCACGAATTCGGGCAGGCTCAGCATGCCGTAGCTGATGGTGCTGTGCGCGACGGTGTACAGACCAGCCGCGGTGTTGGCGGTGATCGCCTCTTCGACCTGGTAAGGCTGGCACGAGCTCACGGACCCGGCGAGGACCGGAGTGCCGCCGGCGATCCGGATGGCCTGGTCGATGCTGTTGCCGTAGGCGGCGTTGTGGCCGTACTGCAGGATCACTTCGGTCTTGAGCCCCGTGGTATCGAGCGGCAGCCGCTCGATGGCCAGCAGGGCCGAGCCGGTCATGGCGGCCGCGACGGACAGGGTGATCCCGCCGGCGGCGGACGACGCCACGAACCCCGCCTCTCCCCCGGTCAGCCGCGCGATGGTCTGGCTCGCGACGCGCTGCAGATCGTCGATCTCGACGAATTCCGTGGCGATTTCGGCCATGGCCTTGATCGCCTCGGGCACCATGATCGAGGCACCCAGCGCCGTCATGGTGCCCGAGGCGTTGATGATCGGCCGCACGCCCAGTCGTTCGCGTATCGGCAGGTTGCTGGTCACATTGATGGGCATTGCAGGTCCTCGACTAGGCGCGCAGTTCGAAAATCGCTTCGATCTCGACCGTGATGTTGTTTGGCAACGAAGAGACACCGATCGCCGATCGGGCATGCTGCCCGATTTCGCCGAACACGGTTGTGAACAGGTCCGAGCAGCCATTGATGACTTCGGGATGTCCGGCGAAATCGTCAGTGGCGTTGACGAGGCCGAGAAGCTTCACCACCTGACTGACGCGGCCAAGGTCCCCCACGGCGTCGGCCAGCACCGAGAGGATGTTGAGCCCGGTCAGGCGCGCGTGGTCGTAGGCCATGGCCGGGGCGACATCCTTGCCGACCTTGCCCTGATGCATCGATCCGTCGGCCTCGCGCGGGCCCTGTCCGGAGATGAAGATCAGCGATCCGGTGCGGACGAAATTGCGGAAATTGCCGATCGGACGGGGGACGGGCAGCAACTGCAGGCCGAGCGATTTCAGTTGCGCCATGTGTGACATCGGTGCCCTTTGCCGTCGTTCAGTGGGTTGCGGCGCTGAAGCGCGACAGGAAATTGCGCAGGCGCTCGTTGCTGGCCACCTGCGCCATCAGTTCGTCCGGCTTGCCGTGGGCCGATACGCTGCCATCGGTCATGAAGATGATGCGGTGACTGGCGTCGCGGGCGAAGGCGATCTCGTGGGTGACGATCAGCATCGTCATGCCGTCGGTCGCCAGTTTCCGCACCACGTCCAGGACTTCGTTGACGAGTTCGGGATCGAGTGCCGAGGTGATCTCGTCGAGCAGCAGGATCTTGGGGTCCATGGCCACCGCGCGGGCGATGCCGACGCGCTGCTGCTGTCCGCCGGACAGCTCGTAGGGTAGGCTCTTGGTCTTGTGGGCGAGCCCGACGCGATCAAGCCAGTGACGGGCAATTTCCTGCGCTTCCTTCAGGGGCTTCTTTCGTACCCGCTGAAGCCCCAGCATGACATTTTGCTCGGCGGTCAGGTGCGGGAACAGGTTGAAGCTCTGGAACACCATGCCGGTCTCGGCCCTCATGGCGGCGAGATCGACCTCGCCGCGCTTGCGGCCGCCGGCATTGTCGACATAGCCGACCTCGCGTCCGTCGATCTTGATCGAGCCGCCGTCATAGGCTTCGAGGAAGTTGACGCAGCGCAGCAGGGTCGTCTTGCCGCCGCCCGAAGGACCGATCACCGTCACCACCTCGCCGGCGGTTACGTCGAGATCCACCGACTTCAACACCTGGTTGGACCCGAAGGATTTGGTCAGGCGGGCAATCTGCAGCAGCGGGGTCGCCGACATGGAACTCATTCCTTGATGTAAGCGTAGCGCCGTTCCAGCACCCTGCTGAGGCTGGAAAGGCTGTAGTTGATGGCGAAGTACATGACGGCACCCAACAGGTAGAGCGGCATGGGCTCGTAGGTGCGGCCGATCACCTGGTTGATGGCCTGCATCAGGTCCACCACGCCGAGCAGCGAGACCAGCGCGCTGCCTTTAACGGCATCGGTGACGCCGTTGACCCAGGGCGGTAGGAACCGACGGGTGGCCTGCGGGAAGATCACGTAGCGCAGTCGCTGGCCGAAGATCAGGCCGATCGACTTGGCCGCTTCCATCTGCCCCCGCGGGATCGAGGAGACGGCGCCACGCGTATACTCGATGACCTGTGCGGTCTTGAACAGCGTCAGGGCCAGCACCGCCGCCCAGAACGAGCTCAGATTGAGCCCCAGCGGCGGCAATCCGTAGTAGACGGCAAAGATCAGGACGAGGATAGGGATGCCGCGGATGCTGTCAGTCAGCAGCCGGATCAGCCAGCGCAGGGACAGCGGCCCGTAGATCAGCCCGACGCCCAGAACCACGCCGGCGACCAGCGACAGCACCACCACGATCAGTGAGACCAGCAGGGTCATGCCGAGCCCGCTCATCAGATAGGGGATGGCGTAGACGATCGCGTCGATCAGTTGTGCCATTTCAGCGCTCCACCCGGAAGCGGCGCTCGAGCAGCCGCAGCCCGAACAGGATGGCGTAGCCCGTCACCAGGTACATCACCGTGGTCACCGCGTAGACCTCGACGATGCGAAAGGTCCGGTTGTTGATCCACTGCGCGCCCCAGGTGAGTTCGGGCACGGCGATTACCGACGCAATCGAGGTATCCTTGAACAACGAGATGAAGGTGTTAGAGAGCGCGGGCAGCGTGATCCGCGTCATCGTGGGCAGCCGCACATAGAGCAGGCGCTGCCACGGTGTCAGCCCCATTGCCTTGCCGGCATCGAGCAAGCCCTTGGGCACCGCCTCGAGGCCGGAGCGGAACACCTCGACGAGGTAGGCGCCGGCATAGAGCGACAGCGTCGCGATGAAGGACGTCGATGCGTCGTAGGCAAGGTTGACGACCGTGGGCAAGCCGTAGAATGCCAAGTAGACGAGCAGCAGCAGCGGCACGTTGCGGATGAACTCGACATAGGACGAGATGATGGCTCGCACCACGCGGCCCGACGAGACGTAGATCACCGCCAACGCCAGCCCGATCAGGGCGCCGATCAAGATCGCGATAACCGCCAGCTCGAGGCTGAGGATGACACCGTTGGTCAGCTTGTCGAAATTCCGCCAGATCTGGTTGAAGCTCAGCTGGTAGCCCATACCCGCTCCCCGTCTCCCGCCGGCCGATCGGCACCAGCCAAAGTCGACGGCCGACGCCCTCGGGGCGCCGGCCGCAAGTGACATCAGTGCGACGGGAAGCCCGTCTTGCGGTCGGGAACCTTGGTCCCGAAGTATTCGAGGAATGCCGCATCGTAGAGGGCAGTATCGTTACCGAACATCGCGATCTCGAAAGTCGTCGAGACGAAGTTCAGCCAGTCGGGATCGCCTTGGCGGAGCGCAGCCCCGTACAGCATCGATTCCCACGCAAAGCCGCTATCGGCATACTTCTCGGGATTGCGGGCGACGAGCCACTTGACCGTGGACAGGTCGACGGCGGCGCCGTCGACACGTCCGGCTTCCAGCGCCGCGATGACGTTGGCCTGGGTGTCGATCTGCATCACCTGCGCTTCCGGCAGCACCTTGTGCACGGCCTCTTCGGCGCCGACGTTCTGCAGGATCGAGATGCGCGTATTGGCGCCACCGGCCGTCAGTTCCTCGAAGCTCTTCATCTTGCCATTCGGGCTCGAGAGCAGCGACACACCCTCCACGTAGTAAGGCCGCGGGAAGGCGACCAGCTGTGCCCGGTTGGCGGACATCGTCATGAACTGGATGGTGATGTCCACCTTGCCGGTGACGATGTTGGGGATGCGCTGCGCCGGGTCCTGCAGCACGAACTCGACCTTGGTCTCGTCGTCGAACAGGCCCTTGGCGAGAATCTTGGCCATAGTGATGTCCATGCCGACGAGCTTGCCGGCCTCGTCCTCGAAATGCCAGGGCGCATTGGTGCTGCCGGTGCCGACGATCAGGTGGCCGCGATCGATGACAGTCCGCAGCAGACTGTTCTCGGCCGACTGAGCCACTGCCTTCTGGGCGCTCAACGCAACTGCCGCGGCCGCCCCGGCCAACACGGCACCGCCCATTCCGAGCTTCAAGAACTCCCGGCGCTTAGAATTTTCCGTCATAGTCGCCTCCGTTTGCCAAAGTGTGGTGTCCCGCCCGGGCAATACCATGCCAAGGTTTTGTCTGGTATATCGGACAGCAATCCGATATTTGAGACGCTATTGGCAAATGACCCTAGTTGGCAATAGAGGATCGACGTCCGTGAATGAGCAAGGCACCGTTTCCGCATCGGTCGTGTCGGGGGGAAATCGCGAGCGCGGCATAGACCGCGTGCTGACGCTGTTCGCCTACCTTAACGGCCGCGGCCGGCCGGTTCGCGTCGCCGACCTGCCCAAGGCGCTCGGGGCGCCGCGCTCCACCATCTACGAGATCGTCCGGGTGCTGACCGAGGCCGGCATGCTCGAGGTCAGCGGCGACGACAACAGGGTGTATTTCGGCCGGGCGATGTACCTGTACGGCATCAATTACTTCCGCGACAACGAGCTCATCCGGCGCGGCTCGTCGGAAGTGGAGGCCTTGTCGAAGATGACCGGCGAGACCAGCGAACTGTGTGTGCTCAACCGCAACCGGCAGGCCATCATCCACACGCATCCCGGCTCGCGGCCGATGCGCATCAGTTCGGAGGTGGGGTCGCAGTTCCCGATCCCGTGGACAGCGTCGGGCCGGTTGCTGCTCTCGCACATGACCCCCGCCGAGATCCGTGATCTCATCGAGCCCGAAGACCTGGTCCTGCCCGACCGCCGCGTGGTCGACATCGAGGGGTTCATCGTGGAGTGCCTTGCCGCGCGCGGCAAGAGCATCGTGATCACCCGCGGGCTGATCAACAGCTTCTCCCAATGCCTCGCCGTCCCCATCTTGGGCATGCATGGCGAGGTGCAGGCGACGATATGCTTCGTGTTGCCGATCGACGTGACCGATGAGCAACGCGCCGTGTTGCAGGAACACCTGATCGCCAGCGGTCGCAAACTCTCGATGCACGAGTAACGCAGCGCCGACCGTTCCCGACGGCCGGCCTGGTTGGCCCCCCGAAGCACCAAACATCGGGGTTCGCGGGGGGGGGCGACCGGGATGGGAGTCGCCGGCAGCGCCAACCAGACGGGGCCATCCGGAGCCGTGTCGGCGGGGAACCACGACCGACGACGATGCGGATTCCGACGATGGCCCGACGCCTCGGGGCGAAGGCCCCGCACCTCCTGCCCGCCGGGTTCGATTGCCCCCGTCTTGCCGAAGGATGACTTCCGCCGATCTTGCGCCGCATCAAGACGGAGCGTCAAGTTAGTCGATCGGTCCCCTGCGCTGCCCGCGCTTCGGAAACAATCCGATCTCCTGGCCGAGCTTGTAGAGCCGACGCAGCTCGGCGCTCTGCGCGCGATCGAGCAGCTTGGTCGCCTGTGAGTACGCGCCAGTCTTCCAGTTGCCGTTGCGCGGCCCGAATGGCGCCCCGGCGGCGCCGCCGTGAGAGCGGCAACGCCCGCGACCCGGCACGATCAGCTTGCGACACCGCACGCCCGCTCCTGTGCAGACACCGCAGAGCTGCCGGTGAGGTAACTCCGCGAACATATCCCAAGGCATTGGTCCGGCAGTGGTTTCCGTCGCAGGCTCACGGGTATGGGGGATTGATGACATTTCGTGCGCTCACTTTACGAGCGCGCGAACGAAACAAGTCGACTTCATGACGCGCGCCAACGGTTCAATAGTACCACTGACACGTTAACCGGAAAACGGTTATCTTTGACGATTGATGGGCCGTCGCCCCATCGGCGCGTCAAATGCTGCCCTCAATCCAGGACAGCGCTGCCACATTCATGTTCGCGGTCCCAAGTGCACCGCAGAAGTGCGCGGGCTTGCACCTACTCTGATAGCGTCCCGCCCCCTTAGTCCGAGCGTGATACCGATGGCGGTATCGTCCCCGCGACAACAGCTCTGCTTGAGGCGCCGACGAGGTGATACTAGATGCCTGTCGCTTGAATGCGCGCGACCAGCCGGGCCAGTTCACTCTGGCGGCTGATGCCGAGCTTGCGATAGATCTGGTTGAGCGAGAAACGCACGGTGCCTTCGGTATTGCCGAGGCGCCGTGCGGCTTCCTTCGGAGGGTGTCCGGAGCCGACGAGGTCGGCGATCCTGGCCTCCGCCGGCGACAGTCCGAGTAGTTGCAGGGCCCCCACCGCGTCGCGTTCGAGCGGAAGCTCGAGATCCGTCACCAACAGCAACACGGACCCTTCGCCGGGTTGTGCCGCACCGCCGGTATCGAGCAGGATCGGCTGCACGAATATGGGGCGACGACCTTCGCCGCGAGCGATCGCTAGCGGGTCCGTTACATTTCCTCCACGGAGCATGTGCCGGATCCGGCCGAGGAGCTGGCCTTCGACCTCTACGTCTGCGCAGTGTAGATGGCCGGTCTCGATGGAAAAATGTCGACCTGACATGGCCGTTGCGGCATCAGCCGCGCGGCGCCGGCGCGCCGTTCGGCGGGGTGGGCTTTTCCGGTGGCGGCCGCGAGGGCGGCAGGTGGGGTCTCGAGGAGTACCTGGTCGTCAAGTCGATCTCGGGCTGGAACTAGCCGTGGAACGCCATCACGGCGCGAGAATGCCATGGGCCAGCATGTCGAAATAGTCGTCCGCGAATTCGACTGCGCGGCGCGCACCCTTCGGGTCGAACCAGCGCGTCATCCAGTTGAGCATCGAGAGCGCGCCGCGTGCCACCACTGCGGCGTTGGCGTCGCGCAGCTCGCCGGCTTCGATGCCCGTGGCGATGATGGTCCGGAACATGGTCTCATAGCGCCGGCGGATGGTCCGCTCGTCGTCGCTGACGACGCGGCTGAGCCCGCCGAAGCCGTGCAGCAGGGTGACATACTCGGTGTAGTTCATCTCGAAGAACTCGGCATGCGCCCGCATCGCCGTGTGCAGGCGGGTCGGGGCGCCGGCGCCGTCGGGCGGCACTGCGGCGGACACATGGTCGTAGAGGCGCTGCAGGATGTCCGCCACGATCGCCTCGTAGATCACCTGCTTGGTGGGGAAGTAGTGGTAGACCGCCGCCTTGGAGACCCCGACCGCGCCGGCAATGTCGAGCAGCGATGTTGCGGCGAAGCCGTGATGGGCGAACAGGTCCGAGGCGGCGCGCAGGATGGTCTCGCGGGGCGCGTCCATGGTGGGCGGCCGACCCACTCGCCGTGGCTTTGTTCCCGACACGCCCTGTCTCCCCGTGGTCGCCCAGGCGTCCCTGTTACACCAAACCCGGCGCTGCCGGGAAGCGCGCAAGGTCCCCTGTCGAGACCGGCCGGTCGGCACCCGCCAGAGTCGACTGCGGTGCCGATCACGGAGCAGTGACCGGCCGCGAGGTAACGATCGGCATGGTCGGGCGAACTACCCGCTACGGAGCCAGTCAGGGTCCGCCAAAAATGCAAGGAGAACTCGCAATGAACCGTGTTTCGTCTGTCGTCCTCGCCGCCTCGCTGCTGTCCGCCCTTGCCGGGGCCTCGGTCACCGGCGCCGTGGCCCAGGATGCCACCGAGAAATGCTATGGCGTGGCGCTGGCCGGCCAGAACGACTGTGCGGCTGGACCGGGCACCACCTGTGCCGGCACGTCGGTCATCGACTACCAGGGCAACGCCTGGAAGGCCGTGCCGTCGGGCACCTGCCTCACCATGTCGCTCGACGGCGACCGCAAGGGGGCGCTCGAGGCGCTCGATCGCGATCTGCCGCAGGCCTGATCGGTCGTGCCCGGAGACCCGACCGCGGGTTTCCGGGCCTCATCTGGAGCAGGAGCGAGCATGAGCGCGAAGCGTCTGCCGGCCAGGGCCGGCCTGGGGCTCAAGCCACAGCACTACACGCAGATTCTCGAGACTGTCCCGGATATCGGGTTTTTCGAGGTTCACGCCGAAAACTACATGGGCGACGGCGGACCGCCGCATCGATACCTCGAAGCCGTCTGCGGCAGGTATCCGCTGTCGCTGCACGGGGTCGGCCTCTCCATCGGCGGAGAAGACCGGCTCAGCCTCGACCACCTGCGGCGGCTGAGATCGCTGATCGAGCGCTACCGTCCGCAGTCCTTTTCCGAGCACCTTGCCTGGTCATCGCATGGGGAGTCGGCGCTGAACGACCTGCTGCCGCTGCCCTACACCGGGGCAACCCTCGACAGGGTCGCCGCCCACGTGGACCAGGTGCAGCAGGCCCTGGGCCGCCGCATGCTGCTCGAGAACCCCTCGACCTATGTGCTGTTTGCAGAAAGCACCATTGCGGAAATCGACTTTCTCGCTGGCGTCGCCGGACGCACCGGCTGCGGCCTGCTGCTCGATGTCAACAATGTCATGGTCTCCTCGGTCAATCACCGCGTCGATCCGTTCGCCTATGTCGACCGCTTCCCGGTCGAGCATGTGGGCGAGATCCACCTTGCCGGCTACGATGAGGCGGTCGATGCGGCGGGCGAGCGACTGCTGATCGACGCCCATGCCTCGCGCGTCAGCCCGGACGTCTGGGCGCTGTTCCGCCATACGCTCGGACGCACCGGGCCGCAGCCGACGCTGGTCGAGTGGGACAACAGCGTGCCGGCCTTCGACGTGCTGGCCGACGAGGCCGCTCTCGTCGACGCGGCAATCGCCTCCGCCGGTTCGTCGAGCGGGGCACCGAGCGTCCGGCGGATGGCATCATGAGCATTGTTGTCGGGCAGGAGGCCTTCGCTGCAGCAGTCCTCGACCCGACCCTGCCAGTTCCGGCCGGCGTCGTTTCCTACCGCGGCGACGCGGACGAGAAGCGCTTCGCGGTCTATCGCAACAACGTGCATGTCGGGCTCGTCGGGGTCGTTGCCGCCAAGTATCCGGTCTGTGCAACGCTGGTGGGCGAGGAGTTCTTCACCGCCATGGCACGCCTGTACGTGGCCTCGCACAAGCCAACCTCGCCGATCATGATGCACTACGCATCCGACTTCGCTGCCTTCATCGAGGGCTTCGAGGGCGCGCGTCCGGTGCCCTATCTCGCCGATGTCGCCCGCCTCGAGCAGGCCTGGAGCGTCGCCTACAATGCCAGGGACGAGCAGCCGCTGTCGATCGGGCACCTGGCTTCGCTCGCGGCCGAGGACCTGGGCAGCTTCGGGCTTGCGGCGCATCCGGCGGCGGCGCTGGTCCGGTCGGCGTATCCGATCGGGTCGATCTGGTCTGCCCACCACGCCGCCGGCGTGGCGGTTCGTCCGGGGGCGGAGTCGGTGCTCGTGTCGCGACCGGGGGCCGAGGTGAACGTCACCGTCATCCCGAGCGCGGACGCGGGATTCTGTGGTGAACTGCTGTCCGGGGCGACGATCGCCGCTGCCGCCGCGCACACGCTCGACCAGCACCCCGATTTCGACTTCGGCCGCGCACTCGTGGGCCTCTCCTCCATCGGTGCCTTCTCCTCATCGACACGAAAGGACTGACGCCATGCTCGCTCAACAGGTCGGTCGGCTCTGCCGTGGTGGCGACCGGCTGATTGCCGCGCTTCCGCACAGCGTGTCGCAGGCTGCGCTGCGGGTGGCGCTCGCGATTCCGTTCTGGCGGTCGGGGATGACGAAGTGGGACGGCTTCCTCAGCCTGTCGGGCGGGGCGCGGTACCTGTTCGAGCAGGAGTTCAAGCTCCACATCTTCGGACAGGCGATCGCCTACCCGTTTCCACTCGTGGCGGCGTTCCTGGCCGGGACGGGGAGATCGTGCTGCCGGTGCTGCTGGTGCTCGGCCTGTTCACGCGCTACGCGGCGCTCGGCATCCTGGCCATGACCATCGTCATCCAGCTGACGGTTCCCGACGGGTTCCTGAACTTCCACCTGCCCTGGGCCGCGATGGCGCTGGCCGATCGCTGCCGGGTACCGATCTAGAACAGCAGGTCGTCGATGTCGCCGGTCGAGTCACCGCGTGGCTCGGTCTGGGCATGGTCGATGCCGGTGAAGGCATCATGGAGGCGGCGTTCCTGATCCATGGTGTATCGGCGGCGCAGCGCCGACAGCAGGCTGGTCGCGACCTCCCCGGCAGGGGCCGTCGGCGGCGCACAAGCGGCCAGTTCGGCGACGGCGATCTCGGCGTCGCTCAGCGCTTCCGACAGGGCGGCATGCCGGCCCAGATCGTCCATCGCCTCGGCCAGCTGGCGGGCGACAATGGGCCCATCCCGGCGCAGCTCGTCGAGGGCCTGCCGCAGGCGATCGGAGACTGTGGAGAACAATGTCAGCGCCGCCGTCGCCTCGCGTTCGAGCTCGCCAACGCCTCCCGCAGCACCCTCGACAGTACTGCTGGTGAAGGCGGCCGCGAATCTGGCGGCCTCGGTCAGTTGCTCCACCGCGCCGTGCGCCGACACCACGGTCTCGCCGGTCAGCGCGCGCAACTGCTGGGAGATCACGTCGAGGGCCCGGCCGCGCGGACCGAGCTGGGCGCACTTGACCGCGGCGTTGAGGCTGAGCAGTCGCATCTTGTACTCGATCTCCTGTACCGCCTCGACATGGCCGAGCAGCACTCGCACGGTGTCGGCGACCGCGCCGGCCACCTGCGCGAGCTTGTTGCGTTCGGCCTCGCAGTCGGCCAGCAGGGCCACCGCCTCGCGGAGGGCAGCGTGCAGCGGTACAAGGCCGGAACTGCCTGCTGCCGCTCCGTGCACGGCGCGCGTGTGCTCGAGAACTGTCTCGGTGTCCCGGCACAGCTGCGACAGGGCGGCTTCGCCGGCGGCCATCTCCTCGACCAGCGTCTCCCGTGCGGCGACCAGCTGCCGGTGCTGCAGTTCGGCGATCGAGGCGACCAGGTCGTCCTCGGCCCCACCCAACTCGCCCAGAGCCATCGCGACGTGCTCGACGCGCTGCCGCGTGGCGTCGCCGACCTGCAGCGCCATGACGATTTCGGCGACCCGCTCGGCGATGGCACGCGACATCCGGCCAGTGTCGGCGCTCGCCGCGAGCGATCGGGCGCGCTGGGCATTGACCGAGCCCAGCCCCCGTTCGAGGTCCTGCGCCAGCGCCGTCAGTGCGTCGCAATGGGCCGCCTCGAAATTGCTGCGTGCCGTGGCGGCCTCGGTGACGACCCGGCACAGCATGCCGTAGACACGGGCGAAGTCCGTCACGGTCTCGGCCGCCGAGCCCGACAGTTCGGCAATGTCGGTGGTGAACACGCTGAAGTCGTCACGTTCGCTGACCACGCTCGCTGCCACGACGCGGGCATTGACGGCGACGATACCGGTCATCTTGACCGTGCGCCGCAGCTCGGCAATCGGGTGTCCGGCGGCGGCAACCACCTGTGCCATGCGGGAGAGTGTTTCCTGCTCGGCCCCCAGTTCGGCGGAGATGGCAAGGGCGCGACGTCCCACGATCGCCAGCCGGTCGGTGGCCTCGGCAAGCTCGGTGCTCTCGAGTTCGGCCGGCAGCGCCTCGAAGGTCCGGGTGAGCCGGCCGAGGATCGCGGCGCAGGCGGAAAGGCGGTCGCCGATGCTGACGAAGGCGCCTTCGATGGCGTCGCGCGGCGGCGCAAGGCCATCGGCGGCCGCCGCAATGCGGTCGGTGAGCGCGGGAAGGTCGTCAGCGGCGAGAGCCTGCGCCAGGTTGGCCATGGTCAGTCCTTTGACGAAGTGGCGCGGGCAGCGTAGGTGGTGATCTCCCCGGCGATGCGGCGCAGCGGCAGTACCCTGTCCACCGCGCCGAGCGTCACCGCTTCCTTGGGCATGCCGAAGACAACGCAGCTCTCCTCGTCCTGGGCCACGGTGAGGCTGCCGGCCTGCCGCATCTCGAGCAACCCCCTGGCGCCATCGTCACCCATCCCGGTGAGGATGATGCCCATGGCGTTGCGGCCGGCCTGGTGCGCGGCCGAACGGAACAGCACGTCGACCGAGGGACGGTGGCGCGAGACGTGCGGGCCCTCTACGACATTGACGGTATAACGCGAGCCGGCGCGGTGCAGCGTCAGGTGGTGATTGCCGGGGGCGATCAGCACCCGACCGGGCAGGACCTGGTCGCCGTCCCCGGCTTCCCGGATGGTCATGGCGCACAGGCCATCGAGGCGGCGGGCGAAGGCGCTGGTGAAGCGCTCGGGCATGTGCTGGACGATGACGATGCCGGGCGAAGCGGCGGGCAGGGCCTCGAGCACTTCTCGCAGTGCCTCGGTGCCGCCAGTCGACGCCCCGATGCAGATGATCGGCTCCGTCACCGGCATGTTGGCGATCGCTGAGGCCGTCCTCGCCGCAGAACGCTGCGGGATCACCGCGTCGGCGGTGAGCTTGGCCTCGACGTGGAGCCGGGCCGCCGGCCGCATCCGGCCCTTGAGCCTCGCCTGGGCCGCCGCCTTGGCGGCGTCGCAGATGCGCATCGCCGATTCCTGCAGGAACTGCGCGGTGTCGACGCGCGGCTTGGTGACGACGTCGACCGCGCCGGCCTCGAGCGCCTCCATCAGGGTGTTCGATCCTGCCTCGGTGTGAGAGGAGCAGATCACCACCGGGATCGGCCGCTGCGCCATGATCTTTCTCAGGAAGGTCAGTCCGTCCATGCGCGGCAGCTCGATGTCGAGGAACATCACGTCGGGCACTTCCTGGCGGATGCGCTCGACCGCGACATAGGGATCGGCCGCGGTGGCCATCACCTCGAGTTCGGGATCGGCGGCGATGATGTCGGACAGCGTGGTACGCACCGAGGCGGAGTCGTCGACGATGAGAACCCGGATCTTGCGGTCGAACGCTGCGGCAGGCTGGTCGGTCGGCATCGCGGCGCTCATAGCTTCTGGAACACGGCAGGGGCGACCTGGCGGACCGCGACATTGGTGCCGATCATCGATTCGGAGTGACCGAGGACCAGGTAGCCGCCGGGCCGGAGGTGACCGACCAGTCGCCGGACCACCGCCGCCTGGTCGCGCTTCTCGAAGTAGATCAGCACGTTGCGCAGGAAGACGATGTCGACGTCGCGATCGTAGGGGTAGGATTCGTCCATCAGGTTGAGATGGGAGAAGCTCACCAGACGGCGCAATTCCGGAACAATGCGGACCTCGCGGCGGGTGCCGGGGCGGCGCGACTGCATCAGGAAGCGCGCCTGCAGGTCGGGCGGCACCGGCGTGATCATCTCGGCGGGATAGACGGCGCGCTGGGCCTGGGCCAGCACGGCGGTGGAAATGTCGGTACCGAGGATGGCGAAACGGAAATCGTTCCGTTTCGCCATCAGGTCGACGAGTACCATGGCGAGGGTGAAGGCCTCGGCGCCGTTGGAGCTCGCGGCGCTCCACAGCTTGAGCAGCGGCTGCCGTTCGCGTCGCTGTGCCAGCAGTGTCGGCACCATGGTGTCGACCAGGAACTCGAAGTGCTCCGGCTCACGGAAGAAGTCCGTCTTGTTGGTCGTCACCGCGTCAATGAGATGGGTGAGCTCGCGTGCGAGCCCATCCTGGGTGAAGAGCAGCGCGCAATAGGCGCTGAAATCGTCGAGGCCGAGGGCCCGCAGGCGCTTGCGCAGGCGCCCCTCGACCATCAGCCGCTTGGCGGGCGGCAGCTTGATCCCGGCCTCGCCCTCGACGAGGCGGGCGATGCGCTGGAAGTCGATGCCGCCCAGATGGTCTTCGTGGCGATCGACGGCGGGGGCCTTGAGGGCAGATCTGTGCAAGCTGGTCTCCGGCGGCGGACGTGGTCGGGGGTCAGGCGGCGATGCCGGCCGGCGGCAGGGCGCCGTCGGCCAGCAGGCGGTCAAGATCGAGGACGGTGACGAAGGCACCGTTGCGGCGGCCGATGCCGGCCACCGCCTGGCCCTGCCAGTCGCCGCTGATCGCCGGCGGCGGATCGAGCGCATCGGCATCGAGCACCGTCACCTCGAACACCCGGTCGGTCCGCAGCCCCACCGTCAGGCGGCGCCCGCCGGTGGCGACCCGCAGCACGACGATGCGGGTGTTCTCGGTGTCCTCGGCCGGGGGCAGGCCGAGAGTCAGGCGCAGGTCGAGCACCGGGATGCCCTCCCCGCGCACGTCGGTCATGCCGAGCAGGTTCGGCGGCGCCTGCGGCAGGCGGGCCACCGGGCGCATGTCGAGGATCTCCTGCACCATCTCGACGGGGGCGGCGAACAGTTCGCCCGCCACCCCCAGCGTCACGTATTGTGCGTGCTCGGCCATGCTGATGCCTCAGGCCGCGCTGCGACGGGTGAAGTCGCCGTCGAGATCGTCATGAGCATCCGCGAGGTCGAGGTCGAAGCCGCCGCCGGCCGTGTGTGCCTTGCCGGCCTTGGCCCTCTGCATGTGCGGGGCCTTGGCCATCAGCTCGTCCCGCAGGGTCTTCGACTTGGCGGCCTTGGCGGCCGGATGGCTGGCGGTCTCGACTGCCTCGCTGGAGCGATTTCCGTCAACGCGGAAGTAGCTGATCGACTTCTGCAGCAGTTCTGCCTGGTTGGCCAGCTCCTCCGAGCTCGCCGACATTTCCTCGGCGGCCGAGGTGTTCTGCTGGGTGACCTTGTCGAGCTGCTGGATGGCGGTGTTGATCTGCGCCACGCCGGCATTCTGTTCGCGACTGCCGGCGGAAATCTCTTCCACCAGTTCGGCCGTGCGCTGGATGTCGGGCACCAGCTTGTTGAGCATCTCGCCCGCCGACTGGGCGGTCTTCACCGTCTGGCCGGAGAGGGTCGAGATCTCGGCTGCAGCGGCCTGGCTGCGTTCGGCGAGCTTGCGCACTTCCGAGGCAACCACGGCGAAGCCACGGCCGTGTTCGCCGGCCCGGGCGGCTTCCACCGCCGCATTGAGGGCGAGCAGATCGGTCTGGCGGGCGATCTCCTGCACCACCATGATCTTTTCGGCGATGGTCTGCATGGCGGTGACGGCGTTGTTGACGGCCTCGCCCGAGGCGATCGCATCGGCCGCCGACTGGCGAGCGATCTTCTCGGTCTGGCTGGCATTGTCGGCGGACTGCTTGATGGTCGCCGCCATCTGTTCCATCGAGGCCGAGGCCTCTTCGGTCGAGGAGGCCTGTTCGGTGGCACCCTGGCTCAGCTGTTCGGAGGTGGCCGAGAGTTCCTGGCTGCCCGAGGCGACATTGCGGGTCGCCGCGGTCACTTCGGAGACCACGTCGCGCAGCTTGCGGGTCATGGCGTTGAGGGCGTCGATCAGGTCCTTGATCTCGTCGTTGGACTTGACCGTGGCCGTAGCGCTGAGATTGCCGCCGGCGACCTCGTTGGCGAGACGAAGCGCGCTGCTGATGGCCTTCGAGATGCCCAGGACGATCAGGGTAGCGGAGATCGCGGCAACAAGCGTGATCACGACGAGCGCGCTGATCATCAACAGGCGCGCCGATTCGTACGCCGCGGCCGAGTCTGCCTGGCCCTGGGTGATCTGCTCACGCCTCCGGGACGTCATGTTGTCGAGGATGGTCATGGCGGCGCGACGGAACGTGGCGCCCTCGGCGCTCGCCACCGAAGCCTGATACTGGCTGTTCTCGAGTGCCTTTTCGACCGCCTGCCTGGCGAGGGGCAACCAGGCGTCGATCCTGGTCTTGAGCTCCTGGAAGACGGCGCGATCGGCGCCGATCATCAGCGCGTCGAGTTGCGCGACTTGCGCCTCGACGGCGCTGACATAGGTGTTCACGGCCTCGGCGTCCTGCTTCTGCATCTCCGGATTGTTCTGATCGGCCACCGACTTGATGGTGTTGGCGCGGACCCGGAGGACGGACTTGGCCAAATCCGCAACTGCCGCGAAACGTGCTGCCGCGCTGCTGTCAGCCGAACTCGCGATGGCGTTCTCGAAGCGCTCCTGGAGCGTGTCGATCTGGGTATTCACCTGATCGAAGGCCTCGCGGACCTCGTTCTGCAGGAGGTTGCGCGCCGTCTGAATGGACTGCAGTTCGCTCGCCTCCTGCACCCGCAGGTCGGACTCGATGAACTTGCTCCACTGCTCGCGGAAGGCATCCAGCTCCGCCCGCCCCTCGGCGCCGGACAGATCGTAGACCTTGCTGACCAAGTCATCCAGGCTGGTCTTGCTCTCCTCGATGGAAGTCCTCAGCTGCGCCACTTCGGCGCTGTCGGTCGACAGGATGAGCGACTTCTCGTCCCGGTCGATCCGGACGGCGGTCGCATCAACCTGGTTGATGAAGCGAATGCGGGCGATCTGGTTGTCGATCAGCCCATCGTAAGTGGACTTGAGGCTGCCCAGGTTGACGATCCCGAAAAGCATGCCTGCGGCAGCCAGCACGACGACGGTGGCAAATACCGCCGCCAGCTTCACCTTGAGTGTCAATCTCATAAACTGTCCCCTTCTTCCAATTCGGAAGGCGTGCTTCTGCCGCCTTCGGTTCCGAAAAATCCGTCCCATATCCGGGATGATGACGAAGTCCTCGCCGCGTTTGCCGATGCCGCTGACGTATTCGGTACGCCAGCGCATGCCGACCTTCGGCGCCTCCTCGATGGAGGCGAGCTCGATGTCGGTGACATCGTGCACCCGGTCGGCGAGGATGGCGGCGATGGTCGGATCGCCCTCGAGGTCGATCTCGATGACGACGATGCGGGTGTCGGCGTCGGGTGGCGGTCGGTCCATGCCGAACATCACCCGCAAGTCGGCGAGGGGCACGACACGCCCGCGCACATTGATGAGGCCGCCCACGAAGGCCCGCGCATTGGGCACTTCGGTGATCGGGACGACATCGGGAATCTCGCACGCTGCCGGCCTCGATCGCGAAGATCTCGCCCTGCAGTCCCAGCGTCAGCACCTTCAGGGCGCCGTTGGCGGCGAGCGCGCTCATGCTGCCCTCCCCATGCGACCGCCCCTGAGGCGATCCTCGAAGGCCTGTCCGAAGCTGACCAGATGGCTCGGGTCGAGGATCAGCGCCACTGTGCCGTCACCGAGGATCGTCGCCCCCGAGAAGGTCTCGATGTCCGCGTGCAGCTTGGAGAGCGACTTGATGACCGTCTGGTTGTTGCCGATGATCTGGTCGACGACGAGCCCGACGCGGAACTCGCCCGAGGAGACGATCACCACCTTCTGGTGCGGATCGGGCGGCCTCGTGACGCGGAACAGCTCCCGCAGCCTCAGGAACGGCACCAGCGCGCCGCGGATGTTGAGGAAGTTGCGGCCCTGGGCCTGGGTGTCGGCGGATGCCGGCAGTTCGACGCACTCTTCGACCGCCGAGAGCGGGATGGTGTAGCGGCCGCTGCCGACCCGAACCAGCATGCCGTCGATGATGGCGAGGGTCAGCGGCAGGCGCAGTGTCGCCGAGGTGCCTAGCCCCGGCCGGGTCGACATGTCGATGTTGCCGCGCAGGCTGTCGATGGTGCGCTTGACGACATCCATGCCGACGCCGCGTCCCGAGACCGAGGTGATCTCGCTGGCCGTCGAGAAGCCGGGATGGAACAGCAACTGGTGCAGTTCAGCATCGGGGATCCTGGCATCGGCGGCGATCAGGCCCTGCTCCTCGGCCTTGGCGCGGATGCGTTCGGTGTTGAGCCCGCCGCCGTCGTCGCTGACCGAGATGGCGACCTCGGCGCCGGTGTGAACCGCTGACAGACGCACGGTGCCGCACACCGGCTTGCCGGCCCGGGCCCGGGTTTCGGGCGACTCGAGGCCATGATCGACAGCGTTGCGGATGAGGTGCACCAGCGGGTCGGCGAGGCGCTCGATGACGGTCTTGTCGAGCTCGGTGTCCTCGCCGGTGGTGACGAATTCCACGTGCTGTCCCAGATCGTGGCTGAGATCGTGCACCAGCCGCCGGAAACGACCGAAGAGCGTCCCGATGGGCACCATGCGGATACCCATGGTGGTGTCACGCAGGCCGGAGGACAGCCGCTCGAGTTCCTCGGCAATGGACTTGAGGTTGGTGTCCGAGCTGCCAGCCGCCATCTGCGACAGGCGAGCCTGGGCGATCACCAGTTCGCCGACGCGATCCATCAGCTCGTCGAGTCGTTCGGCCGGCACGCGCAACGACTGGCTGCGGTCGGTGCCGGCCCGGCCGGTGTCGGCCCGCTCGATCTCGCCGACGGTGTCGCGCTTCGCGGGTGGCGCGGAGACCGGGTCGACCGCGCCGAGCGGCGCGACATCCCCCCGTGCGGCTTCCGCCGGCAGCGGTTCGATCGACAGTTCCATGCCGTCCTTGAGGAACAGGAACACATCGTCGAGCGCGGCGCGTGGATCGGGATGGGTGAGGTCGATCTGCCAGCCCAGATAGGAGACCTCGGGATCGATCAGCTCGAGTTCGGGCACAGCATCCACTAGGGCGCTCACTTCGCACGGACCCAGTTCGCCGATCTCTGCCAGCAGCAGCATCGGGTTGGTCCCGTGGGCAGGGCGTCGTCGGGCAAGGTGAAGCGGATGCGCCAGCGGGTACCGCCGGGGGCGGCGCATGGCAGCCGGCGTCGCCGTCGAGGGCACCGGCTCGCCCTCGGCCACGAGCCCACGCAGGGCCGACAGGATCGGCTCCCCGGCCGTGGCGGCCGATCCGCCCGTTTCGATCAGCACGTGTACATGGTCCTTGGCGCCGAGCGCGATCGGCACAAGCGCGGCGGTGACCGGCGACAGGCCCTTGCGGACCCGGTCGAAGGCGGTCTCGAACTCGTGGACGAAGGCGGCGACCTCAACGAAGCCGAACATGGCGCCCGAGCCCTTGATGGTATGGAGCGCGCGGAAGACCGAGTTGACGAGATCGGTGTCGGCGGGGGTCTGCTCGAGATCAAGCAGGCCGAGCTCGAGCTGCTCGAGCAGTTCCCTTGCCTCCTGGCGGAAGGTATCGGCGGGGTCGATGGCACTCATGCTCCGGTTACCTTTCTGACGACGGCCAGCAGCTGGTCCTGTTTGAAGGGTTTGACGATCCAGCCGGTGGCGCCGGCCTCGCGGGCCTGGCGCTTCAGCTCCTCGTCGGACTCGGTGGTCAGCAGGATCACCGGGATGCCCTTGCCGGCAGGGCTCTGGCGGAACTTCCTGAGAAACTCGGAGCCCGTTCATGACCGGCATGTTGAGGTCGGTGATCACCGCGTGCACGGGCTGGGAGGTGGCCTTGGTGTAGCCCTCGGCGCCGTTGCCGGCCTCGATCACCTTGAGTCCGGCGCCGGTCAGCGTCATCGCCACCATCTGGCGGATGGAGGCGGAATCGTCGATCGTGAGGATGGTCTTGCTCATCTTGCCTCGCGCGTCAGGGTCCAGGTTTCGGCTTCGGGGATTAGCGGTCGCCCGTCGGGTGCATGAAAGCCGGCGGCGATCATCGCGCCCCCCAGGGGGCCCGCAGCGCTGGCGGTCAGCCGCATCGGCATGCCGGCGGCGTTGGCGGATTTCTGCGCAGCGACCAGCACCTGCAGGCAGCTGACATCGATGCCGCCGACGCCGTCGGTTTCGATCACCAGTGATCGCTTGTCGGAGAGTGCAGTCGTCAGTCGTGACTTGAGATCGGCAGTATCACGAAGTGAAAGATCGCCACTGAGTTCGAAGCGAACGGAATCGACATCTGCCATTGGCAAATCCCTTCAAATATTGATCTGTTCTCAATAAGCCAGGCGTCCAAATCCGGCCGCCATAATGCTCTCGATCCCGCGCCAGTATTTTTTTGCGCTGATCGGCACGGCGTCCGTTAGCTGGATTCGCCGTTTCGTCTTAGTATGCTCATATGATCGGACCAACTCGTAAATCGACAATTACTTTTGGCATGACTCGTACGGATTTTTACCTACACCAGTAGTCGGTAGCAACGTTCTGGTCGGCGTGAGTCGTTCACGCCCGGTAATGTCGATTCAGCGAATCCTGGATGGACTCTCGTTGAGTCCTGAAATTCTCCCGACAAGTTCGTCGTTGCCGTGGAGCGTCGTTTTATACTGAACTGATACAGTCGGACGGTCGTCCGCGCGCGAAGACATCAAGCCAACGCCCTCCCGCGTCGGTCGTGATACTTCCTGGGTGTTTTATGGTATGGATGGCTCAGACAGGTGCCGGCCAGCGGCGGTGCGCGTGCCGTCAGCCGGCGAGGCGTGCGCGCTTCGGTGGCGGCAAGCAGCGCGGCGATCTCGGGCCAGCGGGTCTCGAAAGCGGCAACGCAGGCCGGGTCGAAATGCGTGCCGGAGAGGCTGGCGATCTCACGATAGGCGTCGGCGACCGGCCAGGCCTGCTTGTAGGGGCGCTCGGAACAGAGCGCGTCGAACACATCGGCGATGGCGACGACGCGGGCTTCCACCGGGATATCGGTGCCCGAGAGCCGGTCGGGATAGCCGGTGCCGTCCCAGCGCTCGTGGTGGCTCTGGGCGATCAACTCGGCAGTGCGGATGACGTCGGATGAGCCGTTCTCGAGGATGCGGGCGCCGATCGAGACGTGCTGACGCATGGTCTCCAGTTCGGTGGGTGTCAGCTTGCCGGGTTTCGACAGGATCGAATCGGCGATGCCGATCTTGCCGATGTCGTGCAGCGGCGCAGCCAGGTAGATGCAGCGGCAGCGCTCGGGCGAAAGGCCGATCCCCTCGGCGATCAGACAGGAGACCTGTGCGACGCGCGAGACATGGCCGCCGGTGTCGCCGTCGCGATACTCGATGGCGCGCGCGAGACGCCAGATGATCTCCTCCTCGCGTTCGACGAGGTGAGCTGTTGCCTTCTCGACCTCCCGCTTCAGCCAGGCGGTCTGATCCGCAAGCTCGATCTGGGCACGTCGCAATGCCAGAAGGTTGGTGACCCGTGCCTGCAGTTCCGTCGGATCGAAGGGCTTGTTGATGAAGTCGGTGGCACCCGCGGCGATGGCATTGACCCGCAGCGCGGTCATTGTCCGAGGTGACCATGATGATCGGCACCAGCCGATAGGTCGGCGAGCCGCGCAGCCTGCGGGTGAGCTCCACGCCGTCCATCTCGGGCATGACATGGTCGACCAGGACCAGGTCGAACTGCGCCTGCTCCGCCCGCTGCAGCGGCGCGCGGGCTCAGCAGGCACTCGACCTCGGCGATGCCGAGCGCGCCGATGATATTGCCGAGGAAGGCCAGGCTCGAACGACTGTCGTCGACACGAGAATGTGCACCGGTGTCCCGCCGCCAATTGCAGCCTGTACGCTAAATTACGTAGGTTAAGGACTCTAGAAACGGCGACGTGCGGGTGCAGTCCAGGGTCAATAAAAGCCTATACATTCCGAATGGTGACAAAATCGACCACTCGCATGTTCACGACCTGGGCCGGAAGCTCCTGATCCGTCGTTCATCGGTGTCGATGTGGCCGGCGCCGATCAAGTCGAGGCAATAGGGCACCGCGGCGAACACCGCATCGAGGCAGACCTCGATCGCGGCCGGCTTGCCGGGCAGGGTGATGATCAGGGTACTCCCTCGGATGCCGGCGCCCTGCCGGGAGAGGATGGCGGTTGGTACCTGTTTGAGGCTCGCGGCCCGCATCTGCTCGCCAAACCCCGGCAACTCCTTGTCGATCACGGCGGCAACCGCTTCGGGCGTAGTGTCGCGCGGGCTCGGCCCGGTGCCGCCGGTGGCGAGCAGCAGGCCGACACCTTCCCGGTCGCACAGATCGAGCAGCGCGTCCCGTACCGAGCCGAGGCCGTCGGGAACGATCCGCGCGACCGCCGTCCACGGCGTCGTCAGCGTCGCCTCGAGGTAGGCCGCAATGGCGGGGCCGCCCTTGTCCTCGTATTCGCCGCTGGCTGGCGCGGTCGGAGATGGTGAGGATGCCGATCTTCATCTAGCGCTCCGGCGGGCGGGCGAGGCGCCGCGCCGCGATGACGAGGTCCTCGGGCGTATTGACATTGAAGAAGGGGTCGGGGTCGCCGGTGATATCGGCATACACATGGGGACGGCTCTCGATCCAGCGGCGCATGGCCGGGTTCTGCGCTTCGGCCAGCCAGTGTGCAAGCGGGTCCCTGCAGGTGATGGGGAACAGCCCGAAGACCGGATGCGCGACCGCCGGACCGGGGCACCACGATGCGGTCGTCCTCGGGGCGGGTTGCAGCCAGAAGACGCACCACCAGGTCGCGGGGAAAGAACGGGGTGTCGCAGGCCACGATGGCGAGATGCGAGGCACGACCGGTTCCGGCCGCCCAATGCAGCCCGGCCAGCAGCCCCGACAGCGGGCCGGAGCTCGGGGCACCGTCGGGGAGGATGGGCAGATCGAGGAAGTCGAAGCGCCTCGGATCGACATTGGCACTCGATCGCGAGCGCCGCGACCTGCGGGCGCAGGGTATCGGTGGCGCGCTGATCAGCGACACCCCCAAGCGGCAGCAGGGCCTTGTCGCTCCCCATGCGGGTCCGACCGACCTCCCGCGAGGAGGAGGCCGAGGACCAGCAATGGCGCCGGCGTGATCGGCGCCCTGTCCGGCCTGCCGGTCATGTTGTCTCGCTACTCGGGATCAGCATGGGTGCAAGGCTAGACCAGCCGGGCCGGCTTGAACCGCTGGTACCCGTCTGCGGTCAGCCCTTCTCCGCCCCCGACAGCATGCCCGAGCGCACGAAGCGCTGTGCGGCAAGGAAGATCACCAGCACCGGCAGGATCACGAGGATTGCCGCGAGGATCACCTCGGGCTTCTTGATCGGCACGTCGTTGGCCGGCAGGTTGCTGAGCGCCCCGGACGTCGAGATCAGCACGGTGAGCCCCACCGGCAGGTTGTAGAGCTTGTCGTCGCTGAGCAACACGAAGGCAAGAAAGTGATGATCAGGGTACTGCCTCGGATGCCGGCGCCCTGCCGGGAGAGGATGGCGGTTGGTACCTGTTTGAGGCTCGCAGCCCGCATCTGCTCGCCAAACCCCGGCAACTCCTTGTCGATCACGGCGGCAACCGGCTTCGGGCGTAGTGTCGCGCGGCTCGGCCCGGTGCGCCGGTGGCGAGCAGCAGGCCGACACCTTCCCGGCCGCACAGATCGCGCAGCGCCTCAGTACCGAGCCGAGGCCGTCGGGAACGATCCGCGCGACCGCCGTCCACGACGTCGTCAGCGTCGCCTCGAGGTGGGCCGCAATGGCGGGGCCGCCCTTTTTGTCCTCGTATTTCGCCGCGGCTGGCGCGGTCGGGAGAGTCTGGTAGAGGATGCCGATCTTCATCTAGCGCTCCGGCGGGCGGGCGATGCCGCGCCGCGACGACGAGGTCCTCGGGCGTATTGACATTGAAGAAGGGGTCGGGGTCGCCGGTGATATCGGCATACACATGGGGACGGCTCTCGATCCATGGGCATGGCCGGGTTCTGCGCCTCGAACCAAGCCAGTGCAGGCGGGTCCCTGCAGGTGATGGGGAACAGCCCGAAGACCGGATGTGCGCCCCCGCCGGACCGGTACCCGACGCGGTCGTCCTCCGGGCGGTTTGCAGCCAGAAGACGCACCACCAGGTCGCGGGAAAGAACGGGGTGTCGCAGGCCACGATGGCGAGATGCGAGGCACGACCGGTTCCGGCCGCCCAATGCAGCCCGGCCAGCAGCCCCGACAGCGGGCCGGAGCTCGGGGCACCGTCGGGGAGGATGGGCGGATCGAGGAAGTCGAAGCGCCTCGGATCGCCATTGGCACTGATCGCGAGCGCCGCGACCTGCGGGCGCAGGGTATCGGTGGCGCGGATCAGCGACACCCCCCCGCGGCAGCAGGGCCGCGTCGCTCCCTTGCGGGTCGACCGACCTCCCGCGAGGAGGAGGCGTGAGACCAGCAATGGCGCCGGCGTGATCGGCGCCCTGTCCGGCTCGCCGGTCATGCTTGTCTCGCTACTCTGGGATCAGCATGGGTGCAAGGCTGGACCAGCCGGGCCGGCTTGTGAACTGCTGGTACCAATCTGCGGTCAGCCCTTCTCCGCCCCCGACAGCATGCCCGAGCGCACGAAGCGCTGTGCGGCAAGGAAGATCACCAGCACCGGCAGGATCACGAGGATTGCCGCGGGGATCACCTCGGGCTTCTTGATCGGCACGTCGTTGGCCGGCAGGTGCTGAGCGCCCCGGACGTCGAGATCAGCTTGGTGAGCCCCACCGGCAGGTTGTAGAGCTTGTCGTCGCTGAGCAACACGAAGGCAAGAAAGTAGTTGTTCCAGATGCCGATGAAGCTGAAGAACGCCACGAGCGCGACGATCGGACGGGCCAGCGGCAAGGCGTGCGGGTGAACAGTTCGAAGCGGTTTGCGCCATCGATGCGTGCCGAGTCCATCACGCCCTTGGGCAGCGACGTCGAGAAGTAGACATAGGTGGGGTAGACGCCGAACGGAAAGAACCCCCCGCTCGCGAGGATCAGCCCGGCATAGGGTGCGTTGTTGAGCCCGGAGCAGGTTCATTTCGAGGGAGATCCCGTACCACCACCGTACTGGGGGTGATCATCGCGATCAGCATAGCCACAAGGATCAGCTTGCGCCCCGGAAACTCCGAAGCCGAGAACACATATCCGCCGGGATCGAGGCAATCAGCGAGAGCAGCACGCCGCCCACCGAGTAGATGTCCGGTGGCCGCCCAACTGACGAGGATCTGGAAGTTATTGTAGGTGGTGAGGTTGTTCCAGGTCGCAATGAAACCTGCCAGGTCCCGATGGTGAACGGCGGGATCGGCGAACAGCGAGGATTGCGAGCGCGTACCGGCAAGCAGAAGCCACAGCAGCGGGATGCCGTAGAAACACAACCGCGAAGGCGAGGAACGCGAAGACGATGAAGCGCCCAGGTTGAGCTTGAATGGCGGAGTGCGTGCGTCGGCCATGGTCCCTCAATCGATCTTGTAGGAAGCGGGTCGCGAACACGATGACCGATCAGATGATGATAGAAGTGCCCACCAGCAGGGTCGAGCGCCGCCAGAAGCGCCGAAATCACCAATGCGGAATGCGTACTGGAACGCCATCTGGTTGAGCGACCAATCGTTCTGCGCGATCGTGCGGGCCGGCCAGTTGCATCAGTGGCGGCTCGACGAACAGTTCAGGCCGGCGGCAAAGCTGAGGATGCCCATCAGCACCGGCGAGCGCCAGATCATTGGCAGCTTCTGATCCGCGTTGCGAGCTGGAAGCGGTTGGCGCGCCGTGACGCGGGCGGCTTCCCCATCACCTCGGTGGGGGAGGCTCGAGCAGCGCCCCGCCAAACACCACGATCCACCCGCCCGAGGACGAGAAATACGCCATCAGCGCGAACACTCCCGGCAAGCCCGACGCCGGTGATTACGTCGATGCTGTAGGTCCATCCCGCCGCATGCAGCAGGCTCTGGAACGGGCTCACGCCCGGATCGAGAAGGAACAGCCAGAGCACCACCACCGCCGAGGAGGTCACTGCGCCGGGAAGGAAGTAGATGGTCCGCAGCGTCGTGGCTGTCCTGCGCCCGATGCTGTCGAGCATCAGCGACAGCGTCCACGCCCACCATCGTCATCGCTACCCAGATGACGACGAGAACCAGATGACGTTGATGGCGGCGGCCGGTACGCGGAAATCGTTGAACACGAACTCGAAGTTGGCGAGCCCGTAGAAGGTGCTCTCGATGGTGTCACCAGACGAAGCTGAGGCCGAACGCATAGGCGACCGGAAACATGCCACCGAACATGACCAAGCACGATGTAGGGCAGCAGCAGCAGGTAGGCCATGCGCGTGTCGCGCTGCCCCTTCCGCCGCGCGGCACGGGCGCGCTCTCGGGCTGCTGTCGGCGATGCGGTGTCGGCCATGGCGCTCATCTTGGTCAGCAGGCAGAACGAACAGGGGCAGGGCCGGCCGGGCGCTTCGGGAGAGCGCCCGGCCGGAGGAGGCTCGCCCTACTCGACGGTGTAGCCGTTGAGCTTGGCGAGAGTGACGAGTTCGGTCTGCAGCGCCGGCGCAGCGAGGCCTCGATGACACCGACGGTACCGAAGGACTTGCTGACATTGCTGAGTTCGACCGCCGCCACCTGTCCGCGCCCCTAGCCGAATTTCTCGGTGACGGTGATCTTGTTGAGCGCGGTGCGGTCGAGCGCATCGAAGTCGAAGTGGTAGCCCAGCCCCGGCTCGTCCGAGACGGTAAGCTTGCCGTCGACGATGGCGAGCGGGCCGAGACTGTCGAGGCCGCGGATCTGGTCCTCGTTCATCACCAACTGCTCATAGTAGTCATTGTTGGAGATGGCGGCGCAAGCTGGGCGTTTTCGAGCCCCATGCCATGCACCTGGGCCCGCATGCCGAAGCTCTCCGACATGTGGGCGATCTTCATCGCGCCGGTAAAGCCGCCCTTGTAGAAGGTGGAGCCGCGCGTCATGTCGAGCGCTTTCGCCTGGAGCCAGCTCGCCATGTTCCAATGCACGCCGTCAGAGGTCTCGGCCGCCAGCACCGGCATCGTCAACTTGTCGCACAGCTTGGCGTACGAGCCCAGGTAGAACTCGCGCATCGGCTCCTCGTACCAGAGGAACCCCAGGTCCTGCAGCGCCAGGCCGACTTCGAGCGCATCGACATAGTCCCAGCCGGCCGAGCCATCGAACATCAGGTCGGCGTCGGGGCCGACCCATTGCCGGAGCCTGGTCGACAGTTCGATGTCGCGCTTCACGTCGCCCCAGGCATGCAGCTTGAACGCAGTGAAGCCGATGTCGCGGCACTGCTTGATGTAGCGTTCGTACTCGTCGAGCGTCGGCCAGGTGACGGTCGAGGCGTAAGCGGGCACCACCCGGTTGTGGCCGCCGAGCAACTGGTGGATGGGCATCTGTGCCAGCTGAGACTTGACGTCCCAGCACAGCATGTCGAGCAGACCGAGCGCACGCATGTGCACTTCCTCGATGCGGTCGATTTCCCACATCAGATGCCACATCCGCTCGGTGAGCAGCGGGTTCTCGCCGATGAACCAGTTGTAGCGGCGGGCGACGAGATCGAGCACTGCGTCGCCACGGCCGATCTCCAGCGCGCCGAACAATCCGCTGTCGGTTTCCATGCGCAGCACGGCCTTTCGCGGCCTGGTACCCGGACGAAGGTCGCCATGCGAGCCGGGCAGCCCGTTGCGCCAGATGAATTTCGGCCCCGGTTCGCTCTCGACCAGCCAGCAGGTGAACCCGACGATCTTCAATTTGGCCCTCACGTTCCGTCCTGAGATATCCATAGGCGTCTGTGAGATATCAGGTCAAGGGTTCAGCGTTGAGTGGTTGGCGATTTGGTATATGCTAAGCGAGGCGTTACTGCAGAGCAAAGGCTGCAGCTGGGCCTATCGCACCAGGTTCCGCCGGACGGAAGCCGGTGCCAGGAGACGACGACATCCCAAGGCGAGCCGGATCGGACATGGCCGACGACGATAGACAGAATCACGAGGGCTACCGGCGCTTCCGCGAGGCGTTGCAGTCGGGGCGGCTCGAGGCCGGCATGGTGGTGACGCAGAACGAACTGTGCGACCTGCTGGGGCTCTCACTGTCGCCGCTGCGCGAGACGCTCGTGCTGCTCGAGGAGTTCGGGCTGGTCGAGATCAAGCCCAGGACCGGCATCCGCATCGTTTATCCCGAGGTTGCCTTCATTCGCGAGAACTACCAGTTCCGCATCATGATCGAGACCTACGCGCTGAGGACCTTCGGGGAGACGGTGACTCCCGAGTGGCTGGCCGGGATGCGGTCGCGACACGAGGAGTGCCGGCGCGAACTGGGCGGGGCGGTGCCGTTCGAGGAGGCGCTGCCGCACATGACCGCGCTTGACCGCAAGCTGCATCGCGACATCGTCGAGGCGCTCGACAATCGCGCCATCCTCGAAACCCACGCGCGGCTGCAGGACAATATCGGCATGGCCAAGCGCGTGCACCAGCGCTCGGTGTTTCGCGGACAATTGCTCGATACGATCGATGAGCACCTGAGCGTCGTCGAGGCGCTGGAGCGCGGCGACGTCGAAGGCGCGGTCGCCAGCCTGGCAGCCCATTTCAGGGGCGCCACCCATCGCGTCTTCGCCATCTGACCGGGCGCACTGCACGGCGGCCGGACGCTGCGCCGGTGGCCAGATCTCGCCACCCCGCTGTCACTTCGATGCCGAGAGCCGGTCGGTTGCCACAGCGCGTCCGCCCTGCAGCAGGACGGCGCATTGCTCCAGTCTGGACCGATCCGCGGGTCCGGTGATCTGCCGCCCTTGCCCCGCCGTGGTACCCTGCACCGGCATTCGCCACTGGGCCGCACCAGAACGGACGCAGTTGCCGTTGGCCAGCGCCGGGCGCCGGTTATGCTGGCTTCGCAACTTCAGTTCATCGAGGACACGATGCGCAAGAAACTCCTGGCCAGCAGGGTCCTGGCCCTGTCGATCGTCGGCGCCGCATGCGTCGCGCCGCCCGCACTTGCTGCCACCGAGACCGACGACATGGAGGTGTCGCTGACGGTCACGGCCTCGTGCACCATTGCGGTGGATCCGCTCGATTTCGGCAGCATCGGCACGCTGACCACCGGTGCGTCCCCGGTGGATGCCAGTGCCGCCATCGACGTGACCTGCACTTCCGACGCAGACTACCAGGTCGGCCTCGATCTTGACGGCAATGCCGACGACGACCAGCGCCGCCTGCGCAATACCGGTGCGACAAACGAGTATCTCAACTACGGCCTGTTCACCGAGAACGCCACCTATACCGATGCCTGGGGCGATACGCTCGATACCGACACCGTTGTGGGGACCGGCAGCAGTGCCGAGCAGACGCTGACCGTCTATGGCCGGATTCCGGCTGGCCAGGCGGTGTCGCTCGGCGCTTACACCGACAGCGTTACCGCGACGATCTGGTACGGGCTGTAGTGGCAGGCACGAGGGGCATCATGCACCGGGCGAGCGCCGCCGCGGCGGCGCTTGTCCTGATGTTCGATCGGCGACGTCCGCCGAGGCGTCAAGTCTGAGGGTGGCGCCGATTACGCTCAAGCTCTCGGCGCGGGCGGCGGGCATGCTGCAGGTCTGGAACGACGGGCGTGCGGCCGTGCAGGTGCAGGTGCGGGTGTTCCGCTGGACGGTGGTCAATGGCCGGGATGTACTCCAGCTGACGCAGTACGTGATCGCCGGCCCACCGATGACCACGCTGCTCCCCGGCGGCGGCAATGTCATTCGCGTGGTCCGGGTTGCCAAACGTCCGATCGGCGAGCCGGAAGGCTATCGCCTGCTCGTCGACGAACTCCCCAATCGGGCAAGCCAACGCGCGGGAACCGTCAATGTCCTGATCCGCCATGCCATCCCGGTCGTGTTCTCGCAGTAGCGGCAGGCGTCCCCCGGCCCCTCGTCGCGGCGGGGTGGCAACGGGCGTGCTGGCGGGTGTAATCGTACTGTCCGGCCTCGGGGTCGCCCGGGCGATCGACATCCCGGATGCCGGGCCGGCGCCGGAAGTCTTCGCCGGCGGCGCGCCACTCTACCTCGATATGGTGATCAACGGCATCTCGCGCGATGCCGTGGTCGCCTTCGTGAGAGAGGCCGATGGCACCTGGACAGCGCGCCCCGAATCCCTCCGCGAGGCGGGCCTGCTCCCTGCGGCAGTCGCTGTGCGGCCCGATGGACGGATCGACCTCGGCCGGCTGCCGGGTGTCCGCTTCGTCTATGACGAACCGGGCCAGGCCATGCGCGTCAATGCCGAGGCCTCGGCCCGCTCGGAGCTGGTGCTGAAGGCAACGCGGCGGCCCGCTGTCGCCCTCCCGGTGGAGTCGCAGAGCGGCGGTCTGCTGAACTACGCGGTCGCACTCAATCCGGGCTATGCGGCTAGCGCGGGCGAGTTCACCTTCGGCCCGATGAGCGCTGCCTTCGAGGCTCGCGCCTATGGCCCCTTCGGCGTTGTCAGCCACGGCTTCGTCATCTCCTCGAACGAGCCGAGCCAAGTCTACCGGCAACAGAGCAGCTGGCGCTTTGCGCAGCCGGAGGCGGGCTGGCGGTTCATCGCGGGCGACCTCGTGACCGGCAGCCTCGGCTGGACCCGCCCCACCCGGCTCGGTGGCCTGCAGGTACAGAACGACTTCGCCCTGCAGTCGGATGTGGTGACTTTCCCCGTTCCCGGGATGTCCGGCAGCGCGGCACTGCCGTCAACGGCAGAGGTCTGGGTCAACGGAGTCCGACGCTACTCCGCCAGCGTGCCCGACGGCCCGTTTGTCATCGAGGACCTGCCGCTTGACAGCGGGCCGGGTACGGCGAGCCTCGTGGTGCGTGATGCCATGGGCCAGGCGGTCACTATCACGCGACCCTTCTATGTGGCACGGGAGCTGCTGCGAACGGGACTTCTCGACTACTCGTTCGAGGTCGGGCACGCCCGCATCGGCATGGCCACCGACACCGACCACTACGACGATGCTGCCATGGCCTCGGCGAGCTTGCGCTACGGGCTGGCCGACTGGCTGACGCTCGAGGGCCATGCCGAAGGTGGCGGCGGCCTGTTCAATCTGGGTGGGGGCCTCACCACCAGTCTGCTCGATCGTGGTGTACTGCAGGTGGCGGTGTCGGGCAGCGTGACCGACGAGGGCGGGGGCTACCAGGCCTTCGGCGCCATTGGCCTCGACGTCCTCGGCGTGCCGGTGCGGGCGCGTCTACAGGGAACCTTCGGGGCCTACCACGACATCGGTTCGTTCACCTATCGGGATGCGGAAAATGGCGAATCGGGCGGCGTTCCCCGGTTCCTCGCGCAGCTCAGCGCGAGCGTTCCCACTCCCATCGAGAAGCTGCGGCTCAATCTGAGTTTCGCCGAATTGCAGCGCAGCGAGGACGAACATCAGCGGCTGCTCGGCGTGAGCCTCAGCCAGCCACTGTGGGGGGGCGGGCTGACGGCCTCGGGAACCTGGGATCTCATCGACGACGACTACCGCCTGCTGCTGGGCTATTCGTGGCAGGTGTCGGAGGATAAGCGGGCCAGCATCTCGACGTCCGCCGACGACACGCGCCTGCACACGCTGGCACAGGTCGGAACGGCCACATCCGAGACGTCATCGGATGCGAGCTGGAGGCTGGGCTATTCCGGTGGCGAGCGCAGCCGGGTGTCGGCCGATCTGAAGGCGCGCTTCCCGGCACTGCGGGCCGAGGCCAGTATCGGCTACGACGGCGAGTTCGTCTCGGGCTCGGCGCTGTTCAGCGGCGCCATCGTGGCCAACGCGGCGGGCATCCTGTTCGCCAGCCCGATCTCCGATGCGTTCGCAGTGGTCGATGCCGGCTATGCCGGAGTGCCGGTGCTGGTCGAGAACAAGGTGGTCGGCGCGACGGGGTCAGACGGCAGGCTGGTGGTCCCGACGCTGCGCGGCCTCGAGGCCAATCGCATCGGTATCGACCCCGCGGGCCTGCCGCTCGATGCGATGGTGCTGGCCACGCGCCGGGATATCCGTCCCGCCGATGGCTCCGGGGTCGTGGTGGCGCTCGGGGCACCGGGGGGTGGCAGCGCGCTGGTCACTTTCCGCGATGGCGATGGCGTCCTATTGCCCGTTGGTGCAACCGGCCGGGCCGGCGCAGCGGGACCCGAGTTCATGATCGGCTATGATGGCATGGCCTATCTCGTCGGCCTCGCGGACGCCAACCGCATCGAAATCGACCTCGGCGATGGCCGTCGCTGCGTGGCCGAACTCGGCTTCTCGGCTGATCCCGGGCAGCAGACAACCATCCCTGACGCCATCTGCAGACCGGCATGAGGAGGCAGACCATGCGCTCTGGCCTTTTGCTTGCCTGTCTTCACCTGCTGATCATCCTCGTCGCCGGAGGCGCTGTCTCCGGTGCTGCCGCAACGCAATGCACGATCGACACCGCCGATCTCATGTTCGGCATGGTTGACACGCTGTCGGAGCTCGACAGTTCGGCATCGGCCGATCTGTCGATTTGGTGTGACGAGGTGCCGGAGAACGTCACAACGGTCACGGTCTGCGGCAATCTCGGTCCGGGCAGCGGCAGCGCCGTGGACGACGTCCGCCAGATGTCCGGCGTCGCCGGCAGCCTCGCCTTTGCCCTCTACGCCGACGCGGCCCGCCAGGTCCGCTGGGGGCACGGCTCGTATCTCGGCCTGGGCGATCCGCTGCGGCTGACGCTGGAGGTCGTCGACGGAGCCGCCTCGGCGGTGGTCACCGTTTACGGTCTGGTGTTCGGCGATCAAGCCGTCGTTGTGCCGGGCAGCTACGCCACGACGGTCAGCGGCACGCACGCCGTATTCGAATATGACGAGGGTACGCTCGCCAGTTGCTCGGGCAACCAGAGCTCACAGACCAGCATCGAAATCAGTGCCGATGTCCTCGCCAATTGTCTGATCGAGGCGGGAGACATGGACTTTGGCAGCGTGGGGGCGATCACCGGCAACCTCGATGCCGTGGCCGATCTTGCCGTCGTCTGTACTCCCGGAACAAGCTACAGCATTGCGATCGATGGCGGCCTTGCCGCGGCCTTGCCCCATGAGCGGCTGATGCGGTCGGGAGAGAGAAGCGTCACCTATGGCCTTTACCAGGACCCGGCGCGCTCCGCGCCCTGGGGCGAGCAGCAATACGCCCGGGCGGGACTGGGTAGCGGCGGCGAGCAGGTGATCTCGGTCTATGGTCGTGTGCCGGCACAGTCGGTGGCGGTCGGCAACTACAGCGACACCGTGGTGGTCACCATCGCCTATGACTGACGCCCTCCATCGACCGCGGGCTGCCGGAGAGCAGAACGGACGCGCCTGAAGACAGACGAGCCGCCGGTGCAACTGACTGTTGCTCGCTCTGGTCCGGCCTGTCGGGCCAGGGTTGCCGTCGACAAACGGCTCGCAGCGGTCACAGGGGGAAGCGGTCCTCGTTGCCCGCACGGCTGCGCTCGACTAGCCCTCGAACGGCGGCAGCGCCAGGCCCTTCGTGCCTGTCTCGATGGCAAACAGACCTCCGGGGTGACGCTGGTCGCGGAACGTCTCTTCGGGGCGCCGCAACACTGCCGTGGTCACAAAGAGGATGTCGAGCTCCTCCCCGCCGAACTCGCAGCAGGTGGGCAGGTCGGTGGGCATGGCGATGGTCTGCACCAGCCTGCCGGCCGGGTCGTACTGATCGACGCGGCCCTTGAAGGGTATGGTCACCCAGTAGCAGCCGTCGGCATCCACCGTGGCACCGTCGGCGATGCCGCCGAAGTCCGACAGATCGACGAAGGTTCGCTCGTTCTCGATCTCGCCGGTCGCCGCGTCGAAGTCATAGGCCCTGACGATCGGCGTATGGCTGTCGGAGAAATACATCGTGCTGCTGTCCGGGCTCCAGGCCAGCCCGTTGCAGCAGCCGACTCCCTCGATCATCCGGTGCACCGACAGGTCCTTGTCCATGCGATAGAGCGAACCGATGAACCGCGGCGTCTTGCCGGGGACTCGAACATCGAGCCGGACCAGAAGCGGCCCTGCCGGTCGGGCTTGCCGTCGTTGAAGCGCGTGTCGGGCAGGTCCGCCTCAGGGTCGAATATGGCGTCGAAGCGGCCGCTCGCCGGATCGAAGAAGTAGAAGCCCGAGGCCATGGTCAGAACCAGGCCGCCGCTGGCGCGCAGGCCGATGCAGCCCAGGTACTCCGGCGCCTGCCAGGTCTCGTCCCTGCCGGTCCGGGGGTCGTAGCGGTGAATGAGCTTCTGCCAGATGTCGATCCACCACAGGACGCCCTCGACGGGGTCCCAGATCGTGCCTTCGCCCAGTTCGGCTCTCGCGTCGACGACGCAGGTGATGTCCATGTTCTACCCCTTGACTGCCCCGGCGCTGAGTCCGGCGACGATGTACCGCTGGATCAGCAGGTAGAAGATCACCGGGAAGATGGAAAAGAACAGGGCCGCCGCCAGCACGCGGTCGATCGGTGTGTCGAGCATCACCTTGAGTGATGCCAGGCCTACCGCGACCGGCCGGATGTCGGGCGAGTTGATCAGCGTGACCGCGAAAAGGTATTCGTTCCAGGCGTAGAAGAAGGCCACCACACTGACGGCCACCAGCCCGGGCGCGGAGAGCGGCAGCAGCGTGCGGACCAGCGCGCCAAGCGGCGAGCAGCCGTCGATCAGCGCGGCTTCATAGATTTCTTCGGCGATGGAGTCGAAGGAGTTCTTCAGCACCCAGATGCAGATCGGCAGAATGAACGCGGCGTCGACGAGCGACAGGGTCGGCAAGCTGTCCGACAGACCGAGGTTGCGATACATCGCATAGACCGGGATGACGACCAGGGCCTCGGGCAGCATCTGGGTCATGAGCAGGAGCAGGCCGAAGGCCGCCTTGCCGCGCCACTTCAGGAAGGTCATGGCAAACGAACCCAGCACTGCCAGTGCCAGCACGATCAGGGTCGTCATGGTTGCCAGCAGAAGCGAGTTCACCAGCCACCGCCCGACCGGATAGTTCTCGAACAGCGTGGTGAACGGCAGAAAGCTGATTTCCTCCGGGATCATCGGCGGCGGGTACTGCATCCCGTGGCTCAGCGGCTGGATCGCGTTCACGATCATCCAGTAGACCGGGAACAGCACCACGCCGCAGAAGCCGATGATCAGGGCATAGAACGCCATCCCCGCACCGAAGCGGCGGAGCCTGTGGCGAAGGTGGGCGCCGGCGTTCATGGTCTCAACGCCTCCTGGCGCGGTCCTGCCGCTGTTGGGCATAGACGAACAGCAGTGTCAGTCCGAGCACGATCACGAACCCCGAGACCCCCAGGGTTGCGCCATAGGCCAGATCGAAGAACCGGAAAGCCGTCTGGTAGATGCGCAGGACCAGCGTTTCGGTAATGCCACCGTAGGGACCGCCGCCGGTCGTCAGCCAGATGAGCGTGAACTGCTTGAACGAGAAGATCGACATCAGCACGGCCATCAGCATCAGGGTCGGGGTAATTTCGGGGATGGTGATGTAGCGCAGCTGCTGCATGCGCGTGGCGCCATCCACGTCGGCCGCCTCGTAGAGTTCGCGCGGTACCGCCTGGAGCGCGGCAAGAATGACGAGGAAGGTGAACGGGAACGCCTTCCAGATCGACAGGGCGATGACCAGCGGCATCGCCAGCTTCGGGTCAGACAGCCAGTTCAGGTTCTGCTCGATGCCGGGAATGAGCCGGGCGAAGACGTTCATCACGCCGAACGTCGGATTGCACATCCAGAGGAAGACGAGCACGGCCGAGATCTCGGGGAAAGCCCACGGTACCGCGATAGCGCTCCGCGCCACGTTGCGGCCGCGGAACTTGCGGTTCAGCAGCAGCGCGGAGAGCAGCCCGAGTGAGACCGCTCCCACGACCACGAAGGCCATATAGGTGAAGGTGACCTGGACGGAGAACCAGAAATCGTCATCCTCGAACAGACGCTCGTAGTTGCGCAGCCCCACCCACTGGACCTTGTCGACGCCCACCACGTTGTTCGAAAAGCTCGTCAGGAACTGCTGCGCGATCGGGAAAAGGATGAAGACCGCGAGGTAGGCGACGATCAGCAAGACCAGAGTATAGGGCAGGGAGTTCCATCGGCTGCGGCGATGCCGTCGCAAGAGGCCTGCGCCTTCGTCCACCTGCTCTGCCATGGCTGACTGCAACATCCGCTTGATTTCATCGAGCCGACAGAAGGGCAATGCCCGCCGGAAGACCGTCCGTCAGCCTCTGGGCCGGGCAACCCGGACATCATCGGGGACCATCCGTGGATTGTCCCCGACGATCTCAGCACTCGATCCGCTACAGGGTGAAGCCGTCGAAGAGCCGCTTGGAGGCCTTTTCCAGTTCTTCCTGGGCATCGGCCATCGCGTCCTCGACCGGCCTGTCGGCAACCAGCACTTCGGAGAACTTGTCCATGACGACGTTCCCGAACTCCTGGTTGAAGAATATGTAGTCGCCCATGATCTCCAGCGGCGTGATCGCCTCGCCCTGCAGATAGCCCTCGGCCCAGAACTGCTTGTCCAGGTACTCCTGCCGGATGGCACCCGGATAGGGCGGCACGACGTCGAGGCACCGTTCCATCAGTTCCTGATAGTTCTCGGGCCGGTATAGCCACTCCACGAAGGACTTGGCGGCGGCCTTCTCGTCGTCCGAGGCGTGGGCGTTCACGCAGATCGGGTGGATGCGGGTGATCGCCTTGCCGCTGGGGCCAGGTGGCACCACGCTGCGCAGCGACGGATAGATGTCCGGTCCGGAGCTGGACCAGATATTGACCGCCGCCGACACGATCAACTGCTGTGCGATGCGGCCGTTGGCGTACATCTGGTTGGCGGTCGCCGTGTCGGTGCCGCGCGGCATCGCCTTGTCGTACATGGTCTTGAAGAGCTTCATGCCCTCGATCACCGGCGCGGTGTTCACCAGCGGCGTGCGACCGTCGGCCCACTTGCCGTCGAACATGACCGCCCACTGCTGCAGGATGAACCAGAAGTCGCCCGGTTCGCTCATCAGGTGGGGCGAGTAGATGCCGAACTGGTCCGGCGCCTTGGTCAGCGCGACAGATGTCTGCACCCACTCCTCGGGGGTGGTCGGCACCCCGACGCCGGCGCTGTCGAACAGGGCGGAGTTGTACAGCAGCCCAAACTTCACCGTGACGATGTCGAGTCCGTGCACCTTGCCGTCGACGCGCAGATGGTCATGTGCGGCACTCAGCGTGCTGCCGATGCCGAGGCTGTCCACGATGTCCTGCAGGGACTCCAGGTGCCCGCCGCGCAACAGGCGTACCACCAGGTCCGGAGTCGTGTGAAAGAGCGCCCCATTGATCGCCCCGGACTGAGACTGGATCAGCATGTTGTTGGTGTATTCGTTGAACGGCGCGCCCGCCTCCTCGACGAAGACGTCGCTCTGCTCGGCGTGGAACTTTGCCAGCATTGCCCGCCAGGCGTCGCCGCGGCCCGGCTCGTTCCACATCCATGACAGGAGCGGGATCTTGATACGGGCATTCTGGGCGATCGCGGGTGTCGCCAGGGCCGCGGTCAGCCCTGCCGCAGCGGTCCGCTTCAGGAAATCACGGCGCCCCATGCCCATCGAAAATGGGCGCAAGAGACCGGTGCTTGGTCTGTTCATGTTCGTTCCTCCCCTCGGTAGATCGACATGGCTAAGCGACATCTCGACCCTACTATGATGCTATTATAATGTTTCTGCTCTGTCCATACGGTCGTCGCGACCATGTCACCCGGTGCGCGATGGATCAGCCCAGGTCGTTGGGGGCGTCGTAGGTGATCGAGAAGATGTCGGCCGGGTGGCGCGCCACCGAGAACTCGAGGTTGCGCTGGTCGGCGGACTGGTAGAGCATTTCGACCGCCAGTATGGCCGCGCCCCGGGCCACGCCCAGGTCGGCCGCCACAGCGTCATCGGCAATCTCGGCCCTGATCGTGCAATGGGCCACGGCCATGCGGATGCCGAGCCGCTTCTGCACAGCGCGGAAGATCAGGACATCGTTGAAGTCGTCCTTGCTGAGCTGACTGCCCAGGTCGGGTGGAAAGTATGTGGTGATCTGTGCCTTCCTCTGCGTGCCGACGCACAAAGGTCGCGCAACGCCTGCCGGACGGTGATCAGACTGACGCCGAACCGCTCTGCGATCATGGCCTCCTTGGGCAGTTCGGCGCCCACGGGGATGGCGCCACTGGCGATGGGCTCGCGCAGGATGTCCGCCAACTGGCGGTAGAGGGGGCCCCGGGAACGCTGCAATTCGCGCCTGGGGAGAAGCTCAATCGTGTCGATGTCGTCCATATGCCCAGCCAGCCCTTCCGAGTGTGGCTATCATAATAGCACGAGTCTCGCGCACGAAACTGCGCCCCGAGGGGCGTGCCTCAGGCGAGCAGCAGCAGCGGCACCTCCACATACCCCCTGAAGCGCTCGAGCAGCTGGGCCGCGACGTCCTCGGCCACCAGTCCGGCGTCGAAGACAAGCAGTGCCTCGCCCAGTTGCGGTCCTGCGATCACCACCAGCCGCAGGACGCGGCCGGGAAGCAGCGGCAACAGGACTGGTCGGATGGCTTCCGCCCGCATCAGGCGCAGCGTCAGCGAGGCCGGCTCATGCGCCTGATCGGTGGTGGCCGCCATCGCCGCGAGCCGGCGGGTCCGGAGGGGTGCCAGCGACGTCTTGCGGATATGGTCGAGTACCACTTGGCGCGGTGCGCCATCCCGCCTCCACTCGAGGGCGACCGGCGCGCCGTCGAGGGGGGTGGCCTCCGGCACATCGTCAAGAGCGCAACCAGCCGCTCGCAGCAGCACGTCCTCGAGCTCGAAACGGGCCTCCGGACTGCCGAACCGATCGAGGACGGTGGTCAGTGGTCCGAACTCGATCCGGGTCGCGATTGCCGATACCGTGCCAACCGTTCCGGCGGTCCCTGGGGCCGCCGCGGGCGGCGCGAACGCGACGATGTCGGCGGCAACGATCCGGCCGCCCGGGCCGGAGCCGGAAACCTGCTCGAGTCCGATGCTCCGTTGGCGCGCCAGCCGCCGCGCGTAAGGCGACGCCCGCACCCTGCCGGTGGCGGCGGCGCTCACTTGAGGTATTCGGCGTTGACGCAGTTGGTCAGCCGACCCTCGGTGAGGTACGCGTGGATCACCTCGATGGCCTTGAGCCGCAGGTCGATCATCGATGCCGGGCTGTAGAAAGCCGCATGCGGCGTGACTACCAGCCGGTCCCTGATCCAGGCCTCGCCACGACGCCAGGCGGCGAGGAGCGGGTGTTCGAGATCGCCAGGTTCGCCGGGCAGCACGTCGAGCCCGGCGCCGGCGACAACACCCTGTCGCATCGCCGCTTCGAGCGCGTCGAGGTCAATGATCGGGCCACGCGCCGTATTGATGATGACGAGGCCCGGCTTGGCCGCTGCAAAGGCGGCGGCGTTCAGCATTCCTCGAGTGCTGGCGTTGAGCGGTGCGTGGATCGACACGACGTCCGATCGACCCATCAGCTCGCCCAGCGAATGCACGCGGTCGTACCCGGTCGACAGGTCGACGCCCGAGAGCAGCAGCGGATCGTAGAACACGACCTTCATGTCGAAGGCGGCGGCCCGCCGGGCGGCCGCGAGGCCGATGCGACCGAGCCCGACCACACCGAACGTCGCGCCCCGGTGGCGGCGGATGAGTGGCGCCTTGCCGAAGTGCCAGCCATCGACCCCTGCTGCGACGATCTCGTTGGCATAGCTGGTCGTACCGCGTGTCAGGGCCAGCATCAGGCCGAGGGCGTGGTCGGCCACCTCGGTGGTGCCGTAGTCGGGTACGTTGCACGCCGGGACGTTGCGTGCGCCCCATCCGGCCGTATCGATATTGTCGAAGCCGACGCCGGAGCGCACCGCGATCCGCACCCTGGGGAAGGCCGCCGGCGGCAGGGGCACGTTGAGCGAGGGTGAGTGGTTGATCACCGCATCGACGGTCCTCGCGAGATCGGGATCCAGCGTCGCTGCGACATCGACGCTCGACCGCGCCAGGATGAACTCGATGTCCGGATAATGCTGGCGCTCGAGTTCGGCATCATCCGCGGCCTGCCAGTTGACGCAGTAGATCTTCACTTCGTTCCCCCTCTCCGCCTCAACGGGTCGAACTCGATTTCTTGATCAGGCCGATGCGACCGCCCATCGGCACCACGGCGCCGACCGGTTGCTCGATGGCGCCAAGTGTGCCGCTGGCCGGTGCCTCGATTTCGACCACCGCCTTGTCGGTCTCGATTTCCGCCACGACCTCGCCTTGCTTGACCGCATCTCCGGGGGCCTTCAGCCACCTCACCAACTTGCCCTCGGAGACGGTGAGGTCCCCGAACGGCATGCTGATCGGCTCTTCGCCTGCCGCCAGCACAGCAGCCGCCGCCGGAACCGGATCTGGGACGGCGCTCGGTGCCGGATCGGCAGGAAGCGCATGGCCCGAGGAGGCAGTCGCAATGCCGGTGCGGTGCCAGTGATCGGGCACCGGCGGTGTTCCGGCCAGCACCTTGCGCACTCCGTCCATGATGCGGGCCACATCCACCAGCATGGCGCGCTCGAGCACCGGGGCGAAGGGATGCGATGTGGGAGCAGTGTGAAGCCGCCCCACCGGGCCATCGAGTTCGTCGAAGGCAAGTTCGTTGATCGTCTGGGCGATCTCGCCGCCCATTCCGCACATGGCCCAGGCCTCGTCGACCACCAGCAGGTGGTGCGTCTTGCAGAGGCTCTCTACGATCGAGTCGACATCAAGGGGCATGATGGTCCGCAGGTCGATCACCTCGACATCGATGCCCTGGGGGGCGAGCAGCTCTGCCGCCTCGAGCGCGCGCGGCACCAATTGGCCGGCCGCGACGATGGTGATGTCTGTTCCCGACCGTGCGATGCGGGCCGAGCCGAAAGGGACGTAGTGATCCTCGCCTACCGGCACCGGGCCCTTGGAGGCGAACAGGGCCTTGGGCTCGAGCAGGATCACCGGGTCGCCGCCGCGCAGGGCAGTCTTCATCAGGCCCTTGGCGTCGGCCGGCGTGGAGGGCACGCAAACGACCAGGCCCGGCATATGGGCAAAGACCGGGTGGTAGATGCCGCTGTGATGCGGGCCCGAACTGCGCAGCGCGCCAGCGGCAGCGCGCACCACCATCGGGGCCGTCATCTCGCCATTGCTCATGTAGCGCAGCTTGGCCGCCTGCAACACGATCTGTCCGGCGGTCTCGAAAGCGAAGTCGGCGAACATCAGGTCGGAAACGGTACGGGTACCGGTCGCCGACGCTCCCAGCGCGGCAGCCGTGAAGCCCTGTTCGGATATCGGCGTGTCGACCATCCGCTCGGCGCCGAACTCGTGCCAGAGGTTCTTGGTGTGGGCGAAGCTGCCGCCCCGCTCGCCGGTGCCCTCGCCGAAATAGAGGATGTGAGGGTTGGCCCGCATCTCCTCGGCGATGCCGTCGCGCACCGCGTCGAGCCAGCCCTGCGTGCGGGTCTCGCCAGCCGGTTTCACCTGCAGCGCCTCGGGCGGATTGATGTGCGTCTGGTAAACATGGCGGTGCACGGTCGAGGGATCGGGCTCGGGCGAATTGCGTGCGAACTCCAGCGCCTCCTGCACCACCTTGTCGATATGGGACTCGATATCGGCAAGGTCGTCGGGCGTCGCCACCCCATAGTCCTCGACCAGCCGCTTGCGGAACATGTCGACGGGGTCGCGCTTGATCCAGGCGTCGATCTCCTCCTGCGTGCGATAGCTCCCGACCACGGGGTCGCCCTCGTGGTGACCCACCGTCCGGTAGGTCTTGGCCTCGATCAATGTGGGCCCCTTGCCCGAGCGGGCCCGTTCAGTGGCCTCCTTCATGGCGAGCCACACGGCGAAGACGTCATTGCCGTCCACGGCAACGCCGGGCATGCCATAGCTGTCGGCCTTGGTGGCGATCTCGGTATTGAGAGTGATCGACTTGAGCGGTGTCGCGGTGGCGTAGAGGTTGTTCTCGCACACGAACACCGTGGGCGCGCGGTTCACCGCGGCGAAGTTCAGCCCTTCGTGAAAGGCGCCGTGGTTGGCGGCGCCATCGCCGAAGAAAGCGACGCCGATATCGTCACGCCCCTGCTGCCGGGCACTCATGCCGATGCCGACGGCATGACCGATGCCAGCCCCGACAATGCCGTTGGTGCCGAACAGGCCGACGGATCGGTCGTAGAGGTGCATGGTGCCGCCACGGCCGCCACAGATGCCGTCGGCCTTGCCGAACAGTTCCGCCATGACGCGCCTTGGATCGGCGCCCTTGGCGAGCGCATGGCCATGGCCGCGATGCGTCGATGTCACCCAGTCGGTGCGCCGCAGATGCGCGCAGACACCCACAGCGGTTGCTTCCTCGCCGATATAGAGGTGCAGGAAGCCCGGCGTCTCGCCCTTGCGGCAGGCGATCTGCGCCACGCTCTCGAAGCGTCGCAGCAGGACCAATTGCTCGAACAGGTGCATCAGCACGGCGCGATCGGGGAGATTCCCGGAAGCCGGTTGCGCCGCACTCTTGCGCATCGCGGATGCAACCACCGAAAACCTCCCCTCGTCCGTCGGCATATAGTGCCGATCTTCATCGAGCGCAGAATAGATTATAATAGCATAATGTCTAGGTCGAAAGCGCTCGTGTTGCGGATGCCTTGCAGCTATTCTCATCACAACAGGGGACGTCCACATGCTGGCACTCAGGGACCGCTTGGCGCAGGGCAAGCCTTTGCTGGCGCCCTTCTCCATCATCGCGGCGATCGAGATGGTCGAACTAATCGGACATGCCGGATTCGACGGCGTGATCCTCGACACCGAGCATGGTGCCCACGGCAGCGAATCGCTGGGTAGCCTCATTCTTGCGGCGCGCGCGGTGAGCATCTATCCGATCGTCAGGGTCAGGAGCAGCGAGCCGACGGGCATCGCCGCGGCGCTCGATGCCGGCGCGGCAGGCATTATCGTGCCACAGATCGGCTCGGCGGAGGAGGCCTTGCGGGCGGTGCGTGCCGCCCGCTTTGCGCCGCAGGGCTCCCGCGGTGCCAATCCCTTCGTACGTGCCGCCGACTATTCCGGGAGTTCGGAGTGGTTCGCACAAGCCAACCGCGATGTGGCGGTGCTGCTGATGATCGAGGGGGAAGGCGGGGTGCGGGACTTGCCGCAGATCCTCGAAACGCCCAACCTGGACGGGGTGTTTCTTGGGCCGATGGACCTTTCGCATGCGCTCGGGGTGCCGGGCGAGATGGGACACCCGAAGGTGGTTGCTGCGATCGAGCGAGTCATTGAGGCCTGTCGGTCGAAGGCGATGACCACCGGTATTTTTGCAGGTTCACCGGAAGCGGGGCGTCGCTGGATCGAGCGAGGCGTCACCCTCATTGGCGCCGGTGTCGACACCGCCCACCTGCTGGCCGCGCTGAGAAGCGCCGCCTCTGCGTTCGCAACTGATCAGAAGTTCCGGCCGTAGCCGACACTCCAGCCACCATCGACGTTCAGCAATTGCCCGGTCGTGTAGCTGTTGGCTGGATCGCAAAGGAACAAGAGGCCTGCCACGGCTTCTTCGATCCGTCCGGCCCGGCCGACCGCCACGTGGCTCAGCATCCCCGCGTCGCCGGCGACGAGCGGCGCGCCGATGGCTCCCAGACCAAGTGCATTGACCAGGACATGTGGTCCGAACTGCATGGCCAGCCCCCGCATGCCGGCGATCGCCGCGGCCAACGCTGCGGACTGTTGGGGGTGACGGCGCATCGGCAAGCCGGCCGCTGCAGAGAGCACGAAGACGATGCGGCCGCTGCCGCGGGCAAACATCCTCGCGGCGATGGCCCCCACCGCCTCCACCCTTGGCGACAAGGAGTCGAATGCAGGTTCGGCGAGCAACGGCAGAGAACAAAGGACGATATCGGGCAGCGGTTCCGCGTCCTGCGCAACAACGGAAGCGCCGTTCTCGGCGAGCGCGGCCAGCGCGGACGCGGTCACCGAGTTACCCTCACCCAGCAGGGCGACGCGAAGGTTGCTGACATCGATCCGCATTGTCGCTCCTAGTGCATGTAGCCGGCGGTCCAGCCGCCATCGACCGCCAGAACCTGCCCGTTGATGTACGAGGCTTCCGGCGAGACGAGAAACAGCACGGCCTCAGCAATCTCCTCGGGGCGGCCTGGCCGCGCCAGCGGAACGTGTCGGAGAAACTCCGCGGTGCGCGCCGCGAACTTGCCGTCGCTGCTGTAGAACAACGCCTTGGTGCCCTCGCTCACTACCGAGCCCGGTGCGACGGCGTTGGTAAGCACCCCCTGCGGTCCGAGTTCGAGAGCCATGGCCCGGGTCAGGTGCACGATCCCGGCCTTCGCGGCCACGAACGGGCTCTGCAGGCGCATCGCCGCCAGTCCGACCACGGAAGCGATGTTGACGATGCGTCCGCCTTTGCCAGCTGCGAGCATTGGCTTGAGTGCGGCCCGGCTCATCAGGAACAGCCCGTCGAGATCGACGCCGACGATCCGGTGCCACTCTTCCAGCGGAAAGCTGTCGATGTTGACCCGGTGCGCCAGCGTATTGACGCCGGCATTGTTGACGAGGATGTCGAGAGAGCCGAGGCGGGCCACGGTCTCGGCGACAGCCGCCTCGGTCGCGTCGGCGCGCGCGATGTCGACCTTGAGGGCAATCGCTCCATGCAGTCCGGCCGCCACGGCCTCGGCCCCCTCCCGATTGATGTCCGCGACGACGACGCGTGCACCATTGTCGGCGAGGCGGCGGGCAATCTCACGGCCGATCGCTCCCGCCGCGCCGGTGACGAAGGCCACCCGGCCCTCCATATCGCACTGCATGTCGGCTCTCCCTCTGCCTAGCTATTATAATAGTTGAGGATGCCTGACAAGGTGGACATCGGTCCATGCACGCTGCCCCGGGGGGATCCATCGGTCGGGCTGCGCCGAGCAGGCAACTCGTCCGCAGCGACGACCCGTACCGTCGTCGGCGATCACCAGAAGGTGTCTTCGGTACTGGTGCATACGAATGCAAATGCGTTTGCATTCGTATGCAATCGCCACTAAGGTCCATTGTTGCAGGGGCCAGCGGGCAGGCAAGAGGGAAGACTTGCGGCGCGGGCACCGGCTCTTGAGCCCCGGCCCTTGCCATCGGGGGGCGCAGGAGAGCACCCTCACAGGACACAGGAGAACGATATGAAGCATATTCTGGCAGCGAGCGTTTCGGTCGCCGCGCTATTGCTCGGCGCCGGCGCGGCGCTGGCGGACTGCGGCGCCCCGGCAGGCTCGGTGCGCATCCTCTCGAACGACTTCGCGGCGCTCAAGGTGGTGGCCGATGCCGCCAAGGAATGCGCATCGGACGCAGTGACGGTGACCGCCAACCAGACCACCGAGCACAAGAACATTCAGGGGCCGGCCCTGACCGTCAACCCGGCGGAGTATACCGTCGCCGTGGTCGCCAACAACTCGATCGTGCCGCTGCTCAATGACGGCCTGATCCGGCCGCTCGACGAACTGGTGGCCAAGTACGGGCAGGATCTGCAGCCCAACCAGCTGATCAAGATCGACGGCAAGGTCATGGCGATCGCCTTCATGGGCAACGGCCAGCACCTGTTCTACCGCAAGGACATCCTCGAGAAGGCCGGTGTCGAAGCGCCCAAGACCTACGACGACGTGCTCGCCGCCGCCGCCAGGATCAAGGAAGCGGGCCTCATGGAGTACCCGCTGGCCGCCAGTGTGAAGCCCGGTTGGGACCTCGCCGCCGAGTTCGTCAACAATTACCTGTCGACCGGTGCCGAGTTCTTCGAGCCTGGCAGCGCCAAGCTTGCCATCAACGGCGACAACGGGCTCAAGGTGCTCGACCTGATGCGGGCGCAGATCGCCTTCATGGATCCGGACTACCTGACGTTCGACGCCGGCGAGATCAAGAACGAGTATGAGGCCGGCAACGTCGCCATCATGAACGAGTGGGGTTCGATGGGCGGCGCCATTCTCGATGCGGAAGGTGCAGTAGACGGCGTAGTCGCCAATACCGTGCTGGCGGCAGCGCCGACATTTGCGGGTGGCACGATCCCGGCGGCGGCACTGTGGTGGGACGGTTTCACCATCGCCAAGAACATCTCGGACGCCGATGCGGAAGCCTCGTTCGCTGCCATGGTGCACGGCATCAGCCCGGCGGTAGTTGCGGCCAATCCGAACGCCGCGACCTGGCTGGTCAAGGGCTATGAACCCGGCCCGGCGGCGGTAGGCGTGATCGCCAATGCCAACGGTGGTGCCCGCGCCTACCCGATGACCCCGTATATGGGCCTGCTGCACACGGCGCTCTCCACCGAACTCGCGGACTTCGTGGCAGGCAAGGAAGATGCGGCCAAGGCGCTGGCCGACGTGGAAGCAGCGTATGTGGCTGCCGCCAAGGAGGGCGGATTCCTCTAGTATCCTCCGGAGGCCGGGGCGGTCACCGCTCCGGCCCTCCAACCTCTTCATGACGATCCAGGCTGGGGTCGAAGGTGCCGCACAAGACATTCCTCGCCTTCATACTGCCGTCGATTGTTGCGATGCTGCTCTTCATCGCCCTCCCCATCGTCTCGGTTGCCGTGCAATCGCTCTTCGTCGAGCACCAGAAGGTGCTGTTGACGGTCGAAACCTGCCAGCCGCTGGGCGGCTGCAGCACGGAAACAAGGGTCGACAGCGAGGCCTCTGCCAAGCTCAGGGCGGAGCAACCGCTGGGTCAGTTCAACGGACTTGGCACCTACTTCAACCGCGCCCACCTGGCGTTCGACGAAATCGGCGAGATCCTTCGGGTCAACTCCGGGCTCGGTGACGTCGCCGCCCGCATCTACGACCTGCCATTCTACCGGGCCCTGGCGTTCACGCTTGCCTATACCTTCATCGTGACGCCACTGGCGATGCTGCTCGGGTTCGTCATCGCGCTTGCGGTCAACATCGTACCGGCGCTGCTCAAGGGACCGGTGATCTTCTTCTCGCTCCTGCCGATGATCATCACGCCGCTGATCGGATCGCTGATCCTGTTCTGGATGATCAACTCGGAGGGCATCATCGGAGCGACGCTGCAGGCGGTGTTCAACGACCCGACGCTGTCGCTCAAGGCGTCGCCGGTCCTGACCTGGGCCACGCTGTTCGTCTACGGCGTCTGGACCAATGCGCCGTTCAGCTTCGTGGTGTTCTATGCCGGGCTGCAGACCGTGCCCGGCGACACGCTCGAAAGTGCCATGATCGATGGCGCCAGCCGGTGGGAGCGTATCCGCTACGTGGTGATGCCGCATCTGGCCCCACTCGCAACCTTCGTGGCGCTGGTGCAACTCATGGACAATTTCCGGGTGTTCGAGCCGATCGTGGGGTTCTCCGCCCAGGCCAATGCCACATCGCTGAGCTTCTCGATCTTCAACGACCTCAGAAACCAGAACGCGCAACTCTATGGCTCGGCCGGAGCGACTTCGCTCCTTACCATCGCCGGGGTGGTGGTCCTGCTGATGCCGGTGCTGATCCGCACCTGGCGCGAACACGCGCACAAGAGCTAGGGGGAGAGATGTCCGTCGCCATGCGCCGCCCACTGCCGCTCAACATCCTCGCTACTGTGTTCGTAGTGTTCTGGCTGTTCCTTGCCGCCTTTCCGTTCCTGTGGACGGTGTGGGGATCGCTCAAGGTCGAATCCGACTTCTTCTCTCGCGAGAGTTTCTGGAACGCCATCTTCGGGGTGCGTACCCAACTCGAGACGGGCGGCCAGTTCACCACCGCGGGGTACGAAGGCGCCTGGGTCACCAACGCATTCTGGAAGTCGGCGATCAACACACTGATCGTGACGGTCAGCGTGACGATGATCTCGCTGACCCTCGGTACGCTCGGCGGCTATGCGCTGGCACGTTCGGGGCATCGCTACGCCTTCTGGATCCTGATTGCGGCACTGGTGTTTCGCGCCATGCCGCACATCACGCTGGTCTCGGGCTACATGCTGCCCTTCTTCCAGCTCAATATCTGGGGCCACCTGCCGACGGCAATCATCGTGCTCGTGGCCATCAACCAACCTTTCACGCTGTGGATGCTGCACTCGTTCTTCCTGTCGATTCCCAAGGACCTGGACGAGAGCGCCATGGTTGATGGGTGCTCCCGGTTCGAGGCCTTCCGGCGGGTCGTGATCCCCGTGATGTGGCCGGGGGTGATCACCACTGGGCTGTTCAGCTTCCTGCTCGGCTACAACGACTTCGCCGTGACCGCGATGCTGCTCAATCAGAACAACCAGACGATGATCCCGAAGATCTCCAGCTTCCTCGGTTCGATAAACGACGCGGGCAATGTCATGTACGCCGTCGCCGCGGTGGTTTCCGCCACGGTGCCGCTCTTCATCCTGGTACTGTTCTTCCAGCGCCAGATCGTTTCGGGACTCACCGCCGGCGCGGTGAAGGGGTAGGGGACACGCCATGGCGCGCATCCAGCTGAGCAACGTCACCCGGCGCTGGCACAACTTCGTCGCCGTAGACAACCTGTCGCTCGACATCGCGGACCGCGAGTTCCTGGTGCTGCTCGGCCCCTCCGGTTGTGGCAAGACCACCACGATGCGGATGATCGCCGGACTGGAGGACATCAGTGCGGGCGAGATCCGGATCGGAGAGCGGTTGGTCAATGCGCTGGAACCCAAGGACCGCGACATCTCGATGGTGTTCCAGAGCTACGGGCTTTACCCGAACATGACCGTCTACGAGAACATCCGGTTCCCCCTCAAGGTACGCAAGGTGCCCAGGGAGCAACACCACGAGCGCGTCATGAAGGCGGCCGCAATGGTCGAGCTCGGGGAGTACCTGGAGCGGCGGCCTGCTGCGCTGTCGGGCGGCCAGAGACAGCGTGTCGCGTTGGCTCGGGCCATCGTGCGCGAGCCCAACGCCTTCCTGATGGACGAGCCACTTTCGAACCTTGATGCCAAGCTACGTGTTTCGACCCGGGCACAGATCAAGAACCTGCATCATACGCTCAAGACCACCACGATCTATGTGACGCACGACCAGATCGAGGCCATGACGCTGGCCGATCGGGTGGTGGTGATGAGTCGGGGGGTCGTGCAGCAGGTGGGTACCCCGATGGAGATCTACGACCGACCCGCAAATACGTTCGTTGCCGGTTTCATCGGGTCGCCCGCGATGAATCTCGTCAACGGCGAGATTGCCGATGGCGTGTTCACCGGCGAGAACATCCAGATCGAGGGGCTGACACGCGACGCCCGCGGTCCGGTGACGCTGGGCTTTCGGGCCGAGGACGCAACGGTGGTCGGGGAAGGTGGCCAGGCGAGGGCACCCATCTACACCGTCGAACTGCTCGGCGAAGCGACGATGCTCTCGATGCGCGTCGGCGGCGAACTGGTCTCCATCAAGACCGGCAAGGACTATCGGGCCGAGATTGGCGAGGTGGCGCGGATCGGCATCGGCGCCGCGGCCTGCCACCTGTTCGATCGGACGACCGGCAAGCGGTTCGGTACCTGATGGCAGAGACCACGCTTGCTCAACAGGTTCTGAAGGCAGCCAAGGCGCGCGGCATCTCGATCGAAGCGGGCGCGCTGCCGGCGGTGCTGAAGGGGGCGGAGTGGCTGCGCTCCTGCGTCGCCCTGCTCGCCGCGCCGGACCTGACGCGGTGAGCCTCGCCGACCTCACCATTGCAGAGGCAGGGACGCGGCTCCGTGACGGCCGGATGCGGTCGGTCGAGCTGACCGAGGCCCATCTGGCGCGCATCGGTGAGCGCGACGCCGACTACAAGGCCTTCCTGACAGTGAGCGCGGACCGGGCGCTCGAGGACGCAGGTCGCGCGGACCGCGAACTGGCCGAAGGGCTAGATCGTGGTCCGTTGCACGGCATCCCCGTGGCGCTCAAGGACCTCATCGACACTGCCGGCATCGCTACCACCTGCGGTTCCCGCCAGTTCCTCGAGCATGTTCCGGTCGAGGATGCCGAAGTGGTGCGACGGCTCACAGACGCGGGCGCCGTGCTGGTGGGCAAGACGATGACCTACGAATTTGCGCTCGTGGGGCCGAGCTTCGACCTGCCGTTTCCAGCGTCACGCAATCCGTGGGCTCGCGATCACTTCACGGGTGGCTCATCCTCCGGGTCGGCGGCCGCGGTGGCGGGCGGGCTCGTGCGCACCAGCATCGGCACGGATACCGGCGGCTCCATTCGCAGTCCTGCCAGCTACTGCGGCGTGGTCGGGCTGAAGCCAACCTACGAACGCGTACCGCGCGCCGGGGTGTTTCCGCTGTCGCCCAGCCTCGACCATGTCGGGCCGATCAGCGCGAGCGTCGGCGAGGCGGCCTTGACACTCGATGCGATATCCAATGCCTCGGCAGCATCTCGTCTCTCGGAAGGTCTCGATGGCAAGCGAATAGGCTACGCCCGAGGCTGGTTCGCCGCAGATCCGGAAACGGACCCGGCAGTGCTGTCGACGATGGACGAAGCGGCCTCGACACTGTCGCTGCTTGGCGCGCGGATCGAGGAGATCGACCTGCCGGACTATGCGGCGTTCGAGGCGGCGGGCGCCGTGGTCCTGCAAGCGGAAGCGCTGGCCGTCCACACCCGGATGCTGGCCGAACGGCCCTCGCACTATGGCCGACTCGCCTACCAGAACCTGCTTTCCGGGCTTGCCCTCGACGAGGTCGATGTGGTGCGTGCCCGCGCTGCGGGAGCGGAGCTGTCGCGACAGCTGCAACAGGCCTTCGTCGCCTGCGATGCCGTTGTGACCCCGACGACGCTTTCCCCCGCACTGCCGTTCTCGGCGTTCGACGGCGTCACGCCGGTCTGGACGCACATGCGGACCTTGCCGTTCAATGTCAGCCGCAATCCGGTATTGTCGGTACCTATGGGGTTCGCGGCGGGGCTTCCGCTTGGTATGCAGATCATCGGCCGACTCGGCGACGAGGCAGGCATCTGTGCCATCGGCGCGGCCTTTGAGCGCGGCACACATCATTCGATACAACGGCCGCCAGCAGGAACCCGGCGCTGAGGTGGTCACATGGGCAGATCGTCGCATTTTCCACTTTGCATACGTATGCAACCAATGATAGCATTTTGATGTTGCGAGCAGGAGCAGTTGATGGCGCGCTGGCTGAAGAACAGCAGGACCGTGGAGGAACGCGCCGAGGCGAACCGGCAGGTCCGCCAGACCGTCGAGACCATCCTCGCCGACATCGAGGCACGCGGCGACGCGGCCGTGCGGGAGTTGAGCCGCAGGTTCGATGGTTGGGAGCGGGCTGATTTCCGGCTCTCGCGCACCGAGATCGACGCCTGCATGGCACAGCTTTCGCAGCAGGATCTGACCGATATCGCGTTCGCCCAGACGCAGGTGCGCAACTTCGCCGAGGCCCAGAAGAACTCGATGCAGGACTTGGCGATCGAAACGCTGCCGGGCGTCACACTGGGTCACAAGCACGTGCCGATCGCCTCGGTGGGCTGCTACGTTCCCGGTGGCAAGTATCCGTTGCTCGCCTCGGCCCACATGTCGGTGCTGACCGCCAAAGTGGCCGGCTGCGACCGGGTGATTACCGCCGCACCGCCATTTCACGGCAAGGCCGCGGCGGCCATCGTCGCGGCGCAGCACATGGCCGGTGCCGGCGAAATCTACGTCCTGGGCGGCATCCAGGCGATCGGCGCCATGGCGATCGGTACCGAGAGCATCAAGCCGGTTGACATGCTGGTCGGGCCCGGAAATGCCTTTGTTGCCGAAGCCAAGCGCCAGCTCTACGGCAGGGTCGGCATCGACCTGTTCGCCGGTCCCACCGAGACGCTGGTGATTGCCGACGAAACGGTGGACGGCGAACTGTGTGCAACGGACCTGCTGGGCCAGGCCGAGCATGGGCCGACGTCCCCGGCGATCCTGCTGACCAACTCCGACAGACTGGCGCGCGATACCATGGCCGAGGTCGAGCGGTTGCTCGGCATCCTCCCCACCGGCGAGGTTGCCGGCAAGGCGTGGGCGGACTTCGGAGAGGTGATTGTGTGCGACAGCTACGACGAGATGGTCGAGGTCGCCGATCGCATTGCCTCGGAGCACGTGCAGGTGATGACGGACCGGGACATCTGGTTTCGCGATACGTTGCAGAACTATGGCGCGCTGTTCCTTGGCCCCAGCACCAATGTCGCCTTTGGGGACAAGGTCATCGGGACAAATCATACGCTGCCTACGATGAAGGCGGCGCGCTACACGGGCGGCCTGTGGGTCGGCAAGTTCCTCAAGACCTGCACCTGGCAGCAGGTGGCAACCGACGAGGCCTCGGCCATGGTCGGCGAGTATGCCTCCCGGCTGTGCATGCTCGAGGGCTTTGCGGGCCATGCCGAGCAGGCCAACATCCGGGTCCGCCGGTATGGGGGCCGCAACATTCCATACGCGACGGCGGCCAGCCCGCGGGAGGCGGCCGAGTAGCCATGAGCCTGCCGCGCACTCCCAGCTTCCGCCTCGATGGCAAGCGGGCCCTCGTCACCGGGGGGACGCGCGGCATCGGGCTGGGAGCGGCGGTGGCGCTGGCCGAGGCGGGGGCCGCGGTCACCATCACGGCGCGGACGCTGCGGGACGTGGCGCATGTCGCCGGAACGATGCGCGATGCCGGCTTTGCCGCCGACGGGGAGATGCTGGACGTGACCGACACGGCGGCGGTCGAACGCTTCGTGGCGGAACGCCCGCCTTTCGAGGTCCTGGTCAACAGTGCCGGTGCGGCGCGGCATGCGGCGTTCCTCGATGTCGCCGAGGCGGACTACCAGGCGGTGCTCGACATCAATCTCAAGGCGACGCTGTTCGTCTCGCAGGCCGTGGCGCGGCGGCTGAGCCTGTCCGGCCGATCCGGCTCGATCGTCAACATCTCTTCGCAGATGGGGCATGTTGCGGGGCCGCGGCGCTCCGTCTACGCGGCCAGCAAGTTTGCTGTTGAAGGGTTGAGCAAGGCGATGGCCATCGAACTGGCGCCGTTCAATATTCGAGTCAACACGATCTGCCCGACCTTCATCGAGACGGAACTGACCCGGAAGGGACTCAGCGATCCCGAGTTTCGCGCCTGGGTGCTGGGCAAGATCAAGCTCGGCCGACTGGGACGGATCGAGGACATCATGGGGCCGGTGGTGTTTCTGGCCTCGGACGCCGCGGCGCTGATGACGGGCTCCTCATTGCTGGTGGATGGCGGATGGACGGCGGAGTAATCAAGCGATCGCCGGTAACCTCCTCGCAGGTCGCCGAGCACGCCGGAGTCAGCCAGTCGGCGGTGTCGCGCACCTTCACGCCCGGCGCATCGATCTCGCCCAAGACCCGCGCCAAGGTGCTGGCCGCAGCCAAGGAACTGGGTTACCGCCCGAACGCCATCGCCCGCTCGCTGATCACCAACCGATCGCGGATCATCGCGGTGGTGATGGCCTATCTCGAGAACCTGTTCTACCCCGACGTGCTCGAGGAGCTCGGGCGGCGGCTGGCGGCGGAAAACTACCACGTGCTGCTGTTCACCGGCTTCAAGGATCGCGACAGCGATCCCGTCTTCGACCAACTGATGCAGTATCGTGTCGACGGGATCATCCTTGCCTCGACGTCGCTGAGTTCGGAACTGAGCGAGGAATGCACCGTCGCGGGGATTCCGGTGGTGCTGTTCAACCGCACCACCGAGCGCAACGAGACCTCCTCGGTGACCACACGGAACCGCGAGGGCGGGCGCCTGCTCGGCCAGTTCCTGCTGGCAGGCGGGCACAGGAGCTTCGGCTACATTGCCGGACTCGAGAACTCCTCGACCAATCGCGACCGCTTCACCGGTTTCCGGAGCGCGCTGGCAGAAGCAGGCATCCACGACATCGTGGTGCGCACCGGCAACTATTCGCGCGCCGAGGCGGAAACGGCAGCACGGGAAATCTTCGCGCTCGAGGAGCGTCCCGAGGCCCTCTTCGTGGCCAATGACCACATGGCGGTCGCGGTGATGGACGTGGCCCGCTACGAGTTCGGCCTCAGGATTCCCGAGGACCTGTCGATCGTGGGCTATGACGATGTGGGGCCGGCGCGCTGGCAGTCCTACGGCATCACCTCGGTGACGCAGCCGATCTCGGCCATGGTCGAGGCGACGGTCGACATCCTGATGGATCAGATCGAGAGCGGCGAGATCGAGGCGCGTCACAAGATCATCCCGGGGGAACTGGTGGTGCGCAGCTCGGCGCGCCTGCCCGGGACCGGCATCGTCGAGATCGACGGCCGTCGCATCTATCGCCCGGAGGGCGGGAGCTAGGCGCCGCTCGGTCGGCGCGCGCTATGCATACGAATGCAGCCAGAAATGGAAAGGAATTTCAGATGACCGCATGGACCCAGGAGGCAATGGAAAAGCGCCTCGTCCGCTACGCCGACCTCAAGGGGCTGAGGAACGCCTTCATCGATGCCCGCACCCCGGGCTCGGACCAGAAGGAGAACTTCACCATCATCGGACCCGGCGTTTCCGAGAACCCGGCGCAGGTGGTGCACATCCCCGAGGCGCACGGCTTCAACGTCGGCGCCGCGCGCCAGCCCTTCGGCTGCACCAACTCGCAGCACAGCCACCTGACCGCCGAAACCTTCATCGTCCACACCGGCCGCTGGCGGTTTCTGTTCGGGCCCGACAAGACCGACGGGTATATCGACGCGGGTCCCGGAGACGTCGCGACGGTGCCGACACACATGTTTCGCGGGTTCTCCAAGCTCGACGAGGGCACCGGGTTCCTGTTCGTCGTGCTGGGGCACGACGATCCGGGCAAGGTGCTCTGGGCCCCATCGGTGTTCAAGCTGGCGGAGGACCACGGGCTGAAGCTGCTCAAGGGCGGCAAGCTGATCGACACCACGCTGGGCCAAGAAGTGCCGGAGGGCGCCGAGCTGGAACAGCCTCCCACCCCGGAAAAGCTGCGGGAACTCGCCACCCCGCCGATGAGCGAACTGATGCGGTACGCGATCGGCGGCGACGCCATCGCCGGCAACCCGAACAGCCCGCTTGCCGGCCCCGGTGTCGAGGAGGCCCCGGTGATCGGCGATGTCGATGCCGGCGACGGGTTCAGGGCCGGCCCGATCAGCGGGCACTGGAAGCACGACTTCACGCTGCGCCGGCTGAGACTCGAGACCGGCGCCGCGATCCCCATGCACGCGCGGGCCGAGCAGGAGGTCATCTTCGTGCAGTCCGGCACGCTGGAGTACAGCTGGGACGGCGGCAAGCTGATCCTGGGGGCCGGCGACACGCTGACGGTGCCGGTCGGCCTGATGCATGCGTTCCGCAACCCGGCCTCGGCCAATGCCATCGTCTTCGTCATCCGTGGCGCAGCGGCCCCGGCGGCCCCGGTATTTGCCGAAAACCGCGTGGCGGCGGAGTAATCGCGACGGCCGGGCCGATGGTCCGTCCGCTTTCCATCGGAGGACAGGATGCCGATCACTGCCGAAACCCTGGCGCTGCTGCGCCGCACCGACACGCCGACCATCTGCAACGCGCTCGAGCATGTGATGGGCGGCCGGACGGCGGAGGGATTCACCAGGTTCCCGGTGGTCTCGGCGGATCCAAGTCTGCCGCCGATCGTCGGCTACGCCCGGACCGCCAAGATCCGGGCGTCCTCGCCGGCACAGAAGCCGGCGGCCGAGGTGCGGGCGCTGCGCATGGCGTACTACGAGTATGTCGCCTCCGGCACAGGACCCAATGTCGTGGTCATCGAGGACACCGACTGGCCGCATGCCATCGGCGGCTTCTGGGGCGAGATGCAGGTGGCGCAGCACAAGGGGCTGGCCGTTGCCGGCACGCTGACCAACGGCGTGCTGCGCGATCTGGGCATGCTCGATCCGGGCTACCAGGTGATCGCCGGCTCGGTCGGCCCGAGCCATGCATTCGTGCATGTCACCGAGATTGCCGTGCCGGTGACGGTGTTCGGCATGGCGGTTCGTCCTGACGACCTGATCCATGCCGACCGGCACGGGGGGGTGGTGATCCCCGCCGCTCATGTCGAGAAGATGCCAGCGGCGATCGACATCGTCATGCGCAAGGAACAGCCGATTCTCCGGGCGGCGCGGGCGCCCGGCTTCACCGTCGAAAAGCTCAGGGCGGCCTGGCTCGAGGCCGACGAGATCAGGTAGTGCAGCCTCCGGCCCCCGGCAGCCAACGGCCCCGGGCGATGTCAAGGAGAGCTGCCCGTTTCTCGGGGCAGTTGGGCGGGACCGGCGCGGTTGGGCCACGCGGGTAGTCCGCAATTAATGAACGGCCGTCGCCGCGCCGGTCCATCCGGGGTCTGAGTTGAACCGGTCGCCATGAGGGAGCGTGTGCGGCTGGTGCGCTCCACGTCCTGTTGCCAGGCCGGGACCCGACCAGTCGACCGGTTGCCCATGGCTTCGGCCCGCCACCGGACGGCTCCGGCGACCCCCGAACGTCCCGGCCAGCCGTCCGTACGCGACCGCGCCCGTGCCGGGAACCGAAGCAGTATCGCACAGCCCGGCGCGGCGGGGATAACTCGGGGACGCGTGGCGGAAGTCCGGCGAGGGATCAATGGGTTGCGGGGCACGATGCTGCCGGGGAGGCTGGGGCACACCCCCTCCCGGCCTCCCAGGGGGGGGGGGCGGCGGGGGGGGGGGCGCGGGGGCGCCCGGGGGGGGTGGGGCGCCCCTCCCGGCCTCCCCCGTCGAGGGGGAGGAGAAGGGGGGGGAGAGCCGCTTCGGTCCCGACCACATTCAACGCCATACGCGGCGGCCCTACACCACGGGAAGGTGAAGGCGGGATTGGGGGGCTGGCTGAATCCGGGGAGGTTGTGGCGCACCCCCTCCCGGCCTCCCCCGTCGAGGGGGAGGTGAAGGGGCGGCGGGATCTGGCCTTGGGTGCGCGGTCAGGCCTGCATGCGGTCGAGGCGCAGCTGCGCCGCGCGGCGGTGGCCTTCGAGAGTTTCGCTGGCGCTCTGGCGGGCGGCGGGCGGGGCGACGGCCTTGACGCCGCGCTCGTCGAGCCACTGGTGGGTGGCGACCTTGACATAGGCGCCGACCCAGAGCCCGCCGGTATAGCGACCGGCACCCATGGTGGGCAGGGTATGGTTGGTGCCGACGCACTTGTCGGAGTAGACGACGCTCGCCAGCTCGCCGATGAACAGCGAGCCGTAGTTGCGGAGCCTGCTCGCCATGCCGTGCGGATCGGCGGTGTGGACCTGCAGGTGCTCGGCGGCGATGTGGTCGGAATAGGCGATCATCGTTGCCTCGCTGTCGCAGACGGCGATCTCGCCATAGTCCTTCCAGGCAATGCCGGCGACATTGGCGGTCGAGAGCGTCGCGAGCTGCCGTTCGACCTCGACGAGGGTGGCCTCCGCGAGCCTGCGGTCGGTCGTGATGAGGCCGACGCGGGTGCGCACATCGTGCTCGGCCTGGGCGAGCAGGTCGGTAGCGATCATCTCGGCGTCGCCGGTGTTGTCGGCAACCACGAAGATCTCTGAGGGGCCGGCGAGCTGGTCGATGCCGACCGGCCCGAAGACCTGGCGCTTGGCCTCGTTGACGAAGGCGTTGCCGGGCCCGACGATCTTGTTGACGGCGGGCACGCTCTGGGTGCCGTAGGCCATGGCAGCGATGGCCTGGGCGCCGCCGATGCGGAAGATGCGGTCGGCGCCGGAAAGGTGGCAGCCGGCGATCATCGCCCTGTGGGCGTTGGGCGGCAGGCAGGCCACGACTTCGTCGACCCCGGCGACCTTGGCCGGCACGATGGTCATGATCGGGGCCGAAAGCAGGGGATAGCGGCCGCCGGGGACGTAGCAGCCGACGCGCTCGATGGGGATGACGCGGTGGCCGAGGTGGACTCCGGGGAGAGTCTCGATCTCGAGCGGCCGGATGGTCGCGAGCTGCGCCTCGGCGAAGCGGCGCACATTGGCGATGGCGAATTCGGTGTCGGCGCGGGTCTGCGGCGCGAGTTCCGCCAGCGCAGCCTCACGCTCGGCCGCGGTGACTTCGAAGGCCGCGACCTCAGCCTTGTCGAACTTCACCGAGAACTCGCGCACCGCCTCATCGCCGCGCGCCTTCACTGCCGAGAGGATCTCGGCGACCAGCGCCTCGACCGGGGCGTTGTCGCTCACCGAGTTGCGGGCCGGAGCCTTCACATAGCTCACGCCGGTGGGGGCAAAGGTGGAATTGGACATGGTGAGGAGACCTCCAACAGGGGTGCGCTGGCAGACGGAACGGGCGTCGAGAATGCTGCGACGGGACAGCAAAGAAAGCTCTTGCATACGTATGCAGTTTTTGCCAGTGTTTTCTTCGTTGGCGGTATTCCGCCCCTGGTCTGAGCCCGAGCGAGAGCAATGCCGCTGTCGCCCGCGCCCTGGATGGCTCGAATGCGCTGGCTGCCGCTCCCTGTTGAAGACGTGGTTCACCGCACCGGCAGGGCGGGCGAGCGCCGTACGGCGTTCGGCGCTATAGTCAGCCGATGAGCGAGATGACGGACACGCCGCTGCTGTTTCTGGCCGGTACGCTGTGCGACCGGCGAGTGTTTGCGCCGCTGTGCCGCGCGATGGGCATGAGCGCGCCGACCGTTCGCCTGGAGGGCGCCGACTCCGCCCCAGAGATGGCTGCGCGGCTTCTCGCTGCGGCGCCGCGGCGACTTGCGCTGTGCGGCTTCTCGCTCGGGGCGATCGTTGCTCTCGAAATGGTGGCACAGGCTCCGGATCGGATCGAGCGGCTGGCGCTGCTGGGCTGCACGGCACGGCCGATGCCCGAGAGCACTGCTGTGGCACGGCGCGAGGCGGTGAAGGTCGCGGCCCGCGAGGGTTGTGCCTCCTATATCGCGACCGCCTGGGACGCTTCGGTGCCGGCGTGGCGCGCAGACGATGCCGGGCTGCGGCAGGAGCTCGAGGCGATGGCTGCCGACACGCCGCTCGAGAGCTTTCGGCAGCAGGTCGAGATCGCTGCGCGTCGCAACGACAGCCGGCCGCGGCTGTCGCAGATCGCCGTGCCCACCCTGGTGCTGTGCGGCGAAGAAGACCGGGTCTGTCCGCCCGAGCTCTCCCGCGAGATTGCCGATGCCGTACCGGGCGCGCAACTCAGCATTGTCGAGCGGGCCGGACACTACGTGACCCTCGACCAACCCGATGTCACGGCCGAAGCCATCCGCGACTGGCTCGCGCGCCCGGCCCCCAAGTTTGCCAATCGACATAGAGAGGTATTCTCATGACCGAACCCGACAGCGACAAGGGCGTCAGGCCCGCCCGCCTTTCCCGCATCGAGGCCCCGCGCGAGCAGGTGCTGCAGGTCGAGCGGCGCGACTACCCTGAACTGGCGCCGACCGACCGGCCGCGCAGCCAGTCGCTCGAGGGCTTCGACGAGGTCTATACCGACATCGTCGACTACATCGTGCGCTGCACCCACAAGATCTGGGACGAGCGCGACATCGGGCTGATCTACACCCACTACACGCACAATTGCGTGCTCTACGGCACGATGGGGACGATCTACAACCGCGAGGACGTGGTGCGCGACACCATCCAGCGGCTGGTGTCGTTCCCGGAGCGGCGCGGCATGGCCACGCAGGTGATCTGGAACGGCAACGACAAGGACGGGTTCTACACCTCGCACCTCGTCACCGGCTCGGGCCGGCACACCCAGTTCGGCCATCTCGGCCAGCCGACCGGGCGGCCCTTCGTGTCGCGCACGATTGCCGACTGCATGATCCTCAGAAACAAGATCTACCGCGAGTGGGTGGTGGCGGACACCGCCGCGATCATCCGCCAGCTCGGGCTCGACCTCGACGGCTTCGCGCTGCGCCTTGCCAAGTCGGCGCTGGACCGGGGCCAGACCAATCTCGACATCGGCGAGAACCGGCGCCTGCTCGGCCAGTACCCGCCGGAGGCGGAGGCCGACACCTCGATTGCCAACACCCCCCTCGAGGCGGAGACGCTGCGCTGGCTGCACGAAGTGTTCAACAGGCGCATGTTCGGCAAGATCCGGGACGTCTATGCGCCCACCTGCCAGTATCACGGACCGAACATGAAGGAGCTGTACGGCATCGCGGCGGTGACGCACCAGCACCTGGGGTTGATCGGCTCGCTGCCGGACGCGGCGTATTTCGCGCAGAACGTCTGCTCGGTCGACAGCGAGGAGGGTGGTACCAAGGTGGCGGTGCGCTGGATCATCGAGGGGCATCACCTGGGCTATGGCCTGCTCGAGAGCCTGGGCGAACACCCGACCGGCAAGCGCGTGCAGGTGATGGGGATGAGCCACTTCCACTACAAGAACGGCCGGATCGTCGATGAGTGGACGGTTTATGACGAACTGAGCCTGCTGACGCAGGTGAAGCTGGCGCAACTGCAGGACGTGCGGCCGGAACAGGCCTAGTCCGGGCCTAGCGGCCGCCGAAGAGCCCGGCCCACCAGCCGGCGACGGTGCCGACCCAGCCGGGTTCGCGGACGAGTCGGAAGCCGAGATTGTCGGGCGGCAGGCCGGTCGAGCAGCCGCCCGAGGCAGCATCGCGCACGAAATTGGTCATCACCGCGCGGTGCCGGCCCTCGAGATAGTGGGCACCGCAGGCCTCGAGCCGGCGCAGCACACTGCCATCTGGAGCGAGCGTGGTGCGCCCGTCGCAGGTCGCCGTCCACTCCCAGACCGGGCCGGCGAGGTCGGCGACGCCATGCTCGTTGAGCCCGCCGGTGCCGCGGGGCAACGGCTGTGCCGCCGCGCCGGTGGCCGCGGCGGTTTCCTGGGCATAGGCAGCAAGCCAGCGCTCGGCAGGATTGGCGGTATTTGCCACCAGCCCGAGCGCGTCGTCGCCGGCGCGGCTGCCGGCGGCGAACACCCACTCGGCGACGGTGGGGAGCCGCCAGGCGGCGCCGGTCGCGGCGCCGAGCCAGTCGGCATAGCGCATGGCGTCGTCATGGCTGACGCCCGTCACCGGCAGGTCCGGGCGGTCGGCGCCGCGTCGCGGCTGGGCCGGGCGACACGCCGCCGCCGCGACGCAGCGCGCGTACTCGCCGACGCTGACCTGATAGGTCATGAGTTCGAGCGGGGCAGGCGTCGCGACCTCGATCAGGGGACCGTCGACCACAGCGCCATCGCTGAGGAAGCTGCCGACGGCCCGGTAGGCGTAGGGACGGGGGGCGATGCGGACGGTCTGGGGTACCGGTGCCATGCCATCGGCGGCCGGCAGACGCAGCGCTCCGGCCTGCCAGCCGAGCAGGGCCAGCAGCCCGACGAGCAGCGCAGCCGGCAGGAGCAGCCCGGACTGCGAGCGCTGGACAGGGGTGGTCGTGCCAGCCGTCATTTCCGCCCTCCATCGAGATGGAGCGGGTTGCGGCACCACCGCCGCCCGCCCCCGCATGGTCAGCCGCCGATCGGGGTCGGCGCCTGCACCTGCACCATCAGGTCGTCGTTCCACTCGCCCTCGACCATGAAGTGGGCGGTAGCGCCCAGTTCCACGGCCTCGATCAGGTTGTGGTTGACATAGGCGTAGATGCCCGGCTGCAGGAAGGTGTAGAGCGCGGCACCGGCCGAACCGCCGGCAATGAACCAGGTCTCGAGGTCGACATCGGGGGCGTTGTTGAACTTGCCGCCCTGCCAGACATGGTCGCCATGGCCGCCGATCAGGTGCGGGCGGGTATCGCGATTGGCCTGCGAGTGGACGATCAGCACGGTTTCGCCGACCTTCGAGGTCATGGCGTTCTCGCCGGTCAGCGCCCCGACGGCGCCGTTGAAGACGACGTGGCTGGGGGTGAGGGTGCGCATCACCTTGACCATGTCGTCATAGCCGTCGCCGGCCGACTCGTAGGTCTTGAAGTTGCCTTCCTCGTCGCGCGGCACATAGAAGTCCTGCTCGCCGACATAGTAGACCTTGTCGTAGCGGAGCGGATTGCCCCTGCCGTCCTTGAGGCCGTCGCGCGGCAGCACCATGATGGCGCCGTTCATGCCCGACACCACGTGCCAGGGGATCATCGGGCCGCCCGGAGCGCAGTGATAGACGAAGACGCCCGGCCGCGTGGCCCGCCAGCGCAGCTTCACCTGTTCGCCGGGGTTGATGAGGGTCAGCGCGCCGCCGCCCAGGGCCCCGGTCGAGGAATGGAAGTCGATATTGTGCTGCAGCATGTTGCTGTCGGGGTTGATCAGGGTCAGCTCGACATAGTCGTCCTGATGCACCACCATCAGCGGGCCGGGGACCGAGCCATTGAAGGTCATGGCGTGGACCGTGGTGCCATACTCGTCGATCACCAGCTCCTTCTCCTCGATGGTCATGACGAACTCGACCACTCTGGGACCGCCTGCAGAGACCTGCTGGTGCGGGTGGACGAAAGGCGGTGCGACCAGTGTCACCTTCTCGTGCGGCAGGCTGGCGAGGTCCGGCGCCGGCCCGGTCTCCATGGCCTCCTCCTGGCCCGCGGTCGGCACGGTCGCCAGTACGGTTCCCAACACCCCGGCGAACGCCGCTCCTGCCAATAGTGCCCGGCGTGAGACGTTGAAGTCGTCCTGGCGATCCATCTTTCAGCTCCTACTGCTCCGGGCTCCCGGTGGGGCCCGCTTACGGGTGCTGGATATGGCGCGGCATGGCCGGTCTCTTTGATCCGGCTCAAACAAACATCCAAAACGCAGATTTTGTGCGGCTTGCCGGGTGAAGTTTGATTGCGATCAAAGAGCGGGCGGGCATTCGACGGCACATGCAGCCGCACCGGCCGGCACACCCGGCCGCCGCTTCAGGAGAACACGATGATCAAGTTCACGGCCGTTCTGGCCATAACACTGGCGGGTCTTGCCGCCACACCCGCACTGGCCGCCAATTTCGAGGTCCACATGCTCAACAAGGGCGCGAACGGCGACACCATGGTGTTCGAGCCGGCGCTCACCAGGCTGGCCGTCGGCGACACCGTCACGTTCCTGCCGACCGACAAGGGGCATGACGCGGTGTCGATCGCGGACATGATCCCCGAAGGGGCAGAGCCCTTCAAGGGCAAGATGGGTAAGGAGATCGCGGTCACCTTCACTGTTCCCGGCGCCTATGTGATCAAGTGCTCCCCACACTACTCGATGGGCATGGTGGCGCTGGTGGTGGTGGGTGACGCACCGGCCAATCTCGATGCACTCGTGGCCGTCAAGCAGCCCAAGAAGGCGCAGGAGCGCTTCAACGCCGCGGTGGCGCAACTGGCCGCGCAGTAAGCGGGCCCCTGCGTCCCGCTGCCGCAGCCGACACCGGCGGCGTTGCCGGCACTGAGGCCTCCGTTTATAAGAAGTATTGTAGATGCATCTTTTAGATGCACTCCAGTCAACGGAGGACGAACATGAAGATGCTGAAGCCGCTGATGGCGGCAATGCTGCTGGTTGTCGGCACCGCCGGCGCCGCGACGGCCGCGGATTTCGAAGTGCTGATGCTCAACAAGGGCACCGACGGCAAGACGATGGGCTTTTCGCCATCGTTCCTGAGGATCGAACCCGGCGACACCGTCACCTTCATCCCCGTCGACCGGGGGCACAATGCCGAGACCATCCTCGACATGATCCCGGATGCCGCCCCGCACTGGAAGGGCAGGATCGACGAGACCTTCACGGTGACGCTGACCGTCCCCGGGCTCTATGGCTTCAAGTGCATGCCGCACTTCGCCATGGGCATGGTGGGCCTGATCGAGGTCGGCGACGACCGTTCCAATCTCACGGCGCTGATGAACGTGCGGCTGTCGGGCAAGGCGCAGGCAAGGATGATGGAACTGTTCGCCAAGACCTCGCCCCGCCCGTAGGCCAAGGCCGGGGAGCGCGGGCTTGCGGCCGCGACTCCAGCGCACCTTCTCGCGGCACGGCCATGCGTCTAGGTCTTGTGGGCAAGGGTTTCCGGAGCAAGCCGAGCATGCGACTGACGGCCTACAGCGACTACGCGCTGCGACTGCTCATGTACCTGGCGGTGCGCGGCGATGGCGTGTCGACTATCGACGAGGTCGCGGCATCCTACCACATCTCGGCCAACCACCTGATGAAGGTGGTGCAGCAACTGGGCCAGGCCGGCTATGTCGAGACGCAGCGCGGTCGGGGCGGCGGCATGCGCCTCGGACGCCCCGCCGACGAGATCGGCCTGGGCGAGGTGGTGCGGCTCACCGAACCGGACATGGATATCGTTCCCTGCTTCCGTCCCGAGAACAAGGATTGCCCGCTGTGGCGGGCCTGCCGGCTGAAATCGGCGCTGGACCGGGCCCGGCTGGCCTTCATTGCGGTGCTCGACGAGTATACACTGTCCGACCTGACGCGCGCCCCAGGCCCGATGCGGGCCTCGCTCGGACTGGGTGCGCATCCGGAGCCGACGGATTGAGCCGTCCCGCGGATGGCGGGCGGCAGGAAGGCAAGGCGTATTTGAGCACGATCGACCGCAGCCTGGTACAGGCGCTGCCGCTGTTCGCCAAGATGGCTCCCGAGGCGCTCGACGACGTGCTGCGACGGGCCGCCAGCTTTCGCTATCCGGTCGGTCAGGCGGTGTTCGAGCAGGGGCAGCTGGCCGAGCATTTCGTCGTGCTGCTGCACGGCCGGCTGCGGGTGACGCAGGTGACCCCGGAAGGCCAGCAGGTGGTGGTGCGGGTGGTCAACCCCGGCGACCTGTTCGGCATCGCCAAGGCGCTGCGGCGCAGCGACTACCCCGGGACCGCCACGGCGGTGGTGGAGAGCATCGTGCTGGCCTGGCCGATGGGCATCTGGTCGGACCTGCTGGAGCAGCATCCGGCGCTGGCGGTCAATGCCATGCAGACGATGGGCAGCCGACTGCTCGAGGCGCAGCAGCGCATCCGCGAGATGTCGACCGAGGAAGTCGAGCGGCGGGTGGCGCACACCGTGCTGCGTCTGGCCAACCAGGCGGGCCGCAAGGACACGGGCGGCGTGCGGATCGACTTCCCGATCTCGAAACAGGACATCGCGGAGCTGACCGGCACGACGCTGCATACCGTTTCGCGCATCCTCTCGGCATGGGAGTCGGCCGGCCTGGTCGAGGGTGGACGCCAGAAGCTGCTGATCCGCGATCCGCACCAGTTGCTGCTGATCGGAGACGGCCTCAGGCCTGGTCTGCTGTGAGCCGGTCGACCTCGGCGATCACCGCCGCCGCCAGTTCATCGGCATCGCGCCCGTGCTCGCAGGCGGCGTCGGCCAGCGTGTGAAACGGCGAGATCGGGCAGCCCACGCAGTGCAGGCGCCGGGCGACGAACAGGCGGATCGTCGATGGCCAGATGGTCATGATCTCCGCAAGTGTCAGATCACCAAGGCCGGATCGGCGCATCTTGTCCTCCATGCGGGAGAGACTAGCCGGAGCGAGGGTGACGCTCCTTGCGCGGCAACAAAGACGCCGGCGGTGGGCCGGGCGATGCAGGGGCAGTAGTCCCCGGATGACGCCATGACCGATACCCCCCCAGCCACCCGTCGCCAGCCGGTGCCACGCGGCCTCGCCGCCGACGGTCCGGCCATTCTCTCGTATGGATTCCGGCCGTTCTTTCTCGGTGCCGGCGGCTTTGCCGTGCTGGCGATGACGCTGTGGATCGGCGCGCTGACCCTGGGCTGGGACATCGGCGGCTCCTACGGGGCGCTGAACTGGCACGCGCACGAGATGCTGTTCGGCTATGGCACGGCGGCGCTGGCCGGATTCATGCTGACCGCCATCCCCAACTGGACCGGCCGGCTGCCGGTTGCGGGGCGGCCGCTGCTCGGCCTGGTGCTGGTGTGGGTCGCGGGTCGGCTGGTCATGCTGGCGCCCGACGCGATCGGGCTGCCGGCGGCCCTCGTGATCGAGAGCGCGTTCCTGCCGCTGCTGGCCCTGGCCGCCGGGCGCGAGATCGTCAGCGGACGGAACTGGAAGAACCTCAAGATCCTCGCCGGCCTGACCGGGCTGCTGCTCGCCAATGCCGGCTTCCACGTATCGGTCGTCGTCTGCGGAAGCGCTCCCGACGCATCGCGGGTGGCGGTGGCGATCTACGTGCTGCTGGTCGCGCTGGTGGGAGGCCGGATCGTGCCGAGCTTCACCCGAAACTGGCTGGCGCGCGCCGGGGCGGCGAAGCTGCCGCAGCCGTTCGGTCGCTTCGATATTGCGGCGCTCGTGGTGCTGCTGGTCGCCAGCCTCGCCTGGGCCATTGCCCCATTGGGCGTGGCGACAGCCGTGCTGGCACTCGCCGCCGCCGCAATCCACGCCATCCGGCTGTGGCGCTGGCGCGGCTGGGCGACGCTCGAGGAGCCGTTGCTGTTCGGGTTGCACACGGCCTATGCGTGCATTCCCCTCGGCCTCGCGGCGGTGGCCGCGGCGGCGCTGGGCGCCCTGTCGCCGGCCTCGGCGCTGCATGTGCTTACCGTCGGGGTCATCGGCAACATGACGCTGGCGGTGATGACGCGGGCCAGCCGCGGCCACACCGGCCGGCCGCTCGCGGCCTCGAAGCGGACGGCACTGTCCTACCTGGCGCTGCTGCTGGCAACGGTATCTCGGCCTTTCGCCGAAATACTGCCGGACCATTACCACCTGCTGCTCGGAGCCAGTGCCGCCTGCTGGCTCATCGGCTTCGGCCTGTTCCTCGCCGAATACGGGCCGATGCTGGTGTCGCGGACGGCGAAGGCACGTGCCGCCTGAGGCGGGACAACCCCCGGACGCGCCGCCGCCCTTGCCGATCACGGCTGCGTGTAGCCTGTAACCGGCGCAGCGTCTCGGGCGAAGCAGCTGATGACGGACCGATCAACTTCCGGGGATGGCGGGTCGGCTGCGGCGACGGTCGGCTATCGTCAATGCCCAGGTGGCCGACGGCCCATCCACACCAACGAGGAAGCAGGATTCATGCTGGATCATCTGAAGAGTATCGCAGGCGTCGCCCTGGCGGCGGTCATGCTGCTGTCGCCATCGGCGCTCGCCGGCGAGGTCCGGCCCTGGTCGGCCGACGGCTTTGCCGCGGCGCAGGCGGCCGGGGCACCGATCGTCATCCATGTGACGGCGCCATGGTGCCCGACCTGCCGGGCGCAGAAGCCGACGGTCGAAGGCCTCGCCGCCGATCCGGACCATCCCGACCTCACGGTGTTCGATGTCGACTTCGATACGCAAAAGGATGTGCTGCGGAAGTTCGGGGTGCGCCAGCAGAGCACGCTGATCGCCTATCGCGGCGCGACCGAGGTGGCCCGCACGGTCGGGGTGACCCGACCCGAGGCGATCGCCGAACTGTTCGCCGCCACCCGCTAGCATGGAACCGGTCTCGATCGCCCTGGCGCTGGTGGCAGGACTGCTGTCGACGCTGTCCCCGTGCGTGCTGCCACTGCTGCCGGCGATCCTGATCGGGGCGCGGGGCGAACATCCGCACGGTCCCTACGCGCTCGCGGCCGGCCTCGCCCTGTCGTTCACGGCAATGGGCCTGCTGCTGTCGACCGTCGGCTTTGCCCTCGGACTGACGGCGGACCACGTGCGGCTCGCTGGCGGCATCATCATGGTCGCCCTGGGGGCGGTCCTGGTGGTGCCGGCGGCGCAGGCGCGCATGGCGGCGATGGCCGGACCGCTGCAGACCTGGACGGAGGCACGTTTCGGCCGATTCTAGACGACCGGTCTCGGCGGGCAGTTTGGACTCGGCCTGCTGCTCGGGGCGGTGTGGGCGCCATGTGTCGGGCCAACCCTGGGAGCCGCCTCGCTGCTGGCGGCGCAGGGCACCGATCTGCCGATGGTCGGCCTCGTCATGCTGGTCTTCGGCATCGGTGCGGCGTTGCCCGTGGTCATCCTGGCCAGCCTGTCGCGGCTGGCCGCCGGCAGATCCGCAGCGGCAGCGCGCCGTTTCGCCGGCCCCGCCAAGGCCATTCTCGGACTGGTGCTGATGGTTCTGGGCGGCATGATCATGAGCGGAACCGACAAGCTGGTCGAAGCCGCACTGGTCGAGGCCTCGCCGCAATGGCTCACCGAGCTGACGACGCGGTTCTAGCGCGGCAAGGCCTTGATCCAGATCAAATCGCCGAACGCGTCAATATATTAGAGAAGTCTAATATTAAGCGGCGGGCGATGGCGCGCGTCGCTTGCTGACGGAGATGGCCATGCAAGAGAGCTGGAACGAGTATCTGAAATCCCTTTCGCCCGCGCTGCGGGAGCTGCGCGGCGGCAGCAGCGACGTCATGAAGGGGTTCTCGGCGATCGCCCAGGCGGCGCTGAAGCCGCAGGTGCTCGACACCAAGACCAAGGAACTGATCGCCCTGGCGATCTCGGTGGCGGTGCGCTGTGACGATTGCATCGGCTTTCACGCCAAGGGGGCGATGGAGCAGGGTGCGAGCCGCGAGGAGATCTTCGAGACGCTGGGGACCGCGATCTACCTGGGGGCCGGACCCTCCGTGATGTACGCCGCCCACGCCATCGAGGCGTTCGACCAGATGAATACGGAAAAGGCCGCCGCCTGAGGCCTGCCGGCCGGTGCCCGCCGGTTGACTTCGTCGGCGGGCCGGTCTCCTCTTCGCTCGAGTTCGCCGAGCGGTCGGCAGGGGGAGAACAGCGTTGAAGATCAAGAGCATCAAGGCCTTTGCCATCACCAATCCAATCGCGGGTGGAGCCTACGAGGAGGCCAAGCTCAGGGGAACGGCACGGCGGCCGCCGTGGACCAAGGACGCCGAAGTCGCCAACCCGATGTCGCGCTATCCGCGCTACAAGGCGCTGCGATCGAGCTGGCTGGCGAAATTCCCGGCGGTGGGGGTGATCGTCACCGCCGATGACGGCTCCTGGGGTTTCGGCACCACCGGCTACGGGCAGCCGACGATGGCGCTGATTAACGACCACATCGCCCCGCTGCTCGAGGGCGAGAATGCCCTCGCCACCGAGAAGCTGTGGGACATGATGATGCGCATCGCGTCCCCCTACTCACCCTCCGGCCTGGCGAGCTACGCCATAAGCGGCATCGACCTGGCGCTGTGGGACCTGAAGGGCCGGGTGCTGAAGCTGCCGGTCTACGAACTCGCGGGCGGGGCGGCACGCGAGCGGCAGTTCTGCTATGCCACCGGCAACGACACCGACTGGCACATGGAACTGGGCTTCAAGGCGACCAAGCTCGCCTGTCCCTGCGGCACCGCAGACGGGCTCGAGGCACTGGACCGCAACGAGGCGTTCGTGGGCAAGGCGCGCGAGTTCATCGGGCCGCAGGTCGAACTGATGCTCGACTGCTGGATGGCGTTCGACGTCGAGTTCGCGGTGCGGCTGGCTCACCGGCTGAAGCCGTTCAACCTCAAGTGGATCGAGGACTGCCTGATCCCGGAGGACCACAGCTCGCACCTTGCGCTGCGCGAGCGGCTGCCCTGGCAGACGCTCGCCACGGGCGAGCACTGGTACACGCCCTACACCTTCTTCGAGGCAGCCAAACAGCGCGTCGTCGACATCTTCCAGCCCGACATCCACTGGGTCGGCGGCTTCACTGCCGTGCAGAAGATCATCGCGATTGCCGACGCAGCCGGGCTCGAGGTGATCTGCCATGCGGGGATGAACACGCCCTATGGCCAGCATCTCACCATCGCCTCGCCCAACAGCCGCTGGGGCGAGTTCTTCGTTGGCGGGGCGCCGGGCCAGCCGCTCAGGGAGACCAACAACTATCCCGGCATGGCGGTGCCGCAGGACGGCCACGTGGTGGTGAGCGATGCCCCCGGGTTCGGGCACGGGCTCAGCCTCGCGGCCATCGAGGCGATGACGCTGTAGGGTCTGCCGGTCCGGCCGTGACTAGAGGGCGCCGATGCGACGCATGCGTTCGAGCAGCAGCGCATCGAAGGTCTTCCAGCCGGCCAGCGCGGCCTCGGGAAAGGCGTAGATCGCGGCGATGCCGGGGCCCAGGTAGACGGTCCGCAGGCATTGCGCCTGCGGCGAGTCGACCACCGGCTTGCTGCATTTGGCAACGAACGGATCCGCCGACAGGGCATCGTACCAGACGACTTCGTTCTCGTAGCCGTCCCCGAGCCTGAGCGGCTTGCCGACAAGGCCCGGAACCCCGGCCAGCTGCGCCTCCCCGAACTGATGCAGGTAGACACCGTCGAGGAGGGTGGCGCTGGGGCGGGCGCGGCTGCGCGGCAGCAATGTAACCTCGATTGGCTCGAGCTGTCCCGCAGCACCCAGCGGCAGCTCGAACCTCAGGTCGATCTGCTTGGCGAAGCCTTCGGCGCGCTGCTCCTCGTAGCGGAACCAGGAACGCGGAATGGCAAGTTCGTGCCCACCCAGCACACGCGACAGCATCGCCTGGTCGTCCTGCCGGTCGGCGTTGTTCGCGGTCCGGGCCGCCGCATCGATCGCGTAGGCGATCCCGACAGCCGTCAACGCCAGCACCAGCGCGATGGCACCGAGGTTGAAGCCGACCGAATGCTGATGGGAGTTGGCCTCGGCGCTGCCCGACATATCCACAATTAACCAGATTGCCGCTCGGGGCGTGACAGCCCAATGGGCGCCCGATATGCTTAACAAAGAGTTAATGTGATGCGTACGGCGCGGGGGCCCCAATGCTGCGTGAACTGGTGCTTGCAGGGTTCATCATGGCGGTCGGTCTGTGCGTGGCCGGCATGGGCACGCACCTCTATCAGTGGCTGAGCCGCGAGCAGGCAGCGCTGCGCTACGACGGCAAGACGATCTGGCACAGCTTCGGCAATCTCGCCGTCAGCTTCCTGTGCGGGCCCTACATCCTGTTGCAGATGGGCTGGCAGCAGGAACGCGACGGCACGCTGTCGATCAGCAGCGCGCTGATCTCGGCCTTCGTCGCCTTCGGCTGGGCCTTCATCACCGGGCTCCTGCTGATCGGCACCTGGTTCGCGATGACCGGCGCCTGAGGCGGCCGGGCTCAGTTCGAGGCGACGATCGTCGCGCGGGCGTCGATGATGTCGACCCACTGGCCGGCATTGGCCTGCGACTGGCGCTTGAGGAACTGGTAAGGCGTCTCGTTCCAGAGCAGCACCCTGCCGTCCTGATTGTCGAGCACCAGATCACCCCGGTCGGTCCGCACCATCAACACCGCGTGTCCTTCGCCGTTCGGCTGGCGGACGACCGTGATCAGGAGGGTCGAAGGGTTCCAGCCGTCGGCGATCAGCGCCTGGCGCTTGGCCAGCACGAAATCCTCGCAGTCGCCATAGCCGTCCGGGTAGGCCCAGAACTCGGTGACCTTGTAGTAGTCCTGGTCGGTCATGGGCACGATGGCCGCATTGATCAGATTGTTGATCTCGACGAGGTGCTGCCAGCGCTTGGATGTGAGCTCGATCGCCGTGACCGGGTGGCTGTTGGGTCCGCACTCGGCGCGATGCGTCTTGCAGAACTCGGATGCGCCCACCGGTATGCTGGTCTTGCCGCCCACCTGGGCGAAGGCCGGATGGGCGAAGTCGATGGTGTCGGCGTGGGCCGGCATCGCCAGAATGAAGACCGCCATTGCCAACGCGATGGCTGCTGCGACGAACGACTTGACCTGCGACATCGTGGTTGCCCCCTGACGGAAGCCACGATGACGGGTGCAAATTGCCCTGACCCGAAAACTGCGAGCTAGTTTTTAGGCGAATGCGACGGATGCCGGTAAGGCCCCGTTAGCCCTAAGGAACGGGGCAGCGGAGTGGGCTCAGTTGACCCTGAGGTTCTGCTGCACCACGGTCAGCATCTCCTGGGCGGAGGCGAACTCCACCGCGACGCCGTCGGGGAAGTGGCGGATGACGCGGGCGCGCATCCGCCCCAGCGTCACCGGCGTGCCCATGGCCGGGCGTACCGCCAGTTCGATGGCGGCACCGGAGAGGGAAATGTCGATGATCTTGCAATTGTAGCGTCGCCCGTCGTCAAGCACCACGGTCGAGTGCCGGTTGTCGGGAACGACGCGCTCGTGCCGGCGATCCTCGGGCAGGTTGAGGATGTCGCGATTGGCGAGCCATGTGAGCTGGGCCGCCATCTTGTCGCGTTTGCGCGGCGTCGCCGCGATGTCCTTCTCGAAGCCGCCGTCGATGAGGTTGGTGATATGGCCTTCGATCCGGCCCAGGTTGTCGAGATAGGCCACCACGCGCTCGCCGGCGTTGCCGGACACCGGGGCGATCACCATGGCGTCGCCCGGCGACATGGCCAGCACCTGGCAGGGAAATTCCCGCCGGTCGGTCAGCATGTAGCGGCCGAGCACCGAAACCTTCACGCGCTGGAATCGCGGCATCTGCACGTATGTGCGGGCCGGACGGGCGAGACGCGGCGGACTGGGTTCGTCGGAAATCATCGGGCGACCGGACCGGACTCGAAATCAACGACTCCGAGGCTAGCCAGTTTTGGTTAACCAAGTGTCTCCGAGGCCGCCGCCATTCGCCTCAGATGCAGGCTATTCAGCGGCGGCCGCCGTCGATCACGGCAAGATGGGCGTAGCGGCGGGCGCTGCGGCCGTAGAGCGTGGCAGTGAGCGGGGGAGGCATGGACGAACTGGCCGTCGCGAAGGCCAGTTCCTCGTGCCGCGGCACCGCGGTGGCGACATCGCGAGCCAGTTCGGAGTGGGACACATCGTCCGGCCAGATCAGCCTGAGGCCGGTGATCCGCTGCTCCATGATCGGCTGCACGCCGAACCAGTACGGCTCGTCGAGTGCCGTCATGGCGCCGAGGAGGCGTGAATGGGTGGTGCCGTTGTGGCGCAGCGGCAGCAGGATGGTCTCGATGGTGAGGCGGGTGTTGACCGCGGTGCTGCCCTGGAAGGTGACTAGGGCAACGGCATGGTCCTCGGTGACCGCCTTGACCAGCGTCTCCATGGCGTCGCGATCGCGGTCGTGCCACAGGCGCGAGAACGACCGGCCCTTGAGTTCTCGGGCATAGGCCGAGCACAGGTGCGAACCGGCGAGCCGGAAATCGAACTCGTTATGGTCGTTGAGTTCGAGAATGAAGGTATTGGCGAGCGCCGCCCGGATGCGGGTCGGGTCGATGTCGCGACGATCGGGGGCCGAGCGCGAGCCGCGCAGCGCATTCCAGTAGTCGTAGAGCGTCTTGGTGCTCGTTTTCTGCATCTCGGACCCGCTTGCCAAACCCCAGCGCGTCCCGATCGAGGGACCAACCGCCGCCGGGACCCACACTCGCAAAACGGCTGGCGGAAATCGCCTTTAAACAATTGTTAGGGTTAACGTCGCGGGTGCCATGTGGATAATTCGGGGGATTGGAGTACAAAGGCGTCAATATCGGGAGCCGGCGGGTCCGACGTGCAGAAAAACCAGCAGAATCAGGACGAAGGACCCCGCGAACCGGCAATCCTGCTGCCCCCGGTGATCCTCGGGCTGATCGGCCTGATGGCGGCCATCCACCTGGCGCGAACCCTGGCCCTTAACGAACAGGGGAACTTCGAGCTCGAGCTCTGGTTCGCCTTCATTCCCTACAGAATCCTTGCTGGGCAGGGGAGTCCCGACCTGTGGATTCCGCTGGCCTGGACCCCGTTCACGCACGCGCTGCTGCATGCCGGGTGGGAGCACCTCGGCTTCAACTCGGTCTGGCTGGCGGTGTTCGGCACACCCATGGCGCAGCGCTACGGGGGGTGGAAAACCGTGTTGCTGTTCCTCGTCAGCGCCGCCGCCGGCGCTGCCGTGTTCGCCGCGACGGTGCTGCCGTCCAACCAGTGGCTGATCGGGGCGTCGGGCGGCGTCTCGGGCCTCACCGGCGCCGTCTGTCGCTTCATGTTCCAGCCCGTGGTCGTCGCCGGGGACCCCAAGACCGGCGAAGGCGTGGTGCTGGGGCGCCGGCTGGCCAGCTATGCCGAGCTGGTCCGCGACCGGCGAGCCGGGCCGTTCATCGGCATCTGGCTGATTCTCAATGCGGCAGTGCCATTCCTGCCGCTCCTGATCGGCCAATCCGTGGGTATTGCCTGGCAGGCGCATCTGGGCGGCTTCATCACCGGGCTGGTGCTGGTGCCGCTGCTCGAGCAACGCGGAGGCCGGTGAGGATGGACAACGACCGCATCGAGACGCTCGAGACGAGGCTCGCCTACCAGGAGCAGGCGATCGACGACCTCACCGCGGCGCTTGCCGCGCACTACCGCCAGATCGAGACGCTGAAGCGCGAGGTGCTCAACCTGAAGGCGCAGTTGCGCGACGTCGAAGCGCACCCGGCGCTCGCACCGGGACGTGAGCCGCCGCCGCCGCACTATTGAGCGCTGTAGACCTCTGCCGGGTCGAACAGGCGGGGATCGCCGGCGTCACCCAGCAGCCCCTGACTCTCGACAATGCGATAAAAGCAGCTCTTCCTGCCAGTGTGGCAGGCGGCACCGCGGCCGGTCTGTTCGACCAGCATCAGGATGGCGTCCTGGTCGCAATCGGTGCGCATCTCGACGAGCTTCTGCACTTCGCCCGAACGCTCGCCCTTCTTCCAGATCCGGCCGCGCGAGCGGGACCAGTAGTGCGCAACGCCGGTCTCGAGCGTCAGCCGCAGCGCCTCGGCATTCATGTGCGCGACCATCAGCACGCGATTGCTGCCGGCCTCCTGGGCGATGGCGGTGACAAGGCCATGCGCGTCGAACTTCGGCGCGAATACCGTGCCTTCCTCGATTTCGGCATGGCTCAGGGTGGCGGGATCGGCAAAGGACGTGCTCATGGGTGCGGGTTCTATCCCGCACCCGGAATTCACGCCAGTTCAAGTTCAGTCGGCGAGCCCGATCCAGATCTCGCTGGTGCCGAGGCCGGTCACCGGATTGAAGTCCGGGCCGTAGTACTCGATGAAGCTGACGCCTTCGGCCTGCCTGAAGCCGGAGTTCGGCAGCCAGTCGCCATAGATGGCCTGGATGGTGGACCGGATGGTCGAGATGTGGCCGCGATGGGCAAGTCGGGCGTAGCGGCGTGCCGGAATCTCCAGCACCTCGAACTCGGGCGGCACCTCGGCGCCGGGGCCGATCTCGAGGCCGCACATGTAGTCGCAGGTGCTCTCGTCGGCATCGGCAACGACGCCGTAGGCGGCGCCCGGCACCGCGCCGGGGACGTTGCCGATATAGGACTGGAAGCGCTGCCACTGGGCGGGGATGGTATTGTTGGGCGTCATTTCATGCCGGCCCATCAGGCCGGCGACGCGCATCGCCGGGCGATGCTGGATAACGGGTTCGGTGAGCTTGACGGCGATTTCTGCGGACATGGGGAGAGGCTCCACGAGTGGGATGCTGTCGAGGGAGCGCCGGCGGCGCAGTTCGTCCGGAGTGAGGCCGAACTGGTCGCGGAAGGCGCGGGTGAATGCCTCGTGCGACCCGTATCCTGCATCGAGCGCGACGCCGAGTATGTCCGGGGCACCGGCGGCCAGTGCCTTCGCCGCCTCGGTAAGGCGACGGCCGCGAATATAGGCCGAGATGGAGTAGCCGGTGGCGAGCGGAAAGATGCGGGACAGGTGCGAGCGGGATACGCCGGCCTGCTCGGCCATCTCATCCAGGCTCAGCGGCAACCCGAAATGGGTTTCGATCAGCCAGATGGTCTTGACGATTGCGGACATGACGCTTCCTCACAAGGCACCAGCCGTATGCCAGACGAGAAAGCGGTCCACTTGATCGCCGTTGTGCTGCCGGCAGTGCCGTTCCGACCGAACCGCATGCTGCCGCCCCGGCGTCGGCCATGCGCTTGACGTGTCCGGGCCGAAGACGTCCGCGCCTCGCCCCGGCTCAGCCGCGCTTGCCGACCAGGGCGAAGAACCGGTCCTGCTGGTCACGATCTTCGGCGAACACCCCGGTGAAGCGGTGCGTAATCGTCAGGGCGCCGTGGGCCCGCACGCCGCGCATCGACATGCACATGTGCTCGGCCTCGATCATCACGGCGGCCCCGCGCGGGTTCAGGTTCTCGTTGATGGCGTCGATGATCTGCGCGGTGAGGTTCTCCTGCACCTGCAGCCGCCGGGCATAGACGTCGACCAGGCGGGCGAGCTTGCTCAACCCCACCACCCCGTCCTGCGGCAGGTAGGCGATGTGCGCCTTGCCGAAGAACGGCACCATGTGGTGCTCGCAATGCGAGGCCAGCGGGATATCGCGCACCAGAACGATATCGTCATAGCCGCCGACCTCCTTGAAGGTCGTGCTCAGCACCTCGTCGGCCTGCTGCCCGTAGCCGGCAAAGAACTCACCGAAGGCCCTGGTGACCCGCTGGGGCGTATCGAGCAGCCCCTCGCGGGCCGGGTCGTCCCCGGCCCAGGCGATCAGCGTGCGGACTGCGGCCTCGGCCTCCTCGCGCGTGGGGCGGTCGATCGTGTCTGTCGGCTTGGCGGCATGGCGCGGCGTTACGCAGGCATCCATCTTGGGCTCCCCGGTCAATTTCAGACGACATACGGCCGATGTCGTCGCACGGTTCACGGATCGGCCAGTGACGAAGGACGCCGCTGACTTGCTAGGGTGGGATCACTATATAGCTGTCCGGCGACTCCGCTCAAGCAACAGTTTTGTGTGAACGATGGATCTCAGCGATCTCTATTCCGAAAGGATCCTCGAAATTGCCGGCAACCAACCCATTCCGGGGCGACTGGCCGACGCCGATGCATCGGCGCGCAAGGTCAGCCGCGTATGTGGCTCGACCATCGAGGTGGACATCAAGGTCCGGGACGGGACGATCATCGGCTATGGCCACGAGATCCAGGCATGCGCCCTCGGCCAGACCTCGGCGGCGATCGTCGCGACGCATGTGATCGGCACGCCAGCGGCAGAGTTTCGACGGGTGCGCGAGGAGATGACGGCGATGCTGAAGGCCGACGGGCCGCCGCCCGGCGGCGAGAAGTGGGAGGACCTGCGATACCTCGAACCGGTGCGCGACTACCGCCCGCGCCATACCTCGACGCTGCTGGTCTTCGAGGCGGTCTGCGCCGCGCTCGACCAGATCGAGGCCGGGCGCACAGATGCGTGATCCCGTCCGCCTGTTCTGGACCATCGTCGACTGGCCGTTCCGTGTCGCCAGCTACCTGCTGCTGCAGGGCTACCGCTACTCGCTGTCGATGTTCATGGGACGCAACTGCCGACATGCACCGAGTTGCTCGGAGTTCACCCGCGACGCGATCTGGCAGCACGGCTTCTGGCCCGGCGGCTGGATGGGTGCCGCGCGACTCTGGCGCTGTCGCCCCGGTGGCACTCATGGCTACGACCCGGTGCCCGAAGTGGTCCCCGCGCGGGCCCGCTGGTACCTGCCCTGGACCTATGGTCGCTGGACGTAGCGACGCTGCCCGCGCGGGCCACGCCCATTCCGCTCACCTGATCCGACACGCCGCTCCGCGCAACCTGCGAGCCGGTCGCTTGGCGATCCCGCAGGCCCCGTGCTAGAGACCCCGCCTTGCCGGGCGGTTTCCGGCAGCAACCCACTGGAGATGAAAATGACGATCAAGGTGACGTTCCCCGACGGTGCAGTACGCGACTATGCGCGTGGCACCACCGGGACCACCGTGGTCGAGGGCATCTCCCCGAGCCTTGCCAAGAAGACCGTCGCGATGAAGTGGAACGGGGTCCTCAGCGACCTCGCCGATCCGCTCGGCGAGGACGGGGCGATCGAGTTCGTCTTTCGCGACAGTCCCGACGGGCTCGGCCTGATCCGGCACGATGCGGCGCATGTCCTCGCCGAGGCGGTGCAGGAACTCTGGCCGACGACGCAGGTGACCATCGGCCCGGTGATCGAGAACGGCTTCTACTACGACTTCAAGCGCGAGACGCCCTTCTCGGAGGACGAACTGCGGCTGATCGAAAAGAAGATGGCCGAGATCGTCGCCCGCGGCGCGGCCTTCACCAAGGAGGTCTGGAGCCGCGACGAGGCCAAGCGCGTGTTTGCGACGAGGGGCGAGACGTTCAAGGTCGAGCTGGTCGACGCCATCCCCGCCGACCAGTCGATCAAGATCTACCGGCAGGGCCAGTGGTTCGATCTCTGCCGCGGCCCGCACATGCGCTCGACGAGGGATGTGGGGACGGCCTTCAAGCTCACCAAGGTTGCCGGGGCCTACTGGCGCGGCGACAGCCGCAATCCGGTGCTGTCGCGCCTCTACGGCACCGCCTTCGCCACGCAGAAGGAGCTTGAAGACTACCTGACCATGCTCGAGGAGGCCGAGAAGCGCGACCATCGCAAGATCGGCCGCGACCTCGACCTGTTCCACCTGCAGGAAGAGGCGCAGGGCTCGGTGTTCTGGCACCCGAGAGGCTTCGTCATCTACAACCAGATGGAAGCCTATATCCGCCGGCGGCTGAACCAGTCGGGTTATGTCGAGGTCAAGACGCCGCAGCTGATGAACGCCAAGTTCTGGGTCGCCTCCGGCCACTGGGGCAAGTACCGCGAGAACATGTTCGTCGTGCCCGACGAGGTGCCCAATACCGATGAGGACGGGCCGGTGCTGAAGGGCGAGGGCGAGTACATGGCGTTGAAGCCGATGAACTGCCCCGCCCACATCCAGATCTTCAAGCAGGGCATCAAGTCCTACCGCGACCTGCCGGTCCGCATGGCCGAGTTCGGCTGCTGCCACCGCAATGAGGCCCACGGCGCGCGGCACGGGCTGATGCGGGGGCGGCAGAGGACGCAGGACGATGCCCACATCTTCTGCCGGCCCGACCAGGTGCAGCAGGAGACCGAGGCGTTCTGCAACCTTCTCGACCAAGTCTATACCGACATGGGCTTCACCGATGTGAGCATCCGGCTCGCCACGCGTCCGGCGCAGCGCGGCGGGACCGAGCAGATGTGGGACTTCGTCGAGAAGGCGCTCGGCGATGCGCTGCGCGCCACCGGCCGCGACTTCCAGGTCGCGCCGGGGGATGGTGCGTTCTACGGACCCAAGCTCGAGTTCCACCTCAAGGATGCCATCGGCCGCTCCTGGCAACTGGGCACTCTGCAGCTCGACGCGCTGCTGCCGGAGCGTCTCGATGCAGCCTATATCGCCGAGGATGGCTCGCGGCAGCGCCCGATCATGCTGCATCGGGCGATCCTGGGATCGCTCGAGCGCTTCATCGGCATGATGCTGGAAAGCTATGCCGGCAGGATGCCGCTCTGGCTGGCGCCGGTGCAGGTGGTGGTCGCCACCATCGTCTCGGAAGCCGACGACTATGCGCAAAAGCTGGTCGCACGGCTGAAGGCGGGCGGCATCCGTGCCGAGCTCGACGCCCGCAACGAGAAGATCAACTACAAGGTGCGCGAGCACTCGGTGCAGAAGGTGCCGATGCTGTTCGTGGTCGGCAAGCGCGAGGCCGAGGAGGGCACCGTCTCGGTGCGCCGGCTCGGTACCGAGGGCCAGAAGGTGTTGCCGGCCACCGACGCCGTGGTCCAGTTGATGGCCGAGGCCGTGCCGCCGGACCTGAAGCCGGCGGCAGCCTGACCGCATCCCCGTCGCGGCCGCTCAGGCGGCCGCGATCTGGAGGGTGATCCGGCGCACGGCGCCTGCGGGCTGTATCGGCGCGGTCCGGACGAGCACCTGTGCCGCGTCGGTACCGCCGTTGCGACAGGCGAATGTGATGCCGGGCGGCACCCGCACGCACGAGCCGGCGCCGACCATGGCGGTGGCGCCATTGATCATCACCTCGAGGCTGCCGTGGCGCGCCACCAGCACGGTCTCGGCGGTGTCGTGCCGCAGCGCTTCGATCCGGGCCGTCGGTGCCAGTGTCACGAGCTGCGCATGGTACTGCACCCCGGCGCCCGCGGGATTGGCAATGTGGACGACACGATCGCCCACGATGAAGAAAGCGTGCCGCGCCATGGCGGGTCCCTCCGCGGAATGTATCTCTGCCCCATACGCCAGCGTGCCGTATTATGGCGTCGATGAACCGGAGTTGAACACCCCGCGATTGCGGGGGGACGGGCTTCAGCGGGAGACGGGGTCCTGGAACTGCACGCCCAGTTCCTTGAGGGTGCGCCACATCACGAGGCAGTTCTGCGGACGGACCTTGGGGACCACGAGATCGAACGTACGCGGGATGGCCGCCACGCCGCTGACGACTTCGAGCTTGGCGCCGGTCTCCGACAGGTTGCGGATGATGCACGGCGTGCGATTGCGTCCGCCATCGAACACGATCGTTGCCTCAATGAACGTGTTGCGCCGAACCGACAGGCGCTTTTCCAGTCTGGTATCCAATCTGCGGCTCCCCAATGCGCAGTCACCATGCCGCAGCGCCGTTGGGGATTTGCCTACACCATCGCTACATTTTTACCGATCAGCTGAGCCCGGCCAGCTTGAGGCCCAGCAGGTAGCGCGAAAGCAGCGAGGGGTACATGAAGCGCAGGCCGTCGCCGATTCCTGCCAGCGTGACATTGGAGTGCGCCCGGCGGAACAGGGCGAGGGAGTCGGCCGCCCGCGCAACTTCGCCGTGATGGGCGAGGTAGACGGCGAGATCGCGGTGTGGCCAGGTGAGGCCGGGGCGCTCGGCCAACGCCCGGCTGGCCCACGCTATTGCCTCCTGCGTCCGGCCGGCGGCGAAACTGGCCAGGCCCATGCCCAGGTGCATGTTGAAGGCGAAGGGGTCCATCGGCGACAGTCGCGCCGAGCGCTCGAAAGCGACGAGCCCATCCTCCGGGGCTCCGAGGTAGACATAGCCCCAGCCGCGCCGCATCCAGGCCCAGGCGTGGTTGGGATCGAGTTCCAGCGCACGGTCGGCGAACTGGGCCGCTTGCGCCACGTCGCCCCCCAGCGTCATCATCGCCGAAGCCAGCGCCGTCAGCGCGGTGGGATCGTCGCCGACCGTCTCGGTCGCGATCTCGACCAGTCGCCTCGCCATCTGGCGTTCGGCAGCGAAATCGGACGACCAGTTGTAGGCCACCTGCTGGCCATGTGCCCAGGCGGCCAGCGCTGCGGCAAGCCCGTATCCCGGCTCGAGCGACAGCGCCTGGGAGAGCAGTGCGATGGCTTCGGCATTGTCTTCTGGCCGGTGCGCCCACAGGTGCGGCAGGGCGCGCATCACCATGTCGTAGGCGGCAAGCGTATCGGGGCGCTTCTTCTTCGCCCGCTCCACCTCGGCGCGGCGGATGGATGGCTGGATGGCACTCGCCACCTCGGCCGCCATGCGGTCCTGCAGATCGAACAGGTCCGCGACTGCACCGTCGACCCTGTTCGACCAGATATGCGCACCTGCCTCCGCCTCGACCAGTTGCGCAGTGATGCGGACCCGCTCGCCGACCCGGCGGACCGACCCCTCGACCACGTAGCGTACCCCCAGGTCGCGCCCGACCTGCCGAACGTCGATGCCGGCCCGGCCCTTGTAGGCGAAGGCGGAGTTGCGGGCGATGACGAAGAAGTCCTTCACCCGGCTAAGCGTCGCGGTGATCTCCTCGACGACGGCATCGGCGAAATAGCTCTGATCGGCCTCGCCCGAGAGATTGTCGAAGGGTAGCACCACGACCGACGGGCGATGGCTGGGTGCAGCCGCGACCGGCACGATCGGTTCCCGCTGTCGTGGGGCCCCGCCGGGGTGCCAAGTATAGATGCGCACGGTCTTGGAGATGTTCTTGAGTTCGGTCGGCCCCATGTCCGTGAACTCCAGTTCCACATGGCCGTCGAGATACTGGTACATCCACTTGGTGATGCACATGCCGCCCGCCGGAGCGTGGTTCTGCACCCGCACCGCCAGGTTGATGCCGCTGCCATAGAGGTCGTCGCCGGCGACCAGCACGTCGGCCAGCACGATACCGGCCCGGATCTGGAACAGTTCGCCGCCGGGGCCATGGATCCTGCGGTCATGGATGTCGCGCTGCAGTCCGGCGGTCCACTGCACGGCGGCGATGACGCTGTTGAACTCGGCCAGCACGCCGTCGCCCATGGTCTTGAAGACCTTGCCGCCGGCGGCGCCAATGGTGCGCGCGATCAGCCGCTCGTACACCCGCTGCACCAGGCGCAGGGTCTGACGCTCGTTGCGCTCCACGAGGCGGGAATACCCCACCACGTCCAGCGATACTATGGGGACCAGACGGCGGTCGGGTTGGGCCATGCAATGCGGCTCTGCTTCACGCCTTCGCTCTATAGCACCCGTAATTGTGGCGGTGATAGCAGAGGTTTTCGGCCCGAAGGGAAATGTTGGCGGATGGGCCGGTGGCGGGCGAAAGCGGGGCTGGGGGTCAGGAGGCCTTCAGCCAGTGGGCGCCACGCAGGCGCTGCTCGAGGGATTCGGCGGACATCGGCCGGGCGAATGCGTAGCCCTGCAGGATGTCGCAGCCGAGGTCGCGCAGGATGTCGGCCTGCGCGAAGGTCTCGACGCCTTCGGCCACGACCTTGATCCCCAGCGACTTGCCGATATCGATCAGGGACCCGACGAGGCGCCGCTGGTCCTTCGACGTGGTCAGCGAATCGAGGAATTGCCGGTCGATCTTGAAGCGCGCCGGCCGGAGCTTGAGCAGGCTGAGGATGGAGGCGTGCCCGGTGCCGAAATCGTCGATGGCCAGTTCGATGCCCAGGTCGCGGATCTGCTCGAGGTTCCAGCTCACCATGTCGTCGATCTCGTCGAGGAAGATCGACTCAAGCAGTTCGAAGCAGAGCGTACCCGGCGCAAAGCTGAGCGTTTTGAGACTGGCGACCAACTGCTCGTCACGGAGGCGGCGGAAGGAGACGTTCACCGAAACCGCGGGCACCTCGAGCCCGTCCGCCCGCCAGCGCTGGAAGTCGGCGACGACCTGTCGAAGGATGTTGCTGTCGATCGTGGTGACGACGTTGAGGTCTTCGGCGATGCTCAGGAAGCGCGACGGCGGCAGGATGCCGGAGCCGGGGTGGCGCCAGCGTGCCAGCGCTTCGACGCTGCTGAGCGCCATGGTCTTGGCATCGAAGAGCGGCTGGTAGTAGGGCAGGAACTCATCCTGCTCGATCGCCTGCAGGATGTCGTCCGCCACCCGCTTGGTGTTCACCGCCTCCGTCTGCAGCGCCTCCGAGAAGAACTCGAAGCCGTTCTTGCCGCGCGCCTTGGCGCGATACAGGGCGATGTCGGCATCGATCATCAGGCGCACCGGGTCGACGTCGGTGCCGTGGCGGGCAGCGATGCCGATCGATGCGCCGAAGCGGCAATAGTGCCCGAGATAGGGCACAGGCCGGCGCATCTGTTCGATGATTCCGCCGGCCAGCTCAATCAGGCGGTTCTGTCCGCCGCGATAGGTACAAACGATGATGAACTCGTCGCCACCGACCCGCGCGACGAAGTCGCCCGGACCGAGGTGCCGCCGCAGCAGGTCGGCCGCGTGCACCAGCATCGCGTCGCCGGCAATGTGGCCGAGCGTGTCGTTGATCTGCTTGAATCGGTCGAGGTCGACATGCAGCAGGGCCACGCTGTCGCCCTTGTTCGCGGCGCGAACGGCGCGCTCGGCGAGCACCTGGTCGAGGTAGCGCCGGTTCGGCAGTCCCGTGAGCGTATCGTGCAGCGCATTGTGCTCGATGCGGGCCTTGGCGGCCTCGAGTTCGATGTTGCGGGCCTCGGCCAGCTCCTTGGCGCGCTGCAGGTCACTGTGGGCGACGACCTCGTCGGTCACGTCCCAGTTGGCGCCGAGCATCCTCGGGATGCCAAGCGAATCGAGGTACCACATGCCCTTGGTGCGGATGTGGCGAACCTCGCCGTCGCCGCGGATGATGCGGAACTCGGATTCGTAGCCGCATCGGTTCTCGACGGCTGCACCGACGCGCTGCTGGGCGGCCGCGGCGTCATCGGGATGGAGGCAGGCCTCCCAATCGGTCCGGCCGATCGGAGTGTCCTGCGCAAATCCGTACATCTCGCGTACCCGGGCATCCCAAAACAGCTCCCCGGTCGCGAGGTTGGCCTCGAAGACGCCGATCCGCGACACTTCGAGTGCCAGTTCGAGACGGTGCGACAGGCGCACCAGGGTCTCCTCGGCGCGCTTCTGCTCGGTGATGTCGGTGTCGGTTCCGACGATGCGCCTGGGCCGACCGTCCGGATACCACTCGACCGGGGCACCCAGGCTGGAGATCCAGATGTACTCCCCGCTGCGATGGCGTTCTCGGTACTCCATGTGCACGCGGGCCAGTTCACCGCTGTGCTGCCGTGCGATCAGCTCGGTGATACGCGGCAGATCGTCGGGATGAACCCGGTCGGCCCAGACGCCGTGGTCATCCTCGGCGTCTCCGTCCGGGTGCATGCCGCGCATGGTGCGCCAGGTGCGGGAATGGTAGACGAGGCCGGTCTCGACGTCGGAGTCCCACACGCCCTGGTGGGCGCTCTGCAGCGCGATCTCCCAGCGGCTTTCGCTCCGCTCGAGGGCAGTCGACATGCTGCGCAGTGCGGTGATGTCCTGGACGATGCCCCAGAGGCTCCCATCGGGGTCCCTGCGGATCCAGGCCGTGCAATTGCGCCATCGATCGTCGACCCCGTGCAGGCGGAACTCGACTGCCGTTGGCGCTTGACCGCAGCGGGCCTGGCGCAGCGCGGCGATCAACATCCGGCGCTGCTGCAGGGGAATCCGGCGCAGCAGGAGGCGCACCCGTGCGTCGGCCATGCCCAGGATGGTGAGCAGTCCCTCCGAGCACCAAGGCCCTTGCTGGCTCGACCAACTCCACCGGCCAAAGCCCGCGAGCGCTTCGGTTTCCGCCAGGTGCCGACTGCGGTCGGGCTCCCTGGGCGTTCCGCTGGCGCGGCGCTTCTGCTGCCGCGGGGGCATCATGTTGCACTGTCCTCCGTGGCCGTATTGACTCGACCTCAAGTGGCAAGTGTGCGCGTCGGGGCTTTATATTGTCTTACGCGGATATCGCGCTTGTTCCGGTCACGCCGCGTCGCCGGCGGCGGCGCGACCGAGCAACTCGCTGGCGTTGCGGGTCAGTCCGGCCGCGCGGACAACCTCGAACACCGCCGGGTCCGGCCCGATGCCCGCCTGGAACCGGCATCTGCCTCGACGATGATCGAGAATGAAGCCGTGGTCAGCTTTCCACGAAGCGCGCTAGCCGGCGACGGCCCCGGGGCCGGGCGCGGCGCCTGGCGGCACCTTGCCGAGGATGATCATGCCGAGGACCTCGTCCTTGCTGACGTCGGAGGTGCGGGCGGTGCCGACCACCTGGCCGTTCTTCATCACCACCATGCGGTCGGCGAGGTCGAAGACGTCGTGGATGTCGTGGCTGATGAGGAAGATGCCGATGCCTTCCGACTTCAGTTGCTTGATCAGCTGGCCCACCTGAGCCGTCTCCTGCGGACCGAGCGCGGCGGTCGGCTCGTCCATGATCAGGATGCGGGCATTGAAGTGGATGGCGCGGGCGATCGCCACCGACTGCCGCTGGCCGCCGGACAGCGATTTCACCGGCTCGGTGAAGCGCCGGAAGTTGGGATTGAGCTTGCCCATCACCTTGCGGCAGGCCGCTTCCATGGCGATGTCGTCGAGCGTGCCCCAGCGGGTCCGCAGTTCGCGGCCGAGATAGAGATTGGCCGCCGCGTCGACATTGTCGGCGAGCGCCAGCGTCTGGTAGATGGTCTCGATGCCGAGGGCCTTGGCATCGCGCGGATTGTTGATCGCGGCGTCGCGGCCATCGATCCGGATGGTGCCGGAGTCGCGCTGGTAGGCGCCCGACAGGATCTTGATGAGGGTCGACTTGCCGGCGCCATTGTGGCCGAGCAGCCCGACGACCTCCCCCGGAAACAGGTCGATGGTGGCGTGATCGACGGCCTTGATGCCGCCGAAGGCGATGGAGACGTCACGCATCTCCACCAGCGGCGTGCGTCCGGCGGCGGGGGTGCCCTGAACAGCAGTTTCGACGGTCATCTGCAGCTCCCTATTTGACGCGACGCCGGTAGACCTGGTCGACATAGACGGCGATGACCAGCACAGCGCCCACCACGATATTGGTGTAGGCGCTGTCGACATTGAGCAGGGCCATGCCGGACTGGAGCGACTGCATCAGCAGCGCGCCGACAATGGCGCCGAAGATGGTACCGACGCCACCCGCCAGCGAGGTGCCGCCGATCACCGCCGCGGCGATGACGTAGAGTTCGTTGAGGGTGCCGAGCGCGGTGGTTGCCGCATCGAGGCGCGCCGAGGCGATGACCGACGAGATGCCCACCAGCACGCCCATCAGCGTGAATACCTTGACGGTCAGCCACTTGGTGTTGACGCCGGCAAGCTCGGCCGCTTCCGGGTTGCCGCCGGTGGCAAACACATAGCGGCCGAAGCGCGTGCGCCGGGCGATGAAGGTCATCGCCAGGCCGACGGCCAGGGTGATCAGCACCGGGATCGGATAGCCGGTCTGGAAGCTCAGCCCATCGACGCAGTTCACCACCTTGTCGCCCGCCATGCAGATGGCAAGGCCGTTCCGGTCCTCGATCCCCGGCGGGATGGGGATGCTGTTCTCGAGCGCGTACCGCTCGGCGACGCGCTGCGGCCAGAGGTAGGAATTGACGATCGCGGTTGTGCCGAGCACGGCGGCGCAGGCGATGAACGCGGTCAGGAACTCGGCCCAGACCGGCTTGGGGGTGAAATGGAACCGCACGCGCCGGCGGCGGCCGGCAATGGTCGCGACCACGATCAGCACACAGCCGACGGCGCCCAGCACCCAGCTCCAGAACGGTCCGATCGAGGCCAGGGGACCGTTGCCACCGATGATCTTGAAGGCCTTGTCCATTGGCGCGACAGTGACGCCGCTGGCGATCAGGAACGCTGCGCCACTGTAGGCAATCAGACCGCCCAGGGTGACGATGAAGCTCGGGATCTGCCCGTAGGCGATCAAGACGCCGTTGAAGAAGCCGATCGCGGCCCCCACCAGCAGGGCAAACGCCACCGCGATGATCCAGATGACCGGGTGCCCGACGCCGAGCATCGGGCCCAGATGGAAGACCTGCAGCACACCGGTGGCCACGGCCACCACGCTCAGCATCGATCCCACCGACAGATCGATCTGGCGCAACACGATGACCAGCACCATGCCGGTGGTCATCACGGCGATGGTCGAGGTCTGGACCAGCAGGATCCACAGATTGCGCGAGGTCAGGAAGGACCCGCCAAACACGCCGCTGCCGCCCGGCCGGAGGACGCTGCTGATGATGTCGAAGCCCACCCAGATGACCAGCATCGCGACCAGCATGCCGACCATGCGGGTATCGATCTCGGCCGCCCGGACGAAACGCTGGACGGCGTTCTCGTTGGCTGACGCCGGACCGCCGGCGCTCGTCTGCATTGCCATGCCTATCCCCCCGCGGCCGGCCACGCACCGGCCCTATCGCCAGCTGTGCCGCTGGTCGTTGGTCGGCGCCGCGGCGGACGCGCAACGCCCGCCTCGCCGACGATGTCCGCAAACAGATCGGCCGCGCCGCCAGTTGCCCGGGGCGCGGCCGTGACTAGATCAGCACGGATCAGTTGCAGGCCGCAACAGATCCGGCCGCAACACCGGCGCAAGCCTGTTCCTTGGTGATGTGGCCGGCATCGATGGCCACCTGCACGTTGTCCTTGGTGATCGGGGTCGGCGCCAGCAGGATCGAGTTCATCTCGACGCCATTCTTGCCGCCGCTGAACTTGGCGACGCCAGCGATGGTCGTCGGATCGGCGCCATTGGCGAGCTCGATGGCGGCCTTGGCGGCAACGGTGCCGAGGTCGACCGAGTTCTTCCACACCGAGACCAGCTGGGTGCCGATGGCCACGCGGTTGATGGCGGCGAGGTCGCCGTCCTGGCCGGTGACCGGAACCGCACCGGCAAGTCCCTGTGCATCGAGCGCCGCAACGACACCCGAAGCCATGCCGTCATTCTCCGACAGCACGGCGTCGACGCCGTTATTGGTCGAGGTCAGGCACTGCTCCATGTTCTTCTGGGCATTGTCCGGCTTCCAGCCGTCGGTGAAGGTCTCGCAGACATTGGTGATCTTGCCGCCGTCGAGCGAATCCTTGAGCACTTCCATCATGCCCTGGAACAGGAAGGTGGCGTTCGGATCGCCCTTGTCGCCCTTGATGAAGGCATAGCGGCCCTCCGGCTTCACCTTCAGCATCTCCTGGGCCATGATGCGGCCGACGCCGACATTGTCGAAGGTGATGTAGAGGGCGCTGGGATCCTCGAACTGCACGTCGTAGGCAATCGACTTGATGCCGGCGTCGTTGATCTTCTGGATCGAGGGCAGGATGGCGTCGGAGTCGAAGGCGACGACGAGAATCACATCCGGCTTCTGCGAGATCAGGCTTTCGATGTCGGCCGCCTGCTTCTGGGCCGAGCCCTGAGCATCGGTCGACAGGTAGGAATCGCCAGCGGCTTCGACAACGGCCTTGATGGCCGCTTCGTCGGTCTTCCAGCGCTCTTCCTGGAAAGTCTTCCAGGAAACGGCAATCGTCTTGCCCGCGGCCATCACCGCGGTCGGCGCAAAGGCGACAACTGCCGCCCCCGCGAGCAGGGTCAGTGTCTTGATCTTCAAGGTACAGTCCTCCCAAACTGAAGATGGTGCCGCGGGTACCGTGTGGTACGTACCGCAACTCCATAAGACTTTAGTAGGCAGAGAGCGGGACCAAAGTCAAATCGGGTATTCGCCTTTCGCCGCAGGACCGTTTGCCCTTCAGTTGCGGGCGGAGCTGAAGGGCTGTACCCCGGCGCTGCGGTCGAGCCATGCAAGGCCGTTTGCCTCGATCGTGAACCAGTCGCCGGTGCTCTCGTCGGGCCAGACCACGCGCACCTCGGCCGTCGACGCCGCGCCGAGGCCGAAATGCAGAAAGCCGTGCTGACCACTCACGTGACCGCCGCCGGAGGTCACCTCGCGGGTGACCGTCAGGCCGTCGGCACGGACCTCGATGCGCGACCCGATGGCGTCCGGATTGGGGGCCGGCTGGCGCAGACGAAGGGCTAGCCAGTTACCGGCCTCCGGCGTGACATTGCGCCAGATCTGGGCCGGGGCGCGACGATTGACGACGACGAGATCGACGAGGCCATCGCGGTTGAAGTCCGGCATGGCGGCGCCGCGCGCGGTCCCGATGCTGGCGACACCCGCATCGCTCGCCACATCGACGAAGACCCCGTCCGGCTGCTGCAGCATTAGGTTGTTGGGGTCGGCATTGGCGAAATCCTCCATGCGATCGACATTGCCCTTGGCGATGAACAGGTCGAGCCGGCCATCGTTGTTCACGTCCTCGAACTGGGTGTGCCAGGCGGTACTGGGGCGCAGGTCGTCCCCGAGGCTGGGGCGATGGGCGGTGACGCCGCGGCGATAGGCGATGTCGGCGTAGGTCGGGCGCGCGATGCCGCCGGCCGGCGGTTCAGCCAGCGTCTGCAGCTTGTTGTCGGCCATGCTGGTGATGAAATAGTCGGGGTAGCCGTCGCCGGTCAGGTCGGCCGAGGCAATGCCCATGCCCCAGATGCGGAGCGGCTTCCAGCCCTCGGCGGCCGTGAACAGCGAGGGCGCGCCACCCGCCGGCAGCTTCCACAGCTGTTCCTGGCCACCTTCGTAGTATTCACGGTCATTGGCGATGCGCAGCCCCGGCGTTCCCGACAGGTTCCAGTCGGTGAACAGCATCGACAGGGCGCAGTAGCTCGGCTTGAGCGGTGTGGGGGCGCCATAGCGGCCGCCTTCGGGCCTGAGCAGCCAGTTGTCGGTGCAACTGCCCCAGGGCGAGATCTCCTGTTCGCGGTCGACATAGGCCCCCAGCGCCAGGGTCGGCCAGGCATTGCCGCGTTCCCAGGTGGCGGCGAAGGCGGTCCACCAGGCATCGCCGCCCTCAATGCCCCAGGCTGCGTTGGCGGGCTCGAACCGGCAGTCGCCGAGGCCGCGCATGATGACGTTCTCGCCCTGGCGCAGCACCACCAGGTCGACCAGCGCATCGCTGTCGATATCAAGCGGGTAGGCGCCGAGGACACCGGTCAACTCGAGCCCGTTCGCCTGCTCGGCGAAGCGCAGCGGCCCGGCGCGTTCGCTGCGGTTGAGGTAGAATGCCGCCGGACCCTCGCCACCTGCCAGATACAGGTCGTCGAAGCCGTCGGCATTGCAGTCGAAGGTCGCGACGCCGCCGCCGACCATGTACAGCCATTCGCCGGTGAAACGCACGTCGACGCCGGACGCCGCGGTCTCCTCGACGAACCGGGGCAGGATGGGCTCAGCTGTGAGGGCGGGAACGGCCGAGGCGAAGAGGAGCAGGACGGCGACGACGGGGGCGACGGACTGGCGCATCGGTGACGACCTCCTTGGACGGGACCGGCGCGGAGGCTATGACGGCGGCAGGCGGTCCGGCAAGCGCCCTGCGGCCGGTTCCGGCCCGCGCCTCAGTCCGCAGCCAGTTCGCGCAGGAAGAGGGCGGGGCGCGGGGCCACACCCCTCACGATGGTGGTGGCGCCCAGCAGGCCGGTAATGAGGATCGCGCCCAGATCGACGGCCAACAGGCTGAACAGGTTCAGCGCGAACTCGACATCGAGCAGCACCATGGTGAGGATCGCTGCCAGCCCGATGCCGAGGGGCGTCGCGAGCAACGCTGCGAACGCGGCCAGCAAGACGTAGTGCAGCACCGCCACGCCCAGCACTTCGATGCGACGGGCGCCGAGTACCTTGCTGATCACCGCATCGGCCTGGCGCTGGCGCCGTCCCGCGGCAAGGCTGCCAAGCAGCACCAGCAGGCCATTGCCGACGGCCAGCCCGCCTACCAGCGAGGCGGCAAGCGAGAGCTGGCTCAAGGCCGCGGTGATCGCCTCCAGCGTTTCGCCGATGGCGATGAAACGCACGTCCGGAAAGGCCGCTGCCAGGTCGCGTTCGACCGCCTCCTCGCGCCCCGGCCGCCGTGATCGCGCCGAGCAGGGTGGCCGGGTAGCCCTCCAGAACGCCCGGCGAGAAGGTGGCGAGGAAGTCGATTCCGCCCTGCCACGAATAGTCGCGAAAGCTCGCGACTTCGGCACTCACCTCTTCACCGAACAGCGCAAAGGTCAGCCGGTCGCCGAGCCTGAGGCCGAGGCCGGTGCGCAGGCTCTGGTGCAGCGAGAGCTGCGGCGGCCCCTGATAGCCGGCCGGCCACCAGTCGCCTTCGACCACCTTGGAGGCCGAGGGCAGCTCCGAGCGGTAGGTGACCGGCACTTCGCCGGAGAGCAGGAACAGTGCCTCGGGGCCCCGGCTGCGGGCCGGATCGACGGGCCTGCCGTTGACGGCGGTGAGGGCGGCGCGCAGCATCGGGGTGAAGGTGAAGCGGGTGATGTCGCCCCCCGACGCCTCCATGGTGCGGAGGGCTTCCACCTCGTCGTCGAACAGGTCGGAGGCGACGAGGGTGGGGGCGTCGAATACCGAGGCCCCCAGGTACTCGTTGCGCAGGTTGACCTCGAGGGCCAGCACCACCACCAGCATGGCGAGCGCCAGGCCCACCGAGACGACCACCGAGCCGGCATGGGAGCCTGGGCTGACGATGTCGCGCAGGGCATGGCGCAGGATGCGGCTGCCGGCCTCGGGCAGGCGGCGCACCGCCCAGGTCGCGGCCAGCAGCGCCAGCTGGAAGAGCATCACCGCCAGCACGCTGACGGCGGCAAAGGCAGCGACCAGTGTCGGATCGCGCGTCATCACCACCGCGAGCCAGGCGAAGGCCGCCGCGGCTGCGATCAACGGCAATACCTGCAGCGAGCCGAGCAGGCGTTTCCAGTCGGTGGGCGGTGCCGCCAGTCCCTTGGAGCGGAACAGGGTCACCGGGCTGATGGCCTGGGCCTGCTGCAGCGGCAGGTAGGAAAAGGCGAAGGCGGTCAGAAGGCCGACGGCGGCGGCGACGAGCAGAGGCTGTGCATGCAGGGTCGGCGGCAGGTTCACGCCGACAGCGGCGCCGACGATCGGCAGCGCGAGCAGGGCGACGCTCGCCCCGGCGACGAGCCCGATGCCGACGCCGATGGCGGCGAGCGCCGCCACCTGGGTGAAGAAATGCACGAAGATGCGGGAACGCCCGGCGCCCATGCTGCGCAGCACCGCGATCACGTCGGCGCGCTCGGTAACGTAGGCCGAAATCCCGGTCCAGACGCTGACCCCGCCGATCAGCAGCGAGGCGAGGCCGACGATGACGAGGAAGCGCATGAACAGGTCGTAGTAGCGCACCATCGGCCCGAGCCCGTCGCGCGGCGAACGGATGGTCCAGCCGGCGTCGCCGAGTGCGGCTTCGATCGCCGTGCGCCCATCCTCCGGGGCGAGGTCGGAGAGCAGAACCTTGTAGCGGAACCAGGTGCCCAGACCCGGCAGCGGCGAGGTGAAGTCACCGAGGGTGGCGAGGCCGTCGGTGGTGATGACGACCGGCAGGCCGAGGCGAAAGCCGCGGACGGCCGCGTCGGGCAGGCCCTGCAGGGCGCCACGCACCTCGAACGGGGTGCCGCCGACCTGGATGGTGTCGCCGATCGAGACGCCGAGCTGGTCGAGCATCAGCGGATCGACGAGGGCGCCGAGCAGGCCGTCGCGCTCGGCGAGGAACTCGAATGGCCTGACTCCGGCAGCAAGCTGCGGGCTCTGCACCGCACCGAGCAGCGGGTAGGTCTCGCCGACCGAGACCAGGTCGACAAAGGCATCCCGCCCGTCCGCCTCGGCCCGCACATTGGTGTCGACGACGCGGGAGACCTGCCCGAAAGACGCCAGGATGGCGAGTTCTTCGGCCGTGGCGCCGCGATCGGTCCGCGACAGTTCCAGGTCCCCACCCATCAGCACTGCGGCGTCGCGGTCGACCGCCTGGCGGATGCTCTCGCCGACCGAACTGACGCCGGCGATCAGCGCCGTGCCAACGGCGAGGCAGGCGATGAGCAACAGGAAGCGCCGGAAGTCCCCGCGCATGTCGAGCAGTCCGATGCGCAGCGCGGCGAGGATGGCGCGCATCACTCCCGCCCTGCGGCCGTGGTCTCGGTGAGTTCGCCGAGGGTCATCGTGAAGACGCGATCGGCGCGTGCGGCAAGGCCCGGGTCATGGGTGATCAGCACCACGGCGGTATGCTGCTGGCGGGCGAGGTCGAACATCAGCTCGATGACCCGGGCGCCAGTCTTCTGGTCGAGGTTGCCGGTCGGCTCGTCGGCGAGCAGCAGCCGGGGCCTGGCGATCATGGCGCGGGCGAGGCCGACGCGCTGCTGCTCGCCCCCGACAGCGCCGCCGGCCGGTGATGCACGCGATCGGCGAGGCCGACGGCGGCGAGGGCCTCACTCGCCGCCGCCCGTGTCTGGGCGAGGGTAAGGTCAGGCCGGGCGATCTCGAGCGCCAGACCGACATTGTCGAGGGCGGTGAGCGAGGGGATCAGGTGGAAGCTCTGGAACACGATGCCGAGCGTATGTCGCCGAAACAGCGTCAGCTCGTCGTCGGATAGGGCGGTCAGGTCCTGACCGTCGACGAGAACCCGGCCGGACGTCGCCCGCTCGAGGCCGGCCAGCAACATCAGCAGCGAAGTCTTGCCGCTGCCCGAGGGGCCGACGATGGCTACCACTTCCGCCGGCTGCACCTCGAGCGCCACATTGCGCAGGATGTGCAGCGGCCGTCCGGCGACATCCAGCGTGTAGTCGACGCCCGACACAGCAACGATCGGCGTCCCCGGCGGGGATGCTGTCCGCGTTGCGGCAGGAGATTCGGAAAGCGCGACTTTTTGACTTGCCGGAACGGACGAACCGAAGGAGTGTGTCGGGGTATCCTCTGCTCTGTTGTCGTCCGACATGCTGTGCACGATTACCCTTCGAGTCAGCCGACGGCACTGGCTCATGCGTGAGCGGCGGGCCAGACTGCAACTGAGTCCACTGGCGCGACAATGAACGATTTCGAAGTCGTTTGGGAAGCGGCAAGCCACCGGGAGAACGGTTGAAATGACGAGAATCCGTTTGCGCGTCGTGTCCGCAATGGCCGCCGCGATGATGGCCTTCGGCGCCGCGCCGGTACAGGCCGGGCAGGTCGAACTCGATCTGCTGACTTCCTATGTCGGCAACTGGAGCGGCAAAGGCGTGCTGGTCGGCGGGGAGGCACCGGAGTCCTTCAGGTGCCGGCTGACCATCGCCAAGGGCAACCAGTCCAAGATCAACTACTCCGGCCGCTGCACGCTGGTGAACATGAACCTCAGCGTCAGCGGCACCATCGCCTTCGACGACAAGTCGCAGCGCTACCAGGCGGCGATGAGTTCGAATGCCGGCTTCACCGGCATGGCCGTCGGCCGCCGGGACGGCGAGCAGATCAGCTTCGACCTGAGCGAAAAGCAGATCGACCGGGGCGGCAACGACGTCCGCATCGGCTCCAAGATCAAGCTCAAGGGCGGCGGCATCACGGTGGATTTCGAAGTCGAGTTCAACAATTCCGGACAGGTGCTGACCGCCTCGGTGCCGTTCGCCAAGTAGGCCCCGCCGGCCTATTGCGGCAGGCGGGCCGCATGCGGCGGCGCAAATTCGGCCTTGCCGAACGTGCCGGGCAGGTTGGTTGCCATCCACTCGTAGGGGTAGCCGAGCTTGAGCGGCATGGCGTCGGTGAGTTCGCGCCGCACATCCGGCGGCAGGTCGAGATCGCCGGCGAGGAGGTTCTCCTCGACCTGTTCGAGACGGCGGGCGCCGATGATCGCGGCCGTGACGCGCGGATCGCCGAACAGCCAGCTCAGTGCCACCTGGCTCGGCGTGTGCCCGAGGCGGTCTGCCACCTCGACCACCTTCTCGATCATCCTCAGGGAGTCCTCGAACCAGTAACGCGGCAGGGTGATCGCGGCCTGGATACCGATGCGGGACTGCGCATCGGGCGCCGCCTGATTGCGGTACTTGCCCGACAGCATGCCGGCGGCGAGCGGGCTCCAGCAGATCATCCCCAGTCCCTGGTCGTCGCAGGCGGGCAGGATCTCGCGCTCGATGTCACGGCGGACGAGGTTGTAGAGGTGCTGGGCCGAGACCAGCGGCTCGAGATGGCCGAGCGCCGCGATGCCGTTGGCCTTGGCGATCTGAAAGCCATAGAAGTTCGAGCAGCCGAGATAGCGGATCTTGCCCGCCCGGACCAGGTCGTCGGCGGCGCGCAGGCTCTCCTCGATCGGGGTATACGGATCGGGGCCGTGGAACTGGTAGAGGTCGATGTAGTCGAGCCCCATGCGCCTGAGGCTGCTCTCGCACGATTCGACGATGTGCTTGCGGCTGAGGCCGCGCGCCGTCACCGCCTGGTCGGAGGGAAACCAGCACTTGGTGGCGATCACCAGCCGGTCGCGCTGGTGATGGCGCAGCGCCACGCCGAGCATGCGTTCCGACTCGCCCCCCGAGTAGCCGTCGGCGGTGTCGATGAAGTTGCCGCCGCCGGCGACGAAGCGATCGACAATGGCGCTCGAGGTCTGCTGGTCGCAGCCCCACTGGGCGTTGCCGAAGGTCATGGTGCCGAGGCAGAGCCGGGACACAGCGAGTCCCGAGCGACCGAGGTAGCGATACTTCATGTGGGCTCTCCGCAGGACCTGATCATCGTCGGGACGCCCATCGAACAGCGGTTCGGGCCTTTCGTAAAGGGCCTGGTGCACCGGGCGGCCGGCGGGAGCCTTGCCATCGGCCGCGAGTCTGAGCACAACTCGGTTCCCGCACCAATCAGGATTCCCCCGCGTTGAAGTATGCAATCGTCGGCGTCGGTGGACGCCATGCCATGTTCCGCAAGGCGATCACCGAAACCCACGCCCGGGGCAACGCACTGGTGGCCCTGTGCGACGTGAACGCCTCGCGGCTGAGGCTCTCGGCCAGCAGGATGCCCGACCAGCCGGGCAACGGCATCGCCACCTATGCGGCCGCCGACTTCGATCGGATGATCGCCGAGCAGCAGCCGGATGCGGTGATCGTCACGACGCCGGACGACCTGCACCACGAGTACATCGTCGGCGCGCTCAGGGCGGGGCGCGACGTGATGACGGAAAAGCCGATGACGGTCGACCTCGACAAGCTCAAGGCGATTCTCGAGGCGCAGCGCGAGAGCGGCCGGAAGGTGACGGTCACCTTCAACTACCGCTACACGCCGGCGCGCACGCAGCTCAAGGAACTGTTGATGGGCGGGGCGATCGGGGAGATCGAGGCCGTGGACTTCCGCTGGTACCTCGACCGGGTGCACGGGGCCGATTATTTCCGCCGGTGGCACCGCTACAAGGAGAAGTCCGGTGGCCTGCTGGTGCACAAGTCGACGCACCATTTCGACCTGATGAACTGGTGGGTCGGCTCGACCCCGAGGACCGTCAGCGCCAACGGCAAGCGGGTGTTCTATACGGCGCAGATGGCTAGGCAGCTTGGGCTCGAGCAGCACTCGGACCGTTGCCACACCTGTCCGGTGTTCGAGAGGTGCGAGTACAAGCTCGACATCGCCGGCGACGAGGCGCTGCGCGAACTCTACCTCGAGGCGGAGGGCGACGATGGGTATTTCCGCGACCGCTGCGTGTTTGCCGACGACATCACGATCGAAGACACCATGCAGGTGCAGGTGAAGTACGCCAACGAGGTGATGCTGAACTACACGCTGTGCGCCTATTCCCCGTGGGAGGGGCTGGAGATCAAGTTCCACGGCACCAGGGGCGAACTGACGCACCGGCATGTGGAAGTGCACGGCGTGTTCGGCGGCGAGCGCGACACGGCGCATGAGGACAACATGACGACGACGCTGCACCTGCACGGCGGCCGGCCGGAGAATCTCGATGTATGGGCCGGCCAGGGCGACCATGGCGGCGCCGACCCGGTGATGCTGGGCTACCTGTTCGCGCCCGAGAGCATGACGCCGGACCGCTACAACCGCGCCTCGACACATCGCGAGGGCGCCTGGTCGATCCTCACCGGAATTGCCGCCAACCGCGCCATGGCGACCGGGCAGACGGTCGATGTCGATGCGATGCTGGCGGAGGCCGGGATCGAACTCGCGCGGTAGGGTCAACCGCCCGAGGGACGTGACGCAGCCCCCGGCGGCCATGGGCCCCGGGCGATGTCAAAGAGCGCTGCCCCTTTTTGGAGCAGGTGGGCGGGACCGGCGCGGTTGGGCCACGCGGGTAGTCCGCAATTAATGAACGGCCGTCGCCGCGCCGGTCCTTCCGGGGTCTGAGTTGAACCGGTCGCCATGAGGAGCGTGTGCGGCTGGTGCGCTCCACGTCCTGTTGCCAGGCCGGGACCCGACCAGTCGACCGGTTGCCCATGGCTTCGGCCCGCCACCGGACGGCTCCGGCGACCCCGGACGTCCCGGCCAGCCGTCCGTAAGCGACCGCGCCCGTGCCGGGAACCGAAGCAGTATCGCACAGCCCGGCGCGGCGGGGATAACTCGGGGACGAGTGGCGGAAGTCCGGTGAGGGATCAATGGGTTGCGGGGCACGATGCTGCCGGGAGAGGCTGTGGCACACCCCTCCCCTCCCCCGTCGAGGGGAGGAGAGGAGGGGGCGGGGCGATGGTGCCCGCCGGGATCGGGACGGTCAGTTGAGGCGCTGGCCGTTCTTGTCGAACAGGTGCACCACGGCCAGATCGGGCGCGACACGGATCTTCGAGCCGGGGGCGGCGCTGATGCGTTCGCGGAAGATGCCGTTGATCGACTGATTGCCGAGGCGTCCGATGACCTGGGTCTCGGACCCGGTGGGCTCGAGCACGACGACCTCGATCTCGATGCCCTCGGGGTCGAGATGCAGGTGTTCGGGCCTGATGCCGTAGGTCGAGGCCGCGGCGAACGACTTGTCGGTAACGGGCAGCACGATGCCGTCGGGCGTCCGGAAGCCGTCGGCACTCATGGCGCCGGAAATGAAGTTCATCGAGGGCGAGCCGATGAAGCCGGCGACGAACGTATTCTGCGGCCGGTCGTACAGCTCGAGCGGGGTGCCGATCTGCTCGATGATGCCGTCCTGCATCACGACGATCTTGTCGGCCATGGTCATGGCCTCGACCTGGTCGTGAGTGACGTAGATGGTGGTGGTCTTCAGCCGCTGGTGCAGTTCCTTGATCTCGGAGCGCATCTGCACGCGCAGCTTGGCATCGAGGTTGGAGAGCGGCTCGTCGAACAGGAAGACCTGCGGATCGCGCACGATGGCGCGGCCCATGGCGACGCGCTGGCGCTGTCCGCCGGACAGCTGGCGCGGCTGGCGGTCGAGCAGGGTCTCGAGGCCGAGGATCTGCGCGGCGCGATCGACCTTGGCCTTGATCTCGGTCTTGGGCACGCCCTTGAGCTTGAGCGAGAAGCCCATGTTCTGCGCCACCGTCATGTGCGGGTAGAGCGCGTAGTTCTGGAACACCATGGCGATGTCGCGTTCCTTGGGCGGCAGGTCGTTGACCACGCGGCTGCCGATACCGATCTCGCCCGAGGTGATCTCCTCGAGCCCGGCGATCATGCGCAGCAGGGTGGACTTGCCGCAGCCCGAAGGGCCGACGAGGACGACGAACTCGCCATCGGCGATATCGACCGATACGCCCTTGAGCGCCTCGAAGCCGCCATAGTGCTTGCCGGCCTTGTTGATCGTTACGGGTGCCATCGTGGTCTCTGTCTCCCTCTGGTGGCGGGGGTGCCCGCTCTTGGATGGCACATTCGACGCTGGGGCGGCGCACGTCAAGGCGGTGGAGTACGACTAAAGTCGTAGAAAAATGTAATACTAAAGTCGTAGATGCGCTGCGGCGTCCCATCGGGACGGGGCTAGGTCCGGTGTCTTCCGACCAGGGGCGGACGCCGGATCGGGCTGTCTGCGAGGCCGCTCGCGGGGCCGCCGCTCGCCGCGGTGCTGTCGGCGCCGGTCCCTGCCCGCGCCTTGCCTGGGCGGCACCTGCCGACGGTGGGCGCAGTGCCGACGCGGCGCAGCTTGTCGGGCGTCCCTCGAGCGCGTGGTGATCCCGGCGCCGCCGCCGGATAGGTGCTTTACAGCACGGCCGGCGGGTGCTGTAGCAGGTGCATGGAGAGCGCCGCAGACCTCGACCGCACCGACCCCCTGGCTTTTGCGCGGGCCCGTTTCAGCCTGCCCGAGGGGATCATCTACATGGACGGCAATTCGCTCGGCGCGCTGCCGAGGGGGGTGCGGGAACGTGTCGACGCTGTGATCGCGACGCAATGGGGCGACGGGCTGATCCGGAGCTGGAACACGCACGACTGGATCGACCTTCCGGGCCGGCTCGGCGACCGCATCGGCAAGCTGGTCGGGGCGGCGCCGGGCACGGTGACGGTGGCGGATTCGACCTCGGTCAACCTGTTCAAGGTGCTGGTCGCCGCGCTGCAGCTCAGGCCCGGCCGCCGGGTGATCCTCACCGAGCGGGGGAATTTCCCGACCGACAGCTACATCGCGGCGGGCGTCGCCGAGCTGCTGGGCCGTGGGCATGCGCTGCGCGAGGTGGATGCCGAGGCCCTCCCCGGCGCGCTTGATGACGCGGTCGGCGTGCTGCTGCTCACCGAGGTCAATTACCGCACCGGCGCCCGGCTCGACATGGCACAGCTGACCGCCATGGCCCATGCGGTGGGGGGGCTGACGGTCTGGGACCTGGCCCACTCGGCCGGCGCCCTGCCGGTCCAGCTCGATGCGGCCGAGGCGGACTTCGCCGTTGGCTGCGGCTACAAGTACCTCAATGGCGGTCCGGGGGCGCCGGCCTTCGTCTATGCCGCGCCGCGGCATCTGGCGGGCCTGCGCCAGCCGCTCACCGGCTGGCTCGGACACGCCGCCCCGTTCAGCTTTTCGGCGGCCTACCGGCCGGCCGCGGGGATCGCCGCGATGCGGGTGGGGACGCCGCCGATCCTGTCGATGTCGGCGCTCGATGCAGCGCTCGATGCCTTCGAGGGAATCGACCTGGGTCTCGTAAAGCGCAAGGCGGACGCGCTGTTCGAGCGCTTCGTCGCAATCGTCCTGGCCGAGGCGCCGGAGCTCAAGCTGGCGACGCCGCGCGCGGCGGTACGGCGCGGCACGCAGGTGTCGCTGCGCCACCCCGAGGCCCATGCGGTGATGCAGGCACTGATCGCGCGCGGCGTGATCGGGGATTTTCGCGAGCCGGACATCCTGCGCTTCGGGCTGACGCCGCTCTATCTCGGCCATGTGGAGGTGGAGCGGGCGGCCGGGGCACTGTGCGCGGTGCTGAGGGATCGCGCCTGGGACCGGCCGGAGTTCAGGGCGCGGGCCAAGGTGGTGTGAGCGGGCCGCATCGGTTCGCGGCACAGTGATGCGGCGGGCCCAAGGATTTGCTTGGCGGCGACGTCCAATCGCACGTAGGCTCCGGCAGGCGGGCGAGAACCGGCCGGTCCATTGGGGTGGGCGAGGAAAAGATGAGGGCTGTGCGTCGATTGTCGTGGGGGCTCGGGGCCGGAGTGGCGCTGGGCCTTGCAGTACTGACGGGCGTGGCGGTGGCGGAGGACGCGCCGTTCAAGCGGGGCTACGGGGCGATGGCGAGCGACCCGGTGAAGGTGCGCTCGCTGACCGCGACGCCGCTGTTCCGCTCGTTCCTGCCCGCAGTGGTCGACCTGTCCGAGCATTTCCCGGTGCCGGGCGACCAGGGCAACCAGGGTTCGTGCACCGGCTGGGCCGTGGGCTATGCGGCTCGCGCCTACTATGCGGCGGCGGTCGAACAGCGGCGCATCACGCTGCCGCAGTCGATTCCGAGCCCGGCATTCCTCTACAACCAGAATGTCGGTATCCCCGGTGACTGCCTGTCCGGCAGCGCCAACGTGCTGATTCTCGAGTCGCTCAAGTATGGCGGGGCGCTGTCGCTGGCCGACTACCCCTATGACCAGGATCGCTGCGACTACCCCGCCGCCGAGCAGATCTCGGCGGCAAGCGATTTCCGCATCACCGACTACCGCTATGTCGACTACACCCGGGTCGACCAGGTGAAGGGCGAACTGGCTGCCGGCAACCCGGTGATCATCCGGGTGGTGCCGGACGAGGGCTTCGACAACCTGTGGAACAAGCCGAAGGCCGTGTGGCACTCGCCGCCGCTGCCCGAGGATGCCTTCGGCCACGCCATCACGCTGGTCGGCTACAACGAGGCCAAGCAGACCTTCAAGTTCATCAACTCCTGGGGGCCCGACTGGTCGGACGGCGGCTATGGCCGGATGGACTACCAGACCTTCGTCAACCGCACGACCGAGGCCTTCGTGATGGTGATGGCCTCGGGGGACAAGGTGCCGGTGGCCGACCTCGACCCTGAGGATGCGCCGGCGCCGGAAGAGCCGATCGAGCCGGAGGCGCCGGTCGACCCCGTCGATGACACCCCCAAGCAGAGGCTCGACATCGGCGGGCTCGAATGCGCCAAGGTGCAGATCTCGACGCGCAGCGGCCGCAAGGTGGCGGAGGGTTTCGTCGGCCGGCCCGAGGATCTCGAGGCGGTGCAGGCGGAACTGGCCGGCGAGGTCGACGCGGTCGAAGTGGCGCTGGCGCCCTGGCCGCAATGCGAGGCGCTGCTGACGCTGGATGCGCAACTCGCCGAGCGGGCGGCACCTCGGGTCGAGGTTTCGGGTACCGAGCTCAGGGCCGGAGATACGCTGGCCATCAGCGTCGCCACCCCGCAGTTCGACAGCTACGTGCACGTCGCCTACGTGCAGGCGGACGGCACGGTGGTGCATCTGCAGCAGGTCGATGCCGACAACCTGACGACCGTCGCGGCCGGTTCCAGGCTGAGGTTCGGGGACGGCGAGGACGGGCGCGACCGCTTCGAGGTCTCCGGCCCGTTCGGCGACGAGATGCTGCTGGTGCTGTCCTCGCGCTCGCCGCTGTTCGGCGAGCCGCGCCCGGAAACCGAGACCGAGCGCGAGTTCCTCACGGCCCTGCGCGAGGCGATCCTCGCCCGTCCGGACAAGACGAGCCCGGAACGGTTCATCTCCGCCGCCTACGTTCCCATTCACACTGCCGAGTGAGAAACATGCTGAAGCTCATCAAGATCGTTGCGCTCGGCCTCGTGCTGGCCCTGTCCGCCGGCAGTCCGGCGGTGGCACAGGACGATTTGTCGTCGGACCAGATCGTGGACGCGCTGACGCCGAAGGAAGGACCCAATCGCGGGCTCAAGGTGAAGCCGGGCGCCGTGGCCGAGGCCCCCTCGATCAGCATGCGGGTGCAATTTGCCTACGATTCGGACGAACTCGAGAACGAGGCGATCCTGACGCTGAGGGCCCTGGGCGCGGCGCTGCGCGATTCCCGGCTCAAGGACTATCGCTTCGAGATCATCGGGCATACCGATGCCAAGGGATCGGACGCCTACAACCTGGCGTTGTCCCAGCGGCGGGCCGCCTCGGTGGTCGAACATCTGGTATTCTTCCACAGTGTCGACCGCAAGCGGCTGACGGCGATCGGCAAGGGGGAGAGCGACCCGATCAACACGGCCGACCCGGAGGCTGCCGAAAACCGGCGGGTCGAGATCATCAATATCGGCTCTTAAGTTCGAGGCTCGGAAATTGTCGCGGCGCCTAAAGCCAAAGTTAAGCGGTCGGCCGTAACCTGATGCCCCCCGCAGAAGCGGGTGCAACTGGGGCGGCGGTGATGCGATTGGCCGCATGGCGGGACCTTCTGAGGCGAGTGGAGCGCGGCCTGATGCGCCCGATGGTGGCGCCGGCGGTGATGGCGCTGATCGTCATGCTCGGCATCGCGTCCTATGCCGCGAGCCAGAACCAGACAGTCTACGAGCAGCGGCTGAGGGCAGACGTGCTCAAGGAATTGAGCCTGCTGCGCGCCAAGCTCGAAGGCAATATCAACGGCAACATCCAGCTGGTGCGGGGCATCGTCGCCACCATCTCGACCGAACCGGGGATGAGCCAGGCGCGCTTTGCCGACCTCGCGAGCAAGCTGTTCGCCGAGGATTCGCAGTTGCGCAACATCGCCGCGGCGCCCGATCTGGTCGTCAGGCTGATGTATCCGCTGCGCGGCAACGAGAGTGCGCTCGGGCTCGACTACCGGACCAACGCGGCCCAGCGCGGCGCGGCGCTGAGGGCGATGCAGACCGGCGAAATGGTGCTCGCCGGCCCGGTAGAACTGGTCCAGGGCGGCACCGGCTTCATCGGTCGCTTCCCGGTCTTTGTCGACCGGGATGGCCGGCAGGCGTTCTGGGGCATCGTCTCGGCGGTGGTCGATACCGAACGGCTCTATGCCGATAGCGGGCTCAGCGCCCCCGACCTCGACATCGAGGTGGCGATCTCGGGGCGCGACGGCCTCGGCCGTCTGGGCGAGCGGTTCTACGGCGAGCAGCGGGTGTTCGCGGGCAGGCCGGTGACGGCCGAGGTGGTGCTGCCGGCGGGTCGCTGGGTGATCGCCGCCATTCCCAAGGGCGGGTGGCCCCAGACGCCGCCCGACGCCTGGGTCATCTGGGCCGGGTTCACCGTGCTGGGACTGATCCTTGCGGTACCGATCCTGCTGGCGGGCCGGCTGCTGGAGGAACGGCAGCGGAACCTCAAGCAGCTGAAGAGCCGCGAGGCCGAGCTGCAGCGCCTGTCGCGGCGGCTGGGGCTGGCGCTCGAGACCTCGCAGGTGGGGGTGTTCGAGTACGACCTCGAAACCGGCGACCTGCTGTGGGACGACCGGATCAACGCGGTGTTCGGCCTGGTGCAGGATGGCGGCAAGCGGCACTACGCGGATTGGCGCGACGCGCTGCATCCGGACGACCTGAGGCGGGCCGAGGAAGAATTCCGGCTGGCGATCGAAGTCACCGGCCGCTACCACTCGGAGTATCGCGTGGTCACCCCCCAGGGGCTGGTGCGCAACGTGCGCGCCATCGGTGCGGTGTACAAGGATCCCGACGGGGCCTCCAAGATCGTGGGGGTGAACTGGGACGTCTCGGCGGATGTCGAACTCAACGAGAACCTCAAGCGGGCCAACCGGCTGACCGAAGCGCGCAATTCGGAGCTGGAGGCGGCCAAGGCGAGCATCGAGCACAACGCGCTGCACGATTCGCTGACCGGCCTCCCCAATCGGCGCTATCTCGACGATATCCTCAAGCAGCGGATGATCTGGGCCGAGCGCAACAACGGTACGGTGGCGCTGCTGCACATCGATCTCGACCGCTTCAAGCAGATCAACGACACGCTGGGCCACGCGGCCGGCGACGCCATGCTGGTGCACGCCGCGGCGGTGCTGCGCGCCAATGTGCGCAACGACGACTTCGTGGCACGCATCGGCGGCGACGAGTTCGTGGTGGTGTCGATCCGCGAGGGTGACCAGGAGGCACTGGCCAGCCTGGCCGACCGCATCATCACGCGGATGCGACAGCCGGTGGCCTACGAGGGGCACGAGTGCCGGTTCGGCGTGTCGATCGGCATTGCCTCCGAGCGCGGCCTCAATGCCGATCCCGAGCGCCTGCTGATCAATGCCGACATCGCCCTCTATCGAGCCAAGAGCCGGGGCCGCAACCGGCTCGAGTTCTTCACCGACGCGCTTCAGGCGGAGGTGATCCGCACCAAGCGGGTCGCCGACGAAATCCTGCACGCGCTCGAGACCGACCAGTTCCTGCCGTTCTACCAGCCGCAGTTCGACGCCCATACGCTCGAGGTCGTGGGGGTCGAGGCGCTGGCGCGCTGGCGGCATCCCACCGAGGGACTCCTCGCTCCGGCGCAGTTTCTCGACGTGGCCGAGGACCTGAGCGTCGTCGGCAGCATCGACCGGATCGTGCTCGAGGCGGCTCTGCGCGACTTCGCCCACTGGCGCGAGATCGGGCTCGCGATCCCCAAGGTCTCGGTCAATGTCTCGGCCCGCCGGCTGCAGGACGAGCAGCTGATCGCCTCGCTGCGCGACCTCAGCATCCCGCCGGGCACGCTGTCCTTCGAACTGGTCGAGTCGATCTTCCTCGACGAGGCCGAGGACCTGGTGCGCTGGAACATCGACCAGATCAAGGATCTCGGCATCGACGTCGAGATCGACGATTTCGGTACCGGCTATGCCTCGATCGTCAGCCTGATGCAGCTCAAGCCGCGCCGGCTGAAGATCGACCGGCAGCTCGTCGCCCCGATCGTCAGCTCGCCGACGCAGCGGCGGCTGGTGCGCTCGATCGTCGAGATCGGTCGGGCCCTCGACATCGAGGTGGTCGGGGAGGGTGTCGAGACCCTGCAGCACGCCGAAATCCTGCGGGAGCTGGGATGCTCGACGCTGCAGGGCTATGCCTTCGCACGGCCGCTGGCGGCCGAGGCGCTGGTCGAGTTCGTGCGGCGGCGCGAGTGGCTGCCGGGGGTACGGGCCGCAGCGGGAAAGCGTGGCAGGCGGGCCTGAGCGGGCCCGGCCCGCGACAGGATCATCAAGCCGGGCCGGCCGGGAATCAGAACAGTTCGGCTTCGCCGTGGATGCCGTGGGTGCCGGTCCCGGACAGGCTCGGGACGCGCAGTTCGTCGAGCACGAGGCCGGCCCAGATCTCGTCGTACACGGAGTCGGGCGTGGTGGGCGGCAGCAGCGCAAACTGGCGGACCGCCAGGGCCATGTTCTGGCAGCGCTGCTCGATGCGATCCTGGCCCTGCAGGGCATGAATGATCATCCGCACCGCCTCGCGGCGCGCCTCATCGCCAGGCACTGACGCATCGCCAAGCAGTTCCAGCGCCTGCGTGATGCCTTCAACCATGCCCGCAGTCTGCCTTGCGGTTTCATCGAGCTCGCGGGCGAGCTTTTGCAGCGACATGTAGTCGGAACCCCCGGTACTTGCCTGTGACGCTAGCGACAATTACTGAATGGGTTCTTGCGAAGCCCGCGACATCGGTGGGAGGCAGCGGTCTTGGTTAGCGCTTCACTAACGAATTGCGGCTAACGATTGGCCAGGTACCCTCTAGAGTCTTGTCTCGATGGCCTTGCCCAGTTCCCTGCCGCCGGAATTCGACCGCGGCGTCGTCACCACCGTTCACCAGGGCGATTGCCTGGTTTCGGCCGAACCTGACCTCACCTATTCCACCGTGCTGGGCAGTTGCATCTCGGCCTGCGTGCGCGACGTCGTGGCCAATGTGGGTGGCATGAACCACTTCCTGCTCGCCGAGCAATCCGGTTCGGCGCGGGATCGCTACGGGGCCTCGGCGCGCTATGGTGCCTTCGCCATGGAGCAGTTGATCAACCAGGTGCTGAGCCGCGGCACCGGTCGCAAGGGCAACCTCGAGATCAAGGTGTTCGGCGGCGGCAAGATCAACGCCGCGCTCGACGACGTGGGCGCCAAGAACATCGACTTCGTGCGCGAATTCCTGGCCAACGAAGGCTACAGCATGGCCAAGGAGGACCTTGGCGGCACCTATGCACGCCGGGTGATGTTCAAGCCCCACTCGGGCCGGGCCTTCGTCAAGCGGCTCGACAACACTGCCAACGCCTCGATCGCGCGGGAAGAACTGGCGGTGGCGCACCGCCGGGTGCCGGCGGCCAGGGCCCCGGCCAACGACGACATCGAACTGTTCTAGCCAGCGGCGAGGGTTACCAGAGCCTTACCGCGCGGTGCCAGCCTATACGCTTGGTTAACCATTGCCCGAATAGCGTGGTGCCGACGGCCTGGGGAGGCCGCTTCGGGGACGATTGATTCGTGCGCCGTCTGGCTGTTGCGGTCATTGCCAATCTGTGCTGGCTCGCCGCCGTGGCGCTGGGCTGGGCCGGCCTCGCATGGTTCGGCGCCAGCCCGCTTGCCGCAGCGCTGCTGGCCGTCGCGGTGCTGCTGGCGACCTTCGGCTCGCTGGCGATCGCCCTCCGGTCGGATCGCGCCGACGCACAGCGGCTGACCGCCCTCGGGCTGGCCGTCGGGCTCAGGGGCAAGGACGCCGCCAGCATCGAGGTGATCGTCAAGAACCTGTGCGAACGGCTCGACCGGGCGCACCAGTACAAGGCGGCGTTCGTCGAGCTGTCGCAGCCGGCGGCGCTGGTGGCTGCCGATGGCAGGATCACCAGCGTCACCCGCGGGCTGGCCGCGATCGAGCGGCGGGCCGAGGAAGGCGCCGAGATCGGCCTGGTTGTCGGCGAGGGCGCGCATGAAGCGGGCGCACCCGAACGGACCATGGTGCAGGTGGCCGGCCACCGCTTCGTCTCCGAACTGCGCGACCTGGGCGGTGGCCGCGTGATGGTCGAACTCCGGCCCGCGGGTCATCATATCGCCGACGACGATTTCGACGCCTTCGTGACGGCGCTCGCCAACGGCAAGACCAGTTTCCGGTTCGACGACTGGGGCATGCAGCACTCACCGGCGCTGAAGGCGCTCGGAGGAGCGCTCGAAGGGTTCGACAAAGGCATCTGTGCGCTGCAGCAGATGCTGGCCGGCGAGGAGGTGGACCCCTACCTGCTGCTCGGCGCCGGCGGCTTCGCGCAGCAGATCCAGCAGTTCAAGGCGGCACTCGACGAGATGCTGGACGAGCGCGACGAGGCCCTCGTGGCGCGCGAGCGACTCGAAGCCAAGGTGGAGGCGATCCTCAGGGCCATCGACCGCTACCGGGCCAGCGTCACCAGTCTGGCCGAACTGGCCGACCGGGGCCGGTCAGGCCTCGCCACGGCCGCCGAAGCCATCGACAAGGGGCGGGAGCGGGCCCGGGCGGCGCGCCATCTCGAGCAGAAGGCAGCCGCGCTGGCCGCCGACGCGGCGCGGGCCGTCGAGCGCACCGGCGCGGCGGTCGGCGGGCTGGACGCCACGGCGGCGGAGATCGACCGGATGGTCGGGGCGATCGAGGACGTGAGCTTCCGCACCAACCTGCTGGCGCTCAACGCGGCGGTGGAGGCGGCGCGCGCCGGCGAGAAGGGCGCCGGGTTCGCGGTGGTGGCGAGCGAGGTGCGTACGCTGGCCCAGGCGACGCAGGCGGCGGTGCGCGAGATCCGCACGCTCGTCGGCGACAGCCGGTCGCGCAGCGAGAGCTCGCTGGCGGAGACCGACACGCTCAAAAATATACTGAGCGGACTCGGCTCGCATTTAGAGAATCTAAGCAATGAGACGGGCATGATCGCCGGTGCGCTGGACGAAGGCAGCGGCGCCATCTCCCGGCTCGGCGGGCACGTCGCCGCCGTCGGGAGCGAAGCGGCGCGGGCCCTGCAACTGCCGGCACGCAAACAATCTGCCTGAACGGCAGCAGGGGCAGGATCATGGAACAGGGCGAGTTTGCCCTCAGCGACCGCGAATTCAATCGGGTCAAGGCGCGGGTCTACGCCGAAGCGGGCATCTCGCTGTCCGACGCCAAGCGCACGCTGGTGGTATCGCGGCTTGGCAAGCTGGTGCGCGCGCTGAAGCTGGCGTCGTTCGATGCCTATGTCGACTATCTCGAGCGACAGGGCACGTCGGCGGACGCGCAGGACTTCGTCAACGCGCTGACCACCAACCTCACCCGCTTCTGGCGCGAGGACCACCATTTCGAGCATCTGATCGGCTATGTCGGCCAGTTGATGCAGCACCGGCCCCGCAGCAGCGTCGGCGGCAAGCCCAAGCTGCGGATCTGGTCGGCCGGCTGCTCGACCGGGCAGGAGCCCTATACCATCGCGCTCAGCCTGCTGGCGGCGCTGCCGGACCTGAAGCGCTGGGACTTCCGCATCCTCGCCTCCGATATCGACACCAGCGTGGTCGCCAAGGCGGCGACCGGCGTCTACCCGGAGAACGAGCTGAGCGGCCTCACGCCCGAGCGCTCCCGGCTGTTCGAGCGCATCGGCAACGGCCAGATCCGCGTACCGGCTGCGGCCCGCGAGCTGATCGCGTTCAAGCCGCTCAACCTGATGCACAATCCCTGGCCGATGCGCGGACCTTTCGACGCGGTGTTCTGCCGGAACGTGGCGATCTACTTCGACAAGAAGACCCAGGGCCAGCTGTTCGCGCGCCTCGGGGGCGATCCTCGTCCCCGAAGGCTTCCTCTATATCGGCCACTCCGAGAACCTCGGAGCGGGCGCCGAGAACTTCAGGCTGGTCGGCAAGACCATCTATCAGTCACGGGCACAGAACAGGGCGAGGGACGCAGCATGAGTATCCGGGTGCTGGTCGTCGACGATTCGGCGCTGATCCGCGAGGTGCTGTCGCGCACCCTGGGCAAGGACGGCGACATCGTCGTGGCGGGAACGGCCGAGGATCCGCTGGAAGCGCGGAGCAAGATCAAGGAACTCAACCCCGATGTCGTCACGCTCGACATCGAGATGCCCAACATGAACGGGCTGCAGTTTCTCGACAAGCTGATGCGGCTGCACCCGCTGCCGGTGGTGATGGTCTCGACCTTGACCACCAAGGGGGCGAGCGAGACGCTGCTGGCGATGGAACTGGGGGCGGTGGATTTCGTCGCCAAGCCCAACGCCTCGCTTTCGGGCGGGCTCGACGCGTTCGGCGAGAACCTGCGCCAGAAGGTGCGCGCCGCAGCCAATTCCGACGTGAAGGGGCGCGCCATGCGCGCGCCGCCGGTGAATGTCCCGGTCAGGACCGCGGCGGCGCCGGCCGGCTCGCTCATCGCCATCGGCGCTTCCACCGGCGGCGTCGAGGCGATCCGCGTGGTGCTGAGCCAGATGCCGCCCGACTGCCCGCCGATCGTGATAGCCCAGCACATGCCGGCGGGATTCACCACCCGCTTTGCCGGGCGGCTCGACGAATTGACCGAACTGAGCGTGGCGGAGGCCGAGGATCGCATGCCGCTGCTGCCCGGTCACGCCTATGTGGCGCGCGGCGACTATCACCTGAGGGTCGAGAAGTCCTCGGGACAGCTCAAGTGCCGTCTGTCGCAGGACGATCTCGCCTCGGGCCACCGACCCAGCGTCGATGTGCTGTTCGAGTCCGTGGCCAAGGCCGTCGGCGGGATGGCGGTGGGTGTGATCCTGACCGGCATGGGTCGCGACGGAGCGCGCGGCCTGAAGCTGATGCGCGACGCCGGTGCCTACACGATTGGCCAGAGCCAGGGCTCGGCGCTGGTCTATGGCATGCCGCGCGTTGCCTTCGAGGAAGGCGCCGTGGTCGAGCAGGCGCCGGTGGAAGCGGTGGCGGCGCGGCTCGCTGCGGCGCTGACGCGACTCAAGTCCGCGGCATAACGCGCCGGCGGATTGAAGGTTTGGTAACGGAAATTTCCTAGGGTCGAAAGTGTGCGCGACCCGATACCCAACGGGCGGCTAGAAGGCGTAGCGTAACAATGCCGAAGGCAAGTGCAGTCAGCGTGATGATCGTGGATGACCAGCAGTCGATGCGGGGCATCTGCAAATACATCCTCACCCAGCTGGGATTCACCAACATCATCGAGGCCAAGTCGGGTCGCGATGCGCTGGGCAAGCTGGAAAAGAGCAGTGTCGACCTGATCATTTCCGACTGGAACATGGAAGACATCGACGGGCTGACGCTGCTGCGGGTGATCCGCAAGCACCCCAAGACGCAGGCGATGCCGTTCATCATGGCCACCGGCCGCTCCGACAAGGAGCAGGTCAAGGAGGCGATCTCGTGCGGCGTCAACAACTACATTATCAAGCCCTTCGATGCCTCGACGATGAAGAAGCGCATCGAGGCGGTGATCGGAGTGCTGAGCTAGCGCCGATCGACGCGTCTGTCCCCATCCGCATGCCACAGGCCGCCGCAGGGCGGCCTAACTATTTTCCAGCCTCGAATGTAATCGATTAAGCGCCCGGATTCCGGGGCTCTTGCGAGGCGCCGCACGTAATCAGAAATTAATATCGTCTGCCTAATGTTTGAACAGTGGTTGGGGATGTCTTCGGGGGGAGGACGGGAGGCCAGGGTGCTGTTGGGAGCAGCTTCCTGCCCGTCGGCAACGCCGGACACAGAGGGAACGATCGGGAGGTGACGTCATGGGTTGGATGCCGAAGCTGAGTATTGCCCAAAAGCTGCCATTGGCAATGGTCGGCATGGCCCTGGTGGTCAGCGCCGGCGTCGGTATTGCCAGCTACCTGATCGGTTCGCAGACCGTGAGCCGGATGAGCGTCCAGCAGATCCAGACGGTGGCCGCCGAGAAGGCCAAGGCCTTCCAGACCTACCTCACGACGGTGGAACAGGACCTGGTCAATTCCGCAGCCGCCGAGAGCGTCCAGACGACGCTGCGCGACCTGTCGATCAGTTGGGGGCAGTTCGCCACCGCCAAGCCGCCGGCCGATCCGATCGAGACGCTGCGCAGCAACTACATCGACAAGAACCCCAATCCGGTCGGCGAGCGGCACTTGCTCGACACCCCTGCGGACACCACCGGCAAGAAGTGGAACTACGACTTCTCACACTCCAAGGTGCATCCGAACTTCCGCAACCAGGCGGAGCGGCGCGGCTATCGCGACATCTACCTGTTCGATGCCAAGGGCAACCTCATTTATTCGGTGATGAAGAGCGACGACTTCGCGATGAACTTCGCCGCCGGCACCCCCCTCGCCGAAACCGGCCTCGGGAAGGCCTTCCAGGCGGCGGCGGCGCTGACCGAACGCGGACAGGTGGCCTTCGCCGATCTCTCGATCTACGGGCCCGTCGGGCAGGCGGCGAGCTTTCTCGCCACACCGGTGTTCGACCCGCGCAACAAGTTGATTGGTGTGATGGCGATCCAGATGCCGATCGCCCCGATCAACCAGCTGATGCAGGACAGCGACAACCTGGGCACGACCGGGGAGAGCTTCTATGTGGGTGCCGACCGGCTGCTGCGGTCGGACTCGCTGTTCTCGGTCGCCGACGACACGCTCGGCACGCGCTACGACAATCCGATCGTTGCAGCGGCGCTCGAGGGCGCCGATGCGCAGGGGACCACCGTCGACTATCGCGGCATGCGGATGATCGCGACCGCCGCGCCGATCGAGTTCTACGGCGTCAGGTGGGCCATGGTCACCACCATCGGCGAGGACGAGGCGCTGGCACCGGTCGCCGAACTGCGCAACATGATGCTGATGGTCGGCGGCATCCTGATGCTGATCGCCACGGCCGGGGCGCTGCTGTTCTCGCGCACCGTCACGAGGCCGATCAGCCGCCTCACCGGCACGATGAGCGCACTCGCCGAGGGCAAGCTCGAAACCGAGGTGCAGGGCGCCGAGCGCAGCGACGAAATCGGCGACATGGCCCGCGCCGTGCAGGTGTTCAAGGAGAACGCGCTCAAGGTCAACGAGATGACCGAGGGCGAGCGGCTGGGATCGGAGCGTCGCCGGGCCGACCGCATCCAGATGATGCAGTCGCTGCAGCGCGCCTTCGGCGAGGTGGTGGATGCCGCGATTGCCGGCGACTTCTCGCGCCGGGTGACGGCGGACTTCCCGGACCAGGAGCTCAATGCGCTGGCTCGCGGCGTCAACGAACTGGTGGAGACCGTGGATCGCGGTGTCGGCGAGACCGGCGACGTGCTCGCGGCGCTGGCCCATACCGACCTGACGCGGCGCGTCGAGGGCGACTACCAGGGCGCGTTCGAGCGACTCAAGCTCGACACCAACGCGGTTGCCGAAAAGCTCAGCGGCATCGTGGTGGGTCTCAAGCAGACGTCGCGCTCGCTGCGCACGGCCACCGGTGAAATCCTGAGTGGCGCCAACGACCTCAGCGAACGCACCACCAAGCAGGCGGCGACGATCGAGGAGACCTCGGCGGCCATGGAGCAACTGGCGACGACCGTGCTCGCCAATGCCGAGCAGGCCAACGATGCGGCGCGGGTCGCCGCCGGCGTTACCAAGACGGCCGAGGAGGGCGGCCAGGTGATGACCCAGGCCAATGCCGCGATGGAGCGCATCACCGCGTCGTCGGGCAAGATCTCCAACATCATCGGGATGATCGACGACATCGCCTTCCAGACCAACCTCTTGGCGCTGAATGCCTCGGTCGAGGCGGCGCGGGCCGGCGAGGCCGGCAAGGGCTTTGCCGTCGTGGCAGTGGAAGTCAGGCGCCTCGCGCAGTCGGCGGCGGAGGCCTCGAGCGAGGTCAAGGCGCTGATCGAGCAGAGCGGCACCGAGGTCAAGGGCGGATCGCGCCTCGTCGCCGAGGCGGCGCACAAGCTGAGCGAGATGCTCAATGCCGCCCGCAGCTCGAACCAGGTGATGGACGCTATCGCGCGGGCCAGCCGCGAGCAGGCCTCCTCGATCGAGGAGGTCAACGCCGCGGTCCGGCAGATGGACGAGATGACCCAGCACAATGCGGCGCTGGTGGAACAGACCAATGCGGCGATCGAGCAGACCGAGTCGCAGGCCGCCGAACTCGACCGGATCGTCGAGGTGTTCAAGGTGGCGGATGGCGATGCGTCGAGCGGCCGTGCCGCCGAGGCGCCGCGGGGCATCAAGGCGCTGCAGCAGAAGGTCAAGACCGCGGCCCGGTCCTATCTCAGCCGCGGCAACGCGGCGGTCGACCGGGACTGGTCCGAGTTCTAGCCGACCGGAGGCTTGGGGAGAAGGCGCATGGCCACGAACGCTGCTCGGCTCGTCGCTGCGCTCGGAGCGGCGCTGCTGCCGATGGCGGCAGGGGTCGTGCTCCTCTGGCAGGCGGGGGACGATGCCGAGCGCTGGCGGGCCGAAGCGACCGGCCTTGCCTATGCCGGGATGGTGTTGCCCGAGCTGGTCGGACTGGCCCGTGACGGCGCGGTGCCGGCGTCGATCGACAGCGGTCTGAGCGAGGCGGCAAGGACGGCGGCTCCGCGTTTCGGAACCGAGGCGCTGCATGCTGCCTACGATGCGCTGAAGTCGGACCTGGCGCTCGGCGCCTATCCGGCGGCGGCACGGCAGGCGGCCGCGACGCTGATCGAGCGCATCCAGGCCGCATCGGGCCTTGCGGCGGAATGGTCGGACAATCCGGTGGCGCGGTCGCTGGTCGACGTGCCGCAGGCGGCCAATGCCGCACCGCTGGTGCCGGCCCTGCTCGGGGCGACACGCTATGCCGAGGCCGTCCCGGCGAGCGGGATCGGTCGCCTCGAATCCGTGCTGGCCGACTTTCGCCGGGCGACCGAGGTGTCGGGACAGCCGGCCGCGGCGGAACTGGCGCGCTATGCGCAGGCTGCCGCCGGACTGGCGGCGGCGGCCGACCGCGCCATCCTCGCGCTCGGCGATCCGTCGCGCCGGGCCGGCATCGACTGGAGTGGCCTCGAGGCCGCGCATGACGGGTTCCAGGATGCTGCGCTCGGGTTGGGCAAGTCGGCCGAAGCGCGGATGCGCCAGATCATCGAAACGCGGCTCGCCGAGGCCAATCTGAGGACGCTCGTGGGCTCGGGCGTGGCGGCCGTGCTTGCCCTGGGACTGGGGATCGGGGTCCATCACGGACTTGCCCCGCGCCCGGCGAGGCACGGACATGGCCAAAAAACCGGCAAATCTCGCTCTGGACGGCGCCAAATTGACGCTGAGTTAACCGAAGACCCCGAAGCATCGGTGCAATTGCGAACACCACGGAGTTGGGTATTTACCATGCGTTTACGGTCCTTGTCCCTCAAGGTGGCGTTGCTGAGCATCAGCTCGCTGGCCATCATCTTTGCCTTCGGCATGATCCTGCTGGTCGGCCGCGTCAGCGACACCATCAGTGCGCAGACCCGCGACTTCCAGGCCGAGACCACCGAGTCGATCTCGCGCCAGGTCATGCAGTACCTGGACGGCGCGGAGGGTGCGGCGGAGGGCCTGATCACCTCGCTCGAGGCGATGCGCGGCAGCGGGGTCATGGACCGGGCGGTCTACGACTCGGTGATCCGGCGCTTCCTCGAGGAGAACCCCGACCTGCTCGGGACCTGGTCGGGCTGGGAGCCCAACGCGCTCGACGGCAATGATGCCGCCTACGCCAACGCGGCGGGACATGATGCGAGCGGGCGCTATGTGCCGTACTGGAACCGCGGCGGCGGCCAGATCGCAGTGGAACCGCTGATCGACTACGACAAGGATGGTCCGGGCGACTACTATCAGCTGCCCAAGAAGCTGGGCCGCGCCGTGGCCATCGAACCGTACATGTACGCGATCGGCGGCAAGGACGTGCTGATCATGTCCTTCGGCCTGCCGATCACCGTCGATGGCAAATATGTCGGCACCGGCGGCGTGGATGTGTCGCTGGCCGAACTCAACGCCAGGCTGTCGACGCTTAAGCCCTTCGAAACCGGCCATGTCGAGCTGATCAGCTCGAGCGGCATCGTCGTTGCCAGCCCGCACGCCGCCCATGTCGGCAAGCCACTCGACGCCGATGATCCGATCCGGGCAGTCGTCAGCAAGGCGCTGGCCGGCGAACCGGCCGAGCAGGATGCTGCCAACGAGAGCGGAGCGATTGAACGCAGCGTCGGCGTGCCGTTCAACGTCGGCGGCACTGCGGACCGCTGGGTGATCGTCTCGTCGGTGCCGATGGCGACGCTCGAGGCCGCGGTCAACGAAGGCCGCTGGACAGTGGCCGGATCGGCGGTGACGTGCGTGCTGCTGGCGGGCCTCGTGCTGTTCGGCCTGATCCGCACCATGGTCGGTCGTCCCCTCGGCCGGCTGGGCGCAACCGTCGACAAGATGGCAGCCGGCGATTACGACCTCGCGATCGAGGGTACCGATCGGGTGGACGAGATCGGCAAGCTCTCCCGCGCCCTCGAGGTGTTCCGCAGCAATGGCAAGAGGGTCGCCGAGATGACCGAGGCCGAGGCGGCGCGCATCATTCGCGACCAGGAGACGCGGGCAGCGATGCTGGGCGAGCTGCAGCGGGCCTTCGGCCAGGTGGTGGATGCGGCGGTGGCGGGCGATTTCGGCAAGCGCGTCGAGGCGGAGTTCCCCGACCCCGAACTCAATGCCATTGCCGCCAGCATCAACAACCTCGTGGCCACGGTGGATCGCGGCCTCGGCGAGACCGTCGAGGTGCTGTCGGCGCTCGCCGATACCGACCTGACGCGACGCGTCGGGGGCGACTACGAGGGGGCGTTCGCCCGGCTCAAGACCGACACCAACCGGGTGGCGGACAAGCTGGGCGAGATCGTCGGGCAGCTCAAGGAAACGTCGCGCTCGCTGAAGACTGCGACTTCCGAAATCCTGTCGGGGGCAAACGACCTCAGCGAACGCACCACCAAGCAGGCGGCGACGATCGAGGAGACGTCGGCGGCGATGGAGCAACTGGCCCAGACGGTGCTGCACAATGCCGAGCGAGCCAAGCAGGCGAGCCAGGTCGCGGGCACGGTGACGCGCACTGCCGAGGAAGGCGGGGCGGTGATGACCGATGCCAACGAGGCCATGGAGCGGATCTCGAACTCCTCGTCCAAGATCTCCAACATCATCGGCCTGATCGACGACATCGCCTTCCAGACCAACCTGCTCGCCCTCAATGCGTCGGTCGAGGCAGCACGGGCCGGCGATGCCGGCAAGGGCTTCGCCGTGGTGGCGGTCGAAGTCCGCCGTCTCGCCCAGTCGGCGGCCAGCGCCTCGAGCGAGGTCAAGGTGCTGATCGAGCAGAGCGGGCTGGAGGTGAAGACCGGCTCCAAGCTGGTCGCCGATGCGGCGGCGCGGCTGACGGCCATGGTCGAGTCGGCGCGCTCCTCGAGCGGTCTGATGGACGGCATCGCGCAGGAAAGCCGCGCGCAGGCGTCATCGATCGAAGAGGTCAACACCGCCGTGCGTCAGCTCGACGAGGCGACCCAGCACAACGCGGCATTGGTCGAGGAGATCAACGCGGCGATCGAGCAGACGGAGTCGCAGGCGAGCGATCTCGACCGCATCGTCGACATCTTCAACACCGGCGCGTCGGCGCCCGGTCGAGTACCGGCCCCGGCGGCCGCTCCCCAGGCGCCGCGCGGCGGCATCCGGGCGCTGCAGGACAAGGTCAAGACAGCCGCCAAGTCCTACCTCAGCCGGGGCAATGCCGCCATCGACAGGGACTGGTCCGAATTCTGACGATCGCCGCCAAACCCTGACACTGCCTGTCAGGCGAACCATGCGAGACCCTCCCCAGCGACCAGCAGGGGAGGGTTTTTGTCATGTCGGACAGGGTTCCACAGAGCCTCGAGATCGTCACGTTCCGGCTCGCCCGGGGGAGTGTGGAGGCGTTCGTGGCGGCCAACGCAGCGGTCAACGACTGGCTGCGGCGGCAGCCAGGGTTCATTTCGCGCCATCTCGCCGAACATGACGACGGCCGCCTCGTCGACGCGGTGCTGTGGCAATCGCACGACGCAGCGCTGGCGGCGGCGGCGAAAATGATGGAAGAGATGGCGCAGAGCGAGGCCATGACCATGATCGATCCCGTGGGCCTCGAGATGAGCCATGCACGCATCCGACTCTCGATCGCCTGAATTGGTCGCCGACCTGGTGACCCTGCTGCGGCCGCTGCCCCAGCCGATCGCCGAACTGGCGACCCGGCTGGCGTTGCTGCTGCTCGCCATCCGGCCCGACCTCGAGGCGAAGGCGCGGCTCGGCTGGGGGTCGGTCAACTACCGGCACCCCAGGGCCGGATTCGTGTGTGCCGTGTTTCCGATGGAGGATCACGTCTCGCTGGTGTTCGAGCACGGCCGGCAGCTGAGTTCGCCGCTGCTCGAGGGCGACGGCAAGCAGGTGCGCTTCATCCGCTTCGTGCCCGGCGCGCCGATCCCCGAGGACGACCTGGCGATCCTCATCGCCGAGGCCATTGCGCTCAAAGCCTGAGCCGTGCTGAAAGTCTGGCCTCGCTCCGGGGAGGGCAGCAATGGCACGCATCGGTCTGGTGGCGCACGACGACAGGAAGGATGAACTGGTCGCCTGGGCGCTGCGCCATCGCGACACGCTCGCCCGGCACGAGCTGTGGGGAACCGGAACCTCCGGCGGGCGCGTCCAGGACGGCACCGGGCTGAGCGTCACGCGGCTGCTCAGCGGACCGCTCGGCGGCGATGCGCAGCTGGGCGCGATGATCGCCGAGGGCCGGCTCGACGCGCTGGTCTTCTTCCAGGATCCGCTCACCGCCATGCCGCACGATGTCGACATCAAGTCGCTCACCCGGCTCGCGACGCTCTACGACATCCTGTTCGCGCCCAACCGCCGGACCGCCGACGCCGTGCTTGCGGCGATCTGACCATATGGTCAAAACCGTGCCGAGGCGCTAGAAGCCGCCCCGGCCGGCGGGTGTCTGGTTGACCCCTTCTCCCGCATGTGCGCAGATGGCCGAAAAATGACGGCCGCTGGTCGACGCAAGAACACTATTCATCAGGACGGGGGCGGGGTGTCCTTCGACGCAGTCATCGACGTCAGGAACGTCAGCAAGCGTTTTGGCGGGCTCCAGGCCGTCAAGAACTGCTCCCTCAGCGTGGAGCGCGGCTCGATCACCGGGCTGATCGGCCCGAACGGGGCCGGCAAGTCGACGCTGTTCAACCTCGTGGCGGGCAATATCGCGCCGGACAGCGGCCGGATCGTCTTCGACGGCCGGGACGTGACCGGGATGAAGCCACACCAGCTGTTCCACCGTGGCATGCTGCGCACCTTCCAGATCGCGCACGAATTCTCCAACATGACAGCGCTCGAGAACCTGATGATGGTGCCCGCCGGGCAGCCGGGGGAGAGCCTGGTCAGGACCTGGTTCGCTCCCGGCGCGGTCAGCGCGGCCGAGCGCTCGGTCCGCCAGAAGGCGCTCGATGTCATCGAGTTCCTCAAGCTCGGGCACGTCAAGCACGAGCTCGCCGGGAACCTCTCGGGCGGCCAGAAGAAGCTGCTCGAGCTCGGACGCACGATGATGGTGGACGCCAAGGTGGTACTGCTCGACGAGGTGGCGGCCGGCGTCAACCGCACGCTGCTGCAGGATCTTGCGGCCAATATCGAGCGGATGAACCGGGAACTCGGCTACACATTCTTCGTCATCGAGCACGACATGGACCTGATCGGGCGGCTGTGCGACCCGGTGATCGTGATGGCGCAGGGCGAGAAGATCGCAGAGGGTCCGATGAGCGAGATCCGCGCCAACCCGGAGATCATCGAGGCCTATTTCGGTGCACCGGTGGAGGCTGCCTGATGGCCCTGCTCGAGATCACCGACCTCGTCGGCGGCTATGGCGGCGCGCCGATCCTCAACGGGGTGAACCTCGCCATCGAGCAGTCCGACATCGGCGTCATCGTCGGGCCGAACGGAGCCGGCAAGTCGACGACACTGAAGGCGATCTTCGGGCTGCTCAAGGTCACGGGCGGCTCGATCCGCTTCATGGGCGAGGAGATCCAGAACGCGCTGCCGGATCGGCTGGTGCCCAAGGGGCTGAGCTTCGTGCCGCAGGAAAAGAACGTCTTCGTGTCGATGAGCGTCGAGGAGAACCTCGAGATGGGGGCCTTCACGCGCCGCGACGATTTCAGCGCCACGATGAACTGGGTCTATGACATGTTCCCGGTGCTGCGCGAGAAGCGCCGTCAGCCGGCCGGCGAACTCAGTGGCGGCCAGCGCCAGATGGTGGCAATGGGGCGGGCGCTGATGAGCCAGCCCAAGCTGCTGCTGCTCGACGAGCCGTCGGCGGGGCTCTCGCCCCGCTATGTGCTCGAGATCTTCGAGCAGATCGTCAAGGTCAACGCGGCGGGCGTCGCCATCCTGATGGTGGAGCAGAACGCCCGCCAGGCACTGGCCTTCGCCTCGCGCGGATTCGTCCTCGCCACCGGCAGGAACCGCTTCACCGGCACGGGCCAGGAGCTCATCGCCGACCCCGAAGTCGCCAAGAGTTTCCTCGGGGGCTGATGCGATGAACGAGCTGATCTTCTTTTTCAACAACGTCGTCGTCGCCGGGATCGTGCTGGGCTCGATCTATGCGGTCGGCGCCATCGGCGTGACGCTGATCTTCGGCATCCTGCGCTTCGCGCATTTCGCCCATGGCGACATGATGACGATGGGCGCCTTCATCGCCTTCCTCCTGGCCATGGCGGCGACGGCGCTCGGCATCACCACGCCGCTGGTCCCGACCGGCTTCCTGGTGCTGCCGATCGCGATGTTCCTTGCCGCAGGGGTTGCACTCGGGCTCGACAAGGGATTCTACGCGCCGCTCAGGAAGCGCGGGGCGCGGCCGGTGACGCTGCTGATCGCCTCGATCGGCGTGACGCTGATCATCCAGGGCCTGATCCGGCTGTTCTTCGGTTCGGGCACCTGGAGCTTCTTCGAGATCGAGACCAAGCAGTTGATCCGCATTCCGGTGCCGCTCGAGGGGGTCACCCGCACCATCAACTTCACCCAGCCGCAACTGCTGATGGTGATCTGCACCGCCATCGCGGTGCTGGCCCTGCATGTCTTCCTCACCCGCTCGCGGCTCGGCAAGGCCATGCGCGCCATGGCCGACAATGCCGATCTGGCACAGGTCTCGGGGATCAACACCAAGCTGGTGGTGCGCGTCACCTGGGTGATTGCCGGCGCGCTTGCCGCCATGGCCGGCACGATGCTGGCGCTCGATGTGTCGCTGAAGCCGGATCTCGCCTTCAACATCGTCCTGCCGATCTTCGCGGCGGCGATCGTTGGCGGCCTCGGGCAATCCTACGGCGCCATCGCCGGCGGCTTCCTCATCGGCTTTGCCGAGACGCTCTCGATCTTCAACTGGTCGGTGCTGCTCCGGCCGCTTGCCAACGCGCTGCCGTTCGAGGTGCCGGCGACGCTGGCGATCGTGCCCACCGAGTACAAGCTGACGGTGGCGTTCGTCATCCTCGTGGTGGTGCTGCTCTGGCGCCCGACCGGCATCTTCAAGGGGGCCTCGTCATGACCCTGCACCGCACCGCGACGCTGTTTGCCGGCCTGTTCGTGCTGTTCACGGTCATCGGGCTGTTTCTCGGGGCCGCCAACATCTCGCTGCTGCTGGTGCAGAGCTTCGCCTATGCGCTGATCGCGCTGGGGCTCAACATCCAGTGGGGCTATGGCGGACTGTTCAATTTCGGCATCATGGGCATGCTGATGCTGGGCGGCGCGGCAGTGACCTTCGTGTCGTTTCCGGTCAACGCCGCGTTCTGGGGCTCGGATGGGCCGATGCTGCTGGGCCGGGCCCTGCTGGCTTTCGCCGGCGGCTTCGTGCTGGTCTGGGGAGCGCGGCACGCCGACCGCGTCGGTGTGCGCGGCGGCTGGAAGACCGCGCTGACGGTGCTGGCCTGGATCGTCGCCTACATCGTCTATCGCAGCCAGATCGACCCTGCGGCGGCCTATATCGAAACCGAAGGCGGCGGCTGGATCGGCGGACTGGGGCTGCATCCGGTGCTCGGCTGGGTCTTCGGCGGCGTCCTCGCGGCCGGCGTCGCCTTTGTGGTGGGCAGGATCTGCCTCGGGCTCAGGACCGACTACCTGGCGATTGCCACGATCGGCATTTCGGAGATCATCAGGGCGCTGCTCAAGAACATGGACTGGCTGACACGGGGGACGCTCACCGTGTCGCCGATCCCCTGGCCGACGCCGATTCCGCAGAACCTGCAGGCGCAGGGCATCAGCATCGCGGACTCCTTCATCTACGCGCGGCTCGGCTTCCTCTCGCTGGTCATCGTCATTCTTGCCATTGCCTTCTTCTTCGTGCAGCGGGCCTATGGCGGGCCCTGGGGCCGGATGATGCGGGCGATCCGCGACAATCACGTCGCCGCCGCTTCGATGGGCAAGAACGTCACCCGCCGCCAGCTCGAGATCTTCATCCTGGGCTCGGTGCTGATGGGGATCGGCGGCGCCATGCTGGTCAGCTTCCAGCAGATCTACGATCCGGGTGCCTACCAGCCGATCAACCACACCTTCCTGATCTGGGTGATGGTGATCGTCGGCGGAGCAGGCAACAACTGGGGCGCGGTATTCGGCGCGCTGCTCATCTACATCACCTGGATGATCTCGGATCCGGTGGCGCAATGGCTGTTCAACGGCATCTCGGGATGGTCGACGGACATGGGCTGGGGGCCGATCCCCGAGATCCAGTCGCGGGCCAGCCAGATGCGGGTGTTCGTGCTCGGCGTGGTCATCACCATCGCGCTCCGCTACGCGCCGCGCGGGCTGATCCCCGAGGTGGTGAAACGGGAAGCCTAGCCAGGCCGGTGGTTCGGTCGTTTCGTGAAACGATCTAGGCAATCGAAGCGAGCAGCGCCCGCGCTGCCCGCTGCAGATCCCGCTCGATATCGGGCCGGAAGGCTGCGAACTCCTCCCGCGCCAGTACGCGCGCCGCGGCAGGGGAGGGGCGGGCAGCCGGCCACATGCCGGCCACGAGCGTTCCGACCATCGAGATCGCCCACAGGCAATCGGCGACGCTTGCCTGCGGCAGCTTCTGCTGCAGCGCCCCGGCCAGTCGCGCTGTCAGCGTCCCCATGGTGCGCTTGGTGCGCATTATGGTCTCTTCGGACACATTGGATTCGAGCACGCCGGCCAGGATCGCGGTCAGCTGACCCAGCCGCGGCCGGGTGCTGAACTCGCGTGCGATGCTGTCGGCAAGGGCAACCGCATCGCCCTCCGCCACGGCCTCGAGCCCTGCGCAGAAGACCGGCACCATCCGGCCCATCTCGCTCAGGAACAGCTCGAGCAGCACCTCTTCGCGGCTCTCGAAATAGCGGTACACGTTGGACTTGGTGAAACCGGCCCTGGTCGCGATTGCGTTCAGCCCCGCGCCCATCGGACCTTCGGCGTCGAACAGTTCGGCCGCCGCCGCGAGCAGGGTCTCGCGACGGGCCTCGATCTCCTCGGGCTTGCGCGCCCGCTGGAAGCTCGGAATCCCGTTCATGCCATCCAGTCTAGGCCGCGATGGCCCGCTCGGGGAAGCGCATGCCGGTCAGTTCTTCAGACGCGTCCCACAGCCGCCGCGAGACTGCGAGATCGACCGACCGGCGTGGCGGCGACGCCTCGCCAACCTCGCCGCGCAGCTCGAAGAAGCCCTGCGGTCCGTAGTAGCCGCCGGGCTTTGCCGCCGGATCGGTCGCTGCGAACAGCGTCGGCAGTGCGCCCTGCGGCACCGGCTGAAACAGGAAGCCCAGGTAGCGCCAGGCGAACCCGCCGGCACTAGAAGCGCCCATGCCGTTATTGATCAGGTTGGTGTGCGACACGCCCGGATGCGCCGCTATGCTGGCGATCCCCCAGCCGTTCGCGTCGCTCCGCCGCTGCAGTTCGAAGCCGAACATCAGGCAGGCGAGCTTGGTCTGGCTGTAGCTGGCCAGCGGGCTGTAGCTGCGCTCGGCCTGCAGGTTGTCAAAGTCGATCTTCCCCTGCCGCGCCGCCAGACTGGCCAGCGGCACCACGCGCCCGCGCGCCGCCGAAAGCAGTGGCAGCAGCCGCGCCGTCAGGGCGAAATGGCCGAGATAGTTGGTCTCGAACTGCAGCTCGAGGCCGTCGCGCGTCACTTCGCGGGCAGGGGGCGCCATCACGCCGGCATTGTTGACGAGGATATCGAGCGTCTCGTGCCTCGTCGCAAACGCCTCGGCAAAGGCCTTCACCTCGCCGAGTCCCGAGAGATCGAGGTTCTCGTAGGAGACCCTGGCGCTTGGCACCTCGGTCCTGATCCGGTTGAGCGCATCGGCGCCCTTCGCCCGATTTCGCCCGGTGAGCACCACCGCGGCCCCGGCCCGCGCCAGTTCCAGCGCCGTCTCGTACCCCAACCCGCCGGTCGCCCCGGTCACGACCGCCAGTTTCCCCGCCTGGGATGGGATATCCTTCGTCGACCAGCTCATCTGCCTGCCTTTAAGAGAACGACGGTCTTTTAATAAGAGAACGACGGTCTTCTGTCAAGGCGCGCAAACAGAGAGGCCCGGGATCGCTCCCGGGCCTTCGAACTCAAGTCCTGGGGCGAAGCTTACTTCACCGCGCCCTTTTCGACGAACTTGCCGTCTTCCACGGCGAGTTCGACGATGATGCCGTCGACGTCGCCGGCGGCGTCGAAGTCGGCGGGGCCACCGGCGCCGTCATAGTCGATGTCGGTGCCGGCCTTGATCAGTTCGAGCGCCTTGCTCCACTCGCCGGGCAGGATCTTCTCGCCGGGTGCCGAAGCGACCTCGCGCAGAGCGGCCGAGAGACCCTCGCGGTTGGCCGAACCGTTCTTCTCGACGGCAAGGGCGAGCAGGAAGGCGGCGTCGTATGCCTGCGGCGCATAGGTCGCGGCAGGGTCCTGGCCGGCGTCGGTGGCGAGCTTCTTGTAGACCTCGGCCGATTCACCGGTATAGGCGCCGGCGCGGGTGGCGATGAACTTGCCGTTGACCGAATCGGCCGGCAGGCCAGCCACCAGGTCGTCGCCGACCATGCCGTCGCCGCCGACGAACGCGGTGAACTCGCCGCCCTCGATGGCCTGCTGCAGGATGGTCTTGCCCGAGCCCGAGGCGTAGGCGAGGATCACGAGGTTCTGCGAACCACCCGAGGAGAGCTGGCCGAGTTCGGCACGATAGTCGGCCTTGCCGTCCTCATGGGCGACATTGGCGGTGACGTTGCCGCCGCCGGCGGTGTACTGGCCGACGAACACGTCGGCGAGACCCTTGCCGTAGTCATTGTTGACGTAGGTGACGGCCACGTCCTTGATGCCCTTCTGCAGCAGCAGATCGGCGAGCTTGACGCCCTGGAAGGCGTCCGACGGCGTGGTGCGGTAGACGAGGTCATTGTCCTCGAGCGTGGTCAGCGCCGGAGCCGAGGCCGAGGGCGAGATCTGCACGACGCCGCCCGGGATGCCGGCTGCGGTCGCGGCGCCGATGGTGGCACCGGTACAGAAGGCACCGACCATGGCGGTCACCTGGTCGGTATTGACCAGCTTGTCGGCGGCGGGACCGGCAACCGAGGGGTCGCAGGCGCTATCGCCGGTCACCGACACGATCTTGCCGCCGCCGAGAATGCCGCCCTGGGCATTGACATGGTCGAAGGCGAGCTGCGCGCCGGCCACGATCGGGGGCGCCAGGCTTTCGATGGGCCCGGTGACGTCACCGAGGATGCCCAGCTTGACGTCGGCGGCGAGTGCCGGGACGGCGAGGCCGAGGACCATGGCGCCGACGGCAAGCCCGAGGATGGAGTGAGTTTTGGTCATGATTTCCCTCAATCGTGTTGCCGCCCCGTGGCGCCGTTCTCTAGGGCGGCGCCTGCTGGCCGGACAACAGTGGATGGGAGCACGATCCGTGCCCCGCTGCCGGCGATATTGCATATTTCGCAGCGGCGAGTCATCCGGTTTTGATCGAACGGTAAAAGCCGCGGCGGCGGTTGTTCAGGGGCCTTGCGGCCCTGTAGGATGCAGCCGAGCGGCACGAAAAGAAGGGCGTCACGTGCGTCTGGGTTCTCTACTGATCATCTTCCTGCTGGGCCTGGCGCCGGCCGGTGCGGCTGCGCAGGGTTCGATCCAGGTGCTCGGGGCACCGGGCGAGGAAAGCGCGGCACCGGTGGATGCGCTGCCCGCGGTGCCGGCCCCGCCGCCGCCGTGCGGTACCCAGACCGTCGCCATCGCCCGCATGGCCTGGCCGTCGGCGGCACTGCTCGCCGAGATCCACTCGCGGCTGCTCACCGCCTTCTACCAGTGCAATGTGGCGGTCCAGGAGGGAGACCTTGCCGCCACCGGATCGTCGATGGGGGCGAGCGGCCAGCCCGCCGTGGCGCCTGAGTTGTGGACCGCGCGCATCGCCGACATCTGGAACGCCGCGATGCAGGGCCAGAAGGTGCGGCAGGCCGGGCTGGCCTATGCCGATCCGGTGTTCGAAGGCTGGTTCGTGCCCGACTACGCAGCCGCGCAATGGCCCGAAGTCACCACGATTGACGGACTGAAGGCAAACGCTGCCGCGTTCGGAGACGGCAATGGCCGCGGCAGACTCATCTCCTGTCCGCTCGACTGGGGCTGCGCCCTGATCAACCGCAATCTGCTGCGGGCCTATGGGCTCGAGCAGAGCTTCGACGTGGTCGAGCCGGCGAACCGGTTCGAGATGGACACGCTGATCGCCGAGGCGGTCGGGCGCAAGCAGCCGATCCTGTTCTACTACTGGCAACCCAACGCCATCCTGGCGCAGTTCGGGTTCCGGCAGGTGGCGCTCCCCGGCTATGACCGCGACGCCTTCCTGTGCATGGGGCAGGCGGTGTGTCCCTCGCCGACCCCGACCGGCTTTGCGCCCGATCCCGTGGTGATCGCGCTGGCGGAGTGGGTTTATCTCGACACGCCGCAGGTTGCCGCTTATTTCGGCCGGGCCCGGATGCCGTTCCCGGAGATGAACCTGATGCTGCAGCAATTGGGCGAAGCGGGGCAGACGGTCGAGTCGGTGGCCGAGCGCTTCATCGCCGAGCGCGGCGAGATCTGGCGGCCGTGGGTCGGCCTGCCGGGGCTCGAGGCGCCGGCGGCGCAGTGAACGCTGCAGTGCCGTCTGCCGGAACCGGCGCGCCTTGCCTCGCGGCGTGGCCGGTGTCTATAAAGGGCCGGAAAGTCCCCGGCGCCTGGAGTACCTGACTTGGACGTGAAGCGGATCAACGACCACGTGAGCGTGTCACCGCAAATCAGCCCAGAGGATATCGCGACCATCAAGGCCCAGGGCTTTGTCGCCATCATCAACAACCGGCCGGACGGGGAAGCCCCGGACCAGCCCACCAGCGCGACCATCGAGCAGGCGGCACAGGCCGCCGGGCTCGCCTATCATCATATTCCGCTCGGTCGTGACGGGGTCAGCCCCGAGATGATCGGGCACACCAAGTCGGTGCTCGAGGGGAGCGCCGGACCCGTGTTCTGCTACTGCCGGTCGGGCACGCGCTCGACCACGCTCTGGGCACTCTCGCAGGCCGGCATGGCGCCGGCCTCGGAGATCATCGCGGCAGCAGCCAATGCGGGGTACGACATGTCCCATCTCGCGGGACATCTGAGCCAGAAGTAGGCTTTCGCTCGCTGCTGGCTCGGTTACGACTGCTGACCCAGGTCCGCGCCACGAGCGCCCCCTCACGCCACGAGTCCCAGACATGCCGATTTCCAAGATCCTGGTCGCCAACCGCAGCGAGATCGCGATCCGCGTGTTCCGCGCGGCCAACGAGCTGAACATCAAGACCGTCGCCTGCTATGCCGAAGAGGACAAGCTGGCGCTGCATCGCTTCAAGGCCGACGAGGCCTATCTCATCGGCAAGGGCAAGGGTCCGGTCGAGGCCTACCTGCAGATCGACGAGTACATCCGCATCGCCCGCATCTCCGGTGCCGACGCCATCCATCCCGGCTACGGGCTGCTGTCGGAAAGTCCCGAGTTCGCCGATGCCTGCGAGGATGCCGGAATCATCTTCATCGGTCCCAGGGCGCAGACCATGCGCGAGCTGGGCAACAAGGTAGCCGCCCGCAACATGGCGATCGCCTCGGGGGTGCCGGTGGTGCCGGCCACCGAAGCGCTGCCCGACGACATGGACGAGGTCCGCCGCATGGCGGCCGAGATCGGCTACCCGCTGATGCTCAAGGCGAGCTGGGGCGGCGGCGGACGCGGCATGCGCCGGATCATGGACGAAACGACGCTGGTCCACGAGGTCTCGGAAGGCAAGCGCGAGGCCAAGGCCGCGTTCGGCAAGGACGAGATGTATCTCGAAAAGCTGATCGAGCGGGCCCGCCATGTCGAGGTGCAGCTGATCGGCGACGATCACGGCAATCTCGTCCACCTGTTCGAGCGCGACTGCTCGGTGCAGCGGCGCAACCAGAAGGTGGTCGAGCGCGCGCCGGCGCCATATCTGAGCCAGCAGGTGCGCGACGACCTGACCGGTGCGGCGATCCGGCTGGGCCGGGCCGCCAGCTATCGCGGCGCCGGTACGGTCGAGTTCCTGCTCGATGCCGATACCGACAAGTTCTACTTCATCGAGGTCAACCCGCGCATCCAGGTCGAGCACACGGTGACCGAGCAGGTGACCGGGATCGACATCGTCAAGGCGCAGATCAAGCTGCTGCAGGGCGCGGTGATCGGCACGCCCGAGTCCGGCGTGCCCAGGCAGGAGGACATCCGGCTCAACGGCCATGCCATCCAGTGCCGGGTGACCACCGAGGATCCGGAGCAGAACTTCATCCCCGATTATGGCCGCATCACCGCCTACCGCGAGGCGACCGGCTTCGGCGTTCGTCTCGACGGCGGCACGGCCTATGCCGGGGCGGTGATCACCCGCTTCTACGATCCGCTGCTCGAAAAGATCACCTGCTGGGCCCCCTCGCCGGACGAGGCGATCGCCCGCATGCACCGGGCGCTGCGCGAGTTCCGCATCCGCGGCGTCGCGACCAACCTCGCCTTCCTCGAAAACATCATCACCCACCCCGACTTCATCGGGAACCGCTACACCACGCGCTTCATCGACACGACGCCGGCGCTGTTCGATTTCCGCCGACGCCAGGATCGCGCCACCAAGCTGCTGACCTACATCGCCGACGTGACCGTCAACGGCCACCCGGAGGTGCGCGACCGGCCGCGCCCGCCCGCCGATGCGGCCGAACCGCTCGTTCCCGAGTACCCGCCGCTGTCCGTCGTCGAGGGCTCGCGGCAGGTGCTCGAGCGGCATGGGCCCGGGGCCCTCGCGCAGTGGATGAAGGCGCAGGATCAGGTGCTGTTCACCGACACCACGATGCGCGACGCGCACCAGTCGCTGCTCGCCACCCGCATGCGCTCATTCGACATCACGCGCATTGCGCGCGCCTATGCGCGGGGCTTGCCCAATCTTTTCTCGCTCCAATGCTGGGGCGGCGCGACCTTCGACGTCGCCATGCGCTTTCTCAATGAGGATCCCTGGGAGCGGCTGAGCGCCGTGCGCGAGGGCGCGCCCAACATCCTCACCCAGATGCTGCTGCGCGGCTCCAATGGGGTCGGCTACACCAACTATCCCGACAATGTGGTGAAGTTCTTCGTGCGCCAGGCGGCCGCCGGCGGGGTGGACGTGTTCCGCGTCTTCGACTGCCTCAACTGGGTCGAGAACATGCGCGTCTCGATCGACGCGGTGGCCGAGGCCGGCAAGGTCGCCGAAGGGGCCATCTGCTATACCGGCGACATGCTCGACCCCCATCGGGCCAAGTACGACCTCAAGTACTATGTGGGGCTGGCAAGGGAGCTCGAGGCGGCCGGCGCGCATGTGCTGGGTCTCAAGGACATGGCAGGCCTCCTGAAGCCGGCGGCGGCCAGAAAGCTCATCGAGACGCTGAAGCAGGAAGTGGGGCTGCCCATTCACCTGCATACCCACGACACGTCCGGCGCCGCGGCGGCGACGATCATGGCGGCGGTCGAGGCGGGTGTCGATGCGGTCGATGCCGCCATGGATGCCTTGAGCGGCACCACCTCGCAGCCGACGCTCGGCTCGCTCGTCGCCGCACTGCGGGACGGGCCGCGCGATCCGCATCTCGACGGCAAGGTGATCCGCGAGATCTCGTTCTACTGGGAGGCGGTGCGCACCCAGTACCGGGCCTTCGAGAGCGATCTGAAGGGCGGTGCGTCCGAGGTCTACCTGCATGAGATGCCCGGCGGGCAGTTCACCAATCTCAAGGAGCAGGCCCGCTCGCTGGGGCTCGAGAGCCGCTGGCATGCGGTGGCGCAGACCTATGCCGACGTCAACCAGATGTTCGGCGATATCGTCAAGGTGACGCCGTCCTCCAAGGTGGTGGGCGACATGGCGCTCGCCATGGTCTCGGCCGGCCTCAGCCGCGCCGATGTCGAGGACCCGGCCCGCGACGTCGCCTTCCCCGATTCGGTGGTGGGCTTCTTCATGGGCGACCTCGGGCAACCGCCGGGCGGCTTCCCGCCGGCGCTGCAGAAGAAGGTGCTGAAGGGCAAGGCGCCGCTGACGCGGCGGCCGGGCTCCTATCTCAAGGATGTCGACCTCGAGGCGGAACGGGCCAGGGTGGCCAGGGAGACCGGGGAGGAGATCGACGACCGGCGCCTCGCTTCATACCTGATGTATCCCAAGGTCTATGCCGACTTCGTCAAGACCCAGGACAAGTACGGCCCGACCGAGGTGCTGCCGACGCCGGTCTATTTCTATGGCCTCACCGAAGGCCAGGAGATCTTCGTCGACATCGAGAAGGGCAAGACGCTGGTCCTCACCTACCAGGGCCGCACCGAGACCAACGACAAGGGCCAGGTGCGGGTGTTCTTCGATCTCAACGGCCAGCCGCGCACCATCACGGTGCCGGACCGGCTGAAGGTCGGCGAGGTGAAGGTCCGCGCCAAGGCCGTGCTCGGCGATGCCAGGCAGATCGGCGCGCCGATGCCGGGTGTCATTTCGGGGCTGGGCGTCAAGGTCGGCGACAAGGTGTTCGCCGGCGACGTGCTGCTGTCGATCGAAGCCATGAAGATGGAAACCGCGATCCATGCCGAGACCGACGGCGTGGTCGCGGAAGTGACGGTGAAGCCCGGCGACCAGATCGACGCCAAGGACCTGCTGGTCCGGTTCGAGTAGGGTTCCCGTCAGCGTCCGGCGGCCTGGTCCTGCTCGACCCGCGCCGCGACGATGCTGCGGATCAGGTCGGCCGGAAGCGGCTTGTCCGGGGGTGAACTGGATGGTGCCCTTGGCGGTGGTGAAGCCCACGAGTTCCGTGGCGAAGCGCTCGATCAGGGCGGGGTTCATCGGATAGAAGCCGCAATGCGCCTTGAACGCGGCATAGCAGACCAGCGATCCCTTCTGCCGGAAGCCCGGCACGCCGTAGACCAGGGCCTCCCTGGCGTCGGGCGCGGCGGATCGGACGATGGCGCGGAGGTCTTCGAGCGCCTGCCGGAACGGGGCCGGCACCCGTTCGAGATAGGCCTCGACTGCCGCCAAATCGGCCGCGGCCGTATCGCCCGTCCTGACCGTCACGTCTTTTCGCTCCACCTCGTGGCGAGGCGACGCAATCAGCGCCGCCGCCAGGTTCCGTCGATGACCTTATCGCCCCCCGGCGTCCGCGCATAGGCCGGCGCGCGCTGCGGCAGCAGGCGGACGAGCCAGCTGACCAGCAGCGGCACGATGATCAGGTCGTCGAGCCAGCCCAGTACCGGCACCACGTCCGGAATGAGGTCGAGCGGACTGAGCAGGTAGAGCGGCACCAGCAGCATCAGCGCCTTGAGGTGAAGCGGCGTCTCGGGCGCGAGGAAGGCGCGCCACAGCGTCACCAGTTCGGTGCGGAAGGTGAGGAAGCGGGCGAGGATGTTCATGTTGCGCATAATTTGAGGAGATGGTTTTTGCGCTCGTCCGCTTCAAGACGCCAGGTCGAGATTTTCGATCGCGGCCCGGCCGTTCCTAGCGGGATGCCGCGGAGTCCTTGAGCAGCTTGACGATCGCCATGGCGTGGCCGTGGCCCAGCCCGTAGTCGGCCTTCAGCCAGTCGGTGATCTCGGTCGCCTTGGTTCCGGGCCGGGTGAAACCCTTTTCGGCAGCTCGCCGGATGAACTCCTCGGGGCTGACGCCCGTATTCTTCTCGATATTGTCGAGGTAGGCCTGAAAGGTCATGGCAGAGTCCCGTGTTTCGTCACGAGATCGTAGCATTGCCTCGCAAGGTTCAAAGGCCTATTTGCTCGGAACAGCAGCGAGGTAAGCGATGAGTGGTGTTCAGCGCCGGAACGCGGTGGGCGTGGAGGTGGGCGGGGTCATGGTCGGCGGCGGTGCCCCGATCGTCGTCCAGTCGATGACCAATACCGACACCGCCGATGTCGAGGCGACCGTGCGACAGGTGGCGCAGCTGTGGCGTGCCGGCTCGGAGCTGGTGCGCATCACGGTGGACCGCGACGAGGCCGCCGCCGCGGTGCCGCATATCCGCGATCGACTCCGGGGCCGCGGCATCGAGGTGCCGCTGATCGGGGATTTCCACTATATCGGCCACAAGCTCCTGACCGAGCACCCGGCCTGTGCCGAAGCGCTGGACAAGTACCGGATCAACCCGGGCAATGTGGGGTTCAAGGCCAAGCGCGACACGCAGTTCTCGACCCTCATCGAACTCGCCATCCGCTACAACAAGCCGGTGCGGATCGGGGTCAACTGGGGTTCGCTGGACGAGGACCTGCTGACCCGGCTGATGGACGAGAACTCGGCCTCGGCCGAACCGGTCTCGGCCGCCGCGGTGCAGCGGGAGGCGATCATCCAGTCGGCGCTGCTCTCGGCCCGGCGCGCCGAGGAGATCGGGCTCGGGCGCGACCGGATCATCCTTTCCACCAAGGTCAGCGACGTGCAGCACCTGATCGCGGTCTACCAGGACCTCGCGGCGCGCTGCGGCTACGCCCTGCATCTCGGCCTCACCGAGGCCGGCATGGGCTCGAAGGGCATCGTCGCCTCGTCGGCGGCGATGGGCATCCTGCTGCAGCAGGGGATCGGCGACACCATCCGCGTGTCGCTGACCCCCGAGCCGGGTGGCGACCGCACGCAAGAAGTGCGGGTGGCGCAGGAACTGCTGCAGACCATGGGGTTCCGCCAGTTCCTGCCGGTCGTCGCGGCCTGCCCCGGCTGCGGGCGCACCACCAGCCAGACGTTCCAGGTGCTGGCCAAGGAAATCCAGGACCACCTGAGTTCGTCGATGCCCGAGTGGAAGGAGCGCTATCCCGGCGTCGAGTCCCTGTCGGTCGCCGTGATGGGCTGCATCGTCAACGGACCGGGGGAGAGCAAGCACGCCGATATCGGCATTTCGCTGCCCGGCACCGGCGAAACTCCGGCGGCGCCGGTATTCATCGAGGGCCAGAAGGTCGCGACGCTGCGCGGTGCCGATGTGGCCGAGCAGTTCAAGGTGATGGTCGCCGACTACATCGAGAAGAAGTTCGGGCAGGGCGCGCGGAGCGCGGCGGAGTAGCGATGGCGGCGGGCGGATCCGTGGCGCTGGCGCTGATCCGATGGGTGCACACGGCCATCTACGTGGTCATGGCAGGTTCGACATTCATGCTGCTCTATGCCGGCGTGACCGGTGCGAGCGGGCCCTGGCTGTGGGTGGCCCTGATCCTGCTGGCCATCGAGAGCGTCGTGTTCGTCGGCAATGGCATGAAGTGCCCGCTGACCGAGCTGGCGGTCCGGCACGGCGCCACCAGCGGACGCGTGTTCGACACTTTCCTGCCCGAGATCGCGACGCGCTACACATTCCGCTTCTTCGGGACCATCATGGTGGTGGGGCTCGTGCTCGTCCTGGGCCGGTGGATCGGTGTCATCGGATGAGCGCAACTCGCCCACCGGCTGAGGACGGCGCATGAAAGCGCTTCTCGACTGGCTGTTCACCGGCGAGGCAGCCCGCCGCCGCTGGTTCTGGCTCGCTGCGCTGGCCCTGGTGCTGGTGGTGCTCGGGCTTACGGGCAACCTTCGCGCACCCGGCAGCTGAAGCCGGCTCAGGCCAGCAGGTCGTCCTGCGCCAGCGCAGCCCTGTACTGCTCCACGAGGTCGCGATGGATCGGGGCCTCGAGCAGGTAGCGCATCCGCTCGCGGGACGGCTTCTTGTAGTCGGCGGTGAGCTCGGTGATCGGCACCCTGGTGCCGGCGAACGGGACATGGGTCACGGTCATGCCGGCGGCGACCGAGCCGGGGGAGAGGACCCGCGCATAGACGCCGGGGCGCTGCGCGGCGTGGAAGCGCTTCACCCAGTGCGCATCGCCCATGCGGGCGGCAAAGGTCGCGCAGGGGTTGCGCGGCGCGCTGGCCTCGAGCAGCACGGCGCCGATCGCAAAGCGGTCGCCGATGTTGACGCCGGCGCTTTCGAGGCCGGCAATGGTGAGGTTCTCGCCGAACAGCCCGGGCGGCAGCGGGTGGCCCAGAACGTGCTCGAAGTGCGCATAGTCGGGCAGCCCGTAGAGATAGACCGCCTGGTCGGGCCCGCCATGATGCTCGAGGTCGAGCACGGCGTCGTCGGCAAGACCGAGCGGACCGATGGCGACCGGTCCGGCAACCGGCCGCTTGTTGATACCGGTCAGCGCCCTGTGCCCGGCGACGTGCTCGGGCCGTCCGATATTGACGGCGACGATGGTGAGGGGACCCGGGCTCACGGAGACGGCACGTCGCAGGCATCGGCCCAGCGGCCGCCGCAGAGCTCCACCAGCCGGCCGAGCGGCAGGCGGACCGAGGCATGGGTGGAGCCGCCGGCGGGAATGACCTCGTCATAGATCCTGAGCGAGGCGTCGCAGTAGATGGTGAGCGGTGCCGGCAGGCCGAAGGGGCAGACGCCGCCGACCGGGTGGCTGGTCAGCCGCAGCACATCCTCCGCCCCGAGCATGCGCGGGCGACCGCCGAACGCGGCCTTCGCCTTCTGGTTGGAGAGCCGTGCGTCGCCGCGCGTTACCAGGAGGAACTCGTTCTCGCCGACCCGGATGGCGAGGGTCTTGGCGATCTGGCCCGCGGCCACGCCGTGGACGGCCGCCGCCAGCTCGACCGTGGCGGTCGAGTCCACGGTCACCAGCACGGCGAGGTCGGGTGCGCGGGCGGCGAGGTCCGCCCTGACGGTATCAAGCGACAATCGGCAGCTCCATGGGCGGGGTCAATCTCAGTTGTCGCGCTCGGCAAAGAAGCGGGCAGTGGCGCGCAGGCCGTCGGCGGCATCGCCAAACGGCAGCAGTGCGCTCAGCGCGTCGTGGATCATCTCGCCCAGCTGGCGCCGGGCGGCTTCGACGCCGATGCGGGAGACGATGGTCTGCTTGCCCTGGCCGGCGTCCTTGCCGGTCTGCTTGCCCATGGCCTCGGGCGTGGCGGTGACGTCGAGGATGTCGTCGGCGAGCTGGAAGGCGCGGCCGGCAGCTTCCGCATAGGCGGTGAGGTGGGTGAGGTCGGCGTCCGAGGCGCCGCCGAGGCGTGCCCCCATGCGGACGGCGGCACGGATCAGCGCCCCGGTCTTCATCGCATGCATGTCGGCGATGGCGCGTTCGGTGAGAAAACGCGTCTCGCCCTCGATGTCGTGCATCTGTCCGCCGACCATGCCGCCGGCACCGGCGCCGGCGGCGAGTTCGGCGACGAGACGGACGCGAACGGCGGCATCCGGATGGGTGGTCTCCCCCGCGAGCAGGCCGAAGGCCAGGGTGAGGAGGGCGTCGCCCGCGAGAATGGCGGTGGCGTCGTCATAGGCCTTGTGCACGGTCGGCCGGCCGCGGCGCAGATCGTCGTCGTCCATCGCCGGCAGGTCGTCGTGGATCAGCGAGTAGGCGTGCACCAGTTCCACCGCGAGCCCGGTCGGCACGGTCGCCTCGGGTGCGACGCCGAAGACCGCGGCCGCCTGCCGGACGAGCAACGGCCTCAGCCGCTTGCCGCCATTCAGGCTGCCGTGCCGCATGGCGGCGGTCAGCCGATCGGCCGGCCGACCCGGGCCGGCGAGGGCGTCGGCCGTCAGCAGCGCAGCGAGCGCGCGCTCGATGTCGCGGGCGGTGGTGGCGAGGTCGTTCGGGAAGGAGTAGGTCACGGGCACTGGTCCGGGCCATCAGGGCAAGGCGCTATCTAGCGGATTTGTCCGGCGACGGGAACTGCATGCAGCGAGAGCGCGCCGCGGGTCATTTGGACCCTTCCCAACCGCGCATTTCTCCTCTATAGACCGCCGCAATTCCCGACAGACCCTGTCTGTTAGACGCCGGAACGCCTTTCGGCGACATGTTATTGAACAGGAGTACCGACCATGGCAGTGCCAAAGCGCAAGACCTCGCCGATGAAGCGCGGCTTCCGCCGCTCCGCCGACGCGCTCGCGGCCCCGGCCTATGTCGAGGACAAGGATTCGGGCGAACTGCGCCGTCCGCATCACGTGGACCTCAAGACCGGCATGTATCGCGGCCGGCAGATCCTTGAGCCCAGGAAGGCCTGACGTCCGTTCCGGACGTCCCGCCGGTCTTGCAGCAGATCAGGTAGATTTTCAGCGGTCGGTCCCCTGCGGGGCCGGCCGTCTCGCTTTTTGTCTTCCGACAGGGGGTTGCAATGGGATTTCGGGTTGAGTCGGATTCGATGGGCACCATCGATGTGCCGTCCGACAAGTATTACGGCGCGCAGACCGCCCGGTCGCTGGCCAATTTCGACATTGGCGGCGAGCGGATGCCGGTCGAGATCATTCGCGCCTTCGGCATCCTGAAGAAGGCGGCGGCGCTCGCGAACCACAAGCTCGGCCTGCTGTCGCCGGAGTTGCGCGACCTGATCGTCGCGGCGGCCGACGAGGTGATCGAGGGCAGGCTCAGCGATCACTTCCCGCTCGTGGTGTGGCAGACCGGCTCGGGCACCCAGTCGAACATGAACGTCAACGAGGTGATTTCCAACCGCGCCATCGAGATGGCCGGCGGCACCATGGGCTCCAAGAAGCCGGTGCATCCCAATGACCATGTCAACATGAGCCAGTCGTCGAACGACACCTATCCGACGGCCATGCATATCGCGGCGGTGGCCGCCATCGAGGACTACCTGGTCGAACGCGTCCAGCTGCTCCGCAACACGCTCGATGCCAAGGCCGGGGCGTTCATGGCAATCGTCAAGATCGGCCGCACCCATCTCCAGGACGCCACGCCGCTGACGCTGGGCCAGGAAATCTCCGGCTGGGTGGCGCAGCTCGACCTCGCCCTCAAGGCGATCCGCGCGACGCTGCCGCAGCTGTACGAGCTGGCGCTGGGCGGCACGGCCGTGGGCACCGGGCTCAACGCGCACCCGAAATACGGGGAGACGGTTGCCGCCGAAATCGCGGCCTTGACCGGTCACCCCTTCGTCACGGCGCCCAACAAGTTCGCGGTGATGGCGGGGCACGATGCCTTCGTCGGGACCTCGGGCGGGCTGAAGCAGCTCGCGGTGGCGCTGATGAAGATCGCCAACGACGTGCGCTGGCTGGCCTCGGGGCCACGCTCGGGCCTGGGAGAGATCACCATTCCGGAGAACGAGCCCGGTTCCTCGATCATGCCGGGCAAGGTCAATCCGACGCAGTCGGAGGCGATGACCATGGTCGCCGTGCAGGTGATGGGGAACGACGCCGCGATCGGTATTGCCGCGAGCCAGGGCAATTTCGAGCTCAACGTGTTCAAGCCGGTGATCGCCTACAATTTCCTGCAGTCGGTGCGGCTGCTGGCGGATACCGCGAAGAGCTTCAACGACCATTGTGCCATCGGCATCGAGCCGGACAAGAAGCGGATCAAGCAGCTGGTCGACCAGTCGCTGATGCTGGTCACCGCGCTCAACCGCAGGATCGGCTACGACAACGCCGCCCGGATCGCCAAGACCGCCCACAAGACGGGCTCGACCCTCAGGCAGAGCGCGATCGACCTGGGGCTCCTGACCGGCGAGGAATTCGACGCCGAGGTCAGGCCCGAGCAGATGGTCGGCCCGCTCAAGCTGTGAAGACGGCGCGCGGTTTCCCGTTGATCGGCCCGGCACCCCTCTAGCGGGCGGTGCCGCGCTTTGGCATGGTGCAACGACGCAGCGAGTGGAGGCCCAGATGAGCGACAGTACCGTATTCATTCCGCCGGAACGCCGTCCTGGGCGCGGTTCCTTCATTCCGCCGCTGCTGCTGATCCCCCTGATCGCCTATAATTTCTTCGCCTTCCTGTTCATGGGGGGCAGCCCGGCGGGCTGGTCGGGCGAGTTGCTCACCATTCCGATGGTGTCCGGCGTCGCCTGGTCGCTGACCGCAGGCGACCTGATGCTGGTGGTGGGTCTGGTGTGCCTCTTCCTCGAGGTGCTGAAGTCCACCAATACCGGCCGGGCCTCGGTGGTCGAGCACATGCTATCGACCCTGGTGTTCGTGGTGTTCCTCGTCGAGTTCCTGCTCGTGGGCGCTGCTGCCAGCTCGGTGTTCTTCATCCTGATGATGATGGCGATCTTCGATGTCGTGGCGGGCTTCACCGTGTCGATCACCGGCGCCGGCCGCGACGTGACGATGAACTAGACGAGCTTGCTGGTGCGATAGCCGGCCGGCATCCGCCGGACGGCAGACTCCGAGACACGGCGATAGGCGGCAAGCGCCTCGACGACTTCGGTCGGCTGGTGCATGCGCTCGAGCGCGGCGACGGACGCGCGGGCGGGCTCGGGATGCTGGCGGAAGCGGGCGGTCGATCCGGCGGTGCCGGATGGCGCGGCGACTTCGCGCAGCCGCGCCGCAGGCGCAAGAGCGCGGCGCAGCGGGCCGAACCTGCCGATCGCGTCCATGGCGGTCGCCTTCCCCTGATCGCAGGGCACCGCACTGTCCCGATATGAGACAGTCTTCGCCCCGACACTGCCGCTCAAGCGCGGCAGCAGGCGCATTGTGCCCGGATTCGGGGCCGGGTTGGGCGAATTCGTTAAGGAACGGTTAATTCTGCGCCGCAGGGCGGTCCCGGACGGCGCGACCTACTTGAACTCGTCCTTGGCCTTGCGCAGCGCTGCGAACACCTTGGAGGGGGCCGTGCCTTCGGCAAGCCCCATCGCCCTGGCCAGCGCCGGCTGGTCGGCGCGGAGGAACGGATTGGTGGCCTTCTCGAGCCCCAGGCTCACCGGGATGGTATTCTGGCCGGCCTCGCGCATCCTCTTGACCTCGGCGGCCCGGATGTTGAGCGCCGGGTTGCGGGGATCGACGCTGAGCGCGAAGGCCGCATTGGCGAGCGTGTACTCGTGGCCGCAATAGACCAGGGTATCGTCGGGCAGGGCGCGCATCGCCACCAGCCCCTCCCACATCGGAGCGGGCTTGCCTCGAACATGCGGCCGACGCCGAGCGAGAACAGTGCATCGGCAGAGAACAGGTGGCGGCCCTCGGCGTCGTGGTAGACGATGTGGCCCAGGGTGTGGCCGGGTGTCTCGAGCACGCCGAAGCGCGTGGCGCCGAGCTCCACCACGTCGCCGCCGACCACCAGCACGTCGAGCCCGAGAATCTTGCCCGCCTCGGCCTTGGGGCCGGTGACCTGTGCGTCGTACTCGCGCTTCAGCACCGGGATGGCCTCCACGTGATCGGTGTGGTGATGGGTGATGAACACGTCGGTCAGGCGCCAGCCCCGGCGCGACAGGGCCTCCTTGATCGCCTTGGCGTCGGGTGCGTCGATGGTGGCGGTGCGCCCGGTGGCCACGTCATGAACGAGGTAGCCGTAATTGTCCGAGCGGGCGGGGAAGATGTCGATCAGCAGGGGCACGTGCAAGCTCTCCGATAGGCAGTTCGGGACGCGGCGTGACAAGCGGCGCCGAAGCGGGCAGACTCTAGCCAACGATCGCGGGCAAAGCCATGACTCCGGACGTCTCACGCCTCATCGGTTTCTACAAGTCGCCGCTCGGCAAGATCGCGCGCGCGCTGCTGCGCGAGGAGATCACCAGGATGGCCGGAAACGTGCGGGGGCTGCGGGTGCTCGGACTCGGCTTTGCCACGCCCTACCTGCGCTTCACCCTCGAGCGGGCCGAGCGCGTGCTGGCCTTCATGCCGGGGCGACAGGGCGCCTCGTCCTGGCCCCGCGAGGGGCCGTCGCACACCGTGCTCTGCGATCCGCTCGAAATGCCGCTGACCGACTCGGCGGTCGACCTGATCATTGCCGTGCATGCCGTCGAGCACATTGCCGATGCCGACGAACTGATGCGGGAGATCTGGCGCGTCTCGGCACCCAATGCCAGGCTGATCGTGGTGGTGCCGAAGCGCCGCGGCATGTGGTCGGCGGCCGACAGCACACCGTTCGGCGATGGCCATCCCTACTCGCGCGGGCAACTCGAAAAGCTGCTGCGCGACCACAGCTTCGTGCCCGAGCAGTGGCGCGACGCGCTTTACCTGCCGCCTTCGCAGCGGGCGCTGCTGCTCAAGTCGACGCGCTTCTTCGAGCGGGCAGGGCGCCTGTTCGGCCCCACGCTCGCCGGCGCCCTGGTGGTGCTGGCGCGCAAGGAACTGTTCCCGGCGGTGCCGCGCCGGAAGAAGGCCGAGCGCTACGTGCGCGTGCCGGCGCTGTCGCCGCAGGCCGCCATGGAGGCCCTGCCGGAGCGATCGGGCCGAGCCTAGAGTTCGTGGTTGGCCTGGTGCCTCAGGTGCAGGGCGACCTCGCCCGACCACGGTTCGGTGACGCCACGCCCGCCGCCCAGATCCTCAAGCAGCGGACGCAGCCGGTCGAGATTGGCGATCATCGCCGTGCGCGCGGCCGCCAGATCGCCCAGCTCGTCCCACCAGCCGATGACGCAGAAATCCCGCTCGCCGGTCCTGACCACCCAGAAATCCCGCCCGCCGGGCAGCTTGTCGGCCTCGAAGGCCTCGTGGACGGCGACGAATTCCTGCTCCCGGCCCGGCTTCACCCGCATATGCACGATGTTCATTGCCGTCATAGGACCCTCCCGTTGCGACAGATCATGCGGCACGTACTCTAGCAGACGCGGCGGCGATTGACGTCGGGATTCCTTCGCCATGCCGATGCCGTGCCGGCCAGGTCCGCTTGACTGCGCTCACGCGGGCCGATCCGTGAGGATTGTCACCGGCTCCCCCGGCCAGCGCCGACCGCTGCACCGAGTTGCCTCGAAGAGGCCCTTCCCATATGGTCCGCGCGGTTTTTCCCCCTTCCTGAAGTGCAAATGACCGACCGACCTGTTCCGCAACCCGGCATCCTGAAGATCGCGCCCTATGTGCCGGGCAAGTCGCAGGCGGCTCCGGGCGTCATGCCGGTCAAGCTCTCGGCCAACGAGAGCCCGCTGGGGGCGAGCCCGCGGGCCATCGCGGCGTTCCGGGCGCAGGCCGAGCGGCTCGAGGTCTACCCCGAGGGTAGTTCGCGGCTGCTGCGCGAGGCGCTGGGCGAGGTGCACGGGCTCGATCCCGACCGGATTCTGTGCGGCGGCGGCTCGGACGAGGTGCTGCACCTGCTGGCCCAGACCTACCTCGGGGCGGGCGACGAGGCGGTGATGAGCCAGTATGGCTTCAACGTCTATCCGATCGTCACGCGCGGCGCCTCGGCGGACATCGTCATGGCGCCCGAAACCGACTATCGCGCCGATGTCGACGCACTGCTCGGCGCCGTGACCGGGCGCACGCGGCTGGTCTTTCTCGCCAATCCCAACAATCCGACGGGGACCTACCTGTCGGCGGCCGAACTCGACCGGCTGCACCGGGGGCTGAGGGCGGACATCCTGCTGGTCGTCGACAGCGCCTATGCCGAGTACGTCACGGCGGCGGATTATGCGGTCGGCGTCGACCTCGTCGATCGGGCCGAGAACGTGGTGATGGTGCGCACCTTCTCCAAGATGGGGCTGGCCGCGCTGCGCATCGGCTGGATGTACGGGCCGGCGCATGTGATCGATGCCGTCAACCGCATCCGCGGGCCGTTCAACGTGTCGCTCCCGGCCCAGCATGCCGGGGCCGAGGCGGCGCGCGACGTCGCGTTCACCGCCGCACTCAACCGCCACAACGCCCGCTGGCGCGACTGGCTGGCGCGCAGCATCGGCTCCAACCGGTTGCGGGTGGTGGACAGTCAGGCCAATTTCGTGATGGTGCTGTTTCCCGACCCTTCCGAGGCCAGGGCGGCGTTCCAGGCACTGCTCGAAACGGGCCTGATCGTGCGCGAGATCCATGGTTACGGCATTGCCGAGGGCCTGAGGATCTCGATCGGCCGGGAAGAGCACATGCGGAGGGTGGTCGAGGTGCTCGGGCAGTTCGGCGCAGCAGGGGCGGTAGACTGATGTTCGACAAACTGGCGCTCATCGGCATCGGACTGATCGGTTCGTCCATCGCCCGCGCTGCCCGGCTCAAGGGGCTCGCACGGTCGATCTCGATCGCGACGCGCCAGCAGGCGACGCTCGAGCAGGCTCGTGCGCTGGGGCTGGGCGATCACTACACCCGCGACAATGCCGAGGCGGTGCGCGATGCCGACCTCGTCATCCTGTGCGTTCCGATCGGGGCCTATGCGGCGGTGATGGCCGATATCGGGCCGGCGCTGAAGCCCGGGGCCATCCTCTCCGATGTCGGCTCGGTCAAGGGTCACGTGGTCAAGGTCGTCGAGCCCCATGTGCCCGCGGGCGTGCATTTCATCCCCGGCCACCCGATTGCCGGGACCGAGCACTCCGGTCCGTCGGCGGGCTTTCCCGAGCTGTTCGCGGGCCGCTGGTGCATCCTGACGCCGGGCAAGGGCGCCGATCGCGTCGCGGTCGATCGTCTGACTTCGTTCTGGGGGGCGCTCGGCTCCAATGTCGAGTGCATGGACCCGGCGCACCACGATCTGGTGCTGGCCATCACCAGCCATGTGCCGCACCTGATCGCCTACAACATCGTGGGGACCGTTGCCGATCTCGAAGCGCATACCCAGTCCGAAGTGATCAAGTTCTCAGCCTCCGGCTTTCGCGATTTCACCCGCATTGCGGCCAGCGACCCGGTGATGTGGCGCGACGTGTTCCTCACCAATCGCGACGCGGTGCTCGAAATGCTGGGCCGCTTCCTCGAGGACCTGTCGCAGTTGCAGCGCGCGGTGCGCGTCGGCGATGGACCGACGATGGAGGGCTGGTTCACCCGGACCCGTGCCATTCGGCGTTCGATCATCACCGCCGGGCAGGAGACTGCGGCGCCGGATTTCGGCCGTCCGCACGGCGCAGCCGAACCGGCCGCGCCGGCGCCGACGCCCGGCGGCGTGCCCGAGATCGGCATTCGCGAGCATGGCGGCGGCGAGGACGCCTGAGGGCGACGCCGGCCGGCCCTAGAAGAGCGGGTCGATCTCCAGCAGGTCGAGCGTCAGCAGGCGCATCCGGCCCTCCACGATGGTAAGCGTATTGCCCGAGCTGCCGTCGGCCTCGGGCTTTCCCTTGATGGCGGCGAGCTGCAGCGGCGCCATGAAGGCCTCGAGTCGGTCGAGCACACGCTTCTGCCTGTAGGTGACTTCGGCATCCAGCAGGCCGGTGGCGCCCAGTCTCGCCTCGCCCGAGATCTCGAAGGTTTCCTCGGGTGCCGGCTGGTCGCCGGCAAAGCGAACGAGCCTGAACACGCCGTTGCGGCGCTGCCAGTTGCGGACCGGGTCGGGGTCGGCGGCGAGCACGCGGAGGTCGTCGGGCAGGCCGGTGAGTTCGACTTCGAGGCTGGCATTGCCTTCGCCAATCCTGAAGGCCGGTACGGTCAGCCCTTCGGCCCTGGCGAAGCCGGCGAGGGCCGCGGTGCCGGCGGTCCGGTCGTGCAACTCGGTCATGTCGACGAGATGGGCCTCGACATGGCCGGCCTCCAGCTGCAGCAGGTCGCCCACGATGGTCTCGTTCCAGGCGATGCCGTCGGCCTCCACCGAGATGCGCGCGATACGCCAGCCTTCGCCGGTCAGCCCGCGGATGGGGTCGGCGGCCACGAGGCGGGCACTGCCCTCGAGGCCGACAAAGTCGATGCGGCTCTCCGAACCGGTGAAGGCATTGGCGAGGGTCAGCGGGGAGGCAGCCGAAAAGATCACGTGGCTGGGGCTGTAGACCAGCACCGAAGCCCTGACGCCCGCGATGCGGTAGGTGCGATCCTGGTCGACCAGCACGCCGTCGCGGCACTCGAGGTCGAAGCGGAACGGGAAGCCGCCGACCTCGAAGGGGGCGCAGGTGAGCCGGGGCGCCGTTTCGCCGTCGGCCTCGCCGAGCAGCGCGACCTGCCGGTGCAGTTCGCCCGCGGCCCAGAACCAGGCGCCGGCCCACAGCGCCACCACCACCAGCACCACCACGCCCAGCGCGACGATCTTCCGCACCGTCAAACCTCCCATGCCGACGCATGCGTTGCGCCGGGCGGACCGTACCGGTACGAAGGTGACCGCGGCAAGGCGGGCCGGGGCTGATGCAGCACGAATCCACGCATTGGGTGCTCGGATATGGATCGCTGATCTGGCGACCGGGCTTTGACTATGTCGGCAAGCAACTGGCGCGGATCAATGGCGTGCATCGCCGGCTGTGCGTCTATTCCCACCGCCATCGCGGTACCGCGGCCCGTCCGGGCCTGGTATTCGGACTGGTGCGCGGCGGCTCCTGCCGCGGCATGGCCTTCGAGGTGGCCGCCGACTGCTGGGGCGAGGTTCATGCCTATCTCAGCGCGCGCGAGATGGATCGTGGCGTCTACCGCGAGGCCTATCGCAGCATCCGCCTCGACGATGGCCGGGTGGTGACGGCCCTGGTGTTTCTCGCCGACGAGCGGCACGTGCAGTTCGCAGGGCGGCTCGAGCTTGCCGAGCAGGTTCGGCTGATCCGGGCCGGGCAGGGCGAATCCGGCCCCAACCCGGAATACGTGCTGGCGACGGCGGCCCACCTCCGGGCCCTCGGCATTGGCGACCCGCTGCTCGACGAACTGGTCGAAGCGCTGAACGGCCTCGACCTGCCGGCGCTCGAAAGCGCCTGAGGTCAGGCGGCGTTCAGCCCGACGGCCGGCTCCGCCCCCTCAAGGTCCCACAGCACCGTCAGGCGCTCGATCTCGTCGGCACTGGTCTCGACATGAAACGCCCGATCGGCGCAGTCCATGGCCAGGCGGAAACGGGCGCGGCTCACCGGATCGCCGACCAGGTCTTCAGCCGAACCGACCCACAGCACGTGGTGGCCGAGCGCGATCAGGTAGAGCTCGCTGCCGCGGAAGGAGAAATCCTCGATCCGTTCGGGTGCCAGCGCATAGAAGCGCCCCGAGCGCCCACGCCAGTTGACCGGCCGTGCCTGGCCCCTGGCCAGCATCTCCCGCTCGAAAACCGGCACCATGAACGCTCCCCTTCGCGTCGTCACAGCAAGAGAACAAAAATAGAACAAACTTGAGTCAAATGTCAAGTGCCGCCGTCAGTCACACCATATGTATGGGATGCGTCGCCAAACACGTCAATCCCTAGTGGTCGGCGCCGGGCCTGGGACATCACCGCGCCGCAGCGCCTCGAGCCGTTCGCGCAGCGAACCGGGAACGGGACGATCGAGCCCCGATTCGTAGGCGGACAGAATCAGCCGGTTGGTTTCACCCTCGATGGCTTCGATCAGCCGGGTGCGGAAGACGTCGGCGGGGAGCCCCGGGGGGATGGCGGGCAGGAAGCGGGCCCGCGCCGTTCCCGGCCAGAGCAGCAGGCTCCTGCGGCCCCAGAACAGGCCGGAATTGACGCCTACCGGCACCACCGGCACGTTCAGTCCCTCGTACAGCCGGACAATGCCGTAGCGATAGTCGTGGTCGGCCAGCGGCGCCTTGCGGGTGCCCTCGGGGAAGATGATGATGCGGGCGCCACGAGCGAGGCGGCGCGCGCTTCTTCGATCATCCTGGGGATCGCTTCACTGCCGAGCGCGCGATCGAGCCGGATGGTGTCGAAGCTCATCGCCGCCTGGCCGAAGAACGGGATGTCCATCAGTTCCTTCTTGGCGACGAAGGCGGGTCGTCGCGCGCCCGGCAACAGCGCGAAGATGTCCCAGTCGCTCATGTGCTTGCTGGCGATGATGCAGGGGCCGTCCGGAATGTTCTCCTCGCCGGCGATGTCGGTGCGGATGCCGACGATCAGCCGCAGCGCCAGGATGTGCGAGTGAATCCAGTAGAGGGCCAGGGCCCAGCCCAGGCGGGTACGCCGCCGGGCAACGATGGCGATCAGCCCGATGACGATGGCGAGCACCGCCGTCTGCAGGTAGAACACCAGATAGAACAGCAGCGACCGGATCGCTGGCACGATATTGGACATCTGCTCCCCCCGTTGCCGGCACCCTGCCTGCTCGGCGGCCAGGGCGGCAAGGCGAAAAATACCGGCCGGTCAGGAAGTCCGCTGCAGGAAGCGGCGCACCGTGAGGCGGGAGGTGATGGCGGTGAGGGCGGCGATCACCGGCACCACGGCGAGGATGCCGAGCATGCCGTCCAGCCCAAGCGCGAAGCGGCCGAACAGTACGCCCAGCTGCTGGTTGGCCTCGGTGGACACCATCGACCCCGCCGCCAGTCCGACGAGCAGGAAGAACGCCAGCGCCGCCACCCCGCCGATGATGCCGCCGCGGAAGCCGATGGTCAGGAACCGCCCCTGGAACTCGCCGGCAATGAAGCTGTTGGAGGCGCCGATGAAGTGCAGCACGTCGACGATCTCGCGGTTCGACGACATGGTGCCGCGGGTGGCAAAGATGATCGCCAGGACCGTTGCCGCCACGATCATTCCGAGCACCAGCAGTCCGGAGGCGACGATGGTGCCGGCCATGACGTTGAGCTGCTGACGCCAGGCGGCGTGGGTGTCGAGGCTCGCGCCCCTGACACCCGCCTCGAGGTCCCGCCTGAGCTTTTCGAGATCGGCCTCGGCGGGATCGGCGAGCTGCACCGCGACCAGCCGCGGAATGTCGATGGCCGAGATGTCGAGCCCCTGGCCCAGCCAGGGCTCGAGCAGCTTCTGGCTGTCTTCGAGCGAGAGGGCACGCGCCGAGGCCACGCCCGGCGTCGCTTCGGCCAGCGCCACGGCTATCCTGAGGTTGGAGTCCATCACCTCGCCTTCGACCGGCCGGAGCTGGATGGTCACCTCGCGGCCGACGTCGGAGGACCAGGCCAGTGCCGACTTCTGCACCAGCACGACGCCGCCCAGCGTCACGCCGGACAGAAACGTCATGATGGCAATGAGCAGCACCAAGGTGCGGCCCGCCACCGAGCGCTCGGGCACGATCGGGGCACTGTGCTCGCGGGTGGCGAACCCCGCCATTTGCGGCAGGCGCAGCTCAAGCCGCATCGAACGCCACCTCGCCTTCGCGCAGCATGATGCGCTGGAACGGGAAGTTCTCGAGCAGGGCCATCTCGTGCGTGGCGAGGATGATGGTGGTCCCCATGCGGTTGAGCTCGGCAAACAGGCGGACGAGGCGCAGCGACAGCTCCGGGTCGACATTGCCGGTCGGCTCGTCGGCGAGCAGGATGTCTGGGCGCCCGATCACCGCGCGGGCGATGGCGGCGCGCTGCTTCTCGCCACCCGACAGCACTGCCGGCAGCGCATCGAGCCGCTGGCCCAGGCCCACCCATTCGAGCAGTTCGGTCACGTTGGCGCGATAGGCGCTCTCCGGTTCACCGAGCACGCGCAGCGGCAGCGCGACATTCTCGTAGGTGGTCAGGTGGTCGAGCAGGCGGAACTCCTGGAACACGATGCCGATGTGGCGGCGCATCTGCAGCAGGGCATCCTGGTCGAGCGCCGAGGTGTCCTTGCCGAACAGGGTCACCCGGCCGCGCGTCGGGCGGAGCGACAGCAGCAGCAGCTTGAGCAGCGAGGTCTTGCCCGATCCGGAGGGCCCGGTGAGGAAATGGAAGGTGCCCGGCTCGATCCGGAAGTTGAGATCGCGCAGGATCTCGGGACCCTGTCCGTAGCGCAGCCCGACATTGGAAAACTCGATCACCGGGCCATCCGCTCCGAATCAGTGGTTCGGCATCATATCAAAGCGGCAACGACCGCTCCGGCCTTGTGGCCGGAAATTCCGCCCAAATCTTGGTGTTCCGCCAATCGCCGAGGCGCCCCCGGTTTGACAAAACTTAACCGGGCCCGGGCTAGGGTCGGCCATGCGCTCGCCCCAGCCCGCCAGCATCGTCATCGTCTGTCCGCACTGTGGCACCCGCTATCAGCTGCCGCCCGAGGCCATCGGCCCCGGCGGGCGCAAGGTGGCGTGCGCGCATTGCGGCAAGTCGTGGCTGGCCGAGCGGCCGTTGCCGCTGCCGCCGCCACCGCCGGACGACGACCGGCTGTTTTCCCCGACCGACGAGGAGAGGCTCGACAAGACCTTCTCCGCCGAGGAACGCGCCATCAGTTCCCAGGTGCCGGCTGCGCTCAAGTCGGTCCTCAAGCGCGGTGAGACGCCGCCGCCGGAGGTGGCGCGTTCGATCGCCGAGATCAAGGCGGCGATCGCCCCCAAGGCCAGGTCTGCCACGACCGCATCTGCCGAGGCCAGTTCTGCCGGCAGCGAGCCTGCCGAGGGCAAGGCAAAGCCGGGCAAGCCCGTTGGCGGTGCGCGCGGCAAGGCCGTCGCCCAGGCGCAGGCTGCGCGCGAAACGGCGAGGAAGCTGGGCGCCCTGATCCGGCAGCGGCTGACCAGCGATCGAAGCCTGCCAACCGTTCGGCTGACGCGGGTCCTGCGGGTCGTGGCAGTGGGGCTGCTCGGCTCGGTGCTGCTTGGCGGGCTGCTGCTGCGCGGCGAGGTGGTTCGTCTCATTCCCGACCTCGCCGGTCTGTACGCCGCGGTCGGCCTCAAGGTGAATGTCGCAGGGCTCGAGTTTGCCGACGTGTCGACGCTGGTCAGCCGACGCGGCGAGGAGACGCTGATCAGCGTCAATGCCTCGATCATCGGGCTCGAACAGCGCCGCGTCGCGGTGCCGCCGGTGATCGTGACACTGCTCGATGTCGAGGACCGGCCGCTCTACCAGTGGAGTGTGGTCACCCGGGCGCGCGACCTCGAGCCGGGCGAACTGGTCAACCTGTCGACCGAACTGCCCTCACCCCCCGCCGACGCCGTTCGCGTCCGGCTGAGCTTTGCCGAGGGTCTGGCGCTCGGCAGCGACAGTCCGCTCGCACGGGTCGACACGCCCGCCGAGCACACGGAGACGGCCGTCGACCCGCTGGTCCCGGAGCACGACGACACCGCCGCCGGCCATGCCGGTGCGGCCCCCGACACCCACGAACAGGCAGCGCACTGATGGCCAGGATACTGATCGCCGAGGATGACGACAGCGTAAGGGCCTTTGTCGCCCGGGCCCTGGCGCACGCCGGCCATGAGGTGGTGGAGGCCGAGGACGGCGGGCTTGCCTCGGAGGTGATGCAGGCCGAGAACGGGCGCTTCGACCTGCTGCTCAGCGACATCAAGATGCCGGTGATGGACGGCATCGGGCTGGCGCTCGACGTGGCATCGCGCTGGCCCGACGTCACCATCGTGCTGATGACCGGCTTTGCCGACCAGCGCGAGCGGGCGCACGGGCTCGAGGCGCTGATCTACGACGTGATCGCCAAACCCTTCACGCTGCAGCAGATGCTGGACAAGGTCGACGACGCGCTGAACGGACGCCCCGCCGAGATCGTGTCCCTCGCCCGGCAGGCGCTGTCGGGCTAGATTCCAGGAGCAGCGGCACTTCATCGTTGCAGCGAAACAGTGAAATGACCTAGAGCCAGTCCGGCACGCTGTCGAGGGCGATGAGCTCGGCGATTGACCTGCGCGGGCGGATGACGTGCCAGCGTGCACCGTCGACCAGGACCTCGGGGTTGGGCGGGGGCGAATTGTAGGTCGGGGCCCTCACCGCGCCATAGGCCCCGGCACTCATGACCGCCAGCAGGTCGCACTCCTTCACCCCCTCGATGTCGCGATCCTGCGCGATGAAGTGGCCGGTCTCGCAGACCGGGCCGACGATATCGGCCCTGAGGCGCGGCAGGTTGGAATGTACGACCGGCTGGATGTCGTGGTGGGCCTCGTAGAGGGTAGGGCGGATCAGGTCGTTCATCGCCGCATCGACGATGACGAAGGTCTTGGCTCCAGGAAGGTTCTTGACGCCCTCCTTCACATACTCGACGCGGGTGACGAGGATGCCGGCATTGCCGACGATCAGCCGGCCCGGCTCGAGGATGAGGCCGATGCCGAGCGGGCCGACATGCCGGCGCACGATGGCGGCATAGGCCATCGGGTCGGGCGGCGCCTCCTGGTCGAAATTGTAGGGAATGCCTAGGCCGCCGCCGACATCGGCATGACGGATGTCATGGCCGGCGGCCTTGAGGTCGCGCACCAGTTCGGCAAGCAGCGCGAAGGCGTTGTCGAACGGCGTCATGTCGGTGATCTGGCTGCCGATGTGCATATCGACGCCCAGCGCCCGGACGCCCGGCAGGGCGGCGATGCGGGCATAGACCTCGCGGGCCCGGGCAAAGGGGATACCGAACTTGTTCTCGGCCTTGCCGGTCGAGATCTTCTTGTGCGTGCCGGCATCGACATCGGGGTTGATGCGCACCGAGACCGGGGCGGTCATCCCCATCGACACGGCGACATCGCTCAGCCGCTCGAGCTCGGGCTCGCTTTCGAGGTTGAAGCACTTGATGCCGAGTTCGAGCCCCCGGCGCATCTCGGCGAAGGTCTTGCCGACGCCGGAGAAGACGATCCTGTCCGGCGCAATGCCGGCCGCCACGGCGCGCTCGAGTTCGCCGCCCGAGACCACGTCGGCGCCGGCGCCCTCCCTCGCGACGATCTTCAGCACGGCCTGGTTGGAATTGGCCTTCATGGCATAGGCGAGCAGCGTGTCGATGCCGGCAAAGGCCTCGCGTATCACCCGCACATGCCGGCGCAGCGTCGCCGCCGAGTAGACATAGAACGGCGTTCCCACCTTGCCGGCCAGCGCCGTGACGTCGACCTCTTCTGCGAACAGGCGGTCGCCGCGATACTGGAAATGATGCACCAAGCCACGCCCCCTGACCCCTCCTGCCTCTCCCCTGAAGGAGCGGGTACCCCGAAGGGCGGGTGAGGGGAATCTCACAAAACGGCCCCTCATCCGGCGCTGCCGCGCCACCTTCTCCCCGAGGGGGAGAAGGGAAGTGGTGGGTGCGGGAGCATTACTGCAGGCGGTCGAAAAACGAAAGTCAGACTTCTCGATCGGCTGGATAAGCCGCGTCGATGCGTTCGGCGACCAGCTGCTGCAGCTTCCACAGGTTCCGGTCGTGAATGCCGAGCTCCTCGAGCTTGCGGACGGTCGAGAGCACGTATTCGGCCATCGAGCCCTTCCAGCCGTGCGCCGCCGCCAGCCGGTCGGCGCGTTCGGCCAGGCTGAGGCCGCCGACATAGCGCAGGTCGTCTCGCTTGATGATGAAGGCGAGGGCCCTGAGCGGTCCGGTTTCGGTGGCGACCGAAATCCAGCGGCCGGGGAAAGCCGAGGGCACCATGCTCATCTCGCGCCGGATCAGCCTGTCGAGGTTCTCCCGGATGCGGCCGGCCGGCAGCCGGTAGGCGACGCCGCGGCAGGTGCCGCCGCGATCGAGGCAGAGCATCAGGCCGGGATTGTTGGGGTTGCCGCGATAGCGCCGGTCGAGCAGGCAGAAATTGCGGTGCCAGCCGCTCGCCACGGCGATCTTTTCGCGGTCGAACTCGGTCGCCGGGTTCCAGATCAGCGAGCCATAGGCGAAGACCCAGAACTCGTCCCGGGGCGCCGTGTCCATGATCCGCGCCACCTCGGCGTCATAGTCGGCATCGGTCGCCGGGCGCACGCCGGGATAGTCCGGCATCCCCGGATCCTCGATCGAGGGGATGCGGGCGACGTGATCGGCGGTGAGGTGCAGGGCGCGGGGCTTGAGCGGCACTAGTCTTGGTTGGACTGTCTGCGATTGAACCGGACGAGGCTGACACTGTCCGACATGCCGGCAGCCTAGCCTCGGTCCGCTCAATCGTCCAGACTATCCACCAAAAGCGGGACAGGCCTACTCCGCCCCATCTCCGTGCCCGCCCGGACGGCCGACGCGCACCGGCTCGGCGTCCTCGCCGGTGAGGTGCTTCTTCCAGCGGGCGGCCTGCGCGGCAACGTTCTGCGGCGCCGTGCCGCCATAGCTTCGACGCGCCGCGACCGAGGCCTCAACGCTCAGCACCTTGTGGATGCGGCTGTCGATGCGGTGGTCGATGAACTTGAAGTCCTCGATGGTCAGGCCCTCGAGGCCGATGCCCTTCTGCTCGCACAGCGCCACCAGCTGCCCGGTGATGTGGTGGGCGTCGCGGAACGGGATGTCGGCCTCGCGCACCAGCCAGTCGGCGACGTCGGTCGCGGTCGAGAAGCCGGCCGCGGCCGAGGTCCGCATCCGCTCGGGATTGGTGCGCAGGTCCTCGACCATGCCGGTCATGGCCGCGAGCGAGAGGGACAGGCTGTCGAACGCGTCGAAGGCGACCTCCTTGTCCTCCTGCATGTCCTTGGAATAGGCGAGCGGCAGCCCCTTCATCACCATGGTCAGCGAGGTGAGCGCGCCCATGATGCGCCCGACCTTGGCGCGGATCAGCTCGGCCGCGTCGGGGTTGCGCTTCTGCGGCATGATCGAGGAGCCGGTGGTGAACCGGTCGGAGAGCTTGATGAAGCCGAACTGAGCGGAGCTCCAGATCACCAGTTCCTCGGCGAAGCGGGAGAGGTGCATGGCGCACAGGCTCGCCGCCGAGAGCGTCTCGAGCACGAAATCGCGATCGGAGACCGCATCGAGCGAGTTGGCGGTGGGCCGGTCGAACCCGAGCGCCACCGTGGTCAGCTCGCGATCGATCGGGTAGGGGGTGCCGGCGAGCGCCGCCGAACCCAGCGGGTTCTCGTTGAGTCGCCGGCGGGCGTCCTCGAAGCGTCCATGGTCGCGGCCGAGCATTTCGACATAGGCGAGCAGATGGTGGCCGAAGGTCACCGGCTGGGCGTTCTGCAGGTGCGTGAAGCCGGGAAGGATGGTCTCGACTTCCGCCTCGGCACGCCTGACCAGCGCCAGCTGCAGCGCGCGGATCTGGGCGACAAGCGTATCGATGGTGTCGCGCACATAGAGCCGGAAGTCGGTCGCCACCTGGTCGTTGCGGGAGCGGGCCGTGTGGAGGCGCCCGGCGGCTTCGCCGATCAGCTCCTTCAGCCGGCTCTCGACATTCATGTGGATGTCCTCGAGGGCACGCGAGAACGTGAACGTGCCGGCCTCGATTTCGGCGCGCACAGTCTCTAGACCAGCGACGATGGCATCGCGATCCTCATGAGTCAGTATGCCCACTTCCGCGAGCATCGTGGCATGTGCGATAGAGCCTGCGATATCCTGCCCGTAGAGCCGCTGGTCGAAGCCGATGGAAGCGTTGATTTCCTCCATGATGGCGTCCGGGCCGGTCGCGAAACGGCCGCCCCACATGCGATTGCTCATGATAACTCCGTGGTAGTCAGATGACCGACGCAAGCCCCGCAACCCCGTCGCAGCAGCGCTCGCCCAGGATGTCGGTCATCGTGCTGGTTGGCGTGGCGCTAGCTCTAGCGGCTGGCCTTGTGGTTGGCAACTTCATGCCGGCCCAGGCAAGGCAGTGCGAGGCGCAGCCGGCGCGGGCCGCCGCGCTCGATGCGGCGGCAGTGGGCGAACTGGCGGCGCTCGCCGGTACCGGCACGGGCCGCGGCTATGTCGACATGGGCTTCGTCGATGCGGAAGGCAAGCCGGCAGCCATCAAGGACTTTGCCGGCAAGACGCTGCTGGTCAATTTCTGGGCCAGCTGGTGCGTGCCGTGTCGGGCCGAGATGCCGGCGCTCGACGCGCTCGCCCAGCGGTACAACTCCGACACCTTCATGGTGCTGCCGGTCAATCTCGACATCGGCGAAGGTGGTCTGGCCAAGGCCAGCAAGTTCCTCGCCGACGGCGGCTTCCAGCACCTGCCGCTCTACGCCGATTCGAGCTTTGCCGCGTTCGAGCGGCTGAAGACCGAGGCGGTGGCGATCGGCCTGCCGGCGACGCTGCTGCTCGATGAGAAGGGGTGCGAGCTGGCGGTGCTGCAGGGCCCGGCGGAATGGGACACGCCCGACGGGCACAATGTCGTCGCCGCGCTGATCGGCAGCTGAGATGCCCAGGGTCCTGTGCGTCGGCGCCATCACCATGGACACCATCTTCCGGCTGGAGCGGCTGCCCGAGGGGACGGGCAAGTTCATTCCCCTCGATGCGGTCGAAGTGGCCGAAGGGATGGCGGCAGCGCAGGCGGCGACCATCGCGCGGCTCGGCGGCGAGGTCGCGCTGTGGGCCTCGGCCGGCGACGATGCGACCGGCGACCGCCTTGTCGCCCAGATCTCGGGCGAGGGGGTCGACTGCTCCCGCGTCCGGCGCGTTGCCGGTGCGCGCTCGGGCTTTTCCACCATCCTGATGGATCTCAAGGGCGCCACCATCATCGTGCCGCGCTACGACCCGGCGATCACCGCGCCCCCTGAAGGAGCCCCGGACGTCACCGGATTCGACGTCGTGATGGTCGATGTGCGCTGGCCGGCGGCAGCGCGCCTGGCGCTGCTCGCGGCGCGGCGGGCGCACCTGCCGGCCATCCTCGATGCGGACATGGCGTCGCGCGAGGTGCTCGAGGACCTGCTGCCGCTGGCCAGCCATGTGGTCGCTTCCGAGGGGGCGGCACGGCTGCTGACCGGCGAGACCGAGCCGCAGGTGGCAGCGGCGGCGCTTCTCGCCCGCCACCACGGCTTCGTTGCGGTCACCGCCGGGGCCCTGGGCTGCTGGTGGAGCGAAGCTGGCGCCATCCGGCACAGCCCGGCGCCGCGGATCGACGCCGTGGACACGCTGGCGGCGGGCGACGTGTTCCATGCCGCCTTCGCGCTGCTTGTCGCCGAAGGTCGGCCGATGGCGGAGACCATCGCCTTCGCCTCGGCGGCTGCGGCGCTCAAGTGCACCCGCTTCGGTGGCCGGCTGGGCGCTCCGGATCGCGCCGAAGTCGAGGCGCTGCTCGACCGCCAGGGGCAGTCCACCGCTTCGTTGAATCGCTGAACCGCTCCGGCTCCTCAGGCCGTCTTGTCGAGCAGCCTGCCGACCTGCGGGGCGAGGTCCCAGCGACGCTCGAGGCTCGACACCGCCTGTTCGATCTCGCGGCCGGAAACGAGGGGCGAGCGCGCTTCCGCGTCGGGGGCGGCACGCTGCTGCGCCAGCTGGCGGTCGAGTTCGCCGTTCTTCCTGGCGACGAGCACTTGCGCGACGGCGAGGTTGCCGGTTTCGCGGGCTGCCATGCGGTGGATGCTGAGGACGGCATTCGTGGACGCGAGTGCCATGGCCGGTCCTCTCAGGCGAGCTTGTCGACCTTGACACCCTGTCCGGGCGGCGGCGCGGCGCGGCTCTGCGTGTCGACCGCCTGCAGCAGGGCCATGTCCATCTCGTAGTTCTTCTTGATCACCGCGATCGTCGCCGAGTGCTGCGTGCCGGTGGAGCGCGCGGCGAGCAATTGCGATGTGAGGTCGGTGTCCATCCGTGCAAAGTATTGCCGGCGGGTAAACGAAGGGTTCCGGGAACCCCGCGGATAAGATGCGTATTTCAGCGCGACGGTGGCGTGTCGCTCGAGTACTTGCCGGGCGTCCACAGCACGTCGGTCTCGCCATTGGCGTTGGCGACGCGGGCGAGCACGAAGAGCAGGTCGGAGAGGCGATTGAGGTAGATCAGCGCCGCGCTGTTGATGTCCGGTTCCTTCGCCATCAGCGCCACCACGTTGCGTTCGGCGCGCCGGGTCACGGTGCGGGCCAGGTGCAGGGCGACGGCCAGCGGCGTGCCGCCCGGCAATACGAAGCTGGTCAATGGCTTCAGGCCGGCGTTGAAATAGTCGATCTGCTCCTCGATCCACTGCGCCTGCTGTGGCGTGGCCCGCAGCGACGGCGTCGCCTCGTCCGGATCGGCGCCGGGGGTCGCGAGGTCGGAACCGACGTCGAACAGGTCGTTCTGGATGCGCGCCAGCAGCCGGTCGAGTTTCGGCATCGAGGCGGTGTTGAGCCGCGCCATGCCGACGAAGCTGTTGGCCTCGTCCACCGTGCCGTAGGCCTCGACCCTCAGGTCGTGCTTCATCCGGCGCGGGCCGCGTACCAGCCCGGTGGTGCCGTTGTCCCCGGTCTTGGTGTAGATCTTGTTGAGCTTGACCATCATCCGTCCGCAAGTCGTGGGTCCAGAGGCTGACGACTGTTTGCCTCGCGGGTCAAGACCGCGCGTTGGCTCAGCCGGCCCGTCCGAACAGGAACAGGGCGCCGAGGATCACCACCAGCGCCACTGCCTGCGCGATGACCCGGGCCCGCATCAGCTTCTGGCTGACATTGGGGCTGCCGCCGCGGAACATGTTCCACAGGCCCATGAACAGGATGATCGCCACGGCGGCGAGGGCGATCACGGTGACGATGCCGGTGATGTTCATTCGCGGCTTCCTGCGATGTAGTCGATCAGGCTCTCGCCCAGGCAATCATGGATGGCACGAACGCGCCGGCTGGTGAACAGCTCCCGGTGCGTTGCCAGCCAGACTTCGAGCGGCCGCGGTCGCACCTGGGGCAGGAGCTTCACCATGCCCGGCGTGCGATCGACCAGACCGGCCTGGCCGAACCCGATGCCGAGTCCGGCCTTCATCAGCTCCCACATATGGGTCTGGCTGTCGGTTCGTACAACGAAATCGACGCGATGGAGTTCAAAACCCATGCGGCGCGCCGTCGCAATCAGCAGGTCGGAGCGGTCGAAGCCGACGAGGTCGTGGGCCGTGAGATCCTCGGGGCGTTGCGGACGACCGCGGCGCGTCAGGTAGCTTTCGTGCGCACAGGCGACGATCGGGATCTCGCCAAGCTTCCTCGCCACCAGTTCGAGCTGGGTCGGCCGGAACAGGCGCACCGCGATGTCGGCCTCGCGCAGCAGCAGGTTCTCCGCCGAGTCGGAAGGGACGAGTTCGAGCGCCACCTGCGGGAACGCCAGTCGCAGACGGCCGAGGATCGGCGGCAGCACGTAGCCGCACATCATCATGCTGGAGGTGAGCCGCACCGAGCCGGAGAGGGTCGCACTGGTGCCCTCCGCAACCAGCGCGGCCTCCGCCAGCGCACGTTGCGCGACCTGCACCGGCTCATAAAGCCGCAGGGCGATCTCGGTGGGCTTGAATCCGCCCAGCGTGCGTTCGAACAGCCGCGTGCCCAGCGTGGCCTCGAGCGCTTCGACGTGCCGGCCAAGCGTCGGCTGGCTGAGCCCGAGGGCCCGCGCCGCGGCCGACAGCGAACCATGCTCGACCACTGCCCCGAAGCTGCGCCACAGCGACCAGTCCGCCATCCCCGTCCTCCTATTCGCAGATGTATGGCAAGTCTTCCGATTTGTCGAATACCCATAGTTCTGCGGAGGGTCTAGCGTCAGGTCATCGGCAAGGAGACAAGAGATGGACAGGCAGCACCTCGTGGTTCTGGGGATCAATGGCCACATCGGCCATCATGTGGCACGGGCGTTCAACGACGCCGGCTGGCAGGTGACCGGTTTCGGCCGCAGCAACCGCAGGCCGATCCCGGGTGTGGCGTTTGTGGCCGGCGATGCCGACGATGTCGACGCGCTGCGGGCCGCGATCGGCGATACCGACGTGGTGTTCAACGGGCTGAACCTGCCGTACCACCAGTGGGACAAGGGACGTCTCGAAGCGCAGACGGCGCGGGTCCTCGCCGCGCTCGGCACTGCCGGCAAGACGCTGCTCTTTCCCGGAAATATCTACAACTACGCCGCCGGAGACCGGACCGTGACGCCGGCGCTGTCCCAGCGCCCGCAGACGCCGCGGGGCGAGATCCGCAAGCGCGTCGAGGCCCGGATCGCGGCCGCCGCCGCGCGGGGCGAGATCCGGGCAATCATCGTCAGGGCCGGGGATTTCTTCGGGCCCGACAGCAGGGGCGACTGGTTCGACCTCGTGATGCTGCGCGAGGCCGGCAAGCGCCGGCTGGCCCTGATGGGCGAGCCGGGTGTCGGTCACGCCTGGGCCTACCTGCCTGACCTCGCCCGCGCCTTCGAGAAGCTGGCCTGGCATCGCGCCGAATTCGGGACTTTCGAGTCGTTCCATTTCGCCGGCCACTACGTCACGCCAGACGCGCTGGGGCAGGCGATCGTCGCGGCGGCGCCGGTGCCGCTCAAGGTCAGCTACTTCCCGCGCGTGCTGATGTCGGCGATGGGGCTGGTCAGTCCGATGATGCGGGAGGTGGCGAAGATGGGGTACCTGTGGGAACACCCGATGCAACTGGTCGATCCGCGGCTCGATGCGATCCTCGGGCCCGGCTTCGGCAGCTCGCTCGACGTCGCGGTCGCGGCGACGGTCGCGCCGTTTTTCGGCGCAGCGCGGCAGGCAGCGTAAGGCGCCTCGATCTAGCCTTCGGCAAAACCGAGGTGGGCGCGGACGGCATTGGCCGTCCAGCCCTCGCCGCGCAGGTCTGCCAGCGATCGCGACTGGCGGGACTTCGAGAGCTTGCGGCCGGTTTCGTCGCGCAGCAGCCGGTGGAAGGTGTAGAGGGGCTGGGCCAGCCCGAGCAGCAGCTGCAGCAGCACATGGATATCGGTCGAGGCTTCCATGTCGCGACCGCGCGTCACGTGGGTGACCCCCTGTGCATCGTCGTCGATCACGACGCTCAGGTGGTAGCTGGTCGGCGTGCCCTTGCGCTGAATCACCGCGTCGCCCCAGCGCAGTGGCCGGGCATAGCGGAGCTGCGGCCGATCGAGCGGGGTCGGCTGACCCACGGAGTAGGTGAGCACCCCCGTCCGCGCTACCGCTTCGTCCATGCGCAGTCGCCATTGCACCGGATCGCCGGCGGCGAGGCGCTCGGCAACTCGACCGGGATCGAGATGCCGGCAAGTCCCGCCATAGACCGGGGCGCCGTCCGGATCGGTTGCGCCGGCGCCGGCCGCTACCTCGGTGCGCGAGCAAAAACATGGATAGAGCAGGCCCATTGCCTTGAGCCGGTCGGCGTGGGCGGCGTAGACCGGAAATCGCGTCGACTGGTGCCAGACCGGCTCTTCCCAGGCGAGCCCCAGCCAGGCCAGATCGGCGAAGATGGCTTCGGTGAATTCCGGCTTGCTTCGGGTGGGGTCGGTATCCTCGATGCGCACGAGGAACCGTCCATCCAGCCGTTCGGCCCAGGTGGCGGTGAACAGCGCCGAGTAGGCGTGTCCCAGGTGCAGCCGGCCATTGGGGCTCGGCGCAAAGCGGAGAACGGGTTTGGTCATCACGGGCGACGACCTAGCACAGGTGGCGCCGGGCTGCACCGGGCGGCTCGATTCGGCAGAGGCGCTGGCGGCGCACCTCACGGCGCTGCTCGGGATCGCTCCACGACTCGCAGCGGTCGCGGAACGGGCCGGGCCATTCGCGGTGCGGACCGCCGAGCCCGGCTTTGCCGGGCTGGCGCAGATCATCTGCGGCCAGCAATTGTCGACCGCCAGCGCCGGGGCGATCTGGGCGCGCTTCGCCGCCCTCGAGGGCGCGCTCGACCCCCTGCGCTATCTCGGCCTTTCCGAAGACACCGTGCGCGCCACCGGCTTCTCGCGCGGCAAGTACCTGACGCTGCGCGGCGTCGCCGAGGCGGTGGCCGAGGGCCGGCTCGACTTCGCCAGCCTCGCCGATCGGCCCGCCGAGGCGGCGATCGCCGAACTCTGCCGGCTCAAGGGCGTCGGGCCCTGGACCGCCGAGATCTACCTGATGTTCTCGGCGGCGCATCCCGACATCTTTCCGGCCGGGGACCTGGCGCTGCAGGTCGGTGTGCAGTGGGCGTTCGGGCTTGACGCGCGCCCGGCGATCAAGGACGTGAGGGAGACGGCCAGCGCCTGGTCGCCGTATCGCTCGACGGCGGCTCTGCTGTTCTGGCGCTACTACCGGGCCGTGCGCAACAGGGAGGGACTGCTGCTGTGACCAAACTCTCGGGCCCGATGCTGCCGCCGCGGAGCGGCACCGCGCGGCAGCTGGTGGTGCTGCTGCATGGCTACGGTGCCGATGGCAGCGACCTGATCGATCTGGGCCGCCACTGGCGCACGCTCTTGCCCGACGCGCTGTTCGTCGCGCCGAACGCGCCCCGGCGGTGCGGCGGCAGCCCGTTCGGCTACGAGTGGTTCCCGCTCGAGGTCGACCGCATTGCCGGCCGCATCGAAGGAGCGCGGCAGGCGGCCCCGGTGCTGGCCGAGTTCCTGGCGGACCTGTGGGCGCAATCGGGCCTCGGGCGGCGGACACGGTGCTCGTCGGCTTCTCGCAGGGCGCCATGATGGCGCTCCATGTCGGCACCGCGCTGGCAGCAGACCTGGCGGGGATCGTGGCGTTCTCCGGTGCGCTCGTGCCGGCCGACGGGTTCGCGGCGCCCGGCCGTCCGCGACCGCCCGTTGCCCTGATTCACGGCGATGCCGACGCGGTGGTCGACCCGGCCCTGAGCCGGCAGGCCGCCGACCTGCTCGTGGCCAACGGCTTCGAGGTGACGCTGCACATCAGTCCCGGCGTCGGCCACGGCATCGCGCCGGACGGGCTCGCGTTCGCCACTGCGTTCCTCATGGCCCGGCTCGCCTGAGCCGCGATTGGCGCTTCACAGCCGTGTCACACTCGGCATAGAGTATCGCCGATCATGACTGGCCGCGATTCCTGTACGGGGGGCGACAAGTGACAGTCCATGTGTCGCTTGAGAGCTGTCCCGCGTTGGTGCTGAATGCCGACTACCGGCCGCTCAGCTATTATCCGCTGTCTTTGTGGTCGTGGCAGGATGCCATCAAGGCGATCTGTCTCGACCGGGTCAATGTCGTCTCGACTTACGAGCGGGTGATCAAGTCCCCCAGCTTCGAGATGCTGCTGCCCAGCGTCGTCTCGCTCAAGGACTATGTGCGGCCGGCGCGCCACCCCGCCTTCACCCGCTTCAATGTGTTCCTGCGCGACAAGTTCCAGTGCCAGTACTGCGGCGCCCGCGAGGACCTGACCTTCGACCATGTCATCCCGCGCTCGAAGGGTGGCCGCACCACCTGGGAAAACGTCGTCGCCGCCTGCTCGCCCTGCAATCTGAGGAAGGCCAACCGGCTGCCGCAGGACATCCGGATGTTCCCGCGCCAGCAGCCGTTCCAGCCGACCGTGCACGACCTGCACAATAACGGCCGCGCCTTTCCGCCCAACCACCTGCACCAGAGCTGGCTCGACTATCTCTACTGGGACATCGAGCTCGAGCCCTGAGGCTGCAGCCGGACGGGCTCGGCGCGGGTGTTCGCCGACCCTTGCCTCGCGACTACTGCTGCCCTCTGAGCCACAGCGCTGCGCCCAGCATCGCGACGATCGCCGCCGAGATCAGCGCGTTGAAGCCGGCGAGGGTGATGCCCAGCAGTTCGAACTGGACGGCGTCGCACGGCACGACGCGCGCGGCATTGAGGTTCTGCAGGTCCTCGAACTTGACGTCGACGCCGGTGCCGCTGCAGGCGGTGGGGCCGGGCCAGAAGCCGTATTCGACGCCGGCATGATGGGCGCCGAGGTAAGTGGACCAGACGAAGATCGCCGCCGCGGCGGCCAGCGCCAGGAGCAGCGCGGCGCGGGGCAGGCGGTTCCAGGCCAGCACGATCAGCAGCAGCAGCGGCAGGCCGAGATAGTAGGGGTTCCGCTGTCCCCAGCACAGTTCGCACGGCACCAGGCCGCCGATGAGCTGCGAGCCCCAGGCCCCGGCGATGGTGGCGAGCCCGAGCAGCAAGCTCACGGCCGCGAGCAGCCGCGCCCGGTCGGAGAAAAGGGCGCCGAAGCGGAGAGGGGCCGGGCTATTCACGTCGATCGTCCTTGTCGCCAACACGGGCGCCATATTCGTCCGCGAGGGCCCCGAGTCAATCGCGTCCGGCTCACGACCTCGTCACTCGCCCGGACCCCTGAGGGCCAGCGTCGCCATCACCGCCCGGGCGTTGTGCGGCGCGTGCTCCTTGTCGGTCGAAACGAAGAAGGCATGGACGTCGCGGGCCGGCGGCACCGTCTCGGGCGGGCCGATGACGGGGGCGCCCGCCGGACTCCGCCCCTCGGCCAGGTCGCGGAGCCAGCTGGCCCGCTGATTGCGCTCGGCGGCGCCATAGCTGTCCGCCCCCGGCGCGCCCTGCAACCGCAGGTAGGCGAAATCGGCGGTCTGGTCGAAATAGGGCCACTCGGCGGTATCGGCGGCAACCAGGGCGACGTTGTGGGCCCGCAGCTGGGCGAGGAACTCCGGCGTTGCGAAACTCGCGTGTCGCACCTCGATGGCGTGGCGGACGCTGGCGACACCGGTGGCGTCGAGATAGGGCGGCGTCTTCAGCCGGTCGTCCGCCCGGCCGGCGAGGGCCACGAGCTCCGCCGGCGTTTTCGGCAGCAGCGCCAGAAACGTCTCCAGCCGCGCCGCGTCGTAGCTCAGGTTGCCCGGCAGCTGCCAGCAGAACGGCCCGAGCCGGTCGCCGAGCGCGAGCACGCCCGAGGCAAAGAAGTTGGCGAGCGGGATCTCGACGTCCTTGAGGCGTTTGAGATGGGTCACCAGCTGGTGGCCCTTGACGGTGAACACGAAGCCGGGCGGGGTCTGCGCCACCCAGCCGGCAAAGCTCGCCGGCTTCTGGTGCGAATGGAAGGTGGCGTTGATCTCGATATTGCCCAGCCGCGCCGCGGCATAGGCGAGCTCCTGCTTGTGCGGCAGCCCGTCGGGGTAGAAGCTCTTCCGCCAGGGCTCGAATACCCAGCCGGCCGTCCCGAGCCTGATCGATGCGGTCATGGCCTTTCCCTCCCTCGCTGACCCCTTGGTGCCATGGGCTGCATTGCCCGGGCAAGTCCGGGCAAGTCCGGCGGGACCGATTGCCGGGCCGGCCCCTTCCTGCGTAAGCTGGGTGCGGTGGTGGGTGGAGGAACCAGCATGCGTCTCATCGGAATGACCCTCGTGTCGCTGCTGGCCGTCTGCGCGCCGGTCGCGGCGCAGTCGATCGGCGGCACCTACCGCATCGACGGCACCAATTTCGACGGCTCGCGCTATGGCGGCACGGCGCGCATCGTCATCACCAGCAACACCACCTGCGAGATCTCCTGGGATACCGGCGGCGGTGCCACGGCAGAGGGCATCTGCATGCGCAACGGGCCCGCCTTCACTGCCGCCTATGTGATGGGAAACGCCATCGGGCTGGTGATCTACGAGATCCTGCCGGACGGAACGCTGGACGGGCTGTGGACCGTCGCCGGACAGCGCGGCAATGGCACCGAGGTGCTGACGCCACGCTGACGGCGGCCGTCCGGCGATTGACGGCACATGCCAATTCGCCTTATCTGCGGCGCGCCGGAGCCTCGCGGGCGTGGCGGAATGGTAGACGCAGCGGACTCAAAATCCGCCGTCCGAAAGGATATGTCGGTTCGAGTCCGACCGCCCGCACCATCTGCCCCATCCCTTTTCGGAACCGCCGCCATGCCGGATTTCTGGGACGAACGCTTCGCCACCGAGGCCTATGTCTTCGGCGAGGCGCCGAACGCGTTTCTCGTGTCGCAGCAGGGGATTGTCGGGCGATGCCGGACGGCGCTCGCGGTGGCGGATGGCGAGGGGCGGAACGGGGTCTGGCTGGCCGAACAGGGGCTCGCGGTTACTTCGCTCGATGCCTCTGCGGTCGGCATCGCCAAGGCCGAGGCGCTGGCCGCGCGGCGGGGTGTCACGCTCGAGGCGCGCCTGGTCGATCTGGCCGGCTATTCCTGGCCCGAGGCCGCCTACGATCTGATCGTCGCGATCTTCATCCAGTTCGCCGATCCGCCGCTGCGGGCGGAGATCTTTGCCGGCATGAAGCAGGCGCTGAAGCCGGGCGGCCGGATCCTCCTCGAGGGCTACCGCCCCGAGCAGCTGGCCTATGGCACCGGCGGCCCGCGACAGGTCGAGAAGCTCTACACGAGGGACATGCTCGAGGCCGCCTTTGCCGATCTCGAGATCGAGCACCTCAGCGCCTACGACGCTGAGATCGTCGAAGGCACCGGCCATGCCGGCATGTCGGCGCTGATCGATCTGGTGGCGCGCAAACCTGCGTGATCGAGGGCCGCCGGCACCGGCCTTGATCCCGCCTGCCGAACCGATCCGGGCCGTGGCGGGCTTGATAAATGGGCGCGATGGGCACAAGACAGGCGCCCATGAAGTCCCGAGCAGGATGTCTGCCATGCCGCAGTACCGTTCCCGCACCACCACCCACGGCCGCAACATGGCCGGCGCGCGCGGCCTGTGGCGCGCCACCGGCATGAAGGACGGCGATTTCGGCAAGCCGATCATCGCCGTGGTCAACTCCTTCACCCAGTTCGTGCCGGGCCACGTGCACCTGAAGGACCTCGGCCAGCTGGTGGCGCGCGAGATCGAGGCGGCCGGCGGCGTGGCCAAGGAATTCAACACCATCGCGGTCGATGACGGCATCGCCATGGGCCACGACGGCATGCTCTATTCGCTGCCCAGCCGCGAGCTGATCGCCGACAGCGTCGAGTACATGGTCAACGCGCATTGCGCCGATGCCATGGTCTGCATCTCCAATTGCGACAAGATCACGCCCGGCATGCTGATGGCGGCGCTGCGGATCAACATCCCGGTGGTGTTCGTCTCGGGCGGCCCGATGGAAGCCGGCAAGGTCGTCCTGGCCGGCCAGCTGCAGGCACTCGACCTGGTCGATGCCATGGTGGCCGCCGCCGACGACAGGATCTCGGACGGCGACCTCAAGGCCATCGAGGAAGCCGCCTGCCCGACCTGCGGCTCGTGCTCGGGCATGTTCACCGCCAATTCGATGAACTGCCTCACCGAGGCGCTCGGCCTCAGCCTGCCCGGCAACGGCTCGACGCTGGCCACCCATTCGGATCGCAAGCGCCTGTTCCAGGAGGCGGGGCACCTGATCGTCGATCTCGCCCGCCGCTACTACGAGCAGGACGACGTCACGGCGCTGCCGCGTTCCATCGCCACCAAGGCCGCCTTCGAAAACGCCATGGCGCTCGACATCGCCATGGGCGGCTCGACCAACACGGTGCTGCACATCCTGGCCGCGGCCCATGAGGGCGGCATGGATTTCACCATGGACGACATCGATGCGCTGTCGCGCAAAGTGCCGGTGCTGTGCAAGGTCGCGCCGGCCAAGTCGGACGTCCACATGGAGGACGTGCACCGCGCCGGCGGCATCATGGCGATCCTCGGCCAGCTCGACCGGGGCGGCCTGATCAACCGGGGCGAGCCGACGGTGCATGCCGCGACCCTCGGCGACGCGCTCGACCGCTGGGACATCAGCCGCACCAACTCGGAGGGGGTGCGCAGCTTCTTCATGGCGGCGCCGGGCGGGGTGCGCACCACCGAGGCGTTCAGCCAGAGCGCCCGCTGGAAGGAGCTCGATCTCGACCGTGCCAGGGGCGTCATCCGCAGCACCGAGCATGCCTTCTCCAAGGATGGCGGGCTTGCCGTGCTCAAGGGCAATATCGCGCTCGACGGCTGCATCGTGAAGACGGCCGGCGTCGACGAGTCGATCCTCCGCTTCACCGGGCCGGCCAGGGTGTTCGAGAGCCAGGACGCGGCGGTCAAGGGCATCCTCAGCAACGAGATCAAGGCCGGCGACGTGGTGGTGATCCGCTACGAGGGCCACGCGGCGGCCCCGGCATGCAGGAGATGCTCTACCCGACCAGCTACCTGAAGTCGAAGGGCCTGGGCAAGGCCTGCGCGCTGATCACCGACGGGCGCTTCTCGGGCGGCACCTCGGGGCTGTCGATCGGCCACGTCTCGCCGGAAGCGGCCGAGCGGCGGCGCGATCGGCCTGGTGCGCGACGGCGACGTCATCGAGATCGACATTCCCGGCCGCACCATCCATCTGGCGCTGTCGGAGGCGGAACTGGCGACGCGGCGCGCCGAGCAGGAGAAGCTGGGCTGGACGCCGGCGAAGCCACGCAAGCGTAATGTCTCGACGGCGCTCAAGGCCTATGCGGCCTTCGCCACCAGCGCCGCGCGCGGCGCGGTGCGCGACCTCGATCAGTAGGCCGCGGACATCCCTGCAGGCCGTCGCTCGAGGCGGCGGCCTGTCACCCACCAGATGAGCGAAACGGCGGCGATGGAGACATAGCCGTCGATCGCATAGTGCCAGCCCAGATACACCGATCCGACGAGGAGCAGCGCGACATAGCCCCAGCCGAGCAGTCCGGCCCAGCGGTTGAGGCGGCCGAGCAGCAGGGCGTGCAGCGTCCCGATGGCGAGATGCATGCTCGGCATGGCCGAGATACCGGTGCCGAGCGAGGGGCGCTCGGCGCCGTAGCTGGCCAGCAGGTAGCCGCTCGCCTCCGCCATGTAGGCGCCAACCGGACTTTCCGCGATCTGCAGCAGCAGGGCGTCGAAGCGGCTCGACCCGGCAAGGTCGTCAAAAAAGATCGGACCGAAGGACGCAAGCAGCGTTGCCAGCACCGTGCCGAGCAGCAGCACGGTCAGCCCCATGGCCCAGAAATAGCGCTGGCGGAGCACTGCGTCCGGATGCAGCGCCATCGCCGCCATGGTGCCGAACCAGGCGAGGAACCACACCGGACCGTAAAGCACGCCAATGGCGTGGCCGGCCCAGTCGGGCAGCAGCGCATGGACGATCAGGCCGGGATCGGTGCCATGCAGGGCCCGATCGATGCCGGCAAACAGCGGGTCCGCCCAGAACGGGACGACGTGCGGGATCAGGATCTTGAAGGTGGTGAAGGCGGCAAGGCCGACACAGACGAGCCCCGCGGTCACGGCCAAAGGCAGGGCACGGGAGGTCGCCACCCGCCTCAGGTAGGCGTGCGGGGCGTGGCGATGACGAACCAGGGCCACGGCGGCGAGGCCGAGCAGCACAAGCGGCGGCAGCACCGCGAACTGCTGCGCGTAGTCGGCCAGCATGTCGAAGTAGATGGCGGGTGAAACCAGTGCCGCCACGAGGCCGTAGGCCACCACCAGCACCGGCAGGGTGAGCCTGGCGCGATATCCGAGGGCGTCGCTGCCGGCGATTTCGATGCTGGTCATGACGCCCCGCCGCAAAGCTCCGCCAGCAGGTTGGCAGGCGCTGGTGACGTTGACGTTAAGATCGATTTCGCGTTTTGCGGGTCTCGCGGGGGCCGGGCGGCTTTCGGCTCACGCGGTGGGGAAGCCCTGCTTGAACTCGATGCGGGTCCCATGGAATGCCGACACGTCCTCGTTGCGGACCTTGTGGGCCGGTTGCGGTGGCAGGCGGACGACCAGCGGCAGCTCGAAATGATCGGGAATGGGCAGGGGGATCTCGCGCCCCTCGCCGTCGAAATCCCGCAGCTTGACCAACCGATCGATGACGAAGACCGACGGCCAGCGATGATGGTGTACCGGCTCCGTCTCGCCCGGCGCGACGGAAACCGAAACGACGCGGATCATGTCGTCCTCGTAGAGGACCCGGTGGTTGCCAGGCGCCGTCGCGACGGCGTCCAGGTGGGCTGGCCAGCTGGCGGGATCGGCGGGATCTGCAAGGCGTTCCGCTGTCGACATGATGCGCTCCTCGTTCGGGTGGTGGTGCGAGCAGGATGGCCGGCAGGTCGGCCCGGAGTCCTTAATCGGGTGCCAAAAACTTCCTAAGCTTCGGGCAGTCCGGCCAGCCGCAGCCCGACAAGCACGGTCTCGATCCGATCCGGGTGGAGCAGTGGCTGTCCGTCCCGTATCGTCGCGACAGTGACCTGCGGTGCAATTGCCCGCAGCCGGTCCAGACTGGCTCTCGCCGCCTCGTGGCGCCCCAGATGGGCGTTGGCGGCGATCAGCATCCAGTAGGTGGCGTCGAAGCGGTCGTTGAGCGCCAGCGAGCTGGCGGCGGCGGCGAGCGCCTGCTCGTAGCTGCCGCGGATGATGGCGATCATGGCCAGTCCGGTATGGGCGAAGCGGCCGTGCGGGTCGCCGGGGGCGAGGGTGAGGGCCCGCTCGAGATGCGCTTCGGCCTCGTCGAGGTCGCCGCAATGGGCGATGGCAATGCCGGCGGAACAGGCCGCGTGCAGGTCGTGCGGGTTGAGGCGCGCCGCTTCCCGGAGCACTGCGAGACCCGTGGCGTATTCCCGGCCCGTCTGCACCAGCGCCATGCCGCACTGGGCGAGCACGGTGGCGTCGCCGCGCGACAGGGCGATGCCGCGCCGGGCATGGTCGAGACAGACCTCGCGGTCATTGTCGGTCAGGCCGGGCCAGCCCATGGCTATCCTGTGCTCGAGGGTCCAGGCGGCGTGGGCGAGCAGCATGGCGTCGTCCGGGTCCTGCGCCAGGGCCCGCCGGAGCAGCCCGAATGCCTCGGCATTGCTCGGTTCTGATTCGTCGCCGAGCAGGGCAAGCACCTTGAGGTGGGTGTCATAGGCGGCAATGCTCGCCGGCCGCTGGCGCTGCACGCGCTCGATCTCGGTGGCGAGCACGGCCGGCTCGATCTGCGTGGTCATCCGCTCGGTGATGCGGTCCTGGGCGGCCAGCGAACGATCCTGGCCGGTGTCGAACTGCCCGCACCACAGGCTTAGTCCACTGGTTCCGTCGATCAACTGGGCGTTGATCCGCAGCGATCCCTCTGCGGGCCGGGCCACCCCTCGAGCAGGTAGCGTGCTCCAGGTTCACGCGCCACCTGCCGCAGGTCCGACGGTGCGGCGCCGAGCGCTGCGGCCGTTGCATGCGCCACCACTGCGAGGGACTTGAAGCGCGCCAGCGCATTGGTGAGGTCGCTGACGATGCCCGAGACGAACACCCGGTCGGCTGCGTCGCCGCCGAGCAGCGCCAGCGGCAGCACCGCGACCGAGGGACGCCCGCCCTCGCGGCGCGCTACCGGCAGCCGGTAGCCGACGCGCGGGATGGTGAGAATCCAGGGTTCGCCGTCCGGGGCGTTGCCCAGGGCCTTGCGCAGCGTCGCGATCTGCACGGTGAGGTTGCCTTCCTCCACATGCATGCCGGGCCAGGCCCGGTCCATCAGTTCGTCCTTGCCCACGCTGGCGCCGTCCGCCTCGAGCAGGGCGGCCAGCAGGGCCAGCGAGCGCCGGCCCAGGGCGACACGCTGGTTATCGCGCAGCAGCAATCCAGCATGCGCCTGGAAGATGAACGGGCCGAAGCTGATCGCGTGAGCGGGCATGCCTGCAGGCTACCTCCTGACCAGCGACGCGCAAGCCCGGGCGTCGTCGCTCACCCTGCCGGCGTCCAGCCTTCCAGCTCGTAGTCCCGGCGGCGCTGTTCGAGGTCGATCCCCGGCGCGTGCTGCAGGATGGCGAGGGCGGCCTCGGCGTGGCGCGCGTCGACCCGCGCCGTGACGACGGCGCCGCCCCGGCGCAGGCCTTCGGTCACCACATGCGCATGGTCCTCGGGGACGCCCGCCGAGGTCAGGGCGCCGACGAGGCTGCCGGTCGCCGCGCCGAGCCCGGCCCCGGCAATGGCCCCGAGCGCGGTGGCGACCAGCCAGCCGCCGGCCACGACCGGTCCGAAGCCGGGGATGGCGATGATGCCGAGCCCGGCGAGGAGACCGCCGGCGGCGCCGAGCCCCGCGCCGATCTCGCCGCCGATGGTGGCGTCATCCTCGACGGCATCGGCCTCAGGTTCGATCACTGCCTCGCTGCCGGTGGCGAGCGCCCCGTCCGAGGCCTCGAGCACTGCCTCCGGCTCCGGCACTTCGGGCGGGTCCGCGGGCAGGTCGTGGCGGAAGACGACGCTGATGTCGGTGTCCCGCACCCCGGCTTCGCCCAGCGCCCGCATTGCGGCGGCGGCATGCTCGTAGGTATCGAAGAGCCCGGTGATGGTCTGCATGGGGAACGCCTCCGCCGGCGCGTGAAGCCGCGCTCCTCCTAAATGGCGCGTCCGGGCGGCTTGTTCCAGCCCCCTTCAGCCGCCGAGCGCGAGGCGGACCAGATAGACCGCGAGGACGCCACCCGCCATGGCGGCGAACAGGTTGCGCGTCACCAGGTAGAGGATGGCCACCGCCGCTGCCGCCAGCGCCTCGGCGGTGCCGCCCGCGGTGATCGCATGGGCGACCAGCGCGGCGAGCACGGCCCCCGGCAGGTGCTTCATCCAGCTGGCGATGAAGCCGGTCTCGGGGAGGCGCGTCGCCAGCAGGTAGCCGCCGGCGCGGATGGCATAGGTCACTGCCGCCATGCCGACAATGGCGAGCAGCGCCTCAGGCGACATCGCGGGTCTCCCGGCGGCCGGCGAAGTGGTCGAACACGGCGCCGGCGAGGCTGCCGCCGAGCCCGCCGGCGACGATGTACCAGTTGCCCTCGACCAGCCGGGCGGTGACGATGGCGATCAGTCCCCCGGCGATCCACGGTACCAGGTCGCCACGGCCCTTCCACATGCCGAGGAGCAGGGCGAGGAAGGTGGCGGTGAAGGCGAAGTCGAGCCCGTAGCGCGTCGGATCGTCGATGAAGGCGCCGAGCACCCTTCCGACCAGGGTCGAGACCATCCAGCTGGCCCAGCACAGCACGCCGGCGCCGACGAGGAAGGCGAGGCTTCCGCGGCCCTTGCGGACTTCGCCCATGGTGAGGGCCCAGGGCTCGTCGGAGACGAGAAACATCACGGCGAGGGCGCGCGGCAGCGGCAGGTGGCCGGCCAGCGGCCTGAGCGTTGCCGTCATCAGCAGCACCCTGAGGTTGACGATGGCGGCGGCAACCACGATCGAGACGATCGGCAGCTGGCCCGGCGTCCACATCTCGAGCACCACGAACTGGCTGGCGCCGGCATAGACCAGCCCGCTCATCAGCGCCACTTCGAGCACGCTCATCCCGGCCTGGCCAGCGAGCACGCCCCACACCACGCCATAGGCGGCGATGGAGATGGCAATCGGCACGAACATGCGCAGGCCGAGCCAGAACGGGCCGGGCAGGGAGGGGATTCGCATCGCATCAGGCTAGCCCAGCCGATCGGTCAGTGGCGATGACATTTGTTGATCCGCGCATCAGTGCCGGTGATCGGGACCATTGGCATTGTCCGATTGACCGCGGTCGCGCCGTCGCGATACATCAGGCCCCGTGCGTTCACCCCGCAAGTGCTCCGACCCGCCTGCATCCCGCTCCGGGATGTGAAGTGGCCCGAACCGGTTCTTCGGTCGCTCGACCGAGGCCGGCCGTCTGGACGTGACGCCGCCTCGCATTCGGGATTCGGAGAGCTCAGATGGACAAATCGATCAGGCCGCTCTGGCAGCGGTTCGCGCTGTTCCTTCTGCCGCTGACGCTGAGCAATATCCTGCAGGCGCTCTCGGGCACCATCAACTCGATCTATATCGGGCAGATGATCGGGGTGGAGGCGCTGGCCGCCGTCGCCATGTTCTTCCCGATCATGATCTTTCTCATCTCGTTCATGGTCGGGCTGGCTTCGGGCGGCGCGATCCTGATCGGGCAGGCCTGGGGGGCAAAGAACCTCGAGAAGATCAAGCAGGTGACCGGTACCACGCTCACCGTTTCGTTCCTGATGGGGCTGGTGGTAGCGGCGATCGGCGCCTTCTTTGCCGCCGACCTGATGCGGGTGCTCGGTGCGCCGCCGGACGTCTTCGCCCTTGCCACCGACTATGGCCGGGTGATGCTGATCGGCATGCCGGGCTTCTTCGTGTTCCTGATCATCACCTCGATGCTGCGCGGGGTCGGCGACACGATGACGCCGCTGCTCGCGCTGGTGCTGTCGATCGGGGTCGGGCTGGTGGTCACGCCGGCGCTGATCCAGGGCTGGTTCGGGCTGCCGCAGATCGGCGTCATGGCCGCCGCGGTCGCCTTCATCGCCGGCTTTTCGGTGGTGCTGGTCTTTCTGTTCTTCTTTCTCAACTGGCGCCGGAGCCCGATGGCGCCCGATGCCGGCCTCGCGCACCACCTCAAGGTGGACTTCCCGCTGCTCAAGCTGATCCTGAAGCTCGGCCTGCCGGCGGGGCTCGGCATGGTCGTCGCCTCGATCTCCGGCATCGTCATCGTCGGCATCGTCAACCGCTTCGGGTCCGACGCCACGGCCGCCTATGGTGCCGTCAACCAGGTGCTGAGCTACATCCAGTTTCCGGCCATGTCGATTTCCATCGCCGCCTCGATCTTCGCCGCCCAGGCGATCGGAGCGCGGCGCTTCGAGGACGTCGAGAAGGTCACCCGCACCGGACTGATCATGAACACCGTGGTCACCGGGCTGCTGGTGGTGGTCGCCTACCTGTTCTCCGAGCACCTGGTGCGCCTGTTCATCACCGACCCCGAGGTGATCGAACTGACCGAGAGCCTGCTGCACATCGTGCTGTGGAGCTGTGTCGTCTACGGCTATGGCACGGTGTTCTCGGCGGTGATGCGGGCCTCCGGCGTGGTGCTGCTGCCGATGCTGCTGTCGATTGCCGCGATTGTCGCGGTCGAGATCCCGGCGGCGCTGATCCTCAGCCAGACCATGGGGCTGCCCGGCGTCTGGGTGGGCTATACGCTCAGCTTCTGCAGCCTGCTGGTGCTGCAGGCGGTCTACTATTTCGGCTTCTGGCGGAAAAAGGAGATCAAGGCGCTGGTCTAGCCGATCCGGCCCAGCGCCCGTTCCAGCCAGTCGACGCCGAAGGCGACGAGCGGCGCCGCCTCGACCAGCACGCTCTGGGCCCTGCCGATCCTGCCGCGGCTCCCCTGGCCGGTCGCCAGAAAGGCCTCGACGACCTCCGCCATGTAGTCGTCGGCGAGGCCATCCGGCGGATCGGCGGTATCGAATTCCTCGAAGCGTCGCCACACCGTGCGGCCGTCGACCAGCATGGGCGCCTCGAAGCGCCTGATGCGCTTGTCGGGGATATTGGCGAGATGCTCGGCATGGTGCAGCAGCGTCATGGTGTCGAGCGGGGCGCCCAGCATCAGTACCTTGCCGTGCGCCGCGACGAGCTTGCCGAGCGGCGATTGCGGGCCATAGCCGTAGTCGAGCCCATGGTCGGCGGTGAACCAGTCGGCCCGTCCGCCCATGGCGGCGAACGAGGCCCCGGGGTTGCCGCTGCGCCGGGCGCCGGGCGTGGTGCGCAGCAGCTCGGGGAAGAAGCCGTTGTCGCGGGTCGCCCGCGAGCGCTGCGGATCGAACGGCGGCAGATGCGGCCTCAGCGAGGGGTCGTCGCGCTCGGCATCGCCGAGCTGCCAGTCGCAGTAGCCCAGGATGGTTCCGTCGGGGCCGACCGCGTCCCGCAGGGCATCGAGGATCACGTCGGCGCCGCCGGCCACCGGCCCGACCCGCCGCAGCGCCGCATGCACCAGCACCGCGTCGCCCGCCGAAAGACCGATGGCCGTGAGCTCGGACGCGAGACTGGTGCGGGTCGCGTGCCCCGTCACCTCACGGCGCCCGCGTAGCGCCGTTCCGGCGGCAGCGGCGCGGCCACCTCGCCCTGTGCCGCATCGTAGGCGGCGCGCGCGCTGGCGACCTCGTGCTGGTGCTGCGCGGCCCAGCTCCACAAGGCATCGAGCGGCTCGGTGAGCGTGCGGCCAAGGTCAGTCAGCTGGTACTCGACCCGCGGCGGGATTTCCGGGAAGACGGTGCGCGTCACCAGCCCGTCGCGCTCGAGATTGCGCAGCGTCAGGGTCAGCATGCGCTGACTGATGCCGCCGATGGCGTGGCGCAACTCGTTGAAGCGCATCGTCTTTCGCGTCAGGTAGCCGACGATCATCACGCTCCACTTGTCGCCGATGCGATTGAGGATGTCGCCCATGGCGGTGCAGGTCTCGCTGCGGCCGGGGATCGGTTTCATGTCTGTGCCCATGTTGGTTCCCGCACTGTGCCTGCTTGCGGCTGTGCTTCGGTCACAAATATATACGCGATTACTGTCTGTGCCTAGGGCATGGATCAGTACCGCTTGCTGGAGGGAACCAGGGATGACGACGACAGAAATGGCCCCCACCGGCCGCAAGGGGTGGACAATCGTGCTGTGGGGGGGACAGGTGCTGCTGGCGCTGGCCTTCGGCGCGGCCGGGGTGATGAAGCTCGGCATGCCGGTCGAGGCCCTCGCGGCGCAGATGAACTGGGTGAACAGCGCCCCCGAACTGCTGGTGCGGTTCATCGGGCTTGCCGAAGCCGCCGGGGCGCTGGGTATGATCGTGCCGGCCGCGACGCGCATCCTGCCCTGGCTGACGCCGCTGGCGGCACTCGGCTTCGTCGTCATCCAGGTGCTTGCCATCGCCACCCACGCCATGCTTGGCGAACTGCTGATGGTGCTGCCGGTCAACCTCGCGCTGCTGGCCCTTTCGGGCCTGGTCGCCTGGGGCCGCTGGCGCAAGGCGCCGATCCAGCCGCGCCGATAGGCGTGCGGCCCACGGGCGGCCGGCGCGATTCTCGGGCCGGCACCTTGTCATGTCGGCGGCACGCTGTAGACACGACCGGGCCGTTTGTTCGGGAGCCGCAGATTGTCCAGCCGCATTGACCGCCTAGCCGACGCCATGACGCTCGAGGAGCAGGTGAGCCTGCTGTCGGGCGCCGATTTCTGGTCGCTGCCGGCGATCGAGCGGCTGGGCATCGGGCGGCTCAGGGTCACCGACGGCCCGAACGGGGCGCGCGGCGGCGGCTCGCTGATCGGCGGCGTGAAGTCGGCGGCCTTTCCGGTCGGCATCGCGCTCGGCGCCACCTGGAACGTCGTGCTGGTCGGCGAAATCGGCGCGGCGCTCGCCCAGGAGGTGAAGTCCAAGGGTGCCCATGTCAGCCTCGCGCCGACGGTCAACCTGCATCGCTCGGTCAGCAACGGGCGTAATTTCGAGTGCTACTCGGAAGATCCGGTGCTCACCGCCAGCCTCGCCGTCGCCTACATCACCGGCCTGCAGGACAACGGCATAGCGGCAACGATCAAGCATTTCGTCGGCAACGAGAGCGAGATCGAGCGGACCACCATCAGCTCCGAGGTCGATGAGCGCACGCTGCGCGAACTCTACCTGCTGCCCTTCGAATGGGCGGTCCGGAAGGCCGGCACCTGGGCGATCATGAGTTCGTACAACCGGCTCAACGGCACCTATACCAGCGAACACGTCTGGCTGCTGCAGCAGGTGCTGCGCAACGAGTGGCAGTTCAGCGGCGTGGTGATGTCGGACTGGTTCGGCTCGCACTCCACCGCTCCCACCGTCAATGCCGGTCTCGACCTCGAGATGCCGGGTCCGGCGCGCGACCGCGGCGCCCGGCTGGTTGCGGCGGTGGCCGCGGGCGAAGTCCTGCCGGCGACGATCCGCACCCGGGTGGTGAACGTCCTGCGCCTGATGGAGCGCACCGGGGCGCTCGATGACCACGGCCCGCATGTCGAGCAGGCCGACGACCGGCCCGAGCATCGCGCCCTGATCCGCCGGGCCGGGGCCGAGGCGGCGGTGCTGCTCCGCAACGAGGGCGGCATCCTGCCGCTTGCAGGGAGCGGCCGCATCGCGGTCATCGGACCCAATGCGAAAGTCGCGCAGATCATGGGCGGGGGCAGCGCCCAGCTCAACCCGCATCATCGCGTCACCCCCTGGGACGGTCTGGTCGCCGCCCTTGGCCAAGACCGCCTGACCCATGCGCCCGGGGCGCGCAATGACCGCTTCGAGCCGGTGCTCAGGGGGACCTACAACATCGATTTCTACGCCTCCGAGGATCTCTCCGGGCCGGTGGTCCACACCGAGACCATGGCGGAAACCCAGGCCTTCTGGATCGGCCGCGTCGCCGAGGGCAAGGTCGATCCGCTGCATTTTTCCGCCCGCATCACCGGCCGTTTCGTGCCCGAGGCGAGTGGCGAACACCGCGCCGGCATCTACAGCGCCGGCTTCTCGTGCCTCCTCGTCGACGGCCGCCTCGTGGCCGACGCCTGGACCGGCAGCTGGCAGAAGGGCCGCACCTATTTCGAGGAGGGGTGCGACGAGGTGGTCGGCACTGTCAGCCTCGAGGCCGGCCGCGCCCACGAGGTGACGATCGAATTCGCGACCAAGCCTTTCGCCACCCTCGGGCTCGCCGCCTTCGCCGCTGGCATCGGGCGGCCGCTGGGGGATGCGGCGATCGCCGAAGCCGCCGAACTGGCGCGCGGCGCCGAGACGGCGCTGGTCTTTGTCGGACGCAATGGCGAATGGGACACCGAGGGCTCGGACCTGCCGCACATCACGCTGCCCGGCCGGCAGAACGATCTCGTCGCCGCGGTGGCGGCGGCGAACCCGAGGACCGTGGTGGTGCTGCAGACCGGCGGGCCGGTGGAAATGCCCTGGCTCGGCGAGGTCGCCGCCGTGCTCGCGGCCTGGTATCCGGGGCAGGAGGCCGGCCATGCCATCGCCGACGTGCTGACCGGCCGGGCCGAACCCGGCGGTCGCCTGCCGCAGAGCTTTCCGGCGCGCTGGGCCGACAATCCGACGCACGCGCAGGATCGCGAGATCTACCCCGGCTTCGAGGGCAAGGTGCGCTACGAGGAGGGGGTGTTCATCGGCTACCGGCACTATCACCGGCTGGGGTTGACGCCGTTGTTCCCGTTCGGCTTCGGGCTGGGGTACACGAGTTTCGCCCTCTCCGACCTCGCGGTCGATGCGGCGGCGTTCGAGAGCGACGGGCGGGTCGAGGTCGCGGTGACGCTCACCAATACCGGCAGCCGCGCCGGCAGCGACGTCGTGCAGGTCTACGTCTCCGATCCTGAGGCTTCGGTGCCACGGCCGGACCGCGAGCTCAAGGGCTTCGTCAAGCTGCATCTCGTCCCCGGCGAGAGCCGCCGGACGACGATCGCGCTCGACGATCGGGCGTTCGCCCTCTATTCCGTCGCCGCCCGGCACTGGCTGGTCGAGCCGGGACGCTTCGTTCTCCGTGCCGCCCGGCATGCCGACGATCCGGGGCTGACTGCCGAGGTCAACCGCTCCACCCGGCTGCTGCTGCCGGTCTAGTCAGGCTGCCGCGCCATGCTGGGCCCGGTGCAGGCCGACGTAGTAGGCGAGATTGTCGTCGGCGAGGTCGAGGCCGCGCATCACCTCGACCATGAAGCTCACCGGGGCGGTTCCGGCTGCCGTGACGATCGGACCGTCGGCCACCGCCTCCGGCACGTCGCTGTACCGGGCAGCGCCGGCATAGCCGGTGAATGCCAGGTAGCCGACGCCGTTGGAGGTGTGCGCCACCTCGTCGAGCAGCCCGGCCCGCGCCCCGGCGACGGTGCCGTCGCAGATCAGGCCGATCACCTTGCCGGCGGCGCGCGCGGCCCGCAGTTGTGGCGCGATGTCGGGTGGCTCGTCCGCCTGCCAGGCCGCGCCGCCGCAGACCACCAGGGCATCGAGCGCACCGATGTCGATGTCGGCAATCGCGAGGTCGGCAACGATCCGCATGCCGCCCGATGAGGTGACGCTCTCCCCGTCCGGAGTGGCATGGAGCGTTTCGACGCCGTAGAAGCTGCGTGCCACGGCATTGAGCAGGGCCGTCTCCCAGTCGGCGAAGCCCTGGGTCAGGATGGTGACGATCTGGGTCAAGCCCGGTGCTCCTCGGTTCGTTGCCGGCCTACCGTCGGCCGCCGGCCCGTCAGATCCTGTCAGCAGCCCGCCGGCTTCAAAATCCCTCGACCTGCGCCCGCCGGCGGTTGAGCGACGCAGCCGGGATTGCTACAAGCCTCGGGCCCAGCGAGCCCACGTCCGGAGCCGCCTTGACCGTGCATTTTCGCCGGCGCCTCGCCGCCGCCCTCGTCCTGATCCTCGCCCTCGTCGGCCTGGCACCCGCCTGGGCCAATCCGCTGCTGCTCGTCGACATGCAGACCGGCGAGGTGCTGTTCGAGCAGGAGGCGGGCCAGCCCTGGCATCCGGCCTCGCTCACCAAGATGATGACCGCCTATGTCGCGTTCGCCGCAATCCGGGCCGGGCGGCTGAGCCTCGATACGCCCATTACCGTGTCGCGCAATGCCTGGAACCAGGCGCCCTCGAAATCCGGGCTCGAGATCGGCTCGTCGGTGACGCTGCGCGATGCCCTCTACATCCTGGTGGTCAAGTCGGCCAACGATATGGCGGTGGCCATCGGCGAGGCGGTGTCGGGGGACGAGAAGGCGTTTGTCGCCGACATGAACCGGATGGCCGAGGCCATGGGGCTCAGCGCCACGCGTTTCGTCAATCCGCACGGGCTGCACAAGGACGGCCAGGTCAGCTCGGCGCGCGACCTCGCCATGCTGGCGCTCTACATCCGGCGCGACTTTCCGCAGTATCTGCCGATGTTCGCGACCGAGGCGGTCAAGCTGGGCAAGGCAAGCCTCGAATCCAACAACAGCCTGCTGCAGCACTTTGCCGGCACTACCGGCATGAAGACCGGCTATGTGTGCGCGTCGGGGCTGAACATCGTCGCCACGGTCGAGCGCGGTGGCCGCCAGCTGCTCGCCGTGGTGCTGGGCGGCTCGTCGGCGCGCGAGCGCAACGAGATGACGGCCGAACTGGTGCTGCGCGGGCTGTCGGGGGCGGTGTCGGGTACCGGGCGCAGCGTGGTGCAGATCGCCAATCTCGATGTTGCGCCGGTCAACATGCGCACCCGGATCTGCGGCAAGGACGCCAAGACCTATGTCGCCGGGCGCGAGGCGGCCTACCCGATGGGGCTCAAGGGCCACCCCAGCTACCTGACCGACCGGATTGCCGGCATTGTCTACGAGGCGACCGACCTGGGCAGGATCGTCGACATTCCGATGCCGCGGCCGCGCCCCGGCTATGCCCCGACGACGGTGGCAACCGGCGACCAGTAGTCAGGCGTGCACGATTGCGAAGCGGAGCACGCCGTCTGCTTCGGACACGGTGCAGGCATGGCCGTGCTGCCGGCAGTGGAGCGGGATGTCGATCCGGGCCATCGGGTCGGTGGCGAGGACAACGAACTGCGCCCCGGACGCGGTCTCGTCGAGGCGCTTTTCGAGTTTCAGCACCGGCAGGGGGCACTTGAGGCCCCGGCAGTCGAGGGTCTGTGGGTCAGTCGTCAAGCACCAGCACCCAATAGACGCCGAGGCTGGAGTTGGGATCGTAGGCGACGCCGAGGCCGGCGCGGGTGGCGCCGGGGCTGGCCAGCGCAGCGGCATCGGCGGGCACGCCCCGCCAGCCCGAGAATACCTCGGCGAAGGTGGTGTATCCGGCGCTCAGTCGCATCGCGACGGCGCCCGGCGGCAGGGTCGGCTGCGCTCCCGACTTGGCGTAGTTGGTCGCCAGCGTCTGCGCGGTCGAATCGAGCACCGTGTCGCCGCGCAGGTCGGCGGCGCCCTGGGCGCGACGGTAGTCGTTGAGCAGGAACAGCGCCTCGACCCGGTTCAACTGCGCCCCCGGCTGGTTCATCGGCTGGGTCAGTCCGGGCGACAGCGGCTGCCCGCCGCCGAACGAACAGGCGCCGAGCAGCAGGGCCAGCGTGGCGGCGAGGGCAAGGCGGGTCGGGGTGGCCATCGGTTGCATCGGGGTCGATCCTTGCACTGCGCGGGCGGCTGTCCGCCTCGAGCGCTTCTAGCTTGCGCGAGGGCCGGTGCGCAACCTGCGGCTAGGCCAGAACGTCGCCGGCAAACGGGATGCGTCGATGCCGGGCACTGACGATGTCGGCGCGTTCGAACGCTCCCAGCGCACGCCCCAGGTGATCGAGATTGCGTCGCAGCCCCCGCGGCGCCAGCACGCAGTCGTCCTCGAGCACCAGGGCGTGCGGCAGGCTGCGCGCGCGCACCAGGCGCCACGCCGCCAGATAGCTGGCGGTGCAGGCGAGTTCGCCGGGCGATAGCCGGTCGGCGGCGCGAACGAGCAGTTCGTCCGGCAAGTCGGCCGGGGTCGTCGCCCGCAGCCGTTCGGCCAGGACGCCATGCTCGGCCAGGTGCTGCTCCATGCGGATGCGGCGGTCGGGCCGGCTGTCGAGATTGACGAATAAGGCCGGCAGGCCCGGGGGTGCCACCTGTAGTGGTGACCCCGGCGCGATTCGAACGCGCGGCCTCAGGATTAGGAATCCTGCGCTCTATCCTGCTGAGCTACGGGGTCACTGCCGCCCCACATAGCAAATGCAAGGCGCGGTGCAAACCACCTAAGACCTTGGTCTAGTGTCGCGCCTGCGCCGCCTCGCGGCGATTGCATCCGGCTGCCGCTCTCGTAAGCTCGCCGAGGGATGGGATTGCTGGAGGGAAGCCCGCAAAATGGATCGTCTGCGTATCGGAATCATCGGCCTCGGCTGGTTCGGCGAAATCCATGCCGAGACCATTGCCGGAGTGGCCAATCTCGAGCTCGCGGCACTGTGCACCCGCACGCCGGAGCGGCTTGCCGCCATGGGCCAGAAGTTCGGCGTCAGGAAGCTCTACCGCGACTACCACGACATGCTCGCCGATCCCGAGATCGACGCGGTCTCGATCTGCACCATGTGGGATCAGCATACGGCGCCCGCCATCGCCGCGCTCGAGGCCGGCAAGCACGTGTTTCTCGAAAAGCCGATCGCCTCGACGGTGGCCGACGCGAAAAGGATCACCGCGGCCTCCAAGGGGGCGAAAGGCATCCTGTTCATCGGCCATGTGGTGCGCTTCAACCCGCGCTACCGCATGGCCAAGCAGGCGATCGAGGAGGGCCGCATCGGCCGGATCGTGGCGCTCTCGTCGCGCCGCAACATACCTGCCGCCTGGACGCCGACCATCCTAAACAAGATCGGGCCGATCGTCGGCGACGCCATCCACGACACCGACATCATGCTGTGGTTCACGGGCGACCGCATCGCCTCCGCCTATGCCCAGACCGTCGACGTGCGCGGGCTGAAGTTCCCCGACATCGGGCAGACCATGTACCGCTTCACGGGCGGCGCCACGGCGACGCTGGAAACGGTCTGGTGCATGCCGGACAAGACCCCGTTCGATATCGACGAGCGCATGTCGATCATCGGCACCGAGGGCATCATCCATGTCCAGGATAGCTTTCCCAACCTCGCCATCGTCGACGGCAACAAGCTGCATTCGCCCGACACGACCTACTGGCCGATGTTCAACGGGGTGCGCGGCGGGGCGCTCAGGGACGAGTTCGTCTATTTCGCCACCACCGCGCTGAGCGGCGCGCCGGTCACCATCGGCACGCCCGAGGACGCCACCGCGGCGCTCGAGGCAACGCTCGCCGCCGAGGAATCGGCACGCAGCGGCACTGTGGTGAGGATCGGCTGATGGCAGACGACGATTACGTCTTCGACCATGTCGGGATCACCACGGACGTGGTGCAGCCGGAGGAGGACTGGGTCGAGGCCAGCAAGATGTGGGTGACCAACCCGCGCAAGCATCCCGAGCACATCGAGTTCCTGCGCTACCGCGAGGACAGCACCGTGCCGCACGCGGTGCGCTACAACCCGCATGTGGCCTACCGGGTCAAGGACCTCAGGCCGCATATCGAGGCGGAGGGGGTCGAGATTCTGATTCCGCCCTTCGTGGTCGGCGACTTCCTCGAGGTGGTGTTCGTGCGCAAGTACGGCATGGTGTTCGAGTACATGCGCTACCTCAAGGACGGCTGGTTCGGGAACTAGTCCATCACCGTGCATTGGAGCGTCGCGGGTCCGCCCCTGCGAAGCGGGGGAGGGGGCGCCGGCGGCGCGTGGGCTTTCCCGTGTTCTGGGTCGGGGGCTTGTTGGCACGCCCGGAGGCAGCGCGGTCTGCTGCAGCCTCCTCAGCCCGGCGCCGCTGCCTCGCGCCAGTCGGGCCAGGCGGCGACCGAATGGACACGGCGGGTATTGCGGGCCTCCTCGCCGAACGGCGCCACCTCCCATTTCCAGCGCAGGTCGCTGCGCGGCAGCTGCCGGCCGTGCATCAGGTCGGCGCTGTCGAGCAGCACGCCGTGCCGGTTGAACACGCGGTACTCGAGATCGGTGATCAGCGTCACCGGGCAGGCGAGCGCGGCGAGCGCATCGAGGTGGCTGTCGACCACGGCGCGGGCCCGCTCGAGCGGGGCGGCGCGCGCCAGCTGCGAGACGAGATTCGCCGAGATCACCCAGTCGAGGTCAGGTATTTCGGCGAGGAAGCCGAGACCCTCGCCATCGGGGGGCGGCATCAGGTCCCGCCACTCCTGTCGCACGTTGCTGTAGCGCGCGATCCGCCGGCGCGACGGCGACAGGTGGGCCAGGTCGACCAGCAGCACCGTGGCAAAGGTGCGGCACAGCGATTCGACGGGGATGTCGAACAGCGGTCCCGAGCCGAGCACCACCACGGTGCGGCGCGAGCCGATGTCGTCGATCGTGGTGTCGATCAGGCCCCGGCTCTTGGCCAGGTGCGGCGCCCAGGCGCGGGCCTGCCGCCTGCCGCGGGCCCACAGCCCCATCGCGGCCGGCAGGTAACGGCGGAAGGCCGGTGGAGTGGCACGGTAGCTCGCGGCGTAGACGGCAAGGTCGGCGAGCATTGATGCGGCAGCAGCTCCTCGAAGAATCGCGAAGGATGGTATTGGAAGTGACGCGCCCGCAACACTGATCACGTGCACAGCGTCGATCGGAGGATTTTCGCCGCAATTGCGTGCAGTTTGGGCACTTGTGCGACGGGGCGGGCCGTGTTGAGACAGGATGTGGTCACACTCGTGATGCTGGCGGTACTGGCGATGATGCCGTCGGCAAAGGCGGCGTGCGATGGGCTGGTCGATGGCCCGAAGGGAACGGTTGTCACCGTTGTCGACGGGGATACGGCGCTGCTCGACAACGGGATCACCGTGCGCCTCACCGGTATCCAGGCACCCAGGCTGCCGCAGGGGCGCGATCTTGCCGCCTGGCCGCTGGCGGAGACGGCGAAGTCGGGTCTCGCAGGCCTCCTGGTCGGCCATGCGGTGCGCGTGCGCCACGGCGGCGAGCGGCACGATCGGCACGGCCGGACGCTGGGCCAGCTGTTTCTTGCCGACGAGACCTGGGTGCAGCAGCGGATGGTCGCCAGCGGGCTGGCGCGGGTCTATTCCTTCCCCGACAACCGGGCCTGCGTCGCAGCGCTGCTGGCCGCCGAGGCAGCGGCGCGACAGCAGCGGCTTGGCATCTGGGCCGATCCCTATTATGCCGTGCGCCGGGCGGATCGGCCGCTCGAACTTGCGGAACACTCCGGGCGTTACGAACTGGTCGAGGGGCGCGTGCTGCACGCCGAGGCAGTGCGCGACACGATCTACCTGAATTTCGGCAGGTACTGGAAAGAGGATTTCACCGTCGTGATCGACAGGCCGGCACTCGCGCGGTTCAGGACGGCCGGCGTCGACCCGCTGGGGCTCGACGGCGCGCTGCTGCGCGTCCGCGGCTGGGTGGACAGCCATGACGGGCCGCGCATCGCGGTGACGCATCCCGAACAGATCGAGGTCCTGGCCAACCGATGAACTCGCCCCCGATCATCAGGACGCTGGGCGCGGTGGCACTGGCCGGATTGCTCGGCCTGCTCGCCGGCTGTTCGAGCTTCATGCCCGCCGGGGTGCAGGTCGGCCGCACCGAGGGGCAGAACACGCCGTTCGCCAATGATGCGTCCGACCCCGAGGACGACGCCATCGGGGCGCGCGAGCATCCGCGCATCGTCGCCTCGTATGGCGGCATCTACTCGGACCGGCAGGCCGAGATCATGCTCGCCCGCATCGTCGGGCGGCTGCTGGCGGCGGCCGACCAGCCGAACCAGAAGTTCACCGTCACCATCCTCGACACGGCCGAGGTCAATGCCTTCGCGCTGCCCGGCGGCTACGTCTACGTGACCCGCGGCATCCTGGCACTTGCCTCCGATACCTCGGAAGTGGCGGCCGTGCTGGCCCACGAGATTGCCCACGTCACCCTCAAGCACGCCCGGGCGCGGACCAACCGGGTCAAGACCAACGAGATCGTCGACAAGGTGATCACCGGGGTGTTCGGCGGCGACCTCGAGACGGACCAGGCGTCGAACCGCTCGCGGTTGTCGCTTGCCGCTTTCAGCCAGCAGCAGGAACTGGCGGCCGACAAGGAAGGCATCCTCACCGCCGGACGTGCGGGCTACGATCCGCATGCCGCGGCGCGCTTCCTCGCCGCGATGGCCCGGTTCGCGCGCTTTTCGGTGGGCGATGCGGACCAGCAGGACGATTTTCTCTCCTCCCATCCCTCGACCCCCGATCGCATCCAGAAGGCGATCGAGACGGCGCGTGCCTTCTTCGGCGCACCCGGGCTGGGGGAGACCGATCGGGCCGGCTATCTCGCCGGGATCGAGGGTCTTGCCTTCGGCGACAGCGCCGCGCAGGGCACCATCGTGGGTCGCCGCTACATCAATCCGACGCTCAAGTTCACCTTCACCGTGCCCGAGCGCTACACCCTGCAGGTCTCGAAGGGTGCCGTGGTCGGGGTGGCCGGCGACGGCGAGGCGGTGCGCTTCGACAGCGCCGAGGTGCCGCAGGCCATGGGCCTCGAGGACTACCTGAAGTCGGGCTGGATCGCCGGGCTGCAGCCGGCCACGGTCAGGCGGGAATCGGCCAACGGTTTCGAGATGGCCTCCGGCATTGCCGTTACGCCGCAGTGGAACTTCCGCGTCGCGGTGGTGCGCCACGAGGGACGGGTCTACCGCTTCATCTTCGCCGCCAGGTTCGACAGCCCGGCGTTCGGGCAGGCGGCCGACGCCACGCTCAAGAGCTTCCGCGCGACCACCTCCCGCGATGCCTCGCAGGTACGCAGGCTGGTGGTGCGCACGGTGGTGGCGGGCAGCGTCGATACCGCCGACTCGCTGGCGCGTCGCATGGCCGGGCTCGAACGTGGCAACGACCTGTTCTACATCCTCAACAACCTCTATCCCGGCGACACGCTGGTCGCCGGGCAGAAGTACAAGATCGTGATGATGGAGTAGCAGGCCCTGCTCTCAGGCCTTGTCGTCCGGGGCGCCGTCCGCCCTGGCGCCCTGGGTGAAGCGCACCGTGGCGGCATTTAGCCGGTTCAGCTGCTCGGCGATCTGCAGCAGCAGATCCGGGTCGACGGTACCGTCGGCCGCAAGCTCTCCCAGCAGGTCCGTAGCCAGACTCAGGTTGGCGCTGACGGCGTCGCCGGCGGTGCGGAGACCCTGCTCGAGCGGCGCCGAAAGGGTCAGTGCGCTCGCAACAGTGGACGCCTGCCGCGCGGTACGCGGAAACGCCAGCACATTGTCACCGGCTGCCGGGCTGCTCGGTGCCGGCCGGCGGGCCCGTCCCAATAGGCTCCCGAGCAGGCTTTCGAGCGAGGCGAAGGCGTCGATCAGGGCGATCTCGCGGCTCGCTGCCGGCTCGAGCGGGATGGCAACCGCACGCAGCGGGCCATCGGGGTGCAGGCCATAGGAGACGAGGAGTTCGGTCGGCGTCGGAATTGCCAGGAGCCTGGTGCATTCCGGAAAGCTGTGTCGAAGCAAGCCGACCAGCAGATCGCTCAGTTCGAGGTCCGAAGGCGTGGCGACGGTGTCGCCAGGGCCGATCGATCGGCGTCGTGCACGTGAAATCATGTTCTCGCATTACCCCCTATTGCATTCCCAATCCGAACTTAATCGCCAGAGGTGTTAACGGAACGTTTCTCCAAGACGTTTTGGGAGGCTCTCTCCCAGGATTCTGCTCTTGAAACCCAAGGGCATACTGGATGGCTTCATCCTCAACGCGCCGGCCCTGGATGACCGGCGCATCGCCTATCTCGAGGCCGAGGGCGTCCGGGGGTCTATCGCGCCGCCGCTGACCGCAACGCGCGCGCCGTTCACCGATGCCTGCGTGCCGCTCCCAGCTGTGCTGCCGCCATCGCGGGCCGCACTCCCCCCGATCAGCTGCAGCAGGTGGCGCAACCGGCACTGGCCGTGCGTGCCTCGACGGCGCCGCCGGCGCCCGGCGACGACTTTGCCTGGTAGTGCAAAAGAAAGGGGCCGGTCCTGCGGACCGGCCCCTTCGGATCATTACTGAAGCGGCGATCAGGCCGCGGCTTCCTCGGCGTCGGCAGCGTCGGACTTGGTCCCGCGCCGCGGCGACTTGGCGAGGTTCTTCTCGATCAGCTGCACCGCCTCGGTGAGGGTCAGCTTGTTGACCGAACCGACTTCGCGGCTCATCCGGTCCATGGCCTGCTCGAACAGCTGGCGCTCGGAATAGGACTGCTCGGGCTGGTCGTCCGACCGGTACAGGTCGCGCACCACCTCGGAAATGGCGATCAGGTCGCCGGAGTTGATCTTGGCCTCGTACTCCTGGGCGCGGCGCGACCACATGGTACGCTTGACGCGGGCGCGGCCGGTGACGGTCTCGAGGGCCTTGGTCACTTCGGCTTCCTCGGCCAGCTTGCGCATGCCGACCGATTTGATCTTGGCGACGGGAACCCGCAAGGTCAGCTTGTCCTGCTCAAAGGAAATAACGAAAAGTTCGAGGGTGAGGCCGGCGACCTCCTGTTCCTCGATCGCGGTGATCAGTCCGACGCCATGGGCCGGATAGACGACATACTCGCCCGTCTTGAATCCAAGCCGCTGCACAGACTTCTTGGTGACCATATACCGATACTCCTATCAACGCCGCCGCCGAACCGGTCCTTCGCGGAAGGCCGGCCGATCTTGTTGTTTCACGAACGCCCTGAAACCCCGGGCGAAGCAGCACGTCCCGCAATCGTGAGGCCCGCGCGACCGGCCGATTGCGCCCCAGTAGTCGTGAGTGTCAAAAAAAAGAGTGCCTCAAGGCACGCTGGATGACGGGCAAGCGCCATTCTTGCCCTTCATAGCACAAAATTTCAGCAAAATCAAAAGTTGCGAATCACCGCCCCGGGGGACCGGTTCAATCCCCGCAAGGCCGTTCAGCAACGGGGCCGAAACGTGGCGGAAGCTGCCGTCAATCGCCTTCGCCGGGGGCCTCCGAGAAGTACTTCTCGTACTTGCCGGTGACGCCGTCCCACTGCTTGGCGTCGGACGGCGCGTCACGCTTCTCGGTGATGTTGGGCCAGACCGATGCGAACTTGCTGTTGATTTCCAACCACTTGTCCAGCCCGCCCTCAGTATCGGGCTTGATCGCCTCGGCCGGGCATTCCGGCTCGCACACGCCGCAGTCGATGCATTCGTCCGGGTGGATGACGAGCATGTTCTCGCCCTCATAGAAGCAGTCGACGGGGCAAACCTCGACGCAGTCCATGTACTTGCACTTAATGCAGTTGTCCGTGACGATATAGGTCATCTCAGCGAGCGGTCCTGCTCAGTTGTAGGCGCTGGGTCTTGCGGACGGGCAGGGGGATATGCGGGTCCAAGCGCGGTTGCTAACCGGTTTTTCCGGTCGTCGCAAGGGTGGCGGCTGCAGGCTTTGGTCGCAGGGCGGGTGGCCATGAGCGCGAGGCTTTCCGACAGGCCGTGGCTGGCCGGGAGCGCGCTGGCCGGGATCTGGCAGCGCGGCGCAGGCATGACCATGCTGCTGTCGCAGGCGAGCCATGCCTACTCCGTGATCCTCGCAGTGCTCGCGGCGCGCGACAGGCCGAGGCCGGAGATCTGGGTTCCCGCCTATTTCTGCGAAGGCGCCCTGCTGGTGGCGCGGCGCGCCGGTGCTCGCCTCCGCTTCGTTCCCGTCACCGAGGCGATGACGCCAGTCTGGCCCGAGGTCGAGGCGATGACGGCCGACAGCGTGCCGGACCTGCTGGTGCTGCCGCACTTTTTCGGCGCCGAAAGCGACGGGGCGCTGGCACGCGCCTTCTGCGACCGGATCGGCTGCCTGTTGCACGAGGACGCGGCGCACCTGTTGCAGCCCGTCGGCACGGTCGGCACCTGGGGCGATTTCGTCAGCTTCAGTCCGCGCAAGTATTGCGGCATCGCCGATGGCGGCGTGTTGGTGGTGCGCGGGGCGAAGCTGGCGGCGGAGGCGGAACAGGCGGCCACCCGCCTCGCAGCGGTGCCCCAAGATACCCGACGGGAGCGCTTTCTCCTGTGGCGCAACGGTCTGCCGTGGATGGCGCGGCGCGGGCCGCAGCCCGCCGTGGCGTTCGACGTGGATCCCTATGGTGCGTCGTCCCTGCCATCTGTCTGGATTTCTGCGCCCAGCAGCAGGCGGCTGCACCGGCTTGGGCCGACCGGTCTCGACCGCATCGCCGCGCGCGAGGCGGTGACGGCCGCCGCCATCGAACGGGCCCTGCGGCCGCTCGGCCTCGAGCCGCTGCCCCGCCTTGCGGGTGCTACGCCCTATATCCTCGGTTTCCGCGCCCCCTCGCAGGCAACGGCGGCGCGCGCACACGACGCGCTGCGGCGTGCCGGCGCGATTGCCGGCAGCTGGCCGCGGCTGCCACCGGAGGTGCTGGCGGCACCTCAACACTTCGGTGCGGCCGAGGCATTGCGGCAGAGCGTGGTGCGCATCAGCACGCGCTACGAGGAGCGACGCCGGCCGCTCGACTTCGTCGCGGCCCTCGAGGCCGCGGCCTCCTAGTCCTCGCCCTCCCGCAGGCGGTCGAGATCGCGTCGCTGCTTCTTGGTCGGGCGCCCCGATCCCGGATCGCGCGCGGCATGGGCCGGTGCGGCCTCGGCGCGCGGCAGAGGCGGCGGCGACAGGTCAGCATAGAGCGTTGCCGCTTCGGTCGCCGGGCCGCGACGCGTACCGGGATCGAGGATGCGCCAGACCAGGAGGCGCGAATGGACCGTCATGGTCAGCACGTCGCCGGCGCCAACCTTGTGGTCGCTGCGATCGGTGCGCTCGGAATTGACCCGAACGACACCGCTCTCGACCAGTTTCTGGGCCAGCGTCCGGGACTTGACCGCGCGCGAGAAGAACAGCCACTTGTCGAGGCGTTGCTTGTCCAAGTGGGGCCGTCGTCCTACTCGGGCTTGGGGTTCCGGAGCGCAGCGAGCGCCGCCCAGGGCGAGTTGGGATCGAGCGGGGCGGGCTTGCGCTCCTCGCGCGGCCGGTGCTCCTTCCAGTCCTCGCGCGGCTTGTCGAAGCGCTTGCCGCCATTGCCACCGGGCTTGCCCTTGCTCTCGAACGGCTTGCCGCCCTCGGCCGGCTTCGGACGGTTGTCGCGACGGCCATCGAAGGGCGGACGGTTCGGCTTGGGCTCGCCCGCCGGGCGATCGGGACGGCGGAATTGCCGGGCCGGACGCTCGGCCTTTTCACCATCGGCGGGAGCCGGGGCGTCGCCGCCTTCGGCCGGGCGCTGGCCGCGATGGCGGTTGCCGGCGTGCCGGGGATTGTCGGGGCGGCGGCCGGCGGGGAACCAGACCTCGTCGAATTCCGGCTCGGCGGGCTTGGCCGGCTCGGCGACTGCAGCCTCCACGACCTCGGCCACGGGGCCGGGTGCAGGGGCGCCAAGGTCCGCGGCCGCCGCGTCGACGGCGCTGGCCGCCTCCTCGGTCGTGGCCGGCACCATGCTGCCGCCCTCGACTGCGTCGGTTGCCGCCGCATTGGCCGCGGCATCGGCCGCGTCGGCGCCGGCGTCGGTCGCTGCGGGGGCCGCGGGCTTGGGCGTGCGGCGGACGCGATAGCCGAGGGAATTGAGGATCGAGGCAAAGTCTTCGCCGGCGGTGCCGAGCAGCGAGGTCATTTCCACGGTGACGCGGAAGCCGTTGCCATCGGCCGCGCCGGCCGGGAGCGGGCCCTGATGGGTCACCGGGTTGAGCGCGATCAGCGGCCGGATGATGTCGGCAAGCCGCTCGAGGATGTCGACCCGGACGGCACGCCGGCCGGCGACCTTGAAGCCGGCCAGCTCGTAGAGCTTGGTGTTCACTTCGGGGTCGATGAGGAAGCTGGTGCGCCCCGACAGCACGATATGCGGCAGTTCGGCGACGCCGGGCTGGCGCACGCCGCCATGCTTCAGCGCGAACAGGATGAGCGCCAGTTCGCGCGGCGCCGGCTTGAGGCTCGCCGGAACGTAGATGTGAAACGCCCCGAACTTGACGCCGAGCTTCCGCAGCTTGCCCCGCACGTCCTGGTCGAGGCCCTTGACCTCCTCGGCGACCACGGCGCGCGGCAGGATCCCGAGGTTTTCGTAGAGCCGATAGGCGATGCCGCGGCAGCACCTCGAGATCGGCCGGTGCCTCGAGCGCCAGGACCGATTCGAGCTGGGTGTTGACCAGGTGCCGGAGCCACAGGCTCAGCCGGTCCTGCACGCGCTCGAGTTCCGGTCCGCTGAGGCTTTCGTCGGCCAGCACGATCAGCCGCGGCGCCAGCATCGTATCGCCCTCGGCGAGATTGGCGACCACCTGGCCGCGCCAGCGCAGGTAGCCGTCCGTGGCGAGCACGAACTCCTCGTTGGGCGCGCCGGTAACGCGCTCGGCGCGGCGCGAGATTTCCGGCGCCACGACCTGGCCTGCCGCAGCCGCCACGCCTCTGGCGTCGCCGCCTTCCGATCGCGCCAGGGTGAAGCGGAAGCCTTCGATGGAGCCGATCAGGTGACCTTCGAGGCTCACCTCGCCGCGGTCGTTTATTTCAGGCGATACCATGTGCTTGTCTCTCAGATGGCGCATGAGCACCGAAGTGCGGCGATCGACGAAGCGCTGCGTGAGTCTGTCATGCAGCGCGTCGCTCAGCCGGTCCTCGATGTCGCGGGTCTTTTCGCGCCAATGTGCGGGGTCTTCAAGCCAGTTCTTGCGGTTGGCGACGAACGTCCAGGTGCGGATCTGCTTGATCCGGTTGCTGAGGGTGTCGATGTCGCCGGAGGTATTGTCGCAGAAGCGCACCTGCTCGGCAATCCAGTCGGCATCGACGTGCCCGTGCCGCATCAGGTCGACGTAGATGCGGTTAATGATCTCGCCGTGCTGGGCGGGCGAGATATCCCGATAGTCGGGAATGCCGCAGCACTCCCAGAGCAGACGGACCGCGGATGCGCCCCGGGCAAGGGCTCCGGCCTCGTTGCGGGCGACGAAATCGAGCGCCTGCTGGTCGGTGGCGATTGGCACGCGGGTCAGGGCCTTCAGCACGGGTGGGCGGTCGAGGCTCGCTCGCAGATCCTCGATCGACCCGAAGTCGAGTTCGGCGTTGCGCCACTGCGCCACCCGCACCGGCTCGAAGTCGTGCGTCTCGAGTTGCTTGACCAGTTCCTCGTCGAATTCGGCGGCGTGCCCGGTCACCCCGAAGGTGCCGTTGAGCATGTGGCGGCCGGCGCGTCCGGCGATCTGGCCGAATTCGGACGGGGTCAGCGGCCGGTTCTGGTGGCCGTCGAACTTGTGGTCGTCGGCGAAGGCGACGTGGTGGACATCGAGGTTGAGCCCCATGCCGATGGCGTCGGTGGCGACGAGGAAGTCGACGTCGCCGTTCTGGTACATGTCGACCTGGGCATTGCGGGTGCGCGGCGAGAGCGCGCCCATGACCACGGCGGCGCCGCCGCGCTCGCGCCGGATCAGCTCGGCGATGGCGTAGACCTGGGCGGCCGAGAAGGCGACGATGGCGGTGCGCTTGGGCTGACGGGAGATCTTCTTGCTGCCCGCGTAGAGCAGTTCGGAAAAGCGCGGCCGGTAGATGATCTCGGCCTCGGGCAGCAGGGTGCGGATCAGCGGCGCCATGGTGGCCGAGCCCAGCAGCAGCGTCTCGCTCAGGCCCCGGGCATGCAGCAGGCGGTTGGTGAAGACGTGGCCCCGGTCGAAATCGGTTGCGACCTGGATCTCGTCGACCGCGACGCACTCGACGGCGAGGTCGAGCGGCATGGCCTCGACCGTGGCCACCCAGTAGCGGGCCTTGGGCGGCACGACCCGCTCCTCGCCGGTCACCAGTGCCACATGCTGGGCGCCGATGCGGTCGACCACCTTGTGATAGACCTCGCGGGCCAGCAACCGCAGCGGCAGGCCGATCATGCCGGAGCGGTGCGCCAGCATGCGCTCGATGGCGAAGCAGGTCTTGCCGGTATTGGTCGGCCCAAGAATCGCCTTGAGCGCGGAGGCGGGCAGAATGGTCATCGTCCCCTATCTAGGCGTTCCGCGGCGCGGAAACGAGTGTCCCGGATCGGCACAGTTACGGCCCGGTTTGCGCTCCTGCGTTAGGCTTTCGCACGAAGCAGGAACAAACCGGAAAAGGAATCGGCGGCGACTCGCAAATCCACCTTTGTTCCCCACAGCCTATGGTGGGTCGGTCAGTGAGTCTGCCCCAATTCCAGGACCTCGGCCGACGACATGGCGCGATTTCCCCCGGAACCCGTTCACCTCGGTTACCAAAGCGTTAAAACCGGGCGAAGACGGGGGCGAATCGGTGAGTCGTGAACGAGCGGTAAAGCCCTCTCGACCAAACAAAATTCGCAGGTTTACGGATCGGATGCCGGCCTGCCGCGCCCTGCGGCGCGATGTTTGCAAAAAGCCGTTGACCGTCCCAGACTGGCACAGCGGAAATCTTCACGTGGCGTTAACCATGATTTCCGCCAAGGGCGTCGCCCGGCCAGGAAAGCCCGCCTGGGGCCGTCCGGGCGCGGCGGGGCGCCGGTCTGTTGCCGGTGCCCCGGGGCGAGCCGAAAGTCAGCAATCGGCGACCAGTGGTACCCAGGTGCTGGCCACCGGCGTTCCGGCGACGACGACGCGATACCGGCGTCGATCGGTGCGCCGACCGCGAAGTTGCGGGTGTAGCTGCCCATGATCACGCCATTGCCGCCCTTCACCGTGGTCACGGCATAGGGCCCGGCCACCTGGCCGTTCTTGCGCACGATCAGGATGTCGAGCGTGCCCGGCACGTTGGTCTGCACCAGGCGGTCAGCTTGGCCGGTCCCGGGCAGGTGTTGTCGGGCGGCGGGATGGATGCCAGCTGGATCCGGGTCGGCACCAGCTTGGGCGGGAGTGGCCGAGCTGAGATCGACTGCCTCCAGGCCGAGCCGGCGGCTGCGGCAATGGCGATCAGGGGCAAGGGCTAGGCCCTGAGTGCGGTGGTCATGGCGTCCTCCTCGGCGTCGTGCCGGTGTTGAGGCGACCATGCGGGGAGCGCTGGAACCCCGCCCGAGGCACGGGTTTATGTCCCGTTCAGGCCGGCGCTAGCCGCTGAGCGAGGTCAGCACGATCGACAGATCGCCGGAGTCCGTGGCGATCAGCGCTCGATAGGTGAAACAGCCGGGTTCCGGCCAACGGCGCATACCACAACAGGATGCGTTCGTTCTGGGCGAGATAGGCGGTCACTTCGGAGCTCGTGGTGCCCCGAGACGTTTAGTAGTGCATCGTGCAGCACCACCGGCCCCCGGTAGCCGGTGCTGGAGGTCGCCGGGATCTCGTATACAGGCGAAGCGGAGGGACAGGCTTGAAGCGTTCGCAATGCCGGTGTGAAGACCCGCGCTGCTCTGGCACAATGAGGCATCGAGCGGCCGCGCCCTGAGCAGAACGAAGCACGCTACGTCGTTGATGTCGCCGCCGCCAGTTGCTTGCGCTCGATGGCCACCCGGTCGATGTTGTTTGAGCGGGGGCTGACGACGGCGGATTCCCACGTCGCCGCCGGGATGGAGGTGATGGCGACGGTGAAGGCGGTGCCGCTGGCGCGGGTCCAGAGGTCGAACTTCTGTGCGCGCAGTCCGGTGCTAGGTCGACGCCGACGACCCGGAGCCTCCCGCTGTACTGCTCGCCACCAGCCGGCGCGAGATCGGTGATCTGGCGTCGAGAGCCAGCCGGTAATTGCGCGCATCGTCGTCGAGAGTGATCTCCTGACAGTCGGCGTGTGAGCCGCCCAGGCTCACCCAGGCTACCGGCCGACGGCGCTGAACGGCGCCGCCGAGGCGTGGTGGGCGCCAGCAGGACGGTGCCGTGGAGCACCAGGGCGGCGAGGCAACTGCGGAAGCCACGGTGGGCGCTCAGCCACTTGTCTACGGGGAACCTCCGGGGTCCCCGGCGAACCCGGCGTCTCCGAACTTGCCCACGCCTCGCGACACTGGACAAGGCGCTCACGACCATCTCAACTTGACGCGGCAGCCCGGCTTGACCAGCGGAGAGGCGCCCACAATCAAGAACAGACTGAGGCCTGGTTGCGCGGGTTTGTCCTGCGCCCAGGGTCCTTGACAGGATAGAGAATGGCTCGCCGCTGCGAATTGACCGGTAAGGGCGTCTGTTCGGGAACAAGGTGGCAGCCCGCGCCTCAACCGCACCCGCGGCGTTTCCGCCCAACTCCCTCAACGTCTCGTCCGTCCGACTCGCTCGGCCGGTCGGTCAAGCTCCGCATCTCGGCGAACGCGCTGCGTACGGTTGAGCATCGCGCGGCCTCGATGCGTTCCTGCTCAAGGCCGACGACGAATTGTCGTCGGTCGCGCCGTGGCGGTCAACGGGAAGGAAGTGTGCGCCGCGCTCGTCTCGGTGCCGCAGCGATAAGGAGCTTTGAGCGCGTCCCTTCGGGGGCGCGGTTCTGTTTTCAGGGGGGCTTTCCCGCAACCTCCGCCCCGGTCAGGTGCCGGCCAGCGGCCGATGAAGGGGAGCGGCCGCGTCCGCTTCGGTTCCTCGCGGCGATTGCCGCCAGGTGGTAGGCGGCGTCACCGCCTCCAATATTCCCGTCCAGTATCCGGTCGATTTCGATATCGGTCCGGTCCCACCTGGGAGACTTGACCTGGGGCGTTCCCCTACCCTTCGCATTCTCGTCACGTTCCTCACCAACCGTTATGACGGGGCGGCGCGGGTACGCTGGTGGTAGCGGGGTTCGTCGTCGCGGTGGCGCTCTCGGAAATTTCGCCACGCCGCGCATCGTCCATCGCATCTGAACCGGCGTTTCTGGTCGTCCAGTTGCTCGACATTGCAGGTGCTCGCGGCTCAGAATCGCCACTGGCTGGTGCTCGCTCACCGCGTCGCTGCTGGCTCGGCGCCGGACACGCCGGTCTTCTTCACCATCGCCTTCGCTCCGTTCTCGGTTTCCGTCGACCTTATGGTCCGGCGGGAGGACGGTTCGCTCGGCTTTGGCGCTCCGTGGTCGGGATCGTTCCGGAAGTGCCGCCAGGACCTCGCTCGCGACCGGCGACTTCCTCGTCAAGTTCCTCGCCGCGCTAAGCTGTTGCTCGCGCCTTACCGGCTGATATGGCAAGATCATGCCGTCGCCGCCGCTGGCCAAGGCGGCCTAGTGCCTCTGAAGCTATGAAGGTTGCCCACCGAGGAAGGGCTGAGAAGCTGGGGTTGCGACACCAACCAACCCTTCAGCGGAGCCGAATGAACGTCCACAAGAATGCGCGTCTGACGCCCAGGTCGAGTGCGCTTTTGGTGCAGCGGATCGATCAGGGCTGGTCCATGGCCCGGGCTGCGGAGGCTGTGGCGGCGTGTCAAGTGGACGGGCTATCGCTGGCTGGGGTGGTATCGTGGACTGGCGACCGGCAGTTGGCAGACCGTAGCTCGGCTCTCGCGTCGCTACCCGTACCGGCTGGCGGCGGCGCAAATCGAGCGGATCGCGCAACTCTCGCCGGCAGCGGGCGACGGGACCGGCCATTGTAAAAGGCTCTGGCCGGCCCGTTCAACGGTGGGATGGTGCTGGCGGCGGTTGGCCCCTCAACCGCCTCGCCTTGCTTTGAGCCGAAGCCGCCGTGGTGATCCGCGAGCGGAGCGGCCGGGCGATGATCCATCTCGATGATCGCGAAGCTGGGCAGATCAATGGCATCGGACATCGCTTCCGCCGCGCGGCCCCGGCATGCACGCCAACAAGGGCGGCTGGACTTTCCTGCACGTCGCCGTCGATGACGCCTCCCGCCTCGCCTATGTTCGGATCCTGCCATCCGAGGGCCAGGTGGGACACCACTGCCTTCCTCAAACGGGCCCCAGGTCGGTCTGGCAGGCCTAAGCCACCGTCGAGCGTGCGATGACCGATAATGGCTCGGCCTACCGCTCAAGGCTCTTGCGGCTGCACTCAAACAGGCGGGAGCCCGTCATATCCGCATTGACGGCCCTACACCCTCGCACCAACGGTAAGGCTGAGCGGCTTCATCCAGTCAATGCCTGCGCGAATGGCGTATGCCAGACCCTACCAGTCCTCGACGCAACGATCCTACGCCGCAGCAGAATGGAACAACGATTACTACCTTTGTCCGCCCCCACGCCGGGCACGCTGGCCCCAGCCCGTTCCGAGCAAGACTGAACAACCTATTTGGCAAGACACCAGGCCGGCGGCGGGCCGGCAAAGGCATTGGCGGGTGCCGCCTCAAGGATAGCGAGGACATTGCCCTCGGTGTCCTTGAAGGTCACGAGCTCGCCGACGCCGGGGATCGAGGTCTTGGGGATGACGATGGTTCCGCCCTCGGACACGATCTTGCTGGCGTAGTCGTCCGCCGATTCGACGTCGATGGTCGGCGTGATCCCCTGCCAGGCGAGTTCGCGCCTGGCGATGCCGGCGCCTGGAGCAGGCGCTTGGATCCTGGGCGTCACCAGCCAATAGGGCACTGGTCCGTCGAGCTTGGTGATGTCCCAGCCGGAACACCCGGTTAGAAGCGCGCCGCGCGTTCCGGATCGTCGGCGGCAATATCGATGTGAACGAATGCAGGCATGATCGACCTCCTCCGCCACTCAAGCCGTAGCGGGAGACGCGCCGGTAGGCTTGCGTTGGATCAAAGGCGCGGGGCGCTCAGTCCCGGCTGAACGCGTCGAGCATCAGGGTTGCGCGGCAGCTATGCCGGCCAGGGACTCAGGTGCTCGTGGACGATGCACCAGCGATCGCCCACGCGCTTCAGGACGGTGGTGCCGCGTCCGAAACCGGATGCGGTGGGCGTCTTCCAGTTGAAGCGATAGGTGCAGGCGGCGGCGTTGTCGGCGTCGGCGACCCATTGATGCTGGTCGAGCCAGTAGTGCTCGTCGCTTCCAATGACTTGCCAGGTGGTTTCGAAGGCGGTGCGGATCGCAGCGATGCCCGTGTGGGTACCGTCCGAGAACCAGAACGTGGCACCGGGCGCGATCAGGTCGGTAAGCAGGTCGAAATCGTGCCGATTGATCCGTTCGGCGTAAGCGTCAAGGACGTCCCGGCGGTCATCGCGGTCACTCCGGCAGGCTGAACTCGAGGAGCAGGTTGCGTTCCCAGTCGTTGAAATTGTTGTCCGGAGACCAGCGTGATGCGGGTGGTGCCGTCAGGGCGGTGTGCACGGCGAGCGCTTCCATGTTGTCGATATCGGCACCGAAGGACTGCAGCAGTACCTCGCCCGTCAGGTGCGCTCCCGGTTTCACGTCAGCAGCCGGAACGCGCACGAGGCGCATCCTGAACGAGAGGAAGGCGACGCCCCGTTCGAGCACCAGCAGGTCACCATTGGGCAGGAAGGCGCAATCGGTGGGATCGGTGCCGTTCCCCGACACATAGCTCAGCCGCCCCCTGTCATTGCGCCCCAGCAGGTAGGCCGCATGCTGGCCGTCGTCATCGATAATGCCCTCGGTGAGGAGCAGGGTGGAACCGGCGATGGGTGAGGCGGCCGGGGCGACGCACACCGCCTCCAGCGTCCCGTTGGTGCGCGTCTCGCTCAGCCAGTCGGGAATGGCCACCTCGCGGGCAGCGCCCTGCGGTATCCCGTCTACCAGCTGGAAATCGGCGACACGCGTCAGGTTCTCGAAGCCGACGCGCACGGCGGTCGGGATGCCGTCCCTCTCGATCACCGTCAGCGCCTCGGCGTCGCGGGCGAAGGGCCGCGGCAGGTCCCGGCCGCTCGAATTCTGGATCGCGGTGATGCTCACGCCGATCAGGCCGAGCGGACGCGCGGCCTCGTCATAGAGCAGCTGTCCGGAGACGAAATTGCCGCGGTCCGAGACCATCACCAGCCGTCCGTCGGGGCCGGTGAAGCCGAGGCCCGACAGGCCCCCGAATGTGTCGGTCTGGCTCTGCATCTCGATGCCGCCGCGCCAGATGACGCCTTGCACGCGCTGGCCGATGGCGGCGGACATGAAGGTGCGGATCGGGATGGCGGTGATCGTCTCGTCGTCGGCGCGGACGCCGCGTCCTGCGGCGAGGATTAGTCCGGAAACGGCAGTTAATGCGACGAGCAGGCCGACGACGCGGCTGTGGGCGACGGATCTGCCGCCCCCGCTCATCCGAACCGGCCCTTGCGGTCCGCTCCGGGCGCTTCCTCGTCGAACAGCGCCGCCAACTCATCGGTGAGCGCGCCGGCCAGTTCCTCGGCATCGAGCAGGGTCACGGCGCGGCGATAGTAGCGGGTGACGTCATGGCCGATGCCGACGGCCACCAGTTGCACCGGCGATCGGGTCTCGATGTCTTCGATCACCTGACGCAAATGGGCCTCGAGGTAGTTGCCGGCGTTGACGCTCTGCGTCGAGTCGTCGACCGGGGCGCCATCGGATATCACCATCAGGATGCGGCGGTTTTCGGGCCGCGCGAGCAGGCGCCGGTGCGCCCATTGCAGCGCCTCGCCGTCGATGTTCTCCTTGAGCAGGCCCTCGCGCATCATCAGCCCGAGGTTGCGGCGGGCGTGCCGCCAGGGCTCGTCGGCGGCCTTGTAGATGATGTGGCGGATGTCGTTGACGCGGCCGGGATTGGGCGGGCGTCCTGCCTCGAGCCAGGCCTCGCGGCTCTTGCCGCCCTTCCAGGCGCGGGTGGTGAAGCCGAGAATCTCGACCTTGACACCGCAGCGCTCGAGGGTGCGAGCGAGGATGTCGCCGCAGATCGCCGCGATGGTGATCGGGCGGCCGCGCATCGAGCCGGAATTGTCGAGCAGCAGCGTCACGACGGTGTCGCGGAAGTCGGTGTCGCGCTCGACCTTGAAGCTCAGCGCCTGCAGCGGGTCGGTGACCACGCGGGTGAGGCGCGCCGTGTCGAGCAGGCCCTCCTCGAGATCGAACTCCCAGCTGCGGCTCTGCTGCGCCATCAGGCGGCGCTGCAGCTTGTTGGCGAGCCGCGCCACGGCGCCGGCGAGGTTCTCGAGCTGCTTGTCGAGCAGGGCGCGCAACTGGTCGAGCTCTTCGGCCGGGCAGAGCTCGCCGGCCTTCACCACCTCGTCGAATTTCTGGGTGAAGATCCTGTAGGTGAAGGCGTTCTGGAACTCCTTGGCATTGGCGCCGGGTGGCGGCGGGTTGGGCGAGTCTTCCCCGGCCTCCGAGGATTCGTCCTCGGATTCCTCGAAGTCCATCTCGGCGCCCTCGACCTCGCCCGAGTCCTCGGACTGTCCGGGCGTCTGGTCTTCCTCCGCCTCGGCGTCCTCGCTCTCGCCTTCGCCCTGCTCGGGGGACGTGTCGTCGTCCTGGCCGCGCTCGGGCTCCTGGTCGTCGCCCCCGTCGCTGTCGTCGGCCTCGCCGTCGTCGAGATCGCTGTCGGGCACGAGGTTCAGGTCGCGCAGCAATTGCCGCGTGGCGCGGCCGAACAGCTCCTGGTCCTCGAACTTGTCGAGCAGGGTATGGAGCGAGGTGCCGGCCTTCTCTTCGATCTCGGTCTTCCACAGCCCGACGATGGCATTGCCGGAGGGCGGGATGGAAATGCCGGCGATGCGCTCCCTGAGGATCAGTCCCAGCGCCTCGGCCAGCGGCGCGTCGGCCTTGTCGCTGACCTCGGCGAAGTTCTGCCGGAATAGCCGGTCTTCCAGCATCTCATGGATATTGCCGGTCATGCCCGGCATGCGCACGCAGCCCAGCGCCTCGACGCGGGCCTGTTCGAGCGCGTCGAAGGCAGCGCGTGCCTCCGGCTCTGCCGGGGCGCGCTTCCTGTGCGTGTCGGGATCGTGGCTGGCGAGCCGCATCGCCATGGCATCCCCCTGACCGCGGGCGATGGCGATATCGCGCCGCGTCGGCAGGCGCGGCAGGTTGGCCAGCCTCGCCTTGTCGGAGGTCAGCATCGGCCGGTCGGCTGAAAAGCTTACCTCGAGCTCGCGCTTGCCGCCGATGGCGCGCACCGCGGCCCCCACCGCCGACTTGAAGGGCGCGGTGGTGTCGGGCTTGTTGGGCTTGCTGCGGGGTGGGGTTGCCATTGCGTCGCGGGTCCGCTCGGAGCTTTCAGTCTCCCGGGGTCATTCCCGCCAATGCGGGAACCTCCGTTTGATAGGCCACCGGGATCTCAGACAGAGATCCCCGCTTTCGCGGGGAAGACCCAGTGGGTGGGGATCGGTCAGGCCACCACCGCCAGGTTCGCGGCACTTTCCGGCAGGTCCTCGCCGAACGCGCGCTGGTAGAACTCGGCGACCATCGGGCGCTCCAGCTCGTCGCACTTGTTCAGGAAGGTGAGGCGGAACGCCAAGCCGACATCGCCGAAGATCTCGGCGTTCTCGGCCCAGGTGATCACCGTGCGCGGGCTCATCACGGTCGAGAGGTCGCCGTTGATGAACGCCTGGCGGGTGAGATCGGCGAGGCGGACCATGTTGGAGACGGCCTTCCGGCCCTTCTCGGTCGCCGCGTAGGACTTGGCCTTGGCGAGCACGATCCCGACTTCCTTGTCGTGCGGCAGGTAGTTGAGCGTGGTGACGATCGACCAGCGGTCCATCTGGCCCTGGTTGATCTGCTGGGTACCGTGATAGAGGCCCGAGGTGTCGCCGAGGCCGATGGTGTTGGTGGTGGCGAACAGCCGGAAGGCCGGATGCGGGGTGATGACGCGGTTCTGGTCGAGCAGCGTCAGCCGTCCCTGCGTCTCCAGCACGCGCTGGATCACGAACATCACGTCGGGGCGGCCGGCATCGTATTCGTCGAAGACCAGCGCGATGTTGTTCTGCACTGCCCAGGGCAGGATGCCGTCGCGGAACTCGGTGATCTGCTTGCCGTCCTTGAGCACGATCGCGTCCTTGCCGACGAGATCGATTCGGCTCACATGGGCGTCCAGGTTGACGCGGACCAGCGGCCAGTTGAGGCGCGCCGCCGCCTGCTCGATGTGGGTCGATTTGCCGGTGCCGTGGTAGCCCCTGCACCATGACGCGGCGGTTGAAGGCGAAGCCGGCGAGGATGGCGAGCGTGGTATTGCGGTCGAACAAGTAGTCCGGATCGACCGGCGGCACATGCGCATCGGCTTCGGCATAGCCCATCAGCTTCATGTCGCTGTCGAAGCCGAAGGTGTCGCGGACGGAAAATTCCTTGTTGGGCAGATTGGTGAATTCGGGCATCGGGCGGCTTCTCGCAGCAGATAGGTCAAGACGGCTGTCGTCTCGGATTGCCGGCTCTATAGCAGTATCGCCGCGCCGGGGGTAGGGCGGATCGGCGCTGGCGCGACGCCCCCAGTTCCTTGCGGTGCAGCAGAATCGGCAAAGCTTTTCCTGCAGTTGCGGTTGGCATCGCGGTCCCGAATGCCGGCATCACAAACTTTCATCGGTGCAGCCCGGAACTTGGCCGACGGCACGGCTGCCAGTCTTGCTCTCGATCATGACAGACGAAGCGATGCCGGGGCATGGAGCGATGACAATTGTCGTCCGTCCTGCAACGTGCTTAGTTCCGGTTGCGCACACACTTGGGCTGCCAGCAACGGGCGGCCGGCGTCCAAATCTGGCCTCGAGGGGAGACAGATGTCGGATCTTCAGCGCGCACGCGAAGCGCAGCGAGCCAATCCTCGCAGATCGAGGTCCAGTAAGGGACGGGTGCGTCGCGGCGAGGGGCACCTCGGATGACTGATCCGCAAATCGAACGTGCCGAGCAACTGCGGCGCGTAACGGCGGCGCGCACGGTGGGCAGCGTGCCGGACGAGTCCGCCCTGCCGCTGCCGCCCTATCACATGCGCAACACCTCGAAGATCTACATGCTGTGTCGGTTCGACGCCGGCCAGGTGGAGCGGATCGTGCCGCCCGGCCTCAGGGCGTCGGGGACCGGCTGGGGCGTCATCTCGCAATACTCGGTCCCCTCCGGCTGGGGCCTGGCGCCCTACAGCGCCACCTACCTCGCCGTCGAGCTCGAGGGGTTGCCGTCCAATGACGGCTCGCCCGGCCTCTTCATGTATGCGGGCTGGTACTCCGGCATTGCCAGCAGGGTGATGGGCGGGCTCTACAACGGCAACGTCGGCGCAGGCTGGACCTCGATGCACACCGTGGGCGACGATATCCGGTTCGAAGGCGGGCCCGGCGACAGCGCCGGCCTGCGGCTTTCGGCGCGCCGCAGTGGCCAGCCCAGGTCGATGAACGGCACCACGCGGTTCATCGGGCGCCGGCCGGGGGCGCCGGGCTTCAACTCGTACTCGGTGGCCTGGTCGAGCGACGTCTACGACACGGTCGAGCCGCGCGTCGACTATCTCGCGGGCCTGCCGCCGTCGATATCGCGCCTGGAACCACTGGAGTTCGTCTGGACCGCTTATCTGCCCAATATGTCCATGGCCTTCACGCCGCCCCGGCCGATCGGCGACGCGCAGCAGTTCAGCGAGCTGGATACGCAGGTGGTCAGCATGGTTGGCCTGTTTTCGCACCTCGGACGCGCGGCCGCCATCACCAACCGGGACGGTGTCGTGCTCAGCCTGAATACAGCCGCGGAAGCGTTGGTGGCCGAGGGGCACATCCGAGTGGTCGGCGGACGGTTGGCCGCCGGGCACGCCGGGGGCCTGAGCATCGAGCGGCTGCTGGGCATGCTTGGCGGGGTCAGCATCACCGAGCGCGGGCTGATGGAGGGTGACCCTCCCGTCCTCGCGCAGGCGATGCTCATCAGTCCCGACATCGCCGGCCCGGGCCGGGTGCTGGTGGTGTTCGACGAGCCGACCGGCGGGGCCGTTGCGGATGTCGGGCCCGCGCTGGAGTTGCTCGGTCTCACGCCGGCCGAGGCCCGGACCGCGGCTCTCGTCGGGGGCGGTCACTCCCCGCGGGAGGCAGCCGATGCGCTCGGCGTGACCTACAACACCGTGCGCTCGTCGCTGAAGCTGGTGTTCGACAAGCTTGGGATCAGCCGGCAGAGCGAGCTGGCGCGCATCGTCGCCCGTCTGGCCGGCTGAACTCGGTCAGTAGTTGACCACGTAGTTCCGCAGTTCGCTGTAGCCCATGGTGGTGCCGTCGGCGTTGACCCCGCGGACATGCGAGGAGAACTCGTTGCCGCCCGTGGCCTTCTCGAAGGCGCCGGTGCCGCCGACGACGGTTGCAGCTCCCTCGCACGCTGCCAGATCCCCCGCCGCCGGGGCCGCTGCCTTGCAGGACCACTTGAGGAAGAGTTTATCGCCATTGCCCGCAGTCACGGTGCAATAGCCGGCCGCATCGACGCCGATGTCGTTGTAGCCGGGGCACTGGATGGTGGAATTGGCGAGGGCGCCGCCACCTTCGTCCTTGAACACGTTGATGCCGGAGAACTGCCCGGCAAAGTACGGGCGTCCGTCACCGAGGGTGAATGTCGACCCGACCGCCAGCCAGGCGAAGGTTGCCTCGCCGCGGATTTCTTCGGAGAGGGCAGGGGTGATCGTGGTGGCCAGCAGGGCCAGCGTCGCAATGGTCTTGAGCAAGGGTTCCTCCTCGTTGCTGCGGCTCGATCGAACCGACGGGAGGGAGCCTGCCGCCGCGCCACGCGGTCCGCACCCTGCAAGTGGGGGGTGCCTGCTGTGCTGGCCGGGCCGGTAGCGACGCTGCGTGAGCGGACGGCATCGGTTCACCCCCGCCGCGTCGAAGGCGACCTGCGACCAACCAGTCACTCAGTCGGCGGGTCGGGTCGACGCCGGCCCCGGCGGGGTCGGGTTGCCGCTGCGGGGGATGGTCCCATGATCCGATGCGGCGGGCGGCGGCGGCCGATGCATCGTGGCGGCGTGCATTGCCTCATGCCAGGTGTTCTCCATCGCCTGCAGTCGGTCGAGGGTGTGGAACCGGTCCTGGATGCGGGCCGCGCCATAGCCGGCAATACCCGCAAGCAGATGTGCGATCGTCTCTCGAGTCCGACGCAAGGTCGACCCGAATGCTGTTGATCGGCCCATCAGCATGGCACCCGTTACTGTTCTCGGGTGGCATCCTGCCCAGCCTTGCGTCGCCGACCAAACCCACAATTGTGGGGTATTTTGAGCGGCAATGCGCTGCTGCAGCACAAGCTTGCGACTCAGCGGGCGACGAAGCCCTTCTGCTTGAGGTGCGTGTACGCCGCGATGATGGCGCGGAGGCGCTCCTCCGAGCTCTTGTCGCCGCCATTGGCGTCGGGGTGGTGAAGCTTGACGAGGCTCTTGTAGGCCGACTTGATGTCGTCGGACCGGGCGTGCCCCCTGAAGCCCAGCGTCTCGAAGGCCCGCCGGTCGAGTTCGTGCAGCGGCTTGATCCGCTCTTCCTGAGGCTTCTTCTGCTGGTAGCGGGCGAAGCGGGCAAAAACGCCGAACGGGTCGCCATGCGGACGGGTGCCGGCGGCGCGCGGAGCGCCGCGCGGCATGCGCGGGCCGCTGCTTGTGCCCGGCTTGCTGCCGACGCCCCAGCTTGGACGTCCTGCCGTCTCCTTCTCGGCCTTGAGATGGGTCTCCATCTCCTCGGGCTTCATGTCGGCGAAGAAATTGAACACCTGGTTGTAGTGCCGGACGTGCTCGAGGCAGAAATGGTGGTACTCGCCGATGGCGCGCGCACCCTTGGGCGCCCGGTAGAGGCCGGGCTGGTCGCAGCCCTCCCAGCCGCAGGCCGGTACCTTGGCCTCCGGCTCGGGCTCGGGATGCCGCGAGCGGATGCGGATGCGGTCAAAATACTTGGAATCCAGCTTCATCAGTCCTAGTTACGTGTCGTACGACGCCAGCAGTGGAACCGGTATGCATATGTCCGTTCGCGACGCCATGGTTGAAAAACTTTCGCTCAAATTCGCGCCAAGCCACCTTGAAGTGATCGACGAGAGCGAGAAACATCGGGGGCATGGCGGCTATCGGCCGGGCGGCGAGAGCCATTTCCGCGTCCGCATCGCCTCTCCCCGGTTCGCCGGCCAGACCCGCCTGATGCAGCACCGCGCAGTGATGGAAGCCCTCGACGCCGAGATCAAGGGCGGTGTCCACGCTCTCGCGATCGAGGTGGTGGGCTGACGAACCGGGTCAAGCCGGTCCGCTGCCAACTCCGACGCACCAGTTGCGCCAGATCGCCCGCACAGCCGCATCGAAATCGGCCGCGAACGAGGCGGCATCATAGAGGGGCGACCGTCGCACCTGATGCAGTATTTTCTGCCGCGTGGCGACGAGGGTATCGAGGTCGGATGCTGCGCTAACCGCCTTGTCTACGTATTCCTTTTCGTCTCTTGCGATCCAGTCCCCCAACCCTGCGACTGACAGGAGGCTGGCAGTGACGCGACTTATGAACCGGCCCTCGTTCAGAGTCAGCACTGGCACTCCCATCGACAGTGCTTCCATTGTCGTGGTGGTTCCGGAATAGGGCCACGGATCAAGAGCAAGATGGATGCCATTATAGAGCTTGAGGTGTGCGTCACGCGTGGGCGTGCGGCCGATCAGGATGATCCGGGAGGGATCGATGCCGTGGGCAGCGAACCGATCGGCTGTGCGTGCGCGGATAGCAGCTGAATCCAGGGCCTTGGTCTTGAGCAAGAGGTCGCTGTCGGGGAATGCTGCAAGAATGCAGCTCCAGAGTCGAATGGTCCGGTCGCTCAGCTTGTTCAGCGTGTTGAAGCTGCCAAAGGTCATTCGACGGCCAACGGGTCCGTCATCGGGGTCGGTGCCAGGCGGAGAGAAGCACAGATAGCCCCGCGGCATGCGCAAGGGTCGCTCGGTGAACGCTGCTTCGTTTCCCGGCGGCAGGACTGTAGCGTCGCACAGCACGTAGCCGATCTGCGGATTGCCGGTTGTCGCCGAATAGCCCAGCCAAGATACGCTGATCGGCGCCGGGCGCAGGGCGAAGAGCCCCTGCCGGCGACCGGCTGTATGTCCCGCCAGGTCGAACAGAATGTCGATCTGGTCTTCGACGACCCGCGACGCAGCTGCTTCGTCCGAGATATCGGTGACATCGCGCCACTCGGTGAACTCCGACCTGAGTCGCTCGGTCATTGCGTCCGACTTCGTCGAAGTGCTGTAGGCAACCAGTTGGAGTCCGCGGCGCCGCAGTTCTGGCAAGATGGCGACCAGGAAGTAGCTCACCGAGTGCTCCCGCAGGTCGCCCGAAACAAAGCCCAGCCGAAGCGCCTTGTCAGCCGCGTCACGAGGTGGATGGTGCACCATCGGGGTGTAGCCTGCCGAGAGGGCTCTGGCGAACTGAGCGAGGCTGGCCGCCTGCTCCGCATCGGTCAGCCCCTCCAGGTAGTTCTGGTTGAACAGCCGCCGGGAGTGGGCATCTATGCGGGTGGGTGCCAGTTCCACGGCGCGGGCAAAAGCACTCTCGGCACGCTCCACTTCGCCAATTGTCGAAAGTACAACGCCAAGGTCCATGTGGGCGAGATACGACCCGGGTGCTGCGGCGGCGAAGGCCGTCGCAGCCGCCAGTGCGGTATCGCTGTCCTTGATGCTGCGTACCGCAAGGGAGGCGTTGTCGTACGCCGCCGCGAAGTCCGGGGCGGCTTTGATTAGTCGGATGAACGCCGCTGCGGCAGCGGCGTAACGCTCTGACCCAAGTTGGGCCAGCCCCAGGTTGCACAACGCGCCGACGTGACTAGGCGACAACTGCAGTGCTGTCTCGGCATCGGCTGCGGCCAGGTCATATTCCTTCTGTCCGCATCGAACCAAAGCCCGATTGGAGTAGAAGTCTGGCACCCCGGGGGCGAGCGCTATCGCTTGGCTGATCGCGCGGTCCGCCTCGGCCAGCCTGCCAAGGCGTTGAAGAGCAACGCCCACCATGTGATGAGCTGGCGCGGCCCGAGGCGCAAGCCGCGCCGCCAACTCAAAGGCCGATAGCGCATGCTGTACCCGATTCTGGCCCAGGGCCGTCAGACCCGCGTGGAACTCTTCTTGTGCAGTACCCATGTGCTCCCGCTTCGATGACCGGCCGGTTGCATGACAATCGCGGGCGATGGACGTCGTCTTGGTTTCGTCGCCGTGTCGCCTCCGATTCGGCAGAACATTGCCTGCATGCCCCGTTGTCTCCGAACTACTGCCGCACCTACTGTTTAGCAATCCGTCTGAAGGTAGACGGGGAGGGCACCATGTCCATACTTAGGTCGGCAGCGACTACAACTTTCTTGCTGAGCGTCATCTCAACGAGCGCATTGGGTGCGCCGAGCCAGCTGCACTTGATCGTCGGTGGCGAGGCCTATGACGGGCCGCCGCGCTTCGAGGTGAGCTTCGATGGCAAGGTGCTGGGCGAAGCGGCGGTGGAGGCGGCGATCGACACCGGCGCGGCCGGCCGATTCGCCGATGCCCCAGACAAGAGCCCCTATGTGCAGGGCTTTGCCTTCACTATCCCGGAGGCGCTGTTCCAGCCGGGCGGCGAGGTGCGCGTCCGGCTGGTCAACGAGGCCTATGGCGGCGATGGCTCCAACCGCGACCGCAATCTCTTCCTCGCGGCGGTGACGGTGAACGGGCGGGCGGTGACGGTCTCGGGCCTCACCACCCGCGGCACCAGTGCCGATGTCGACAGCGAACTGGTCGGCGAATTCCTCGTTCTCCGCGATGGCAACATGGAAGGGGTATCGCGCGCTCCGGCCGGCGGCTGGCCGCTGCCGGAGGCCCTGGCCGACCTCGCTCTCGAGACCGCCCCGGCGGTCGCCGTCGCAGCGGACACGGTGCGGGCGCCGAAGGCTCCAGCAGTGGTGGCAGCCGTCCGGCGACCCGACGCGCCCGCCGCCGCTACCGATACGATCGAGACGGCGAGCCTCGATCCCGATCCGGAGGCGGTGCCGGTCAGCGCCTGCACGCGGGACGAACTCTACAATGTCGTCGGGTTCAACGAAAACTCCAACGACCTGACGCCACGCCTCGAGGCCCGGCTCGACCAGATCATCGCCGACATCGGGTTGCAGAAGTGCCGGGTTCTGGTCACCGGCTATTCCAGCCGGCAGGGAGCGCATGCCACAAACGCGCTGTTCGCCATCGAGCGGGCACAGAACGTCCTCGGCTATCTCAGGGCGAACGGGCTGAGCTTCGAGAAGGCGATTGCCACGGGCGCGGGCGCCACTGCGCAGTTCGGCCCGAGCTTTTCGGCGAACCGGCGGGTGGTGATCACGGTCACCCCCTGACGACCGGCGGTCAGGCCGCACGCATCGCGTCGAGATGATCCCGCACGGCCGCCGGATCGACCTGCCGCTCGATGAACGCCTGGCCGATGCCGCGGGTCAGGATGAAGGTGAGCGCGCCGCGAACGACCTTCTTGTCCTGAGCGATGGCGGCCATGAGGGTCTCGGTCGAGGCCAGTTCGCCCGGGATGTCGGCGAGCCGGGTCGGCAGGCCGGCTGCCCTCAGGTGCTGGATGATACGGCCGGTGTCCTGGCTGGGAGAAAGCCCCAACCGGGCCGAAAAGCCGTGCGCCAGCACCATGCCGATGGCAACCCCCTCGCCGTGCAGCAGCCGGTCCGAATAGCCGGTCGCCGCCTCCAGGGCATGCCCGAAGGTGTGGCCGAGATTGAGCAGGGCCCGGACCCCGGTCTCCTTCTCGTCGGCGAGCACGAAGCGGGTCTTGGCGGCGCAGCAGCGCGCCACCATCTCGGCCCGCAGTCGGGCGTCGCCCGCAAAGATCGCCGGGCGGTGGGCCTCGAGCCAGAAGTAGAAGGCCTCGTCGTCGATGAGCCCGTACTTGACCACCTCGGCATAGCCGGCGGCGAACTGGCGGGCCGGCAGGGTGGCGAGCGCATCCAGGTCGGCCAGCACCAGCTTGGGCTGGTGAAAAGCGCCGACGAGGTTCTTGCCGTGCGGCGAGTTGATGCCGGTCTTGCCGCCAACCGAGGAATCGACCTGGGCGAGAAGCGTCGTCGGCATCTGGATGAAATCCATGCCGCGCCGGGCGATGGCGGCAGCAAACCCGGCGAGGTCGCCGATCACGCCGCCGCCCAGCGCCACGATCAGGTCGCCGCGTTCCAGCCGTGCTGCGAGGATGAAGTCCACGACCTCGCCCAGGCGTGCGAAGGATTTGGTTGCTTCGCCGTTCGGCAGGATGATCTCGGCGTGTCCCAGCCCTTCGCGGTCGAGTGCCGCCAGCAGCCGGGGCAGTTGCGCGCCTGCCACTTCGGTATCGGTGACGATGCCGAAGCGTCGACCGGGGAACATTGCCTTCAGCCTTGCACCGGCGCCGTCGAGCAGTCCCGCGCCGATCTCGATGTCGTAGGCCCGCTCGCCCAGCGGGACGTGGACGTGAATGGGCTCAATCATGATCTGCGGTCTTTCCGGCTCCGAAGCGGGCAAGGATCGCCTCGATCACCTCGCTCGCCACCTGGTCCTGTGGCACGTCGCTCGAGACCACCGTCACGTCGGCCTCGGCATAGGTGGGATAGCGCTGCTCGATCAGCTTCATCAGCGTCTCGCGCGGATTGGCGGTCTTGAGCAGCGGCCGGTTGGAGCGGCGCGAGACGCGCTGGAACAGCAGCTCGAAATCGGCCTTGATCCACACCGAGATCGCCGAGGCCTTGATCAGGGCGCGGGTCTCGGCATTCATGAAGGCGCCGCCGCCAGTGCCCAGGACCATGCCGCGATCCTTCAGCAGGCGGGCGATCACCCGCACCTCCCCGGTCCGGAAGTCGGCCTCGCCATGGGTGCGGAAGATGTCCTCGATCGACATGCCGGCGGCCTTCTCCACCTCCTCGTCGCTGTCGACGAAGTGGCGGCCGAGCCGGGCGGCGAGGCGACGGCCGACAGTGGTCTTGCCGGCGCCCATCATGCCGATCAGGACGATCGGCCTGCCGTCCGCCAGCCGCAGCAACTCGTCGCGCTGGTCGTCGCGTCCAGGGGCGGCGTCGCGTGACATCGGCCGTTGTCTCCTCATCTGCGGCGTTGAACCGTTAGGGCGGCATAAAGTCAATGGCCGGTATGGTGCGGCCTTGATCGGTCACGCGAAACAGTCGACACTCGCGGCCGCGTGACAAGAGCGGATTGCCATGCCGACCCTCATTCGACTGATCGTTGTTCTGCTGGTTCTCGCGGGGCTGGCGCTGGGGGGCATGTTCGCGCTCGTGGCCGCCGTCACGCCGCGCGAGAAGCAGGTGACGATCCGCATTCCGGCGCGCGAACTCGTGCCGTCTCCCGATCGCGACCCGCTGGTGCGCCGGGAGATCGACACCACCCGTCGGGATGTCCCGGCCGCAGACGTTCCGGCTGCAGACGTTCCGGCCAGGGATGCGCCGACCGAAGGCGAGGCCCAGGGCGACGCTGAGGTGCGCACGCTGCAGCCAGGCATAGAATGACCGGCGGCCATCTGGTCGAGGCCTTCCTCGAAATGATGAGCGCCGAGCGCGGCGCGGCCCGCAACACCATCGCGGCGTATCGGCGGGACCTCGTCGACTATTGCGGATTCCTGGGACGGGCCGGTCTCGGTCCGCTCACCGCCGACCGCCAGCAGGTGGCCGGCTATCTCGCTGCGCTGGCGGCCGAGGGGCTTGCCGCATCATCGAGCGCCCGGCGGCTGTCGGCGGTGCGGCAGTTTCATCGCTTTCTCGCCGCCGACGGCGTGCGCGGCGACGATCCGACCCGCATCGTGCCTTCACCCCGGGCCCGTCGGGCGCTGCCCAGGGTATTGTCGGTGGCCGAGATCGACCGGCTGCTGGGGCAGGCCGAGGCGGAAACCAATGCCGAGGACATCACCGACGCGCGACGCGACATGGCGCGCCGGCTCTACGTGCTGCTCGAACTGCTCTATGCCACCGGCATGCGGGTGTCCGAACTGGTCGAGCTGAGACGCATCGCGGTGCTGCGCGAGGCGGCCTTTCTCACCATTCGCGGCAAGGGGGGCAAGGAGCGGATCGTACCGCTGACCGACCGGGCGCGCGACGCAGTGAGGTCCTATCAGGAAACGCTCGAGGCGGGCCCGTGGCTGTTTCCGGCGGCGGGCGAGGCCGGCCATCTCAGCCGCCAGGTGTTCGCGCGCGAGCTCAAGGGCCTCGCGGCGCGGGCCGGGATCGGGGCGGGACGGATCTCACCGCACGTGCTGCGGCACGCCTTCGCCAGCCACCTGCTCGCCGGAGGCGCCGATCTGAGGGTGGTGCAGACGTTGCTCGGCCATGCCGATATCTCGACCACGCAGATCTACACCCACGTGCTCGACGAGCGGCTGAAGGCGCTGGTCGAGACGCACCATCCGCTGGCGGAGGCCGGCTAGAGCCCGAAGGCTCAGGAATGTCGGCGGTGCAGGTTGTCCAGCCGTTCCAGCAGGCCATCGAGCGTGCTCAGCACGTCGCCCATCAGCCTCTGGGAGTCGGCCCTGGCAAGGCGGGGCACCGGTTCGTTCAGCAGCGAGCGGAAATCGCCGACGCGCTGGCGCCGCTCCCGCCGGGCCGCCTTGGCGGCCTGCAGCATGCGGGCTGTCGCTTCTGCGTTTGGATCGAGGTGGAAGGAGCGCCCGCACTCGGAGCACCATGCGGTACCCCAGGGTCGGACCAGGGCGGCATTCTCGACGAAGGTCTGCTGGCAGTGCGGGCACTCGAGGTCTACCAGGGCATGGGCGACAGTCATGGTCGTGTACTCGTCAACCGGCCGATACGCGGGCCGTCAGCAATGATTGCCACGAAAGCGTCATGCTTTGGTTAACCACGACGCTGCCGGGCGATTGCGGCCTCCGGCATGCCTCGAGCCTGTGCACGCTTGACTTGCCGCGCCGCCCTCGCCACTTTCCGGCCACTTTGGGGCGCCAGTGAGCGCCCGTTCCCCGGGGCCATTTGGCGGGTTGGATGCAGTCCTATCTCGATTTCGAAAAGCCGGTTGCCGATCTCGAAGGCAAGATCGCCGAACTCAAGTCCCTCGCTGCCTCCGACCAGGCCGTCTCCATCGACGAGGAAGTGTCGCGGCTGTCGGCGCGGGCCGAGGAGGCTCTGGTCGACATCTACCGGCGGCTCACGCCGTGGCAGAAGATGCAGGTGGCGCGCCACCCGCAGCGACCGCATTTCTCCGACTACATCAAGACCCTCATCTCCGAGTGGACACCGCTCGCCGGCGACCGCAAGTTCGCCGAGGACCCGGCACTGCAGGCCGGCTTCGGCCGCTTCAACGGCCGGCCGGTCGCGATCCTGGGGCAGGAGAAGGGCTCCAATACCGAAACCCGGCTCAAGCACAATTTCGGCATGTCGCGCCCCGAGGGCTATCGCAAGGCGGTGCGCATCATGGAGATGGCCGATCGCTTCGACATCCCGCTGCTGTCGTTCGTCGATACGGCCGGTGCCTACCCCGGGATCGGCGCCGAAGAGCGCGGACAGGCCGAGGCCATCGCGCGCTCGACCGAGAAGTGCCTGGAACTGGGCGTGCCCAACCTCGCCATCATCATCGGGGAGGGCGGTTCGGGCGGCGCCATCGCCATCGCGACCGCCAACCGGGTGCTGATGCTCGAGAACGCCATCTACGCGGTGATCTCGCCCGAGGGTGCCGCCTCGATCCTGTGGCGCGACGCCGCCAAGGCGCAGGACGCCGCCAACGCCATGAAGATCACCGCCTCGGACCTGCTCTCGCTCGGGGTCATCGACGGCATCATCCCCGAACCGGCAGGGGGAGCGCACCGGCATCACGCAGAGGTGATGGCGGCGACGTCACGCGGGATCGGTCAGTTCCTCACCGATTTCGTCGGCAGCCGGGGTCGGCTGGAAATCCGGGAACACAGGCGTGACAAATTCCTCGCGATCGGCAGCAATTTGAATTGATCACGCGTGACGACGCGGCGCATTCAATAGCTGGCAAGGGGCGGGTAACCATCCCGGCATACGCTTTGGAAACCGTGCCGCGCGTACCGCAGCGGCAAGTCGGATCGGATTCGGGTCGCCAGTCGTGAACACCCTGCTGCGCAGCATACTCGGCGTCGTCGCCATCCTCGTCCTTGCGACGACGCTCTCGGCCTGTGGCGGCTTTCGCCCGTCGGCAAATGCCAAGGCCAACCAGCCGCTGAAGCAGGAAACGGTCAACAAGCTCGCCGCCATGGGATCCTCGCCCGCCGCTCCGATGATGATCCGCATCATCAAGCAGAGCAACGAACTGGAAGTCTGGAAGGAGTCGCGCGGCACCTTCAAGCTGTTCAAGACTTACGAGATCTGCGCCTGGTCGGGGGCGCTCGGTCCCAAGGTCAAGGAAGGCGACCGACAGTCGCCCGAGGGCTTCTATACCATCACGCCGGGCCTGATGAACCCGAACTCCAACTACTACCTGGCGTTCAATACCGGCTATCCCAACAAGTTCGACCGCGTCTGGGGACGCACCGGCTCGGACCTGATGGTCCACGGCGATTGCTCCTCGCGCGGCTGCTACTCGATGACCGACGAGTCGATCGCCGAGATCTACGCCCTGGCGCGCGAGACCTTCAAGGGCGGCAATCCCTCGTTCCAGCTGCAAATCTTCCCGTTCCGGATGACGGCGACCAACCTCGCGCGCAACGCCGACAGCCCGCACATGAGCTTCTGGAAGGACATCAAGGAAGGCTATGACAGCTTCGAGCTGACCAAGCGGCCGCCGACCTGGGACGTATGCAGCAAGGAATATGTCTTCAACGTGCCGGGCGAGACAGCGCTCGAGGCGGCGGCCAGTTGCCCGGCCTCCGTGGCGCAGGCGGTGCCGGCGGGACTGCGCGCCAAGATGGCGGCCGACGAGGCCGAGATCGCCAGGCAGGTTGCGAGCCTCGAGGACAAGGCGGCCAGGGCCGCCGCAGATGCCGAGCGGGCGGCAGCGGCCGAGGCCGAGGCCAGGGCCCGCGGCGAGGCAATCGGCAGCTTCATCGGCGGGCTGTTCGGCGGTGGCGATGCGGCCAAGGTGATCGATCCCAGCAAGGTCGCTCCGGTGCCGGCGCCGCGACTGCATCGCGCCTGACGCCGCCTTGCCATGCGATTGCGGCCCTTCCATCTCGGCATTGGCCTCGTGCTTGTGCTAGGGCTGGTCGCCGCAGCGCTGGTTGCCCTCCGGCATCCCGGATTGCTGCAAGGAGTGCCAGCGATCGCAGAACGTGGGGCTTATGACCGCGGCAAGCTCGTTGCCGACCTCGACGAAGCCGGCTTCCGGCTCGGGGCCCCGGCGCATGTGCGCATCTACAAGCGTGAGAAGCGGCTGGAGGTCTGGCTGCAGGCGGCCACGGGGCGCTACGGGCTGTTCCGCGGCTACGACATCTGCACCTACTCCGGCGAACTGGGTCCCAAGCTCAAGGAAGGCGACCGGCAGGCGCCAGAGGGGTTCTACAGGGTCGGCCAGAAGCAGCTCAACCCGAACTCCCGCCATCACCTGAGTTTCAACCTCGGCTTCCCCAATGCCTACGACCGGCAACTGGGCCGCACCGGTTCGGCGTTGATGGTGCACGGGGGCTGTTCGTCGGTGGGCTGCTATGCCATCGGCGACGACAGCGTCGACGAGGTCTACGCTATGGTGGAGGCCGCGCTCGAGCGGGGGCAGGACGCCGTCGACGTGCACGTGTTTCCGTTCCGCCTGACGGCGACCGCTCTTGCGGTCGAGGGCGACAGCACCTGGCTGGGCTACTGGCGCAATCTCAAGCAGGGCTACGACCTGTTCGAGGCCGAACAGGTCCCGCCCCGGGTCGCAGCCTGCGAAGGCGAGTACCGCTTCGGCGCCGACGCGGAGGGGCCGCAATGCGCCGCTATCGCCGCCTGGTCATGATCGACCGCCTGATCCCGTTTCTTGCCGCCTTCGTCGGCCTGATCGCGCTCGCCGGCTCGGTGGTGGTGCAGATGCAGGCCGATGCGCGCACCCGCGCGGTCACCGAGGAACTGGTGCAGATGCGCACCAGCCTCGAGCAGCTGGCAGTCCGCACCGAGGCGCTGGCCGTGCCGGTCGACGACGGCACCGCCGCGGGGCTGCTGGCCCTGCAGGACCGCATGGTGCGGCTCGAGGCCGAGTTCGACGCCGTCGCCACCGCTGCGCCGGCAGCCGTCCCCGCTGCTCCGGCTGCGGCCGGCGAACAGACGGTCACCGCCGCCGTCGATCCCAGCCTGCCCGCCACCGACTGCATCCCGCTCGGCACGCGCTTCATGGTGACTCCGGGGGAAACCGTGCCGATCTGCCAGAGCCGCGCCGTGGTGAAGGTCGGCGGCATCACCGGTGACAGCGTCGACATCGAGGGTGCCGGCCCGATCGTCGAGACCGGCTTCGGCACGCTGATCGGCACCAGTTGCACGGTCATGGTGTTCTCGGCCGATATCGAGGGTTTCGCCGAACTGAGGGTGACCTGCACCTGATGGCCGCGGGGGTGTCACCGGTGACGACGATCAGGGCGTACTTCGAGTCGGATTCCGGCACGCGCCGCCAGCTGCAGGATGGCGAGGCGCTGTTTCACGACGGCGACCCGGTCAGGCAGATGGGCTTCGTGCTGGAGGGAATGGTGCGCCTGCTCCGCCACACCGCCGGCGGCGTCCCGGTGGTGCTGCAGGCCGCCGGACCGGGCGACGTCATCGCCGAGGCCTCCGCCTATTCCGTGAACTATCACTGCGGCGCGATCAGCCATGGCCAGACGCGGCTGATCGTGCAGCCGGTGTCGGTGTTTCGTGCAGCGCTGCTGGCGGATGCGGCTTTGGCCGAAGCGTGGGCGGCACAACTGGCGCATGCGGTCCAGCGGGCGAGGACGCGCGCCGAACTGCGTACGCTGCGTACCGTCGCCGGTCGCCTCGATGCCTGGCTCGGCGAGAACCGGACGTTGCCGGATCGGGGCCAGTGGCAGGCCCTGGCCGCTGAACTGGGGGTCTCGCGGGAAGCGCTCTACCGGGAACTGGCCGTGCGGCGTACGCGCGGCTGAGATGGCCTACGCGCAGCCATTGTGGCGCCTCCACAACTCCTCGTGCCCGAGCGCCCTGGCAAAGTCGGGCACTTCGCATTCGGCGGACGGTGTGAGAGCGCTGTCAGCGCGATCGGGGCCGACGCCTGGCTGATCCAGTCCCGCAACCACCGGGGCGGCGGCGGCGAGTCCGATCAGGAGGGCGACGGCGACCGAGACCTGCCAGAAGCTGACGCTTCCGCTCGCAGAGCGCGGCTCCACCTCGCAACTGCCGCCCGGGCAGTGCTGGGCCCTCTCCCGGTGCACGAGGTTGTAGAGCGTGCAGCCGATGCACACGCCCAGCACGCTTTCGGACCAGAGCAGCACGATGCAGGTGAGGCAGCCCAGCACGGCCACCGGGCCGGCGAGGTTGAAGCCGGTCGTCCACACCAGCATGAACGACGCGATGACCAGGCCGAGGCTCCAGGCGAAGCGCTTCTGCGGTGCACCGCTGTACTCAGGCTGCTGCTTGCGCACCAGGTAGCGAGCGAGCACCAGGCTGGGAGCGAATCGCGGACTGACGAAGACACGGATCGAAAAATCCACCGCGAACGCCAGGATGACCATGCGGGCGAGGGTGAAATCACCGGTACTGCAGGCGCTGAAGAAAGCGATCAGGGCGGGGACGAGCAGAAGGCCGGCCCCGGCCCGTACCTCGCGCTCGTTGACGACGCGAACCGCATAGCCGTCCACGCGCTCGCCGAATTCCAGCATTCCAGACGTCTCCCGGGTTGTCCGGCGCCACTTCTGGCACAATCGGCCCAGGTCCGACATGATCCTGATCATGCAGGGGGCGTCGCGAATGGCCGGCGGCGGTGTCCGGGCATGGGGGCGGGCGTGGCTTGATCCACGTCATGCGGTCGAGGCGCGCTTGCGCGATCATCGACTTGATCGAAGGAGGTCCAAGTTGGAGGCTCGCGAAATGCCCGGCATCGCCGCGCTGATCCAGAAGCGGCAGGTCAACGGTGGCGACTTCTGGGCCGGTGCCGATGGGCGCTGGGGCATTGGCAGCCCGTTCTCGACGCTCGACTGCGGGCTGATGCTGGCGGAACTGGGACTATCCCCTGCCGATCCGGTCGCCGCTGGCATCGTTGCCACGCTGCTCCGCTGTCAGACAGTCGATGGCCGCATTCGCCCCGGCCCGCATCTCGCCGTGCAACCGTGCCACACCGGATCGGCCCTGCGGCTACTGTGCCGATGGCTCGGTGGTGAGGATCCGCGCCTCGCGATCAGCTTCGAGCACCTGCTCGCCACCCCGGCCACCGATGGCGGCTGGCGCTGCAGCGTTCTCAAGTACGGGACCGGTCCCGACACCGATGCGTCGAATCCCGGCGTGACGCTGGCCGTGCTGGATGCCTTCCGCTTCCGGCAGGACCTTGTCGACCATCCGGTCGCGGTGGGCGCCGTCGATACGCTCCTCGAACACTGGACCGTCCGTCGACCGCTGGGGCCGTGCCGGTACGGCATCGGTTCACGCTTTCTCGCGGTCGAGTTCCCGTTCTTTCGCTACAACCTGTTCTGGTACGTCTACGTGCTGTCATTCTATCCGCGGGCGCGTGCCCATCCTGCCTTCGGCGCGGCGCTGTCGGTGCTGCGCTCGCGGCTGGTCGCGGGGGAGGTGGTGATCGCGCACCAGAAGCCGGGGCTGAAGGCCACGGGGCTGTTCGAGGTCGGTTCGCCCAACGCCGAAGCGAGTCGCCGCTATGCCGAGCTGATCGACAATCTCGCCCCTCCGGATGCACTGGCGCGGCACCGCCAGATGCCGCTATGAAGGCCTTAACGAGGGAGGCCAGACCATGACCGATGCAGCCGTTTCGACGCCCTGGCGGGAGCGTCCCTACCACCGGCAATGGCTGCTTGGACAGGCCGACCGGCTGTTCGATTTCTTCCAGAATCGCAGCGTCAACTCCAGGGGCGGCTTCTTCGACCTCGATGTCGCCGGCAGGCCGCTCAATCCGGACAATCCGGTGCGCGGCATCCACAGCACGGCGCGCATGGTGCATTGTTTCGCCATCGGCAGCTTGCTGGGCCGTCCGGGTTCCGACGCCATCGTCGACCATGGCATGCAGTTCCTGTGGAACCGGCATCGCGATCCTGCGCACGGTGGCTACTACTGGACCGTCGACGACAATGGGCCGCGCGATGCGACCAAGCAGGGCTATGGCCATGCCTTCGTGCTGCTCGCGGCATCGAGCGCCAGCCTGCTCGGCCATCCGCTGGCCGGGCCCATGCTCGCCGACGTCACGGAGGTGCTCGAAGCCCGGTTCTGGGAGGAGCGGCACGGGGCCATTGCGGAGGAGTTCCGCGCCGACTGGTCGCCGATCGGGCCCTATCACGGGCAGAACTCCAACATGCATCTCACCGAGGCGCTGATGGCGGCCTTCGAGGCCACCGGCACCCGCGCCTATCTCGACAAGGCCGAGCGCATCGCCGACCTCCTGATCCGCCGCCGGGCCGGCGAGAATGGCTGGCGCGTCGCCGAACATTTCGACGGCGACTGGCAGCTCGACAAGGCCTATGCCGGCGACCGCATGTTCCGGCCGCCGGGGACGACGCCCGGCCACTGGCTCGAATGGTCGCGGCTGATCCTGCAGCTCTGGGTGCTGGGTGGTCGCCGTCATGCCTGGATGCCGGAGGCGGCGCGCGGCCTGTTCGAGCGGGCCGTCACCATCGGCTGGGACGCCGACAGGGGCGGCTTCTTCTACAATCTCGACTGGGATGACCGGCCCGACATGCGCACCAAGCTCTGGTGGCCGGCCGCAGAGGGTGTCGGGGCGGCGACGTTCCTGTGCCAGCTGCAGCCAAGTGCCTTCCACGAGCAGTGGTACCGCAACATATGGGACGTGATCGCGCGCCACTTCCTCGACGAGGCGCAGGGCGGCTGGCACGAGGAGCTGACCGAGGACATGGTGCCGGCGCACACCCTGTTCGCCGGCAAGGGCGATATCTACCACGCACTGCAGGCGTGCCTGATTCCGCTCTATCCGGCGACCGGCAGCCTCGCCCGGGCGATGCTGGGCGCCTGAATCGCGGGGGTTGCGGCAGGCGTCTCGCCAGCGGTTCTGGCCGCCGGCGCGGGGCCCATTACCTTGACAAGCGTGGCACCGAAGTCCATATAGGCGGGATACGTTTCTGCCACCGTTGGCGAACTCATCCTCCCGGCACAGCCGGTTGCTTGGCTTTCCATCCGATCTGCAAACGTTGATAGGCCTCTGTCGCACAGTGCGCAGGGGAAACCGCTCGCTTGCATCGCTTCGAGCCAACCGGGAGATCGTCATGATCAACGGCACCGTCAAGTTCTACAACTCCACCAAGGGCTTCGGCTTCATTTCCCCCGACAGCGGCGGCAAGGACGCGTTTGTCCACGCCACTGCCCTCGAGCGTTCGGGTATCTCGGGCCTCGCCGATGGCCAGAAGGTCACCTACGAGCTCGAGCGCGGCCGTGACGGTCGTGAATCGGCGATCAATCTGAAGCTCGCCTGAGCCAGATCGGCAGGGGCGCCCGCGCGCCCCTGCCATCGAGGAGCATGCACATGTCGCACCGCTACAAAGTGGGCCAGATGCTCGAACTGCGCTCCTCCCCCACCTTCAGCAACCGTCCGGCAGGTCCGTGCGAGGTGCTGGCCTGCCTGCCGCATGACAGCGGACCGGTGCTCTACCGGGTTCAGTCGGTCAACGAGCGCAACGAACGCGTCGTCGACGAGATCGACCTCACTCCCAGTTCTGCCACCAAGTACGCCCAATCCAAGCACCAGAGCGTGTTCAGCATCGCCGTCAACCGGCGGTGAGCGCCGTCCCCGACTACGCGGCCTTCGCTGAACTCTACACCGGCTATTCCAGGCTCGGAGCCCGCAGAAGTCACTACGAGCGCTTCGCCACCGCGGCCGAAGCGATTCGCTTTGTGGCCGAACGAATGCCCCGACACCTGCTGCGGGGCGCGGCACTGGATGTCGGCGACGATCGCTACGAGGGCGAGGCGATCCTGGCGCTCTACTTGTCGTCTGCCTATCCGCTCGAGCGCGCGACGCGCTGAGCCATGCCGGCATTGCGTCCGGCAGAGACAATTCCCACTGCGTGACACCAGGACGTGGTCGCCGAGCCCTTTCTCGGCAGCGACGGCGCGACCGCCCTGGTGCAGGGACCGCCTCGCTTCACCCGTGCAACCGGAGCCCTGCGCGGCGCCGTGCTGCAAAATCGGTCCCGAAGCGTTCGGGCCGGTCCGGATCCGCGCACCGCATCGCCGGCACTTCGAGGTCTGAGGGGCATCGGAGCCAGGCACCGGCCGCCGGCCACCGGGGCCGGCGGCACGACGTGCCGACGTCTACAGGCTCGCGCGCGCAGCCGAAGGAGGCCTCGCGCCGGGGCGCAGCTGGCGCTTGGGTTCGGCGATCAGCCCTTCGCGGATGGCCTGCTTGCGTGCCGTCTTGCGGCTGCGCCGAACGGCCTCGGCCTTCTGGCGCACCCGCGCCTCGGACGGCTTTTCATAGTACTTCCGGAGCTTCATCTCGCGGAAGACGCCCTCGCGCTGCAAACGCTTCTTGAGCACCCGGAGTGCCTGCTCGACATTGTTGTCTCGTACGAGAACCTGCAAGAACTATCCTGACTTGGTATGGGCCGGCCGCGGGATGCGGCGGGCGGGGAGAGCCGGTGACCACCCGTCTGGGAGGGCCGGCTACTTGACGACGCGCAGATGGGAGCGCGAGCGTTTCTGGCCAGACAGGCCGCGGAGTCGGGCCGCAGGCATGCCCAGCACCGGCGCGGCGGCCGGACGGACGGTGTGCGGTGCCGTGGCCGTCGGCCGGACATCGGCATTGTCGGGCAGTGTCGCCGCCGCCGGTCCGACGACGCAGCACGGCCGGCCGGAAACATGGACCTCGAACATCGGTGTCCTCCTTCTCACAGCAGGGGGTTGAGTGGAGCAAGGAGCGACCACGCCAGGCACGGCGCCGCCGCCGTGGCACCAAAGCTCGGCGCCAGGACCAGCATGCGCGAATGCGGTACGTGTCCCCCGCTGGCGGGGGCGACCGGATCGACGGGCATTTGGGGAGCTCGCTTTCGCTGGCTGGCGCAGACTTGCGCGGGCGCACCCTATGCCTCTCCCGCAGGGTCTCCTAACGAATTCGCAGGTGGGTCGCAGCTTTCCCCGATATCCCGCCATCCGGCGGGTGGGCTGGCGGACCGAGGCATCGGCCTCACGGTGCGGTGGGTGCAGGGGGATACGCGCCGCGAAAGCGGTTGAACCAGCGCGACATGGTCGTCATCGCAATATGGGAGAGCATGCCCTGGCCAAAAAAGCGCAGCAAGGCCAGCGCGACGACGAGCACGGCCAGGCTGGACAGGCTCGCCATAAGCAATGTCGTGACCACGAGACCAAGCATGGCGCCTGTTGCCAGCAGGCGGGCTCCGACCCGATCAGCGAGGACACCGGCAAAAACCAGGGTGGAGGCGCTGGCCAGTGTCGCCAGGGTGCAGAGTCCGCCGAACTGTCCGTGCGTGAGGCCGAATTCGAGACGCAACGCCGCGTTGAACTGGGCAATGAAGTTGGTCTGACCCGGCATGGTCGCGAGGGGGGATGGGCGCCCGGAGAAGCCACCCGGTCGAGCCGGGTCCGTCGGAGGGCTTCTTCATGACCAACCTTGCCTTCGATTGCAAGGCATGGCGGCCATGTGCGAAGCGCACGGTCGGGCGGGAGAGGCGTGTCGGAAAGGTCAGGCCCGACGCAAACGGCGCTCCCGCCGGTCGGCATCGCTGCGCTGCAAGTTGCCGCCGCCGAACCGGCGCCGCGGGTTGCACTGAAAGTCACGGCGCTCATCGGGTTGGCGTCGCGGCCGGGTGTCCGCTATATCGGAAGCCGGCTCGTGCCAGATGTCCCCGGGGGAACCAGATTGCCAAAGCCTCATGTCCTGATCGCCGGTGGTGGCATCGGCGGTCTCGTCACTGCACTGACGCTGCACCAGATCGGCGTGCCGTTCACGGTGCTCGAGTCGGTCGCAGAACTCCGGCCGCTCGGTGTCGGCATCAACCTGCAGCCCAATGCGGTGCGCGAGCTCTATGACCTGCAGATCGGTGCGGCGGAACTCGACCGGGTCGGCATTCCGGCCCGCGAGTGGGCCCTGGTCGGTCGCAACGGCAATGACATCTATGCCGAAGTGCGCGGCCTCGAAGCCGGCTACAGGTGGCCGCAATACGCCGTGCACCGCGGTCGCTTCCACATGCTGCTGGTGGACAAGCTGATCGAACGGGCCGGGCCGGAGGTGATCCGTCTGGGCAGCCGGGTCACCGGCTACCGGCGACAGCAGGATGGCAGCGTCACTGCCACGGTGCAGCGGGCCGATGGGTCCGGCGAGAGCCTCAGGGCCGATATCCTCGTTGCGGCGGACGGCATCCATTCGGCCATCCGGGCGCAGATGCATCCCGACCAGGCACCGATCCACTGGGGCGGCGCGATCATGTGGCGCGGCACCACGCTGGCGCGGCCGATCCGCACCGGCTCGTCCTTTGTCGGCCTCGGCACGCACCGGCAACGCATGGTGATCTACCCGATCTCGCCTCCTGACCCGCGGACCGGGCTGGCGATGATCAACTGGATCGCCGAGATCACCGTCGACAATTCCGAGGGCTGGCGGAACAGCGGCTGGTTCCGTCCGGCGCAGGTCGTCGATTTCATCCATCACTTCGCGGACTGGACCTACGACTGGCTCGACGTGCCGGACCTGCTCCGGCGCGCCGACGTCGTCTACGAGAACCCGATGATCGATCGCGATCCGGTACCGACCTGGCGCGACGGCAACGTGCTGCTGCTCGGGGATGCGGCGCACGCCATGTACCCCACCGGGTCGAACGGGGCGAGCCAGGCCATTGTCGATGCGCGTGAACTGGGAGCGATGCTGGTCCGGCACGGGGTGGGCGAAGCGGCGCTGGAAGCGTTCGATGCCAAGCTCTGCGGCCCGATCTCGGAGGTGATCCTGCGCAATCGCGGCGCCGGACCGTTCGGCCTGCTCAATCTCGTCGACGCGCGCTGCGGCGGGACCTTCGAGAGGATCGACGACGTGGTGCCGCAGGCCGAGCGGATCGAGTTCATGGCCCGCTACAAGGCGGCCGCCGGTTTCGCCATGGAGCGTCTCAACGCTGCCGGCCCGACGATCGCGCCGGGTGCGCGGGTGGGTGAAGCCGTCGACGCTTGAGCGGGCCGGCGGCTGCGTGCCGATTTCCCGGCCTCCCCGCTGCCGCAAGCGGGGCAGGAGGCCGGGGTCCCATTCGACAACGGCGATGGGGCCCGCTCAGGCGATCTCGAACATCGAGATGACGACGCTCGCCGCCCGGCGGCCGCCGGTGCCGACGAACAGCGCCCGGTTGACCCAGGCATAGCGCGCGTCCCCGGTCTCGAGCCGGCAGTGGGTACGCATGTAGTAGTGCGCCGGATCGACGTCCTCGCCGGCGGCGACGCGTGCCATCACCTCGGCGGGGCCGTGCCTGAGGCCGTAGTTGACGATCTCGATGATGGCGCCGTCATGCGTACGCAGCGCATAGCGGGTATCGAGTTCGGCGAGGCCGTCGGCGAAGATCGTCTGCCAGTCGGCGCCGAGGTCGAGGATCTCGCCCCGGATGCGCTCGCCCTCGACGGTGCCGCCGACGATCGGCACGATACGCCGCCGCCCGGCGCGGCCCGAGCCCATCTCCAGGATGGGGCCGAGCCGGACCACCATGTCGAAGGCATGGACCAGCTGTGGGGCGGGTAGGATCACCGTCCGGCCCTAGAACTGTCCGTGGCAGTGCTTGAACTTCCTGCCCGAGCCGCAGGGGCAGGGGGCGTTGCGGGAGACGCCGACGAGGAGCTTGGGATCGATGGGCTTCAGCGCCGGATCGGCCTCGGCCACCGCGGACCCGCTCGAGACGGCAGCGAGGGCGGCGGCGAGCGCCGGGCTGCCGACGCGCGGCAGCGTGCCGCTGATCTGGGTTTCGGCGTCGTTCTCGCCGGTCGTCGGATCGATGTGGATCTCGCTGAGCCCGTCGAGGTCGGGGCTCGACGGCGGCGCCGGCTGGCGCATCTGGATCTCGACATGGCTCAGTTGCGTGGTCACCAGCTCGCGCAGCGCCGAGAGCATCTGCTCGAACAGGTCGAACGCCTCGCGCTTGTACTCGGTCAGGGGGTCGCGCTGGGCGAGGCCGCGCCAGCCGATCACCTTGCTGAGATGGTCGAGGGTGACGAGATGATCGCGCCACAGCCCGTCGATCGACTGCAGCAGGATCGACTTTTCCACCTGTCGCATGATGTCGGGCGAATAGCGGGCCACCTTGGCGGCGGCAAACTCGTCGGCCGCCTTCTGGATGCGCTCGCGCACGGTCTCGGGTTCGATGCCTTCCTCGTGCACCCAGTCCTTGGCCGAGATATCGATGTTGAGATAGGTCTTGGCCGCCGCCTCGAGCTGCTCGATGTTCCACTGCTCGGGATAGGAGCGCTCGGGGATCGCCTTGGCGACGATGTCGTCGACAACGTGCTGGCGCATCTCGGCGGTGGTCTGCGCGACGTCCTCGCTGTCCATCAGCTCGAGGCGCTCGGTGAAGATCGCCTTGCGCTGGTCGTTCATCACGTCGTCGTACTTGAGGACGTGCTTGCGGATGTCGAAGTTGCGCGCCTCGACGCGGGCCTGGGCCCGCTCGATGGCCTTGGTCACCCACGGATGGGTGATCGACTCGCCCTGCTCCAGCCCGAGCTTGCCGAGCATCGAATCCATCGAATCGACCGGGAAGATGCGCATCAGGTCGTCCTGCAGCGACAGGAAGAACTTCGAACCGCCCGGATCGCCCTGGCGGCCCGATCGGCCGCGCAGCTGGTTATCGATGCGGCGGCTTTCGTGACGCTCGGTGCCCACGATATAGAGGCCGCCGGCGGCGATCACCTTGGCCTTGTCGGCGGCGATCTGCTCCTTGATGCGGGATATCCTGATGTCGCGCTCGACCCCCTCGAGCCCCTGGCACTCGCGCTCGATGCGCATGTCGAGATTGCCGCCGAGCTGGATGTCGGTGCCGCGGCCGGCCATGTTGGTGGCGATGGTCACGGCGCCGGAAACACCGGCATCGGCGATGATGTGGGCTTCCTGCTCGTGGTAGCGCGCATTGAGCACGGCGAGGTTCTCGACGCCCTTCTTGCGCAGCAGTTCGGCAAGCATTTCCGACTTCTCGATCGAGGTGGTGCCGACCAGCACCGGCTGGCCGCGCTTGCGGCAATCGGCGATCAGCTCGGCGATCTCCTCGAACTTTTCCGCCGCGGTGCGGAAGATGGCGTCATCCTCGTCGACGCGCTTGACCCCCACATTGGTGGGGATGGTGACGACGTTGAGCCCGTAGATGTCGCCGAATTCCTCGGCCTCGGTCGCCGCCGTGCCGGTCATGCCGGCGAGCTTCTTGTAGAGGCGGAAGTAGTTCTGGAAGGTGATCGAGGCCAGCGTCTGGTTCTCGGGCTGGATCTTGACGTGTTCCTTGGCCTCGAGCGCCTGGTGCAGGCCCTCCGAGTAGCGTCGGCCCGGCATCATGCGGCCGGTGAATTCGTCGATGATCACCACCTCGTCGTTGCGGACGATGTAGTCCTTGTCCTTCGAAAACATCTTGTGGGCGCGCAGCGCCGAGTTGAGGTGGTGCACCAGCGCCACGTTCTCGATGTCGTAGAGCGATTCCGACTTCAGCTGGCCGTTCTCGGCGAGCGCCGCCTCGAGCTTTTCGACGCCCTGGTCGGTGAAGGTGGCGGAGCGCTGCTTCTCGTCGATCTCGTAGTCGCCCGTGCCGAGCAGCGGGATCAGGCTGTCGGCCATGCCGTAGAGTGCCGAACGGTCGGCCGAGGGGCCCGAGATGATCAGCGGGGTGCGCGCCTCGTCGATCAGGATCGAGTCCACCTCGTCGACAATGGCGTACTCGTGGCCGCGCTGCACCATCTGGGCGCGCGAATACTTCATGTTGTCGCGCAGGTAGTCGAAGCCGAACTCGTTGTTGGTGCCGTAGGTGACGTCGGCGGCATAGGAGGCCTTGCGCTCGGCATCGTCGAGCCCGTGCACGATGATGCCGGTGGTGAGGCCGAGGAAGCGGTAGACCTGGCCCATCCAGGCGGCGTCGCGGCGGGCGAGGTAGTCGTTCACCGTCACCACGTGCACGCCCTTGCCGGCGAGGGCATTGAGGTAGACCGGGAGCGTTGCCACCAGGGTCTTGCCTTCGCCGGTCTTCATCTCGGCGATGTCGCCGTTATTGAGCACCATGCCGCCGATCAGCTGCACGTCGAAATGCCGCATGCCGAGCACGCGCTTGGACGCCTCGCGCACCGTGGCGAAAGCCGGGATCATCATGTCCTCGAGGCTCTTGCCGGCGGCGACCTCAGCCTTGAAGGCCTCGGTCTTGGCCCTCAGCTCAGCATCCGAGAGCTTGCCGAACTCGGCCTCGAGCGCGTTGATCGCCTCCACCCGCGGCAGGTATTTCTTGACCTGTCGATCGTTGGCCGAACCGAAGATCGCCTTGGCGATTGCAGCCAGTACCATGCCTCATGTCCCTTGATTTTTGTCGGCCGGGCAGCGCGTGGCGCTCAGGTCGTCCGGCGAAGCGGCGGGTCCTCACCCGTCAACACTCTTTGAAGTGGTGCGACATGTAAGAGCGGGTGTTTTGCTTGTCAACGGAACGCAAATGGGCCAAACCACCGCGTCGCGCCGGCCGGGGGCCCCGCGCATTCGCCGAGGAGTACGCCTGATGACCAGATTTGCCCCGCTCGCGGGCCGTTTCACGCTCAAGTCGTTCGCTGTCGGGCTGCTGCTGGCCAGCACCCTCGGTCTTGCCCCGCTGTCCGGCGCGGCGGCGCAGGAGACCGCGCCGGCCCAGTCGACGCCGGATGCGGTGGTTGCCATCGTCGGCGGCCAGAGCATCACCGAGGCCGACCTGGCGTTTGCGGCCGAGGACCTGCAGCAGGAACTGGGGCAGGTGCCGCCGGCGGATCGCCGCGCTTTCCTCGTTACCGTGCTGATTGACATGAAAGTGATGGCGCAGGCGGCCAAGGCGGCCGGCATGAACGAGACCGAGATGTTCAAGCGGCGTCTCGCCTATCTCGAGGAGCGGGCGCTGCGCCGCGCCTACTTCGCCGAAAAGATCGCCGCGGCGGTCACCGACGAGGCGATCCGGGCCGCCTATGACGAGTTCGTCGCGGGCTTCCAGTCGAGCGAGGAGATCCGGGCCCGTCACATTCTCGTTGCCACAAGGGAAGAGGCGGACGCGGTCGCGGCGGACCTGGCCGCCGGCAAGACCTTCGAGATCGTGGCGATGGAAAAGACCACCGACCCGTCCGGCAAGCAGAATGGCGGCGACCTCGGCTTCTTCGGCAAGGGCCAGATGGTGCCGGAGTTCGAGGCCGTGGCCTTTGCGCTTGAGCCGGGCCAGGTGTCCGAGCCGGTGCAGAGCCAGTTCGGCTGGCATGTCATCAAGCTCGAGGAAAGGCGCATGAGCCCGCCGCCGAGCCTCGAGCAGATGACGCCGCAACTGGGCCAGCAGGTGATGTACGAGGCGTTCGACGCTTCGGTGCTGTCGCTCAAGGCCGGCATGGCGATCGATATTCCCGATGCCGCGCTGGCCGAGGGCGTCAAGCGCCAGTCCGAGCCCGCCGGGCAGTAGCCCGCGCAGACAGGCCGTTTCGAGATCGCCCGGCTTCGGTCGGGCGGCCGCTCGGTTCCCCGTTCCAGGCCCGGCGCGCCGGGCGCTTTGCGGCTTGCACATCACTGGCGCTTGAGGCAAACGGGTGAGCCTGTCGCCGCCGCACCAGGACGCATCATGGCCCACCCCGTTTCCCCGCTCGCGCCCAAGTCCCTCCCGGAGCTTCCCGAGATTGCCGGAGTCCGTTTCGCCACTGCCGAGGCCGGAATCAAGTACAGGAGCCGCACCGACGTGCTGCTCGTCGCCATGGACGAGGGCACGGTGGTGGCGGGGGTCCTCACCCGCTCGAAATGCCCCTCGGCTGCCGTCGACTGGTGTCGGCAGAACCTGCCCGGGGGGACGGCGCGGGCGCTGCTGGTCAATTCCGGCAATGCCAACGCCTTCACCGGCCAGCGGGGCAAGGCCGCGGTAGGCCTGTCGGCGGAGATCGTGTCGCGCGCTCTGGGCATTGCCCCGGCGGAGATATTCCTGGCCTCGACCGGCGTCATCGGCGAGCCCCTTGCAGCGGAAAAGTTCGCCGGGGTCACCGAGGCCATGGCCGGGCGGCTGGCAGCGGGGCCGTGGATGGATGCCGCCAGGGCCATCATGACCACCGACACCTTCGCCAAGGTGGCGACGGCGACCGTCGAGTTCGATGGCGTCCCGGTCTCGATCAGCGGTATCGCCAAGGGCTCGGGCATGATCGCCCCCGACATGGCAACGATGCTGAGCTTCGTGTTCACCGATGCGCCGATCGCGGCGGGCGTGCTGCAGGCGTTGCTGCAGCCGGCGATCGATACGAGCTTCAACGCCGTCACCGTCGACAGCGACACCTCGACCTCCGATACCTGCCTGGTCTTTGCCACCGGCAAGGCGCCGATCGCCCCGATCGGGTCGGTGGACGACCCGCGTGCCGCCGTCTTTGCCGAGGCGCTGCGGGACGTGCTGCACGAACTCGCCATCCACGTTGTGCGCGATGGCGAAGGCGCGACCAAGATGGTGACGGTCAGCGTCGAGGGCGCCGAGTCCGATCGCAGCGCCTTCCGCATTGCGCAGTCGATTGCCAATTCGCCGCTGGTCAAGACCGCGATTGCCGGCGAGGACGCCAACTGGGGCCGCATCGTCATGGCCGTCGGCAAGGCCGGCGAGCCGGCCGACCGCGACCGCCTCGAGATCAGCTTTGGCGACATTCGCGTCGCGACCCGGGGCGAGCGCGACCCGGCTTATGACGAGGCCGCGACCAGCGCCTACATGAAGAACGAGGAGATCGAGATCCGCGTCGGCATCGGCCTCGGCTCGGGCAGCGCCACGGTCTATACCTGCGACCTGACGCACGGCTACATCACCATCAACGGCGACTACCGGTCCTGATGGTTCCGCTCAGCATCAGCCAGATCGAGGGTGCGACGCTCACCGCCTGGCCGGCGCTGAGGCAGGCGCATGACGGGTTGTGGTTGTGGCGCTATGCGCGCGGCTACACCAAGCGCGCCAACTCCATCCACTGCCTCGATCCGTCCGACGGCGCCTATGCCGAACTGCGGCTGACCCGGCTGGCCGAAATGAGCCGCCGGCACGGCATCGCCCCGGTGGTCAGGGTGACGCCACTGACGGCCCCCGAACTCATCGAGCTGCTCGACGGCATGCTGTGGGAGGAATACGAGCCGAGCCTCGTGATGGCGATGGAAATGCCGGACGTGGATTTCCCGGTCGGCTTCAACGCCCGCTATTTCGACCCCGCCGATCCCGAGTGGTACAAGGCACAGGCCCACATGTCGGGCTACGATCCCGAGACGATCGAGGTGCAGCGGCAGATGCTCGAGGCGATTGCCTGCGACTGCCAGGGGGTGCTGGTCTATCACAAGGCCGGCCTGCCGGTGGCGGCGGCACTGGCGGCGGTGGCGTGCGGCATTGGCGTCTATCTCAACGTCGTCACCCATCCCAGCGCCCGCGGCATGGGCTATGGCCGCGCCGTGATGGGGGCGGCGCTGAACTGGACCCGGGCCATGGGGGCCACGCACTCGGCCATCCAGGTCCTTGCCGACAATGCGCCGGCGGTGAACCTTTATGCCTCGCTCGGCTTCGGCGAGGTCTACGGCTACACCTACCGGCGCGCCCCCGACTGGGGCCGCTGATGAGGATCCAGCTCGTCGTTGCGTGCGCGCTGGTCGATGCCGACCGGCGGGTGCTGATCGCCCAGCGGCCCGCGGGCAAGCAGCTGGCGGGCCTGTGGGAGTTTCCGGGCGGCAAGCTCGAGCCAGGCGAAACGCCGGAGGCGGCGCTGATCCGCGAGCTCGAGGAGGAACTTGGGATCTCGACCAAGGCGGCGTGTCTGGCGCCGTTAAGCTTTGCCAGTCACTCTTACGAAAGCTTTCATCTTCTGATGCCACTTTACGTCTGCCGGAAATGGCAGGGGACGCCGGTTGCCCGCGAGCATGCTGCGCTCAGATGGGTGCGCCCGCAGGCCCTGCGGGACTACCCGATGCCTCCGGCGGACGAACCGCTGATCGCGCCGCTCTGCGATCTGCTCTGACGGAGCCGAAGATGCGCCTGTTCCCGACCCTCAACCGCTTCCTCGCCGACGAGTCCGGGGCGACAGCGATCGAGTACGGCCTGATCGGGGCGTTGGTCGCTGTCGGTTCCATCGCCGCCATGACCGCCTTCGGCGGCGGCCTCAGCAACCTGTTCAACGCCGTCGCCACCAAGGCGGGCGGCGCAATGGACAATTCCGGCGGCTGACGGGTCCGCCCGGTTCATTTTTTCTTGCCGAGCACATCGATCAGGCTGACCGTGGCACTGCCGCGCCGCGCCGGCTGCTGCTGGCTCTGGTGCGGCGACCAGCCCGAGATCCAGATCAGCTGCAGCGTCGCGCGCACCCGTCCGTCGGGATCGCCGGCGAGCCGCGCGTAGTGCTCGGCGGCGGCCAGCAGCAGGCGGCGGGTCGCCGGTCGGCCCGGTCGCTCGGCGAGGGGGTTCTGTGCCCCGAGCGCCTTCAGTTCGCGCATCAGCCGCAGCGGATCGGCATAGCGCACCGTGTGCGTCTCGATATCGGTGACCGGCAGGCTGAAGCCGGCGCGCTGCAGCAGGCCGCCGGCATCGGCGAGCGGGATGAACGGGGCGACCCGGGCGAAGGCGCCACCCGACAGTTCCGCATCGGCGGCGAGAAACGCCTGCCGCAATTCGGTGAGGCTGTCGCCGCCGATGGCCGCAGCGATGAACAGCCCGTCCGGCCTGAGGTGGGCGCGGATGCGGGCGAGGAAGCCGGGGACGTCGTTGACGACCTGCAGGTCGCACAGGGAAACGATCAGGTCGTAGTCGGCCCGCGGCAGCTCCAGCGCCTCCGGATCGACCAGCGGGGCTCCCGGCGAGGCGATCACCGTGGCGGCCCGCTCGAAGGCGAACGAACCGCTGGCCGAGCGTCCCATCACCGGCAGCGGCGCGGCGTCGGGGGCGAGAATCAGCGCCCGTTCGAACGGCCGCGTCACCGTGATCAGGCGGCTGGCGAGGTCGTCGAGGGCGAGGCGGGTGACGAAGTCGTCGGGGTCGCTCCGGCGGGCGAGATGGCGGGCGATGCGCGCGCGATCGAAGACCTTGGGGGGCAGGGGCATGGCCAGCGGGGCCCTTCTCATCTAGGCTCGGGCCTTATGCAGAGCGGGAATGCACTTGTCAAAAGCCGGGCCGGACGTGGCCTGCTGAGCCGGTTGGGCGGCGGCCTGCTCGATCTCGTCTATCCGCCGACCTGCCTCGACTGCGGGGCCCCGGTCGCCTCCGCCGACGCCCTCTGCCCCGATTGCTTCCGGCGCCTCAGGCCGATCAGCGCCCCGTTCTGTCCGCGGCTCGGCATCCCCTTCGCCGTATCCCTCGGCGACGGGGGACTTTCGGCCGAGGCGATCGCCGACCCGCCGCCCTACGATCGCTCGCGCTCGGCGGTGGTCTACAACGAGGTGGCGCGTGCGCTGGTCGGCCGGCTCAAGTATGGCGACCGACCGGAACTGGCCGGGTTCTGCGCCCGGCTGATGGCCGGCGCCGGGGCGGACCTGTGGAGCGACGGACCGGTGCTCGTCCCGGTGCCGCTGGCGCCGCGGCGGCGCCTCGAGCGGCGCTACAACCAGTCGGCGGAACTGGCGCGGGTGCTGGGGCGGTTCACCGGGCTTGCCGTCGATCCGGCGCTGGTCCGTCGCACGCGCCACACGCGGCAGCAGGTCGGGCTCTCGGGCGAGGCGCGGCGGCGCAACGTTGCAGGGGCCTTTGCCGTCCATCCCGAGGCGGTGCGGCGGCTTGCCGGCCGGCGAGTTGTCCTGGTCGACGACGTCATCACCACCGGTTCGACCGTCGCGGCGGTGACCCGGACCCTCAATCGCGCCGGCATAGATCGCGTCGATGTGATCAGCTTTGCCCGCGTTGTCGTCGGCGAGCAAAGCCCCATATAAGTGGACGTTTCGAACATTCAGGATGCAAGCAGGAGTCGATGACCAAGGTCGAGATCTACACCACGCAGTGGTGCCCCTACTGCCAGGCTGCCAAGGCACTGCTCGACGACAAGGGCGTCGCCTACGAGGAGATCGACGCCAGCGACCGCGAGGTCCGCGAGGCCATGGTCGCACGGGCGCATGGCCGGCGCACGGTGCCGCAGATCTTCGTGGGCACGACCCATGTCGGCGGCTATGACGACATGGCTGCGCTGGATCGGCGCGGCCAGTTCGATCCCCTGCTCGGGAGCTGAGATGCGCGTCGCCGTCCTGCAGATGAATTCGGGCACCGTGCCGGGCCCCAATCTCGACCAGCTCGAGCGGCTCGCCAGCGAGGCGGCCGGGCAGGGCGCCGGCTATCTGCTGTCGCCCGAGGTCAGCGTGGTCTTCGCCGAGAATCGCGAGGGGCTGACATCGGTCGCCGGGCCGTGGGAGGGCAATCCGGCAATCGCGCGGCTGGGCCGCATGGCGCGGCGGCTCGGGGTCAGCTTCCACCTCGGCTCGCTCGCTGTGGCGCTCCCCGACGGGCGCTTCGCCAACCGCTCGGTGCTGTTCCGCCGCGACGGCACGGTCGGCGCCACCTACGACAAGATCCACCTGTTCGATGCGACGCTGCCCGGTCTCAGGCAATACCGCGAGAGCGACACCTATGCCGGCGGCGAGCGGGCGGTGGTGACCGATGCGCCGGGTTTCCGGCTCGGCATGACGATCTGCTACGACGTGCGCTTTCCCGCGCTGCACCGGGCGCTGGCGGAGGCAGGTGCCGAGGTGTTGTCGGTCCCCGCCGCCTTCACCGTACCCACCGGGGCAGCGCACTGGGAGGTGCTGCTCAGGGCCCGCGCCATCGAGACCGGCTGCTTCGTCGTCGCGGCGGCGCAGGCGGGCCGGCACGAGAACGGCCGCTCCACCTGGGGCCACTCGATGATCATCGATCCCTGGGGACGCGTCCTCGCCCAGCTCGGCGGCGACGGCCCGGGCATCGCGCTGGCTGATCTCGACCTCGCCGCCATCGCCGAAGCCCGCGGCAAGGTGCCGGCACTGGACAATGCCCGGCGGTTTTCGCTATCGGAGGACGAGGCGGGCGCCATGATGCACCCGCATGAGGACGTCACGGCGTGATCACCTACGCGCTCGCCTGCGAGAACGAGCACCGGTTCGATGCCTGGTTCCGGTCCGCCGAGGCCTTCGACGAACAACTGGCTCGCGGCATTGTCAGCTGCCCGGTCTGCGCCTCGATCCGGGTCGGCAAGGCGCTGATGGCGCCGGCCGTGGCGCGGTCCGGGTCGGACATGGTCACCGTGTCCAGTGGCCATCCGCAGCAGGCTGAAATCCGCGAACTGCTGCGCGCCATGCGCCGCAAGGTGGTGAGCGAGGCCGACTATGTCGGCGACCGGTTCGCCGAGGAGGCGCGCAAGATCCACTTTCAGGAGGCCGAGGCGCGCGGCATCTATGGCGAGGCGACGCGGGACGAGGTGGCGAGCCTCGTCGAGGATGGCGTCGATTTCCTGCCGCTGCCCAACCTGCCGGACGAGCACAACTAGTCCAGCCGAACGGCGAGGCTTGATCGGTTCCTTCCGATGCCGCATCGTGGCCCTTCCTCCTTACCCCGCCGGAGCCTTCCCCATGACAACTTCCGATGCCGCCCTTTCGGGCACGTTCGCCATTGGCGGCGATCTCGTCGTCAACCGCCTGGGGTTCGGTGCCATGCGCATCACCGGCCGCGGCATCTGGGGCGAGCCGGAAGACCCGGCGGCAGCGCGCGCCACGCTGCGTCGCGTGCCGGAACTGGGCATCAACCTCATCGACACGGCCGAGAGCTATGGTCCCGAGGTCAGCGAGCGGCTGATCGGGGAGGAACTGGCGCCCTATGCGAAGGGGACCATCATCGCTACCAAGTCCGGGCTCACCCGCACCGGGCCGGACATCTGGCATCAGGTCGGCCGCCCCGAGTTTCTCGAGCAGGGGGTGCACATGAGCCTGAGGCGGCTGAAGCTCGAGCGGCTCGATCTCTGGCAGTTGCACCGCATCGACCGCAAGGTGCCGCGCGACGAGCAGTTCGGCGCCATCGCCGGGTTCATCAGGGACGGGCTGGTGCGCCACGCCGGGCTCAGCGAAGTGAGCATCGAGGAGATCGAGGCGGCCCGGAAGTACTTCCCGGTCGCCACCGTACAGAACCTCTACAATGTCGCCAACCGCAGGAGTGAGGACGTGCTCGCCTACTGCGAGGCCAACGGCATCGGCTTCATCCCCTGGTTCCCCCTGGCGGGCGGCGATCTGGTCAAGTCCACCCGCTTTCAGGCGATCTGCGGCAAATATGGCGCGACGTCGGGCCAGATTGCGCTCGCCTGGGCCCTGCAGCGCTCACCGGTGATGCTGCCGATCCCGGGGACGGGCAAGATCCGGCACCTCGAGGAGAACACGGCCGCCGCCGCGATCCGGCTCGAGCCCGCGGACTTCGAGGTCCTGAGCCGGCTCGGTCGCTGAGCGCGCCTGAAGAGGCGGTTCAGGCCCGGTTCAATTTCGCGATGACAGTCTCGCTCCAACGACGCGGCGCCCGCCGCGACCGACCCGAGGAGGACAGTCATGCGTTTCGAGAGCTTCGCCCCCGCCACTACCCCCGCCGGCGGTGCCATCCGGGCGCTGATCAGCAGTGACGCGGCGCGGGCGCTGGCAGCGCTCCGGCCGTTCGACTTTGCCGTTGAGGCGGCGCTCGACAAGACCTATGGCAAGGGCCAGTGGTTCATGTACTGGGACGAGGATCTGCGCGGCCGCCCGATCCGCGGCACCATCAGCCTCGCCTTCGGCCGCGAGACTCTGGTCATCGGCTGACGCGGGCCGTCAGTCTGTCTTCGGCTTTTCCGCCAGCACCATGTAGTTGACGCCGAGGTCGCGGCTCGGCCGCCATTCATCGGCCAGGGGGTGGAACACCACCCCGGTCCGGTCGATGACCTTGAGTCCGTTGCGCTTCACCAGCGCGCCGATTTCGTCTGGCGTGAGGAACTTGCGGTAGTCATGCGTGCCGCGCGGCAGCCAGCGCAGCACGTATTCGGCTCCGACAATGGCCAGCGCCCAGGCGCGCGGGGTGCGGTTGATGGTGGCGGTAAACAGCAGCCCGCCCGGGGCAACCAGGTCGGCACAGCTCTTGATGTAGAGCGGCACGTTGTCGACGTGCTCCACCACTTCCATGTTCAGCACGATGTCGAACTGCTCATCGGCCGCGGCCAGCGCCTCGGCCGTGGTGGCGCGATAGTCGATGGCGAGGCCCGACTGCTCGGCATGCAGCGCGGCGATGCGGATGTTCCGTTCTCCGGCATCGATGCCGACGACCGTCGCCCCCAGCCGCGTCAGGGGTTCGCTCAGCAGGCCGCCGCCGCAGCCGATATCGAGCACCCGCAGGCCCTCGAGCGGACGGCGCGCCGTGCCGTCCCTGCCGAACTGCGCGATCGCGCGGTCCCGCACATAGGCGAGCCGCACCGGGTTGAACTTGTGCAGCGGCTTGAACTTGCCGTTCGGGTTCCACCATTCGTCGGCCATGGCCGCGAATTTCCTGATCTCGTCGTCATTGATGGTGGTGGCAGTCATCTCGGCCTCCGTCTCTGCCGCGTATATCGGCCGCATCGGCCGCCGGAGCAAGACGCAAGCTGTCGCGGCGAATGTCGGTCGCGAGCGTCGGTGCGCCGCACGCCCCGGCGGTTTCTCCCACCGCGTCGCGTTCTCCTTATCCCCGCGCCCCTGCGGGCTGGTATGGTGCAGCAGTTTCCGCCATACGCTGGCCCAAGGGCGGCAGGACGACGCCATAGTCAAGTAAATGAAGTTTTTTCAATGACTTAGGATGATGATAGGGTGCAATCCGCCGTTCAGGTTCGTTCAGACTCCACGGTTATCCCCTTCATCTTTGTTCAGCATCGTGGCCGGCATGCGGCAGCCCGGACCGCATCGCATCGGAGCATGTCGGCTTCCCTCCGTGCGGGCGGGCGGGTGCTTCGCGTCGTCCAGTTGCGCGCGTCCGCGGTTTGTGGCACATCCCGCGCCGAAAACAGCGTACCGGCCGGTTCGGGCCGGGCATGGGCGAGGGCAGGGCCTTGGGCCGTATCGTAGTCAAGTTCGGCGGCACCTCGGTCGCCAGTGTCGAACGCATCCGCCAGGCGGCGCGACATGTCAAGCGCGAGGTCGATGCCGGCCACGAGGTGGCGGTGGTGGTCTCGGCCATGAGCGGCAAGACCAACGAACTGGTCGGCTGGGTCAACGAGGCCAGCAAGCTCCACGACGCGCGCGAGTACGACGCGGTCGTCGCCTCGGGCGAGCAGGTGACCGCCGGCCTGATGGCGATCGTGCTGAGCGAGATGGGCATTGCCTCGCGCTCGTTCCAGGGCTGGCAGGTGCCGATCCTGACCGACGACTCGCATGGGGCGGCGCGCATCACCGGGATCGATCCGACCGAGCTCGAGAAGCGCTTCGCCGAAGGCATGGTGCCGGTGATCACCGGGTTCCAGGGCATTGCGCCATCGGGCCGGGTCACCACGCTCGGTCGCGGCGGCTCCGATACCAGCGCCGTGGCGGTGGCGGCCGCCGTCAAGGCCGATCGCTGCGACATCTACACCGATGTCGACGGGGTCTACACCACCGACCCGCGCATCACCCCCAAGGCGCGCCGGCTCACCCGCATCTCGTTCGAGGAGATGCTGGAGATGGCCTCGCTCGGCGCCAAGGTGCTGATGATCCGCTCGGTCGAGATGGCGATGGCGCACAAGGTGCGGCTCACCGTCCGCTCCACCTTCGACGATCCGGAGGCGCCGCAGATTGCCCCGGACGGTACGCCCGGCGTTCCCGGCACACTCGTTTGCGATGAGGATGAGATCATGGAACAGCAGATCGTTTCGGGCGTCACGCTGGCGCGCGCCGAATCCAAGATCACGCTGCGTGACGTCAAGGACCGGCCGGGGGTGGCGGCGGCGATCTTCGGGGCGCTGGCCGACGAGTCGATCGTGGTCGACATGATCGTGCAGAACGTCTCCGAGGACGGCTCGACCACCGACATCACTTTCACCGTTCCCGATGCCGAGCACGACAAGGCGCTCAGGGCGCTGCAGGCCGCCGGCGAGGCGGGGCGCTTCGAGTATTCCAAGATCACCAGCGCCAAGGGCGGCGCGAAAGTTTCGGTGGTGGGCGTCGGCATGCGCAATCACGCCGGCGTCGCCGCCTCGATGTTCAAGGCGCTGGCCGACAAGTCGATCAATATCCAGCTGATCACCACCTCGGAAATCAAGACCTCGGTGCTGATCGACGACGAATATGCCGAGCTTGCGGTTCGGGCCCTCCATACGTATTACGGGTTGGACAAGGAAGACGCCTGAGCTGCCGCTGACCCCGATCGCGGCGCCCGGGCCGTAGTGGGCGGCGCGGGGCCGCCGGGCGGGAATCATGGCGACAGCGATCAGCGGGCCGCGCGTGCTGCTCAGGCAATTGCGCGAAACCATGGCGGAGCCGCTGGCTTCGCAGGCCCGGCTCGACAAGATCGTCACCCTCATCGCCCAGAACATGCACGCGGACGTCTGCTCGTTCTACGTGCTGCGCGACGATGGCGCGCTCGAACTGTTCGCCACCCGCGGCCTCGCCGAGAGTGCCGTGCACCTGACGACGCTCAGGCTCGGCGAAGGGCTGGTCGGCATCATCGCCAAGCAGGCGGAACCGCTCAGCCTCGAGAATGCGCCGGCGCATCCGGCCTTCGCCTACCGACCGGAGACCGGCGAGGATCCGTTCCTGGCGTTCCTCGGCGTACCGGTGCTGCGGGCCGGCCAGACGCTGGGCGTGCTGGTGGTGCAGAATCGCGAGGCGCATCTTTACGGCGAAGACGAGATCGAGGCGATGCTGACCACGGCGACGCTGCTCGCCGAGATGATGTCGACCGCCGATTTCGATGCGCTGATCAAGCCGGGACAGGACATCGAGCTGAGGCGGCCGCGCACCTTCCACGGCACCGGCTTCACCGACGGGGTGGCGCTGGGGCAGGTGGTGCTGCACGATCCGCGCGTCGTCGTGACCAATTTTGTCGCCGAGGACACCGAGGCCGAACAGGTCCGCATGCGCGCCGCACTCGACCAGATGCGGCTGTCGATCGACGACATGCTCAGCCACGGCGACATGGTCGCCTCGTCGGATCACCGCGAGATCCTCGAGAGCTACCGCATGTTCGCACATGACCGGGGCTGGGTGGACCGGCTGACCGAGGCGATCGAGAACGGGCTCACCGCCGAGGCCGCAGTCGAGCGGGTGCAGAACGATACCCGGGCCCGGATGATGCGGTCGACCGACCCCTACATCAAGGATCGCCTGCACGATCTCGACGACCTCGCCAACCGGCTGCTGCGCGTGCTGACCGGCGACGGCAATGCCATGGGCCACAAGGATCTGCCCGAGAACGCCATTCTCATTGCCCGCAACATGGGTCCGGCAGAACTGCTCGAGTACGACCGGACGCGGCTCAGGGCGGTGGTGCTCGAGGAGGGGGCCTCGATCAGCCATGTGGCGATCATCGCCAAGTCGCTGGGGCTGGTAGCGGTCGGGCAGGCCGAAAACGCCGTGGCGCTGTCGGAATCGGGGGACGACATCATCGTCGACGGAGCCACCGGACAGGTGCATCTCCGGCCTACCGCCGACATGATCCAGGTCTATGTCGACAAGGTGCGGCTCACCGCCAAGCGGCGGGCCCACTATCTCGAGCTCAAGGATCGTCCCTCGGTGACCCGTGACGGTGTCGCCGTAACGCTATTCCACAATTCCGGCATCGTCGCCGACCTGCCGATGCTGCGCGACACCGGCGCGGCGGGGGTTGGGCTGTTCCGCACCGAACTGCAGTTCATGATCGCCTCGCGCCTGCCGCGCCTCAAGGAGCAGGTCGAGCTCTATGCCGAGGCGATCCGGCTGACCGAGGGCAAGCCGATCGTCTTCCGCCTGCTCGATATCGGCGGCGACAAGGTGATCCCCTATCTCAGGTCGGAGGCCGAGGAGAACCCGGCCATGGGGTTCCGTTCGCTACGCCTCGCCCTCGACCGGCAGGGTCTGCTGCGCATCCAGATTCGCGCTCTGCTGCAGGCCGCCAATGGCGGGCCGATGAAGATCCTCGTGCCGATGGTCACCGATGCCTGGGAATTCCGGCAGACCCGGCTGGTGGTCAACCGGGAGGTCGAGCGCCTGGTGCACGAGGGCCGGCCCGTTCCGTCCCGACTGGAACTGGGCGCCATGATCGAGGTGCCCTCGCTGTTGTGGGAACTCGATCACGTGCTGCCGGAGGCCGACTTCGTCTCGATCGGCTCGAACGACCTGGTAATGTTCCTCACCGCTGCCGACCGCGGCAACAAGCGTGTCGCCAAGAGCTACGATCCGATCGCGCTGCCGCGGCTCCGGGCCCTGAAGCACATCGTCGACATGTCGCGCCGCTACAACGTGCCCCTCACCATGTGCGGCGAGTTGGCGGGGCGCCCGATCGAGGCACTGGCGCTGATGTCGATCGGAATGACGCGGCTCTCGATGAGCCCGCCCTCGGTCGGCCCGATCAAGGAGATGGTGCTGGGCACCGAACTGATGCCGATCCGCAATTCCGTCTCTGCCGCCCTGCTTGAGGGCGCGCACGGCCCCGACATCCGCCAGCTGCTGCTCGAGTGGGTGGAGCGACAGGGCCTGGTGATCTGACGACAGCCATGACCAGCCTCCCCCAGGACAAGCTCGACGCGCTCACCAAGCGGTTCGATTCGATCGAGGCGGCGCTCTCGGCCGGCCCCTCTGCCGAGCAGTTCGTGCGCCTCAGTAAGGAATATGCCGAGCTCGAGCCGATCGTCCGGCCGATCCAGACCTATCGCAAGATGCTGTCCGAACTTGCCGCCGCCGAGGAGCTTGCCGCTTCCGGAGACAGGGAGATGGCGCAGATGGCCGAGGCCGAGATCGAGGAGCTCGGGCCCCGCATCGAGGCGGCGGTGCGGGAGATCCGCGTCCTGCTGCTGCCCCGCGATGCGGCCGACGAAAGAAGCGTCATCCTCGAGGTGCGCGGCGGTACCGGTGGCGACGAGGCGGCGCTGTTCGCCGGCGACCTGCTGCGCATGTACCAGCGCTACGCCGACCTGATGGGCTGGAAGTTCACGCTGATGGAGGAAAGCCCGGGCGAAATGGGCGGCTACAAGGAAGTGGTCGCCAACATCTCGGGCAAGGGCGTCTATGCAAAGCTGAAGTTCGAGTCGGGCGTGCACCGGGTGCAGCGCGTTCCCGCCACCGAGTCGCAGGGCCGCATCCACACCTCGGCAGCAACCGTCGCGGTGCTGCCGGAGGTCGAGGACATCGACATCGAGATCAAGGCAGAGGACATCCGCATCGATACGATGCGCTCGTCGGGTGCCGGGGGCCAGCATGTCAACACCACCGATTCCGCGGTGCGCATCACCCATCTGCCGACCGGCATTGTCGTCACTGCCAGCCAGAAGAGCCAGCACCAGAACCGCGCTACCGCCATGAAGGTGCTGCAGGCGCGGCTCTTCGAGGAGCAGCGGCATGCCAGGGATTCGGCCCGTTCGGAGGCGCGCAAGGAACAGGTCGGCTCCGGCGACCGCTCGGAGCGCATTCGTACCTACAACTTCCCTCAGGGACGGGTAACCGATCACCGGATCAACCTGACGCTCTACAAGCTCGACAAGGTGATCGCCGGCGAGGCGCTTGGCGAGCTGGTCGACGCGCTGATCACGGAAAATCAGGCCGCGCAGCTCGCCGCGATGGAGGGCATCAGCTGACACTCAGTATCGGGGGGGCATGGCGGGGGGTGCGGGACCTGTTCCGGCGCGCCGGAATCGGAACGGCGGAACTGGAAGCCCGGTTGCTGGCCGAGGCCGCCTTTCGCGTGGATCGGCTCGAGCTGGTCAACCGCGAGCGTGAACTGGCGCGGCCCGAGCAACTGAAGGCGCTCGAGGCCCTTGCCGAGCGGCGCCTGCGCGGCGAACCGGTCGAGCGGATCCTCGGCGAAAAGGACTTCTGGGGCCTGAGCTTCAGGCTCAACGAGGCGACGCTGGTGCCGCGCCCGGAGACCGAGATGCTGGTCGAGCGCGGGCTGGAGGAGATCGGCGGGCTCGATGCGCCGCGGATCCTCGATCTCGGTACCGGCACCGGCTGCATCCCGATCGCGCTGCTCAGCGAGTTCTCGGACATGCGCGCCGTGGCGGTCGACCTGTCGGAGGAAGCGCTGGTCGCAGCGCGGGACAATGCCCGACGGCACGGCGTCGACAGGCGCATCGAGTTCCGGCGCGGCTCCTGGTTCGATCCTGTCGCTTCGGGCGAGCGCTTTGAACTCATCACGTCGAACCCGCCTTATGTCGAGAGCGGCACCATCGCCACGCTGATGCGCGAGGTGCGGGACCACGATCCGCTGCTGGCGCTCGACGGGGGACCCGACGGTCTCGCCGCGTACCGGGCGATCGCTGCCGAGGCACCGCTGTTCCTCGGGCCCGAGGGCGTGCTGCTGCTCGAGATCGGCGCGGGACAGGCGCAGGCGGTGAGTGACATTCTCGTCGGCGCCGGGCTGTTCGACGTCACCGTCGAGCGCGATCTCGCAGGCCACGAGCGGATGCTGGTGGCGCGCCGGGGTTAAGGGGTTGCACCTGTGCGAAGGCATCCCATATTTTCTGCTTGGAAAGACGGAACGAACCGGGTAGGTTCGCTCTGCTGTCAACGGCATGATTGATCGTGCCAAGGTGACGGCCACCCGCTCATCGGCGAGCTGCGATCGGCAGCATTCGATACCTGGACGAGGAACCGGGGCGCCGTGATGGGCCACAAGTGGTTCAACCCGCAGCTCTAGGCACTGCAGATCTAGCTCGCCCGCCGGCGTCTCGCCAGCCCGCAGCCCAGGTGCCGATGGCCCGAACTTGCCTTTAGTGATCTTTTCCAAGGCTTGAAAAGAGACGATGAGACCAAATCAACAGAACAACAAGAACCGCTCCCGTGGACGGAACAACAATGGTGGCCGCAAGCACGGCAACCCGTTGAGCCGAAACTATGAGAGCAACGGCCCCGACGTGAAGGTGCGCGGCAATGCCGCCCACATCGCCGAGAAGTACCTGCAGCTCGCCCGCGACGCTCAGTCCTCTGGTGACAGCGTGATGGCCGAGAACTACCTGCAGCATGCGGAGCACTATTTCCGCATCCTGAGTGCAGCCCAGCCTCAGGGCGGCCAGCGCGACCAGTTCGGCCAGCAGGGCGACGAGGACGATTACGACGACGATTTCACGCCGATCAATGATCGTTTTGCCTCGCCGGAGCCGCGCCAGCCCTACCAGCAGAGCCAGCCGCAGCCCGAACCGCCGGTGCAGCCCGTCCCTGGCAGTGAACCGGTGGTGATTGCAGCGGCCGAGGAGGTCATGCCGACCGAGGGTGAAGGCCAGCAGGCGCAAGGCGAGGGCGAGCCGCGCCGTCACCGCGAGCGGCGCCCGCGTCGTCGATCGCGCGGGCAGGGTGGTGATGGCGGTGCCGCCGATCCTGCCAATGCGCCTCAGCCCGATGTTGGCGAGCTGCCGGCTTTCCTGACGGCGGGCAGCACGGCTGCCGAGTAGCTGGACCGACGCAGTTGTTGTCGAAGGCCGGGAGCGATCCCGGCCTTTTTGTTTTCTTCGGGCCTACCTATATCTCGCTCGAGACCGGGGAGCGCCGCCGAGCGGGCCTCCGGAATTGGTCTGGCAGTTGCGGGAACCCGTTTCCCGTTTTCGCCGGATCGACGCTTCAGGCGTCGGATGCGTGCCCGTTGCGGGGCGGTTCGGCGTGCCAGAGAGGAGAGTTGCATGAACATCGAAAAGTACACAGAGCGCGCCCGTGGCTTCATCCAGAACGCCCAGCAGCTGGCGCTCGGCCAGGGCCACCAGCAATTCCTGCCGCTGCACCTGCTCAAGGTGCTGCTCGACGACGAGGAAGGCATGTCGGCTGGGCTGATCGTGAAGGCCGGCGGGGATGCGCGTCTCGTCCGCGCCGAGACCGAAGCCGGACTGACCCGGGTTCCCAAGGTTTCCGGCGATGCCGGTCAGCTCTACCTCGGCCGCGAGTTGGCGCGGGTGTTCGATACGGCCGAGAAGGCGGCGCAGAAGGCCGGCGACAATTTCGTGACGGTTGAGCGGCTGCTGCTCGCGCTCGTCGTTGAAAAGGATATCGACGCCGGCAAGGTGCTGGCTGCGGCAGGGGTCACGCCGCAGGGCCTCAACGAGGCGATCAACGAGATCCGCAAGGGTCGTACGGCCGATTCGGCGTCCGCCGAGAACCAGTACGACGCACTCAAGAAGTATGCCCGCGATCTCACCGCCGCTGCCCGCGAGGGCAAGATCGATCCGGTGATCGGCCGCGACGAGGAGATCAGGCGCACCGTGCAGGTGTTGAGCCGGCGCACCAAGAACAACCCGGTGCTGATCGGCGAGCCAGGCGTGGGCAAGACCGCCATCGTCGAGGGCCTCGCCATCCGCATCGTCAATGGCGATGTGCCCGACAGCCTGAAGAACAAGGCGCTGCTGTCGCTCGACATGGGTGCCTTGATCGCCGGCGCCAAGTATCGCGGCGAATTCGAAGAGCGCCTGAAGGCGGTGCTCACCGAGATTTCCTCGGCCGAGGGGCAGGTGGTGCTGTTCATCGACGAGATGCACACGCTGGTCGGTGCGGGCAAGGCCGATGGCGCCATGGATGCCTCGAACCTGCTCAAGCCGGCGCTGGCACGCGGCGAACTCCACTGCGTCGGTGCCACCACGCTCGACGAGTACCGCAAGCACGTCGAGAAGGACGCGGCGCTGGCCCGGCGCTTCCAGCCGGTCTTCGTCGACGAGCCGACGGTCGAGGACACCATCTCGATCCTGCGCGGCCTGAAGGAGAAGTACGAACTGCATCACGGCATCCGCATCTCCGACTCGGCGATCGTGGCGGCTTCGACCCTGTCCAAGCGCTACATCGCCGATCGGTTCCTGCCGGACAAGGCGATCGACCTGATCGACGAAGCGGCGGCGCGGTTGCGCATGGCCGTCGACAGCAAGCCCGAGGCACTGGACGAGCTCGATCGGCGCATCATGCAGCTCAAGATCGAGCGCGAGGCGCTGAAGAAGGAGACCGACGAGGGCTCGAAGACCCGGCTCGGCCGGCTCGAGCAGGAGCTCGCCGATCTTGAGGAGGAGGCCGGGGCGCTCTCGACCCGCTGGCAGAACGAAAAGGTACGCATGCAGGGCAGCCAGAAGCTCAAGGAGGAGCTCGACAAGGCCCGCACCGATCTCGAACTGGCGCAGCGCCAGGGCAACCTGGCGCGGGCCGGGGAACTGGCCTATGGCGTGATCCCCGGGCTCGAAAAGCAGATCAAGGCCGTCGACGATCCCGATGGCGACGGCAAGCCGGAGAACCCGATGGTCGAGGAGGTGGTGCAACCCACTCACATCGCTCAGGTGGTCAGCCGCTGGACCGGCATCCCGGTCGACCGGATGCTTGAGGGCGAACGCGAGAAGCTCCTCGCCATGGAAACCGAGCTGGGCAAGCGGGTCGTCGGCCAGTCCGAGGCGGTGGAAGCCGTGGCCAAGGCAGTGCGCCGGGCAAGGGCGGGGCTGCAGGATCCGAACCGTCCGATCGGCTCGTTCATGTTCCTCGGGCCCACCGGCGTCGGCAAGACCGAGCTGACCAAGGCGCTGGCGCAGTTCCTGTTCGATGACGAGCATGCGATCGTGCGCATGGACATGTCGGAGTTCATGGAAAAGCACTCGGTGGCGCGGCTGATCGGCGCCCCTCCGGGCTATGTCGGCTATGACGAGGGTGGAATGCTGACCGAAGCGGTGCGGCGTCGGCCCTATCAGGTGGTCCTGTTCGACGAGATCGAGAAGGCGCATCCGGACGTGTTCAACATCCTCCTGCAGGTGCTCGACGACGGGCGCCTGACCGACGGGCAGGGTCGCACGGTCGACTTCCGCAACACCATCATCATCATGACCTCGAACCTGGGCTCGGAATACCTCGTTGGCCTCAAGGACGGGGAAGCGGTGGAGCTGGTGCGCGGCAAGGTGCTCGATGTGGTCAAGGCCTCGTTCCGGCCCGAGTTCCTTAACCGGGTAGACGACATCATCGTCTTCCACCGGCTGGAGCGCGGCCACATGGGGGCCATCGTCGACATCCAGCTGGGCCGGCTGCACGGTCTGCTGAAAGAGCGTGACATCACGCTGGACCTCACCGATGCGGCACGCGAGTGGCTCGCCAACGAAGGGTACGATCCGGCCTATGGTGCCCGGCCGCTGAAGCGCGTCATCCAGCGCGAGGTTCAGGACAAGCTTGCAGAGGAGATCCTCGCCGGCAGAATCCTCGATGGACAGCAGGTCGTGGTCGATACGGGTGACGCCGGCCTCGTCGTCCGGCCCGGGTCGGCTGCGGAGGCTCACGCGCGCGCGGCATGACGAAGCCGGGGCCGGTTCGACCGGCCCCGTCCCTGCAGGCGGAACGGGCAGAGTCCCGGCGGCCGGTCGATCGATGGTCGGCGCCGTCCCGCTCAGGTTCGCCCGGGACTTGCATCGGCGAGCGTTTCCCTATAGAACAAATAGGGAACATGGACGGGCGCATGCATTCGACGAACTACTGCGCGACCTTCATCGCGGTTTCCCCCGACAGCGACGCTGCGACAGGCAAGGTGCCGGGCAAGCCCGGTAGCGTGGCGTGGTTGCAGTGGCGGATGGTGAGTGATCATCCCTACCGCTTCACCAGCGACGATGTCATCTTCGCCGTTCATGCCGAGCGCAATGGCATCGCGGAACCGGACCGGCCGGCGGCGCGGGCAGCGTTCTTTGCCAAGGGGCAGCCCTGTCTGCGGTCGTCGCCGCTGGTCAAGACCCACGGCTGGGGCATTCACCACGACGCGCAGGGACGGGTAGCACTCTTCGCGGTCGATTCGTCCCGCTATGCCGAACTCCTCGATTGCGGCGATCCGACAGTCGTTGTCGGCATGCGCAGCAAGCGGGGCTGATGCCGAGGGAGGTTTCATGGCCAGTTTCATCATCGACTACTTCGAGTTGCCCACCAGTTCCACTGCAACCAGCCGTGAGTTCTTCGGTCGTGCCTTCGGCTTCGGCTCCAGGGACTACGGACCGGGATACACCGAAGTCCTCGGGGCCGGCGTGCTCGGCGGACTCAATGGCGCCGAGGATGACAGGAGTACCGCGCCGCTGATCGGGGTGCGTACCGACGATATCGAGGCGGCAGCCCGGGCAGTGACCGACGCCGGTGGCATCATCACCGTGCCGGTGCGAAGCTACCCGGGCGGCCGCCGCTTCCTGTTCCGCGAGCCCGGCGGGGCGGAACTGCTGGTCTATTGCCCCGAGGTGTAGCACAGGGGCGGTCGCGAACTGCCTCGCGATGTGGTCCGAATGAGCCTAGTCTGTGGTGCGACGGTCAGGGAGACACCTCGGATGGCACGCGATACGAGCAGTGCGCCCTTCTGCCCGCCACACAATCGCATCTACGTGCTTGTCGCTGCCATTCTCGCCTCGTCCATGGGGTTCATCGACGGCTCCGTGCTTTCGATCGCCACACCTGCGCTTCGTGCCGATCTGGGGGCCAGCCTCGGTGATGCCCAATGGGTCTCGAACGCCTATCTGCTGCTGCTCTCCGCGTTGCTGCTTCTCGGCGGCGCGGCGGGCGATCGGTTCGGGCTCAGGACCGTCTTCGGCCTGGGCATCGGCCTGTTCACGGCGTCATCGGTTGCGGCGGCGCTGGCGCCAAGCCCGCTGCTGCTGATTCTGGCACGCGCTGTGCAAGGGCTGGGAGCCGCTCTGATGGTGCCGGGGAGCCTGGCGATCATCGCCAGAGCCTATCCACGCGAAGAGCGCGGCGCGGCAATAGGGCTGTGGTCGTCGTTCTCCTCGCTTACCACCATCATGGGTCCGGTGGTCGGCGGCCTGGTGCTGACTGGCCTCGGGGACTGGAGCTGGCGGCTGGTCTTTGCGATCAACCTGCCGCTGGGCGTGATTGCGCTGTCGCTGCTCTATCTCAAGGTGCCGCGCGATCCCCCCCAGGCGGGGCGGCGCCTCGACATGGTGGGAGGCGGGCTGATCACGCTTGCGCTGCTGTTCATCGCGCTCGGGCTGACACCGCTCGCGGGAGGGGCCCCGCCAGCAAGTCATGTCGGACTGTTCTGCGGCAGCGGCGTGTTGCTGCTCGCCGCGTTCCTCTGGTGGGAGGCAAGAGCCAGCGATCCGATGCTGCCCCTGCGACACTTCCGCAATGTCGCCTTTTCCGGCGCTCAGGCACTCACCTTCGCGCTCTACTTCGCACTCGCCGCCGTTACCTTCTTCCTCCCCATGGCGATGATTGGCGGCTGGGGAGCCACTGCCGCCGAAGTGTCGCTTGCCTTCCTGCCGTTCGGCGTGGCGTTGACTGGGCTGTCGCCGCTGGCGGGACGACTGTCGGACCGATTCGGGCCAGCACCGATGATTGCCGTCGGGTCGGCAATGGTAGCGGCCGCCTTTGCCCTGCTCGGTCTCGCCGCACCCCTTGAGAGCATCTGGTTCGGCGTTCTGCCGGTGGTGGCGCTGATGGGCATCGGCATGAGTGCCGTGGTCTCGCCGCTTTCGACTGCGGTGATGACGTCGGTGGCGGACCGGGAAACCGGACTGGCCTCAGGGGTCAACAACGCCGTGGCCCGTGTGGCTGGGCTGCTGGCAATCGCTGTGATGGGCGGCGCCGCAACCATCGTGTTCGAGCGCGGGCTCGGGGCCCTGGCGGATATGCCGCTGCACTTCGGCCTGTTGCCGGACCCCTCGCCGCCGCCAGATATCGAATCGGTGCGCCGCGCCGCCAGCAACGCGGCCTTTTCCGTCATTGCCTACAGTGCCGCCGCTCTGGCCCTGCTCTCGGCCGGCATCGCCTGGCTCACGCAGCAGCGCAAGCGCCGGGAGGACGGTGCCGTCCGGCCTAGTTCAGTGCGGCGACGGTGACGGGCGCTGGCTCGCGCTGCATCAGGTCGCGGACCTGGACAATTGTCTGCTTGAAAGCCGCATCGTACTGCGCCGACAGCGACTTGTCGCGCGGCAGCTTGACGCTGAGCGGGTCGACGAAGCGGCCGTTGACCTTGATCTCGAAATGCAGGTGCGGGCCGGTCGAATTGCCGGTGGAGCCGACATAGCCGATGATCTGGCCCTGCCGGACCTTTGCACCTGGTTTCATGCCGTCGGCGATGCGGCTCATGTGGCCATAGCCGGTTTCGAAGCCATTGACGTGCTTGAGCATGACGAACTTGCCGTACCCCGAGACCCACTGGGCCTTCTCCACCACGCCGTCACCCGAGGCGTAGATCGGCGTACCGCTCTTGGCGGCGAGATCGACGCCGGTGTGCAAGCGGCGCGACTTGAAGATCGGGTGGACACGATAGCCGAAGCGGCTGGCAAGCCGACCGCCTCCCTGCACCGGCCGGCGGGTCAGGAAGCGCTTGCCGGTCTCACCGCCCGGATCGTAGAAATCCACGGTACCGTCATTGGTGCGAAAGCGGAACAACTCGCGCGTGGTCGTGCCCAGCTTGAGCCCCACATAGAGCAGTTCCTGATGGCCATCGGCGTCCTTCTGGGTCTCCAGAATCTCGATCGAATCGCCCGCCGAAATCTTCTTGGTGAGGTCGATGTCGTAAGCGAACATGGCAACGATGCGCGATGTCGTGGCATCGTCGATGTCGTGCTTGCGTGCCGTCTCCCAGATCGAGCGGTACACCGAAGGCAGGTTGTTGACGTTGATCTGCTCGGTGTCTTCCTCGGGGAACTCGATCTCGGCGGGTGCAAGGCCGAGCACGTAGTTGCCCCGGTCGGTCAGCGCGGCGGTTGCCGCATGCTTGATCTGACCGGTTCGGGGATCGGGGAAGTAGATGCTGAGCCGATGCGGAATCAGGGTCTCGGAGGTCCGCGACGGTCCCATCAGTATCCGGAGGCGTGCCCCCACCGGAACGGTTGTGGAGTTGAGCACGTTGCGCAGCGTCCCCGCCACCATATCGTAGGTCGTTTCATCGAAGCCGTTCTTGAGCAGCGTGTCCTTGAGCGGACCATTGTCGCGCACCGCAACGACACGCTCGGAACGGCCCAGGCCTGCCTCTTCGGCGCTACGGGTCTTGCCGACGACCGAGACGTTCTCGGCAACGCCTGAAAGGCCATCGCCGCTGACCACGCCAAGGTCACGCAGACCTGGTTTGGGGTGGCATAGGCCAGCGCGACCTCGCCCTCG
>JADJPS010000007.1:0-15000 GCA_016713105.1 Devosia sp. | reverse complement strand
TCACCGCGGACGCGCCCCCAATCTTTCTCGCCAGCGGCACCACGGACCCCATCGTGAGGGTGCAGAATTCCGAGGCGTTGGCCCAGAAGCTGAGGGCCAGCGGCGTCTGGGTCACCGAGAAGTACTACGCAGGCTTCGGGCACCTGGAGCCGGTGCTGGCGCTCGGCGCCATGCTGCGCTTCCGCATGCCGGTGCTGCAGGACATGATAGACTTCTTCCAGACCTTCGGGGCCTTTCCCTCGGGGACGCCGCGGCCGGTGTTCACGCCGGATCCGCCCGAGGACAGGATGACGGCCTTGATCAAGCAGATGGACGCAGTGCTGGCGCCAATCGGCGGCGGACGCCGCAACGAATAGCGCTCAGATGTTGACACTGCGCAGGCGGGTGGACAGGGCATCGCCGAAGCGAGCCATGCCGTCGGCAATGATCCGCCCCACGGCGGAGGCCGCGATGCCATATAGTTTCTGCGCGGGCTCGGTTCTGAGGAATGCAATGTAGCGGCTCAGGTCCTCGTCGCTGAGATCGCGGTACGCATACGCCATCATCGCCCGCTGTGTCCGGGAAACCTCGGCAAGCAGGCCAGGCATCATCGCCTCGATCTGCGCATCGATCGCCGGCCAGGGTACTTCGATGTCGCCTTGTTGCTGCGACACTGCCAGCGCAACGAGCAATGCCCGTACCGACTGGCCGACCATCGAAACCGAGATTTCGGCGCCGACCAGTTGTACTAGGTCATCGAACAGTCTCGATCGCACGGCGCCGGCGTCAGCGGCGAGGGCCATGCCTGCGGCGAGGGCAGTGAGCTGGGCCTCGGGCGGGAGGCGGGCAATGTCACGCTCGAGCACGGTCATGCGCTCGCCGAAACCGGACCGAAAGAACGACGCCAGAGCCTGCTGTTCAGTTTCCGAGAAGCGCCCCTCCAGCGCGCGGGTCAGACGTTCATGCAGCCTGGCTGCGTCGAATATGGCCAGCGCGGTTGACTCCCAGTGGTCGAGAAATGCTTCGTCGTTCGAGACATCCTCGCTGCGGGCAGCGGCGGCGATGCCGGCTCCAAACTGGGTGAAGATCTCGTCGAGCGCGGTGGCGCGCATGATCTCGGCGATCGGAAAGCTCTCCGCCCGCGCTGGAGCCGCGGCCAGCAACGCCGCGACGATCACTGTCAGTACGGCAACAAGGCGACGCACGACCTTCCCCCCGGATCGACCAAGGCGTCTGAGACTAACCCAGCAATGGTCCGCCCGCCACCAGGGGTGCTAGAGTGTGCGTCACTGGGTCCGATGCGGCCTGAACTGGCTTGGAGAACGAGAATGGACTACACCCGCCTCGGCCACACCGGTCTCGAAGTCAGCCGGCTATGCCTTGGTTGCATGTCGTTCGGCGATCCAGGGGCCGGCAACCACGAGTGGACCATTGATGAGTCCGCCAGCCGGCCGATCCTGCGTGCCGCGTGGGAGGCGGGGATCAACTTCTTCGACACGGCCAACGTCTATTCGGCCGGCACAAGCGAGGAAATCGTCGGCAGGGTGCTGAAGGAGATCGGGCCGCGCGACCAGATGGTGATCGCCACCAAGGTCCACGGCGAGATGCGCAAGGGGCCGAACGGGCGCGGACTCAGCCGCAAGGCGATTCTTGAGGAAATCGACGCCTCCCTGCGCCGTCTCGGCACCGACTATGTCGATCTCTACCAGATCCACCGCTTCGATCCGAAGACGCCGATCGAGGAAACGCTGGAGGCGCTCAACGATGTCGTTCGGGCCGGCAAGGCACGCTACATCGGTGCGTCCTCCATGTATGCGTGGCAGTTCATGAAGATGCTCGCGACCTCCCGGGCGAACGGCTGGGCGCGATTCGTGTCGATGCAGAACCACCTCAACCTGATCTACCGCGAGGAGGAGCGCGAAATGCTGCCCCTCTGCGCCGAGGAGGGGATCGGGGTCATCCCGTGGTCGCCCTTGGCGCGAGGCCGGCTCACCCGGCCGTGGGGTGAGGCGACCGGCCGCAGCGGCACAGACATCTTCGGCAGGACGCTCTACAGCCGAACGGAACAGGCCGGACGCCCGATCAATGAGGCGGTGGCCGGGATTGCCGCCGAACGCGGCGCGAAGATGGCTCAGGTGGCGCTGGCATGGGTACTGCAGAAGGCGTCCGTGACCGCGCCGATTGTCGGGGTAACCCGGCTCTCCCAGCTCGAGGACGCACTCGAGGCACTGCCGCTCAGGCTCACCGAGGATGAAGTCGTCCGCCTCGAGGCCCCCTACGAGCCCACGGCCGTTGCGGGCTTCGGCTGAGCGCAAACCACTGTTTCTGCCTTCGTATCCGCGTTAAGCTCACGCATCGCGGGGCGCTAGGGAGATACGACGTGGGACGCACCAGAAGGTCCAACACCCGATCGGCGTTTCTGGTTGCTGCGCTCGTGCTGGTTGCGGCGACAGCTCCCGTGGCAGCGGAGGATGAGCCGGCCGCGCCCTGCGCCGCCGCGGCCGCCACCCGGTTCGAGCCCGGGCAGTCACCCCTTGCCCGTGATTACTATGCCTACGATGCGTCAGCAGTGATTGCAGCGTGCGTGCCGGCTCTGGCCGCTGCTCCCGATGACTCCCGGCTGAAGGCATGGCTCGGTCGTGCCTACTATCGGCAGGGCTGGATCGCGGAAGCGAGGCCGCTGCTCGAGTCGGCGTCGGCGGCCGGCAACCCGGTCGCCCAGACGGCCCTCGGCCAGATGCTGATCAGCGACGAGGCGTCGACCGATATGGATCGGGACCGGGGGATCGCCCTGTACGCGGCGGCGGCCGAGCAGGGCTTTGCACCTGGGCAGGTGCGATACGGACTCATGCTGCAGCGGGCTGCCGTGACGCAGGCCGAGTTCGATACGGCGCGCTCCTGGATCTTAAGGGGAGCCGAGCAGGGCTTCGCCGATGGTCAGGTCGAACTGGGTACGCTGTACTTCCATGGCACCGGTGTCGACGTCGATTTCGCCAAGTCCCACCGCTACTACTGGCTGGCGGCAGAGCAGGGGGCGGCGGCCGGCCGGTATGGCCTCGGCCTGCTTTACTGGAATGGGGATGGCGTGCCCCGCGATCAGACTCGTGCTCTAGGCTACTATCGGCTGGCAGCCGATCAGGGCTACGCGCAGGCGCAGGCCGAACTCGGCGCCGCCTATCTGAACGGGGACGGTGTCGAGATCGACTACGTTCAGGCGGCGGCCCTGATCGAAGCGGCCAGCGCCCAGGGCGATATCTTCGCACTCAGCAATCTCGGCTACATGGCCGAGAACGGCGTGGGGATGGAGCAGAACTACGAGAGGGCGGCGAGCGCCTACAGCCAGGCTGCCAAAGCCGGCGATGCCTATTCTCAGGCTGGCCTCGCCTATCTCCACGAGAACGGTAACGGCGTGCCGCAGGATTATGTCGAGGCGGCCCGCCTGTACCGCCTCGCCGCCGACCAGGGTCATGCCTATGCGCAGGCCGGGCTGGGCTATCTCTACGATGTTGGTCACGGGGTGACGCAGGATTACGCAGAGGCGGCTCGGCTCTATCAGCAGGCGGCCGACCAGGGCAGCGACTACGCCCAGTTCAATCTGGGTTATCTGTACGAGAGCGGCCTGGGTGTGGATCGGGACCCGGAGCGTGCCGCGGAACTCTACCTCGCGGCTTTCGATTCCGGCAATGTCGATGCGGCGAGCGCACTGGGCAATCTCTATCTCGAGGGCATCGGCGTCGCGCGCGATCCGGCAGCGGCCCTGCACTACGCACTGATCGGCGCGGAAGCCGGGATCGCCGATTCGCAGAATCGTGTCGGCTACATCTATGCCGAGGAGTCGGGGTTGCGCGCGACAGTGCGCTGGCGCTCGGGTGGTTCGAGAAGGCGGCAGCGCAGGGCCACGAGCTGGCAATCGATAATGTTGCCGAACTCAAGGCCGAGAAGGCCTGCGCCGAGGCCGCTGCATCGCAGTTCGAGCCGCAGTTCGGCGTTGTGGGTCGTGACCTTGGCGCCATCGATCCAGCAATCGCGATTCCCGCGTGCGAGGTTGCGGTGGCGGAGGATCCGGGATCGGACGAGAACAAGGCCTGGCTGGCGCGGGCGCTGATCGCCGCCGGGCGTGTCGATGAAGCCCTGCCCCTGCTCGAGACGTCGGTCGCCGGGGACAGCCTGCTGGCCCGGCAGCTTCTGGGTGATGCGTTGCTTGGCGATTTCGGTTCGGTGGCCGATCCCCCGCGCGCCGTCGATGTGCTGCGGCCGGCTGCGGAGGCGGGTTTCGCATTGGCGCAGCTCAGCCTCGGCTCTGCCCATGATCGGGGCCTCGGCGTTGTCGAGGACGACGCGGCGGCGGCCGACTGGTACCGCCGATCGGCCGAACAGGGTGTGGCGCGGGCGCAGGCCAACCTGGGCTATCTTCACCATGGCGGCAGCGGCGTGCCCCTCGACTATGCCGAAGCGATGCGCTGGTACGGCCTCGCGGCGGCGCAGGACGACATCGTAGGGATCTACGGCATTGGCCAGCTCTACGAATTCGGACAGGGGGTGGAGCAGGACTACGCCCGGGCCGCCGCCCAGTTCCAGATCGGAGCCGACCGCGGCGACGCCTGGTCGCTGAACGACCTCGGGTATCTCTATGATGTCGGCTACGGCGTCCCGGCTGACGCATCGCTGGCGGCGCACTACTATCAGCTTGCCGCGGATCAGGGCTATGCGTTGGCGCAGGCCAACCTGGCGCAGCTCTACGTCGCCGGCAGAGGCGTTCCGCAGGACCACGGGCGGGCCTTGGAACTCAATCGACTGGCCCATGAGCAGGGCGAGATCTCCGGTACCCTCGGTCTCGCCAATGCGTATTTGTACGGCGAAGGCGTCACTGCGGACTACGAGACTGCCCGCGACTACGCGCAACTGGCGGCCGACGCGGGCAATGCCTCCGGTCAGACGACGCTGGGCTATATCTACTCCGAGGGCTTCGGGGTCGCGCGCGACTTCGAACTGGCGCTCGACTATTTCGAGCGGGCCGCGAGCCAGAACGACCAGTACGGCATAGAGCGTGCCGCCGAACTCCGGGCCGAGCTGGCCTGTTCATTGGCAGCAGCGTCGTATTTCGAGGCGGGATTCGAAGCGAACGGCGTGACCGACCTGGGCCAGATCAATCCGGAGTCGGCGGTGCCGGCCTGTCTCGAGGCCGTCAGGCTCGACGGGGCCTCCCCCGAGAACAAGACCTGGCTGGCTCGAGCCCTGGTGGCGGACGGCCGTGCCATGGAGGCGCTGCCATATCTCGAAAGCGCTGTGTCGGCCGACTGGGCGCCCGGCATGGTGCTGCTTGCCGATCTGCTGCAATTCGGCCGCGGGGTTCCTGCCGATCCGGCACAGGCCCTTGAACTCTATCATCAGGCCAGCGGGCGTGGCTTCGCTCCGGCCGAATATGGCCTCGGTCTCAGCTATCGCTATGGCTACGGCCAGCCGGTCGACCTGGCAAAGGCCCGGCATTGGCTGCAACGTGCTTCGGACATCGGCATGGGTCTTGCCAACGACGAGCTCTACGCCCTCGACGAACTGGTGCTGATCCCGCAAATCGGCCCGCAGCGGGCCGGGCCGAGGCGGTGAGGCTCAGAGCGCTTCCAGCACCACCGAAGGAGCAGATCGGCGCGCGGGGCCATGGAACACGGTCTCGATGTTGTTGCCGTCGGGATCGAGCAGGAAGGCACCGTAGTAGCCGGGATGGTAGTGCCGTTCTCCCGGGCCGCCGTTGTCGGTCCCGCCGGCGGCAATCGCTGCGGCGTGAAACCGTTGCACGGTCTCGCGATCGGGAGCCTGGAAAGCCAGGTGCACATGGCTGATCGCCTGTCCAGGACCCGGCGGGCTGACGAACAGCTCATCGACCTGAAAGAAGTGCTCCGTCAGCAGGCCGGGCGGGTGCCCGATCGCCTCGAGAATGGCAGCGTAGAACGCCGCGGAGCGCTTCAGGTCCGACACGTTGAGATGGACGTGGTCGAAAAGACGGCCGCGGTGAAACTGCATGGACGTCTCCCTTCATTCTGTAGAAATGAACAAAGAGTGAACGGAAGTCAAGCCGGACGGTTACTCGGCCTTGTCAGCGCTATCGGAGTTGAGTTGGCCGTATTTTTTCTACGCCGATCGCATTGAGCAGCTGCAACTGGCTCTCGAGGAAGTCGATGTGACCCTCCTCATCGGCGAGCAACGCCTCAAACAGGTTCTTGGAAACGTAATCGCCAAGCGATTCGCACAACTCGCGTGAGGCCTTGTAGGCCTTGCGGGCGTCATACTCGCCGGCGAGATCGCACTCGAGCACTTCCTTGATGGTCTGGCCGATGCGCAATGGCGCCACGCGTTGCAGGTTCGGGTGGCCCTCGAGGAAGATGATGCGCTCGATCAGCTTGTCGGCGTGGTGCATCTCCTCGATCGACTCGGCGCGCTCCTTGGCGGCCAGCTTGGTGTAGCCCCAGTCGCTCAGGATGCGGAAATGCACCCAGTACTGGTTGACTGCGCCCAGCTCAAGAAACAATGCCTCGTTGAGCCGCTCGATGACCTGTGCTTCGCCCTTCACTCCGACCTCCTCGACGGTTACGCCGCATGGCCACGAGTCGTTGTGGCGCAGGTCGCGCCGCAGCCGGATTCGCGGCCAATTGCGAATGATAGTGTTCGGTGACCTTCAGAATGATGTCCACCACATTCGGCACGCAGCCGGCGCATTTGCAGCGCTTCTCCAGCTCGCGGTAGACCATGGCCGGCACGATGATCTGCCAGGGATCCTCACGCAGCAGGGCGGTGACGATCTGCTTGATCTCACGATCGGTGATCACGTTGCACTGGCAGACGAGCATGGCGCAGGGTAGGAGTTCCAACAGGCGGCATAGAGCCTTCCAGAAACCTGAATGTCAATGTCAGATATAGCTACCGCCTCCCGTTGCGCCCCCCCTGCTTCACCCGCCCCCCGTGGGGACGGGGGGTGATCGATGGTGCGCAGAGTGTCGGCAGGGCGCCGCTGTCGCTGGCAGAGTGGCTGCTGGTGCTCGTCGCCGGCTACCTCGTCGTCCTCAAGCTGTACTTCTCCCTTGCCGCCTTTCCGATAGCCGACGAGGCCTACTACTGGATGTGGGGGCAGCATCCGGCCTGGTCCTACTTCGATCACCCACCGCTGCAGGGCTGGGTACAGGGACTGTCCCACAGCCTCTTCGGACGGAGCCTCTTCGCCCTGCGCTGGCCCTCCATTGCTGCCTTTGTCGGCACGGTCTGGATCTATCTCGATCTGGCTCGTCGCCTCGCCGGTGCGGGGTGGCGGCCGGTCTTCCTGAAGGGGCTGGTCGTCTACCTCGCGGCACCGATGTTCGGACTGTTCGGGTCGGTAGTGTTCAACGACTACCTGATGGTGTTCCTTGCCCTCGCCGCGGGCTACCTCTTCATGCACTACTTCGGCGATGTCGAAGCCGGCGGAGACGGGCGGCGACTGCATCTTTTCGGCGCTGCCGCTTTGCTGGGGCTCGCGGCGCTGGCCAAATACAACGGCGCACTGCTCGGCATTGCCGTCGCCGCAACGATCCTCCTGCGGCCGCGCCTCCGGCCGCTGCTGCTTCGGCCTGAACTCTACCTCGCAGCGAGCCTCGCGATCGCCATCCAGGCCCCGGTGCTCGCATTTGCGCTGCAGACCGACTTCGCCTCCTTCCGATTCCACCTGGCGGGTCGCTTTGCGGGGCGCTTCTCGGGCATCGATCCGCAGGAAATGGCATCGGCGGCGATCGGAACGCTGACCATGCTGTCGCCGTTCCTCGTCCCGGCACTGCTGCGCTTCTTCGTCGGCTGGCGCCTCACGCCGTTCGAGCGGCCGGCGCGGGTCCTGGCCCTGCTCGTGTTTGTGCTCTCGACGGTGCCGCTGCTCTATCTTGCCAACTTCGCCACCATCCTGCCCTGGTGGAATATAGCGGCCTTCGTGCTGGCTTTGCCGTTTCTCGGCCGGCACGTCGATCGGGTCTCGCTGACGCTGCACGCGCTCTACGGCACGGCCTTCGCCACGCTCTTTGTGGTTAACTTTACACTCGTGCCGGTCAACGTCCTGTGGGGCGGCCGACCGTTCTACGAGACCGAGCATGCCTTCGGCTGGACCGAGGTCGGCGCCGCGGTGACGGCGGCGCAGCGGAGCCATGGGACCCAGTTCCTCGCCACCAATCGCTACCAGACGGCGAGCCAACTCGCCTTCGCGCTCGACGATTCCGCCGTGGTGGCGCTCTCGTCTCGGCGGGATGCGTTCGACGACTGGTTCGATCCGGTGACGCGGCAGGGGCAGAGCGCCATCGTTCTGGTCGACGGTCGGGACGACATGCAGACCTTCCGGCTGCATTTCGAGCAGATGCGGGAGATCGGCACGGTCACTGCGGGGCCATTCGGGCATCAGCTTCTGACCTACACGCTCTATCTTGGCGAGGGGTTTCGGCCGTTGCCGGATGACGGCTAGACAAGACGGGCACGGACGGCGCGCCAGAACAGCCGGCGATTTGCAGCCGGCGCGGCGCGTGCGATAAGGCAGGGTTGGCGGGGGCAGGGATGGAAAGCGGAGTGCCGGCGCGCATGCGATCAATTGCGCCGCTGGCGGCAATCAGGGCACTGGTTCTCGTCCTCGTGCTGTTCAGGCTGCTGCTCCTGGCCTCGACCAACGTCTTTCAGGATGAGGCCTACTACTGGATGTGGGGGCAGCATCCGGCGCTTTCCTACTTCGACCACCCGCCGCTCAACGCCTGGCTGCAGAGCCTGAGCGGTGCGCTGTTCGGCTGGAACAAATTCGCGCTGCGTCTGCCGGTGGTCCTCGCCTTCCTCGCCGACCTAGTGCTGCTCCGGCTGATTTCGCAGCGCATCGCGCCGGCCTGGCCGGAGCACTTCTGGCTGACGTTGCTGTTGTTCCTCGTCACCCCCGTCCTCTTCGTGGTCACCGGCTGGGCATTGCCCGACTACCTGCTGCTCACCTGCGCGCTTGCGGCCCTCTACTTTCTTGTCTGCTTCATCGACGGTTGGCCGCACGCGCCACGATGGCGCTACCTCTATCTGGGGGCGACCTGCCTCGGCCTTGCTGGTCTCGCCAAGTACAACGCCGCGTTTTTCGGCATCGGGCTCGCCCTGTACGTGGTGCTGGCGCCCCGCATGCGACCATTGCTGGCGCGGCCGCAACTCTACCTGGCGGCCGGCATCGCGGTTGCGCTGCAGATGCCGGTGCTGGTCTGGAACCTCACCGAGGGTTTTGCGTCCTATGGCTTCGTCCTCGGTGATCGCCACGCTGTGCGGGTGCCAGGTCTGGAGGGGATCAGGGGCTGGCTCATGGTGTCCATGGTCGCGGTCGGCCCGTTCCTGGTCGTGCCCATGCTGGCCTTTGCGCTGCGGCGTGGAGGGGCGGCGGGCACCGGCCTCGCTCAGGTGACGTTCTGGCTTTCGAGCCTCAGCATGGCGGGCCTCTCCTATTTCACCGCCACGCTGTTTCACTGGAACCTCGTAGCCTATGTCGTGGCGCTGCCGTTCCTCGCCCTCCACCTCAAGTGGCGATGGCTGGCCTGGCTGCATATCCTCTACGGGACGACACTGCTCGTTGTCGTATTCGTCAACTTCTCTATCGGGCCACTCGGCGACCCGGTGGCGATGGACGATGAGGCAACCTCCTGGGCCTATGGCTGGACGGAGACCGCCGAGGCGGTGCGCGCCGCGCAACGCGAGCACGGGGCCGACTTCATCGCCACGACGGACTACACGAGTGCCTCGCTCCTCGGTTTCGCGCTCGGCACCACCGGCGTGACCAGCCTCAATCCCCGCCGCGACCAGTACGACTACTGGTTCGACACAACAGCCCACGCCGGCGAGGACGCGATCCTCTACACCGACATCTGGCGAACGTTGCGCGAAGAGGTCCGCGCGCGGTTCACCGAAATCGTGCTGCTCTCCGATGAGGCGGTGATCCACCAGGGTCGGCGGGTCAACCAGCGCCAGCTCTATCTTGCCAAGGGCTACATTGCCCCCGTCGAGTGAGCCTTGCGGGTGGCCGGCCTTTGGCTATTGTTGCAGTCGGGAACGGGAGGACGAGATGGCGGGAACGATCGGCCGGACAGGGCAGGGAGTGCTCCTTGCTGCCCTCCTGCCCTCGTGTGCATTCGCAGGCGAGGCCTTCGATGCCTGCGCAGCGGCGGCGGCCAGCCAGTATGAGTGGGGCTACGAGGCGATCGGCAGGGATCGCTGGGAGATCGACCCTTCGGCAATCGAAACCTGTCTGTCCGCGCTGGAAGAAGACCCCGAATCTCCGGCCCTCAAGGCCTGGCTCGGGCGGGCTCACGACGCGCTCGGCGACAGCGCCAGTGCCGTGCCGCTGCTCGAGGCGGCGGCTGACGACGGCAATCCGGTGGCACTGACGCTGCTGGGCGACATGCTCATTGTCGGGGATGTCGTGACGCAGGACATGGTTCGCGGGGCCGAAATGCTGCAGCAGGCCGCCGATGCGGGCTTCGGGCCGGCGATGGACAGCCTTGCGCTGTCTTTCGACTATGCCGAAGGCGTTCCGCAGGACTGGGGCCTTGCAGGCCGCTGGTACCGTGCCGCCGCCATCGCGGGCGTGCCGCGCGCCCAGTCCAATCTGGCTCTGATGTACCTTGAGGGGTTGGGGCTCGATTCCGACCCGGTCGCAGCAGCGGCCTGGTTCCAGCGCGCCGCCCGGCATGGGGATGCGCGCGGCCAGTACAACCTTGGCCGGCTCTACGAAGATGGCACGGTCACCGGCGAGCCCGACTATGCTGCCGCTGCCGAGCAATACCGCCTCGCGACCGAGCAGGGATACGGGCTCGCCGCCAATGCTCTGGGCTACCTGAAACAGCTCGGCTATGGCACGGCCCTCGACGCTGCCGCGGCCGCCGAGCTCTACCGGCAGGCAGCCGACCAGGGCATCGCCGCGGCCCAGTTCAACCTGGCGCTGCTGTACGAGGACGGGGACGGGGTCGAGCAGGATTTTGCCACGGCCCGGCGGCTCTATCGACAGGCGGCGGACAGCGGCCTGTCGGATGCTGCCGCCAACCTGGGCCTCATGTACCTTGATGGCGATGGTGGCATGCTCGATTTCGACAAGGCACTGCATTTCAGCGAGCGGGCCGCCGATGACGGCAATCCGGTCGGCCTCAACAACCTCGGCTATCTCTACGAGCACGGCTACGGTGTGGCTGCTGACAAATCCCGGGCGCTGGACCTCTACCAGCAGGCCGCAGATCTCGGCTATCGACCCGGGGCGGACAACCATGCCGCGCTCGCTGCAGCCCTCGCCGAGGAGCCGGCCACGCCGACCCGGCCAGCCGCGGGCCCGAAGGTCTACCCGCCGAGCAAGCTCAACAACTAGATCGGGCGGCATACCAGGCTCAGCCGAGTTCCTTCTCGCGCCGACTGGCGAGCACTGCGACGGAGGCGGCGACGCGATGCGCCGACGAGAAGAACTCGCGGTGAACGAGAAAGCCGACGGTCACGAGGCTCGCTGCAATCGCGAGCCATTCGCTCGCGAACCAGGCCACTGTCGCGACCGAGAAGTAGTAGCCGCGGATGCCGTTGTTGAAATTGCGCGCCGCCAGGGCGTTGAGCTGCGCGATGGCGTCGATTTCGGCCTCGGTGGTGTGGCCGGAATGGTCGATGGCGCCGATCATGATGCAAAAATGGTTGAACTGCCGCAGCGCCAGGGTGAAGGCGAAAAAACTCAGCACGAACACCGCCAGCATGGCGAACAGGTGTATCTGCACGTCGGCCACCGTGTAGCTCGCCCATATCCCCACCGTCGCCAGCGTCTCCATCAGGGCGTTGAGATTGCCGAAGGCGGTGAAGATGGCGAGCACCAGCAGGACCGACGTGGAGGCCAGAAAGCTCACCGACCCCATCAGGTTGCCCGAAAGAATCGCGTCGAGCGGGCTCTCCCGATTGACGGCATTGGCGACCCAGCGGCGGCGCTGCATCGACATGATCACCGACAGGGACGGGCGGCGGCGCTCCAGCAGCGGGACGCCGTAGTTGTAGACGAACCAGCAGATGAGCGGAAACAGCGTCGCAAACAGCGTCATGGGCACCCCCGACTCCTCGACTGACCTTCATACCGCCGTCGGTGCGGATTGGCGATTGTCGCGGATCGCGAGCGCCGGCCGTGCCCGTGCCGGGTGGGACCCACGGCCTTGACCGACCGGGAGCCGACAACCGGCTGCCGCTGCCTACAGGGTCCGCGGGTACTGCATGAAGATCTGCTGGATGCCGTCCAGCACGTCGCGCGACAGCGTCACGTCGGCCGCAGCGATGTTGACGGCGAGTTGCTCCAGATTGGTCGCCCCGATGATGACCGATGTCATGAACGGCTTGGTGAGGCAGAACGCGATGGCCATCTGGTTGACGTCGAGCCCGTGCTGGGCGGCGAGAGCGAGATAGGCCCGGATCGCCGGCTCGGTATACTGGTTGTTGCGATAGGCCGAGCCTGCCACGGCGCCGCGTGTTCCAGGCGGCAGCACGCCGCCGAGGTACTTGCCGGAGATCGCTCCGGCGGCCAGCGGCGAATAGGCGAGCAGCCCCACGTCTTCGTGGAAGGCCAGTTCGGCGAGGTCCATGTCGTAGTAGCGCCGCAGGAAGTTGTACTCGTTCTGGATGGTCTGCACCCGCGGCAGGCCGCGCTGCTCGGCCAGCTTGAGGTATTGCATGGTCCCCCAGGCCGTCTCGTTGGAGAGGCCGAAGTACCGGATCTTGCCCGCCTTGACGAGTTCGCCCATCACCTCGTGCACCTCGATGAGGTTGGGCAGCACCTCGTCGCGCTTCTGCTGGGTGTAAGGATTGTAGTCCCATGACCCCTCGAAATGGTAGTGCCCGCGCCGTGGCCAGTGGATCTGGTACAGGTCGATATAGTCCGTCCTCAGTCGTCTCAGGCTGCCTTCGACCGCCTCGCGCACGCTGGGCGCATCGATGCCGCGACCACCGCGGACCCAGGGGCGGCCGCCGCCGGCCACTTTGGACGCCAGCACGATGCTGTCGCGCTTGCCGGTCCTGCTGAACCAGTTGCCGATGATCTCCTCGGTTTTGCCGTAGGTGGAGGCGTCGGGAGGGACGGCGTACATCTCGGCGGTGTCGAAGAAGTTGATGCCGTGGTCCACTGCGAAGTCCATCTGGGCATGCCCTTCGGCCTCCGTGTTCTGCTTGCCCCAAGTCATGGTGCCGAGGCAGATTTCGGTGACCATCACGTCGGTGCGGCCCAGTCGGTTCTTCTTCATCGTTACCCCCGTCGAAGTCGGGGCGCACCCTATGGGCCGTCTGCCGCCAAGACAAGGGTGCGCGGCCGGGTTGCGTCGATGGACGTGATCGTGGAAATTGCGCGCCTCACCGGGAACCCCGACAGTGCCGCACGCCGTTCGCCTGATTCTGATCTTCCTGCTCGTCACCGTGCTCGGGTTTCCGGCCGCCGCCGAGGAGGATTCGCAACTGAGGCGAATCGGCAGCATGCCGGTCGCCGAACTCGATGAGTTCGTGAGCGTGGTTGCCGCCACCGTTGGACAGGATTCGCTCAAGCTGCGGGCGGCCGGTTCGCAGGCCGACTGCCTCGAACTGACGCGTCTTTCCAACAGCTTCGGGCTCGGCTACCGCTACCTCGCTGCTGCCCGCGATGCGCTGGCCGACAGGACCGGCAAGGACGCCGTGCCGGTGCGCGACAGGGTATTGCAGTCCCGGGTGCTGACCTTTGCGGCACGGGTGCGCACCGACGAGTGGCTGCAGCGGGCCTGCCGCGGACATCGCCCGCCGGCCGATCTCGCCGACGACCCGCGCTATCAGCCCCCGGTACCGGTCGCCACCACGGAGTTCACCGAGGCGGTGATCGAGGCCAGGCAGGCGGCCGAGATCAACCTTGCCGTCGCCGCGGCAGCGGGGATCGCCGGCAAGTGCCCGGCCGCAGTCTCGGCGGCACGGGGCATCACGCTGTTCATTCCCTACGTCGACAAGTTGCTCAGCGATGTTGCGACGCGCCCCCAGGCGCTGGGCCCGCGCGCCAGCCGCCGCGGGCTGCAGGCGAGCCGGTCGCAACTGGCGACGGCACTGAACAGGCTCGAGGCCGAGTTCGGGGTGCGATGCAGAAGCAGCGCCGGTGGCGCCTCGGCCACGGAGGCGCCAGTCGCGCCGCAGCCGTGAACCGCGGTCAAAAAACTGTCACGGCGTGCGCTTTTTGCCTTGAGGTAGGCCGCCACTCCCCCTATATACGCCCTGCGTCGCGGTGATGGCCGCAGCAAGAGACGCAAGAAGCCCAAGGCTTTGGTGTTGATGGCGCGGGGTGGAGCAGCCCGGTAGCTCGTCAGGCTCATAACCTGAAGGTCACAGGTTCAAACTGTCCCCGCAACCAGTCCTGATTGATTCTGAGAGCCCCGCGAAAGCGGGGTTCTCTGATTTTGGGACTTAGGTTGCCGATCGCCACTCATGTTGCGATCAAGTTTGGCTCCCGCCAAGAGCGCGTCCTGCTTTGACGAAGTCCCTGGAATTCCAGGGTTTTCTTCGTCTCCAGCAGCGTCGTCGTCCTGCACTAGGTTGACGTTCGACAACTCGGCCTTAACGGCCTCCTTGTCACGGTTGGATGCGATCGACAGGATTCCTGCCAGATCGCCGATCAGATCGATCGAAAGCCTCTTCTCCCCGGCGACCGGGGTGAGAACGACCTTGTCGATCAGACTTCTAAGAATCTTCGATGCCTGAAGACGCGAGCCTTCATCCTTGAAGGTCGCGACCAGTTCACGAATCGCCGCGTGATAGCGCTTCGACATATTCGGGTGGAACACGACTGGCTCGTCTTCCGCATTCTTCAGGAGCGCCTCGAGCTCAGTCCTGCGCTTCTGAATCGCGTTCGCCCGGTCCTTGATGAGTGATGCGTCAACGCCGTCCGCGATTGCCTTGATGATCTTCTCCCGCTCGCGCTCGATCCTGACGAGCTCTGCCCGCTGATCATTGCGAGCGGCGTTGTGCTCCGCACGAAGCTCATTCATGCGCCGCGTG
>JADJPS010000006.1 GCA_016713105.1 Devosia sp. | reverse complement strand
CGTCCGCCGCATTCGAAAGCGCGATCATGACGAGTGATCGGTGCAGCGGAGGTTGGGTGGGTCGGCAGTCGTGCCGGCCCGGGCCCAAGTCTGAGTTGGTAGGCCCTCACCCCGTGTCAGGGACGGAGGGCCGCGCCGCCGACAAACCGCCACGGCCGGGAGACCATCCCCGGTCAACGACCACCTGCCTTCGGGCAGGGGAACGGCCTGCCTGGAAACGTCCGGTGTGGAAACGCACCGTGGATCTGGCCCGGGGGGATGCGGTTCCGGGATCGGGTGGAGGCGCCGGGACGGTCCCCGATACCCGCTCGGGCCAAGCCAAGAACTCCCGGCCGGCCGGCGAGGCGTGAGCCTCACTAACCTGCGGACTACCCGCGAGGGGCAAACGCCTCGCCGGTCCGTCGCTGCGCTCTTTGACATCCTCCGGGGCCAGTGGCCGCCGGATGCATCGATTTGCCCGATGGCTTCCCCCCCCACCGGCGAAGGGCCGGAGCCCATCCCGAGAGGCCTCCCCACCCGGGCCCCGGCAAAGGCGCCCCCGCCGGGGTGACATCGAGGCTGTTGCCCCGTGCCCTCTCGACCCGCTAAATCACCCCGAACCACCCTCGGAACCCCATCATGCGCCGCCTCATCGCCCTCGCCCTGCTCGTCACCGCCACGCCGGCCCTTGCCGCGCTCTCGCCGTTCTACGATTCGGCCGAGCGCATCGACACCATCATGAGCAGTCCCGAGGTGGCCGATGCGCTGGGGCAGGCGCCGGTGCGGTCGGTCGAGAACACCGGGACGCGGGCCGATGGCGCCAGCGAGTGGACGGTCCGCACAAAGGAGTGCGACCTCGTGGTCTATCTCGTCGCCATCCCGCCCGATGGCCCGGGAATGACCACCTACCGGCTCGAACTGCCCAAGGGCTGCGACTGACGGCGGGAGAACGGCGATGGACCAGCATACCGGCGGGTGCCTCTGCGGCGAGGTGCGCTTTGTGGCGCGCGGCGCCCCGTACCGCGTCGGCATCTGCCATTGCCTCGATTGCCGCAAGCAGCACGGCGCGCTTTTTCACGCCTCGGCGATCTTTGCCGAGGCCGCGGTGACCGTCAGCGGCGCAACCCACCACTATGCCGGCCGGCATTTCTGTCCGCGCTGCGGCTCGTCGGTGTTCTCGCGCTCCGGCGACGAGATCGAGATCCATCTCGGCGCCCTCGATGCCCCGGACCAGTTCCGCCCCACCTACGAGCTCTGGACGATCCGCCGCGAGGCATGGCTGCCGCCCTTCGGGCTCCGCCACAGCTACAAGCGCAACCGCGAGGGTGCCGGCCGCACCGAGGACTGACGGGCGACGCCCGCCGGGGAAGGGATTGCTCCTTAACCCGGATGCTGTATGGATCGGCGCCGATCGTTACCGGGAAGCCCTTCGTGCGTCAGACAATTCTAGCCGCCCTCCTCCTCTCCGTCCTCGCCGGGGCCGCTCAGGCGGCACCGCTTCTGGGCAATCAGACGCAACTGAGCTTCAGTGCGGCCAACGGCACCCGCATCGAGTATCTGGCGGCCGACGGGCGCGCCTGGCGCTGGCATTCGGGGCAGGCGCGGGTGGTGAGCGGCGGCTGGCGCTTCGAGGAGGCCGATATCTGCTTTCGCTACGGCACCACCGACAGCGCGGCCTGGCGCTGCGTGCCCTATGAGCTCTACCGGCTGACCGTGGTCGAGAGCCGCTCGGGCGACGTGTTCCGGCTGCGGGACCGCCAGCAGGTCCCCTTCACCCTGCCGCGCCAGCGCCTCTCGATCGCCGACCTGCTGACCCGCGGCTGAGGGCCGGACAGCACAACGCCGGGGACATCGGCCCCGGCGTCTTGTGTCACGCGCTTGCTGCTGCTCGCGTCAGGCGCTCGAGGACAGCTCTTCCTTCTTGCGCTCGGCATAGATGTAGAGCGGCCGGGCGTCCTTGCCGTTCACCACTTCCTCGCTGATCACCACTTCCTCGACGCCCTCGAGCGAGGGCAGGTCGTACATGGTGTCGAGGAGGATCCCCTCCATGATCGAGCGCAGGCCGCGCGCGCCGGTCTTGCGCTCGATGGCGTGCTTGGCGATCGCCTTGAGCGCGTCCTCGTGGAAGGTGAGTTCCACCTCCTCCATCGAGAACAGCCGCTGGTACTGGCGCACCAGCGCGTTCTTGGGCTCGGTGAGGATCTGGATCAGCGCCGGCTCGTCGAGGTCCTCGAGCGTCGCCAGCACCGGCAGGCGACCGATGAACTCGGGGATCAGCCCGAACTTCACCAGGTCTTCCGGCTGCACGTCCTTGAGCAGGTCGCCGACGCGCCGGTCCTTGGGGTCCTGACCACGGCGGCAAAGCCGATGCCCGAGCCCTCGGAGCGCGCCGAGATCAGCTTTTCGAGGCCGTCGAAGGCCCCGCCGCAGATGAACAGGATGTTGGTGGTGTCGACCTGCAGGAATTCCTGTTGCGGATGCTTGCGCCCGCCCTGCGGCGGCACGCTGGCAACAGTGCCTTCCATGATCTTCAGCAGGGCCTGCTGCACGCCCTCGCCCGAGACGTCGCGGGTGATGGACGGGTTGTCGGACTTCCTCGAAATCTTGTCGACCTCGTCGATGTAGACGATGCCGCGCTGCGCCTTCTCGACATTGTAGTCGGCGGCCTGCAGCAGCTTGAGGATGATGTTCTCGACGTCCTCGCCGACATAGCCGGCTTCCGTCAGCGTCGTGGCGTCGGCCATGGTGAAGGGCACGTCGAGGATGCGGGCCAGCGTCTGCGCCAGCAGAGTCTTGCCGGTACCGGTCGGGCCGATCAGCAGGATGTTGGACTTGCTGAGCTCGATGTCCTGGTTCTTGGTGGCGTGATGCAGGCGCTTGTAGTGGTTGTGCACCGCCACGCTCAGCACGCGCTTGGCGCGATACTGCCCGATGACGTAGTCGTCCAGCACCTTGCAGATCTCGGCGGGGGTCGGCACCCCGTCCGAGGACTTCACCATCGAGGTCTTGTTCTCCTCGCGGATGATGTCCATGCACAGCTCGACGCATTCATCGCAGATGAACACCGTCGGGCCGGCGATGAGCTTTCTGACCTCGTGCTGCGACTTTCCGCAGAACGAGCAGTAGAGCGTGTTCTTGGAGGATTCGCCGCTGGTCGTGTCCTTGGACATCCTGTCACTCCCGGGAGTTCGGGCTCCCAATTCCCACGCCTCACATAGATAGCTAGCGCGGGAGACCTAAACAAAATGTAAGCCCGACCGACCTTAACGGCCAGCCGGGACCCACACAATCACACAAGTGTCACACACAAGGGTGCGTCGGAGATTCACCTTAATGGGTAAAACGCTCACGAAGCGTCCGGGACCGCACGCTTCTCGAAGACTTGATCGATGAGGCCGAATGCCTTGGCCTCCTCGGGCGACAGGAACCGGTCGCGCTCCAGCGCATTCTCGATCTCGTCATAGGTCCGGCCGGTGTGCTTCTCGTAGATCTGGTTGAGTCGCCGCTTCAGCCCCTCGACCTCCTTGGCGTGGATCAGGATGTCCGTCACCTGGCCCTGGAAGCCGCCCGACGGCTGGTGCACCATCACCCGCGAATTGGGCAGCGAGCCGCGCAGGCCCTTCTCGCCGGCGGCGAGCAGCAGCGAGCCCATCGAGGCCGCCTGCCCCATCACCAGCGTTGCGACCGGCGGGCGGATGAACTGCATGGTGTCGTAGATCGAGAGCCCGGCCGTCACCACGCCCCCCGGCGAGTTGATGTAGAGGTTGATCTCCTTTTTGGGATTCTCGCTCTCGAGGAACAGCAGCTGCGCCACGATCAGCGACGCCATCGTGTCCTCGACCACGCCCGTCACGAACACCACGCGCTCGCGCAGCAGGCGGGAAAAGATGTCGAACGAGCGTTCGCCGCGGTTGGTCTGTTCGACCACCATCGGAACGAGGTTCATGTAGGTTTCGACCGGATCTCTCATTTGTGGAGATTGCCCCTTTGAAGGAATTCGAATCAGCCTGACGTAATCCGGCCGATTGCAGGTGACGCTCGCTTAACGCGCGGTAAAGCGACACAGGCGGCAGTGTGGCGGCCGGCAATATGCCTAGATTGGCGCAATGCGACGGATCGCGGGAAGCTGCCCGTATGGTTAGGAGCGGCGGGCAGCTTGCAGCAGGTAAGGAGTTTCCTTACCTTCTGGTCAGGAGATGCAATGATCACCAGTAAGCTTTCGAGCAAGGCGCAGACCACAATTCCACAGCCGGTGCGAGCGGCGTTGGGACTGACGGAAGGCGATGAACTGCTCTACCAGATCGAGGGGACGCGCGTCATCCTGACACGCGCCCGCTCAAGTGCAGCTGTCGTTGACGACCCATTCGTCGTTTTTGAAGAGTGGGACAGCGAAGCGGACCGGAAGGCCTATGCCACGCTTTGAGCCGGGCGATATCGTCCGCGTTCCCTTCCCCTACACCAACCGCGATACCCACCAGCATCGTCCGGCGCTTGTCGTTTCGGGTGGCGAACTTGCGGGCGGCATGCTGGTGTGGGCGCTGATGATCACCAGCCGGGAGAATAGAAGTTGGGTTGGTGACGTTCCAATCCGGTCGCCGGTACACTCGACCGGGCTGATGGCGCCGTCGATGGTGCGGACGGCCAAGATCGCGACGATAGAGTCCGCTGTCGCAGAACGGATAGGACGGCTCGGTGATGGCGAACTGCTGCAGGTGCAGATCGAACTTGCAGAGACCCTGCGGCTGGCACGCGCCTAGCCCGCCGCAAACGTCACCGCCACGCCGCGCTTCTTGAAGTACGCCTGCATGGTCTTGCGCCCTTGCCGGTTGTTCTGCGCCAGCCGCGCCGGATCGAATACCGCTTCCTTGACGCCGTCCCTGGCCAGCGCCGCCTTCAGCGCCGCGATGTGCACGTCGATGTCGGCATTGTTGGCCTTCAGCGAGGCGTAGATGTTGTCGATGGCTTCGCTCAGCGTCAGGTCGCTCACGGCGGTTGCTCCGTCTGTCGTTCGGCCGGGCTCGCGTCCGGTTCGCCCTCATGGCGAGCCCGTCGAACCACGAGGACGGCGCGATGCGTCCGACCTCCCCTTCGACACGCTCAGGATGAAGTCTGCGAAACCGTCCCGGCGGTCCTGCTCTAGCCGAGTTTGCCCGCATCGCAAGCGCTTTCTTCGCCCCGGGCGGCTTCACCTTCGGGCACGAAGCCATGTAGCATGCACCGTCACAGTGCCCGCCCAAGGTCTTCGATTGTCCAGCCCGCCTCCCTATTCGCTCGCCGATGCCCGCGCTACCGCCCAGCCGCGCGATCCCGGCTTCTACCGCGATCCCTACCGCTTCTATGATGCGGTGCACGCCAGCGCCCCGGTGTTCCACTGGGAGAACTATGGCCACTGGTGCTTTGCCGGCCTCGACGATGTCAACGCGCTGCTGCGCGACCGGCGCTTCGGCCGCCAGATCCTGCACGTGATGAGCCGCGAACAGCTCGGCATGGCGCCGCCCAAGCCGCATACCGCCGCGTTCGACCAGACCGAGAAGTACTCGCTGCTGACGCTCGAGCCGCCCGCCCACACGCGGCTCAGGAAGCTGGTCAATCGCGCCTTCGTCTCGCGCCATGTCGAGCAGCTCCGGCCGCGCATCGCACGGCTCGCCAACGAACTGATCGATGGCTTTGCGGCCGATGGCGGCACCGAGCTGCTGAAGTCCTTCGCCGCCCCGGTGCCGGCCGTGGTCATCGCCGAGATGATCGGACTGCCGGCTGACATGGCGATGCAGCTCGTCGCCTGGTCCAACCGCATGGTCGCCATGTACATGTTCGGCGTCACCCATGAGACCGAACTCGACGCCAACCAGGCTTCGATCGAGTTCATGGACTATGTCCGCACCATGATCGACGAGCGCCGCCGGCAGCCGCGCGAGGACCTGCTCACCCACATGCTGACCTCCGAGGTCGACGGCGAGAAGCTGAGCGAGGAGGAGGTGGTCTCCACCACCATCCTGCTGCTCAATGCCGGCCACGAGGCCACCGTGCACACCACCGGCAACGGGGTGAAGGCCATCCTCGAAAGCGGCCTCGACCCCAGGTCGCTGTTCGCCGACGAAAACCAGACCGAGGCGACGGTGGAAGAGTGCATCCGCTATGACGCCCCGCTCCACATGTTCACCCGCTACGCGCTCCAGGACGTGACGCTGGCGAACGGGCGCAGCTTCAAGCAAGGCGAGACCATCGGCCTAATGCTCGCCGCCGCCAACCGCGACCCCACCCGCTTTGCCCATGCCAACCGGTTCGACCCGTTCCGCACCGATGGCCAGAACGTCAGCTTCGGCGCCGGCATCCACTTCTGCATCGGCGCCCCGCTGGCGCGCATCGAGATGCAGGTGGCGATGCGGACGCTGTTCGACCGGCTGCCGGGGCTCAGGCTGGCCGGCGAGCCGCAATACAGGAACATCTACCACTTCCACGGACTGGAGCGTCTCGACGTCCAATGGTGAAACCCTTCGCAGCCGCCCTCGCCGCCCTGCTCTTCGTCGGTCCTGCGTCCGCCGCGGAGCCGATCGAATTCACCGACACCGGCCCGGCCGTCAATATCGCGCGCTCCCTGATGAGCGTCGAACGCGGCGAACCGCTGCGTGACGACGAAACCGTCTCGGTCGGGCTGGTCGATCTCGACGGCGACGGCACGCGCGACATCTTCGCCTTCGCCGATGCCAGCTATTTCTGCGGCAGCGCCGGGTGTGTGCCCCGCCTCTACCGGCTGGAGCGCAGTACGGCCAAATGGCACGAACTGCCCATCGAGAGCGACACCTTCATCAATGGCGAGCCGTCGATGTGGTCCACCGGCCCCGCCGCCAACGGCTGGCTGAGCCTCGTCCTCGTGCACCCCGATTTCACGCTGAACTTCGAATGGACCGGCGAGGGCTACGCGCAGGTGGCGAAGTAGGCGTCACGCCGGGCTCCGATGCCCTACCCCAGCAGCGCCGCCAGCACGTCCGGCAGCAGCTCCGGCACGTCTTCCGCAATCAGCCCCGGCCGACCGAATAGGTTTGCCGCCTCGCCGTGAATCCACACCCCGGCGCATGCCGCGCCGAAGCCGTCCATGCCCTGCGCCATCAGTCCGGCCACGATCCCCGCCAGCACGTCTCCCGAACCGGCGGTGCCCAGCGTCGCCGGTGCATTGGCATTGATCACCGCCCGGCCGTCCGGGGCCGCCACCACCGTATCGGCGCCTTTCAGCACCACCACGGCGCCCGAGCGCAGCGCCGCCGAACGTGCCCGGTCGAGCTTGCTGCCATCCACCTTGCCGAACAGCCGCTCGAACTCACCCTCGTGCGGGGTCATCACCACCGGCCGGTCGGGCTTCATCTTGATCGCCGAGAACAGCGCCTCCGGGCTGTCCTTGCAGCTGGTGAGGGCATCGGCATCGAGCACTGCCGCCGGGCCGCCATTGAGTATGGCAAGCACGTTGGCCCTCGTTGCATCGCCCACCCCGGCTGCCGGGCCGATGACGAACGACGTCACCTTGTGGTCCTGCATCAGCAGCGCCAGGCTCGCCGCGCCATCCACCGGCTTCAGCATGATGGCGGTCACGTGGTTGGCCTGCACCAGCAGTGACGAATGGGGGCCCGCCAGCGTCACCAGCCCTGCCCCGCTCCTGAGCGCTGCCGTCGCCGTCAGCCGGCTGGCGCCGGTCTGCAGCGGCGGGCCCGAGTACACCACGCAATGCCCGCGCGTGAACTTGTGCCCCTCCGGGTCCGGCAGCGGCAGTTGCCACAGCCCCGGCCCGTTGGAGATGAAGCTGCGGGCGGATGTCTGCGAGCACGCTTTGCGGAATGCCGATCTGTCTCAGCACCATCTCTCCACAGCGCACGCGCCCCGGCAGCAGCAGGTGCCCCGGCTTCAGCCGGAAGAAGGTCACCGACACATCGGCCACGACCGCCGCGCCGCGCACCTGGCCCGAGGCGCCATCGATCCCGCTCGGCACGTCCACAGCCACGACCGGCAGCCGCGCCTCGTTGATTGCGGCGATGATCTCGGCGAGGGCCCCCTCGATGTCGCGGTCGAGCCCCGCGCCCAGCAGCGCGTCGACGATCACCGCCGCCCCGGCGACGCCGTCCGGCCGTGCCTCGGGTATGGGGGCGTCCCACAGGTCGGCGAAGAACCCGGCGTCGCCATGCAGCCGCTCGCGCGCCCCGAACAGGGCCACGCGCACCTGCCGCCCGGCTTCCCTGAGCTTCTTGGCAGCGACGAAACCGTCGCCACCATTGTTGCCGGGTCCGCACAGCACCAGCACCTCGCCGTCCGGATAGCGCTCCTGCACCACTTCGGCGACTGCCGCGCCGGCATGCTCCATCAGCTTGAACGAGGGCACCCCCGCCGCCACCGCCAGCCGGTCGGCCCGCGACATTTCCGCGGGGGTGAGGAGAACTGCATCCGTCTTCATGAGAGCGCAGCCTATCCCGAGCGCAGGCAAACACAAGGTAGGCCCGGACCGGGATCGCCTTCTCCCCTGCGGGCGAAGGAAGAAAACCCGAGGCACCTTGTCGCCGACGCCCCAACAACAAAAGGCCGCCCCGAAGGGCGGCCCTGAAACTCTCCCGAAACACTCCACCTCAGTGGTGGTGTTCCTCCGGAACCTCGTCCTCGTCCGAGGCGATGAGCTTGCTCAGCTCGGCGCGGGTCATCGGCTTGTCGGTCTTTTCGGCCAGCTCGCCGATGAAATCGACCACCTTGTTCTCGAACACCGGCGCACGCAGTGCGGCCAGCGCCTGCGGGTTCTTGCGGTAGTAGTCGTAAACCTGCTGTTCCTGTCCAGAGAAGCGGCGCACTTCGCCGATCAGCGCCTGCTGATGCTCTTCCTCGGTCACTTCGATCTTGTTCTTGTTGCCGATCTCGGCCACCACGAGTCCGAGCCGCACGCGGCGTTCGGCGATCTTGCGATACTGCTCCCGGGCTGCCTCCTCGGTCGCCCTCGTCCTCGAAGGACCGGCCGTGATGCTCGACCTCGTGCACCACGCGCTGCCAGATTGTGTTGAACTCGGCCTCGACCAGCTGCTCGGGCACATCGAACTTGTGGCCATCGTCGAGCGCATCCAGAATCTGGCGCTTGGTCGCCTGCCGGCCCATCGAATCGAGGGCGGCACGCATCTGGTCCTTCACCGCGTCGCGCAGCGCCGCCACGTTCTCGAGACCCAGCGTCTTGGCGAAGTCATCGTCGAGCTCGCCCGCCTTCGGACCGTCGGCATGCAGGATCGTCACCTCGAACTCGGCGTCCTTGCCGGCGAGGTTCTCCTGCGCGTAGTCCTTGGGGAACGTGACCTTGATCGTCCGGGTCTCGCCCTTCTTCATGCCGATCAGCTGCTCCTCGAAGCCCGGGATGAACTCGCCCGAGCCGACGGTGAGGTGCGCATGATCGGCCGATCCGCCGGCGAAGGCTTCACCGTCGATGGTGCCCTTGAAGCTCAGGCCCAGGCGGTCGCCGTTCTCGACCACCGCGCCATCGCCCTTGTCCTCGTAGCCGCGCTGCTGCGCGAACACGCGGTTCACCTCGGTGTCGACGTCCTTCTCGTCCAGATCGACCACCGGCTTGTCGATCTTGATCGCCTTGAGATCCATCAGGGCGACCGGCGGCAGCACCTCGTAGCTGACCTCGAAACTGAGATCGGCCTCGCCGTCCAGCACCTTGTTGATCGTGCCCTGATCGTCCGGCAGGTCGACCTTGGGCTGGGTCGCAGCGCGCTCGGAGCGCTCGTCCAGCGTCTTGCTGACGGTCGCGTTGATCGCGTCCGAAAGCACTTCCGACATGGCGGAACGCCCATACACCTTCTTGAGGTGCGCGACCGGGACCTTGCCGGGGCGGAAGCCCTTGATGTTCGCCGTGCCCTTGAGCTCGTCGAGGCGTGCATCGAGCCGCGCGCTCAGGTCGGTCTTCGGAATGACCACTGAGAGTTTGCGCTTGAGGCCCTCGTTGAGGGTTTCTGTGACCTGCATTAGGGTATCCCGTTGTCTCACAAAGTTCGGTTGGCCGGGGATAGAGCGCAGCTGGTGCGGGTGAGAGGGCTCGAACCTCCACGCCTTTCGGCGCTGGAACCTAAATCCAGTGCGTCTACCAGTTCCGCCACACCCGCGAAGGTCCCCTCGGCCGGGGGTCGCGTGCATATATGGCAAAGCGGGGGCAAGGTCAAAGGGCGATTGGCCCTGACCGTCCAGCTACGTCGCCCGCGCAAACGCCGCAGCCGCCGCCTCGATCGCCCCCGGACCGTGGGGGATCGACAGCGCCGCCATGCCGGCCTCCATGCTGGCCAGCACACCGAGCACCATGTGGGCATTGGCGTGCCCCATGTGGCCGATCCGCAGGAAGTCGCCATAGGCCGGCTCGCCCGGCAGTGCCATGCCCAAGCCGATGCCGAGCGTTACCCCGGCTTCGGCCTCGAGCCAGCGGCGCAACCTTCCTGCCCCGCCATTGCCGATCCGGGCCGCAGTGACCGAGCGGCCGCGATGCCCCGGCTCGGCGATGTTGAGGGCGATGTCGCGGCCCCCTGCCCGCCAGGCGTCGAAGGCCGCCCACACGGCGCGCGACAGCGCCTCGTGCCGGCGCCAGACCTGCGCCAGCCCTTCCTCCTCGAGGATCATGCCCAGGGCCTCCCTGAGGCCATGGAGGTGTGCCGTCGGCGCGGTGCCACCGAAGAACTGGTAGAACTCCGTGGCCGTGCCGCGCGGGCGCCAGTCCCAGTACGGGGTGACGAGCCCGGCGACCGTGGAGCGCGCCATCGCCCGTTCGGAGAACCACACGAAGGCGAGGCCGGGCGGCAGCATCAGGCCCTTCTGGCAGGCCCCGACCAGGACATCGATGCCCCACTCGTCCATGCGCAGCTCGTCGCAGCCGATCGAGGCGATGGCATCGACCGCGAGCAGCGCCGGATGGCCGGTGGCGTCGATCGCCGCGCGAATGGCCGCGATGTCGCTCAGCGCCGAAGAGGCCGTGTCGACATGCGTCACCAGCACGGCGCGGATGGCGTGCGCCGCGTCGGCCCGCAAGGCAGCAGCGATCCGCTCCGGATCGGCGGCTGCCGACATGCCGAAATCAAGAACCTCGACCTCCACCCCCATCCGCCGCGTTGCCTCAGCCCAGCCGTGGCCAAAGCGGCCGGTTGCCGCGCAGAGAGCTCTGTCGCCGCGCGAGAACATGTTGCTGCTCGCTGCTTCCCAGCCGCCATGACCGTTGGCGATGTAGATGGCAACATGCTGGTCGGTGCCGACCAGACGCTTCAGGTCGGCGACAACGGCGTGCGTGATCGCGACGATCTCGCCCTCGTAGATATTGGGCGAGGCACGATGCATGGCATTCAGCACCCGGTCGGGCACCACGGACGGGCCGGGGATGGCGAGATAGGTGCGGCCGGAAACATGGCCCATGGCAGACTCCAGTCATGACGATTCCGGCACTCTGGGTCATTTCCCGGTTGCCGTCACCTCGACTGATGGAATTGCAGGCAGACGATGCAGCCCGAACGTTGCGTCATGCCCACGATACATGCAATCTGCACACTTCTTGTGCACACATCAAAGCCCAACAGTCGAAGGCAGGATGAAGTTTGCATGATAACGGCTTGCTGCGGTTGCGGTTTTCTACCGCGATTGCCGCTGGCACAGCCCCTGCATACATACCGGCGGCACTACCGGTGCCAGAGTGGAGGCCTGAATGAAGAAGATCGAGGCTATCGTAAAGCCGTTCAAGCTCGACGAAGTGAAGGAAGCGCTGCAGGAAGTTGGTCTGCAGGGCATCACCGTGACCGAAGCCAAGGGGTTCGGCCGCCAGAAGGGCCATACCGAGCTCTATCGCGGCGCCGAATACGTGGTGGATTTCCTGCCCAAGGTGAAGATCGAAGTGGTCTGCCCCGACGATCTCGCCGAAAAGGCCATCGAAGCCATCCGCTCGGCCGCGCAAACCGGTCGCATCGGCGACGGCAAGATCTTCGTCTACTCGATCGAACAGGCCATCCGCATCCGCACCGGCGAATTCGGCGACGACGCGCTCTAGAACAATGCGCGACGTGCCGGCCCTACCGAAAAACTCCAGACCTTAACAGGGGAACCTAATGACCACGGCAAGCGACATCCTCAAGAAGCTCAAGGACGAGGACATCAAGTATGTCGACCTGCGCTTCACCGACCCGCGGGGCAAGCTGCAGCACGTGACCTTCGACGTCACCATGGTCGACGAGGACCTGTTCGAAGAAGGCACCATGTTCGACGGCTCGTCGATCGCGGGCTGGAAGGCGATCAACGAGAGCGACATGGTGCTGATGCCCGATCCGGACTCGGCCTACATGGACCCGTTCTTCGGCGCCTCGACCCTCGCGATCAACTGCGACGTGCTCGATCCGCTGACTTACCAGCCCTACAGCCGCGACCCGCGCACCACCGCCAAGAAGGCGGAGGCCTATGTCAAGGAACTCGGCCTCGGCGACAGCGTCTATTTCGGCCCCGAGCCGGAATTCTTCATCTTCGACGACGTGCGCTACTCCAACACCACCTACAAGGTCGGCTTCTCGGTCGATCACTCGGAACTGCCGACCAACAACGACACCGAGTACGAGTCGGGCAATAACGGCCACCACATCGGGCTGAAGAAGGGCTACTTCCCGGTGCCCCCGCTCGACACCGCCCAGGACATGCGCGGCGAGATGCTGGCGGCTATGGCCTCGATGGGCGTGCCGATCGAGAAGCACCACCACGAGGTGGCCTCGGCCCAGCACGAACTGGGCATCAAGTTCCAGCCGATCATCAAGTCGGCCGACAGCGTGCAGATCTACAAGTACGTGATCCAGCAGGTGGCCCAGGCCTACGGCAAGACCGTGACCTTCATGCCCAAGCCGGTCTATGGCGACAACGGCTCGGGCATGCACTGCCACCAGTCGATCTGGAAGGACGGCAAGCCTTTGTTCGCCGGCGACCAGTATGCTGGCCTGTCGATGGATGCCCTCTACTACATCGGCGGCATCATCAAGCACGCCAAGGCCATCAACGCCTTCACCAACCCGACCACCAACAGCTACAAGCGCCTGGTCCCCGGTTTCGAAGCCCCCGTGCTGCTCGCCTATTCGGCGCGCAACCGCTCGGCGTCCTGCCGTATCCCGTTCGGCCAGTCGCCCAAGGCCAAGCGCGTCGAGGTCCGCTTCCCCGATCCGCTGGCCAACCCGTACCTGGGCTTCGCCGCGATGCTGATGGCCGGCGTCGACGGCATCAAGAACAAGATCCACCCGGGCGACCCGATGGACAAGGACCTCTACGAGCTGCCGCCGGAAGAACTCAAGCAGATCCCGACGGTCTGCGGCTCGCTCCGCGAGGCCCTCGAAAGCCTCGACAAGGACCGCGGTTTCCTCACCGCCGGTGGCGTCTTCGACAACGACCAGATCGACAGCTACATCGAGCTCAAGATGACGGAAGTCATCAAGTTCGAGCACACCCCGCACCCGGTCGAGTACGAGATGTACTACTCGGCCTGATCGCCGGATCGATCGACGTGAATTGGAAAGGGCCCCGCGGGGCCCTTTCCTTTTTCTCCCGCAGCGGGTGAGGTGGACCGGCGCAACCGATGGTGGGACGTTCGACGCGTTTGTAACGGGGACGGAGCAAGACGGATCAACAGCATCTCGGCGCGCCGAAGGCCGTTGATCCGAGCGCAATCCCGGGTCTTGCCGACGGGTGGCATGCCCGCTGGAAAATATCGGGTCATGCCGGCCCGACTCTCCAAGGTGTCGAGCAAATTTAGTGAGCCGCATGTCCAACATCCACGGCAGCACATAGTCGCGAGACGTGAGTGGCGTTGCGCTGCTTCGGCGAATTATCGGGTCGACAACAGCGACAATGGCGCTAGTCTGCACTGCAGCGTCAGGTCAACTTGTCGGCAGGGGGACATCCGGATGAAGAATACCGGCTGGATCGCGGTGGTACTGGGCGTACTTGCACTGGCGAGCGGCGGTCAGGCACAGGAGGAAGTCGGGCGACCGGACCTGATGACTTTTGCACAGGGCGTGCTGCCGATTACCATCGACACGGGCGGCGCTGACCTGCGCACCAACATGGAGCATGCCACCGCCGCAATTGACGGTCGCGGCACGGGGCTGGTGATGACTCCTCGGCCCGGCGGCGCCGATACGGTGCTCGGGCTGGTTTACGCCCTGCCCGCGCCGACCCGATTTGACCGGTTCGCGGTGCCGGGCGTCGCCGAGACGCCAAGTCCTTCGCAGACATTCTTCAAGAACGTGCGGGTTCTCGGATCGGAGGTTGGCGCCGATGGGCCGTTTGAGATTCTGGCACAGGGTGCCCTTGCGACGCACACCACGCCCGACGAGGTCAGCGAACTTGAGATGGTGGGCGCTGCCCGCGAGGTGTCGTGGATACGCCTCGAGCTCTCGGGAGGTATCTCCATCGAGCGCGACGCGACCTTCCTGGAGTTCTCAGAACTGATCGGCAATGGCACGCAGAGCGGGCTCGATCTGTCCGACCGCTTCACTGGTTCCTGGCGGGGGCGGGGCGTCGATCTGTCGCTGGCGCAGGATGGCACTGCCGTGACCGGCTGCTATGACGGGGACAGCCCGCTCAGCGGCACCGTGGATGGGGTTGTGCTTCGCGCCCTCGGCGCAAACCCCGTCGGGATAAGGTCCCAATTTATCCTCATCGTCGGCGAAGACGGTGCCGTGCGCGGGCTCAGGTCGACCAATGGCGCCCCCTTTCGCATCTACGATGGCGCAGCGGCGGCGGCTTCGTCGTGCTCTGAGCCGGCGGCACCAGCGCTTGGTTGCGGCGCGACCATCCATGGCATCGGGTTCGGCTATGATTCCGATGTCATCCGGCCCCAGTCGGCGCCACTTGTCGCGGCGCTGCACGAGAGCCTTGCGGGCGTCGAGGCCTCCCGCATCGAGATCCGGGGCCACTCTTCCAGCGAGGGCAGCGACAGCTACAATCTCGACCTTTCGCAACGACGCGCGCAGTCAGTGGTGAATGCTCTGGCCGCACTGGGGCTCGACGCCGGGAAGATGACGGCGCTGGGGCGGGGAGAAGCCGAGCCCATTGCCAGCAATGAAGACGAAGCCGGACGCTCGCTCAACCGCCGCGTGGAGGTGATTTGCGGCGGATGATGCTCCGCTGCTGCCGTTCGGGATCGGGATGGAGCGATAGCCGCTCCCCGTCCTTGCCGCGGCGCGCGCCGGTCGAGCCGTACGGGTGGCTCGCCACGGCCGCGGGCGACACCCATGGACCATCGATGCCGTTCGGCCGCCGCCTGAAGGCCGACCAGTTCTGGCCGTCTGCACGACCACCGGCCGATCGAACGCGGTACTGGATGCGCGGCAGGCGGTTGCCTAGGGTCAGAGCCCTACCCTACTTCGTCCCCACCCAGATCACATGCCGCGCGCCCTTGCCGCCATGCGCCCTGGCCTTCAGTTCCTCCACCCGCATTCCCGACTGCCCCAGTCGCTTGCTGAACCCCGCATCCGGCGCCACCGACCACACCGCCAGCATGCCGCCTGGCCGCAGCGCCGCCTTGGCCTTGGCGATGCCGGGATGGCTGTAGAGCGCGTCGTTGCCCGGCCGCGACAGGCCCTCCGGGCCGTTGTCGACATCGAGCAGGATGGCGTCGAATTTTTGCGCGTCGCCCGCCATCACCCCGCCGACATCACCCAGCCGCAGCGTCACGCGCGGGTCGTCGAGGCTCTCGCCGTGGATCGCCGCCAGCGGCCCGCGGGCCCAGGCCCCGGCGATCTCGGGCACCAGCTCCGCCACCACCAGTTCCGCGTCCGGCCGGAACGCCGCGAGCGCGGCGCGCACCGTGAATCCCATGCCGAGTCCGCCGATCAGCACCCGCGCCTTCGGTCGCGTCCCGATCCGCTCGGCCGCGACCCGCGCCATCGCCTCCTCCGAGCCGGACTGGCGCGACGACATCAGCCCGATGGTGCCGGCGAAGATGGTGAACTCGTCTCCGCGCTGCATCAGCCGGAACTCCCCGCCACCCGGCACCTTCGCCCGACCCAGCTCAACCCACGGCAGCACGCCATTCTCCTCGCCATTGCCGGGCAGCTTTAGCGCCGCGGCCGCATTTGCGACAGTCCCCGCTGTTTGCGGCATGCCGCCGGACTGGCATGGTGCCGCACGTACAGGAGGATTCGCCATGAGCGTCGGACTGCTGGGCCTGCTCGACGATGTCACTGCCCTCGCCAAGGTCGCGGCGGCCTCGATCGATGATGTCGCCGGCCAGGCGGCGAAGGCCGGGCTCAAGGCTGCCGGCGCGGTCATCGACGACGCGGCCGTGACACCCAACTATGTCACCGGCTTTGCCGCCGATCGCGAACTCCCCATCGTCGCCCGCATCGCCGCCGGTTCGGTGCGCAACAAGCTCTTGATCCTGCTCCCCGCTGCACTCGCGCTGAGCTTTTTCGCCCCGTGGATCATTACCCCGGTTCTTGCGTTGGGCGGGCTCTATCTGTGCTTCGAAGGCGCCGAGAAACTATACGAGGCCGTCTTCCCGCACGCCGCCCACGCCATTGAGCGCGCCGGCGAGACCCCGGCCGAAGCCGCCGACCCGGCCACCCTCGAGGCCGAGCGCATCGCCGGTGCCATCCAGACCGATTTCATCCTGTCGGCCGAGATCATGACCATCGCCCTGGCCGCGCTGCCGCAGCTCGGTTTTGTGGAGCAGGCCGCGGCCCTCGCCCTCGTCGGTCTGGGCATCACGCTGCTCGTCTATGGCGCCGTGGCGCTGATCGTGAAGGCCGACGATTTCGGATTGCTGCTCGCCCGCAGCGCCCGGACCGGCCTCGGGCGTGCCACCGGCCGCGCTATCCTCATCGCCATGCCGTGGGTGATGCAGGCGCTCAGCGTCATCGGCACTGCCGCCATGATCTGGGTTGGTGGCGGAATTGTCCTCCACGGACTGGCGAGCTTCGGCCTCGCCGCCCCCGAAGCATGGATCGAGCACCTGGCCCATGCGACGGAGCTGACGTTGCCGGCCCTCGGCGGCCTTGGGCCGGAACTGGTCACCATCGTCGGCGACGGCATCTTCGGCCTCGCCGTCGGGCTCGTGCTCATCCCGGTGATCGGCAGGCTGGTGCTGCCCGCCATCCGCCGTATCCGGAAGCGATTCGCGAGGACCTGAGCCGCTTGGCCCTCGATTTCGTCAAGAGCCCGAAACGCGCACCGCCGCCGGACTGGTCTCCCTTCTCACACCAGGGGAGCCTGCCGTCTGGCCTGCCCGCGCTCCACGTCTTGCCCTCCTCCCCCCCAGCCGCCTCGATCTCCCGCGCCATCTGCTCGGCCGCATCCTTGTCCAGCGCGCCGAAACGCATCTTGCACCGCCACTCGGCGCCGCCGGCAAGGCTCATCACATTGCCCTTCCTGCTTTCGGCGGTCTTGCCGTCGGCTTCCGCCGTCGCCGGCAGCACCAGCCCCAGCGCGTCCTCATCGCCGTTGCGCGTCATCCAGCGCACCGCCCGGGGCAACTGTTCGGGCCGGTGGCTGATGAAGTCTGCCGTCCCGTCCGGCAACACCTGCAGTGCGTGGCTCCAACCATCGGGGCCGGCGACGCAGTCGAGGCCGGCGACGAGTTCCGGCGCCACCAGCCGCCCCGGCACCACGCTGCGGTGACTCGCCGGATCAGCGGCAAATCCGTCGAGCAGGGCGCGATACTCGGCCGCCCCCCGCACGTAGGTCGGCAGGTGCCGGCGCACGCGGAAATGCGACGGACTGTCCGGAACTGCGTCGACGATCCGGGCCCCGTCCACCGGGCGGAAGTTGACGTGTCCCAGGTACATCAGGTCCATGGGGGTGGCGCGATGGTTGCGCACCGAGACGGTCACCTCCAGCCGGCTCGATGCCTCCCCCAGCGCGATCTCCGGCGTGAAGCTGTAGTTGGCCAGGAACGCCACCCGCTCGCGGCGTTCGCCCCAGATGCGGACGACCGGCCCCTCCGGCCCATCCTCGAAGCTGAGTCGCGCCTGCTGCAGGCGGGCATTGGGTATTTCGCCATGCAGCGGATGGCTGTCCTCCGGTGCCGGGTTGCCGATCGCCATCACGCCGCAATGGACAAGGAAGGCGCCGTAGTTGCGCGTGTAGACCTCGCTTGCTTCGGGCGCATCGAACACCGAGCCCATGGTGAGGCGCCGGCCGTGAAAGGTGGCGTCCCATATCTGCTGGCCATGATAGGGCAGCACCACGATCTCGCCGACCGCATTGGTGACCCTCAGCGCTGCAATCCCGGTCGCGTAGCGGAAGGCGCTGACCTTGATCCTGCCCGCCATTGCCAGCGGCCGCTCCACCGGTCCGAACTGCTCCTCGGTCAGCTCGAATTGAACCTGCGTAGCCATCGTCGATGATCCTCCCATTTCCGGCACAGGTTCTTAGCCGGTTGCCGGACACCTTGCCATCCGCCAAACCGCTGCTACGCTCGCGTCGAAACGGAGGTCCGGCATGACATTGGAGTACCTGGTCACCACGCTGATCATCGTCGCCTCGCCCGGCACCGGCGTGCTGTTCACGCTGGCTGCCGGCCTGTCGCGCGGCGCCCGGGCCAGCCTGCTTGCCGCTTTCGCTTGCACCCTCGGCATCGTGCCGCATCTGCTGGCCGCCATCACCGGCCTCGCCGCCCTGCTCTACACCAGTGCCCTCGCCTTCGAGATCATCAAGTACCTGGGTGTCGCTTACCTCATCTACATGGCCTGGGCGACACTGCGCGAGAAGGGAACGCTCACCGTCGAAACCGACGCCGCACCGCGTTCGACCGCTCAGGTCATCGTTTCGGGCATTCTGGTCAATATCCTCAATCCGAAGCTCTCGATCTTCTTTTTCGCCTTCCTGCCACAGTTCGTGCCGGCCGGCGACGCAGACGCCCTGCCCCGGATGCTGGAGCTGAGCGCCGTCTTCATGGTCGTCACCTTCGTGGTCTTTGCGATCTACGGCATATTCGCCGCGGCGGTCCGCCGCCACGTAATCGGACGGCCATCAGTGCTGCTGTGGATGCGGAGGACGTTCGCCGCGGCTTTCCTGGCCCTGGGAGCAAAGCTCGCCCTGACCTCCCGCTGAGGTGTCCTCGAGGAATCCTAGCTGTTGCTGAAGCCGAGCTTTTCCGCTGCAAGCTGCTTGTGCTCGCCCGTTTTGAGCGTCAGCAGCCCCTCGAGATGCTCGAGCTCCTGCAGTTCGACGAACTGCACGCCGAACCCGCAGTCGAAATGCCGGACCACTCGCCCCGGCACGGAGCCGACGCCGATGAGCGTTCCGACCGGCGGCTTGAAATCCGCCGATACGGCGGCGCCCGAGCGCGACATGTCCATGATGAAGCACTCGACGAACTGGCCGGCGCCGATGACGAGGCGCGAGCGCGTTTCGCGCGGGATCACGCGCTTGTGCTCGCGCCGCTCGTGCACCGCCCTGAGGGCCTTGCGCTTCAGCCACTGGATCCGGGCCTCGAGCGTCTCGCGCTCCGTCGGGTCGACGTCGAAGCTCATGATGAAGCCCGAATCGAGGCGCCTCAGGATTTCGCCGCGCAGGATGCCCAGGGGCTGGAATGCAACGGTGAGTGCCTCGCCCACCGACCCCACGACCGGCGCGGTGATCGTCGCCTCGCGCACCGAGATGCTGCGGGCCCGGCACGCCAGTCGTGTCAGCCCTTCCGGCTGCAGCGCACGGCTGGCCAGCACATAGCTGCCCATCAGGTCGCCGATGAAGCGGGTCTCGCCCCGCGCCTGTCCAGTCCCCACGGTCCGCACCCCGCCACGGATTCCTGCCGATCCCGGCGTGATACTGCACCAGTGCAGGTGAATCAGGCGTTTACGGGACTGCTGTACTGCTCAGCACTCCAGTTGCACCTGCGGAGCCGGATGCAGACAGTCTTCCAGCGTCATTTCGTCCTGTTCGACCACGAATCGCACCGCAAAGCCGACATCCAGCCAGCGCACCACGCGACCCACCACGGATCCGACCGCCAGCGGCGTGCCGATCGGCGGCTGCACGTCGGCCGATACGGCCGCGCCGGACCGGGACATGTCGATGATCAGGCACTCGAGCGCCCTGCCGTCGCCGAACACCAGCAGTGAGCGCGGGTCGCGCGGCATCAGCCGCCGGTGCGACCGCTTGTCGGTCAATCCGTTGAAGGTCCGCCGCTTGTACCAGGCGATGCGCTTGGCCAGCAGCGCCCGGTCGTCCGGATCGGCGTCGATGGCAACCGCGAAGCCTCCATCGATCATCCGCTCTACCCGACCGCGCAGCAGGCCGAACGGCTCGAAGCTGGCCGACATCCCTTCGCCGAGGTCGCCGACGACCGGCGCGGAGGCCACCAGGTGCTTGGGAGAGATGCTCTGCAGTCGGCAGGCAAACACCTGCACGCACGCGGCGCGGTCGCGCCGGCTGGCAAGCAGGTACTTGCCCATAAGAGCCCCGACGAAGCGCACATCGCTTCGTGCAGAGGCGTTCTGCCTCTCGTCGAATTGTGTCACGACAGTATCCGCAAGTGTCGTCGGCGATGAATGGAGACGACGATAGCATGCTGGGCTCATCATGGAGTTGACGCGAGCGACCGCGTTTTCGCTCATCCCGAAAGCCCGCGTTAACCCTCCGCGTCGCCTTCCGCCATGGCCGCGAAGAACGGCTCCGGGCCTTCCACCTCCCGCAGGCGGCGCCCCTCGATCAGCAGGTAGCGGTTGCCTGCGTTCCTGACGAAGCTGCGGTCGTGCGACACCAGCACCCCGCTCGCATCGTGCTCGAGGATCTCGGCCTCCAGCGTCTCGCGCCCCGGGATATCGACATGGTTGGTGGGTTCGTCCATCAGGTAGAAATTGGGTTCGGTCAACCGCAGCGCCAGGAGGCCGAGCCGGGCCCGCTGCCCCAGACTCAACTTGGCGATCGGCCGGTCCTGCTTCTCGATGGCAAAGCCGGCTGTGGCAAGCAGGCTCTTCACCCGTGCGTCGGGCAGCTTGAACGCGGTGGAAATGAAACTCTCGGGCGAACCCTTGTCCGGCAGTTGCGACATGTCCTGGTCGCTGTAGCCGAGCACCACGGACGGCGTTACCCTGACGCCGTCGACCCCGCCATCCGCGATGGCCCGCCGGATCAGCTTGACCAGTTGCGTCTTGCCGGTGCCGTTGCGTCCGAGCAGGACGACCCGGTCGCCCTGGAAAATGTGGAGCTTGTCGATCCTGAACAGGGGCTGGCCGGGCGGCGTCGTCACCGTCACGTTCTCGATCCCGACCAATAGCCGCGCATGCGTGCCACGATTGGCGAGGCGGATTTCGCCGGTCCTCTCCTTGTGCGCGGGCCGCGCGGCGTCTTCGATCCTGTTGGCCCGGTCCTTGAGATACTTGGCCTTCACCGTCAGCAGGTCGCTGCCCGAGTTGATGCCGATATTGGTGAGCTTGGCGGCCTGCTTCCTGAGCTTGTCGGCCTCCTTGAGGTCCCGCTCGAACTGCGCCGCATCGGCTTCGTCGCTCTCGTCGAGAGCCATGCGGGCACGGCTGAAGGGCAAGGCGAAGTAGCGGCTCCGGCCCGGGCGCAGGAACAGCGTGCGATTGGTCACCGCATCGAGGAAATCGCGGTCGTGGCTGGCGACCAGCAGCGGCAGGTTGCGCGCCTCGCGATTGAGCCAGCGCTCGAGCTGGAACAGCTTGCCCAGGTCGAGGTGGTTGGTCGGCTCGTCCATCAGCAGCGCATCCGGCTCCGTCACCCAGATGCGGGCGATCAGCATGAGCCGCTGCCAGCCGCCGCTCAGGGCCGACACGGCGCGTTCGCGCAGCTCGTAGGGTGCCTCGAAACCATCGAGCACGACATCGGCCTTCCAGGCATCGGAGTCGCGATCGGTCGGAGGCAGGGCGTCGAGCACGGCGTCCCGCAGCGACAGCGGCTGCAGCTGCGGCGGAATGTCCTGCTCCACATAGCCGAGCTTGAGCCCGCGGGAACGGGTGACCTCGCCGGAAGTCGGTTCGGCCAGACCGGCGATGACGCGCAGCAGGGTGGTCTTGCCCATGCCGTTGCCGGCGACGAGGCCGACGCGATCGCCATCGGCGACGGCGAGGGTCAGTTCGCTGAACAGCGGCACATTTGCGGTGATGGACAGTCGGTTGAGGCTGATCGAGCCCATGATCGTCTCTTCTGGTGCATGTGGCGCCGGGGCGCCTTAACGGCAAGGGGTTCGGCGAAGTCGCGAACCGGCTTGGGCAGACCAGAAGGAGGAGACGATGTCGTCCGGACCCGTTCGGTCAGCCCTGCAACGTCGGCTGCAGGGCCGCAACAGGGCCACGAGAGCGGTGATGGTCGACGCGAAAGCCCACGCAACCCTCCTCTGCTCGGTGTGGCGGACAGCGCTTTATAGTCGCGGCGAACGGAGGCCGCAAGCGGGGCTCAGACGATGTAGAACATGGCCGCGCAGGCGGAGACGACCACGGCGCGCGGAAGCGCAAGATGGGCAAGCCGGTACGCAAAACTCTCAAATCCGGCTTGCAGCCACCCTGATCGGTGCTGCGTCCTCGAACCCGCCTCAGGATACGCGAGGCCTTTCGAAGGGGCGCTCATACGGCAACTCCAGACACATGACCGTATGGCGGGGACGATAGCGTGCCGCACTTAAAAAAGTGCTTCGAAGATGCAAACGAAGTCTGAACGACGTGACCCAAAACAGGGCGCCCGTCCGCCCGTCGGGCAGTCGGGCGCCCGGAACCGTCGGCATGGAGATCAGGCCGGCCGCAGCCGGTCGCGGTCGAGGATCGCCCCGGTGCAGGTCGAGACCCTCAGCAGGTAGACCCAGTCGCCGCGCGTCGCCCGCACCTGAATACGGCGATCGTTGCGGACATTGAGGTAGATGTTGCGATAGCCGTGGGCGCGCACCGCGGCGCGGATCTGGTGGTCGGTGAGCTCGATGCAGATCAGCGGCCGGCGGAAGCCGAAGCCGTCGGTTCCGATGCCGAACTGGAACTGCAGCGGCGCCGCCACCGCCGGGAGGCTCGATGAGACGACCAGCGCGACGCCCAGGATGGCTGCACGCAGGATGGACAACGGCGTCATGGCATTCTCCTTTGCTGATGTGGTCGGCGACGGAGCCGGCCCGGGGGCGCGTCTCCGTCGGTCGCTCAGTGGCCGAACTGGAAGCGCATTCCGAAGCCGGGGAAACCGTCATCGTCGCGCCACCTGTCCGGGAAACGGTCCCGCGCACGCAGCCGCTCAACGTCGTAGACGGCCCCCGTGCACTTGTTGACCTTCATCGAGTAGGTCCGGCGTCCATGCTCGGCGATCACCAGCACGCGGTTCTTGCCGATGCTGCGGACGACGTTGACGTCGCGGAAGCCGAAGGACCTGAGCCCGCGTTCCACCTGCCGGTTGCTCAGGCAGGACTTGATAGCGGTGAAGCCCCGCGACTTGCTGCCACCGAAGGCTTGCACGTCGCCACCCTTGCCGATGCCAAGCTGAAAGCTGAACGAGGGGGCCGACTGGGCCTGTACCGGGGCCACGCCGAGCGTCGCGGCGCCGAGGGCAATGGCAATCACCGCAACGCGGCCCGACAGCCTGAGCCTGGAGAGGATCTGGGTCATGAGACGACTCCTTTTGGAGGTGGATTATGGGTGCCGGATCCGAAGCGAACGAGAACAGTGACGGGTCCGGCCTTAACCGCGACACAACCCGCCGTTCATCCTGCGTTCATGTCGGGGGCGGATTGACGGCACCGCTGCGGCTGCCTACCTCAGCCGCTCGCAACCCCGACTGTGCTAGCCTTGCCGGCACGATTCGACTGCCCCGACGGAGAACTCATGGCCATCGACCTGTTCGGCACCGAGGAGGAACGGGCTGCGCCGCGCGCACCACGCCCCGAAGCTCCGCCCCACCCGGCGCCGAGCGTTGCGCATGCCAGCTCCTATTCCGCCGCCGACATCGAAGTGCTCGAGGGCCTCGAGCCGGTGCGTCGCCGTCCCGGCATGTATATTGGCGGCACCGACACCAATGCGCTGCACCACCTGTTCGCCGAGGTCATCGACAATTGCATGGACGAGGCCATTGCCGGCCATGCCAACCGCATCGAGGTGCATTTCGGTGCCGACGGCTTCCTCACCGTCACCGATAACGGGCGCGGCATTCCGGTCGAGAACCACCCGAAGTTCCCGGGCGTCTCCACCCTCGAGATCGTCATGACCCGCCTGCATGCCGGCGGCAAGTTCGACGGCAAGGCCTACGAGACCTCGGGCGGCCTGCACGGCGTCGGCGTCTCGGTGGTGAACGCCCTTTCCGACGATCTGATCACCGAGGTCGCTCGCGACCAGACCCTGTATCGCATGAGCTTCTCCCGCGGCCGGCCGCTCGGCCCGCTCGAGGTAGTCGGCAAGGTCCAGAACCGGCGCGGCACGACGCAGCGCTTCCACCCGGACCCGGAAATCTTCGGGGGCAAGGCCGAGTTCTCGGCGCAGCGGCTGTTCCGGATGGCCCGCTCCAAGGCCTATCTGTTCGGCGGCGTCGAGATCAGGTGGAGCTGCGACGAGTCCCTCGCCAGCGACGACGTTCCGGCGCGCGCCAGCTTCCACTTCCCCGGCGGCCTCAAGGATTTCCTCGCCGCCCGCATCGAAGGCGAACCGCGCATCGTCGACGAGATCTTCTCGGGCCGGGCCGGCAAGCCCGGCACCCATGGCGCGGTCGAGTGGGCGATCTCGTGGAACCTCGCCGACGGCTTCGTCAATTCCTACTGCAACACCATCCCCACCGCCGAAGGCGGCACGCACGAGCAGGGCCTGCGCGTCGCGCTGCTGCGCGGCCTGCGCGGCTACGCCGATCTCAGCGGCAACAAGCGCGCCGCCCAGCTCACCGCCGAGGACGTGCTGGTGCAATGCTCGGCCATGCTCTCGGTGTTCGTGCGCGAGCCCGAGTTCGTCGGCCAGACCAAGGACAAGCTCTCTTCCCCCGAGGCCACCCGCATCGTCGACACGGCGCTGCGCGACGCCTTCGACCACTGGCTCACCGCCTCGCCGAACCAGGCCGGCAGGTTGCTCGACTGGGCCATCGAGCGCGCCGAGGAGCGGCTGCGGCGGCGCAAGGAAAAGGAAGTCGACCGGCAGTCGGCGACGCGCAAGCTGCGCCTTCCCGGCAAGCTCGCCGATTGCACGCAGACCGCCGCCCAGGGCGCCGAGATCTTCATCGTCGAGGGCGACTCGGCCGGCGGCAGCGCCAAGCAGGCCCGCGACCGCCAGAGCCAGGCCATCCTGCCGCTGCGCGGCAAAATCCTCAACGTCGCCGGCGCCACGCGCGACAAGGTGCAGTCCAGCCAGGCCATCGCCGACCTGATCCAGGCCCTCGGCTGCGGCACCCGCGACCGCTACCGCGAGGACGATCTGCGCTACGGCAAGATCATCCTGATGACCGATGCCGATGTCGACGGCGCCCACATCGCCTCGCTGCTGATGACCTTCTTCTTCCAGGAGATGCCCAAGCTCATCGACGGCGGCCACCTCTACCTGGCGCTGCCGCCGCTCTATCGCCTGAGCCATGGCGGCAAGGTCGCCTACGCCATGAACGACGCCCACCGCGATGCCCTGCTCGAAGCCGAGTTCAAGGGCAAGAAGCCCGAGATCAACCGCTTCAAGGGCCTCGGCGAAATGCCCTATGTGCACCTGCGCGAAACCACCATGGACAAGCGCACCCGCACACTCTTGCAGGTGCGCATCAAGCAGGACCTCGAGGACACCCGAAACGCCGTCGACCGCCTGATGGGCAACCGTCCGGAGTCGCGCTTCGAGTTCATCCAGGAGAATGCCGCGTTCGTGACGGATCTGGATATTTAGCGTCCGCGTGCCTGGCATGGCCGCGCCGCGTTGCGGCCGCACCGTCCAGGGCGACCGACCCCGAACGCGGGGACCCAGACACGAGTTTCCCCCCGAGGAAAGCTGCCCCTGCGAAGGTGGCCCCTCCATCGTATTGGAGCGGGCGCAGGGCGGCTACGACTACACCGCACGGTTCCGCCGGCAGGCCGACTATGCCGGCTGGCTGGAAATCGGCCAAGACAAGGCGCGCTCGCCGAGGCTGCTTGGCGCCGCACTCCACTAGTGCGGGCAGTCGTTCACCGTGTCCGTTAGGGCTTTCACCGCGAATCCCGTTGACTCGCAAGGGGTTTCCACTATGTTCCGGGCGCGTCGTGCGCGGTCCCGGATGTGCGGACTCCGGACGGACTTGCGCGCGTCGAAGCCAGGTTTACGGCTACTGCGCGACCTCGCGTCGACCCGCACCTTCTCAAGTAGCTGCTCGTCGACCTGCCCCAATACTTGAGCGGACCACTGATTTCGCAAACGACTTCTCCGGGCTGGGCCTCAGCACCAAGGTTATCGAAGCGGTCGCGGCCGCCGGCTACACCAAGCCGACCGACATCCAGGCGCAGGCTATCCCGCTCGTCCTCGAAAAGAAGGACATCATCGGCATCGCCCAGACCGGAACGGGCAAGACCGCCTCGTTCGTCCTGCCGATGCTCACGCTGCTCGTATCGGGTCGCGCCCGCGCCCGCATGCCGCGTACCCTCATTCTCGAGCCGACGCGCGAACTCGCCGCCCAGGTGCACGAGAACTTCGAGAAATACGGCAAGAACCACCGCCTCTCGGTCGCGCTGCTGATTGGTGGCGTCTCCTTCGAGGACCAGAACAAGGTGCTCGATCGCGGCGCCGACGTGCTGATCGCCACGCCCGGCCGCATGCTTGACCAGTTCGAGCGTGGCCGCATCCTGCTGACCGGCGTCGACATCCTCGTCATCGACGAGGCCGACCGCATGCTCGACATGGGTTTCATCCCCGATATCGAGCGCATCTGCGGCCTGCTCCCGGCACGCCGGCAGACGCTGTTCTTCTCGGCCACCATGCCGCCCGAGATCCAGCGCCTCACCAGCCGCTTCCTGCGCGATCCGGTCAAGATCGAGGTCGCCCGCCAGAACTCGGTGGTCGAGACCATCGACCAGAAGCTGGTCCGCGTCTCGGGCAAGCCGGAGGAAAAGCGCGCCGCGCTGCGCCAGTTGATCCGCGGCGAAGCCAACCTCAAGAACGCGATCATCTTCTCCAATCGCAAGCGCGACGTGGCCACCCTTGCCCGCTCGCTCGAGCGGCACGGGTTCTCCGCTGCCGGCCTGCATGGCGACATGGACCAGAAGAGCCGGATGGAGACGCTCGACGCCTTCAAGACCGACAAGCTGAAGCTGCTCATCGCCAGCGACGTGGCGGCACGCGGCCTCGACATCCCCGCGGTGAGCCACGTCTTCAACTTCGATGTGCCCACGCATGCCGAGGACTATGTGCACCGCATCGGCCGCACCGGTCGCGCCGGCCGCTCCGGCGTCTCCATCACGCTGGCCACCCCGTCCGATGGCAAGTACATCGATGCGATCACCAAGCTGATCCAGAAGGCCATCCCCGAGGTCAAGCTCGGCGGCGTGCCTGAAGCGATCGATGAAGTGGATGCGCCCCGCCGCACGGAACGTCCCGCGCGCGGGCGCCGTCGCGGTGTCGACGCTCCCCCCTCCGCACCGGACAAGCGTGAAGAACGCCCCGCCCCGCGCCATCATGACGCACCCCGTCGCCGCTCTGCTGCCGCCTCGGAGGAAGTTCCCGCGTCGCGTCACGTCGAAGGCATCGACGCCGATTCCCCATTCGGCGCGGACGGGCCGATTCCGGCGTTTCTGCTGCGATCGGGCAAGGTCGGTTGATCGTGGCGTCGCATTCAGGTGAAGATGTGATCGGGAATGCCTGTCCACGCATGCCGATCCGTTCAGGCTTTTACGCGCCATTAACTGCATGACGTGGACAATAGCGAACTAGGGAAGCAGTCGGTTGCGGGGCATCTGTGTCAGAGCAAGAATTTAGGCGCGCCCTTGGCTATGCCAATTCGGCGATCGATCTGCTCAAGCGCGCGGAGATTCCTCCATACCCCCAGTTCTATGAACTGCTCTACACCTATGCGACGGGGGTGAACCCCGAGCTCAACGCGCGCATCAACGCCATCTTCCGCGAGAGCACCCCGGACGCCGAGACGGCCGAGCGCATCTACAACGAGTTCCTCAAGGCCCAGGATGCCAATGAGCGCATCTCGAGCGTTTCCGAGCGCATGTCCAATCGCATCTCGACCATGCACGAAGCCATCGACTCGGCGATGACCACGGCGAACGCCTATTCCGCGACGCTGCAGACCGCTGGCGGCGATCTCGATACCGACCTGCCCCCGCCAGAACTCGCACGGCTCGCGGCAAATCTGCTCGCCGAGACGCGCCGGATGCAGGACGCCAATCATGAGCTCGAGCGCAACCTCGAGGCCTCGCGCTCCGATATCGCGGCATTGCAGCGCGATCTTGAGGACGTCCGCCGCGAGGCCCTGCTCGATCCGCTGACCAAGGTCTACAATCGCAAGGCCTTCGACGACGGCCTGCTGCGCTCCTTCATCGCTGCCAGCGAGCATGGCCGCCCGCTCTGCCTGGTGCTGCTCGACATCGACCATTTCAAGCGCTTCAACGACACCTGGGGGCACCAGACCGGCGACCAGGTGCTGCGTCTCGTGGCGATGACGCTGAAGTCCAACATCAAGGGCCGCGGCATCGCCGCGCGCTACGGCGGCGAGGAGTTCGCTGCCATCCTGCCGGAGACCGACATCGATGGCGCGGTGATCGTCGCCGAGAATGTCCGCAAGGCCATCCAGGCCAAGGAACTGCTGAAGCGCTCGACCAACGAGAAGCTCGGTCGCGTCACCGCTTCGTTCGGCGTCGCCCAGTTGCGCCCCGACGATACCCCGAACTCGCTGATCGAACGCGCCGACCGCGGCCTCTATGCCGCCAAGCACGCCGGGCGCAACACGGTCATCAGCGAAAGCGACCTCCGGGACGACGAGATCGTCGCCGCCTGAGCAGTGCCGGTCGCGGCCCGCGCCCGGCCGTCCTGCACATCCCCGCCATCAGCGCGGATCACCCCCTCAGCCTGAGCCTGCCGTCCAGCTCTTCGGCCACGCCATAGTCCGTCTGCTGCAGCATCAGCGGCGTCACGGTGATCGCGGCGGCGTGCATCAGCAGGTGGAAGTCGTGCGCCGGGTCGAGCGGCGTCGGCGTCCGGGGGATGGCGATGAAGAACTTCCCGTCATTGTCGCTGGGGTAGTAGGCCATCGGGGAATGGGAAAACCGTTGCGCGGGGACGACGCGCACGCCGGTCACGTCCTCGGCGGGACCGAAGGGGATATTGACGTTGAAATACACGTCGCGCCGGGTCACCTCGTCGAGCAGGCCGGAGACCACCCCGGCGGCGAAGCGGCGGGAATTGCTCCAGTCGATCTCGGTGCCCACTTCGTAGTTCACCGCCTGGCTGATGCCGATGCCCAAGGCCCCGTGCAGCGCCCCTTCGCGGGCGCCCGCCACAGTGCCCGAGCAGTTGAGGATGTCGCCGAGATTCTGGCCGTTGTTGATGCCGGAGAGCACCAGCTGCGGCTTGAAGTCCTTGCAGACATGGGTCATCGCGGCGACCACGCAATCGGCGGGCGAGCCGCCGACCACGGCATAGACGCGCGGCTCGCGCTGTTCGAGCCCGAGTTCGCGCCCGAAGGTGAAGCGGTGCGCGGCGCCCGACTGGTTGCCGTCGGGGGCGACCACCCAGACATCGTCCGAGAGCGTCGCCGCGATCTCGCGCATCACCGCGATGCCCGGCGCGTCGACGCCGTCATCGTTGGTGATCAGGATGCGCAGGCCCGGCCGGCGCTGGCTCACGATTTGCCGCCGATCGATTTCAGCCCCTTCATGTAGGGCTGCAGCACCTCGGGGATGGCCACCGAGCCATCCTCCTGCTGGTAGTTCTCCATCACCGCGATCAGCGCCCGGCCCACGGCGACACCCGAGCCGTTGAGCGTATGGACATGGCGGACCTTGCCCTGATTGTCGCGGTAGCGCGCGTCCATGCGGCGGGCCTGGAAATCGCCGCAGACCGACACCGAAGAGATTTCGCGATAGGCATCCTGCCCGGGCAGCCACGCCTCGATGTCATAGGTCTTCTGCGCCCCGAACCCCATATCGCCGGTGGAGAGCGTCATGACGCGATAGTGGATGCCGAGCCGCTTCAGCACATCCTCGGCATCCGCCACCATCTTCTCGTGCTCCTCGATGGAGCGCTCCGGCGTGGTGATCGACACCATCTCGACCTTGTTGAACTGGTGCTGGCGCAACATGCCCCGCGTATCCCGCCCCGCCGAGCCGGCTTCGGACCGGAAGCAGGGGGTCAGCGCAGTGAAGCGAAGCGGCAGTTCGTCCTCGGCGAGGATGGACTCGCGGACGAGGTTGGTGAGGGGAACTTCGGCGGTGGGGATGAGGTAGAGAAATGCACTCGCATCGACTTCCGACAGACTGCCGACCGACAGATCCGTTGCTTCGATACGTCGCTTCAGATCGGCAATCGTGGCCGTGGCACCGATTTCAGCTTCGTCTAGCGTACTATCCGAATGCTTGAGAATACCGTCGCGAATTGCACCCCAACTCGCCTCGATCTTCTTCCATTTCTGCTCGAGTGGTGAGAGCGTCCTAGCCGTGCGAAACAGGTCTTCTTCGAACTTCGGCAGCTGGTTCGTGCCGTACAGCGCGTCATCCTTCACCAGCAGCGGCGGGTTCACCTCGGTGTAGCCGTGCTCGTCCACATGCAGGTCGAGCATGAACTGGCCGATGGCGCGCTCGAGCCGCGCGAGGTGCGACTTCAGCACGACGAAGCGGCTGCCGGAAATCTTCGCGGCGACCTCGAAATCCATCTGGCCCATGGCCTCGCCGGTCTCGAAATGCTCTTTCGGCTTGAAGGCGAAGACGGGCTTTTTCGGACGCGCCCCTGCAGCCGTCGCCGGCGAACCATTGGGGCCATAGTACTCCTGATTGTCGGCCTCGTCCGCACCGCGCGGCACCTCGTCGAGCGGCAGGTTGGGGAGAACCAGCAGCGCCTGCCTGAGCCTCTCCTCGGCCTCCTTGCGGGCGGCCTCGCCGGATTGCACCACGTCCTTGAGGTGCGCCACCTCGGCCATCAGCTCGGCAGCCTTCGCCTCGTCCTTCTGCGCCTTGGCCTGGCCGATCTGCTTACTCAGCGCATTGCGCTTGGCCTGCGCGTCCTCGACCGACAGGATGACGGCACGGCGGGACTCGTCCATGGCGATCAGGTCGGAGGCCTTGAACGGCACGTTCTTCCGATGCGTCCGCATCGCATCGAAGGCGTCGGGATTGGCTTTGATCCAGTTGATGTCGAGCATGGGGGAACCGTCTGTCCGGGAAGGGCTCTGCTTTACCGGATTAGGCCGGGGTTTCAAGCCCCGAGGGCGAACCGACCCCTCATCCGTCTCGGCCCCGGCCTTCGCCGGGCAACCACCTTCTCCCGCAGGGGAGAAGGCGTCCCGACTGAGGACTCTCGGCGCTCGTCCTTCTCCCCTTGCGGGAGAAGGTGCCCGAAGGGCGGATGAGGGGTATTTCTCCCCCGCTCCGCCGCTTCCCTTCGCCCCCGCCCTCCACTATGTTCGCGCCAATTTCAACACCCGGATTCCGAACCATGGCGCACGAGAGCACTCCGCACTTCCACAATTCCGAGGGGCTGGCGCGGATCGAGGTGGGATCGAAGGAATTCATGTGCGTAGGCGCCCTGCCCCCGTTCGACCACCCGCACATCTATATCGACATGGGCAAGGACAGCGAGGTCGTCTGCCCCTATTGCTCGACGCTGTACGTCTACAACCCGCAGCTCGCGCCCGGCACCTCCGAACCGCTTTCGGCGATCTTCCAGTCCGAAGCCGCCTGAGATCTCGCCCATGTCCGGGAACGGACGCACCATCTATATCGCGGGGGCCGGCATCGCCGGCCTGACGCTGGCGCTGGCGCTGGCCAAGTTCGGCGCCACGGTGGTGGTGCTCGAGCGGCATCCGCGGGTGCAGGAAGTCGGGGCCGGGCTGCAGATCAGCCCGAATGCCCGGCACGTTCTCAACCGGCTCGGCCTCGACAAGGCGCTGACGGCCGCCGCCTTCGAGCCCGACGGCATCGACATCTATCCGCACGGGGCAAGACGCCCGCTGGTGACGCTGGAACTGGGCGCCATCATGCGCGAACGGTTCGGCGCGCCCTACACCGTGATGCATCGCGCCGATCTGGCCGAGGCCCTGCATCGCGCCTGCAAGCGGTTCGCCAATATCGACATGCTGTTCGGCGTCCGCGCCTATGACGTGGTGAGCCACGCGCGCGGCGTCTCGGTGACGGTCGATGAGGCAGACGGCAAGTCGCGCTCCGCCCGCGCCTTTGCCTTCATCGGGGCCGATGGGGTCCATTCCCGTACCCGAACCGACGTGCTGATGGGGCCCAGGGCCGACTACACCGGCATGGTCGCCTGGCGCATCACCCTGGGGCAGTCGGTGCTGTCGGACCTGCTCAATCCCCGCCGGACCAGCCTGCTCTGGGGGCCGGGACTGCACGCGGTGAGCTATCCGCTGCCCTATCGGCAGCAGACGAACCTGGTGCTGTTCATGAAGGCGCGCGAACAGGACGCCTTTGGCGACGCCCCGCCGAAGGCGCCCCGGCTGCCGCGCCAGGTCTTCGGCAACGTCCTGCTCGACCGGGTCCGGCAGGCAGCCGGCGACGAATGGGCCTATTGGCCGCTGTCCACCGTCAACACGCCGACCTGGTCGGAGGGCGGGATAGGACTGGTCGGCGATGCCGCCCACGCGATGTTCCCGTTCCAGGCGCAGGGAGCGGTGATGGCCATCGAGGACGCCGCCGTGCTGGCGCCGCTGCTCATGACGGAGGCCGATGCCGAGTCGGCCCTGAGGCGCTACCAGTCGATCCGTCAGCCCCGCGTCGGTCGCGTGCAGGAGCTATCGAAGTCGAACGGCTTCGCCTTTCATCTCGAATGGCCGTTCAGCCTCGCCCGCGACCTCGTGGTCAAGTCGCAGGGGCCGCGCGGACACCTCGAACGCCTCGCCTGGCTCTATGGCTACGACCCCTCGCCTGACCCGGATGGCGTGCCCGCCGCACCGGAGCGCAGACGCCGCGCCGCAGGGTGAAGTGAGCCTGCGCGCTTGCCTTGTGCCGGGCCGATGTGTCAATTCACGCCACCCTAGAAGGACCAGGCGCCGCCAATGCCCGTCTCGCCGCAATCCACCCTGACGCTCGTCTGCGTGCTGGTCACGATCCTGCTCGACATGCTCGGCTACGGGATCATCCTGCCGGTCCTGCCAGAACTGATCGGGCAGATGACGGGGGGCAGCGTGGCCCAGGCGGCGGTCATCGGTGGCTACCTCGTCTTCGCCTACTCGCTCATGCAGTTCCTGTTCGGCCCGGCGCTCGGCAATCTCTCCGATCGCTTCGGGCGCCGTCCGATCATTCTCATCGCGCTGGCAGGTCTCACCATCGACTACACGATCATGGGCCTGGCAAACTCGATCGTGCTGCTGTTCATCGGCCACACTATCGCGGGTATCTCGGGCGCCTCGGTGGCGACGGCGACCGCATACATCGCCGACATCACGCCGCGCGAGAAGCGCGCCCACCGCTTCGGCCTGATCGGGGCGGCGATCGGGCTGGGCTTCATCATCGGACCGGTGGTCGGGGGCCTACTCGGCGAGATCGGACCGCGCTGGCCCTTCTATGCAGCGGCCGCGCTGGCCGGGGCCAACCTGATGTTCGGCTTCTTCGTCCTGCCCGAAAGCCTGGCGCTGGACAAGCGCCGGCCGTTCAACATCCGCCGCGCCAACCCGTTCGGGGTGCTGTGGAGCCTCAGCCGCAATCCGGTGGTGCTGTGGCTGCTCGCGGCGCTCGGCCTCTTCGTCCTGGCGAGCCAGTCGTTCCCGTCCGTGTGGAACTTCTTCACCATCGAGGTGCTGGATTTCTCGTCCTCCAAGATCGGCATCGCGCTCGGCGCCTTCGGTGTCGGCTTCGCCATGAGCCAGGCCCTGCTGATCGGCCCGGTGACCAAGCGGGTCGGCGAATGGGCCACGGTACTGCTCGGCATGCTGGCCGCGGCCATCGCCTTCACGGGGACCGCCTTCATCCACTCCGAGCTGCCCCTCTATGGCTTTCTCGTCTTCGGTTCGCTCGCCGGACTGGCGGGGCCGGCCATCAACTCGCTGATGTCGCGCCAGGTCCCGGATGACGCACAAGGGGAACTGCAGGGCGCGATCAACGCCACGAACTCCTTGGCGGCGATCCTGGGGCCACTGCTGGCGACGCAACTGTTCAGCTACTTCACCCGGGCCGAGCACGACCACGTGGACTACTTCCCCGGAGCCCCCTTCCTCGGCGCGGGCATCCTCGTCGTCGTGGCCGCCGCCCTGTTCATCTACACCGCGCGCCGCTTCGATCTGATGCACCGTCCCTCGGTCGCCAGGAAGCCCCACATCCACGAGACCGCCCAGCCCGGCCAGCAGGTGACCCCGCCCCACGACGAGAACGGCAACGGCAACGGACCGGCGCCCGGCTCGGCTACCCCCTGATGGCCGCAACGTTTTCCGATTGATCCAATCCGGAGCAGATATCGGGGACCGTTCTGGCCCTGGCATCTGGTCGCGCAAGTAACCGTGCCTTAACCTTGAGGTTATTCGGGGCGTGCCCCCAGGAATCGATACTTCGAGGTTACTATCATGACTCTGCTCACGGGCCGGGCGCGGGTACTGCTGGCCGCGCTGACACTGACTTGCGCCGCCGTACCGGCCACCGCTTCCGATCTCCACGGCCTGATCGATGCACCGGCCCTCGACTGGTCGGGCTTCTACGTCGGCGCGACGGCCGGCGGCGGCATCCTGTCGGCGACAACCACCGACTACCAGGCCTTCATCATGGGCGGCGTCGGTGGCGACTTCTCGCAGAGCGCCGAGGGCTACCTGCTCGGCGGCACCGTCGGCTTCAACGTGCAGTCGGGCGCAGCGGTGTTCGGCGTGGAGGCCGACCTGCAATGGTCCTCGCTCGCCGCCAACCGATCGCTGGTTGCCGGGGCAATCGAGAACAACGCCAGCTGGGACTGGTTCGGCACGGTTCGCGCGCGCGGCGGCATCGCCATCGACCGGGCGCTGGGATACGTCACTGCGGGTCTCGCGGTTGTGAACACGCAGTACTTCTACGGCTGGCTGACCCCCGTCTCGCCCGAGTACGACGTTGCAGTGGACAGCATCGAATACGGGCTGACTGCCGGTGCGGGCGTCGAGTACGCGCTCACCGACAGCATGTCGATCAAGCTCGACTATCTCTATCTCGGTCTGCCGACCAAACCGGTGGTCGAGGAAGGCGGCTTCGGGGACGAGTACGATTTCGACTTCGTCTCGTCGGCCCACGTCGTCAGGGCCGGCCTGAACGTCAGGTTCCAGTAGGCGAGCCGGAAATCGGAGGGGGCGATGCGCTGTTGCGAGCAGTCGGCGCCCCCTACCGCAACTCCACCCCGAGCCCCTTCAGCGCGTCCCAATACCCCGGATAGGTCTTGCCGACGCAGCCGGGGTCGAGAATGGTGATGCCGCCGATCTTCAACCCGGCGAGCGCGAAGCTCATGGCGATGCGATGATCCTCGTAGGTCTCGATCCGCGCCGGTAGCACCTGCCCGGCAAGGCCGGGATCGCCGGAGACCACCAGGTCGTCCCCCTCCTCGTGCGCCAGCCCCGGCCGGATGCGGTTCAGCTCGGTCGATAGCGCCGCGATCCGGTCGCATTCCTTGACCCTGAGGTTGGCGATGCCGACGAACCGCACCGGCGTATCGTTGAACGCCGAAAGCACCGCCAGCGTCGGCACCGCGTCCTGCATCTGCGAGCCATCGATCACCGCCGGCAAATGCGGGAACATCTGTATGAACCGCGCCGCCTCGGCGTCCGGCTGGGTGAACGCCGCCATCGGCACGCCGAGGTCGATCTGCCCGCCGGTCAGCGCCTCGGCCGCCCACAGATAGGTCGCCGCCGAGGCATCCGGTTCGATGCCGAAATCCGTCGCCCGATACCCCGTCGGCTCTACCCGCCAGGTCCTCTCGTCGACCTGCTCGGCCGAGGCGCCGAAGGTGCGCATCGCCGCCAGCGTCAGGTTCACGTAGCCGCGCGCGTCGAGGTCCTTGCCCGTCAGCGCCACCTCGATCGGCCCGTCCCCGAACGGCGCCGCCATCAGCAGCGCCGAAACATACTGGCTGGAGAGCCCGCCATCGATCTCGACCCGCCCCCTGCCGAAGCTGCCCGTGCCGTTGATCAGCACCGGCGGGCAGCCGGTTTCGGAGGTTGCATCGATCCCCAGCGAGCGCAATGCCGTCAGCAGGGGCTCTATGGGCCGCTTGCGCATCGCCTCCTCGCCGTCCACCACGACGCGGCCATCGACCAGCGCCACGGCCGCGGTCAGGAACCGCGTCGCCGTCCCGGCATTGCCCAGCAGCAGCGGCTCGGCCGGCGCCTTGAGCGTGCCGTCGCTCGTCACCACGAAGCTCGTCGCATCCGGCTCTTCGACGCTGACCCCCATCTGGCCCAGCGCCTTCGCCATCAGCGCCGTGTCCTTGCTCTTCAGCGCCCCGGTCAACCGGCTCGTCCCCTTGGCCAGCGCGGCCAGGAGCAGGGCCCGGTTGGTGATCGACTTCGACCCCGGCGGCGTCACCCGCCCCACCAGCGCCCGCGCAGGCGGAACAATCGTCAAAGCCGCGAGCTTTGCGTCAGAAACAGCAGTCACAGGAAAACTCCATCAGCAGCGGCACCGGCCGCACTCACTCCGGCCACGCCGGACACATCGTTGTTTCGAGATGGGCCCGGTCCTGGTGCCGGGGTGAGGTTGAAGCAAGCCGGGGTGATGTAGCGCAGTATCCGGCGGGTGCCAAGTCCAGCGGGGTTGCCTCTTCGCCGCCCTGCCGGCCGTTCCCCTTGGGGGAGACTGGACAGGTGTGCGTTTGCACCCGCCGGCAAGCGATGAATCCGTTATGCGGGAGTGCTCGTCAGGCGCATTGCCTGCTGGTGGCGCGGCGGCACCGTTCATAGTAGATGCATTCCGGGTCACGCTCGCTCCTGCTATTGCGGGCGCCGACCGGGCAGCGTCGGGGGCACGATTGGACAGAGCAGCAGTTGTCGGCACGCCGGAACCTCTCCGTTTCGGCGAGAAGGTGCTGATCGCCGCAGCGATGTACTTTATCGCGCTGAAGCTTGTCTTCGCGTTGGGAGGCCCGCCGCTATCGGACGAGGCGTACTACTGGATGTGGGGGCGGCACATCGAGCTGTCCTACTACGATCATCCGCCACTGCAGGCGTGGCTGCAGGGTCTGTCGCACCTGCTGTTCGGCACCAGCCTGTTCGCGCTCCGCCTACCGACCTTCGCGGCGCTGGCGGCGGTGCTGCTGATCTTCTACCTCGCGGCGCGGCGGCTGGGCGGCGCCGGCTGGCGACCGGTCTTCCTCGGCAGTGCCGTGGTCTTTCTCGCCTCGCCGCTCCTCGGCTTCCTGAGCACGGTCGCCACGCACGACTATCTGCTGGTCGCCCTGGTGATGGGATCGGGCTACTGCTTCATCCGCTTCTTCAGCGACGTGGAAGGCGGCGCGCGGGGCCGGCAGTCGGATCTGTTTGCCGCGGCAACCCTGCTGGGGCTCGCCGGCCTCACCAAGTACACCGCGCTGTTCCTTGCCCTCGCCGTGATGGGGACGATGCTCTGGCGGCCCCGGCTGAGGCCGCTGTGGCGGCGCTGGGAGCTCTACGCGGCGGCGCTGGTGACGCTGGCTCTGCAGCTTCCCGTGCTGATCTGGAACGCACAGGAGAACTTCGCTTCGTTGCTCTATCAGGGCTCCAAGCTCGACGGGAGCGGACGCCTTGCCGGCATCGACCTGGGCGGGATGGCATCCTTCCTGCTCCAGATGGCGGCGGTCGTCTCGCCGTTCCTGCTCGTTCCCATTGCGCTTCGGTTGTTCCTCGCACGCGCTGAGTCCGACTTCGCGAGCGTTGGCAAGACCCTTGCGATCTGGCTTTTCTGGTCGGCTACCCTAACCTTTCTCTACGTTTCCAACTTCTCCTATGTCCTGTGGTGGTGGAACGCCATCGCGCTGGTCCTCGTGCTGCCGTTCGCCGGCCGTCGTGCCGGACCGATTGCGCTGGGCCTGCACGTCGCGTGGGGTGTGCTGATCAACACGTTCTTCATGATCAGCTTCACCATCATGCCGCTGGGACTGCTGCGGGCCGAGACCGACCTCTCCTACGGCCAGGGCGAACTGGCGGCAATGGTCCGGAATGCGCAGTTGGCGCACGGGGCACAGTTGATCGTCGCCAACCGCTTCCAGACCGCCAGCCAGCTGGCCTTTGCCCTCGACGATCCGAACGTCACCGCAATCGCGCCGAGCCGAGACGCGTTCGACGACTGGTTCGATCCGACAGCGCATCTTGGCGAGGACGCCATCGTCCTGGTGGTGCGGTGGGACGACACCGAGTACTGGAAACGTCACTTCACTTCGATCCAGTTGCTCGAAGAACACACGGTGCAGCGCTTCGACCGCACGCTTGCGACCTACGAACTCTGGCTGGCCAAGGGCTTCACCCCGTCGCCGTGAGCGGGTATCGGCCGATCGCTCCCATCCTCGATCCGCAGGTCCGCTCCAGCGCTCAGGTTGAGGCGCCGGATCGAGGCATCACATGGTGGTTTACTCTCTATTGCTCCTTATGCATGGACTATAGATAGCAATAGAGGACTTTGAACGCGGAATGACCACCGAGTTCCTGACAATCGACGCCACAGCGGAGGCGCTGAAGCTGCACCCCAAGACGGTGCTGCGCTTCATCCGGGAGGGGCGGCTGCGGGCCGCCAGGGTGGGAAAGCAGTACCGTGTCCTGCGCTCCGATCTGAACGCGTTCGCCGGGGCCAGCCCCTCGCAAGCTACCCGCACCGCGCGGGTGACCTGCGTCGTCGATATCGAAGCGGTCGACCTGGCCCTGGTCCAGCGCCTCACGTCTCTGCTGATGGGCGCGTCTCAGGGACCCGCGGACAGTCCGATCGCGCTGAACATCGCCCATGATCCAGCCCGCAGCAGCGCCAAGGTGATCGTCATGGCTTCGCCGGCCGATGCCGCGATGTTGCTCAGGTTCGTGGACGCGTGCCTCGAAACCTGACGGCAGCGGACCGTCCGCAGCGACGGTCGGAAACACCCCGTACTCCGGCTTCACGCCGGGAAAGTGGACAGAATGAACACGCTCGACACTGCCTTTGCCGATCCCAACCCCTCGGTCCGGCTGAATGCCGCCCTGTCGGCCGGCATCACCCCTTCGCCGGGCCACCTCGACGCATTGCTGGCGCGCTGCGCCGTGGAGCCGGATTTCCAGGTGCGGGAGATACTGACCTGGGCACTCCTGCGGCTGCCCGCGGACATCGTCTTGCCCCGGCTGCTCGCCGAGCTCGACCGCCCCGGGGCGCAGGCCCGGAGCCAGGCGCTGCACACCCTGTCCAAGCTTCGCGACCGCTCGGCCTGGCCCACCGTCGCGGCGCGTCTCGATGACCAGGATCCCGACGTCGTCCGCACCGCCTGGTACACGGCAGTGGCGCTCGTGCCCGAGAACGAGCGCAACTGGCTGGCCGAGAAGCTCGCCACCCGCTTGGGCCAGGGCGGGCCGGACGTCCGGATGAGCCTCAGCCGGGCCCTTGCCGGGCTCGGACGCGAGACGATCGCGCCGGTCCTCGTCGCCGCCGCCGAGCACAAGGACGCGGCCGTGCGGCAGCACGCCGCCGCGGTCGACCGGCTGCTCGACAACCCCGATCTCGGCTTCACCCTGTCCCTCGGCAGTGCCCGCCGGGAAGTCGGGCTGGGCCGCACGCGGTCGGCAAAGGGGTAAGGGACCGCCGCCACCGCCACGGGGCGACTGATGGAAGGGGCGTTGGCGGCGCAGTCGTCGCTCCCTCCTCGCCGAAGGCGGGGAGGGGGGACCGGCGAAGCCGGTGGGTGGGGGCGGAGCCCAGCGCTCCGCCTCGGGCGGCCTCGCCGGCAGATGTCCCGCCACCCCACCTGCCTCCGGATCGCCCGTTGCCCCCGGCCGCTGCCTGATCTACGCAGGTGCCGGCCAGATCGAGGGAACACAAATGGGGTGGGATGGGCTGAAGCAGTGGGGCGAGGACGCCACGCGGATCAAGCGGCTCGCCGGCGGGAGTTCCAACGACGTGTGGAGCGTGCGCGTCCATGGCAGGCCCGCCGTCGCGCGCCTCGGCAAGCGGAACGACGCCGATCTCGCCTGGGAAGCCAAGCTGCTCCAGCACCTCGACCGGGAAGGCCTGGCCGTGCCGGTACCGATCCCGACGACGGACGGACGGCTGTTCGCGGATGGCCTGACCGTGATGCAGTACATGGAGGGCGGACCGCCCGAGACGGCGGCCGACTGGCGTCGCGTGGCCGAGACGCTCCGCAAGGTGCACCGGCTGACGCAAGGTTGGCCGCAGCGCCCGGGCTGGCGCTCGTCGACCGATCTCCTCGACGCCTGGAGCGGCACGAGGATCGATCTCGCCGCCATGCCGCCGGAGGCCGTTGCCCGCTGCCGCGCGGCCTGGGCGCGGCTCGCCGGACGCGACACCTGCGTCGTCCACGGCAACCCCAACAACCCCGGCAATGTCCGCATCACGGCGGACCGGGTGGCGCTGATCGACTGGGACGAAGCGCATGTCGACGTTCCCGATCTCGACCTGGTGCTGCCCCACAACGGCGCCGGCTTGATGGGCCCTGCCCGCGACGCCGCCGAGCAGGCCTCGGCCGCCTGGGAGGCCGCCATCTGCTGGCCGGACGAGTATTCCGCCAAGCGGCTGGCTGAGGTTCGAAAGGTCTGAGCCCGGCCGGCGTCACGCCCGAGCCGGCCACGCCGCAGTCAGCCCGATCTCGGCGCAAGCCGCCACCCCTCCGGGTGGTCCCCTCCCGTTAGCGGGGAGGACCGGATTTGGCCGATTTCGGATCCTCCCCTTTATGGGGGTCTGAAGGCCGGTGGAGGTTTCGAGCCGGTGGCGTTGTAGGCTCGACGAGTTCCCGTCGCAGTTGGTCGCCGGTGAGGGTGTCCCCGAGGTTGGTCTTCGCGGCAGCAGTCGCCTGACCCGGCCGATGGCGGCTCGATGGCGCCCTTTTGCCCAGGGGCATGGGGATGCAGAAGAAGGTGCCCAGTTCGAGCTTGGAACCTTTCTTGGGCTTCGCGTGCAAGGCGAACTCGGTGCCGTTGTCGAAGGTGAGCGAGCGCCGCAGCGACCTGGGCAGGCTGGCGAGCTGGGCTGAGAGCTTGCGGCGGACTGTGGCTGAGGTCTTGTCGGGCAGGCGTTCGAGGGTGATGCGCCGGGTGCAGCGGTCATGAGTGACGAGGACGAACTGGCCCGATCTGGAGAAGGCCATGAGGTCGGCTTCGAGGTGTCCCGGCACACTGCGGTCGAGCGCTTCGGCGGGACGCTCGGCGATTGAGCGGCGGCGGCGCATCAGGCTGGCTGGTGAGCTGCAACCCCGGCCACGCCGGCCCTTTGTGGCGCGGCAGCAGCCGGGTGCCAGTAATCCTTGAGGTGCTGCGGTGATGGAGAAGCGGTAGATGGACCGTGGCTGATCAGCGGACCATGCTCCAGCGCCAGCCGGCCAGCGATCTGTTCGGGTGATCGTCCCACGCAAGGCCGTCCCTGACCAGAGCCTGCAGGTCCGGCTGGCGCATCAGCGGAAGCGCTTGTCCCATGCCGCCGCCGCTCAGCCAGGCCGTGGGCCCGTTCCCGCATCGGCGCCGGGCGACTGCTGGTGCGCGGGCGGGCGCCGGTCGCTCCCGGCTGATCGTCGACGCCGACCGCCCAAGAGCCCCACTTCCAGGGCAGCGAGCGGCTCCTCGCCACGCCAGACATCTATCCGAACCCGCTCCCGCAGGCTTCAACTGCTCATACGTCGTCCCATCGCGCAAACACCCTAGCAGGTGTTGCACTTGTTCCGTGAACCTCGCGGCCCATCTCAGCAACGCCCGCAGGCTGAAGGAGAACGTCTGCGCAGGTTCCTGATGCCGGCCTGCGCCGGGACAACACCGAGAAACGGATCGCTTACGCCCCCGCCCGCGCCTCCGCCAGCGCCTTCAAATCCGCCGGCTTCAGCTGCACGCTTTCGCCGCAGCCACACTCGCCGGTCTGGTTCGGGTTCTTGAACGTGAACCCCGACTTGAGCAGGTCTTCCTCGAAATCCATCACCGTGCCGAGCAGGAACAGCGTCGCCTTGGGTTCCACCCAGACATTGACGCCCTTGTCCTCGACATGGTCGTCGCCCTTCACCGGCTCGCTGACATAGGCGAGCGTGTAGGACTGCCCGGCACAGCCGGCGTCCTTGATGCCGACGCGCACGCCCAGCACCGGCGTATCGCTGTCCTCGATGATCTCGCGCACGCGGCTGGCGGCCGCCTCGGTGAGACTCATGATCTTCAAAGCCATGGCACTGCTCTATCGTTGATCACCGATATATAGGCCTAGCCGGGGCGAATTACCACCAGTTCAGCGCCACCTGCGCTTCCTCGCTCATCCGGCTGGCATCCCATGGCGGATCGTAGACCATGTTGACCGTCACATCCTGGATGCCCTCGACGGCGCGGGCGGCGTTTTCCACCCAGCCCGGCATCTCGCCGGCCACCGGGCAGCCCGGAGCGGTCAGCGTCATGTCGATGGCGAGGTTGCGGTCGTCGTCGAGGTCGACCTTGTAGATCAGCCCCAGTTCGTAGATGTCGACCGGGATTTCCGGGTCGTAGACGGTCTTCAGCGCGCTGATCAGGTCGCGCGTGATGCGTTCCACGTCCTCGGCGGGCAGCGCCGCCGAGACGGTAGGGGTGATGCGGAGCGTGTCGGTCGAAACCTCGGCGGGCACCGCACTGCCCGTGTTCAGGTCTTCGGTCTGGTCATCCATGATCCGTCCTCACGCGAAAAAGCTCCGCGCCTTCTCGATGCCAACCACCAGCGCATCGATATCGTCTGTGCCGGTATATAGGCCGAAGGAGGCGCGGCAGGTAGAGCTCACGCCGAACCGCTTCAGGAGCGGCATGGCGCAGTGCGTCCCGGCGCGCACGGCGATGCCGTAGCGGTCGAGAATGGTGGCGATGTCGTGGGCATGGGCGCCCTTGATCTCGAACGAGAAGATGCCGCCCTTGCCGGGCGCCGTGCCGATCAGGCGCAGCGAGTTGATCCGGCTCAGCCGCTCGAGCGCATAGGCGGTGATCTCCGCCTCGTGCCGTGCCGCCGCAGGGCGCCCGACATGCTCGACATAGTCGATGGCGGCGCCCAGCCCGATGGCCTGGACGATCGGCGGCGTGCCTGCCTCGAAGCGGTGTGGCGGCTCGTTGTAGGTGACGGTCTCCATCGTCACCGTGTCGATCATCTCGCCGCCACCCTGGTAGGGCTGCATGTCGGCCAACAGGTCATAGCGCCCGTAGAGCACGCCGATGCCGGTCGGCCCGTAGAGCTTGTGCCCGGTGAAGACGTAGAAATCGACGCCGAGGTCGCGCACGTCGACCGGAAGGTGCACCGCCCCCTGGCTGCCGTCGACCAGCACCGGGATGCGCCGCGCATGCGCCATCTCGACGATCTGTTTGATCGGCGTCACCGTGCCCAGGGCGTTCGACATCTGGGTGATCGCCACCATCCGGGTGCGCGGTGTCAGCGCCGCCTCGAAGCGGTCGATGTCGAAGCTGCCGTCGTCGCCCACATCCACCCATTTCAGCACCGCGCCGCGGCGCTCGCGGTGGAAATGCCACGGCACGATGTTGGAATGGTGCTCCATGATCGAGAGCACGATCTCGTCGCCCTCCCCGATCCGGGGCCCGAGGAACGACGCGGCCACGAGGTTGATCGCCTCGGTGGCCGAGCGGGTAAAGATGATCTCCTCCGGCTGCCCCGCATTGAGGAAGCGCTGCACCGCCTGCCGCCCGCCCTCGTAGGCCTCGGTCGCCCGGTTGGCGAGGGTATGGAGGCCCCTGTGCACGTTGGCATAGGCGTGCCGGTGCGCCCAGTCCATCCGGTCGAGCACGGCACTGGGCTTCTGCGCCGAAGCCCCCGAGTCGAGATAGACCAGCCGCTGCCCGTGGATCCTCTCCTCGAGGATCGGGAAATCGGCGCGGACTTTGGCGAGGTCGAAGGTCATCTGGAATGTCCCCGAGGGATTCCCCCCTCAGCCTCCCCCGCAAGGGGGAGGTGCCGTGCGGCGTTCCCGGCTCTATTGAGCCCCACCCACCGGCCGGCACCCTCCCCCTCGCGGGGAGGGTTGGGGAGGGGGGAGCAGCAAGCACCGTCATGGCGAGCCACCTGCCAGCCACTCCTCGATCACCGCGGTCAGCGCCTCGTTCAGCGCTTCGTCCTCGATCGGGTCGACCAGTTCGGCGAGGAAGGCCCGCACCAGCATGGTCTCGGCCCCGGCCTTCGGAATGCCGCGGCTCATCAGGTAGAACAGCTGCTCCTCGTCGAGCTGGCCGCAGGTCGAGCCGTGCCCGCACACCACGTCGTCGGCGTAGATCTCGAGTTCGGGCTTGACCAGGATTTCCGCCTCGTCCGAGAGCATCAGCCCGTGGCTCATCAGCTTGGCGTCGGTCTTCTGCGCATCGCGCGCCACCACCAGCCTGCCCTGCACCACTGCCCTGCTCCGCCCACGGGCGATCGACTTGAACAGCGGCTTCGATGCCGTGCCCGGCACCGCGTGCGTCGCATCCATGGTGATGTCGGCGTGCTGACCGTCACCGACGAGGTTGAGCCCGGTGATGTCGGCCGAGGCGCCCTTGCCCTCGAAGCGCGGGAACAGCTGCGTCCGGCTCAGCGCCCCGCCGGCATTGATCGCCAGCGTCCGGAGATACGCGCCCTCGGCCAGATGGTATTCCGTGGTGGCAAAATGCGTCGCCGCCCTGGCCGCGAGGTTCACCGTGATGTGCGTCACCCGCGCATTCCGGCCCACCGCGAGATAGGTCGCGTGGTTGCCCAGGTGTGCCGCCTCGCTCCCCGAACAGGTCTCGAGGATCACCACGCTCGCCCCATCGGCAACGAAGATCTTCGCCGCGCTCGCCGAATGCCCCGCCGGCCCTTCCGTCCGGCGGTCGATCTGGATTACCGGGTCTACCGAACCCTCGAGGTCCAGCGTCAGGCTCTCCCCGACCAGCGCGTTGTTGAGCCGCGTCACCACGTCGTCGCGCGTCGACAGCACGCCGCCCTTCGTCCTGCCGACGATGACGCCGGCCGGTGCCGTGCCGTGCCCCTCGACGACGCCGTTGGCGATCATCAGCTGGAACGCACCGGCGACCCGCAGCGCCGGCGCGCTCGCCGCCACCGGCGGTCCCGCCGGCTCCGGCACCATGCGCAGCAGCTGCTTGAGGTCGGTGTAGTGATAGGCTTCGACGCGGCGCGTCGGCAGGCCGGACCCGGCCAGCCGCTCGGCTTCCGACGCGGCCCCGGCCGCGGTCAACTGCGCGATCAGCGTGGCTTCGGCCGGGCCGAGCCGCAGGGGTGCATGCACGCTCACGCCGCCTTCTCCCCGTCGAACCCGGCATAGCCCTTCTGTTCCAGTTCCAGCGCCAGTTCCTTCCCGCCCGACTCGACCACGCGGCCATCCGAGAACACATGCACCACGTCGGGCACGATGTGCTCGAGCAGGCGCTGGTAGTGGGTGATGACCAGCATGGCGCGCTCGGGCGAGCGCAGCGCATTGACCCCTTCCGACACCAGCTTCAGGGCATCGATGTCGAGACCGGAATCGGTTTCGTCGAGGATGCACATCCTGGGCTTCAGCAGCGCCATCTGCAGAATCTCGGCGCGCTTCTTCTCGCCGCCGGAGAACCCGACATTGAGGGCCCGCTTCAGCATCTCGGAGTCGACGTTGAGCGCCTTGCCCGCCTCCTTGACCGCCCGCATGAAGTCAGGCGTCGATATCTCGGCCTCCCCGCGCCCCTTGCGCTGCGCATTGAGTGCCGCCTTGAGGAAGGTCATGGTGGCGACACCCGGGATCTCGATCGGGTACTGGAAGGCGAGGAACAGCCCGGCCACGGCGCGTTCCGAGGGCTCCATCCCGAGGATGTCGGCGCCGTCGAGCAGCACCTGGCCCTCGGTGACCTCGTAGTCCTCCTTGCCGGCCAGCACATGGCTCAGCGTCGATTTGCCCGAGCCGTTCCGTCCCATGATGGCGTGCACTTCGCCCTTGGGAATGGAGAGGTTCACGCCCTTGAGGATCTCGCGCTCCTCGATGCGGACATGCAGATTGCGGATTTCGAGCATCGGGGTGGTCATGGGTCTTTGCTTTCTGCGCCGGGCTCGCCATCCCAGTAGTCGAGGCCTGAGCCCAGACGGTCGAGATGGCGCACGGTGGCCTTGTCATAGGGGTTGCGGGTCGGGCGACTGAACACGCCGAACTTCCCTGAATCCGGGTACTCGCACACATCGGCCAGCGACATGGTCGAGATCCCGTAGTAGCGGAGCGGGCCGGGGCCCGTGTTGATGATCTGGTGCGCCGTCTCGGGACCGCCCGCCGGCGCGCCGAGCACGTCGCCCGCCTTGATCGGGTAGGAGTTCGGACCGAACCGGTAGGTGCCCTCGCCCTCGAGCACGATGAACAGTTCGTCCTCGACATGGTGATTGTGGAACGGACAGGCGGACTTGCCCGCCGGCACCTCGTTATAGGTGATGCCGAGGTCCCTCAGCCCGATCAGCGGCCCGATCCGCCGGTCCGAGCCGGCATAGAGCGTCCCTTTGTCGTAGCTGTCGAGCTCGAGGTCGGCGATGTTGACGATCGGCCGGGTTGTCATTGCTTCACCCGCCCGCTCCTGTAGTCCTCGACCGTATGAACCTTGTCGCCGCGCAGGTATGCCGCGCCGATGAACGCGATGCCCCCGACGAGCGCGAACACCGCCATCGTCACCACGCCCAGGAACGGCGAGCGGTAGGCAAACGCGAAAGTGAACAGCCCCGCTGCGCCCGCCACCATGCAACCGATGAACAGGCCCACCACCGCCCAGCCCTCGGTGCTGATCGGACCCATGCGGTCGGCCTTGATCTCGCTGACCGGGAAGCGGCGCGCGAACCAGTAGCGGTTAGCCAGCCGTCAGGCGGCCTGTCGCCCGCGTCAGTTGCAGATGCTCATCGACCTCGCGAGGCTCCCGACATGGGACGCCAGCCGCTGCCGATCCCACCTTCTGACCCAGCGCCACCGCCCTTGCGCGCGTGCTGGTAGCGGATGCCGCATAAGCCAGATCTGGCGTCGGCCCGTGGCGGCTAGGGTGGATCTTGCCCTGGTCGTGAGACCCGCCGTCACCGCTCAGATCCAGCTGCTCGGCCTGCATCAATTCCTCCTATCAAAGTCCGCCTTGATATATAGGCAGCACGTTTGATAGTATCAAAATCCGTTGATAGTTATCCCACACTGCCTTCCAGCGAGATCGAGATCAGCTTCTGCGTCTCGACCATGAACTCCATCGGCAGGTGCTGCAGCACGTCGCGCACGAAGCCGTTGACGATCAGCGCCACCGCCTCTTCCTCGCTCAGCCCGCGCTGCTGGCAGTAGAACATCTGGTCGTCCGAGATCTTCGAGGTGGTGGCCTCGTGCTCGAACACGGCGCTGGCGTTCTTGCTCTCGATATAGGGCACCGTGTGCGCCCCGCAGGTGTTGCCGATCAGCAGGCTGTCGCACTGCGTGAAGTTGCGGGCGCCCCTGGCCTTGGCGTGCGCCGAGACCTGGCCGCGATAGGTGTTGTCGGAAAAGCCCGCCGCAATGCCCTTGGAGATGATCCGGCTGGTGGTGTTCTTGCCCAGGTGGATCATCTTGGTGCCCGAATCCACCTGCTGGTGGCCGTTCGAGATGGCGATCGAGTAGAACTCGCCCGAGGAGTTGTCGCCCCGCAGGATGCAGCTGGGGTACTTCCAGGTGATCGCCGAGCCGGTCTCGACCTGCGTCCAGCTGATCTTGGAGTTGTCGCCCCGGCAGTCGCCGCGCTTGGTGACGAAGTTGTAGACCCCGCCCTTGCCGTCCTTGTCGCCGGGGTACCAGTTCTGCACCGTCGAGTACTTGATCTCGGCGTCCTTCATGGCGACGAGTTCCACCACCGCCGCATGCAGCTGGTGCTCGGCCCGCGCCGGCGCCGTGCAGCCTTCGAGGTAGCTCACATAGGCGCCCTCGTCGGCGATCAGAAGCGTGCGCTCGAACTGGCCGGTCTTGGCCTCGTTGATGCGGAAATAGGTCGAAAGCTCCATCGGGCAGCGCACGCCCTTGGGCACGTAGCAGAACGATCCGTCGGTGAAGACCGCCGAGTTGAGCGTCGCGTAGTAGTTGTCCGAGACCGGCACCACCGAGCCCAGATACTGCTTGACCAGGTCCGGGTACTCGCGGATCGCCTCCGAGATCGAGCAGAAGATGATCCCCATCTTGTTGAGCTCGGCCCGGAATGTAGTCGCCACCGACACCGAGTCGATCACCGCATCGACCGCCACGCGCGGCTGCTCGACGCCGGCGAGGATCTCGCGTTCCTTGAGCGGCACACCGAGCTTTTCGTACATCGCGAGCAGCGCCGGATCGACATCGGCAAGACTCTTCGGCCGGTTCGCGCCTTTGGGCGCGGCGTAGTAGTACATGTCCTGGAAGTCGATCCTGGGGTACTTCACCTTCGCCCAGACCGGCTCCTCCATCGTCAGCCAGCGCCGATAGGCTGCGAGCCGCCACTCCAGCATCCAGGCCGGCTCGTCCTTCTTGGCCGATATGAAGCGGATCGTGTCTTCGCTCAGCCCCTTGGGTGCGCGATCGACCTCGATCTGCGTCTCGAACCCGTACTTGTACTTGTCGACATCGAGTGCCAGGACCTTTTCGACGGTCTCGTGCTCGATGTTCTCCTTCAGCGTGGGGATATCGAAAGCCGGCATGGTTCTCTTCCTATGCTGCGACGCGGCGGGCCCGATGCCGGCCGACCACTTCGCCAAAGCCCTTGAGATACGCTGCGACGTCGTCAACGGATGACGACCAGCCGAAACTGACGCGCAGCGCGCAATTCCCCAGGTCGGGTGCGATGCCCATGGCGGCGAGGACATGGCTCGGCCCCACCTTGCCCGACGAGCACGCCGATCCCGAGGAAACCGAGAACCCGGCGAGGTCCAGCCCCATCATCGCCACGCTGTTCCTGAGGCCAGGTACCGCGAAGTTGCTGGTATTGCCGATGCGTTCGGCGTCCGCCCCGAAGATCACGAGGTCCGGAGCGGTCTCCCGCATGCCCGTCTCGACGAGGCGCACCAGTTCGCCGACCCCGGCCCGCTGGTAGTGGTCCGCGAAGGTCGCTGCTGCGGCGCCGAAGCCGGCGATCAGCGCCGTCGATTCCGTGCCGCCGCGCCGTCCGCCCTCCTGGCCGCCACCGGGAATCAGCCGTACCTCCGCGGCATGTGCCTTCATCAGCAGCGCGCCGATGCCGGCCGGCCCGCCGATCTTGTGGGCGCTCACCGCCATCAGGTCCGCGGCCCGCGACGCGAAGTCGATCGGCATCTTGCCCAGCGCCTGCACGGCATCGACGAACAGATAGTGCGGACTGGGTCCCACCAGGCGCTCGATCGCCGCAATCGGCTGAATCACGCCGGTCTCATTGTTGACGAGGTGGACGGCGACGAGGAGGCGCATCCCCACCAGGTCCGCCTCGGCAACGGCGGCCCTGATCTGCTCGATCGAGATCCGTCCCTCGGCATCGAGCGCCACGCGCTTGACCGGCAGGCCGGTCGCCTCGGCTGCCTTGAGCACCGCCGCATGTTCGCCAGCCGAGACCACCACGCCGTCGACACCGAAAGCCCGCGCCCCGGCAACGATGGCCTGCGTGATCGCTTCCGTCGCGGAGCCGGTGAAGACCACCTGCTCGCGTTCGGCCCCGGCGAGCTTGGCCACCGCGGCACGTGCCGCGTCGATCTCGGCCCGCTGCGCCCGGCCGTGGCTGTGGACCGAAGACGGGTTCCCGACACGGTCCAGCGCGCAAAGCAGTGCTTCCCGCGCCTCGGGAAGCAGCGGGACGGACGCATTGTGATCGAGATAGATCGATGGTCGCGTCATGGCCGTAACGGCTCGCCTCTTGGTTCCGAATGTCGGCCTGCGACGCCGATGCGCCCAGGGTGACCCGAAACAAATCTTGAAATCGGTCGCTCACTTTCTCTACAAGGAGCGCTCACCAGCAACCGGAAGCGGTTGGAACACCAACTGCCGCCGCACGAAAAGCCAGTTTAGAATTATTCGAAACTGGATATTTCGGCCCATGTTTTAGGCAGCGGCGCACCATTCGTCAAGCCGAGAGACCGGATCGGGCGCGTGCACCAGCTATGCGCCCCGTGTCCGGCGGGGCCGAAAGAACGGCGTAAGGAATCGACGTCATGCCAGAAGTCATCTTCAACGGACCAGAGGGTCGCCTCGAGGGACGCTACCAGCAGGGCAAGGACCCCAACGCCCCGATTGCCATCGTGTTGCATCCGCATCCGCAGTTCGGCGGCACGATGAACAACCAGATCGTCTACAACCTCTTCTACATGTTCGCGAAGCGCGGCTTTTCGGTGCTGCGCTTCAATTCGCGCGGCGTCGGCCGCAGCCAGGGCCTGTTCGACCACGGCATCGGCGAATTGTCCGACGCGGCTTCGGCGCTCGACTGGCTGCAGTCGCTCAACCGCGAGTCGCGCGGCTGCTGGATCGCCGGCTTTTCGTTCGGCGCATGGATCGGCATGCAGCTGCTGATGCGCCGCCCAGAGGTCGAGGGCTTCATCTCCGTCAGCCCGCCCGAGAACCTCTACGACTTCAGCTTTCTTGCTCCCTGCCCGTCATCCGGCCTCATCATCCACGGCGAGAAGGATCGTGTCGCCCCGCCGCAATCGGTGCAGAAGCTGGTCGACAAGCTGAAGACACAGAAGGGGATCACTATCGAACAGCAGATCGTCGATGGGGCGAACCACTTCTACGAAGGCAAGATCGAGGAACTGACCCAGCGCTGCGCCGACTATCTGGACCGCCGCCGTGCCGAAATCGCCGCAGGAAAAGGACGCTAGCGTCGCTTCCTCACACTCGGTGTGCATACTTCCATTCAGCAACGTGACCAGACTATGTCAAAGTTCAAGTCCGACTTCCTGAACGTGCTCGACCAGCGCGGCTTCATCCACCAGGTTTCCGACCCCGAGGGCCTCGACGCGCTCGCCGCCAGGGGGCCGATCTCGGGCTATGTCGGCTACGACGCCACCGCGACGTCGATCCACATCGGCAACCTGATCACCGTCACCATGCTCTACTGGCTGCAGGAGACCGGCCACAAGGCGATCAGCCTGATGGGCGGCGGCACCTCCATGGTCGGTGACCCCTCGTTCCGCGACGACCAGCGCCAGCTTCTCACCGTCGCGCAGATCCAGACCAACATCGAGAGCATCAAGCGGGTCTACTCCAACATCCTGCGCTACGATGGCAGCAACCCGGCTATCATGGTGAACAATGCCGACTGGCTGCTGAAGCTCAACTATGTCGAGTTCCTGCGCGATGTCGGGCGTTATTTCTCGGTCAACCGCATGCTGTCGTTCGACAGCGTGAAGCTGCGGCTCGACCGGGAGCAGTCCCTGAGCTTCCTCGAATTCAACTACATGATCATGCAGGGCTACGACTTCGTCGAGCTCAACCGCCGCTACGGCACCGTGCTGCAGATGGGCGGCTCGGACCAGTGGGGCAACATCATCAACGGCGTCGACCTCAGCCACCGCATGGGCGGCCCGCAGCTCTATGCCCTCACGACGCCGCTGCTCACCACGGCGTCGGGGCAGAAGATGGGCAAGACCGCGTCCGGGGCCGTCTGGCTCAACGGCGACCTCTTCAGCCCCTATGATTTCTGGCAGTACTTCCGCAACACCGAGGACGCCGACGTCGGCAAGTTCCTAAGGATTTTCACCCGCCTGCCGCTCGACGAGATCGCCCGCCTCGAGGCCCTGGGCGGCGCCGAGATCAACGACGCCAAGAAGATCCTCGCCACCGAGATCACCGCCATCGTCCACGGCCGCGAGGCCGCCGATCAGGCCGCGAAGACGGCGGCCGCGACCTTCGAATCCGGTGCCCTCGACCTCTCTCTGCCGACGGTCGAGATCGAGGACTCTCGTCAGCAGTGCGACTGGGACAAGTGACGGTCCAGACCACCAACGGACTCTTGGCGCTGATGGTCAAGGCTGGGCTTGCCCTTAGCAATGGCGAGGCTCGCAGGCTTGTTGAGTCCGGCGCCGTGCGTGTGAACGACAAGCTGGTTGCCGACCCAACTGCGAAAATCGGTGATGCCGACCTCCTCCCCGAAGGCGTCATCAAGCTGTCGGTCGGGAAGAAGAAGCACGCACTGCTGAGGCCGGTCTGATCAATCGCGACCTTCCTGATCGCCGTCTCCCGTTTTCGCCGCCATAGAAGACGCGAAGGATGGAGACGGCGTCTGTATCAACGACAAAGGCGATGATCGCCCTCTCGTGAGGAACGATGCGCAGGCCGGGTCGCAGGTCAGCGCGCAGTTGCCCGCGCTCCGCGCCAATCGCCAGCCCATCGATGAAGTCAAGCACTCTCTCGGTCACGGCATACGCGGCCTCAGGCGATGCCGTCACGCTCAACCAGAGCAGAATACGATCGATATCGGCGCGAGCAGCCCCCGTGTAGGCTACTCGCCGAACCTTCATTCGGCGGCCTTCGAAACGCGCTCCATGAGCGCGCGGGCTCCAGCGCGAACCTCTTCGGCCGTATGCATCGGCTCAACGCCAGCAATGACGCGATCATACGTTAGGATCACCTCATCGGTGAGCCAGCGATCGATGGCGGTGGCCCGCTCCTGCAACCCCGCAGGCCCTCGCGCACGATCTCGCTGCCGGAGGCATAGCCGCCTGCCTTCACCTTCTCATCGATGAACTTCACCTGTTCCTCGGTGAGGCTGAACGTGCGCTTGACGACCTTGGCCATGGCTGCAACTCCAGTGGACTCGGTTGCCACCCTAACATGTGGTGTGAAGAGTTCACACCGTCAGCGCGTCACCAGCACCGGGATCTTGCTGTGCGCGAGCACGTTGTTGGTCTGGCTGCCCAGCAGCAGCCGGCCCAGCCCGGCCCGTCCGTGCGACCCCATGACGATCAACTCGGCGCCGACCTGATTGGCCGTCGCGATGATGCCGTCGGAGGGAAAGCTGTTCTCCACCAGAACTGTCCGCGCCCGGATCCCGGCCGCCTCGGCCTTCCTGGCCGCCGCCGCGAGCAGGTCGTTGGCGGCCTTCTGCTGAGCCTCGATGACTTCGGGCATCGGGTCAAAGACAGCTCCGGCGGCGGCGGCATAGCCACCCGCTGCCATCACCGCCGGCTCGGTGATCGTCACGATGATCACCTCGCTCCCGGCCATCAGGGCCAGTTGCAGCGCATGGTCCAAGGCGCGCCCGGCAAGGTCGGACCCGTCCGTCGCCACCAGAATTCGAGCATACATAGCAATCTCCATTCGCCGACAAGTGAGTGTCATACGGCAGGACGCCTGGCCCCTTGACCTGCATCAAGGCCCGGACGCGCGTCCACGGGCAATTACTCGACTCGCGGGATTTCCTTGGCGCGGTATTCGAACATCCGTCGGAACGCGCCCGGTACCAGCGCCGACATCGGGTTGATCTTGAAGTCTGGCTTGTCGAGCGCCCCGCGGATGGCGAATGTCACCCCGAAGAGCCCCTCCCCGTCGCGTCCGGCCAGCGGTCCGAGGAGCTTGGCGAACGCATTGTTCAGACCGAACAGCGGCACATAGGTGCCGGTGAGGTCGTACTGCCGGTTGTCCGTGTAGATGAAGCCACGCGCCGTACCGCCGACGGTGTCGCCGGCCAGAACCGCATCGGTGATTTCCACCCGATCCTTGCGCCGGACGAAGTCGACCTCCCCGGAGCGGAACTCCAGCTTGTTCGAGCGCGAGATCATCGCGCGCGATTCCTGATGGTTCCCGAGAATCTTTCCGACATTCTGCTCGTTGACGAAGGCAAACCGCCTGAGCGCGAACTGCCCCTTGTCGATCTTCTCGTCGTCGATCGTCTGCACGACGAGGCTGCCTTCGCCACCCTCGACATTGGGGTAGATGTTCATCAGGCGCAGCAGCGTGCCCAGATCGTTGAAGGCAACCGACATTACCTTCCCGTCCGGCGTCTTGTTGGTCGTGACCGACACGCTGCGATCGCCGCCGAGGTTGGCCTGCAGGCTGACCCGCTGCAGGTCGGCCCCACGCAACGCCAGGTCGAGGTCCACGTTGAACGCCGTTGTCTTGTAGAATCCCAGTGCGCGCTTGAGTTCGGCGTCCACCACGATCGTCTGGTTGATGGCCGTGGCCTGCGGACCGCCGGTGGAGTCGCCACTGAGGGAGAAGAACCGCTGCAACATCGGCTTGAGATCCAGTTGGTTGCCACGCAGCTTGATCTCGTACCCGTCCTTCACAGGCGCCAGCGCAAGCTGTGCATCGTCATCCGGGCTCAACCTGAAGGTGGTGAACTCGGCCGCCTGCAACCCCTTCTTGAGATCGAAGTCGATCGCTCCCTTGAGGCGGACGTCACCGAAACCGATGTCGATTTGGCTGACCTCGGCCACGTCGCCGGTGAGCTTGATTGCCGCCTGCGCCTCACCCGCGACGCCCACCGCCTTGGTGATCCCGAGATCCTTGATCGTCAGCCCTGCCTTGCTGAGATCGAGCGCCACCTGGATGGTCCCGTCCTCCATTGGCCTGGCGACCAGGCTCGCCGAGCCGGAGAGGAACTGCGAGGCGTCGACCCCCAGCTTCTTGAGGTCGCCGGCACTCACTGTGGTGCTCACCAGCACGGTGGGAGGCGGAGCGCCCTCGGCGAGCTTGCCGTCGATCGTCACGTCGGCGGATATGCCGTCGATCTGGCCCTGGCCCGCCACCCTGTAGCCAGCCTGGGATACAACGAACGACAGTTGGCCATTGCCAATGGTGTGGCCGTCGAACTGCGCCGTCGAGCCGAGATCCTGCCCCACCCCGTTGATGGCATAGTCGAGGCTCTTCAACTGGTCGGTATGCTTGTCCATGGCAATCGTTGACACCAGGGACAGGCTGACGTTGCCGGTGAGCGTGTCGAGGTCGACCGGCAGGTTCGCGTTCTTGATGGCCTCCGGCTGCTGCTCCCTGGCCAGCGCCACCAGGGCCGGAACACCGCTGGAGAGATCGCCGGAGATTTCGTAGACGGTCGTGTCGCTTCCATCCGAACCAATCACAAACGCCACGTTGGCAACGGCAATGGTGCCCTTCTCGGTCGGTATCGTCGCGCCGTCGGCCGAAATCGTGACGCCGGAATCGCGCATGGTGAGTTGGGTGTCACCCTCGAGCTTGATCGGCGCCATGCTGTCCACGGCCTTGATCACCACCCCTTCGCCGACGATGTCGATGGTGATCGCCCCTGCGGGAAGTGCCTGGTCCTCGGCCGTCAGGTCCAGCGACCCGACGGGGAAGTCGTACCGCATGGACGACGCCTTGAGCTTCCCTGCCACCACGCTCTTGACGAACCACTCCCGGCTCTCCTTGGCCAGAAACGGCGGCCAGACGCGCTTGAGATCGTCGGCACTGATACCATCGCCGGCCACCGTCATGTCGAAGCCCGCGCCATCGAGCAGCATATCGACGCGCCCTCGTGCGGCAATCTGCGAGCCGTCTGCCTTCCTGATCTCGAACTGGTCGATGCCGGTCGCTCCGTAGAGCGGTGCCGACCACGCCGCGAGGCTCATCTCGACGAACGGCTCGGCGGGCGGCCCGATATCCGAGGCCAGCGAGATGTCGCGTCCGGTCAGGGAGATGCTGACAGTCGGACCATATTGGGTGTCGAGACCGAGGCGGAAGACGCCTTTCACATAGGCCGTGTTGTTGCCCACGCTGACCTGGGTCTCATCCATCGTGAACTGGCCCACGGATGGATCCCAGCGCACCTCCGCGATCGACGTCGCGATCGGCTCGTAACCATTGGGCGTCTTCACATCCATGCCGGTCATGTCGAGGTGGAACAGGCCGTCGGAGACTCTCCGGCCGGTGCCAAGAAAGCCGACGTCCATCGAGACCGACATCGAACCCACGACCGTAGCCGGGGCGCTCGTGTCGCCCACCATGGGCGAAAACGCCGCCGGATCGAAGTTCGTGATCGAAGCCTTGAGGCGACCGGTTTCGCCCTCGCCCTCCAGCCACTCGACCATCCCGTGCATCACGGTACCGCCAAAGTCCACGGAGAAGCTGCCGGCCGCGGACATGGCGTCACTCGCCGGGGCGATATCGAGCGATATGTCCCTGAAGGTCCTGAACACGCCGTAGAGCGCATCATTCATGTCCAGTGTGCCGCCGCGCACCACCAGCTTGGAAAAACTGCCGCTGCGCGCCTGCTGGATGATTCCGGCGATCCCTTCGGCCGCCGCCTCGAGATTGTAGACCAGCCAGTCATTGTCGGAACGGATGCCCAGCTTGGGATCGGGCACCGTGCCGCGCACATCCAGCCCTTCACTGGAGAACGCGACGTCCGGAAACTCGTCCTGCCCCTCGATGACACGAACCGTGCGTGTGCCGTCGGGCTCGTCCACCAGTTCGAACTTCGCGAGCCGCGGCCCGAAGATGTCCTGGTTGACCTGCAGGTGAGGGCCGACGATGGTGACCGTCGCGCCCGGCTGGCCGACGAGGGCACGGACCGGTGAAAAGCCCACCTCCAGTGCCTCCATGCTGACCGTTCCACCGGTCTTGACGTCGGTGAACACGACCGGGCTGAACTGGATGACAGGCCAGACGAAGTCCTCGAGTGCCAGCGCCATTTCGCCCAGTTCCAGCTGGCTGCCAGCGGGCATCATGCCAACAACGATGTTGCGCACCTGCTGGCTGACAAAGGGCAATGGAATCGGCGTCGCCAGCAGAACGGCATAGAGCAGCACCAGCACAAGCACGGGTGCTGCAATGGCGGCGGCCGCCACCCTGACCAGGACGCGCCATGCCGAGCGCTTGCGGTGCTTGATGCCTGGGACGGGAGTAGGTTTCACTGCTTTCCGACTTGAGACTGCCCGGTTCGCCACCCTAATCTAGAATCATCCGGAGCGGCGGTTCACCTGCCCGATGATACCGGCTGCAATGTGGCACCGACACCCGCAGAATTTCGGCCCCAACTGGAGATGGCCATGCCCGCAATCCCCACCGGCAGTCCTGCCCCGGACTTCGAACTGATGACCGATCGGTCTCGGGTCTTCCGCCTCAGTGACAATCGGGGGCATCCGGTCGTGCTGTTCTTCTACCCGCAGGACGACACCGAGGGGTGCACGCTCGAGAACATCGAGTTCACCGCGTTGATCCCGCAATTCGAGGGGCTCGGCGTTCGGGTCTTGGGCGTATCGCCCGACTCCGTGTCCGCCCATTGTGCCTTCCGGGAGAAATACGCACTCTGCGCCGTGCTTGCATCCGATCCGGATCACCGGGTGATCGAGGCCTACGGGCTGTGGCAGCTGAAGAAGATGTTCGGCGTGGAATTCATGGGCGTCAGAAGGGCCACTGTGCTGATCGATCCGGACGGCAGGGTCTCAGAGGTGATTCACGCGACGCGTATCAAGGGGCATGCACAAAAGCGCCTGGACGCGGCCCGCGCCCTGCTGAAACGTCCGGCCTGAGTACGCTGTCGCGCATTTTGCCGCTTGTTAACCTTAACGGATCATCATTGCCCGGAGTTCGGTAGTTCCGGGAGTAGTGCTGTTGCGTGCAACCCTGCGTGGTCAGAAGCCAGCGCCCAAGGTGTTCAGCCGGCCCGCCGCCATGTCGCGCCCGGGCATTTCGACCGGACATGGTATCCGCCCCGCGCTGTTCTATGGCGTGTTCACGGCGCTGGTCGCCACCAACCTGCTTACACTGGTCGCCTTGTTGATGGCGCCGGATATCACGGCACTGCTTGGCGGTCAGAACGACACGGTGGTTTCCGCCTACGAGGACCGAATCGCGCAACTCAGGGTGGAGGTGGACCGGCTGCATTCCCGACAGTTTGCCCAGGCCGGGGACATCAATCTGCAACTGCAGGAACTGACCCAGCAGCAGGAACTGCTCCTCGAACAGCACCAGTTGGTGAAACAGCTGGCCGACAAGGCGGCCGAACTCGGCATCGAAACCGCGGCCCTGACCCACACCGACTCTGAATTGCCAGCAGCCCCGATCGGTCACACCGACCTTGGCGAAGTGGCCGTGTCGGTCTCCCGCATGATGACGGACAGCCGACTGGCACTGGCGGCGCTGGCCGGCTCTGCGACATCGGCGACCGCTACAATCGTGGACTCGCTGGCCGACCTCGGGATCAGGCCCAGACTGCCCGAGGGCCTGGAGGACGGCATTGGCGGTCCCATGCTGCCAGCTACCGGAGACCCCGGCGGCGACAGCATCGTCGATGACGCCAACGAGGTCTTCCTGGCACTCGCCCGTCTGAAGGCGGCGAGGACTGCGATCGACATCGCGCCCATCCACAAGCCGATGGGTGGGCTGATCCGCACGAGTTCGACCTTCGGCAACCGCAAGGACCCCTTCACCGGCGGGCGAGCCTTCCATTCCGGTATCGATTTTCCCGCGCCGAAGGGGACCACCGTACTGAGCGCCGGCTACGGCAAGGTGACCTTTGTGGGACAACGCTCCGGCTACGGCAATCTCGTGGAGGTCACGCACGGGCCGAACCTGACCACGCGTTACGGTCATCTGTCGGCGTTCCTGGTCAAGGAGGGCCAGATCGTCAACACTGGCACGCCGATCGCCAAGGTCGGTTCGACGGGTCGATCCACCGGCCCCCATCTGCACTTCGAGGTGCGTCGCAAGGACGTTGCGGTAGACCCGGCCCAGTACCTGTCGGTTGGCAAGCGGCTGCAGCAGTTCCTCGGGGCAAGAACCTAGCCGCATCCGATTGCACGTCGGCAACGCATGCCGCAAATCAGCCATGCAATGAACGGAAATGGCGGACTGGTTCTGGCCTTTCCACACTCGTCGGTTTAGCGTCCAGCGGCCATGCTGATGACCTCAGACATTCCGACTATGCTGCGGCTGCATCGCGCGATGTTTCTCGCGCGTGAAATCGACCGGGTCGAACAGGACCTAGTCAAGCAGGGACTGGCCCATTTCCATGTCTCGGGCGCCGGACACGAATCCACGGCATTGATCGCAGATTACCTCGGGCCGCATGACTGGCTGCACCTGCACTACCGCGACAAGGCGCTGCTGGCAGCACGCGGCCTGCCGGTCGTCGAGTTTTTTCGCGGCCTGCTGGCAACCGGACCATCACATTCGGCCGGCCGGCAGATGAGCGCGCACTTCTCCGCGCGCGAACTGCGGGTTGCCTCAATGGTCGGCCCGGTCGGGAACAACGCCCTGCACGCCGTCGGCAATGCGCAGGCCATCAAGTTCCACCCCGATGCGCCGGTGGTACTGTGCTGCGTCGGGGACGGTACGACCCAGCAGGGAGAGTTCCTCGAAGCGGTGGCCGAGGCCGTGCGGACCGAGGCCCCGGTTGTCTTCCTGGTCGAGAACAATCGCTGGTCGATCTCCACCACCACACCGGGTCAGACGTTCTTCGACCTTCCCGACGGGCCGGCAGAGACCTTTCTGGGTCTGAATATCCGGCGGGTCGACGGCTCGGACCTTGGTGCCACGCGCGCCGTCTTCGAAGAGGCCGTCACCCAGACCCGTGCAACGCGCGCACCGAACCTGATCGTGATGGAGCTCGAGCGGCTCTCCGATCACACCAATGCCGACGATCAGTCGATCTATCGCACTGCCGAAGACATCAGGGCCGGCACGCAACGCGATCCGCTCGCCGCGATCCGTCAGTCGCTGCGGGAATCGCAGATGGGTGAGACCGCCCTTGCCCAGCTAGAGACCGGCCTGATCGCAGAAGTCGCGGAGGCAGCAGCCGAAGCGCGGGCCGAGCCTGCTCCGGTCACCGCCGGCGAAGCCAGGGCACCCTACCCGGCCGGCTTTGCGAGCCGGCGTGAGTATCGTGGCGACCCGGCCGCACCTAGCCTCACCATGCGGGAAGCCATCAACCGCGTGCTCCGCGACCAGCTCGGTGCCAGTCGTGACGTTCACCTGCTGGGGCAGGATATCGAGGATCCCAAAGGCGACGTGTTCGGTGTCACACGGGGGCTTTCCTCCGCCTTTCCGGGGCGTGTGCGCAATGCCCCCCTGTCGGAGTCCACGATCGTTGGGACCTCGATCGGCCGCGCCCTCGCAGGTCAGCGCCCGGTTGCCTTTATTCAGTTCGCCGATTTCCTGCCGCTTGCCTTCAACCAGATCGTCTCCGAACTGGGATCGATGCACTGGCGCACCAATGGCGCCTGGCGCTGCCCGGTCATCCTCATGGTCAGCTGTGGCGGGTACAAGGCCGGACTCGGCCCGTTCCATGCCCAGACATTCGAGTCGATTCTCGCGCACATCCCGGGCATCGACGTAGTGATGCCCTCCAGCGCCGGAGACGCCGCCGGTCTGCTCAATGCTGCCTTCGAGTCCGGCCGGCCAACGGTCTTTCTGTACCCCAAGAGCGCGCTCAACCTTTCGGACCGGCGCACGTCCGATGACACTGCAGACCAGTTCGTCGGGCCCGGCCGGGCGCGACTGGTTGTGCAGGGCAACGAACTCACGCTCGTCACCTGGGGCAATCCGCTCACGCAGAGCCTGATGGCGGCAGAGACGCTGGGCAAGGCTGGCGCTTCGCTCGACGTCATCGATCTGCGCTCCATCTCACCCTGGGATGAGGATGCCGTCCTGCGCTCGGTCCGCCGCACCGGGAGGCTCCTCGTCGTGCACGAGGACAACCAGACTGCCGGATTTGGCGCCGAGGTTATCGCCAGTGTGCTGGAAAGGGCCGGCACCGCGGTCGCCGCGCGTCGTGTGGCGCGCGCCGATATCCACGTGCCGTTCCAGTTCGAACGCCAGATCGAGACCCTGCCCTCCTATCGTCGCATCATGGAGGCGGCAGCGGACATGCTCGAATTCGACCTTGAGTGGGAGATCGAGCAGGCGGAGACCGGTCCGGCGGCAATCGCTGCGATCGGTTCTGGCCCCGCCGACGACGAAGTCGAGATCGTCGAACTGCTGGTCAGACCCGGGGACACCGTCAAGGTCGGCGACCTGGTCGCGGTGGTCGAGGCCACCAAGGCAGCCGTGGATGTGCAAGCAACCGTGTCGGGCAAGGTTATCGCCGTTCCGGTCGAACCGAGGCAGAAGGTTCCTGTTGGCGCGCCGCTGATCCTCGTGGAGGCCGATCCTGCTGCCCTGAGGCGGCCGGTGACGGTAACCGCTGAGCGCATAGACAAAGCGGTGCTGAAGCGCCGCAGCTTCGCAGCGGCACCGGCGGTCGGCGGCAGGGCCGCTGTCACAGTCGGAGTGGCGGGGATCACCGGAGTTTCTGGCGGCCGCAAGATTCACAACTCCGACCTGCGCGGCAACTGGCAGACCCGCGACGCTGCCGACATCGTCAAGCTGACCGGCATCGAGAGCCGTCGCTGGGTGCTGCCCGGCGAGACCGTGCTGTCGCTGGCCACCGCCGCTGCCCGCCGGCTCCTCGATGAACAACTGCTCTCGATCGGGGACATCGACCTCGTCATCGCCGCGACGGGGACCCCCGACGTGGTCACGCCGTCACTCGCCTGCCGCGTGGCCGATGCGGTTACCACCTCCGGCCGCGCCAACCTCGCCGCCTACGACATCAACGCCGCCTGCTCCGGATACCTCTATGCCCTCGCACAGGCCCGCGACTATGTGAGCAATCACCCTTTGGCACGAGTCCTGGTTCTGACCTCGGAGGTGCTGTCGCCGCTGCTTGACCAGAACGACTTCAACACCGCGGTGTTGTTTGCGGACGCGGCGACGGCATCTCTCATCCAGGCCGCAAACGGTGATCGTAGTCCGCTGTTCACCTACGCGCAGCCTACCATCGCCGGCGCTCCCGAGCCGGGAGACCTGCTGAGCGTTCCGCGCGCCGGCGAAGGCTATATCCAGATGAATGGGCGCGAGGTCTTTGCCGACGCTGTCAGGGCGATGTCGGCAACCCTCACCTCCGCCTGCGCCGCCGAGGGCATCAGCATGGACGACATCGACCTGATGGTGCCGCATCAGGCCAATCAGCGCATCATCGACGCTATTGCCCGCCGCTCGGGTCGGCCGGCCCATTCGATCATCCGGACGATGGGCAACACTAGCTCATCGACCATCCCGATGGCCCTGATCGACGCTCTGCCGGGCCGCAAGCCGGGCGAGCGCCTGGGGCTTGTGGCTTTCGGCGGCGGCATCACCCACGCCGCAGCCATCGCTACGGTGGGAAGCAGGTAACCGGGCGAGGGCTACTCGGCGTCCGAGACCCTGTCGGCGTAGCCCGTCACTCGTGCTGCGAGAGAAGCTTCCATGAAGTCGTCGAGGTCGCCATCAAGTACGGCGCCCGTGTTCGATGTCTCGTGGCCGGTGCGCAAGTCCTTCACCATCTGGTAGGGCTGCAACACGTAGCTGCGGATCTGGTGACCCCAGCCGATGTCGGTCTTGGCGGCGGCCTCGGCGTTTGCGGCCTCCTCGCGCTTCTGCAATTCCTGCTCGTAGAGCCGGGCCTTCAGCATCGCCATGGCGGTGGCGCGGTTCTTGTGCTGGCTGCGTTCGGCCTGGCACGCCACGATGATTCCCGTGGGCACGTGGGTGATGCGGATCGCCGAGTCGGTGGTGTTGACGTGCTGGCCGCCGGCCCCGGACGAGCGATAGGTATCCACCTTCAGGTCGCTCTCGTTGATCTCGATGTTGATCGTGTCGTCGACCACCGGATAGACCCACGCGCTGGAAAAGCTCGTGTGCCGGCGCGCGGCACTATCGTAGGGCGAAATGCGCACGAGCCGGTGCACGCCGCTCTCGGTCTTGAGCCAGCCATAGGCGTTGTGACCCGTTATCTTGATGGTTGCAGACTTGATCCCTGCCTCTTCCCCATCGTGAACCTCCATGGTCTCAACCTTGAATTTTCGCCTCTCGGCCCAGCGCGTGTACATGCGCAGGAGCATGTTGGCCCAGTCCTGGCTCTCGGTGCCGCCGGCGCCGGCGTGGACCTCGAGGTAGGTGTCATTGGCGTCCGCCTCGCCGGAGAGCAGTGTCTCGACCTGCGCCGAGCGTGCCTCTCTAAGGGTTTCCTGCAGCGCCTGCTCCGCCTCTTTGACGATCTCGGCATCGCCTTCTGCCTCGCCCATCTCGATCAACTCGGAATTGTCGCGGATCGAGGCCTCCAGATGCCGAACCGCGCCGATCTGGGCGTCCAGTTCGTCGCGCTTCTGCATGATCGGGCGCGCTTTCTCGGGATCGGCCCAGAACTCGGGATGCTCGGTACGGGCGTTGAGGTCGTCTAGGCGTGCCTGGGCTGTACCCCAGTCAAAGATGCCTCCTCAGCAGGCTTACGACCTGCTCGATCTCGGCGACTACCTTGGCGATTTCGGTGCGCATTGCTTCCTCAAATCTGTTGCAGCCCATGTAGTTGACTACGCCGTGCCGATCAACCCGTTCTTTCCCGACCCGAAGGCGCGTGCTAGGCAGCGTGCCTGGTGAAGGGGTCACGTCGTGGGCAATCCGGTTGAGCCGATCAGTTTCGTGTCGAACGGCACGCCGGAGGCCGATGCAGCGGCCTCGCACCTTCGTGATCGCTACGGCGACAGCGGCACCGATCACGCCGCGGTCATTGTCGCACTTGGCGGCGACGGGCTGATGCTACAGACACTGCACAGGACGATGACACGAAGAGTTCCCGTCTACGGCATGAACTTCGGGTCGGTCGGTTTCCTGATGAACGAATACTCGGCCGATGATCTCCCCAGTCGCGTCGCGGCTGCCAAGCCAACCCGCATCTATCCCCTTGAAATGCAGGTGCACCTCAGCGACGGCAGCGTCCGGACAGCGCTCGCGCTCAACGAAGTGTCGCTGTTTCGCATGACCTACCAGGCAGTCAAGATAGAGATCGTCATCGACGGCCACACCCGCCTCGACGAACTGATCTGCGATGGTGTCCTGCTCTCCACCCCCGCCGGATCCACCGCCTACAACCTGTCGGCGCATGGGCCGATTCTGCCCATCGACTCGCCTTTGCTGGCCCTTACGCCGATTTCCCCGTTTCGACCGCGGCGGTGGCGCGGCGCGATCCTGAACAACCGGGCGACAGTCACCTTCCGCACACGCGAACCGGACAAGCGCCCGGTCAGTGCCGTGGCGGACAATGTCGAGTTCCAGCGGGTCCTCGAGGTAACGGTTCGCGAGACACGGGATCGGCACGTCACGCTGCTCTTCGATCCAGGCACCGGCCTCGAGGAGCGCGTCCTGAGCGAACAGTTCCGCTACTGACGTCCAGGGCGGTGCCGAGCGCAGACTACGCCGCCGGCAGCGCCATGCGGCATTCCGGCCCGAGTGCAACAGACGGCAGATGCGACTGGGTCGACCCCGCAAAGGCGCTCATCACCCCCCTTGCGGCGCGCCGGGCAAGGATGACGTTCTGCTCGCTGAGGTAGGCAAAGGCCTCTTCCAGCTCGGTCGGGATCTGCCCCATGTGCTCGGCAATCAGTTCCTCGGTCAGAGCCGTCACGACGAAGTGGCGGCTGGCGAGATCGTCCGCGAGATCGGCGGCACGGGCATGAAAGATCAGTCGCGACAATAGGTTGCGAACAGCCTCGCCAAGGCCGCAGCGAACCAGCAAGGCGTTGAGGGCGGACCGGCTGCCAAATTCCAGGAGCGTGAACACCTTGTCGCGCGGGACCTCGCTGAGTTCCGCGATGCAGTCGGCAAAGAACATCACGTGGCCCTGCACCAGCGCGTGCAGCATCACGCGCGTCGACACCCTCTCGGCATCGACCAACTCGGCTGCGTAGGGCACCCTGCCCGCTGCCGCCTCGTGCTCGCCGATCCCGGTCAAAGCAGTGTCGGCGGCATCGCGCAGCAGCCGCCCTAGCCGGTTTGCCGAGACCGAGCCACATACCAGGCGGGTCGCGCGTAACGCCTCGACCACCGCGCCAACCAGCAGAAGCCGGGCCTTCGGTGGCAGATCGCTTCGCGCGAGCAGCGCTCCGCGGACGTCGGCGTCGCGGACGCCATCGTCTGCCGCCACCTGCGTCAGCAAGTCCGGCGGCAGGGCAATGTCAGAGCGGTCGAGCAGCTTCAGGATCAGCGAGCGCTCCCCTGTGCCGATGAGTGCTGCGGCCACCCTGGGACCGAGGTGTTCGCGCATCGCAACGGCATGCCGCATCGGCTCGTCGGAGGTGGGAATGAGTGCCATGAGATCGGCATCAACCAGAGCAGGTGAATACTGCACCACCGCCCGCGCGATAACAGGACTGTCATGCAGCAGCGCGAGCAGTACCGGTCGCGGCGCATCGTGAGCATGCAGCAGCCCGTAGGCCAGAGCGCCGCGAACACGCACCGACGGATCGTCCAGAAAGCCGATCAGCGCAGCGTAGAGCGCGGCATGCTCATCGGCGGGACCGTGGTGGCCGAGATAGGCCTTCGCCGCCAGACGAGCGGCACGCCCCCTGTCCTCGCTGTCTGTCGACTGACAAAGGGCAACGAAATCCTGGTAGGCAACCATCCAAGTCTCCGGCTACTACCGGATCAGGCTACCGGGAGAAGGCTTAAGGAACGGTTCACCATGCCGGCAAGGCATCGGTTAACCATTAGCGTCCCTGTCCGTAGAGCTGAGTGAACAGCGCCGCGCCCTGCGCCTCATCACTCGGGCTGATCAACACGCGCCCGGGCACGGCCGTCTCGTTGGCGAAAAGCGTGGTGAAAGAAACAGGCTCCGCCGCAAATCGCGATGGTATGGACTGCACCATTGGCGACGTTGCGTCCGGTTGCGACGCCAGTTGCTGCGCCGAAAAGGTTGGGTCGACGACCAACGGCGCGACTCCAACATGCTTGGAAACAAGGACCTTGTAGACTTCCCGAATGGTCCGCGCCTTGCCGTGATCGAAGAAGATCGTCGGGTTCGCCTTGGCCTGGCGCGGGAACAGCTTGGCGGCGACTGCGTCCGGTGTGTTCAGGCCGGCCGTGAAGAACTTCTCCGCCCCCTGCGCCCCGAGGAAATGCGCGATGTAGAGTTCGCCCGGACTGGGCATCCGTCCGAACTTGCGCTGCAGGTATTCCCCATTGCTTCGCGTGAATGCGGCGGCAAGGTCAGCGGACACCTGCGGATCCTCGCGCAACTTCAAAACCTCTTTTCGCACGGACCTGTCAGATATGAAGTAATCACCGTCCTGATCGATCTGGATTGCGTCGGCGTATTTCTGGTAACCGAGCCGCGGCCCCTCCTGCTTCATCACCTGCAACCAGGTGCTGTCGAGGAACTGGAAGAGGCCGGTAGCGCTGGAGGTTCCAGCCTTGGCCGTCGGATTGAGGCTGCTCTCGCGTATCGCCGTCTGCAGCAGATAGTCGAAGTCGACGTCGCTCTTGTCGCCCGCCTGGTCGATGGCAAAGGCGAGCTTCTGCGGCACCGCTATCGGGGCAACTCCCATGGGGCTTGCTCTGACTCCGCAAACTTTTGCTTAACTAATGCCCGCTGATGGTTAACGAACCGTTAGCCCTCCCAGGTGCTGACGATCGTCTCGAGCACCGGCCGGTCGCGATCCTCGGGAACCATCGTCGGCGTGCCAATGTGCACGAACCCTACGAATCGCTCGCCGCCCCTGGCTCCCAGCATCTGCTGGGCGGCCGCATCGAAGGCGAACCAACGCGTCACCCAACTGGCGGCGAAACCCATGGCAAAGGCCGCGTTGCACAGGTTGAAGCACACCGCCCCGGCCGACAGCATCTGCTCGATCTCGGGCGCCTTGGGGTTGGGCTTGGGAGAGAAGATCACCCCGATCGTGAGCGGTGCCGGCAGGAACTGACGGCGTTCGAGTTCAAGGCCGGCCTCGTCGAGATCAGGCCTGTTGCGCCTCGCGATCTCGGCCAGACGCTCGCCGGCGCGCTGCCGGGCGTCACCCGAGATGATCACCAGGCGCCACGGCACGAACTTGCCGTGGTCGGGCACGCGACAGCCCATCAGCAGGATCTCCTGCAACGCCTCGGGCGTTGGTCCAGGGTCCTTGAGAAAGCCGATGCCAACTGACCGGCGTGTTCTGAGATAGTCGCGCAACGAAGCGTTGATGGTCATGTTCCGATCCTTGCAGGGCCCAGGTGCTTATGACACAGCTTCTCCCCAATCCAAGCGTAGGCACGATGCCGCGCTCTGTGGAATTGGCGGGCGAATCCAAGTTGCGGGGTTGGCGGTTGAGGATCTCGACGTGGATCGGCGCACTGGGCATCGTGTCGATGCTGGCAACGACGTTTGCATTCGCGGAGGACCCTCCGGTACCGATGCCGCGGCGCGCCGACCGTATGCCCGCCACGCTCCAGCAGGCGCCGACGGCAGCGATCACCGATTTCGTCGCCGAGGTGGCTCCAGCCCCCGAAGCTCCCACAATCGACCCCGCTGAACAGGCGGCTGCCAAGGCGGCAGCGGCCATGGCGGCAATGCCGCAACCGGTGACGCTGGTCGCCAGAATCACCGACGAGGGCCAGCAAATCCCGGATGGGCTCGTCTGGCGCATCTTTGAAACCCGCACGGATGCGTCCGGCGATCTGGCACTTGCCGCCAAGTCCGAGGATGCGACGGCGCGTTTCCAGCTTCCTCCCGGCGCTTATGTCGTCCACGTTGCCTATGGGCGCGCCCAGACCACCGACACCCTTCAGGTGGCCGAAGGCAACAACCAGAAGTCGCTGGTTCTCGACGCCGGGGCGATGCGTCTCAACGCCTCCGTCGCAGGCGACATTGCCATTCCGATCAATCTGCTGAGGTTCGACATCTACACCGCAGGAAGCGATGCCGACCGCGCCCTCGTGGCCCAGAACCTCAGTCCCAGCGCCATCGTTACCCTCAATGCCGGCACCTACCATGTGGTCTCCTAACGGTGTTCACCAATATCGGGGCGTTTCCGTCCGCCGTTCTTTCCGAGGGCGACTACCTCGTTTTCGCGAAGCGCGGAGACCAGGTCTACAATCGCGAGTTCCAGGTGATCGCTGGCGCGGCCAAGGAAATCGAAGTTCTCACGACCGTCTATTAGGCTGGACGGCCGAGAACAGCAGGCTGGCATTGACGCCGCCAAAACCGAACGAGTTCGACAGGACATGGCGCAGCGCCTTTGGCCGGGCGACTCGCGGCACGAGGTCGAACTGTCCGCCGACGTCAGGATCCTCGAGGTTGAGCGTTGCCGGCACCATGCCATGCCGGATGGCCTCGATCGAGAACACGGATTCGATGGCGCCGGCCGCGCCCATCAGGTGACCCGTAGACGACTTGGTAGAGGAGATCGACAGGTCCCTGCCCCGCTCTGCAAAGACCGCGGAGATGCCGGCAAGTTCGGCCGCATCGCCGACTCCGGTCGAGGTCGAGTGGGCGTTGATGTAGTCGACTTCGCCGGGGGAGACGCCCGCCATCCTGAGCGCATTGCGCATGGCCACCTGAGCACCGGCGCCCGATGGTTCGCCCGAAGTGACGTGGTAGGCATCGGCCGAGGTGCCGTAGCCGGAGAGGATGGCAAGCGGGGTGGCGCCGCGGGCCTTGGCGTGGCTCAGCTTTTCGATAACCAGCACCGCCGCGCCCTCGGCAAGCACGAACCCGTCGCGCCGTCGGTCGAACGGCCGGGATGCGGCCTCGGGATCGTCGTTGAATGCGGTGGCCAGCGCTCGCGCAGCGCCGAACCCGCCAACCGAAATCGGATCGATCGAACCTTCGGCCCCGCCGACCACCGCCACCTCGGCCTCCCCGGTGAGAATCAGACGCATGCCGTCACCGATCGCCTGGGCCGAGGCGGCGCAGGCCGTGACCGGGGCGCCGATCGGGCCCTTGAAGCCGTGCCGGATCGAGATCCAGCCAGCCGCCAGATTGGCGAGGAAGGCCGGCACGGTGAATGGCGACAGCCGGCGCGGGCCCTTCTCGATAATGGTCTCGACCGCGTGCGCCATCACCGGCGATCCGCCGACACCGGTGCCGATGATGGTAGCGGTCGACCCCCGCTCTTCCTCGGTCCGAGGCGCCCAGCCGGCCTGCGCCAGCGCTTCATGCGCGGCGACGAGACCATATTGGATGAACAGGTCCATCTTCTTGATATCCTTGGCATCGATCGCCCCCAGCGGATCGAAGCCTTGCGGATCGGTCTCGGTGGTCGGCACCAATCCGGCGATCCTGGCGGCAAACTCGGAGACGTCGAATCGCGTGTTGCGCACGATGCCGCTCCGGCCCGCGACCAACCGCGACCAGTTGGTGCCAACGCCAGCCCCCAGCGGGCTGACAGCGCCCATACCGGTGACGACAATCGGATCGAACAGGCTGGTCATCGGATTCTCCATTATCGTGTAGATACACGGCACGGCCGGAAGTACTGCCGCCGGGAAGGGTTTCAAACAGCGGCGAGCCGCCTCAACGTCTTCAGGGTCTGCTCGAACCCGGCCTCGCCGAGTTCGGCCCTGATCTCGGCCTGTGCCTTGCGCCAGAACGGCAGCAATTGTTCGACCAGCGCCCGACCCTTGTCGGTCAGCCCACAGATGCGCCCGTTGCCCTGTTCGGCCGGCCGCGAGGCAATGAGGCCCAGCTTCTCCAGCCGATCGAGGTTGCGCGTCAGCGTGGTGCGCTCGAAGCCGCGCTTTTCCGCCAGTTCACTCACGGTCTGATCGCCGGCGGCAATGATCGTCCCCATCAGCGAGAACTGCGTCGAGGTGATGCCGAACGGCCGCGCATACGCATCGTAGCGCCGCGTGATGGCGCGCGCCGCCATCCGGCTGCTGGAAACCATGCACTGGGTGAAGTCGTCGGTCATTTGCAAAGAGATGGCGTGTATATGCACAGTTTCAAGGGTGGTTGTCACTTGGTCTGCTTGTGATAGCGGCGAGGCTTCTATGTCGTGAGCCAGGAACAACAATCGCCGCACTGCGGCAAATGCCTCGTCGGTCCACCGCTCGATTGTCTCATGGCTCTAGGGAAAGGCACTTCGACAAACTCCGAAGCCGAAGGGCCCTCGGACGCTTTCGCGCGGCGGATTTCATGCTATTAGCGCCCGCATCGATCAATTCGCCGCCCTGAGGAGCATGCGCAATGGCCAAGATCACAGTCGCCAATCCTGTCGTCGATCTCGACGGGGACGAGATGACCCGCATCATCTGGCAGGCGATCAAGGACAAGCTGATCCTCCCCTATCTCGACCTCAAGATCGAGTACTATGACCTCTCGGTCGAGAACCGCGACGCTACGAACGACCAGGTAACGGTCGACGCTGCCAATGCCATCAAGGCACACGGCGTCGGCATCAAGTGCGCGACAATCACGCCCGACGAGGCCCGTGTCGAGGAGTTCAAGCTGAAGAAGATGTGGAAGTCGCCGAACGGCACGATCCGCAACATCCTCGGCGGCGTCATCTTCCGCGAGCCCATCATCTGCAAGAACGTGCCGCGCCTGGTGCCCGGCTGGACATCGCCGATCATCGTCGGCCGCCATGCCTTCGGCGACCAGTACAAGGCCACCGATTTCCGTTTCCCCGGTAAGGGCAAGCTGACCATCAAGTTCACTGGCGACGACGGCCAGGTGATCGAGCACGAGGTGTTCGACGCGCCGTCCGCCGGCGTCGCAATGGGTATGTACAACCTCGACGACTCGATCCGCGATTTCGCGCATGCGTCATTCAACTACGCCATTAACCGCAAGGTCCCCTGCTACCTCTCCACCAAGAACACCATCCTCAAGGCCTATGACGGGCGCTTCAAGGACATCTTCCAGGAGATCTTCGAGGCAGAGTACAAGGCAAAGTTCGAAGAACTGAAGATCTGGTACGAGCACCGGCTGATCGACGACATGGTCGCCTCGGCGCTGAAATGGTCGGGCGGCTATGTCTGGGCCTGCAAAAACTACGACGGCGACGTGCAGTCCGACATCGTGGCGCAGGGCTTTGGCTCATTGGGCCTGATGACCTCGGTGCTGATGACCCCGGATGGCAAGATCGTGGAGGCCGAGGCCGCGCACGGCACCGTCACCCGCCACTACCGCCAGCACCAGCAGGGCAAGGAGACCTCGACCAACTCCATCGCCTCGATCTTCGCCTGGACGCGCGGCCTCGCGCATCGCGCCAAACTCGACGGGAATGCCGAACTGGCGAAGTTCGCCTTGACGCTCGAGAAGGTCTGCGTCGACACCGTCGAAGCTGGCCAGATGACCAAGGATCTGGCGCTCCTCGTCGGACCCGACCAGAAGTGGCTGTCGACTCTCGGCTTCCTCGACGCGGTCGATGCCAACCTCAGGATGGCCATGCAGGCTTGAGTCGACCGGCCGCCCGGGACTTGACCGTCCCACGTGCCTGCGTGCCTGATCGACGGATGGAACGGGGGTGGCCATGTTGATCAACGCGACCAGCTGGCTGCTGCTCGGCGTCCATGCACACGGCGTTCTGCATGTCGGTGCGCATGACGGTGAGGAGGCCCGCTTCTACCATGGGCAGGGGTGGGGCCCCGTGATCTGGGTGGAGATGTTGCCCGAGAAGGTGGCGCGGCTCCGGGCCCGGTTCCCCGACACCACGCGAGATCTCGTTGTTGAGGCCGCATGCTGGGACGAAGACGGGAAGCTCGTCCCGCTGCATCGCGCCAGCAATGCCCAATCCTCCTCGCTGCTGGAGCCGCGCGAGCACCTGACCGAGCACCCCGGGGTGAGCTTTGCCGCCGACGGGTGGCTGACCACACGACGGCTCGACAGCGTGCTGCCCGGCGAGGTCGATTTCGACCTCATCAGTATCGACTCGCAGGGCGCCGAACTGCACGTGCTTCGAGGCCTTGGCAGCTGGCTCGATCGCGTGCGGTGGGCCTATCTCGAGATCAACACGAAGCTCCTCTACGAAGGCGCCGCCCTGCTCCCGGAGATCGATGCGTTCATGGGCGAGCGGGGCTTCGTCCGGGTTGCCCGCAAGATGGCCGGAGATCACGGCTGGGGGGACGCTCTGTATCGCAGGCTCACGGACCTGCCGCGCCGGCGACGCCTGGCGCTCTGGCTGCGCAGCCGGCTATGGCATGGCGCGATGCGCGCTTGCGTCCCGAGGAAGATGCCGCCCTGGGACAACTGGGCATTCCCGTGGTGAACCCTGAGCGAGGCCACGGCGGCCTGGCGTCCGATCCGTCGGCACTGCCGATTGTTGTCGCCAACGCCGTCGACGCCAGTTTTCTGCCGCTGGTCGAGATCGTGGCGACCTCGATCGCGGCCAGTGCGACCTCCGGACGTCCGGTTGACTATCACGTTCTCTACGACGGCCCGGACAGTCCCGCTGCGGCCCGCCTCGTGGGGTGGCGCGCGGGACCTGTAGCGATTCACCTCCACCGCGTCGTCAATCCCTTCACCGGCCTTGGGCGGATCAGCGGCTACCCGCCGTCGACGCTGTTCCGCCTCGCCATCGAGGACGTGCTCGCCGATTGCGGGCGGGTTCTCTATCTCGACACCGACCTTCTTGTCCGGGCCGACCTCGGCGAACTCTTCGACACCCCGCTCGATGGCGCCGCGATCGGGGCGGCACCCGATATCGGAGCGATCGAGAACACGCTGCTCCGGCGCCCCGAGGGCGCCCGACTGGCGCTCTGGCTGGTACCTTTATTGCCGCGATGTGCTGGGCCTCGATGAGGCCGGGATGCAGCGTTACGTGCAGACGGGCGTCCTGCTGCTGGACATCCGGGCGCTGCGCGAGATGCGCTTTGCGCAGCGCATGGCGGACTTCCTCGCCACCCACGGCGACCGACTGCGATTCGCCGACCAGTGTGCACTTAACGTGTTGTTCGCCGATCGCGTTGCCCTGCTCGATCCGGCCTGGAACGTGCTCGCCACCGGCCAGGATCGACACCAGCGTCAGTTCGGCACCCCGCCGCGCATCTTGCACTTCGCCGGCAGCAAGCCGTGGCGCACCATCGACCTGCCGGGCACCTGGGTATGGTGGTCTTGCGCATGGCGGGCCGGTCGCCTCCGCCAGTTTGCGCTGGACTTCTTGCGATTCCGGGCTTCGAGGGAAGTCGCCGCGCTGAAGCGCCGCCTCGGGACGCACCAACGCGGCAGGACATGAAACCGGGTCGTCGAAATCGGTCGATTCCGCTCGACTAGACGGAAACCCCGAGGGAATCCCGATGAACGATTATAACGACGACGACCTTGCGAGGCTGGAAGCCGACGGCCTACGTGACCAGCCGAGGAGCGGCATCGAGGGGTCCGTCGAGACTGACGGGGCGCAGATCTGGTACGCGAGCTTCGGCACGGGGCCGGCGCTGGTGCTTCTGCACGGTGGCTTGGGCAATTCCGGCAACTGGGCTTTCCAGGTCCCGCATTTCGTTGCTGCCGGCTATCGCGTGATCACCATCGACAGCCGCGGGCATGGGCGCAGCAGCCGCGACCGGAGGCCGCTCAGCTACTGGCTGATGGCGGCGGACCTCAGGGCGGTGCTCGATTGCCTGGGAATTGCGCGGGCGGCCGTTGTGGGCTGGAGCGATGGGGCCGACGTCGGCCTGATCGCAGCCCACGACACACCGGAGCGCATCGCCGCCCTCGTATTCTTCGCCTGCAACGTCGATGCCACTGGCACGCTGCCCTTTGTGTTCACCCCGACTATCGGACGAATCTACAACCGGCATGTCGCCGACTACGCCCGGCTGTCGCCGACGCCCGAAGCGTTCGATGCGTTTTCGGCCGCGGTCAATCGGATGCAGGCGAGCGAACCTGACTACTCTGCCGCGGACCTCGCCGTCGTACACGTGCCTGTGCTCAGCTTGATCGGCGACGGCGACGAATTCATCCGGCAGGACCACGCCCGCTACATCGCTGGCGCCATACCAGGCGCCCGCTTCCGGCTGCTCGAGGGCGTATCGCACTTCGCACCACTGCAGCGTCCGGCATTGTTCGATGCGGCGGTGCTGGATTTTTTGGCAGAAGTCTGGCCGGCCGGGCCTGGCCAGAACGCATAACCCAAGGGAACGACTTGGCGCGGCGTCTCATCCGTGTTTGCCTTGCCGAACCGGGGGACCGACCAATGATGATGAAAATGGCGCTCGCCGCCGCAGCCTTCGCCTTCACCTGCCTACCCGCCTGCGCGGCGACGATTTCGATCGTTTCCATGCACTATTCGGCCGCCCACTCTGTCCCGCACCTGCACTATGACGGGCCGACAGTGGCCGGCGATGTTGCCACGCTGCGCGACATGTACGAGTCCTTCGTCAAGTGCAGGATCTCTTGCCTTGGTCCCGATGGGGGTGCGACCGCCATTCTCACCCTGCGCGGCGAGGGTGGGGACTACTACGAGGGCCTCGCCATCGCCGACTTCCTGCGCGAGAACCACATCGCGACAGTCGTCGAGCGCGGCAGCTTTTGCTACTTGGCTTGCGCCTTCGCCTTCCTCGGGGCTCCGGCTACTCCAGCCAGCCGGGTATCGGCACCTACATCGACCGAATGGTCGAGCCAGGCAGCACAGTGGGCTTTCACGCGCCCTACCGGAACGAGGATGCGTTCCTTTCCGCCCTTGAGCAGCGGGGAGCCATGGCGACGCAGGGCGATACGCGCGACAGCCTGGCACTGATGGTCAAGGAGCTGGTGCGCTGGAACGTTGATCCTGAAGTGCTGTTCCGCATGGTCGGTATGGGGCCGGATCAGACCTACGACCTCACCACCGCAACCGACCTCTACCTGGCGCGGGTCGCGCTGCCCCCGACTCCCAGTTCCGCCTGGATCAGCGACCCGCAGTCAGCGCTGCACAATGTGTGCGCGCGGCTGCTGGCCATCGATGAGCGGGGCGACCCGCGTGACATGGAGTGGCAGCTGCTCTCGGGTTTTGAGCAGGGCATCGGCAGGACCAGTCTCGGCGAGGCGATTTCGGGCTACCGGCTGGGAGAGCGTCCGCTCTCCATCGGCAGTTGTGCGGCAACCGACGCAGCTCTCGCCACCCCCGCAGAACTCGAAGCGTCGCTCTATTTCACCGCGGGTTTGGATGGCAACAATGCGCCCGGCATCAGCTTTTTCAATCGCGAGAAGGGTTGGTCCTCGGCGGGAACCGGCTCAAATCCGCTCAAGCGCATCCTGCAGAAGGGGCCGCTCAACCACTTCTTCCTGCCGCTCTACGACGACATCGACCGACTGGACCTGCCTGGCGAAGCAGCAATCGACGCCAATCGATTCAACCTGCCGCTGTCCCCGCTACTGCCCCTGATGGCAGGCGAACTGGTGGTCGACGCCGTTGGCGCGGGCAGCCGTGTATCGCACAGCGGCGACGTGTTCGTGTTCGAGAGGGTCGGGCCGAGAGAGTTGTTCGACAGCGCGCTGGCCCTCCCTGGCACTGGACGCACATACACCAACGATGCTGCGAATGAACTGGGCTTCGTCCGCGACGGAAGCTACGTCGACACCGCCGTGCCGTTCACCTGGTTCGGCTTGCTGAGCGGCGGCGAGGCGCTGGTGGTGGAGGCCTTCGTCGTCAAGCCCACCGGCGTTGCACCCACCGATGAGGACATGGCCACACTACGCCGCATCCAGTGCGCCGCCGATTTCGGGGGCATCCGGCTGGGATGCACCTGAGCGGCCACAGTTCGGCCGTGAAGCAACCCGAGCGTCGGGGATAGTCCGAGGCACCAATGCTCAAGAAGATCATGCTGGGCGTGCTGGCCATTGTGGCCGGCATCTACGTGTGGAATGCATCCTGGCGCGTCGCCCCGCCCGAGGGTGGGGTGCAGTTGATTGCGCATCGCGGGGTGCACCAGACATACCATCGGGAAGGGCTGACCAACGACACCTGTACTGCCGTGCGCATCGACCCGCCGACGCACGGCTTCATTGAGAACACCCTGCCCTCAATGGCAGCGGCCTTCGATGCGGGTGCCGACATCATCGAACTCGACGTGCATCCGACCACTGACGGGCAACTCGCGGTGATGCACGACTGGACTGTCGACTGCCGAACCGAGGGCACCGGCGAAACGCGCAGCCACGACATGGCCTATCTGAAAACACTTGACCTCGGTTTCGGCTACACGGCCGACGGCGGCAGGACCTTTCCCTTCCGCGGAGCGGGTGTGGGCCTGATGCCTGAACTCCAGGAGGTCTTCTCGGCCTTTCCCGAAGGCCACTTTCTCGTCAACTACAAGAGCAACGAAGCGCGCGAGGGCGACATGCTGGCCGCCATCCTGACGCAGCACCCGGAATGGCGCGGACTGGTGTGGGGCGTCTATGGCGGCGGCCCGCCGACGCATCGGGCCATCCAGCTGATCGGCCCGGGTGAGCATGGCGAGGGCCGCTTGTCGCCTTCTCGTCACGCGACACCATGCAGTGCCTGCTGCAGTATCTCGGCCTGGGGTGGACCGGCTACGTCCCCGACATCTGTCGGAACACCGCAGTGCTGGTGCCGGTCAACTATGCCTGGCTGCTCTGGGGCTGGCCGAACCTGTTCATCGAGCGGATGCAGGCGGAAGGCTCGGCCGTCGTCCTGCTCGGCCCCTATGAGAATGGCGATCCCGGCGCCGCGGGGATCGACAGCGCAGAACAACTGGCCGAAGTGCCGCAGGCGTTTTCGGGATACCTATGGACCAACAAGATAGAGAGCATCGGGCCGCTGGCGCGCGATCGCTTCAAATAGAGACGAAATAATTAGCGCAGGCCACCTTGCCGCCCATCGACGGCCCGATGTGCCAAGCGTATAGCATCGTTCATTCCTCGCCTGCCCTCCCTTCCTCATTGGAACTGATCCGTTGCCCTCCGGCGTCGCCTTCGCGCTTGTTGCCTACCTCCTCTATTCGTGCTGCGATGCCATCATCAAGGGCTTCGGCGTCTCCCCTGACCGTCTTCGAGATCGCCTTCTGGACGGCGCTGTTCTCCTTTCTCCCGGCCATCTTCACCAAGCCGAAGGGTGAGCACTGGCGCCAGTTCTGGCGCATGCGCCATCCGGTGTTGCTGAACCTGCGCAGCCTTGCGGGGGTGCTGGGCAACCTTTCGGTGATCTACGCCTTCGTCCACATCCCGCTGGCCGAAGTCTATTCGATCAATTTCCTCGCCCCGATCTTCATCGTCGCGCTCTCTGTGACGCTGCTCAAGGAGGAGGTTACCTGGCAGCGCTGGCTGTTCCTTGCGGCCAGCTTCTGCGGCGTGCTGCTGGTGGTGCGCCCGGGCTTCCGCGACCTCCAGCTCGGCCATCTCGCAGCCCTTACCGCATCGGTGATGGGCGCTGCCGCCACCACCATCCTGCGCAAGGTGGCGCCCGTCGAGAAGCGCGTCAGCCTGCTCGGCATGCCACTGGGCTACATCGTCGTCGTCAACGGCATCCTGATGATCCCGACATTCACCATGCCCTCTTTTGAGGAGTTCGCACTCCTGCTGGCCATCGGTGGGCTCGGCGGGACAGGCAACATTATGTTCATCGCCGCGACCCGCCGCGCGCCGGTGAGCCTGATCGCCCCGGCCCAGTACAGCCAGATTGCCTGGGCGGTAATCTTCGGCTCGATCTTCTTCCTCGAGTACCCGGACACGCTCACCTATGCGGGGCTGCTGGTGGTGGCGGCAGGCGGCATCCTCAACGTGCTTTCGGACGAAACGCGCATCCGCATCTTCTCCCGCCTTTCGGTATTCGGCCCTGCCAGTGCCGCCGCGGAAGTGAGCCCGCCACTCGGCGCCGACGCCCGTCCGCCGGGCAGTCCTGGCAGTGACAAGGCGTCGACCAAGTAGATGCCGAAGAGCTTCACCCCTGCCTCCACGGGCGTGCTGCTGGCACTGGCGGCCTACGCGGCCTATTCGATCGCAGATGCCATCGTGAAGGCGGTGGGGCCAAGCCTCTCGGTGTTCGAGATCGGCTTCTTCACGACACTGTTCTCGGTGATCCCTGCCCTGTTCAGCAAACCGCCCGCCGAGCGCTGGCGCGACACTTTCAAGCTGCAGCGGCCGACGCTGGTGGCGATCATAGCGCTCGCCCGCACCGCGAGCGCTTTGCTGATCACCTATTCCTTCGTTACCATTCCGCTGGCGGAGGCCTATTGCCTCGTCTTCATGATCCCGATCTTGACGGCCGTGCTGTCGGTGTTCTTCCTCGGAGAGAAGGTCAGCCTCGATCGCTGGGCGCTGATCATCGTCAGCTTCCTTGGCGTTCTGCTCGTGGTCCGGCCCGGCTTCCGCGATCTGCAACTGGGGCACCTGACCGGATTCGGATGCGCGGTCAGTGCCGCCATCTCGGTTACGGCACTGCGCATGATCTCGAGCGAGGAACGTCGCGTCACGCTGTTCGTGCTGCCGGGCCTCGCCACGCTCGCGGCCAACGCCATCGGTATGGCGATCTTCGGCTTTGCTGCTCCCGGCTGGTCCCTGCTCGCTGCGCTGCTGATCAGCGGCGTGTTGGGTGGTGCAGGCTACCTGCTGCAGATCGCTGCGGTGGCCAAGGCGCCGGTGAGCCGGGTCGCCCCCATGCAGTACAGCCAGGTGATCTGGGCCCTGCTGTTCGGTGCGCTGTTCTTTGCTGAAGTCCCTGACGCTCTCGGGCTCGCCGGGCTCGGTGTCGTCGTCGCGGCCGGGCTCGCCAACGTGCTCAGCGATGGGGCCAGGGCGCGGCTTGCCGGTCGCTGGGCCGAGTACCGCGCGCGCCGGGTCAATCCGTCGGCCGACGATTTCAAGGGGCCCGGACCGGACCCTGTCTAGCGAACGCCTCGCGGCCTACTGGACTGAAGCGGGACTCGACTAGAGAGCACCGCGTACGGCAGCAATGGCGTCGGCGCCCCTGGCACCGTCCGGGCCACCGCCCTGCGCCATGTCGGGACGGCCGCCGCCGCCCTGCCCGCCGAGCGCCGCCGTGGCGAGCTTGATCAGATCACCCGCCGAGAGCCGCCCTGTCAGATCGTCGGTGACGCCCACCGCGACCGTACCGCGACCATCCTCGCCCTTGAGCACCACGGTGACGACACCGGAACCGATGCGCTTCTTTTCGGCATCGACCAGGCCCTTCACGTCCTTGGGCGACACGCCCTCGACGGCCCGACCGACATAGGTGACGCCGTTGACCTTTTCGTCGGCCGGGGCGGCCGCGGTCGCACCCCCGCCCCCGCCAAGTGCCAGCCTCCTGTTGGCTTCGCTCAGCGCTCGCTCCGCTTTCTTCAGACCGTCCTGCAGGGTCTCGACCCGGTCGAGCACCTCGTGCGGCGAGGCACGGAGCAGTGCCGCGGCACTCTCGACGATCCGGACATGGTCATTGCCACGATGCCGCGCCGCCTTGCCGGTGACCGCCTCGATACGGCGTACACCGGACGACACGCCGCCCTCGCCGAGCACCGAGATGAGGCCGATGTCGCCAGTACGCCGGACATGCGTGCCGCCGCACAGTTCGACTGACCAGCCCAGGCCGTTGCCTGTCGGGAGGCCCATCGATACGACACGGACCTCGTCTCCGTACTTCTCGCCGAACAGCGCACGGGCACCAGACTGCTTGGCGTCCTCGACCCCCATCAGGCGGGTTTCGACCGGCGTGTTCTGCAGCACGATGTCGTTGGCGATGTCCTCGATCTGCGCCATTTCCTGCGGCGTGATCGGCTTGGTATGGACGAAGTCGAAGCGCAGCCGGTCGGGCGCGACCATCGAGCCCTTCTGTGCAACGTGATCGCCGAGCACCAGCCGCAGCGCTTCGTGCAGAAGGTGCGTCGCCGAATGGTTCGAGCGGATCGCCGAGCGGCGCGCGTGGTCGACCTGAGCCGCAAGACCGACACCGAGCCGGAGCCCACCCCTGTCGATTGTCACCTTGTGGGCAAAGACGCCGTGGTGCTTGCTGGTTTCGGTCACCGTAGCCGAGACGCCGTCGCCGGAAAGCCGGCCTGTGTCCCCCACCTGGCCGCCGCTCTCGCCGTAGAATGGCGTCTGGTTGAGTACCACGTACCCTTCGTCGCCCTCCGCGAGTTCGGCAACGCTCTGGCCCGCCTTGATGAGTGCGACCACCTCGCCCTCCGCGCTCTCGGTCTCGTAACCGAGGAACTCGACTGGGCCGACCTTGTCGGCAACCGCGAACCAGACCTTGTCCTCGCCGGCCTCGCCCGAGCCGGCCCAGCTCTTGCGGGCTTCGGCACGCTGGCGCGCCATGGCGTCCTCGAATCCCGAGAGATCGACGCTGATGCCGCGGGTGCGCAGCGCATCCTGCGTCAGGTCGAGCGGGAAGCCGTAGGTGTCGTAAAGCTTGAAGGCGGTGACGCCCTCGAGCATGTCTCCCTTGCCCAGCCCGGCACTCGCCTCGTCAAGCAGCTGCAGGCCGCGGCTAAGGGTCTTGAGGAAACGCTGCTCCTCGAGGTGAACGGTTTCGGCAATCATCTGCTCGCCGCGCACCAGTTCAGGATAGGCCTGGCCCATCTCGCGCACCAGAGTGGGGACGATCCGGTGGATCACCGGCTCGCCAGCGCCGAGCAGCGTCGCGTGCCGCATGGCGCGGCGCATGATGCGGCGCAGCACATAGCCGCGGCCCTCGTTGGACGGTAGCACGCCCTCAGCGATCAGGAAGCACATCGAGCGCAGATGATCGGAAATCACCCTGAGACTGGGATTGGCCGGATCGCCCGAGAAACCCGTCGCCTGTGCCGCCGACGCCGTCAGCGCCCGGAACAGGTCGATCTCGTAGTTGTTGTTGGTGCCCTGCATCACCGCGGCGACACGTTCGAGGCCCGAGCCGGTATCGACCGAGGGCCTGGGCAACTGGGTGCGCGTGCCATCGGCGAACTGCTCGAACTGCATGAACACGAGGTTCCAGATCTCGACGAAGCGGTCACCGTCCTCCTCAGGGCGAGCCCGGGGGGCCGCCCCAATGCTTATCGCCGTGGTCGTAGAATATCTCGGAGCAGGGGCCACACGGCCCAGTGTCGCCCATCTGCCAGAAGTTCGACTTGGCGCCGAGCCGCACGATTCGATCCTCGGGGAGACCGGCGATCTTCTTCCACAACTCGAACGCCTCGTCGTCGTCCTCATAGATGGTGGCGGTCAGCTTCGCCTTGGGCAGACCCCACTCCCTGGTGAGCAGGTCCCAGGCGAGCACGATCGCGCGCTCCTTGAAGTAGTCGCCGAACGAGAAATTGCCGAGCATCTCGAAGAAGGTGTGGTGCCGAGCGGTGTAGCCCACATTGTCGAGATCATTGTGCTTGCCGCCGGCTCGCACACATTTCTGTGCCGTTGTGGCGCGGGCATAGTCGCGCTTCTCGACGCCGGTGAAGACATTCTTGAACTGCACCATGCCCGCGTTGGTGAACATCAGCGTCGGGTCGTTCCGCGGCACCAGCGGGCTCGACGCAACTTCCTCGTGACCGTTCTTGCCGAAGAAGCCGAGGAAGCTCGACCGGATATCGTTCACACTCGTCATGGCGGGTCTCGTACAGCAAAAAAGGCGAGGCCGGGGCCCCGCCGCCAACAACAGGAAAGGCCTTCTATCGCGGGGCTTGCCGTGCTGTCCAGACAGGCGGGCGGCGAAGCGACCTCAGCCGGCCCTCCATCCCGCTTTCTGCTTCAGCCGCATCACGAAGCCAATGACTTCCGCCACAGCCTTGAAGTGCTCGTTGGGGATGGTGTCGTCAATATCGACGGAAGCGTAGAGGGCGCGGGCGAGTGGTGGGTTCTCGACGATCGGCACATCGTTGTCGCGGGCCAGTGCACGGATCCTCAGGGCCACCGCATCGGCCCCCTTGGCGACGCACCTGGGAGCGTTCATCGAGCGCTCGTACTTGAGGGCCACGGCATAGTGGGTCGGATTGGTGATCACCACGGTCGCCTGGGGCACCGCCGCCATCATGCGTCTGCGACTGCGCTCCATCCGGATCTGCCGGACCCGCCCCTTTATCTTGGGGTCGCCCTCCTGCTGCTTGTACTCGTCCTTGACCTCCTGAAGCGTCATCTTCAGCCGATCCCACCAGCGGTTGCGCTGATAGATGTAGTCGGCGATGGCTATGACGGTGATCACCACCAGAACGGCGCCGAAAATCTTCATGGCAAGGTCCATGAAGTCGGCGAGGATCATCGATGGCTCCACAGTTACCATGGTTTCGAGGTGCGCGATCTCGGGAGCGAGCACGAACCACAGCACCGCCGAGACCACCGCGAGTTTGAGCAGTCCCTTGACGAAATTGACCAGCGCTTCCTGCGAGAACAGCCGCTTCGCTCCCTCGAGCGGATTGACCTTGGAGAACTTGGGCTTGATCGGATCGAGCGACAGCAGCGGCCGGTGCTGAACCAGGTTGGCGGCAACCGCCACCGCCATCAGCACGATGCTCGGGATGAGCCCTACCAGCAGGATCGAGCCGGACAGATTGCCCCAGAAGCCGGCAAGGGCCTGGCTGCCGACCTCGTACTTCTCGGCATTGTCGAGGAGGATGCGGAAGCTCTCCATCAGCGAGGCGCTGGTGGGCACCGCCAGCAGCGAAAACACCAGCGCCGATCCAGACAGGATGAACCAGTTGTTGACCTCCTGGCTCTTGACCACGTTTCCCTTCTCATGGGCATCGCGGAGCTTCTTTTCGGAGGGGTCTTCTGTCTTGGAAGACTGTTCGGGGGCTTCGTCGCTCATCGCTCAGGCGACGCCGCGCAGCACGGCCAGGACGCCCTCGAAGTGCATGAGGTAGAGCCCCATCATCATCGACAGCAGCAGCGCCATCAGCACCAGCCCGACGCCGACAGTGGCCGGCATGGCGATGAAGAACACCTGCAACTGTGGCATCAGCCGGCTGAGGATGCCCATTCCGAGGTTGAACACCAGGCCGAACACGATGAACGGCGCAGACATCTGCACACCGATGACAAAGGCCCCGGCCACCACCTCGACGATGGTGCGCGCCGCATCGCCGAACATCAGGGGGTCGCGGGCGGAGAAGATCATGTAGCTGTCCATGATCGCCGAGATCGCCACGTGGTGAAGGTCGGTGGCAAAGATCAGCGCGACCCCGAGCAACGACAGGAATGCGCCGATCAGCGCGCCCTGCGCGCCGCCGTTGACCGGGTCGGCCGCTGTCGCGACCGACAGACCGGAAGTCGAAGCGATGATCGAACCCGCAACCTGTGTGCCGGTTACCGAGAGCCGTGCGATGGCGCCCAGGATCAGCCCGATCACCACCTCGTGGATGACGAGGGTGACGACCGCGAGCAGGTTTGCCGGCATGGGAGGCAGCACCGGCGTCACGATCGGGTAGAGCACCAGGGTCAACCCGAGCGCGAAGGAGAGTCGCATCCGCGCTGGAATGGTGCCTTCCCCCAGGGCCGGCATCAGCATGAGGACGCTGCCGACGCGGGCGAACACCAGCAGGAACAGGTAGGCCGTCTCGGGCAGCCAGTTGAGCGAGATCATGGTCTCAGCCGCCGGTGACGATCATGTCTGCGATCCGCGCCATGTAGCCGCTCAGAATTGCGCCCATGAACGGCAGTGACAGCAGCAGGGTCACGAAGATAGCGAGGATCTTGGGCACGAAAACCAGGGTCATCTCCTGGATCTGGGTCAATGCCTGGAACAGCGCGATAACCACGCCGACCAGCAAGCCAACGACCATCACCGGCGCCCCGATGATGATCATCACCCAGATGCCCTCCCGGGCGAGATCGAGTACGGCATCGCCGCTCATAAACACTCCACGCCGCTTGCTACGGCCTTCGACCCAAGGTGGATCGAGTCGGCGCCAGGAAGAAGGCGTCGTGCGCGATTCACCCCGGCTAGATCGGCATGCGCATGATCTCTTCGTAGGCCGAGATCACGCGATCGCGCACGGCCACCATTGTATCCATCGCCAATTCGGTCTGGCTGAGGGCGGTCACCACATCGACCATGTCGCCGCGCCCGTTCACCATGTCCATCGCCTTGGCATCGGCGACCTTGCCGGTCTCCACCACGCCCTGCACGGCCTGGCCCAGCAGCTTGGCGAAGTCCTGGCCGCCGCCGAGATCGGCGACCTGGTCGAGCAGCGGCTGCTTCTGGGTCTGCCCGAGGAGCTTGGATGCGTTGGAGTAGGCAGCCGTTGCGGCATTGATGGGAATGGCCATGGCTCAGTCCTCAGCCCTTGATGATGTCGAGAGTAGAGCCCAGCATCTGCCGGGTAACGGAGACCACGTTGAGATTAGCCTCGTAGCTGCGTTGCGCCTGCCGCATGTCCATCGCCTCGATCAGCGAATTGACATTGGGGTAACGCACGTAGCCGCCCGCATCGGCGGCCGGGTGGCCCGGTTCGTAGCGCGTCTGAAAGTCCGACTTGTCCAGTGCGATCCGCCCGATCTTCACCGTAGTGGCATTGAGGTCGCGATCCATCACCGCCTGGAAGGTCGGGATCTTCCTGCGGTACGGGTCCTCATCCGGGGTCTTGCCGGCAGAATCGGCATTGGCGAGGTTCTCGGCGATGACCCGCATGCGGGCCGTCTGGGCATGCAGACCAGTCGCCGCAATCTTCAGAGACGCGAGGAAATCGCTCATCGCTAGGCCTGCCTTCCGAGAGCTGTCTTGAGAATTTTGACCGAGCGCTGGTAGATCGCCGTGATGGTCTGATAGTCGAGCTGGTTGGCGGTCACCTTCATCATCTCGTCCTCGAGCGACACGGCATTGCCTTCGGGGGTGACCTCGAAGCCACTGGCGGCACGCGGACCGAAACCGTCTGCATCGGCCGCTTGCACACGAAAGTGAGTCGTCTGCGTCGTAACGGTCTCGATCCTGGCTGACGACAGCGAGCGCATGTGCTCCTCGAACCCGTACGACTTGAGGTCGCGGCCCCGATAGCCCGGAGTCTCCGCGTTGGCCACGTTCTCGGCAAGCAGGCCCTGTCGGGCTTGATGCCATTTCATCTTCTCGGTGAGCGCGCTCAGCAACGACAGCGACATGTCTTGAACAGCCGGAATCTTCTGCAACTGGGCAAATCCTGCCGGGCAGAAGTTAAGCAGACGTTAACCATACGCGGCAGGGCACCGCTGCGCCTCGCATTTTACACATTTGAAGGGCTATAGTGGGCAAGTTTTGCCACAGCGCTCACGGCGTCGTGGACGGGAGACAGCAATGCAGTTTCTGACAAGCCTTCTCGGTGGCTCCGGCGACACGATTGTGACCTCCGCCCTCGCCCTCGGCATTGTGCTGGTGCTCATCGTGCTCGGGCTGTGGGTGCTCAAGCTGGTCATGCGCTCCGGAGTCTCAGTCAGAATTCGCGGTCGGCGCATCGGCGTCATCGAGCAGGTGCAGGTCGACGCCAAGCGCCAGCTGCTGATCGTTCGCCGCGACAATGTCGAACACCTGATCCTCACTGGCGGACCGCAGGACCTGCTCATCGAGGCCGGTATACCGGTCGACAAGTCCGTCCAGCCGCTGCGCCGACCGCTCGGTACGGCCGCCGAGGACGGCGCTTCCTCCACACCGGCTGATGAAACCGAGCATGTATCACCTCCGAAGGCGTTGCGCCCGCACATCGAACGGCTCAAGGAGTTCGCCCGCCCCATGGCCGGCAAGCCGAGAAGCCTGCGCCACACCGGCCTGCTCCGCCCGGTGAGTGTCATGGAACCCGCCGTCATCCCGATGTCGCCGATGACTGGGGATAACTCCGGCCGCGGCAAAGCCGACTCAGCTACAACCCCAGCTGGCATGGACGGCAACGGACGGACCGGGTTTGGCCCTCAGCGCACCTTCGGCGATACGGGAACGGGCGACATCTGAACGCCCGGCCGCGCGCCGGACACTTGCCAGTCTCGCTCTGCTTGCTGCCATTGCGCTGCCGACGCTGGCCTTGGGCCAGGACATTACCATCGGTTTCGGTGACGATGCGACGGTGACCGAGCGTGCCGTGCAACTGGTGGGGCTTATCACCCTGCTCTCGCTGGCGCCCTCCATCCTGGTGATGGTGACGAGCTTCACCCGCATCGTGGTGGTGCTGTCGATTCTGAGGACCGCCCTCGGCACGCAGTCGGCCCCACCCAACTCGGTGATGGTGAGCCTGGCGCTGTTCCTGACGCTGTTCGTCATGGGACCAACGTTGCAGCAGAGCTATGACAACGGCATTGCGCCGCTGGTCGCCGGTACGATCGAAATCGAGGAGGCCTTCGAGCGTGCCTCCGCGCCGGTCCACGATTTTATGGCGGCCAATGTGCGCCAGCAGGACCTGCAGCTGTTCTTTGACATGTCGCAGGCTGAGCAACCTGCCGATTCCGCCGCGATTCCGCTGCAGATCCTGATCCCGGCCTTCATGATCTCCGAATTGCGCCGCGCCTTCGAGATCGGCTTCCTGCTGTTCCTGCCATTCGTCGTCATCGACATGGTGGTGGCGTCGGTGCTGATGTCGATGGGCATGATGATGCTGCCGCCCGTCGTCATTTCCCTGCCGTTCAAGCTGATCTTCTTCGTTCTGGTCGATGGCTGGCACCTGGTGGCAGGATCGCTGATCCGCAGCTTCACCAGCGTCTAGCTCAGGCTTCACCCTGAGGCTTCGCCTTCTGGGGCAGCACCGCGTCAGCGCCAGAATAGAGTTCTCGATAGGAGGCGAGGAAAGCGTCAAGCGAGTCCAGACCGGCGATCTCCTTGGCGACCTTCTTGAACTCAAGGCTCTGCGGCGCGACATCTCGCGTCACGAACTCGAACAGCGGCCATTCCGCAGACTTCGACATCGGGTCGGAGAACTTTGAGCGCAGCCGCGACAGGCCGATGGCATCATTGGAGAGCACGTAGCCCACCGCGGCGCGTACCACGCTCATGCGGGCCTGCTGCGTCATCGGCGGACCGCCCGATGTCGGGCTGTAGATGGTCTCGAGCAGGCTGGCCGCCATGTCGTAGTTCTTCGACTTCCAGTAGCCGTCGACCCTGAGCATATCGGCGTCGCGGCCTGTGAGGCGCGAGATCAGGTCGATGGCGAGGTCCTGTCGTCCCGCGTCGATCAGCGCCCGCGCCTCGAGCAGGCGCCTCTGCCTGTCGAGTACCGGAGAGAGATCGGCCAGGCGCGTGCGATTGAGCACCCTGAGTGCCGCCTCCGGATCGCGATCGGCGATGCGGATGACTGCAAGATCGGCGGCGACCTGGGCCTTGGCCACACCCTCGAGACGGCTGTCTATCTGGTACTCGAGCAGGTCGGCGGCCTGGCGGAGCAGGTCGACCTTCACCAGTCGCCGTGCCAGGTTGCGGATCATCTCGTCGCCGCGCGCGCCCGGCGGCGTCAGTTGGCGGAAGTCATAGTAGAGCGACAGAGCCTCGACATCACCCATTCGATCGGCGGCTCCGTTGAGGTAGAGGTCCTCGAACTGCGACTGCGCCTTGTTCAGCAGGTCGTTGATCGAACTGCTCTCCGGGAAGGAAGATGCTGCCTGCCGGACGATCTCGAAGCCCTCCTGGTAGTCCTTGTTCTCAAAGTAGAGTTCGGCCAGCAGCTTCTGCATATCGGCCTCGAGCGTGCCGCCACGCCACATCAGGGCTTCCGCCGATAGGGTGTCGGTCGCCTTGGCAAGATCGATCTTGCCGCTGCGCTCGAGCAGCAGAAGTGTTCGGTAGACTGCCTCCGCGCGGGTCGGACGCACGTCGGCGGTGATCACCTGCCCGTAGGCGTCAAGGGCGTCCTGCTGCTTGCCCTCAAGCTCGGAGATGCGTCCCTGCATCAACTGGAAGAGACTGATCTCCTCGGGATTGAGCTTCGCAAACTCGAGCCTGCCGATCATCTGCAAGGCGAGCGGCTCGTCGCTGGTCTCGACGGCGGCGCGGATCGCGGCGAACAGGAACTTGTTCCGCACCCAGAGGGGATAGGCGGAGAACACCGGCTCGGCGGCAATCGCATCGAGTCTGGCGCCGCGGAAGTCGCCGGCCTCGGCGCGCGCGATGGCGCGCCACAGCAGCGCATCGGTTTCCTCGGGGAAGCTCCCTGAATTGAGAATCGGCAGCGCATCCATCGGCCGACCGGCCGAGACACCTGCAATGGCGCCGAGCAGCCGCAGCTTCTTGCGCAGGTCCTCGCTGGCCAGTTCCGCCTCGAGTACCCCCAGTACGCCGATCGCCTCGAAGGAGAATTCGTTGGCCAGCAGGAACTGCCCAAGGTCCATGCGGGCCATGTCGCGCAGCCGGCCTTCGGCGCTGGCTGCCTTGCCGATCAGTTCCTCCTTGCGGGTCTGAAACCTGCCGGCATTGTCCTCGCGCCACACCGCGAGGTCGATGAAGCTCTGTCGGAACTGCGGCGCATTGCCGGCATCGAGCGAACGCAGGGACTCGACCGCCGACAGCGTCAGTCCCTCACGCGAGGAAATCTCGGCGGTCTGTTCGACGAGCGCGACGTCCAGCGCCTCGGTATTGGGCTTGACCACCAGGCCGTGGGCCGACTTGAGAACACTGAAGTCGACGAAGGCGAGGTCGCGGGTGACCCCCCGCGCCGGCGGCATGACGGTCACCACCCTGAGCGCATCGCCCACTACCGGATCGCGCAGCACGTGCACGGTGCCCGGTCGCATGATGTCGGCCGACATCTCGAACAGACCCTGTTCGTCGCGCTGCCGGGTGAGGGTCATCGGCTCGGTCGCATTGAGCAGCACATCGCCCAGTGACAGCACCCAGGACCGTCCCTCCGAACCCAGTGTGGCGAGCCGATCCTCCGCCAGATCCAGGCGTACGACCTGGGTATTTCCCGCCGGCACCACCTCGACATTGCTGACTACCTGCGCGAGCGGCTCCGCCGGGGTCGGCTTCAGGATGGTCTGCGAAGTGTCGAACACCATCCATACCGTATCGCCGCGCCGGAACACCGCCGAAGCGACATCGGCCTCGAACGGGAAAGCAATGCGGATCGTGCCGCCGACGGTGGTCACCAGTGGAGCAACCACGCCGCGCGTGGTGGGATAAAGCTCGCCCGAGCCCTCGTTGTCCCCCATCCCGAGACGCGCGTCGCGCCGCTCCTGCCCGAGGGCCGCCACCCGCGCCAGTTCCTCGCGCGCCTTCCTGGCCGCCTCCTCGTTCTTGAGCGCCACTTCGAGGCCGGCCTCGGTCGAGATGTCGATATCCACCACGAACTGCCGCGGCGACAGCTGGTAGAAGCGCGGCACCACTCCCTCGGCCACCCTGAGGGTGACCAGCGAACTGGTGGCGGTCACAGTATTGGTTGCGCCCTTGAACTCGGCCGGCAGGTCGGCCTTCAGGGCGTAGAGATCAACCGGAACCGGCCAACCGAAATCGATGGTGCCGGTGGTATCCTTGAGCGAGAACTTGGCCTCCGTATCGACGCTCCAGTCGACCTGCAGGCGCAGGAAGGTCGGGTTGCGGCCGAGCCGCACCGTAGCCGTCGGGTTGAGCGTCTTGGCCAGTTCCGCTCGCCGGCGCTGCTCTGCGAGTTCCGCCGCGTTCTTGGCTCGGATGCTCAGTTCAGCCACCACCGCCTCCGGAAGTGCCGGAGGCAGGCCCTGCCAGGTCGGCGGCAGCAGGTCGATGAACAGCTTCTCTCCTGCCTCCAGCCGGTTGAGGACCACCGCGGTCCGGAGCCCGATCCGGATGCCCTTGCCGTCGGGATCGGTGCGCGCGATCGTGGCATAGTCGGGGATAGCCAGCGCAATGTCGGGAAGCAGCGCGTTGACCGGCGTCTCGAACTCGATCGCAAGCACGCCGTTCTCATACTTGACCCGGTAGGGCGGGAGATCGAACCGGTCGGCGAACGTCAGTATCACCCGACCATAGCCGGCTTCCTGAGTGGCCAGGACAGTAACCTTGTCCGCGGCAGCCGCGGCGGCCGGAAGACCGACAAGCAGCAGGACGAGCAGCGCCATGATGCGCCACGGGCGCCAGCCGGCCCCCCGCCCCAATCGTCTGCCCACGTCCATGCCGGCTTCTGCCTGACCCACTCTGTTCTGGAACCAGCAGAGTAGCGCCAGCGGGCTTAACGTCGACCTAACCGGAGGACGCACAAACTCCGGCAAATCCAGGAGAAAAGCTACTGACCGACGATCTGCGGCAGGCTTGCGAGGTCCTCCGGCGTCAGGTCGGCAGTACTGGTCTGCTGGACCTCCTCGAGCGCCAGGCCGGACGTGAGGTTCTTGGCCTTCTCCGGGCTCATCTTGGCCATGATCGGGGCCATCTTGCGCGGATTCATCGCCCGGGCGATTTGCATCAGTACCCCGAGATCCATCTGGTCGAAGATCAGCGCCGCTTCCTTAGGCTTCATGGTCTCGTACATGGCGACAAGCGCAACGAACTGCTGCTTTTCGGCAGATTTCTTCTCGTCGACGAGAGCATTGATCTTGGCCTCGAGGGCAGAGAGAGCAGCCGTCCGCTCCTCGAGCCGCTTCTCGGCGGCCTCGATCAGCGCAGTGCGCATTTCCAGTTCCTGCTCGAGTCGATTGAGTTGGTCGCGGCGCTCACCAAGCCTCTCAAGCAGGGCTTTTTCGCTCGACGCATTGGGGCTCACCTCAGCGAGCGGCACCAATTGGCCATTGCCGTTCTGGATCAGCGGCAGGGCATCGCCCTCCGCCGTCACGCCCGGATCGGGCACGCAGTCGACAGGCGTTTTGGCAAGGTTCTCGAAGCCCTGCAGATCCCCCGCCGCAACCGGCTCGCCCGGCTCGGCATCGTCCGGAGGCGGACAGACAACACTACCGATCGCGCCGGCCTGGGAATCCGCTGCCGCCTCATCGCCAGTGGCGCCGTGCGCCGCGGTTTCGGTGGCGGCCGCCGCCTCGCCGTGCGCATCGGACGTCCCGTCGCCGCCGTCCGCGGCCGCCCCTCCCCCTAGTGACAGGGTCTCGTCCGTGTCACCGAGTGTTGGACTGGCGTCTGTCATCGTGTGATCGAGCGGCAGGTTCATCGTCGGATTGCCGCTGGCATCGGCAGCGGCAGTACCGCCACCACCGTGGTCGCCGCCGCCCCCGGCTGCCACAGCGGCATTTGTCCCGGTCAGCACGTAGCCACCACTGGTAACGAGGCCCACACCCTTGAACAGCAGCAGCGCCGCTGTTGCGGCAATGACGACCGGCAGCAGGCGGACGGTCCTCACGCGGCGTCTCCCCTGATGCGTGGCCGCATGGACAGTTGCTGCAATGCCGACTGAACCCTGTTGGGCTCCTCGATCCGTTCGCCCCCCGGCTGCCTTGCAGCGGTGGTGATACGCGCGATCTTGTCCATGACCTGCCGGCCGGAACTGACATGGTTGGCCAGTTCGACCCCGAAGCGTTCGGCCTCCGTAAGCTTGGCCTCGAGCCCGGACTCGGCCTCCTGCGCGGTGGCCTTGAGCTCACGGATCGCCGCGTTGGCGAGATTGGTGGCAGCCACGAGGTCCGCCACCATCTGACGCAGCTCGCCGCGATCGGCATGCAGCCGCTTCAACCGCTGGTTGAGCACGACCGAGTAGCCGATTGTGGTGGCAAGCAGTATCGCCACCAGAAACTCGACCACAAAGCCCAGCGGCATGCCGAACATCAGCGGCTCTCCCTTGTTTCGTCGATGGCTTCGAACGCCGCCATGGTCACCTTTGGAGCATTGAGCGGGCGCGACACCCGCACCGAGACGTGATTTCCGATGTGCCCCATGATCGCTTCAGTCAGTGTCACGTCCCCGCACCGGAGCGTGATCGGGTCCGAGGGCGCCCGATCGAACATCACGGTATCGCCCGGCTGCATGCCGAGGACCCGGTTCAGCGGCAGGTCAAGCTCGTGCAGAATCGCGTCGATCTCGACATCGGCGGCGTAGATCTCCGTGGCGAGATGGCCTTCCCAGATCGGGTCGCGGCCGAACTTCTCGCCCATGTACATCTGCAGCAACTGCTCGCGGATCGGCTCGATCGTCGCGTAGGGCAGCAGGATTTCGATCTTGCCGCCGCGGTCGTCCATCTCGATCCTGAGTTCGATCAGGATCGCGGCATTGGCCGGACGCGAGATGGCGGCGAAGCGTGGATTGGTCTCGAGGCGCTCGACCTTGAAGTTGATCTCGGTAACCGGCTCGAAGGCCTTGTGGGTATCCTCGAGAATGACTTCGATCATGCGCCGCGCCAGCGCCATCTCGATGGTGGTATAGGGACGCCCCTCGACGCGGATCGTGCCGCCGACCCGCCGGCCGCCGAGCAGAACGTCGATCATCGAGTAGATCAGCGCCGAGTCAACCGTCAGCAGGCCGTAATTGTCCCACTCCTCGGCCCGGATCACCGACAGAATTGCCGGTAGTGGGATCGAGTTGAGATAGTCGCCGAAGCGCACCGACGAGATGGAATCAAGTGCCACCTCGACGTTGTCGGAGGTGAAGTTGCGAAGCGAGGTCGTCGCCAGCCTGACCAGCCGGTCGAAGACGATCTCGAGCATCGGCAGGCGCTCGTAGCTGACCAGCGCGGAGTTGATCAGGGCCTGTACGCCCGACAGTTCCGCAACGCCGCCCGCATTGGGATCGAAGCCGAGCAGGCTGTCGATCTCGTCCTGATTCAGCACCCGGTCGGCCGACTCGCCTTCGGCATTGTCGCCAGCCAGCATCGCCGCCCACTCGGCGCTCATTTCCTCCTCAGTGTCGCCGGCGGCTTCGACCTTGATGTCTTCGCCTACGCCCCACTCGTCGCTGAGCTTGTCCTGTTCGCCGGGTCCGGCCATTACTGCACCAGGATTTCCTTGAACAGGATGCTGTCGACCTGCTGTGGGAAGATCGCCACGTTGACGCGCCGCCGCAGCTCTTCCTTCAGCCTGTAAATGCCCGCCGAACCTTCGAGATCGCTCTTGCGCAATTCGCGCAGATAGACCTGGAATGCATCCACCACCTTGGCCATGCGGGGCTGGATTTCCAGCATCACGTCCTCGCTCGCAACCTCGAGCGCCACGGTGAGCTTCATGAAGGCTTGCGCACCGCCTTCGGAATTGAGGTTCACCGTCATGGTGGGGAGGTTGAAGATGAAGCCCTCGTGCACGCCGGCGGCCGCGCTGCCATGCGCGTCGGCGCCGTGCGCATCCTCTTTGGGCGCGGAAAACAGCAAGAAGTATGCCGCCGCCCCACCCCCCAGCAGCACGATGGCGGCTACCGCCATGGCGATGAGCATCATCGGAGGCTTCTTCTTGCCTGCCTTGGCAGCGCCGACTTCAACTTCAGCTTCGGCAGCCGCCATCACCAAACCCCCACGTCACCGAACGATTCCGGCACATGGAAAGGAGCTAAACGCTCGAGAGTTAACGATTGGTTACGAACCGACCCAGGGCGGCACATTCTGCCGGGCAGTTTCTGCCCAGCACTCGCCTCCGGCACATGACGTGATCCCCGATACCACGCTAACTGATTGAACTTGCGTCGTTCTTCGATCTGGCACGGTTTCTGCTCCGTTAATGGCGAGCCCGGCGGCCTGGGGAGGTCGGACGGCTCGGGGAAGACAACGGGGACCCGCGCCATGGAAAATGCGCAACTTGTCGGCCTGTCACGCCAGATCGCCCTGCGGCGACAGATGGACGTGGTGGCCAACAACATCGCCAATCTCAATACCACCGGCTTCAAGGCCGAGCAGTTGCTGTTCCAGGAGTACCTGGACCCGGTGGCGCGCGACCGTGACTTTCTGCAGCCCGACCAGCGGCTGAGCTTCACGGAAGACTGGGCCACCATTCATGACATGTCGGTGGGCGCTATCGTCCAGACTGGCAATCCGCTGGATGTGGCGCTGCAGGGCGAGGGCTTCCTTGTCGTCGAGACCGCACAGGGCGAGCGCTGGACCCGCGCCGGCTCGCTGCAGCTCGACGCCTCCGGCGTACTCGTCGACCTCGACGGCAACCCGGTAATGGGCGAAGGCGGCCCGATCCAGTTCGGCAGCACCGAGACTGATGTGACGATCGCCGCGGACGGCACCGTCAGTTCCAGTGCCGGGATCAAGGGCCGGTTGCGCCTGGTCGAGTTCGCCGACCCGCAGGAAACTGCGCGCGACGGCAACAACCTGTTCTCGGGCGGCACTCCCATCGAGGCCACCGCCACGCGGGTCATGCAGGGGGCACTCGAGAAATCCAACGTCTCGGGCATTAGCGAGATGACCGAGATGATCCGGGTGCAGCGCTCCTACGAGAGCCTCGCCTCCATCATGCAGCAGCAGGACGAGATGCGCCGCTCTGCCATCCAGCGCCTCGGCAACCTCAGCGCCTGAACGGGAGAACCAGATGAAAGCCCTCTACATCGCTTCGACCGGCATGGCGGCGCAGGAACGCAACGTCGAAGTCATTTCAAACAACATCGCGAACATGCGGACGACCGGGTACAAGCGGCAGCGGGCCGAGTTCCAGGACCTGCTGTATCAGTCCTACCGCCGCGCCGGTGCAACCACATCGAACGCCGGCACGCTGGTGCCGGTGGGCATCGAGATCGGCTCCGGTGTCAAGACGGCAGCCACACCGCGCGTCATGGGCCAGGGCGTCGTCGCCCCAACCGAGAAGGAACTCGACGTCGCCATCCGCGGCGAGGGCTTCTTCATGGTGCAGATGCCCGACGGACGCACCGGTTACACTCGCGACGGTTCGTTCGAGCGCGGTCCCGACGGGCAACTGGTGACCATTGACGGCTACGAGGTGCAGCCGGGCATCACCATCCCCGAGAACGCCAACCAGGTGTCGATCAGCCCCGACGGCACGGTCGAGGCCTTCATCGGGACCGATGCGGCACCGACCCAGCTGGGGCAACTGCAACTGGCGCGCTTTGTCAACAAGGCCGGTCTGGAGTCGGCGGGCAACAACCTGTTCGTCGAAACCGCCTCCAGCGGGCCGGCCCAAACCGGAACGCCCAACGCCGACGGCGTCGGCGACCTGCTGCAGGGCTATCTCGAAAGCTCCAACGTCAACTCCGTCACCGAGATCGCCGACCTTATCGCCGCGCAGCGCGCCTACGAGATGAACGCTCGCGTCATCTCCGGCGCCGACGAGATGATGCAGTCGACGAGCCAGTTGCGCTGATCGGGAGAAGCTAGATGCGTTTCACCTTCCTCGCCCTGCCGGTCGTCGCGGCTCTGTTGTTCACCTCGGTCTCTGCCGCCGCGCCGACACTGCGCCCGGAAGTCTCCGTGGTCGGCGCGGTTGTCACCGTCGGCGACATGTTCGAAGACGCCGGCCTCCTCGCCGAACGGGCGCTGTTCCGCGCGCCATCCCCCGGCACCAGCGGCATGGTCAGTCTTGATGCCGTCCGCAAGGCCGCGGCCCGGGCGGGCCTCACCGGGTTCTCCGAGGAGGGTGTCATCACCGTCCGCGTCGAGCGCCAGGTGGCCATCGTCGATGATGTCGCCCTTGGTCAGTTGATCGCCGACGACCTACACGCCAACGGCCTCGTCCCGGTGGGAGCAACCGTCAGCGCCCGGTTCGACGCTGGCGCCATCAGCCTGAGCGCCGAGGCAGTCGCTGCCCCGGCCCGGCTCGTCACCCTGCGCTACCGCCCCGGCGCAGCAGGATTCTCTGCCCGCTTCCAGGTTGCCGGCCTGACGGCCCCGATCGACCTCACCGGCACGCTGACCATGCTGATCGAGGCGCCGCACCTGGCGGCAAGCCTCAGGGCGGGCACCGTCCTCACCCCTGCCGACATCGAGCTGAAGCGCGTGCCCTTTGATTTCGCGAACCAGTCCGGGGTCGAAGCGATCGGTGAACTGGTCGGCAAGGAACTGAAGCGCAATACCCGGGCCGGGGTGATGCTGAAGCTGGCCGATGTCGGCGAGCCGCTCGCCGTCAAGCGCAACACCCAGGTCACCGTGCTGCTGCGTTCCGGGCCGATGACCCTCACCGTCATCGGGCAGTCACTCGGCGATGCCGTCGTCGGTGCACCGGTGCAGGTGATGAACTCGGTGACCCGCAAAATCCTCAATGGCGTCGCTGTGGGCGCCGGCACGGTGGAGATCGCCACCGCCGCCACCAAGCTCCAGGTCGCCGGCCTGTGACGCGCGAAAGGAAGACCGCCATGACCACCCTCAAGCTCGCCGCGATCACGCTCCTCGCCCTGGCACTTGCAGGCTGTTCGACCCTCGACCAGTTGGGCTCGGTTGGCCAGCAGCCCAAGCTCACCGCCATCGCCGACCCGACCGCCCAGGCCGGATATCGGCCGGTTCAGATGCCGATGCCGGAAGTCGTTGCGGCCTCGTACCAGCCCAATTCGCTGTTCTCGAACGAAGCCCGCGGCTTCTTCAAGGATCAGCGCGCGCACAAGGTCGGCGACATCCTCACCGTGCTGGTGACCATCGACGACAGCGCCTCGATCTCAAACTCCACCGATCGCACGCGCAGCTCCTCCTCTGAGGGCAGCATCGGCGGCGTGCTCGGCTCGATCTTTGGGGGCAAGGTGCCGCTCGCCGACGTCGAAGCCTCCGGCAAGCTCACCACTGCAGGTGGCCTCTCCGACGGCGGATCGGGATCAGTCGATCGCAAGGAGAGCCTTGAGACCCAGGTCGCCGCGGTGGTCGTGCAGGTGCTGTCTAATGGCAACCTCGTCATCGAGGGGCACCAGGAGGTCCGGGTCAATTTCGAGGTTCGAGACCTGATCGTCGTCGGCATCGTGCGCCCCGAGGACATCCACTCGGACAATACCATCCCCTCGACCAAGATCGCCGAAGCCCGCATCTCCTACGGCGGTCGCGGCCAGATTACTGCCCTCCAGCAACCGAGGTACGGTCAGCAGATCACCGACGCGATCCTGCCCTTCTAGCCCTCCCGCTTTCGCCGCCGTCACAATCCCCCATTGGTGCCGGCGGCCCCGGCAGGTTCCAGAACAGAGCCCGCCACCCAGAGGGCGCAGTCTCCCCGGCTGCGCCCTTTCCCCTTCGGGAACCTGTGCCAGCCCGGGGGTGGTCACTCGAAAGAGGATCAACCCCTTGGGCCCTGACTACCCGCCTCATCTGGGGTGCCGTGATCGGCGGCGGCGGGATGACGGACTCGCCAAGGATGACAGACTCCCGGATTGACGCTAGGCAAGGCGGCCTTCAATCACGGAAAGCCGCCGATGTCCGCCAACTCCGCCTTCTCCAAGCTCGACGCCCTCAGCCGCCGCCTCGAGGCCATCGAGCATGCCCAGTCGATGCTCGGCGTCGACGAGGCAGTGATGATGCCCGTGGGCGGCGGCGAGAAGCGCGCCGAGGCCATGGCGACGCTCGCCGGCATGTATCACGAGATGGCGACGGCCCCACAAGTCGGCGACTGGCTGGCCGATGCCGAGGCGGAGCCGCTCGAGGAGATACAGGCACTGGCACTACGCGAGTTCCGCCGCGTCTATACCAACATGACCTGCCTCTCTGCCGAGTTCGTCTCCCGGCAGGTGAATGCCCGCATCCGCAGCGAGCAGCTGTGGCGCGAACTGAGGCCGACGGGCGACTGGAAGACTTTCCTGCCGGCTTTTGAGGGCATCGTCGCGACCGCCCGCGAGGAAGCCCTGCTGCGTGCCGACGTGCTCGGCCTCACGCCCTATGATGCCATGATGGAGCAATACGATCCGGGCAACCGAGTTGCCGACATCGACCCGGTGTTTGCCGGGCTCAAGACCTTCCTCAAGGGCTTCGTGCCGGAGGCCCTCGCACATCAGCAGGAGAGGCTCGCCCGCCGGCCACTGAAGCCGCTTAACGCACCCTTCCCGATCGACCGGCAGAAGGCGCTCGGCCTCGTCATGATGGAGGCCATCGGCTTCAACTTCGACCACGGTCGGCTCGACGTCTCGCACCACCCGTTCTGCGGCGGCGTGCCGACCGACATCCGCATGACCACCCGCTACACCGAGGGGGAGTTCCTCACCTCGCTCATGGGCACCCTGCACGAGACCGGCCACGGCCTCTACGAGCAGAACCTGCCGCACGAATGGACGCACTGGCCGGTCGGCCGCGCCCGCGGCATGGCCATGCACGAGAGCCAGAGCCTGTTCGTCGAAAAGCAGATCGCCCGCTCGGCCGAATTCTGGGAATGGGCAATGCCGCATGTCCGCGAAACCCTGGGCGAGGAGGCGATCGCCGGATGGGAACTCGACGACGTGCTGGCCCACGTTCACTTCATCGAGCGTGGCCTGATCCGAGTCGACGCCGACGAGGCCACCTACCCGCTGCATGTCATCCTGCGCTACGAGATCGAGAAGGACCTCATCGAGGGCCGCCTGGCGGCCAGGGACGTTCCCGAAGCCTGGGACGCCTGCATGCGCGAGTATCTGGGGCTCTCCACGATCGACAACATGAAGGACGGGCCGATGCAGGACGTGCACTGGCCGTCCGGGGCACTGGGCTACTTCCCCAGCTACACGCTGGGAGCAATCATTGCCGCCCAGCTTTGGGCCGCCATCGAGCGGGACCATCCGGCGGCCCGCGACGACATGCGGCACGGCCGCTTCGTCGCCCTCAACGACTGGCGGCGCGACAAGGTCTGGTGCGAGGCGAGCAAGTACTCGACGCCGGAACTCCTCAGGCGCGCCACGGGCGAAGCGCTCAGCGCGAAGCATTTCGAGGAACACCTGCGGCAACGATACCTCGCCTGAGGTTGACATGCCGACGCCAGCGCCTATGTATCGGCTGGTCGCCAACACCGACAGGATGTGAGCTTCATGGATTACCCGATGACCGCCTTCGCCGCCCCGATCCGTCATCAGGATTCACCCCATGCCCTTGATCACGCTGCACTCCGTCAACTACCGGCTGCCTGACGGAACTCCGCTTCTCAACGATCTCGAACTCAGTTTCGGACCGCACCGCACTGGCCTCGTTGGTCGTAATGGCACCGGCAAGTCGACGCTGCTGCGGTTGCTGGCCGGCGAACTTCAGCCCAGCAGCGGCAGGGTTTCCGTCGAGGGCCGCATCGGCAGGCTGCGTCAGTCCCCAGGAGCGACGACTGAGACGATCGCTGACGTCCTGGGGGTCACCGCTGGGCTCGCGCGACTGCGCCGGCTCGACCGAGGCGAGGGATCTCCCCAGGATGCCGCCGAGGCCGACTGGACGCTGCCGGCCCGCATCGAGATGGCACTGGGCGCGCTCGGCCTGCCGCCCCTCCCTCCAGACCGCCCGGCGGCGAGCCTGAGCGGCGGTCAGCGAACCCGCGTGGAGCTCGCCCGGCTCGCGCTCGATGAACCCGACTTCATCTTGCTGGACGAACCGACCAACAATCTCGATGCAGATGGGCGAGCTGCCGTGGGCGAACTGCTGCACGGCTGGAGGACCGGAGCAATCGTGGTCAGTCATGATCGGGCGCTGCTGCACGAGATGGACGCGATCGTCGAGCTGACCAGCCTCGGCGCCAGCACCTTTGGCGGCAATTGGGATCACTACGCCGCGCGCAAGGCCATCGAACTCGAGGCCGCCCGGCACGATCTCTCCCACGCCGAGCGCCAGTTGGCTGAGCTCGACCACAAGGCGCAGCAGGCCCGTGAGCGCAAGGCACGCAAGGACGCGGGTGGCGTCCGCTCAGCCGCAAGGGGCGGTGTCCCGAAGATCGTCCTGGGCGGCATGAAGGCCAATGCGGAGGAAACAAGAGGCGAGCTGTCCCGACTGGCCGGGAGACGGCGGACCGAAGCCCTCGGTGACCTGGCAGCGGCGCGCTCGGAGGTCGAAATCCTCGCCCCCCTGTCGGTGGTCCTGGCGCCAAGTCGACTGCCGGCCGGCCGCACCGTGCTGCAACTCGTCGCGGCAAGTGCTGGCTACGAGGGCGAAGCCCCCGTCCTCTCCGAAATCGACCTGACGATCGCCGGCCCCGAGCGGATCGCGCTCACCGGGGCCAATGGCTCGGGCAAGTCGACACTGCTGAAGCTGGCGACGGGAGCCCTGCCCCCGATCGCCGGCACAGTCCGCATCACCCCGCGCCACGCCATGCTGGACCAGCAGGTCCGCCAGCTCGACCCGACCCTGAGCGTTCGAGAGAACTACCTCAGACTCAATCCCGGCGATGGCGAGAACGCCTGTCGCGCGGCCCTCGCCCGCTTCATGTTCAGGGCAGAGGCGGCGCTGCAGACCGTTGGAACGCTGAGTGGCGGAGAGATCCTGCGCGCCGGCCTCGCCGCCACCATCGGCAGCAGCACCCCTCCTGAACTCCTGATCCTCGACGAACCGACCAACCACCTCGACATCCACGCCATCGCCGCGGTGGAAGCCGGCCTCAGGGCCTTCGATGGCGCCTTGCTGGTGGTGAGCCACGACCGCCTCTTCCTCGAAGCGATCGGCATCACCCGCGAGGTCGCTCTCAGCAGGCCTTGAACCTGAGACGGTAGACGATCGCGGCCTTGACGTCCTGGGTCCGGACGCTGGCCGAGGCCGCCTTGCCGCCGGACGCCTTGACGATGAGGCTGGTATTGGTCCGCAGCGTGACACCGCCACCGCAGCCCGACCAGCTGAGCGCGGCATCGCTCGACACCGCGAACTTGCCCCTGGTAGGCCCGGACACCGTCTTGGTGAACACCGGCCCCCTGCCCCCGGCGAGAAACTGCTCGACCTTGAAAGTCGAACTCGTACCGGCGGGGAGGTTGTTGTAGCCGGCATAGTCGATGCCGACCACGGCCACGGCCTGCCCCGCCGGCACCGTTACCGGGATCGAGACACTGCAGGCCTTGCGGTCGAACGACTTGCCGGTCGAGCCGCCGGCCGCGACCTGGTAGCGATCGAAGCGGAGGCTGATGGTGCTGCCGCTCATCACCACCGAGGCGGTACCGGCCGGACAGCCGGGGCCGCCATAGGACGGCTTGCCCAGCTTGAGAGACGCCGCATCGACTGCTGTCGGAACCAGAGCTGCCGCTGCCAGAACAAGTACGGTCAACCAGGTTTTCATCTTCGCCTCTTCTCGCGGCTGCTGCCGCGCACTTCAGAACTCTATCGCCAGACCGGCACCGGCCTGCATATGCGTGCCGCTTTCGGCCCCGGTCGATCCCAGGGCGAAGACACTCATCGTCGTCGCAGGACTGTACGCCCAGCCGAGGCGGGCGCCGTATTCGGCGAAAAACTCGCTGACGCCGCCCGTCGACACGTCCCCGACAAATGCGACATCGGCAACCACGTCGTCGTGGGCAAAGCCGTGACCGACCGCACCGTGCAGGGTCAGGTCGAGGTCCTCGGCCAGTTCGGATGTCCACGCCGCCTTGAGCTTCACAACATCAAACGTGCCGGTCGCGGTATCGGTGGTGATCGGGAAGAGGTTTGAGCCACCGATCGTCTCCTCGTAGCCCTCCACTCCCAGCCATGTCCGCGAAGCGGCGGCGGTGAACACGAGTTCACTGGTCGGACCGGGTCTGACCAGCACGCCGGCCTCCGCCTCGATCCCGAACAGATTGCCGGTCGTATCCGCAAGAACCGTCGCGCCTTCGTCCGAGCCGTCCGAGTAGTGACGGGTGAAGGTGAGGTTCATGCCAGGCGCAAGTCTGAGGCCCGCCGAACCGATCAGGCGGAAACTCGTGCCGTCGTCCGGCTGCAGGTAGCTGGCCTTGAGCCCGAGCAGCGCGCCGTTGCCGGCGATGCCGCCGACCGACTGGTCGAACAGCGCCGCACCGCCATCGAGGATGAAGCCGCCACCCAGATTGAAGTGGCCGATACCGCCGACGATGTGGGAGCCCAGGGCCCCGAAGGCCCCAAGGCTGTCGCCGCGCTCGCGCGGCTGATTGCCGCCGATCAGCAACTCCCCGGTGGCGCCAAGGTGGGTGACAAGCGCCGTGCGGGCCAGCGACAGCTCCGAGACCGAGGCAACCTGGGAGTTCCAGCTAGTGAAGCCAGCCAGCACGTCGATGCTGTCCAGTTCCGCGCTCGAGCTGCCATCGCCGTCGACCTCGAGCCCGAACTCAGCATCAAAGCTCGCGACGGGGCCAAGTCCAGTGCCAAAATAGTGGGTGTAGAACGCGTCCTCGAGATACTCCCCGTCCACGACCGCGGACTGGGTACCTCCATCATAGGTCACGCTGTAGGTGGAGCTTTCGCCATCATTGAGGGCAACGAAGCCACGGGAATCGATCTTGTACACGCCGTAGTAGCCATCCGGGATCGGCACATCCACGCTGACCGAACAGCTGTCGGTGGATCCACCCGAGACGACGAATCCGGCAGGAAAGACGCTCGCGGATCGGCTGTCGGGAGCGATCACCACGTCCGGCGGCACGTTGCTGGCCGCGCAGTCCGCGGCAAAGGCCGCGCCGCTCCCGATGAGGAAGAACAGTGAGGTCGCTGCGAGGCGCATCGGTCTACTCCAGTATCGCGGGGCGACCGCGCAGGCCGCCCCGCTCATCGAACTGGCACCAGGCTAGCACTGCTTCCACTGCAGCTGGTAAATGATCGCCGCACTGACGTCCTCGGAGTCAACCGTCGCCAGAGCCTGCTGGTTGTTCTTGGTGGTCACCCGGATCGAGGAGTTGGTGCGCAGATTGACGTCGGCGCCGCAGGCGGACCAGACGATCGACTTCGCCGTAAGCTTGTTCTGGATCAGGTAGTCCTCATCCTTGGGACCGTTGAACTGCTTGGTGAAGGTGGGCCCGCGGGCGCCGGCAAAGAAGTACTCGACGTTGAACTGCGAGTTCGCGCCGGCCGGGAAGTTATTGTAGCCGCGATAGTCGATGGCGAGCACCGAGATCGCTATACCCTGGGGGCACATGCACCGGGATGGCGACATAGCAGCTCTTGCGGTCGAACTTCTTGCCCGTATCGCCGCCTGCCTCAACGACATAGGAGTCGAACAGCAGGCTGAGCGAGGTCGCATCGGGGCTCAGCGTCGCGGACACGCTGCCGCCGGGGCAGCCGGTGCCGCCGTAACCTGGCTCACCCAGCGTGATCTGATCGGCATGAGCCATGGTCGCGACGGATGCGGATCCCAGGAAGGCAGCGATGGCGAGCAGGTTCTTCATTTCGGTAGTCCTTTGGTTCGTTCCACAGCACGGCGCCGATTGAGTTCAGCCTAGATCAGCGGGCCTGACAGCCGGCTGAGTCCACCGTTCATCCGGCGTTCAGAATCACGTCGGGCAAGATCGGCCGCGAGGCAGGCGAGATTGCGGCGGCCAGGCAACAGAAAGCCCCGCTCAGGGCGGGGCTTCGATCGTCTCGCAGCGGGTCTACTCGTCGCGATAAACCTTCTCGCGCCGCTCGTGCATTTCCTGCGCCTCGAGCGACAGGGTAGCGATCGGGCGGGCATCGAGGCGAGCGAGGCCGATCGGCTCACCGGTTTCCTCGCAGTAGCCGTAGGTCCCGTCGTCGATACGCTTGAGCGCCGCGTCGATCTTGCTGATCAGCTTGCGCTGCCGATCGCGCGTCCGCAGTTCCAACGCCCGATCGCTCTCGGACGAGGCCCGATCGGCCATGTCGGGGTGATTCTGGCTTTCTTCCTGCAGGTTCTCGAGCGTTTCGCGGCTTTCACGGAGGATCTCCTCCTTCCAGCGCTCCAGCTTCTGCCGGAAATACTCCCGCTGCCGCGGGCACATGAACGGCTCATCCTCGGTGGGCCGGTATTCAAGAACTTCAGTCGACATTCCTGACCTCGTTTCCTAGCGCCCTGCTGGCCGGCGTTATAGTGGCGCACAGGGGACCTTCGCAAGCCTTGAAAGCCTTGGTGATTAATCTCGGCAGGATTCCCGGAAGGTCACCTACTCAGGCGGGGAACAGGCCTCGCTTGGCCAGTTCCACGCGCGCCCGCAGTTCGATATCGTCGATCAGAACGTCGAGGCCAGGCTCTGCCCGCTCACGTGCCTGAGACAGAACGGCCATCAACTGGTTGAGACGGCCTTCGGAGATGCGGCCGAGTAGCAGGTCCGCCCTGAGATCCTCAAGGGCATCGATCAACTGGTTGCCGCGACGGACAAGCCTGCGACGCTTCAGCAGCGGGTCTTCCACCGACTGCAGGGCCAGAAGGGCCCCGATCGAAGCCGGCGCCGACACGCCGCCGGCCGGCCTGGCCCCGCTCGCCGCTGGTCCGCCCTCGTCCACGATGAACGCGCTCGACGACGTACCTCTTGCGGCCGGGCCGCGCCCTGCCACAGTCACGCGCTGATTGCCGTCGATCCGCATTGGACTCACCGATTGCCCTCGCCCGGCAAATTCTGCCGCCACCGGTTAAGCATTGGTTAATTTGCCCGGCACTTGTTGCCTCGTGACGACCCCAAAGCATCCCGGCATGCGGCCGTTTGCCGTGACTCTGCAAGACTTTGCAGCAATCCGCCGCAACCTGGCACGATATTCGCAGGACTATCGGCAAAGCGGCGCATGGGGATGCGTCGCCCGGACCGGGGACTGGCAATGCTGCACAATCTGCTCAAGCGCGTTCTGGCAGGCGTGATCGCCGCAACGCTGCTGCTGCAACCGGCGGGGGCCCACGCTGCGGCCGCCCGCATCAAGGACATAGTCAACATCGAGGGCGTTCGCGACAACCAACTGGTCGGATACGGCCTCGTGGTCGGGCTCAACGGTACTGGCGACAGCCTGAACAACTCACCCTTCACCAAGCAGAGCCTGCAGGCGATGCTGGAACGCCTCGGGGTCAATACTCGAGGCGAGAACATGCGCACCGCAAATGTCGCCGCCGTAATGGTGACTGCCAACCTGCCGGCCTTCTCGACCCAGGGATCTCGCCTCGACGTCAACGTCGCCGCCCTGGGAGACGCATCGAGCCTGCAGGGGAGGAACGCTTCTCGTCACCCCGCTGCTTGGCGCGGACGGCGAAGTCTACGCCATCGCCCAGGGTTCGGTGACGATCAACGGCTTCAAGGCAGAAGGTGATGCGGCAACGATCATCTCGGGCGTACCGACCACCGGCCGGATTTCCTCCGGCGGCCTGATCGAGCGTGAGATCGGCTTCGTCCTGGGCGCGCAGCGCAGCCTCCGTCTGGCCCTGCGCAACCCGGACCTGACGACCTCGCGGCGCATCGCGCTCGCCATCAACGACTTCATCGGTGTGCCCTGCGCGACCCCCGAGGATCCGGCGACCATCCGGCTGACCCTGCCCCGCAACTTCAACGGCAACATCGTCGATCTGCTGACCGATATCGAGCAACTGGTGGTCGACACCGACCTGTCGGCCAAGATCATCATCGACGAGAACTCGGGCCTGATCGTCATCGGCAAGGACGTACGCGTCTCGACGGTGGCGGTCGCCCAGTCCAACCTGACCGTCACCATCGCCGAGAATCCCAGTGTGGTGCAGCCAAATCCGCTGAGCCTGGGACAGACGGCCGTCGAGCCGGCAACCGATCTGACGATACAGACCAATGACAGCAACCTCGCCGTCATCGGTGAATCTGTAAGCCTGCAGCAACTGGTGGACGGCCTAAATGCCCTCGGCATCAACCCGCGCGACCTGATCGCGATCCTGCAGGCGATCAAGGCCTCAGGCGCCTTGCAGGCCGAGATCGAGGTGCTGTGATGGTCGCGTCGCTCACGGCCCCCAGCACGCTGTCGCCGACCCAGCTCGGGCAGCTTCGCCGCCAGGCCGAAGACCTCGAGGGGGTCTTCCTCAATACCCTGATCAAGGAGATGTTCGCCTCCCTCAAGTCCTCTCCCGACGTCATGGGCGGCGGCTTCGCCGAGGAAACCTGGCGAAGCCTGCAGGCCGAGCAACTGGCAGACGGGGTTGCGCGCGCCGGCGGTGTCGGGCTTGCCGACGCGCTGCTCCCCGACCTGATCGCGCTGCAGGAGACGGCCCAGCGTCACCCCAACCCAACTTCAGCCGGAGCCTATCGATGATGAACGCCGCAGAACGCATCGCCGCACTGGACACGCTGCCGGCCGCCGAACTGTGCGACGTGGCGCTGGCCAGCCTCGACCATTTGGTCGAAGTCCTGAACCAGGAGACGACCCTGCTCCGTGCCGGTCGGCTGAAGGAGGCCGGAGCCCTGTCGGCCGACAAGACGCGCCTGGCGCAGGACTATACCGGCTTCGCCCGCTCCGTGCAGCGTCAACTGGGCAGGCTGCAGCAGGAGGCCCCGTTCGCCGTCGATGCCCTGCGCAAGGGTCACGAGCGCTTCGCCACGCAGATGGCCGAGAACCTGCGGGTCATCGCCACGGCGCGTGCCGTCGCCGAGGATCTGCTGACCGACGTCGCCGATGCGATCGGCGCGGGGTCGCGTCCGAAGACCTATGGCGCCAACGGCACGATCGCGACGCAGCCGCCGGCCACGGCCCGCGGCCTATCGGTCAACAGGGCCCTCTAGGCCGGCTTCCGCGCCCTGCCCACTTGCCGGCAAATCGACTAAAATCGTAGGGCTGATGGCAAGCCCCCGGCAATGTAGCCGGGGCATGCTGTCCCAAAGTATGGGCAACAGGGATTGCCGGTCATGAGCGCCAGGATAGCGCCCGAGCCGATCAGTGCAGCAGTGGGGTCCGCCGTGAACTACCGTTCCCGGCCGGCGACCAGTGATTCCGCGCCGCAGCAGCAGTCCGACCACACTGCCACGAACGCCGCCGCCCCTCCCGCACAGCACGCCCTGCCGATCAAGGAGGCGCCACCACCGCCGCCGCCACCACCCGGCGCAGCCTTCGCCGTGGCGCTGATTTCCGGACAGTTGCCCCCCAGGCCCACTTCCGAGCGCGAGATCGTGATGCGGCTCGGCAGCGCCGACCTGCCGTCGCAGGGATCGCTGGCCCTGCACGACCGGCTGGTCTAGCCACTTCGTCGATTCTGCCTGCGGTTCCGTGCGCGGTAACGGAATCGCCTCATACCGGGACACGGCAGAACTTGCCTACCCCGCCATTTCCTTTTCTAGATCATGGACATACCAAGGTCGGCCGGTGTCACAAGAAGGATAAATTAACCGTCTTCGGCAGCGCCTCGTTAACCATTCTTAAGACTCCCGACGGTAGGATGAACCTAAGCCTCAGAATGAGGTTTTTTCATTCAGCGCCAGAAGGGAACTTCAATGTCGGATGTTAACCTCTCAAAAGCGGTTCGATCGAACCTACTGAGCCTGCAGTCCACCGCGACCGCCATGGCCAAGACGCAGGAGCGTCTTGCCACCGGCCTCAAAGTGAACACGGCGCTCGATAATCCCACCAATTTTTTCACTGCTGCGTCGCTGAATAGTCGCGCGTCCGACATGGCGAACCTGCTGGACTCGATGTCCTCGGGTATCAAGACGATCGAGGCGGCCGACAACGGCCTCAAGTCGATCACCAAGACCGTCGAGACGATGCAATCCACGCTCCGCCAGGCGCGCCAGGACAAGTCGTTCAAGACCGAGTCCTACACCATCGACCTGGGCTCGTCCCCGGCCGGCACCGAGCAGATCTCGTTCGAGGACGGCGCGGTCGGGACCACGGCAGTCGACATCGACCTGACGGAAAACACTGCCACGGCCGCCTCCGACGTCTCCACCGCCACCGGCCTCACCGGAGCTACCCAGCTCGATGATGTCGCCCTTGGCCTCGCCGACGGCGACACCTTCTCGGTCAGCGACGGCACGACGACCTACACCTTCACCGCGGCTACCGGCGACGATGTCTCCGACCTCATCGCCGGCATCAACGGTGCAGCAAACCTCAATGTCACCGCTAGCCTCGATGACAACGGTTCGCTGAAGCTGACGGCTGACAGCAACGACATCGGCATCACCATCGGCGGCACCGGCGCTATCATCGGTATCGGCACCCAGTCGACCCCGACCGCGGTCAACACCGCCAAGACGGTCGACTCGCTGGTCTCCGAGATCAACGCCAACACCAGCCTCGACGGCAATATCCGTGCCTCCAACGACAACGGCAAGCTCCGCATCGAGAACCTCTCAACCTCCGAACTGACCGTCACCGGCGTCACCACTGGGGGCGTCGTCGACGGTGGCAGTTCCACCCAGGAGATCCTCGGCAACGCGGTGCGCAAGAACCTGGTCAAGCAGTTCAACGAGTTGCGCGACCAGCTGGACAAGTTCGCCGACGATGCCTCGTTCAACGGCATCAACCTGCTGCGTGGCGACAAGCTGAAACTGACCTTCAATGAGACCGGCTCTTCGACCATCGAGATCCAGGCCAAGGACGAGAGCGGTACGCCGACTTCGATCAACAACACCAACCTGGGCATTGTCGAGGTGGCCAATGCCGACTTCGACAGCGACGTGACGCTGGATGCAAAGCTCGAGACCCTTGCCGACGCAATGGGCAAGCTCCGCTCGCACGCTTCGTCCTTCGGTTCGAACCTGTCGATCGTCGAGAACCGCACCGACTTCACCAAAAACATGATCAACACCCTCGAGACCGGTGCCGCGAACCTGACTCTCGCCGACACCAACGAGGAAGCGGCCAACCTGCTCGCCCTGCAGACCCGCCAGCAGCTCAGTTCGACGGCTCTGTCGATGGCCTCGCAGGCCGATCAGGCCGTGCTCCGTCTGTTCGGCTGACAGACTCGGCATCGAGATCAGGGAAGGCGGGCTCCGGCCCGCCTTTTTCATTTGTTCCTATGCACTTCGCTCCATTTCCGGACACCCTGGAAAGGCCCCGTTAACCCCGCGAAATATCTGCAATCGCGCATCGAATTTAGGCGACCCGATTAAGACTTTCTTCTGGTCTCGCCCCAATGATCGGACCCACGTCTCAGAAAGAGGCGGATGTAAACGTGTAAGGTCCTAGAAAGGGCTATTCCAATGGATGTGAATCTCTCCAAGGCGGTTCGTTCGAACCTGCTCAGCCTGCAGTCCACCGCCGACGCCATGGCCAAGACGCAAAACCGTCTCGCCACCGGTCTCCGGGTGAACTCGGCGCTGGACAACCCGTCGAACTTCTTCACCGCCTCGGCGCTCAACAGCCGGGCGTCCGACATGGCGAACCTGCTGGACTCGATGTCCTCGGGTATCAAGACGATCGAGGCGGCCGATAACGGCCTCAAGTCGATCACCAAGACCGTCGAGTCGATGCAGTCAACGCTCCGTCAGGCGCGCCAGGACAAGTCGTTCAAGACCGAGTCCTACACTATCGACCTGGGCTCGTCCCCGGCCGGTACCGAGCAGATCTCGTTCGAAGGCGGCTCGGTCGGAACGACCGCGGTCGATGTCGACCTGACCGAAAACACCGCCACGGCTGCGTCCGACGTCTCGACAGCGACCGGGCTCACCGGCGCCACTCAGCTCGACGATGTCGCCCTCGGTCTCGACGACACTGATACCTTCTCGGTCAGCGACGGTACGACGACCTACACCTTCACCGCGGCTACCGGCGACGATGTCTCCGACCTCATCGCCGGCATCAACGGTGCAGCAAACCTCAATGTCACCGCTAGCCTCGATGACAACGGTTCGCTGAAGCTGACGGCTGACAGCAACGACATCGGCATCACCATCGGCGGCACCGGCGCTATCATCGGTATCGGCACCCAGTCGGCCCCGACTGCGGTCAACACCGCCAAGACGGTCGACGCGCTGGTCTCCGAGATCAACGCCAACACCAGCCTCGAAGGCAATATCCGCGCCTCCAATGACAACGGCAAGCTCCGCATCGAGAACCTCTCGACCGAAGATCTGACCGTGACCGGCGTGGGCACTGGCGGCGAAGTCGACGGCGGCTCGGGCACCGACACCATCGGCGGCAACGATGTCCGCAAGAACCTGGTCAAGCAGTTCAACGACCTGCGCGACCAGCTCGACAAGTTCTCCGACGACGCCTCGTTCAACGGCATCAACCTGCTGCGTGGCGACAAGCTGAAGCTCACCTTCAACGAGACCGGTACCTCGACCATCGAGATCCAGGCCAAGGACGAAGACGGCGCCGCGACGTCGGTGAACAACACCAACCTCGGTATCGACGCTGCGGTCAATGCCGACTTCGACAGCGACACCACTCTGGACGCCAAGCTCGAGACGCTGAGCACGGCGCTCAACAGCCTGCGGTCGCAGTCGTCGACCTTCGGCTCGAACCTGTCGGTCGTCGAGAACCGCCAGGACTTCACCAAGAACATGATCAACACCCTCCAGACTGGTGCCGCGAACCTCACGCTCGCCGACACCAACGAGGAAGCGGCCAACCTGCTCGCCCTGCAGACCCGCCAGCAGCTGTCGTCGACGGCGCTGTCGATGGCCTCGCAGGCCGATCAGGCCGTGCTCCGTCTGTTCTGAGTCAAATCGATCCACCGATTGCGAAGAGGCGGGCCCCGGCCCGCCTCTTTCATTGCCGCGCACCGGACGGACGGCCGCGCCGACAACCCTAGTCGCGCCGGTAGCGTTTTGGTGACGTCGCAGGTGCTAGTATCGCGCATCGTATCCAGCGACGAGCCGATCCATGTCCCTCAAAGTCGAGCTGAAGCCAGGCGAACGCCTCATCGTCGGCAACTGCGTGATCACCAACTCCGATCAGCGCACCCGGCTGTTCATCGACGGCAAGGCGCCCATCCTGCGCGAGAAGGACATCCTTACCTTCGACACCGCCGACAGCCCGGCCAAGCGCATCTACCTGGCCGTGCAGTTGATGTACATTCACGAGGATGTCGAGCGGATGCGCTCCGACTATTTCCAGCTCGTCAACGACATCGTCACCGCCGCGCCCTCGACTACCCGCATTGTCGACGAAATCAACAACGAGATATTAACCGGGTCCCTGTACAAAGCCCTTAAGGCTGCCAAGAAGCTGATCCAGTACGAGCAGGAACTTCTCGCAAATGCAAAATAGTGCGGCGCGGGCCTACCAGCAGGTGGGCAAGCAGACAGTGAGTCCCCGTGTCCTCGAAGCCAATCTGCTGTCTCGTGCCGCCGGCCAGATGCAGCGTGTGCGCGACGAGTGGGACACCGCCCAGGGGGAGCTGTTCACCGCCCTGACCTACAACCGCAAGCTGTGGACCGTCTTTCTCGGCTCGGTGACCGGCGAGGAAAGCCAACTGCCCAAGCCGGTGCGTGAGAACATCGCCAATCTCGGCCTGTTCGTGATGAAACAGACCATGTCGATGCAGGCCGAGCCGGTTCCTCAGAAGCTCACCGTGCTGATCAACATCAATCGCGAGATTGCCGCGGGACTGCGCGCCGACCGCGCCTGATCCCTGCTGAGCGCAGGTTGCTTGTCCCAGCAAGGCCCGCCGAACAGCGGGCCTTTCGCTTTTCCAAGGCTACTTCAGGTAGTTGACCAACGACAGCTGGCTCAGCAGCGCAGTGGTCTGGTAGCTCGCCTCGAGACGGGTCTTGAGGGCCAGCAGTTCCATTGCAACCTCCTCGGGCGGGGCCTGCTCGATGGTGTCGAGCATGTTGCCAAGCTGCGCCTTGTGATCGGTGTGGCGATCCCCGACCGCACCCGTGGTCGCCTTGGCCAGCCCCATCTCGACCGCAATCACCTCGATCGACCCCGATGCCGTGGCATTGTCAGCCAGACGGCTGGTATTGCGCGACGTCATGGCCGCGTACCGGTCGGCCGAGGTCGGGTCCGACTGCGGGAAGATCTGCACCGCCATGGCGGCGAGCGAGCGCACAAGGCCCACGAGACCGGACTCGTTCGCCTGGACGCCATAGGCGACGGTCGTACCCTGCCCGACCTTCGACGTCACCGACGAACGGGGATTGGTACTGTCCTCGCCCTTGTACCAGAACACCGTATTGGTCGTGGTGCCCGCGACCAGCCCGGTGGCAGTGTCGTAGGGAGGACCGTCGACGCGCATCGGTTCTTCGCCTTGGCCGAAGAAGAAGCTGTCCGCGGCGGCGTAGGAGGAGGCGGCCACCATCTTGCCCTCGGCGAGCGTCTGCACGGAGGCCTGCAGGGCGGAGTTGAAGTTGGCGGCCGTCGTATCGGCATCGGCGCCGATCTGGAAGGCACCCACCTCCGTCGCATCGGTGCTGGCCGTCATGGTGATCGATTCCTCGCTGCCATCCGGCAGCGTGAAGCTGATCGTCACCGTCTCACCCGCAACGGGAAGAGTCGCGCCGAACTGCACGGTCAGCGATGGCGGCGAACCCGCCGCCGGAGTGGTTGCGATGTTCGCACTCGTCGTCGAGATCTGCGACAGCTTGAGGCCAAACGGATGCGTCCCGTCCTCGGCCAGCGTCACCGTATCGGTGGCGACGGCCAGGTTCAACCGACCCAGGTGGGCAGTGCCCAGATCGGCGAGCTTGCGCTCGCCCATGACCTGCTTGAAACCGGCACGGGTGCCCACTCCGTTGAGCACTTCATAGGGATCGGCCACCGGTTTCGTCTCGGTCCTGTTGCCACCGAACATGTAGCGGCCGGCGATGTCGACATTCATCAGCGTGAGCACTTCGTCGAAACGCGCGGCCGCCAGCGTCGGCGTGGTCTCGAAATTCAGGCTGTCCTGACCGCCGGCACCCGACATGGTCGAGGCCCGGGCATCGGCCTCGATGACGTTGAGGCGGCTGATCGTGTTGTCGAGCACGTTGAGCCGGAGATTCACCGTCTTGATGTTGCCCTGGAAGCTCTCGATGCTGGCGATGCGCTGCCGCAGGGCCAGATCGAAATAGCGGTCGGTGCCCATCTCGCCCAGGTTCGACGCCTTGAGGCCGCTCGCCAGTTGGGTCTGCAGCTTGTCGTAGCGCTGCTTGATGCTCATGATGTTGTTGATCCCGGTGGACAGCGGGAACATCGACTTGTTGATCACGGTCATGGGCTTACCTCACGATCTGCATGAGCGAGTCGATCAGTTCCTGGGCCACCGACATCACCCGGGCATTGGCAGAAAAGGCGTTCTGCAGTTCCATCAACCGCGCCATCTCCTCGTCGACGTCGACGCCGTACTCGCCCTCGAGGCGTTCCCCCAGGGCATTGAGCGTCAATTCCTGCGTGTCGGCATCCGAGATCGCCGAGGCGGCCGCGTTTCCCCTGGAAGTTGATGGCCTGGCTGATGAAGTCGCTCACTGTTCCGGCCAGACGGAAGCTCGGATTCTGCCCCGCCTTTCCGAGGCTCCCGGCAAAGCGCATGCTGCCCAGGTTTTCCACCAGGCTGTTGACGCGCGCCCCATCGCCCAGCGAGGTGGTCGACTGGTACTGCACCAGCAGCTTGTTGTCGTTGACGATGTCGGCGTTGACCCGGATGCGGCCGGCAAAGCCGAGCCGCTGCCCGTTGCCGTCAAGGGCATTGGTGTAATCGGCGTTGTTGTAGTCGACGAACAGGGAAATCCCGAAGTCACCGTTCTGCAAACCCGTCGAGGTCCACCGGCTGCTGGCCGAGACCACATCGGTGGTCCCGCTGGCGCCATCATCGAGGATGCGGATGGTACCGCTGGACGGGCTGCTGAAGGCCAGTCCGGCGCCGAGACGGTTCTGCAGCTCGCTCGCGACAGCGGCCGAGCCGGAGGAAAAGTCGAGCCCGATCACCCGCGCGCCATTGGCGTCCACATAGTCGAGGGGCAGCTTGCTGGTATCGTCGACGCGGAGCACGCGCACCGTCTTTTCGACGCCGTTCTGCAGATAGGAGAGGCTGAACTCGTTGCCGTTCCTGATGTCGGAGATGTCGAGATCGTAGCCGTTGGCTGCTCCCGCGGTGATCTGCGTTCCGACCGTGACATTGGTCGACAGCGATTGCGCCAGGGCGCTGGCGACCTCGTCCAGTTGGTCCTGCGCCTGTACCAGGTTGACGTCGCGCAGTTCGACAAGCCCCGCCAGTTCGCCCGACGACAGCACGTTCTGCTTGACCAGGTCGATCGGCAGACCGGCCGAGGTCATGAGGATCAGCTTGCCGACCTTGGATTTGCTGTCGTCGGTGCTGAACTGCGACGTGGCGCTCAGGGCGCCCGAGCTCTCGAACGAGAAGATCGATGCGCGGCCATCCAGAATGCCGACGCCGGAACGCGTCATCAGCGCCACGGTGTCGTCGTTGCGATAGGAAACGCGCAGGTCCATCTGTTCGGACAGCGACGAGACCAGGCGATCGCGCTGATCCAGCAGCGTCGCTCGCGACCCCGGGTCGATACCCTGGTCCGCCAGCCGGTTGTTGATCTTTTCGAGCGAGGAGAGCTGGGCGTTGATATCGTTGACGCTGGTGGCGATCCGGCTCTCCACTTCCTGCCGGAGCGACTGGATGTCGGTGGTGAGCCGGTTCAGGGTGCTGGCCAGCACCTGCGCCTTCTGCACCGTGTCGGCTCGGGCGGCGAAACTGTCGGGGCTGGTGGAGAGCGACGTCAGCGAGGTCTCGAACGCATTGAAGGCTTCGTCGAGCGAACCGATGGTTCCGGGCATCCCGAACAGCGTCTGCACCCGATCCAGGTAGCTGGACTGGACGCTGGCAAAGCCCGAATCCGACACCGCCCTCGTGTAGTGCTGCTGCAGACTCTGGTTGAAGGTGCGGGTCAGCGCCCCCTCGCGGGCATAGGTCGAGTTGACGCCGAGCGCGGCGACGACGCTCAGGGACCGCTTGTGGTAGCCGGGCGTGCCGGCATTGGCGACATTGTAGGACAGCACGTCGAGGGCATTTTGCCCGATCTTCATGCCGCTCAGCGCATTGCTCAGCGTTACCGACAGACCCATTGCACCCTACTCCTGCATCCACGTATCCGACCCGGGCGGCGCGCCTCCGAGGCGTGCCGCACCCGGATCGAGCCGCATCAGCGCACCATGTTGAGGGCTTCCTGCAGCATCTGATCGGCGGTCGAGACGATCCGAGTACCGGCCGCGTAGGCCTGCTGGGTCACGATCAGCTTGGTGAACTCCTCCGAGATGTCGGTGTTCGACGCCTCGAGCGACGAGCCGATGACGCCGCCGCCATTGTCGAGAATCGGCTCGCCCGAATCCGAGGTAGCCGCGAACACGCCGCCATCCATGCGCTTCAACTGGTTGGTGGCATTGAAGTTGGCGGTCACCACCTGGGCAACCTCCAGCTGCTGACCGTTATTGTACGAGACCACAACGCGACCGGCATCGTTGACCGAGACCGACACGTACTCGCCCGCCGCATAGCCGTTCTGGCTCAGCGCCGTCACCTCCGCCGTGCCGTTGGGATCGGCGAACTGGGTCAGGCCGGAACTGCCGTGCTGCAGCCGCACGTTGCCGATGGTGACGCCGTTGACGGTGAGGTTCGGCAGGTCGGTGTACTCGATCGGCGGATTGGGCGAGCCATCCGCGCCGAACTGATAGTCGCCGCCGACGCGGGTCCACATCGTGTTGGCCCCGGTGGCCGCGGCATCGGTGAGGATGAACAGGTTCCAGCGTTCGGCGCCGCCGTTCTGCGTAGAGTTCACCTTGGCCCAGCGCATCTGCACGTTGGCCGGTGCGCCATTGCCGGCGTAGACGGTGATCGCACCACCGGAGATCGACTGCGAGATGAAGCTGTCGACATCCGAGGCTGCAATGGCCGGCACCCGCACCGCCAGCGCAGTGGCCAGAGCCACCGTGGGATCGTAGGTGCCGTTGGTCAGGTTGAAGCCGATGGCCGTGCTGCCCGTGGTCCCGTCCGTGATGGTGATGCTGTCCGTGATGTTGCCTGCAGTGATCTTGATCTTGCCGCCGCTGTCGAGCCCGACCGAAGCCCCGGTGGCGCCATTGGCGATCAGGTCGGCCTCAATCTGGGCCAGCACCTCGGCCACCGTATCGCTGCCCGCGTCGGTGACATCGATGGTCGGCATCGTCGTGCCACCCGAACCGGCAAAGGTGTAGGTGCGCGTGGTGGCGCCGATCTGGATGGTCAGGGTCTCGCCGGCTGCCGCAATGGTCGAGGTCGCATCCGTACCGGCGGCCGTGGCGCCGGACGTGCTGGCCGCCTCGTCAGGCGTGAGCGCCACGAAATCCTGGGCCGCCAGCAACTCCGAGCCCGCCGTCTGCGAGGACTGGTACTTCGGCGTCTTGGGCAGTTGCGGCAGGTTGATCTCGTAGTTGACCCGCGTCGTCTGCTGCGCCGGCAGGAACGAGTTGGAGACCTGCAGCACCTGCGGCACCGAGCCCGAGATGTTCTGCGTCGCCGGATCGATCGGCAGGCCCTTGAGATAGTAGCCGGCGCCGTTGACGAGGTACCCCGACTTGTCCATCTCGAAATCGCCGCGGCGGGTGTAGTAGTTGGCGCCGGCGAAGGTCGCCCCGCCATCCGCCTGACCCGAGCGCGGCTCGACGATGAAGAAGCCATTGCCGTTGATGGCCATGTAGGTCTCGGTCGAGGCCCCCTTGACGTCACCCTGCACGTTGTTGGTCGAACGCGACTGCGCCAGCACGGAGCCGGCGGTCTGCCGCTTCTGCGCCGCATCGGGGATCAGGTCGACGAAATCGGTATCGGTGCGCTTGAAGCCGGTGGTCTGGCTATTGGCGATGTTGCCCGAGATGTTCTCGAGAGCGAAGGACTGGGCACGAAGCCCGGTGACCGCGGTGGAAAGTGCGCCGTAGATACCCATCTTGACTCCGTAACCCTGTCTCGCGCGCCGGACGCGCTGGCTCGGCAGGAACGATGCAAGTCTGGTGCCAGAACCAGCACTGCCTGATTTTGTTGATGAATCCCCGCCGCTGCAGCCAACTGAGGCCGCCACAGGGAAAAACCGTCCGGGCCGGCCGGCAACATTTGCCGCCCTGCCCGACCCCATGCCCTTGACCTTGGCCGGGCATCGTCTAAACGCTTGCTCACACCCGGACCGGACCCCGACCGATGCTGTTCAATTCGCCCGAGGAGTTCCTCAGTGCGCCGCGCCATGCGGTGACCGTCTTCGGCATGGCCGGCGTCGGCAAGACCTGGCTGGCCTCGCTGCTGCGCCGGCACCACTGGTTCCACTATTCTGCCGATTACCGCATCGGCACGCGCTACATGGGCGAGTTCATCGTCGACAACTTCAAGGCCGAGGCCATGAAGGTGCCATTCCTGCGCGACCTGCTGCGCACGGATTCGATCCGCATCGAGAGCAACATCACCTTCGCCAATCTCGCCCCCCTCTCGACCTACCTGGGACGTCCTGGCGACGTCAGGCGCGGCGGCCTGCCGCTGGCCGAGTACCAGCGCCGCCAGGAGCAGCACCGGGTCGCCGAGATCGCGGCGCTGCAGGACGTGCCGCATTTCATCGCGCGTGCCGAGCAACTCTATGGCTACACCGACTTCATCGCCGACACCGGTGGCTCGCTGATCGAGGTGATCGACCCCGACAATGCCGAAGACCCGGTGGTCAAGGCGCTGACCGGCTCGACCCTGCTGCTCTACATCCGCGGCACCGAGAAGGACGCGGTCGAACTCGTCAAGCGCTTCCGCGAGAGCCCCAAGCCCATGTACTACCAGCCGGATTTCCTGGCCCGGAAGTGGGCCGAGTTCAAGGCCGGCAACGGTGTCGCCAACGATGCGGACGTCGACCCCGATGCCTTCGGCGCCTGGGGCTTCGAGGCGCTGCTGCACGACCGGCTGCCGCGCTACCAGAAACTCGCCGACAATTTCGGCTACGCGGTCGATGCCGCCGACCTCGCCACGGTACGCGACGGCGACGAATTCCTCGACCTCGTGGCCAACGCCATCGGACGGCGAATGCGATAGCGCCCCATGGGCGCCGCATCCGTCATCCGTTCGCGTTTCCATTACCCGAGGCAACGATGCCCATTCGCATTCCCGACCACCTGCCCGCCCGCAAGACCCTCGAAGCCGAGGGGGTCGTGGTCATGGACTCCTCGCGCGCCGCGCGCCAGGACATCCGCCCGCTGCAGATCGGCCTGCTCAACCTGATGCCCAACAAGGAGCGGACCGAGACCCAGTTTGCCCGGCTGATCGGCTCCACCCCGCTGCAGATCGACCTCACGCTGGTCCGCGTCAGCGACCACCAGTCGAAGAATACGTCGGAAGACTACCTCAGGAGTTTCTACTCGACCTGGGAGGAAATCCGCCACCGCAAGTTCGACGGTTTTGTCGTCACCGGCGCTCCGATCGCCAATATTCCGTTCGAGGAGGTCAAGTACTGGTCCGAGATGCTCGAGATCATGGACTGGACCGGCTCGAACGTGCACCAGACGATGTTCATCTGCTGGGGCGCGCAGGCGGCCCTGCACCATTTCCACCAGGTGCAGCGCTACCGGATGCCGCAGAAGGCCTTCGGGGTGTATCGCCATGCCCTGACCGGCGCTCCCAACCCCTGGCTGCGCGGCTTCTCCGACAGCCCGATGGTGCCGGTCAGCCGCTACAACGACCTCGACCGCCAGAGCATCGGCGACGGCTTGGAAATCCTCATTGATAACAATGAGATAGGTGTCTGCATGCTGCGCGATCGGACGCGCCGCGCCCTCTATATGCTGAACCACCTCGAGTATGACAACCGTTCGCTCGCCGACGAGTACGACCGAGACGTCAAGGCCGGGCTGAACCCGGCGCTGCCGGTGAACCTGTTCCCCGGCGGCGACCCGACGGTGGAGCCGGAGAACCGCTGGCGAAGCCACGGACACCTGCTGTTCCAGAACTGGATCAACGAGATCTACCAGACCACGCCGTACGATATTTCCCGGATCGGCGACGGGGATAACTGACGGCCTCCGCTTATCCCCGGCCGTGCCTCGATTTCGCCTCAGTCTCCTTTCCGGACCGCTGCCGCCATCCTACCACGGATGGCGGCAGCGGGGATTGCCTGCCACACCTTGCAATCCGGCCGCTACCGCCTACCTTCCCGGCAGAGAGCCGAGGACCCCGCGTGCCGCAGCCGCCGACCACCTTCTCCGACGAAATCGGCATTGCGCTCGGCAACCTGGCGGACGCCGCCACCGCCCCGTTCACGCCCACCCTGCGGCTGGGCGTCACCGGGCTGAGCCGGGCGGGCAAGACCGTGTTCATCACCGCGCTGGTGCATAACCTGCTGACCGGTGGTCGGATTCCGGGCTTTTCGGCGCTGACCGAAGGCCGCTTCATCGGGGCACGGCTGGCGGAGAGCCCGGACCCCGGCGTCCCCCGCTTCGCCTACGAGCAGCACCTGGCGGCACTCACCGGCAAGGTGCCGCACTGGCCGGACTCGACCCGGCGGATCAGCGAACTGCGCATCGCGCTGAAGTTCCAGTCGCAGCGCTGGCCGACCGGCATGCTGGGGCCGACCGTGCTCAATCTCGACATTGTCGACTACCCCGGCGAGTGGCTGCTGGACCTGCCGCTGCTGTCGCTGAGCTACGCCGAGTGGAGTGCACAGGCCCTCGAACGGGCCGGCAAGCCACATTCCCGTCACGATGCTGAACGGTTCTATGCCGCGCTAGCGGAGACCGATGCCCTCGCCGAGGCCTCGGATGCAGAGGCCGAGCGGCTGGCCGTCGCCTTCACCGGATACCTGCGGGCGAGCCGCGAGGATGGCCGCGCCCTGAGCGCGCTGCCGCCCGGACGGTTCCTGCTCCCCGGCGATCTCGAGGGCAGCCCGGCGCTGACCTTCGCCCCGCTGCCGCCACCCGGCGGGCCGGTGCGGTCCACCAGCCTCTACGCGACCCTGGAGCGGCGCTACGAGGCCTACAAGGCGATCGTGGTGCGCCCGTTCTTCCGCGACCATTTCGCCCGGCTCGACCGGCAGATCGTGCTGGTCGACACGCTGCGCGCGCTCAATGCCGGGCCATCGGCGGTCGCCGACCTCGAGGCGGCACTCGGCGACATCCTCCGCGCCTTCCGCCAGGGCGACAACAACCCGCTGACCCGGCTCATCGCCCGTCGCATCGACCGGATCGTGTTTGCCGCGACCAAGGCTGACCATATCCACTCGGCCAGCCACGACCGGCTGGAGGCGGTGATGAACCGGCTGGTCGCCAGCGCCGCGCGCCGCGCCCGCTTCGCCGGAGCCGAGACGCGCTCGGTGGCGCTGGCGGCGATCCGCGCCACGCGGGAGAGCCATGTCGACGGCCACGAGGTCATCGTCGGGACGCCCGAGGCCGGCGAGACCCTCGACGGCGTCCGCTATGACGGGAACACCGAGATCGCCCTGTTTCCCGGGGACTTGCCGGAACATCCGGATTCAGTGCTCGAGGACGGGAAGCGCGTGGAACTGAAGTTCCTGCGTTTCCGGCCGCCGGCGCGACTCGAGCGCAATGCCGAAGGCAACGCGGTGCTGCCGCACATCCGCTTCGACCGGGCGCTGGAGTTCCTGCTGGGAGACAAGCTGAGATGAAGCAGCCATTCGCCCGGCCGGTGCCACCCGACACCGCCGCCGAAACCACCGGCCGCCGACCCCGCGACTTCTCCCCGGCGGACGCCGTCGCCCTGCCCGAGAGCATCGAACCGATCAGCGACGTCCCGGCGGGCGGCACGGACGATGCGCCGCCGCCGCGACGTCTCGGCTGGCTCTGGCGGATCGCCGGGATCGCCGGCGGCCTGCTGCTGTCGCTCGCTCTCGGGCTCGCGGCCGAACGACTGATCGCCGACCTGTTCGCGACCCAGCCCTGGCTGGGCTGGCTGGCGCTGGGCCTCACCGCCGTGCTGGTGCTGGCCCTCCTCGCCATCGCCATCCGCGAAGTAGCCGCCGTGCTGCGCCTCAGCAGCCTCGAACGCCTGCGACGGCGGGCAGCAGGGGTGCTGGAGAGCGACGGCAACCGCGAGGGTGCCGCCATTGCCCGCGAACTGGCTCAGCTCTATGCGCGGCGGCCGGACCTGGCGCGACCGGTGTCGCGGCTCGAGGGCGACATGCGGCAGGTCTTCGACGGCGCCGAGCAGGTGCGGCTGGCCGAGCGGCTGCTGATGGCGCCGCTCGACGCGCGGGCACGGGCGCTGACGGCCGCCTCCGCCCGCCGGGTGGCGCTGGTGACGGCGGTCTCACCCCGCGCCGTCGTCGATATCGCCTTCGTCGCCTTCGAGAGCATCCGGCTCGGCGCCGACATCGCGCGCCTCTACGGCGCGCGCCCCGGCGTGATCGGAACCTGGCGCCTCGCCGGCGCCGTGCTCGCCCACCTCGCCGTCACCGGCGGGCTGGTGCTCACCGACGGGGTGGTCGAACAGCTGGTCGGCCAGGGCCTCGCCGCAAAGCTCTCGGCCCGGCTCGGCGAAGGCGTGGTCAACGGCCTGATGACGGTGCGCGTCGGCATCGCCGCGATGCGCGTCGTCCGCCCGCTGCCCTTCGCGGCACTGCGCCAGCCCCTGGTCAAGGACTTCATCCCGGAACTCGCCAACGTGCTGAACGCCGACAGGAAGCCGTAGCTGCCGGCCCTCGCGCCGAGGCCAGAATTGCCTACGGACAAGCCCCGCCCGCAGCGCCACGTAGGCGCTTGCCCCGGATTGCCGTCCCCGGCCGGGCGCGCCTCAATGACGAGGGAGTGCATCTCGGGGGGACGATTGGCCGACGAACCGCATTCGCAGCAGCAGGGGCTCAGCGCCGGCTTCAACCGCACCGCGATCGCGCTGGCGCGAAATCCGCTCGGCATCATCGCGCTGTTCATCGTGCTGGTCTACGCCTTCGCGGCCATCTCCATCCCGATACCGAACAGCATCGACGGCTACGACCTCACGATCATCGTCGTCTTCCTCGCCACCTTCCCGTTCATGGTGCTGTGGGCCTTCGTGCACCTGGTCGCCAAGTATCCCAAGAACCTGTTCGGCCCCGGCGACTTCAAGGACCCCAAGGACTACATCGCGATGATGGAGCAGGCGGCGACGCTGGCCGCCGCCGAGGCGTCGGCCCCGCCCAATGCCGGCGAAGCGGCGCCCAGCACCGAGACCATCGCCCAGGACTCGGTGTCCGCGGTGCGACGGGTGGCCCGACAGTCCTGGGTCCAGGACAAGCAGCACAGCAAGACCGTGCTGTGGGTCGACGACCACCCCGAGAACAATGCCAACCTGCAGCGCACCTTCGAGAAGTTCAACATCCGCGTCACCAGTGCGGTCAGCACCGAGCAGGCGCTGCGGCTCGCCGTCAACGACCGGTTCGACGCGATCATTTCCGACCTGGGGCGCGGGGACGAGAAGGAGGCGGGGTTCGCGCTGCTCGAAGAGCTGAACAGGCGGGGGAGCCGCACGCCGTTCTTCATCTACACGGTGCGCGAAGACTCGCAACTGCGCGAACGCGCCAGAAAGCTTGGTGCGCAGGCGCTGACCCGCAGCGCCACCAAGCTGCTCGAGGGGGTCTCGGCCGCGCTGGCCACTTGACCAGTCCGGCCTTTGGCCCACGGCAGACCCGGCCACCCGCGGCGAAGCTTTCCCGGTTCAGCCATATTGCTCCCCGCTACACTGCGAATAATCCCTATCTCACGAATGCATCATGGATAGATACTCCCCATGCCTCTACACTGACGCATATTGACTAGCCGAGTTACGTGACATTCAGCCCAAATGGAGGATTTGGCATGGCGACGCGCATCCGAAATGGCAGAGTTCAGGTAGACGGAACGAATGTTTCATTCGTTGAGTCCCGCTACACCAGTGCAGCCTTCGCCCGACCACCGAAGATACTGGTGATGCATTTCACCTATGGCGGCACGGCGGCATCCAGTGCCGCCTGGTTCAACAGCCCGGACAATCCGGGATCGTCGGCCCAGGTGGTCATCGAGCGCGACGGCTCGATCATCCAGTGCGTCTCCTTCGACAGGCCCGCCTGGCATGCCGGCACCTCGGAATGGCGCGACCGGCACGGCAACCACATCGTCGGTCTCAACCGCTCCTCGTTCGGTATCGAACTCGCCAACTGGGGCTTCCTGAAGCGCGCCGGCAGCGGCTGGCAGTCCTATACCGGCCGCCCGATCGCCGATCCCTTCATGGGCGTGCACCGCAACGGCAACCCCGACGGCAGCACGCAGCCGATCGGCTGGGAGGACTATCCTGAAGCGCAGATCCGCAGTGCCGTCGCCCTGGCCCGGGCCGCGGTGGACGCCTATGGCATCGACGAGATCGTCGGCCACGACGACATCGCGCCGACCCGCAAATGGGACCCCGGTCCGGCCTTCGACATGGCGCGGTTCCGCGAACTGGTGTTCGGGGACGCCGGCAACGCCGACGACTCGACGGCCACCGGCGAACTCACCGTCAACGTTGCCGAGGGGCTCAACCTGCGCGCCGGTCCCGGCACGCAGTTCGCGGTGATGGTCCTGCTGGCCAACGGCACCAGGCTCAGGCCGCTGGAACGGCAGGGCCGCTGGATCAGCGTCTCGGTGCTGCAGAACGGCCAGCCCGTCAACACCGGCTGGGTCCACGAGGCCTATGTGGCCTGACGAGGACCGGAGTGCCGCGCCCCGCAGGCGCTGTCAGGGCGGAACATCGCCGCCGCAGTGACGCGTGCGGACCTAGTCCTTGGCGGAACTCGGGGCGAGCGTCACCTCGAGCCCGTCGAGGGCATCGGAGAGCAGAATCTGGCAGCTCAGCCGCGAATTGGCCTGACGGCCGGGGGCGGTGTAGAGCAGATCTTCCTCCTCGGGCGAGGCGGGCAGCAGCCGCTTCAGCCAGGACTCGTCCACATAGACGTGGCAGGTGGCGCAGGAACAGGCGCCACCGCACTCGGCCTTGATATTGAGGCCCCAGTCGCGGATCACCTCCATCACCCGCCAGCTCTCCAGCCCCTCGAGCTCGTGTCGGGTTCCGGACTGGTCTGTGACGAGGATCTTCATCGTGGATCGGCTCCGCGAGTTGCGCGCGGCTGTTTAGCATGCACGGCCGGCGACGGAAGCGAAAACTTGCCACGGTCCCATAGGCTTCAGCACGGGGCGAGGTCCGCAAGCGCGGCGGCGACCGTCGGCTCACCCATCAGGTCGAAATCCTCGCTGACGGTGAGCCAGCCATTGCTCTCGGCGGTCATCAGGTAGGTCGAGGCCGGGATGCGGCCGGGGGTGCCGCTGCCGGTGCGGCAGAACTCGCGCGTGGCGATGCCGAAGCCCAGGCTTCCCGACTGCCCGCGCACACGCGCCTCCGCCAGGGCGTCCTGCACGGCGCGGAAGCGCTCGAGGTCCTCGGCGCCGAGGCGATAGGCGGTCAGGCGGAAGCCCGGCCGCTGCTGGCCGACGAGGCCGGCAAGATCGGCCGCGCCCTCGGTCTCGACGAGGAGGTAGCCCTGCTTCAGCTCGGGCAGTCCCTGCCGGGTCAAAACGACATCGAGCACCACGCCGCCGGCGCGCGGGCGGACCGCTTCGGGCAGACGCACCGCAACCCGCAACGCCTCGATCCGCGTCGTCGCGAGATCGAGCCGCAGCAGCGGCACAACCGAGCCGAGGGGCACGCTGGCACAGCCGACAAGACCGAGCGTAAGGGAGAGGAGCAGGGCGCGGAGCCAGCCTGGCATGGGATACTCATTGTCGCTTTACGATGATGACTTATCGTATTACGATCATTTTTGGTTACACAACAGGAATCTTTGCTATGCTCGACCCGCACTCGACGACTGTGTCCGGCCGCCTGCGCCGCATCGCCCTCGGCGGACAGCTGGTCGCCTGGGGCGGACTGCTGCTGGTCGTGCTGTTCGTCGGCGCGGCCCTCGTTTGGTCGGAGGTACGCGACCCGTGGCTGCGCCAGATGGGACTCCACCTCGACGGCAACGCCCAGCTCGGCGCGCTGGTCGCGGCCATCCCGGCGGCCACGTTCGGCTATTGCCTGTGGCAGGCGGGTCGGCTGTTCGCCACCCTGCGTGGTGCCGACCCGTTTGCGCCGCGCGCCGTCGCCGCGCTGGTCGGACTGGGATGGGGCGCCTTTGCCACCGGCATCGCCGCCACTTTGGCGCACACCGCCCTCGCCTATCTCGAAAGCCTCGGCTCGGCGGACGGCACGCGGACGCTCGCCATCGCGCTCGGCAGCACCGAACTGGCAACGCTGCTGGTCGGCATCCTGGCGCTGGCCTTCGCCCTCGTCATCGCCGAAGCGCGCCGGCTCGAGGACGACGCCCGGGGCATCGTCTGACCATGGCGATCGTGGTCAATCTCGATGTCATGCTGGCGCGCCGCAAGCTGCGCTCCAAGGAGCTCGCCGAGCGGATCGGCATTACCGAACAGAACGTGTCGCTGCTCAAGTCGGGCAAGGTGCGCGGCATCCGCTTCGCGACGCTGTCGCGCATCTGCCAGGTGCTCGACTGCCAGCCGGGCGATATCCTGCAATACGTGCCGGGAGGCGACGAGAACGACGGGGAAAGCGGCTCGGAGTAGCAGCAGGCAGTCGAGGATTGCAGGGAATGTGACCTGCGATCCCGACGGCCTGGTATCGTCACGCCACCCCGAGCTTCTTCTGCAGTTTGGTGGAACTGGTGGTGTACTGGAAGATCACCCGTTCGCCCGGCGAGACGATGGACTTCGCCGCCTGCGCCATCAGCGCCGCCTCGTGGAAGCCCGAGAGGATGAGTTTCAGCTTGCCGGGATACTGGTTGATGTCGCCGATGGCGAAGACGCCGGGGACCGAGGACTGGAACTTCGCGGTATCGACGGCGATCAGGTTGTCGTTGAGCTCGAGCCCCCAGTCGCCCACCGGCCCGAGCTTCATGGTGAGCCCGAAGAACGGCATCATGCGCGTCGTCGGCAGCTTCACCTCGCCCTCGGCGGTCCTGATGGTGACGGCACTGAGCTGCCCGTCTGCCCCCTCGATGCCGCCGATCTGGCCGATCAGCAGGTTGACCTTGCCCTCGGCAACCAGCCGGCGCATCTCGTTGACCGAGGCCGGCGCCGCGCGGAACTCGTCGCGCCGGTGCACCCGACGGCCTTGCACAGGAAGGTTTCGTCGGCATCGGTGGTGAGCCGGAAGCTGCCATCCTCGAGCCGGGCGAGGCTGGTCACCATGCGGCCGAAATGGAACTCGGGGCCGAACGGCGCGATCTGCTGCATCAGGTTCTCGACGAGGCCCTGCCCGGTGATCATCGGGAAGCCGGGGATGTCGTAAATCGGCTTTTCGGGATAGAGCTCGGTGCACTGCCCGCCCGGCCGGTCGAGAATATCGACGAGGTGGCACTTGATGTCGAGCAGCCCCAGCTCGAACACGGCGAACAGGCCGACGGGGCCTGCGCCGACAATGACCACATCGGTGACGATTTCGTTCGACATTCAGTTCGCTCGCTTTGGAGGGACGGAGTGCGCGGCACCCCCCACCCTTGATCCCTCCCCGCACAGGGGGAGGGAGTTGACTGACAATTCGCGGCCACCAGTCCCGAAGTCGTCACCTCCCCCTCGCGGGGGAGGGGATCAAGGGTGGGGGGCGCCGCACACTCCTGGCTACACGTTTTCCACCGCGCGGCGGAGGAAGGGGCGGGTGCCGAGCGGCACCTCGGTCTTGCCGACCGGCTGGTAGAAGACATCGACGGTGGCGAGCTTGCCCTCGCGCAGCGCCTTGCGGGTCGGCTCGTGGCGGACGACGAAGGCGGTGATGCCGCAGCGCCGCATCAGCGGGATCTGGTCGGCCAGCACATCGCCGACCGCCCGGACCTCGCCCTTGTACCCATGGCGCTCGACCACCAGCCGGGCCGAGGAATAGCCGCGCCCGTCGGTGAAGCCGGGAAACGCGATGGCCACGGAGGCGAAGCGGGAGAGGTCCGGCGCGGCCAGCTCGACATTGTCCCCGGGAGCGACCAGCAGCCCCAGCGGGTGCGGATTGGCGAGGAACGCGTCGCGCTGCGCGAGAAAGACCGGCAGCGGCACGTGGGTGTAGCGCACCGATGCCGCGTCGTCGCCCTCGCTCCAGGCGCGGAACGGATCGGCGATGAAGGCGCCGTCCTTGAACAGGGTCAGGTCTTCGGCGGCCATCGGCTTGGCGATCGCTCCGTTGAAATCGAAATGGATGCCGCATTCCTTCTTGTTGAGCCCGCGCCAGCGGCCGGCGCGCGGATCCTCGCCCTCGGCCACCACGCTCGTGCAGGGCGCGCAACCGATGGATTTGTAGCCCTTAGTGTAGAGCGGATGCTCGGGCAACCCGTACTTGAGTTTGTAGGCCGTGATGTCGGCATCGGAGAAATAGGCCAGCGGATTGACCTTGATCCGGTCGTCGCTGGTCAATTCGAAATGCGGCAGCACGCCGCGTTCGGCAGTCTGGTAGCGCTTGCGGCCGGTGACCCAGCCCCCGAAGCCGGAGACGGCGACATCGAGCGGCTCGGTCTTGCGGACATGGCAGCACGAATCAGGATCGGTTTCCCAGAGGTCGCCGCCGGGATCGAAGCGGAGCACGTCCTTGTCGTCCGGACGAAGCGCGATGACATTGCTCAGCCCGAGGGCGCGCTCGAGAGTTGCGACATAGTCGAGCGTCTCGGGGAAGTGCTTGCCGGTTTCGAGAAAGCAGACCGGCAGGGTCCGGTCGACCTCGGACACCATGTGCAGGAGCACCGCCGAATCCGCACCGAAGGAGGAAACGATGGCAATGTCGTCCTTGAGCAGGTCGGTTGCGGCCTGCCGCAGCACGCCGACCCCGTCCATCTCGTCGAACATGCCGTTGAGCGACATGATGCCGAGCTGGCGCAGCTTGTCCGGCTTGTGCTGGCGGAAGGGCGCGGCGGCGAGGCTAGTGGCGGCCATGGCGGGCTCTTTGGCTAGATGCCGCAGCGAGCGCCTTCTCCCCTTGCGGGAGAAGGTGCCCGAAGGGCGGATGAGGGGTCTCCTGCAGAGATCGCAGACCCCTCATCCGGCGCTGCGCGCCACCTTCTCCCGCAAGGGGAGAAGGAAGGCGGTGCGCCAGCGCCAGGTCCTCAGTGCGAGCTTGAGCCATACAGCGCCTCCTTGAACGGCTCCCGGCCGAGGCGGCGGTAGGCGGCGATGAAGGGCTCGGCAGGGCTCTGGCGGCGGGCGATGTAGGCGTCGACGAGACGCTCGATCGCGGCCGGCACGTCCTCGACGACGAAGCCGTGGCCAAGGATGTCGCCGATCGCGGCCTGCTCGGTAGCATCGCCCCCGACGCTGATCTGGTAGAGCTCGGTGCCCTTCTTCTCAACCCCCAGGATGCCGATATGGCCGACATGGTGGTGGCCGCAGGCGTTGATGCAGCCCGAAATCTTGATCTTGAGATCGCCGATCTCGGCCTGCCGCTCGGGCGCCGCGAAGGTGCGGGTGAGTTCCTGGGCCAGCGGGATCGAGCGGGCATTGGCGAGCGCGCAGAAATCGAGCCCCGGGCAGCAGATCATGTCGGTGATCTGCCCGGCATTGCCTTCGGCGAGGCCGTTCGCGACCAGGGTCTCGTAGATCGCCGGCAGATCGGCGATGCGCACATGCGGCAGCACCAGGTTCTGCTCGTGGCTGACCCGCAGCTCGTCGAACGAGTAGCGCTCGGCAAGGTCGGCGACGACGTCCATCTGGGCGTCGGTCGCATCGCCGGGCGCGCCGCCGACCGGTTTCAGCGAGATGGTAACGGAGACATAGCCCGGCTGGCGGTGGGCGTTGAGGTTGCGCTCGAGCCAGCGGCCATAGGTGGGGTTGAGCACCTTTTCGCGGGCAGTATCAAGCGTCGTGGCGTTGAGCCGCTCGTAGGCCGGCGCGGCGAAGTAGGCGCCGATGCGATCGAGTTCGGCCTGCAGCAGGGCAAGCACGCCGCCCTTCACCTGGGCAAACTCCTCCTCGACCTGGCGACGGATGGAATCGATACCCTCCTCGTGCACCAGGATCTTGATGCGGGCCTTGTACTTGTTGTCGCGCCGTCCGTAGAGGTTGTAGACGCGCAGGATGCTCGAGATAGGCGAGCAGGTGCTCATGCGGCACGAACGGGCTGATCTGCTTGCCGATCATCGGGGTGCGGCCGAGGCCACCGCCGACCCAGACCTGCCAGCCGATCTCGCCGCCGGCATCGGCGGTCCCCTGCAACCCGATGTCGTGGAAGCGGATCGCCGCCCGATCGTGCGTCGCCCCGCTCATGGCGATCTTGAACTTGCGCGGCAGGTAGCTGAACTCGGGGTGGAGCGAGGACCACTGGCGAAGGATTTCGGCGACCGGCCGCGGATCGATCAGCTCGTCGGCGGCGGCGCCGGCGAACTGGTCCGTCGTGATATTGCGGATGCAATTGCCCGAGGTCTGGATGGCGTGCATCTCGACCGCAGCCAAGTCCTCGAGGATCTTCGGGATGTCCCTGAGCTTGGGCCAGTTGAACTGGATGTTCTGGCGCGTGGTGAAATGGCCGTAGCCGCGATCATAGGTGCGCGCGATGTGCGCCAGCATCCTGAGCTGGCGCGAACTCATCGTGCCATAGGGCACCGCGACGCGCAGCATGTAGGCATGCAGCTGCAGGTAGAGCCCGTTCATCAGCCGGAGCGGCCGGAACTGGTCCTCGTTGAGCTCGCCGGAGAGGCGCCGGGCCACCTGGTCGGAAAACTGCGTGGTGCGCGCCTTCACGAAGGCGGCGTCGAACTCGTCATATCGATACATGGCCGTCCTCATCGAGATGCTGGCGCTCGAAGCGCGGCGTGGTCGGACCCTCGGCGCGGATGCGCTCGCGGATACGGTCGGGAACGATGGTGCCGGCCTCGAGCCTGACGGTCTCGGTCTCGACCGAGTTGATGCGGCCGGTGCTCTTCGTCGCGGCGATGGCGACATCGCGCGCCCCGGCCTCGTCCCTGGAGAAGATGCGCGCCTGCTGCAGGTCCTCGACCCAGTTGCCGGCGCGGTCGAGATAGACCGTCGCCCCGCTCATCAGTTCGTTGCCGGTGAGGATTTCCATCGCCTATGCCACCTTGAATTCGGCGCGGGCGAGCGCGTTCGCCTGCCGCCAGTCGCCATGGGCGATCGCCTCGCCCACGAAGATGATCGCCGGCCCGTCCTCGAGTGCGGTTGCCCCACTCGACAGCGAACCGAGGGTACCGCGGTAGAGAACCCGGTCGTTGCGGCCGGCCCGGACCACGACACCGACCGGGATGGCGGGGCTCGCGCCCTCCGCGATCAGCCGCGCCGCGGTCGGCCCGGCAACCGACTTGCCCATGTAGAGCGCCAGCGTCAGCCCGGCCGAGGCCAGCGCCGCCCAGTGCCTGAGTTCCTCGGAATTGGCCCCGTGAGCCGTGGCCAGCACGAAGCCGGTGGAGACCTGCCTGAGCGTTACCGGCGTTGCCGTGTCGGCGGCCGCCGCCAGCGCTGCGGTGACGCCCGGCACGACATGGTAGTCGATGCCGTGCGCCTTGAGCGCCTCGATCTCCTCGCCGGCCCGCCCGAACACCATCGGATCGCCGCCCTTCAGCCGCGCCACCCGCTTGCCGGCCCCGGCGAGGCGGACGATCAGCGCATTGATCTCGGACTGGGTGAAGGAGTGGTGCCCCTTCTGCTTGCCCACGAGGATGCGCTCGGCATCGCGCCGCCCCATCTCGACCGCCGCTGCCGGCACGAGGTGATCGTGGACGATGACATCGGCCTGCTGCAGCAGGCGCTGGGCCCGCAGTGTCAGCAGATCCTCGGAACCGGGCCCTGCCCCGATCAGCCAGACGACGCCCGGACTGTCGCCCTCGGCCACATGCTGGTCGAGCAGCGCCTCGGCCTTGGCGGGACCCTCGCCATGCAGGAACGCGGCCTCGACTTCGGGTGAGGTGACCAGTTCCTCGTAGTAGCGCCGGGCCCGCGCGCCGGGCAGCAGTTCGGCCACCCGCGCCCGCATGCCCCCCGCCAGCCGGGCCAGCGCGCCGAGATTGGGCGACAGGGCCGCCTCGATGCGGGCCCGGATCAGCCGCGCCAGCACCGGCGCATCGCCTTCGGACGCCACCGCGATGCTGACGGGCGCACGATCGATGATCGCGGGGGTGTAGAAATCGCACTCGGAAGGAACGTCGACGACATTGAGCGGGATGCCCCGCGCCCGCGCCGCGGCCTTGGCTGCCTCGCCGTCGGCGCCGGTGCAGGCGACGAAGACCAGTGCCGCATCAACCAGATCGTCGGGCCGGAAGGCCCGCGCCAGGACGGAGACCGGGAGTTCGGCGAAATCGGGCTGCGGCTCCGGGGAGATTATCACGACCGATGCAGTCGTCTTTATCGCCAACCGGGCCTTGTTGAGGGCCTCCTCGCCACCGCCGACGATGACGATGCGCTTGCCCTCGACCTTGTAGCTGACAGGGAATGTGCTCAGCTCGCCCATTGGCCGCCTTTCCGGAAGTGCCTAGATACTCGCCGCCGCGTTCGCCAACAAGCCGTTGATATTCAATAGCTTTAATGTTTCTCGTGGCGGGTGCGGATTAGAATTGCGTTGAGGGGGAATAGCCGAGACGGACAAAAGAATCCACGGGGGTGGCAAGGCGTGGAACGCAGGTGCCTAAAGGGCGCTGACAATGTCGGTCTGGGAGAAGTCGTTGCCGACGAAGAGGAGGGGCAATGAACGCTGCGTTGCCGCGACGTAGGAGAAGCAATCACCGAAGTTCAGGCCGGCAGGATGGCGGCCTTCTCCCCATCGCTTGTAGGCAAGATGGGCCTCATAGGCCGTCTCATCCGTTACGGGGATGATCTGGGGGGCCAATGCCCCAATCATCCTGCGCATCTCGTCGCCAACCCCGTTCCACTCGGCAGTCACAAAGCATTCCACCAGCGTTCCCGCCGACATGCAGGCTGCATTCTGGTCGAGCGCCTCGATGCAGGCGTCGCGGAGAGGTTCTCGCTTGAGAATGGCCACCAGCGCCGACGTATCGACAACGATCACTTCGGCAACCCGCCCTCGTCGTACATGCCCTCGTCCCAAGGACCGGGCTTCATCTTCGCCATGGCCTGGCGCGTGATCTCATCAATGAGCGCCCGATCCAGCTTGCGCCGAGGCGCCGCTTCCGTCGGTACGAGGCGGACCGTTGGTCTGCCATGACGAGTCAGCACCACGTCTTCTCCGTTCTCTGCCCGACGAACCAACTCGGTGAGTTGAGCCTTGGCCTCGGTGATCGGAATGTTCATGGGTAATCTGGTCCATAATTGTGGACCGCTGATCTAGACCGCCATCAGGTCCAGATCAATGCTACCCCTGCCGGGAGGGGACGTGCACCACGAGGCCGTTGATCTCGTCGCGCACCTTGATCTGGCAGCTGAGGCGGCTGGTGGGGCGAACGTCGTAGGCGAAATCCAGCATGTCCTCTTCCATCATCGACGGTCCGCCGACCACGTCGGTCCAGGCGTCATCGACATAGACATGGCAGGTGGCGCAGGTGCAGGCGCCGCCGCACTCGGCAACGATGCCGGGCACGCCATGCATGATGGCGGTCTCCATGACGGTCGAACCGGTCTCGCCCTCGGTTTCGTGCCGCGTGCCGCTGGATTCGATATAGGTGATGTGGGCCATCTGGTCTCTGCTCTCGGGTCGCGCCCGGATATAGACGCGCCGCAGTGACCCGGCAAGCACGCCTTCCGTCGCGCCCTCGGGCGCTCCGGCGGCCTCAGGCGGCCTGCTCGAGCAACGCCGCGATATACTCGCTGCATTCGGCCACCGCCATCGCGATGTCCTCGATCCGCTCGGGATTGGCAGGACCACCGGACCGCAGTTCGTCCTCGGCGAGGCGCGCGAGATCCCGGACGCCCCAGGCGCCGATGCCGGCGGCAGCGCTCTTGAGCGTATGCAGGTGTTCGAGCAGCGCCGCGGTCGTCGTGCTCTGCTCGATCCGGCCCATGTAGACCGCGGACATGCTGGCGTAGAGCCGCAGCACCTCATCGGTGAGGCCGGGATCGCCCATCGCCTGTCGCGCCAGGTGATCGAGGTCGATCGGACCGTGGCCGTGTCCGGGAACGACGGCGTCCTGCCCGATCCCGTGCGCGTTGTTCTGAGCCATGCCGCCGCCCTTCGCTTAGTCGCGCCCACTTCCGGGACGCATGGCCAAGCTAGCGAACGCGCATGAAGGCAGGCCGAAGCGGAAGCCTGCAATTTTATCGATGCCCTCAAGGAGCCGCATTCCGAGCGGAAATTAACCTTCTGTTAAGAAAGCGTTCGGTTTGCCTCAAATTGATTGTATATCAGAGCTTCCACCAAGCGTGCGGCGGCGTGGGGCAAGGGTCGGATCGCGAGGCGTTTTAATCGCATTTTACCCAATTTGGATGGCTTCCCGGAACTCCGGAAGTGGTCCAATGCCAGCTCTGAAGGCCTGCCGAGTGCCGATGCGAGAGTTGTAACGAGTATGGCAAAGAAGTCCTCGACCCCCCAGAACGATCCTGCAACTCTGGCATTCTCTGCGGTGGAGGACGCGCTCAAGGACTCGGTGTTCGCCGGCCTTGACCAGCCGGCCGCCGCGCCCGAGCCGCCGCCGCAGCCCGAACGCTCGGGGCCGCGGCCGGTGACGCGCGACACCTCGCCGCGCTCGGAGCGCCAGCGCACCGCCGACAAGTTCGCGGCGCAGACCGGCTCGGTCGCCAATGACGACCGTTTCCAGAGTTCGCGCATCCTCTACGGCCTGCAGAGCAAGTCCTCCGGCGCCCCGACCATGGTGGCCGGTTTCGTCGCTCTCGGCTGGGTGGTGGCGATCGCGCTCGTGGCGCTGATCCGCAATGGCGCCGAACTCGGCTCCCCCCCCTTCTGGGGCTCGAACGACTTCATCGGCCTCGTGACGCTGGCGGTGGTGCCGGTGGTCGGCATCTTCGCCATTGCCGCCCTGATCCGGCGCGCGCAGGACCTGCGCAACGCGGCCGCTGCCGTGACGCAGGCGGCGATCCGCCTCGCCGAACCCGAAACCACCGCCTCCGAAAAGGTCGCCTCGGTGGGCCAGGCGGTGCGCCGCGAGGTGAACGCGCTCGGCGACGGCCTCGAGCGCGCCCTCTCCCGCGCCGGCGAACTCGAGGTGATGATCCACAACGAGGTCACCGCGCTCGAGCGCACCTATTCGGACAATGAATCCCGCATGCGCGCGCTGATCCAGGAACTGGCCAGCCAGCGCGAAGCGGTGATCACCAACACCGAGCGCGTGCGCGAGGCGATCACCGAGAGCCATACCGGGCTGGTGTTCGACCTCGACATGATCAGCCAGCGCATCGCCGGCACGATCGTCGAGTCGGGCGGCAACCTGACCACGGCGCTCGAAACCGCCGGCAACTCGCTGAACGCCGCCTTCGGCGAGCGCACCGAGAGCTTCGTGTCGCTGATCGACCAGCGCACCAGCCACCTGCTGGTGGCCCTCGACGATTCCGCCTCGCGCCTCAATATCACGCTCGAGGACCGCGCCAGCACCATTTCCGGCGCCTTCGAGAACCGCACGCACGAGCTGAGCTCGGTGATCGACGGCCGGCTGGAGTCCCTCACCGAGGCGCTCGACAGCCGCACGGTGACGCTGTGAGACGCCATCGACAACCGCACCTCCTCGCTGGCGAAGCTCCTGAGCCAGGGCGGCATCACGCTGCTCGACCAGCTGCGCGACCGCGGCCATGAAGTGTCGAGCTCGCTCGACATGATCGGCACCCGCATCGCCTCCGACATCACCGGCCGGGCGCGCGAGGCGGAGCAACTGCTCTCCGGCCTCAGCCGCCAGCTCGACGAGCAGGTGCAGATCCAGGTCAACTCGATGGAGAGCCGGCTGCAGTCTGCGATGATCGAGCTCTCCGGCGCGCTGGACGACACCACCGAGCGCGCCCGCGTCACCCTCACCGGCGCCGGCTCGCAGAACCTTGCGCAGTTCGACGCCCGCCTCGACGAGATCGCCGTGGTCATCGATGCGCGCCTCTCCACCCTCGACGGCGTCATCGGCGACAAGGGCGACCGGCTGGTCGCCGCCCTCGACAAGCACAATGCGAGCTTTGCGGCGCGCGCCAACGTCCTCGAGATGGCGCTCGACGAGAAGTCCGAGCACTTCAACGAGATCGTCGGCCAGCGCACCCGCGAGATGACCGAGACGCTGGGCCAGCGCACCAAGCAGATCACCGAGACCATCGCCAACCGCAGCCGCGAACTCTCCGATGCGCTCGAGGGCCACACCCAGGTGATTGCCGACGCGGTCGACGCCCGCACGCAACTGCTCAACGAGACGCTGCAGAACCGCAATGTCGACTTCTCCGAGACCCTGCTCGGACGGGCCCGTGAGATCGACGAGGCGCTGTCCGGCCGCACCCGCGAGTTGGAACTGGCGCTGACCACGCGCACCAACGAGCTCGAGCAGGCGATCACCACCCGGACTGCCGACCTGGGCCAGTCGCTGGCGGCGCGGACAGCCGACTTCAACCAGACCCTTGCCGGCCGGACCAGCGAGCTGGGCCAGGTGCTCGCCGCCCGGACCACCGACCTCGGCCAGACGCTGGCCACGCGGACCACCGACCTCGGGCAGACGCTCGCCGAACGGACCTCCGAACTGGGCGGCACGCTCGCCGCGCAGACCGCCGACCTCAGCCAGACGCTCGCCACCCGCACCGGCGAACTGGCACAGGCGCTGCAGCTGCGCAGCGGCGAACTCGAGACTTCGCTGACCACCCGCACCAACCAGCTCGACCAGGCGATCGCCGGGCGGGCCCGCGAACTCGACCATGCGCTCACCCAGCACGTGACGGCGTTCGACAAGACCATTTCCGGCCATGCGCAGGCCCTCGACACCACCATCCTCACCCACGCCCAGTCGATCGACTCGAGCCTGGGCAACCGGGCCGAGCAGATCAACCAGCTGATCGAGGGGCGCTCGCAGGCGCTGGACGGGACGCTGGCGCAGCACGCCAAGCAGTTCGGCGACAGCCTCGACCAGCGCACCCAGGCCCTGGCCTCCACCGTCTCCAACCGCTCCGCCGAACTGGCCGAGGCGCTCAACACGCGCACCCAGCAGCTCGCCGAGACGCTGGGCAGCCACACCGTGGGGATTGCCGCCGCGATCGGCGAGCGCACCACGGAACTCGCCCGCACCATCGACTCCCAGGGCACAACGGCACGCGACAAGATCGACCAGAGCCTCAGGAACGTCTCGGAAACCATGGCCGAGCGCGCCCAGTCCGTTTCCACCCTGATCCAGTCCAAGGTGGCGGAGGTCAACGAGAACCTCGGCCGCGGCATCGACAATGCCATCCTCAGGATCGCCGACGCCGAGTCGGGCGTCACCGCGCGCATCGACGGCGCCGCAGCGACCGTCGGCGACAGCGCCCGCAAGGCCGCCGACATCATCGAAACCGGCGTCAACTCGGCCCGCAAGGCGATCACCGACATGGTCGACCAGCGGCTCGGCACCCTGCCCGAGGCGATCACCGCCCGCGCCGACATCACGGCCGAGCGCCTCGCTTCGCTCAACACCGCCATCAATACCGCGCTGGTGCAGTCGATGACCGACCTCGAGTCCGGCGCCGACCGCATCGAGGAGACCATCTCGCGCCGCATCGTTGCCGCAACCCAGGGGATCGCCGAGGACGTCACCGTCACCGCCGACCGCATGGATGTGGCGGTGCGCAATGCGCTCGAGCAGATCCAGGTCACCTCGCGCCATGTCGACGAGCTGATCTCGGTCAAGGCGGTCGCCGCCGCCGATGCCATCGGGGCCAAGGTCGCCGAGATCAACCGCACCGTCACCGAGCATACCGACGCCTTCTCGAGCCTGGTGTCGGACCGCTCGGCTCAACTCGAGATGGCACTCGCCAACCACGGCAACGTGCTGCAGCAGGCGCTCGTCACCAACGCCTCGGCCGCCGAGGACCTGATGAGCCAGTCGACCTCGCGCATCCTCACCGACGTGACGGCGGCGCTCGGCAAGCTCAACGACTCCAACCTGCTGCTGCAGAAGGTGCTGGACGCCTCGACCGCCAACCTCGCCAACCTCGAGACCAGCGTCGCGCAGCAGACCGCCACCTACTCCTCGACCGTGCGCGAGGCGATCGGCTCGACCGAAGAGGCCGGCCGCATGGTCACCGAGCACGTCGGTGCGCTGCGCACCTCGATTGCCGGCATGGTTGCCGAGTTCGGCTCGATGCTGGGCAATCTCAACGCCGAGGCGCAGAGCCTCGACCAGGCCGCCGACAACCTCAACTCGACCGGCAGCATGACGCTGTCGATGCTCGACGAGCGCCGCGCCGCGATGGACACGCTGGCCGTGAGCTTTGCCGCCCGGGCCGACGATATCGACCTCCGGATGCGCGGCTTCGCCCAGTCGATCGCCGACACGGTGAGCGAAACCGAGGCGCGCCTCGTCAATGCCCGCGAGGTGATGGAACAGGTGCTGGCCTCGACGACGTCCAACGTCGCCGAGACGCTGGAGCAGACCTCGGGCAGCATCAGCGCCGCCCTCAACGGCACCACCAGCCAGCTCCACGAGGTGCTGACCGAGACGACGAGCCAGCTCAACGAGGTGCTGACCACCACCACCGAGCAGGTGCAGACCGCCCTCGCCGCCACCACCGACCAGTTGCAGAACGCGCTCGGCAGCACCACCCACCAGGTCCAGGCCGCCCTCAGCTCGACCACCGAGCAGGTGCAGGCGGCGCTCGACCAGACCAATGCCCAGGTCCGGACCGGCCTCGCCGAGACCACCGAGCATCTGCAGTCGGCCCTGCACACCAGCACCACGCAGGTGCAGGACGTGCTCGGCAAGAGCACCAACCTGCTCGAGGAAGCGCTCGAGAACACCTCGCAGCGCGTCGCCACCCAGCTCAACTCGTTCACCAATACCGCCGGCTCGGAGAGCCAGCGGGCCGCCGATGCGCTGCGCCAGACGCAGGCGACGATGATCCTCGAGATGCAGCAGGCGCTCGAGGAGGCGACGCAGCGCTTCAACGAGACGGCCGCCGCCATGCGCGCCACCGCCAAGGAAGTGGGCTCGGAACTCGAGAGCACGCGCTCGGAACTGGCGCGCGGCGTGATCGAACTGCCCGAAGAGACCCGTTCGAGCGCGGCTGCCATGCGCCGCGTGGTCGCCGAGCAGATCGAGGCGCTGGCCGAACTCAACGCCATCGTGCGGGCCCAGCCGGCGACGCACGACCTGAACGACCGCCGTCCGGCCGCGCCGACCCGGCAGTCCATCGCCCGCGACGAAGCACCGGTGTCGCGCCCGGAACCGGTTGCCCGTCCCGAACCCATCCGTCCCGAGCCCGTTCGCCACGAGCCGCCACGGGCCGCCGAGCCGGCCAAGCCGCGCTTCGTGCCGATGCCGGATGTCCCTGCACCGGTGGTCACCGCGCCACGCCCGCAGGTGGTGGCGGAAGCCAAGCCCGCACCGGCTGCGGCGGCCAGAACCGAGGAAGGTGGCGGCTGGCTGCGCGATGTGCTGCGCAACGCCTCCGGCCCGGCCGCGGCCCAGCCGGCGACCCCGGCTCCTGCTCCTGCTCCCGTCGCGCCCCCGCCGCAGCAGGGCCTCAACACCCTCACCGACGAGATCGCCCGCTCGATGGACCAGGCGGCCCTGGCCGAGGCCTGGCAGCGCTACCAGAGCGGCGAGCAGAACGTGTTCTCGCGCCGCATCTACACCCTCTCCGGGCAGGCGACCTATGACGAGGTCAGGAAGCGCATCCAGCGCGACGCCGATTTCGCAAAGACCGCTGCCACCTACATGGCCGAGTTCGAGCAGTTGCTGAAGCGCGCCGCGACCGGACCCAGCCCGGTCGAGGAAAGCCGCGAATACCTGCTCTCCGACCGCGGCCGGGTCTACACCATGCTGGCGCACGCCAGCGGCCGCCTCGGCTGAACGAGACCAAGAGGTTGACCTCACTGGCCCCGCGGGAAACCGCGGGGCTCTTGTTTGTGCGGGGCTCTTGTTCTTGGTGGTGCGGCGTCCGGCGTATCCAGCCTCGGGGGCGACCTACGCCAGCGGCGCTTCCTCAACCCGCTTCGGACCGTGCAGGCCGAGCGACATCCAGATCAGCACGGCACCGAGGCCGGCAAAGGCGGCGGCGACGAAATAGGCCTGGGCTCCCATGAAGCCCATCAGCCAGCCGAAGCCGACCAGCGCGATCACCGTCATCGCCTGCTGCAGCACCTGGAAGAACCCCTGCGCCTCGGCGGCGATCTCGTCGCTGGTCCAGTTGGCGATGAAGTGCATGCAGCCGAGGAACCCCAGCGCGAAGGTGACGGCATTGAGGGCCTGCAGCGGGATCAGCCATTCGAGGCCCGGCTGCAGCGCCATGCAGGTCCAGCGGAACACCGCCGCCAGCGCCGAGACCAGGATCAATGTACGCGCCGAGAACCGCTTGGCGAAGCGGCCGAAGGCGAACATCAGTGCCGCCTCGGAAATGGCGCCTACCGCCAGCAGCGGCCCGATCAGGTCGGCCGAGAAGCCCTGCTGCTGCCAGAGCAGCCCCTGGAAGGCGTTGAGCACGATGTGGGTGCCGAAGACCATCGACCACCCGACCAGCGGCAGGACGAAGAACGGCTTCATCGCGTCGCGCAGGCGCCGGGCGGTGTCGGCGCCGGCCGGAACCTCGCTGCCCTCTGGACCGCGGAAACGCGGCAGGCCGAAGGCGGCCAGCGCCCTGAGCAGCGACAGCCCCACGAACAGCGGCAGGAAGATGCCGCCGCCGAACCAGGAGATGATGAAGCCGGTGCCGATCAGCATCACCATGTAGCCCAGCGTGCCCCAGGCCCGGATCGGCCCGAAATGCGAGCCGCGCCGGCGCGTCATGCGCATGGTGGCGGCATCGATGACCGGTCCGATCGCTGCGGCCGGCAGCGACAGCAGCGTCCAGACGATCAGGATGCCCCAGAAGCCATGCGCGAAGTACAGCGCCGCCGAAGCGATACCGGCGACGACCGAACCGAGGACGATCACCTGCCGCCAGTCCGAGGCGCGATCGGCGATGCGGCCGATGCCGATGTTGAGCACCAGCATGATCAGCACCGGCAGCGCGTTGATGATGCCGATCTCGCCCTCGGTGAGCCCCTGGTCCTTGAACCAGATGCCGCCATGGACGGAAATGACGGCCCCTGCCATGAACAGGATGAAGTAGTAGACGGTCGCCCGGAACTCGGGGCTGGGACCGCGCTCGTCGGCGACGGGGGATGACATTGGGGGGCCTCCGGCCAAGAGCTTCAAGGGGCCAGCTTCAGGGGGCCGGATCGGCGACGGCGCGCTGGTCTTGGCCGATGGGCCTGGGGCTGGGCGGACGCAAGCGGAGCGAGACCAGCACCAGCAGGGCGCCGACCGCCGAATAGAGGCCGAGCACCGCCCAGGCCCACTGCCCGATGGCGCCGTAGAACCAGCCGAAGCCGATCAGAGCCACGACCGACATGCCCTGCTGCAGCACGAAGGAGAAGCCCTGCGCCTCGGCGGCAATCTCCTCGCTGGTCCAGTTCGCGATGAAGTAGATGCCACCGAGGTACCCGACCGCGAAGGTGATGGAGTGCAGCATCTGCAGCGCGAACAGCACCCAGATGGGCGGCAGGAACGCCATCGCCGTCCAGCGGGCGGCGGCCACGAGGCAGGCGAAGATGATGAGATTGCGGGCGGAAACCTTGAGGTTGAGCCGCTTCCAGACGAACATCATAGCCGCCTCGGCCGCCGCCATGGTGCCGATCAGCGGTCCGATCAGGCCCTCGGGGATGCCCTGCCGGCTCCACTGCAGCGCGCCGAAGGCGCCGAGCGCGCCATGGGTCGAGTAGAGGATGCCGAGACCGAGCAGAGTGAGCACGAACCAGGGCTTCACCACCTGCCCCAGCCGCGTCGCACCGGCACGCACCACCGCCGTGGCCGCACGCTCGGTGCGGAAGCGCGGCAGCTGGAAAGCCAGCAGCGCCCGCCCGAGGGCGAGCGCGACGAACAGCGGCACGAAGGCGGCATCGCCCAGCCAGCCCAGGATCGGCCCGGCGGCGATGCTCGCCACCATGAAGCCCACCGTGCCCCAGGCCCGCACCGTGCTGAAATCGGTCCCGCGCCGCTCCGTCATCCGCAGGGTGGCCGCATCGATGATCGGCACCAGCGCGAAGGCCGGCATGATGCACAGCGTCCAGATCAGCAGGATGCCCCAGAAGCCCGAAACGAAGAACAGCCCGACCGGCACCGCGCCCGCGATCAGCGACAGCGCGATGATCACCCCGCGCCAGTCGCTGGCCCGATCCGCGATTCGCCCGACGAAGACGTTGAGCGCCAGCATGAGCAGCACCGGCGCGGCGTTGATGATGCCGATCTCGTCGGGCCCGATGCCGCGATTGACCAGCCAGATGCCGAAGTAGACCGAGATCGCGCCGTTGGTGCCGAAAACGGAAAAATGGTAGATCGCCGCGCGCAACTCGGGCGAGAGCCGCGGGGCGATATCTGGGGAAGGCATTAAGTGTGCTCCGGGCGGGAGAATCCGCGCACGCCGCCGACACTGCCGCCCCGGCGCCCAAAGATCAACGGTCGCATCGTTAATCCTGTGCGCTACGCGGCCCGGGCCAACCGCGGACGAACGGGCACCAGCGCCGCGCCGAACAGGTCGGCGCAGCGGCTCCAGCTGAAACGGGCGGCATGCGCCAGGGCTCCCTCGCGGCCGAGGCGCAGCGCACCGCGAACCGCAGCAGCCAGATCCTCGTCCAGCACCCCGGCCGCCGGATCGGTGATGACGTCGCGCGGCCCGATCACCGGAAAGGCGGCCACCGGCAGACCGGACGCCAGGGCCTCGAGCATGACATTGCCGAACGTGTCGGTGCGGCTGGGAAAGACGAAGACATCGGCGGAGCGGTAGAGTGCCGCGAGCGCCTCGCCACTGTGCAGCCCGAGGAAATGCGCCTCGGGAAAGCGGGCCATCAGTCCGGGGCGGGACGGACCGTCACCGACGACGATCTTGCTGCCCGGCACATCGAGCGCGAGGAACGCCTCGACGTTCTTTTCCACCGACACCCGGCCGACATAGAGCAGATACGGCCCGGGCAGATCGCGAAACTGCGTCCGGGGGCCGGGACGGAAGAGGGTCCGGTCGACGCCGCGCGTCCACACGCGCAGATTGTCGAACTGGCGCAGGGCCAGCTCGTCGCGCAGCGAGGCGGTCGGCACCAGCGTGGCGGCGGCCGGGGCATGGAACCAGCGCAGGAAGGCGTAGGTCCACTCGGTCGGGATCGGCATGCGGGCCGCGACGTATTCGGGAAAGCGGGTATGGTAGCTGGTGGTGAAGGCGAGCCCCTGCTCGAGGCAGACATGCCGCGCCAGCAGGCCGAGCGGCCCCTCGGTGGCGATGTGGATGTGATCGGGCGTCCCCCTCGCCACGATCCCGGCAATGGTCATCGGCGTGACCAGCGACAGCCGGATCTCGGGGTAGGTCGGCAGCGGGAAGGTCCAGAAGCCCTCGGGCGTCAGGTAGTTGACCTGATCGCCGCGGGCCGCCAGTTCGCGCCCCACCGCCTCGAGACAGCGCACCACCCCGTTGGTCTGCGGCAACCAGGCATCGGTGACGATCAGCACCCGCGACATGGCAAGATCCCCTGGCACGATGTCAGGTCGTGGACGGGAGTCGGGTGTCAGGGATATGAAGGTGCCGGGCCGGGGACCGCGCCACGCGCTTTGATCGTGCGGCTCCTCGCGGGCGTCGGGCGGCCGGTGGCCGGACCGGGTCAGTGCCCGACTGCGGCGCGGCGGAGGCGCAGGCGGCGCGGCTTGCGGGGCAGCGGCGTCTCGGTCCAGCGGACCAGTTCGAGCACGCCTTCGTGGGTTTCCGCGATGGCGGTGCAGCTCTCCACCCAGTCGCCGGTGTTGACGTAGTGGATGCCGGTGCGCTCGTGCATGTCGGCATAGTGGATATGCCCGCAGATGACGCCGTCCGAGCCGCTCTCGCGCGCCTCGAGCGTCAGCGCCTCCTCGAAGCGGCCGATGACGCTGACGGCATTCTTGACCTTGTGCTTGGCCCAGGCCGAGAGCGACCAGTAGGTCAGCCCCAGCCGGCGGCGGACCCAGTTGATCACCACGTTCATGCGCAACGCGAAGCGATAGGCCCAGTCTCCCACATGCGCGAGCCACTTGGCGTGGGCGACGACGACGTCGAACTGGTCGCCGTGGATGACGAGGTAGGTCTTGCCCTGCGCCGTGGTGTGGATGGTGCGATCGACGAACTCGACATCGCCGAAATAAGTGCCGAGATACTCGCGCAGGAACTCGTCGTGATTGCCCGGCAGGACGACGATGCGGGTGCCGGCCAGCGCCTTCTCGAACAGCAGCTCGACGAACTGGTGGTATTCGGCCGGCCAGAACCAGCTCTTGGCGAGCCGCCACCCGTCGACGATGTCGCCAACGAGGTAGATCGTCTCGGCATCGTGCCAGCGCAGGAAATCGTTGAGCTGGTTGATGCGCGTCGGCCGCATCCCCAGGTGCACGTCGGAGATGAACAGCGCGCGGACCTTCCGCACCTCCCTGCCCTCCTCGATCATGCCGCGCTCCCTGCTGGTCCGCCAGAAGTTTACCCCAAGCGCCCCGCGGGACGCAGCGGTTTTCGCTCCTATCGGCCCTTAGGTGGGGAAAACGGCCGCCTTCAGCGCGAAACCCGCGCCTTGAACGCCACGATCCGCCGGTAGCTCTGCTCGATCCGGACCCGGAAACCGGGGTCCCTTCCCGCTTCGGCGACGAGGATAGCGCGCACTTCGTCGCCGAGCGACGCCCGGGGTTTCGCGGTATTGGAGAACAGCAGCACGTCGACGCCGGCACGAACCGCCCCGATCACCGTCTGCTGCAGGTTGTAGTGGTCGCGGATCGCCCCCATCTCGAGATCGTCGGTGATGACGACGCCGGCAAAGCCCAGGTCGCCCCGCAGCACGCCCTCGATCCAGGGCGCCGAGAGGCTCGCGGGCGCCCCGGTCGGGTCGACCTCGGTGTCGATGAGGTGGCCGACCATGACCATGTCCGCGTAGCCGGCGCCGATGAGGTTGCGGTAGGGGTCGAGTTCGGCATCCGTCCAGCTGCGGGTGATGTCGACGAAGCCCTCGTGGCTGTCAGCGGTCGAGGAGCCATGGCCGGGAAAATGCTTGAGCGAGGTGACGAGGCCGGCGGCGTGATGCGCCGCGACCACCTCGGCGGCATAGGCCGCGACGACCGACCCGGTCCTGCCGTAGGCGCGCCCGAACTTCGCGATCACCTGGTTCTCCGGGTTGACCGCAAGATCGACGACCGGCGCGAAGTTGACGTTGAAGCCCCAGGCGGCGACGCCCCGGGCCAGCTTGTCGTAGATCGGCCGGGCCTCCGCCGGGGTGTGGCGGGCCGCGATGGTTGCGGCGTCCGCAATCTCGGTGAACCCGACGGCCTTGGTCAGGCGTTCGACCAGCCCGCCCTCCTGGTCGAGCGTAATGAACGGCACGACGTCCGGTGCGGCAGCGCGGAAGGCGGCGTTCATCGCCTCGACCGCGGCGCGGCTCTTGACGTTGGTCTTGAGGAACATCACCCCGCCGATGCCGCCCGAGGCGATCTCGGCGATGGCCGCCTTGACCGACTTGTCGCCGACATCGTCGCCGCCGAAGCCGACGACGATCATCTGGCCCGCCATCCCGTCGAGGGACTGGGCCACAGCGGGCAGAGCACCGAACATCAGGATCGATGCGAGCAGGGTCGTGGCGAGGCGCATGGGAAAGGGTCCCGGAGAATCGGAGGCGGGCTTGTGCCAAGAGATTGCGGCGAAACACCGATGCACCGCTAGCTCCCACCGGGGCCGTCGCCTATGGCGTTGAAAGCGGTCGCGATCGCCTCCTCCCTATGCGGGACGTCGAGCCGGTCGCGCGGCGACAGACAGGAGCGATCAAAGGTGAAGAAGTGGTGCTTCCCGCCAGTATCGCAGACCCCTCATCCGCCCTTCGGGCACCTTCTCCCACAAGGGGAGAAGGAAGAAGCCCGGCCGCCGGTGACAGGTCCAGATGCCATGGGCCCTCCCCGCGAGGGGGAGGGATGGAGGGTAGGGAAACACTCCCGGCGTGGCCCGGCTTCTGATCGCCGGGCCTCCGATCAGCGGTTCTGCCGGTTCTCGATCAGGTCGGTGACGACGCCCGGATCGGCGAGGGTCGAGGTGTCGCCGAGCGCGCCGAACTCGTTCTCGGCGATTTTTCTGAGGATGCGGCGCATGATCTTGCCGGAGCGGGTCTTGGGCAGGCCGGGCGCGAACTGGATGAGGTCGGGCGAGGCGATCGGACCGATCTCCTTGCGCACCCAGTTCCTGAGTTCGGTCTTGAGCGCGTCGCTGCCCGCCTCGCCGGCCATCAGCGAGACGAAGCAGTAGATCCCCTGCCCCTTGAGGTCGTGCGGATAGCCGACCACGGCGGCCTCGGAGACCTTGGGATGGGAAACCAGCGCGCTTTCGACTTCGGCCGTGCCGAGACGGTGGCCGGAGACGTTGAGCACGTCGTCGACGCGGCCGGTGATCCAGTAGTAGCCGTCCTCGTCGCGGCGGCAGCCGTCGCCGGTGAAGTAGTAGCCCTTGTAGGTCTCGAAATAGGTGGTGACGAAGCGCTGGTGGTCGCCGTAGACGGTGCGCATCTGGCCCGGCCAGCTGTCGGTGACGACCAGCACACCCTCGGCCTTGGTCTCAGCCTGGATCTTGCCCTCGGGCGACAGCACCTCGAGCTTGACGCCCGGCATCGGCTTGGTCGCAGAGCCCGGCTTGGTGGGCGTCGCGCCCGGCATCGGCGAGATCATGCAGGCACCGGTCTCGGTCTGCCAGTAGGTATCGATGATCTCGCAGCGGCCCTTGCCGACATGCTTGTGGTACCACAGCCAGGCCTCGGGGTTGATCGGCTCGCCGACCGACCCGATGAGCCTCAGGCTCGACATCTCGTACTTGTCGACGAAGTCGGCACCGGCGCCCATCAGGGCGCGGATGGCGGTCGGAGCGGTGTAGAAGATGTTGACCTTGTGCTTTTCCACCACCTGCCAGAAACGCGAGGCATCGGGGTAGCTGGGGATCCCCTCGAACATTACTGACGTGGCACGGTTGGCGAGCGGCCCGTAGACGATGTAGCTGTGTCCGGTGACCCAGCCGACGTCCGCCGTGCACCAGTAGACCTCGCCCGGGGTGTAGTCGAACACCTTGTGGTGGGTGTAGGCGGCCCACAGCAGGTAGCCGCCGGTGGTGTGCAGCACGCCCTTGGGCTTGCCGGTCGAACCCGAGGTATAAAGGATGAACAGCGGATCCTCGGCATGCATCGGCTCGGGATCGCAGAACGGCTCGACGCCGGCCGCCGCCTCGTGCCACCAGACGTCGCGCGCCCCCTTCATCAGGACATCGGCGCCGGTGTTGTGGACGACCAGCACCTTCTCGACACCCGGACAATCCTGCAGCGCCTGGTCGACGTTCTTCTTGAGCGGCACGATCTTGCCGCCGCGGCGCCCCTCGTCAGCGGTGATCACCACGCGGCTGTCGCAGTCGTTGATGCGGCCGGCGAGCGCATCGGGCGAGAAGCCGCCGAACACGACGGAGTGGACGGCGCCGATGCGGGCGCAGGCCAGCATCGCATAGGCCGCCTGCGGGATCATCGGCAGGTAGATGGTGACGCGGTCGCCCTTCCTCACGCCCAGCGACTTGAGCACATTGGCGCAGCGGCTGACACGCTCGTGCAGCTTGCGGTAGGTGATCAGTTCCTGCGTGCCGGGCTCGTCGCCCTCCCAGATGATGGCGACATCGTCGCCATGCTCGTCGAGGTGCCGGTCGATGCAATTGTAGGAGACGTTCAGCACGCCGTCCTCGAACCACTTGATCGAGACGTCGGGATACTCGAACGTGGTGTTCTTGATGATGGTCGGCGCCTTGACCCAGTCGAGCCGGCGGCTCTGATCCTTCCAGTAGCCGTTGGGATCGCTGACCGAGCGCGCATATTCTTCCGCATACTGCGCTGCGGTGGTGTTCGTGCGTGCGATAGCCGCGGCGCTCGGGTGAAAGATCAGGGGTTCGGTCATACTCAGTCCTCCCATGCCACCAAACGAGGTGACCTATGAGGGTTTTCTAATGAACAGCATAAGCGGGAGCAAGCGGACGGGTTGTCACTCCTTAGGCGTATGGAAACCGTCCCGATAAACGCCTTTTTCGGCGCTTTCGGCCGATAGTGCCGGCCGAACAGGACCAATGCCATGCCCGCACTCGGCTATCGCGCCGCCACCGGCGCCGACCTCGACCTCATCCACCGCGAACTGATGGCGGTGATCGACGAGTCCCCGCACTATTCCGAACGCTTCAAGGAGCACGAGAAAGGCCGGCTGACGAAGAGCTTCCTGCACGCCCTGCAGCGGGTCGATCCGTTCCACGTCATCGTGCTCACCGTCGACGACGAGCCCGGCGGCGGGCTGATCTCGGGACCGGAGACGGGCGCCATCTTCCGCTACTGGAGCTGGATCTTTCCCTCGCACCGGAAGACGCGGCTCGGCATGCACGGCATGCGGGTGTTCGACGAGCACTGGGACAACGGCAAGTTCCACAAGGCCTTCACCTTCGTGAGGCCGGAGAACGAGGTCGCTCTCGCGCTGCTGCGGCGCTACGGCTACGAGCAGGCGGCACTGCTGCGCCAGCACATCTTCGGGCAGGACTACGTGGTGATGGAAAAGTTCTACACCAAGGTCACCGACACCTATGACTCGGGCATGAGCCTGGGACGCCTCGCCCGCTGGCGGGCGCGCCTCGACACGCTGCTGGGGCGGTAGCGGGGTGAGTGGTGAATGGTGAATGGTGAATGGTGAATAGCGAACGGTGAACTTGCCCGCTAGTCGCGGTGCGCCAGCCGCTCCTGGCCGACCAGCGCCCTGAGCCGCGGCAGGACGGACACATCCACCCCGGCGAGGCGCCGGGCCGTCAGCCACATCGCTGCCGACCACAACGACTGCGCCAAGAGCGCCGCCAGCGCCGCGCCGAGCAGGCCATGCGCCGGCACCAACAACCAGTTCAGCCCGAGCAGTGCACCGAGCCCCAGGCCGATCGCCGGCAGCGAGGCATAGGGCTTGTCGTGCATCGACAGGACCAGTGCGGCCGGTCCGAACGCGGACCGCACCAGCAGGGAAAGACACAGCACCGCCAGCGGCCAGATGCCGGCAGAGAATTCGGCCCCGAAGACCAGCGGCAGCAGCGGCGCGGCAGCGACCACTGCGGCAAGGAGCGCCAGCGATACCGCGCTGGCGACGAGATTGGCGTCGCCCAGTTGCGTCATGAAGCCGGCCCTGTCTGCCTCGGCCTCGCGCTCGAACATCTCGGGCAGCGTGACGGCGTAGACCGCCGCAACCCCGAACGAGACCAGCGAGAAGACCCGGGCTGCGACGCCGAAGACGGCGAGGTCAGCGTGATCGAGATAACCCGAGAGCACCACCAGGTCGATATCGAAGAAGAAATCCGTGGCGAGCGCGATGACCACCCATGGCAGGGCGAAGCGCCACCAGCGCCGCGACTCGCCGGGGCGCGGAGCGGCGGTGGCGGGGATCGCCCGGACGCTCGCCACGACCAATCCCGACTGCAGCAGGACGACGAGGCCGAACCCGAGCGCCAGCATCCACAGCATGGCGTCGAGGCGCAGACCGGGCGCCGCAGCGAGAGTGGCGACCAGCACCGCCGAAACGATGAGCAGCGGACGGAACAGCGCTTCGGCGAAATAGCCCGCGAACGGGCGCTTGAGTCCGACGAGCAGCGCCACATTGCAGTAGGAGATCCCGACCGCGACGGTCATCGCCCAGGCCGGCAGCCAGTGGGTGGCGAGCACCTGAGCGGACGGGCCGAGTCCTCCCAGCAGGGCGGGCCCCACCACGAGCAGCAGCGCCGCCATCAGGGCAACGTGGCCGTAGGTCCGGAACAGGAAGCGCCGCAGCAGCGTCCCCTGCCCCTCGGCCCGGTACTCGGCCGCAAAGTAGGATCCGACGGTCTGGAAACCGAGCGGCAGGATGACGCCGACGATGTTGACCACCGCGATGATCAGCAGGTACTGGCCGAGCGTGCCGGCGCCCCACAGCCGGACAATCGCCACCTGCGCGACGAAGGTGATGCCGGCGCCGGACAGCCGGGCGACGAACAGCGCTCCCGATTGCGACAGCAGGCGTCGCCCCATGGCCATCTAGGCCTCGCGGCCACGGCGCGCCTGATCGGGCCGGGCGCGATCCGGCCGCAGGCGATCGAGCAGGCGGGCCGACGCGTGGACGATCTCCCGGGCCGCGAACGCGGCCTCGCCGACGAGGCGGGGCCACCAGTGCGCGGCATAGTTGGCGACCGGCGGCACCGGGCGGATGACGCCGCGCTCGCCGACCATGCCCTTCTTGAACTGGTGCAGTCCCTGGAACCCGTCGGTGCCGCCGAGATCGTACCAGCGGGCACCGCTATTGTCGCGCAGCCAGCGGATCACGTGCCAGTGGAGGAAGTAGCCGGCCCTGCGCTCGAGCGCAGCCGCGCTGGTCGCGCCGTAGAGGTAGACCGCCCGCTGGCCGGCGGTGAAGACGATGGCGCCGGCGATCACACGGCCGGCATGGGTGACGAAGAACAGTCTCGGGCGCAGTTCCGGCTCGGGCATGGCGAGCAGGCGCGGCACCGTCTCCCAGGCCGAATGGTCGGCAAAGCGCTTGCGCTCGCTCATCTGGGCATAGAGGGCGGCGAACGCGTCGAACCGCTCCGGGCCGGCACATTCGAACCGCAGGCCGGACCGTTCGGAACGCGTCAGGTGGTAACGCCACTTCTGGCTGAAGCTGCGCCGCTGCTCCGCATCGGACAGGCGCAGATCGACGATGTAGCGGTTGGGAAACCGCAGCGAGGCGCCGCGCCGGAAGCCGCGCGACCGCAGCAGCCGATCCTCGGGATTGTCGGCGGCGATGCTGGCCCGGGGCAGCACCGAGAGCATCATGCCGCGACGGCCGGCATACTCGGCGATGAGCAGCTCGATCATCCGCCCCGAAGTGGATCAATGCATCGGGCGACCCGTCATCGGCCTGCATTGGCGCCCACTTGACCACGGCGATCGCGCCGAGCCTGAGCGGCAGCGGTTGCACCATCACCAGGCAGCCGCCAACCACCTGTTCGCCGACCATGAATAGCAGCGGCTCCTCGATCACGCCCGGCCAGCGGCTCTGCGTAAAGGCATGCAACTGCTCCTGGCACACCCCGTCGAAGTGCGCCACCGCGGCGTCCCAGCGCTCGGGCGCCACCGAGCGCATGGTCATGGCGATGGTGGTTGCAGCCGGAGGCGGCGGCGACGGTTCGGCGGGTTCGAGGGGCTTGAGAGCAGCAGACGACATTGGCGGTCCCGGACAGGTTCGGGGACGCTAGCGCCGCAGTGCTGACGCAAATCCTACCCGAAGGCGATAATTGCGCGGGAAATCATCGCCTTGGTTACGAGACGCTTAGTGGGCGACGGCAGGCGCCGCGACCATCGCATCCTTGAGCAGCGGAATGGCCGGCAGGCCGTGCGCGAACAGGGCATCGTCGAGCCCGTGATAGACCATGCGCACGGCGACATAGAGGATGACCACCAGCCCGACCCAGGCGATCCAGCGGAAGCGGTTGAGCAGGCCGGCGATCAGCGACGCCGCTACCCCCATCAAGACGACCGACAGCGCCAGCCCGAAGATCAGGACTTCGGGGTGATGCTGCGCCGCACCGGCAACCGCCAGCACGTTGTCGAGCGACATGGACACGTCGGCGATGATGATCTGCAGCACCGCCTGTCGCAGCGACTTGCGCGGGGCACCCCTGGCAATCGTGCCGTCGGCATTGAGATCGGAGTCCGCCAGGGCCTCGGCCGCCGCATCCTTGTCCTCGTGCACCACGAGTTCGCGGTACATCTTCCAGCACACCCACAGCAGCAGCAGGCCGCCGGCCACCAGCAGGCCGCCGCCGAGGGCCAGCAGCTGCGTGGTCACCAGTGCGAAGCCGATGCGCAGGACGGTTGCGGCGGCAATACCGATCAGGATGGCCCGGCGGCGCAGGTCGGGCGCGAGGCCGGCCGCGGCAAGACCGATGACCACGGCATTGTCGCCGGCGAGAACGAGATCGATGGTGATGACCTGGATGAACGCCCAAAAAACCGAAGGATCCAGGCCAAAGGGCATTTAGGCGTCATCTCGTTGCTGCGGGTCGGCGCTATGTAGGGAGGCTCCGCCCGGTTGTGAAGGCCCCGTGACGAAATATTTCCGTGGTCCGTACGCCGGCCCGCGGAACAGCCGGCAGGAACCGCTCAACCCATTCATCGGACTTGTGGAAGTGGCCTGGTGGGTGCGCACGGACTCGAACCGTGGACCCGCTGATTAAGAGTCAGCTGCTCTACCATCTGAGCTACGCACCCTGGTCCGGGGCGGTGACTAGCAGGGTCGGTCAGGCTTGTCTACACCCATTCACCCGTCGCGCCGACTTTCCAGCCGGCGTGGTTTCGCTAGACTGTACCAACACCCACCCGATGGATCCCGCATGTCGCCAGACGATCTTCTCCTCGCCCCGGTCAACTGGCTGCGCGACAATGCCATATCGACCTCCGCCGCAATCATCGTTCTCGCGGCGGGCTGGTACCTGTCGCGCCTCGCCTATCGGCTGATCCGGGGACTGCTGCCCCGCGCCTATGGCGTCGACAGGAACTTCGCGCCCCTGATGGCGCAGGCGGCGCGCTACGGCATCGTGGTGTTCGCCCTGGTGACGGCGCTGAGCTTCCTCGGCGTGCCCAGCGCCTCGATCTATGCCGTGCTGGGCGCCGCGGGCCTTGCCATCGCGCTGGCCCTGCAGAGCACCCTCGCCAACATCGCCGCCGGGCTGATGCTGGTGTGGCTCCGCCCCATCGCCATCGGCGAGTATATCGTCGGCGACGGGGTGGCCGGCATCGTGGTGGAGATCGGCCTGTTCGGCACGCGGCTGCGCTCGACCAGCGGGCTCTACATCTTCACCCCGAACCAGCGGCTGTGGAACTCGGCCATAACCAACCACAGCCGCGAGCCGCGACGGCGCGTCGACGTCAACCTGACGGTCCCGGACAGCATCAACGTGGCGCTGGCGCGCAAGACCATGCTGAGGATTGCTACCTCCGACAAGCGGGTGCAGGTCGACCCGCCGCCCACCGTGCATGTCGAGGCCTTCATCGGCGACAAGATCGTGCTGCAGATGCGCGCCTGGGTCCCGACGCCCGAGTACCTTCCGGTGCAGCGCGACATCACCGAGAAGTCCAAGCTCGCGATCAACAAGATGCTCAGTTCGCCCGACCAGCACGCCGAAGTTGCGCTGGCCGCCGACCCGCACACCCAGTTGCCTGGAGAGCGGACGCCGGACCTGTCGTGATCCGGCGTCCCGTCATGCGTCAGGCGTGCCCGTCGAGCCCCCTGAACGCCTCGCTGCCCCAGATCGCCTCGACCTGCCGGTTCTTGCCGCAGCCGGCGCGATAGCGCGCATAGTGCTGGGCGCGGGTGAGGCCGTTGCTGAGTTCCTCGGTGCCGGTCCAGAAGTCCTGATGGTAGTCCTCGGCCGGCCAGAAGGTGGGTGCGATGGCGATCACGGTGGCCACCGGCTTGCCGAGCGCCTCGGCGGTCGCCTGCTTGCCGGCTTCCGCGACCTGCAGTTCGGCCTCGTTCCCGGCGTAGATCGCCGTCGTGTAGCTCTCGCCATAATCACAGAACTGGCCGCGTGATTCGATGGGATCGATCAGGTGGAAGAAGGTGTCGACCAGCTTCTCGTAGCTGGTGACCGAGGGGTCGTACTCGACCATGACCGCTTCGCGGTGGCCGGTGGTCTCGGTGATCACCTGCTCGTAGCGCGGGTTGTCGATGCGGCCGCCGATATAGCCGGAGGTGGTCGCGACGACGCCGGGCGCATGGTCGAAGTCGCTCTCGATCGACCAGAAGCAGCCCCCCGCAAAGATCGCCGTCGCGGTCTCGGCGCCCTGCGCCCCGGTCATCGCCATGGCGCCTGCCAGCGCCACCACCACGGCCAGCCTGTTCCTGCCCATCTCAGTATCCTCTGCTTGAAAATGCCGCAGCGATGTTTGCGTCAGGCGGACGTCACGCACAACACAAACAAATGTGCGGAAAGTGCCGGTAACCTTCGGACGGTCCGGCGCGAAGCGAACCGAGGCGCAGGCGATGCAGTTGCCGCTGTCGCGCACGCGGGCTTGCGGAAACCGCCGCCGCGACCGACAGTATCGGCGGAGATGCCGACCAGCACGATGCCGATCCTGACGCCCAGGAGACCCGATTGGGCTTGCCCGCCATGTCGGGAGCATCAGCCTTGACCCCGGTGCCTCCCCGCCAGCGGCACCTGCCAGGCTGCCGCATTCCTCCTGCTGTCGAAGTCCCGATGACCCGCCCGCTTCTCACCCCCCTCGCCCGCTCCCTCCCCGATACCGTCCCGTTCACCGGCCCCGAGGCGCTCGAGCGCCGGACGGGAACGACGTTCCGCGCCCGCGTCGGCGCCAACGAGAGCGGCTTCGGGCCGTCGCCCAAGGTGATTGCCGCGGTCGGCGCGGCGGCCGGCGCGGTGTGGATGTACGGCGATCCGGAAATCCACGACCTCAAGCAGGCGCTGGCCGCGCACCTGGGGGTGCCGTTCGCCAATGTGGTGGTCGGCGAGGGGATCGATGGCCTGCACGGCCTGATCGCGCGGCTGATCATTGCGCCCGGCGATGTCGCGGTGACCTCGCTGGGTGCCTATCCGACCTTCAACTACCATGTCGCCGGCTTCGGCGGTCGCGTCGTTGCAGTGCCCTATGCCGGCCATCACGAGGACCTCGCCGCGCTGACGGCGGCGGCCCGGCGCGAGCGGGCCAAGGTGATCTACCTCTCCAACCCGGACAATCCGATGGGGACGTGGTGGGGCTCGGCCGAACTGGAGCGCTTCATCGCCGATGTGCCGGAGGAAACGCTCATCCTGCTCGACGAGGCCTATTGCGAGACGGCACCGGCGGGCACCCTGCCCCGGCTCGACATCGACCGGCCGAACCTGATCCGCACCCGCACCTTCTCCAAGGCCTATGGCCTCGCCGGCATGCGGGTGGGCTACGCCGTGGGCGAGGCGCGGTTCATCAAGGCCTTCGACAAGGTGCGCAACCATTTCGGGGTGACCCGGCTGAGCCAGGGGGCGGCGCTGGCAGCGCTCGGGGACGAGGACTGGCTGGCCAGGGTGGTGGCGAAGGTCGCGGCCGGACGCGAGCGGCTCCACGCCATCGCTGCCGAGTGCGGACTGGCCTCGGTCCCCTCCGCCACCAATTTCGTCGCCATCGACTGCGGCCGCGACGGCCCCTATGCGCTGGCCGTGCTGAAGGCGCTGGAGCGGCGCGGCGTGTTCGTCAGAAAGCCGATGGCGCCGGGGCTCGACCGGCACATCCGGATCAGCGTCGGACGCGACGAGGAGCTGGACGTGGTGGCGGCGGAGCTGCCGGGGGCGCTCAGGGAGGCGGGGTAAGGGGCCCGGGACGGGCCGCCATCCACGCGCGACACGTCGTAGAACTCTAGATGGGTCCCGGCCTGCGCCGGGATGACGCTGGTGGTCGTGGGGTGACCTGGGGTGTAAAATCTAGCGCCCGAATTCCCCCAGCAATGCCCGCGAGCCCCTGACCACCATCGAGGTGTCCCCGCCTACGGCGATGAAGTTGAAGCCATCGGCGAACAGTTGCCGGGCGCTCTCGGGCTTGAAGTCGAGCATGCCGGCCGCGATGCCGCCCGCCCGCATCAGCTGCAAGGCCTCGGCGATCTTGGCGAGATTGTCGGGGTGATAGCCGCCACCGAGCAGCCCCATGTTGGCAGCAAGGTCGTTGGGCCCGATCAGTAGGCCGTCGATGCCCTCGACCCCGGCGAACTCGGGAATGGCGGCCACAGCCCTGGGCGTCTCGATCTGCAGGATGACGCAGATGTCCTCGTGCGCCGTGGCGTGGTAGCCGCTGATGGTGCCGAAGCGCACCGAGCGCGAATTGCCGGAGAAACCGCGGATGCCATGCGGCGGAAACCGGACCGAGGCGGCGGCAAGTCTTGCCTCCTCGACGGTCTGCACGAACGGGAACATGAACGAGCGGATGCCGGCATCGAGCAGGCGCTTGACCAGGACCGGATCGATGCTGGGGATGCGCACCACGAACTCGGCGTCGCCGCCGTGCCGGGCGGCCAGCAGGTGCCGCTCCACCGTCTCGAGGTCGTAGGGGCTGTGCTCCATGTCGAGCAGCACCCAGTCGAAGCCGATGCCGGCGGCGATCTCGGTGGCGGCCAGCGAGTTCATCGAGAGCCAGCAGCCGAGCAGCGGTTTCGACTTCTCGGCGAGCGCCCGCTTGAATTGATTGGGAGCGATTGGGCGCATGCGGACTCCTCAGAATGCGCCGGGAAAGGCGCCGCCGTCGATGAGCAGGTTCTGCCCGGTGATGTAGCTGGCCTGGGCCGAGCAGAGGAAGGCGCAGGCGGCGCCGAATTCCTCGGGCGAGCCGAAGCGCCTGGCGGGGATGGCGGCACGGCGTTCGGCCTCGATCGCCTCGAGGCTGACGCCGCGCTGCTCGGCCGTGCGCCGGTTGCCGCTCTTCAGCCGATCGGTGTCGAACGAGCCGGGCAGCAGGTTGTTGATGGTGACGTTGTGGGCAACGACCGATTGCGACACGCCCTTGAGGAAGGCGGTGAGTCCGGCACGGGCGCCCGAGGAGAGGTCGAGCCCGCCGATCGGTGCCTTGACCGAACTCGAGGTGATGTTGACGATGCGGCCGAACTGGCGCGCCACCATGCCGTCGATCACCCGCTGGATCAGTTCGATCGGGGTGACGAAGTTGCCGATGACGCCGGCAAGCATCTTGTCGCGATCGAGCTCGCGGAAATCGCGGAACGGCGGGCCGGCATTGTTGTTGACGAGGATGTCGGGCGCCGGACAGGCGGCGAGCAGCGCATCCTGGCCGTCGCGCGTCGCGACATCTCCGGCGACCGCGATCACCGTGGCGCCGGTGGCGGCGCGGATATCGGCGGCAACCATGTCGAGGTGCGCGGCGTCCCGGCCATTGATCACCACGTCGACGCCCTCGGCGGCCAGCGCCATGGCGCAGCCGCGGCCGAGGCCGCGACTGGACGCACAGACGATGGCCTTGCGACCGGCGAGGCCGAGGTTCATGGTCTAGCTCGCTCCGCCATCAGCGGCTTCAATGACCGACAGGAGCTGCTTCGCGAGCGCGCAGCATCCCTTTGAGCAGCTTCTCCATGGCACTGACATCAACCTCTCCTTTCAGCGCGGCTGGATCGGCCCGATAGGCCTCTGGGGAGGACCGCACCAAATACCCCACCTGCCGGCCCCCCCCCGCCGATCACCCTGGATTTGTTCGGGTGAACGGTGGGGCTTCCGCCAGGTCAACCGGCCATTCTCAACCTCGCGTTTGGCGACTTCAGCGGGCGTCATGCGGCCCAGTACCGTCGGTCATCTCCGCGTCCACCTCATCGACCAGTTCGCGGGTGATGTCAGGGTTTTCGAACGCGGTATTCCCATAGACGAAGCTTCGCCTTTGCGCGCGCCGTTGCTTCTCAGTGACCCGCACCTGCTTAGCGAGTTCGATGAGCTTGGAGATGCTCTTTTCCATTGCAGCCAACGCCTCTTCTTCGCCAAGAGCCCGATGTCAAATCGGGCGCGGTCAATCAGGTTCCCCCCGCCCGGGTGCATTCGGCCCGTTGCCAAACCGCCGCCTCCCCGAGAGTGGGCAATTCCCCCCTAGCCCGCCAGCGCGCCCTGCGCCGACGCCCCCCGCTCGAGCAGCAGGCGGTTGTAGGCGTTGATGTAGGCGCGCGCCGAGGCGACGAGGGTGTCGGGCTCGGCGGCATTGCCGGAAACGATGCGCCCCCCCATTTCGAGCCGGACATGGGCGCTCGCCTGCGCATCGGTACCGCCGGTGACGCCGTCGATGGCGTAGAGCACCAGGTGCGGGTCCTTGCCGACCGCCTGCTTGATGGCGTTGAAGATCGCGTCGACCGAGCCGGTGCCGTCGTAGGCCGCCGCAACCTCGACTCCATCGATGGCGAGCTTGAGTTGGCAGCGATGGATACCGCCGGTCCTCGAGATCACCTCCATATCGACCAGCTTGATGCGGTCACCGACCGACCCAGCCTCGTCATCGACCAGCGCGATGAGATCGGCGTCATAGACGTGCTTCTTCCTGTCAGCGAGGTCCTTGAAGCGCTGGAACGCCTCCTGGAAGGCATTGTCGCCAAGCTCGTAGCCCAGTTCCTTCAGCTTGTCCTTGAACGCGGCCCGGCCCGAGTGCTTGCCCATCACCAGGGTGGTTTCCTTGATGCCGACCGAGGCCGGGGTCATGATCTCGTAGGTCTGGGCGTTCTTCAGCATGCCGTCCTGGTGGATGCCGCTCTCGTGCGCGAAGGCATTCTTGCCGACGATCGCCTTGTTGTACTGCACCGGGAAATTCGAGGCGGCCGAGACGATGCGGCTGGCGCGGCTGAGGTGCGTGGCATCGATCTCGGTGTGGTACGGCATGGCGTCGGCGCGGGTACGGATGGCCATCACCACCTCCTCGAGCGCGGCATTGCCGGCGCGCTCGCCCAGGCCATTGATGGTGCACTCGATCTGCCGCGCCCCGCCCCTGACCGCCGCCAGCGAGTTGGCGACGGCGAGGCCCAGGTCGTCGTGGCAGTGGGCCGAGAAGATCACCCCGTCGGCGCCCGGCACCCGCTCGATGATCGAACGGAACATCGCCTCGTGCTCGGCCGGAACGGCATAGCCCACGGTATCGGGCAGGTTGATGGTGGTGGCACCGGCCTTGATGGCGAGTTCGACGCAGCGGGCGAGGAAATCGATTGGGGTGCGGGTGGCATCCATGGCGCTCCACTCGACATTGTCGATGAGGCCGCGCGCCTGCGTCACCGTGGCGGTGATGATCTCCAGCACCTGTTCCTCGGTCTTCTTCATCTGGTGCGCCAGATGGATCGGCGAGGTGGAAACGAAGGTGTGGATGCGGCCGCGCCTTGCGTGACGCACCGCTTCGCCGGCCCGCGCGATGTCGCCCGGGATGGCGCGGGCGAGGCCGGCGACGACAGCGTTCTTGACGTGCTTCGCGACGGCCACCACCGCGTCGAAATCGCCATTCGAGGCGATCGGGAAGCCCGCCTCGATGATGTCGACGCCCATCTCGTCGAGCGCCTCGGCGACCTGCAGCTTTTCTTCCAGCGTCATCGTCGCGCCGGGACTTTGCTCGCCGTCGCGCAGCGTGGTGTCGAAGATATAGACGCGATCCTTGTTGGTCGCGGTGTCCGTGGAGGTCATCTCGGTCTTCCCATCAATCGGCCGGGGATACGAAATCCCGCGCGGCCGGACAAAACTGCTGTTCGGCTTTCCGTCGCTATCCCCTGACCACCCGCCCGCTTGCCGGGCCGTCGGTTATCAGGGGCTGATAAGAAGGAGAAGCAGGGCAGCCGGAAGCAGCAGCAGCGCGGCGGCAACGATCAGCCGGCTCTCTCGAGCCTTCCGTTCGGCGGCGGCGATGGCGATGGCGCGATTGCGCTGCATGGGGCGATATCCGATTGCGTGTGGGATAATGGGGCAAATCGGCTTCCCGCACAAGTCCGGACGACAGTGCGGCCGCTACTGGAAGGCGAAGACCGCGGAAATCACGATGCCGAGGAGCGAGACGATGGCGATTGCCCGTCCGACCCGCACGCGCTGCGCCGCCGCCGTGCTGCCTTCGCGCATCGGCCGGGCCGAGACCGCGGAGAGGACTACACCGCCCGCGAGGCAGACGATCAGCGCCATCTTCAGCCAGAACCAGTGGCTGAGGCCGTCATAACTACCATAGCGGACCCAGACCATCAGAGGTCCGGTGAGCAGCAGCACGATGATGCCGTAGTGGCCGAAGCGGGTCAGCAGCCGGTCCGTGCGGGGCGGTTCGTCGCCCTTGCCCAGCATGCCGACAAGCGGCAGGAAGGCCGCAGCCACCAGCATCAGCCCGAGCATATGCAGGATCAGGAGCGCGGCGAACGGCAGGTCGATGTCAGCCATCGGCATTCCCCGTTGCGCCGTTCACGACTGCGGCGCGCGCCGGAACTGCACCTCGACGCGCAGCCCCTCGGGACCCTCGATGAAGAACTGCCCGATGTCACTGCCCGGTATCCCGGTGATCCGGTAGGGGTAGCCGGTCGCCTCGATCCGGGCCCGGGCCGCCTCGAAGTCGTAGACGCCGAAGGCCACGTGATTGATCAGGCCGCGCGGGAAGTCCTCGGTCCGCTCGACGATGTTGAGGTGGATGCACGGCGCTCCGTCGACATAGACCCAGTGCCCGGGGAATTCGAAGGGCGGGCGCGGACCGTCCCTGGCTTCGAGCACGGCCTCGAGAAAGGCCACCATCCGCGGCGCGTCGACGACGTCGATGTTGATGTGGTCGAGCCTGGGCATCAGTTGAACGCCAAGACCGCCGAGAGCAGCACCACGGCGAAGCTGAGGGCCGTCAGTTGCCCGAACTGCTTCGAGCGCGCGGCCGCCTCCCGGTCGCCGGCCCGCGCCTTCTTGCCGTTGACCTCGTTGAGCCCGATGAACACCAGCATGGCGACGATGCCCGCCATCTTGACCCAGAACCAGGCATTGGGGATGACCCAGTTCCACTTGAGCCAGAGCACCAGCACACCGCTCGCCAGCAGCGTGACCATCGCCCACTTGCCGATTCGCGCCAGTCGCTCGGCGAAATCGAGCAGTTCTCCGCGCACCTCGGGCGAGGCCGTCGCCAGCTTGGCCCCGAGGATCGGCATCACCACCGAGTTGGCGCCGCCCGCAACGAAGGCGACGATATGGACGAAAAACAGAATCAATCCGACGATGAACATTCCGCAAGCCCTCGTTCGATCGCGGAGGTTACTCCCGCTCGGCGGCCGGGCCTAGTCCTCCAGATCGAGAACGCCTTCGCCGACAATCACCGCATCGCCGCCGATACCGCCATGGGTAAGCTGGTCGTTCTCCTTGCGCAGTTGCAGCGAGATCAGGCTGGGCCGCCCCATCTCGTGGCCCTGGCGGAGACGGTACTCATGCTGGCCGGGCTCGACAAACCGGCCGATGAGCCCGAGCAGGGCTGCCGCCGCGGCGCCGGTCGCCGGGTCCTCGCCGAGCCCCATGCCGGGCGCGAACATGCGGGCGGCAAAGTCGTTCCGCGCCTCCTCCGGCGTCTCGGTGAAGACATAAACCGCGCCATGGCCGAACGGGTAGATCTCGTCCCAGCCGCGCCGTTCGAGCTTCAGCCGCTTCAGCACCGCCGCATTGCGGACGGGAACGAGGTAGAACGGCACACCGGCCGAGAACAGCGCCGGCTCGTACTGCCCGCACCCCACCTCCTCCGGCTCGATTCCCAGCGTCGTGGCGATGGCGAGCTTGCCGGGCGCACTGCCGACCTCGGCCGGCAGTTTCGGCAGGGCAAAGCGCGCATGGCCCAGGCGCTTGTCGAGGCGCTCGATGACGCAGGTGATGACGCCGACGGTCTCCTCGATGCGGATGGCACTGGCGCGATTCTGCAGGCCCAGGACGACCGCGGCGCCCACGGTCGGGTGTCCGGCGAACGGCAGTTCCACCTGCGGGGTGAAGATGCGGACCGCAGCGGAGTGGCGCTCGGAACTGGCCTTCTGGATGAACACTGTTTCGGAAAGGTTGAACTCGCGGGCGATCGCCTGCATCTGATCGTCGAGCAGGCCGTCGGCCTTGAGCACGACGGCGAGAGGGTTGCCCTTCAGCCGGTGCTGGGTGAACACGTCCAGCAGGAGATAGTTGAGTTTCATCTGACGCTCCGCGACCGGCCAGCAGTTGCCGTGCCCGGCGCTGACCTGTCAAGTTCGGCGACCCCGCCGCGCAGCTAAAGCGGCGGCAACGTGAATGGAGTCCTGTCGCGTCCGAGTTCGTCGCAGATCGCATCGACGCCGACCTGGTGATCGTCGCGTTCGTGCAAGCCGGAAATGGTGATGCAGCCGATGATGCCGTAGCCGCGGATGCGGATGGGGAAGGCGCCCCCGGCAATGGCAAACAGCGCCGGGTCAAGGGCGCGATGCGCCGGGAACACCCGCTCCTCGAAGGTCCGCTCGAGGGCCACCCGGTAGCTCGACTTCTGCAGCCGGGTCAGGGTGTTGACCTTGCGCTGCACCCAGTTGGCATTGTCGGCCGTGGTGCCCGGCAGCGCTGCGTAGAACAGCGTTCGGTCGAAGGTGCGGACATCGACCACCAGCCCCAGCTGCTCCCGCACGGCGCGATCGCGCACGCGGACACCGAGCGCGAAGGCGGTCCCCTCGTCGAACCCGTCGAAGACGAGAGCCTGCTCCTGCTCGATGATCCTCGCGACGTCTTCCTTCGACACGATCGTCCCCCTGCATCCGTCCCAGCCTTCTAGCACGATGGCGCCGCGTGCACAGGGTTCGCGCGAGGATTGTCAGGCGGGGCAGGATTGTGACAATTGCGTGACGTAGCTGTCACAGAGGGTCCACCATGGGCGTGGCGTCGCCGGTCGAAGCGTTTGCGGGCTCCAGGCCCCTCGAGGGGTCTCGAGGCGGACTTGCCCTGGGGATCGATACCGCGCGGATCCTGCGATGGTACACCATCGCCATCGGCGTCGCGCTGGGGCTCGGCGCGCTGCGCTTCGGGGTCGAGGTGGCGCTCGGCAGGCCCTACAACGAGCTGGCGCCGTTCCTGTCCGTCGACAGGGAAGCCAGCCTGCCGACCTGGGTCTCGGTGATGCTGCTTGGCGCGATCGGCGGTTTCATGCACCTTGCCGCGAGCGCCGCGCGTGCCGGCGGCGAGGGGACGGCGCGGAGCTGGAAGGTGCTGGGCTGGATCTTCATCTACATGGCCGCGGACGAGCTGGTCGCCATCCACGAGGGTTTCGACCGGCTCGGCGCCTCGCTGGTGCCCGGCGGCGGCCTGTTCCATTTCGGCTGGGTGGTCTTCGGCCTCATCGCCGTGGCCGCCGCCGGCCTCGGCTTCCTGCCCTTCCTCTTCCGCCTGAGGCGGATCACCGCCATCCGGCTGTTCGTCGCCGGCGCCGTCTACGTCTTCGGCGCGCTGGGGCTGGAGATGCTCGGCGGCCTCGTCATCGAGGCGACCGAAGACAGCTTCTGGCGCGGCGTCATGGCGATGTTCGAGGAGACCTTCGAGATGGTCGGGCTGGCGCTGGCGCTCAGGGCCGTGCTGCTGCACCTTGCAGCCACGCAGGCGCAGTTCCGGGTGGAAGCCGCGACCGGCTGAGGCAGGTTACGGCCGAGGCCGCCCGCGTTCATTCGACATTCATCGCGACCTCGACATAAGCGCCGTCCAACCTGACGCTGCCCGAGAGAACGAAATGCCAAACTACCTGACGACATGGCTCCGCCGGTCCGAACGCCACCGGACCCTGAACAACCTGCTCAAGCTCGACGACCACCTGTTGCGCGATATCGGCCTGACCCGCTCCGACGTGACCATGATGCGTGCCGGCCGGCGCAGCATCGGCCATGAATAGACCCCCGGCAAGCGACCGGCCGACGACCCTAAGGGCTCCGCGCAGATCGCCGGGGCCCTTCCCGATTCTGGACTTCAGGCGTCGCGGAAGCGGATGCCGAGCACGACTCCGATGAACAATCCCGGCGCGCCGAAGCGCAGCGCCGACAGCCAGTCCCCACCGGTCACGTAGAGCTGCAGGCCGATGAAGGCGCTCCAGAACAGCACCACGCCCCAGATGAACCACGGGCTGTAGCGCACCACGCGGCGGGCGGTGAGGTCGAGCGCGGGGGACTCGTCGGGAGGAGAAACGGGCGGTTCGATCAACGGCATGGGCCCAATCTAGGAGCGGCGCCGGCAAAAGCAAAGGCCTGCCCGGGACGGCCATGTAGCAGGCGACATGGCGCGAAGGCGGGGCTTCGCCTCTCGGTGCAGCGGCCCTGGCACAGCGCGAGGGCCGGACAGGCACCGCGGCAGCCGCGTCGACCGGCGCGGGGTTGAGGCAGTGTCGCGGCGGGCGCCTGGCGTGAGACGCGGCTGCGCGCGGCGCTCGGAGCCCTCCATGGCCGGTTCGAGCGCAACGAAGCAGTGACGGGAAACGTGCTGCGCGAGATCTCAGGCCTGCGCTTCGGCGAGGCGTTCGGCGCGATGGTTGCATCGCCGCCACCGGGTCCGGGCGCCAGGGGTAAGGCCGCCCTCGCACTGGCCCTCGACTTTCACTGCTGGCGCACGCTGGTGCGGGATCGGGACTGCCGCCGAACGCGGCAGTCGACATCGTGACAGGTCCGGTGCGCAGCGTTCCCGCCTAAGCGCACCCACCCGCCGCTGGGGCTATTGGGCGAGCCGGGTACCGCGCCAGCTGCCGGACACCGGCTGGTCGCAGTACGACCATCCGCCCTCGAAGCCGTTACCGTCCCCGGACAGAGCCCAGTCGATCCGTCCCCAGTAGAACGAGCCCATCCGCTCGGTCGCGCAGCGCGCGCTCGATCCGTCCTCGGCCCAGTAACCGGCGAGCCGTCCGCCGACAACCTCGCCCGACAGCCGGCCATTGTCCTGGCTGTAGGTGCCGCTCACCGACGATCCGGACTGCACGAGGTCAACCTCCCCCTCGCTCGTCGTCCACCGACCACCAAAGCCCCCGGCGGCACCGGGCGTCGCCTGATCCGGCGTGGGCGGCACGCCGTCCACCCATTCGTAGCTGTTGGTCATGGTCTCGCTGAACCCGCCGTAGGCGCCGATATAGGCCGAGGCAATGTAGCGCAGCGTGCCGCCCGGGCCGCCGCTCGGCACCTTGAAGGAGCCCCGGGCGCTCTGCTGACCGTCCCCGACCGAAACCGCGGCGATGTAGTCACCATTGTCCACTGCAACGGCGCCCCGCCCCTCGGCGCCGGCGAAGTTGCTCCGGAAACTCACCGACACCTCGACCTCGATGGTGTCACCCGGCACCAGCACCAGCATGGGCGCCGAAGCACCATAGGTGAACGTCAGGCGGGACAGGTAGACGCGTCTATCGATATCGTCGTTCTTGAAGAACAGCTCCATCGCCCCCTGCCCGGAGAACTCGGCCTGAAATCCGCCGGACACGTGCTTCTCGTCGATCCGGCCGGGGGTCTTGCCGAGCGTCTGCAGTTCGGCTTCGCTCGGACTGAAGGCGGTATCGCGATAGCGCCAGTGGCCTTCCGCCGCAGCGCCACCCGTCGAGGCGGCGACAGCCACCATGCCAAGCGCAAGGGCCAAGGCCCTGAACCGGATTGCCACGGGACTCGACATCGACTGCCTCCTTGTTTCGCCAGAAAATATGCGCCTGCGGCGGATCAATGGCCTTGCGCTACGTCAACACCGGCGAGACGAGTTCCACGGACGGCATGCGGACATCGCCTTCAGCTGCCCGTCAGCTTGCCGTGGTAAACCACTCGGACCACTTCGACGCGGCGCATGGAGGCGACCCTGACACTCTATCGGACTGGCTATTCCGGACTGCAGATCGGACTTCACTGGCTCATCGTGGCCATGGTGGCGGTGCAATTGCTCATCGGCGAGAACATGGCCGAGATGATCGAGGCCGCGGAGGAGGGCGAAGTGGCATCCCCCGAGGACGTGCTCTGGGGAAATGTCCACCTCTGGCTCGGCATCGCCATCCTGGTGATCATGCTGGTGCGCCTGTTCCTTCGCCTCGCGCAAGGCGCGCCGCAGCACGCCGGCGACGCCTCACCCCTGACGAAGCTGGCCGCCTCGGCGCTGCATGGAACGCTCTATGTGGTTCTGCTTGCTGCCCCGATCAGCGGACTGGTCGCCTACTACGGCCTCGCCGATACCGGCGAGTTGCACGAGGCGAGTCGCCCGATACTGATCGTGCTCGTACTGCTGCACGCGCTGGCCGCCATCTACAATCAGTTCGTCCGCAAGGATGGCACGCTGTCGCGCATGCTTCGACCGCAATAGCCCCGCCAAGAAACGAGCGGGCGGAGCCGAGGCCCCGCCCGATCGCGCATCTGGCAATGCTCAGTTCTTGGACTTGTCGACCAGCGCGCCGGCCTTGATCCAGGGCATCATGGCGCGAAGCTTCTCGCCGACTTCCTCGATCTGGTGCTCGTCGGCGAGGCGGCGGGTCGCCTTGAAGCGCGAAGCGCCGCCCTTGTATTCCTGCATCCACTCGGAGGTGAACTTGCCCGACTGGATGTCCTTGAGCACGCGCTTCATCTCGGCCTTGGTCTCGGACGTGATGATGCGCGGACCGGAGACGTACTCGCCCCACTCGGCGGTGTTCGAGATCGAGTAGTTCATGTTGGCGATGCCGCCCTCATAGATCAGGTCGACGATGAGTTTGACCTCGTGGAGGCATTCAAAGTAGGCCATCTCGGGTGCGTAGCCGGCTTCCACCAGCGTCTCGAAGCCGGCGCGGATGAGTTCCACCAGGCCGCCGCAGAGCACGACCTGCTCGCCGAAAAGATCGGTCTCGCATTCCTCGCGGAAATTGGTCTCGATGATGCCGGAGCGGCCGCCGCCGACGCCGCAGGCGTAGGAGAGCGCCAGGTCGAGCGCGTTGCCGGACGCATCCTGGTGCACCGCGACCAGGCACGGCACGCCGCCGCCCTTCTGGTACTCGCCGCGCACGGTGTGCCCAGGGCCCTTCGGCGCGATCATGATCACGTCGACGGTCTTTTTGGGTTCGATCAGGTTGAAGTGCACGTTGAGCCCGTGCGCGAAGGCCAGGGCCGCGCCGTCACGGATATTGGGCTCGATGTGCTGCTTGTAGATGTCGGCCTGCAACTCGTCGGGCGTCAGCATCATGATCACGTCGGCCCAGGCCGCGGCCTCGGCGACGGACATGACCTTCAGCCCCTCGCCCTCGGCCTTCCTGGCGGAGGCCGAGCCGGGGCGCAGCGCCACGACGACGTTGGTGACGCCGGAATCGCGGAGGTTCAGCGTGTGCGCATGGCCCTGGCTGCCATAGCCGACAATCGCCACCTTCCTCGACTTGATGATGTTCAGATCGGCATCCCGATCGTAGTAGACGCGCATGGATATCTCCCTTTCGTGCGTTTGGCCGTCGCGGCCGATTTCAATGCGGCGGTGCAGGTCAGCCCTGCCCCACCCCGAAGATTCTCAGGAACTGTTCGGTAGCGCGCGCCGCATCGCGTGCCACCTCGACCTCCCCCATTTCGATCGCCTCGCCCAGCAGCAGGCGGATCTGTACATCGCGCACCACCAGCCCGAAGAAGCTGCGATAGGCCTCCTCCGAACTGTCGAACCGCAGCAGCCGCGACTCCCGGCCGGCGTCCAGCACCGGCTTCAGGCGCTTGCGGATGGCCAGCGGGCCGTTCTCGAGCACGATATCGCCGAGCGGACTGTCATCGGCGCCGGCATGGCCGATGGCCAGCCGGTTGAGCGTCACCGAGACCTTGCCGGAAATGGTGGTGAGGAGGTCGCGCGCGAACTGCTCGATGCTTGCCCGCAGGACCGCGGCATCGATGCGGCGACGATCGACATGCGGCATCCGCACCTTGGACGCCTGGAACTGCACGGTCGCGGTCAGCAGCCCGTCGCGATCGCCGAACCACTTGTAGAGCGTCTCCTTCGAGCACGAGGCGCGTCGGGCCACCGAGGTCATGGTCAGCCGCTCGCCCTGCTCGACGAGGAGTTCGAGCGCCGCCGTCAGCACCTGCTGCTGGCGAGGCGTGAACTCGTCCTCCTGTCGTCGGAGCGCTGCGCCCATCGTCCCCTCGTCGGCGGCCACCCCGTTGCAGGGAAGCCTTGCCTGCAACATCCGTACCGTACGTTACGGTACGTTTCAAGAGTCTATCGCAGAACCGTGTCGCTGCAGTCACAGCCACCGGCGGGCTGGTGTGGTAAGGCGCGACGCCAACGACGACGGAGCACCGACAGTGCGAACGCCCGGCCTCATCCTCTGCTCCAGTCCCCGCTCCGGCAGCACCCTGCTCTGCGACCTCCTCTCCGCCACCGGCCGCGCCGGGCGACCGGCCTCGTACTATCGCCGGGAATCGGTCGAGGACTATGCGGAACAGTTCGGCATCTCCGCCTACGATCATCCCACTGCCGAGAGCTTCGAGCGCGCCTATCTCGCCGGCGTGCTGGCCGCTGGCCGCGATGCCTCCGGCCGTTTTGCCCTGCGCCTGATGGCGGAGAACCGGCCCGAACTGGCCGCCCGCCTGGCCCTGCTGTTTCCCGATTGCGTAACCGACGCCGAACGCTTTGCAGCGGCCTTCGGCCCGTGCGTCCATGTTCACCTCTGCCGTGTCGACAAGGTGGCCGAGGCGATTTCGCTGCTGCGCGCCGAACAGACCGGCCTCTGGCACAGACGGGCGGACGGCAGCGAGCGCGAGCGCACGGCACCACCCCGGCCTGCCGTCTACGATGCGCCCCGCATCGCCGAGCACCTCGCAGCGCTCACCGCATTCGAGCGGAGCTGGAACGACTGGTTCACGGCCAACGGCATCGAACCGCTGCGCCTCAGCTACGAGGATCTCGCAGCCGACCCGCAGCGCGCCCTCGCGCGCCTGCTTGCGGCCCTGGACGAGGATCCGGCCCTCGCCCGGACCATCAGCCCCCGAACCGCCCGCCTCGCCGACGCCGAGAGCCGGGAATGGGCCGCCCGCTTCATCGCCGACGCGGGCTGAGCCGCGGCAGGCCGGCCCGGCGCTCAGGCGCTTGCGACCCGGCCGACACGGGTGCAAGCTGTCACGCGGAGCGACCATGATGACCGACGCAGACATCCTCGACTGGCTCGTGACCGGCGACCCGTCGGTTGCCTTCCAGGCCCGGCGCGACCTCGAGGGCGTCGTCGATCCGGCGCTGCAGCGACGCATCGCCACCGAAGGCTGGGGCGCGGCGTTGCTTGCTGCCGCCAGCCCTGACGCCACCTGGGGCCGTGGCTACTATGTGCCGAAGTGGATCTCGACCCACTACACCCTGCTCGACCTCAGGCTGATCGGACTGCAGGGAGACAACCCGCTGGCCAGGCGAGCCGTCGACAAGGTGCTGGCCGACAACCATTGCCCGGGCGGCGGCGTCATCGACGACGTCTGCGTCAATGGCATGGCGCTGAACTTCGCCGCCTGGTTCCGGGCCAGCGAGGCGCAGTTGCGCCGGCTCGTCGACTACATCCTTGCCCGGCAGATCGTCGATGGCGGCTTCAACTGCGACATCCACCGCGGTCCGGTGCAGCATTCCTCCATGCACAGCACCATCGGCGTGCTGGAGGGCTTTGCCGAATACGAGGCGGCCGGGCATCGGTACCGGCTGGACGAGATCCGCGCCGCGGCCGATGCGGCACGCGAGTTCCTGCTGGCGCACCAGCTGTTCCGCTCGCACCGCACCGGCGAGATCATCAAGGACGATTTCCTCAGGTTCCCCTTCCCGCCGCGCTGGAAGTACAATGTACTGCGCGCCCTCGATCACTTCCGCGCGGTCGGCGCGCCGCGCGATTCGCGCATGGACGAGGCGCTGGAGATCGTCAGGTCGCGGCAGAGTCCGGATGGTCGCTGGAAATCCGTGGCGCTGATGTCGGGCGAACTCCACCTCAGGATGGAACGGGCCGGAAAGCCGGGCCGCTGGCAGACGCTGATCGCGCTCCGCACGCTGCGCCATTTCGGCTGACATCCCGGGTTTCCGAGGTTGTCGACACACCTCGCTCGCAGCTCGACGGACCCGCAAAGCGATCATGGACGGCTGTGACAACGTAGCACCGTTGACCGCGGGGCCCGCGGTTCCCACTGTGGGCGAGGGCCTGGGAGAGCATCGTGACGATCAGCAGGGCGGAAGCGCCGGGCGTTGAGGTTTGGCCGTTGTCGCGCGCGACCGTCAGGATCGGCCTCGCCGTCATCGCGCTTGCCGGTCTGGCCGGTGGAACGATCGCGCATTTCGGCGGAAGCACGGACGTGGCCGGCTGGCTGTGGTTTGCCGCGACCCTTCCGGTGCTGATCGGCCTGGTCGTCGAGATCGTCACGTCGCTGCTGCGGGGACAGGTCGGGCTCGACCTCGTGGCGGCGCTGTCGATGTCCTCGGCCCTGGCGTTCGGCGAACCGCTCGCTGCCAATGTGGTGGCGCTGATGTATGCCGGCGGGCAGTTGCTCGAAAGCTATGCCGAGGGCCGCGCGCGTCGCGAGATGACGGCGCTGCTCGGGCGCGTGCCGCGCACCGCGATGCGGCATGTCGATGGCCGGCTCGAGGAGGTTCCGATCGAGGCCCTGCGCCCCGGCGACCGCATCCTGGTCCGTCCCGGCGAGACGGTGGCCGTGGACGGCACCCTGCTGTCGGACGTCGCCGCGCTGGATGAATCGGCGCTCACCGGCGAGGCGCTGCCGGCGCAGCGCCGGCGCGAGGACGACGTGATGAGCGGCACCTCCAATGCCGGCAATGCCTTCGATCTCAGGGTCGGACGCCCGGCGTCGGAGAGCACCTACGCCCAGATCGTCAAGCTGGTGGAGACGGCGCAGAACAGCAAGGCACCGGCCGTGCGGACTGCCGACAAGCTGGCGATCTGGTTCCTGCTGCTCACCCTCGCGATTGCCGGACTGGCCTGGGGTCTCACCGGCGACCGGCTGCGCGCCCTCGCGGTGCTGGTGATCGCCACCCCCTGCCCGCTGATCCTCGCCCTTCCCGTGGCGCTGATCTCCGGCATCTCCAAGGCGGCGCGCCAGGGCGTACTGATCAAGGACGGCGGCGCGCTCGAGACGCTGTCGCGCATCCGCACCGCCATCCTCGACAAGACCGGCACGCTGACCGACGGCCGCGCCCGCGTGGCGGCCATCCGCCTGACGGAGGGATGGACGGAGGACGACCTGCTGCGCCTTGCCGCCTCGCTCGACCAGGCCTCGCATCACGTCATCGCCGAGGCGCTCGTCACCGAGGCGCGTCGACGCGGCCTGCCGCTGACGCCGCCCAGGGACGTCGTCGAGGAAGCGGGAACCGGCCTTGCCGGCCGGGTCGGCGACCACGAGGTAGTGCTGGGCGGAAGCCGCTATGTGGCCGGACACAGCAGCGGCGACCCCTACGCCCTGCGGGACGGGGTCGAGGGTGACGCGGCGAGCGTCGCCGTGGCCGTGGATGGCAAGCTCGCGGGGTTGATCATCCTCGCCGATCCGCTGCGTCCGGATGCGGCGGTGGTTCTCGACGGCCTGCGCCGGCACGGCATCGACCGCATCGTGCTCGCGTCCGGCGACCGGCAGGACGTCGTCGACGGCGTGGCCTCCAAGCTTGCCGTGGATCGGGCGATCGGAGACCTGGCCCCCGGCGACAAGCTCGACCTGGTGCGGCGCGAAAGCCAGCAGGCCGCGACCATGATGATCGGCGACGGCGTCAACGACGCCCCGGCGCTCGCCGCGGCAACGCTCGGTGTCGCCATGGGCGCCCGCGGCTCGGCGGCATCCTCGCAGACTGCCGGAATCGTCATCCTCGTCGACCACCTCGATCGCGTGCTGCGCGCCGTCGAGATCGCCGGGCGCACCCGCAGCATCGCCATTCAGTCCGTCGCGGGAGGGCTCGTGCTCTCGATCATCGGCATGGTCGTCGCCGCGTTCGGGCTGATCACCCCGGTGGCTGGCGCCATGGTGCAGGAGGCGATCGACGTGGCGGTGATCCTCAATGCCCTGAGGGCACTGCGCTAGGAGCCGAACGCGGGTGCCCTCAGCCCGGGTCCTTGGCCAGCCGGCTGTCGAGCAGGTCGCCGGTCTCCGACAGGATCGGATAGGCGACGCTGGCGAACAGGGAGTTGATCGTCTTGAGAGCCCGCACCGTCTCGAGGTGGATGTTGCTGGTTTCGATGCTCTGCGCCGCGCCGGTCCGCAGGCGGCCCAGGTGCTGCCGGTAGCTCTCCCGTTCCGCCGACCGCATCGCGTCCTTTTCGGCCAGCAGCTGCCGGGCCGACTCGCGGTCCTTCGACACCAGCACGTTGAGCGCCAGCTGCATGTTGGTCATCACCCGGTGATGCAGCTCATTGAGTTCGCGCCAGCCTTCCGGAGAAAAACTGAGCTTCTGGTCGCGCCGCGTCTCGGCGAGCTTCAGCAGCGTCTTGGTGATGGCATCGCCGACATATTCGAGGTTGATGGCAAAGCTCGACAGTTCCTGCACGCGCTGCGCCTCGTCCTCCCGCGTGTAGTCGATCTTGGCGAGATAGAGCTTGATCTCGGACTGCGCCTGGTCGACCGCCGCTTCGAGCCGGCGGGCCTGGCGGATCTTGTCGACATCGCCGGTCTCGTAGAGCTCCATCAGGGGCTGCAGCATGCGCTCGATGATCTCGGCCATGCGCAGCAACTCGCGCGTGGCGCTGGCGAGGGCCAGAGCCGGTACGCCGACCACCGCCTGATCGAGGCAGCTCGGCGCCTCGGGCAACGGGTTCAGAGCATCGACCGGCGCCCCCTTGACGAAGCGCTCGAGCCAGCGCGCGGCGGCGCCGCAGAGCGGCAGCCCGACCAGCAGCACGACTAGGTTGAACCCGACATGCAGGCCGATCACCTGCAGGCCGACGGCATGTCCGGGGACCATGGCCTCGAGCTGCAGCAGATGGAACGCCAGCAGCGCCAGCAATGCGGCCAGCCCGCGAAAGCCGATCTGGCCGACGGCGAGCCGTCGCGCCGCCGGGCTGCCGAACCGGCTGAGCCCGAAGGCGGTGAGCGTTCCGCCCAGGTTGGCGCCCAGCATCAGCGAGACGCCCAGTTCGAGCGGCACTAGCCCGCGCGCGCACAGGGTGACGATCAGCAGCGTCGAACCGACGCTCGAATGCACCAGCCAGGTGAAGGCAGCACCGATGAGGAAAGCGGAAACGAAGTCGCCGGCGAGGTAGGCGACGATCTGCGGCAGGGCGCCGGCATCCCGCAGCGGCTCGGTCGCCTCGCCGATCATCTCGAGCGAGATCAGCGTCAGCGCCACGCCGATCAGGATCCGCCCCAGCTGCCGGTGTTCGCGGGCGCTGCCCTTGAGGAACAACAGCGCGCCGAGGATCAGCAGCACCGGCACCAGCAGGCCGAGATCGAAGGACAGCACCAGCACGACCAGGGCCGAGCCCAGGTAGGCGCCCAGCATCAGGGCAAGTCCGGTTTCGAGGCTCAGCGCGCCGGTGGTGGCAAAGCCCTGCGCCAGCACCCCGACCGCCGTCGAGCTCTGCAGCAGCACCGCCACGCCCGCGCCGACCCCCGCCGCTCTCAGCCGTCCGCCCTTGCTGTCCCGCAACAACCGGCGCAGCGCCGGCTCCTGGCTCCGTTCGACACCCGTTCGTACCATGCGGACGGCAAACAGCAGCAGCGCGATGGCACCACCCAGGTGCAGCAGCAGCAGGTACAGGTTCATGGCGGGCGATACGAACTCCGGCGCGTGGGGACGGCATCGACTCTGGCGATCAAGCCGCTGATAGTGCGACTGTTCCGCCGGCTTCGCAATGCCACCTTGCAGTGGCGGTCAGTTCCGGAACAAGTCGCTGCCCCCCGCCTGGTTCCCGCTCGCTTCAGGTCACCGGCACCAGCATGTTCCGGTCGGCCAGTTCCATGCCGAAGCCGGGGCTGTCCGAGATCGTCAGCTTGCCGGTCTGCGGCAGGTCCTCGCCGACAAAGAGCGCGCCGAATACCGGCTGGATGGTCCGGCCATCAGCGCTGGCGGCCACGTACTCGCAGAAGGCGGGGCCGGTCTGGCTGGCGATGAAGTGATAGGAATACGGCCCGCTGCCGTGCGGCACCACCGGCGTGTCATAGGCAGAGGCGTGCGCCGCGATGCGCAGCGTCTCGGTGAGCCCGCCCACCCACATCACATCGGGCTGCAGGATGTCGACCAGCCGCTCCTCGATCAGCCGGCGCATCGCGTAGCGGGTGTACTCGTGCTCGCCGGTGGTCCACTTGAGATCCGGATGGGCCCGCTTGATCTCGCGGTAGCCATCGTCGTCGTCCGGCGAGAGCACCTCCTCCCACCAGTGGATCTTCAGCGGGCGGCAGGCCTCGGCGAGCCGTATGGCGTAGTTGACGTTGAGCGACATGTAGCAGTCGACCATCAGCGGATAGTCCGGCCCGACCGCCTCGCGATGGCGCCGCAGGAACGCGATGTTCTGCTCGAACCCCTCCTCGCCGTCGAAGGGGCTGTGCGGCAGCGGCACCTTGGCGCCCCAGAAGCCCAACTGCTTGATCGCCAGGGCTTCCGGCGTCGTGCAGTAGAAGGTGATCTCGTCGCGGCTCAACCCGCCGATCAGGTTGTAGACCGGCTCGCCCCGCACCTTGCCGACGAGGTCCCACAGCGCCAGGTCCACGGCGCTGATCGCCATGATCGGCAGGCCCTTGCGGCCATAGGGCAGAGAGGAGCGGTAGAGCTCGTCCCAGATGCGGTTGATGTTGCGCGCATCCTCCCCGATGAGGAACCGGCTGAAGTGATGCCGGATCATCCAGGCCGCCGGCGCGCCGCCCGAGCCGGTGGCAACTCCGGTCCTGCCCTCCTCGGTCTCGATCTCGACGACCAGCGAGCCGAGCACCCCGATGCCCCAGCTCGACCGCTTCTCGCGATACCGCGGATAGCCCGACATCGGATTGGAGACCAGGCTGTCGACCAGCCAGTGGCGCGCATCGCCAGGCTTGAAGTAGGTCCCGGCGCCCGAGGCGGGGGCGAGCGTGTGGGTACGTTGTCGGCATCGGTCGCCATGATGTCGCGCATGAAGGCCCACCAGCGCTTGACGATCTCGGTGTCGGCCAACTGGTCCATCTTGTGGTCGTCGGTCCGGGTCAGGATGCCAAACAGGTGGTTGGCCTCGGGGTCGAGCCAGATAGAATAGTCCGAGATGCCGGCGTCCTTCAGCGCCGTGACGAGCTCGGGGAAGATCTCGTCGTGCCGCTTGCGGTACTCGGCGGCCTGGCCGGGAAACAGGTTCATGCGGAAGGCAATCTGGGTCGGCATCTTGATCCTCACTCGGCGAGACGGGCCGCGACCATCGACTGAATGGTGGTATCGCGGACATGTTCGAGATGGCGGCGGTAGGCGGCCACGGCGGCGGGTGCGTCCCCGGCCGACACGGCTTCGGCAACTTCGACGTGCTGGGCGACGCTCTTCTCGATGACTCCCGGCACGGCGCTGGCGACGCGGCGCACATCGAGCCCCACGTCATAGAGCCCCTGCGACAGCGCCGTCAGCAACTGGTTGCGCGCCCCCTGGTTGAGCGCCTGGTGGAACTCGATGTCGAGCAGCCGGAAGGCCACCGGATCGTGGTGGAAGGCGCGGCCGTCGACGGCGAGCTTCAGGATGCGCTGCCGCCATTCGGGCGTCGCGCGCAGCGTGCACAGCCGCACCAGTTCGACATCGACCAGGGCGCGCGCCTCGAAGTGCTCGTCGACGTCGTAGTCGGTGACGCTGAGCATGACGTTGAACGGCGCCACCAGCCGCGACGGCGACAGGTCGGTGACGGTGTATCGTCCCCCCTGCCGGCTCTCGAGCACACCCATCAGCGTCAGCGCTTTCAGCGCCTCGCGCAGCGGCGGGCGGGAAATGCCGAAGGCGATGGTCATCTGCGCTTCGGTCGGCAGCCGGTCGCCGGACTTCAGATTGCCGGACTTGATCATCCCCATGATGCGATTGGCGACCTGCTCGGAGATCGAGCGGCGCTCGAGCGCCGGCCCGCCGAAATCGGCCCTCTGCCTGGGCGCGCGGGTCGCGGCGATGAGCTCGGAAAAGGCATCGCCCGGAGCCGGATCGACCCCGATGGCACTTTCCTTTCCTGCCGCCGCACGCGTCATGTCCGCCCCTCAGAGCCCGAGCCGGTAGAAGCGGTTGGCGTTGTCGCGATAGATCTTGCGGGTGTCCGCGTCGCTGAGCCCGAGATCGAAGAAGGCCCGGTCGAGAATCTCCACCCATTCGGTCATGTTGGTCGACTGCAGCAGGATCGGGTAGTCGCCGGCATAGATGGTGCGCTCCGGCCCGAAATGCTCGAGCGTCGCCTCGATGTAGGGCCTGAGGTCGGCCTCGGTCCAGTCGGGCCCCGCATAGGGCGGCAGATCCGAGAGCTTCACATACATGTTGGGGTAGCGCGCGAGATCCTTGATGTCCTCGCGGTACTGCGCAATGGCGCCCTGCGCGATGCCCGGCTTGCCGCAATGGTCGAGGATCATCGGCACGCCGCTGCTGATCCTGGGCACGAAGGCGCGGATGATGTCCATCTGCGTGTAGTTGGGGTTGATGTCGAAGCTCCAGCCGAACTGCTCGAGCAGGTTGACGCCCTCGATGAAGCCGTCCGAGAGGGTGAGTGCCCGCGGGTCCCTGTCGAACTCCATGATGCGGCGAATGCCGCGCACCGCGGGATGGTTCTGCTGCATCTCGCGCAGGATGGGCTCGACCTTGCTGCCCCACTCAACGGGTGCCATCGGGATGATGGCCCGGATGCGCGGATCGCGCTTCGCCTCGTCCTCGACGAAGCGGATTTCGTCGACATACTGCCCGCCGCCCTCCCAGAAATCGGCGTAGCACTCGAGAAAGACCATCGCCTCGATCTCGAGCTTGGCGCAGTCGCGCTGGTAATCCTCGACATGGTAGGGGTGGCCGAACAGCGGATGGCCGTCAAAGGCCGAGTACTTGAGCCGCGTCTGGTCCCAGACGTGCAGGTGCGTGTCGATGATCGGGAAGGTCGGCATGGGTCCCCCTCAGCGCGTCAGCTTGAAATTGGCATCCGGCGTCTTCAGCGTCAGCCCGAAGCCGGGCCGGTCGTCGGCAAGGTCGATGAAGCCGTTCTCGGCCACCGGCTCGCCGTCGAAGATGTACCAGAACAGTTCGTTCCCGACTTCCACCGGCACCTTCGGGAAGTACTCCGAGATCGGTGCCGCGTAGCTCGACATCGAGACGTGGTAGTTGTGCATCTGGCCCGCGTGCGGGATCACCGTCACGTCATAGGCCTCGCACAGGTCGGTGATCTTCTTGGCTGCGGTGATGCCGCCCACCCGGTTGACGTCGAACTGCGCGATGTCGAAGGCCTTGAGGTCGAGCGCCTGCCGGAAGCCGTGCAGCGTATACTCGTGCTCGCCCCCCGAGATCGCGACATAGTTGAGCGCCTTGAGTTCGGCATAGGCGGCGAGGTCGTCGGAAATCACCGGCTCCTCGACCCAGCGCAGGTTGAAGGGGGTGAGCATGCGCAGCATGCGCCTGGCATACTCGAGGCTCCAGCCCATGTAGCAGTCGGCCATCAGGTCGACGTCCGGGCCGATGGCCTCGCGCGCCGTGCGGGCAAGATCGACGTTCTTCTGCATGCCGGAAAAGCCGTCCTTGGGGCCCCAGCCGAAGCGCAGCTTGACGGCCGGAAAGCCCTGCTCCGCATAAGCCTTCGCTTCGGCGTAGAGCGTATCGAGCGGCTGCGAATAGAGCCGGCTCGCATAGACCGGGATCCTCGACTTGGTGCGGCCGCCGAGCAGCTTGAACACCGGCTGGCCGAGGATCTTGCCCTTGGCGTCCCACACCGCGAGGTCGACGGCGCTGATCGCCGTCATGCCGATGCCCTTGCGCCCGAAGGGCAGCGTGCGGCGGTACATCGACTGCCAGATATACTCGCTGTCGAGCGGATCGGTGCCGATCAGCAGGGGCTTGAGATAGGTGTCGATGGTGGCCTTGGTGGCATGCGGGGCGAGCGCCGCATTGCCGATGCCGATCGTGCCGTCGTCGAGCTCGATCTCGACCACCAGCCAGCCCAGGAACCGGAACCCGGCGATCGAGCCGGTGACGTCGGCGACGATGTCGCCCGCCGTGGTGCAGAAATGCGGCGGCATCGGCGCTACGGGACCGACCCATTCCCAGATCGTGGAGCGAACATCGGTTATGCGCGGCATCGGAGACTCCGGTAAATCAGGCGGGCAACGGCCCAAGGTCGTCGGCCAGCCGCCGCGCCCAGGCGAGGCCCTGCGCGGTGGCGGTGTCGGCGGGAATTCGGTTGGCGCTGGGGGCGATCCCGAGGCGATGGGCCGCGACCAGCTTGCCGTAGAGCAGGAAATTGCCAAGCCCCTGCATGGCAAAGCTCACCAGCGGCAGGATGCGGCGATACAGCGCCTCGGCCGCGGCCTCGTCGCCGGCGCGCATGGCGCGCTCGATCCCCACCTGCAGATCGATCGTCTCGGTGCCCGGGATCATGCCATCGACCCCGGCACGGTAGTTGTCAGTGAGTTCGAGCCCGCCGCGACCGTTGAGGACACGCATCCGGCCGGCAATGGCCTCGATGACCCGCCCGACCTGCACGGCGCTGCTCTCGGCCTTCACCACGCTGACATTGGGCTGGCGCCGGTTGAGGTCGAGCAGTTCTGCCGCACTCAGGCCGATGCCGAGGAACTCGGGGGCGTTCTGGATGGCAACCGGGCACTCGACCGCTGCCGCGACCGACGCGAAGAACTCGACCAGGTCGGCGCCCGATGCCGGCGGCCGCGGCGGTTGCAGGATCAGCCAGGAGGCCCCTGCCGCCACGGCGAAACGCGCGCTCTCGCTCATGTCCGGGATGTTGCCATCGGCCACCGTAACCGCGATCGGTAACCGCCCCGCTACGATTTCAGCCACCCACTCGACCACCTGGCGGCGCTCGGAGCGGCCAAGCTTGGCAACTTCCGTACCGAGCCCGAGCACGGCAATGCCGGCGGCGCCACAGGCGATCGACACCTCGATCTGGCGCGCGAAGGCGTCGCGCCTGAGGCGCCCGCCTTCATCGAAGAAGGCATAGAGCATCGGGTAGGTACCACCGATTTCCATGCGCCGTTCCACTCCCTCCCCGCCCCGTCATCTTGGTGTGACGGTAGCGATCGAGTATCAGGTTTGGCGGCAGGATAAAAACTTGTCAAACTAATTTTGTCTGACAAGTTATTCCGAACAGACGAGAGCGGCGCCAGGCCGCCCGGGCTATACAGGGGAGGGAACACCGTGACGCTAAAGGTTTCGGCTCGCCGCAAGGTCGGCAGGACTGCGCTCGAACTACCCGTGTTCGGCTTCGGCTCGGCGCATATCGGCGAACTCTACGGCAAGGTGGACGAGGCCGACTCGCAGGCCACGCTGAACGCGGCCTGGGACGCCGGCGTGCGCTTTTACGACACCGCCCCCTGGTATGGGCGCGGGCTCTCCGAACACCGGCTTGGCGGGTTCCTGAGGACGAAGCCGCGCGACGCGTTCCAGATCACCACCAAGGTCGGTCGCACCCTGCACCGCCCCAGCGACCCCCGGAATTTCGATCGCTCCCCCTGGGCCGGCGGGCTGAACTTCGAGGTCAATTTCGACTACAGCTATGACGGCGTGATGCGCTCCTACGAGCAGGCACTGCAGCGCCTCGCGCTCGACACGGTGGATGCGCTGGTCATCCACGACCTCGATGCCGGTTTCCACCAGGACAAGCAGGCCGGCTACGAGAAGCAGCTCGTGTCGGGGGGCATCAAGGCGCTCGAGGAGCTGAAGAAGTCGGGCGACATCCTCGCCTATGGCATGGGCATCAACACCAACGACGCCCTCGAGAACACCTCGGCACTGGTCGACATCGACTTCTGCCTCGTCGCCATGCCCTACACACTGCTCGACCAGGAGAGCCTCAACCGTGGCATGGCCAATCTGGCAAAGCGGGGCATGTCGGCGATCATCGGGGCCCCCTTCGCCTCGGGCATTCTCGTCACCGGCTCGAAGGGCCCCGCACACTATGCCTACGGCAAGGCGCCGCCGGATATCCAGACCCGGGTGCGCGGCATCGAGGCGGTCTGTGCCGCCTACGGCGTGGCACTGCCCGCGGCCGCCCTGCAATTCGTGCTGGCCCACCCGGTCGTCGCCTCGGTGATCCCCGGCGCGGCGCGTCCCAGCGAAGTCATTGCCAATATCGCTTCGCTCGCCGCACCGATCCCGGCTGCCTTCTGGTCCGACCTCAAGTCCGAGGGGCTGATCGTCAAGGACGCGCCGGTCCCGGCCGGCAGCTAGGGCGAGGCGGATGACGGACCCGACCAACAAGGCCGAACCGCTCCTGTCGGCCCGCGGCATCTCCAAGTCCTTCGCGGGCGTCGAGGTGCTGCGCGATGTCGACCTCGACCTGATGCCGGGTGAGATTCACGCCCTGCTCGGCGAGAACGGCGCGGGGAAGTCCACCTTCGCCAAGATCGTCGCCGGCGTGCACCGGCCGACGCGCGGCACGCTGCGCCTGAACGCAGAGACCGTGGACATTCCCAGTCCGCTCGCCGCCCAGCGCCTCGGCATCACGCTCATCCACCAGGAGCCCATTTCCTTCCCGGACCTCTCGGTCGCCGAAAACCTGGTTCTCGGGCGTGGCAGCGGCTCGCCGCTGTCGCGCGTGCCCTGGGCCGAGATCATCGGCGATGCCCGCCGGCTGATCGACCTGCTCGGGGTGAGGATCGACGTCACGCGGCCGATGCGCGGCCTGTCGATCGCCGACCAGCAGATGGTCGAGATCGCGCGGGCGCTGGCCTCCGACAGCCGTCTCATCATCATGGACGAGCCGACCGCGCCACTGACCCCCAAGGAGGTGGAAACGCTGTTCGGGATTGCGCGGCGCCTCCGCGACGAGGGCCGCACCATCATCTTCATCAGCCATCGGCTCGAGGAGGTGCGCGCCCTCTGTGACCGCGTCACCATCTTCCGCGACGGCAGCAAGATCGCGACCGAGGATATCGGCAACCTGACCGACGCCGACATCATCCGGCTGATGATCGGGCGACCGCTCAAGGAGTACATGCACCGGGGCAAGAGCCATATCGGCGAGGTCGCGCTCAAGGTCGAGGCACTCAGCCTGCCCGGCTACTTCGAGAACATCAGCTTCGAGGTGAGGAAGGGTGAGATCGTCGGCCTGGGCGGTCTCGTCGGTGCCGGCCGCACCGACGTCGCGCGCGCCCTGTTCGGCGTCGCGCCGGCAGCGAGCGGGATCGTCTGGGTGAACGGCAAGGTCGTGCACATCACCGACCCGTCGCAGGCCATCCGGGAGGGGCTTGCCTTCGTGCCGGAGGATCGGGCCGTGGCCGGAATCTTCAGGACCCTGTCGGTCGAGCAGAACATCACCGCCGCCGTCCCGCGGCAGATCGCACCCTCCGGAATCATCCGGCGGACCATCGAGAAGGCCATGGCGCACGACTCGGTGCGCCGCCTGCGCATCCGCCTCGCCTCGCTCCGTCAGCCGATCGGGGAACTGTCCGGCGGCAACCAGCAGAAGGCGATCCTCGCGCGCTGGCTGCTCACCGACCCGAGCGTCCTCATCCTCGACGAACCGACCCGCGGCATCGACATCGGCGTCAAGGCCGAGTTCTACGACATGATCGGCGAACTCGCCGCAGCCGGTCGCGCCATCCTGCTGATCTCGTCCGAACTGCCGGAGCTGCTGGCGCTGTGCGACCGCGTGCTGGTGATGTCCGAGGGCCACCTCACCGCCGACATTCCGCGCGCGGACGCCACACAGGAAAGGATCATGAGCGCCGCCGTACCGCAGTTCCGGGAGGCGGCGGCATGAATTTCCTCCGCACGCTCCTCGTCCGGCGCGAAGCCGGCATCGCCGTGATGATCGTGCTGTTCTGCCTCGCCGTCGGCGCGGTCAAGCCGCAGTTCCTCAGCCTCGACCAGTTGCGCATCATCCTGCTGCTGACGCCCCTGATCATGATCGCGGCCATGGGCCAGATGATGGTCATCGTCGCCCGCCACGTCGACCTGTCGATCGGTTCGACGCTCGGGTTCTCGGCGATGGTGAGCGGCATGCTCTACCGCTTCGATGTCGACTGGTTCGGCTTCGACGTCCCGTGGTGGACGGGCATTCCGGTATCGGTGGTGGTCGGTGCGCTGCTCGGGTTCGGCAATGGCGTCCTGATCCAGCTGTTCCGGCTGCCCGCGATCATCGTGACGCTCGGCACGCTGAGCCTCTACCGCGGCCTGACCTTCATCATTTCCAATGCCAAGCAGATCGACCGTCAGTGGATTCCGTCGGAGATCAAGGGCCTGTCGCAGACCTCGCCTTTCACCTTTCCCGAATTCCTGCCGATCGTCGGCAAGTTCAACATCCCCTGGATCGTCATTCTCGCCTTCGGCATCGCGATCCTCGCCTACCTGTTCCTGATGCACACCCGCATGGGGCGGCAGATCTACGCCATCGGCTCCAATCCGGTTGCCGCGCCATTGCGCGGCATCAACGTGACCCAGGTAAACCTGGCCGTGTTCACCATTTCCGGTGCGCTCGCCGGCCTCGCCGGCATCATGTATGCCAGCCGCTGGGGCTTCGTGAACCCGTCCAATACCGGCAACGGCTTCGAGTTCCAGGTCATCGCCGCCGTGGTGATCGGTGGCGTCTCGATCAACGGCGGCGTCGGCACCGTGCTGGGCACGGTGCTGGGCGTGCTGCTGCTCGGCTGCGTCGCGGCCGCCCTGCCCCTGCTCGGCATCCCGGGCACGTCGCAGGCGGCCATCTACGGCGCCGTCATCCTGCTCGCCCTGCTCATCGACCGCACCGTCCGCCGGCAGGGCATCGTCAGCCTCAAGCGAGTACGGCCATGAGCGCGTCCGAGATGCCCAGCGCCCCCTCCTCGCAGGATGCCGCACCGCCGCGTCCCACCTGGCAGGTGGTCCTTGTCCGCCCCGAAACGATGACCTTCCTGCTGCTCATCGCGGGCGTGTTCGCCGGCAGCCAGCTGTCGCCGTTCTTTCTCGACGTCGCCTACATCCTGAGGAGCTTCACGCTCTACTCCGAGTTCGCCATCGTCGCCCTGGTGCTGACCATGGTGATCATCGCCGGCGAAATCGACCTGTCACCGGCCGCGAACATGGCACTCTCGGCCTGCATCTTCGCCTGGATGCAGCAGGCCGGGGTGCCGATCCCGCTAGCGATCGGCATCGGACTGCTCTCGGGCCTCGCCATGGGAGCCCTCAACGCCATCTTCGTCATCGGCCTGCAGCTGCCCTCGATCATCGTCACCATCGGCACGCTGACCCTGTATCGCGGCCTCGCCCAGGTGATCGCCGGCGACAAGTCGATCCGCGTGCCCGAGTGGTTCATCGGCATCGACAAGGTGATGATCGGCGGCATCCCGCTGCCGGTGGTGGCCTTCATACTGCTCGCCATCGTCCTCGGCTTCGTCCTGAGCGGCACCATCTTCGGACGCCAGATCTACCAGATCGGTACCAACGAGGTGGCGGCCCGCCATGCCGGTATCCGGACCGCCCGCATCAAGACGGGCCTGTTTCTCGGCATCGGCCTCGTCGCCGCGATCGCCGGCATCGTAACCGCCTCGCGGCTGGGTTCGGTCCGCTACGATCTCGGGCTGGGCGGCGAGTTGCAGATGGTGCTGATGGCCATGCTCGGCGGCACCTACATCTTCGGCGGCCGCGGCACCATCCTGGGGACCTTCCTCGCGGCCTGGCTGCTGGTCATCGTCTCGACCGGCATGATCGTCGCCAACGTGCTTCCCGCCGTGCAACTCGTCGTGCTCGGCGTCCTGCTCATCGTCTCCATCGTTGCAACCAACTTCATCTATTCCCGCACCCAGAGGTAGCGGGCGCTAAGCCGGCCTCACCGGCATCCACACCAGGAGGAAAGACGTGTTGAAGAAATCCCTGCTCATCGGCCTGGCCGCGGGCTTTGCCATGGTCACCGGCGCACTTGCCGCCGACCCGATCAAGATCGTCTATATCGGCAAGAACACCGGCAACCCGTATTTCGACTCGATCACGGGCGGCTTCGAGGACGCCTGCGAGAAGCTGGGCTGCGAGTTCGAGTTCGTGGCCCCGGCGACGGCCGAAGCTACCTCGCAGATCCCGTTCATCGAAGCGCAGATCCAGCGCGGCGTGAACGTCATCGGCATCGCCCCCAACAGCCCCGACGCGCTCAACCAGGTGCTCGACGCCGCCAAGGCCAAGGGCATCCTGGTGCTCACCGTGAACGGCGACCTGGTTGGCAACGAGAGCCATCGCGATGCCACCATCCTGCCGGTCGACTTCACCAAGACCGGGCCGAACCAGATCGAGCTGACCGGCTCGCTGATCGGCTACGAGGGCGAAATCGCCATCCTGTCGGCCACTACCGAAGCCCCGGACCAGAACACCTGGATCGCGGCGATGAACGAGACGCTCAAGAACGACCCGAAATACGCCAAGATGACGCTCGTCGCCACCGTCTACGGTGACGATCAGCCCGAGAAGTCGACGACCGAAATGGAAGCGCTGCTCGCCAACTACCCGAACCTGAAGGCCGTCATTGCCCCGACCACCGTGGGTATCGCCGCTGCCGCCCAGGTCGTGCAGAGCCGCGGCATCGCCGACAAGGTGGCCGTGACCGGTCTCGGCCTGCCCAGCGAAATGCGCGATTTCATCAAGGACGGCACCGTGAAGGCCTTCCAGCTCTGGTCGCCGTACAATGAAGGCTGGCTCGCAGTGCACTTCGCCCTCGGCCTGCTCGACGGCTCGATCAAGAACGAGGTGGGCAACACCTTCGAGGTGGAGAACCTGGGCACCATCAAGATCGAAGAAAAGAACGCGATGAACACCCAGGCCGAACTGACCACGTTCGACATCAACAACATCGACGACTTCAACTTCTGATCGTCATGCACCCCGGGGGCGTCGAAACGCCGACGCCCCCTACCCCCCGCTTTCTCGGTCCGGACCGCCGTGCGGCGGATCGGGTCTCGACCAGCAGCAACTGCCAGACCGCAAGCGGCGGCAGTTCGGCATACCCGAAATCACCATCGCGCTCGACCTCGACCTCCATCAGGCGCCCGGCACCATCCGGATCTGCGACGCGCACCCGAGGCGACCTCGTGCCCGACAGACGGAAGCGCAGGCGGGCCGCTCCGGGATCGCCGAATGGGGCGCGCGGCGCATCCCAGGCCTACGGCTGCCCGGCGAGGTTGACCGGCCCGCGATCCGGCGACAGTCGTCGCCGTGATCGCCGACCTGGCCAGGGCGCTGTCGGACGGTGGGGACCAGGTTGTGGCCCTGGGTGTCGGCATCGGCGGGCTGCTCGGCGAGCAAGGGCGCACGGCTCGCCGAGGTGGCTGCCGGCGCCGTGGAAGCGGGGTCCGCCGCGACCGCGCACGCGGGCCGCATGTGGGATCGCGGCAACCGGTCGGCCTTGCCGCGGCAGCTGCGTCGCCATGCGATGACGCGCCGTCCTGGGCAGCCGCGCAGAGGCGTGGCCCAAGTGAGACGGCCTTCCCGCGACGCAGGGCCTATCGCCGGCTGACCCGCCAGATCGAGCCGCTGCCATCGTCGCTGATGTAGAGGGCGCCATCGGGGGCCACGGCAACGCCGACCGGGCGGCCCCAGACGCTGCCGTCCGCGAGCACGAATCCGGTCACGAAATCCTCGTAGACACCGGTCGGCCTGCCATCCTCGAATTCCAGCCGCACGACCTTGTAGCCGGTGCGGCTGCCGCGATTCCAGGAGCCATGCAGGGCGACGAAGGCATCGCCGCGATAGTCGGGGCCGAAGGCGTCGGCCTCATAGAACACGATGCCAAGCGGTGCCGAGTGGGCCTGGAACAGGACGTCGGGGATGGTGACCTTGCCGGCGAGGTCTGCGCGCGGCGCCCGCTGCCAGCGCGGATCCGGGTTGTCGCCGATATAGTACCAGGGCCAGCCGTAGAACGCTCCGTCTGCAACCGAGGTAGCGTAGTCGAACGGCACGTCGTCACCCAGCGCGTCGCGCTCGTTCACCACGCACCAGGGCTGGTCACTGACCGGGTGGAGCGCCATGCCGGCGCAGTTGCGCAGCCCGGTCGCCCACACGCGGCGGCCGGTGCCGTCCGGTTGCATGGCGAGGACCGCGGCCCGCCCTGCCTCTTCTCCCCACGCACTCCCGAGCGGCTGCGATGACACCCACGCCTGCAGGCCGCCGGAGGGTTCAGGACCGATCCGCTGCGCCACGTTGGACTGAGAACCGACGGAATAGAACAGCGTTCTGCCATCGTTCGAGAAAGCGATGTCGCGTGTCCAGTGTCCGCTGCCCGGGATGTCGTTGAACAGACGCTGCGGTGCGTTGGCCCGCCCTGCCCCGCCTTCGTAGGGAAACCGCACCAGACCGCTCGACTCTGCCACGTACACCCACTCGGGGGCCGTCGGCGGATAGAAGGCGATGCCGTAGGGCAACTCCAGCGAACCGGCAAACTGCACCGGAGCGCCCATTCCGGATCCCAGCACCAGCACCTCCCCCGCGGCGGAGTTGGCGACGAACAGATCACCGTTCGGCGCGAACCGCAGGGCGCGCGGATTGCCGATCCCCGTCGCGACGAGGTCGACTGCGAAGCCTTCGGGTACCTGCGGCATCACCCCGTCGGGCCGGGCAACGCCAGCAGGGGCGTTGGAGGCAACGTTGCCGGTGTCCGGCGCGCCGAGATCACCCGCCCGGATCAGCCGCCGCACACCCGGCCGATCCTGCCGGAAGTCTCCGAATGCGCTGTCCCCGACCAGGTCCGCCTCCTGGGCCTCGGCCATGCCCAGCCCGGTCAGGACCAACATGCTGGTGAGCAGGCCCGCCATCCTGAGCATGAGAGCGACTCCCCCTGTTGCTGCGACGAACACTATCGCAACGGCCAGGCTTCGGCTTCGTTCCCACGAACACAGCCTGGTGAGCGCCGCGATCTTCTCAATCATCGGCACTTGCCGATGGAGGCGTCGGGATGCAAGGATGTGCGCTCCTTCAGCAGCAGAACCTCATGTCACAGCTCTTCTCCCCCTTCCCCCTGCGCGGCCTGACGCTGCGCAACCGTACCGTTGTCGCCCCGATGTGCCAGTACTCGGCGCGGCATGGCGTGGCCAATGACTGGCACCTGGTGCACCTCGGCCGCTTCGCGATTGGCGGCTTCGGGCTCGTCATCCTCGAGGCCACCGGCGTCACGCCCGAGGGGCGCATCTCGTACGGCGATCTCGGCCTGTGGACAGATGAGCAGATTCCACCCCTTCGCCGCATCGTCGATTTCCTGCACCAGGAGGGCGCGGCCGCCGGTATCCAGCTCGCCCATGCCGGCCGCAAGGCATCGACTCCGATTCCGTGGCGGAACGGCTTCGACGAGACCGAGGCCGAGAAGGCAGAGGTCGCCTTCGAGGCGTGGACACCCGTCGCCCCCAGCGCTCTCATCCACGCGGACAAACCCGGCTTCACTGCGCCCACCGCCCTCGATGAGGCTGGGATCTCGGCCCTCATTGCCGCTTTCGCCGATGCGGCGCGACGGGCCGAGGCGGCCGGCTTCGATGTCGTCGAAATCCACGCGGCGCACGGCTACCTGCTCAACCAGTTCCTCTCGCCGCTGGCCAACGTGCGCACCGACCGTTATGGCGGCAGCCGCGAGAACCGCATGCGGCTCGTGTTGGAGGTGACGGAGGCGGTGCGCGCCGCCTGGCCGGCCGACAAGCCCCTGTTCGTGCGTATCTCGGCGGTCGACGGCAGCGACGGCGGCTGGACGCTCGAGGATTCGATCGTCCTCGCCGGGAGCTCAAGTCCCGCGGCGTCGATGCGATCCACTGCTCGTCGGGGGCTTCGATGGCTACGGCCTGAAGGCCGGGCCGCTCTACCAGGTGCCGCTCGCCAGGGCCGTCCGCAGCAGCGGGGTGCCGACCATCGCCGTCGGCCTCATCGATGATCCTGCGGCGGCCGAGGCCATCCTTGCGCGCGGCGACGCGGACCTCGTCGCGCTCGCCCGCGGTGCGCTCGAGGATCCCAACTGGGCCATCCATGCCCACCACGTGCTGGACGGGGCCGAGTACGAGCTCTGGCCCAGGCAGGCGCGGGCCCGCATCCGCGACAAGGACCGCGCCATGGGCATCCGGCAGGCCGGCTGACAGGCGGCGGGGGTCCCTGCCCTTCGGCCCTTGCGGCCGGACGGACGGACCACCATCTCGGTCTGGCCCACGGAGCACCGAGACCATGACCACGAGGACCGCCCTTTTCGCCCTGCTCGCCATGTGGGGGGTCGGCTCGACGGCCTGCCTTCCCGCCCTGGCGGAGGAGGCGGCTGCCGAGGCCGACGGGAGCGAGGACCGCTCCGCCCTCTCCGGCTTCACCGATCGGGTGTGGAGCAGGACCGAGGACGGTGGATTGCCCGGTTCGATGAAGGTGTTCCTGTCGGACGGTACCCTGATTGAGGATTCGTGCTGGGAGACGCACCGCCTGAGCCCCTGGCGCATCGTCTCGGAGACGGCCGTCAGCTGGAACGAGGACGGGATCGACATCGATGCCACCATCGTCTCGCTGACCGAAGCCGGACTGGTCCTGCGCCTCCGTCTCGCCGATGGCGCCGTCGAGGAACGCTACGAGGCCGCGACCGTGCCCTATGTCTGCCCCGATATTCCCAAGGGCTGAGACGACGCTCAGTTCACCCCGAACGGATCATATTGCAGCAGCCAGCTGAGCAGCCAGTTTTCCGAGCTGCCCATCGAGGCGATGTCGTCGACCTTCCAGCCGTCGGCCTCCCGCAGCATGGCAATGCTGAGCATGCTTGCATGGTCGAAGTTGTGAAAGGTCACGGTGGCCAGAGCCCGCTCGCCCAGCATCACCGGCGAACCGATGGCGAGGTCGAGCAGCAGCGAGTTCTGCCCTTCGATGAAGGGGTCGAAGGTGAGCATGTCAGGGGCATTCGGATCGACCGGCGTGCCGGCCGAGTCGGTGCTTTGCTGCTCGAGATTGGCCGCATAGAGGTCCTTGAGGCGCGTCGAGTAGAACTGCTCCAGCCCCTCGTGCTTGGCCCCGGTGGTGTAGGGCCGGTAGATGGCATCGAGCAGCGACATCGGGTCATCGAATGCAGCGGCCCCGACGCCGGAAGCCAGTGAGAAGACCAGGATTGCGATCAGCCGGCGCATTTCAATCCGCCCCCTGCCAGTGATGGATGCTCCCGGCTAGCAGCAGGGTTGGGCACAATCGCGGCAATGCCGCGCCCTGATCAGGGCAGCGGCTCCTGCAGGAGGGTTACGCAGACTTAATCGACCCCGACCCCACTGCAAAAAAACCAAAACGTCCCTGATCGGGCCCGCAGGCGGTCAGGCTGATCGGGAGGGCGCTGCGGGGCCAGACGCGCGCCCTTCGGGGCCCCGGCTCGGGCGCCGCGACCCGCTCCAGGGAGGGGATTGGGGTGGCGCCATCATGGTCGCCCGCCCTGCAGTCGTCGACACGGCGCTGGGCGGCATACTACCCAAGAAGCCCGCGCCGCCCGTGCCGTTGATCATCGGCGGCGATAGCGCCCCCGCGCTGCCCGTCTCAGTTCAGCGGCGCGCGGAGCGAAGCGGTGGCCGACAGGGACTGCAGGGAGTCGCCGATGCCGCCAACCGAGAGGCCGAAATCGGCGGTCATGCCGTCGCCCAGTTCCACCGCAAGACCGGTCGATGCCGTCAGGTAGAGGTTGCTCTGCTCGACCGTGACGCCACCCCCCAGATCCAGCGTCTCGTCGCGGCCGGCGTGCCCATTCACCGCCAGTCCGGCGCGCGGCGTGACCAGCAGCAGGTCGTTGCCGAACTCCTGCACGAAGGACTGCCTGACTTCGATACCCAAGGTGCCGATCAGCTCATTGGAGGTAATCGTGGGATGGACGAGCGACGAGCTGTCGACATAGGAGCTGCGGGAGCTGTAGAGCCACTCGAAGCCGGCCCGCGGCGTGACCGTGACCTCGCCGACCTGGTAGTCGCCCGAAAGGGAACCCTCGAGCCGCAGCATGTCGCGGGTGAACGAGCCCGTGACGCCGGCGACGGAACTGTCGTGGAAGCCGCGCTCGCCGGAGAGCGTGAGCCCCGCCGTGACGTTGTCGGTGAGATCGTAGGTCGTGTAGAGGCCGGCGCCGAGCGATGCCGAGTCGAGAGAACCGTCGACGGACGCGGCTTCCTGGCGCGATGCGTAGCCCATGACGAAGCCGCCGACATCGAGGCGCGGATCGAGTTCGACCACGATGCCGGCCTGCGCCCCGGCGCCGATGCCCGAACGCTCGGCGGTACCGGAACTGAGGGTTGCGTTGAGGCGGGTCCACAGGACGTATTGCCCCAGCTGCATCTCCAGGCTCGAACTGGCCCGGCCGCCGCCTCGGCATCGGTGATCGCCTGGAACGCGGCACTCACCGGATCACGGGGCTGCGGGAAGTAGAGGAAGGACTCCCTCATTGAGGAAGAGGTCGTCCTCACGTCTAACTCCAGCAGACGGGACAGTCTATAATTGTAGTTCTCAATAGATGAGTTGATAGCGCGTAGTTTTTCATAAAGTTGCTCAAGACTTTCGTCCCACTCCTTAGTTACCTCAGGGGGCACATAAGTATCAGGTTGTTCACCTCTATCCCTTCCATATAGGTAATTAGACCTAATTGTTGCGATTTGCAGTTTATGGTCCTCGATCAAGAATTTCGTTTGTCTTGCAATCCCCTCCAGACTCTCTATTTCCGTGCGAAGTGCCTCAATCTTTTCTTCGACCGCATTGTCCTTTGACCTCGGCAACGCGTCAGGCTTTCGCTCAGGCCCCTCAGCAACGGAAAGTCGATTGTAGTCCTCAAAAGATGAGTTGATATCGCGTAGTTTTTCATAAAGTTGCTCAAGACTTTCGTCCCACTCCTTGTTATCTCGGGGGCACATAAGTTCAGGTTGTTCCCCTCTTCCCCCCCCTAGGTAATTAGACCTAATTGTGTTCGATTTGCCGTTTATGGTCCTCGATCAAGAATTTCGTTTGTCTTGCAAGCCCCTCAAGCCCCTCTATCTCCGTGCGAAGTGCCTGAATCTTTTCTTCGACCGCATTGTCCTTTGACCTCGGCAACACGTCAGGCTTCGTCTCAGGCCGCGCCGCATCATGACCCGTCAGCATCGCAGTGTTCGCAGGGTCAGCGGAGAGCCCCGATGATCCGCCACCACCGCCGCCACCGCCACCGCCACCCCCCCCACCACTGCAGCTAACCGCCACGCTGCCGCTGGTCTCGGTCGAGGTGGTTCCCGCCACATAGTTGAAGGTGTAGCTGCCATCCGCCCCGGCGATGAAACTGCCGCTGCCGGGACCAGGATAGTCGTTGACAACTATCTGCGTGCCGTTCTGCGCCCCACCAGGGGACCCGTCGACGATCACGTCGAGAAAGCTGCCCGATGCGCCTGCCGTGAACGTCACCACGAAGTCGAGCTCCGTGCCGGACGCGAGATTGGTGGTCACCGACACGATCGTGGTCAATGGCAGCGAACCGGTGGTTGTGACGGTGCGATCGAGCGAGGGCGAACAGGTCGACTGCGCGAGGGCCGGCGAAGCCAGGAACGCAGATGTCACAAAAGACGCAACAAGAACGCTGGCCCGAACGGACCCAAGACCCCAGTTACCCACAGTGCCCCCCTGCAGCCGGCTATTAACGAAATATCCATGATTGCATCCGCTGAGTCAAACGCGGCACCAACCGAGCGATCGACTGGGCTTCACGAGTCGGTGACTGCGCGAGACGACAGTGGCACCCGCCTCGGCCGCAGTTAGTCTGCTTCACCGGCCGCCGCAGACCAATGTACAACGACCCATGACCACCCGCTGAAGCTCAGGTCCTCGGCTAGCCTGAGCCGTATGCGGACAGGGATTTTGTACAGAACAATCAATACGATAGCGTGAGCAGAGTCACGTGCGCCTGTTTCTGGCCTGGACCCTACTTGGCCGCCTGGCCTAACTCAGCGGACCCGGCCGCTGGCGCCAGGCCCTGGCGTTGACGGTGGCGCCGCCTGCGAGGCACAGGCCGATGCCGCTTTCGAGGGCGGGCGGAGAGCGCGGTGGAGATGGCGTCGATACCGTCGATGCTCACATCCCGGGTGCCGATCAGGCCGAGGCTGGGGGCATGTCGGCGCCCCCGGTTTCGATCAGGGTGCTGACCATCGGGCTGAAATCAAGGCTGCCAAGCCCATGGTCTGCACGCCGATGTCATTGCCCAGCCTGTCGGCATGGGCGTGCCTCGAAACCGCCTGTCAGGGTCGGGCACAATCGCGGCAATGCCGCGCCCTGATCAGGGCAGCGGCTCCTGCAGGATGTCGAGCAGGTCGTAGGTGAAGTCTTCGATCTTGCCCCAGACGTTGTCGATCTTCCAGCCGCCGTTCTCGTTGACCAGCAGGAAGCCGAGATTCTGCGGCGTCCCGAAATTCTCGAAGGTGACATGCACGGCCGCCTTGCCGCCGAGGAAGTACGGCTCCCTGATGACCAGTTTGCCGATCTCGTAGTCCTGCGCATTGACATAGACGTCGAAGCCGAGCCGCCCCATGTCCTCGCCGGCTTCCTCGGCATCCTTGTCGAACAGCGCATTCAGCCGGTCGCTCTGCAGCTCGCGCTGGCTGGACGGAAAGTCGTTGGGCGGCAGGTATCCGGCATAGAGCGCCTCGATGACCGCCTGGGGGGTCGAATAGGTCTCGGCGAGCGCGGGAGACGCGGCGAAAGAGAGGGCAAGGACGACAGGGAGCAGGCGCATGGAAGAACCTCAGTTGAACCAGAAGGCGTAGCCGAACAGCTGATCGCCGAAGACCCGGTTGGCCTCGGAAAACGATGCCGCGCTGGCGACCGGCCCGTCGCGGAGGAAGGGCAGCGCGTCGAGACCGGTGAGCAGCATGACGAGATCAGTCCGCGTGGCGTTCTCGAAATAGGCCTTGAGATCGAACCCCTGCCCGAAGCGCCAGTGCGGCACCAGCAGCCTGCCATCGAGGATGGCATCGGCGGTGTCGAGGGTGGCGTGCCAGGCGGCGACGGTCTCCTCGGTGACCACGGCATCCGGGACCATCGAGGTCTGGCGCGGTCCTGGCACCAACTCGCGGTCGTCGTCGGTTTCGGCGAGGATGGCCTCCCAGTTCCGCCGGGACAGAGCCGTCACCGACCGCAGGCGCTCCCGCACGCGCTTGAGGCGCATGGGCTCAGCGACAGGCCAGTTGATGGTGTGGATCGCGGCGATCAGGTCGGCGATGGCCTTGTCGGACTCCGGGTCGAGCAGCATGACCGAATTGCCCTGCATGAAGGGCTGCATCGGAAACCCGGCCCGCGGAAACAGGCGATGAAACGCCGCGTCGGTGAAGCTGTGAAAATCGTGGGCCAGCAGGAAATCGGCCTGTGCCGCGAGGACCTGCGTGTAGCCGGCAAGCCAGATGGCATCGGCCCGGTCGAATCCGATCGTCAATTCGAGCGGTGGCACGTCGCTTCCCGCCCCGGACTGCATGCCGAACGCGGTGGCCAGCACGTTGCCGAGGCTTTCGGCCTCCGCGCTCGCGCCGTCCGCATCGAGGTCGATCCGGATGCGGGTGATGTCGACAGGCATCACATAGTCGCCCACTTCGCCCGCCTGCAGCAACGACTCCGTGCTGCATCCATCTCGTCGACGAACGCCGACAGGATGTCACGATAGCCCGGGTAGCCGAGCGGCTGGGGCGACGGGTTTGCCGGCATCGGCAGATCGAGCTGCGGTCCGGCCACCGGTCCACCGTCGGGAGCCGCGAATCCATGGCGATAGAAGGCCTGCGCCAGGTGCTCGAGCGCAGCGACGAATCGGATCAGACCGATCCCGAAGGATCCCTCCTGGACCAGGCGCTCGTGGTACGGCGCCAGGTCGGCCAGCCCCTGCTCCAGTCTCCCCGAATACAGGGCCTCACGGGCCACGTCGCCCGCCTCTCCGGCCTGAGCAGGCGCAGCGAGGGCGGCGACAAGGACAATGGCGGCGACCGACTTCAGCATCAGCTACGCTCCCAGTTCGCCCCCCGGCTACCTGGACGCCAGATCAAGCCACTGATCCTCGTCGAGCACAAGCGACGCCGAACTCCTGCGCCTGCTTGAGCTTGCTGCCCGCCCCCGGTCCGGCCACGACGATATCGGTGTTCCTGCTCACCGAGCCCGCCACCTTGGCCCCAGCCGCTCCGCCATCGCCTTGGCTTCACCGCGGGTGAGCTTTTCGAGGCTGCCGGTGAACACCACGGTCTTGCCCGCCACCTCGCTGGTGGCCGAGACGGTGACGACGTAGGGCCTGGGGTGGACCTGGGTGAGCAGCGCGTCGAGCACCTCATCGTTGCGCTCGTTACCGAAGAAATCGATCAGCGCCTCGATGACCGTGTCGCCGATGCCGTCGACCGACGGGAACACCGCATGCGGGTCATCGGCATGCGCCGCCGTCTCCTTGCCAACCCGGATCACCTCCTCGATGGTCGAGAAGGTCCTGGCCAGCACCGCGGCGGTGGTCTCGCCGATATGGCGGATGCCGAGCGCGAAGATGAAGCGGTCGAGTTCGGGCTCGCGCCGCGCGTCGATGGCGGCGAACAGCTTGTCGAGCCCTTCGAAATTGCGATCCTCGACGCCGCGGACGTTCTTGCGGGTCTTGCCGGAGGCGGCCTCGCGCTGCCGCGCCTGCGCCTCGCGCCGCTCGGCCAGCGCCCTCTGCACCTCCGGACGCCGGTCCTTGAGGGTGAAGATGTCGGCGGCGGTCCTGACCAGCCCGGCGTTGAAGAACAGGTCGATATTCTCGGCCCCCAGCCCCTCGATATCCATCGCGCCGCGCGACACGAAGTGCCTGAGCCGCTCGATCGCCTGGGCCGGGCAGATCAGCTCGCCGGTGCAGCGGCGGCGCGAGTCCTCCTTGCCGGTGTTCGCGTTGAGCTCGCGCGTCGCCGGCGAGCCGCAGACCGGGCAGACATGCGGGAATTCGTAGGGCACGGCCTCGGACGGGCGCTTCTCCAGCACCACCCGGACGATCTGCGGGATGACATCGCCGGCGCGCTGGATCACCACCGTGTCGCCGACACGGATATCGATGGGCACCTCGCCGCGAATCGGCGCCCCGGTCGAGTCGATGCCCCTGATGTAGTCCTCGTTGTGCAGCGTGACGTTTTCCACCACCACCCCGCCGACGCTGACCGGCGCCAGCCGGGCGACGGGCGCCAGCGTGCCGGTGCGGCCGACCTGGATGTCGATCCCGCGCACGACGGTGGCGGCCTGCTCGGCCGGAAACTTGTGAGCGACCGCCCAGCGCGGCTCGCCGGTGACGAACCCCCAGCGCCGCTGCAGCTCCAGCTGATCCACCTTGTAGACGACGCCGTCGATATCGTAGCCCAGTGACGATCTCTGGGTCTCGATCAGGCGATAGTGGGCAATCAGCTCCTCGGCCGAACTCGCGCGCACCATCAGCGGACTGATGCGGAACCCCCATTCGGCGAACTTGCGCACCGCCTCGTACTGCGTCGGCGCCGGATCGCTGCTGGCAAATCCCCAAGCGTAGGCGAAGAAGTTGAGGTTGCGGCTGGCGGTGACCGCCGCATCCTTCTGCCGGAGCGAGCCGGCCGCCGTATTGCGCGGATTGACATACTCCTTCTTGCCGTCCGCCGCCGCGCGCGCCTTGAGCGCCTCGAACTCGGCAAAGCTCATATAGACCTCGCCCCTGACCTCGATGGTCTCGGGCCATCCCGAACCGGCGAGGCGATGCGGGATGTCGGCGATGGTCCTGAGGTTTGCGGTGATATCCTCGCCGACCGTGCCGTCTCCGCGCGTCGCGCCCTGCACGAGTACGCCGTTCTCGTAGCGCAGCGAGGCCGAGAGACCGTCAATCTTGGGCTCGGCGGTGAAGGCGATTTCCAGATCCTTGTCGCGCTCGAAGAAGCGCCGACCGCGCTCGATGAAGTCGAGCACGTCCTGGTCAGTGTAGGCCTTGGCCAGGCTAAGCATCGGCACCGCGTGCCGGACCTTGGCGAAGCCCTCGACCGGCGCCCCCGCCACCCTTCCCGACAGGCTGTCGGGGCGACGCAATTCCGGGAACGCGATTTCCAGTGCCTGATAGCGGCGCTTCAGCGCGTCATACTCGGCATCGGCCATTTCCGGCGCGTCGCGCTCGAAATAGGCACGATCGGCCTTGTCCAGGACGTCGTGAAGCCGGTCCAGTTCGGCCCGGGCCTCGGGCTCGCTGAAACTCTCGATCTCCCGGTCGTTGCTGCTCACGAAACCTCCGAAATGAGCTTGCCGGCCGCCGCCCGTGCCTCGTCGGTGACCTTGGCGCCCGCCAGCATGCGCGCCACTTCCTCCTGCCGGGCCGCGCCATCGAGATGGCGGACATGGGTGCGCATGAACGCCCCCTCCTCGATCGCCTGCTTCTCGATCAGCATGTGCCGGTGCGCCCGCGCCGCGACCTGCGGCGCATGCGTCACCGCCAGCACCTGCACCTTGCGCGCCAGCCGTGCGAGGCGCCGGCCGATGGCATCGGCGACCGCGCCCCCCACGCCGGTATCGATCTCGTCGAAGATCAGCACCGGCGCCGAACCGCGATCGGCAAGCACGACCTTGAGCGCGAGCAGGAAGCGGCTCAGTTCACCGCCGGAGGCCACCTTGAGCAGCGGCCCTGCAGCCGTTCCGGGGTTGGTCTGCACGTGGAAGGCCACCTGATCCCAGCCGGCGGCGGCAACCCGCGCCTGGTTGGACTGGAGGTCGACGATGAAGCGCGCCGCGCCCAGCTTCAGGTCCGGGAGTTCGGCCTCCACCGCCCGCGACAGCTGCTCCGCCGCCCCCTGCCGGGCAGTGCTCAACGCGCCGGCCGCCGCCAGGTAGGCCCGCCGCGCCGTCTGTGCGGCTTCCTCGAGCGCCTTGAGGCTGGCTTCGCCGCTCTGCAGCGCGTCAAGATCGGCCCGATAGCGCGCGAGGACATCGATGAGACCATCGCAGGTCGTGTGGTGCTTGCGCGCCGCGGCCCGCAGTGCGAACAGGCGCTCCTCCACCCGCTCGAGGTCACTGGGGTCGAACGCCATCTCGCGCTTGAGTTGCTCGAGCGCATCAGACGTCGCGTCGAGCGAAACCAGGGTGGCATCGAGTGCGTCGACGACGGGGCGGAAGACCGCCGCGCCGGCATCCGCCTTGCGCATCAATCGCCGCATCAGGCTGGCGAGCGTCGGGCCGGGAGCCGCTGGACCATTGAGGATCTCGTCCGCATCGCGGACTTCCTCGGCCGCCCGCTCGAGCTGCATGAGGCGCTGGCGCCGCTCGGCCAGAACCTCCTCTTCGCCAGCCTCCGGCGCCAGGTCGGACAGTTCCTCGACAACATGCCGCGCGTAGTCCTCCTGGGCCTGCCCGTCGAGGATCAGCGCGCGCTGCCCCTCGACTGCGGCATCGGCCTCGACGAGAGTCTCGTAGGTGCCGTTGACAGCCGCAACCAGCCCCTCCAGCCCGCCAAAGGCATCGAGCGCCGCGCGGTGCGTTGCCACATCGACCAGCGCGCGGTCATCGTGCTGACCATGAATCTCGACGATCAGCGATCCGATGGCCTGCAGCAGCCCGGCAGATACCGGCTGGTCGTTGATGAAGGCGCGCGTCCGGCCATCGGCAAACTGCACGCGTCGCAGGATCACGTCGTCGTCGTCGGCAATAGCGTTGGCCCTGAGCGCCTCGCGCGCCGGGTGCCGACGTGGCAACTGCACCACGGCCACCACCTGGCCGCTGTCCGTGCCTGCACGGACCAATGACGCATCGCCGCGCCCGCCGAGCGCCAGCGTCAGGGCATCGAGCAGGATCGACTTGCCGGCCCCGGTCTCGCCGGTGAGCGCCGTGAGCCCGGCGTCGAGCGCCAGGTCGAGCTGATCGATCAGAACGATGTTGCGAACCGAAAGCGTGCTCAGCATTCGGGACTTGCCCCTCGACAACCTGCCGCCGGCCCGGGACGGCACGCCCGGAACAAACTAGCGCAAACAGGAACAAACGAGCAACAGAGAACTTGCGGATCAACTGGTCTTGAGCTGAGCCAGGCTGCTGCCGGCATTGATCTGCGGACTGACCCCCTGCTTCTGCAGAAGCTCGAACGCCTGCTTGTACCAGGTGCTCTTGGGGTAGTTGTGCCCCAGCACCGCCGCCGCGGTCTGCGCTTCGCTGATCAGTCCAAGCGCCAGGTTCGCCTCGGTCAGGCGGTACAGCGCCTCCTCGATATGGGTCGAGGTCTGGAACCTCTCGACAACCGTGCGGAAGCGATTGATCGCGGCCGCGTACTGGCCGTTGCCCAGGTAGTACCGCCCGACCGACATTTCCTTGCCGGCGAGATTGTCGACGCCGATCACCAGCTTCTCGCGCGCGTCCTTGGCGTACTGGCTCTGCGGGTAGTTCGAGATGATCAGGCTGTAGGTCTCGATCGCATCCTGCGAGATCTGCTGGTCGCGGGTGATGTCCTTGATCTGCCCGAAATACGAGTTGCCCTTGAGGTAGAGGACGTAGGCCGTCTCCTTCGAGCCGGGGTACAGCGCCATATAGCGATCCGCCGCGAGGATCGCGTCCGGGAAGCGGCCGATTCGGTAGTTGGCGTAGACCTGCATCAGCTTCGCCTTCTCGTTGAACTCCGAGTAGGGATGCTGGCGCTCGAGCTTTTCGAGCGTGGCAATGGCGGTGACGTAGCGCTGCCCGTCCATCTCGCCGAGGGCCTGCTGGTACAGCGTCTCGGGCGCGATGATCGGCTCTTCCTTGATCTTGGGCTGGCCGAACATGTTGCAGCCGGCAAGCAGCAGCACCACGGCGCCGACCAGCACCAGGCGCGACATGCGCTGAAACGTCCCTGCTTGCACGATGCTTGTCACGACCGGCCCCATTCCTCTACGCGCCACCTTAAGCAAGGCGGCCAACTACTCGCAAATAAGATCAAAACTGTGGCGCCGAGCGATCAGCCGACCGACCGCAGGTAAGACCTGACATTGATGCCTTCGGGCATGTCGTCCAGCGCATCGAATGCTTCCGGAAGGTCTTCCGCCGAAACGATCTCGTAGTTCGCCTCGCTGGCGAACAAGCCGTGCAGCACCAGTGCATTGAGGGCATGACCGCCCTTGTAGGATCGGAAGCGGCCATAGATCGGGAGGCCGCACAGCGCCAGATCGCCGATCGCATCGAGCAGCTTGTGGCGCACGAACTCGTCCTCGTAGCGCAGCCCGCCTGGATTGAGGATCCGATCCTCGTGCACGGTGATCGAATTCTCCAGCGAGGAGCCCAGCGCATATCCCGCCTGGCGCAGGATCTTGCCGTCACGCACGAAGCCGAAGGTGCGCGCCCGCGAGACGTCCTCGTAGTACTTGCGCGGCGTCCAGTCGAAGATCATCCGCTGCCGGCCGATGACACGGCTGTCGAAGTCGATCTCGAGGTCCAGCATGCGCCCGTTGTAGGGCTCGAGCGCCGCCGAGGCCTCGTTGTTGCGCACCAGAACCTGCCGCATGATCTTGATGTAGCGGCGCGGCGCCGGTTGCACCGTCAACCCGACTTCCATGATCCCCTGCACGAACGGCCACGCGCTGCCGTCGATGATCGGACACTCCTCGCCACTGAGAATCAGGTGGGCATTGTCGACGCCGAGGCCACTGAGGGCCGAGATAACGTGCTCCACGGTCGCCACCGAGGCACTCTCGCCCAGATCGATCGTGGTGCAGAGCGTGGTGCGGGTGACGCGCGAAAAATGCACCGGCACCGGCCCCACCTTGCGACCATCATCGTAGACGCGGGTGATCGTGTAGCCACTGTCGGGGGCGGCAGGCTCCATGACGAGCGTGACGGGAGCACCCGAGTGGACGCCGACGCCGCTGAACTCGAGGGCATCGGCCAGGGTGCGCTGCCGCGCCGAGAGCTTTTGCATGCTGTAAGGACTCCCGCCCCGTCCGTGACCCGTTGCAGTCATAGACAATAAAATCCCGGCGCGGAAGCCGCACCGGGACACGCCTGCATGGCTTTTCCGCTGGATCCTAGCCGTGCTTTCGGAGGAACGCCGGAATCTCGATATGCTCCTTTGCGGCCGGCTGTGCGGACGGCCTGCCATGAGCGTCGAGATTGCCCCGCGCGCCCTCGGCGGCAACCGAGGCCCGCGGATTCCGGGAGGCTCCGGCTTCGATGGCGCTGCGCGCGGCAGCATCATCGGCCGCCAGATCGGCAGCCGTCGGCTGGCGCGGCGGTTCGGCCGGCTTCAGGCCGAGCCCGACATTGGAGGCAAGGCGCTTGAACAGCGCCCGCGCATTGCGCGGCTCGGCTTCCTGCTTTTCTTGCTCGGTGAGTGACCGTCTTGCAACAACGGGCAACTCCTCCGTACGCGGCATCCGCCGCTGGCCGTCCGGACGTTCGGCGCTGGACGGCACGCAGACGCTCGGCATCGGCATTTCTGCCGCCCGCGGCGAATCCTCGACATGGCTGGTGGCAGCGGTCGGAACGTAGGGCTCGACCGTGATTCCATCATCCTCATGGTATTCGGGATAGGCAGGTTCGGCGTAGGTGATCGCCTCCGCCACCGCCTGCTGCACCTGCGACTCGAGTTCGGGCGCAACCATCGGCTCGGGCTGCACCGGCGCCGGCTCAGGCGTGGCGCGCCGCATCGTCTGCACGTTGAGCGGCACCCGCGCCGGATTCGCCTTCATCGGCTCCAGCGCCTGCACCATCGTCGCATCGGTGCCGGTTGCCACCACCGAGACGCGGATCGTGCCGGTCATGTCCGGATCGAACGTTGCGCCGAGAATGATGTTGGCATCCGAGTCCACTTCCTCGCGAATGCGGCTTGCCGCCTCATCGACCTCATACAGCGTGAGGTCAGGACCACCGGTAATGGAAATCAGCAGCCCGCGGGCGCCATGCATGGACACATCGTCCAGCAACGGGTTGGCGATAGCGGCTTCTGCCGCATGCCGGGCGCGATCTTCGCCCGAGGCCTCTCCTGTGCCCATCATCGCCTTGCCCATGCCGCGCATGACGGCGCGAACATCGGCAAAATCGAGATTGATCAGACCTTCCTTGACCATCAGGTCGGTGATGCAGGCAACACCCGAGTAGAGCACCTGGTCCGCCATCTTGAAGGCGTCCGCGAAGGTGGTCTTCTCGTTGGCGACCCGAAACAGATTCTGGTTCGGGATGACGATCAGGGTATCCACATGCCGGTGCAACTCATCGATCCCGTCCTCGGCGAGGCGGGCGCGGCGGTTCCCTTCGAAGGTGAACGGCTTGGTCACCACACCCACGGTGAGGATCCCCTGCTCGCGCGCCGCGCGGGCCACGACGGGGGCCGCACCGGTACCGGTGCCGCCGCCCATGCCCGCGGTGATGAACACCATGTGGGCGCCGCTCAGGTGATCGTTGATCTCGTCGAAGCTTTCTTCGGCCGCGGCACGACCAACCTCGGGATGCGACCCCGCTCCGAGCCCTTCGGTGACCGAGACACCAAGCTGGATGATCCGCTGCGCACTGGAGAGCGCCAGGGCCTGTGCGTCGGTGTTGGCGCAGACAAAGTCCACTCCCGAGAGGCCCGAGGCAATCATGTTGTTGACTGCGTTTCCGCCCGCGCCGCCCACACCGAAAACGGTGATGCGCGGTTTCAGTTCTTGAATGTCCGGGATGGTGAGGTTGATCGTCATGATGGCCCCATGAGTGGCGTGTGGGACCAGTATTAGTCGCCAATTCGTTAATCAGACCCTAACAATGCGGCCCAATCGGTTAACAGGATGGCAATTTGCGAGGGCCGGAGGCGCCCAGGTTACGCCCCGTTAAGCATGTTGCGCCGAACGGCGCGAAACCGCGGCGTTCGAGGGGCCGATTGGATAGAATCAGAAGCTCGAGCGGAGCCAGCCCCCTACCCGGGCGAGGTAGCCATCGGTGCCGGTGAGCTTGGCGACACGGCGGGGCTCCGCGTACTCCTGCGCGCAGACCTGCGGGTAGATCAGCATGCCGGCGACGGTGGCGAAGGCCGGGCCCTTGGCCAGGTCGGGCAGGCCCGAAATCCCCATGGGGCGGCCGTTGCGGACGTTGCGGGCAAGGATGCGGCGGGCCACTTCCGGCAGGCCCGTGAGCTCGCTGGCGCCGCCCGTGAGCACGAACCGACGGCCGCACACGTCCATCATGCCGGTGGCCTGCATCCGGTCCTTGATGGCGGTCAGCACTTCCTCGACCCGCGGGCGGATGATGCGGGTGATATGCGAGCGGGGAATCTGTCCCGGCGCCTCGTCGCGCGTGGCACCGACCGGAGTGATCGGGATCAGGTCGCGCTCGTCGGCCTGGCCCGGCAGCACCGAGCCATACATCGTCTTCAGCCGCTCCGCATCCGCGATGCCGACGGACAGGTGCCGCGCGATGTCGAGGGTGAGGTGATGCCCGCCGATGGCAATGGCATCGGCATAGACGAGGTGCCCATCGGCAAACACCGAAACGGTGGTGGTGGCGCCGCCGAAATCTATGCAGGCCACACCCAGTTCGCTTTCGTCGTCGACGAGCGTGGAGAGGCCCGACGCATAGGGTGTCGCAGTGAGCGCCTCGATCTGCAGGTGGCAGCGATGCAGGACCAGTTCGATATTGCGCATGGCGAGCGTCTCGGCCGACACCACCGCGACGTCGACCGCGAGCCTCTCGCCCACCATGCCGCGCGGATCGCGAATACCCTTCTGCCCATCGAGGGCATAGCCGATCGGCAGGGCATGAATGATCGAGCGCTCCGGACGGACCGAGCGATCGTTGACGGCGCGCAGCACGCGCTGGATATCGGCCCGCTCGACCTCCTGGCCGCCAAGATCGACGGCAGCCGAAAAGGTCTCCGAGCCCAGCCGGCCGGCCGTGACATTGACAATCACCGACTGGACCGTGACGCCGGCCGCGCGCTCGGCCATCCCAACCACGGTGCGGACCGCCTGTTCGGCCTTGTCGAGATCGCTGACCACGCCGCTCTTGACACCGGCGGACGGTCCGTAGCCGAAGCCGATGACCTCCACCGTATGCGTCCGGCGGCGCAGCGACTTGCCCTCCGGCCGCGGGACCAGCCGGGCGATCACGCAGGCGATCTTGGTGGAGCCGATGTCCAGCACCGACACGAGCGTGGTACGGCCCGGCTGGAGCGGCTTGAGCCTGGCAGTCATGGCGTCGGTCATCATGGTAGGTTCGTTCCGGTTGTCCTCTGGCCGCACGATCGGGGGCCTAGGGCTTGGGCTTCTTCTTCTTGCTGTCGGCCATCTGCAGGGCCGCCAGCTCGCCTGGCCTGAGGGCGAGCAGGCCCGGCACACGCAGGTCGATCTGGGTGACGTCGCGATCCAGCAGCCGATAGTCCCGCTGGTACATCTCCAGCCGGTCGAGCGCCTGCGCCACGCCCTGCTCGGGCAGTTGCACGCGAAGGCCGTTGCGGTAGATCAGATCCCAGCGCCGATCGCCGATGCGGCTGAGCGCGGCCAGTCCCGATTTCAGCTCCTGGTGCCGGTCCAGCGCGCGCGCCATGGCGACGGAGTCGTCGGCCGCGCCCTCGCCGATGAACAGCGGCAACTCGGTATACGAGGCAATGTCGGTGCCGATCTTCTGCCCGCGGCCATCGATCAGCCAGGTGACGTCGCCGACCCGCCATCGGGCGACGGGCACCTTCTCGACGATGCTGACGATCACCTTGTTCGGATAGACCTTGCGTACCGTTGCCGACTCGACGGCCCGCAACCACTCGAGCCGCGCCTGTGCCTTCTGCGCATCAAAGGTGAGTGTCGAGTTGCCGGTGCCCACGGTGAGCAGCGTGATGATGTCCCGGTCGGCGGTCAGCGTCTGGCCCGAGATCTCGATCGCCCGGATTGCGAAGCCGGCCTGCGCGAACTCGCCCTGCACAAAACGATAGACAGTGGTGCCGGCGGAGACGAATGCATCGCGCGCCTCGAAGACGCCGACGATGAACAGCAGCGCCATGACCGCACCGGCAATCCGGACGATCAGGCCCTTGTGCAGCACCCAGGCATGGTTCGCAGCCACCAGCAGAGCACGCCGCCCGGACCGGAATGGCGTGGGGAGCCGGCGCGGGTCGACAACCTGAGCATCGGCAAAGCCTTGTGCCCCTACCTGTTGCAACTCGCGTCCTCCACCATCCAGGCGCAGAGGTCCTCGAAGGTGTGGCCCGCAAAGCGCGCCTGTTCGGGGGCCAGAGATGTTTCGGTCATGCCGGGCTGGGTGTTGATCTCGAGGCAGACGAGTTCCCCGTCCTCCCCTGCCTGATCGTTGAAGCGGAAGTCTGTCCGCGAGACGCCCCGGCACCCCAGCGCCGCATGCGCCTTGAGCGCGATCTTCTGCACTTTGTCGTAAATTTTCGGTTGAATTGGCGCCGGAAGGATGTGGCTGGACCCGCCTTTGGCGTATTTGGCCTCGAAATTATAGAAGCTGAGGTCGGTCACGATCTCGGTGACGCCCAGCGCCACATCGCCCATGACCGCGCAGGTCAGGTCCCGGCCCGGCACATAGCGCTCGACCATCACCTCTTCGCCGGCATTCCAGTCCTCCCGCAGGATTTCCTGCGGCGGATGACCATGCTCGGCCTTGACGACGAACACGCCAACGCTCGAGCCGTCGGCGATGGGCTTGATGACGTAGGGCGGCGCCATCACGTGCTGGCGCGCCACCTCGGCCCGATTGACGATCAGATGATCCGTCACCGGGATGCCGACGGCCTTGAACATGATCTTTGCCTGGTGCTTGTCCATCGCCAGCGCCGAAGCGAGAACCCCGGAATGGGTGTAGGGTATGCGCAGGAACTCGAGCACACCCTGGATCGTGCCGTCCTCGCCGAACGGACCGTGCAGTGCATTGAACGCGACATCCGGCGCGACGGCGCGCAGCTGCTCGGCGATGTCGAAACCGACATCGACCTCGGTGACGCGGTAGCCGGCCCGCCGCAGCGCGTCGGCGCACTGACGGCCCGAGCTGAGCGACACCTGGCGTTCGTTGGACACCCCACCCATCAGAACGGCGACGTGCTTGGTCATGGGCAGCTACTCCGATGGTGGCGGGCTCCCCCTGGGGCGCAGCGCGGGGCCTTCCCCGGAGAGGCGGCCCCTGGGCGCTCAATCACACCACCCCGGTGAACGGCTCGCCGTCCATGAACTCGCGCACTTCCCGACTCGGCACGAAATGCCCCATCCGGCGGATTTCCCACTTGAGCTCGATACCGTGGGTGTCGCGCACCTTCTGGCGCACCATCTCGCCCAGCGTCTCGACCTCGAAGGCGTCGGCCTCGCCCAGGTTGAGGAGGAAATTGGCGTGCAACTCGCTCATCTGGGCATTGCCGAAGGTGAGGCCCCGGCCACCGGCTGCGTCGATCAGCTTCCAGCTCGAGTGCCCCTCGGGATTCTTGAAGGTCGAGCCGCCGGTCTTGGCCTTGGTCGGCTGCGAGCTCTCGCGCTTCTCGGTGATCTCGCGCATCCGGTTCAGAATATCGTCCCTGTCGCCGGCAAAGCCCCGGTAGACGGCGGAAGTGAAGACGGCGCCGCGCGGCCCGTTCGACTTGCGGTAGAGATAGCCCATGTCGTCGTTGCTGAGCGTGACGATCTCACCCTGGCGCGTCACCGCGGTCAGCTCCACCATCCGGTCGCGCGTCTCCGTGCCGTAGCAGCCGGCATTCATGTAGAGCGCCCCGCCGATGCCGCCCGGAATGCCGCGATAGAAGGTCAGCCCGTCGATGCCGGCCTCTGCCGCGGCAGTCGCCACCTTGACGTCCGGCAGTGCCGTCCCGACCCGCAGCCGGTGGTCGTCGAGGATCTCGATATTGCCGAACCCCCGGGCCGAGAGGCGGATGACGACGCCATCTAGGCCGCCATCGCGGATCAGCAGGTTCGAGCCGAGCCCGATGACCGTGACGCGGATATCGGACGGCAGGTTCCGCATGAAGAACGCCAGGTCGGCCTCGTCCGCCGGCTGGTAGAACAGCTGTGCCGGTCCGCCGACACGGAACCAGGTCACTTCGCTGAGGGGCTGGTTCGCGGCGTAGCGACCGCGCACTTCGCCCAGCCAGGAAAATTCGGGGATCAGATCGGGCCACAAGGTCATGGCTGCACCGCTTCGCTTCCGATGAGGGCGCCAAGCTCGGCCGGAAGTGCTGCGGCCCATTGCGTGATGTTGCCGGCACCGAGGCAGACGACGTAGTCACCATCGGCAACACGGCTCGCCAGCAGCGGCGCCAGCGCCTCCGGCCGGTCGATCACGCGGGCGTCGCGATGGCCACGGGCCCGAATGCGGGAGACCAGTTCCTCGTGCGTCACGCCCTCGATCGGAGACTCGCCGGCAGCGTAGATCGGCGCCACGATCACCGTGTCGGCGTCGTTGAAGCAGGTGGCGAACTCGTTGAAGAGGTCGTTGACGCGGCTGTAGCGGTGCGGCTGCACCACGGCGATGACGTCGCGCCGGCTCGATTGCCGCGCCGCCTTCAGCACGGCAGCGATCTCGACCGGATGGTGACCGTAGTCATCGATGATGGTGACGCCACTGACCGTGCCCGTCCTGGTGAACCGGCGCTTGACCCCGGAGAAGTTCTTGAGGCCCCTGCGGATCGCCTCGGCAGGCACCTTGAGCTGATCCGCCACCGCGATCGCCGCGGTTGCATTGAGGGCGTTGTGCTCGCCCGGCATCGGTAGTTCGAGCCCCTCGATCCGCAAGTGCGTCATGCGGATGCGATCGCGAATCTCGACCGCGAAGTGGCTCGCCCCATCGTAGATCTCGAGGTCGACCAGCCGCACGTCGGCCTGCGGGTTGCGACCATAGGTGATCACCCGGCGATCTCGGATCTGCCCGACCAGCGCCTGTACCTCCGGATGATCGAGGCACATCACCGCAAAGCCGTAGAACGGCACGTTCTCGACGAAGTTGAGGAAGGCCTGCTTGACGTGCTCGAAGTCGCTGTAGTGGTCGAGATGCTCGGGATCGACATTGGTGACGACGGCAACGTCGGCCGGCAGCTTGACGAATGTCCCGTCGCTCTCGTCTGCCTCGACCACCATCCACTCGCCATCGCCGAGCCGGGCGTTGGTGCCATAGGCGTTGATGATCCCGCCATTGATGACCGTCGGATCGAGATTGCCGGCATCGAGCAGGGTCGCGACCAGCGTCGTCGTCGTCGTCTTGCCGTGCGTACCGCCGATGGCGATGGCGTTCTTGAAGCGCATGATCTCGGCCAGCATCTCGGCCCGCCGGACGACCGGCAGGCCGCGGGCCCGGGCCGCGTCGAGTTCCGGATTGCCCTTCTTGATCGCCGAGGAAATGACCACCACAGCGGCGTCCTTGAGGTTCTCGGCCTTCTGGCCGACCTCGACCTCGATGCCCATCTTGCGCAGGCGCTGCACATTCGGGTTCTCGGCGCTGTCGGAGCCGCGGACCTTGTACCCCTGGTTGTGCAGGATCTCGGCGATGCCGCTCATGCCGATGCCGCCGATGCCGACGAAATGCACCGGACCGATGTTCCGCGGCATCTTCATGCAGTCTTCCCCTTCTGGGCCATGGTGATCGCCATATCGGCAAGCCTCGAAACAGCGTCCGGCCGACCGAGTGCGGCGGCGGCCGCGGCGGCACGCTGCAGTGCCGCCGGATCACCGAAAAGTGAGGTCAAACGAGTGCCCAGTGATTGGGGCGTAAGCGTGGCCTGGTCGGCGATCCACCCGCCTCCGGCAGCTTCGATCACCAGCGCATTGTTCTTCTGGTCGGCATCGATCGAGCCGGGCAGCGGCACGAAGATCGCCGGACGGCCGATCGCCGCGAGTTCGGTGACGGTGGACGCCCCGGACCGGCAGACGACGAGGTGCGCCGCCGCCATGCGCTCCGGCAGGTCGGCAAAGAACGGCGCCAGCTCAACATTGACCTTGAGCTGCCGGTACGCATCGGCCACCCGATCGAGGTCCTCGGCGCGGGCCTGCTGCACGATACGCAGGCGACCCCGCATCGGCTCGGGAAGCAGCGCAATGGCCGGGGGCACCAGATCGGCGAAAATACGCGCACCCTGGCTGCCGCCGACCACCAGCAGGCGAAGCGGTTCGACATCGCTCAGCGCGGGATAGCGGGCTCCGGCAAGCGCCCGCACCCGGTCACGCATCGGATTGCCCACCACGTCGGACTTTCCGGAGAAGGCCTCGGCATACTTGGTCCTGGGAAAACTGAGCGCAATCCGCCGCGCATAGCGGGCAAGCGCGCGATTGGCTCGGCCCATGACCGCATTCTGCTCCTGCAGGATGCCCGGCACACCGAGCAGGCTCGCGGCCATGAAGGGCGGGAACACCGGATAGCCGCCAAAGCCGACGACCGCATCCGGCCTGATCCGGACCAGCTTCCCGATCGCAACGCCGATGCCCCAGACGATTCGCAGCCCGGCCAGCACGAATGTCACGGGATTGCGCACCGATGGCGTTGCAGAGGGCACGACGTGGATGGCGCTGGCGGGAAAGTCTGCGCCATAGGTCGCGACCCGATGGTCCGTCATCAGTTGCACGTCATGGCCCCGACGACGCAGTTCCTGGGCCAGCGCCATGGCAGGGAAGAGGTGCCCCCCCGTGCCACCGGCCATCAGCACAATGGTGCTCAAATCGAAGAACTCCGCTTGGGCCTGCTCATTCGGCGGGGGATAGCACCGAGCTGCGATAGGCGGGAAGCCCCGTGACCATGCGTTCTTCCGGCTTCTTGCGCGTCAGTGCGAGCATCAGCCCCATGCCGAAGGCCACCGCGAGCATCGACGTGCCGCCGTAGGAGACGAAGGGCAAGGTCATGCCCTTGGGCGGGACCAGATTGAGGTTCACCGCGAGGTTGATGCCCGACTGCAGCCCGAACTGGATCGCGAGGGTCGATGCGCCCAGCCGGGCGAACAGGCTCGACTGCTGTTGCGCCCCCAGCAGCGCCCGGATCACGATGAAGGCGATGAGCGCCACGAGCCCGAGGCAGAAGAGAATCCCGAATTCGCCGGCAGCAGCCGAGAACACGTAGTCGGCATGGGCGTCCGGGATTACCTTCTTGGCGAGTGACTCTCCGGGCCCGCGTCCGAACCAGCCGCCCTCAAGGAGTGAACTGAGTGCCTTGTCCACCTGGTAGGTGCCGTGGCCGCCGGACTCGGGATTGATGAACGCGTCGATTCGCTTCGCGAAGTGGGGAAAGACCGTGTAGGCGGCGAACAGCAGGGCCACGGCGGCGGCACCAAGCCCGATGATCACCAGCCAGGAGATGCCGGAGAGAAACAGCAGTGCTCCCCAGGTGGCGAGAACCAGCGCCGTCTGGCCGATGTCGGGCTGCAGCAGCAGTCCGCCCACGATCGCCAGCATGATGCCGGTGGCAAGGGTGCGTGCAGGAACGCCCTTCTGCTTCATGCTCTCGGCAAACAGCCATGCCCCGATGACGGCAAAGGCCGGCTTGACGAACTCGGACGGCTGCACCGTATTGCCGGCAAACGAAATCCAGCGCTTGGCACCCTTGACCTCGACGCCCAGCCTGAGTGTCAGCCACAGCAGAATGACGAACACCACGAGGACGCCGAGAGCGGCAAAGCGCGCCGCCCGTTGCGGCAGCATCGAGGCCGCCAGCATCACCGGCAGTGCCAGAGACGCGAACACCGCCTGGCGGATGATGAAGTGCCAGGGTCCAAGCCCGAGTCTCTCCGCCACCGGCGGGCTCGCGGCAAAGCTCAGCAGGACTCCGGCGAGGAGCAGGATCACGAGCGCCGACAGCAGGGCCTTGTCGATCGTCCACCACCACTCGGCGATGGGGGTCTTGCGCTCGCGTGAAAACATGATCGATGCCGCCCTGCCCGGCGGCCTCCCGGTACGCTACTCGATCCCGGAGTCTACGGCCCGTTGGTTACCAAGTTCGGAACGGCCGTGGCGTTTTGCGAAACTGTGGGAGCGCCCCCCCCAAGGGCGCCCGTCCAGCTCTAGCGCAGCTTCAAGGAACTGAGCCCGATCAGGGCCAGCACGAAGCTGATGATCCAGAAGCGGATCACCACCTGGCTCTCGGTCCAGCCCATCATCTCGAAATGGTGGTGGATGGGCGCCATCTTGAACACGCGCTTTCCGGTGAGCTTGAACGAGGCCACCTGCACGATCACCGAGACCGCCTCCAGCACGAACAGCCCGCCGATGATCGCCAGCACGATCTCGTGCTTGGTGGCGACCGACACCGCGCCGAGCAGTCCGCCCAGCGCCAGCGAGCCGGTGTCGCCCATGAAGATCTGCGCCGGCGGCGCATTGAACCACAGGAAGCCGAGCCCCGCCCCGATCAGGGCGCCGCAGACGACCGAGAGTTCGGCCGTGCCCGGCACGTTGTTGAGCAGCAGGTACTCGGCATAGGTCGAGGAGCCGACCAGGTAGGCAATGAGCCCGAAACAGGCGGCAGCGACCATCACCGGCACGATGGCGAGCCCGTCCAGTCCGTCGGTGAGGTTGACCGAGTTACCGACGGCAACGATGACGAACACGGCAAAGATGTAGAAGAAATACCACAGCGGCAGCCCCGAGCCCTTGACGAACGGGAACATCAGCGAGGTGGCGACGTCGGGCGAGGAGAGCGACGCGAGGAAATAGGCGGCAACCACGGCGACGACCGCCTCGATCATCAGTCGTTGACGACCCGAAAAACCGGCGTGCGACATCCGCTTGACCTTGAGGAAGTCGTCGTAAAAGCCGATGGCGCCAAACGATACCGTGACGAACAGCACGACCCAGACGTAAGCGTTGGAGAGGTTCGACCATAGCAGGATCGAACTCACTGCCCCCGCGAGGATCATCAGGCCGCCCATCGTTGGCGTGCCCTTCTTGGTCAGCAGATGGCCCTGCGGCCCATCCTCGCGGATCGGCTGGCCCCTGCCTTGCCGGATCCTCAGCCCCGCGATCATCCCCGGCCCGAACAGGAAGACGAAAAACAAGGCGGTGACCACCGCTCCGGCCCGTCGCCATAGGCAAGGGCCGCCAGCAGCGGCTCGGTCATCTCCTCCACAGTCTCGCTGTGACTGACTTCGGAAGGTCGCGATCCGGTGCGACGCGGCGCTGCAGTTCGACCTCGAGCGCCCGCATAACCGGACCGACGAGGTGGATTCGGTCGGCTCCGGCCTGAGGACGGCGTCGGCCAGCGCGGCATGGAGCACCGGCCCTTGCGGGCCCATCTCCAGCATGTCGCCGAGCACCAGCAGCTTGCGGCCGCCGGGCTGCCGCACCTGCGCATAGAGCTCGAGCGCCGCGTTCATCGAGGCGACGTTTGCATTGTAGCTCTCGTCGACCAAGAGCAGCGGCTGCTTTTCGGACCCGAGGCGGAGCGTCAGCCCCTGCCCCTCGGGTGCTCCGAAATGGCTCAGCGCGTCAAGGGCCAGTGCCATGTCCTCACCGGCCAGTTCGGCAACCGCCAGCGCGGCCACCGCGTTGGCGACCATGTGGCGACCCGGGACCCTCAGACGAAGGTGATGGGCCGCCCCGGCGTGACGCACGTCGGCGGCCATCTGCTCGTCCAGTTGCGTCACCCCCTTGATCCACCAGTCGGCGCTCTCGTCAAAGCCATAGGTGACAATCCGCCCCACCCCCGCCGCGCGGGCCCGCGCAAACAGCACATGCAGGTAGTCGTGATCGCAGTTGAGGACGGCCGTTCCGTTCGGCTCGAGGCCGAGAAAGATCTCGGCCTTGGCCTCGGCGATCCCGGCCACCGAACTGAAGAACTCGAGATGTGCCGCCGCCACCGTCGTGATCAGTGCCACATGCGGACGGACCAGCTTGACCAGCGGAGTGATCTCGCCCGCGTGGTTCATGCCGATCTCGAACACACCGAATTGCGCCTCGACCGGCAGGCGCGCCAGCATCAGCGGCACGCCCCAGTGGTTGTTGAAGCTCTTGATCGAGTAGTGCGTCTCGCCGGCGGCCGCGAGCACGGTGCGGATCGCTTCCTTGGTCGTGGTCTTTCCGGCGCTGCCGGTGACGGCGACGATCAACGCACGGCTGCGCGCCCGCGCCGCCTTGCCCAGCTGGCGCAGCGCCTCGAGCGTGTCCGGCACGACGATCAGCCGGTCGCCGCCATGTCCCGCGTGGTAGGCTTCCGACACGATTGCCGCGGAGGCACCAGCCTCGATCGCCTTGAGCACGTAGTCGTGGCCATCGTGGCTGTCGCCCCTGATCGCGACGAACAACGCCTCGGGGCCGATCTCGCGGGAGTCGATCGACACGGCCGAGAGCGGACCGTCGGACAGACCCTCGGGCCGCCCGCCGGTTGCTTTGACGACTTCGGCGACGGTCCAGAGCGGTCTCATAGGCGCCTATCTTCCCCCGATGGTCTCCAGGACCACCTCATGGTCCGAGAAGTGGTGTTTTGTTTGGCCGATGATCTGATAGTCCTCGTGCCCCTTGCCGGCAATCAGCAGCACGTCGCCCGGCTGCAGGTCGGAGATCGCGGTGGCAATGGCCTGACGCCGATCACCGATCTCCCGCGCCCGGCTCGCTTCGGCCAGGATCTGCAGGCGGATCAGGGCCGGGTCCTCGGTCCGCGGATTGTCATCGGTGACGATGACGTCGTCCGCCATCCGGTCCGCCACCTGTCCCATGATCGGCCGCTTGCCGCGATCCCGGTCACCGCCGGCCCCGAACACCAGGTTGAGCCGCCGACGCGCATAGGGCCGGAGCGATTCGAGCGCCGTCTCGAGCGCCACCGGCTTGTGCGAGTAGTCGACGAAGATGGCCGCACCATTGTGCTCGCCGACCAGTTCGAGCCGCCCCTTGGCGCCCCTGAGCCCTTCGAGGGCCATGACCGCACGATCGGCGGGAGACCCGGTGGAAACGGCGAGCGCCAGCGCCACCGCGGCATTGCTGACCTGGAAGGCCCCGGTCAGCGGCAGATGGAAGCTCACCGGCTCGCCCACCATCCGGCCGGTGACGCGCTGGCCGTACCCCTCGTTCTCGATGCGGGTGAGTTCGAGGAAAGCCCCCTCGCGCCCGACCGTCAGCAGCGTCGCCCCCCGGTCCAGCGCGGCGAACAGGAACGGCATGTGCTCGGGATCGTCGCAGTTGACCACCGCCGCGCCGCCTTCGGCGATGAGGTCGGTGAACAGCCGCAGCTTGGCGTGCCGGTAGCTCTCCATGTCGATGTGGTAGTCGAGATGGTCGCGGCTGAGGTTGGTGAAGGCAACGGCATTGAAGCGCAGCCCATCGACGCGCCGCTGGTCGAGTCCCTGGCTGGATGCCTCCATCGCCACGTGGTCGATGCCCCGGGCCTTCAGCTCGCCGAGGTCGCGGTGCAGCGACAGCGCATCCGAAGTGGTCAGTTCGCGCGGCAGGATTCCGGCCGCCGTCTCGACGCCGATGGTCCCCAGGCTCGCTGCTGGAATGCCGCACGCCGCCCAGATCTGGCGCACGAAGGAGACGATCGACGACTTGCCGTTCGTTCCGGTCACCGCGACGCTGACGGCGGGTTGCGGCGCGAACTGGCGGGCCGCGGCGATCGCGTAGGCAGCACGGACATCGGCGACGACGACGACCGGCACGCCCGGATCGGCATCGGGCAAGCGGTCGGTGACCATGGCCACGGCACCGCGCGCCACCGCCTGGGCCGCATAGTCATCGCCATGCACACGCGTGCCGGGCAGGGCAAAGAACACCTCGCGTGGCCCGACCGCCCGGCTGTCGGCATTGACCCCCTCGACCGCAAGTGCCGGCACCGTCGCGGCACCGGCGCCCTGCAGCAGGTCACTTAGCGGAAAAGCCACGTCGTAGCTCCGTTGCGGCGCGACTTCAGCGGAGTGCGGCCGGGACAAGTTCAGTATCCAACACTTCGCTGAAGTCGGGGCTGATTCCAAGCATCGGAGCAACGCGTTGCACGATGCGACCAGTGATCTCCCCCGCATTCCAGCCGGCAGTATGTCCGGACTGCGGGTTTTCGTTCTGTGGCTCGTCGACGAGGATCACCATCGCATAGCGCGGATTGTCGAGCGGAAATGCCGAGGAAAAGACGGCCAGGGTCTTGTTGGCGGAGTAGGTCTTGCCGACCACCTTTTCGGCAGTTCCCGTCTTTCCGCCGGCGCGATAGCCGTTTGCGTACTTGTTCATCCGGCTTCCCGAGCCTTCGAGGGCGTTGAGGCGCATCAGGTACCGGACCTGCTGACTGGTCTGCGACGAGATCACCGGATCGTAGAGCTTGCGGGCCTCCTCGGGCGAACGCTTGTACAGCGTCGGCGGTACCATCTTGCCATCGTTGACGAAGGCGGCGACGGCCCGGACCATGTGGAGCGGCGAAATCGACAGGCCGTGCCCGAAACTGGAGGTTGCCGCCACGATTTCCGAGAACTTCGCCGGCACCTTGGGCTGCCGCATCTCGGGCAGCTCGAACGGTACGCTCTTGTCGAAGCCGATCCGGCTGAGGAAGCTGCGGAACTCGTCCTTGCCCATCTGCTGCATCACCTTGATGGTGCCGATATTGGACGAGTACTTGTAGATCTCGGGCACGGAGAGCACCCGGTGCTTGCCATGGAAGTCATCAATGGTGAAGCGGCCGAAACGCACGCCGAAGCGGGCATCGTACTGATCGGTGATCTTCACCCGGCCGCTGTCGAGGGCTCCTGCCATCGTCACCGTCTTGAAGGTTGAGCCGAGTTCGTAGATGCCCGAGGTGATGCGGTTGAAGCGCTGGTTCTTGACCCCGTTGTAGTCCATGAACAGCGTCGAGGGGTCATTCGGGTCGAAATCGGGGAGCGACGCGAGGGCCAGTATCTCGCCGGTCTGCACGTCCATCATCACACCGGCCGCCGCGATCGCCTTGTAGCGGGACAGCGAGTCGACCAGTTGCTCGTACAGCACGTGCTGGACGCGCAGGTCGATGGCGAGATCCACCGGCTTCAGCGCATTTCCGCGCGCCAGCCCCACCGACTGCAGCAGCGCGAGGTCCTCGTCGTCCATGTGCTTCTCGATGCCCATGGTGCCCTGGTTGTCGATATTGACGGCGCCAAGGATATGCGCGGCCTCCTGTCCCGAGGGATAGAAGCGCTTGCTCTCCGTCACGAAGTCCAGTCCCGGGACACCGAGCTGGAAGATCTTCTCCTTGATCGCGGGCGTCAGTTCGCGCTTCACCCAGACGAATCCCTTGTCGCCGGTGAGACGTTTCCGCAGCCAGTCCTCATCGAGATCGGGCAGGACGGTGCGCAGCTTCGCCACAGCCTCCTCGACATCGACGATGCGCCGGGGTTCGGCGAACAGCGAAGGCACGCGGATGTCAACCGCCATTTCGAGCCCGTTGCGGTCGAGCAGAGTCGGCCGGGTCGCCGTGATGACGTCCCGCGCCACGCCCTCGATGGCGGAATCCGATACGGTCGCCCCCAACTGGATCAGCCGCCCGGAGACAACGGCAAAGACCAGCACAAGGGCGGCGATGACCCAGCGGATGCGCGCCTTGGTGAGGTTCGCGCGCCGCTTGCGCCCACCATCGAGCGAAATGGTCACGTCATCGTAGGTCAGCAGCGCCATCTAGTTCGCCTCGATCAGTTGTTCGATCGGATCGATCCCCGAGTCGAGGGCAGACAGCAGCGCGTCAAGCGCCGCGGTATCCGGCGCTGCCGGTCGCATCGGCAGAGCATCGATGCGGCCGAACTGTTCCTGGCTGGTGGGCAGCAGGTTCAGGGCCTCCTGGTGGCGCGCAACGATCGGCGCCACGTGCGCCGGCTGGTTGAGGTACGACCAATCGGCCTGCAGCAGCGACAATTCCCCCTGTTGAATGTCTATCTTGCGCTCGAGTGCGGCCTTGTCGGCGGCAATGTCCTCGACCGAGTATTTCAGCGCATAGACCCCCACCACGCCGGCGAGGCTGGTGCAGAACAGGACCGCATTGATGGCCTTGATCATGCCGCGCTCCGCGAGTTGGGAACCCCGAGCCCGGCATAGCTGACCGGCCGGGCTGGCGACGCCGAGCGCACTGCCGAACGCAGGGTCGACGAGCGCGAGCGCGGGTTGCGCGCCGTTTCGCCCGGCGAGGGCCTGATGGCCTTGCTCACCTCCACCCACCGACGCAGCTCGACGGCTGCTTCCGGCAGGTGACGAGAGCGGGTGGGGGCGCTCTTTTCGGGATCGAGGAAACGCTTGACGATGCGGTCTTCGAGCGAGTGAAAGCTGACCACAGCCAACCGGCCTCCCTCGGCCAGCAGGCGCTCGCTGGCGAACAGGCCCTCGACCAGTTGCTCGAGTTCGCCGTTGACCGCAATCCGCAGCGCCTGAAAGCTGCGGGTCGCCGGGTGCGCATCGCCGGGCTTGCGGCCGATGGACTTTTCGATCAGCCGCGCCAGTTGCGCTGTCGTGGTGATCGGCTGCGTCGCTCGCGCCGCCACGATGGAATGCGCGATCCGTCGCGACTTGCGTTCCTCCCCGTAGGCGAAGAGCAGATTGGCGAGTGCCGCCTCTTCCAGCGCGTTCACGAGGTCGGCGGCGCTCTGCCCTTCCGACGACATGCGCATGTCCAGCGGACCGTCCTGCATGAAGGAGAACCCCCGCCCCGGCTGGTCCAGTTGCATCGAGGAGACGCCGATGTCGAGCACCACGCCATCGACCGGTCCACCGGCGAGCGAATCGAGCTGCGAGAACGTGCCGGGGACGAAACGGAAGCGATCCGGGAAAGCGGCCGACAGCTGGCGGACATAGGGCAGCACGGAGGGATCGCGGTCGAGCGCCACTACCGACGCTCCGGCCTCGAGCAGCGCGCGCGAGTACCCCCCTGCCCCGAACGTGCCATCGAGGATGCGCGCGCCCTTCAGCGGCGCCAGCGCCTCCCGCACCGCATCGAGCAGAACCGGCACATGCGGCATTTCCCGCCCGCTGCTTCCCGGCTCACCCATGTCCGCCTGCAACTCCACCCGGACCGTGGTCCGTACGCCGATCTGACCCCTTCGGGGACATCTGCTCAATTTGGCTACGGGAGCTTAAGATTCTGTTGAGCCTGCAGGCGGAAGCGAAGTGCCAGTTGACCTGTAAGCCGGGTTCTGTAGGGCCCGCCTTGCGGCGGACGTGGCGGCCATTCATCTAGGAGCGCCGTTACCGACGCTCTCATGCAACCAACCCGGGTGACTGACCTCGAAAACCGGCCGGCCAACGGTCGCCCGCTGGCCGCGTCACCCCTATTTGGTCTTGCTCCCGGTGGGGTTTGCCGTGCCGTCCCTGTTGCCAGGTCCGCGGTGCGCTCTTACCGCACCCTTTCATCCTTGCCGGTCCCTGGGGACCGGCGGTTTGCTTTCTGTGGCACTTTCCCTGGGGTCGCCCCCGGCGGCCGTTAGCCGTCACCGTATTTCGATGGAGCCCGGACTTTCCTCCCCGCACGAGTCACCTCGTGCGCAGCGGCCACCCGGTCAACTGGCGAGGCGCATATGGCGGACGGGCCGGGGTCCGTCAAGCCGGTATGCGCTTAATGATCTGGTTATAGGCATTGTTGATGGCCGCCATCCGGGCCGTCGCGACCTCGATCAGCTCCTCCGGCACGCCCTTGGCGATCAACCGGTCAGGATGGTGCTCGGCCACGAGGACCGGTATACCCTGCGCACTTCGGTGTGGTCGGCCGCCGGCGCGAGGCCCAGAACGACATAAGGATCCACACCGACATCGAACAGGACGTGCTGCGCGGTCAGCTGTTCGAAGCGGGCCTCGTCGAACCCGAAGATATCGCTGACGGTCTTGAGGTACTCCAGCTCCGACTGGTGGATCAATCCATCCGCCGAGGCGATGTAGAACAGCCCGTCCAGCACGTGCTCCAGCGTCTCGGGGCTGTCCACGAAGAAGCGCCGCACCTTGCGGGCATAGGCCTCGTAGCCGGCGACATCCTGCTGCGCCAGCCTGAACAGGCGGTCGACCTGCTGCTCGATCGCCGGGGATATCTCGACGGTCTTCTGGAACGCCCGGAGCTCCGAGGCGGTGACCACCCCATCCGAGATGGCCATCTTCGCGGACAGTGCAATCAGCGCCAGGGTGAACGCGGCATCGCGCCCACCAGGCAGCCAGGTGTCGGGGTCGAGCAGGCTTGCCACCGAACCGATGATTCCGGTGCGCTCGGAAACCGAGCCAACCAAGGCGCCCAGGCGCTGCCAGACAGACATCGTCCTCTCCGATTCAGGCGCACCATACCGGCTGACGCCCAAATGGGAAGTCAGGAAACATGCGGGCAATTGCACGATATTGCTCCCGTGGCAGGACTCAGAAGAGCCAGAAACCCTCTCTCTGACGAAGGCGGCGCGTCACGTTCGGGCCCTCGTCGAGATAGAAGCCATCGGGATCGTACTCCTCCGAGACTGGTTGCTGTGGCGCAGCCGAGCCCGAAAGCAGGCCCTTGCGGGCCAGATAGTCGGCGAGCGATCCGGAATCCCACTCCTCCAGCTGGTCGGCGGTAACCACCGCATCATCGGCCGGGGTCGCGACGCCGCCGTCGCTGAGCGGGAACGGTTCCACGGGCGCAAGCGCCGCCTCCCGCTGCTTGACCTCGGTCTCGTCGAGGATCAGAGGAGCCTCCTCGATCGGGCCCGCGGCAATGACAGGCGTCCGGGGGCGAGCCGAGCGCGGCAACGGCACCGGTGCAGCCACAGCCTGCGGCGAAAGCACCGCCACCTCGGTCGCTTCGGGCGTCGCGGCCTTCACCTCGAGCGGCTGCAGCTTTGCCGGTGCGGTGCCCGGAACCGATTCCGCATCAGAGATGTAGCTCGGCAGCTTCCGGCCGGACTTGAGGTAGCCCTCAACCGCTTTGCCGTCGGCCGGCAGACCGGCGGTCTCGATCGGGTCGGTCCGGACCAGATCGGGCGTGACCGCCTCGGTACTTGCCAGATCGGTGTCGGCCGGGGGCGAGGAGAGCACCGGCCTTACCGGCCTTGGCGCGGCGACCTGCTCGGTGTCCGCGGTCACCGCCAACTGGGCGGTCGGCTCCGATTTACCGAACAGGATGTCCGCCGAGGGCACCGCCAGGATGACGAAGAGGCCGGCCCAGGCAAGTCCGCCCTTCACCTTGGCATCGAGTTTCATAGACTGCTGTCCTTACGCACTGCCCCCACCCATTGGCCCTCAGGAAGAGCCGATCAACGTGGCCGTTTTGTGGATGGCCGAGTGGCGAATATGGCCCGAACGGACCTGAACGGACGCTGAACGCGTCGCCTCAGTTCGGCCGTGCTCCCAGCAGCCGCGCCAGCGCCAGCACCAGGTTCGCCCGGTTGAGGGTATAGAAATGGAACTCCGTTATGCCATTGTCGACCAGTTCCAGGACCTGTTCGGCGGCGACGGCCGATGCAACCAGCGCATGGGTCTCGGGGTCATCGTCAAGCCCGTCGAAGCGCTCTGCCACCCAGGACGGGATCGACGCGCCGCACCGTGCGGCGAAGCCCGAGATCTGCCGGAAGCTATGAATCGGCTGAATCCCGGGCACGATCGGCGCCGCGATCCCCGCCGCCCGTGCCCGGTCGACGAAGCGGAAATAGTCATCATTGTCGAAGAACATCTGGGTGATGGACCGCGTCGCCCCGGCATCGAGCTTGGCCTTGAGCTTGTCGATATCGGCCTGCCAGTGCGGGCTCTGCGGATGCTTTTCCGGGTAGGCGGCGACCGAGACGTCGAACGCGCCGATGCGGCGAATGCCGGCAACGAGATCGGCGGCGTTGCGGTATCCCGCCGGATGCGGCGTGAATGGCTGGCCGATCCCCTCGGCCGGATCGCCTCGCAGCGCCACGATGCGGTTGATGCCCGCCGCCTGGTAGCCGCGCACCACCGCATCTACCTCCTCGCGCGATGCCCCGACGCAGGTGAGGTGCGCCGCCGCGTCGATGCCCGTCTCGGCCTTGATCCGGCTGACCATCCTGAGGGTACGTTCGCGCGTCGAGCCGCCCGCTCCATAGGTGACGGACACGAAGCGCGGATGCAGCGGGGCCAGCTTGCCCATCGATTCCCAGAAGCGCTCCTCCATCGCATCCGTCCTGGGTGGGAAGAACTCGAACGAAACGAGGAATTTCGGCCGCTCGGCCGCGCTGAGGCGGCTCGTCCGGTCAGGGTGGTCGATGCTCATCAGTGCTGGTCCCGGGGGTCATCGCGGAGTCGCCACAGACAGACGGTCAGGCCTTCCGTGGCATTGGTGGGCGGAAAGGACGAAAAGGCCGCGACGGAGAGGCCGGCGGCACGCGCCCAGCCGGCCATCTGCGCCTCGGACAACCCGAGACGACGATGCGCGTGATGGGTGCGCAGGAACTCGAGTCCGTGTGGCGCGAAGTCGACGATCAGCATCTCCCCTCCGGGCCTGAGCGCCTGCCGCGCCTGCCCCAGCAGGCGGCCGGGATCGTCGAAATAGTGCAGCACCTGGTGAATGACGATGAGCTCGCCGCGCCCCGTCGCTGGCTCGAGATCGGCAATGTCCCCAAGCCGCACCTGGGCATGACCGATACCCGCAGCGGCAAGCTTCGATCGCGCTACCGCGATCATCTCGCGGCTCGAATCGATGCCGACGCCGCGCCGATAGTGCCCCGCGAGCAATTCCAGCATGCGGCCGGTGCCGGTCCCGAGGTCGATGAGCGTATCGATCGGTCGCCCATCGACGGCACCGAGTATCGCCACCTCCACCGCCTCCTCGGCAACATGCAATGAGCGCAGCAGATCCCAGCTGTCGGCCACCTTGGCGAAAGACGCCGCGGCCTGCGCCTGCTGTGCAGCTCTGACCGCGGCGAGCCGGAGCCGGTCGCGCTGCCGTTCCGGGTCAGCCTCGCCGAGCCTGCCCACCAGCCAGCGGGCGAGGTCGCTGCCGGCCCCCTCGTCCGCCAGCCCGTAATAGGCCCAGGCACCCTCGGCGTTGCGGCGGACGAGGCCGGCATCGGCGAGGAGCTTGAGGTGTCGCGAGACGCGCGGCTGGCTTTGTCCGAGGATCTCGGTCAGGTCCTTGACCGATTGCTCGCCGTCGGCGAGCAACGCGAGCAGGCGCAGCCGGGTCGTCTCCCCCGCCGCGCGCAAGACCGCCACCAGTTCCGCCGTTTCGCTCATGCATCCTCATCACACATAAAGATATGTTTATGTGTGATGGCACCGGCCGTCCAGCGTAACTTGCGGCCAAAGAGACGGGGTGAGAAGCCAGCGCAGCCACACCATCGGCAGTCGCGCTCGCCGCGCGTGCCAGGGCCCGTCCGCCCGGAAGCGAGAGGGCGGCCGGTGAGCGCCCCCCGGATGAGTGCAGCAGATCAGGCGGCGCCTGCTGCTTCCTCGTTCGGCTGGCGGCGCCGGAAGGCGTGGGTGCGCCACAGCTCGAAGATGCCGACGGCCTCGTCCTTGCTCAGCGCCTCGTAGCGCCGGCGGACATTGGCAAGATCGGCCGGGGTCGGCAGGTCGCGCCACGGCATCGACGCGATCATCGCCTCGAACAGGTCCGGCTGGATGCCGAGCGCCCTGAGCGCCACGGTGATGGCGACATAGTCCTGCATGGCGAGCCACTTGACGAACACCTCCGGACCGACGCGGAGCAGCATGGTGAGTGCCGCGGCCGTGTGATGGCCGTACCCGAAGCGCGCGAAGCGCACCAGCGCGCGCTCGTCGAGCTGCTTGCGGTCCGCCAGAGCCTTGACCTGGTTGTAGGCGACTTTCCAGTCCTGGCTGGAGAAGCCGGCGCGGTTGCGCATCCGGTTGTAGACGACGGCCTGTACCTTGCCGACGGTGACCGGATCGATCTTGGGATCGATCGCGGCGATGGTCTCCATCACCTTGTCGCCGACGATGTTGATCTGGCCACCCAGGCTCTTCCAGTCGATATCGCCGCGGCCGCGCAGATTCGCCGCGATTTCGGCGTCATTGGCCGCGCGCTCCACCAGCTTTCCGAGCGCGTGCTGCCCGAGCTCGGCATTGGCATTCTTGACCAGCCGATGCACCGAAGGGGCCTCGCCGTGCTCGACAATGGCGTCGCCGACCCGCTCTGCGACCAGTTGCCGGCCGGCGATGGCGACGCGATGTGCCTCGCTCTGGTTGGCAACGATCTCAATGAGATCGTCGTCGCTCAGAACGTTCGAGAACTCGAGGAGCGGCTGCGCGACTTCTATCGTGTCGTTGGCAAGCTTGACGACGACATTGCCCGGCGCCCGATCGAGCGGCGCCAGCAGCTTGGCAACATGCGCTCGCGCCTCCGACTCGACCAGTTCCGCCAGTTGACACAGCACTTCGTCATACTGCGCAACCTGCTCGTCATCGCAGCGATCCGACACGTAGGAGTAAAGCTGGGCCATGTTGCGGAACAGCTGGTCGCGTTCCACGATGTTCGAGTCCCCATTGAGAACCCTGAACGTCGAGAAGGCTCTCGTGGTGCCCTCTTCCATTTCAGACATATCACTTCCCTCCGGCTTCTGCCGACTGGCTGCACCATGGAGGGAGAGGTGCGTTCATCGGCTGAAGCGGGGTGGCACAGTTTGCGTCAAATTGGATGCAATGCCCGGAAAGGCCGAGAAACGCAGGCGGGCGCCCTTGCGAGCGCCCGCCGGATGATCAGGGAAAACCGGCGAGCTCAGGCGAGATCGAACCGGTCCGCGTTCATCACCTTGTTCCAGGCGGCGACGAAATCGGCGAGGAACTTGTCGGTCGAATCGGCCTGGGCATAGACCTCGGCCAGGGCGCGCAACTGCGAGTGGGAGCCAAAGATCAGGTCGACGCGCGTCGCCGTCCACTTTGGCGCGCCCGACTGGCGATCGCGCCCTTCGTAGACGCTGTGATCCGCTGCGGCAGGCTTCCACTGCGTGCCCATGTCCAGCAGGTTGACGAAGAAGTCCGTGGTGAGCATGCCAGGGCGGGTGGTCAGCACGCCGTGCGCCGGCTGGCCGGCGCCAAGCACCCGCAGTCCGCCGAGCAGCACCGTCATCTCTGGCGCCGTCAGGTTGAGCAGTTGCGCCTTGTCGACCAGCGCCTCCTCGGGAGCCAGCCGGAGCTTGCCGCGACTGAAGTTGCGGAAGCCATCCGCCGCCGGCTCCAGCGGAGCGAAGGAGGCGACGTCGGTCTGCGCCTGCGACGCATCCATGCGGCCCGGCGTGAACGGCACCCTGACCGGCGTGCCGCCATCGGCGGCGGCCTGCTCGATCGCGGCCGCCCCGGCCAATACGATCAGGTCGGCGAGCGAAACCTTCTTGCCGCCGGTCTGGCTGGCGTTGAACTCGCCCTGGATGGCCTCGAGGGCTGCGAGCACCTTGGCCAGTTCGGCCGGTCGATTGGCCTCCCAATCCTTCTGCGGAGCCAGACGCACCCGGGCCCCATTGGCTCCGCCGCGCTTGTCCGAGCCGCGGAAGGTCGAGGCCGAAGCCCAGGCGGCCGAAACCAGCTGCGACACCGACAGACCCGTGCCCAGAACCTTCGCCTTCAGCGCCGCCACGTCCAGCTCGTCGATCAGCACGTGGTCGACCGCCGGGATGGGGTCCTGCCAGGACAGCACCTCGGCGGGCACTTCCGGCCCGAGGTAACGCGCCACCGGTCCCATGTCGCGATGCGTGAGCTTGTACCAGGCGCGGGCGAAGGCGTCGGCGAACAGGTCAGGGTTCTCGTAGAAGCGCCGCGAGATCTTCTCGTAGGCCGGGTCGAACCGGAGCGCGAGATCGGTGGTGAGCATCGCTGGTGCCTGACGCTTTGACGGATCGTGCGCGTCGGGCACGGTGCCTTCACCCATGCCGTGTTTGGGTTTCCATTGCTGCGCGCCGGCCGGGCTCCTGGTCAGTTCCCATTCGTAGCCGAACAGGTTCCAGAAGAAATTGTTGCTCCACTTGGTCGGCGTCGTCGTCCAGGTGACTTCGAGGCCGCTGGTGATGGCGTCCCCACCCTTGCCCGAACCGTGCGTGCTGGTCCACCCCAGGCCCTGCTCCTCGAGCGACGCCCCCTCCGGCTCGGCTCCGACAAGGGCGGCATCACCCGCCCCGTGCGTCTTGCCGAAGGTATGACCGCCGGCGATCAGCGCCACCGTCTCCTCGTCGTTCATTGCCATGCGCGCGAATGTTTCACGGATGTCGCGGGCCGCGGCAACGGGATCCGGGTTGCCGTTCGGCCCCTCGGGGTTGACGTAGATCAGGCCCATCTGCACCGCGGCCAGCGGGTTCTCCAGGTCACGTTCCCCACTGTAGCGCTCGTCGGCGAGCCACTTGCCTTCCGCACCCCAGTAGATGCTCTGCTCCGGCTCCCAGGTATCGGCCCGACCACCGGCAAAGCCGAACGTCTTGAAGCCCATGGTCTCGAGCGCCACGTTGCCGGCGAGGATCATCAGATCCGCCCAGGAGATGCGGCGGCCATACTTCTGCTTGATCGGCCACAGCAGGCGCCGCGCCTTGTCGAGATTGGCGTTGTCAGGCCAGGAGTTGAGCGGCGCAAAACGCTGCTGGCCGGCGCCGGCGCCGCCACGGCCGTCGCCGATCCGATACGTGCCGGCGCTGTGCCAGGCCATGCGGATGAACAACGGACCATAGTGCCCGAAGTCGGCCGGCCACCAATCCTGGGAGTCGGTCATCAGTGCCGCGAGGTCCTTCTTGAGCGCCGTGAGGTCCAGCGACTTGAAGGCCTCGGCATAGTCGAACGCCTCACCCATTGGATTGGACACTGCCGCATGCTGATGCAGAACCGACAGGTTCAGCTGGTTCGGCCACCACTCACGATTCGTCGTGCCACTCGCGCCATGCACCACCGGGCACTTGCCGGCACCGTCTTCAGCCATTGCATCCATCGTCTCTCTCCATCTGGTTCCGACCCGCGGGCCGACATGTCTGGCAGCAAGCCACCCACGGCACCGCACAGGGCTCCCGCGACGTGCCAGGAAGGCGCATCGAACGGAGCCCCGGTCGGGATCGCCGCGTTGTGTTGAGCTCCACTATGACCAAGTTGGCAAGATAAGGCCAATTGATTGATCTACTCGTCGTGATAATCCTGGCTGATCATGACAACCACGCTTCGCCAACTCTCCTATGTCGTCGCCCTGGCCGAGACCGCCCATTTCGGCCGCGCCGCAGAGCGGTGCCACGTCACGCAACCGGCGCTGAGCCAACAGATCCGACAACTCGAGGAGATTTGTGGCTCGCCGCTGTTCGATCGCCTCGGCAAGTCGGTCCGCCCGACGCCACTGGGGCGCGAACTGGTCGAGCGGGCCCGCCCGATCCTCGAACAGAGCGCCGAGCTCGATGCGTTCCTTGCCGGCCAGCACGAGCGGCCCGGACGCACCTTGCGATTCGGCCTGATTCCCACGGTCGCGCCGTATCTGCTGCCCCGGGTCTTCCCCGGCCTGCAGCGTGAACTGGGCGACATCGTCTTTGCGGTCAGCGAAGGCCGGACGGACCAGTTGCTCGATGCGCTCGGCGACGGCACCCTCGACCTGGCGTTGATCGCCAGCGATCCTCGTTTGCAGCGGCCGCGCCTCAGCTCGACGCCGCTGTTTGCCGACGAATTCGTGCTGGCGACGGCGGCCGGTGAGGCGACCACCGATCCCGTGCCGCTCGCCGATATCGACGGCCAGCGCGTGCTGCTGCTCGATGAGGGCCACTGCTTTCGCGACCAGGCCATCGCTGCCTGCTCGCTCGACCCGCACGAGAGGCGGCGGACCTTTGCCGCCACCTCGCTGTCGACCATCGTCGAGTTCGTCGCCAACGGCCAGGGCATCACGCTGCTGCCCGAGATGGCGGTGAGGAAGGAAACCTCCGGCAACCGCATCCGCATCCACCGCCTGGCCTCTCCGGGTGCAAGGCGGATGCTCCGGCTGGTCTGGCGGGAAGGCGCGCCGTTCGGCGCGATATTCGAGGCCGTCGCCGACTGCATTCGCCGCTGCGGCACGGACGCGGCGGCAGCCTCCTCGGCCTAAGCCGCCCTGTGGCGGCGGATCAGGGACTCGGCCGTGTAGATCAGCAAGGACAGCCAGATCAGCCCGAAGCTGGCGAGGCGGGTGGCGTTGAGATGCTCCCCGAACACCAAGATCGCCAGCAGGAAGGCGATCGAAGGCGCAATGTACTGCAGCATCCCCATCGTGGTCAGCCGCAGCCGCTGCACGGCGAAGGCAAACAGCAGCAGCGGCACCGCCGTTGCCGGTCCGGTGAGCAGCAGCAGCAACAGGGTGGATGGATCGCCATGCGGACCGATCGAGCCATCCCGGATGAAGGTGAAGGCCAGGTAGCCCAGCGCCACCGGCACCAGCAGCAGCGTTTCGACGAAAAGGCCGGCGGCCGAACTCGCCTTGATCGTCTTGCGCAGGTAGCCATAGAGCGCGAAGGTCATGGCCAGGCTGAGCGCGATGAACGGGATACCGCCGATCCCGGCGGCCTGGATGGCGAGGGCGACCAGCGCCACCGCAATCGACACCGTCTGCCAGCGATTGAGCCGCTCGCCCAGCAGCACCATGCCCAGTGCCACATTGACCATCGGATTGATGAAATAGCCGAAACTGGCTTCCAGCACCTGGTTCGTCTCTACCGCGTAGACATAGATCAGCCAGTTCGCGGCAAGAAACAGCGCCGCAACCGCCATCGCGCGCACCGCCCGCCAGTCGCGCAGCACCGCCCGTACCTCCGCCGTCCGACCGCCGACGACCAGCAGCGTGCCCACCACCAGCAGTGACCAAACCGTCCGGTCCGCAACCAGCGTGGGCGGCTCGACGCCCCGCTTCAGCACCAGCTCGAACAGGATGGGGAGAAAGCCCCAGAGCAGGTAGGCGGCCACACCGGCAGCCAGGCCGCTTTCCTGCTGTTTGAGATCGGGACTGCTGGAAATCGACGCCACGACGAGCCTTCCCGGCCGCGGCCGCTATCGCCGCGCTTCTAGCAGCCGACGCCGCGACCAGCCAATCAGAGTTTGTGATCGCTTTCAGTGCCGGGCTTGATGCGGGTCAAACCGACACCACCTTCAATGCGTTGGTCTGGAGCAAGATCACAGCAAGGAGAAGCGGACATGAAAGCCAAGGTCACCTGGGTTCTCGTCGCGGACGGCGGGCAGGCGAAGGTCTTCGAGAACCTGGGCCCGGGAAAGGGGCTGCGGGCCATCACCGATCTCAAGTTCGAGGACGAACACCTGCAGGCCCGGGAACTCGTCAGCGATCGACCGGGCCGGAGCTTCTCGTCGGTCGGTCACGGTCGCAGCGCGATGGAGCCCTCATCCGATCCGGTGGCGGTGCGCGAGCGTCGCTTCGTCGAACACCTCGCCATCGTGCTCGCCGGCAAGCTGGCGGAAGGTGCCTTCGACCGGCTGATCGTCGCCGCGGCTCCGACCGCACTGGGGGATCTGCGTCCGGCGCTGAGCAAGCCCCTGCGGGAGGTGATCGTGCTCGAGCTGCCCAAGGACCTCACCAAGCTCACGACCCCAGATCTCGAGGCCAGCCTCTCCCAGCACCTGGCGATCTGACAACCGCACCAGGGGCCCGCGGCGATCGCGGGTCCCCTCGCCCGGCAGCCGGTGCCGGTCAGTTGGTGAACTGCACCGTCGACAGCATCTGTCCGGCACGATAGGCCGCCGCCCGCCCATCGGAGGCGATGCTCCAATAGACGAACTGCGTCGAGCCGAACCCGGGCTGCACATAGTAGAAATTCTGGAACAGCAGTTCCTGGCCCGGTTCGCCGACCTGGTACTCGATGACATTCCATGGCCGGCCGCCGACGTTCTCGATGCGCTCCTTCAGCACCAGCACCTGATCGACCGGCACGTTCGAGCCGACCGCCGCGTTGTTGAGGATGGCGGCACGATAATCGGAAACCGCCACCGTCTCCTTCTCGGTGATGATGGTGAAGCCGATCGTCTCGTCGCCCGAGAAATACAGGAACTCCTGGGCGCCCTGAGGGGCCTGCAGCAGCCACTCGGCATCGTCGATGCAGGCGCTGAGCTTGAGCTTCTGGCTCTTGATCGTGTCGCAGGCCAGCACCGGCGCCACGCTGAAGGCGAGCGCCACGGCGCCCAAAAGCAAAGACTTGATCATTCCGGAGCGTCCCTCGGTGGATTTCCCCCGAAACCCAGCTTGCTGTGGCGCCGCCCGGCTGGCAAGCGGGATTTTGTAGGGGAACGGCAGTTTGCCGCGGCGCCCTACTCCTCCTCGTCCGCCTCCAGGTCATCGCTCCCCTGGCCCGTCACCGCCTCGAGAAACTCGAGCAGCAGCGGGTTGAACAGATCGGGTCGCTCGAGGCTGGGGAGGTGCGCCGTATCCTCGAGCACCACGGCAAAGGCGTTCTCGAGTTCCTCCGAGAGATCTTCGTGAATGGCGATGATGTCCGAGCAGTCGAGCTCGCCGACGACGAGCAGGGTCGGCGCCTGGATGCTGCCGACGCTGTCGAACGCCGACTCGGGCCGCTCCTCCTGCGTCAGGCGCGGGTGGTTGAGGTGGATCTCGTTCATGGCGAGGAACAGCTCGCGCACCGGCCCGGTGACGCGCCCGGCCTCGCCATAGGGGCCGTCGAGCCACTCATGCGCCTGGATGCGGTTGGCGGTGCCGATATTGCCGCGCTCGAGCGCATACTCGGCCGCCTCTTCGAGCGCCGTCACCTCGTCGTCGACCTCGTAGCCTTCGGCCCCGGTAACGGCGGTGCCGACCAGCACCAGGCCGATGGTCCGCTCCGGATGCTCGAGCGCGAAGTCGATGGCAAGGCCACCGCCCATCGAGCAGCCGACGAGGATGGCGGCGTGGATGCTCAGTTGGTCGAGCACCGCCTCGAGATCGACCAGATGGTTGAACGGCACGTCAGCGGTCTCGGTCTCGCCGAAGCCGCGCCGATCATAGCTGACGACGTGGTAGCCCTCGGCCGCCAGCGCCCCCATCTGCCCGGCCCACATCCGCCGGTCGGCCACCCCGGCATGCAGGAACACCACCGGGATGCCGAAGCCATCGGCCTCGCCGCGCAGGCTGGCGCCATCGAACTCGATCTCAAACGGTGCGGACATGGCGGTTCTCCTCGGCGATGACGGCGGCGTGTAGCACCGGCCGGACGCTGCGGCCAGTGCCTGACCGCAGGCTGAGCGCCGCGTTCAGGCGCCGTTCACGGGACTGCGACTAGACGGCCCGCCCATTCCAGATACCCCACAACGAGTATTCCCAAAATGGACAAGCGTTTCCCCATTGAAGACCAGATCGAGATGCTGGCCACGGCCCTGCGTGGCCGCGTCGTCACCCCTGCCGCGGCCGACTACGACGCGCTGCGCCTGGTGGCGATGGACAATTACGACCGCCGTCCGGCGGCACTGATCCGCGTCGCCAATGCTGCCGACGTCGCCGCCGTGGTCAACTTCGCCCGCGCCACCGACCTGCCGCTCGCCATCCGCAGCGGCGGTCACTCGACCGCCGGCTACAGCGGCGTCGACCATGGCCTCGTCATCGACCTGCGCGCGCTCGACGGCATCGAGATCGATGTCGCGGCCCGCACCGCATGGGTGGGCAGCGGACTCACCGCCGGGGCGGTCACCCGCGCCGTCGAGCAGCACGGCCTGATCGTCGGCTTCGGCGATTCCGGCACGGTGGGCGTCGGCGGGCTGACGCTCGGTGGCGGTGTCGGGTACCTCGTGCGCAAGCACGGACTGACCATCGACTCGCTGCTCGCGGCCGAGGTGGTCACTGCCGATGGCGACATCGTCATGGCCGATGCCGAACGGCACCCGGACCTGTTCTGGGCCCTGCGCGGCGGCGGCGGCAATTTCGGCGTCGTCACCCGGCTGCAGTTCCGCCTGCACCCGCTGCCGTTCTTCTCTGGCGGCCCGCTGGTGCTGCCCGCCACCGCCGAGGTGATCGCCGCCTATGTGGCGGCGGCCGAGGCGGCGCCCGAGACGCTCTCCACCATCGGCAACGTCATGCCGCTGCCGCCGGTGCCGTTCGTCCCGGCCGAAATGCACGGCCGCCTGGCCCTCGTCGCCATGCTCGCCTATTCGGGCGAGCGCGACGGTGCCGAGGCCGCACTCGCGCCATTCAGCGCCCTCGCCACCCCGATCCCCGACCTTGTCGGCGAGGGGCCCTACTCATCGATGTATGCGATGGATCCGCCGCCCGAGGTCCGCACCTCGGTGGCCATCCGCTCGCGTTACGTGACCCGTTTCGGTGTCGCGGAGGCGGCGGCACTGTTGGCCGCGCTCGAAGCGTGCGATGCGCCCATGAAGCTGGGCCAGCTCCGTATTCTGGGCGGCGCCCATGCCCGCGTTCCGTCCGAGGCGACCGCCTTCGGCCATCGCGACGGGCGGCTGCTCGTCGCCTTCATGGCGATGTATGGCGACAGGTCGCGGGCGGCCGGCTACGAGCGCTGGGCCATCGACGCCATGGCTTCGCTCAGGCCCGGAGCCCAGAGCCCGGCCTATGTCAACTTCCTTGCCCAGGAGGGCGCGACCGGGCTGGCGGCCGCCTATCCCGCCGCCACCTGGCAGCGCCTGCGCGAGATCAAGCGCCGCTACGACCCCGAGAACCTGTTCCGGCTCAACCAGAACATCCCGCCCGCCGCCTGACGCAGCGGAGCGGGACGACGCGACGGCCGGCGGGAACGAGCCCGCCGGCCGTCATGCAAACAGGCGGTCGGTTCAGCGCGTGGCGACGATGAACAGGCGCGGAAAGCGCAGCAGCACCTTGCCGTCCGATCGGCGCGGATAGGCCGCGGCGATGCGCTCGAGGTAGCGCCCGAGGAAGGCCTCGCGCTCGGCCGGCGCCAGCGGATCGACGAACGGCCTGAGCCCGGTGCCCTTCACCCACTCGACGATCGCCTCGGGGCCGGCGAGCACGTGGTTGTAGACAGTGTGCCAGATGTCGATGTACCGCGCCACCGGCCGCAGCGCATCGTAATAGGTGCCGACCGGCGGCAGCGGGTGGCGCGCCGCATCGCTCAGCCGCGCCGCCCACGGTCCGGAGGCCGCGACCTCGCGCATCAGCACATGCGTCGGCTCGGCCATGTTGTCGGGCATCTGCACGGCGAGCACGCCGCCCTCGGGCAGCACCGCGACGACGCGCGGCAGGACCGCGAGGTGCTCCGGCACCCACTGGTAGATGGCGTTGGCGAAGACCAGATCGGTCCCCGCCTCCGGCAGCCACGTCGCGGCATCCGCGGTGGCGAACCGCGCGCCGGGCACGCGCTGCGTCGCCTCGGCCAGCATGCCGGGCGAGTTGTCGAGCCCGATCACCTCGGCCTCGGCGAACCGCGCGACCAGCAGTTCGGTGGAGTTGCCGGGGCCGCAGCCCATGTCGACGACGCGACGCGGCGCGGTGAGCGGCACCTGCGCCAGCAGGTCGCGCGCCGGCCGGGTGCGCTCGTCCTCGAACTTGAGGTAGGTGGCGGGGGACCAGTCAGCCATGGGCGCCTCGGGTGCGGATGCGGGAACACCTTGCCTTAAGCGCCCCGGCGTCGCGGGGGAATAGGGGATTGGATTTTTCGCGGGTGCCTGGCGCCTTTGCAGCTTGTCGATGGACGTATTATCGCATGATTCAACATCGCGGGGATTACTCGCAACCATCTGAAATATATGGTATTTATTGAATGGCACCGACAGAACCGCACTGCCGCCCGTCCGGCCGCCGCAGGAAGCCCGGATCTGGAACACACGATCGCCGCGATGCTGAACGGCCTTGTCCCCGCTTCGCGCCGGGCCGACGGGGCCCGGCCGGCGCCTCCTGCCGCTATGCGAGCCATGCGGAATTTGCTATGCGCGCGGCCAATAGCGTCCCCAACCCTGCGAGCCGACTGGAGCCCCCGTGAGTACCATCCTGAAGAGCCTGCCCAAGGGAGACAAGGTCGGCATCGCCTTTTCCGGCGGGCTCGACACCAGCGCCGCCCTGCTGTGGATGAAGCTCAAGGGCGCGAGGACCTACGCCTACACCGCCAATCTCGGCCAGCCCGACGAGGCCGACTACGACGAGATTCCGAAAAAGGCCCTGGCCTTCGGCGCCGAGAAGGCGCGGCTCGTCGATTGTCGCACGCAACTGGTGCACGAGGGCATCGCCGCCATCCAGGCCGGCGCCTTCCACATCTCGACCGGCGGCGTGACCTATTTCAACACCACCCCGCTCGGCCGCGCCGTCACCGGCACCATGCTGGTCTCCGCCATGCAGGAGGACGGCGTCAACATCTGGGGCGACGGCTCGACCTTCAAGGGCAACGACATCGAGCGCTTCTACCGCTACGGCCTGCTGACCAACCCGGACCTCAGGATCTACAAGCCCTGGCTCGACCAGCAGTTCATCGATGAACTGGGCGGGCGCGCCGAGATGTCGGCCTTCATGTCGGCCAACGGCTTTGCCTACAAGATGAGCGCCGAGAAGGCTTATTCGACCGACAGCAACCTGCTCGGCGCCACGCACGAGGCCAAGGACCTCGAGAGCCTGCAGAGCGGCATCCGGATCGTCAACCCGATCATGGGCGTCGCCTTCTGGCGGCCCGAGGTGGACGTGCCGGCGGAAACGGTGACGGTGCGCTTCGCCGAAGGCCAGCCGGTGGCGCTCAACGGGCAGACGTTCGCCGATCCCGTCGCGCTGTTCCTCGAAGCCAACGCCATCGGCGGCCGCCACGGGCTGGGGATGAGCGACCAGATCGAGAACCGCATCATCGAGGCCAAGAGCCGCGGCATCTACGAGGCGCCGGGCATGGCGCTCTTGCACATCGCCTACGAGCGGCTGGTGACCGGCATCCACAACGAGGACACCATCGAGCAGTACCGCATCAACGGGCTCAGGCTCGGGCGCCTGCTCTACCAGGGCCGCTGGTTCGACAGCCAGGCCCTGATGCTGCGCGAGACCGCCCAGCGCTGGGTGGCCAACGCGGTGACCGGCGAGGTGACGCTGGAGCTCAGGCGCGGCAACGACTACTCGATCCTCAACACCGAAAGCCCCAACCTCACCTATGCGCCCGAGCGGCTGAGCATGGAAAAGGTGGAGGACGCGCCCTTCTCGCCGGCCGACCGGATCGGGCAGCTGACGATGCGCAACCTCGATATCGCGGACACGCGGGCGAAGCTGGAGATCTACGCCAAGACCGGGCTGGTTTCGATCGGCGAGGGGGGCGAGATGTTCCGGCTGGAGGGGGGGAAGGAGTAGGACCCGACCCTACGCTTGCGGGGCACTCGCTGGAGACCCGGCGATGCCCAGGAAGACGACGACGGCGCGGGCGACCTGCACAAGGACTGCCTCATCCACAACACCGAGGCGTTCGCCCAGCCGCGAGCGCTGCACGGTGGTCAGCTTGTCGATCATCAGCCGGCTCGGTTCGCGCAGGCCATTGGCGGAGCTCGGCGCGACGGGGACCCGCACGAGGGGCGCGTCGGTTGGATCGGTGGTGAACGGGCAGATCGTCACCGACTGCGTCGCAGAGAAGCTGTCGTCCTGAAGGATGAGGGCCGGGCGTGGCTTGCCGGCATAGTCACCGCTGCCGGCGACCGTCCAGACTTCGCCGCGCTTCACCTGCCGGGCCATTCCGAGATGGCATCGACGAAGGCCTGATCGTCGCGCTCGACAGGGCTTGCCGCAATTGCCTCCGCCTGTCGCCGCGCCTCGGCGCGGAAGGCATCGGATCGCGTGTCGGGCACCCAGAGCTGCAAGGGCCTCAGGCCCTGAGCCCGCAGCCGCTCGCGATGCTGCCGGACCTTGTCGCGCGACCTCGACGATGAAGCAGTGCCCATGACGACCTCCGGTTACATGTAACCTATGCTCATGGTGGGGCGTTGGCAAGTGGTGACCCTGGATGTGCGCCGCAGCGGCGACTGCTCGATCATGAGCACCGAAGACCCGAATCTGACCTATGCGTCCGGGCGGCCGAGTATGGAAAGGTGGAGGACGCGCCCTTCTCGCCGGCCGACCGGATCGGGCAGCTGACGATGCGCAACCTGGATATCGCGGACACGCGGGCGAAGCTGGAGACCTACTCGAAGACCGGGCTGGTCTCGATCGGCGAAGGCGGCGAGATGTTCCGGCTGGAGGGGGAAGGAGTGAGGGGCGTTCCCACGTCCCCTGAATTAGTTTCCGCCTTCTGGAGTGTGGAATACAGACGATCGTCTCCTCGATGTCATCCCGGCGCAGGCCGGGACCCATACTGAGACCGTGCACACGCGGCGCCCCTTCAGGATGGGCCCCGCGAGTTCACGGAACAAGTGCAACACCTGCTAGGGTGTTTGCGCGATGGGACGACGATATGAGCAGTTGAGCCTGCGGGAGCGGGTTCGGATAGATGTCTGGCGTGGCGAGGGCCGCTCGCTGCGCTGGATTGGTGTGGCTCTTGGGCGGTCGGCGTCGACGATCAGCCGGGAGCTTGAGCGCAACGGCCGGCGCACCAAGCAGTGGCCGGGTGGCTATGACGGGGAACGGGCCCACGGCCTGGCTGAGCGGCGGCGGCAATGGGACAAGCGCTTCAAGCTGATGCGCCAGCCGGACCTGCAGGCTCTGGTCAGGGACGGCCTTGCGATGGGACGATCACCCGAACAGATCGCTGGCCGGCTGGCGCTGGAGCATGGTCGCACGCTGATCAGCCACGAGTCCATCTACCGCTTCATCTATCACCGCAGCAGCCTCAAGGATTACTGGCACCGGCTGCTGCCGCGCCACAAGAGCCGGCGTGGCCGGTTGGGGATGCGGGGCGGCTCACCAGCCAGCCTGATGCGCCGCCGCCGCTCGATCGCCGAGCGTCCCGCCGAAGCGCTCGACCGCAGTGTGCCGGGACACCTCGAAGCCGACCTCATGGCCTTCTCCAGATCGGGCCAGTTCGTCCTCGTCACTCATGACCGCTGCACCCGGCGCATCACCCTCGAACGCCTGCCCGACAAGACCTCAGCCACCGCCGCAAGCTCTCAGCCCAGCTCGCCAGCCTGCCCAGGTCGCTGCGGCGCTCGCTCACCTTCGACAACGGCACCGAGTTCGCCTTGCACTACAAGCTCAGTTGCAAGCTCGAACTGGGCACCTTCTTCTGCGATCCCCATGCCCCTTGGCAAAAGGGCGCCATCGAGAACGCCATCGGCCGGGTCAGGCGACTGCTGCCGCGAAAGACCAACCTCGACACCCTCACCGACGACCAACTCGACGAACTCGTCAGAGCCTACAACGCCACACCTCGAAAATGCCTTGCCTTCAGAACCCCCGATGAGGCCACATCCGAAATCTTCAAACCTGTTGCACTTCAAACGTGAGTCCACACCCCGGCCTGCGCCGGGGTGACGCCGTGGGTGGGGCTGAATCCTGGTCAGTCCCACGGTCGGTGAAAGCCGTCATAGCTGTAGACTCTCCGACACAGCGGGGGGACTCGTTCAGGCGACTCGCGATATCGTCTTTCCAGCCACTTGTTCTTATTTTGTTCCTATGCAAGGGTGGCGTGAGGAGCGCCAGCCATGAACGTCCATTTCAGCAAAACAAGCCTCGACCTGCTGCACACGGTTGGTCGGAGTAGTTCCGCACCGTGCTGGCCGACCCGCCATGGCGGTTCACCAACCGCACCGGGCAAGGTGGGGCCGGAGCATCGGCGACTTGCCCGTTACGGCACGATGTCGACCGACGAGATTTGCGAACTGCCGGTGAAATCGGTCACGCAGGCGACGTCCCACCTCTACATGTGGGTACCCAACGCCCTGCTGCCCGATGGCCTGCGCGTCATGGCGGCCTGGGGTTCGAGGGTGCAAGGCGAACATCGTCTGGCACAAGATCCGGAAAGGACGGAGGGTCCGATGGTCGCGGCGTCGGCTTCTATTTCCGCAATGTCACCGAGCTGATCCTGTTCGGGGTGCGTGGGAAGAATGCCCGCACCGAGGCGCCGGGGCGCAGTCAGGTCAACTACATCTCGTCCCGCAAGCGCGAGCACTCGCGCAAGCCCGACGAGCAGTACGACCTGATCGAGTCCTGCTCCAAGGGGCCGTATCTGGAGCTGTTCGCCCGAGGCACCCGCGAAAACTGGACCTATTGGGGTAACCAGGCCAACGAAGAATACAAGCCGACCTGGGACACCTACGCGTACAACTCGGCGGCGGAATGAGCGGGCTGCCCAAGATCGAGCTGATCCCCGGCTGGGACTGCTACGACTGGCGCAACGCGCGGACCATCTCG
>JADJPS010000005.1 GCA_016713105.1 Devosia sp. | reverse complement strand
TGATTGACCTGGGCCCAGCCCGATATGCCCGGCCGGACGATGTGGCGGTAACGATAGAAGGGCAGTTCCTTCTCGTACCAGGCCGAGAGGGCCTCGGCCTCGGGCCGCGGGCCGATCCAGCTCATCTCGCCGCGCAGGATGTTGATAAGCTGCGGCAATTCGTCGATGCGCGTGCGGCGCAGCAGCCGCCCGGCCCGCGTGATACGTGGATCGTCGTGCTCGGTCATCGCCGCCCGGCGGTCATCGACCGAGCGCTCGGCGTCGACGAGCATGGTGCGGAACTTGTAGACCGAGAAGGGCCGCCCGCGAAAGCCGACGCGGTTCTGTCGGAATAGAGCAGGCCCGGGACTGTCCAGCCGAATCCATATCCCGACGAGGAACAAGACCGGCAGCAGGATTACCAGCGCGGCCAAGGCACCGATCGAATCGATGCTCTGCTGGATGTTGAAGTACAACGCGTCGGGATTGACCGAACCCAGTGTGTTCTCCGACAGGTGCTCGATCTCCACCCGCCCGGTCAACGCTTCCTGTACCTGCTTGACGTGAAAGACCCGAATGCCGGCGAGCGTGCTGTCGGCAATGAAACGCTCCCACTCCTCGGGCAGGTCCGCCGACAGGTCGGCGACGATCCCAGTCAAGCGATCGCCTGGAAGCCGGGGACTATTGAGCTGCGTCCATACGACGTGCGGGATGGCCATGACACCGTCGACGCGCCCCCCCGGGACGACTGCAAAGTGCGGAATCCGGTAACGGGCGGTCACCGACTGCGCGACGAAGATCCAGACCACCGCAAGCCCGAAGCTCGACGGAAACAGGTAGCGGTTGTACTCGATGCGGGCAAACAACATCACCATCAGCACGAACGCAAAGCTCGTGAGCATCACTGGAACCAGATAGTAGCTTTCGCGGGCGCCCGGCAATGAGCCGATCTGGCGCAGCCCAAGCAGCCCGAGCAGAATCGCGAGAGCGGACGCGATTGTCGTGTTGAGTTGTATCGGCAGCAGCCAGCCGTCGATCTCCCCACCCCAACGCAACATCACCGGCAGCACGATGCCGACAATCAATGCCCCGAGATACTGCCACCGCAAGGCCCCCAACTGGCCAAGCCAGTTACCCCTTGGGACCTTGACGGAAACAAGCGACGCACCATCCATCCTGCGGCACTCCTCACTACGGCGTCGGCGGTCAGCCAGGACAACGATAACAAATCAACCGATCTGCCCAAAATATCATTGGGGGTTGCGCACCAAAATGACCAACGCCCGTATCCAGTTAACCACCTTCCTCATTCCGCATCAACGGCGAATATCGGAACGATATGCTTCTTCTTCCCTATGTAGACTGTTTATCCAGTTGCGAACGCAACTCACTCTCGCGCTGCTGGCAAAGCACGATTGCGCTGAGCACCACGAAGACCAGCATGAGCGCCGGCGTGCGCAGCGGGTAGTCTACCAGACTGTGCGCGAGGATGAACAACAGTCCGCTGAAGGCCGCCCACCGCAGCGGAGTGCGCGGGCGGCGCCACATGGCCACACCGATCAACGCCATGTAGCCGACCACCAGCAGGCCGGCCGGCAAGCCGCCCTCCAGCAGCAGTTCGAGATACTCGTTGTGCGCGTGGTTGATGAACGACGTCCGGACATCGACGGCGGCCTCGAACTGAGGATAGACCAGTTCGAAGCTGCCGAAACCCGAGCCGAACGGCAGGTACGCGGAGATCGCGGTCGTCGTCGTCCGCCATATCGTCAAGCGATCGAGCGGGTCGTCGGCTCGGAACTCCAGCACGTTGCCGGGATTGAACGACAGCAGGGCGGCACCCGCGACAGCGGCAGCGAGGAGCAGTATCCGCCATTGCCATCGCAAGCGGACGACAAGTGCGTAGGACACCAGGGCCGCTCCGATCGACAGCACCGCTCCGGCGACAGAGCGCGTCGCGAAGCTCGCCAGCACGATGACCCCCACGGCGAGCAGCGACAGCAGTGGCCGCCTCAGCGCAACGAACTGGTAGATCACCAGCGGAATGCCCACGAACATCAGTGTGGCAAAGTGGTTCTGATTGGCGAAGAACCCGGCCGCGGCGGCGTAAGGCAGGAAGCCGGGGCTGATGCCGGTGCGCGCCGCGAATTGCACCAGACCGAACACCACGTTGAACAACAACCCCAGGTAGAGGAAAGGCAGCAGGCGGTTGAAGTCATTCTCGCTGAACCGCCCCAGCGCAACGAACAACAGTGCGGGTGGCAGCACGAACAGCAGGGCTTCGGCGCCGCGCCACCAATCCACGGTCAGCGCCAGCGGGTCTGACAGCACGACTCCAAGACTCTCGGCCACTTTCGGGCCGAAAAGCCATCCAAGCGGCAGCAGATGCAGCGTCATCAGGGCCAACCCCGCCAGCAACAGGGCGTTGACGACGGGCCAGTAGCCGCTGGGCCGGCGCCAGTCGACCAGGGCAGGCGCGAGCGCGAGGGCGGCGACCTGCACCATCAGACTGCTGGCGAGACCGCGCACCGAACTGCCGCCGACCAACAACGCCAGGATCAGCAGCAGCCCAACCGCAGCCGGCCTCAGGTCGAGTTGACCGGGCGCGGCAGGCGCTAGAGCCGGATTATGGCGATGGTGTCGAATCGCACCTCTCCCTGGTAGCGGTCGCGCCAGCTGTCTGTCATTACGTCGGTATCGAGGCTCAGTGTCTGTACGGCGCAGCCCGAGGCCGGTACCTCGAACTCCAGTTCCAGGGTGGTTCGGGTGGCATTGCCCTGTGGCACGTCGAGCCGCGCAAGCTGAAGTCCTTCGCTGCAGCGCACGCGCCAGAACAGTCCCTTCGGCGTCTTTGCCGCCATGCTGCTCGCCTCAACGTTGAGCCGGTATCGACCGAAGGGCAGAAGCAGGTTCTGGCTCACCATGCCGGGCCGCACCGGCGAATCGAGGAACCGCACCCTGAGGCCGGACGCTCCTGACCGGGCCACGGGCCCAAGGCTGATATCGGTGGCGCCGGTGCGCTGCACCCGCCAGCCGAAGTAACTGCGACTCGGTGGACGGGTGAAGCCGCCGTCGAACACATAGGCGGCCAGTTCCGACTCTTCCGCACGAAGGCTGGACAGAAACAGGCCATAGGCATCGCCATAGGCCTTGGCGGTCGCGAGCGCGCCGATCACTGTGTCGCGCTCGGCGCCCCAGCCCGGCGCCGCCCGGACACTGGCGGGTGCCGCCGCCATCAGGTTGCGCACGAACCCCAGCGCCGTTGGCGCACGACTCAGCAGCGCAATTGCCCGGCCGCGCCAGGGGGGCAACTCATCGAGTTTGTTGGCGAGCACGGTCGACGTCGCCGCATCGCCGGCGGCAGCAACGAAGATCGCCTCCACCTTGCTCCAGTAATCGGGCCAGCGCCGTAGGATCAGGTCGATGTTGTCGATCGCGCCGACGATATCGGACGACGCGAGACTGATCTCGGCCAGGCGCAACAGCGCATGCAGTTCCGTCTTGGAGTGCTCGAGCGCCAGTCGGTACAGCATCTGGGCCGCGGCATGATCACCAGCGCGCTCCTGAACGGCCCCCAGCAGGCTGTAACCGCGGGCATCGGCACGCGACATGCCGATTGCCGCCCGCGCCATTCCGGACAGGTATTCGAGCTCGACCGGCTCGGTACCGTTGAGCGCCGCCGTCACGGCGTTCACGCGCGCTTCCGTGTTGAACGGGTTCAGCGCCAGCGACAAGCCAGGATCGGTCGTCTCGTTGGTCCGGCTAACCGCGTTCAAGCAGAGGACGCAAATGCCGATTATAGAGGCGAGCCAGAGCATTGCGGCTCTTGCCCGGCTGCGGGGCAGCACCGCTGGTACCGCCCTCTTCGATGGAGAGCTGCGCTTCGGCACCATATGCATAGTAGCCTTCGTACATGTAGCGGTAGGAATAGCTGTACTCGATCCGCTCGACATCCAGCTTGCCGAGCATGGCTCCCACGATGTTGCCGCCCGTCGAAGCGAGCCGCTTGAGCGCGGCACGCGCTGACTTGCGCGGCGTCTGGTGCGCGGCAACCACCAGCATTGTGGCTTCCGCGAGCCGCGAGAGGATCAGCGCATCCGACAGCCCGATCACCGGGGGGCCATCGAGAATGACCATGTCGTAGCCTTTCATGCAACCACGCAGCACTGCGCCCATCCGCGCCGACGAGAGCAGGTCGGCCGGATTGGGCACCATCGGGCCCGTGGCAAGAAAGACGAGGCTGGGGTGCTGGATGGAGCGGTGGAATAGCCGCGGCACTTCGGCCTGGTCCACGGTGTTGGTGAGCAGGTTGCTGAGCCCCATCGCGTTGTCCACCTTGAACATCCGATGCAGGCTGGGTCGGCGGAGGTCGCAGTCGATCAGCAGCACCTTGTTGCCGATCGCCGCGAACTCCTCGGCCAGCTTGAAGGCACTGGTCGATTTCGATTCGCCCGGCTCGGAACTCGTCACCAGCAGCGTCTGTGGCGCCCCGTCGGTTCCGGAGAACTGCAGCGAGGTTCGCAGCGAGCGATAGGCCTCCGAGATTGCCGAGCGCGGGTCAGCCAGCCCCTCGACAAGCTTGTCGCCCTCGACCTTGGGAATGATGCCGAGCACGGGCAGCTTCAGCTCCGACTCGATCTGGTCGGGCACGCTGAACTTGTTGTTGAGCAGTTCGAGCACATAGATGATCGCCGCGCTGCTCGCCGCTGCGGCAGCAAGGAATAGCAGCAGGTTGCGGAGCAGGCTGGGCTCGAATGGCGCCTTGGGCACGATCGCGAAGTCGACCACGTCGATATTGACGCGCCGCAGATCGCTTACCACGCCCAGCTCGTTGCGCTTGTCGATCAGGCTCTGGTACTGCGTCCGATATGATTCCACGTCCCGCTTCAGGATGGTGTACTGGATGTTCTTGTCACGGAACGCCACCTGCTCGGCATCGAGTTCGGCCAGCTTGTTGAGCAGATCCCGCTCTTCCTGAATCGAGGTCTCGTAGGCCAGGCGAATCGAGTTGGCGATGACCTCGACCTCACCCTGCAACTGCCGCTCGAACTCGGCGATCTGCGCGGCCAGCCGCTGCATGTCGGGGAATTCCGGCTTGAAGGTGCCGCGCTTCTGCTGGTACTCCGCACGCAGATTGGCGAGCTTTTCCCGCGTGGCCTGAATGGCTTCGCTGTCGAGAACCTGCTTGAGTTCGGCAGCATTGCCCGCCTCGATCTGTGCGACCAGTCGTTCATTCTCCAGCCGGGTCTGCACTGCGGTGGCCATGGCATTGTTTATGGCGGTGATGCTGGCCGAGATCAGCGAGCCGTCCTCGCCGGCGGACCCCAGTTGCTGCTCCTTCGAATAGGCGACCAGCTTTGCTTCCGATGCCTCGAGCTTGGCCTTGGTGTCGGCGACCTGTTCGTTGATGAACTGCTGCGCCAGTTCCGAAGTCTCGATCGAGCGATCGACCTGCTGGTCCATATAGCTGCGCACCACCTGATTGGCGACGGTACTGGCCTGCTGCGGATCATTGTCGGCAAAGCGCACCTCGAGCAGGCTGGTGCCGCGCATCAGGCTCACCGACAGGTCCTTGAGCAGGCGCTCAATGGCGATCGCCTCGCGTTGCTCGAGTTCGTAGGAGTCGAGCGGCGGCTGTGCCGGGGCCCCGAAGACCCTGGCAAAGATGTTGCCAATGGCGAAATCGGGCTGTGGAAACAGGAAGCCGCCATTGTTGGCCAGATTCAGCTCCAGCACGACGCGGCGCGCCAGGTCACGACTCTTGAGCTTCTCCTTGGCGGTCTCGAAGGTGCGAATATCGCTCGACTGCGCCACCACATCCATGTCCTGCAGGATCCGCGCCGTCGGCACCATGATCTCGATGCGGGCCGTCGCAGCGAACTTGGGCGACTGCATCAGCGTCACCACGACCCCGAGCACGAGTCCTGCGCCTAGCACCGCGGCGATCAGCCAACGGTAGCGCACCAGAAGCCAGAGCAGCTTCAGCGGATCGAAAGGCTCGTCAACTGGCTCGGCCGCCGGACCGTAACCGTCCCAGCCAGCGCCGCCATTGCGTTGCAGGCCACGGCGCCACCTTGCGGCGCCTGCCAGGGCAGATTGCGGTCATTGCGGTCGAGCATCGGCGGCTTTCCAGCAGGGTGGCATCACACGTCTAGAGCAGGCTGGTGGCACTGCGCGCCAGGCCCAGTGCAGAACTCAGGTTCGATCCAAGTACCTTCATGCCCGAAGGAAAGGCCACCACCACATCCCCTCCATATATCGGGGCATCGGCACGACGGCCCGCCCTGATCTCGGCCACACTGTACTGCGCCACGTAGTCCTGCCCATCAATGGTGCGATAGACGAATACGTTGCTGGGATCGCCAATATCGGTGAAGTTTCCGGCGGCTGCAACCACACGCAACAGGGTGGAGTTGCCGCTTACCGGATAGAAACCGGCCTTCCTGAACTCGCCGTCGAGGGTGACGGTCTGTTCGAGCGTCAGGGTCAATTCCGGATTCTGCAGATAGCGGCTGCCGTAGAGCCTGGTGATCTGCGCCTGCAGCGCCTCCACCGTCTGGCCGGCAGCCGGGATGCTGCCGACAAGCGGGAGCGTCACCTTGCCCGCGGCGTCCACCTGTGCGTCGCGGTCCAGTTCGTCGACGCCGAAGACATCGACCTTGACCTTGTCGCCGACCCGCACCACCTGGCCGCCGCCTTGCGCAGCTGCCGGAGGCGGCAGCATCGCAACGACCTTGAGCGAGCCGGCGCCGCTCGCCAAATCGGCGCTCTCCTGCTGGCGCGAGGCGTAGCCGGCGCTGCTGATGCTGGCCGAAGCGCACCCGCCGACCACGATTGCGGTTCCCACGAGTGCGGCCGACAGAAGAAGGAGAGTCCTGGTCGTCATTTCCCGCCGCGCAACCTGTTCAGAATGCCCCGCACCCATCCGGGGCCCTCACCATCTCTGGCATTGACTTGTGGCCGAATTCGCTGCGTTCGCGTTGGCATGGCCTCATTTCTCAACACGCGCGCCGGTCGGTTGTAGACCATTTCCAGCGCCTCCGCCTCCCCCAGTCGTTCCGCCAGCCGTTCGCGCGCGGCCGAGAGAATGGGCGGGCGACCGGTGACATTGTGCGCGTCGGTCGCGACGAAATCGACAATCCCTTCGTCGAGCATGCGCTCCGACCAGTACTGTGGCCGCTTGCCGAAGCCTCCGGTAATCGAGGCTGCGGTCAGCTGGATCAGCGCCCCGACCTCCACGAGCCGCTGCACCAGGTCGTAGTGCGATTCGATCCAGCGCAGCCGCTCCGGGTGGGTGATGATCGGCACATAGCCCGCAGCGACGAGACTCTGGACCAGCGCCGGAAGGCGCGGCGGCACCACGTGATGCGGGGGCTCCAACAGCAAGTAGCAGGAGCCGCCGAGCGTCGGGATGGCGCCGGCCGTCAGCTTGGACAGCAGATGAGGGTCAACGTGCACGTCGGCACCGGTCCAGAGGGACAACTCTATGCCCTCCGCCGCAAGCTTGAGAGTGAGGTCCGCGGTTCGCGCTGCGATGTCTGCTGCGGTGTTCGCATAAACCCCCGGAGTGATGTGCGGCGTACACACCAGGTGCGTGATGCCGTCCCCGACAGCCATGCGCGCCATCGCCAATGACGTGGCCAGATCCGGCGACCCGTCATCGATCCCCGGCAACATATGACAATGCAGGTCGATCAAAACCCTATCCGGCGTATTCGCCGCGCGACCAAAGCGCAAAGGGCGCCCGGAGGCGCCTTAGCAGCTGCGGCCTTCATCAGGAGGTGGCTATTTGCTCACCGACTGGAGAAAACCTAAAGACAGCAGCACACCACCGCCCAGGGCCCCCGCGAGCACAACACCCGCGGAGGAGCCACTCACGGGAACAGACACGCTCTCATCGAACACCTGCACACACAAACCGCCATCCATCGGCGTGATCTGCATACGCATGGAGCCACCAAGCGCGAACTTGCAGTCCTGCCCCAGATTGATGTCGGCGCTCGCAACCGCACCAGTCGTCACCACCGACCCTGACACTAGAGCCGAACCAGTTGTCGCCGCCACTCGGCCCAGCGAACCAGGTGAACCAGTATGAAACACGTCCGAACTGGCACGGGAAATCGACCCCACCGGCCCTGTCGATGCCGGAATCACGCAGGTGCATTGCTGCTGTGCAAACGCGCCCCCTATCCCCACCGTGACCGACGCGGCCAAAGCCAAGCCGCCGATGGTGCAAAACTTACGTAGATCCATTCTGAGGTGGCTCCCTAAACTGCGATCAGGACAACGGCAATTAACCAAACATACCGTAGCCCGAGACCTCCATCAAGACAATTCGGCCCAGTGAGCACAAAGTAACGTGCGACGAATCGTTGCCTCCGTTTCGTGTGGATGCATAGTGTATGACGCCTTGCGATCATTCCGCCGGAGCGAGTGCGACGCAACAAGGGTCGAATGTGGCCGCAGTCCCCTTGTGCTCGGTGCAACAAGTAGGTGGCAATCATGGCCAAGGTGCTCTTCATTGGCGGAACCGGGCAGATTTCCCTGCCCTGCGTCCAGCGGGCTGTGGCAGCCGGCCACGAGGTCAGCGTCTTCAACCGCGGCCGACGAGAGGCGGCACTGCCCAAGGGGGTGACCTCGATCGTCGGCGACATGGCAGATGAGGCCGGCTACCGCACGCTCGGTGACCGCCACTTCGTCGTGGTTTGCCAGTTCATGGTCTTCACCCCCGAGCAGATGGCCGTGGATATCGCGGTCTTCGCGGGCAAGACGAGCCAGTACATCTTCATCTCTTCAGCGTCGGTCTACGAAAAGCCGGCCCGGCACTACGTCATTACCGAGCAGACGCCGACGGTGAACCCATATTGGCCCTACAGCCAGGCCAAGATCGCGTGCGAGACGATGCTCAGGTCCGCCTCCGGGATCAACTGGACCATCGTCAGGCCGAGTCATACCGTGCGCACCGGTCTGCCCACTATGGTGGGGGAAGGCGACGTGATTCCGCGGCGTATGCTGGCCGGCAAGCCGGTGATCGTTGCCGGCGACGGGACCACGCCCTGGACGCTGACCCGCTCGGAAGACTTCGCGGTGCCCTTCGTCAATCTTTTCGGCAAGAGCTCAGCACTTGGAGAGGATTTCCATATCACCTCCGACCGCGCCTACACTTGGGATGCAATCTACGAAGCGATCGCCCGTGGCGTCGGCACCTCGGCACGAATCGTGCACGTCCCTACCGATACGCTGGTGCGTTACCGTCCGGACTGGATTGGGCCGCTCATCGGCGACAAGAGCTGGGCGGCACTATTCGACAACACCAAGGTCAAGCGGGTGGCCGGTGACTTCACCTGTTCGGAGGACCTCGACGAGGTGCTGGCCGAGCCGATCCGTTTGCTGAAGCAGCGCCTTGAGCAGCCTCCGGCCGACACGTCCGAACTCGATAGCCTGATCGACCGGATCGCGGCCGAACAATCTGCGCTTGGACAGCGGTGACAAGTAAATCGTGACGGGAAGTCGTTTGACGACCCGACCCGGTCACAACGAGGTCTTGGGCGCTGCCCCCGCCCGCGAAAGGGAGACGGGCTCCGATGCATCGTCATCCGGATGGTCCCGCCTTTGTCGCCGCCGCTTCGTGCGCAGGCAGGCACATGGCACCATCAGGCGCCCGGGCGGTCTGTCTCAGATCGCGGATTGTCGCAGATCAAGACTCCTGGTCGGCGATCGTGCATTGTGAAGTACATCGTCGTTCACGAGGGCTATCATGGAAAACGATCGCATCAGAGTGACCCAGCACACCTCGCTGGGCGCGCTGTGGTTCATCGGCTGGCTGTTCACGATCGGGTTTCTGCGGCTGGAGTTCTGGATGGGCCTTCTGGGGATCATCGTTTGGCCGTACTTCCTCGGCTCGCATTTCGCGCCGCCCGTGGTGTGAACGGGCTACATCTCGCTGAACGGCACGCCGCCGCGTGACTTGCTGTCGCGTGGGCTCTCAACGATCTGGACCACGACACGTTCCGGTGGCACGGCAAAGTGCCTGACCACCGCGTCGGTGATGTCGCGCATCAGAGCCCGCTTGGCCTCAGCCGATCGGCCTTCGACGATGTGGACGAGGATTTCGGGCACGATCAGCTACCCTTGCGCCGGAAATTAGTGGCCATCGAAGCCCCGCCCATGCCCCAGTTCTCGGCCGGAACTTCGTCGATCACGACAAAGGTCGAGGCCGGGTCCTTGCCGAGCACATCGACCAGCGCGTCGGTGATGCGCCTGATAACCTCGTCCTTCTGCTCCGGCGTCACGCCGGTTTCGAGCAGCCGCACATTGACGTAAGGCATCGATCTCCCCTTCCCCTCGCCGGGAGACCATGCGCCGCGGCATGGCTCCCGGTCAACCGAGCGGGTGGTAGCCCCTGGGTTTCCTGCGCGGCGCCGTGCCGGCGTCGACGGGCGGGTCGCGCTTCACCCGGTTCTTGTATTTGGGCTTGCCCTTGTCCTTGGAACTGATCTTCGGCGCCTTTGTCGGCTTGGCGGGAGCAACTTCCGCCACAGGCGGCGAAATCTCCCGCGCGGGCCGGGTGGCAAGCTTGCCCCCTTTGTCCGTGCGAACCTTGTAGCGCGGACCGGCGTCCTCGCGGGGCTTCACATAGGCCTGCGGCGCATCACGGGTGGCCTGGTGAGGCTTCGGCGCTTCCTCGCGGCCGGAGCGCTTTGCCTTCTGTGCCGACGGCCCGCCGGCGGCCTGGATGGTGACACCGTTTTCGATGATGCCGCCAGTCCGCGCAATGGCGGCGGCAAAGGCCCCTGCCCTTTCCGCCGAGATCTCGAACCGCGTCTCGTTGTCGAGAATTTTGATGGAGCCGACATCGCGCTTGGTGACGTCGCCGGCCTTGCAGATCATCGGCAGAAGCCATTTGGGATCGGCACGGCGATTGCGCCCGAGCGACAGAGCGAACCACTGCCCGCCCTGCATCGGCTCCGGCTTGCCCCGCGGGGCATCGTCTTCGGCAAAACGCTTGTCGCGCCGTGGCGCCTTCTCGTGGAAAGCCTGGATCGCCTGCTCGGAGACCTCCTCAGGCGCCGGACGGGCGGCGAGTTCGCGTCGAACATAGGCGGCGGCCAGTTGCTCGGGCGACAGTCGCGCCAGGAGTTCGGTGACGAACGCCATTTCGCTCGCCTCGGGGGGCGCCATGGCGGTGGCGGTCGCGAGAATCTGCTCACGGTTGCGCCGGTCGATCTCATCGATGGTCGGCGCCCCACGGGTGATCGCCTCGAGACTGGCGGCCCGCAGCACGCGCGCCGCGGCGCTGCGGCGATGCAGCGGCACGATCAGCGCGCAAATGCCCTTGCGCCCGGCCCGGCCGGTGCGTCCCGAACGGTGCAGCAGGGTGTCAGGATTGGAGGGCACGTCGGCATGGATGACGAGGTCGAGATTGGGCAGGTCGATGCCCCGCGCCGCAACGTCTGTCGCCACGCACACCCGTGCCCGACCGTCACGCATCGACTGCAGTGCATTGGTGCGCTCGGCCTGCGTCAGTTCACCCGAGAGCGCCACCACCGCGAAGCCGCGATTGGCGAGCCGCGCAGTGAGGTGCTTCACCGATTCCCGTGTGTGGCAGAAGACAATCGTATTGGAGGTGTCGTGCAGAAGCAGCATGTTGATGACGGCGTGCTCACGCTCGTCGTTACGCACCACCACCTGCTGATACTCGATATCGGCATGCTGCTCGCCCGCGCTGTTTGCCACGAGGCGCACCGCGTCGCGCTGGAAGGTCTTGGCCAGTTCGGCGATCTCGCGCGGTACAGTGGCCGAGAACATCAGCGTCCGCCGCCCCTCCGGCGCGGCGGCGAGGATGTACTCGAGATCCTCGCGGAACCCCAGGTCGAGCATCTCGTCCGCTTCATCGAGCACCACGGCGCGGATGGCCTCGAGGTTCAAGGCGCCCTTTCCAATGTGATCGCGCAGCCGCCCGGGCGTACCGACGACGATATGGCCCCCTCGACCCAGCGCCACACGCTCGGCGCGGATGTCCATGCCGCCGACGCATGAGACAATGCTGGCGCCCGTCGCCGCATAGAGCCACTCGAGTTCGCGCTGCACCTGCATGGCCAGTTCGCGCGTCGGCGCAATCACCAGCCCCAGCGGCGCTCCGGCCCGCTCGAATTCGGCCTCGTCGCCCAGCAGCGTCGGCGCGATTGCCATGCCGAAGGCAACGGTCTTGCCCGACCCGGTCTGCGCGGAAACAAGCAGGTCCGATGCCTCGATCCCTTCGGCCAGCACCTCGTGCTGCACCGGCGTCAGCGTCGCGTAACCTCGCGCGGCAAGCGCCTCGGCGAGGGCGGGATGGATGGTTTCGGGCAGGGTCACTCGGTTCTCTCTTTCTTCCCTCTCCCCCAAGGGGAGGGGGTGCCCGAAGGGCGGGTGAGGGGAAGGACGCTCCTCACTTCGTTCGGATCGGGCATCGCAAGCGATACCGCCCCTCGTCCGGCGCTGCGCGCCACCTTCTCCGTCAAGGGAGAAGGAAGGCCCGCTTGCAGTATACCACAAAACAAAAGGGCCGCCCGGAGGCGGCCCCGCGGAAATCGACTGTCCGGCAGATCAGCCGACGATCTCGTCGTCGGAGAAGAAGAACCTGATCTCGATGGCGGCGTTTTCCGGACTGTCCGAGCCGTGCACAGAGTTCTCGCCCATGTTCAGCGCGAACTCCTTGCGGATAGTGCCTTCGGCGGCATTGCCCGGATTGGTGGCCCCCATGATCTCGCGGTTCCTGAGCACAGCGTTCTCGCCCTCTAGCACCTGCACCACAACCGGTGAGGCGATCATCTGCTCGACCAGTTCGCCGAAGAATGGGCGCTCCTTGTGCACGGCATAGAAGCCCTCGGCCTGGGCGCGGGTCATGTGGATCTTCTTCATCGCGACGGGCCTCAGGCCGGCATCCTCGAACTTGGTGAGGATCTTGCCGATGAGATTACGGCGGACCGCGTCGGGCTTGATGATGGAGAAGGTGCGCTCGATGGCCATGTGCTCTGGTCCTTGGACTGGGTCTGAATTGGGTGCGGCCTTGTATCCAAGCGCAGTGACGGGCGCAAGACGGCCGTTGCAGGGCGGCGCAGGCCAGGGACTGCCGCCGATCGCGCGTCAACGGTCCTCTTGCATCCTCGCCGGGCGCCGACCACGGTGGGTGAGCCCGCGGGTATGACCTGCGTCGGGAGCGAGCGGGCGCCGAGAGGAGATGATCTTGAAGCTATTGATGGCCGCGGCACTTGCAGCGATGGCGACAACGGCGCAGGCCGCGCCATGGACGCGCGAGGTGCTCGAACTGGCGGACGGAGCCATTCTCGACAGTGCCTACCAGTGGGTCGAAGGCGAGGGAGACGTGCTGATCGGGTACGAGTGCGACCCGGTCCTCGGCTTCGAGGCGCTCTACATCCAGACCGATGATCGCTTCGACCCGGAAGCCGGCTACGCCCCGGACGTGCCGACGACCTTTACCATCGACGGCGCCGCCGTGCAGATCTCCGGCATTTTCCAGGAGCGGGACGGTTACGTCTTCACGTATTACGCCGCGGAAATGGTGGAGGGCTTTGCCGAGGTCTTCGACCGCCTGGTTGTCGCCAAGCAGGACATCGACGTTGCCTTCTACGACAAGCGCTTCCGCTTTTCGGCGGAGGGCGTCGGCGATGCGCTCGGGACCGCCGCCGGGAGTTGCTGGTAGCAGCGCGTCAGGGCGTCGCGAGGACACGGGGCGGCGGGACCGGGGTCGGCGGATCATTGGACTTGTTGCCTCGTTCCATCTATTGGCAGCACGAAACAATGCTTTGACCAGGACGCGAGGTTCTCTGCCCGGCGCGGGGAGCGACGAATAGACATGCTGACCATCACCAACCTCACCTATCGCATTCAGGGCCGCCCCCTCTTCGAGGAGGCCTCGCTGGTATTGCCCGACGGAGCCAAGACGGGATTCGTCGGCAAGAACGGCACGGGCAAGACCACGCTGTTCCATCTGATCCAGGGCCATCTTGCCGCGGAGGGCGGCACGATCGAAGTCAACCGCAAGGCGCGCGTCGGCGCGGTGGCGCAGGAGGCCCCGGCGGGCGAGATCACGGTGCTTGACGTAGTGCTCTCGGCCGACAAGGAGCGCACGGCGCTGCTCGCCGAGGCCGAGCACGCCACCGATCCGCACCGCATCGGCGACATCCATACCCGGCTGGCCGAAATCGACGCCCATACCGCCGAGGCGCGCGCCTCGACCATCCTCAAGGGGCTGGGGTTCGAGAAGGACCGGCAGCTGGCACCGACCTCGGAGCTGTCGGGCGGCTGGCGCATGCGCGTGTCGCTGGCGGCGGTGCTGTTCAGCCAGCCCGACCTGCTGCTGCTCGACGAGCCGACCAACTATCTCGACCTTGAGGGAACGCTGTGGCTGGAGCGGTACCTCCAGACCTACCCCTATACCGTGTTCATGATCAGCCACGACCGCGACCTCCTGAACAAGGCCGTGACCTCGATCGCCCATCTCGAGCACAGGAAACTCACCCTCTACAAGGGCGCCTACGACACGTTCGAAGAGACGCGCCGCATGCAGATGGAGCTCAACAACAAGGCGCGCGAGAAGACGCTCGACCAGATCGCGCACCTGCAGAAGTTCGTCGACCGCTTCAAGGCCAAGGCCACCAAGGCGGCCCAGGCTCAGGCGCGCGTCAAGATGATCGCCAAGCTGAAGCCGCCCGCGGCGATGTTCGACGAGACCTCGCTGCCGTTTGCGTTCCCGAACCCCAAGAAGGTGCCGGCCTCGCCGATGATCACCTTCGATGGCGTTTCGGTGGGCTATGGCGACAAAGTGATCCTGCGCCACATCACCAACCGCATCGACCCCGACGATCGCATTGCGCTGATCGGTGTCAACGGCAACGGCAAGTCGACCTTCGCCAAGCTGCTGGCCGGCGACCTGAAGCCCATGGGCGGCGAGATGCGCAAGGGTAAGGGGCTGGAGATCGCCTATTTCGCCCAGCACCAGCTCGACAAGCTGAAGCCCGACTGGACGCCGTTCGAGCACGTCGTCGAACTGATGCCCTATGACAGCGAGGCCAGGCGGCGCAGCCGCGTGGCGCAGATGGGCCTCACCACTTCGCGCATGGACACCAAGGTGAAGAACCTCAGTGGCGGCGAGCGCGCCCGGCTGTTGCTCGGCCTCATCACTTTCGGCGGGCCGGGAATGCTGATCCTCGACGAGCCGACCAACCATCTCGACATCGACAGCCGCGACGCACTGGTGGCGGCGCTCAACGACTATCAGGGCGCCGTCCTGATCATCTCCCACGACCGCCACCTGATCGACGCCACGGTCGACAAGCTGTGGATCGCCCAGAACGGAACGATCGAGGAATTCGACGCAGATCTCGACACCTACCAGCGCCAGATCACATCGAACTCGAACGGCAAGTCCTCCGGCAAGGCAGCGCAGGTCGGGGCCGTCGACGACCGCAAGGCGCTGCGGCAGGATGCGGCGGCGCGGCGTGCCGAGGTCGCTCCGCTGCGGAAGTCGATACGGGACCTCGAGCAGAGGCTCGCACGACTGCGCAGCGAACTCGCCCGCGTCGAGACCTTCCTGGCCGACCCCAAGACCTATGACGGGGCCCCGGAGCGGGTTGTCCTGCTCGGCAAGGACAAGGCGCGGTTCGAAGGCGAGATCGCTCGTGCGGAGGAGACTTGGCTGATGCAGAGCGAGGCGCTGGAAGCGGCCGAGAGGGCGCAGGCATGAAGCGGCTCACCGCCTCCGAGATCATCAGCCTGCTGGCACTGGAACCGCATGTCGAAGGGGGCTTCTACCGGCAGACCTTCGCCGATACCCCTGACGCCTCAGGCCGGCCGGTTTCGACGCTGATCTACTACCTGCTGACCAATGGCCAGGCCGGGGCCTGGCACAAGGTCGATTCGGCTGAGGTGTGGCACTTCTACGGCGGTGCACCGATGCTGATGCGCACCTCGCGCGACGGCAAGACGGTGACCGAACACGTTCTCGGCGTGGATCTCGCGGCGGGAGAGCGACCGCAACTGGTGATTCCACCGAGCGCTTGGCAGCGGGCCCGGGCTCTCGGTGAGTGGTCGCTGGTCGGATGCACCGTCGCCCCCGGCTTCCAGTTCTCGAAGTTCGTCCAGGCCGAGGCCGGCTGGGAACCGGGCTGAGGGTCCGATCCCCTCGCGCGGGGACAAGTCCGTTCAGCAAGGTGACCGAAATATGGCGAATGCACGCGGAATCCGTTGCCCCTCCCCCCGGATCACCCGATCGTCCGGGGCCGGTCCGGCGCAGCCGGCTATGCTTTCTTCACCCAGCGGCCGGACTCCTGCTGCCAGTAGGTGACTTCGTTGCCGTCGCGCAATGCCCGCCAGGCGGCACGGGCCTCGGTCACTGCGTCCGGGTCATGGCCGGAGAACACGAAGACGATGCGCTGATAGCCATCGCCCGATCGCGGCACGGCACGATCAACGAAGAAGCGGATATCTGCGCCGTTGGGGTTGTGCGGCCGAGTGGTGATCAGCACCGGCTGCAGTGCGTCGGCGTCGCCGCCGGCCCGGGCGTGCGGCAAAAAGGAGTCGTCTCGATAGGTCCACAGCAGCGTGTCGAGGACCTCCGCCCGCTCTTCGCTGCCGGTCTCGACCACCACCTTCCAGCCACGCTCGAGGCTCTTCTCGATGAGCACCGGCAGCACCCGCTCGAGCGGTTGACCCTCGAGGTGGTAGAAGAGGATCTCGGTCATTTGCCCTCGTAGTGATCCCTGACCAGGCGGTCCAGCACCGCCACGCCGAAACCGGAACTCCAGCTGGCGTTGGTCTCGCTGTGCGGGGAGTTGAGCGCCACGCCGGCAATGTCGAGATGCGCCCACGGCACGTCGTTGACGAAGCGGAGGAGAAACTGCGCGGCCGTGATCGAGCCGGCGGGGCGCCCTCCTGAGTTCTTGATGTCCGCGAATCGGCTCTCGATCAGCTTGTCGTAGGCGGGGCCCATCGGCAGGCGCCAGAGCTTCTCACCGCTGTCGAGGCCGGCGGCGATGAGCCGGGCGGCGAGCTCGTCGTCGTTGGAGAACAGGCCCGCGTGATCACTTCCCAGAGCCACGCCGATGGCTCCGGTCAATGTCGCGAGGTCGATCATGAGTCTGGGCCTGAAGCGGTCCTGGGTATACCACAGCGCGTCGGCGAGGACGAGCCGCCCCTCGGCATCGGTATTGACGATCTCGATCGTGGTCCCGCTCATCGCCGTCAGGATGTCGCCGGGCCGCATGGCGGTTCCGGAAGGCATGTTCTCGACCAGGCCGATGACCCCCACCACGTTCACCGACGCCTTCCGCGTCGCAAGCGCCAACATCAGGCCGGTTACCGCCGCGGCGCCACCCATGTCGCCCTTCATGTCCTCCATGCCGGCGCCGGGCTTGATGGAAATCCCGCCAGAATCGAACACCACGCCCTTGCCCACGAAGGCGAGCGGCGCGTCGTCCGACTTGCCGCCTTGCCAGCGCATGATGACGAGCCGCGGCGGCCGCGCCGAGCCCCGTGCTACCCCGAGCAGCGCCTGCATGCCGAGCGCGGCCATCGCCGGCTGGTCGAGCATTTCGATTCCGACGCCCAGGTCCGCAAGCCTGGCCGCCTCGGCGGCGAACTCGAGCGTTCCCAACTCGTTGGGAGGCCGATGCACAAGGTCGCGCGCCAGCAGCGTCCCGTCCACCGTAGCCATTCTGTCAGCAATCGCCCGGTCGGCGGCCTGCTTGCTGGCCACGTGCAGCGTCACAGTCAGCACTCCGTCGCCAGCGTCCTCTTTCTTGGGAGTCTTGTAGCGGTCGAAGCGATAGTGCCTGAGCCTCAGGCCGGCAGCCAGCGCCGCCACCCGCTCCGGTGTCGCGGCTTCGTCGTCGAGCAGTACAGCTGCGCGCTCGACCTTGAGCGTCAGCAACTTTGCGGCAAGGGAGCCGCCGCGGTCGGCCCAGCCGGCAAGGCTCGCGCCCTGCCCCGCCTTTCCGGTGCCCAGCACCAGCAGCCGCTCCGCCTCGAGACCTGCCGGATCGAGGATTTCGAGCGCCTGCCCCTGGCGACCACGGAACTTCGCCGCAGCCGAGACCCGGGCCCAGTCAAGTCTCGTCGCTTGCCAGGCAGACGCGGCACCGCCAGCCGGAGGGGCGTCCTCGGCCACGTAAACCACCAGTGTGCCTGTCGCCTTGAGGGTCAAGCTGGCGATCTTGAGATGGAACTCGTGGGGCATGGGGGGACCTTCCGGAAGGCGGCGCGAGGCCGAGCATCGACTGATAGCGCGCTGGAGTGTCGCGTCAATCCCGCAACACCTTATCTCCGAACCACCTTTTGGCACCATTCTGCACCGGGTTCGGCTTGCCAAGGTCAGCACCCGACGGGCAGACTCCAGCGCGGCTCGTTCCAGTGCTCCGGAGCGGCCCATTGGCGCGGTCCGGACCTTCAATGACTCGGCTAAGCAATTACCTCGTAAGGCTTTTTTCCGCCGAGGCCGCAGCCCTGCTCGGGGTCGGGCTTACCATCCTCTTTCTGGTGCAGACGCTGCGCGTGGCCGACTCGGCGTCGGTGCGTGGGCAAGGTTTCCTGCCCCTGATGGGCCAGGTCCTGCTCAATCTGCCGCCTCTGGGCATGACCTTTTTCTACGTCTGCGTCGCGATCGGACTGGGGCGGGCGCTGCGGGCACTGCAGGCTTCGCGCGAACTGCACATCCTGCATGTCAGCCAGCGCCTGCCGGCTCTGCTCGGCGCCCTGGCGGTCTATGTCGGCGGCGCAACCGTACTGATCCTCGTCATCGCGCATATCGTCGAGCCCGCTACCACACAGCAGAACAACCTCATCCGGGCGCAGGTGGCGGCCGACCTGGTCGGCCGGTCGCTGGTCCCGAACCGCTTCGCCGAAGTCACGGGCGGCGTCACCATAACGGTAGGGGGGCGGCGGGCCGATGGGGAGATCACCTCGTTCTTTGCCGATGACCGGCGCGCTGCGACGCGGCGTACCTACATCTCGGAGACGGCCCTGCTGATCCGCGACGAGTTCGGTTACGTCATGAGATTGCGCGATGGCGCGATCCAGTATCGCAATCCGGACGGTGGGTTTTCCGAGATCACTTTTGCCCGCTACGATCTGGCGATCGACCGCCTCACCAGTGAAACGGACGCCGGCGAAGAGCGCGGCGATCGCAGCAGTATAGGGCTCGTCGCGACGGCCCTCGCCACGGGCGAGTGGCCGGGGAGCACCGTCGAGCGGCTGAGCCGTCGCAACGTCGAGGGGCTGCGCGTGGTGGCGCTGTGCCTGCTGGTCGCCGCATTGTCCGCCCTTCCCACCGGCCGCAGGCGCGAACCGCTGATGCCGATCGAGTTCACGGTGCTCGGGGCGGCCTTCCTCGAACGGCTGGTGGCCCAGTTCGCGCCGGGCAGCGGGCTGCTGCCCCCGATGGCCGGCGTGATCGTCATCGGTACCATCGCCATCGCTATCCTGGTGGCGCGACTGCACGTCTTCGCTCCTTACTGCGGAGGGCCTACGGCTCATGAACCGCATTGACTGGGTCATCGTGAGACGACTCGCCGGCTCGATCGGCCTCACCATCGCGGTGCTGTTTGGCATCGTGGTTCTCGTCGAGGCGTTCTCGACCTCGCGCTTCACTACGCTGTCGCGGCTCGGAGGCCCTCAACTGGCGGTGCTCGCCGTAGCAGTGGCCGCCGCGCGAACCATCATCGATACCTTGCCGCTCAGCGTTCTGATCGGGGCCGTCACAGGGCTGGTCAGTCTGCAGTCGAGCCGCGAAATGACCGTCATCAAGGCCTCCGGCATGTCGGTCTGGCGGCTGATGCAGGCGCCGGTTGCGGCCACTATCCTCGCCGCTCTGCTCGTCACCCTGGTTGGTCACGCGGCCTTGGTCGGCATCGACCGCGCCACTACAGGCGGAGGCGGCGAGGCGACCCGCGCCGGTTCGTTCTGGATAGAGGAGCAGGTGGCTGGCATTCACTACATGATGGAGGCCGGCTACGTGCATCCTTCGGGCGAGGCCCTCGGAACGGTAAGCGTCTTCATGCTCGAGGCACCCAGGCAACGGATAGAGGCAGAGACCGCAGAACTTGTGGACGGCGAGTGGCTCCTGCCGACCGCGACACGATTCTCCGCCAGCAGGGTTCCCGAAACGTTAACCGATTTTCGGCTGCCAACCGCAAGATCGGGCGGGGATCTGCGCGCACGCCTATCCTCGGTTCGGGACCTCACGGTGTTCGAACTGGCGGCAAGCCTGGGATCGCGGCTCAACGATCCGGAAGTCAGGGCGCGTACGTGGACGCATTTTGCCACCTTGGCCGCCCTGCCATTGACGCTGGCGGGCTCGCTGTTCGTTGCGTTCGCCTTCACCGCTGGTTATCGAAGGACGAATAAATATGGTGCAACGGTGCTCAATGGTATCGTGTTGGGCTTTTTGGTTTTCGTGGTGACTGCGATGACGGCTCGCGCCGGAGAGGCCGGAGTGATCCAGCCGGTGGTAGCGGTCGTCGGCCCGGCTGTGGTAGCCATCGTGGCGGGAGCGACGGTGCTCTTGAACAAGGAAGACGGACGGACGTGACCAGGCTGGGCCGCGACCAGAGAGGTGGGCAGCGTCCGCGTCGACTCGGCGTAGCGATGGCACTTGCCTGCGGTGCGGCAGTTCTTGCCGTTACCCCGGCGCTAGCGCAGTTTCTTCCCGACGACTTCTTTGCGCAATTGCCCGAGCCAGGGGCCGCGGCCGAAGTGGAGGCCAATACCCTGGGCTACGATGCGCGCAGCGACATCATCAGCGCCGAAGGGCGCGTGGTCATGCGCTATTCGGGCTACACGATCGCCTGCGACCAGTTGCGCTACGAACAGGGTGCCGGGGCGTTGATCTGCTCAGGCAATGTCGAGATCACAGATGCTAATGGCACGCACTACCGCGCCGACAGCATTGAGGTATCGGACGGCATGAAGGAGGCCTTCATCCGCTCGCTGACGCTGACCACCAGCGACGGATCGCAGGTCACGGCGCGCGATGCCCGATTCTCCGAGGAACTCAAGACCACGCTGCTCGATGCCAGCTACTCGCCCTGCGGCGAGTGCATCGACGGCAAGGGCAACCGGATCGGCTGGAAGGTCAAGGCGGCCAGACTCGTGCAGGATGATTCGACCAAGCTCATCTACTTCGAGCAGCCCAGCCTCGAAATCCTGGGCCTGCCGGTCGCCTGGTTACCCTGGTTCTGGATGCCGGATCCCACGATCCCGCGCTCAAACGGCTTCCTGCTGCCCAGCGTCGACTACAAGGCCGAACTCGGTGGTCGCCTGCGGGTGCCGTATTTCATGGCGCTGGGCAAGGACACCGACCTCATGGTCGCGCCGCAACTCATGACGCGGCAGGGCTTTCTGATGGCCGCCGAGTGGCAGCAGCGCTTCGACAATGGCGGCTTCACCGTGGAGGCGTCGGGCCTGTACCAGCTCGACCCCGGCGCCTTCGCCGGCACTGTCGGCGATCGCGACTGGCGCGGCGCGATCCAGACCTCCGGCCACTTCCGGCTGGCGGCGGACTGGTCGGCCGGCTGGAGCCACACGAGCTTCACCGATGCCGCCTACCTCGGCGACTACGACTTCGACAAGTCGGGAAAAGTCGTCAACGAGCTCTTCGCAACGCATCTCAGTGACGACTACTACGCCGATATCCGGATGCAGGAGTTCCTGCTGCTGGGCGACACCATTACGTCCGCCAACCAGGATCAGCAGGCGCTTGCACTGCCCAATGCGCGCGGCGATTGCTATTTCGATCTGGGCGAGAACGGCCAGGTGCACCTGTCGGGCGACCTGCTCGGGATCGCCCGCGATGCGGATTCCGCTGCTACCTATGGGGCTGTGCCCTATGTCTTCGGCTACGAGGGCGACAAGGTGCACGCTACCGGCGAAGCCAGCTGGCAGAACCCGTATATTGGCCCCGGCGGAGTCGTGTTTACGCCGTTCGTCGGGCTCAGGGTCGACGTTGCCAGCTACGACGACGGCGTCATGGCAACGTTTGGCGAGCCGACGGACGAGCTGCTGTTCACGGCAACGCCCCTCGCGGCGATCGACGTGCGCTGGCCGATGATCTCGGTCGCGGGCTCCGATACCCATCTGTTCGAACCCATCGCCCAACTGGTCTATCGCGGCAGCGACGAAAGCCGTCCCGGTATCACCAACGACAACGCCCACAGCTTTGTGCTGAGTGACACCAACCTGTTCGCCTACAACCGCTTTACCGGCACTGACCGGCAGGAGACTGGGCTCAGGGCAAACCTGGGTGCGCGATACCTCGCCAACTTCTCTGCAGGCAGCTGGCTGGAGCTGATCGCTGGCCAGTCCTTTCATCTGGCCGGGGTGAACGGCATGAGCGAGGCGGACGAGGTCAATACCGGCATCAGCAGCGGACTGGGGGCCGACGCCTCCTACGTGGTTCTGGGCGCTCGGGGCTCGCCCTTCGCCGGCGCCACGCTTGGGGCCAAGCTGCAGTACGATCCCAACGCAGGCCGCGTGCCCCGCGCTGGCATTGGCGCCGACTTCGCACGTGACGGCTATTCCGTCGGCGGTGACTACGTCTTTCTTGCAGCAGACACAGCGACCGGGGTAGTCGCCGACCAGCACGAAGTTACGGTGCGGGCGGGCGCGCCGCTGCCGATCGACTACTGGCGGGTCAACGGCAGCGTTTCATGGGACATTGCCGCCAGTGAATGGCTCGAGGCGACCGGACAATTGCTGTACGACGACGGCTACTTCCTCGTTGGCGGCTTTGCCACCGCCACGGGCGCGACGCATGCCAATCCGGACAGCCTTGCCTTCGGCGCGACCTTCAAGCTCAAGGGTCCCGGCACCGAGATCGGCTTCTGAGGAATCCGATTTTGGCCGCAATCTTCCAACAATGAGGTTGGTGCGCCGGCTGGCCGGCGGTCTCCCGAACCTGATGGTGACGACAATGAACCGCCTTATCGCCGCGACGCTTCTCGGCAGCGCACTGCTCCTCGGCTCCCTCGCCCCTGCCCTGGCGGCGACGACGGTCACCGTCAATGGCGTGGCGATCAGCGACCTCGACGTATCGCAGCGCGTCCAGTTGATGAAACTGGAGGGCGGCGGCACGACAAAGGCGGCGGTCAGCAGCCTGATCGACGAGCAACTGCAGCTGCAGGAGGCGGCGCGCCTCGGCATCCAGATCACCGACCAACAGGTGGACGATGCCTTCCAGCAGGTGGCGCGCAACGTCAAGATGAGCACCAGCAAGCTCAACGAACTGCTACGCGCCAATGGAGTGAGCGACGCCACCATGAAATCGCGTCTCAGGGCCGCACTCGCCTGGCAGAAGATTGGCGAGGTGGCGATCCGCGGCCGCGTCCAGCTTTCGGACCTCGAGCTTGACCAGCAGGCGGCCGCGGTGCTCGATTCCGACTTGAGCTATGATTACATTCTCAAGGAGGTGCTGTTCATCACCACCGGGAAGGGATCGGCCGCCAGCCGCACGGCGCAGGCCAACCAGTATCGCAAGAGCTTCACCGGGTGTGATGCAGCGGTACAGTTGTCGCTGTCCTACACCGACGCCGCGGTGCGCGAGATGGGTCGCCGGCACGCCACCCAGTTGCCCGAAGCCCTGGCCAAGGAACTGGCCGCTCTCAATGTCGGCAGTATCACCAAGCCGCGCGTCACCGAAACCGGCGTATCGATGCTGGCCGTCTGCTCAAAGACCGCTGCGCGCGACACCACCTTCGTCAAGAACAAGCTGCGCAGCCAGCAGGGCAACGAGGCGATGAAGACCGAGAGCGACAAGTACCTGGTCGAACTGCGCTCCAAGGCCAAGATCGTCTACAACTAGCGACAAGATCACCGCTCGTTACTCCCCGTTCACGCGCCGGGCTTAGGATGCCAGGCGTTTGCATTGGGTGAGGGAGACCCTTATGGCCGAGACCAATGCCCTGCCGCTGGCGATCAGCATGGGCGAGCCTGCCGGGATCGGACCGGACCTGATCCTGCAGATGTTCGCGGCACGCGAAGAACTCGACCTGCCTCCCTTCCTCGTGTTCGGGCACCTGGGGTTCCTGCAGAGCCGGGCACAGCGCCTCGGGCTGGCGGTCGAGCTCGCGGCAAGCACGCCGGACACTGCTGCCAACACCTTCGAGACCGCCCTGCCGGTGTTCCACCTCGAGGGGCTGGTACCCGACAAGCCGGGCGATCCGTCCCCGCTCTCCGGGAAGCTGGTGATCGAGGCGATCGCACAGGCGGTCAATGCAACCCTCACCGGCGCGTGCCGTGGGCTCGTCACCGCGCCGATCCACAAGCAGTCGCTGTATGTCGCAGGCTTTCGCTACCCCGGTCACACCGAATACCTGGCCGCCTTGTGCACCAAGAACGGTGCTACCCCGACACCGGTCATGATGCTGGCGCATGGTGATCTCAGGGTGGTGCCGGCGACCATCCATGTTCCGATCAGTGCGGTACCGGGTCTGCTCACCAGGGACCTGCTGGTCGAGACCGGGCGCATCCTGGCGCAGAGCCTCAGGACGCGGTTCGGCATCGAGACGCCGCGCATCGCGCTGGCGGGACTCAATCCCCACGCCGGCGAAGGGGGGGCGATCGGCAGGGAGGACGAGGCGATCATCGCCCCGACGGTGTCGCAGCTTCGCTTCGAGGGGATCGAGGCCGATGGGCCGATTCCTGCCGACACACTGTTCTACCTTCCGCACTGGCGGAAGTACGACGGCGTCGTCGCCATGTACCACGACCAGGCGCTGATCCCGATCAAGACCGTGGCCTTCGAGGAGGCGGTCAATGTCACCCTCGGGCTGCCCTTCGTGCGCACCTCGCCCGACCACGGCACCGCGTTCGATCTCGCCGGTACCGGCAAGGCCTCGCCGAAGAGCTTCATCGCCGCCATCCGCATGACTGATCGGCTGACGCGCGGCGAGATGCCACCCACCGCGCGATAGCCGCTACCTTTCCTGCTCGGCCAGCCACGCCAGCATTTCGGCGATTTCCTTCTCCTGAGCGACGATGATCGCTTCGGCAAGGGTACGCGCCCAGGGGTCGTCGCCATGGGCGAGTTCTGCCCTGGCCATGTCGATGGCACCTCGATGATGCGGGATCATCGAACAGACGAACGCGACGTCGATGTCGGCGGCGGTGCCGCCGGCCATCATGTCGCGGTTCATGGCGGTCATGCCGTCCATAAGGTCGACATGGGCTGCATCACCGCCCATCACCATGCCCATGTCGTCGTCGCCCATCGCAAGACCCGCATGGGGGTCGTCGGCAAGGCAGATCTCCGGCAGGTCGACGGCCTGCTGGGCCACTGTAGGAGAACGAATGCGCTGAAGCTCAGCGCGAAGGCCACGAGGGTGAGTGGGGTTCGCTTCATGCAACTGTCCTTTCGTCGATTGCGCCGGAACGTCACGGCGCAGCGTGACTTCTGCACCTTCCCATCGTTGTAAGGTCAAGCGCCCATTTGCCGCGACTGACAAATCCGCTATTCGCTTGCCATGCAGATCGACACTCTACCGCCGCTGCGCGACGTCATCGCGCGCCACGACCTTCGCGCGAGAAAGGAACTCGGGCAGAACTTCCTGCTCGATCTCAACCTCACCGCCCGCGTGGCGCGGGTTGCTGCGCCGCTCGTCGGCGCGACGGTGATCGAGGTCGGCCCCGGTCCGGGCGGGTTGACCCGAGCACTGCTGGCAGAGGGGGCCGGCAGGGTCATCGCCATCGAACGGGATGAGCGGGCGCTCCCTGCCCTCGCCGAGATCGCCGCCGCCTATCCCGGGCGATTGGAGGTCATCGCCGGGGACGCGCTGGCCATCGACTATCGGGCCCTGGCCGAGGGACCGGTGAAGATCGTCTCCAACCTGCCATACAATATCGGAACTGAACTGCTGACCCGCTGGCTGACAAGTGAGCCTTGGCCGCCGTTTTTCGAGAGCCTGACATTGATGTTCCAGCGCGAGGTCGCCGAACGCATCGTCGCGAGGCCCGGCGATGAGGCCTATGGGCGGCTGGGTGTGCTCTGCGGTTGGCGCACCGAAGCACGCATCGCGTTCAATGTCGGGCGGGAGGCCTTCACGCCGCCACCGAAGGTCACTTCCAGTGTCGTGCACCTCAGGCCCCGGGCGACCTCCGACGGAGTGGCGGTACGGGACCTCGAGGCGGTCACTCGCGCCGCCTTCGGGCAGCGCCGCAAGATGGTGCGCCAGAGTCTCAAGTCGCTGGGCATGCCGATCGAGCCGCTGCTTGCGGCTGCCGGTCTCAGGGGTGACGAGCGGGCCGAGACGCTGGCGGTGGAGACGTTCCTCGCCCTGGCCAGGGCACGACAGTGATGGGCGCACTCGTTGCCATCCTCGGCTCCGCCCTCGCCTTCCTCGTGCCGCTGGCAGTGCCGCTGGCGGCGACACGCTGGCGCGGCTTCCTTGTCGTGCTTGCGTCGGCGATGGCGTTCTTTGCCTGGCTCACGGTGGATCTGGCCAAGCCAGGCAGCGTGCTCGGCTTCATCGGCCCGTTCCTCGGCGGCCTGATGCTGTTCGGCTTCGTGGCCGGCGCCATTGCCCGCTTCGTCATGCTCGTCGGTCGGCGCTGATTATCAGGTCACCTTCGGCAAGCTAGCCGCTCGGCGTCAGCCTGGTATAGCTGCCGTCGCCGTTCATCTGGATTTCGGCCACGCTCACCGTGCGCTTGAGGATCGCGGCCGCCCTGGCCAGCAGTGCCGTCTTGACGTCGGACGGCGACATCCGATCGTCGGTGTCGGCCCACACCTTCAGCGTCAGGTCGTGGTCATAAGTTTCCTTCGACCTGATCTCCCGCAGCATCACCTTGACCTGCGCCAGCGTCCGCCCGGGAAGGACCGGATGCCGGTGCATGTTGTCGATGCTGCATGCCCTGATTTCGAATGGCATGTCTTGTCCCCCGCAGACTGAGGCTCGGCCTGATTCCGGGCTCTGCGAAATGGTCGCGGCGTGAACATTCACAACTTGCTGGCGTTATCCACAGCAAGACGCAGCTAACCCTAATCAAATAGCTTAACAATGCTGACGTTCTGAACGATCAGAACATCCGCTCGTCACTGACGCCACACTGCTAGTGTGAGTCGATCTGGTCCTGCAAGTCTTTGACGAACTTGTCCAATTGCAGGAAGCGCGAGCGGGCGAGGCGGGCCGCGGCGAGAATTGTACGGACCCGGCTGGCGGAGTCCTCGAGATCCTCGTTGACCAGCACGTAGTCGTACTCGTCATAGTGGTCCATCTCGAGCCGCGCGTTGCGCAGTCGGGTGTCGATGGTCCCCTCGCTGTCCTGGGCGCGACGCTCCAGGCGTTTGCGCAGTTCCTTGATCGAGGGCGGCAAGATGAAGATGCTCACCATGTCCGACCGGCACTTCTCGTAGAGCTGCAGGGTGCCCTGGAAGTCGATGTCGAACAGGATGTCGCGGCCTGCCGCCAGGCGCTCCTCCACCCGCGAGCGCGGCGTACCATAGAAGTTGCCGTGCACCTCGGCACTCTCCAGCAGTTCGCCGTCGGCGCGCATGCGCCTGAAGGTCTCGACGTCGATGAAATGGTAGTGCTTGCCGTCGATCTCGTCGGTGCGCCGCGGCCGGGTGGTCACAGAAACCGAGAGCGCGATGTTCGGGTCATCCTCGAAAAGGGCCCGGGAAATCGACGATTTGCCGGCCCCGGAGGGCGAGGCGAGGACGAGCATCACGCCCCGACGCTGGAATTCCATGTTCACTCGATGTTCTGAATCTGCTCGCGCAGTTGGTCGATCACCGCCTTGAGGTCCAGTCCGATGGCGGTCAGCGCCACGTCAGCGGACTTTGAGCACAGAGTATTCGCCTCGCGGTTAAATTCCTGTGACAGGAAGTCGAGCTTGCGGCCGACGGGGCCGCCAGCGACAACCAGTTGCCGCGCCGCCGCGACATGGACCACCAACCGGTCGAGTTCCTCGCGGATGTCGGCCTTGGTGGCGAGCAGCACCGCCTCCTGCGCCAGGCGCTCCTCGGCAATGCCCGTGCCCACTTCGACCAGTTCGGCAAGCTGCTGACGCAGTCGCGCCAGCACGGTGTCGCGGCTCCGCCCCGGGTGGCGCTCAGCCGCCTCGGCAAGTGCGGCGATCTCGTCGATCCGGTCGGCGAGCACCTGGGCGATCCGCGCGCCCTCCTCGGCCCGCGCTGCCACCAGCGCCGCAACGGCGCGGTCCACGGCTGCGAGGATGGCCGCGCTCAATGCCTCCTCCTCGTCGGCCGATAGCAGGGCCTCGTGTTGCTCGAGCACGCCCTTCAGCCCGAGAATTCCGTCAAGGCTGGGACGGGCCGCATCGACCCGCCCGTCTAGCCACATTAACCCCTCCAATGCTGCTTCGAGCGCCTGATGGTTGACGACCACCCGCCCTGCCGCACCTTCGCGGTCAACGCTGGCAGAGACCGTCAGGGAACCGCGAGTGATGGCCTTGCCGATGCGGCGCCTGATCTCGCTTTCGAGCGCATCGAGGCCCGGTGCCAGACGCATGCGCATGTCGAGGCCGCGGCCGTTGACCGACTTGATCTCGACCACGAAGGCGATGCCGGGCAGGCTCCCCGAAGCCCGGCCGTAGCCGGTCATGCTGGCCAGCGCGGCCATCACTGCGTCTCGACTGCTTCGCCGGCGTCCTTTGCGGCTTCGGCTTCGAGTGCTTCCTTGGCGGCCTCGGACTCGGCCTCGGCCGCCGCCTTGCGGTACGCGCTGACGTTCTTGCGGTGCTGGGCGTAGGTCTCGGCAAACAGGTGCCCGTCGGCCGGGTTGGCGCTCTTGGCAACGAAGTAGAGGTCCTTGGTTTCCGCCGGGTGCGCCACGGCCTTGAGCGCTTCCTCTCCGGGATTGGCGATCGGCCCTGGCGGCAGGCCGTCGATCTGGTAGGTGTTGTAGGCGGTCTTCTGCTTGAGTTCAGCAGAGGTCGGACCGCGGCTGAGCACCGACTTGCCTTCGGTCACCCCGTACAGCACCGTCGGATCGGTCTGCAGCCGCATGTTCTTGCGCAGCCGGTTAATGAACACCGCCGCAACCTGCGGCCGCTCGGTTTCGAGACCCGTCTCCTTCTCGACGATGGAGGCCAGCGTCACGAGGTCGGCCGGCGACTTGATGACATCGTCGATGCGGGTGTCGCGGCCCTGCCAGATGGCATCGAGCCGGTCCTTCATCGCTGCCTGCATCTTGTCGAGCACGGATTGGCGGCTGTCGCCGGGGAAGTAGTCATATCGGATGGCGAGCAGGGAACCTTCCGACGGCAGCACAACGGGATCCCCCGAGAGGTTGGGGTTCTGCTGGTTGAGTCGCTCGGCCACCTGGAACGAGGTGTCGCCGGGGATGACATTGACGAAGAAGTCGAGTGGCTTGCCCTCGGTGATCTCGATCAGAATGTCCGACATCGACGAATTTGCCCTGAGCGCATAGACCCCGGCCTTGATGTCGTTCTCCTTCTTGAGCGCCCGTGCGCCGGCCCAGAACAGCCATTCCGACGGCAGTATCTGGTCCTGTGGAATCAGCCCCTGTTCCTCGAGGCGCCGCGCGGTCGTCAGCACCGAGGAGCCTCTTTCCACTGTGAAGTTGGTGTCGGCCTTGACCACGCCGGCCTGATAGAACTGGCTGGCGCCGTACAGGAAGACCCCGACCAGGCCGAGCATGCCGAGCACCACCAGCATCAGCAGGCCGTTGATGATGTCGACGAGCCCGCCGCGCCGGCGCCGCTTGCTCTTCTTGTCGTTCCGCTCGTTCGCCATCGGTTGAATGCTCCCCTCGGACGGGCTCTGGGCCTCGGTGCAGGACTGGGAGGCCTCACCCGCGCCCCCGAGCGGTGTCGGGTCAGTTGGCCTTGCGGAAGATCAGGGAGGCATTGGTCCCACCGAAGCCGAAGGAGTTGGACAGTGCCACGTTGATCTCCTTCTTTCTCGGCTTGTGCGGCACCAGATCAATCGGCGTGTCGACGGACGGATTGTCGAGGTTCAGCGTCGGCGGCGCGATGCTGTCGCGCATCGCCAGCAGGCAGAAGATGGCCTCGACCGCCCCTGCGGCACCGAGCAGGTGCCCGATGGCGGATTTGGTCGACGACATCGCCGCGCGCGGCGCGGCGTCGCCCAGCAGTCGCGTCACCGCCCCCAGCTCGATCTCGTCGCCGAGCGGCGTCGAGGTGCCGTGGGCGTTGATGTAGTCGATGTCCCCAGGTGCGATACCGGCACGCTTCACCGACGCAAGCATGGCCCGATAGCCGCCATCGCCGTCCTCGGAGGGGGCAGTGATGTGGTGCGCATCGCCCGACAGCCCGTAGCCGATCAGTTCGCCGTAGATCCTCGCCCCACGCGCCTTGGCCCGCTCATAGTCCTCGAGCACGACGACGCCGGCCCCCTCGCCCATGACGAAACCGTCGCGATCCTTGTCGTACGGACGCGACGCCAACTCCGGGCGATCGTTGAAGGCGCTTGACAGCGCCCGCATGGCGGAGAAGCCAGCCAGTGCGATGCGGTTGACGCAGGACTCGGCACCGCCGGCGACCATCACGTCGGCGTCGCCCATGGCGATCAGGCGCCAGGAATCACCGATCGCGTGCGCGCCGGTCGAGCAGGCGGTCACCACTGAGTGGTTCGGCCCCTTGAGGCCGTGCCGGATCGAGACATAGCCCGAGGCGAGGTTGATCAGGCGACCGGGAATGAAGAACGGGCTGATCCGCCTTGGCCCCTTTTCGTGCAGGACCACGGACGTCTCGTAGATGCCGCCCAGCCCGCCGATGCCGGAGCCGATCAGCGTACCGATCCGCTCCTGCTCCGCTACGGAGCGAGGAGTGACGCCCGCGTCCTCGATGGCCTGCTGCGCCGCCGCCATGGCGTAGACTATGAACGGATCAACCTTACGCTGATCCTTCACGTCCATCCACTCGTCCCCGTTGAACTTGCCGTCGGCATAGCTCCCCGTCGGGACACGGTGGGCGACTTGACACGCGATATCGTCGACCCGGAAGTCGTCGATCCGTTTGGCCCCGTTCCTTGAGGCGAGAATGTTGGACCAGGTGGCTTCGATCCCGCAGCCCAATGGGCTGACGATCCCCATCCCGGTTACGACGACGCGGCGCAGTTCCATCGAAGACGAGCCGTATCGGGTCGGCGCTTAGCCGACGGCCTTGGTCAGGTAGGCGACGGCATCGCCGAAGGTCTGGATCGATTCCGCCGCATCGTCCGGGATCTCGACGTTGAACTCTTCCTCGAAAGCCATGACGAGTTCGACCTGATCGAGCGAGTCGGCGCCCAGGTCATCGATGAAGCTGGCCTTATCGACGACCTTCTCCGCATCGACGTTGAGGTGTTCGACCACGATCTTGCGGACGCGATCAGCGATATCGCTCATATTTGACTTCCCTTGTTCCCAGACTGCTTTGTTTCGTTTCGTATTCGGCCGCAAGGCGCTGGAACCTGCCCAACTCCCGTGAACCTGCCGCCGTTCGCGGCCGACTGTAGGCGCGGTTCAAGACCCCTGCAAGGGTCGGCCATGCCCGAAATCAGCGGCGGACGTAACACACTTCCCCGCCCTTTGCCATATTCCCCCCAGACGGGTTTCCCCAGCTTGGAGCGTACGTCTCAGAGCATCACCATGCCGCCGTTGACATTGAGCGTGTGGCCGGTGATGTAGCCGGCCTCGTTCGAGGCCAGGAACACGACGGCGGCGGCCACCTCGTCGGCGTTGCCCAGTCTGCCGGCCGGAACCTTGGCGAGAATGCTCTCGCGCTGCTTGTCATTGAGTTCATCCGTCATGGCGGAGCCGATGAAGCCGGGGGCCACCGTGTTGACGGTGATGCTGCGCGAGGCGACCTCATAGGCCAGCGCCTTGCTCATGCCGATCAGTCCGGCCTTCGACGCCGCGTAGTTGCCCTGACCCGGATTGCCGACGACGCCGACCACCGAAGTGATGCCGATGATGCGGCCGAAGCGCTGCTTCATCATGCCCCGCAGCACCGCGCGCGTCAGGTGGAACGCGGCAGTGAGGTTCACCGCCAGCACCTCGTCCCACTCTTCGTCCTTCATGCGCATGAACAGGTTGTCGCGCGTCATGCCGGCATTGTTGACGAGGATGTCGATGCCGCCGAGCGCCTTCTCGGCCTCGGGGACCAGGTGGTCGACCGCATTGAGGTCGGAGAGGTTGCACGGCACGATCGGGTGGTCGCCGCCACCCAGCAGCGCCCGCGTGTCCTCGAGCGCACCGACCCGGGTGCCGCTCAGAGCGACACGTGCCCCCGCACCGGCCAGCGCCTTGGCGATCTCGCGCCCGATGCCGCCCGAGGCGCCGGTAACAAGGGCGCGTTTTCCAGAAAGATCAAACATTTGGCGGCTCCTTTGCAGAGTCTGATTCAATTGATGGGTGGCGGACTGCCCCTAGGCGGCGATACTCGCCAGAAACGCGTCCACATCCGCGGAGGTAGCGACCGAAACCGCCGGAACATCCGGCGCGATGCGCTTGGCCAGTCCGCTCAGCACCTTGCCTGCGCCCAGTTCAACCAGTTGCGTCACGCCGCCGGCTCCCGTCAGCCAATTGACGCATTCGGTCCAGCGGACCCGGCCGGTTACCTGCTCGACCAGCCGCCTCCTGATCTCGACCGGATCAGAAATCGGCGCGGCAAGCACGTTCGCCACCACCGGCACGACCGGAGTATGCACCACCACCTTGTCCAGTGCGGCACGCATGGCCTCTGCGGCGGGTTGCATCAGGGCACAGTGGAACGGCGCGCTGACCGGCAGCGGCAGGGCCCGCTTGGCGCCAGCCGCCTTCAGGAGATCGATGGCGCGGTTCACCGCGGCGAGGTTGCCGGAGATCACTACCTGGCCCGGCGCATTGTCGTTGGCGAGCCCGCAGACCTCACCCGCGGCCGCCTCCGCACAGATCATCTCCACCGTCTCAAGGTCGAGCCCGAGGATCGCTGCCATGGCGCCCTCTCCCACCGGCACGGCCTGCTGCATCGCCTGGCCGCGGGTCTTCAGCAGCCGTGCCGCGTCGGCGAGGCTGAAGGCCCCGGCCGCCGCGAGGGCCGAGTATTCGCCCAGCGAGTGCCCAGCGACATAGGCAGCGCGATCCCTCAACGCGAAGTCGCGGCTTTCGAGCACCCGCGTCACCGCCACCGAAACGGCCATCAGCGCCGGTTGGGCGTTTTCGGTCAGCCGCAGCGTCTCGTCCGGCCCCTCGAACATCAGCTTCGAGAGCTTCTGGCCAAGCGCGTCGTCCACCTCGGCGAAGACGTTCCGCGCCTGCTGGTAGGTATCGGCCAGATCCTTGCCCATGCCGACAGCCTGGCTGCCCTGGCCGGGAAAGGTGAATGCACGCTTGGTCACGAAGGCCTCCGCCGTCAGTTCTCTGTCTTGAGGGGCAAGCCTAAGCCCGGCCCGGACGGGCGTCCAGTTGGGGCGGCGTTTGCCTGTGGGGGATGGCAAAGTCAAGGCGCCAGGCCTGCGCATCCGTTCTGGCAGGCCTGCGCTCGACCGGGCGCGGGCTAAGCGAACGTCACCGCCGTCGTATTGGCCCCGCACAGCAGCACCCCGACCTTCTCGCCCGGTTGTGGCACATAGCGGCCGAAGAGCAGCGCAGCCATCGCCGCGGCGCCGCCGGGTTCCGCCACCACCCGCAGTACGTCCCAGATCGTTCTCTGCGCGGCAACGATTGCCTCGTCGGTCACCAGAGTGGTGCCGGCGATATGCTGCCGTTGTGCAAAGCTCAGCTCGCCGATGCGGCGGGCGCCGAGGCTGTCGGCGGCAATCCCGCTCACGGGCACGTCAACTGGCTCTCCGGCCTTGAGCGCCCGCGTCAGGGTGGGCGCGTTCTCGGGCTCGACCCCTATGATCCGTACCCGCCCCTCGTACCAGGTCGCGATGCCGCCGATCAGTCCGCCGCCGCCGACCGCGACCAGCAGCGTATCGAGTTCCGGGGCCTGCTGCTCCCATTCCAGCCCCACTGTCCCCTGCCCGCTCAGTGTCTCGAATGCATCATAGGCATGCGCCTCGAGTAGCCCGTGCTCACGGGCAAAACCGCGGCTTGCCGCGAGGGCATCGGGGTAAGTGTCGCCGCCCACCACGATATCGGCGCCATACTGCTTGATCCGCGCGATCTTGGCCGGAGAGGAGATCTTCGGCACGTAGATGTGCGCCTTGATCCCCAGCCGCATGGCCGCGAACGCCACCGCCGCGCCATGATTGCCGCCCGAGGCGGCGACCACGCCGCGCTCCGCCCCTTCGCGCAGCAGCAGGTTGGTGAACGCCCCGCGCGCCTTGAAGGTCCCGGAATGCTGCATGAACTCAAGCTTGAAGTTCAGGTCGGTGCCGCTCAGCCCGAAGTCGGCAGCGGACACGGCAAAGACCGGGGTGCGCCGGACATATGGCCGGATCGCCGCCTCGGCGGCCCGGATGGAGTGGCGATCGGGGTGCGGCTGGTTCTGGGTCATGATTCATCTTCCAAGGTTGGTGCACATTCCCACGGCGATGCGGCGGAACGGAAGAGGCTCGACACCGCCTCGATGCTTGCGTTCGGCACGGGTTTCCCCTATAGCCCAGCTCGCATTCGTTCGGCCGGGGGCTGAACGGAGGGTCTGGTGTTGCCAGACAGGGTTCGCCCGTCCTCCCGTGTTCCCGCTCTTTAGAAGACTGCTTTGGTGCCTTTCCGGCTTCAAAGGGGCTCCGCGCCGACTGATTGCGTTGTGAAGCAACAACAAGGAAGGCGCTTATGGCCCTTTACGAGCATATCTTCCTGGCCCGCCAGGATGTGTCCCCGACACAGGTCGAGGAAATGACCGCGGCGCTCACCGGTGTGATCACCGAAGGCGGCGGCAAGGTCACCAAGAACGAGTACTGGGGGCTCAAGTCGCTCTCGTACCGCATCAAGAAGAACCGCAAGGCTCACTATACCCTGCTCAACATCGACGCTCCGCATCAGGCCGTGGCCGAGATGGAACGCCAGATGAGCATCAACGAAGACATCCTGCGTTTCATGACCATCCGCGTCGACGCGCTTGAGGAAGGGCCCTCGGCGATGATGCAGAAGCGTGACCGCGACGACGAGCGCGGCGACCGTCCGGGTGGCCCGCGCGGCGACCGCGGCGGCTTCGACCGCGGCGACCGTCGTCCGCCCCGCCGGTTCTGATCGAAAAGGATAGAGTGACATGGCCATCAAGGACCTGACCACCACCACCGCCCGCCGTCCGTTCCAGCGCCGTCGCAAGACCTGCCCGTTCTCGGGCCCGAACGCGCCCAAGATCGACTACAAGGATGTGCGCCTGCTGCAGCGCTATGTGTCCGAGCGCGGCAAGATCGTCCCCTCGCGCATCACCGCCGTCTCCGCGCTCAAGCAGCGCGAACTGGCCCGTGCCATCAAGCGCGCCCGCTTCATCGGCATCATGCCCTACGCCGTCCAGTAAGGGCGGGTTGGGATTGGCTGGATTGGCCGATGGTCGGCCGCTCCTAACTGCCTTCGAGGCAGGACAGCACAGGAAGAAGTCATGAAAGTCATTCTGCTCGAGCGCGTGGGCCGGACCGGCCATATCGGCGACGAAGTCACCGTCAAGGACGGCTACGCCCGCAACTATCTGTTGCCGCAGGGCAAGGCGCTGCGTGCCAGCGAGGCCAACCGCCACAAGTTCGCCCGCGACCGCGCCGATATCGAAAAGCGCAACCAGGAGCGCCGCGAGGCCGCTGCCGGCATCGCCTCCGGCCTCAACGGCAAGTCGGTGGTCATCATCCGGCAGGCCGGCGAAACCGGCCAGCTGTACGGCTCGGTGTCGTCGCGTGACGTCGCCGATGCCCTCGCGGCCGACGGCTTCACCGTCGCCCGCTCGCAGGTCGACCTGGCGAACCCGATCAAGACGGTCGGAGTCCACACCGTGGCGCTGCACCTGCACGCCGAAGTCGCAGTCACCGTCAGTGTCAATGTCGCCCGCTCCGAGGATGAAGCGGCGCGCCAGTCGAAGGGCGAGGACCTGACGGCAATCAACTATGGTGACGAAGCGAACGAGGCGTTCCTCGCCGGCCAGGCTGAAGCCACCGCCGATCTCGACACATCGGAAGAGTGAGCGGGCCGATCCGCTGACATGCCGAAGGCCGGGAGCGATCCCGGCCTTTGCTTTGTGCCTTTCAGCGCCCCACACCCATCCGCGCCATGATGCGGTCCCTGCGGATCACCTGATGCCAGAGCGCCGCGGCAACGTGGCCTGCGAACAGCAGCAATGTCACCTTGCCGCCAATGTCGTGGACGAGGCGTGGCCCGACCGTCGAGAAGTCCGGCAGGGCCGTTCCCTGGAGGATCGCGGGAAGCGCCCCGGAGAGAGCTATCGTCGCCATGCCGCTCGCAGCCATCAGCAGCACGATCACGTAGAGTCCGCCGTGAACGAGCTTGGCCAGCAGTTCCTGCCCCCGCGACTGCCCGGTGACAGACGCCGGATGCTTGTCAGCCACCGCCCACCACACGATACGCAGCAGCGTGAGCGCCAATACGCCGGTGCCGAGCGGTAGATGGGCCTGCAGCAGGGCGAGCTTGGCCACCGGATCGGCCTGTTCCGCTGCCATCAGGCCGGTGACGATCAGCGCAACGATGGCCGCCGCCGTAACCCAGGGAATCGTGATCGCGACGGTACCATAGCGATCGGAACTACTCTTGAGGGCCATGTCGGTCTCTCCTTGCGTGGCCAGGCAGCCGAGATATAGATAGCGCACTATGCATTTCAGTAGCAACCTAGGCACATGACCTATGATCGCGACGCTTCTCCCGGATACCTGACCAACTGGGCCGCGCGCCTGTTCGCGCGTGCCCTCGATCGGCGGCTGGGAGGTTCCGGATCGGGACCGATGCCGGTGTTCTTCGCGCTGCAGGACGGAGGCACACTGACGCAGAAGCAGTTGGCGCAGATGGCCGGCGTCGAGCAGCCGACCATGGCCAACACGCTGGCGCGCATGGAACGAGACGGGCTGATTGTCCGCCGCCCCGATCCAGAGGACGGGCGCTGCGCGCTGGTGAGCCTCACGGCGGCCGGACTGAAGCAGGCCGCCCGCTCCTTCTCCGCCGCCAGGGCGCTCAACGCGGTCAGCGTGGCCGACCTCTCCCCGACCGAGCGCGAGCAGTTTCTCGAGCTGTTGCACCGCATTGTCGCAGCGCTGGAGCGCGACCTTGCATAGCTGCCGATTCGCAATCCCCAGCCCTCGTTTCCCCCACTTTCAACACTACCCACAGCCCGACTCGGATATGCCGGTATTCGGCAGCCTGCTCGATGCATTTGCCTTCCCGCCGGCCCGCCCCGCTGGTTAAGAACCCGTTAACGCCCGAGGGTCACACTACCGAGTCGAAATGGCTGAAGCGAACGTCCACCGCCTGCGTCCGGAAGACGAGAAGGCCTTCCGCCTCGCACCCCAGAACGTGGAGGCAGAGCAGGCGCTGCTGGGCGCTATCCTTGTCAACAACGAGGCGTTCTATCGCGTCTCGGACTTCCTGGTGCCCGAACACTTCTACGAGCCGGTGCACCGTACAATCTACGAGGTACTCGCCAAGATCGTCCGGGCCGGAAAGACCGCCACGCCGGTCACGGCCAAGACCTACCTGGGCGACAGTCTCACCGCCGACATGACCATGGCGCAGTATCTTGCGCGGCTCGCGGCGGAGGCGACCACCGTCATCAACGCGGCGGACTACGGCCAGACCATCTACGACCTCGCGATCCGGCGGAACCTCATCCAGATCGGCGAGGAGATGGTGCAGGTCGCCTACACTTCGGACGTCGAGACCACGGCCAACAAGCAGATCGAGGAAGCCGAGAAGCAGCTCTTCGACCTCGCCGAGAAGGGCCGCTACGATGGCGGCTTCCAGAGCTTCAGCCAGGCCTTGACCGAGGCCATCAAGATGGCCGGCGAGGCCTATGGCCGCGATGGAACGCTGTCGGGTACCGCGACCGGCCTCACCGACCTCGACCGGCTGATGGGCGGGTTGCAGCGCAGCGACCTGGTCATCCTCGCTGCGCGCCCCGCCATGGGCAAGACCTCGCTCGCCACCAACATCGCCTTCCACGTCGCCAGGAACTGGCGCGGCGAGATCACGCCGGACGGACACAGGAAGACCGTCGATGGCGGCCAGGTCGGGTTCTTCTCGCTCGAAATGAGCGCCGAGCAGTTGGCCACCCGCATCCTCGCTGAGCAATCCGAGATCTCGTCTTCCGACATCCGGCGCGGCAATATCCACGAGAGCCAGTTCACGCGCCTCGTCGACACCTCCAACCTCATGGCGCAGGTGCCGCTCTATATCGACGACACGGGCGGCATCTCGGTGGCGCAGCTCGCGGCACGGGCCCGGCGGCTGAAGCGTCAGAAGGGCCTCGACCTGCTGATCGTGGACTACCTGCAACTGCTCACCGGCTCGTCGCGAAAGGCGAGCGAGAATCGCGTGCAGGAGCTGACCGAGATCACCACCACGCTCAAAGCCCTGGCCAAGGAACTCGATGTCCCGATCATCGCGCTTTCCCAGCTCTCCCGCCAGGTCGAGAACCGCGACGACAAGCACCCTCAACTCTCCGATCTGCGTGAATCCGGCTCGATCGAGCAGGACGCCGATGTGGTGCTGTTCGTCTATCGCGAGGAGTACTATCTCAAGAACAAGGAACCCAAGGAGGGTACGCCCGAGCACCTCGCCTGGCAGGGCGAAATGGAAAAGGTGCACGGCCGCGCCGAAGTCATCATCGGCAAGCAGCGCCACGGCCCAACCGGGACCGTGCAGTTGAGCTTCGAGGCGCAGTTCACCCGCTTCGGCAATCTCGCCAACGCCGACTACCTGCCCGAGAGGATGGAGTAGTGATGGCAGCCGCAGCAGTCGCGACCGGGTTTGGCGGCCGCCTGACCGTTGATCTGGGCGCGCTCAAGCGCAACTGGCAGGCGCTCGACAAGGTCAGCCGCGGCGCACTTACCGGCGCGGTGCTGAAGGCAGACGGCTACGGCACGGGCCTCGTTCCCGCCGCCCGTGCCTTCTACGAGGCGGGAGCCCGGTTCTTCTTCGTCGCTACGGCCGACGAGGGCGTCGCCGCCCGCGCCGGACTTGCCGAGGATACCCACATCTTTGTCCTCAACGGCCTGCCGCCGGGGGCGGCCCCGCTCTATGTCGGAGAGCGGCTGATGCCGTGCCTGGCCTCGGTGCCAATGCTCGAGGAATGGCTGAGGGCCTGCATCCAGTCGAACCAGTCCCTGCCGGCGGCCCTGCATTTCGACACCGGCATCAACCGGCTCGGCTTTCGGCTCAACGAGGCCTCGATCGTCAAGCGCATGATCGACTCGGTCGGCTTTCAGCCGCAGATGATCATGAGCCACCTCGCCTGCGCCGATATCCCGGGCCACGAAAAGAACCGCACGCAGCTGGCACTGTTCACCTCGGTGCTGGCGCAGTTCCCGGGCATCCCGGCCTCACTCGCCAATTCGGCTGGGCTGATGAGCAACCGCGACAACCACTTCCAGATGGTCCGCCCCGGCATCGCGCTCTACGGTGGACGCGCGGTCGCCGGGCGGCGCAACCCGATGGCGCCGGTGGTGACGCTGGAGGCGCCGATTCTCATGGTCAAGGAAGTCAAGACCGGCGAGACGGTCGGCTACGGGGCGCTGCAGACCATGCACCGCGACAGCCGGCTGGCCATTGTCGGCATCGGTTATGCTGACGGGTTTCTCAGGGCCCTGTCCTCGTCCAACAACCACCGCGGCACACAGGTGGCAATCCGCGGCAAGCACTGCCCAGTCGTCGGTCGCGTCTCGATGGACATGATCGGCGTCGACGTCACCGAGCTCGCGCAATTGCCCGATCCCGGCGAGATGGCCGAGATCCTGGGCAAGACCATCTCGGTCGACGACCATGCCGATATCGCCGGTACCATCGGCTACGAAATCCTGACCAGCCTCAAGGGGCGCTATTCCCGCTTCTACGTTGAAAGCGATGCCGCGTCCGCCTGACGCCGGCCCGAGAGGTCCCGTTGTCCCAGCTTGCCTTCGCTACCCGTCTCAATTCCTTCGCGTCGCGGCCGGATGCCGCCTGGCCGGGCCGCACTGGCAAGCCCGGTGTGCTCGACCTCGTCGCCCGTGCCGCCACCGCCCGGGGCCTGACGCATGTCGATCTCAACTACCCCGATCACCTCGGTGCCGGCGCGATCGAGACGGCGCGGTCGGTGCGCAACCTCGGGCTCGAGCTCAACGGCCTCGCCATGCGCTACTACAGCGAGCCCGCCTTCAAGCTCGGCGCCTTCACCAACCCCGAGCCGCGCGTCCGGCGCGCCGCCATCGACCTCACCAAGGCCGGGATCGATGCTGCACTTCTCGCCGGGGCGCCCCTTATGACCATCTGGCTTGGCCAGGACGGCTACGACTATGCCTTCCAGGCCGATTATGCGCGACTGTGGGACATGGAAATCGAGGGACTGCGCGAAGTGGCCGCGCACGCGCCCGAGTGCCTGATCTCGATCGAATACAAGCCCAACGAGCCAAGGGCCTACAGCCTTCTGCCCGATGCTGCGACGACCCTGCTCGCCATCCGCGATGTCGGACTGTCCAATCTCGGCGTCACCCTCGACTTCGCCCATTCGCTCTATGCCGACGAGCAGCCGGCCCTCGCCGCCGCGCTGATCGCCCGGCACAGCCGCCTGCTCGGCGTCCACCTCAACGACGGCAACGGCAAGCGCGACGACGGTCTGATGGTCGCCGCCGTCAATACCCTCAAGACGCTCGAACTGCTGCGCCAGGTGCGCCGCGACGGCTATGACCGGCCGCTGTATTTCGACACCTTCCCCGATCTCACCGGGCTCGATCCGGTGCGCGAGTGCGAGGTCAACATCGCGACCGTACGCCGGCTGCTGTCGGTTGCCGATACGCTCGATGCCTCCAACGCCCTCGAAGCGGCGATCGCCGCGCAGGATGCCGTCGGGGCGCTGGACATCGTTCAGAATGCATTGATCGGGCGGTCATCATGACGGCGGCCGGCCGCGTCGTCGTCTGTGGGAGCCTTCACTACGACATCGTGGTAGAGACCTCGGCATGGCCGAAAACCGGTGAGACTTCGCTGGCTCCGCCTGGTTTCCAAGCTTGGCGGCAAGGGTCGGAACCAGGCGGTCGCCGCCCATCGCGCCGGCGCACAGACATTGATGATCGGCCGCGTCGGGAACGATGACTTCGGCCGCCAGCTGGTCGCGGACCTCACGCGTCGCGGCATCGACCACTCCGGCGTCACCGTGTCCAGCACGGCCGGAAGCGGCGTGAGCGTGGCGCTGTTCGAACCCTCCGGCGACTATCGCGCCATCATCGTTTCCGGCGCCAACCTTGAACTCGACCCTGGCGACGTTCCCTCCCCGGCGTTCTGGACACAGGTACAGGTACTTGTCCTGCAAAACGAGATTCCCGATGCTGTGAACGCCGCCATGGCCGCCGCCGCGCGGGCGCAGGGGGTGACCGTCATCCTCAATGCCGCCCCGGCGCGCGCGCCCTCCGCGGCGCTAGCGGCGGCCATCGACTTCCTCGTGGTCAATGCCGTCGAGGCGGCGCAACTCGGCGACAGCGCCGAACCCACAACGCTCGAAGAGGCCGCCAACTCGGCGGCGATTCTGGCCCGGGACTTCCCGCAGGTGATTGTGACGGCCGGCAAAGCGGGTGTCGCAACCGCCGGATTATCAGGCGCCTGCGCCCTTGCCGCCGCGTCCGTCACTGTGGTCAGCACACACGGTGCCGGCGACGAGTTCGTGGGGTGCCTTGCCGCCAAGCTTGCCGCGGGGCGCGCTCTCGACGAGGCGCTCGGTGCGGCCAACAGCGCCGCCGCCCGGCTGATCTCGACACCCGAGAGCGGCCGCGGCTGACACCTGTTCACTATCCGTTCTTGCGCTGATACCTCTCGTCGGCTATCCTTCATTGTCGGTCGGAACCCACAGCATGGCGCGCACCAAGACCTCGTTTGTATGCCAATCCTGCGGTGCCGCCTCGGCCCGCTGGCAGGGCCGTTGCGAGGCCTGCGGGGAGTGGAACTCCATTGTCGAGGAAATCGTCGATTCGGGCGTCGGCGCCGGACCGAAGTCGGCGGTCGCCGGCGGCCGTCCGGTGCAGCTTGTGCCACTTGCCGGCGAGACGGAGACTGCAGCCCGCGTTGTCACCGGCATTTCGGAACTTGACCGCGTCACCGGTGGCGGCTTTGTCATGGGCTCGGCGGTGCTGGTGGGCGGCGATCCGGGAATCGGCAAGTCGACGCTGCTCCTGCAGGCGGCCGCGGCGCTGGCCGAACGTGGCAAGCGGGTTGTCTATGTGTCGGGCGAGGAGGCGGTGGCGCAGGTGCGGCTGAGGGCCCAGCGCCTCGGGCTGGGGGATGGGGAGGTGCTGCTCGCCAGCGAGACCAATGTCGAGACCATCCTCGCAACCCTCCAGAACGGCCCTGCCCCCGACCTCGTCATCATCGACTCGATCCAGACGCTGTGGACCGACCGCGTCGACAGCGCTCCGGGTACCGTCACCCAGGTCCGGACCTCGGCACAGGCGCTGACGCGATTTGCCAAGAAGTCGGGCGCTTCGGTCGTGCTGGTCGGCCACGTCACCAAGGATGGGCAGATCGCGGGACCGCGCGTCGTCGAGCACATGGTCGATGCGGTGCTCTACTTCGAGGGCGACGCCAGCCATACTTTCCGCATCCTGCGCGGTGTCAAGAACCGCTATGGGGCGACCGATGAGATCGGCGTGTTCGAGATGTCGACGCTCGGGCTGCGCGAGGTCGCCAATCCCTCGGCGCTGTTCCTCGACCAGCGCGACAAGGACGCCGCGGGGTCTGCCGTCTTTGCCGGCATGGAGGGAACGCGGCCTGTGCTCTGCGAGATCCAGGCACTCGTCTCGCCCTCCCCGCTGGGGACACCGCGCCGCGCCGTGGTCGGATGGGATTCCGCGCGCCTCTCCATGGTGCTGGCAGTGCTCGAGACCCGCTGTGGTGTTCGCATCGGGGCTAACGACATCTACCTCAACGTCGCGGGAGGCCTGAAGGTCAACGAGCCGGCGGCAGACCTCGCTGTCGCCGCGGCTCTGATCTCTTCGCTCACCGGATCGCCGCTGCCGCCCGACACGGTTTACTTCGGCGAGATCTCGCTGGCCGGCGGTGTCCGCCCGGTGGTCCACGGCGCCCTCAGGCTACGCGAAGCGGGCAAGCTCGGCTTCAGGGCGGCGGTCACCGGGCGTCTGGGCAGCGGCGACGCGCCGGCCGGAATCAGGGTCGGCGAATACTCCGAGCTGGCCGAGCTGATCGGTCGCATTGCGGCCCGCGGCCAGCGGCAGGCGGCGGAGTAGCGGAATGGCCATGTGCTCCGCTTTCCGTGAAGATCGGCGTCGCGGCGGCAGCGGCACGCTTGGCTTTGCCACTATTTGCGGCTAAACGGGGCAGAAGGGCTGTCCATGGGCGGATTCTCCATATGTTGACTGCATTCGACGTCGGCGTCGCCGTGCTCGTGCTGATCTCGGCAATCCTGGCGACCGCCCGAGGGTTCACCCGTGAGATCCTGTCTCTCGCCACCTGGGCCGGCTCGGCGGCGGTGGCGGCCTACGCGTACTTCCAGCACAAGGAAATCGCGCGCGAGTACATCAACGAGCCGATCGTCGCCGACATCGTGACGGTGCTGGGCACCTTCATCGTGGCGCTGATCATTCTCCACCTGATCACCATGCGGATTGCCGATTTCGTGGTCGACAGCCGCATCGGGCCGCTCGATCGCACGCTCGGCTTCATCTTCGGTGTCGCGCGCGGGGTGCTGATCGCGGTGGTGGTGGTGATCTTCGGTCTCTGGCTGATGCCCTCGAACCTGCCGTCCTGGGCCAAGGAATCCAAATCGCTGCCGGTCCTGCAGAATTTCGGCGACAGCCTGATCTCGGTATTGCCGCCCGACCTCGAGAAGCAGGTCACGGACATCCTGCATCGCGGCGGCGGCGACGACGAGGCGTCGCCCGACGAGGCGCCGACGCCCGATGCGCCTCTGCCGGACGACGAGGGCACGGACTCGCTGGAAAACGACGCGCCGCTGGAACCTGCAGGCGCCACAAACACCTGATGTCCGTCGGATGACGCCATTGCCGCAACGGGCTCGGGACCGGCAAGGTCACCGGGCCCGGTTGTTCTGACCGTTTCGTGAGAGGTGCCTCAGATGAGCGACCACCACAAGGCGATTCCCGATTGGGACGCCGATACCCTGCGCGAGGAGTGTGGCGTGTTCGGCATCCTCGGCCACCCGGAAGCCGCCACGCTCACCGCGTTGGGGCTGCACGCCCTGCAGCATCGTGGGCAGGAGGCAGCCGGTATCGTCAGCTTCGACGGCCGGCAGTTCCATTCCGAACGCCAGCTTGGCCTCGTCGGCGACCATTTCACCGACCCGGCGACGGTCAGACGCCTCCCCGGCCATCTGGCCATGGGGCATGTCCGCTATTCGACCACCGGCGAAACCATCCTGCGCAACGTGCAGCCGCTGTTCGCCGAGCTGAATGCCGGCGGCATCGCCGTCGCCCATAACGGCAACCTCACCAACGGCCTGACGCTGCGGCGGCAGATCATCGCGCAGGGCGCCATCTGCCAGTCGACCTCGGATACCGAGGTGGTGCTGCACCTGATCGCCCGTTCCAAGAAGATCGCCTCCTCCGATCGCTTCATCGATGCCCTGATGCACCTCGAGGGGGCCTTTGCCCTCGTCGCCATGACCCGCACCAAGCTGATCGGGGCCCGCGACATGAATGGCATCCGCCCACTCGTCCTCGGCGATCTGGACGGCAAGCCGATCTTCGCGTCCGAAACCTGTGCGCTCGACATCATCGGCGCGCGCTTCGTGCGCGATGTCGAGAACGGCGAGGTGGTGATCTGCGAGATCCAGCCCGATGGCTCGTTCTCGATCGAGTCGGTCAAGCCCTTCCCGCCCAGACCCGAGCGAATCTGCCTGTTCGAATACGTCTACTTCGCTCGCCCCGATTCCGTGGTCGCCGGGCGGCCGGTCTACTCGGCGCGCAAGCGCATGGGCATCAATCTCGCGAGGGAGGCGCCGGTCGACGCAGATGTCGTCGTGCCGGTCCCGGATGGCGGTACCCCGGCGGCGATCGGCTACGCTCAGGCGAGCGGCATCCCGTTCGAACTCGGCATCATCCGCAACCACTACGTCGGACGCACCTTCATCGAGCCGACACAGTCGATCCGCGCCTTCGGCGTCAAGCTCAAGCACTCGGCCAACCGGGCCGAGATCGACGGCAAGCGGGTGGTGCTGATCGACGATTCGATCGTGCGCGGCACCACTTCGGTCAAGATCGTGCAGATGATCCGCGAAGCCGGGGCGCGCGAGGTACACATCCGCGTCGCGTCGCCGATGATCTTCCACTCCGACTACTATGGCATCGACACGCCCGATCCGGAGCACCTGCTCGCCAACCAGTACAAGGACCTCGAGGCCATGTGCCGCTTCATCGGTGCGGATTCGCTGGCCTTTCTGTCTATCGACGGGCTCTATGACGCGGTCGGCGGGGTGAAGCGCAACCCGCTGAGCCCGCAGTTCACCGACCACCACTTCACCGGCGAATATCCCACGACGCTCACTGACCTTACCGGGCGTGGCAAGTCCGACCCGAAGACCATTTCGCTGATGCGGGAGGCGTCGTAGGGGCATTTGGGCCCGGTTTGTTTGGCGTGGGGCAGTAGAGCGACCCGAATTGGCCACTGAGGTTGGCGACACCTTGGGGAAGTCGCGACATCGATGGCCCAGCGTTTCGGCGCCTGCGGCAAGCTTCCCCTTCCCTCCCAGGCTCCTGCCCGCTAGAAGCCCGCATCGCCTCATCCGAGACCTTTGCATGACCACCAAGACCCTAGCCGACAAGATCGTCCTCGTCACCGGCGCCTCGCGCGGCATCGGCTACCAGGCGGCGCTGGAAGCAGCCCGACGCGGGGCGCACGTCGTGGCCGTGGCGCGGACGGTGGGTGGCCTCGAGGAACTCGATGATGCCATCGAGGTGCTGGGCGGCACGGCGACGCTGGTGCCGCTCGACCTCACCGAGTTCGACGGCATCGACCGGCTGGGCCGGGCGGTCTTCGAGCGCTGGGGGCGGCTCGACGGGCTGGTCGGCAATGCCGCCTCGCTCGGGGCCATCACCCCTGTGTCGCACATGGAACCCAAGGACTTCGAGAAGCTGCTGGCGCTCAACGTCACCGCCAACTACCGGCTGATCCGCTCGTTCGACCTGCTGCTCAGGCAATCGCCGTCGGGTCGGGCAGTGTTCCTCTCGTCCTCGTCGGCGCGATCGGCGCGGGCATTCTGGGGGGCCTATGCCGCGAGCAAGGCGGCGCTCGAGGCCCTGGTCAAGTCCTACGCGGCCGAGGTCGGCGGGGTCACCAACGTGCGGGTCAATGCCTTCTACCCCGGCGCCGTGCGTACCGCGATGCGGGCCCGCGCCGTACCGGGCGAGAACCCCGACACGCTGCCGCATCCGTCGGTCGTGGCGCCGCCAATTATCGACATGCTGGAGCCGACATTCGACGCCAACCGCATGCTGTTCGATGTCGAGACCGGCGCGCTGACGCCGCTCTGAGCCGGATCAGGCCTGGATTCTACTGACCAGCACCTTGTCGATGCGGCGGCCATCGAGGTCGATGACCTCGATGCGCCAGTGGCCGCGCTCGAAGGTCTCGCCTACTGCGGGCAGGTGGTTGAGTTCGGCGAGCACATAGCCTGCCACAGTCTCGTACTTGGCGTCCTTGGCGACACGCACGCCGATCTTGTCCTCGAATTCGTCGGCCTGCATCCAGCCCGAAACGATGTACGAGCCGTCGGCACGCGTGGTGAAGGCAGGCTCGTCCCCCTCCTCCTCCTGAAATGCACCAGTGATAGCCTCGAGCACATCGCCGGGCGTCACGATGCCCTCGAAGTGCCCGTACTCATCGAACACCAGCGCCATGTGCACCACCGAGGCCCGAATGGCCTTGAGCACGTCGAGCGCATCGGAGCGGTCCATCACCACCGGCGCCTGCTTGACCATCGCCCGGACGTCGAGCTCGCCACCGGCGAACAGCACGTCGAGCAGGTCCTTCCTGACGATCACGCCGATGATCTCGTCGACGCCCCCGTCCTGCACCGGCACCACCGAACGCCGGATGGTACGGAGCTTCTCGAGGATTTCCCCCTTGCCCTCGGAAAGGTCGATCAGTTCGACGTCGAGGCGCGGCGTCATCAGGCCGCGCGCGGAACGGTCGGCGAGGCGCATGACGCCCGAGATCATGTGGCGCTCCTCGGTCTCGAGCACGCCGGCACTCTCGGCCTCGGCGATGATGGTCCTGACTTCCTCGTCGGTGACCGTCTCCTCGGCCTGCCCGCTCTGTCCGATCAGGCGCAGCACCAGCCGGCCCGAGACGTCGAGCAGCCAGACCAGAGGCGCGGCCGCCGAGGCAATGAAGGCCATCAGCGGGGCAACGCGTGCCGCGACCCCCTCGGCATCGCGCAGCGCCACCTGCTTGGGCACGAGTTCACCGATGATCAGCGACAGGTAGGTGATGAGGATGACCACCAGCCCGACGCCGAGCGGCATGGCGACGGCCTTGTCGAGCCCGGCGCCGGCCAGAGTCAGGCCCAGCCTATCGCCCAGCGTCGCGCCGGAGAAGGCTCCGGACAGCACTCCCACCAGCGTTATGCCGATCTGCACCGAGGAAAGGAACTTGCCGGGGTCATCCTGCAGCTTCAGCGCCACCTCGGCGCCGCGCCGGCCATTGGCCGCCAGCACCTTGAGCCGGGCCGGCCGCGAAGATACCACCGCCAGTTCGGACATCGCCAACAGACCGTTGACCAGGGTCAGCACGGCGACGATCAGGATTTCGAGGAACAATGCCGTATCTAGGTTGCGGCCCCGCACTCAGCATCGGGTCGCTTGGGAGCAACGAAATATAGCGGCAGATCACGCAAACGCGAAGAGCTATTTGCGCGGTCGTCAATCGTCCCTCTTGTCGAACGGGTTCTTGCCGCCCCTGACCCACAGCCGGATCGGCGTCCCCGGCATGTCGAAGGCGTCGCGCAAGCCGTTGACCAGGTAGCGCTGGTAGGCACCGGGCAGCGCATCGGGCCGCGAGGCGAACAGGATGAAACTCGGCGGCCGGATCTTGGCCTGCGTCATGTAGCGCAGCTTCAGCCGCCGGCCGGAGACCGCCGGCGGCGGATGGCTCTCGGTCATGCCGGCAAGCCAGCGGTTGAGCCGCGCCGTCGACACATGGCTGTTCCACTTGCGCTCGACCGCGAAGATCGCCGCCATCAGCTTGTCGATGTTGCGGCCCTGCAGCCCGGAGATGGTGACCAGCGGAATGCCCTTGAGCTGCGGCAGGTAGCGCTCGCATTGCTCGCGCAGTTCGGCCAGCGCCTTGTTCTTGTCCTCGACGGTGTCCCACTTGTTGACGGCGATGACCATGGCGCGGCCCTCACGCTCGACCAGATCGGCCAGCGCCAGGTCCTGCTTTTCGAACGGAATCGCCGCATCGAGCAGCAGCACCACCACCTCGGCGTACTGGATGGAGCGCAGAGAATCGGAAACGGCGAGCTTCTCGAGCTTTTCCGAGATGCGCGCCTTGCGCCGCATGCCGGCAGTATCGACGAGGTTGATGGTGCGGCCCTCGTAGTCCCATGGCACCAGGATCGAGTCGCGGGTGATCCCCGCCTCCGGCCCGGTAAGCAGCCGCTCCTCGCCCACCATGTGGTTGATCAGCGTCGACTTGCCGGCGTTCGGCCGGCCCATGAACGCGACATTGAGGTGGCGCCTGGGATCCCAGCGTTTGGCCGGCCCCTCCTCCGTGGTGCCGTCATCGGGCGGCAGATCGACATCCACCTCGGGCAACTGGTCGAGCACCGGGGTCGCCGCCGCTGCCTTCTCGGCGGCGGCGTCGACGGCCTTCGAGACGATGGCATGCAGGTCGGCGAGGCCGAGCCCGTGCTCGGCCGAAAGCGCCACCGGTTCGCCGAAACCGAGCGCATAGGCCTCCATCAGGCCGGGGTCCGCCGCCTTGCCCTCGGCCTTGTTGCCGATCAGGTGCACGTCCTTGCCGGCGCGGCGCAACACCTGGGCGAAGCGCTCGTCGAGAGGCGTGACACCCGCCCTGGCATCGATCATGAACAGGATGACGTCGGCATCGCGGATCGCGATCTCGGTCTGCTGGCGCATCCGGTCCTCGATCGAACCGTCGGTGCGGTCCTCGTAGCCGGCGGTATCCAGTACCTTGAAGCGCAGGTCGCCGATCCGACCCTCGGCCTCGCGGCGGTCGCGGGTGACGCCCGGGGTATCGTCGACGAGCGCGATCTTTCGCCCCACCAGCCGGTTGAAGAGCGTGGATTTCCCCACATTGGGGCGGCCGACGATGGCGACGGTGACGGTCATGGCGGGCCTGCTCGCTTGTCGAGGACTTGATCGTTACCCCACTCGGCGCGCCGGGGGGTAGCGGGAAATGCAGCGGGCCCCCGCGTACTGCGAGGGCCCGATCGAGAACGGACGGCGATCAGTACTGCGGGGTGGTCCCGGCAGGAGCGGCTGCGTCGGCCGGTGCCGGCTCGACGGTGTCGAGTGCCGGAGCATCTCCCACCGACGGAGCGTCGCCGACGAAGGCTGACGCGTCGGCACTGGGGTCGACCGCCCCCTCGGCAATCAGTTGCTGCAGGTAGACCTGCAGCTTGCTGCGGGTTTCCTGCGAGGCCAGCGGGTCGGCAAGGATTGCTTCGAAGGCCACGCGTGCGCCGTCGATGTCTCCCGTGGCGTACCTGGCCAGCCCCAGCGCCTCCCGTGCCGCGTTACGGAGCGGATTGTCCGCGGTGTCGAGGCCGCCGACGCGCAATTCCACCTGGCCGACATCGCCGCCGTCGACCAGCGCGAGACCTGCCATCACCAGCGCCAGGTCGCGCAAATGGACATTGCTCTCCCTGGCCGCGAGAGCGTCGTAGGCGGCCACCGCTTCGGCCGTCTTGTCATCCTTGAGCAACAGGGCCGCCTGGCGGAAGCGCGCCAGTGTGGGGTAGCCCCCGGAGCCCTCGGCTGCCACTTTCTCGAGCGCCGCCTGGGCGGCCGCCACATCGGTACCATCGACAATCTCGAGGGCGGCATAGAACTGGTCGGAGGAGCGGGCGGCACTGGAGTTCTGCCACCAGGTCCAGCCCTCGTTGACCGCCACGAGAACGACCACGGCCACGGCGGCGCCGATCACATAGGGACCGAACTGCCGCCACAGCGCGCGCATCCGGTCGCTGCGCAGTTCGTCGTCGATCTCGCGGATAATATTGTCGTTGGTCATCTTGTCGGGGTTCGGGGTACGGGAAGCCGCGGGCACCATAGTGACCCGTCCCAGCGAAAGCAAATCCCTTGCGGGCGGCTGCAGACCGCCCTCAGGCGGGGCTCACATGCGCGTGAACCCGTCTGTCGTTAACGCTCGGGCAATGCAAGTGTAGCAGCATTGCGGCCTGCGTACCGGGGGCTTGTAGCAGATGTTGCGTCGCGTTCTTCTTGGCCTCGTTTTCGGGTTGCTGGCCACACCCGCCTTTGCCGCGAACATTTTCATCGTCGTCGACATCTCGGAACAGAGGATGTGGGTGGCCGTGGACGGGGCGCCGACCCACAGCTTCGACGTCTCGACCGGCCGCAAGGGCTACGAGACACCGACCGGCCGCTATGACGTCACACGCATGTACCGCAAGTATCACTCGAAGAAATACGATGGGGCGCCAATGCCCTACTCGATCTTCTTCCACGGGGGATACGCCATCCACGGCACTACCGACCTCAAGAACCTGGGCAGCATCGCCTCGCATGGCTGCGTCCGCCTGCACCCGGACAACGCCCAGGCACTGTTCGATCTGGTCAAGCAGGTCGGAGCCGAGAACACCACCATCCGCGTGATGAGCTGAGGCCGACTCCCGCACTCAGTACGGGCTGACGCCGAACAGCAGCCCGTGCAGCAGGAAAGCGAAGACGCCGTACAGCACCGTGCCGACCAGCAGCGCGACGAGGTCGCTGCGCGTCGAAACGATGGCGGGCGCCGGATCGCCGCGCGGAATCACCGCCAGCCGGTCGATCAGCGTATAGGCGGCAAAGCCGCCGAACAGCAGCACCGAGGCCAGATCGCCGTTGGTTGCCAGGTGCGCCACGGCCCACAGGAATACGCCGGTGAGCATCGGGTGCTTGACGAAGTACTTGATGCGTCCGGCGGGGGCGTTGGCGGCGCCGACGAGGACGAAGCCGGCCCACACCAGCAGCATCGCCAGGTGTCGTCCCCAGGTCGGCGGCTCGTAGAGCTCGGGCGCCTCGCCGCGGTAAGCGATCCACCCCCAGATGATCAGCCCGAGGCCGGCAAGCGAGATCAGCGCGTAGATCCCCTTCCAGCGGCGCTCGTTGGCCGCAATCTGGGCGGCACGCAGGCCCGGCGCCACGACCCGGATCAGGTGGATGCCAAAGAACAGGATCAGTCCGGCGATGAGAATCAGCATGTTTGCCTCCATGGGGCGAACATGCGGTCGGCCGACTTCGCCCGCAACCATGTCCGGTATTGGCGCGCCCTTCATCGCCAGGCGCCGGACCGGGGCGGGGGCGGGGGGATTGGGGGATAGAGGAATCCCGGCACAGCAGAGGATGCGGTAAGTATTTGAAATATAACAGATCGCTTGTGCGTTCGCCGTGTTTTGGTCACGTTGATGAACAGATCTGTCCACTCGCCGGGGGCCGCTGGAGCCTATTCGCCTGCCTGCGGCTCGGCGGCGCGATGACCGGAGATGGCGTTGCCGGCATGGCGCGGCAGGCGGAGAAAGATCGCAGTCGCGACCAGCGCGACGGTGCCGACGACCCAGAATGCGGTGTGAAAATCGGCGACCGAGGGCGTCGCGCCGCCCGAGACGAGGTGCGAGAACTCCAGCATCCCGCCGCCGAGCGCGACGCCGCAGGCGAGCGACAGCTGCACGCCGACCTGGCTGATGACATTGGCCTGACCGGCATCCTTGTCGGAGACATCGGCAAAGGTGAAGGCGTGGGTCGCGGTCCAGAACATCGACTGGTAGAAGCCGGTCACGGCAAGGATGGTGAGGACCAGCGGTATCGGCGTGTCGATGGTATAGAGCGCCATGCCGTAGATGCCGAGCACGGTCACGAAGGTCGACCAGACCAGAGTCGAGCGGAATCCCAGCCGCTGGATCACCCGCTCCGCCAGGAACTTGGCGATGAAGGCACCCACCGCCCCGGCGAAGCTGATCATGCCGCTTTCGAACGGGCTATGCCCGAAGGCCAGCTGCAACATCAGCGGGAACAGGAACGGTGTGGCGCCGACGCCCAGACGGAAGAATGCTCCGGCGATCACGGTGGCGCGGAACAGCGGCAGCCGGAAGATCCTGAGATCCAGCAGCGGGAATTCGGTGCGCCGGAAGTGCCACAGGTAGATCGCTGCCGCGAGCGTACCGCCGACCAGGGCGGCGATGCCATAGCTGACCGGCAGCGCCGGAAGGGTCAGCACCGAGATACCGAATACCCAGCCGGCAAAGGCCGTACCGACGAGCAGGAAGCCCACCAAGTCCATGCGGCGCGACGCACTGCGCTGCCAGTCGGGCAGGAACAGGTTGACGAGAACCACGCCGGCTATGCCGATCGGCACGTTGATCAGGAAGATCCAGTGCCAGCTCCAGTAGGTGGTGATGAAGCCGCCGACCGGCGGGCCGACGATCGGGCCGACGAGGCCCGGAATGCTGAGCCAGGCCATGGCGTCGACCAACTGGTTGCGCGGCGTGACGCGCACCAGCACCAGCCGCGCCACCGGGGTCATCATGGCGCCTCCGACGCCCTGCAGGAAGCGCGACAGCACGAAAGTCAGCAGCGAGTCCGATATCGCGCAAAACACCGATCCGACGATGAACACGATCATGGCCCAGCGGAACACCTGCCGCGCCCCGAAGCGATCCGCCATCCAGCTCGAGATCGGAATGAAGATGGCGAGCGCCACGAGGTAGGAGGTCATGGCCAGCTTGAGCGCAGTCGGCTCGGTGCCGATGTCGTGCGCGATGGCGGCGAGCGAGGTGGCGATCACCGTCGAGTCCATGTTTTCCATGAACAGCGCGACGGCGAGGATCAGCGGGGTCAGGCGGAGCGAGGACATGGGGTCCGGAGACAGGTTTGCGGCAGTTGCTCTAGCACTTGAGGTGTTCCCTGTCCCTGTCCGATCGAACCGCTGCCCGGTCTCAGCCTTCGGCGGGCTTGAGCAGCTTGGCGCGATGTCCCGAGACGTCGCTGCCGGCATCGGGCGGCAGCTTCAGGAACGGTATCGCGCTCAGCAGCGACACGCCGGCCACCACGAACCAGGCGAAGTGGAAAGCTTCGAGCGTCAATCCGCCGCCGGCCAGGCGAGCGCTCAGTTCCAGCGCCCCACCGGCCACCGCGACGCCCAGCGCAATGCTCAGCTGCTGGCTGACGGCCGAGATTGCCGTCGCCTGGCTGGCGTCCTGCTCCTCGACGTCGGCGAAGCCGAGGGCGTTGACCCCGGTGAAGAACATGGAGCGCAACAATCCGGTGGTCAGCAGCACGGCATACAGGATCAGGTGGGGCGTCTCCGGCCCGAAGAACCCGATCACCCCGAGTGACAGGCATCCCGCAATGGCTGCAGTGACGAGGACGCGCGGAAAGCCGAAACCGGCGAACATGCGTTCCGCCCCGAACTTGCTCAGCATGGCACCCACCGCCCCCACGAAGGTGATGAGGCCGCTTTCGAATGGCGTCATCCCGAAGGCGATCTGCAGCATCAGGGGCAGCAGGAACGGCGTCGCGCCGACTCCGATGCGGAAGATCGAGCCGCCGATGATCGCGCTGCGGAACAGCCGGTAGCGGGAGAACAGCCGGGGATCGAGCAACGGGTGTTCGGTCCGCCGGCTATGCCGCCAGTAGGCGAGGCCGGCGATCCCCCCGACAGCGACCGCGATGTATCCGGCCACCAGCGGAATGGCGGGCAGGCTGATCACCGAAAGGCCGAAGATGGTGCCGGCAAAGGCGATGCCGGCGAGGACGAACCCCACCAGGTCGATCGGTCGCGGCGTGCGCGGCTCGATCCTGGGCAGGAAGATCGAGGTCATGACAATGCCCAGGATCCCGATCGGGACGTTGATCCAGAAGATCCAGTGCCAGCTCAGATAGGTGGTGAGGAACCCGCCGATCGGCGGACCGGTCAGCGGCCCGATCAGCGCCGGCAGCGTCAGCCACGCCATGGCCGAAACCAGTTCGGTCCGCGGCGTCGCCCTGACCAGCACCAGCCGGGCCAGCGGCGTCATCATCGAGGCCCCCATGCCCTGCAGGAATCGCGAGCCGACGAAGGTCTCGAGCGAGAACGAGAAGGCGCAACTGATGGAGCCCACCATGAACACCAGGATCGCCCAGCGGAAGACGTTGCGCGCCCCGAACCGGTCCGCCACCCACCCGGAAAGCGGAATGAAGATGGCGAGTGCCACGAAGTACGCGGTCAGGGCGAGCTTCAGCGAGATCGGTTCGGCCCCGATATCGGCTGCGATGGCCGGCAACGATGTGGCGATCACCGTCGAGTCCATGTTCTCCATGAACAGGGCAACCGCGAGGACGAGAGGAATGATGCGCAAGGAACCCGCTTCGGGCGAAGCAACGTTAGGATTGAAGCTATTTAGCTTTAGGCGCAGCGGAAAGCCGGTGCAACCGGCAACAACATGAATCACTCCCGTTGACCCTGTGCCAGATTGCGTGGCCTATAGGGACAAACGCAGACCTTCGGTGTCAAACGATGAAGAGCTTTTCGTCCTCGAGCTTCGCCAGCGATCACGCCGCATCGCTCGACCTCGCTTTCGCGGCCATCCAGAAGGACCCGCAGGCGCTGTTCACGAACTTCCAGTGGTTCCTCTATGCCGGCAAGGACACCATCTTCTTCACGGCCTTCTCCAAGGCGGCCTTCGACAAGAAGAAGCTCAAGGACCTGGCGTCTCAGGTCGTGGCGCTGGCGCCGCAGCTGACGCATGGCTTTGCGGGGGCGCGACCGGGCCATCCGTTCACCGACGCACAGCTCGAGGCAATCACCTCGGTTGAAATGGTGGACGAGTTCGACGGCTATCCGGACAAGTGGATCTCCAAGAGCGCCGACATCTTCGATCATCCCGACCTGCCGCTGTTCCGCTTCATGGCGGCGACGCGCAAGGGCGGCGCCGACGGGGAGGGCCGGGTTTCGATCATCCAGGTGCGCGCTGCCCATTGCGTGCTCGAAGGCTCCGATTCGGCACTGCTGTCGCGCTCGCAGACCGCGGGGCACGGCATCCAGTCCAACAAGGACAACAAGGTGAGTTTCGGCGCCCGCTTCAAGGGGGTGCTGAAGGCCGGCCTCGGTGCGGCGATCCACCTGTTCTTTGCTCACCTGCTGTCCCCGAAGGAAAAGGCCTGGGGCTTCCGCACCCTTGCCCTGAGGCGTGATCGCATGCGCCGGCTGGCCAATCGGCTCGGGGTGCGCCAGCGGTCCCTGTACTTCGCAGCGGTGACGCACGCCCTGCATTCCGACAAGGACCGCCGCCTCAACGAGGAAGTGGTCACCGCCGCCTACACCATGCTCGACACCAACCGCACCGCTGCGGACGACGACTTCTTCAGGGTGCGCGCCCTTATGGCCAAGCTCCCCTACAAGGAAGACTTTGTCGACTACGTGCGTGGCGTCGACCGCGTTCTCAGCGAGATCGAGAACAAGGACATCACCTCATTCCAGTTGAGCGTGCTGGCGTTGTTCGCCATGCACCGACGGATTCACCGCTTCTTCCCGTTCCTGTACGGCGAACGTTTCTGGCGCTTCTCCGGGCGCACCGACAACGTGCTCACCCTGGTGCCGCCGCATCACACGATGGGGCCGGTCACCGACTGGATGATCGAGCCAATCTATTGCGGTGCCTATCACGCCTCGTCCAACATCTCGACGTTCTGCCCGGGCCGCGAGTTCATGACGCTGAACTTTTCCATGGAACAGCGGCATGTGGAACGGGTCGACCGGATCGAGGCGCTGATCGCCCGGGTCGAGGCCATGGACTTCCCACAGCTCGGCCGACAGGCGCCGGCCGATGCCGACGCCTGAGAGCGTACCTCACGCGGCCTGACGCCCGTAGCGCTGGGCAATCTCCTCGGCCAGCCGGGCCGGCACCTCGGCAAGGTGGTCGAAGTGCTGCTCGAAGCTGCCGACCCCGGCCGTTGCCGAGCGCAGTTCGATGATGAGGTCCTGCAGTTCAGAGGCCGGTACCAGCGCCCGGACGTCGTCCCAACCGTCCCAGCCCGGCCGCGCATCCGAACCGACGATGTGACCACGCCGACGCGGCAGGATGGCGTTGATGCGCGCCGTCGCGTCGGCCGGACAATGCACGACGACATCCATGACCGGCTCGAGCAGCACGGGCTCGCATTGCGGCATGCCCTCGCGCATGCCGACATGTGCGGCCTGCCGGAAGGCCATGTCGGAGCTGTCGACGGCGTGATAGGAGCCGTCGGTGAGCGTCACCGCCACGTCGACGACCGGAAATCCGAGGGGGCCGCCGGCCGCGAAATACTCCATCACGCCGGTCTCGACCGAGGATATGTACTGCCGCGGCACGACGCCGCCGGTGATGGTCTCGGTGAACCCCAGGCCCGCGCCCCGCTCGACCGGCCCGATGGTCAGAACGACATCCCCGAACTGCCCGTGCCCGCCAGACTGCTTCTTGTGCCGCCCCCGCACGCTGGTCGACTTGCGGATGGTTTCCCGGTAGGCGACGCGCGGCTGGGAGACCTGCAGCGGGACGCCGTAGCGGTTGGAAATTCGCTCGGTGACCACCCTGAGGTGCATTTCCCCCAGGCCTTCGATCACGGTCTCGCCGGTTTCGGCGATGTGGGTGAGGCGCAGCGACGGATCCTCCTCGAGCACCTTGGCAAGGGCCGCGGACAGCCGGACATCGTCCTTGTGCTCCCGGGGAGCGATGGCGATCGCCATCATCGGGTTCGATGCCGGCAGGGGTGCAAGATCGGCGACGCCGCCACCGCTCGAGAGCGTGTCGCCGGTCCGCGCCGCCTCGACCTTGCCGAGCGCCACCGTGTCGCCGGCCCGCGCCGTATCTCGCTTGCTGCTGTCCTGCCCGAGCAGGCGAAACAGTCCTGACACCTTGGTCTCGCGTCCGTCGTCGGTTCTCAGCGTCGCGCCGTCGGCGAGCGTCCCGCTCAACAGGCGGGCAACGCAGAGCTTGCCGCTGCGCTGGGTCTGCAGCGTCTTGAGCACCTGGACGACGGTGCCGCGACCGTCATCGAGGCCGAGCCTCGCCCGGGTCTGCTCGATGCCGGGCGCCTCGTGCCGCAGCGCCTTGAGCAGGCGCGAGATCCCGTTGCCATGCTCTGCCGAGCCCAGGAACACCGGACAGATCTTGCCTTTGACGCATCTCCTCGACAAGGTCGTGGAAGATGAGGTTCTGCCCGGACGAACGTCCTCGAGGAGCTTTTCCAGCAACTCGTCGTCGAAATCGGCGATGGTTTCGAGCATGGCGGTGCGGGCTTCGATCTCGTCGGCACGCTCCGCGTCGGGCAAGGCCACGACCTCGCTCTCTGCGCCCTCGTGGTAAAGATGCGCGCGTTCCAGCGCCAGATCGATGCAGCCGGCGACGATCCCATCCCGGATCATGGGCAGCTGGCGCAGCACCAGCGGCACCTTGCTTGCCGACTGCAGCATCAGCAGGACGTCGCGCACCGAACCGGAGAGGCGGTCGATCTTGTTGAGGAACAGGATGTGGGGTACGCGCCGCGCCTCCAGGTCGCGCAGGATGAGTTGCAGCGCCGGGACCTTCTTGCTGTCCGCTTCGGCAACGACGATTGCCAGATCCACGCCGGCCAGCACCGGGATGGCCTCGTACTGGAATTCGATCGATCCGGGACAGTCGATGAAGGTGTAGCTGTCGCCCATGTAGCTGGTTTCGGCGGTGTTGGCCTCAACGCTCATGGCGTTGGCGCGGGCCTCGGGCGATGCGTCTCCCACCGTGTTGCCATCCTTGACCCGGCCCTGCCGGGTGACGGCCCCCGTGCGTGCCAGGATCGCCTCGAGCAGCGTTGTCTTGCCACTCGCGAACGGACCCACAAGGGCGATGCACCGGGGCCCGCCTTGTCTGCCGTTGTCGATTGTCATCTTGCTCCTCCTGTTCTCTGTTTGTTCGGTTACTGACATCCTCCGCGGTGCTGGCGTTCCGCACCGTGCGAGGCGCGTCCACGCCCGAGAGCCTACGCCCATTCCGGAGCCCTGTCCCATGTGGCGAAGCGTCATGCGCACAGATGGCTTCCCAAGCCCGCGCACCGGTGCTAATCACCCTCGCCAACCCGTGAGCCGGCGACGAGTCGACCCCGCTCACGGGCTTCCGTTTTTCTGTGCGACAGAAGGAAGGGCCCACCCCTTGGCGAAGATCATTTCCTCCATCACCGGCGAGAGCGCCCTGACCTTCGATGACGTGCTGCTGCAACCGGCGCACTCCGATGTGCTGCCCACCCAGGTCGACATCAGCACCCGCGTGACCAAGGACATCGCGCTGAATATCCCGATCCTGAGCTCGGCCATGGATACGGTGACGGAGAGCCGAATGGCCATTGCCATGGCCCAGGCCGGCGGTATGGGGGTGATCCACAAGAACCTCGACATCGCGGTTCAGGCGGAGCACGTGCGGGCAGTCAAGAGCTTCGAGAGCGGGATGGTGGTCAACCCCATCACCATCGGTCCGGATGCGACGCTGGCCGACGCACTGGCGCTGATGCAAGCGAACCGGATCTCCGGCATCCCCGTGGTCGAGAACGGCGGCAAGGGCGGCCGCCGGCTGGGCCGGCTGGTCGGCATCCTCACCAACCGCGACGTTCGCTTCGCCTCCAACCCCAACCAGCCGATCGCCGAGTTGATGACGCACGAAAGGCTGGTGACGGTGCGCGACGGCGTAAGCAAGGAAGACGCCAAGCGCCTGCTGCACGCGCACCGCATCGAAAAACTGCTGGTGCTCGACGACGATGGCCGCTGCGTCGGCCTCATCACCGTCAAGGACATCGAGAAGGCCCGGCTCAATCCGAATGCGGTCAAGGACGCCCAGGGGCGGCTGCGCGTCGCAGCGGCGACCGGGGTCGGCGACGCCGGCTACGAGCGCTCGCTGGCACTGATCGATGCCGGGGTGGACCTGCTCGTCGTCGATACTGCCCACGGGCACTCGGAGGGCGTGCTGAAGGCGGTCGAACGGGTCAAGCGGGAGAGCAACTCGACACGGATCGTCGCCGGAAACGTCGCGACCCGGGAGGCCACGAAGGCCTTGATCGCGGCAGGTGCGGACACGGTGAAGGTGGGCATCGGGCCCGGCTCCATCTGCACCACGCGCATCGTCGCCGGCGTCGGCGTGCCGCAACTTGCAGCGGTGATGGCCTGCGCCGAGGAGGCCGACCGGCAGGGTGTACCGGTCATCGCCGACGGCGGCATCAAGTTCTCCGGCGACATGGCCAAGGCGCTGGCGGGCGGCGCGTCCTGCGTGATGGTGGGCTCGCTGCTGGCCGGAACGGACGAGAGCCCGGGCGAGGTCTATCTCTACCAGGGACGATCCTACAAATCCTACCGTGGCATGGGGTCGGTCGGCGCGATGGCGCGCGGCTCCGCCGACCGGTACTTCCAGCAGGAAGTCAACGACAGCCTGAAGCTGGTGCCCGAGGGCATCGAGGGCCAGGTCCCCTACAAGGGCGCGGCCGGCAACGTGCTGCATCAGCTGGCCGGCGGGCTGCGGGCCGCCATGGGATACACCGGGGCCCACACGTTGTCGGAGTTCCGCGACAACGCGGTGTTCGTCAAGATCTCGGGCGCGGCCCTCTCCGAGAGCCATGTGCACGACGTGTCGATCACGCGGGAGAGCCCGAACTACCGCGGTGGGAACTGACGCTTGCCGCTGAACGCTGCCGCACTCTGGCTGGTCGCCGCAATGCTGCTGCAGGGCGCTCTGGCGCTCGGCCTCATCTGGTACCTGGGGATGGTCCGTGTGCCGATGGTCATCAACGGGCAGGTGAAGGTGCGCAACATCGCGACCGACCGCAGCGGCTGGCCCGAGCCTGAGCGCAAGGTGTCGAACGCGGTCGACAACCAGTTCCAGTTGCCGGTGCTGTTCCATGTCGCGTGCCTCGTCGCCATCGCCTTCGGCGCCACGCCGATCGAGGTGGCGCTGGCGCTGGCTTTCGTCGTCTCGCGCTATGTGCATGCGTTCATCCACATCACCAGCAACCATGTGATGCAGCGCTTCTGGGCCTATACGGCCGGCCTCGCCCTGCTCTGCGGGCTGTGGCTGGACCTGGCAGTCCGCCTGATCCTCGCAGCCACTGGAGGCACCTGAATGCGTTTGCCCGGGAGAATGGCCGCCGCCATCGAGGTGCTGGCCGACGTCGAGGCGCACCGGCGCCCCGTTGCCGAGGCGCTGAAGGCCTGGGGCCTCGCCAACCGGTTTGCTGGCGCGGGGGACCGGGCGGCAATCGGCAACCTCGTCTACGATGCGCTGCGCCGCCGCTCGTCGCATGCCTGGGCCATGGGATCCGACGCGCCGCGAGCCCTGGTGCTCAGTGTCGCAGTGCGCGAGTGGGGCGAGCCGGTCGACAGGCTCAACGCGGACTTCTCGTCCGATCGCTTTGCACCCACCCCGGTTTCCGACGCCGAGGCGAGGCACCTCACGGCCGTCGACCCGCTCTCCGGCGCCCCCGACCACGTTCGTGGCGACGTGCCGGAATGGACCGTGCCGCTGCTCCAGGAGAGTTTTGGCGCCAGCTGGATCGAGGAGGCGCAAGGCCTTGCCGGGCGACCGCCGCTCGACCTGCGGGTCAACACGCTGAAGTCGAGCCGCGAGCGCATGCTGCGCTCGCTCGACCACCTTCATCCCGACCCCGAGATGCTGATCCCCAACGGCATCCGCTTTGCCGCCGGGGTGCGCGACAGCCGCACGCCAAACGTCCAGATCGAAGAGGGCTTTCTGACCGGAGGCTTCGAGGTGCAGGACTTCGGCAGCCAGATCGTCGCCACCCTTGCCGGCGCCCGCGGCAACGAGCAGGTGCTAGACTTCTGCGCCGGAGCCGGCGGCAAGACCCTGGCGATGGCGGCAGCGATGCAGAACCGGGGGCAGATCTTCGCCTTTGACAGCGACAGGGCGCGCCTGGCGCCGATCTACGATCGGCTGAAGCGCAGCGGCGTCCGCAACGTGCAGGTCAGGCCACCCAAGACCGGAGCGCTCGACGACCTGGTTGGCAAGCTCGATCGCGTCGTCGTCGATGCACCGTGCACCGGCACCGGCACCTGGCGTCGCCAGCCCACCGCCAAATGGAAGCTGACCTCCGAGCAACTTGCCGCCCGCGTCGAGGAACAGCGGGGGATCCTCGTCGACGCCGCCCGCTTCCTGAAACCGGGCGGCACGCTCGTCTACATCACCTGCTCGGTCCTGCCCGAGGAGAACGGCAGGCAGGCGGAAGCCTTCCTCGCCGCCCATCCGGATTTCGCCGCCACGCCCGGCAACAAGGCATGGATGGCCCACTTTTCCGGTTCGAAACTCCGCGCCCGCTTCTCGCCGGAAGGCGGCGTGGCCCTGAGCCCGCTGCTCACCGGCACCGACGGCTTCTACCTCATCCAGTTGCAGCGGTCGTAGCCGTGGCCAGGCGCAGCGAAGAAACCGGCATCACGCCGACCGCCTTCATCGCCGGCACGCTGCTGCTGTTGCTGCTGGTCGGCACGCTGATCTGGTTCGCCATTCCCGGCCTCAGCGCCAGCCATCGCTTCACCTCGCCCAGCGGCGCCGTGACGCTCGAAGTCGGCGAGCAGTGCGACGGCAGCACCTGCCAGCGCGCCATCATCGCCGAGTTCGTGGCCGCCGACGGCTCGAAATCCCGCCGCGCCTGCACCGTCCCGTTGACCGAGCAGCGCCCGATGCTGCTCAACGCCTACCCGCTCTGGACCCCGACGAGGCGGCCGTGGACATCGTCCATGCAGATGCCGACGGGATCGGGGGCAAGTTCCGGCTGGTCCTCGCCACCGATTGTCCGCCTGCCGGCTGAACCCAGCGGCCGGTGCCGGCGCCCGCCTTGCGGCGATCGCGCCGATCCTCGCCGGCCAGAGCACCTCACGGTGGCCATGCTCAACCGACCGCTTCGGCCACTCCCGCCCGAGCCGGAGCGCGCTTGCCCTCCCGCTGCCGTGCCCAGCGGATCACCGGGCTCTCGACGAAACTGTAGCTCAGTTTCGCCACGACGAGGCTGATGGCGGTGATGATCGCCGAGGTCACCATGAACTTGACCGGGTCTGCCATCTGGCCGTGGTCCATGTCCGGCGCCCAGTAGTGCCGCACCAGTTCGAGCACGGGGTAGTGCCAGATGTAGATGCCGAACGAGATGCGGGCGAGGTAGCGGCTGACCGGATTGTCGAGGAGCGATCCCACGAGACGGCTCGAAGGCGCCGTCACCAGCACCGCCCCGGTGGCGAGCACGAACCAGGGGAAGTCATACGGGATGCCGAGCAGCCCCCAGCCCTCGGAGGTCCGGGCCCGCGCCTGCACGAGGAGCAGTGCGCCCACGGCGACCAGCGCCGCCACCGCGGCCAGATCGAATCCCCAGTGCCGGAGCCGGCTCGCCCGTACCTGCAGGGAGGCAGCGAGGGCGCCGACGGCGAACATGGCGAAAAAGCCGAACGGATTGTACTGCGGCATCCAGGTCTTGGCGCCACCGATGAGGCCGTTTTCCCAGCCACGGCCCTGCATGTCCATGGGATACCAGGCGACAAAGGCGAGGTGGACCACCAGGACGCCGGCAATGACACCCAGCCAGCCGAAACGCCCCCACCCGCCGGGCATGACGCGCCGCAGCGGCCAGAGCAGCAGGAAGCCGAGCGGCAGCAGGGCATAGGATGTCACTTCGAAGCCGATGGACCAGAGCGGGCCGTTGACCTCGACCGGGAACAGCGTCACCGGGTGCCAGTCCGAAACCAGCAGCGCCCCCGAGACGAGGCGCAGCACGAGCTGGCCATCGAAGCGGGCGCCGAACACCAGGATACTGATCACAAAGCTCGCCAGCAGCGCCACCCAGAAGCCGGGCAGGATGCGCGCCGACCGGCGCAGCACGTAGACCGAAAGCGATGGCATCGGCGCCCGGGCATCGAACGCCAGCCAATACGGCCGGGAGAGCAGGAAACCCGAAAGCACGAAGAACACCGCAACACCAAAGCTGCCATTGAGCGCGAACATGCGGAACCACTCGATGCCGGGAAGCGCCTGGTTCCAGCTCATGCGCTGCGCGAGATGGTGAAACAACACGAGCAGACATGCGGCGGCGCGCAGGAAGTCCGCGCCATGCAACCGATCATTCTCCATCGTGTCGTCCCCCGGGCACCATTGCCCCGTCAGCTCGATGCCACCCGCCGTTTCCCGAAGCAAGCCATGGGTGGATAGCGCGACGCTCCAGTTGACCGCAGTGTAGCCGATGCAGACAGTGCGCTGACAAGTCCAGCCACAAAGAAGCGCGAAAGTGCCCGAATACCTCTCCGAGATTGCCAGCCCGGATCATCTGCTCACCCACCTGCCCTACGCCCTGCTCGTCATCTCCATGCTGATGAACGACATGAGCTGGCTGCGGGCGATCGCCATAGCCGCCGGCCTGATCCGGATCGTCAACCGGGCCTTCTTCGAGATCGACCCGGTCATCGTGTTCTGGGAAATCATCTTCGTCGCGGTGAACGTCATGCAACTGACGATCCTGTGGTACTACGCCAAGCGACACCGCTTCACCGGCGACGAGCAGCGCTTCGCCGAGATCATGCCGCAGGGCATCGCACGCCGGACCGTGCGCAAGCTGCTGCGGCTGGCGCACCTGCGGCAGCTCGAGGCCGGCACCATGCTGACCACCGAAGGCGAGCCGGTGCGAGACCTCATCTTCGTCGTCGAGGGTGTGGCACGGATCGAAAAGGGGGGGCGGATGGTGGGGGTCTGCGGGCCGGGCGACTTCGTGGGCGAGATGAGTTTCGTGACGGGCGCACCAGCCTCCGCGACGGCCGTGAGCGCCCGACCGATGCGCTACCTCGCCTTCGAACAGTCGCGGCTGCGCGCCGCCATGGAGTCCGATGCCGAGTTGCGGCGGGCGCTGGATGCGAGCTTCAACAGCAACCTCGTCGGCAAGCTCGCCAAGGCGAACGCCTTCTGGATAGACGCGCCAGGGCGCTTGTTTGTGAAACCTGTCGATTGCCCTGCTGAACTGATTGTCCGGCAGCTCACGCGCGGCGCAGGATCAACGCCGTAACGTCGTCAGCTTGGTGCTCACCCTCGGCGAAGCTGTCAACTTCGGAGAAAATCTCCTCCAACAGAGGTTCCGGGGCGCGCTCGGTGCTGCCGTCGAGCAGGGCTTCGAACCGAGCGTCGCCAAATTCTTCCTGCCGCGGGTTCATCGCCTCAGTCACACCGTCCGTGAACAGAACGAGTGTCTCTCCGCGTTCCAGCACCACTTTCTCGGCCCGCGCCGAACGGTCCGGCATCAGCCCAACGGGTATCCCGGTCGTCGGCAGGGTGCGCCGGCCAGCGACTGACAGAGTATGCGGCGCGTTATGCCCACAGTTCCCGTACTCGAACTCCCCCGTCCGCAGGTCGAGCACGGCAAAGAACAAAGTTGCGAACATCGAGGCAGCATTGTCCCGGCAAAGGCTCGCATTGGTTCGCGCCAGCGTTCTCGCGACATCCTTTTCTTCCTGGGCAGCCGTCCTTAGTGTTGTGATCGCCACCGCCATGAACAGGCTGGCGGGGATGCCCTTGCCGCAAACGTCGCCGATCGCCACGGCCACTCTGTGCTCGTCGAGCGGGAAGTAGTCGTAGAAGTCACCCCCCCCATCGCGGGCGGGACGCATGGCGGCGCTTCAGCTCGAGCCGATCCTTCATCGGCCGCAGCAACTCTGGTCGTGGCAGGAACGAACGCTGGATCAGCGCCGCACTCGCCAACTCGTCGCTTTGGCGCCGCTTGTCGATGATCTGGTCGGCGAAGCGGTGGAAGGCATCGGCAAATGTCACCAGTTGCGGCGAGGGGTGCGACAGGTCCTCCAGGATGCGCGGATCGAACTCGCGCCGCTCGAGCGCCGAAAGCGCATCTCCGTAGAGGCTGAGTGCCCGGTTCATCCCATCGACCTGCAGACCGAGCTGGCTGATCACCGAAAACAGGAAATCAGGTGCCCGTCTGCCGATCTCGTACAGCTGGTCGCGAGTCAGTCGATGCATCGTCAGCGGCGTGGTGGCTTCGATCGTAGCAGTGCGGAAAGCCGGCCAGCACGCCCAACTCGCCGACCAGTCGCGGAGCCTGCAGTACGGCTAGCTGTGTCCGGCCGTAGGGAGACTCGGCAAACACGGCCACCTCGCCGTCCGTGAGGTAATATGCGAACTCGCTGCTCTCGCCTTGCCGCAGCAACGCCAAGCCGGCCTCGAGCCGCTGCAGCGGCAGGCTGTGCAAGACCTCTTGAAGAGCGCCGACTCCGACATCGGCCGTCCGCGTATGCTTATAGCGACTCATTTGCCCCGGCAGCATACATCAATGGCGCGTTAGCCCACTGCTTTCGTGCCTTCCATCTGCGGCCGCTCGAAACTGAGCCGAACGCGGTTGCCGCCGGGTACAGCTTCATAGCTCAGGTCCCTGCTGAAGCTGCGGACAAGCTGCAGGCCGAGCCCACCCGGCGTGACCTCTTCCAGCGGCGCCTCTATCGGCCTCGCCGGTGCCGTGGTCACGTCGAACGGAAGGCCATTGTCCTCGATGACGAGAAACACCAGGTCGCGCTCCGCCACAACGGTAACGGCCACCTGCAACGGGTTGGGCAGGTCGGAGCGCACGGCTTCATCCCATTGCCCCGAGCCGCCATGGCGCACGACGTTGGTGAACAACTCTTCAAGACAGAGCTCGAGAGCAAAGGTCAGATCGCTCGCCAGATCCTCGCGCGCCGAAACGTCTCGCAGCCAGACCGAGGCGTCGGTAGCGCCCTCGATCGTGCCGGGGAAGGATGCGCTATGGCGCGCTGCGCTCATCGCGGCTCCATTTGGCTTAGGCGAGGACGCTCGACTCCGCCTCTGCCCGATCCTTGGCGATCGGAATGATCGTATCGATCCCGCTGGAGCGCAACACCTGCTCCACATTCGGCTGTGGCGACAACACCACCAGGTTACCGTCCTTGGCGCGCAGTGTCTTGCTTGTGGTCACGAGGGTTCGGATGCCGAGCGAGGCAAGAAATTCCAGTCTTCCGAGGTCCACGATCACGCGCGTCGCCTCGCCGGCGATCTGTGCGAATGCAGGGTCTGCCTTCAGGGCGCCCGGCACGTCCATGCGGCCGATGAGTTCGACCAGCGTGATGCCGTTGTCCAGCTCGATGACATTCCAGTCCATGCATTCGCTCCCGTCCGTGTCCCGCCCGCCTCAGCGGGCGGGTGCGTAGTGAGCAGAAATTTGTTACGGCCAGATGACAGTTTCACGACACTTTCTCCGGCCGCTCGCCAATTTCGTCAGTTGAAAGCCGGCGTTGACTGTGCGACGCCCGCCTCTGACGGGCTGGGGGCAATCAAATGATGGGCATGTTCACTGACTTTGCGCTGCTCGACCGGGCGACGGAAGAGTTGCGGACGGTGGTGGCTGGCGAAGTCATCTTCAGCGTCGGCGACGAAGCTCGTGAGTTCTTCGTCATACGCTCCGGCAGTGTATCGGTGCGGCTCGGCAACCGCACTCTGGGCATCCTGGGCCCAGGCGAAATATTTGGCGAGATGGCCCTCATCGATTCCGGTCCGCGCAGCGCCACCGTGGTTGCCGACACTGATGCCGTCATCGTACCGGTAAGCGAGAAGCAGTTCCTGTTCATGGTCAGTGAGGCGCCGTATTTCGGGCTGAGCGTGATGCGGGTGCTCGTCGAACGCTTGCGCAACGCCAATACGGCGATGCCCGGCTAGGGCGCTACGGGCCGCTACTTTCGGATAGGGTACTATGACTGACTTCCTGGACGAGCTCACGCGGGGGCTGACGGACCCAGCGATCCTTTTCGGGCACTTCACCTATTTCCTGTTGATCGTCTCGATGCTGATGCGTCGCATGGTCCTGTTGCGTCTTCTCGCCGTCGCATCCGGTGTCACCAAGATCATCTATCGCGCCTTCTTCATATTCGACCCAGTCAGCGTGCTGTGGGAGACGGTGTTCGTCGTCGTCAACGTCATCCAGTTGCTGATCATCTGGTACTACGAGTACCATCATCGGTTCGACGAGGAGCACCAGCACTTCGCCGACAACATGCCCGATAGCGTCGATCGCAGCGCCATCAAGCGCTTGCTGGATCTGTCCGACCTCAGGCGCCTCGCCCCCGGCGACAAGCTGACCAGCGAGGGACAGCCGGTCACCGAGCTGGTCTACATCGCGGATGGCATCGTCAAGATCGAGCATGGCGACCGCGTCGTCGCCATCTGTGGGCCGGGGGACTATATCGGCGAGCTCAGCTTCCTTTCCGGCAAGCCCGCCAGCGCCTCCGCGGTCGTCGTCAAGCCGACTCGGGCCCTGGTGTTCGACCAGGCACAGCTCAACGCCTCAATCGCCGCCGATGCCCAGTTGCGCCGCACGCTCGAATCCGCGCTGAACCGCAACCTTGCCGGCAAGCTGACGCGTTCAAACGACACCAGTGCGGCCAGCGCGGTCGCCTGACCCGCCTTCGAGTTTCTCGTTTTGGCAGCCGCGTGCCGGGGAACCTTGCGGAATCCTTGGGCCGTTATTCCCCCCACGGCCGAGGGAGACCGGGGTCTCCTGCGAGGTCCACCCGTTCCAGAGCGCCGGCGAGGCGTTCGAGCGGCGGCAGCCCAAGAGGGGTGATCTTCGGGCGGGCCGGCCTCGGCCCGCGCCCCGGTATTCGACCAGGCGAGGCTGAACGCCGCCGTCGCCGGTGATGCGCTGCTGAGGCGAACCCTCGATTCCGCGCTCAATCGCAATCTCGCCGGCAGGCTGACCCGCTCCAACGATGGCCCGATGAACGGCGCCGCTGCCTGAGGCTTGCGGAAATCCCGGAGCCGCTCTATCTCCGGAGGATGCAGACATCGCTGTCGTCCCCGCCGAATCCATCCTGAGCATCGATCCCGGCCGCAGGTGACGCGGCCGATCGCGCGACGGGGTGAGGTCCTGCGGCAAGCTGCTGTGTCCGGGCCCGGGAGACGCGCATGCTGGAACAGTTTCTGCACGATCTGACCGATCCCCCGCACATGGTCGGTCACATCAACTATGCCCTGCTGATCATTTCCATGATGATGCGCAAAATGTTCTGGCTGCGGGTGTTCGCCATCGGCTCGGGCAGCGTCGAGGTGATCTACCGCAGCGTGTTCGTCGTCGACCCGGTCAGCGTGGTGTGGGAAGCCATCTTCGTCCTCGTCAACGTCGTGCAGCTGATCATCCTGTGGTACGACGAACGGCATCACGACTTCCGCGACGATGAGCGCCATTTCGTCGAATCCATGCCCACGGGTATCGAGCGGCAGGCGCTCAAGCGACTGCTGGCATTGGCGCAGCCGCTCCGCATCGGGACCGGCGAGGCCCTGATCCGCGAGGGCCAGCCGGTCGAAAGCGTGCTCTACATCGCGGACGGCGTCGCGCAGATATCGAGCGCCGATCGGCTGATCGCCATCTGCCGGCCGGGCGACTACCTGGGCGAGATGAGCTTCCTCACCGGCTCCGCCGCATCGGCCACGGTGACGGCGGTCAGTCCGATTCGGGCGCTGGCCTTCGACCAGCGGCGCCTGCACCAGGCGATCGAGGCCGACGTGTCCATCCGCCGCGCCATGGAGGCGGGCCTCAACCGCAACCTCGTCGGCAAGCTGGTGCGCGCCAATGCCGAAAAGCTCTCGGAAGCGCCTCCGCATGCCGCGATCTGACCGCCATCTCTTGCGCTGCGCCGGAACCCGCTCTATTCCCCCGCCATGACAGACATTGCTGCCGTCCCGGTCGACTCCATCCTGATCATCGATTTCGGTTCGCAGGTCACGCAGTTGATTGCGCGACGGCTGCGGGAGACCGGGGTCTATTGCGAGATCCACCCGTTCCAGAGCGCCGGCGAGGCGTTCGAGCGGCTGCAGCCCAAGGGGGTGATCTTCTCGGGCGGGCCGGCCTCGGTGACCGAGGCGGGCAGCCCGCGTGCGCCGCAGGCCGTGTTCGAGTCCGGCGTGCCGATTCTGGCCATCTGCTACGGGCAGCAGACGCTGGCGCTGCAGCTGGGCGGCAAGGTGGAGGGCGGGCATGCCCGCGAGTTCGGCCGCGCCGACGTCCACATCCACGAGACGAGCCCGCTGTTCGAGGGCCTCTGGCAGGTCGGCGGCGACTATCCGGTGTGGATGAGCCACGGCGACCGGGTGACCGAGCTGCCCGAGGGCTTCACGGTCATCGGCACGTCCGAGAACGCGCCCTTCGCCATCGCCGTCAACGAGCGCAAGCGCTACTACACCACCATGTTCCACCCCGAGGTGGTGCACACGCCGGACGGGAGCAGGCTGCTGCAGAACTTCGTCCACCGGATCGTCGGCCTCAAGTCCGACTGGACGATGCAGGCCTACCGCCAGCGCGCCATCGAGAAGATCCGCGCCCAGGTCGGCAAGGGGCGGGTGATCTGCGGGCTTTCGGGCGGCGTCGACTCCTCGGTCGCGGCGGTGCTGATCCACGAGGCGATCGGCGACCAGCTGACCTGCATCTTCGTCGACCACGGCCTGATGCGGCTGAACGAGGCCAGGGAGGTGGTGACGATGTTCCGCGACCACTACAACATTCCCCTGGTGCATGTGGATGCGGCCGACAAGTTCATCGGCGCGCTCGAGGGCGAGTCCGACCCGGAAACCAAGCGCAAGACCATCGGCCGGCTGTTCATCGACGTGTTCGAGGAGGAGGCCAGGAAGATCGGCGGCGCCGCGTTCCTCGCCCAGGGCACGCTCTATCCCGACGTGATCGAGAGCGTCAGCTTCACCGGCGGCCCGTCGGTGACGATCAAGAGCCACCACAATGTCGGCGGCCTCCCCGAGCGCATGAACATGAAGCTGGTCGAGCCGCTGCGCGAACTGTTCAAGGACGAGGTGCGCGCGCTGGGCCGCGAACTCGGCCTGCCGGAACATTTCGTCGGCCGGCATCCGTTCCCCGGTCCGGGGCTCGCCATCCGCCTCCCCGGCGGCGTGACGCGGGAGAAGCTCGACATCCTGCGTCGGGCCGACGCCATCTACCTCGACGAAATCCGCAAGGCCGGGCTGTACGACAGCATCTGGCAGGCCTTCGCCGTGCTGCTGCCGGTGCAGACGGTGGGCGTGATGGGCGACGGCCGCACCTACGAGTTCGTCTGCGCGCTGCGCGCCGTGACCTCCGTCGACGGCATGACGGCGGACTTCTACCCCTTCGACATGGCCTTCCTCGGCCGCGCCGCGACCCGCATCATCAACGAGGTGCGCGGCATCAACCGGGTCGTCTACGACTATACGTCGAAGCCGCCCGGCACGATCGAGTGGGAATAATTTTTGCCCCTCCGAGCGTATCCGAAATCACGCCACAATACGATATAAGCCAATGAAAATGCTGAAGAAATCTCTCTGAGACTTTCGGTATCTATCGCCGGGTTAGCCTCCTGTTTGACGGTATGGCTGGCGGTATGGCGCGTCTTGTCTCAACCGAAAATCGCATATACCGTCAGGGCAAGAGAGCTTCTGACGGTATATTTTAGCTTAAATGACTGTAATTGCTGAATAAATATCAATCAGGAGGCCAAATTTTGGCCTGACGGTATAATTGGGCTCTCCGGCATTTTTTGACCGATCTGGAGGGTGTAGATGCTGACCGACGCCGCCATCAAGGCACTGAAACCAAAAGATAAATTATACAAGATCGTGGACCGTGACGGTATGTATGTCGTGGTCCAACCTTCAGGTTCAATCGTGTTCCGCCTGGACTACCGGCTCAACGGGCGCCGGGAGACCTTGACGTTGGGCGCTACGGCCCGGCGGGCCTGTCTCTGGCCCGGGCGCGTGAGAAGGTGATCGATGCGAGCCGCGCGATTTCCGGAGGGGCGCTTGCCGGCGCAGGAAAAGCAGCGCGAGAAGCGGCGGATCAAGGAAGCCAAGAGCTTCGGCCAGTTCGGTGAACGCTGGCTTCAGGAAGCGAGGATGGCGGACAGTACACGCGCGATGCGGCGGTCGATCTTCGAGCGCGACATCCTCCCGGCGTTTCGCAATCGACTGCTAACCGAGATCCTACCAGAGGATCTGCGTGGGGTGTGCGCGAAGGTGAAGGAACGCGGGGCACCGGCAACAGCGGTCCATGTCAGGGACATCGTGAAGCTGGTTTTCGCCTTCGCCATCCTGCACGGGGAGAAGGTCGCCAACCCGGCCGACGAGGTTGGCCCAGCGTCGATCGCGACCTTCGTGCCGAAGGACAGGTCGCTATCTCCCGCTGAGATCCGCATCATGCTCGGACAGCTTGAGCATGTCCCGACGCTGCCGACGATCCGTCTCGGGATAAAGCTGATCCTGCTCTCGATGGTGCGAAAGAGCGAATTGCAGGATGCAGTCTGGGACGAGGTCGATTTTGAGAATGCCGTCTGGTCGATCCCCAAGGAGCGAATGAAGCGCTCGAAGGCGCACAACGTCTATCTATCGCAGCAAATGCTCGACATCTTCATCGCTCTCAAGACCTGCGCCGGTAACTCGAAATACGTCCTGCCGTCGCGCTACGACGCTGACGCGCCGATGTCGCGGGCCACGTTCAATCGGGTCACGACGGCGGTGGTGGCGCGGGCCAAGAAGGAAGGAATGCCGCTGGCGTCCTTTACGGTTCACGATCTCCGACGCACCGGCTCGACCCTGCTGAACGAGCTGGGCTTCAACAGCGACTGGATCGAGAAGTGCCTGGCGCACGAGGATGGACGATCCTCACGGGGCATCTACAACAAAGCCGAATATGAGCACCAGCGCCGACACATGATGCAGGAATGGTCCAACCTGGTGGACGCTTGGGTCGTGGGGGAGAAATACACGCCGACCCTTTATCCGCCGACGATGGACCTGCTTACGCCCGCGCCGGATGTTTGATGGGGCGGGTCTTGCGAAGCTGGACATCGGGCATAGGCGCGCGTTTCACGGTTTTCGCGCGTGAGGCGCGGCGCCGTTCCTCCAGCCAGGCTTCGACCTCGGAAAGATCCCAGACCACGCACCGGGATGTGAGGTAGAAGCGCTGTGGAAATTCACCGCGCTGCTCCATGTCGTAGATGGTCGTGTCGGCCAACGGGACGATTTGCCGAAGCTCATGCCGCCGGATGGTCCGTGTCACGGCGGGAGGTTCTTGTGATTTCATCAGAGGACTCCGTCAGCCATTGGGTTCGACGGATAGAAGTCGATAGACGACGTTGAAAGAAAGCCCGGATTAAGGGGCGTAGAACGGTATCGCGCTCTGGCGTGCATATCGGATAAGGCGCGGCCATCGCCGCGCCCAGCCAGACGCCCAATCGGTTCATTTGGATGATCGTCGATACCGGCCCTTCCGGCGTGAGCCGACGTAGCATATGAGACCTGCCACCTTGAGCGCGGCGATGTCCCGACGCGCAGTTTTCAGGCTGACTGCCCACACCGCCGCAATATCCCGTGCGTCACTTCGGCCTTCCCCGACTCGGTCGAGAAACCAGTGTTGCCGCTCGTTGAGTTCTGCTCGATCAGGGACATTTATAGGGTCGCGTTCAGGGACACGTTCAGGGACATTTTTCCGCGCGCCCGTTGCCGATCGTCCCCCTGCGGCTTCCCCGGCAGCATAGGCTTCACGGGCTCTGGCCAGGGAAATGCGATCCACTGGGCCGGTCAACGGGATGGCTGCCGGCCCATCGACCAGGCCGAGAACGAAGGCCCTGATGACTGGGGACGAGACCACCAGCCGCAGGAAATAGACGCTGTCTGGCCCGTGCTGGCCTGAGAGCCAGTGCTTGACGGTTCGCTCGCTTGCGTCCGTCTGGCGCATGAGCTGCTTAATCGCGCGGCGACTGTCGCCATGCTCTTTGCGTAGCAGCTCGGCGATGGTCCGCGCGTAGGTGTCGCGTCCGCCAAGAACGCCTGTCCATAGGGGTAATTTCCTGCCCGTTTTCGGCAACATCTTCCGTTTTCTCCGCAGCTAAACTGTTTTCCGTGCGGAGTGGCGGCAGTGGCCCGTCAGGCGCTGCGGCGGTAGGTCGCCCGGACCGCCGCAGGCAAGTTAGCGAGGGCGTAATGTGATGAGCCGGAGAGATTACGATAATGATCGGTCAGAGCAGCCCGAACGTCCTCTTCGGGCTGCCGAATACGTCCGCATGTCGACGGATCATCAGAAGTATTCGACGGAAAACCAATCCGACGCGATCAAGCACTATGCCGAGGCGCGCGGAATCGAGATCGTCTGTACCTACGCCGACGAAGGAAAGAGCGGGCTCAGCGTCGATGGTCGTGATGCGTTCAAGCGGCTGATCGCGGACGTCGTGGAAGGCCGAGCCGACTTTGAGATGATCCTCGTCTACGACGTGAGCCGCTGGGGGCGCTTCCAGGACACCGACGAAAGCGCCTACTACGAATATATCTGCAAGCGCGCTGGCGTTCGCGTCCAATACTGCGCCGAACAATTCGAGAATGACGGCAAGCCCGATCGCGGCCATCATCAAGGGCGTGAAGCGCGCCATGGCCGGGGAATATAGCCGTGAACTTTCGGTCAAGGTTTTCGCCGGCCAGGGGCGCCTGATCGAGAAAGGGTATCGTCAGGGGGCCCGGCGGGCTTTGGACTACGGCGGACGCCTGATCGATGAGCACGGCGCTATCAAGGGATGTCTTGAACGCGGCGAGCAGAAGAGTCTCCAGACTGACCGCGTAATCCTGACACTCGGTCCCGCCGAGGAAGTCGATCTGGTTCGCGAGATCTATAGGGCATTCGTCCATCAAGGATATAGCGAGAGCGAGATCGCGGTCGATCTCAACAGGCGGGGTATTTCCACCGACCTTGGGCGACCCTGGACCAGGGGAACCGTTCACCAGATTCTCATCAACGAGAAATATGTCGGCGACAACGTGTGGAACCGCCGCTCCTTCAAGCTGAAGAAGAAGCGTGTCCGGAACAATCCCGGTATGTGGATCAGGGCGCAGGATGCTTTCGCGGCCGTCGTCGAGCGCGAGCTGTTCGAGGCGGCAAGGACCATCATCGGCGCGCGCTCCTTCCGCCTGAGCGACGAGGAGATGCTGCAATCTCTGAGGAAGCTTTATCAGCAAAAAGGTTTGCTCTCCGGCATCGTCATCGACGAATCCGATGGGATGCCGTCCAGCAGCGCCTACAACTCCCGCTTTGGCAGCCTGCTTCGCGCCTACGGTCTCGTGGGCTTCACACCGGATCGCGATTACCGCTACGTTGAAATCAACCGCGAACTGCGAAAGCTCCATCCCGGTATTCTTCGTGAGGTGCTCGACGGATTGCGGGCAACGGGCAGCGATGCCTGGCAGGATCTCGAGGCCGACCGGATAGTCGTCAACGGTGAGTTCAGCGTCTCGTTGGTGATCGCGCGGTGCGTCGAGACGCCGACCGGGCTCCTTCGGTGGAACCTGCACTTCGATACCTCGCTTGCGCCTGACATCACGATTGTCGCGCGGATGGATAGCGCCAATCGCGCGCCGTTCGACTTCTATCTGTTCCCTCGCATTGACATGCTCTCCGAAAAGCTGCGGCTAGGAGAGGAGAATGCGCTCGCGCTCGATGCCTACCGCTTCGACGACCTTGAGCTTCTCTATGACATCGCCGCGCCTGTTCCTCTTGGGGAGGTCGCCTGATGCCTGCTGTTCGACCGAACAAGATCGAAATGATCCCTATCTCCCGGATTACGGTTCTGAACCCACGCGCGCGCAACAAGCGCCAGCATCGGGAGATCGTGAACAACATCGAAGCCATCGGCTTGAAGAGGCCGATCACGGTGAGCCGCCGCGATGGCGCCGGGGGGCCGAGATACGATCTCGTCTGTGGCGAAGGCCGGCTGGAAGTCTTCCAGATGCTGGGTCAGACGGAGATTCCGGCCGTGGTGATCGAGGCCAGCGAGAGCGAGTGCCTCGTCATGAGCCTGGTCGAGAATATCGCCCGGCGCACCCCGCGGCCCATCGACCTCATGAAGGAGATCGGCGCGCTACGATCTCGCGGTTTCAACGATGCTGCCATCGCGGAGAAGATCGGTGTCGGGGCATCCTGGGTGAACATGATTGCGTCGCTACTCGAGCGTGGCGAGGAACGGCTGGTGTCCGCCGTCGAAACCGGGCTCATTCCGATCACCTTGGCAATGGAGATTTCCAAAGCCGAAACGGAAGAGGCGCAGAACCTGCTCCTCGACGCCTATGAGACCGGCAAGCTTCGGGGCAAGAAACTCGCCGCGGTCCGACGTCTGCTGGAAATGCGGATGCGAAGCCAACGGAAGGGAGGTTTGCCCGCCGGGCGGTTGGGTCGGAAAGAGCACCGGGGTCCGTCGAATGACGGCCGCCGATCTCATGCAGGTCTATCAGCGTGAGGCGGAAAAGCAGCGTCTGCTGGTCAAGAAGTCGGATTTCACGCAGACCCGGCTGCTGTTCGTCGTCGAGGCGCTGAAGGATCTGCTCGGCAATGACGGTTTCATCAATCTGTTGAGGGCGGAGGGGTTGGCGACCATGCCACGCGCGCTCCAGGCCCGTGTGTCGGGAGACGATCATGACTGAAGAACCGAAGGATCAGGATGACGGCCGCATCCATTTTGGCTTCGACCGCGATTTTCTGACGATTCCCGTCGCGGCGATCATTCCGCTCAAGGCGTTGCCGGATGGCGCCCGGGCAAGCCGGTCCTATTCGCAGGTGCTGAGTTCGATCAAAGCGATCGGTCTGATCGAAGCGCCCGTCGTCTTGGCAGACGAAAAGAATGTCGGAACCTGGTTTCTCCTCGATGGTCATCTGCGGCTTGAGGCGCTGAAGGAACTCGGCATCGCCGAGGTCGAGTGCCTGCTCGCAGCGGACGACGACACCTATACCTACAACAAGCGCGTCAATCGCATCCCGCCGATCCAGGAGCACCGGATGATTGCGCGCGCGATGGATCGAGGCGTGTCATCCGCCGACATCGCCGCGGCCTGAAACCTTCAGGTCGAGTCCGTGCTGCGGCGTTTCCGGCTTCTCGAAGGGATCAGCCCCGAGGCGGCCGAGATGCTGAAGGACACACCTTGCTCGATGAAGGTGTTCGACATTCTGCGTCAGATGACGGCCGTGCGGCAGATCGAGGCCGCCGATCTGATGATCGGCCAGAACAATTTCACGGTCATGTTTGCCCGTGCGTTGCGCGCGGCGACATCCGAAAACCAGCTTGCCGCCACCAAGAGGGGAAAGGGCGGCGGCAAGCCGACGCCCTCGGGTCAACAGATCGCCCGGATGGAGCGGGAACTGGCGGCGCTCCAGACGCAGGTGAAGTCGGTCGAGGAAACCTACGGCATCGACAATCTGCATTTGACCGTCGCGCGCGGATACGTCGCCAAGCTCCTTGCGAACAATCGCGTGGTCCGTTGGTTGGCGACCCATCAGCAGGACTATCTCAGCGAGTTTCAGAAGATCGCCGAGATCGACACGCTGGGTTCGGTTGCGGAGCTGCCGGCCGCCTGAATGGACTTGGGGACCCGGACCCGATAAGCGCGGGGACCATGGGAGACGCCGCACATTGGGGCGGATCGAGCATGGCGGTGGGAATGGCGGCGAACCCGCATGAAGCCCACCAGGCTGGCCGTCATATGGTCCAGCCGCATGGGAGGCGGTGTGCCTTCCATGAGCGAATGGCAGGCGGGCGTGTCGGAAGCGCCGACCGGCACGTCCGCCAATTTGTGCCCAGTCATCTCGATTGCGTCACGCCGAAGGACTGGGAACCTCGGGATCAAGCCGAATTTGCAGATCGCCAAGAATGTTGGCGTTCATTCCATCGCCCGCAAGGTTTTGCAGGTAGTCGAGCAGATCGTCCTGCCGGGGTTGACCGAAGGCCAGGCGATAAACCGTGAGGCTGCGTTTGAGCCAAGCGAGCCGCGTGACTTCACGACTGAACGGCAGCATCGGAACACGTCGTTCGACTCGCACGGAGCCTTCGTAGATCCAATATGGAATGAGGTCGGTGTCGACCGTCGTTTCGGATCGCGCGCGCTCGAACATGAGCTGCCATGGATCGGCGGGGGCCTGCCCGCTGCCGCGAACCACGGCGCTTTGATGTTCCGCCAGATTGAGGCGCACTGCATGGCCCTTGAAGCGATGGACGCGGCCTTCACGCTGCTCCAGGTCCACTGGATTGCCCGGCAGGTTCCAATGATAGACGCGATAGCAATAGGGATGGAAATCCAGCCCCTCCTGGCCAACCGACGTGGTGGCGAGAACGAACGGCCGGAACGGCGAGTTGAACGCATCGCGCACGCCTCCGAGCCGGGCGACGGCGCCGTCCTCGTCTTTATAGTCGGCGAGACGCATCGCGAAACGGCCGCGCATCTGGAATTTGCCGATGGTGAGAGATTTGTCATCGACATGCACATCATCGACGTCGATCTGCGATGGGCGGATGGCCAAGGCTGAAGCCATGGCGCGCGCGACGCCGACGGCACGTTCCTCGGCGGGGCGAGCGCCGAGACCTTCGGCATCGACGAGATAGTGGGTGTATTCGTCGAGGACGGCCTGGAGATTGTGCTCGGCGCAATAGCCCAGCACCCGACGCCAGTAATGGTCGTCAGTGTCCCGGCGAAGCAACGCGACCGCGTCATGCTGGTTGAACAGCGCCCGGAACGCCCAGGCGACCTCGGCGGCGGCGCTGAGCAGGCGCGGATCATCCCATGCCAGTTCGGGCGCAATCCGTTTGAGGGCGCGAAGAGCACAAACGGCCGGACTGCCGAGCGCCACATCAACGAGCAGATCCGACAGATCGGTGACGGTGCCGATGTCGCGTGTCTTCGCGGCTGCCGCCAGCGCTGCGACATGATCCTGGTAAGCATCTTCATTCGCCAGGGCGCGCATGCCGGTGGGCGTTTCCAACCAGGCACGGGACCGCGCGCCCAGCAGTTCATCGACAACGGCTGGAGCGGCCCATTCAGCGCCGTGAGCCTCCTCGTGTGAGGCCGCCCCTTGTTGCAACGCATTGAGGGCGGGCTTGAGCCGGTCGGCGATGGCGGCGCGCATCTCCTCCTGCGACAAAGCCGTCTTGCTTTCGGTGAACACCGCAAGCGGGTCAGCCAGTTTCGCCAAAACCGGTGATGGATAGATCAGCAGAAGGGCGCGCAGCCCCGCCAACCGGCCCTGATCCTGTCTGAACTGCAAGGGGCGCAGGCGATGCTGCTCAAAATAGCGCCGACCGGATTCCCCGACGCCCATGCGCCGTTCGGCTTCATAGGACAGAAGCGCCGCGACCGCATCGGGCACCATGGACCAGGAGGAGAAGATCAGCGCCTTGGTCGGCGGCGGGCTGGATCGGGCGGCGCCATAATAGGGCATGGCGGCGGGTATCCAGAGGTTCTGTTCGAGGTGCTGGCCGAAGATGTCGTCCATGATGGCCCGCATCCGCCCGTTGGCCGGCTCCAGTGGGGCATAGGCGTCAATGGCGCCGCGGTCGAGCATGGTCGGCCGAGCCGTCTGGATCGCGTCGCGGAGTGCCGCCGAAGGAGCCTCCGCCTGGGCGATCAAGAGCTGCTTCAGGCTGTAGTGACGCATGAAGTTGAGCAGGTAGGGCGCGGACTTCCAGTATTCGATGATCTCTGGGGCATCGAGCGAGCGCGCGACATGCGACATGGCCGAAGCCTGCGCGAGGTCGGCGGGTGCGACCGAAACGGCGATGGCGGGTTCGCTCATCATGGAGTCGCGCTCGACGGTCGATGCGATCCGCTCGGTTCGGGCGATCACCTGACGCAGGCGCCGTTCAATGGTCTGGCGGGTTTCGACCGCAGAGGCGTGCGATTGCGGTAGCGCATGCAGGAGGCCTCGAAAGGCGCGCATCTCGCGCGCCAGCGTGGCCGTCACCTCTGGCCCTCTTTCCCGGCCGTAGAGGCTCAGGGTCTCAAGGAAGTCCTGATAGTGATCGCCTTCGTCAGGTTCGTCGCCGGCGAGCGTGAGCATCCGGTAGGGCGTAGCCGACAGCAACAGGGTGCGGGCGGCATGGCCGTCGCCTCCCGAATATTCGAAAAGCTCGCGCGCGAGAATCGCCGCATCGCTGTCGCCGTGCAGAAGATCCCGGAACCGCTGGAACTCGTCCATGATGATCAGGTCGGGTTGCAGCGCATCCACGCAGGCATGGGACAGTTTGGCGCGGAGCCGGGCGACCAGGCTGTTGCGCGGTTGCGTCATCTCCGGGGGATAGGCGTCCCGGCGGCGCGGGAAGAGGTCGCAGACCCGTTCGAGTTCCGCGAAGAGATCGCCATCCGCCTGCACATCGCGGCGGAAGCGCTCGATGATGCGCTTGTCGACACCTTCGAGGGTGAGACTGCCGACGGCGCGATTCCAGCCGTCGATGCCGGCGGTGACCTGCAACAGATTATGCAAGCCTCGCGGCCGCGAAACGAGATCGCGCAGGAGATGGCACAGCAAGGCGCGCTCCTGCGTTACCCCTGTCGCCTAGCGCAGATCAAAGGTCGTGCCCGGCGTCAGGCTGATGAAGTTCACCTTGTTGGCGTCGAGGCCCCACCTGATCCCGCAACTGGAGGGGAATGAGGGTCATGCGGGTTGGCAGGGCCAGTTCCCGTCGACCGAGAACATTCAAGCGGTTGAGGTTCTGGGCCGCGATCGCCTGGTTCGAGCAGATGTAGAGGATGTCTATCCGCTTAGTGCTGTCCCACAGGTGCTCGATCATGCGAGCGATGACGCCGCGCGCCACCATCGTCTTGCCGAGGCCGACCTCATCAGCGACCAGGAACTGACGGACAGGATCGTCCTGGCCGTAGAGCCGCTCGAAAACATAATCGACGGTACGTCGCTGGAATGTCTTGAGGGGGGCCAGCGCCGCTTCGGCGCGGAACCGTTCATCTGTCATGCGCGGCGTCCTCCGTGGCGAGGGCGATCCGGAATGTGTTCCAGAGCGCGCGGAACTCGGCGGGAATGGGTCTGTATCGGAGCCGTCATTGGCCTCCAGGCGCGTAATCAGGCGTTCGATGGCGCGCAGTTGGTCGCCGCCGCGGCAGAAGGCGCGGACCATGTCTTCAAGGATCGGCGCATCGTCGCTTGCCGAGCGCCATGCGCCCCACCCGATCCGTCCTGCGCCGCCAACGCGGCGGCAAACGGGTCGCCCAATTCGGAGAGGAGCAGTCGGAGATAACGGAAGAATGCATCCTTGCTGTCGATCACCCAGCGCAGGATGGCAGCGTGGCGCTCGGACGGCATCCCGTCAGTCATGAGTCCGGTGCTGAACAGGATGGAGACGTCTTCTGCCTCGTCCGTGAGATGGCAGGCCAGGAAGCGGGTGAGATCGACCATCGGCATCGCGCCAAGGTCTGCGGGTTGCCCCTGTCGAAGGGGCTCAATCACATCGCGCGCGTGGCCGTCGCCCCGCGTGATGGGCCAAACACGCAAAGCCCTGACTCCGGCAAGGGAAAGCGGCTCTGATGGGACCAGCCAGACCCGCCAGAGAAGAGCGCCGTCATCGGCGGGTGTTGTGCGCTCGCAACGGAGCTTGAGCCCGCTCCGGCAGATTTCGCGTCGGGCCTGGTCCAGTCGCTCCTCAGCAGCCCGTTGCGCGGCGTCACCGGCGCCCATCTCGTCGCGGACAAATGGCCGTGTCAGGCGGCCGAAGCCCTTGTCGCCAAGAATTTCTTCGACGCTGCCGACCCGCGATCGTTTGCCGGTCAGGGTCGCGAAGATCTCGACATTGGCGCCCGACAGCAGCGCCGGTCGTGTGGCGTTTCCCGAGCCGACAGTGATTGCGGTGTCCCAGCCACGCTCGGCGATGAAGGCCTTGGCATGAAGCCCCTGCAACGCCGTGTCATCGGCCTCCTCGCCGTCTTCGGTGGCGGCCATCTCATCGAGAACGGCGACGCGGGCAAAAGCATCCAGCGTAGCGCCAGATACCTGCCCAAGTTCGTCGGAGCGCCCGATGAAGATGGGTTTATCGGCGTTGGCGAGACCGGCGAGCATCGACAAGGTCTGATCGTCGCAGAACGGCGACATCACGCCCAGCCGCGCGCAGGATTCTGGACGCCATGGCTTGCCGCCGAGACCGTTGACCGCGAAGGAGACGCTCTGGAAGGGCTCAGGCAGGCTCCATTCGGTGCGCCGCAGATCTTCAGCCAGATCATCGACAAGCGTCTTGGTCCCGTCAGGAGTACCAACGGTGGCCAGATCAGGGAGCTGGCGAAGAAAGTCTGCGATCGGGCGGTTGACGGCCTTCGGCTGCCTTGTGACCACGCCATCGAAGGTAGCGGCAATATCCCATGAGCGGTCGCGGGTCAGGTTTCGGGACAGGATGAGCAGGCGCAAGCGCGGCGGATATTCGGGCCGCAGCGGCGTGAAACGGAGCGCCCACATCTTGGGGTGGAAGGCTCCGCCACGAGGGGCGGCGACCTCGACGACGATGCGTTCGAGCAGTGAACAAAGGCGGGAATGGGGACGGACGCTCGCCTGGATACGGCCTGCGTCGGTAAAGACCACGAGGCGACCAGCGATGCGCTCGGCGCCTTCCAGCAGCGCCAGAGGATGAGAGAGAATGTCATCGCGATTTTCTGCCGCGAACAGCGCCAGACTGACCGGCACGGCGAGCGCGGTCTCAAAATCGAGCGAGAATGTCGTCGCGACCGCCGCATCGAAGATGTTGCCAGCGGGCGGCTGATGGTTCGCGCCTTAGAGCGTTTGCTGCTCGGGGTCGAGGCTGCGCCTATTCAGCATGGGCGAGATCCCGCAGATGCGATTTGGCCTGGGCCCAGCGGAAGCTGAGGCGGTCGGCGCCTGATGCGCCGGTCCAACGGTCGCGAACGGCGTGGTTGGCGTAGCGAGACTGGCTGGTCTTGAGTCGACGTTCGCGTTCCTCGACCAGTCGCCGCGCCGCAGGCGTCGCGACAAGCCCCTCCGTTCCGGCCAGAACCTGGTCGCGCCACTCGGTCACGAAGCGCTTGGCAGCCGGACGGATGGCGTGCGCCGGGTGCTCGATGACGTTCCAGAACTCATCAGGCGACCATGCCCGGACAGCACCGGCATCGAGTTCGTCATTCCAGGCCTGCAGGCGCTCGCGATAGTCCTCAACCCAGTCGTCGCGCTGGCGCAGTTCGCTGAGCGACAGATTATAGAGCAGCGCCGCGCCGTGCATCACATGGGAGAAGATTTCCCCATGCTGGACAAGGCGGCGCGTGTCGGTCGGGAACGCCGAAAGATGGGGATGCGTCCAGATGTAGTCGCAGTCCGCGTCGATGCCTTCGCGCGCGAGCATGGTGAGCAGCGCGGCCGGTTGGCTGGCCACGAGACGATCGATGAGGAACTGCGCCTCGTCCGTAGTCAGGCGGAAGATGGCGCGCTCAAGCAGGTCGCCTGGCATTTGCGGCAAGGCCGGGCTCCAGACGGCGGGCGCCTGGGCGCCGGCCAGGGCGTCTTCGCCACCCGATCCGCCACGCGAACGGCCACGGCCGCGCAGGGCGACGAACAGGCTGTCGAGCGAGCCGGGAAAGACCCGGACGCCCCAGGCGCCCAGCCCGGCCCAATAGACCGAGCTCGGCAGCCGTTGCAGTCGCGGTCCCGCATCGCGGCCGATAATGCCGTTGGACTCGCCGCCGGCTTTCAAGGCGTCGGCCAGCCGGATTTCGGTGTCGCGCGCTTCCGTGCGGAGCTGGCCCTCCGGAACGTCGCGTTTCTCGAGCGCGCGATAGAGCCAGGGAATGAACAGCATGTATCGCAGGCGCGTCTGGATTGTGCTCGTGCCCGGGAAAAGAAGATCGGCGATGGAATCCCGGATCGCGCCCAGTCCCAGCTCGTCGCGGGTTTCGCGCTCCTGAAAGAGCGCCATGATGCGTTGCGCGCGTTGACGCTCGGTCTCGTCGAAATCGATCCAGGCAAGAGAAGACATTCGTTCAGGCCGCCTCGCTCTCGGTCGGCTTGGTCGGCAGAACGGGGATGACGACGCCGGAGGTCATGAGCACGATCAGCCCGCGCTCGGCGCCGGTCATGTCGAGATAGGCCCGCACCTGTGCCCGATAGTGATCGAGCGTTCCCTGCGCTGGCGCCACGTCGCTTTTCCAATCGACGACGACCGCGGGGCTCCCCTCGTTCGTCAGGGTCAGGGCGTCGGCGATCCCGGCCGTTGCGGTTTCCAGGCCATCAGCCGCCTGGGCGGCATAGACGGGAAACTCGGCCAGAAGACCGGGCCGCAGGGCCGCTATTTCGGGCAGTGCAAGGTTCTGACGGTGCAGTCGGCCAATTCGGAGGCCGACAATACCGTCGCCGGATCAGCGACCGTGGAGCGACCAAGGGCGTGGATGAGTTCGGCGGCTCGTTCGACAAGCGTGGCCTCGGTCTCACTGGTCTCGCCCGTCAGCACCTCTTCCATGAGTTTGTGCAGGATCAGCCCGCGTTCGCGGCCACCCTGGACCAGGCCGGCGGCCTCCACCACGGGAGGCTGGTCATCGCCCGCGCCCACCCAGAGCACGGCTTCTTCTTCCAGGAGCACAGTTCCGCCGGCGTTTTCGTCACGGCTCGGCGCGAGCCAGGTCAGATGCGTCTGGCCGGCGGCGATGGTTCCAGCTTCGGCGGCGAAACTGGCGCGCGTCTGTTTGTTGCCCGCTCCAGTGCCTGTCGCCGCGAGGTCGGCAGGCAGGTGGGACATGTCGAGGCCGGGCAAATCGGCGAGCGACAGATCGACGAGACCGATCCAGGCGGATTTCGACGGCGTGGTGTCGAGCCGGGGCAAGACGAGGAGTTCGCGGGCACGGGTGGCCGCGACGTACCAGAGCCGGATGCGTTCGCGGTCCAGCTCCTCCTTCTCCGCCTGGCGCGCCGTTTCGTAGCCCTCGGGCGGGACACCCAGGACCGGGCAATAAAAGGTCTCTGTCTGGCGGTCGATCACTGCGCTTTCGGGCGCCATGACGCCGGTCATGGTGTTGATGGGAATGACGATAGGCCATTCCAGTCCCTTGGCCGCGTGCATGGTGAAGAGTGCGACGGCCTCCTCCTGCGCGTCCGGTCGGCCCTCGACGGCGCGGGCCTCGTCGGACCACGCGGCCGTCATCGCCTCGGCGAAGGCGCGCAGGCCGCGAACGGCATAGCCGGTCGACAGGCTCAGATAGAGGTCGACATTGGCAAGCGCGCGCTCCGCCTGGCCGCGATGACGCTCGAGGAGAAGCGGGCGGACCCGCATCACGTCGACGGCCCGCGAAAGCAATTCGTGCGGGGTCGTGCTGTTTGCGCGCCGGGAGAGTGATTGCAGGCGTTCGATGATTTCGCGTGCCAGCGGGTGCGTGATGACAGCGGGATCGACGCTGAGATCCAGACGTGGAAACCGATCCGGCTGTTCTTCCGAGCGCGGAAGCCCCCAGATGATGTCCAGCAGGTCTTCCTCGGTAAGGCCGACCAGAGGGCCGCGCAGCAGCGCACCGAGCGCGAGCGTGTCGCGGCGATCAGCGAGGACGCGCGTCAGCGCGATCAGATCCTGGACCTCCTGGCGGCGGAACAAACCCTTGCCGGCCTGGGTCGCCACGGCGATGCCGCGGCGTTCCAGAGCTTCTTCATAGCGCCACAGCTCCGCGCCGGTTGGCGCCAGCAAGGCGATGTCACCAGGCCGGCAGGGACGCACCGTGCCACTGCGACGGTCGACAATGGGATGACTATCGATCAGGCGGGCGCACAGCTCGGCGATAGCGTCGGCTTCAGCGTCACGCTGCTGTTCGGCGCTGGCTTTGCCGTTTTCGTCGGCGACGGCGATGTCGATGGCGGCCACGTTGAGGCCGCCGCGATCGTCATGAAACGGATCGAGGGCGGTGAAGCCCGGCTGTCCATCGGCCGAGAGCACGGCCTCGAAGCGCTCGTTGACGAAGGTCAGAATCGAGGCGCAGGAGCGGAAATTGGTCGAGATCGACAGCAGGCTGTCGGGGGCCTGGGCGCGAAAGGCGTCGCGCGCCTGGACATAGGCGCCGACGTCGGCGCCGCGAAAGCGATAGATCGCCTGCTTGGGATCGCCGACCAGGAAGAGCGCGCCCGGCCGGATTCGGAATTCTGTCCCAGTCATTGTCGTCATCGACCGGCTCGCCGCACAGCCGCCAGAATATCTCTGTTTGCAGGGGATCGGTGTCCTGGAACTCGTCGACGAGGACATGGGCGAAACGCTGCCCCAGCGCGCTGCGCACGTCGTCATGATCGCGCAGCAGATCGCGCGCGGCGAAAATCAGATCATCGAAGTCAAGCTGGGCGCTGGCCCGCTTGTGGTCGCGATAGCGCTCCATGATCGGACGCGCTTCTTCGATGAGGGCCGCCAGGGCGTGGCCGGCCGCCGCCTGAACCAGTGCAACCCAGGCGTCGCAGCAGGCGGTGTAGTGGGCTTCGGCAGCGTCGTTCAGCCTGTCGCCGTCGGCCTTGGAGAGGCCGGACTGCTTGGCTGCGGCGGCCCATTTGCCCTTCTTGCGATAGGAGGCGAAGGTGCCGCTCTTGGTGCAAAGGTCCGGGTGGGGACGCGAGGTCAGGAGGCGAACGAGGCCCGTGGGTGTCGCGGGATCGGGGCCGTTCGCCAAGGCGGTCGCCATCTCGGTTAGCCGCTCGACGATCATCACCGTTTCCGGTTCGACCGCTGCCGTGCCGTCCAGGGCGGCCGCGAAATCGGCGGTGGCCTGCCGGAACGCCGTCAGATGGCCGGCGAGCGGAGAAACAGGCGGAGCCGCGAGCGTGCGGCGGCGGCGCAGATTCTCGGCGATCTTGTGGATGAGCGCCACGGTTTCGCCGGGGCTGTGCAGCACCATCTCGGCAAGAATGCCGCCCTGGCCGCCTGACAGGCGCTCGCGCAGCCAGGCTTCGACGATCTCAATAAAGGCGAGGTCGGCCTGGTTGCGATCCATCACGCCGGCGCCGGGATCGATATCGGCCTCGACCGGATAGGGCTTGATCAGGCGCTGGCAGAAGCCGTGGATGGTCGAGCAGGTGATTTCGTCGATCGCGGCGCTTGCGGCCGCGAGATTGCCACGATGCGCCTGGGACAGGCCATCGGGCAGCGCCACACGCAGCTCGGCCGCGATATGTCCGGATGAGAGGTCGGCGACGAACTCGCGAACCCGCGACAGCAGTTCGCTCGCGGCGAGTTCGGTGAAGGTGACGGCGGCGATGGAACATGGCGCGACGCCTTCGGCGAGCATGGCGGCGATGCGGCCGGCCATGACGGCGGTCTTGCCGGAGCCTGCGCCGGCTTCGACCAGAATCGAGCGATCATGAAGGCTGATCGCATCGCGGCGTGCGCTGTCATCCTTCAACATCTTGGACATGCTGCTCATCATTCCGCCTCCCAGACCTGAGCGACTTCGCCCAACCGCTCCGTCGCGGCTGGCATTTTACGTTTGCAGTAGGTGGCGCTCGCGTTGGCTGGTAGGGCAAAGGCGAGGTCGTCATAGTCACCGCCGGTATCAGGGCCAAGCAGGGCCGCGCCGCCGGCGAGACTCGCCCTTGCTGCGCAGAGATAGCCCGTGATCTCCGCGAGCACGGCCTCGGGATCGTCGAGTTGAAGATCGACGGGCTCGCGCGGGTAGAGCAGCGAAGCGCTGATGGCGACATCGTCGCCGAGGAGGGCTTTGACCGCGAAGGCGTAAAGGCAGCGCTGAAGTTCGCGCCCGCCATTCAGGCGGATGTCGCCCTCGGCGGGCGGCCGGTCTTGTAGTCGCGGACGAGCGCGCGCTTGCCGTCGCCCGAGACGTCGAGCCGGTCGATATAGCCGGCAATGTTGAAGCCGGTGTCGGGAATCGTGACGGGCGTGCTCGTATCCCATGGGGCTTCGGCTTCGGATTTCGGCTCCGAGCCGCCGAAGGGCACCTCTGCGTAGGAGCGTGCGCCCGGCAGCAGGGCATCACCACAGGTCAAGGCGCGGCCCGCCATCACGCGGGCGTCGTCGAGGGTGCGCCCCCAGATGACCGCCGGCGGAACAGGACGCTCGCTCTCCCAATCGGCGGCGACGGTTTGCGCAGCCCGCGCCACCGCCGCTTCGACGGTCTGCGTGCAGGGCGCGGTCGAGGACCATGTGGACAAGATCGCCGATCCCGAGCGCATCGAGCACGAGCGGTTCGGCGCTGCTCTGCGGTTCTCGCCAGCCGAACCCGTAGACCCACACGAAGCTGAGCGGGTTGCGCAGCAGGCGGCGCAGTGAGCTGGCCGACTGGGTGCGGCCAAGGATGGCGAGAACGAGCGGATGATCCGCCCGCACCAGCCCGTCATGGGCGTGATCTCCGCCTGCCGCCAGTCGCGCCAGCAGCCGATCGCGCTGGTCGCCTGCGGATTGGCGGCGAACTCCTGGGGGCGGGCCATCAGCCGGTCGCTCTCGCTGAAGGCGTGGGCCGGGGTCGCGTTGCGGCGCAGATAGGTTTCGTCGCCGTGCCCGGCGAGGAGGGGACTGCGTCCGAGGAGACGGCCATCGCTGTCGCGCCGGGCGCGCGAGAGAACGACGGCATCGCCTGTGGTGGCGAGGATGGTCTCGAAGTCGCGGCGGTCGGCGAGGTTCACCGGCAGCGGATCGAGCACCGGTGTCGGAATGATGTGGTCCGGGATCAGCCGGTCCTCGGCGATGCCGCGCGGCCAACGCGAGGAGTTGAGCCCGAGGAGCCGCACGAAGCGGCGGGCGAGGCCGCGAGCGCGCTGGCCGGCATCCAGGCGACAGAGGCGCACGCTTCGAGGCCGTCATCCTGTTTCAGGGTTTCCAGCGTGGCGTCGATCGAGGCGGCGGGGCCGGCGAGCAGCGCCTTACGCCAGATTGCGACCGCACGGCCCTTGAGGAAGGCTTCGCCGATTTCGGCAGCGGCCTCGAGTCCTTTGGCCAGCATCTCGACGCCAGCGCGTAGCGCCGGAGCATGGTCCGCGCCATCGGGCCAAACTTCGGGCGTCAGGCGAGCTAGCAGACGGTTCCAGGCGACGGGCGTTGAGAGCGGCGCATCGGTCGGCAAGACCCGCAGCCAGCCTTCGGGCAGGGTTTCGAAAGGGCCGCTGTCCCGGCAGAGCGCCGCCAGGCGACGCAGTCTCGACTGCGACAGGCCGCGCACGACGATGTCGGCCAGGGCCGCAACTGCCTGGCCCTCGCGGGTGGTGACGGTGCGGACACCGTGGACGAAGTGCAGATCGATATTGGCGTCGGCGCGGAGAGCCAGGAAATGATCGTCATAGTCGGCGGGCGAAGCGGTCGCGATGGCGATCTCTGCCGGCGACACCCCCGAGGCGAGCAGGCTGCGCGCCCAGCGCATCGCCTCGATGGCTTCGTGATAGGTCGTCGCCGCGCTGACGGCGCTGATCCCCGGCGCTTGCGCCGGCGCGCGTCACCGTGACGCCGGTGCTGTCCAGCCATGCGGGAACGCTCCTCCGGGCCGGCCGCCCACTGCACGGGAATGTGGGCCGTGAGGGCCTGGAGCAGCGGCCGCCAGCAGGGCGAAAGTTCAGTGAGGCCGGCGATCTCCATGGGCCGAGGACCGCCGGGGCATGATCGATGCGGGCGGTCGCCGCGGCGACGATGTCGAGGGGACGCATCATGCCGGCCGGAAGCTGGTCGAGGACCGCCGCTTCCAGGCGCGCGATGGCGGCGAGGCGCGGATGGTCGGCCGCGCGTGCGGCAAGATCGATGCCCGCGCGCCAGGCTTTGTGAAGCGTGTCGACCGCTGCATCGATCATGCCGGGAAGATCCTTGATGCTCTCCAGTTCGCCCATCGGCGTCGCGGGCAGGACCGCCTGGATCGCCGTGCGCAAGCTTTCGTCGTCGACAGGGCGGGCGAAGCCGCCCGCCAGCCGGACGGCGGCCTGCTCGAAGGACATGATCTGGAGGCCGTGGCGACCGTCACGGCCCGCCGCCAGGCGGCTCTCCCGCATGGCGAGGCGGCCGTGAACGACCAGGGTGGATCGATGCGCGATGGTCATGGCCGCTCTCCTTTCGTGGCGCCGCTCATTGCCGGGCGCCGCGCCAGCGGCGGCCAATGAAGTTCGCGCGTCGATGGTGCGAGGTTCCGAACGATATTGCTGCATCCCGCCCCTCCCCGTGCATCTGATTGCCCATTGACGAAACCCCTTCAGTGGGAATAATAATTACACGGACCAATATGGATTGTCCATATAGTTTTTATGCTAACTCATGCGAGGCGGAGGCAATGGCAGAGGCCGGGACGGCGTTGAAATGGGGGTGGGGGCGCCGGCTCGAATTCATCGAGTTCCGGCTTTTCTGGGAGGGCTCGATCAACCGGGCCGACCTCGTGGAGGCATTCGGCGTGTCGGTGCCGCAGGCGTCCAAGGATTTGACGCTCTATCAGGAGCGCGCGCCGGGAAACATGGAATATGACACCCGCGCCAAGCGCTATGTCGCCGCCGAAAAGTTCGTTCTGCGCTTCCTCGAGCCGGACCCTTACATCTATCTCTCGCAGCTTCGCTCGGTGGCCGAAGGTGCGGCTCCATCTCACGACTCCTGGATCGCCGAGCTTCCCAGCGCCGACGTTGCACTGACTCCCAGGCGCGACATCGATATCGAGGTTTTGCGCAAGATGCTCGACGCCAGCCGCGAGGGCGTCTCTGTCGATATCTTCTATCAGTCGATGAACAAGGTGCGGCCGGAGCCCATCTGGCGCCGGATCACACCTCATGCCTTTGGCTATGATGGTTTCCGCTGGCACGCGCGGGCCTATTGTCACCTGGAGCACAAGTTCAAGGATTTCCTGCTGCCACGCATTCTTGATGTTGGCGCGAAGGGCAAACCCGGAGAGGCCGGTGAGCGTGACTGGCTCTGGAATAACTATTTCGATGTCATCATCGGCCCGCATCCGGGGCTTACGGCGAGCCAGAAGAAGGTCGTCGCCAAGGATTATGGGCTGGATCAGGGAAATGGTGTGCTCGCGGTTCGTTATGCAATGCTCTTCTATGTTTTGAAGCGTCTGGGTTTGCTGGGTGACGCCACGAAGCAGAGCGCCCATACGCAGCATATCGTAACAATAAACCGCAAAGAAACTGAAGCTGCGCTTGAGCGAGCGGAGCTTCAGCTATGAAAGACCTGGGGAAGCGCCGGCTGATGGCGGCAACACTTGAGGAAATAAAGAACGGCGCATCGGTGCGGGGCGTTGCCTCGGCGCAGGCCGTGCATGTGATCTCGGTGGACTGGATCGGCGATCAGGCGATCAATGTCGTTTATCGCGATCATAATGGCACGGTGGCCGAGGCCGTTCTTTATCGGGATGATGAGCACCGCCTGGAGGTCGAGCAGAATGGCCGACCATGGTCATTCGACGCTGACGGCGCGTTGCTGCGCCTGGTGACGGAAGCCAACCGCATCAAGCTGGCGCACTATTTCGACCCGTATCTGGCGATCCACACGAGTCTGGTCGATCCGCTGCCGCACCAGATTTCGGCGGTCTATGGCGAGATGCTGCCGCGCCAGCCGCTTCGCTTCCTCCTCGCCGACGATCCCGGCGCCGGCAAGACGATCATGGCCGGGCTGCTGATGAAGGAGCTGATCGCCCGCAGCGATCTGGAACGCTGCCTCGTCGTCGCGCCGGGCAGCCTGGTCGAGCAATGGCAGGACGAACTCGGCCAGAAGTTCAATCTCGAGTTCGACATCCTCTCCCGCGACATGATCGAGAACTCGCGGTCGGGCAATCCGTTCAGCGACCGGGATCGGCTGATCGTCCGCCTCGACGTGCTGGCGCGCAACGAGGAGCTTCAGGAGAAGCTCATGAGTGCGCGGGAGTGGGACCTGATCATCTGCGACGAAGCGCATCGCATGTCGGCCACGTATTTCGGCGGAGAGGTCAAATACACGCGGCGCTATCAGGTCGGCCAGAAGCTCGGTCAGGTCTGCCGGCACCTGCTGTTGATGTCGGCGACGCCGCACAACGGCAAGGAAGAGGATTTCCAGCTCTTCATGGCTTTGCTCGACGGCGATCGGTTCGAGGGCCGGTTCCGCGATGGCGTCCACTATGCCGACACCGAAGACATGATGCGGCGGCTGACCAAGGAGGAACTGCTCAAGTTCGATGGCCGGCCGCTCTTTCCCGAGCGGCGGGCCCGCACGGTCAAATATCAGCTCTCGGAAGGGGAGGCCGCGCTCTACACTGCCGTCACCGAATATGTGCGCACCGAGATGAACCGCGTGCAGCGCTTCGCCGAGGGCGACGGGAAGAAGCGCAACAATGTCGGCTTCGCCTTGCAGATTCTTCAGCGGCGTCTCGCCTCATCGCCAGCCGCCATCTACCAGTCCCTCAAGCGCCGCCGCGAGCGGCTGGAGAACGAGCTGGGCGAAGCGCGCCTTGCCGCCAAGGGCCGACGGGCCGGCATGCCTGAGCCGGCGATCAATGCCGACATGCTGCGCAACATCGAGGAATATGGCCAGGAGGAGATCGACGAGCTTGAGGACCTGATCTCGACGGGCGCGACGACGGCCGAGACGGTCGAGCAACTTGCCCTGGAAGTCGAGACTCTGAAGGGCTTGGAGACTATGGCGCTCGGTGTGCTGCGCTCGGGCGTGGATACGAAGTGGAGCCAGCTCAATCGTATCCTCGACGACGATCTCATGATCGATGCGGCCGGCAATCGCCGCAAGCTGATCATCTTCACCGAGCCCAAGGACACACTTCACTACCTGCTCGACAAGGTGCGGGCGCGGCTCGGTAATCCCGAGGCCGTGGAAGTGATCCACGGTGGCGTGTCACGCGAAGAGCGGCGTAAGGTCGTCGAGCGCTTCATGCAGGACAAGGACATGCTGGTCCTGATCGCCAACGACGCGGCGGGCGAAGGCGTGAACCTTCAGCGCGGCCACCTGATGGTCAATTACGACCTGCCGTGGAATCCGAACAAGATCGAGCAGCGGTTCGGGCGCATCCACCGCATTGGCCAGATGGAAGTTTGCCACCTTTGGAATCTCGTCGCGGCCGATACCCGCGAGGGCGAGGTTTACGCCCGTTTGCTTGAGAAACTCGAAGCGGCGCGCGAGGCGCTGGGCGGCCGCGTCTATGACGTGCTCGGCGAATTGTTCGACGGCGTGGCGCTCAAGGATCTGCTGTTTGAGGCGATCCAGTATGGCGAGAAGGAAGAGGTCAAGGCGCGCCTCTTCCAGCAGGTCGATGGCGCTGTCGACCAGGCGCATCTGCTTGAGCTGCTGCGCCGCCGGGCGCTGACGAACGACACCATGCCGGAAGCCAGGGTCGAGGAATTGCGGCTCGAAATGGAGCGGGCCGAGGCGCTGCGCCTACAGCCGCATCACATCCAGAGCTTCTTCGTCGAGGCGTTCCAGCATCTGGGCGGCCGGATCAAGCGCCGCGAGGAAGGGCGTTGGGAAATCACCCATGTCCCGGTGCGCATCCGCGAACGCGATCGCCAGATCGGCTCCGGCGCGCCGATCCAGACCCAGTATGAGCGGATCTGCTTCGAGAAGGACAAGATCAACCAGCAGCCGGTCGCCGCCTTCGTCTGCCCCGGCCATCCGCTGCTCGAAGCCGTGATCAGCCTGATCCGCGAGCAGTATGAGCAGATCATGCGACAGGGCGCGATCCTGGTGGACGACACCGATGCTGGAGATGCGCTGTCGGCGATTTTCCTGCTGGAACACACCGTCCAGGACGGTCGCGTCACCAGCGCCGGCAAGCCGCATGTGGTTTCGCAGCGGCTTCAGTTCGCCGCCATCGACAAGGCCGGAAACACCGTCAACGCCGGCATCGCGCCGCATTTGAATCTGCGTCCCGCCAAACCGGAAGAAGTCGCCAGCGTGCGCGATCTTCTGGACGAGAGCTGGCTGACCACCGATCTGGAGAAGGCCGCGATCCGGTTCGCGACGGTCGAGCTAGCTCAGGGCCATGTCGCCGAGGTCAAGGCGCGGCGCGTGCCCGAGATCGAAAAAGTCGAGCAGGAAGTTCGAGCTCGGCTCAAGAAGGAGATCAACTACTGGGACTCGCGCGCCTTCGAGCTGAAGGAGGAGGAGCGTGCCGGCAAGAAGACGCGGGTGAATTGGCAGAATGCCCAGCGACGGGCCGAAGACCTGGCGGATCGGCAGAAGCGCCGCATGGACCAGCTTGAACGGGAACGGTTCATCTCATCGCAGCCGCCGCGCGTGCGGGGCGGCATGGTGGTCATTCCGCGTGGGTTGCTCGAAGCGCGTCAGGCGCCAAGCGTCCCGAACCATTTCGCGGAAGACCCCGAGGCGCGGCGAAAGATCGAGCTTGCGGCGATGGCTGCGGTCATGTCGGCCGAGCGAGCGCTTGGTAACGACCCGTCCGACGTATCGGCCCAGAAGATCGGCTACGATATCGCCTCGCACGATCCGAAGGCGGGGCATCTGCGCTTCATCGAGGTCAAGGGGCGGATCGATGGCGCCGAAAGCGTGATGGTCACGCGGCAGGAGGTCATCACCTCGCTGCACGAGCCGGATAAGTTCATTCTCGCCATCGTGTCCGTCGCCGCGGGTTCCGCCCATGCGCCGCGATATGTGCGCGGCCCTCTGGTGGAGCGGGAACCGTCGTTCTTGGAAACGGCGATTCAATTCGATCTTCGCCGTCTCCTGGAACGGGCAGGGGCGCCGGCATGAGGAAAAAAAGTATCCGACGAGCAGCTCAAAATTTCAGGACAAATGTCGATGAGATAATTGCCTTTACGCAGCGCAGCGCCACGGCAACGGCAATTACTGAGCAGGATGAATCTTGGTGCTATGACTTGGCTGTCATTCGTTTGTATCGCGAGTTTGAAGATTTGATGCTGAGTTGCTTGGTCGCGCTAAGCAACAATGATGCGACGACATTTTCTCAGGTAAAGCAACGTACATTTCCAAAGCACATGAACGTTGAGGTATGCGAATATCTGATCTGTGGTGATGGGTATTTTGATTTCGCGGGGCGCGATGGGCTTTTGAAGACTATCAAGAAGATCGTGCGGAACGGTCATTGGCTACCCACGACCGTCGGTGATGCCGCCTACACCACCGCTCTCAAGAAGCTAAGTGCTCTCAGAAATTTCGCGGCCCACGACAGCTCCGTTTCGAAAAAGCGGGCGCTCGAGGCAATCGGTCAAGACCGGATGTCGTCGAGCGGCGCGTGGCTCAAAAAGCAAAACCGCTTCGCAACGATCTGCAACAGCCTCAAGGCGATGGCCCAGCATATCGAAGCCGCAGCACCACATTGAAAGAGACCCAATGACCCAGACCTATAGGAAGAAGCTTATAGAAGTGGCGATCCCGCTCGAAGCGATCAATGCGGCGTCGGCGCGCGAAAAATCGATCCGGCACGGGCATCCTTCCACGCTCCATTTGTGGTGGGCACGTCGGCCGCTGGCGGCTTGTCGTGCGGTGCTGTTCGCGCAGCTTGTCGATGATCCGTCTAGCCATCCAGAGCGATTTCCGACCGAAGAAGCCGTTGAGACAGAGCGCCAACGGCTTTTTCGGATTATCGAGGACTTGGTGAAATGGGAGAACTCGACGAACGACGAAGTTCTTCAACATGCCCGCATCGAGATACAGAAGAATTTTCCAGACGGCGTCCCGCCAGCCTATGACCCATTTTCGGGAGGCGGCTCCATACCTCTTGAAGCATTGCGACTAGGCCTTCGCTCGCACGGGTCCGACCTCAATCCTGTTGCCGTGATGATTGGCAAGGCGATGATTGAATTGCCGTCGCAATTCAAAGATCAGAAGCCCGTCCATCCCGGAAAACCGGAGCGCCTACATTACCGCGGAGCCGAGGGCCTTGCCGAAGACATCCTCTGGTATGCGAAAGAGCTGAGCAACCGCGCTAGGAAGAAGATTGGACGTCTTTATCCCTCTGTCGGGCTTCCAAAGAAAGACGGCGGCGGGGAGGCCACCGTTCTTGCCTGGCTGTGGGCCAGGACTGTCGCCAGCCCCAACCCGGCGGTACGCGGTGCTCATGTTCCCCTGATCTCGAATTACTGGCTTTGCAACAAGCCCAAGAAATCAGTGTGGGTGAAGCCGGTTGTCAATGGCACCGACATTTCCTTCGAGGTGCATAGCGGGAAGCCCGACGACGAAGATGCCGTGGCGGCAGGGACCAAGGCAGGGCGAGGCGCGAACTTCAGGTGCCTCCTGACCGGCGAAGCCGTCACCGCCGACTATGTGAAGGCCGAAGGCATGGCCGGCAGGATGGGCTGGCGCCTTCTTGCCATCGTCGTGGAAGGGAAAGGCGGGCGTCGATACGTCGCCCCGACCAAAGAGCACGAGACGCTGGCTTTCAGCGAAAAACCCGATTGGAGACCAGAATATCCGCTGTCGCAGCACCCGCAGTATATGAGTGTGACCAACTACGGCCCTACGAATATATCCGACCTCTTTATGGATCGGCAGACCATCGCGCTGAATACATTTATGGGGCTCATCCCGGACGTAGTTCGAGACATTCCTGACTCCGCACAAGGAAAGCGATACTCTCGTATTTGGTGTTGTGCGTGAGCCGTTTGCCAACAGGCAGTCCACGAGCACGTTCTGGCACACGTCGGGCGAAAAGGTGGAGCAAGTGTTTGCGATGCAAGCTCTGCCCATGCGGTGGGATACAGCCGAAGGGAACCCGTTCTCGTCGTCCTCGGGCAATTTCATTGGTCAGGTCGAATATCTGGCCAAGGCCGTGGCCGCTCTTCCCTGCTCGGAACAGGGGCGTTGAACGCCAAATGGATGCCCAGAACGTAGATTTCACAGACTTCGTCGTCTCGACCGATCCGCCCTACTACGACAACGTCCCTTATGCGGATTTGTCCGATTTCTTCTATGTCTGGCTGAGGAAGGGACTGGCAAGCACCTACCCGGACCTGTTTTCGACTATGCTGGTTCCCAAGCAAGAGGAACTGGTTGCGGACTACAAACGCCATGGCGGCAAGGACGAGGCCGACAGCTTCTTTCTCGAAGGCATGACCACCGTCATGCGCCACATGGCGACTCAGGGCCGGCCCGATGTGCCCGCTGCGATTTATTACGCTTTCCGGCAAGGCGAGGTAGATGAAAGCGGTTTCTCGGTTAAAGGCTGGGCGACCTTCCTTCAGGCGATTGTCGACGCCGGCTATTCTATCGGGGCGACATGGCCGGTGCGGACCGAGCTTGTCGGCAACCTCAAGAAGAACAAGAACGCGCTCGCCACCTCTGTCGTGAGGGCGTGCCGACCTCGCGCGCGGGATGCCGATACGATCTCCCGCGTCGAGTTTATCCGGGCGCTGCGCCGCGAACTGCCCGCAGCCCTTAAGGAGATGCATCGCGCGAGCATCGCCCCGGTGGACATTCCCCAGGCATCCATCGGCCCTGGCATCGCGATTTTCAGCCGCTATGCCTCAGTGATCGAACGTGACGACAGCCCGATGTCGGTGAAGACTGCCTTGCAGATAATCAACGAGGAACTGGATCAGTATCTCTCCTCACAGGAGGGTGATTTCGACCCCGAGACGCGCTTTGCCGTGACCTGGTTTACCCAGCATGGCTACGAAAAGGGTGTGTTCGGCGATGCCGATAACCTCGCCCGCGCCCGTGGCATTTCGGTGGACGATGTGCGCCATGCGGGCATCGTGGAATCGTCGGCCGGGCGGGTCCGCATCTACAAACGGGAGGAACTTGAAGAAGGGTGGGAGCCGGAGAACGACCGCCATCTCACCATTTGGGAATGCTGTCAGTATCTCGTGCGTCAGCATCAACTGGATGGCTTGTCGCACAATACGGCTGTGCTCCTGAAGAAATTTGGGAGCGACAAGGCTGAGGCGGTGAAGGATCTGGCCTACGTCCTCTACGAAATCAGCGACAAGCGGCGGCAGGATCGCCAAGAGGCCACGGCCTACAACGCCCTCGTCACCGACTGGACTGAACTGACGCGGCAGGCCGCAGCGATCCACGACACTGTCGGTGATCGTCAGATCCGGCTGGATATTTAAGGGGGAACGGAACGTGGCAAAAAGCACGCGCCAATATGTGTTTGAAGGGATGGAACTGCTGCCGGCGGCGCTGATCCCCTTCGTCGAAAAGCGGCTCGAAACCTCGCTCAAGGGGCACTGGCAGGTCCAGGTTCTGGAAAAGCTGCCGAACCTGCGCCCCAACAGCAACGGCGCGGTCGGCTGGGACCAGGCCGCGCTGTTCAACGCGATGGACCGCTTCTGGAGCGAGGCGTTCAAGGCGGTTCTCGGCCGCGCCGAACGCTCGCTGGTCAATGAGCTGGGCGATGTCCGCAACAAGCTCTCGCACAACGAGACCTTCACTTACGACGACGCCGAGCGCGCGCTCGATTCCATGCGTCGACTGATGGAAGCGATCAGCGCCGGTGAGACGGCGGAGCAACTCGGCAAGATGCGCGACACCATCCTGCGCACGAAGTTCACCGAGCTTCAGCGCAACGAGGAGCGGCGGAAAACCCAGCGCCTCGAAATCTCGGTCGAGACCGTGGCGGGGCTGTTGCCATGGCGCGAAGTGGTCGAGCCGCACCAGGATGTCGCCACCGGCGAATTCCAGCAGGCCGAGTTCGCGGCTGACCTCGCCAAGGTCCATTCGGGGAGTGCACCGCCGGAGTATCGTGATCCGCGCCAGTTTTTCAGCCGCACCTATCTGACGGAGGGCTTGAGCGCGCTGCTGGTCGGGGCCGCGAAGCGGCTGTCCGGCAGCGGTGGCGATCCGGTCGTCGAACTGCAGACCAATTTCGGGGGCGGCAAGACGCACTCGATGCTGGCCCTCTATCACATGGCGGGACCGACACCGGTTCAGGACCTCTCCGGCCTGGACCAGTTGCTCGAAAAGCTGGGGCTCAGCGTTCCGAAAGGCATTAACCGGGCCGTGCTGGTTGGTACGTCGCGTGGACCACAGGACGTGCTCCATGCCGAGGGCGATCGGAAGATTCGCACGACCTGGGGGGAACTCGCCTGGCAACTCGGCGGCGCCGACGCTTTCGCCATGGTCGCGGAGAATGACGCCAGCGGCATCGCGCCGGGCTCTAATCTGCTGGAGACGCTCTTCAAGAAATATGCGCCGTGCCTAATCCTGATCGATGAATGGGTCGCGTATCTGCGTCAAATCTACAAGGTTGAGGGGCTCCCCTCGGGGTCGTTCGATGCGAACCTGTCCTTCGTCCAGTCGCTGACCGAGGCGGTCAAGGCCAGCCCCGGCACACTGCTGGTGGCTTCCTTGCCGGCCTCGCAGATCGAGGTAGGCGGTGAAGGTGGTCAGGAGGCGCTGGCCCGTCTCAAGCAGACCTTCAGCCGCGTGGAATCGTCATGGCGGCCGGCAAGCCAGGAAGAGAGCTATGAGATCGTCCGGCGGCGGCTGTTCAAGGAAATCCCCGGCGACAAATTCCATCACCGTGACAACACGCTGAAGCAGTTCGCCAAGCTGTATCGCGAGAACGCCAACGACTTCCCTCAAGGTTGCGCGGACGAGGACTATCGGCGCAAGCTGGAGAAAGCCTATCCGATCCATCCCGAACTGTTTGACCAGCTTTACACGAGCTGGGGATCGCTCGAAAATTCCAGCGCACGCGCGGGGTGCTGCGCCTGATGGCACAGGCCATTCACGAGCTTTGGATGAACGCCGATCCGTCGGTGATGATTATGCCCGGCAGCGTGGCGGTGAGTTCGCCGCGCGTGGAGCCGGAACTGCTGCATTATCTCGATGTCAGCTGGCAGGCGATCATCGCCGGCGACGTCGATGGCACGACTTCCACACCCTACAAGATCGATCAGTCAGCGCCCAACCTGAACCGCTATTCGGCGACCCGGCGCGTCGCCCGTGCGATCTTCATGGGAACCGCGCCCACCGCACAGCAGCAAAACACCGGCCTCGACGACAAGCAGATCAATCTCGGCGTCGTGCAACCCGGCGAGCGGCCGGCGATCTTCGGCGATGCGCTGCGCCGGCTGACCAACCAAGCCAAGTTCATGCACGCCGATCTTGGTCGGTACTGGTATTCGATGTCGGCGAGCCTCAATCGCATCGCCGCGGACAAGGCGGCGCAGATCGAGTCGGCATTGGTCGACGTCACGATCGACGCCGAACTCGGAAAATATGTGAATGGCCTCGCTGATCGCGGTCACTTCGATGCGGTGCAGGTCGCCCCTGCCTCCTCAGCCGAAGTTCCTGATGAAGCGGGCGGCGTGCGCGCCGTCGTGCTGGGCGTCAAACATCCGCACAATGGCCGTGATGGCTCGGAGGCGCTTGCCGAAGCCAAAGACATTCTCATGCAGCGCGGCAGCACGCCGCGGGTCTATCGCAACATGCTGGTGTTCATTGCTGCGGAAACGCGCCAGCTTGATCATCTGAAAGACGCCGTGCGCGCCTCGCTGGCTTGGGGCGAGATCGTTCGCGACACGGAACGGCTGAACCTCACTCAAAGCGACAGCGCGCTCGCCAAGTCGAAGCTGACCGAAGCCAACGAGACGATGAAGACCCGCCTGAAAGAGGCGTGGTGTTATCTGCACTATCCAGTTCAGGAGAGCGCCCAGGCCGATTGGGAATGGGTCTCGGGCAAGATTCCGGCTCAAGACGGGTTGTTGGCGCGGGCCAGCAAGAAGTTGGTGGCCGAGGAAGGTCTGCTTACGGAATTGGGGCCGTCGCGCCTTGATCGCGACCTGCAGAAATACATCTGGAACGACAAGCCCCATTTGTCGCTGAAGGACCTGCGGGAATATCTCAACCGCTACATCTATCTGCCGCGTCTCAAAGGGCAGGACGTCCTGGTCAAGGCCGTGCAGGCAGCCGTGAGCAGCATGCTGCCTGGCCCGTTCGCCTATGCCGAGCGATGGGACGAGAAGTCAGACACCTATTTGGGGCTGGCGATCGAGCGGGCGGCAAGCGCCGTGGTCGTAGTCGACAGCGACAGTGTCATCGTGAATCCCGAGGTGGCCGAAGCGCACCGTCCGATGCCCGCGCAGCCAGGAACGGGCGAGTCGTCCCCGGGAGGGGCGACAGTGCGTCGACGCCCGATAGGCCATCTACGGACGATACGCTGGCCACGCCTCCGGTGGAAAAGAAACCGACGCGCTTCTCCGGCGCGGTTATGATCTCACCCGAGCGACCGGCCCGAGACATCCATCAGGTCGTCGAAGCGATCGTGGAGCAGCTCACCACATTGCCGGGCAGTCAGGTGAAGATCCGGCTCGAGATCGATGCGGAAGTGCCCGAGGGCCTCGAACGCTCCAAGGTGCGGACGTTGATCGAGAACGCCAACACCCTCGGCTTCATCGAGAAGTCAGTCGAATAGAAGCTCTGAGGGCTGGTCGGCTCTTAGCTCACGAGGAAACCTCCGGCCGCGACGTCTGGTTCAGATGTTGCGGCCGGTGATCCGCGCGATCGCACGCCGGCGTCTCATTCTTTTCGGTTTCGGTGGCGCACAACGTGAGCGGTTCTTACCGTCTTGCCGATCGCGCGATGGAGCGGGCGAGGCTCAGCAGCCGGCGGCATGCAGGATTATCGTTGCGCGCCGACCACACGGCGCTGAACGGCAGTATTTCACCGGCCATGCGTCGGTAGGTGATCCCCGGAAACTGCGCAACGGTCGTGGCCTCGCTGGTGAGCGTAAGACCGCAACCGACAGCGACCAGGGACAGCATGTTGTCCCGGCCGACATACTGGCAATGGATCTCGGGGTGATGACCGAGCTTCCCGAGGCGACCGACCAGATAGTCGTAAATTTCCTGGCCCGGTGGCGCTTCGCTGATGATGAAGCGCTCGCCGGCCAGATCGGACCATGCAAGTTCCGCCTGATCCGCAAGCGGGTGATCTGCCGGGAGAACGGCGAACACCTCTTCAGACCAGAGTTGCTCGACTTCGCAGCCGTCCCGTGGCGCAATGCCTGTAAGGAATGCCACGTCCATCTGGAGTTGCCGCACGGCGGCAATATGTTCGGCGGGGTTTCCATCGATGAGATCGACGCGAACGCGGTGAAAGCGCTTACCGTAGGCGCGCAGCAGATCGAACAGGAAGCCGGACGCGATGGAGGAGAAGACCCCGATCTTGATATGACCCTGCTCCGTTTGGCCGATAGCCGCGACGTCATGCGCGCCGGCGTGGATATGCTGGAGGGCGGTTCGAGCTCGCGGCAGATATTTTTGTCCGGCGACCGTGAGGCGGACGCCGCTTGCGTGGCGATGAAAGAGCGATGCTCCGAGTTGATCCTCGAGATCGCGGATACGGCGGCTGATCGTCGATTCCTGGAGTCCGAGGGCGCGCCCCGCCTGCCGGAAACTTCCATATTCTGCGGCGGTCACGAAATAACGCAGGTGGTGCAGTTTGATCCGGTTGTGCCCATCACCCCGGAACGAGAAATCGGAAATAGAGCCGATCCCGGCGCCGTCAGAAGAGATTCTGCCGTCGTGATCGGCGCTCGCCATCAGGGTCTCCAGCGCGTTTCAAGGCTGTTGGCTACCCCGTCCACGAAAGCGCCGATGGCGTTGTCGTTATGATCGTGTCGTTGCATCATGCTGCCCTCAAAGAACTTAACGACATTCAATATGCGGCATGATGAGTCGCGCACCGCATGGCGTCAACGATAAATGAACGACATTAAGTTAATGTATGGTATACGCGGCGCTCCGGTATACGGCGATTGATGCAGCGGCCGCTGAGGGGCGAAGCCCGGCGGAAGTCCGGGCGCAAAAATGGGTTTCGGGGCTGATGGCGCGTCCAAGAAAAGAAGACACACTCGACATCGCGCCGCGAGCGGTCGCGGAAATGGTTCGCCTGCTGGCGGCGCGTGACGATTTCGATGTTCCGTTGGTGGCGGTCGCACAGGCGGTCGGCTGCACGCCGCCTGCGCTTTACGGCTATTTTCGCAACAAGGGCGCCCTGTTGCGGGCGGTGCGGGAAGAGGGCTTCAACCGGCTATACAATGAGAAACTGACGCTCTCGGAGCGCATGCACTTGGACCCATTTGGCTACCTGCGTGAAGGGAGCTACGCCTATGCCCGTTTCGCGCTCGACAATCCGACCTTGTATCGACTGATGTTTGCGCCTCCGCCCAGCCTCGGCGTTGGTGATGATCCCTGTCAGGCGATCCTGGCCGCCGAATATTCGAGCTGTTGCTCACGGGCCTTCGCGGCTGTCAGGCCCAGGGGCTTTTTCCGGAAATGGACCTCAATCGATATGCCTTCATGTTCTGGTCGGCGGTGCATGGCGCGGTATGCCTCGGTTTTCAGAATCGGGCGTTGGACGAGGCCGCAAAATGGGATGCGACCCGCGAGGTCATCGACACGCTCATGGAGATGATTGCTGCAACGGTGCCGGGCGAGGCGAGCCAACAACTGCTGCGCGACTGATCCGCCGGCTGCGAAGAGAGGCTGCGACCATGACCAAATATTCTGTTGGCGATCATGTGAGCTGGAACTCCGAAGTCGGTCATGTGACCGGCAGGATCATTCGGGTTCATCATGCGGATTTCGACTACAAGGGCCACAGGCATCGAGCTTCGAAGGACGATCCGCAGTACGAGATCAAGAGCGACAAGACGGACCATGTCGCCGCTCACAAGGAAGCCGCGCTGACGAAGATCGATTGATGGCCGCGCAGTTCGTCACCATCGGCCATTCCAATCGTAGCCTCGACGAATTTCTCGACATGCTGCGCGCCGCTCAGGTCGAGGATGGTGATCGACGTGCGCGCTTTCCCGGTCGCGTAGCAATCCTGCCTTCAATATCGACGGTCTGCCGGAAGACCTGGCGCGCAGATCGGTTACCGACATATGCCGGACCTGGGCGGCAGGCGGCCAAAGCAGACCGGTGTGGACGAAGGCCTCAATGCGCAGTGGCGGGTGCAGAGCTTCCACAACTACGCTGACTATGCGCTCGGCGAGGCGTTCGCCGGCGCGTTTGATGATCTGGTGAGCCTCGGCCGCGATCACGGCTTGGCCCTGATGTGCTCCGAAGCGGTCTGGTGGCGATGCCATCGCCGCATCATCACCGACCATCTGCTACTGACTGGCCACGCCGTCGATCATCTGATGACGCCGGGGCATAGCGAGCACGCCACGCCGACGCCGGGCGTGCAGAAGGACACGCAGGAAAGAGTCATCTACCCGGCGTCCGCCGCGCCCGATCACGAGCAACCTCCAGGTTGAGCGTCAGCCGTGGTTGGGGTTCCTCTTCAGGCCGAGCGTCGTGGCCTGTCTTGCCGGCTTCATTCGGGCTTCTGCATGGGGCGCCGCGCCTTCGCGAACCCGCGATCCGTCGCAATGAACCGCTCCAGCATGGGCACGATGAGCTTTGACGGTTCGATCGGGGCGGCGTCTCCGGCCAGAAGACGGCCATATTCGCTCAGGTCGCGGTGGAGCGACGCCGGCAGCTCTACCGCGACTTTCACGGGCTTGTCGTCCGCGATGGGACCGAGTTTCAACTTGGTCATGGTCAGTTCCTGAAGGGTTCGAGGACAAGATCGCGCGTCACGACGATCCGCACCGGGAAGCCCGGCCGGATGGTCAGCGTCGGCGCGACGTTGAGTTGGCGTCGGACGATCTGCTGTCCGGCGTCGTTGATCGTGTCCTGACCGCCGTTGCGGATGGCGCGGAGCAGCCGGTCCTGATCGTCGACGGCAAGCTCGGCCCCGACCGAAAGCAGCGTCGAGAGGCCGGCGGCCTTGGCGAGATCCCACCAGTGATAGTCGACGCCATCCTCAAGGCCGGCATAGCCCTGTGTGTCGGTCCCCGGCTGGCGTTCGAGGACGATCGAGCGGCCGTTCGGCATGATGAGGCGGTTCCAGACGAGCAGCACGCGCCGCTGCCCGTACTGCACGTTGTTGTCGTACTGGCCGATGATCCGCGTGCCCTGCGGCACGAGCAGGATGCGCCCCGTGGGGCTGTCATAGATCGGCTCCGTGACCTGGGCGATGATCTGGCCGGGAAGATCGGAGCGGATGCCGGTGATGAGCGCGGCCGGAATGACGGCGCCGGCCTGGAGCACGAAGGGCGAGGCCGGCGGCGTCACGCGATCGGGCGTGACCGTGCGCCGGTCGGCCGCCGCGTTGAGGAAGGCGAGCTGCTTGTCCTGTCCCGTGGCGGCCTGTCCGCCCGCGCCGGCGCCGGAGAGATCGAGCCCGGCGAGACCGGGCATCGCGCCCGCCGTGCTGGAGGCCGTCGATCCCTGCCGCGACTGGAAGAAGACGGCGCTGAGGCGCGCGGCCTCTTCCTCGGCGCGGCGGCGCTGCTCGGCCTCGCTGACGCCGGGCGTGGCGACCACGGGCGCGACGACGGGCTGGCCGTTGTTCTGTGCGCTCAGGATTGGGCCGCCGAGATCGCCGGGCAGCGCCGGGCCGAGGACCGGGCCGGTATAGTCCTTGGGCAAACCGGCCAGGCCGTCGGCGGTCTGGCGGCCGTTGGTCGAATAGAGCTCGGCGCCGCCATCGTCCGGCCCGCGCGTCTGGAGCGCGTAGATCAGCGATCCACCGATGCCGACCAGCGCGACGGCGGCGACGCTGGCGAGCATCTTGCGCGAGAGGCGTGTGACGCGCGGCGCTTCGGCGCGAAGCCGCATCGGCGCGACAGGAGTGCTGGTTTCGGTGCTGGTGGTATCGGACATTAGGACGGCCTCCCGTCGGTGCGGACGATCCTGACGGTCTGCTGACGCTTGCCCCCGCCAAGGCGCAGCTCGGCCGCGCCGAACAGGCGATCGACGATCAGCACGTTGCGATAGGTGCGCGTATTGGCGATCTGGGCCTCGCCTTCGGGGCCGATGACGAAGAGCGGCGGCATCTCGCCCTGGCCGATGCCACGCGGGAACTCGACATAGACATGCCGGCCATCGTCATAGACGGCGATCGGCTTCCACGGCGGATTGCCGGTGTCGGTCTGGGCGTAGCGATAGTTGCGGGCGGCCACGGCCGGAATGACCGGCGTGGCCGGAACGCTCTGACGCTGGCTGGCCGGCGGCTGCGGATAGGCCCAGGCGACCGACGGCATATAGGGCTTCTCGCCGGAGCGCAGCTCGATCATGTAGGTGCGCCGGTCGGTCGTCACGATCAGGTTGGTGGTGATGTCGGGCCGGCTCGGCTTGACGAGAATATGGACGCGGCGCGTGACGCCGGACCCGCTCTCGGTATCGCCGATGATCCAGCGCGCTGTGTCGCCGGCCGCGATCGGTCCCGCGCCGGTGAGGCTTTCGCCCGGCTCCAGCGCGATGTCGGTGATCTGCCCGGGAACGGCATAGACCTGATAGAGCGCGCCTTCCGACCACGGGTAGATCTGGATGGCGTTGTAATAGCCCTCGCGGCGCGGCTGCACGCGCGCCGCCGCATTGGCGTTCTCGACGCGGCCCGTGGGCGTGCCTGCGGTCTCGCCGCCGCGCGCGACCGTCCAGGCGGGCGGGATCAGCACCGGCTTCGGCCGCTCGTCGATGACGGCGGCGGGAATGGCCGGCAAAGGCGGCACGGAGGCGTCGTAGCTGATCGCCGGGGGCTTGGTCATGCTGGCGCAGCCCGCCAGCGCCGTCGCGGACAGCATCAGCGCCACGGCCGCGGATTTACGGAAAACCGGAATGGCGACGATACGGATTGCCGGGTTCATTGGCCCATCTCCCGCGACCAGTTGATGGCGTTGACGTAGATGCCGAGCGGATTCGCCTTCAGGCGCTCGGCGTCGCGCGGCGGCTGAAGCGCGATCGTCAGGATCGCGGTCCAGCGTTGGGTCGAGGCGAGCACGCCGTTCTCGAACTGCCGCTCCGTCCAGGCGACGCGGAACGAATCCGGCGAGGCACGGATGACGCTGGAGACGTCGACGGCGATCTGCTGCTTGCCGACCTTGGTGAAGGGGTCGTTGGTGCGGGCATAGTCGTTGAGCGCGCCTGCGCCGCGATCGGTGGTCCATTCATAGGCGCGAAGCCAGTTCTGCCGGACAATGATCGGATCGGCCGGGATCGAACGGACCTGCTCGATGAAGCGGGCGAGATGCCATGCGATCTGCGGATCGGTCGGGCGATAGTCGGCGCTGGCCGGCGCGAGGCTCTGCGCCTGGCCGAGCTTATCGACCTGGACCACCCACGGCACGACGGTCCCGCGCGCCGACTGGATGACCAGCGCGCCGGCGAAGCCCGCCGAGAGGATCAGCGAGCCGAAGGCCATGTAGCGCCAGTTCTTCGCCTGCACGCGGGCCGAGCCGATGCGGTCGTCCCAGACCTGCGCGGCCTTCTGGTAAGGCGTCTCGGGTTCGGGCGTCTTGCCGTAATGCACGGCGGGTCGCTTGAAAATGCTCATGAGCGGTCGCTTTCAGAAAGATTGATTGAGGAGCCGGAGCCGTGGCTGTCGCCGGAACGGACGGCATGGGCGGCGGCGCTGACGCCGTGAGAAAGGTGCTGGCTGCGCTTCATGCGCTTGGCCCAATCGGGCGGCCGCCGGTCGGCGGTCGGCGCGAGGCGGCCTTGGCGGCTTCACCGCCGACCGTTCCCATGGTCGAGGAGCCGCCGGTCGCACTGAGCCCGGCCTTGGCGCCATCGGAGAAGCTGGATTTCATGCTCTCGGAGGCGCGGGCCACGGCGCGCTTCAGCGGCGAGACGGCGGCCGAGCCTGCGGCGCGCGCGACGCCGCCCAGGCCGGAGGCGACGCCTGCGCGCCCGGACTGCCCCAGGGAGCCGAGGCTGTAGGCGGTCGATGCCCCGCCTGCCGCGGTGGCGCCGCCGCGGGCCACGGCAGCGCCGCCGGAGAGCGCCGCCGATCCGCCTTGAGGGCGAGACCCGCCGCACCGCCTGCGGCCAGGGCATGCCGCCCACGGCAAGGCCGGTTCCGACCGCCGCGCCGGCGCCGAGCTGCGGACCACCAGAGACGAGGCCGTTGGCGATGCCGGGGCCGAAGATGCCGAGGCCGAGCAGCGAGAGCGCGGCGAGCACGATCGCCATGGCGTCGTCGATGGTCGGGGTCGTGCCGCCGAAGCCCTTGGTGAACTCGCCGAAGAGGGTCGAGCCGATGCCGATGATGACGGCGAGCACCAGAACCTTGATGCCGCTGGAAATGACGTTGCCAAGCACGCGCTCGGCCATGAAGGCGGTCTTGCCGAAGAGACCGAAGGGAATGAGGACGAATCCGGCGAGCGTCGACAGCTTGAACTCGATCAGCGTCACGAAGAGTTGGATCGCCAGAATGAAGAAGGCGAGGATCACCAGCGCCCAGGCGAAGAGCAGGCAGGCGATCTGAATCAGGTTCTCGAATACCGAGATCCAGCCCATCAGGTCGGAGATCGATCCGAGCAGCGGCCGGGCGGCATCGAGACCGGTTTGCGCGACCTTGCCCGGGCGCATCAGGTCGGCGGTCGAAAACCCGGTCCCGCTCGCCTTGAGGCCGAGGCCGGCGAAGCTGTCGAAAATGATCTTGGCGAGATTGTTCCAGTTGCCGATGAGATAGGCGAAGACGCCGACGAACAGCGTCTTCTTGACCAGGCGCGCGATGATGTCGTCATCGGCGCCCCAGCTCCAGAACAGGGCGGCGAGCGTCACGTCGATGACGATCAGCGTGGTGGCGATGAACGCCACCTCGCCGCCGAGCAGGCCGAAGCCGCCGTCGATGTAGCGGGTGAAGACCTCGAGGAAATGGTCGATGACGCCTGCGCCGCCCATGGCTCACCGCCCTTCCGCGGTGGCGGGCGCCGCCGGGGCGACCGGCGCCGGCGCGTGGCCGAGGAAGCGGTCGCGGGTCTCGGCCCAGACGCGCAGGCATTCGGGGTCGCGGGCGGCGGCCTCGCCGAGCTGCTGGCACCGGCGCTGGCCTTCGCGCAGCGGATCGCCTTCGCGCTGTTGCTGACGCGCCGACGGCGATGCCGGCGCGTCCTGCTTGCGGGTCATTTCGATCGCGGTTGCCGTGACGGCGACCGCGACGAATACGATAGCGCCCAGCCGGGCCAGCATCTTGCCGTCCATGAGCTTCCTCCTTTCCGGCCTTATTTGCCGCTGTTGAACATCTGGGCGTTGCCGGGCTGGTAGCCCGAGCCCGGCGTCAGGAAGCGGCGGCGCTGTTCGCGGCCCTGTTCGGCGGCGGCGGTGCGTTCGGCCTCGGTGAGCGCGCTGGCGCGGCCGTTGGCGGCGACGAGCGCCATGAGATCGGAAAGCTGCTGCGATTGCAGCGCGAGGAGCTGATTGCCGGCCTGCGCCGCCTGCAAGCGCGCCGGTCGCCGATTGGCTCTGGCCGACCAGCGCCGACATCTCGGCGCGGTTGGTGTCGATATTGCCGACGACGCCGGCCTGCACGCGCATGGCGTCCTGCAGGCCGCCGACCGTGTTCTGCCAGCGCGAGCGGGCATCGGCGACCATCTGCTGGTTGCTCGCCGACATCGAGACGTTGCCGTACTTTTGGGCAAACATCTGGTCGATCTGCTGGACGTTGAAGGCGATGCCCTGCGCCTGCTGGAGAAGTTGCTGGGTGCGCTGCACGTTCTGCTGCAAGGTCTGGAGCGCCGAGTAAGGCAGGCTCGCCAGGTTCTTCGCCTGGTTGATGAGCATCTGTGCTTCGTTCTGGAGCGAGGTGATCTGGTTGGTGATCTGCTCCAGTGTGCGCGCCGCCGTCAGGACGTTTTGCGCATAGTTGGAGGGATCGAAGACGATGATGGCGTGGGCGGGCGTCGCCAGCATCGGCGAGAGCGCGAGCGGTGCGGCCGCCAGCAGGCGCGGCGAGCGCCATGGCGCGCGAGCGGATACGAGGGCAAGCATAGTCAGGACTCCTTGCTGCTTGGGTGAGGGTTGGGATGAGATCGGCGGCCCAGCCGACGTCGCGGGCGCGCAGCCACGCGGCGAGGAAGCCGTCGCGGCCGTGCTCGGCGACGAGGTTGGCGATCAGGGTCTGGTCGGACTTGGAGGATGCGGCGCAGAGCGCGAGGCCGACTTCGGACAGGCCCAGCTCGAACAGGCGGTTGCCGCGCCGCGACTGGCAGTAATAGTCGCGCTTAGGGACGGCGCGCGCGAGGATTTCGATCTGCCGGTCGTTGAGGCCGAAGCGGCGATAGATGGCCGTGATCTGCGGCTCGATCGCACGCTCGTTCGGGAGCAAGAGCCGCGTCGGGCAGCTTTCGATGATGGCCGGCGCGATGCTGGAATTGTCGATGTCGCTGAGCGACTGCGTGGCGAAGATGACCGATGCGTTCTTCTTGCGCAGCGTCTTCAGCCATTCGCGGAGCTGGCCGGCGAAGCCTTCATCATCGAGCGCAAGCCAGCCCTCGTCGATGATGAGCAGCGTCGGCCGTCCGTCGAGCCGGTCGCCGATGCGATGGAACAGATAGGCGAGCACGGCGGGCGCGGCCCCCGTGCCGACCAGCCCCTCGATCTCGAACGCCTGCACGGCGGCGGAGCCGAGATGTTCGGCCTCGGCGTCGAGCAGCCGGCCATAAGCGCCGCCGACGCAGAATGGGCGGAGCGCCTGTTTCAGATCGTTGGATTGGAGCAGAACCGACAGGCCGGTGATGGTGCGTTCCCCGACCGGCGCAGAAGCGAGCGAGGTCAGCGCCGTCCAGATATGCTCCTTCACCTCGGGCGTGATCTGGATCGCTTCGCGCGTCAGGATCGCCACCAGCCAGTCGGCCGCCCAGGCACGCTCATAGGTATCGTCGATGCGGGCGAGCGGCTGAAGCGAGACCGAGAACTCGTCGCCTTCGGTCAGCCCGCCGCCGAGATCGTGCCAATCGCCGCCCATGGCGAGCGCGGCGGCGCGGATGCTGCCCCCGAAATCGAAGGCGAACACCTGGGCGTTGGCATAGCGCCGGAACTGCAAGGCCATGAGCGCGAGCAGCACAGACTTGCCCGCGCCGGTCGGGCCGACGACGAGGGTGTGGCCGACATCGCCGACGTGAAGGGATAACCGGAACGGGGTCGAGCCTTCGGTCTTGCCGAAGAGCAGTGGGGGCGCTGCAAAATGCTCGTCCCGTTCCGGCCCCGCCCACACCGCCGAAAGCGGGATCATGTGGGCGAGATTCAAAGTGCTGATGGGAGGCTGGCGGACGTTGGCGTAGGCGTGTCCGGGCAGACTGCCGAGCCAGGCATCGACCGCGTTGACGCCTTCGACCATGGCCGTGAAATCGCGGCCCTGGATGACCTTCTCGACCAGGCGCAGCTTCTCGTCGGCAAGACGCGGATCGGCGTCCCACACCACGATCGTCGCGGTGACATAGGCCATGCCGGCAACATCGGCGCCCAGCTCCTGCAAGGCCATGTCGGCGTCAGCGGCCTTGTTGGACGCGTCGGTGTCGACGAGCGCCGAGGCCTCGTTGGTCATCACCTCCTTGAGGATCGCGGCGATCGACTTGCGCTTGGCGAACCACTGCCGCCGGATCTTGGTCAGCAGCTTGGTGGCGTCGGTCTTGTCGAGCAGGACAGCGCGGGTCGACCAGCGATAGGGAAAGGCGAGCCGGTTGAGCTCGTCGAGCAGGCCGGGCGTCGTCGCGGTCGGGAAGCCGACGATGGTGAGCACGCGCAGATGCTCCGATCCGAGGCGCGGTTCCAGCCCGCCGGTCAGCGGCTGATCGGCGAGCAGCGCATCGAGATAGACCGGCGTTTCGGGCACGCGGACGCGGTGGCGTTTCGTCGAAACGGTCGAATGGAGATAGGTCAGCGTCTCGCCGTCGTCGAGCCAGGCGCATTCCGGCATGAAGCCGTCGAGGAGCGCGAGCACGCGGTCGGTGCGGTCGATGAAGCCGCGCAGCACCTCGCGGGGATCGACGCCGGATTGCTCGCGGCCCTCGTAGAGCCATGTCTCGGCCCGGGCGGCGTCCTCGGCCGGGGGCAGATAGAGGATGGTCAGGAAATAGTCCGACACGAAATGGATGCCGGCTTCCTCGAAGTCGGCCTTGCGTTCCTCTTCCACCAGGCCGGATGCTGGATCGGGGAATTGGCTCGCGGGATAGGTCGCGGCTTCGCTGCGCTGCGCCTCGACAAAGATGCTCCAGCCGGAGCCGAGACGGCGCACGGCGTTGTTGATGCGGCCGGCGACGGCGACCAGCTCGGCGGCGACCGCGCTATCGAGATCGGGGCCACGAAAGCGAGCGGTGCGCTGGAATGAGCCGTCCTTGTTCACGACGACGCTGGGGCCGACCAGAGCGGGATGGCCGGGGACGCGCAGATGGCGCCGGCCGACTTCCACGAATTGCGGATCGCGCTTGGCCGCCCAGACCGCCGCGACATGGCCGATGGCCCAGATCGCGATGCCGACCAGCCAGAGGCGCAGGCCGAGGCCGAGCGCCGCGGCCAGCGTCCCGTTGAGGATCGCGATGGAGCGCGGCGCGCCGCCGAGCAGGATGTGCTCGGTCAGCGCCCGGTGGACCGGGACGGTGAATCCCGGCACATCCAGTTGCTCGAAGGCGACGGCCATCAGACCAGCGCCCCGCCGCCGAAGCTGAAGAAGCTGAGGAAGAAGGAGCTGGCGGCGAAGGCGATCGACAGGCCGAACACGATCTGGATCAGCTTGCGGAAGCCGCCCGACGTGTCGCCGAAGGCGAGCGTCAGGCCGGTCACGATGATGATGATGACGGCGATGATCTTGGCGACCGGCCCTTCGATCGACTGAAGGATTTTCTGGAGCGGCGCTTCCCACGGCATGGACGAGCCAGAGGCATGGGCGGCCGGAACGAGGACGAGATTGATGTAGGTGAAGGCTGCGGCGGTCGCGACGAAACGGCGAGCGCGCATAGCGGTATGAATCATGCGGATTCTCCTGTGTTGGTGGGGGTGGCTTGGGTGATGCGGTAGTCCCCGTCCGGGCCGAGCCCTTCGACGCGGGCGAGTTCGGTGAGCCGGCGCGCGGAGCCGCGGCCAGAGAGGACGGCAACGAGGTCGATGGTCTCGGCGATCAGCGCGCGCGGGACGGTGACGACGGCTTCCTGGATGAGCTGCTCGAGGCGGCGCAGCGCGCCAAGCGCGGTCCCGGCGTGGATGGTGCCGACGCCGCCCGGGTGGCCGGTGCCCCAGGCTTTGAGGAGGTCGAGGGCCTCGCTCCCGCGCACCTCGCCGATGGGAATGCGATCGGGGCGCAGGCGCAGCGACGAGCGGACGAGATCGGAAAGCGTGGCGACGCCTTCCTTGGTGCGCATGGAGACGAGGTTGGGCGCGGCGCATTGCAGCTCGCGCGTGTCCTCGATCATGACGACGCGATCCTGCGTCTTCGCCACTTCGGCGAGCAGCGCATTGGTCAGCGTGGTCTTGCCGGTGGAGGTGCCGCCCGCGACGAGGATGTTGGCGCGCGATGCGACGGCCGCCCGCAGTGTCGCGGCCTGGTCGGCGGTCATGATCCGGGCATTGACGTAATCTTCGAGGGTGAAGACGGCGACGGCGGGCTTGCGGATGGCGAAGGCCGGTGCGGCGACGACGGGCGGAAGAAGCCCCTCGAACCGCTCTCCCGTTTCGGGTAGCTCGGCCGAGACACGCGGGGACCGGGCGTGAACCTCCGCGCCGACATGGTGGGCGACCAGGCGCACGATGCGCTCGCCGTCCGCGGCCGACAGCCTCTCGCCGGTATCGGCCAGACCTTCGGAAAGCCGGTCCACCCAGATGCGGCCATCCGGGTTCAACATCACTTCGACGATGCTTACGTCTTCGAGGAACCGCGAAATGGCGGGACCGAGCGCGGTGCGCAGCATCCGCGCGCCGCGCTGGATCGCCTCCGGTTTCTGATGTGAAGTGGTCATGTCGGCCCCGTTTCCTCACGAGGCGCCACAGACAGTCCCCGGAATGGGGTCGATTAAAAGAGCCCGAAATCGGGCCGGTTCAACAAGTATCGGTCGTAGTAGTAGCGTGGCGTGCAAATACAGGAGAACGGCGGTGAGGCCCTGATCTTGTTGTCGTCGTGAGCCTCACCAGATGACGCGCGCGATCGTCACGGCTCCGAGTCGGAGACGTCTTCGGGGGCTGTCGGCTCGGCCCCTTCACGCCGCGCTCCAGCCCGCCGCCAGCCCGACCCCCACCCGCCCCCCCAGATCGAGGATTTCGCAGAGGCGTCCAGAGAACTCCACCTTCTGGCTGCGAAGGCGCAAAGAGTTCTGGGCGACAATGGAGCAGACCCCCCTCGCCCCCGAGTCCGACCCGCGATGACGTTGGTGTCGAGAAGCCATTTCGTCATTGAAATGCCTGATCGAGATCGGGGCCTTCAGGCTGCCCGCGAAGTCCAGCCCCGCCGCCGCCCGCCGGCCCGGCCCCGACGACTGGAAGACCTTGGCGATATGGGGCGGACCCCCAGTGTATTCGCCTCGGGCCACGCCCCCCCCCCTCCCCCCCCCCCCCTCCTCCGGGATCTCCTGTCGCAGCTTCGGACCCTTGACGAGCCGCCGGCCGAGCGCGGTGATGAACGCCTCGTACCGCTCGGCCGACTTGGCGCGCGCCGCCTGCGCGGCAGGCTCCGGCAAGGCCGGCGTGGTCGTGATCCAGAAGCGGATGAACACAGCCAGCGTTTCGACGGCGATGCCGACGTCGCGCTCCAGGCGGGTCATGCGGCGGTCGATCTGGTCGAGGCGCTTGGCGACGACGACCTCGCGCCGCTCGGCATCGTCGGGCGACAGGAAGGATGCGATGGCGGCCTCGGCGATCATGGATTGCGATTGATCCCGGCGCGCCGCGAAATCCGCCAGCGCCTGCGTCACGTCGGGGTCCAGATAGACCGTGAACTTCGACTTTTTCCGATGGCTGGTCATGGCGCTTACAGCTCCATGCCGTCATTGGGATCGAGGGACACCTGGCGCGCGACGCCCTGAACCTGCTGGATCAGGCGCCGGTTGCGCGCGGCGTCCTCGTCGCTCTCGTCGGGAAGCTCGATCTCGAACTCGTTGGCGATGGGTTCCTTCTTTTCCGTCGGCTTGGCGCGGCTGAGTTCAGGTTGCAGCCGGCGTTCGGAATCGGTGGTGTCCTCGTCGTCGGACGGATCGGCAGGTTGGACATCGCCTGCCTTGGGCCGCGTCGGGATCGGCAGGCTGCTCCAATCGTCCGGGCGCGGCGTGTCGGGGCGTTTCAGGTCGGGCGGCGACAGCAGGCGCTCGCGGAAACGGGCATCCTCATAGTAGCGCGCCTTCTTCGCCCGGATCGGCGGCGTGCCGGCGACCATGACGATCTCGTCGCTCGGCGGGAGCTGCATGATCTCGCCGGGCGTCAGCAACTGGCGGGCGGTCTCCGAGCGCGAGACCATGAGATGGCCGAGCCAGGGCGACAGACGGTGCCCGGCATAGTTCTTCATCGCCTTCATCTCGGTCGCGGTGCCGAGGGCGTCGGATACGCGCTTGGCGGTGCGTTCGTCGTTCGTGGCGAAGCTCACGCGGACATGGCAGTTGTCGAGGATCGAGTTGTTCGGGCCGTAGGCCTTTTCGATCTGGTTGAGCGACTGCGCGATCAGGAAGGCCTTGAGGCCATAGCCCGCCATGAAGGCCAGCGCGCTCTCGAAGAAGTCGAGGCGCCCCAGCGCCGGAAACTCATCGAGCATGAGCAACAGGCGATGACGCCCAGCCTTGGCTTGCAGATCCTCGGTGAGGCGGCGGCCGACCTGGTTGAGGATGAGGCGGATCAGCGGCTTGGTGCGATTGATGTCGGATGGCGGCACGACGAGGTAAAGCGTGGTCGGGAGCTTGTCGCCCACCATGTCGGCGATCCGCCAATCGCAGCGCCGCGTCACTTCGGCCACGACGGGATCGCGATAGAGGCCGAGGAACGACATGGCGGTGGAGAGCACGCCCGACCGTTCGTTGTCGGATTTGTTGAGCAGCTCGCGCGCGGCGCTGGCGATGACGGGATGCGGCCCGGCCTTCGCCGAGATGGCTGGTCTTCATCATCGCCGCGAGTGTCGACTCGATCGGGCGCTTCGGATCGGACAGGAAGGCGGCGACGCCGGCGAGAGTCTTGTCCGTCTCGGCGTAGAGGACATGCAGGATCGCGCCGACCAGCAGCGCTGTGGCTGGTTTTTTCCCAATGGTTGCGCTTGTCGAGGCTGCCTTCGGGATCGACCAGGATGTCGGCGATGTTCTGCACGTCGCGGACTTCCCACTCGCCGCGGCGCACCTCGAGCAAGGGATTGTAGGCCGAGGATTTCGGATTGGTCGGATCGAAGAGGAGCACGCGGCCGTGGTGCGCGCGAAAGCCCGCCGTCAGCGTCCAGTTCTCGCCCTTGATGTCGTGAACGATGGCCGAGCCCGGCCAGGTCAGCAGCGACGGCACGACAAGGCCGACGCCCTTGCCGCTGCGCGTCGGCGCGAAGCACAGCACATGCTCCGGCCCGTCATGGCGCAGATACTCGTGGTCATAGCGGCCGAGCACGACGCCATCAGGATCGAGCAGCCCGGCGGCCTTCACCTCTTCCTTCCCGACCCATCGCGCCGAGCCATAGGTGGCGACGTTTTTGGCCTCGCGCGCCCGCCAGACCGACATGCCGATGGCGACGGCGATGGCGATGAAGCCGCCCGACGCGGCGATGAACGCGCCCTGGGTGAATATCTCCGGCGCATAGGCATCGTAGGAGAACCACCACCAGAAGAAGGCGGGCGGATGGTAGAACGGCCAGCCGAACAGGACGAACCATGGCGGCCCGAGCTGCGCCTGAAACCCGAGCTTCCAGGCGACATACTCGGTCGCGCCCCAGGTGGTGGAGAAAACGATGAGGAAGACGATCAGAATCTGTCCCCAGAGGATTTTGGTCGCGGACATGGCGATGTTCCTTCTCTGTTGAGCCTAGAGGCCGAGCCCGCGCTTGCGCCCGAAGTCCCAATCGACGCCGCCGCCGTCGCGGGCGACGCCGGAGACGTGGCGGCCGAGCTGCTTGTCGAGGGATGGCGACCAGGGCACGAGCTGGAAGCCGAGGCCGTCGTCGATCATGGCGAAGCGGCCGGAGGCGAGCGTCAGGCGCTGGCGATAGGTGCCGGCGACATATTCGCCGCTCTCGGCCGGCTTGAACGGCTGGCCGGTCTCCTTGGCGAGCCGGCCCGCGACGGCATCGACTTCGCGGCGGCGCAGCGTCTCGATCAGGTTGCGGGAGAAGATGACGCGGCGGCCCTGCTGCTCGGCGAGACCTTCGCCGACCAGATGGTCCGCGCGTTGCCGCATCGCGTGCCGCACCTCGGCGCCGAAGCCGCCGTCCGACAGGCGACCGGTTCGCGGGCGATGGATTGCCGGTCGAGCCAGGTCGCGCCGGTGGCGTTCACCTGATGCTGAAGATCGAGATCGGAGCGGACGGCGAGCGCGACGCGGCGTTCGCCTCTCGCGTCCTCATAGGTGCGCAGCTCGACGATCGAGCCCGGCGGGCTGTCGCCGGTGGCATCGAGATGCGGCAGCCGGATGTGGTGGGTGCGGCCGTCCACGCCGTCGACCACGGCGTAGGCCGTTCCCTTCAGCTCGTCGTCGAGGCCGCGTTCGACCAGGCGGCCGATGACGGGAACGTCGAGGCTCTCGCCGGCGAGGACGTAGCTGGCCGAGCCGCGCTCGATGCCGCGTTCGGTCAGCGCCCGGTGCATCCGCTTGATGATGTCGCCGCGCTCGCCGAGTTCGCGCAGCGTCGATTCCGCCTCGGGCTTGATGAACCATTGCTGGTGGCCGACCTGTCCGGCGAGCCCCCGGATTTCGAGGGTGCGCAGCCGGCCGACCTTCAACGCATGAAATTCGTCCGGCTGCTGTCCGGGCTGCGGCGCGAGGTCGATGATGCCGGACCTGCCGGCGTCGCGGACAAGCTGCCGGTCGAGCTGCGTCCAGCGTTCGGCCTCGACCTGCCGCTCCAGATTGCGGTTGATCTCCAGATCGGTGCGCTGGCCAAGTTCCTGCGTGACGAGATCCTGCGCGCGGGCGCGCATTCCCTCCTTGATGTAGTCGCGGGAGATCACGAGGTCCTGGCCGTCGTCGGTGCGACCGCGCGCGATGATATGGATGTGGGGATTGTCGGTGTTCCAGTGATCGACGCCGACCCAATCGAGCTTCGTGCCGAGATCCTTTTCCATCTGCCCCATCAGCTCGCGGGCGTGGGTCTTCAGGTCGGCCATATCCACGGCGTCCTCGGGCGAGACGATGAAGCGGAAATGGTGCCGGTCGTCCTCGCAGCGCTCCGCGAAGGCGCGGGCATCCGCATTGTCGCCTTCAGGGCCGAACAGCCGCGCCTTCTCCCCGTCTCGGGTCACGCCGTCGCGGCGGAGATAAGAGAGGTGTGCCGCCAGCGGCGCGGCGCGTGCGCTATGGCGCACCACGCGGGTCTTGATGACGACGATGCGTGAGCGGCCGGTGAGCAGCCGGTTGGCCTGGATGCTGGCGCGCTGGCCGCGCCCGAAGCGCGAGCGGTTGCCGGGCGTGATCTTGCCGGAGCGGGAGACGCGGCCCCCGGCCTTCTGCGCGGCGGCGAGCGCCTGCGAAATGAAAGGCCGCGCCTGCTGCGCGCGGGTCGAGCGGATGCGCCCAGGCCGGACGCGGATTTCGCTGTCATCGGCCATGGCGCAGCCCCGCACGGTGCGAAAGGAACAGGAAATTCAAGTAGATGGGTGCGCAGCGCACGGTGCGCGAAAGCGCGGCACGGTGCGGAACGCGCCGAAAATCTGAACAAAAACAACCGACTGACCAAAGCGCACCGTGCGCCTTTTATCTCGCCATCGTCCGGTTGTGCTGCCTGCCTCTGCCCCTTGCCCCTCCATGACACGCCGGAATGCGAGGGATGCGAAGGAACGCCGCACGCTCATGGGCGCTCTCATGGGCGCTCTCCGGGGCTGGAGCGTGCGACGACAAGGGGCGAATCCGATGTCTCGGCCGGATCGGATGACCGCGCCGACGGAGGAGCGGCTGTCGTCCGAACGCGGATTGCCCGGCGGTGAAGCGGCCGAACGAGCGTCGGCGGAACGCACGACGAAGATCGCCGCCTCGCGCCAGTCGGGCGGCGGGTCGGCTCGCCCGACGGACGTCTCGGGTGCGGCCGCGCCGCCGAGAACCGGCACGAGCGCGGCGACATAGGCCCGCGTTTCGGCCGGCAAGGCGCGGCCCGTCGCACGATGATCGTCATAGCGGCCAGGACCGGCGTTGTAGGCCGCGAGCATCGCGGCGACATCGCCGTAGCGGTCCCACATTTCACGCAGATAGGCCGCGCCCGCCATGATGTTGTCGCGCGGGTCGATAGGGGTCGCGCCGAGACGGTGGCGGACGCGCAAGCCGCCCCATGTGTCGGGCATGACCTGCATCAGGCCCCATCGCGCCCGCCGAGGAGATCGCGCGCACATCGCCCGCGCTTTCGGCGCGCAGCACGGCCCGATCCAGCGCTCGGGATGCCGAAGCGCTGCGCCGCCTCGGTGATGTGGGCGGCGTAGGGATCGGCGGCGGACGGACGGGCGACCGGCGCGGTTTGCGCCGTCGCGCCGGTCGGCCCCGCCGCGAAGGCAGGCCGGAAAGGAGAAGGAGAACGGCGCGGCGAGGCGTGGCCCGGCCTCGCCGGGCCGCGGATGGATGCGAGCCGGCATCGGTCAGCTCCGGTCTTCGCGCTGCCGGGGCCGCTTCCATGCGAGCCGGAAGGTGCGGCCGTCGTCGTCGGCCTGGAACAGGTTGGCGCGGATCGGACTGGCGGAAAGAGCGGGATCGTCGATCAGCAGGGCGATGTAGTCGCCGGCCTTTCGCCGGTGCGTTTCCAGCCCGCGCCGATCTCGGGGCCGTCCTCGTCGCCGAGGTGGATGCGATAGGCGGGCGCGTTTTCGGCGTCGGCCGGATCGATGCCGACGAGCACGATCGCCCTGGTCGAGCCGAGCCGCCGGATGCGGCCGGAATAGCCGCTTGGCGGTCGGTGAATGAGCCGATCTGGGCATTGTCAGTCTCCTTCTGGTTGGTGGGCTGGTTGGTCAGGGAAAGGCGATGGCCGCGCGCCCGTCAGTGGGTCGGCGCGCGCCACTCGAAGCGGCCGGTGCCGTCTTCGTCGGTCCACAGCGGGACCGCGTGGCCGATGACCCGGTCGGTGGAGGTCAGGGCGAAGTAGCGACCGTCGAGGCTGTCGCGGACCTGCCAGTTCATGAGGAAGACTTCGCCGGTATGGATGCGGCGGCAGCCCCGCCAGGCGGGCAGCGGCGGCCGATCCGGTCGCGCTCCAGCGCCGCGCCCATGGCGATCCCGTCCACGGTGATCGCGCGGCCGGTTCGGCATACGGTCTGCCCGGACACGCCGAGCACGCGCTTGATGAGCGGCACGCCCTTGGGCAGATAGCCGCGCTCGGCCATGAAGGCGGCGAGCGGTTCGGGCGCGTCGACCGCGACAAGATCGGTGACGTCGAACGGCCCGTCGAAGTCGATCGTGTAGAGGCCGATGGGCGCGCTGGCCGAGGCGTTCCACATGATCTTGATCGGCATTGGCGTGAGCGCCGGATAGCCGATGCCCATCGTGGCGAGCGCCATGACGAGGATGAGGCCGGCGCGCGTCATGGCTGGACCTTCCTGCGTAGGAGGAAGGCGCGATGCTGTTCGAGCGTATAGGCGCGTGGGCGTTGAGCGGCGGCCATCCGGTTGTGGACGTGCCGCCAGTGGTCCGGCGAAACGGCGTCCGCATCGATGCCGATCGCCTCGATCGCATCGACGTGGCGCAGCACGTCCTCGACCTTTGGCCAGCCCTCGATCTTCAGCAGGATTTCGCCGCCCGGCCGCACGAAGGGCAGCGTCTGATAAGCCTCGCCCGGTTCGACCGCGCGCACGATGTCGATGCGCGAGATGATCGTGCCGAAGTCGTTGGCCGCCCATCGGACGAAGGCGAAGACGGTGTTCGGCCGGAAAGAGAGAATGCGCTGGCGGCGGTCGACGATCTGTTCGTTCGCCGCCTGGCCAAACCTGATCCAGTATTCGATCTTCTTCTCGATCCACGTCAGTTCGACGCGGGTCATGCGATCATGGGAGAGCGCGGACGGCATCGGGCCGCCGCGCACGCGGGGGGCCGCGGTGCCGGTCATGTGGGGTCTCCTGGGGTCGGGGGAAATTCGCGCGAGAGCAGCTCGCGCAGCATGTCGGCGACGGTGACGCCGCGCCCGAAGGCCGCGATCTTGATCCGGCCGCGCAGCTCGGGCGTCACGTCGATGGTGAGCCGCGCCGTGTAGGCGGTGGCTTCGGATGCGCGCGGCGGGCTCTCGGCCGTCCTGATCCATTGCTCGGGATCGGCGGGGCGCCTGGCGAAGCCGCGCTTCTGGTGCGGGCCGTCATGACACGCCTCCGTCGCCGATGCGCAGCCGTCCGATCTCGGATGCGAGCGCGGCGATCTCGCGGGCGGCGGGCGATCGACTATCGATCTCCGAGGCGAGCCGGCCGGACTGCGCGGCGTCGGCGAAGACGATGCGCTGGCCGATGGTCGCGGCGAGCACCGGCGGATCGTGATCGGCCAGCGTCTCGGCCGTCTCGCGGGCGATGACGGTGCGCGCGGCGCAGCGATTGAGAACGAAACGGGCGACGAGCTGCGGCCGGTAGATGCGTGCTTCCGTGAGGAGCGACAGCATCTCGGCCGAGGCCCAGCCATCGAGCGGCGACGGCTGCACCGGGATCAGCACGAGGTCGGCGGCGAGCAGCGCCGAGCGCATGAGGCCGGCGACACGCGGCGGGCCGTCGATGACGATGTGATCGGCATCGCGCGCCAGCTCGGGTGCTTCGCGGTGCAGCGTATCGCGCGCCAGGCCGACGACGCCGAACGCGCGCGGCAGGCCCTCGCGGCTGCGCTGCTGCGACCAGTCGAGCGCGGACCCTTGCGGGTCGGCGTCGATCAGCGTGACACGCCGGCCGCGCCCGGCCCAGTTCACCGGCGAGATGGAGCGCGAGCGTCGTCTTCCCGACGCCGCCTTTCTGGTTGAGGAGCGCGACGATCATCGGCGTCCCCCCGGTGGATCGAGGGGAAGCCGGGGCGCTTCGGGATCGCCGACCTCGGACGAGCGGATGTCGCCGGAGGCCCTTCGGGGGGCGGACGGTGCGGTCGGAAAGCTCTTTTTCGCGGCTACGCTGAGGCTTCTAGCGGTGCCGCGGATGAGGCTTTCCACATCGCGCGCGCGCTCTTCAAAGTTAGATTCTTGGTTAGACTCTAAGTTAAGGGCGCGAATCCGCCTGCGATTTCCAGACGTTAAGGCCGGTTTCGGTTCCTGATAGCACGAGCCTCGGGTTCCCGATGGCACGATAGTCCGGGTTCCCGATAGCACGAGCCCGTCCACAGGTTTTCCACAGGTCGGGAGCGGCTCGAAAGCGAGCAGCGTCCGACCGCTGATTTCCACCTCCAGCGACAGGACGTAGCCGGGCAGCGGCTGACGCCGCACGATGTCGCGCAGCTCGAACGCGAAGCGTTTGAACGGCGACAGGCTGCCGGATTTGACGTGGAGATGGCGCAGGTCGAACCGCCAGCCGTCGCGCTGGCGGCCACCATGCTTGCGCACGATGCGGTAGAGCCAGCGGTCGAGGCCGCCGGTGAGATGGAAATAGGCCGGGTCGATGGTGAGGATGAGCGCGTCGTCGAGGACGGCCTTGTAGAACCAGTCGGGGACGATCAGCTCGATGCCGTCCGGCCGCCCGTGGCGGTCGGTGCGCTCCTGCCATTCGTTGATCCACGAGAAGCGGTGGCGACGGCCCTCGACCGGCTGGCGGATCGAGGTCGAGATGGTGGTCGATTGCAGCCGGTCCAGCGCCGGCCTTGAGGCGCTGATAGTCGCGCAACGACGTGCCGCGGCCGACATAGCGCAGGATTTCGTAGGGCGTGGCCGCCATCAGCCGCGACGAGCGAATCCCCGCATCGCGCGCCTCGACGATCTGGCTGGCGGCCCAGATCAGGATGTCGGCGTCCCAGATCGTGGCCATGCCGTGATCGGGCACGGCCTCGACCCGGATCGTGACGTTGCCGGCGCAAAAGTCGATCGGCGCGACGCGATGGGATTTGGAGAGGGAGAAGAACGGATAGGCCATGAGATCCTGCGCGTCTCGTGGCGCGAAGTCGCCGGGGAGCGCCCGAAACAGGTCGAGTTGTCCGCGCTCCGAAAAGACGACGCGCCCGCCGAGCTTGCGGTAGGCGGGGCCGGTGCCGTAGGTGCGGTGCTTTTCGAGGGTGCGGGCGGACAGGCTGAGAAACTCGGCGGCTTCCTTGGTCCGCAGGTAGCGTGGCGGGATCGCGGCGATATCGGGTCGCATGGGGCGGGCCCCCGTGGGGGTGCTGGGGGCCGCTGGCGATCAGCGGCTGACAACGACCACGGTGGCGGAGGATTGTCGGCTGCAGGGATGGGGAAGTTGAGGTGGCTGAAATCCCCACCCCTGCCGTTGCGCCGGCTAAGGGCGGCGGCGATGCCGGAGCAGGCGCAGATAGCCTCCATCGATGAGCGCCATTCCGGCTTCGACGAAGGCGATCGCGGCGTCGCGGAGTGGCGATGTCTTCCAGGGCTCTGTATCGACGCGCGCCGCGCCATAGATCGCAATGGCGATCTCGCGATAGGTGGCGCCATTCATGCGACCGTCAGCGGCACGAAGTCTCAGACGAAAGCGACGGCGTTGATCGGCGGTCATGCGCGTATCGCGCAACGGCGGACGTCCGAGCCAGGCGCGCGCGAGCCGTGAGAGCGCGTCGATGCGGTCGAGGATGTCGTCATCGATCGGGATGACCGCCGCAAGCCGATCGCTCGGGGACGTGCCGGGAAGGAACAGTGTCTGCAGCTCGTGCTCGGGAAGAGCGGAATATGCCCCTTCAGGGCCGTTACGCTCCGCAGCGAATCTGTCGGCGAGCGTATTTGGGGCAGCCGGCAGGAAGTCTGGCCGCTTTGACAAGAGGACGATGGCTGGATCGCTCGATGGCGACCATGTCACCTGTTGCTGTGTTGCGGAAAGACCTGGCCTTGCAGGGAAATCGCAACCCCCAACGCTGCTGCTGTTTGTGAGGCAGCGGCAGGGTTTCAGCGCTGGTACGGACCAGGCTGGCGTATTGGTCTTGATAGAGATGGTGTCTGCGAAGGCATTCCCAGGCGAGGCCCTCGATCGGCAGCGCGTCAAGGAAATCGTAGCTGTGATCGTTTCGCCAGTCTGATGTATCGGGCCTCATCGCATCAACTCCCCGCATGGTGCGTGCAAGTCGAGCGCATTACTTTTGCCGGGCCGGGCGTAATTTGGAAGCTTGGGGGAGAGCATCGGGTGATGTCGAAAGGGCATCACGCCGCCTGCCGGCCGATCAGCCGTGCGCCTGCCGAAGAAGGTGTCGATAGCCGGTGTGGGTCATCCAGCGCGCACGTGTTAGGTGGCTGTCGTGGATGCGTCGGCAGCGTTCGGGTTCGCGGGCAGGATCGAGGCCGAACAGGACCTGTACAGCTTCCTCCCAACGGGCGCCGTCGGCGGCCGCATCCAGCAGGCGCATGTAGAGCTTGACGTGCGACCTGTCATAGTCGGTGAGATCTTGTCCGGACGGGGCGAGGTCAGCGAATGGCTCGATCATGATGCAGACTCGGTGGATAGGCGACGTCTGTCTATTAACCAAGTTTGATCCGAAATGGATCGATCGCGTGCGACAGCAAGCTTTTCCGCCCGCAGGTCAGCGCGAGGGATTGGATCGATTGGGGTTGTTTCCGCTATCATCGACCAACAGCACTCCTTGCCCTCGGTCGGTCGACAGGAAGACGATGCCAGCGGCTTCAAGAGCCCTTCGCACCTGATCGCGTGTCGTCTCATACACCTCGAGACCGTTTGCGGATTCGAGGCGCTTGAGCGCGGTCAGCGCTATGCGGGCCCTGTCAGCGAGCGTCTCCTGTGTCCAACCCAGCAACGCGCGTGCGGCCCGTGATTGTCGGGCGGTGATCATACATGATCACCTCCCACAGCCACGAATGCGCACGCCAGAACTACGACTAATTTAGTCGCTCTTGGCCGCGAGCAATTGCCGACCTTGGGTGTTCGCGCTGGCTCAAGGCCCGAACGACTGATTCGGTCGTCGTGGGGGCGATTGATCGCCGACAGGCCGGCATTTCACCTTCCATTTGGGTCGCCGGAAAAGGCTAAGGCCCCGGCCGTTCGGCCGGGGCCTTGATGAGCCCGCCTTAGTCGCCGCGGCGGCCGTTGGGGCGGGACCAGATCAGCGAGTAACCCTCGCCGTCTTCGTCATCGAAGAGGTTGGCGTAGATCGGGGCGGCGAAGCTCGGATCGTCGAGCTTGAGGCCCAGATAGTCGCGGCCCTCGTTGGAGCGCTTGGACCAGGCGGCGCCGATCTCGGCGCGGCCAACCAGGACCCGGTGGCTGGGGGCGTTCTCGCCGCTGGCGCGCAGGTCGGGGACGATGCGCACGCCCTTGGACTGGAGGTTGAGGGTGACGATTTCGCCGGTGAACTCGTTCGAGCCGGTCTTCTTGAAGGTGCCGATGGTCGCCATGTTAAGTCTCCGCTTTCCGTTTCGAGCCCGCACCATTGCGGCCTCGATGGCGATCGACCGGCCGGAGGCGAAGGCCGACACATCGCTTGCGACCGCAGCGAAGCGGAGGATGGTGCAGGCGCGGCTTTGTTGTTTCGCGAGGAATGGCGGCGCAGCCGGCAGGGGAAGAAAGTCGAGACTAGCCGTTGTGGCATAGGCGTTCGAGGCGCAGCCGTCCTTCGGCCAGATCAGGCCATTGAAGAGGCCGTTTTGGAGCGGGCTGGCGGAGGATGACGGAGATGGTGGCGACCCTTGCGCTCGGCACGGGGACCTGACCGGCGTTCACCGGCGACCGATACCCTCTACCGGGCCGAGCCGCTCATTTCCCTGTCCGTCAGCCCTGATGAGATGTTTCAACACCGGGAGGACCACGGCTGCGACGCTGCTGACGTCTTCTCCACGCGCTCCACCCTGCCGTGACAGGCGGGCAAAGCAAATGCTCCGTATATCCGCTCCCTCTGAGTCAACCGGATGACGCGGGCGAGCGTGCTATTCGCCATCTGGCCGCATCCCAATGGATGTTGCGGGGTCAGGCATGAGAGATATGCCCGGCCGATGGGCCGGCCGCCGCCATTCCGGTGATGCGCACGAAGGCGGCGATGCCGACCGCGATCGCTCCGATGACCGAGAACACGGTCTGCCATGTATCCGACGGCATGGTGTGTTTCACGATGCCATGGGTGGCATGGAATCCCGCGACGACGGCCGGGGCGACGAAGGCTGCGGCGATGAGCAGGCGCGCCCCAGTCGGGCGGACGGTCGCGAGCAGGAGTTGGCCCAGGCCGAAAGGTCAGCCCGGCCGCGACCAAGCCGACGAGGATCGCGCCGAGCCATCCGGCGCCGGTGTGATAGGCCCAGGTGCCCGCGGTCACACCCGCGAAGAACGGCAGCGCGAACACTGCAAGTGTGAAAAGCAGCCAGCAGAGGAACCCGATGGCGGCGATACTGAGAAGAATGCCAATGAAGATCATGGTGGTGTCTTTCGCAAAAGATCAGGAGGATGCGCCTCCACCACCACCATGGCGCGACTGCGAGATTAGCAGAATTCGTGTCGTTGTGGGAGCGGAAACGCGCTGCATCCGCCGTTCGTGCGATCCTGTTCGCCTGGCGGTTTCGTCGCCATCGTATTCGGCCGCTGGTGTGACTGAGAGCGTGCCGTCGCCGGCGCGGAAGATGACGATGGCGGCCATCAGGGTGGTGGCGAGGCTGAAGGCGAAGGCGTGAGCGGTTTGGAAGGACATCGACCTGGCTCCTGCTTGAGCGGAGGTCCATCCCCCGCTGACAGGCGCCCGATGTGTTCGGCCGAGGGCCGCAATCACCGTGTGAGGCGAAGCCGCAGCGGCGGCACGCGCATGCGTAGTCCGACCCTTTACGGGTTGATGGCGTCAGGCCATCGGCTGGACCAAGGATCAGCGTCTTGATGAGGGGGTGGTCGTCCGATCAGGAGATCGGGTTGTCTGCTTGCCGCGAGGGCCGTTTCTGCCGGTTTGCCCGGCCACCCGCTTCCTGGCAGGCGTCAGCGCTCGGCTTTCCAGGGATCGATGACCTCGACGTTGGCGGCGTCGAATGCACTGGTATCGCGTGTGGCGACGACGAAGCCCTTGGCCACTGCTATCGCGGCGATGTAGCCGTCGGGAGTCGGAAAGCCTTTTCCAGCCGCTCGGGCTTTGACGGCGAGATCCGCGTAATGCCGCGCAGCATGGATGTCGAACGGCAGGACACGCGCTGCGACCAATTCCATCACGCCATCCAGGGCTTCGGTGAGCCGTCTCTTGCGCTTGCCGTCGGGAGAGCGCCGATGCCGAACATCAACTCGGCGATCGTGACGCTGGAGAGAAAGAGCGTTTCCGCCGCCTGCTCGTCGAGCCAAACGCGCACGGTATCGTCGGGCGCGGGCTTCATCGCCTCCGACACGACATTGGTGTCGAGGAGGATCATTCGAAGCTCATCGGCTTGCGGGCGTCTTATCGCGCGCCCGGTCGAGGGCGTCGACGTCTTCATTGGTCAGGCCGAGGCGGCGGCTGCGCTCTGCGAGAGCACTGCCAAGCCGAAGGCGCGTATCGGGACGAACAGCCGTTTCGAGAATGTCGCGCATCTCGGCCTCGGCGCTGCGGCCATGTTGTGCCGCCCGCACCTTGAGGGCGCGGTGCGTCGCGTCGGACAGATTCCGGATCGTGACTGCGGGCATGATAGCGCCTCCATGAACTTGCTGGCGATGATGGCAGAATAGCAAATCTGCTATCATTTTTCAAGATGGCCGGGTCCAGGCGGCGCTTACGCGCCGCCCGAGCCGAACCGATAGATCGGGATGCCCATCTTGCGGGCCTTGTCGGCCAGATTGTCCTGAATGCCCGTGCCGGGAAAGATCACGACGCCGATCGGCACGACGTTCAGCATCAAATCGTTGCGCTTGAAAGGCGCGGCCTTGGCGTGCTTCGTCCAGTCGGGCTTGAAGGCGACCTGGGGCACCTTGCGGGTATCGGCCCAGCGGGAGGCGATCTTTTCCGCGCCCTTCGGCGAGCCGCCGTGTAGCAGCACCATGTCGGGGTGCTTGGCGTGGATCTGATCGAGCTTGGCCCAGATGTGTTTGTGGTCGGCGGTGTCTCCGCCCGAAAAGGCGATCTTCGGCCCGGCGGGCACGAGCACCTCGGTATCCGCGCGCCTCCTGGCGGCGAGGAAATCCCGGCTGTCGATCAGTGACGCGGTGAGGTGGCGATGGTTGACCCGTGATCCGGTTCGTTGCGACCAGGGCGAGCCGGTGGCGATGAGGTAGCGTTCGGCGGCGGCCTCGCGGAAGGTTTCCATGCCGTCGCGCCGGTCGATCAGGTTCATGCCGATGTCGATGAGACGCTCAAGCTGGAGTGACTTCACCTCGGAGCCGTCCTGTTCGCGCTGAAGCTGCTTTTGGCCCTGCTCGTTGTCGTCGAGTTTCTGTTCGATCCGGTCCACGGCGCGATGGAACATATTGACGGTCGACCAGAGGAGATCGGGGAGATCGAAGTCGAGGCTGGTGTCGGTGATCGTGGCGATCAGGGCGTCGAAGATGTCGGCGACGGCGCCTTCGATGATGCGGTCCTCCGGAGGTGGGCGCTGGTCGAGTTCGTCTTCGGAGGGACGATAGCCGTGGAGCTGCAAATCCTGGATCAGGTGGTCGGTTGGAGAAGATTCGTGGTGCGGTTCGTAGTCGTCATGCACGCTCATGGGATGCTCCGTCGGTTGGACCGCGACCGTCGCGGCCTTCATGGCGACGAAGCCGTCAGGCGGGACGGACCTGCACCCCGAGCGCAGCGAGAGGGCCGAAGCGCCAGCGGAGGATGGCGAAGGCCGGCGATTTTGTTTCGCGATGGAAAGGCGCGGTACGCGCCGCCGGAAAATAGTCGGCCGCCGCCATTGCCGGCCCGGCCCGGCTGTGGGCCGATCGCCCTCTCGAAGGCCGAGGCGCGGTCCTCTCCGATGGTGGCGCATCCTTGCGAGGCTTGGCGGCTGCGCACCGCCCCTCAGCCCTTTCCGGCTACGCCGCCAGGTTCATGAAGCGCGCGACGTCCTCTGGAGCGAGTTGCACTCGAACGCCCGCCCGGAGCGCACCGATGCCGAGCCGTTGGAGATCCTCGTTGAAGTCCCCGAATGCCGGCGACAATGGAATGGCCTCGATTCCTTCAGCGTTCGCCCGTTCGATCAGTATGTCCCGTGCGCCGTCACCGGCCGGATCGTCGTCTCGGACGATATAGAGCCGCCGCAAAGCCGGAGGGAACAGGATGGCGGCCAGATGGGCCGCCGAAAGCGCCGGCGCCATCGCCATATCGGGCAGGACCTGACGAAGCGACAGCATGGTTTCGATACCTTCGCCTGCCGCCATCACGCTGCCGGGCACACCGATGTGGACGGCATTGCCGAGAAGGGCGCCCATCGCCTTGCGCGGCGTGTCGATAGGGGCTTTGTCCGAGCCGTCGGGCGCGAGCCAGGTGCGGTGCGCGCCCGTGATTTTGCCGGTGAGGTCGGTGACGGCGGCGATCATGGCGGGCCATGTCTCGGTCGGACCATCGTCGGGCTTGTAGTAGCAGCGCGGGTGGAAACGCAGGTTTCCGGTTCCAGGCAGAAGCGTAATGCCGCGTCCGCGCAGATAGGTTTCGACGATGGTCCCGCCGATCGGCTGCGACATGGCGATGAGCCGCCTTGCCGCTTCGGCCGACCCCGATGGCGCCGGCGCCAGTCCGCGACGTGATGCCGGCTCCGGCTCGGGATGTGGCAGGCTGAGGAAGGCGCGTGCTTCGTCGGCAATGTCGATGAAGTCAATGAGGCCGAGCGATTCACGGATGATGTCGAGAAGATCGCCATGTTCCCCGGTCGCGGCGTCCGTCCACTTTCCTGCGCGGCCCTTCGGGCTGTCCTTGAGTCGCACGAACATTGAGCGACCCTTGGTGTTGCGGACGTCGCCGACTTGCCAATAGTTGCCCTGGCGCTGGCCGTTCGAGAGATAGTGACGACAGACCGCCTCGGCCTGACGGCCGAGACGGTGAGCCAGATCGGAAGCGTCCTGCAGTGCCATCACGCCGCCTCGCGCTCGCTGATCCGCTCGACCGGATAGGTGTCGAGCAGCTTGCCGAGGATGGTGGGGCCGGAGGCATCGACCGGAACGAAGAAGCGCAGCTTCCATGAGATGATCTCGCTGAAGAGGCCATAGGCGCGCAGGCGATCCCGCATGGCCTCGGTGAAGCCCGACAGTTCGATCCGGTTCGCGCCCATGACCCGCGCGCGACGAAGCTGAAGGCCGTCTGCAAGGTCGAGGATGGTGCGGCCGTCCACCAGAGCGGCATAGGCCTCGTCGCGGTTAGATTGGCGGTGCCGGTCGAGGCGGCGTTTGCGGCCCAGGCCGGCGAGACCCGGCGACCGATGATGCGTTCGCCCTCATCGGTCTGAAGCCGGTAGACCCGCGTCGACTCGTTCGGCAGGCGCTTCCACACGGGCAGGAGCAAGCCGCTGACCATGTGGATCGTTCCATCGGTGTAGGCCGGCACCTCGGCGACTTCACGCTGCCAGACGGCCGCGAAGGTATCGCGATCCGCCTCCTGCCAATGGCTGTCCGCCATCATGGCGATGGTCGCGTGATGCTGTTCCATCGGCCGGATCAGCCGAACGCGGCGTTCGATCTCGCCATCATCCAGCATGATGGATGGCGCCGGCACCTGAACGGCGGCGCGCCCCGAACGCTCGTTGACGAGCAGCGGGCCTGGGATCGTCGAGCCAGCCGAGCGCCGTATCGAGCGTGGTCGGCCGGTTCCGCCGACGCTGGGTGATGGTGAGCAGCCGCGTTTGCGCGCCGGTGGCCGGATGGGTGTAGATGGTCGGCGCTCGGTGACGACAAAGCTCTCCGCCGTCAGCGTTTCCAGCCCGACGTCATAGACGCCGCTGGCGATGGCCCCGGCCACCTTGGCGTCGAGCAGTTGTTCGAAGGCGGTGAAGAGTATGCCCTGAAGCTCGATTGTGAGCGCCAAGAGGCGGTTGAGGAAGGTGGTGATCGGCGGTAATTCGTCCTTGATGCCATTGTTATCCATCAACTTCAGGCCGGTCGCGGACTCGAAGCGCCCCAGCGAACACCCTTCGACCTTGCCGCGCACGATCAGGAGGTAGAGCTGGCGCAGCGCATCGCGGGCGTAGCTCGATTCCAGATTGTCCTCGGGCCGGAACAGACCCTGGCCACCGGTCTGGCGCTGGCCGCGGGTGATCGCGCCCAGCGTATCGAGCCGGCGGGCGATCGTGGACAGGAAGCGCTTCTCGGCTTTGACGTTCGTGGCGATCGGGCGGAACAGCGGCGGCTGCGCCTGGTTGGTGCGATTGGTGCGGCCCAAGCCCTGGATGGCGGCGTCGGCCTTCCATCCGGGCTCCAGCAGGTAATGGACACGCAGGCGCTGGTTCTTCGCCGACAGCTCCGCGTGATAGCTGCGGCCGGTGCCGCCGGCTTCGCTGAACACGAGGATGCGCTTCAGGTCGTCCATGAAGGCGGCGGTCTCGGCGAGGTTCGCAGACGGCGCCCGGTTCTCGGCGGCGAGGCGTTCGCCCTTGCGGACGATCCGCCGCGACCGGCCAGTGACTTCGGCGACCATGTCGGTGCCGAAGCGCTGGATGATTTGGTCGAGTGCGCCAGGGACGGGTGCGAGTGAGGCGAGCCGTTCGATCAGCTCATCACGGCGCGCGACGGCTTCGCGGCTCTCGACGGGTTGGCCGTCGCGATAGACCGGGCGCGAGGACAGATTGCCCTCGCCATCCGTGAACGGTTCGTAGAGCTGGACCGGGAAGGAATGGGCGAGATAATCCAGCACATATTCGCGCGGGGTGATGTCGACGCGAACGTCGTTCCACTCCTCCGTCGGGATCTCGGCTAGGCGGCGCTCCATCAGGGCTTCGCCCGTCGACACGATCTGGATGACGGCGGCGTGGCCAGCGTCGAGGTCACGTTCGATGGAACGGATCAGGGTCGGTGTCTTCATCGACGTGAGCAGATGGCCGAAGAAACGCTGCTTGGCGGACTCGAAGGCCGAGCGGGCGGCGGATTTGGCCTGCCGGTTCAGCGTGCCGTCGCTGCCGGTGATGTTGGCGGCCTGCATCGCCGCGTCCAGATGATTGTGGATCACGGCGAAGGCGCCGGCATAGGCGTCGTAGATGCCGCGTTGCTCGTCGGTCAGCGCATGCTCGACCAGCTCGTATTCGACGCCATCGTAGGAGAGCGAACGGGCGGTATAGAGGCCGAGCGAGCGCAGATCGCGGGCGAGAACCTCCATGGCCGCAACGCCGCCATCCTCAATGGCCTCGACGAATTCGGCACGGGTCGCGAACGGGAAATCCTCACCGCCCCACAGACCGAGCCGCTGGGCGTAGGCTAGATTGTGGACGGTGGTCGCGCCGGTGGCGGAGACATAGACGACGCGCGCGTTCGGCAGGCCGTGCTGGAGCCGGAGGCCCGCGCGTCCCTGCTGCGAGGCGGCGACGTCGCCGCGTTCGCCCTTGCCGCCTGCGGCATTGGCCATGGCGTGGCTCTCGTCGAAAATGATCACTCCGTCGAAATCGGAGCCCAACCATTCGACGATCTGACGGACGCGGGAAACCTTCTCACCGCGGTCGTCGGAGCGCAGCGTGGCATAGGTTGCAAATAGGACGCCTTCCGACAGCGTGATCGGCTTGCCCTGTGGGAAGCGCGACAGCGGGGTGACCAGCAGCCGTTCCATGCCGAGAGCGGACCAGTCGCGTTGCGCGTCCTCGATCAGCTTGTCGGATTTGGAGATCCAGACTGCCTTGCGCCGTCCACGCAGCCAGTTGTCGAGGATGATGCCGGCAGACTGACGGCCTTTGCCGGCCCCGGTGCCGTCGCCGAGCATGAAGCCGCGTCGGAAGCGCACGCTGTTCTCGGCGTCGGCCGGCGCCGCCTGGACGAGGTCGAAGGTCGCATCGACCGTCCACGATCCTGCGAGAAAATCCGAATGAGCTTCGCCGGCATAGATGACGGTCTCGAGCTGGGCGTCCGACAGCCGATCGGTGATGCCCGTCGGTAGCATCGGCCGATAGGCGGGCTTGGGCGGTGCGATGCTCGCCATCGCCGCCGATTGCACGAGCTTGGTGGGATGCGTCTGAGAGCCGGGAATGCGGATCGACTGCAACCCGTATTCTTCATAGATCGCCTCGGTGAGGTGCGCGCCTCGGGCGGCGTCCAGTCCACGGCCTCATAGGCGAGCTCGACGCCTTCCGGATCGATGGACGACGGCGCGGCGGACGCAGGTGGCCGCCCGCGCGAGATAGCCGCGGACGGTGCGGGGCGCGGGTGGACAGGGGGCGTGCGACCGGCAGACTGACCGGCAGGCGCGGCGGGACATGCGCATCGATCCAGGCGAGCAACGCGGCGACGTCGAGCGCAATACCGGGGGATGCTGGAAACAGGTTGGCGTCTTCGGCCGGCAGCTTGTCGATGACGGTGAGCCGCGTCTCGATGCTCGTGCCATGCTTGGCATAGACGGCGCCGTCGATCGCCGCGGTGAAGACGACGCGGCCGCGCCCCTGAAGGCGGACGAAGGTGTCACGCCATGTAGGTTGCTCGGGACCGAAGCTCGCGCCGGTGATCGCCACCAGACGCCCACCGTCGGCCAGCCGCGCCAGCGCCGAGGCGATATGGCGAGAGGCGGCGTCGGCCATCCGGCCCGAGACGTTCGCCATCGCCGAGAATGGCGGGTTCATCAGCACGACGGACGGCACGACCGCCGTATCGAGATGATCGTCGATCTGGGCGGCGTCGAAGCGCGTGACGGTGAGGGCCGGAAAGAGCTGGCCAAGCAGATCGGCGCGGGTTTCCGCCAGTTCGTTGAGGAGCAGCGAGCTGCCGCTGATCTCGGCGAGGATGGCGAGAAGACCCGTGCCTGCCGATGGCTCCAGCACAATGTCGTGCGGAGTGATCGCGGCGGCGGTCAGCGGCGGCGAGGCCGAGCGGGACCGGCGTCGAGAATTGCTGAAGCGCCTGGCTCTCCTCGGAGCGACGGGTGTGCGTCGGCAGCAAGCCGGTGATTTTCGACAAAGCGGAAAGCCGTGCAGCCGGAGTGTCGGCTTTACGGAAAAGCGCACGTCCGTATTTGCGCAGGAACAGGACGGTCGCGCATTCGCAGGCTTCATAGGCCGTCTTCCAGTCCCAGACGCCGCTCGCATCGGAAGCCTCGAAGGCGGTTTCCATGGCGACGCGAAGCGCGGCGCTGTCGATCCGCTGCCCGCGTTCGAGCAAGGCGAGAAGCCGATCGGCGGCGACGATAACGGCGGATACACGGAGGACGGGCGCAGCCGGAATGGCCACGGGTGACATGCTGTTCATGGATTGGAACCTCGGGAGAGCGGGAACGGCAGGCCCGGACGGCGCTCTCTCTCGACCGCGCGGACTCAACCCCGTCCCGGCTGCCCTCTCACTCTCGAACACGTCGCTGCCGACATGAAAAAGCGCCTCGGCCGAGCGGCAGAGGCGCTTTGAGGGGTCAGGCCCAGTGTCCGTCGGTGATCTCGCGGGCGACGAGCCTGCGGGCCTTGCGGATCAGGTCATCGCCGCTGGTGTCGATGTGCCCGAAGAACCGGGCGCGCGCGCCGTTCGCGGTCCAATCGGCATAGGCGCAATATTCGCGAGCCTCGGCCCGGAAGGCCCGCATGTCGCTGGCCCAATGGGGCTTGGGCTCCACGACGACGGTGATGCCGTCTCTGGTTTCTGCCCAGGGGAGCGACCGCTCGGCGGGCGGTTGCTCGTGATCGGCGGCGAAGATGGCGTCGATGTCCATCATGGCGCTTCTCCCGGCGTGCCCGGATGCATGAAGCCGCCAGGATCGCCGGGGTCGGGCGGCAGGTAGGCGTCATAGGGATTGCCGTCGGCGAGGTGGCCGAAAGGCGTGAAGACGAAATCACCATCGTTTCGTCCTACCGCGCAGATGACGTAACGCGGAGCGCCGGTCACGGCATCGAGGCATTCCATGAGCGCAAGGTTGCCGTCACCGGCAGCGCGCAGCAGCGTCTGAAAATTGCTCTGGGCATGGGACGGGATGCTCATAGCGGGCCTCCCTCGTCGGAGAGGGTCTGGTCGAGCCAGCCATCGGTGTAGATCCAGTCCACGGTCTCCCCGCTGGCGAGATCGAGAACATGCGCGCCACCCCCGAAGCCATCGAGCCGGGGCTTCGAGCAGGTGTTGGCATATTGGAAACCCCAGCGACCGGTCAGACCGAACTCTGCGGCGCAGCGCTTCACGAACTGGATCAGGCGCTCGGGATCGCCAGTGACGTCGTCGTGCATCCAGAGCTGCGTGCCGCCATGCTCGGGCTGGATCGAGAGGAGGAAGCCCTCGGAAGGCGGTTCTTCCGATGCGCCGGCCTCGGACAGGCGGTTGTAGAGATCGAGCGCGCGAGCGGCGTTCTCGGGCGCGCCGACATCGAGCAGGCACGAGAAATGGGTGAAATAGTCGGCCACGACAGGCTCCTGAAACGAGAATGCCCGGCCCGCACGGCACAGCCGTTCAGGCTGTCGACCGTGGGACCGGGCGGTGTGGAAGATCGGGGTGAGATGCGCGGGACGAACGGCGCCGCCCCGCGCGATCCGCGCTATTCGGCGGCGACGGCGTGCTGGACCTCATCCTCGTCGGTGTCTTCGTCCTCGCCGTCCTCGGTGAGGAAGTCCGGCAAGGCGGTGTCTTCGCCGGTATCGGCCTGATCGCTGGACTCAAGCTGATCGCCATCGATGGACGCCAGGCGCAGCGGTTCGGGCAGCCAGCCGCTGTCGGTCAGAAGGCGTTCGGCTTCCTTGGCCATGTCGCCCTTCTTCATGTGGTCGATGAGCTGCGCGGCCCGCTCGCCGGCGCCTTCGCGGACGGCCTCGAGAATGCGGGGCTTGGTCACGCGGCCGAGATAGTTGCTGACCGTGGGCTTCCAGCCTGCGGCCACCATGTCCATGCCCGTAGCCCGTGCGAGCCGGTCGGCCTGCGCCAGACGCACATCGAGGCCATGCTGGCTGACGCCCGAGCCGGAATAGGGGTTCGGACGCTCGAACAGCGCATTGACGCCGTAGCTGACGCAAAGCGCCAGCAGTTCCATGCGCGTGCCGTCATCGAGATCGGTCAGCCATGCCCAGAGCGCCTGATCGTCGGCGGGGATGTGATCCCCCCAGCGTTCGTGGCGATCGTTGACCGCCTGCGCCGATGGGCTGTCCTTCAGTTCCTCGGCCTGGACCGAGAAGAAGATGTGGCGGACATTGGCCTCGAGGCAGCCGGTCGGGTTGGTGTGGATGAAGGTGTCGCTCAGAAGCTTGTGCAGCAACATGGTCATGGCGACGTGCGGATGTTCCGCCAGCGCGTTGCGCAGCGCCAGGGTGCGATGGGCGGTCAGCTCGATCACGAGCCGCTCGGGCAACGGCTTGATGCCGTCTTCCTCATCGTCCTCGGGCTCGGCGGGCTTGCCGCCGATGGTGATGACCGCGCGTTGGACGGCCGGCGTATCGGGCTGGTCGCCCTCGGACGCCTTGCCATCGGGCTTGGCCTGGGGCTCATCCTCGGCGCGGACATAACCGCGGTCGATCGACAGCGCGCCGTCGGCGCCGAGGCTGACGAAGGCGCCTGCGATTGCGATGTCGGCCTGATCGTAGCTGACGGGGCGGTTCTCGAAGGCCTCCAGAGCCTGCTCGATCTCGCCGAGACGTTGATCGATCACGTCTGGCAACTCGTCGGCCTCGGAATATTCCGCTTCGATCCGGTCATATTCCTCGCGCAGCGCTTCGCGGGTCGCACGCTCCTCGTCGGTCAGATCGACCGTGGTGCCGGAAAGTTCACGCAGGCCGTGGTCGTGGCCATAGGGGAAGCTCACCGCGACCTCGATCCACTTCCAGCCTTCTTCGGCGATCTGATCGGCGGTGGCTTTCAGCTTCTCCGCCACCATACGGTCGAGCAGGACGGGATCTTGCAGCCAACCGCCGTCGTCGGACTGGAAGAGATCGCGCAGTACGATGCCGCCTGCGGCCTCATAGGCATCGACACCGACGAAAATGGCCCGCTTGTCCGAGGCGCGAACCGCGGTTTCGGTCAGCATCCGCCGGATCTGATAGGGCTCCTTCTGCCAGCTATCCTTGATCGCGTCCCAGACCTGCTCCTGACGGGCATGGTCGGGGCTGACGGTGAAGGCCATGAGCTGTTCGAGCGTCATGCCGTCATCGGCATAGGTTTCGAGCAGGGTCGGCGAGACGGAGGTGAGGCGCAGGCGCTGCTTCACCACGGTGACGTTGACGAAGAAGGCAGCGGCGATGGCCTCCTCGGTCATGCCCTTGTCGCGCATGGCCTGAAAGGCTCGGAACTGGTCGAGCGGATGGAGCGGTGCGCGTTCCATGTTCTCGACCAGCGACACTTCGTCGACGAGGATGTCGCTGTTGGCGTCGCCGATGACGCAGGGCACCGTCGCCGTCTTGGCCAAACGCTTCTGCTTCACGAGCAGTTCGAGTGCGCGATAGCGGCGGCCGCCGGCCGGCACCTCAAACATGCCGGTCTCCGCGCCATCGGCGTCAACGACGGGGCGGACATGGAGGCTCTGGATGAGGCCGCGCCGGGCGATGGACTCGGCCATTTCCTCGATCGAGACGCCGGCCTTGACGCGGCGGACGTTGGACTGGCTCAGCACCAGCTTGTTGAAGGGGATGTCGCGCGCCGACGACAGGGTGATCTTCTGGATGGCAGTCGCCATGTTCGTTACTCCGCGACGGGCGGCCGGGAGACTCTCTCTCGACCTCCAACCCGTCACGAAGCGAAGCGCCGCCCTCTCACTCTAAGAAGGGCAGCGCCGCAGAAGCGGAAAAGCGTGAAGCCGGAGACCCGCTTTCCCGCCTTTCCGGTTTTCAGGATCGTCACGCCGCGCGAGGCCTCCCATTAATCGGGCCACACACAATCCATTCATGTCGGAGTGCGGCTTGCTATCGCCGGCTACGCTTCCACCAGCGACCAGTCGATGCGTAGCCGGTTCCCCCTTACCTTGCCTTTGGGGAGGGCTTTGCGGTCGATCAACTTGCCTCGCACCTCAAAATCCGCGTTGATCTTCACGATCAGGATCTTGCTGAAATTGCGCTCAAGATTGATCTCGACAACATCACAGTTCTTGAATGGCGTGATGGTTTTCACCTCAACGAAGTCATTGCCAAGACGGCCATCGGACCCCTTGGCGTAATTGCGGTGCAGCTTGATGCCATGGGTGATCGCGCCATACAGCTCGCCAATGTCGCCATATACTTGCAGGTGTCTGCCGGTGAGATGGTAGTATTCCTCGGCGGTGCCGATCAGCGACTCAAAGACCGATACAAGCGACAGGTCGGCATTGGGATAGCGCGCGCGCCACTCTTTATATTGAATTTGCTGGTTGATTTCATCCCAGCTCACCCATTCACCATCATCCCATATGGCGTTGTCTGGCCCCAAGGTGTTTTCCATCACGAGTTTGAATCCCACTGCGTCCTGTTGCCTGCAAAGGCTGGGGGAAGTCTACGGCAAGGTCGGTAATGGACTGTTAAGCCTTGCGTGGGCCGATTTCGCCATGTGCGTCCATCACGCTGCTTCCCGTTCGTGGCCGGCCATGCCGACATCGGCGTCCGGCAGGAAGCCGAGCAGCCAATCGGCCGCCTTGCTGGCCTGGGAAGCGGCGCGGACGATGGCGCGGTTGTCCTCGCGCAGCACCTCGAGCCAGGAGCCGATGTAGTCGGCATGGCGGACGGTCGGCACGATGCCGAGGGACGCGCAGCAGAAGGCGGCGTTGATTTCGGCCACCAGCTCCTCGAAGGCGTATTTTTTCGTGCCGAAACCGCCGGTCAGGTCGCGGCCGAGCCGGGAGGCATGGCCGCTGGCGTGCCCGAGTTCGTGCAGGGCCGTGCGGTGCCAGTTGATCGGCTCGAAATAGGCCTGCGGCGGCGGCACCTGCACATAGTCGGGCGCCGGCACATAGAAGGCGCGATCGCCGCCGATGCGAAAGTCGATGCCCGTCGCTTCGATCAGAGCCTCGACGCGCGGCTCGATGAGGCCGGGCGGCGGCGGCGGAGCGATGGCGGCGATGTCGTCGGGCAGGCCCTCGCATTGGGCGGCGTTGAAGACGGTGAAGCGCTTGAGAAAGGGGATCGCAGCGGCGTCTTCGCCGGTCTCACGGGCGCGGCGCTTTTCGTCTTCGGGGGTGAAGCGGTCGGCATAGACGACGGTGGTGCCGTGCTCGCCTTTGCGCACATTGCCGCCCAGCGACAGCGCCTGGCGGAAGGTGAGCCAGCTCTGACCGGGGAAGCCGTACTGGATCACCGCCCCCCAGAGGATCAGCACGTTGATGCCGGAATAGTGCCGTCCGGTCGCAGCGTTGCGGGGCATGGCGAGCGGCGCCTTGGCCGTGGCCGATCCCCATGGCTGGACCCAGGGAGCACGGCCCGCCTCAAGCTCGGCGATGATCTTGTCGGTGATGTCGTCATAGAGGCTCGTCCGGCCTGAGCCGACACGGGCGCTGTGGTTTTTCCTGAACATCGCGGTTCTCCGCGACGGGCGCCGGAGACCTCTTCTCCAGCCCTCGACCCGTCACGGGAAACCCGTCCGCACTCTCACTCTATGGGGGGCGTTGCGGGGATCTCCCCGCAGAAGGGGTCGGGCGAGACCCAAGGCTCGACCGCAGGGGAAGGCTTTCCCCATTGTCCCAGCTTTCCGTCCCGGATGTGTTTCCTTGAAAACTGTCAGAAAACTGCGTATGTTCCTGACAGGAGAAAGACGATGACACGGCTGACCGAACAGATTCTGTCGCATATGACGGGTTTGCCCGAGGGCGCTTCTGTGTCCGCTAAGGGGCTGCTCCATCTCGGCAATCGCGCCGCGGTGGACCAGGCCTTGTCGCGTCTGGCCGAGCGCGAACAACTCATCCGGGCTGGGCGCGGTGTCTATCTCCGCCCCGTCGCCAGTCGGTTCGGAACGCGCGCGCCGTCGGTTGAACAGGCTGTGGAGGCCCTTGCCAGCCAGCGTGGCGAGACCATCGTCTCGAACGGTGCGGCGGCCGCAAACGCCCTTGGCCTGACGACACAGGTGCCGGTTCGCTCGGTCTATCTGACTTCCGGGCGCAGCCGGAAGATGAATCTCGGCAAGCAGGTCGTGGAATTGCGCCATGCCCCGCGCTGGCAACTGGCTCTGGCCAACCGGCCGGCGGGAGAGGCCGTCCGGGCCTTGGCCTGGCTCGGCCCGGAGAAAGCCGAAACTGCGCTCAGGACATTGAAGCGAAAGCTGCCGCCCAGCGCCTTTGGCGAATTGGTGGCGGCCGCGCCGCAGCTTCCGACATGGTTGGCGCAGAGTGTCGGGAAGGCGGCCTATGGCTGAAACCTTCCTGCTCCTCTCGGCTCAGGATCGCCGCGACGCCCTTGGCGTCGCGGCGGATCGTTCGGGGCGGCCCGCGCATCTGCTCGAAAAGGATGTCTGGGTGGTGTGGGCGTTGAGCACGCTCTACACGGCGCCGCTTGGTGAGCATCTGGTGTTCAAGGGCGGCACATCGCTGTCGAAAGCCTATCAGGTCATCCATCGGTTTTCGGAGGATGTGGATCTGACCTACGACATTCGGGCGATCGCGCCCGATCTGGTCGGGGACAATGGCGAGGGCCTGCCGAAAACCCGGAGCGAGGAAAAGCGCTGGTCCAGCGAGGTTCGTCGCCGGCTACCGGAATGGGTTGGCGCTGTCGTGCAGCCGGTGATCGCCGACGCCCTGGCAACGGAAGGTTTGGCTGCGGCGATCCGCGTCGAAGGTGATCGGCTGTTTATCGACTACGAACCGACCGCAGTCGGATCGGGCTATGTCGCCCCCAGTGTCATGCTGGAGTTCGGCGCGCGGTCGACGGGCGAGCCGGCCAGTTTGCGCGATGTTGTCTGCGATGCCTCTGGCCTGATCGATGGCCTGATATTCCCGACAGCGCGTCCGCGCGTCATGCACGCCGAGCGGACGTTCTGGGAGAAGGCGACCGCCATCCATGTCTTCTGCCACCAGGACCGGCTGCGCGGGGACCGCTTCGCCCGGCACTGGCATGATGTCGCCCGGCTCGATGAAGCCGGTCTTGCGGACGCTGCCTTCGCAGATCGCGAGCTGGCGAACGCGGTCGCTCGCCACAAATCGATGTTCTTTGCGGAAAAGGCCGCTGATCGCACGCCGATCGATTACGGGGCAGCCGTCAACGGCGGCCTGCAACTCGTTCCGGCTGGCGATGGCGCGAAGGCGCTGGAGGATGACTATGCCCGGATGGTCGAGGATGGGCTGCTCTTCGCTGACGCGGAGCCGTTCGAGGCGCTCATGGCGCGGTGCGCCGATATAGCCGCGCGCGCGAACAGCACGGCCAAATAAGAAACTGGGGGATCGGGGGTAGATGAGCGACGTCGAAGGGGAGGAAACCCCCCGATTTCTGCGGAACGCCGCAGCCACAGGCCGGGCGGCTCGATGAAACCGCCAATATTTGGTCGATCCCGCACATACCGGCCCGGCCTTTGGGCGCGTCTTTTCCTGTCAGAGAAATGGAAACTGGTTCTCAGCTCATCTTCTCAGGACCGGATTAGCCTGAAATCAACACACGAAGACGAAATCCAGTGTCTTGAGATCTCGTCTATTTCGTCAACCAAGGCTCTCCTTTGGCACACGGTCGAGATCCGGTCGAAGGGCCGTATCGATGCTCTGTCCGGCCTGACGGCCAAGGCGGCACAGACTTTACGCGACGACTTGCTGGCTTTCGTGAATCTGCACCTTGCGGACCTTATCGACTCCGACAAGGAACGCCTGCGCGAGGTCGACAGCAAGATTCGCGCGATCACCGACAGCAATAGGCAATATCTTGCTCATGCGGACGTTAGCCGGGCGATCGCGAGCGTCCCGGGAAAGGCGTCACTGGCATTGGCGCACCCGTTGTTTGATGCAGCTCTGATCCCCGGCACCCTAAGAGGCTATCTGCCAACCTCTTTTGCCATGCTCACCGACCCGGGCGTCCGCAGTCGCTACAACGAAAGTTTCGTTGTTCACGAGATGCAGAAGTTCGGGAAATTCTTCGCCAACCTTGGCGGATTTTCGCTTTCCCAAGAGCAGCGGGAGGCCTGCATCCGTCTCGAAGACAACAACCTGCTCGTCGCATCGGCCGGCTCAGGCAAGTCCGCAACCATGGTCGGGAAAGTCGCCTATGTCCTCGAAAAGGAGCTCTACCATCCGAGCGAAATTCTTGTTCTGGCATTCAACAAGAGCGCAGCCGATGAGCTGAAGGAACGGATCGCCAGGCAACTGAACGTAGATGAGGAGGCGTTGGAATGCCGGGTGACGACTTTTCACGCGCTCGGCCGAGGGATCATCGAAGAGACGGAAGGCCGCCCACCGCAACTGGCCAACTGGGTCGAGCATCCCGCCGGCGAAGCCCGTGTGATTGACAAGATCATACTCGAGCTGATGGAGGTTGATGAAGAGTTTCGCCGCCTGTGGATCGACCTTCTCTCCATTTTGCCCAAGGCCGACATTCCGGCGGAGGTCTTTGACTCGGAGGCGGACTACAATCGCTACATCGCCGATCGCAACGACAAGGGCGGTAGCACCATCGGCACACTTGCAGACGTGTATGTGAAATCCCTTCAGGAGCAACGGATCGCGAACTGGTTGTGGGTCCACTCTGTCGAGGTCGAGTATGAAAAGCAGATCTCATTCAAAGAGGAGGATGGGAGCGAGCGCTTTGTTCAGCCTGACTTCCATTACCCGCTGACCGACTCGTTCCATGAGCATTTTGCGATTAACGCGGATGGTTCGTCGCCTTTTGTGAGCTACGCCGAGCACACCAAGGGTAAACGCGCCGGATACAAGCGCGAAGAGTTGGATTTCTTCGAGACTACCTCAGCACAGGCGCGCGATGGGACGCTGTTGCCGCATCTCGAGGCACAGCTGACCAAACGCGAAATTCCTCTGACCGAGAAAAGTGTCGACGAGATCCTCAAGGCGGTCGAGCCGGTGGTGATCACGCACTACCAGAAGCTGATCGGCGTGTGCATCAAGCATATCCGGGCTAGCCAGCTTACGCTGGAGATGCTGCTCGAGCGGGCCAAGTCCCTGCATGACAAACCCCGCGCGCAGCATTTCGCGCGTGCTGTCTGGCTGATCACCGAAGCCTATTCACGCAAGCTCGACGAGGCGAAGCGTATCGACTTCGATTCGATGATCGGCGACGCAGTGCGCCTCGTCGAGACGGGGCGCTATCAGAGCCCGTATTCACTGGTCCTGGTGGATGAGTTTCAGGATATTTCGGACCCGAGGGCCAATCTGATCAAGGCGCTCAAACACCAGAAGCCCTTCACCAAGGTTTTTGCTGTCGGAGACGATTGGCAGTCGATCTACCGCTTCGCCGGGTCGGACATTACGATCTTCACCCAGTTCGAGGCGAACTTTGGCGCCTGCTGGCAAGGTCGGCTCGAACAGACCTACCGCTGCAACCAGCTGCTTGCCGACACTGCTGCGGGCTTCGTTCAGCGCAATCCAGAGCAGATCAGGAAGACAGTGCGGTCGACGCGCGCCGCCATACCGCGATCAATCCGGGTCATTCCGGTCAGCGTGGAGTGGCGAAAGCCAAGCTTCCCGAAAGCCTGTTTCCAACTGCTCGATCGCCTGAACACCTTTCTTGATGGCATTTCGAGCCAGTGGCGGCGTGAGACCGGGCAAAAGCTGAAGGTACTGGTCTTGTGGCGTTACAACCTGTTGGATCCATTTCACGGTCAGCCCCCCGAATTTTCGGCGATCGAGGTTGCCGGCATGTCGTTTCATCGCTCCAAGGGCCTTGAGGCAGATTACACGATCCTGCTTGATGTCAGCGAGGGCGACTACGGCGTTCCCAGCCGCATCGAAGATGACGAGCTGCTCAATCTCGTTATCCCGCGCCCGGAGACGTTCGCCTACGCGGAGGAGCGCCGACTCTTCTATGTCGCGCTTACCCGCGCCAGCAGAGGGACGTTCATCCTCTGCAATAGGCGCAAGCCCTCACGTTACATTCGCGAGCTTTGCGAAATCGCCGGCAATGAGGTCCGGTTTGAAACCATCGAGGGGAAGGAACTCGACCAGTGTCCCAGTTGCCTGGTCGGGGAATTGGTTGAGCGCAAAGGTCGCAACGACACCACCTTTTACGGCTGCAATCAATTTCCTGAGTGCCGTCACACTCAGCAGTCACCTCCGGCGGCACCTCATCGACAACAAGCGGGCGAGGTCGGAGTTGTCGAGACGGTCAATCGGGCAAGAGCGCTCTAGCGCTGCTTGCTTTGATCGTAGCCATCGTCCTACGCGCGACGGTCCAGTGACAATCGACGGCTTTGATGATAGGACTACGTCGTGAAATCGGCGGAATGCACGGATCGACTCGGATTGTTTCCTGCGTTCCTCGCTTGACGATAGATCCCGAAAGTACGGTTTTTCGGGGTATCCCGGAAAGATCCAATAATTTCAAAAGCCAGCGGTTTTGCCGGAATAGCTGACGGTATATCGCCGCGAAAAATATTTTTAATGACGATATTTCAAGGCGTTATGCTGCCAATCAATAATCGAGTGGGAGTGACGGGGGAGTGCACCCGGATGGGCGCGGCGACGGCTCCGGGCCCCGCCCTACTCCGCATTCCCTTGAAGCCCCGTGCCAGGAGGTAGGTTTCGGCCGAGTCGGCGCGGCTGGCCTTGGGCTTGGCGTGGAGCGTGGTGGCGAAGTGGCGCTTCAGCAGGGCCAGCAACTCGTGTTCGGTGCCGCCCTGGAACACCTTGGCGACGAAGGTGCCGCCGGGCGCGAGGACCCGGATGGCGAAATCTGCCGCGAGTTCGACCAGCGCCATGATGCGCAGGTGGTCGGTAGCGCGGTGCCCCGTGGTGGGAGCCGCCATGTCGGACAGCACCAGGTCGGCCTTGTGGCCGCCCAGCGCGGCGATGAGCGCGGCGGGCGCGTCCTCGTCGTTGAAGTCCTTTTGCAGCAGAATGACGCCGGAGATCGGGTCCATCTCCAGGTAGTCGATGCCCACGATCAACGGATTGGCCTCGGTGGAGCCGACGATCGGCGCGGCGATCTGCGACCAGCCGCCGGGCGCGGCCCCCAGGTCGACGATGCGCTGGCCCTTCCTGAGCAGGTGGTAGCGCTCGTCGAGTTCCTGCAGCTTGAAGGCGGCCCGTGACCGATAGCCTTCGGCCCGGGCGCGGGCCACATAGGGATCGTTGAGCTGGCGCTGCAGCCACAAGGTGGAGCCGATCTTGCGCCCCTTGGCGGTCTTGACCCGCACCTTGAGGTCGGTGGCCGAGCGGCGGCCGGAGCCCTGTCCCGTCCCCTTGGCCATCAGCGCCCCCGCTTGCTGCCGGAGCCGGTGCGCTCGGCCCGGTCGGCATCGATGAGCGAAACGAGGATCCCCTCGCGCAGGCCCCGATCGGCGACGCGGACCCGCTCCGTGGGCCACTCGCGCCGGATCGCCTCGAAGATGGCGCAGCCCGGGAGCACGAGGTCGGCGCGATCGCGGCCGATGCAGGAATGCGCGACACGCCGTTCGAACGGCATGCCGAGCAGCGCCGACATGGTCGCATCGATCTCCTCGCGCCGCATCCACAACCCGTCGACCTTCTGGCGCTCGTAGCGCTCGAGCCCGAGATGCAGGCCGGCGAGCGTCGTCACGGTGCCCGAGGTGCCGATCAGGTGCACCGGATGCTCGGCGATCATCTGGCGGAGCTTCTCGCGGCCGCGGAACTGGCGCAGGTGGCTCGCGACGAAGGCGACCATGGCCTCGAAGGAGTCCGGCGTCACGTCGACGCCGCCGAACTTCTCGGCGATCGAGACGACGCCGACCGGCAGCGACTGCCAGGATCGGATCGAGGTCGACATGCGGCCCTGCCGGCGCGGGCGGCCACCGCGGAAATCGAGCCAGGCGAGCTCGGACGACCCGCCGCCGATATCGAACATCAGCGCGCCGGCGGATTCCGCCTCGATCAGGTCGGCGCAGCCGGTCACCGCCAGCGAGGCCTCGGTCTGGCGATCGACGATCTCGAGCGCGAGACCCAGTTCGCGTTCCACCCGGGCAATGAAATCGGCCCCGTTGCTGGCCGACCGGCAGGCCTCGGTGGCAATCAGCCGCATGCGGGTCGGCTCGTGCTCGCGCAGCTTGTTGCGACACAGCCGCAGCGCCTCCATGGTGCGATCCATGGCGGCATCGGAGAGCCGCCCGGTGGTCGACAACCCCTCGCCCAGCCGGACGATGCGGGTGAAGCCGTCGAGTACGCGGAAACCCTGCTCGTGCGGCCGGGCGATCAGCAGGCGACAATTATTGGTGCCGAGATCGAGCGCAGCGTAAAGCGGGCCGCGCTGCCGACGCGGCGAGAAGCCTCCTGCGGGATACGTCCGCCGCTCCGTTCCGCCGGCTCCGGGTTGCCCCCCGGCCCCTGCAGGTGAAGGCGCACGGCCAGGGCCCTGCACCTCCCGGTGCCGCTCGAGGGCGCTGGCCCCTTCGGCGGCGGCGGACCGATCGGAATCGGCCAACCTTGCTTCTCCAGTCCCGACGCGGTCGCAGCCAGCCGGCCTGAGCCGAGGGCGCCCGAACCACGGATGTGTTCAGTGTCGGGACCAGCGTAGAGGAAGCCGCCGGGGAGCGCAACGGCCAGCGGCCCACGTCGGCGGGCGCCTCAAGGATGTTCATCATACCGACACGGAAGCCATCGCGAAGGTGTTGATCCCGCCGTCGATTGCCGCTAGAAGGCACGCCGAACGCAAGGGCCCGCCCGGCCGCGTTCCAGGCCCAGCGCTTGGGGAATAGTTCAACGGTAGAACAGCGGACTCTGACTCCGTCAATCTTGGTTCGAATCCAGGTTCCCCAGCCAGTCTCTCAGCAAAACTTCAATCTTTCCAGCAGGTTAGGGCCAGCCTAACCGGCCAGATCGTGGGCTTTACCACCGATTTGGCCACCGGATTGGCCACCGGCGTCTTGCCGATCATTTCGGAGCGGTGCGGAACCGCTGGGGAAGGTTCTGCCGCTTCTGGTGATCGCCCGCCGGCATGCTGGAGCGCCCCGATGGGTGTTGGTTCTTATCTGCGGCTCAAGGGCCGCGCCTCGGTGTTTCGCCGCAAGGTTCCCGAGGGACTACGCGCCCGACTTGCGCGAACTGAAATCTGTGCGACCCTTGGAATCGTCAGCAGGGATTCGGCGGAGCGCGGTGCTCGCCAGGTCGCGGTTGCTGTTGACGCGTTCTTTTCCAGTGCGTTGCGTGACATGAACCTGAACAGTGCCGACCTTTCCCGAGTTGTTGCGGCCACAATTAATGCGTGGCGCGAAGGCGACGAGCGGCATGATGCCCGCTTCGTCCTCGCTCATGGCCGCGCCCTGGGCACGCCGCGTGAAAACGCGCTTCACATGGCCGAAATGGCCGAGATGGCCCTTGCCGCGCATGGTGCTGGTGCAAGCCTTCATGACGTCTCCTTTATCGGGCACCGCTTCGTCGAGGCCGGGATTGAACCGCCCAGCGACGCGCCGGACATGCACCGCGCCGGCCGCGAAATCACTTTGGGACTTTCCCAGCTACTATCTGGGCGCCGCAATAGAACTGGCCGACCGTCATGACCTCGGCCGCGGCCTTCGCAGACTGCCAGTTGAGCGCTGGCGCGCCCACCTCTCACGACTGGTAAGCCAGCTGGAGCTGACCGTGGCGGGGCCGGCTCATGTCGCACCTGCGGTGGTGCCGGCAGCAAGGCCGCCCACGATGCCGCCTGCAGAGATTGCCGACACCCGCGCCACTTCCACGGCGCCAGCGGAGATTTCTGGGCCACCGTTCTCGGAGGTGATCATTGAATCGCTGCATCGGCGCATGGCCACAAAGGAACTTGCAAAGAGCGCCCTGCAGGACGCGCAATCCACCATTCGCATATGGTGCGAAGTGGTCGGCGACCGGCCGTTGGCAACCTATCGGCGCAGCGACGTGAGCCGGTTCCAGGAAACCTTGATCAAGCTGCCGAAGCACTACTGGCGATCGGAGGGAGCGCCGGAAGCCCATTCTGCAGGTGATCGCCGAGGCCGAAGGTCGCAATAGAAACTACACCCGCCTGCAGAATACGACGGTCAACAGGCACCTATGCGTCATAGCGCCATTCTTTGATGGGCAGTCACGCACGAGAAGATGCCAGAACCCGACAAGCCATTTTGGAACGGCTTCATGCTGCCGACCGGCGCGGCAGTCACCGGGCTTGAGGTGAACGAGGAGCGCCTCAGCTGGCCCGACGATCAGATCGCCAAGCTGTTTCGACACCCAGTCTACACGGGGCGCAGGTCCGAGTACTTCTACAACGATCCCGGAGCCGTCATCGTCCGCGATGGGCTTTACTGGACCCGATCATTGCGGACTTCACGGCATGCGTCGCGAGGAGTTCAGCCAACTTCGGGTGCGTCACATCCGAGAGATCGAAGGGATTTGGGTGTTCGACCTTCATGCCGCCGACATCGACCTTAAGACGCCCTGGTCCCGGCGCTACGTCCCCTTGCATCGAGACCTGTTCGCCTTGGATTTCCTCGAAGAGATGGTGACGGGGAGGAGTGATGAAGAGATGCTATTTGCTGAAGTAGCTAAGAGCACCGCGAATGATGTGTTTGGTGATGGCGTTGGCAAGCGCGTCTCACGGATGATGGACAAGGCGGGGATGCAAGTCGTTAGGAAGAATGGGAGCGAGAGCGACGGGGTGTATCACCCTTTCCGGCATCGTATGCGCACTATGCTGGTGAACCTGAACGTCAACGAAGGCATCATCGACTCCATCACCGGCCACAGCCCGAAAAGGCGGGGCGGGCAGCAAGCGCGGTACACAGACACGGTGCACGTTCCGGTGCTTAAGAAATATGTGGACCAGGTCTTGTTGCCGCATGACCTGCGTGAGCTCAGAGCCGCGTGGGAGAAGAGCGCGGCAAGACCGAAACCGTAATCACGGGTCCTCGGGGTGCGCCAGACACATTGCGGGGAAGATGGACCCAGTCCCAGAGGATGTAGTGCCTATTGAGCGACAACTATTCTCTCGAGACGCATAGCCAAATCGCCTGTTTCGGGTGACGGTAAGGACAGATAGTCTAGAAGAGAAGAATTGGCGCGGGTTCGTGAAATGCGCCTCAGCAAAGGACTCGGGGCATGAAGCTTACATCCGAACAGGCCGAGGCGATCGACCATGCGGATGGCAACCTGCAACTCATAGCTTGCGCCGGATCGGGCAAGACTGAGGTCGTTGCACAGCACATCACCCGCTTGCTCACCCCCAAGAGCGAGGGCGGGGAAGGACTCAAACCAGCGAATATCGTCGCGTTCACCTTTACAGAAAAAGCTTCGGCCGAACTCAAGCAGAGAGTCCTCGATCGCTGCCGCGAACGACTGCCTGGCCTGGTCGGCATGGCGGAAATGTACATCGGAACGATCCACGGTTTCAGCCTCGACCTGCTGAGAACCGAGGTTCCGCAGTACCTGAAGTATGACGTCTTGAACGAAGTCCAACAGGTGTTGTTTGTCGATCGTAACTCTGCAAAAAGTGGTCTGACTGCCTCATCGACCCTGCAAGGCGCGAAGCTAAAGCGCTACGTGGACACGCGTCTGTACATCGAGGCCACTTCGATCCTGCGGGAGTCTGACGTAGACTGGAACGCCCTCAAGGGCACATCCATCCTGGATGGGTTCCACGCCTATACCGCCCTGCTGCACGAGCGGGACATGTTCGATTACTCGGTCATCCTTCAATGTGCGGTCGAAGCGCTCGAAAAGGACGCCGCCCTCCGCGTGAGGATTGCGGAGAGGGTTAGAGTTGTCATCGTTGACGAATATCAAGACGTAAACCCCATACAGGAACGGATCGTTCGTGAGCTTCACGGCCTTGGTGCAGACGTGAAGGTTGTCGGCGATGACGACCAGACGATCTACCAGTGGCGTGGGAGCGACGTGAGCAACATCCTCACGTTCTCCGAACGCTATGCGCCCGCCGATACCATCAAGCTCGAAGCCAACTTTCGCTCGACACCAGGCATAACGGACGTTGCACGTCTGGTTATCAAGAAGAACGCTTCGCGGCTCGACAAGGAAATGAAGTCCGCAGACGCTCAGGTCTACGAGGCTGGAGATATCGTGGCGCTGCAGTTCTCATCGCCGGATGAAGAGTCCGAATATATAGCCCGGACATGCAAAGCGTTGCTCGGGACAATGATCGAGGAGGGTGAAGGCAAGCGTCCAATATCCTGGTCAGACATGGCGGTACTAGTTCGATTCAACAAGATGGGAGAGCCAATCCGGCGCGCCTTCGCTTGCGAGGGGATCCCTTTCGTCTCGGTCGGCATGGATACCTTGTTCGATGCCCGGAGGGCGAGGCAGCGCGGCTGCTCTTCTACTTCATGGCAAATCGAATATCGCGCGAAGAGGCGTTGCAAAGGTTGGCGCGCTGCAAACCTTGGCATCGCTGATGCCGTGCTTGACGCCACCCTAAAGGCGGCGGAGACCACTCGCGCAAAGATGGCAATAGAAGACCAAGACGTTCGCTTCTCGGTCTACAATATCCAACGACAGTTCATGGGCTTTCTCGAGCAGCTTGGCTTGCGGGAAGAGCTCATTCCGGATGGCCGTGGCCCGCAGGTTTTCTACAATCTCGGAAAGTTTAGCCAGGCCATCTCGGACTTCGAGAGCATCTACTTTCATTCACGCCCGCTACAAAAGTACGACTCTTTTGCAAGCTTTTTGGAGCACCAGGCAGAAGATGCCTACGGCCAATCAACCGGTGCCGAAGAAAAGTTCGTGTCCTTCGACGCGGTGCAGATTCTAACGATTCATCGGGCGAAAGGCCTGCAATGGCCGGTTGTCTTCGAGCCGCAGCTTGTCCGAAACAAATTCCCAGCAAGCGCACGCGGTGGTCGAAACGTTTGGCACCTTGTTCCGTCGACGGCTGTTGCGGGCCAAGGACGATATCGCGGTTCAGAAGCTGATGAGCGACGCCTCTTTTACGTCGCCGTTACGCGCAGCCAGAAACACCTGCATATGACGACGGCGCCAACACCGGGCAGCAACCGCTATGTCCATCCTTCGTCCTTCTTCCACGACGTACTGGAATCGAAATTCGTCAAGCGTCTCAAGCAGAACTACGACGCGCGCGAACGCGGCCTACCACAATCCAAGGCATCGATATCGAACGTGAACCTGTCCTTTTCGGACATCCGCTACTACTTTGAGTGCCCGTATCAATTCAAGATGAGGACCCTCTACGGCTTCAACGCGCCTCTCGACGAGGCGCTCGGCTATGGGAAAACTCTGCATGACGCGCTTGCCGAGTTGCATCAGCGTGCGATAGCGGGAGCCGCGATCTACCCTTCCGACGCAGCGGAACTGGTCGACCGGCACCTTCACGTACCATTCGCTTACCCGACTCTACGGGAGACCATGCGCGCCTCGGCCAAGCGCACCGTCGAGAAGTACATCGAGGCGCGTCAAGACGAGTTCGACAAGATCGAGTTCAGCGAGAAGTCCATCGAAGTTGCCCTCGAGGACGGCATAAACGTGCTCGGTCGCATCGACCTGGTTCGCCGTAAGGACACCGACTCTATAGCAATCGTTGACTTGAAGTCTACTGAACGGGCCCAGGCCGAGGAGCTTACGGACGCCCAGCTTCACATCTACGCACTCGGCTACCGCGAGCTAACCGGCAAGGACGCTGACTTCGTTGAAACATACGAACTAGATACACAAACCAGAAAGCCACGAGCTGTCGACGAGGATCTCATCGCCAATGTCGTCGGCAAGGTAAAATCTGCGGCCGATGGGCTGCGCGCCAATGCGTTTCCCCGACGCCCCATCTGGTTCAGTGTGGGCGTTGCGACTTTGCACGTCTGTGCGGCTCGTCCGTCTCCGCCAACGGCGCCGCGGGGACCTTCAAGTGAGCGTCGACTACCAGGCGCTCAAGGCTGAAAACATAACCCGGTACGGCACCGACATCGGTCGGATCGGTAAGATGCTCTTGGCCGATCGATACGACAATCGCACGCATTTCATCTTCGAGCTTCTACAAAACGCCGAGGACGCCCTGCGCCGGCGCCCCTCCGCCTGGGCGGGCGAGCGAAGCGTCAGGTTCGACTTATCAGCTGACCAACTCGTCATTACCCATCACGGCCAGCCGTTTGACGCCTCCGATGTCAAAGGTGTTTGCGGCATTGACGAGAGCACGAAGACCATCACCTCAATCGGTCGCTTCGGGATCGGCTTCAAGTCGGTTTACTCGTTCACCAAGCGTCCTGAGATTCACTCTGGAGACGAAGCCTTCGGCATCGACACCTTTGTTTGGCCGACCTCGGTCGAGCCGATTGAACGCACACCTAGCCAAACCAAGATCGTTCTCCCGCTTGATGCGGACGACAAGAACGCCCAGGCCGAGATCGAAGAAGGATTGCAGGGTCTTGGCCCCCGCACGCTGTTGTTCCTGAGACACATCAAAGAGATTTCCTGGATGGTCGGCGGCGCCCCGGCGGGCCTGTACTTCAGAGACGATCCCAAGACCCTTGGCCACGGAGTCCGGCAAATTGCGCTTATGGGCCAACAGGACGGGCGCGAAATCGAAGAGCGCTGGCTCGTCTTCTCGAGAAGTCGCCAATGGCGGCACCCCCGTTGGCTTCGTCGAGATCGCGTTTTCTCTGTCTGTCGAACCGGATGCTGCGCCTAGGGTGCTACCTCTCTCAGATTCGACCCTAATTGTGTTTTTCCCAACCGTTTTGTCGACTAACACCGGGTTCTTGCTGCAGGGGCCGTTCAGGACCACACCCAGCCGCGACAACATCCCGGTGAATGACGCGTGGAACAAGCAGCTCGTCGTTGACGCAAGCGAACTGCTGATCGAGGCCATGCGCTGGTTGGCTGCTGAGAAAATGCTGGACGTCAACGCGCTGCAATCTCTGCCGCTGCAGCGAGACCGTTTCACGGGTCTATTAGCGCCGCTGTACGACTGAACCGCCCCGGGTTTGCCGGAGGCTCCAACTCCTGAGAAGGTGGAGCCATCATGAGCAAGACGACGAACAAGTTTTCCCCGGAAGTGCGCCAGCGCGCGGTGCGGCTGGTTCTGGATCACGAGCATGAGCATTGCTCGCGCTGGGCGGCGGTCCTTTCGATCGCGGCCAAGATCGGCTGCACGGCGCAGACGCTGAACGAGTGGGTGAAGAAGGCCGAAGTCGACGCCGGCAAGCGGGCTGGGGTGCCGACGGACATGGCCGCCAGGCTGAAGGCTCTGGAGCGCGAGAACCGGGAGCTTCGGCAGGCCAACGAGATCCTGCGCAAGGCGAGCGCATATTTTGCCCAGGCGGAGCTCGACCGCCGGTTCAAGCCATGATCGCGTTCATCGACGATCATCGTGGGGCGCATGGGGTCGAGCCGATCTGCAAGGTGCTGCCGATCGCCCCATCGACCTACCACGACCACGTCGCCAAGCGGGCCGATCCCGAGAAGCTGTCGTCACGCGCCAAGCGGGACCCTGATGCTGAGGCCTGAGATCGAGCGCGTCTTCGCCGAGAACTACGAGGTCTATGGTGCGCGCAAGGTCTGGCGGCAGCTCAACCGCGAGCACATCCCGGTGGCACGCTGCACCGTCGAGCGTCTGATGGCCGACCTGGGCCTGCAGGGCGTCATCCGCGGCAAGCCGATCCGCACAACGATGAGCGACAGGGCGGCGCCTTGCCCCTCGATCACGTCAATCGCCAGTTCCATGCGCCGGCACCGAACATGCTCTGGCTCTCCGACTTCACTTACGTCTCGACCTGGGCCGGCTTCGTCTACGTCGCCTTCGTCATCGACGCCTATGCCCGCCGGATCGTCGGCTGGCGGGTGAGCAGGACGGCGCACGCAAGCTTCGTCCTCGACGCTCTCGAGCAGGCGCTGCACGAACGGCGGCCCGTTCATCGCGGCGGCCTGGTGCATCACTCCGACAGAGGTTCTCAATACGTCAGCATCCGCTACACCGAGCGCCTGGCGGAGGCCGGCGTCGAGCCGTCGGTCGGCAGCGTCGGTGACAGCTACGACAACGCTCTCGCCGAAACCATCAACGGTCTCTACAAGGCCGAGGTGATCCACCGACGCGGACCATGGCGCTCGTTCGAGGCCGTCGAGTTCGCCACGCTGGAATGGGTCGACTGGTTCAACAATCGCCGGCTGCTGGAGCCCATCGGCAACATCCCGCCGGCCGAAGCCGAGGAACGCTACTACGCCATGCTCGAAACGCCGGCCATGGCAGCGTAACTCAAACCAAATGGCCTCCGGCAAACCCGGGGCGGTTCACGGGATATGTTGAGGGCATAATCATCTACGCACAGGCTCGCCGCGCAGAAGTGGCTCACTTTGCTGTATCTACATCAATGCAAGGGACCGGCTTGGCAGACGTGCTGCTGGCGTTCCTAAAGGAGGGGCTTCGGGAGCACCACCATATTGAGACGATACGCTTCCGGGTTATTCGGCCCCGACCTGGCCACCCTCACTTCTTTACCCGTATAGGTGCGTCTGAGCGCGAAGGTGGCGAGTGGGAGCTTGCCATTGGAGGAGACGGCTAGACACCCATCTCGGAACTTGCGTGACGACGGTCGGTCAATGCGACGACTTGACTTTGGCCACCGAACTGGTCCACTAACACGGCTGGCCACCGGATAAACGTTGATTTATCAATGGCTTGCTGGACACTATCTGTGTTGCTCAGAGTCCAGGTTCCCCAGCCATCCTGAAATAGTTAGCGATTTCAATCACTTAGAAAATCATCGTAACATAGAATCGTAGCACCCTTTCGTAGCGCGAGGGTGGATCAATCCGCCGTCCCGCCGAAGCCCCCCCGCTGCTCCTCATGTCGCTGGTCCTTCGTCGCGTTAGTAACCTGGATGTCGCTCCCGGTATCTCCAGCTAAGCCGTATGGCCTCCTCCTTGTCGACCATTGCCGGGAGCACGTCTCGCAGCGGGTTGATTTGGTCAACGTGCTGCTCGGCCCACCGAATCCAGGTAGCGGCCCAATCGTCCGCCTCGCCCACCGCCAACGACTTCGTCTTCACCGCCTCAACGAATTGCCGTAGCCGCATCGAGAGGTAGGAGGCTTCGGCTTGGTCGCGCAAAATTGCTGGTCCGACACCCCAAGGACTAGGCTCGAGGCGTTTCGAACTCCCACCTCGGTCGATGAGCCGTAGTCGACGATTTTGAGCTGGCCTTGGTCAAACCAGTCGGCGATGCCTCCTGCCAAGGCGTGTCGCGTCTCCTGATACGATGGCGACCCAGGTAGCGGCCGAATTGGCAGCTACTAGATCCTGATCAAGTGCGCTCCCAGGTCCAGGAAGTCGCGTTCGCGACAGGTCAGGATGACGATCTGATGCCGCTTGGCGGCCCTGTGCAGGACGAGGTGCATGCGTTCGAGCCGGTGCCGGTCGGCGTTGACGAGCGGGTCGTCCAGAACGAGGCAGGCGCTTTCGCCGTTATCGGCGAGAATGTCGCCAAGTGCGAGCCGGGTGATGACCGCGATCTGTTCACGCGCGCCCATGCTCAGACCTTCAAAGGGCTCCACCACGTCGTCGCGGCGCACGGCGTCGAGCTCGAACGTGTCTTCATCAAGCGCCACCGCGCTGCCCGGCCGCAACAGACTCAGATACGGGGCGGCACGATCATAGATCGGCCGCAGCCAGAGTCCCTTTGTTTCGCGCTGCGCCTGCACGAGTGTTTCGCTCAGCAGCGTGGCTGCACGTGCTTCGACGTGGAGATGCCCGAGACGCGCGTCACGCGCCGCAATCTCCCCTTCCAGAAAAGACAGCTTCTCGCCCAGCCCCTCGCGACCCTGAGCCTGAAGCGACGCTACGAGCTGCATCTGGTGTCGCTTGAGTTGCTCGATATCCGCGACGATAGTTTCCAGCGCCCTGACCGCACGGTCATGCCGGAGGTGCACGAGCTCCGGTTCCGCCATGCGCAGCCGAGCATGGGCTGCCTCAAGGTCGCTCCTCGAGCGTTCGAGCGCCGTCGCGGCTGCCGCTTCCAACTCTTGCAGCTCCGCATCCGAAGCGGTGAGGCGCACTTCGTTCAGAGCCTCGCGCGCCTGCTTGTCGAGCCGTTGGGCACTCGCTTCCCGGTCCGCAGCCACGGCAAGGCCGGCGCTGGCCTCGTTCGCATCCCTTCCGGCCTGGTCGAGGGCCACGCGAGCCCGCGCAGCCGCCTCGGCGAACTCTGTCGCCTTGCGCCTTGCTTCCTCGAGCGTGTCGCCCGGCCTGCGACCTCTCCGACCTCCCGCTCGATAGCGCCCGCGACCTGCTCGCGGACGGCGCCCAGCTTAGGTGTATGATGCGCAGTCCCCTGGGATACCCACGTCATGCCGAAGAGGCCGTGATGCTGGTCGGGCTTCGACTCGCCGGGTCCTGGACGGGTGAACCCGAGGATGCGGATCAGCGCTTCGTCTGCCTCGTCCCCTGCCCACTCGAGGCCGCCTGTGCCAATGAGGCGTGCTTCCGGCCGCGACCCGAAGGCCTTGAGCAGGCGATAGTCGGCGCCATCCTTGCTGAAGTCGATCTCGATAGTCGGCCGCACCTGACGGCCATAGGGCAACATGTCGTCGACGACCTGTCCCGTGACCCGGTGACGCTCGAACAGCGCCGCACACGTCGCCGCGAGCAGGGTCGATTTCCCTGTCTCGTTGTCGCCGACGATGACATTGAGACATCGGCCTGCGCACGGAGACTGCGATGCGCAAAGCGTTCGGGTTCTCTCTGACACTGGCCCTGCTTGGGCTCTCGCTCTTGGTAAGCCTCGCCGGCGCGGTCCCCGCCGCTGCCCAACAGCAGAAAATCTCCCGAGAGGCCGAAGAGGTATGCTTCGACAAGCTCGTCGCTTGCGTGATTGACTGCGGATGGTGGGAGAACCCATCAAATTACGAGGACTGCAACCGGAGCTGCAATGAGGACTTCGGCATCTGCACTCGCGGCGACGACGTTGGTCACCTTTCATTGCACCTCGCGCCCATTGCTCCGATCGGCGAGGCGGAACTTGAGCGCGTTTGCATCCGGGTGAACGGCATCTACGGCGGTGCCAGCAAAGCCTTCGGGTGCATGAACCCGCAATGCGACGAAAAGGGCAACTGCACGGTGGTCTGTCATGGTGACAAGTGCCTCGCCACGACGCCGGACGAGTTGCCCGACCGCGTGACCCTGCTCGGCATCTTGCAGAACGGCGATATGGTTCTGCGCACGCCCAACGACAGCACCGAAGATGGCGCATCCGATGGCGGTGGTAACGGCGCCGACGATCCGGAATGTGGCATCGGTGGTTGCGGTCCTATCTTGTAGGCTGATATCGCCCCACCTCGCCGACAGCGTCGGCAGCTCCGTCGACTTCGCCTTCACCGCCTCAACGGTCGCCCTTTCCCCTGCGGCGCGGACGCTCGTCTCTAGGGAGGAGTTCCTCAACGCGGCCCAGGCGCACCATGCGACGGACTCGCGATGAGATCGTGCGACTGTGGACCGGCCGCATCGACGGCACGCTGCTGAACGCGGCGATGCCGAACGTGCATGGAGCCGCCGGCTTCCTGATTCTGGCACTTGTCGGCGCCTCGTCCTCGCTTCAGGAGGGCCGTGCCGGCGCTTCCATCCTGCTGCAGGTCCCCCTTGTCGTTGACCATCACATAGTAATGCGTGCCGGCGACGGCTGTGCTCGCGCCCCTGCTGCTTTGAATGCTGGCCCTCAGGTGCACCTCGCCGTCAGGGCCACCACGACCGGAAAGCACTGCACCTAGCTGCGTCAGCTCCGAATATCCCGTCTGTGCAAGCCTGTTCCAACCATGGGCCAGCGACGAAGAGGGCTCGGAGTAGTGTGACACCCTCTGAAACCGACCTCGCGAGCCGTCAGAGGAGCCAAATCCCTTCACATCGATCCAGGCCAATGTCGCGGTGAAGGGTGCCGCCCGTCCCTTCGGAGCTGTATACATGTAGAACTCGCCGCTGCCCTCGTCGGCAGCCTCAAGGCCCGGCGGGAGTAACGATTGCGCCAGGGGACGGTCAAACTGCGCACCGACCATCAGGAACGAGCATTCGCGAAGTTGAAACGGCGGCAGTGGTCGCGCGTGTAAGCTATGACCCCAGTCTGGGCGGGGAGCGGGTTCGTTCATCAGACCCCTCATCGCAGCTAGCGATCCAAACTGACCACCGCAGGATCCTATCGGCAAACCAAACCGCGCTGCGAGTCAAGTTCCGGTCGCAAGAAGCTGCGTCCGCGCGAACAGCGATGCCTTGGCCGGATTCTGCTGTTCTAGGCACCGGCTTGCCGCAACAGACTTCCACAAAGTGCTGTATGTGTCTGATGAGCCGTGGAGATCGGCTGACGAGGGGGCAGATGGAAATTGTGAACCTCGCCGGCCATCAAGTCGGTGGACTGATGGCTGCTGGATCCGCTTCGGCGCCGCTCGTCAACCCTTGACGCCGCCCTCGCTCAGCCCGCTCACCAGATAGCGCTGGGCCAGGAGGAAGACGATGGTGATCGGGAAACCCGAGAGGATCGCCGCTGCGGCGAAATCGCCCCAGAGATAACGCTGCTCGTAGAGGTAGGACCGCGCCCCTACAGCCAGGGTCATATTGTTGGTCTCGCGCAGCAACACCGAGGCCACCGGGTATTCGGTGACATGCCCGATGAAGCTCAGCACGAACACCACCGCCAGGATCGGCACCGACATGGGCAGGAATACGAAGCGGAAAGTCTGCCATGGCGTCGCGCCATCGATTTGCGCGGCCTTGTCCATCGCCGGGTCGATCGAATCGAAATAGCCCTTGATGGTCCAGATATGCAGCGTGATGCCGCTAAGGTAGGCGACGATCAGCGACCAATGGCTGTCAATGCCCAGGATCGGCGTGACGTTTCCCAGCGCATCGAAAATCGTATAGAGCGCGATCACCGTCAGCGCCGCAGGGAACATCTGGACAATCAGCAGCGTGTCAAGAATTGCGCCGCGCCCGCGGAACTGCAGCCGCGAGAACGCATAGGCCGCCGTCATCGACAGGATCAAGATCCCCGCCGAGGCGATGGAACCGATCTTGATCGAGTTGAACAGCCACAGCAGCACCGGAAACGGCGGCTGGGTGACGGTGCCATCGGGCGCCGTGAACGGAAGGCCGAGCGCCAGCGTCCAGTGCTCGAGACTGATCGGATCCGGGATCAGGCTGCCGGTCGAGAAATTGCCCGGCCGGAGCGAGATCGAAAGCACAATGAGGAAAGGGAACAGGATCAGTGCGATGAAGCCGATCAGGAAGGCATGCGCCGCGACCTTTTTCCAGAACAGCTCGCGCGGGCGCTCGACGATCATCCTCAGCCCCTCCCGCGCGCTTCTGCGGCGCGCCTGAGGGCATAGAAATTCGCATAGGCAAGAAGGCCCACCAAGAGGAAGATTAGCGTCGAGATCGCCCCGGCGATGCCGAAACTCTGCCCTGCGTCCTGGAACGAGACGCGGAAGGTGAAGGACCCCAGAATGTCGGTCTGCCCGGCGGGAACGATGGTTCCCGCGATGTCCGGGGCGCCACGGGTGAGCAGCAGGATCAACACGACATTGTTGAAGTTGAAGGCAAAACTCGAGATCAGCAAGGGCACGAAGGGCGGCAGGATTTGCGGCAGGGTGATGCTGAAGAAATTCCTGAGCGCTCCCGAACCCTCAAGCGCGGCCGCCTTGTAGTGGTCCTGCGGGATGGCCTGCAGATAGCCCATCGAGAGCAGCATCATGTAGGGATAGCCGAGCCAGACATTGACGATGATCAGCATTGTGCGCGCCAGCGTGGCATCGGTGAACCACTGTGGCTGGATGCCGAACAGGCTCCTGAGGATCAGGTTGATCTCGCCGAAGTTCTGGTTGAACAGGCCACGGAATACCAGGATCGAGATGAACGCCGGCACCGCGTAGGGCAGGATCAGCAGGATGCGGTAGATCGCCTTGCCCTTGAGGTGCGGCCATTGCAGGACCGAGGCCAGCAGGATCCCCAGTGCGAAGCCGAAGAACACCGAGAGCAGCGCAAAGGTCACGGTCCAAACGAAGATCTGCAGCATGGGCTGCCGGATCCCCTCGCTGAACAGCACGCGCTGGAAGTTCGCGAGCCCGACATTGACGCGCCAGCCCGGCGCCACGGTCTCTCCAGCGGCATTGCGGAAAAAGCCAACGGTCTCGTCGCGCACCAGCATGGTGCCATCGGCCCGATTGAGCAGGGACCCATCTGTCTGTCGCTCATAGACCGAGCTCACCTTGGCGAAGGTTCGAAGACCGGAGGCGCTGATTTCGCTGCCGTCTGGCAGCGTCGCGGTCACCTCGCCCAACGCGGTGCGGAGCTTGATGACGTCCTTCATGGCCAGCGCCTGCGGCACCTCGCTCACCGGGGCCATCGGGACATTGACCGGGGTGCCGTCGAGGACGAACGGCTCGGACAGCAGTCCCGCCGCGCCCTCGGCCAGGAACAGCCGGTAGTTGGAGCCATCGGCCACCAGCGCGAACGGTCGCTCGGTCGTCTTGTCGATGGCCTTTTGGGCCAGGAACAACTCGGTAACTCGATCAAAAGTCAGCAGGTTGCGAGCGCCGTAATTGGTGAACCCTACATAGGTGGTGTAGAGCACCGGCAGCACGATGAAGATCAGCACCGCCGCGATGCCGGGAAAGACGAAACGGGCGGTGTAGAAGCGCTTGGCGCCGAAAACGATGACGATGCCGATGAGCAGCGCCATCACCACCACGGCGAATAGCGGCTCGCCGGCCAGATACAGCCCCCAGATGACGTAGGTCAGTCCCAGCGCCAGCACTCCGATGACGCCGTAGCGGACGATATCGACGACGCGAAAACCAGGGCGCGATGCCATGGGCGTCGGTTCGGACAAAGCGGACGCGGTCATCACCTCTCCCCAAAGGCTCGACGGGCACGGCAGGGTTGGTGGGTTCCGGGGCTGCGTGGCCCCGGAACCGCAGGCTCAGCTAGCCTCAGTCAGCCAGGATACGCGCTGCCGCGTCATCGAGCGCCTTGTCGACGGTCGAGGACTTGTCGGTGATCGAGGCGAGCGCCGGGCCCATGGCGGCCCAGAACTTGCCCATCGCGGGGTCGAAGGCATCGCCGTGCCGGCCTGGGCGTTGGCGAAGTGTCGCCGCGACATTGGCGTTGCTGGCCAGCGTCTCGGCAAAGCTCTTGTCGGCCACCGCCCCGAGCGGCACGTCGTCGTTTATCATCTTCAGGCCATCGTCGCTGGCGAGGTAGTTCTCGATGAACTCGACCGCAAGATCCTTGTTAGGTGTGGCCGCGTTGATGTTGGCCGCCAGCACGCCGACGAAGGATCTGCTCGGTTGCCCGGCGACCGACGGGATTGGGGCAACACCGAAATTGATCTTCGAGGTCATCAGGTTCGACCAGGCCCAAGGGCCGTTGATCACCATGGCCACCTCGCCCTTGTTGATCGCGGCATCCATCACGCCGTAGTCGACACCCGACGGCATGACGCCGTCGTCGATCAGCTTGCGCAGCAGCGCCGCGCCTGTCTTGGCGCCGGCATTGGCGACGCCGGTATCCTTGGGGTCGTAGCTGCCCGTCGCGTCATCCTTCTTGAAGGCATAGCCGCCGTTCGCCATCAGCAGCGGGAAGGTGAAGTAGGTGTTGTTGTAGTCCCACAGGATCGGCTTGACCCCTGCCGGCAGAGTGAGACCGGCGACCTCTTCCATGGTCGCGGGCGGGGTGGGTACCAGATCCTTGTTGTAGATCAGGCCAACCGCCTCAACCGCGATCGGATAGCCCCAGGTCTTGCCGTCGAAGGTCACGGCGTCCCAGGCGAAATCGAAGATGCCGTCCCTGACGGCCTGGCTCGGCTCGACCGGCTGGATCAGTCCCCCGGCCGACCATTCGCCGAACCGGTCGTGCGCCCAGATGAAGATGTCGGGACCCGCCCCGGTCGCGGCCGCCTGCTGGAACTTATCGGTGACCGCTTCCGGATGCTCGACCACCACGTCGACACCCAGTTCGGCCTTGAACTTGTCGCCCAGCGCCTGCAGCCCGTTGAACCCCTTGTCTCCATTGATCCAGATCAGCAGCTTTCCCTCTTCGAAAGCGGCGCTCAGCGACGTGGAGGCGAGCAGCAGCCCCATCCCCAGTGCCAGAGTCTTCATCCCATTCTTGGTCACATTGTCCTCCCAGACAGTTGTCAGCAGTCCCCGCCGGCATCCCCGGCGCTCCGGCCCCGATCAGCGCCTGTTCGGACGCGGCGGGACCTTACCGTATCTCGCTGCACCGCGCCGTCCCGCTTTCGTCGGACCCAGCCAGCAGCACTCGAGCAAAGCTTTCAGCAACCATAGCGCGCTAACCCAGAACGTTCAAACCGGTTTAGAGAGATTTTTGTCACTGCCCGCCGAATTGCACCCGGACGGGTGATGTGCAATTTTCGAACCGGTTTGAACCGTTCAGGAGACCGGTGTGACGACGCTTCGGGAGCTTGCGCAGCATCTGGGATTGAGCCCGGCGACCGTCAGTCGCGCGCTCAATGGCTTTCCTGAAGTCGGCGAGAAGACCCGCATCCGGGTGCTCGAGGCGTCCGAACGGCTGCGCTACAAGGCCAACTCCAATGCCAAGCGACTGGCCACGGGCAAGTCGGGCATGGTCGGGATGATCTTCCGATCGAGCCGCAACCTGCTCGTCGATCCGCACTTCGTCGATTTCCTCGCCGGCCTTTCCACAGGGCTAGCCGACCGCGAGATCGACCTCGTTATCCACGCCGCGCCCCAGCATGAGCTGCTCGCCCACTACGAACGCTTCGTCTCATCAGGCTCTGTTGACGGCATGATTGTGTCGGCCCCCGAACTCAACGACCGTCGCATCGCCACATTGATCGAGCGTGGCTTTCCCTTCGTGGTCCACGGTCGCACCGGCGACAATGTCGGCTATGCCTATTTCGACATCGACAACGGCGCCGCTTTCAAGGCGGCCACCTCTTTGCTCATCGATCTGGGGCACCGCTGCATCGCGTTGCTCAACGGCGAAGCGGACCTGGCATTCGTTCAGCAGCGCGAGGAAGCTTTTCGGCAGGCGACGACGGACCGCGGCATCCATATCCCCGAGCGCTTCATCAGCCACGATGTCATGAGCGAGGAACAGGGCTTCGCCCATGCCACCGAAATGCTGTCAGGCCGGCGGGGTCCAGCGCCGACGGCGTTCCTCTGTTCCTCGACGCTGCAGGCTCTCGGAGTAATCCGTGCCGCGGCGACGGCCGAGCTCACCGTTGGCACCGATCTGAGCATCATCGCCCACGACGATGTGCTGCCGCATCTGCGACCCGAGCATTTCAATCCGGCGCTGACGGTGACACGCTCGCCCATCCGCATGGCGGGTGTGGCGCTGGCCGAAATGATGGTTGCCCGCATTTCCGGCGTCGATCCGCTGAAACTGCAGCGGATGGTGACCGCAGATCTGATCGTCCGCGCCTCGACCGGCGCGGCGCCGACCACTGGGAGGGATGGATGGCTGCACTAGCGGAAAAGCTCGAACTGGCGAGTCCGGTGCTCGAGGTCAGCAACCTCGTCAAGCGCTTCGGTGCCGTCGAGGTGCTCAAGGACATCAGCATTTCCATGGGCGAGGGAGAGTTCCTGGTGCTTGTGGGGCCTTCCGGGTGTGGCAAGTCCACGCTGCTCAACTGCATCGCCGGGCTCGACAGCACCTCGGGCGGGCGGGTTTCGATCGGTGGGCGGGACGTCACCGAAGTGCCGCCGCGTGACCGCGACATCGCCATGGTGTTCCAGAGCTACGCGCTCTACCCGACCATGACGGTGGCCGACAACATCGCGTTCGGCATGAAGGTGCGGAACGTTCCCAAGCCGATACAGGCTCAGAAGGTGCGCGACGTCAGCGACCTGCTCCATATCTCGCACCTCCTCGACCGCAAGCCCGGGGCGCTCTCGGGTGGACAGCGGCAACGCGTCGCCATGGGCCGTGCGCTGGTGCGCGATCCGGTGCTGTTCCTGTTCGACGAACCGTTGTCCAATCTCGACGCCAAGCTCAGGGTCGAGCTGCGCGGCGAAATCAAGCGCCTGCATGAGCGGCTCGGCGCCTCGATCGTCTATGTCACACACGACCAGATCGAGGCGATGACGCTGGGCACCCGCATCGTCGTGCTCAACCAGGGGTTGGTGCAGCAGATCGGCACGCCACATGAGGTGTTCGAGCATCCCGCCAACCTGTTCGTCGCCGACTTCATGGGCTCGCCGCCGATGAACCTGATCCCCGCCAGGCTCGTGGCGGGAACGGGGGGACAAGAACTGCTCCTTTCGGATGGCAACAGGCTGCCGCTGCTCGTGCCGCCCGAATCGCTCGCCGGGCGCGAGGTGGCCGACATCATCGTCGGCCTAAGGCCGGAAGCGTTCTCGCTGGCCTCCGGGGGCGAAGGGGTCGCCGTCACCACGCAACTGGTTGAGAACGCAGGTTCCGATACCTTCATCACTACCGAACTCGGCGGCAAGACCATCGTGGTCCGCCTGCCCGGGCGGACAGGGGTCGAACAGCACAGCCGGATTCACCTGGCCGCCGACATCGCACATGCGTGCTTTTTCGACCCCGCGACCGGCGTCAGCATCGGCTAGAACCGGATCAGGGCTCCGGTCTTTCTTGCCCCCTGCAGGATCGGGGTCCAGGGCATCGACTGGGGAGACGTTTCCGGCCGCCTCAGGGGTCGAGCGCCCGGCCTGTCAGGAGCTCGTAGAAAACCTAAATGCGGCGGGACGACGGCGCCTGTCGGCGTCTTGTGCACCATCTTCCCGATCGCCCAGCAGGTCAGGATTTCATGATCCTCAGGGCAGTAGGAGGAGACTCGCCGTATGAACTGCGTTGTTCAGTTAGGTGGCAATGGCGGTGCCTTAAGCGCCGGATGGCCTCAGTCGATGAGCCGCAGCCGGCGGCTGCAAGCTGGCCTCGATCCGGCATGCAGAGTGGTGGCCGCCGACATTGCTGTCGCTGAGTATCCGGTGGGGGGCGTGGATGGCGGATCAAGGCGCGGCACCACCCACTCGATACTGACCGCTTTGGTGCCGCAGCCTGGGCACTGGACTTTGCCCTGCAACCGGTCCAGCCGCTGGTCCAGTCCGAGCGCGGCGACCAGCGAGCGCACAGCCAGCGGCTCCGGTCCAGGACAGGAGGCTGTCGCCTTAAGCCCCTGATGGCGTCGTCCGCAGTGAAGGGAGGCTTGCCAACCGCCATGCAGTGCATCGGCCAGGGTTGCCCAGTGATGGACCGGCGGCTCGACCGGCACGGCCGAACAGGGCGCTGCTCCAATTGCACTGGCTAGGTTGCAGGGCGGCTTCCCGTTCGCTGCCACCAGCCGGGCAACCTCTCCCTAGCGTCGGGTTGCCGTATCTGGCCTTGAGCACGGCCGTGGGCGCCGATGCATGCCGGCGGCACCGGCGGCAGTCGATATCGAGTTGGGTAGGTCGATAGTCGGCCAGGCGGAGATCCTCGAGTTGATCAGGCACGGCAACTCCCCTCCATCATCGTCACGCAGAAGGTAGCATTGAGAACAGACGATGAACACGACGAGGGGTTGTGCGCCGCGGCGCCCATCGCCACTATGCTTTGAAACGCGGTCATCGGGTGCCAGGCTGCGACACCGACTCGGGGCCAACCGTGTGCAATCTCTACAGCGTCACCACCAACGTTGAGGCGCTGCGCGCCCTGGTGCGAGACTTCGAAGTCGCCATCGACATCGGCAATCTGCCGCCCCAGATCGGGGTCTTCCCCGACTATGTGGCGCCGATCATCCGAAACCGGGATGGGATTCGTGAACTGACCAAGGCCGCTCGTTGGGGGCTGCCCGGATCGAGCCGGGTGCTCTACGAGGCCGCCCAGAAGAGGGCTCAGAAGATCCAGGCCAAGAAGGGTCGCGATCTCAGCGTCGACGAGTTCGCCGAGATGGTTCGCATGGAACCGGACCGGGGTGTCACCAATGTCCGCAACGTCGACTCCTCGCACTGGCGCAGGTGGCTTGGACCGGAGTTCCGGTGCGTGGTTCCCTTCACCAGCTTCTCGGAGTTCGACAACACCGAAGGTCCGGATGGCAAGAAGCGAGGCGACACCTGGTTCGCCTTCGACGCGGACAGGCCGCTTGCCTTCTTTGCCGGTATCTGGGCGCCGCAATGGACCAGCGTCAGGAAGATCAGCGAGGGCATGGTCACCACCGATCTCTTCGCGTTCCTGACTTGCGAGCCGAACGACGTGGTCGGTTCAATACACATGAAAGCCATGCCGGTGATCCTGACCACCCCTGAGGAGGTGGAGACCTGGCTGACCGCACCCTGGTCGGCGGCCAAGGCACTGCAGCGACCGCTGCCGGACGGGGTGCTTCAGGTCGTGGCGGTGGGGCGGAAGGAAGATGGCCGGGCGGAATTCATGCCAAGTCCCGTTGTGAGCTAGCCAGCTTCGGATCACCTCGACCCGTGCGTCGCCCAGCAGCTGTCACAGAGGCTTGCTCAGCGATGCTTATGGTAGCTAATTAGCTGTCGGGGGAGATAGCCATGCAGTTGCAGTCGCTGAGTTCGACAAAGAACGCTGCGTCGTTCGACGTCTGGCTCCTCAACATGATCGACAACGTCGAAAACGCCGCCGCAAGCACCGAGCTCTCTGACTCGCTCAAGCGATACAAGCTGCAGACCGCCGAGATGGTGCGTCAGCGGGTAGCGATGCGTATGTGGGAGGAAGGAAGCGCGGGCCGGCGTTACGTGCCGCTGCTGCGCCGTCTGAACGCCGCGATATCGCGGATGAGATATAGCGCCGCCCAGCACTAGGTGCTCCAGCGGTTGCCCTCGTTCTCAGCCAGGTAACGGAAGCTGACATCAAGCCCCGGTTCAGGACGCCGAGGTGTCTCATCAGCGCCGGCGTCCAGTTCCTGCTCCGCGCGTCGGCTCCTGGAAATGGTGCCGCACAGCTTCGAAACGCCCGGTCCACGTCAGGTGGGTCTAGCGACGACCCAGCGGTCAGCTATGTCGTCGTCGATGCCGGATCCCACTCACGCGGCGTCTAGCAGATCAAGCTGCCCAGCCGTCGGTTCACCAGGAACCGGTAGCACTCCACGATCGAAGTCCTAGGTATCCCCGCGGGCAGTGAAGGGGATGGCTCGGGTGTCCACCGCATCCCCGGAATCCTATCCTCCGGAGCGCGTGCTGACCTAACCGCGCATGCGCACCGAAAGGTTTACGTCGGTCGGCCGGGAGGTAAACTTAGGCCGGCTTTTGTCAACCGAGTGTCAACAAAAATCCAACCCGACTGATTGCTGCGATCAGTCGGACCCCAAGAGTGTCAACCTTTTCACGGGGCTTGATAGGTTTTCATCGGATCGACGCAACCTGCTCGAAACGCTCAGACGCTCAGAAACCCTCGCGTTTCGCAGCCCAAGAAGCAACCAAGGTTGTCATTTCTGGCAATAATGCGGATTATCATCGATTTTTCCGCCAAAATGCAAACTTGACAACGTAGAAACCGGCCATCTCGCAGGACTGCGCATGGGGCTAAAACTCGCCGGATACCTATTCTGACCATGGAGACGTTCGTCGGTCGATCCGCGAGGAACCCGAGGCCAGGCCTGGCTCAATAGCTATTTGGCTGGTGATGCATCCGCGCCGATATCCTGCGCATGGACCGGCTACCCGATGACGTGAAGCACGCGCCGGCGTCGATCAAAACCCGGTCCAGGGCCAGTGCCGATGCAAATACCGCTTGGCAATCGGAATGGCTCTCGGGGCGAAGGATAGTCACTGCAGAGGCGCAGCCAGGCGCATCGGTCGCAGTCCCGGGGAACTTGATCCCTATCCTCCACTCGCCAGCAACGCCCGACAGCCCGACACCAGGACAGCTGGATCCATATTCAGCTGGATCGCCATCTGGCTCGATGGCTGCTCGTTGACCCTGAGAACGAAACTCGACAAGTCACTCGACCTCGTCCGCTGGAACAGCTGCGGGCACAAGCCGATGCCTTCTCTGCCCGAAAGCGACTCGCTGGCAGCCGTCGGCTTCTCTGGCTACCACCCCAGCTGGCTACCTCGACAAGCCCCTCCACGGTGCCTCCACAGGTCGCCGCGAGGCCACCCAATATCGAGGGCGGCAGCGCTGCTGGCTGACCGCTCGGATACCTCCGGCCTTCGAGTTTCACCATGCGAGGTCCCGTGTATGAGGTGAGGGGTCCAAGGCGTCGCTCCATCAGCTAGCCTTCGGCGAATAGTCCCTCAGGTAGGCTGCCGTGGCGGTAGAGCACCCTCGGTTCATCGTAGCTGTCGGTCTCGATGTCGATCTCCTGGGAAAATGCGACGACGCCGGCCTTGAGCTCGCCGAGGCGCTCGGCGAGCGCGATCGCTGCCTCGCCGCTACGGGCCGCCTTGGTCGGATCAGCAACGAGTTTGCGACCCTTCAGCTGGAAGCACTGCACTGTGAAGACGGTTGCCACGTTGCGTTTTCGCCTGGGTTATTTGCCGCGGGAATCGCGGCGCTCGAGGCTCAGGCTGTCGCCAGCGCCTTTGGATGGAAGGTCGTGTGTTCGATGGAGACCTTGAGGCCGCCTCCGTCCGGGCTTTCCATCGTCACCTGCGCATCAAGTTGGCGCACCAGCGCGGCCACGATTGCCGTCCCCAGTCCACCGCCGAGCTTGCTGACCTCGGTGGACTTGCCGATACCGTTGTCGGATACCGTCAATCTCCAGTCCTCGCCGCTGACCTGGTAGCGCACACCGACGGCGGCGTCTGCCCTGGGGGTGGGGAAGGCATGCTTCACCGCGTTGATGACCAGTTCGGTGACAATCAGGCCGATGCTAACCGCCCGGGCGGAATCTATCATACCGTAGTCGGCATCGACATGGATGGTCAGCGGACTGCCCTCGCCGATGATCGAGGAACCCAGGCTGCCGCACAGCGTTGCGAGATAGGCGCCGGCCTCGATGGCATCCACCCCTCGGCCTGACTAAGGTGTTGCTGCACGACGGCAACCGACAGGACGCGGCGATGCGCATCGTTGAGGTGGAAGCGGGTCTCGTCGGAGGTCACGGCACGAGCCTTCAGCAGCAGGATGCTGGCAATGATCTGAAGGCTGTTGGCCACCCGGTGCTGCATCTCCTGCAGCAGCACCTGCTTCTGGCGCAGCAGTCCTTCGGCCTGCTCCAGCAGTTCAGCCTTCTCGCGCTCGTTGGCTCGACGTTCGGTCACATCGAGGAAGGCGAGCAGGATGGTCGAGGCGTCGCTGCTATCGTAGATCACTTTGCGCGCGTTGAGCAGCATTGTTCGCCTGCCAAGGGAGGGGAAGTTGTGCGCGACTTCGAAGCCTTTCATCTCGGTGTGCTCGGGGATGATCGTTTCGAGCAGGAGCCGCAGCGCCGGGATATCCCATTGACCATCGCCAAGCTCGAACAGCTTACGGCCCTGCGTCTCGTCTGGGTTCACATGGAAGGTGTCGTAGAACGACCGGCTGGCAGTCAGCACGCGGAAGCCCTCGTCGAGCACTATGAACGGTTCGATGATGGTGTTGACGATCGCCTGTGCCAGCGTCTGGGCGTCGGCAATGTTCTTGATCGGCGCCAAAACTGGCACGGGGGCCTCAATCCGGATTCGACTGAATCCTGGTATATTTCGCGCGCGGCAAGTCGCCAGAGTAATAGATATTTCGAAATATGTCGCCGCCGAATTTTGGCAGATTGGAATTGGTTCCAGGATATGTTTCCACACCCTGCCTGAATTTGGCCGATCAGGTGAAATAGATAGGTTGTATCCGCCATCGTAGATGACCATGTAAGTCATCTGTTGGCGATCCAATCGCGCCACCTCTCAAAACAAAACTTAGCAAATCAAACCGCATGTCGATGCGAGGGGAGTTCCCATGGCCAAGAGCCAGAAACACAGCAATCGCGAAGCCAAGAAGCCCAAGCAGATGAAGGTTGCGGCGCACGCCACCACCGACGGCCTGCTCGGCAAGGCCGGCCTGAGCCCCGGCCCCGGCAAGAAGCGGATCTGAGAGACCACGCGCCCGCTGCGGCGCCGACTGCACCCACCCAGGAGACGATCGTGACCATGGAACTCGCCTCCGTAAGGCTCGTCCGCAAGCCGTGGGGAAGACCGATCTGCGTCCGTGGAGCGAACTCGGCCACGATGGTAGCGCTGTGGGGAGCTGTGGTTTCAGCGCGCAGACCAGTCGGCTCCCCGAACCGTCCTTGCTGGTAAAGCTGCTCTTCACCGGGGAGGCGCTGTCGATCCAGGTTCACCCTGACGACGCTTTCGCTCGGTCGATCGGGTTACCACACGGCAAGACCGAGGCTTGGTATGTGCTGTCGGCGACGCCGGAGGCGCGGTTGGCGCTCGGCCTCAAGCACGAACTGTCGCGCTCGCAGCTGCGCGCCTGCATCCTCGACGGCACCATTCAGGAGCTCGTCCAATGGCAGGGCGTCCGGGCCGAAGACACGGTGCTCGTTCCAGCGGGAACCATCCATGCCATCGGTGCTGGCCTCGTGATCGCCGAAATCCAGCAGCGGAGCGACACCACGTTCCGGCTGTTCGATCACGGTCGGCAGCGCCCGCTGCACCTCGACGGCGCGGTGGGAGCCGCGATCACCGCTCCAGCGGCGGCGCAGCAGAAACCAAGCCGGCTGTCGGAGGCCCGCAATGTGCTGACCCAGTGCCTTTTTCGTGCTCGAGGCGGTTGAACTTGCGCCGAACTCGCATTGGGAGGTCGATGCGGAAGTAGAGACCTGGTTCCTGGTTACGGAGGGCGAAGCAGCCTTTGACCTGACGCAGGTGACGGTGGGCGAGGCAATGTTCGTCGAGGGCCAGAGGGCCAGCGTTCGCACCGGGGACCTCGGAGCCAAGGCCTTGCTTGCCTATGTTGCGAGCCAGCCGATCCCCAACCTGCTGCTTAGTCGCAACGGGTTGCCGAGCAAGATCGTGACTGGACGCTTCGGAGACCCGAGCATCGACCGCAGGCCACGGTCAGCTGCTCCCACCCGACCGTGGGGTATGCACTCATGAGCCGAATCCGACGCGTCGCGTTCATCGGCAACTCGCTGCCTCGCCGCTGCGGCATCGCCACCTTCACCACCGACCTGCAGCAGGCGGTCGCCGAGTCCGGCAAGGACACCGTGATCGTCGCGATGACCGATGCCGACAGGGACTACACCTATCCGCCTGCGGTCGGCTTCGAGGTGCACGAGGAGCGGTTCGAGGACTACGCGCGGGCAGCGGACTTCATCAACGGCGGCTATGACGCGGTGTCGCTTCAGCACGAGTTCGGCATCTTCGGCGGCGCTGCCGGAGGGCACATCCTGACGCTGCTCGAGCGGTTGACAGTGCCCGTCATCACCACGCTCCACACCGTCCTGGCCGAGCCCAACGCAGAACAGCAGCGGGTTCTCTCGCAGATCATCCAGCTTTCGGCCCGGATCGTCGTGATGGCGGAAAAGGGAAGGGAACTGCTGGTTTCCATCTATGGCGCGGCGCCTGGAAAGATCGAGATCATCCCGCACGGCATTCCGGATGTTGCGTTCGTCGAACCCGATGCCGCCAAGCTGAAGCTCGGCTTTGCCGGGAAGACGGTTATCCTGACCTTCGGTCTTCTCTCCCCCAACAAAGGCATCGAGGTGATGATCGACGCCATGCTGGAGAGTGCTGCGCAGCCGTCCGGACGCGGTCTATGTCGTGCTCGGCGCGACCCATCCCAATCTGGTGCGCAACCAGGGTGAGTTGTATCGCGAGAGCCTCCTGCGTCGCGCCGAGGAGCTCGGTGTGGCCGAGCACGTGGTGTTCCTCGATCGCTTCGTTGATCGGCCGGAACTGCTCGAATACATCTCGATGTCGGACGTCTACGTCACGCCCTATCTCAACCAGGCGCAGATGACTTCCGGCACGCTGGCCTACAGTTTCGGTCTGGGCAAGCCGGTGGTGTCGACACCCTATTGGCATGCCCTCGAACTGCTGGCCGACGGACGCGGCATTCTCGTGCCATTTGGCGATTCCGCCACCACCGGCGCCGAGATTGCCGCCTTGCTCGACGACGAGCCGCGCAGGCAGGCAATGCGTCGTCGCGCCTATGCTGGAAGCCGTTCGATGACCTGGGATCGCACTGCCGAACGCTATGACGGCGTGTTCGAGGCGGCGCGTCGGCCTCGCCCGCTGCAGATCTCGTCCCGGATCCGCCCGATCGATACGGCACACGGCGAGCGCCCGCTGCCCGCGATCACCCTCGACCACCTGCGCGCCATGACCGACGACACAGGGCTGTTCCAGCACGCCGTCCATTCGGTGCCCGATCGGTCACACGGCTATTGCGTCGACGACAACGCCCGTGCGCTGCTGCTCGGAGCCTCGCTCGATGCCCGCCGCCACACCAGGATTCCCGGGGGAATGGCCTCGACCTATGCGGCCTTCGTCCAGCATGCCTTCAACCCCGACACACGAAGGTTCCGCAACTTCATGGCGTTCGACAGGCGCTGGCTTGAGCCGCAGGGTTCAGAGGACAGCCACGGCCGCACCCTCTGGGCGCTGGGCGTAGCAGCGCGAGACGGCGTATTGCACAAACCGTGGGCCGCGACGCTGTTCGCCGAAGCCCTGCCAACGGTCGAAGGCTTCACCTCGCCGCGCAGCTGGGCGTTTGCGCTACTCGGCCTCCACGCCTACTGCGAGGTCCGGCCGGCCGACGACTTCGCCCTGCAACTGCGGTTGCGCCTGGCCTATCGGCTGCTGGCGCTGTTGCGGCAGGTGGAATCGCGGGGGTGGACCTGGTTCGAGGAGGGACTGGCCTACGACAATGCCAGGTTCTGCGAAGCCCTGATCGGCTGTGGCGAGGCCACGGGCATTCGTGGCTACACCGATGTGGGCCTGCGCACCCTCGATTGGCTGATGTCGCGACAGACCAACCCCGCAGGGCTCTTTCGACCCGTGGGCACGGCCGGCTTTGCCGATGTGCGCATGCCGCCCAGGCCGTTCGACCAGCAGCCGCTGGAGGCGGCTGCGACCATCGGGGCGTGCGCCGCCGCCTGGCGATCGACGGGGAACGCGCGATGGAAACTCGAGGCCAGGCGGGCCTTCGCCTGGTTCCTCGGCGCCAATGACCTCGGGCTGCCACTGGTCGAGACGGACACCAGCAGCTGCCGGGATGGTCTCCACCCTGATCGCCGCAACGAAAACCGAGGTGGCGAGTCTGGTTGTGTCCTACCTTCTGGCCCTGACTGACATGCACGCCCTCGAGACCAGTTCGGCAGAGCGGTCGAGCGCCGGGGCACTGCCGGTCGGGCTGCGCGAAGTCTCCAGATTCAGTCGTCAACAATCCCGAGGTCGCCTTGTCGCAAGCTACATTCCTGAACCGGCAGGCCCTCTATCTCCGTCCTGATCCAACTCGGGTCATCGTCCGCCCGTTCAAACCGGCGACAGAACCCAAGGATTTCAAGCCGACCGACAAGACGCGTGCCAACCATATCGTCGACCGGGTGATGGCACTCGACGACGATGCGGTGAAGAGCCAGATTGCCGATGTCCTGGTGAACTTCGACGGGCGCCACCGCAATCTGCTCCGCACCTTCGAAGCGCGCGCCGACGAGATGGAGGAGGCCCTGCTCGGCCATCCCCCGTTCAGCCAAGCGCAGCGCCAACTGGTGGGTGCCTATTTCTTGCACGAGTATTCGTTCGAGTCCTCGGCGCTGTTCAATCCCAGCATCGTCGCACATCCGGATCAGACGCTGGCGCCACCGGGTGGCCTGCGCTTCGTTGTCAGCCTTCGCGCCGTAGGAGAGGGGCATGTCTCGTCGCTGACGTTCCGTGCTGGCACCATTTCGGCGGATGGCAGCGTCACTGTCGATCCGACGGCGCGCCTGGCGACCACGCCCCGTCTTGTCGCCGGCGAGCCCCGGCCGGTGGATGAGCCGATCGAAGTGGCGTTCGACACCACCGACATCTCAGAACGTGTGATCTTCCCGGTTACACCGGCGCAGTCCAACGGCATCGAGGATGCGCGCTTCGTCGCGTTCGAGGATGGGGGCAGGCGCACCTACTACGCGACCTACACGGCCTATGACGGGCGGGGCATCCGATCCGAACTGCTCGAGACTACGGACTTCGTTTCGTTTCGGATGCGGCCGCTGCGCGGCAGTGCTGCCCGCAACAAGGGGATGGCGCTGTTCCCGCGCAAGCTGGGCGGCCGCTACGCCATGATCGGGCGGCAGGACAACGAGAACCTCTATCTGATCTACTCGGACGACCTCGAGACCTGGGACGGGGGATACCCGATCCTGAAGCCCGAGTGGCCGTGGGAGTTCGTGCAGATCGGCAACTGCGGTTCACCTATCGAGCTTGACGAGGGCTGGTTGCTGTTCACTCACGGCGTCGGACCGGTGCGCCGCTATGCCATCGGCGCCGCCCTGCTCGACAAGAACGACCCGACCAAGGTGCTGGCGCGCTCTCGCGAACCACTGGTCCACCCCGAGTCATCTGAGCGCGAGGGCTATGTCCCGAACGTGGTCTACACCTGCGGCGCCATTCGCCACGGAGGGCGCATCGTGCTCCCGTATGCGGTGTCGGATACATTCTCCAATTTCGCCACCATCCGGATCGACGCCTTGCTCGCCGCCATGCAACCCCAGACATAGCGGACGCTGCACCGAACCTGATGCTTGGGCTGGGCTACCGAGGGGCTCCGCTAATAGGACCGGGTGGTCGTTCTCGAGCCTTCTCGGGAAGTAGCTGCTGCCGCGGATCTGCCAAGTCGCTATCGAAGTTCCGGATCTGTTTCGGCAGCTGCAGTTCCGCTTCAAAGTAGGCGCATCTGTCGGACTGCTGCCCACTAAGCGATGACAGTTCTTGGTGGCTCCTTGGTTCAGTCCAAGGGGGGACAAGATGGTCAAGTGCTTTGAGAGGCTCACCGCGATTTCCACTTTGTTGGCGTTTGGCGCTTTTCGCCAGCGTCACTGGTCAATCCGCGGCGGTGGCTCAAGATGAGGTGCCGAAGTCCGGCGACTTTGCCCTTCGCTACACGTGGACAAACCCGACGACCTTGGTTTTCGGCGAGGTGAGCCGAGGCGGGGACAAGGGCAGTGTCCGGGCTGGTGGCTGGATTGGCTGGCTGATGCGCAACGACGTCAGCTCGGGCTTCGGGCACAAGATGACCGGCAAGTGCGTGGCAATGTTCGGCATGAACGCCCCTAGCTACGACCTGGTGCTAGGGGACTGCGACTACACCGACGGCGACGGCGACAAACTGTCGCGCCCGATCTCAAGCCTGGTCACCAGGCGGGCGAGTTCCGTCTGCCTGTGACATCCAGCTTCATGGTGGCTCCTGGTCAGTCGCCTGAATGGTTCTCTGGCGCTATCTATCTGCTGGGGGTGCGAGGGACGTCAAATGAGCTAGTATCGCTTGGACGGACTGAATCGAGGGGGATCATGCAGCCAAAGCTGATTGACGCCTTGCCGACTACGCTGTTGCTCGGGCACGCCGATGGTGGCCCCATGGCGGCAGCGCCGCCCTATCACGTCAGAACCACCGACTTCATGTTCGTGCTGGCGACGTTCGATCCTGATGCCGCGCGGCGCAGCCTTCCAAAGTCGCTTTCCCCAGTTCTCGGCGAGCCGGGATTCATGGGTCTTTATTCGGCGCGGACCGGCTGGGGGATTACCCCTTACGCCGCCTTCTTCGTCGCTATCCCCGTCGTGGGTTTTGACTCGCCAGATGGCTCACGCGGCTACCTGATGGTCGAAGGCTTCTATTCCGGTCGTGCTGGCCCGGTCATGCATTCCGACTACAATCGACGCCTCGGCCCCGGTTCAGTCCGGCAATGGGACGATGGCAGGGTGTGGCATGGAGAGGTCGGGGACCCTGACGAGCCCATCGTTACGCTCAGCGTAACGCCCGTCCTGCCCCGTCCGGCCACGCCGCTGACCGCGGGCGTGCACCACTACCTCGGTGAGCGCGAAGATGGTGGACTGAACATCTACTCGGTGGCCTATTCCGGGATATTCTACCCCGTCGACGATGTGGTGATCGACATCCACCCGCGGGCCTCGCTGCTGCTGCAGAGCCTCAGGCCGACCGCGATCCCATACGCGGCGCTGATACCTGAGGTGCCCCTGACCTTCAGTCCCCCGCGGCCGGTCTCAACCCCAGCTGTCGAGATCGCGCTCCAGAGCGCCCGCATGAGCCTGCTCGACCTCCTGTCGAGGCTGGGTCGGGCGGCCGCGCTGATCAGCGAGACCGGGCGGCTCATCTTCGTCAACGCCGAGGGCGAAGAGTTGCTGCGCGGAGCCATAAGGTCGGGCAGGTTTGAGGCTTGGAACCCTGAGGGTCGAGTCGAACTCCGGCACGCGATAGCCGCCGCGGTCCGGTCTGGTCCCGGGGCGATTGCCGAGCCGATCGCTCTTGATCGCCCCGACCGGGGCTATGTCCTCCTGGTGCAGGCGATACCGGTGAGCGCGACGCTGGCCGGCGAGCCCGCGGCCTTGCTGTTGTTCAGCGACCCCACTCGGCCGGCGCGGAGCGACCCATCGGCTACATTGGAGTTGCTGGGGCTCACCCGGGCCGAAGCGCGCCTGGCCTCAGAAGACGGAAGCGGGCTATCGGCGAAGCAGGCCGCAACTCAACTTGGCATCACCCCGAACACGGCGCGGTCGACCTTGCAGGTCGTCTACGACAAGCTGGGTATCGGAAAGCAAAGCGAGCTGGCTCGGATCGTCGCCAGGCTGGAGGTGTTCGGCGGGCCAACAGGTGGAACGCCATAGTTCGCGACGCAAGGTGCGCCCGGCTGAGAAGGCGATCAACGGAAGCCGTGTCGCCTGTTCTGGCCGGTCGGCTGCCTGCCGTTCGCTTCACCGTTTGTCCCGACAGGACACCTACGGGCAGAAGATCGACGTCGTTGTCGTCAACATGCTCAATCTGAAGAACCAGGCCGAGCAACGCATCCATCATCTGCTGTCGGCGAAATTCAAGCCCTTCGACGGCGTGTTCGGTTCTAGCGATGAGGTGCTGGGGGCGATCGAGAGCGGCGTCGATTTCGAAACGACAGTGCTCGACATAGTTCAGCGCAGCCGCACCGACGAGGAGATCGTTCGCGAGTTCGACACCCTCACTTTGACCCTTCAGGACCAGATCGAGGCGGATATGCAGACGGCGCGGGGCGCGGATACAGCGTCGTGGAAAGCGCTGCCGATCTCGTTGAATGTCCAGTCACTTGCGCTTAACGTTTGAGCCCAGCGTTAAGGGCATGGCCCCCGGCGGCCGCCGGGTAGCGTGCCAGCGGCGAGGTTGTTGGTTGCCTTACTACAGTACCAGTGTTCCCGACACCGCCAGCGAGGTCTTCGACGGCGAGGTGGTGATCGCCCACTATGGATCGGGGCTCTACTTCTCGATCTCCGAGGGGGGCACGCCGATCTGGCTCGGCCTGCGCGCACAATTGTCGGTGGCGGAGGTCGTCGACTGGCTGGTCGAGCGCTACGCGGCCGCCGCGAACGAGATCCCGACGCAGGTTGCGGCCTTCGTGGCGCAACTGTGCGACGCGGGCCTGCTGATCGAGACGGCCGCTCCCGAGCAGCCGGGTGCGGTGCCCGCCGTGACGCTGGATGCCTGGCGGGAGCCGGGCCTCGATCGCTTCGACGACCTGCAGGAACTGCTGTTGCTCGACCCGGTGCACGACGTGACCGAGGCCGGCTGGCCGAACCGGCCCGATGACCAGAAATAGCAACCTCGAAGCCTGCATCGACCGCGCCTTCGAGCTATCAACGCCGCTCTGCCGGGCCCGGTTCGGCGATCTTGTCGCCGATATCCTCGCCAACGACACGGCCCGACCGCAGGGATTCGAACGGGCGCTGCTGCCGACCGACGCCCCGGCGGCCGCCCGCTTTGCCATCCTCACCGGCGACATCCCGGAGTTTCGCCAGATCGTGCCGGAGCAGGCCGATCGCGTGCACGTGCTGACCGGCCCGGACTTCTACGCGCACTGGCGCCCGGCACCGGACGCCACGTTCGCCGTCTTCGACCTGGCCGCCCGGCGCGGCGTGACGTGGTATCCGGAGGCTGCCGCCCCGGCGGGCGCGATCGGCCACCCGTGCGTGGCGCTGGTCCATGCGGCGATCCTCGAGACCGACTGGTGCGTGGCACACGCTGCGGCAGTGGGCAGACAGGACCGCTTCGTGTTGCTCATGGGCCCGGGAAAGGCCGGCAAGAGCACCGCCACGCTGGCCTGCGTCGAAGCCGGCTGGGACTATGCCGGCGACGACCTGGTGCTGCTCGATCCCGCTCGCGGGCTCGTTGCGCCGATGTTCTCCTCGGCACGGCTGCGCAGCAGCGGGGCGGACCGGTTCCGGCACCTCGCCGATGCCGCCTTCATGGTCAGCGACGACGGGGGAGCCCCGCGCTTCGAACTGCGGTTGCCGATCGCGCCGCGCGGCGGCAGGGTGCACGCCATTGTCGGCATCCGGCGCAAGGGGGCCCCGGAGGTGAGGATCGAGCCCGGCCGTGCTGCCGACTACCTGGGGCCGCTGCTGCGCGACAGCGCCAACCGGGCGCCGGGCTACGCCGCCGTCACCACCCGCAAGCTGTTCGCCGCCGCTCGCATGGCGCCGGTCTTTTCGGTCGACACCGGCACCGACCCGGCCGCCATACCGGCAGGCCTGTCCGAACTGCTCGGGGGCCTGCCGTGACCAGCCCGACCCACAGCGTGATCATTCCGGTGCGCAACGGGGCCCGCCACATCCGCGCGTGCCTCGACTCGGTGCTGGCCGAGCTCGGCCCGGACGACGAGGTCATCGTCACCGACAACGGCTCGACGGACGACACGGTCGCGCGGGTCGCCGCGATCGGGGACAAGCGCATCGTGCTGCTGCACGAGGAGCGCCCCGGGCCGGCCGCCGCCCGCAACACCGCGATCCGCGCGGCGCAAGGCCGCTACATCTGCTTTCAGGATCACGACGACCTGTGGCCGCCGGGTCGCCAGCAGCGGCTGCTCGATGCGCTCCTCGCAACGCCGGGGGCCAATGCCGCCTACGGCCGGGTGCGGGTGATCTTCGAGGGCCCGGTCGACCCGGCATACGCGGCGATGGATGGGCAATACGTCCACCTGCACAACTTCCTGCCGGCGCTGTTCGAGCGCAGCCTGATCGCGCGGACCGGACTGCTGGACGAAACGATGCTGCACGGCGAGGACGTCGACTACCTGGTGCGCCTTCGGCAGGCCGGCATGGTTGCAGCCGCCTGCGACGCCATCGTCCACATCCGGCGCCGACACGACAGCAACTGGAGCTCGGCCGATCCAGCCCTGGTCCGAGCCAGCACGATGCAGATCCTGCACCGCAACATCGCGCGGAGGCGTGCCCGAACATGACACCGACACAAAGCGTGATCATCCCGGTCCGCAATGGCAGCAACTTCATCGGCGAGGCCATTGCCTCGGCGCTCCCGCAGCTGGCCGAGGCCGACGAGATCGTGGTGATCGACAACGGCTCGACCGACGACACCGTCGCGGTGGTCAGGGCCATCGCGGACCCGCGGGTGCGGCTGATCAGCGAGACCCGCCCCGGCCCGGCCGCGGCGCGCAATGCAGGGCTCGCCGTGGCGAGGGGCGACCTCGTCAGCTTCCTCGATCACGACGACTACTGGCTGGAAGGCCGCAATGCCGGGCTGCTCAAGGCGCTGGCGGACGATCCCGCGGCCGATGCCGCCTATGGCCGGCTCCGCATGCGGGTCGAACCCGGCGCCGACGACCAGGGCCTCGCCGCGCTCGACGGGACCCTCGCCCAGTCGGTGACAATGCTCGTCTTCGTCTTCCGCCGCGCCCTGCTCGATCGCACCGGCCCGATGGACGAGACGATGCGGCTGGGGTCGGACATCGACTACCTTGCGCGCCTCAAGTCGGCCGGCATGCGGGCCGCCATCTATGACGGCGATGCCGGCGTCTATCGTCGTCACGGCGGCAACATCACGCTCAACCTCGCCGAAAAGCGCCAGGGCCTGTTCGGCGCCCTGAGCCGCAACATCCAGCGCAGGAAGGCGATGCGATGACCGAAACCGTGAGCGTGGTCATTGCGGCCCACAATGCCGAGCGCTACCTCGGGGAGTGCCTCGACAGCGTGCTGGACCAGACGATGCCGCCCGACCAGGTGATCGTCGTCGACGACGGCTCGACCGACGGTACGGCTGCGCTGCTGCGGACCTACTCGCAACGAGTCACGGTAATCCGCCAGCCGAACGGAGGCCAGGCCTCGGCGCTGGCAGCCGGACTGGCACTGGCAACGGGCAGCTGCCTCGCCTTCAACGATGCCGACGACCTGTGGACGCCGCACAAGCAGGAGCGGCAGCTGGCCGCGATGGCCGCCGATCCTGGCGTCGATGTGGTATTCGGCCAGAGCGAGCAGTTCGTCAGCCCCGAACTCGACTCCGCGGAGCAGTTGCGGTTTGCCCCGCGCACCGCGATCCTCACCGGCGAGATTGCCCAGGCGGCGCTGATCCGGCGCCATTGCCTCGTGCGTGTCGGCGGTATCGATCCGACGCTGCGCGGCGCCGGCTTTGCGGACTGGCTGGCCCGACTCAAGGCCGCTGGCTTCCGCGGCGCGGTGCTGCCGGAAGTGGTGCATCGACGCCGGCTGCATCCGGACAATTACGGCCGCACCCATCAGGAGGAGCGCGACCGGCATCTGCTGGCGGTATTGCGACAGCAGATCGCGCGCCGTCGCGAGCAGACGTCGCGGGCATAGGCAGTCAATTGCGCCCCCCGACGCCGCGCGGCGACTTCACCCTGATTGGCGAGGCGAACGCGCTGCTGCTGCGCGCCATCTCCGGCACCGGGCCGCAGGCCGCAGAGGCCTACCGGGGCTGGCGCGCCCTCACCACGATCGACGAAGCGATGGCCGGTGCCCGCAGGGTGCTCCCGCTGGTGGTCGACATGATCCGCAAGGAAGGGTTGTCCGATCCCGAGTTCGACCGGATGCGCGGGGTCAGCCGGCATGTGTGGACACGGAACACCCACAATGTGCGGGTGCTGGTCGCCGCCCTCGACGCCCTGGTCGCGGAGGGGCTGCACCCGATGCTGCTCAAGGGCCTGGCGCTGTTCGCCCGCACGCCGGAATTCATGGGCAAGCGCGCCGCCGGCGACGGTGACCTGCTGGTCCGGCCGGAAGACCTGGGGCGTGCCGCAGCGGCGCTGGGAGCTGCCGGCTTCGCGCCGGCGGGCGGCCTCTGGGAGGATTTTTCGACGCCGCTGATCGACAGCGAGACCTCGGGCATGGCGGTCCGGCTCGGCCAGCAGGTCGCTCCGCTCGACCTGCACTGGCGGCCGCTCCCGAACATCGACGATCCCGCACTGACGGACGCGATACTGGCGCGCGCCGAACGGCTCACCCTGCAGGGTCGTCCGGTGCTGGTTCCGGCGGTGCCCGACCAGGTCTTTCTGGCCCTGGCGCGGTGCGAGAAGTGGAACGAGGACGAGTGCTTTACCCGTCTGGTCGAAGCGTGGCTGCTGCTGTCGGCCAATCCGACGGCGATGGACTGGCCTGCGCTGCAAGGCCAGGTGGAGCATTACGGCCTCGAGGCAACTGCCGCGGCGTTCCTCGGCGACCTGGCCCGGCACGGCGGCGTCGCGGTTCCCGAAGGCCTTTCCGCCGGGCTTGCGGCGAAGGTTTCGGAGGCGGCGCGAGCCGAATGGGCAATACGCGCCATTGCTCCGGCAAGGCGCAACGAGCAGCAGCGCGAGACCCTGCGACGCAGCGATCAGCGCGCGCACCGCCGCCACTGGCGTGTGGGACTGCCGACCGAGCATGAAATCCGGCTTCGCCAACGCGGGCTCGGCGCGGCCACGGCCAGCGCGCTGTGGCGTGCGCTGCGGGCGCGCGTGCCGGCGGGCGAAGTCGTGGACATCCAGTTCCTCGAGGGCTTCTCCTACCCCGAGACAGACGGCCGATGGAGCACCGGACACTGGTCGGTGCTGGCCGTGCCGCTCACCACGGCACAGCGGGCCGGTGCGCCGGTTCGCCTCAATGCCCATGCCTTCCTGGGCCGCCGGGAAGAGGCGCGTATCGTGGCTTATGCGGGCGGCGAGCCCGCCAACCGCATCCAGTACAAGCCGGACCAGACGGCAGATCTCGAGGTCGTGGCTCGCCCGCTGGCAGAACTGGGCGGTGCCGGGCTGATCCTGCTGTGGCTGCCCGATGCCCAGGCGCCCGCGGTCGCGGGCGACTCGTCCGACCCGCGCGAACTCGGACTGTTCATCAGGCGGCAATGGCAATTGCCGGGGAGAAGCAGTGATGCCGGCCAGCCACGTCTCGTCGCCCGCCTCAGGACCATCTATCGGCGATTGCCGCTGCCGCTGGCGCTGCGCGCCCGCATCAGTCCGGGGCTTGGACGCCTGCTGGGACGGGCGGTGGCCCGCACGGCACCGCTGCCACTGCCGCTGCAGGCCATCAGGCGGGGCGACGTCGTGCTCTCGGCGCTGCTGTCCGAGCAGAGCGGCATCGGACGTGCCGGCCGCATGACACGCGAGTCGCTGTTGACCTGGGGCGTTCCGGTCGTCGTGCATGACATCACGTCGGACCTGTCGGCGGACCGCGTCCCGGAAGTCGAAGCGGGAGGCGTGTGGATCTGCCACTGCAACGCCCCCGAGGCCCTGACGGTGCTGCTGGCGGGCACCGAGCGGCTGTGGGCCAAGCGCTACCGCATCGGCTACTGGGCCTACGAATTGCCGAAGCTGCCGGACGACTGGCTCCCTGCCCTCCGGCAATTCCACGAGATCTGGGCACCGAGCCAGTTCGTCGCCGATGCGATCCGCCGTTCGAGCGATGCGGGCGGACCGCTCGTCCGGGTGGTCCCCCATCCGATGCCACTCGGGAAGTCGGCCCCGGCCGAGCCGCGGCGACGGCAGCGGCCGATGACGTTCCTGAGCATGTTCGACGCCCGGTCGGCCTCCGCCCGAAAGAACCCGATGGGCGCGGTCAGGGCCTTCCAGATGGCCTTCGAGCCGTCGTCAAGCGAGGTCACCCTGGTGGTCAAGGCAGCCCATGCCAACGCGGACAGCAGCGCCTTGCGGGACCTGCGCGCCGCCATCGCCGACTGGCCCAACATCAGCCTGTTGACCGAACACCTGTCCGACGACGAGACGCTGGCGCTGATTGCGCGGGCCGACTGCCTGGTTTCGCTGCACCGATCCGAGGGCTTCGGCCTGCCGATTGCAGAGGCGATGAGCGTCGGCACGCCGGCGATCATCACCGGCTGGTCCGCGCCGATCGAGTTCAGCAAGGGCGCCGCGATCGAGGTCGGCTACAGCCTGGTCTCGATCACGGACCATTCGAAACGATACGAGGGCATGGGGCAGGTCTGGGCCGAGCCGGACCTGGCAGAGGCGGCGCGCGCGATGCGCCAGCTGGCGGCCGATGCATCGCTGTGGGAGGCCCTCTCCAACGGAGGCATCGCCGCGGTTCGGGACCGGATGAGCCAGCCGATCGCCGGGACTGCCTATCGCCGCTTCCTGGTCCCGGGCTCGGCGGGCGACGCCGGGCCGGACGGACGCTAGCCGGGACGGCCAGCGGCTGGCCGCGCCATTGTCTTGCTGCTAGCAATACCGGTGAAGGTTGCCGGCGACGAAGAACCGGACCGCGACGACGGCAAGGCGGTTCCGCGTCGTTGCCGGCAGCAGAATCGACTGCGAGGTACCCCAGACATGAAGATCACCGGGATCGAGACGCTCGTCGTCAACGCGGAGATGCGGAACTGGGTCTTCGTCAAGGTCCTGACCGACCAGCCCGGACTCCACGGGTGGGGCGAAGCGACCCTCGAGTGGAAGACTGCCTCCGTGGTGGCGGCGGTAGCGGATCTGGCGGTGCTGCTGAAAGGCGCCGATCCCAGGGACATCACCAACTGCGTGCGCATGATGCGCAAGCAGAGCTTCTGGCGCCTGGGAACAATTGGCCACAGCGCGCTGAGCGCGATCGAGATCGCGCTCTGGGACATCAACGGCAAGGATCTCGGCGTCCCTGTCTGGCGGCTCCTCGGTGGCAAGGTCCGGGACCGGGTTCGAATCTACACCCATCTCGGCCTCGGCCAGGTGGATGCCGTCTACCACTCCTTCGCCGCCAGCCAGTTGCGCGAGCACTGCGAGGATCTGAGGCAGAGAGGCTATCACGCCGCCAAAATCGTCAACGTGCCGTACTCGCACTACGCATCCGACCTGGCCGCGGTGCGGCGCTTTGCCGATTCGGTGCAGTCATTGCGCGAGGCCCTCGGCGACGCGTTCGCCATCATGGTCGATTTCCATGGCCGCCCCGCATCTCCGAGGGTCGCGCTCGACTACATCAACGCGATCGCCGAAGCGGGGATCATGTTCGTCGAGGAACCGGTGCAGCCAGGCGATGTCGAGGCACTCGCCTACCTCAGGGAGCGCTCGCCCATTGCCATCGCCAGCGGCGAGAGGCTGATCGAGCCCGACGAGTTCGATGTGACGCTGACCCGGCGGGCGGTCGACATCATCCAGCCCGACCTCTGCCATTGCGGCGGGCTGGGCGAAGGTCGCCGCATCGCGCAGCGCGCCGAGATCGTCGGCATCGGGCTCGCGCCGCACAACCCCGCCGGGCCGATCGCGGGCGCCGCGGCCCTGCACTTCGCCGTGGCGACGCCCAACCATGTCATCCAGGAGGAAATGGTCGGCGCTGCCCCCTGGTACGAGGACGTGGTATCGACCAGCCCGATCCTGCGGGTCGACGGCTGCTGGCAAGTCCCGGGCGGCGTCGGCCTCGGCATCGAGATCGACGAGATCGAGGCGGCCCGGCACCCGTTCAAGTCCGAGAGTCTCGAAACCAAGAACGCCGTGATCGACGACGGGACCATTGTCGACTGGTGAGGACGCCCGAACGGGCCGGCGAGCGCTTGCGCGAGATTGCGGCCGAAGCCTCAGGGGGCATCGACTTCGGCCGCTCAGGTCCGCCGCAACAGGGACCGCGAGCGCAGGCTGGCAGATTCGGCGTGATGGATTCGTGATGCCTTGCTTCAGATCCTCAGCAGCACCGGGAAGGCATTGTCCCACAGGTAGATGGCCGCCTGCTTCAACCGCTCCTGGCGCTTGAGGGCCTCAGTGACATAGGTGATGGCCGAATCCTGCGACTGGTACGATCCGAACAGCTCCTGGCCGCTCTTGATCAGCCAGGCCTCACCGGCGCGATAGATATCGATACGATCCTGCAGCATAAACTCCCTCGCACGCGGCACGCCGAATGATTACGTATGCAACTTTACAGGAATCTTGCCACGCCTCAACTGATTCAGATCAATTCCGCGTGTATTCAGGCGCCCCAGCGCAACCCCGGCGTCTTCACCGGGGCATCCCAGAGCGGCAGCGTTTCGCCGTCGAGCAGGCTCAGGGTGATCGAGCAGCCTGCCATGTCGAGCGAGGTCACGTAGTTGCCGACAAGCGAGCGGGCGATGCTGACGCCATGGCGCTCGAAGCGGCTCCGGGCAGCGTTGTACATCAGGTAGAGTTCCATCAGCGGTGTCGCGCCGAAGCCGTTGACGAACAGCAGGGCCTGCCGGCCATCGAGAGCACCGAAATCGGCGGCGATAGCGGCGCAGATCTCCTCGGCGATGGTGCTGGCATTCCTGAGCGTATCGCGGCGGCGGCCAGGCTCGCCGTGGATACCGACGCCGAATTCCATCTCGTCGGCGCCGATCTCGAACATCGGGCGGCCGGCGGCGGGAACCGTGCAGGAGGTGAGCGCCACGCCCATGGACCGGGTCGCGGCGTTGACGCTGTCGCCCAGGGCCTTCAGGCGGGCAAGGTCGGCGCCGCGCTCGGCAGCCGCGCCGACGATCTTTTCGACGACGACGGTGCCGGCCACACCGCGACGGCCGGTGGTGTAGAGGGAATCCTCGACGGCGACATCGTCGTTGACCAATACCCGCTCGACCGGCATCGAGGCCAGTTCGGCGGCCATCTCGAAGTTCATCACATCGCCTTCGTAGTTCTTGACGATGAGCAGCACGCCGGCGCCGGTATCGGCGGCTTCCGCCGCTTCCAGCACCTGGTCGGGCGTCGGCGAGGTGAAGACCTGACCGGGCACGGCGGCATCGAGCATGCCCGGGCCGACATAGCCGGCGTGCAGCGGCTCGTGCCCCGAGCCGCCGCCCGAGACCAGTGCCACCTTGCCCGGGACCAGGGTGCGGCGGCGCACGAACTTGCGCCCTTCCCCCAGGACGAGCAGGTCGGCATGGGCCGCGGCGAAGCCGTCGAGGCTTTCGGCCAGGACGTCGTCGACGGCATTGATGAGCTTCTTCATTCGTCCCCTCCCGGGTGTTGCATCAGGGTGCCAAGCCGGCCGACGAACTCGGCGAGGGCCTTGTCGAAAGCCGTGTTCCGCTCCGCTTTTCCGAGGTTCGGCACGTCGAGGACGAGCTGCCGGCGCGCGGGCATCTCGACCGCCTCGAGCTTGCGTGGATGGGCCCGCAGGTAGGCCGCGAGGAACGCCTCGCGCTCGGCGGGAGCGAAATGGCAGACCGAGAACATCGTCTCGAGGTGTCGCGGCGGAACCGGCGTCGAATAAGCCGGACTGCAGATCTGGGTGATGAAGCTGCGGTGCTTGCCGAGCGCATCGGCGAGCCGCTGGCGCGCGCCGGAGGGGCGGGTGTCGAGCACCCGGCGGAGGATGGCCTTGTAGGCGTGGACCGGATCGTCGGAAGCCTCTTCGACATCACCCATCCTCGCCTCCCGCGGCCGGGGCGCGGATCACCGCGGCCTTGGCGAAGGCGAGCTGGGCGGGAGCCACCGAGAGCGAGCGCAGACCCGTTGCAAGAAGCCGGGGGATCTGTGCCGGCTCGCCCGCGGCATCGCCGCACAGGCTCACCGGAATGCCGTGGGCATCGCCGAAGCGGACGGTGTCGGCGATGAGCTTCAGCACGGCAGGATGGGCCGGGTCGGCAAGGCCGGCCACCGCGCCGTTGTCGCGTCCGGCCGCCATCACGTACTGGGTGAGGTCGTTGGAGCCGATCGACAGGAAGGCGACCTCGGCAAAGGGCTGCGGGTGGATCGCCACGGCGGGGACCTCGACCATGATGCCCAGCGGCGGCAGGCGGCAGGCCGTGCCGGCAGTGCGTAGCGCGAGGCATTCGGCCTCGAACAGCGCCCTCGCGGCCCGGTACTCGGCGATGCTTGCGATCATCGGAAACATCACCCGAAGCTCGCCATGTGGCGCCGCACGCAAGAGGGCCCGGATCTGCGTGCGAAAGACGTCGGGGTGGCTCAACGACAGGCGGATACCGCGCAGCCCCAGAAACGGGTTGGCCTCGGGAACGGTGAGGCCGGGAACCGGCTTGTCGCCCCCGGCATCAAGGGTCCGGATGGTGACCGGCCGGTCGGCGGCCCATTCGAGGATGCGCCGGTACTGGGTGTATTGCTGCTCCTCGTCAGGCAGACCGTCGGCGAAGAGAAACTCCGTGCGCATCAGGCCGACTCCGTCGCAATGGCGGGGATCGAGCGCCGAAACATCATCGGCGTGCGCAAGATTGACCAACATGTCGATGCGTGCCCCATCGGCAGTGACAGCCGGACGGGGGAGGGCCGCGCGGGCGGCGTGGGCCAGCTGCAGATAGCCCGTCGAGGCCTTGAGGTACTCGTGCCGCTCCTCGGAACCGGGCAGGACGACCAGGCGCCCGCGTTCGGCATCGAGCAGGGCGGGATCGCCTGGCGCGGCCTGCACCCGGCCGAGGCCGACAAGCATCGGCACGCCACGGGATCGCGCCAGCATCGCCACGTGGCTGGTGACGCTGCCGCCCGACAGGGCGATGCCGCCGCCCCGGCTCCAGTCGACCGCGAGAAAGGCACTCGGGGCGAGGTCGACGCCGAAGAGAATGCTGCCCGGCTGCGGCCGAAGGTCGGAGCCGCCGGTCAGGTGGCGGAGGACGCGGTCGCGAATGTCGGCGAGATCGGCAGCACGCGCGCGGAAGTAGTCGTCGGGCGATGCCTCGTATCCAGCGATCTCGACTGTCAGCACCCCCGCCCAGGCTGTCGCCGCATCGGTGCCGGCCCCGATGGCCGCATAGGCCTGCGCAGCGAGGCTGTCGTCAGCCAGCAGCATCTGCTGGAACTCGATGATCTCGGCCGCGTCCGGCGCGGCGGAGGCCATCAGGTCCGCAATCGCGGCGGCCGCGGCGGCGAGCGCATCGGTCAGCCGGATGCGCTCGCGGTCCGGGTCGGCAGGGTGGAGCGCGACCACTTCAGGCGACTGCCCGATGGGAAACAGCGGCCCCGAGGCGTAGCCGGGCGCGGCGACGACGCCATGGGCAATGACGCTAGACATGCCCGCCTTCGTCGAAGTTCCGCTGCACCAGGCCAGCCAGGGCAGCGATCGCGGCCGGCGCGTCGCTGCCTTCGGCGCGCAGGAAGAGCTCGGACCCCGTGGGTGCCCGCGTCGCCATCACCCTGACGATCGACTTGGCATCCACCCACGGACCGGAGGGGGCCGTCGCCAGCTCGATGCGCGCCGCGAAGCCCTTGGCGAGCTTGGTGAACTTGACCGAGGGACGCGCGTGCAGCCCGACCGCATGGGTGATGACGACCCGTGCCTCGGCGTGATCGGCATCGCTCATCGGGCCGACAACTCCTCGGCCGTGGCGCGGACCGCATCGAGCGTGGCGCCACCCGAAGCCTCGGTTGCCGCCATCACCGCGCCTTCGACTACCGGGGCATTGCAGATCACCACCTTCGATGCCCGCGCCGGATCGAGCATTTCGATGGCCATCTCGGAATTGGTCTCGGCTCCGCCCAGATCGACCAGAATGGCGACGCCGCGATCCGACCAGGCGCGCTCGACGGCCGCGAGGATCGCCTCGACCGACGTGCCGAGGCCACCGGCCGGATCCCCGCCGCACCAGGCGAGGGGCACCTCGTCGCCGACCATCCCGCGCACCATGTCGGCGGCGCCTTCGGCAACGAGCGGCGAATGGGAGACGATGACGATCCCGACATTGCTCACAGCAGTGCTCCTGCAATCGCCTCGACGATCAAAGCCGAGGAGCGGGCGCCGGGATCGACGTGGCCGATCGAACGATCGCCGAGGAACGACGCCCGGCCCCGCAGCGCCTTGCGATCCCTGGTCTCGGCGGCGGCGGCGTGAGCCACGGCGACCGTCTCGGGGAGGGTCCGGCGGGCCTCCACCGCGTCGACGATCGGGTAGAGCACGTCGAGCAGGGTCTTCTGCCCGTACCGGGACTTTCCACGCGCCGCCACGGCGTCCACCGCGCGGCGCAGGGCCCCGGCGAAATCGTCCGGCGTCCCGGACAACTGCTTGCCGAGCGCCAGGCACAAGGTGCCGTACAATGGACCCGAAGCTCCACCAACCGTCATCACGAGCCGCGTGCCGATCGTCTTGAGCGCCTCGGGCAGTGGCTTGGCCACGATGGCCTCGAGTTCGGCCACCACCGCCGCTGCGCCCCGTCTCATGTTGACGCCATGGTCGCCGTCGCCGATCGCGGCATCGAGCGCGGTCAGTTCCTCGGCATGCTCCACAATCGTCGACGATACCGCCAGCACGACGGCGCGCAGGCGCGCTTCGCTGATCACCGACCCCTCCCTGGCCACCACTCGTTCGGCAGCATGTTCAGTAAATGGCAGATCACTCAACAAGGCAATCGGGTGATTCCGAACCCCGGAGGAAACGGATTGTTAGCCGGCCGCCGGCAGCCTGTGGATGGACACGTCGCGGGGGATGCGATGAGGAGCATGGCCGGTTGCGTGGCGATCCTGGCAGCGCTGATGCTGGCGACCGCCGTCAATGGTGCGGAACTGGCGCTGGAGCTGTCCGGCACGGCGTTCGAAGGCGGCCCGGCCTTCGAGATCAAGATCGGCGGGGAGGTGGTGGGCACAGGCACGATCGACCCGATCCCGCCGGCCGGCGACAGCGTCCACTTCCTGTTCGAGGTCGACGACACGGTACTGGCCCGTGGTGGCGACCTGTCGATCCGACTGAGCAACGACCGGCGGGCAGGTCCGGGGGCCGACCGGAACCTCCACATCCTGTTCGTCAGGGTCAACGATCATGACTTCGCGCCGGAGGATCTGCGCATCGTCAACCGGACCGGGCCGGTGGTTCGCCCGATCCGCCAGGGACGGCTCGAGTTGTGGACCGGTGATGAAGTCGCCCTGGGCACCGCCCCGCGCGGCGGATGGATCGGCAAGCGCCTGAGCGGCGATCCCGGTCGAGACGGGCCGTAGAGCGTGGCCCGCTACTCGAGCAAGGCCCGGAGCGCGGTGTCGCCGGCCGCATAGTCGGCGCGCAGCTCGGCCGGCCGAGTGGCGGTCTCGATGGCAAACCAGCCACCGACCAGGATGACCAGCAGAACTCCAACGGCCTGGACGCGATAGCGGCGCACCGCGCCGGCGATGCGCTTCGGGAGCATCACCAGCCAGGCGATCGGCAGGACAAGCAACAGCAGGAGCAGTTCCATAGGCGCAATTCCCGTGGACCTTTCGGGAGCCTACGTCGTCGTGGTTAACGAATGGTTCCGTGCGTCCGGCGGTGGACGCCGCGGAGGCCTGATGGTAGGTATCTGGGGGAGTGGTAAAGCGGTTTACAAGGCCAAGATGACAGCGAAGTTCAGAAGCGTTTTCGGCGCGGGCAAGCCCGTGATCGCCATGGTTCATCTCGGGGCCCTGCCCGGCTCGCCCCTGCACGACCAGGCCGGAGGACTCGAGGAGATCGTCGCCGCGGCGAGGCGGGACCTCGCCGCCCTGCAGGCGGCCGGATTCGACGCGGTGATGTTCGGCAACGAGAACGACCGGCCCTACGAGTTCGAGGTCGATACCGCTTCCACCGCCACGATGGGCTATGTGATCGGCAGGCTGCGTTCCGAGATCACGGTGCCGTTCGGCGTCAACGTGCTGTGGGACCCGATGAGCTCGATCGCGCTCGCCGCGGCGACCGGCGCGCGCTTCGTGCGCGAGATCTTCACCGGCACCTATGCCTCGGACATGGGGCCGTGGACGCCCGACGCAGGAGGGGCCATGCGCTATCGCGACCGGCTCGGCCGGCAGGACCTAGCGCTGCTCTACAACGTGTCGGCCGAGTTCGCCTACTCGCTGGACCAGCGGCCGCTCAGCGACCGCGCCCGCAGCGCGGTGTTCTCGTCGATTCCCGATGCCATCCTGGTCTCGGGCGCCATCACCGGCGAGGCGGCCAGGATGGTCGATCTCGAGGCGGTCAAGAAGGCGCTGCCGACGACGCCGGTGCTGGCCAATACCGGGGTGAAGCACGCGACAGTCGGAGACGTGCTGGAGGTGGCGGACGGCTGCATCGTCGGCTCGTCGCTGAAGGTCGACGGCGACACCTGGAAGGCGGTCGACGCCGAGCGGGCAGCCGAGTTCATGCGGCTGGCGCGCGCTGCAAGGGGGTATTGATGAGCCTCAGGCAGTGGTTGATCGACCTGATGCTGATTCCGGGCCTCTCCGGTCATGAGGGGCGGGTGCGGCAGTACCTCAAGGCGGCGATGGCCGGTCTCGGCATCGCGTCGCGCACCGACCGGCTGGGCAACCTGATCGCAACGCTCGACGGGGACAAGGACGCCCCGACCGTGATGCTGTTCGCGCACATGGACCAGCTGGGGCTGATCGTCCGGAAGATCGAGGCCAACGGCCTGGTGCGGGTGGAACGGCTGGGCGGAGTGCCGGAGCGGGCGCTGCCGGCGCACGGCGTGCTGTTCTGCGTCGGCGAAGGTCGCGACGTGCCGGGCCTGATCGCGCACAAGAGCCACCATGCGACCGGTCAGGACGAAAAGTACAAGGTGCTCCCCTACCCCGAACTCTACATCGATGCCGGGTTCAGGTCGGCGGACGAAGTGCTGGCGGCGGGCATCGATATCGGCACGCCCATCGTCTACGCGCCCAGCGTCACCGAACTGGCCAATGGCCGCATCGCCGGCACTTCGGTCGATGACCGGGCGGCATGCGCGGTGATGGTCGAGGTTGCCAAGGCCATGATCGAGAAAAAGACGCGGCCGACCATCCACTTCGTGTTCTCGGTGCAGGAGGAGTTCAACCTGCGCGGCGCGGTGACGGCGGCGCAGGTGCTGATGCCGGACGTGGCCATCCAGCTCGACCTGATCCTAGCCACCGACACGCCGGACATGGCGGCGCGCGGCGAGGTCCGGCTCGGCGGCGGACCGGCGATCTCGCTCTACTCCTTCCACGGTCGCGGTACGCTCAACGGCACGCTGCCGCACCCGGCGATGGTCGGGCTGTTCGAGGCGAGCGCCGCGGCGCGCAAGCTGCCGCTGCAGCGCAGCGCGCATATCGGGGCTCTCACCGACCTCAGCTACGTGCAACTGGTCGGCCAGGGCGTGGCGTCGATCGATGTGGGGTTCCCGATGCGCTATTCGCATTCCGCGATGGAAATGTGCGATCTCGCCGATCTCGAACAGCTGACGGCACTCTTGGTCGAAGCGCTGCCGCGCATCGACGGTGGCTTCAGCCTCGATCGGGACGATTACCTCTGATGCGCTACTATCTCGGGATAGATATCGGCACATTCGAGAGCAAGGGCGTACTGGTCGACGCCGACGGGCAGATTGTCGCCAGCGCCGCGCGGCCGCACAAGATGCTGGTGCCGCAGCCCGGCTGGGCCGAGCACCGGCCACGCGAGGACTGGTGGGGCGATTTCTGCTTTCTCTCCAACAAGCTGATTGCCGACAGCAAGGTCAGCCCGGCCGACATCAAGGCGGTGGCCGCAAGCGCCATCGGGCCGTGCATGCTGCCGGTCGACGGCGATGGCGAACCGCTGATGAACGGCGTGCTCTATGGCGTCGACACGCGGGCGGCCCGCGAGATCGCCGAACTCACCGATCGCATCGGCGAGGACGTGTTGCTCAGCCGCTGCGGCAACGCCCTGACCTCGCAGTCGGTCGGACCCAAGATCCTGTGGCTCAAGCACAGCCGGCCGGAGCTGTTCGCCCGCACCGCCAAGGTGCTGACCTCCACCAGCTTTATCGTCGAGAAGCTCACCGGCCGCTACGTGATCGACCATTATTCGGCTGCCAACTTCTCGCCGCTCTACGACGTGGCCGCGCTTGGCTGGACCGACGAACTGGCCGCCGACATCATCGGGCTCGACAAGCTCCCCGAGACACTGTGGACCACCGAGATCGCCGGCCACGTCACAGCCGCCGCCGCAGCGGAAACCGGGCTGGCGGCCGGTACGCCCGTCACCACCGGCACCATCGATGCCGGTGCCGAGGCGCTGAGCGTCGGGGTGCTCGATCCGGGCGACATGCTGCTGATGTACGGCTCGACCATCTTCATCATCGAGATTACGCCGGTGCGTGTCCCCGATGCGCGACTGTGGTACGCGCCGTGGTTCTTTCCCGGACAGCACGCGGCGATGTCCGGCCTTGCGACCTCCGGCACGCTCAGCCACTGGTTCCGCGAGCAGTTCGCCAGGGAGCTCGATCCGGAAACGGCGGTGGTGACCCTGGCCCGCGAAGCCGAGGGATCGCCGCCGGGCGCCAACGGGCTGGTGCTGCTTCCCTATTTCTCGGGCGAGCGGACACCGATCCACGACACCGGGGCCAAGGGGGTGCTGTTCGGCCTCGACCTCACCCATACGCGCGGCGACATCTACCGGGCAGTGTTCGAGGGCATCGCCTTCGGCACGCGCCACGTGTTCGAGACCTACGCCGACGTCGGGCATGCGCCAAGGGCCATCCTTGCGGCGGGTGGCGGCACCAAGAACCGGGTGTGGTCGCAGGCGACGTCGGACGCCTCGGGGCGAACCCAGATCGTCCGGCAGAAGACCGTCGGCGCGTCCTACGGCGATGCCTTCATCGGAGCGCTGGCCATCGGCGACGTGAAGCCGGCAGACATCCGCAAGTGGAACCCGGTCGAGCGCGAGATCACGCCGGATGCCGGACTCAGTGGGCTGTATGACCGGCGCTACCGGGTGTTCCGGGAACTTTACGAGCGCAACAAGGACCTGATGCGGGAGCTGTGAGGGCCCGGGTCGGGGCTCCGCGACCCCTCACCCGTCTCGCGCTTCGCGCGATCCACCCCTCTCCCCGACGGGGAGAGGAATGGTGCCCCGATCGGGCCGCGGCGGATTGTTCTCCCGGTCGGGGAGAAGGTGCCCGAAGGGCGAATGAGGTGAGATCGCCACTGCCCTCACCCGCCCTGCTGCGCAGGGCACCCTCTCCCTCGAGGGAGACGAAAGACAGGAGAGTTCGATGACCAATCCCTACGTCCAAGCCCTCGACGAACTCGGCGCCGTGATGTCGAGGCTCGACAACCACGCGGTCGAGCACGCGTGCCGGCTGGTCGAGGAGGCCGACAAGATCGTCCTGCATGGCCTGGGACGCGAGGGCCTGCAGGTGAAGGGGTTCTGCATGCGGCTGTTCCACATGTGGCTGAACGTCTCGATGGTGGGCGACATGACGACGCCGCATCTCGGGCCAGGTGACCTGTTCGTCGTCTCGTCGGGGCCGGGCGCCCTGGCAACGGCGGGCGAGCTGATGAAGATCGCGCGCGGGGCCGGGGCGGCCGTGCTGCTGATCACGGCGCAGCCGGAGGCGGCGCTCAGGCGCCACGCCGACCACTTGCTGGTGCTCCCGGCGCAGACCATGGCGGACGATCAGGGCGCTTCGGCGAGCCGCATCCTGCCGATGGGATCGGCCTTCGAGGGGGCCCTGTTCGTCGTCTTCGAGGTGATGGTGGCCAAGCTCAAGGAGATGATGGGCATCACCGCCGAGGACATGCGCACGCGGCACACCAACATGGAGTGAGGCCCCCGCCCCCCGCCCCCCCCCCCCCGGGGCGGACCCCCCCCCCCGGGGGCCCCTCCCCCCGGGCCCGGGCCCCTTTTCCCCGGCCCCGGGGGTTCCCCCGCGGGGCCCCCCCCCCCCCCAAGCCCCCCCTGCCCCAGGCCCCCCCGTGACCACAGGGCCCGCGGGGCCGCGGGCCCCCGCCCCCCCCCCCCCCCCCCCCCCCCCCCGCCCGGCCCCCCCCCGGCCCTCCCCCCGGACCCCCGGGGCCGCCGGGCGGGGCGGGGTTTCCCCGCGGGGGCGCCGGCCGTGGCGCCCGGGGGGGGTGGCCGGGGGCCCCCCGGTTTTCTTCCCCCCCGCCCCCCCCCCGCGGGGGGGCCTGCTGCTGGCCCCCCAGGGGGGCCCGCCACCCCCCGGGGAACCCCCGGGGGCGGGGTGGGCCCGCCCCCCCCCTGGCGGGCCGGGCGGCGGGGGCGGCCCCGGGGGGGCCCCCCCGCCACCCCCACCCCCGGCGGGCCCCCCCCCGGCCCCCCCCCCCCCCCCTCCCCCCCCTCCCCGGGGGCGCCCCCGGCCGGGGCGGCCCCCCCCCCGGCCCGGGCCCCCCCCCCGGGGGGGGCCCCGGGCCCCCCCCCCCGCCCCCCCCCCCGCCCCGGGCCGGCCCGGCCCCGCCGCCCGCGGGGGGCGCCCGCGCGGCCGGGCCGCCCGGCCAGCCCTCGCTTACGCCCTCCGGCGTTCGGCGCTCAAATCGGTCCACCGGACCGATTTGACCCTATCGGGGTCGCGCCTCACCCCTTGACGCTGCCGGCCGTCAGACCCTTGATGATGTAGCGCTCGAGCAGCACGCCGACGACCACCAGGGGGGCGATGGCTGCGGTCGAGAGCGCCGCCATGCTCCACCAGTTGATGCCCTGCGAGCCCGTCTGGCTCGCCACCATCACCGGCAACGTCTTGGCGTCCGCGCCGGTGAGCAGCGCGGCAAAGAAGTACTCGTTCCAGCACAGGATCAGCGAGAGGATGAAGGCCGCGACCATGCCGGGCAGCGCCATCGGGACGATAATGCGGAAAAAAGGTGCCCCAGGGTCCGAGGCCATCCACCTGCGCCGCCTCGTCGAGTTCGATCGGGATGGTGTCGAACTGGTCCTTCATGATCCATATGACGATGGGAAGGACGGTCAGGGTGTAGAGCAGGATCAGCCCGATGGTGGAGTCGAGCAATGCCAGTTCGCGGTAGAGCACGAGGAATGGCAGCGCCAGCACCACGGGGGGCAGGATCAGCTGGGAGAGGAAGAAGAAACTCAGGTCCTGGTTCTTCATCCAGAGGAACCTGTACTGGAAGCGGCTCAACCCGTAGGCGGCCAAGGCGCCGATCAGGACCGCAAGAGTCGACGCGCCGACGGCGGTGATGATCGAGTTGAGGAACCGGTCGAGGAACTCCTCGCGCACGGTCGAGATGTTGAAGATGGTGTCCGGCGACAGGCCGAGCGAACGCCAGCCGAGCCAGTTCGGCTGGTAATCGACCCACGGGATCAGCCGCCCGAGCTGAACGTCCTTGGCCACCTTCATCGAGGTGGTGATGGTCCAGTAGACCGGGAACAGCGATATGAAAGCCCACAGCGTCAGCGCCAGGTAGATGCCGGTGCGCCCCAGCAGGCGGCGCATCAGGCGCGCACCGACGCCGCTCTGGCGGTGCGTCGGGGTCAGGACCGTTGCCTCGCTGGCCATCAGGTCATCCTCCGCAAACGCCTGGACAGCACGTTGAGCAGGGTGGTGATGAACACGACGATGATGACCAGATAAAACATGGCGAGCATGGTGCCGTAGCCGACATTGGAGCGGTCACGGTACTCGCGGTAGATGAAGCTCGAGACGCTGTCGGTGGCGCCCCCCGGGCCACCGGAGGTCACGGTGATGATGATGTCGGCCAGCTTGAGCTTGAAGATGATGCGCAGGATGATGGCGGTGAGCGAGACCGGCAGCATCAGGGGGAAGGTGACGTTCCAGAAGCGCTGCCACGGGGTGGCGCCGTCGACGGTAGCAGCCTCCATCACCTCCTTGGGCATGGCCTGCAGGCCCGCGAGCATCAGGATCATGACGAAGGGGATGGACACCCAGGCGTCCATGATCTCGATCCAGAGCCGAGCCACCCAGGGATCGGAAAAGAAACTCGGGTTCTGGAAGCCGATCCAGCGCGCGAAGCGGGCGACCGGGCCGAAGCGGTATTCGAGCATCGACTTGCCCACCATCCAGCTGACGGCGACGGGCGAGAGCATCAGCGGGATGAGGAAGACGACGCGCCAGAACTTGCGGGCACGGATCTCGGCATTGAGCAGCAGCGCCAGGCCGAAGGCGATCGCGTACTCGACCAGGACGAAGAGCACGTAGATCACCATGTTGACCATGGCGTTCCAGTAGAACGGGTCGCGCAGCAACTGCCAGAGGTTGTCGAGGCCGTTGAATTTCTGGCCGGTCAGCGAGGCGAGATTCCAGTCGGTGAAGGCGATCGAAAAGCCGAACAGGGTCGGGAAGATCGCCATGGCGAGGGTGAACAGGCCTGCCGGCAGGATGAACAGCGCGCGCCACCCGCCTGGCCGCGGGCCAGCACCTGCCCGGCGCCGAGCGCCACGGCCCACAACAGGAAGGCGAACAGCGTCGGCCGCCAGTTGGTGAAGCCCAGCGACAGCACACCCGCGGCATTGAGCGCCTGTGCCAGTGCGGTGACGAGGAACAGCAGCGTGCCGCCGATGATCAGCCCCCGGCCCCAGACCCGGCGCAGCGGCGCGATTGCACGATGATCGGTGGATGCGAACGCCATCCCTGCCCCAGTCGGAAGATTCACGTTTGAACTAAATCGGCTGGTGACGGTCTGCCACCAGCCGAGGGTTGTCAATCAACGCTGACGCCGGCCATCAGAGACCGAGCGAGGCCTTGTAGAGTGCGATCTGGTTGTCGCGTCCGATCTGGTCGGTGATCTTCTCCCAGGCGGCGGCGATGGCGTCGGCCGTCTCCTGAGCGGAGGCGTACTGGCCGTTGATGCCCTTGACCAGTTCGTCCTCGGCGATCGAGTAGTACTGGAAGATGCCGGGGATGCGCGGCTCGATAGCGGCGTTCGGGTGGTTGTAGCTGTCGGCGTTGGAGCCGAGATAGTCTTCCACGAACGCCCGGTCGTAGCCGGCCGCTTCCCACTCTGCATAGTTGAAGTGCGAGTTGCGATAGGGCTGGAAACCCGACGGATAAGCGGCGGTCCACAGCGACAGGTCCTTGCCGCCGAGGTGTGCCGCGGCCGACCATGCGGCCTTGCGCCGCTTGTCATCGGACGACACGCGGCTGGTCACGTAGATGCCCCAGCCGAGATAGGCCATGTTGGGAGCAAAGTTCTCCTTCTCCTCCCAGGCGCCGGCCTTGGAGTTATAGACCTTCTTGGCGCCGGGGTTGATCGAGAAGCCGACGACGTCGCCGACCACGGAAGTGTCCGAAGTGCGGGCGTTGGAGCCCACGTCGCCCCACCAGGTCAGTGCGGCACCGGTTCCGCCCAGGAACTGCGAGAACGCCGTGGCGTTCGGGTCGGCGTTCAGCTGATCCGGCGGGTAGGCATTGGCCTTGACCAGGTCCATCACATCCTGGATCGCCTGCACCCAGGCCGGGTTGTTGACACGCGGCTTCATGGTGTCGGCATCGAACAGCCAGGCCGGATCGTCCGGGTGCTTGGCATAGGCGGAGGCGCGGTCCTCGAGGAAGTAGAAGCCGAAGCCGCCCCACTGGTACTTCAGCGGATCGAGGAAGCCGTAGGCCGGCGTGCCGGTCAGCGGATCGTTCTTGCCGGCGAGCGCCACCGACATGGCATTGATGTCTTCCCAGTGCGTCGGAACGTCGGCAAGGCCGGTGATCGAGCCATCGCCGAAGTAGTCCTTGCGGTAGGCAAAGGTGTGACAATCGCCGTCGATGGTGATGCGGTAGCTCTTGCCGTTCCAGGTACCGACCGGCGGCTGCAGGTAACCCACGAGATCGTCCGCCTCGATCTGGGTCTTGACCCAGTCCGGCATCTCGTCGAGCAGGCCCTTGCTGGCCGTATCGCCCTCGAAGGGCGCACCCATCTCGATGATGTCGAAATCGACGGTGCCGGTCGCAATCGACTGCTGCAGGCGGGCATTATAGTCGGCCTGGGCGAGGTCGATCCAGTTGATCTTGGCGCCGGTATAGGCCTCCCAGGGCTTCAGGAAGCCGCGGAACAGGAAGTTGTGCAGGTTCTGGTTGTTGAGGCCCATGAAGGTGAGTTCGACGCCGGCGAACTCGCCTTCGGCGACATTTGCCTTGGTGGCCGCGAGGCAAAGCTCGCCGACCTTCTGCCAGTCCGCATCGGTGGGCGAACCCATGCCGACGCCGGGGATCTGCAGGATCTGGGCACGCACATTGTCCTGCGCGAACGCCTTGCCGGCCAGCGAGCTGCCGAGCGCAGTTCCGGCAGCGAGAGCCGCGGCGCCCTTCATGAAGCTGCGGCGGTTCGCCACGAGGTGATTGTACAGTTCGACTTTCAACTTGTCCTCCAATTGAGCGCCACCCTTGCGGGCGGCCGGTAGCGCGCCCGGCACAGGCGCCCCCGGCGGGGGACCGATGGCGACGCTTGCGCCGCCGGCACGATGGGGTCGGCACCCTCCCGGGGGGCGCTCCCGTGTCTGTGCCGGAAGCTGTGATGATGCTAGGGACCTGACATGCTAGAAGTCAACACGAACCGGCGCGGGTTCATTCCGCTTGCGACAGAAAGCCAGCGCCCCATTCATTGGTAAGTGCAGAGAAGTTTCACTGGTGAATGGCCGGCGGAGTGGCTTCACGCATCCGGAGGCACGACCCCTTTCTTCAGCACGAAGCAGCCGTAGAAGCGCCGCTCACCGGTCTGGATCACGCAGTAGGACTTCCTGGCGGCCTCATAGAAGGCGAAGCGCTCGATCGATCCCATGGGCCAGGAACGTCCCTCGGCTGCATCGATGGCATCCTGCACTTCCTGCTGCACCGGGGGGATTTCGTCGGGCTTGCCGACGATCTCCATCCGCAGGGCCGGGTGCGGAACGAAGCTGTCGAGCGGCATCAGGGACAGGATCGCCTGCGCGGCACGCCCGGCCGTGACGTTTTCGAGCTTCAGCAGCCTGCCGTATGCAGTCTGGCGCGCAATCGAGTCGGACGGGAAGTTCATGTCGGCGATGATCAGATCGTCGCCATGCCCCATCGACTTGAGCGCATGAAGTACGTCGGCATTGAGAATGGGGTCGATCCCCTTGAGCATGTGAGCCTCCCTGGTTTTGCAGAGTGCTAGCACGCATGCGGTACACTGGGGACCCCTCTCCCGCCGGGATGCGCCCAAGCTCCGCCTTCCCCGACGGAGCGGACGCCGCTAGGTTCGCAGGGCGTCACCGGGGAGAGATGAATGCGCTACGAGATGATGCTGCCCTACCAGATCCGGCAGTCCATCGCCGGGAACTGGCCGGTGGTCCTGCCGCTGGGCGTGCTCGAATACCACGGCGAGCACATGGCGGTCGGCATGGACACGCTGGTCGTCATCAAGATCCTCGAGCGGCTGGAGCAGGAGATGAACCTGGTGATCCTGCCGCCATTCTACTATGGCGCCGCAAGCTACGCGGTAGAGGCGCCGGAGGGAAACGGCTCGATCCAGGTCGGCCAGAACGCGCTGGCACCGTTTGCCGGGGATCTGTTTCGCAGCCTGCTGCGAGTCGGGTTCCGGAACATCCATTTCGTCATCCACCACCAGAGCGAGAACTTCGCGGTCGGTATGCCAACCGACCTCAGCTTCAAGTTCGCGGCCCGCCAGGTGATCTTCCAGTACCTCGAAGAGACGCGCGGCGAGGGCTGGTGGGGCGACAGTGCAATGGCGGACTACTATGCCCGGCAGGCCGACGGCGACGACCCCTTCAACTGGATCAAGGGCCACCCGCTTCTTGATGCGGACATGATAAAGTCCTATCCGTTCGACCACGCAGGCATTGGCGAGACGTCGCTGATGCTGGCCCTCTGCCCCGAGGCGGTGGAACTTGACAAGCTCGACCAATCCAGATGGTACACGCGGAGCGCCGCGGAAGCCTCGCGGGAACTGGGACAGCGGGGCGTCGACATGATCCTCGACCGGCTTCGCACCGAATTGCAGCATAATCCGGACAAAATATAAGTTCTATTTCTGAAAATAATGCCATATAGGGCCAAGTCCAATCCCGATCCCGGGCGCTATTGTCACTACCTCACCGCCACACATAACGTAGATGTAACGCGAGCGGGCATTTCTCGTTTGATCACGAGACCTGTCATGGGTATGGTCTCGGCGCGTCGTAGTGTGGACCCTTCGATGGGCGGCCGGACAGTGTTGTTGTCCGGACCGGTTAGTTCTGGTGTCGCGACGGGGACGTGAATGACGGTTGAGGGTGCCGCCCTGGCGGCCACAACGGCCCGGGTCGCCGTGTTGATGACCACGCTGGACGGCCGTCGTTTCATCGACGACCAGTTGCGCTCCGTCCTCGGGCAGGACTGGCCCGCGATCGACCTGTGGGTTTCCGACGATGGGTCGCGCGACGGCACCCCACAACACCTGCAGGGGTGGGCGGCACGCTGGACCAAGGGCAGCTTCAGCGTCGTTTCGGGTCCCGGCCGCGGGTTTTCTGCGAACTACCGGGCCCTGATCTCCAACCCGGACATAGCAGCCGACTACTACGCCTTCTGCGACCAGGATGACGTCTGGCTGGCCGACAAGCTGCCCGCGGCGATCGCCGCCATCCGACGGCACGGCAGCCGACCGACGCTGTATTGCGAACGCACCATCCTCACCGACTCCGACGGCCGGGACATCGGCCTGTCGCCCCGGTTCCAGCGGACGCCGGACTTTGCCAATGCGCTGGTGCAGAGCATCGGCGGCGGCAACACGATGGTGATGAACGCCGAGGCGTTCCACCTGCTGCGCGAAGCGGCGCGGCGGACCGATTTCGTCAGCCACGACTGGTTCTCGTACCTGATCGTCAGCGGCGCCGGAGGCAAGGTCATCTATTCCGAGGTACCACACGTCCGCTACCGTCAGCACGAGAGCAACATCATCGGCGCCAACACCGGCTGGCGTGCACGCCTGAACCGGCTGCAGTTTGCGCTGGGCGGACGCTTCGCGAGCTGGACCGACCGCAACCTGGAGGCTCTCGAGGCATGCCGCGACCTGCTGACGCCTGTCTCGATCGCCTTGTTCGAGCGGTTCAGGGAAGCGCGGCAGGGCGGCCCGATCACACGGCTGATCAAGCTCCGGCAGTCGGGCGTTCATCGCCAGACCGCGTTCGGTCAGGTGTCGCTCTACGTCGCTGGCATGCTCGGCAAGCTCTGATGCCCTTCCGCGAGCCTGCCATAGCGACTACGCTCCGGCCGCAAGACGGAGAACGGACGCGATGACGATCCTGGTCACCGGCGGGGCGGGGTTCATCGGATCCAACTTCGTGATCGACTGGCTGAAGCAAAGCGACGAGGCGGTGGTGACGCTGGACGCGCTCACCTATGCCGGCAATCTCGCGAACCTGGGCGCGCTCGGCGCCGACTCCCGGCACCGGTTCGTGCGTGGCTCGATCGGCGACGGGGTGCTGGTGGAGCGATTGCTGCGACAGAACGCGGTGCGGGCGGTGGTCAACTTTGCCGCCGAAAGCCACGTCGACCGCTCGATCTCGGGACCGGCGCCATTCTTCGAGACCAACGTGATGGGCACGCTGGCCCTGCTCGAGGCGTCGCGGGCCTATTTCGGCACGCTGGATGGAGCGGCGCGCGAGGCCTTCCGACTGCTGCACGTCTCGACCGACGAGGTCTACGGCACGCTGGCACCCGACGAGCCGGCCTTTGCCGAGACGACCCCCTATCGGCCCAACAGTCCCTACGCGGCGAGCAAGGCGGCCTCGGACCATCTGGTGCGTGCCTATCGCGAGACCTACGGATTGCCGGTGCTGGTGACCAATTGCTCGAACAACTACGGGCCGTACCAGTTTCCGGAAAAGCTGATCCCGCTGGTGATCAACAACGCCCTCTCGGGCAAGGCACTGCCGATCTACGGGGACGGCCGGCAGGTGCGCGACTGGCTGCATGTCGCGGACCATTGCTCGGCCATCCGGCGGGTGCTCGAGGCCGGCGCGCCGGGGGCGACGTTCAATGTCGGCGGCGACAACCAGATGGCCAATATCGAAGTGGTGCAGTTGATCTGCGGGCTGCTCGACGTGCGCCGCCCGCGGGGCGACGGCAAGTCGTATGCCGAGCAGGTCGTCTACGTCGCCGACCGGCCGGGGCATGACCGGCGCTATGCCATAGACGCCCGCCGGATCGCGACGGAACTGGGCTGGCGACCGGCGGTAAGCTTCGCGGAGGGGCTCGCCACAACCGTCGACTGGTACCTCGCCAATCCCGACTGGGTAGCCGACGTCACCAGCGGCGCCTATCGCGACTGGATCGCGAGGCAGTACGGATGAGGCTGCTCGTGTTTGGCCGCGACGGCCAGGTGGGAACGGCCCTGACGGCTGCCCTGGCGCCGCTGGGCGAGGTCCTGGCCTTCGGCCGGGACGGCGCGGATTTCGAGGTGCCGGGCACGGCGGCGGCGCTGGTCCGGCGCGAGCGCCCCGACGTCGTGGTCAACGCGGCGGCCTACACGGCGGTCGACAAGGCGGAGAGCGAGCCGGCGCGCGCGCGGCAGATCAATGCCGTGGCGCCGGGCGAGGTGGCGCGGGCGGCGGCCGAGGTCGGGGCGCGGCTGATCCACTATTCCACCGACTATGTGTTCGACGGGGAGAAGCCCTCGGCCTATGTCGAGACGGATGCCACGGCGCCACTCAACGTCTACGGCGTCAGCAAGCGCGATGGCGAAGTCGCGGTGCTGCAGGCCGGCCCGCATTTCGTGCTGCGTACCAGCTGGGTGCATGCGCCGGGCGGCAACAACTTCATCGCCAAGATCCTGAGCCTCGCGCAGAGCCGCGAGGAGCTGAAGGTGATCGACGACCAGGTCGGCGCACCGACCAGCGCCCGCCTGATTGCCGAGACCACCGCCACCCTGATCGACCGGCTGGCCGGGGAACATCAACCGCCGCCCGGCATCTACCACCTGGCGGCGAGCGGCGAGACCAGCTGGAACGGCTATGCCCGCTTCATCGTCGACGCGGCATCCAGAGCCGGGCTGGCGTTGCGGGCGCGGCCGGAGGCCGTGCTGCCCGTCCCCTCCTCCGCCTTCCCGACCCCGGCAAGGCGGCCGCGCAGTTCGCGGCTCGCCACGCTCAAATTGCGCGATGCACTCGGCATCGAACTCCCCGACTGGCGCGAAGACGTGCTGGGCACCCTCAGGACGCTGGTACCGGAAACCGCATCATGACTCGTCGCGGCATCATTCTCGCGGGGGGCGCCGGGACGCGCCTGCATCCGGCGACCCTTGGCGTCTCCAAGCAGATGCTGCCGGTCTACGACAAGCCGATGATCTATTATCCCCTGTCGACGCTCATGCATGGCGGCATGCGGGAGGTGCTGATCATCTCGACGCCGACCGACCTGCCGCGCTTCGAGGCCCTGCTCGGCGATGGCAGCCGCTGGGGCATGGCGTTCAGCTACAAGGTACAGCCCAGCCCCGACGGACTGGCGCAGGCCTTCATCCTCGGCGCAGACTTCGTCAGGGACCGCCCCTCGACGCTGATCCTCGGCGACAACATCTTTTTCGGCCACGACCTCAATCGGCTGCTCGAGAGCGCCGCCGCGCGCCCGCACGGCGCGAGCGTGTTCGCCTACCACGTGACCGATCCGGGCCGCTATGGCGTGGTGGAGTTCGATGCCGCCGGGCGGGCCGTGTCGATCGAGGAAAAGCCGCAGCGGCCCCGGTCGAACTACGCGGTGACCGGCCTCTACTACTATGACGAGCAGGTGGTCGACCTCGCCCGCAGCCTCAGGCCCTCGCCGCGCGGCGAGCTGGAGATCACCGACCTCAACCGGCTCTACCTCGCCGACGGTTCACTCAGCGTCGAACGAATGGGCCGGGGTTTCGCCTGGCTCGATACCGGCACGCACGATTCGCTGCTGGAGGCGGGCCAGTTCATCGCCACGCTCGAGAAGCGACAGGGATTCAAGGTCTCGTGTCCCGAGGAGATCGCCTGGCGCAATGGCTGGATCGACGACGAGACGCTGCTGCGGCTCGCAGCGCCGCTCGAAAAGAGCGGCTACGGGCTCTACCTGAAGCAGCTCGTCGAAGAGGAACGGGGACGATGAAGGCAGAAAAGCTCGCCATCGATGGCCTCGTGGTCTTCGAGCCACGCGTGTTCGCCGACGATCGCGGGGCGTTTTTCGAAAGCTTCAACGAGATGGGGTTCCGCGCCGCGACCGGGTTCGAGGGCCGCTTCGTGCAGGACAACCACTCGATCTCGAAGAAAGGGGTGCTGAGGGGCCTGCACTTCCAGCTCGAGCCGCACGCGCAGGGCAAGCTGGTGCGCGTCGTTGCCGGCGCCGCCTTCGATGTGGCGGTGGACATCCGCCATGGCTCACCGACCTTCGGCAAGTGGGCCGCCGTGGTGCTGAGCGCCGAGAACCGCCGGCAGTTCTGGATCCCGCCCGGCTTCGCCCACGGCTTCCTGGCGCTCGAGGACGGTACCGAGTTCCTCTATAAGACCACCGATTTCTGGCATGCCGCGAGCGAGCGCAGCATCCGCTGGGACGATCCCGAGATCGGCATCGCCTGGCCGCTCGACGGGGCCCCGGTGCTGAGCGGCAAGGACGCCGCGGCGGCCGGGCTGAGGGCGGTGGAGTGACTAGGGTGAACAGCCACAACGCGCCCACGCAGACGACGCGCCCTCATGTCAGTTTGGCGGGGCAAATCAGCATCCGCCCCACCGAGAACCGCGATGCCATGCGCGACCCCAGGGACGCAGAACTTGACCGTCTTCGACACGAGATTCACAGGCTCAAGGGTAGCCGGGCCTGGGCACTGGGCCGCCGGCTACAGCACCTGCTTACTCTGCCCGGCTTGCCACGAACCCTCATCGGGCGTCCGGTCGAGCTCAAACCCATATCCGACTCCAGTGCCGAGTTCCTCGGCCACGGACTAACACGGTGGAACTTCAGCGGTTCCGATCCCCAGGTGCAGCTCCTGTGGTCCAGGCTCTGGCAGTTGCCAAGAGGTCGCTACGAACTTCTGCTGTCCATCCCGGATCCGCAGGTCTGGAGCCGGGAGATGCGGCTCTATGTCGACGAGGGGGCGGGATACGGCGAAGCTCGCAGCACACTCCTGCGCTTCAGCAGTCGCCGGGACGGCCTCTATGTGGCCCCTTTCATGCTGCACGACCTCGCAGAGGCAATCCGACTGGATCCAGCAGACGGGGACGACACACTGACGATCGGCCGCGCCAAAGTCAGACGGATCACTCGGACGGAATTCTACGCCCGCGCCTTCTTGTCCGCGGCGAGGGAGTTTCGCGGGACAGGCAAACCCGTTCGCGCCGCGATTCGCTGGGCGGCGCGATCCCTCAGACACGGTGGTCCGAGGGGGCTGGCCGCAGACATTCGCGGGCGGCTCGCCAGCAGCCAGCACGTCAGCTATTCGGCCTGGCTGGAGCGGCACGACAGTGGCACAACAGCCGACCTGGAACGCCTTCGATCGGAGTTGCTGCATGCCGGCACGCTGCCCCGAATTGCTGTGCTCATGCCTGTCTTCAACACTCCAGAGCATCTGCTGCGGGGGGCAATCGACAGCGTGCTGCAACAGGCCTACCAGGACTGGCAACTCTGCATAGCCGATGACGGATCGAGTGCATCGCACATCACGCCCCTTCTCAGGGCCTATGCAGCGAAAGACAGCCGAATTAGCTGGATTGGGCTGAAGGACAACGGCCACATCAGCCGCGCCTCGAACAAAGCCCTCGAGCTCGTCACGGCAGACTGGGTGGCCCTTCTGGATCATGACGATATCCTCAGACCTAATGCCCTGGCTGAGGTCGCACTCGAGATTGCCCGGCATCCGAACGCCGAACTGGTCTACAGCGACGAAGACAAGATATCCGAGGATGGCACGCGGTTCGATCCGCACTTCAAGCCGGACTTCTCGCGCGATCTACTCCGCTCCCAGAACTACCTCAACCACCTGACCGTGCATCGCACTGCTAACGTGCGAGCGGTCGGTGGCTGGCGTCCCGGTTTTGAGGGCAGCCAAGACTACGACTTGATCCTGAGGATCTGCGAGCAGGTGGGGTTCAAAAATGTCAGGCACATCCCCAAGGTGCTCTACCACTGGCGTGCCACTCGGGGCTCAACGGCGAGGGCCCAGTCGGAGAAGGGCTACGCGTTCGACGCGGGGTTGCGCGCCCTGCGAGAGCATGTAGAGCGAATGGCCCTTCCAGCCACGGTGGAAGGCATACCCGGCTTGCCGTACTATCGCCTGCGGCCCGCAAGTCAGTCACACGAGCCGCTGGTCAGCCTGATCGTGCCAACCCGGGATCGGCGTGACTTACTGCAGCGCGCCATATGCTCAATTGTCGACAAGACCACCTATCAGAACTACGAGATCATCGTCGTCGACAACGGCACGACCGACCCAGAGACTCTCGATTATCTTGCTTCTATCGCCCAACTTCCTCAAGTCCGCGTCCTGTCCTTCGACCGCCCCTTCAACTATTCTGCAATCAATAATTTCGCCTGCGCACATGCTCGCGGCGAAATCATCGGCCTTGTCAACAACGACGTAGAAGTTATATCGCCGGACTGGCTGTCCGAGATGGTTTTCTGGGCCGCACAATCCGACATTGGCTGCGTTGGCGCCAAGTTATACTATCCAAATGACACTATCCAGCATGCAGGCGTTATCCTTGGGATCGGAGGTGTAGCTGGGCACTCGCACAAGTACTTCGCACGCACTAAGGATGGCTACTTCGGTCGACTTCGCGTGGCACAGAATCTCTCAGCAGTAACCGGCGCCTGCCTGATCGTCAGAAAGCCGGTTTACGACGAAGTTGGGGGCCTTGATGCGGAAAACCTTGCCGTGGCCTTCAACGACGTGGACTTCTGCCTCAAAGTCCGAGCGGCAGGCTATTTGAACGTCTGGACGCCCTTTGCGGAACTCTACCATCACGAGAGTGTCTCCCGTGGCGTCGAGGACGACCCCATGAAGGTGGAGCGCTTCAACCGGGAGGCCTCCTTCATGATGGAGAAATGGGACCTCAACGATCCATTCTACTCGCCCAACCTGACACTTATGCGGGAGGACTTCTCCCTTGCCGACTAGGCGGTCATTCACTGCACTCGGGGCGCGCGCCAAAGACCGTGCGTGGGAACGAACAGGCCGTACAACAGACACCTTACCTCAACTTGGAGCACAGGTCTCTTGAGCAGTCTAGACTACTACAACAGGGCAGCACCGTCGGACCAGGCAATACTCGACATCTTCGATGGCGAGTGGTCGTCCGCAATGCCAAGCCACTCCGGCCTTAGTACCCGGCCGGGGAGTGCGCCTTTGTTCGAGGACCCGCGCGTCACTTGGGCCGAGACTGCCCTGGGGGGGTTCCGAGATCGATCCATACTCGAACTCGGCCCGCTAGAGGCCGGACACTCCTATATGCTGCAGCAGGCAGGAGCACGGCGGGTGGTGGCCGTCGAGGCCAATAGTCGCGCGCTGCTGAAGTGCCTAGCCGTGCAAAAGGTCTTGCACCTAGACCGCGTGGAATTCCTGTTCGGGGAGTTCAATCAGTACTTGGAGCACAGCTCTGAGGCATTTGACGTGGTCTTCGCAAGCGGTGTTCTTTACCACACCGTCGACCCGCTGCGCACGCTGGAGCTGATCGCCAAGGCAGCGCCCCATGTCTTTCTGTGGACCCACTACTACGACCGCCAGCTCATTGAGGATCAGGGACTGCAGCATCAGTTCGAACCGGCCCTGGTTACAGGATTTCGAGGGCTCTCAGTGACGATGGCGAAACGGCCTTATGGGCAGGCACTGGAGTGGAAAGGTTTCTGCGGCGGTGGCGTCGACTATGCCAACTGGCTGGATCGGCCGAGCCTAATGGCCCTGCTAGGGCTCGTTGGCTATTCCCACCTTTCGGTAGCCTTCGACCAGCCTGACCATCCCAACGGACCGGCAATAGCCATATGTGCTGAGCAAAGGTGAGGGTCGAAGCAGGTTCGCTGCCTGGAGGTTGTTAGCGCTTTTGGTCCGATCGAGGAGCAGACATGGAACGATGCTGTCTTGTTGTCTTGGGAATGCACCGGTCCGGCACGAGCGCTGTCACTCGCCTTCTCAATCTCCTGGGTGCCGCCCTGCCATACAATACAATGCCCGCGGGACCTGCGAACCCTGAAGGCCATTGGGAGCCTGCCAGGCTTGTCTCCCTGAATGATGCGATATTGGCTGCCTTGGGAAGTGCCTGGGACTGCCTCATGCCGACCGAACTTACACAGCTCTCTTCCGCTAAACGGGAGAGCTACGCCGAACAGGTCGCCGGCGTTGTCCTTGAAGAATACGGCAGCTCTAGGCTGTTTGTCCTCAAGGACCCCAGAATGTGCCGCCTGCTGCCAGTCTACCATGCGGCGTTCGACCGGCTCCGTATCGAAGTGAAGCACGTGCTGGTCTTCCGTGACGCACCAAGCGTCGCTGCCTCGCTCCTGAGACGAGATGGGATTCTCCCCGATTTTGGGGGACTTCTCTGGCTCGATCATATGCTTCGTGCTGAACGAGCGACGCGCGGACTTGTGCGCACTTGCATCCAGCTTGACGAGCTCTTGCATGACTGGCGGGCCACCTCTGCCAGACTCTCGGCGGAGCTTTCCGTCTCCTGGCCGTCGACACCCGACTCAGTTGCCGATCAGGTTGCGTCCTTCTTGAAGCCGGCCATGCTCACCCCGCCACCCCCGCAGGATCGCTTCCGAAGTCCATGCGTGGCGGAAATGGTGGGGGGCGTGTCGAAGCTTTATGCAAGCGCGATGGAAGCGCAAGCAACACGCGCGATTCTGGATGCGCTTGCTGAGAGGCTGCGGGAGGGGCAGGAAGCTGCCGCGATCGTGGCAGCCGAGCGTGACCGCAAGGACCTGAAGTCGCACAGCTCCACCAGTGCACCGGCCGTACTCGCCGCCGAGCAGGTCGTCGCGGACCTGCGTGCCCACGCAGCAGGAAGGCAAGCCCTCTTTAGCGAAGTTGCCTCTGCTTTGGCGGTGACGAGGCAACGCGTCGACAGTGCCGAGGCCGAAATTGCCGCGCTTAGGGGAGATGCGAAGCGGACGAGCCGCTCCGGATCTACCCTCTCAGAGATGTTCGGGAAGTTGCGTAGCGTTGAGCTCCCGCTTCCAAACCGCTCAATCGTGCGCGGCCCATGGCATCTGCCGATGAAAGTCGGCCGCCAGCTTCGGCCCCGCGCAACAGAGTTGCCCCGGTCGGATCGCTCCAGGGAAATCGCGCCTATGTCGTTGCGGCGCACTATCCTTCCGGCGGTGGGCGGATGCTGTACGGGATCGCCGAAGTGCTGGCGACCGAGCTGGGTGCCGAAGTCGTCGTCGTCAATGTCGGCGGCGAGGCGCACGCACCCGACCGGTTCAGCTATCCACTGGCACTCCCGTCGATCGACCTGGAGGGCTACCGCGCCGCGGCGCGCGGGGACGACCTGCTGGTGATGTCGCCGGCCTTCTCGCACCTTTGGCTCGGTCGCACCGCGCCGCGCCGGAAGCTGATGTACCTGCAGCACTTCAATACGTTCCGCATGCTCGACACGTTGTTTACCGACTATGTCTGCGTCAGCAGGCATACAAGCGACATGCTGAGGGTGACCTACGGGATCAGGGCGGAAGTGATTCCGGCCTGCATCGAGCCGGTGGCGGAGTCGCCTCCCGCCTGGTCGGCCCGTCCCGAAAGGCGCGTGCTGGTCAACCTCAAGGGCGATCGCGCGCTCAACGGGCAGTTGCTCGAAGAGATCCGCTCCGGCCTTGCGGCCCGCGGCCTTGAGCCCGAGTTCGTCGACCCGGTGCAGGGCGGGGTGCAGCATGCCGAACTGATGCGCACACTCGGCAGCCATCGCTTCCTGTTGACCCTTACCGACAGCGAAGGCTTTGGCCTGCTGCCGCTCGAGGCCATGGCGCGAGGGGTGGCCGTAACCGGCTTCGACGGCTTCGGCGGCCGAGAATACATGCGCCACGGCCGCAACAGCCTGTGCCACCCGTTCCCCAGGGTCGACCGGGTCATCGATAGCCTCGCATTGCTGATGACGGACGAACGCCGCGCGCGCACCATTGCGGCCGCCGGGCAGAAGACGGCACAAAGCTACTCGGCGCAGCGGTTCCGGGCCGCCTGGCGCGGCCTTCTCACGCGCCTGGTCAGTGCCCGATCGGCAACACAACAGAATTAAGTCCACGCAACAAACAACGTGTCATTCCTGATCACGTCTCGCCAGCCTGATCAGTAGTGACTCCATCCGGTCTATTCCGTACAGTACGCGCATTTCATCATGATTTGCGCCGCCATTGTTCGACAATAAAACATTCTGGAACTTACGTTATACTGACCATCCGTGGATTGGCAGCGGTCCCGGCTCGCGCGGCATCTCGGCCGACTACAAGGCGGAGCTCATTGCGCGCGTGATCCGGGAGCGCGCCGTTCGCACCGTCGTCGACGTGGGCTGCGGCGATTGCTGCTGGCTGACGCACCCCGCAGTGACCGATTGCTTCGATGGCAAGGGTTATCTCGGCCTCGATCTTGCCGAAGCCGTCGTCGAGCAGAACCGACGCCGCTTTGCCGGCATGAACTTTGCGACGTTCGACCTCCTGACCAGCCCGCTTCCGATGACGTTTGATCTGGTCATCTGCCTCGACGTGCTGATTCACCAGGTCGAGCAGGGGGCGTTCGAACTGGCAACGGGCCGCCTGCTCGCGGCAACCAGGCACTGCGCCCTGATCAGCTGCATGACGGAGCCTGCGGCAGAACCGGTTGATCCGCCCGTGCTCACGGCGGGGGCGGAGGCAAGGCAGGCGGCCTTCAGCGAGATGCTGCGGGCGCGCCAGGACAGCTTTCCCAAGGCGCCGACGATCAGCGTCGATGTCGTGTCCCTGATCGGGCGGCTCGACCCCGGGGTAACGGTCACCCCCGTGGGGCGATTCTCGCGCCAGATCGCGTATCTCATTACCCGGCCCTAGACTAGTTTCCGTCCGCAAACGCGTTTTTTTGGTTCACGCTCAATGAGTTATCGACGGTGGACGCTGGTTTTGGGACGCTCGGCAGTCGGCGGGGCGGGATTTTGGTGGGCAGCTGTGCCACATGGGCAGTGCGGGGCGTGGCGAAGCGGCCGGCTGGCCGGCGCGGGACAAGTGGGGATACCTGGTCCGCTGTCAGGTTGGCTTGAGGCGGGTGAAGAGGACGAGGTTGTAGGCCACGACCGAGGACCAGACATAGGCCTGAAGTGGTCGAGACCCCGCCAGGTGCAGCGAGCCAGGCCGTAGGCGCGCTTGAGGCATGAGATGCCCGCTTCGATGCCGGCCCGGAAGTTGCGCAGCTTGCGATAGACCCACTTGCTTGTGACCATGTCCTCGATGCTAAGGCCAAGCTTCTTGTGGAAGGCCATGTCGCGAACGCCCAGGGTCTTGGCTGCGGTCAGGTTGTGGCGGGTGGCGAAGCCGCCATCGGCTGCCGCTTGCCGCGGCGCTTGCCCATACAGCTCGATATGGCGCTCCAGCATCGGCAGCAAGCGGTCACTGTCGGCTGGGTTGCCCGCCTCGATCACCAGGTCGAGGATCATGCCGCTTCGGCCGGTAGTGAGGTTGAGCTTGTGGCCGTACTCGGTGACACGGCTACCTTTGACGATGATATCGGCATGCTCTTCGAACAGGCTGACCAGCTTGTCGCCGGCCGGGACTGCCTCACCGGCCAACACCCGCCGCTCACTCTGTTCGATGATGCGTTCGACCAGCGGCCGATAGTGACGGACCTGAGCGTGCCACGGCGCGATATGCGGATGGCGGCGTGGCCAATCGCTCGCTCGCCTGATCCAGATAGGCCAACGTGGCGCGGGTGATTGCGATCAGTTCGCGGTAGAGTTGGACCCGATTGGGACGACCGCGCGTGAACTGGATCTTACGGGCGCGCTTCTTGGCGGCGCGGCAATGATCGCGCCAGGCCAGGCCGGTGCCAGCACTCAATGCGTCGGCCCGCTTCAGCAGGCGCACCATGACGCGTACGGCATCCCAAAGCAGGCTGCTGTCGCTCGGCTCATGCATGAGGGCCGAGGTCACGGTGCTGTCCAGCCGCATGACCGCACCGTCTTCGAGCTTTGCCTGACGCGCGCCTGCCAGCAGCGCTCGATTGATCTGTTCCCAGGTCTGGGGCCGGATCGCACTGATCGTGTGTTGTAGCACTGACTTCTGCGGGCTCCATGACCATGGCAAGCGGGCAAAGGCGCGAAACGAGGCCGAGTCCTCGAGGTGGAACGCCAGCTCCTGATAGGTCAGTTGCCGATATTGCTTGAGCAGCGCACGGCGCAGCCGCCTCGGCCGACAGGCCTTGCCGCCCCGTCGCCTTGACGCCCACCCGGACCAGATCGCGCGCCACAAGGCCAGGCAGTTCGCCATGCTCGTCCAGCCATTGCGACATCGCCTTCAACTCACGGCCGATCTCGTGCCGCGAAAACATCGAATATACTGGCTTGGACGGTGCGTTCTTGGCGCATTGTCGGCTCCGGCGGTGGCGGGGACTTGGACTCAGTGGAATGATCCAAGATACCTGAAACCGCCGGGCCTTGCCCGCGCAAACACCGATTCACCAAACAAAATCAATCGCTTGCCGTTTGCGGACGGAAACTAGACTAGCTCACAACGGCCCGGTCGGTGACGCGTCGCCAGTTGCTGCCGTCGGAGAAGGCGAGCACGGCGCCGCCGGCTTCGTTCGAGACAAAGGCGACCTGACCGGCACCGGCAGCGGCAGCGGGCAGGCCGGCGACGGTGTAGGACTTGACCTTCACTGCACCGTCGACATCGAGCCGGGCTGCGGGCGCGGCGACGCCGATGCCGACATTGCCATCATGGTTGACGCGCAGCCGCTCGGCCCGGCTCGCCAAGCCGTTGGGGGTAGTCTCGAGCGTCAGGTAGGTACCCTGGGCGGAGGCGCCGAAACTTTCGGCAGCCTTGAAGAACATGCCGACGCTGTTGCCGCCGAAGGCACCGCCGGAGTGAAAGCCGGAGGCAACGAAGCCGCCCAGCAGGCCGTTGGCAGAACCTGGCTCGGCGAGGCCAGCGTGCCACCCGCCGCCCGCCAGATGGCGCCCGGATTGGCGCCATAGCGGGTCAGCCGGATATTGGTGCCGACGCCGTCGCCGACGATGTCGAGCAGCTCGGCAGGTGACGCCGTGCCAATGCCGACGCGACCGCTCGCCGGATCGGCAACGAGAACATCGGCCCAGGCGCTGCCGTCCGGACTGAGCTTGAGGTGAAATTTGTCGTCGCCGGTGAGGCCGATTTCGGCCCGGCCGGAGAATCCGCTCTGGAACAGGTGCGAGGCGGTTCTGGCGGTGGTCGACTTGTTCAGCTTGAGCCGCATGTCCCCGGTACCAGGCGTCACGTCGTCGTGGCTGAGCAGAGCGGCATCGGCCTTGACGGCGAGGCGGTTGGTGGCGTCGGCGGCAGCGTTGATGCCAAGCATGGGCACCCGGCCGTCGAGCCCGAAGCTCGGAGCCCAGGCGGTGCCGGTGAAGGCGACGACGCCCTTCTCGTCGGCAAGGTAGGCGAGCCAGCCGGCTTCGGGCTCATGGAAGACCCAGGCCGCGCCGTCCCAATGGGCGACCTGGGTGGCCTTGCCGGTCCAGGCGCCAGAGGGCGAGGCGGCGACGATGTAGCGCGCACCCGTGGCGGGGCTGGCGGGCGGGACCGCTAGGTCGCGATCCAGCACCACCAGCTGGGTGAGCGCATCGAGGATGGCGAGCGCTTCATTGTGGGTGATGTGCTTCTGCGCCTGGGCGGGCAGAATCTGGGGAAGCTTGAGATGCGCACTGACAGTCACTGGACGGATCCCTCGAGCAATTGCTGCACAAGGATAACCCCGCCCGATCCGCCCGGGGATAAGTCAGGCCGGCTGCAGGTCCGGCCTGACCTCTTCGAGCTCGATCAGGGTGCCGTCGAAGTCCTTGGGGTGGAGGAACAGCACCGGCAGCCCATGGGCACCGGTCCTCGGCTTGCCGTCGCCGAGGATACGGGCTCCGGCCTCGCCCAGCGCCCGGGCCGCGCTCGCGATGTCGGGCACCTCATAGCAGACATGATGGATGCCGCCGGCCGGGTTGGCCACGAGGAACTTCGCGATCGGGGAATCCGCACCCAGGGGGGTCAGGAGTTCGATCTTGGTGTTCTCCAGGTGCACGAAGACCACGGTGACGCCGTGCTCCGGAAGGTCGTGCGGATGGTGCACGTCGGCACCCAGCAAATCCCGATACTTCGCCGCCGCAGCGGCGAGGTCGGGGACGGCGATGGCGACATGGTTGAGGCGGCCTATCATTTGCTGTTCCTGGTCAGAGCGCGCGGGGGGTGGCAACGATCACCTGTTGCTCAGCCTCCCCTCGATCTGGTTCAGCACCGAGAATCCCGCTTCCAGCACATTGGTACCGGGACCGAAGATTTCGGCGACGCCGGCTTCGCGGAGAAAGCTGTAATCCTGCTCGGGGATCACGCCGCCGACGACGACCGTGACGTCGCCGAGGCCCCTTTTCCGCAGTTCGCCGATCAGTTCGGGTACCAGGGTCTTGTGTCCCGCAGCGAGCGAGGAGATGCCGACCGCGTCGACCTTCATTTCGGCCACATGGTCGGCCACCTCGGATGCCGTCTCGAACAGATCGCCCATGTGAACGGCAAAGCCAAGATCGGCAAAGGCGGAGGCGATCACCTTGGCACCGCGGTCATGCCCGTCCTGGCCCATCTTGGCGATGAAGATGGACGGGGCCCGTTGCGCGGCCCGGACGAAAGCGGCGATCCGGCGGGTCAGTTCGGCGAATTGCGGGTCGTCGGCGTAGCCTTCGGCATAGACCCCGGAGATGACGCGCGTCGTGGCGTGGTGGCGGCCGAACACGTCCTCGAGGGCGGCCGATATCTCGCCCAGCGTGGCGCGGGCCCGCGCCGCCTCGATGCTGGCGGCCAGCAGATTGCCTTCGCCCCGGGCCGCCTCGCGCAGCGCGGCAAGCCGTATGGCGAGGCCGGCGGCATCGCGGGCACGGCGGATTTCGGCGAGGCGCGCCACCTGCTCGTCGCGCACCTTGTGGTTGTCGATCTCGCGGATGGCGATCGGCGGCTCGTTGTCGAGGCGATAGCGGTTGACGCCGACGATGACGTCCTCGCCGCGATCGACGCGGGCCTGGCGCTCGGCCGCCGCCTTCTCGATCTCGAGCTTGGGGGTACCGGCCTGCACGGCGGCGGTCATGCCGCCCTGTGCCTCCACCTCGGCCATCAGTTGCTCGGCGCGGGCGACGAGATCGGCCGTCAGCGCCTCGACGTAATAGGAGCCGCCGAGCGGATCGACGACATCGGTGACGCGGCTTTCGTGCTGCAGGATGAGCTGCGTGTTGCGGGCGATGCGGGCGGAGAATTCCGTCGGCAGCGCAATGGCTTCGTCGAAGGAGTTGGTGTGCAGGCTCTGCGTGCCGCCGAGCACCGCGGCGAGCGCTTCGATGGTGGTGCGGACGATGTTGTTGTGCGGGTCCTGCTCGGTGAGCGAGACGCCCGAGGTCTGGCAGTGGGTGCGCAGCATGAGCGAGCGCGGGTCCCTGGCACCGAGGTCCGCCATGATCCGCGACCACAGCGTGCGCGCTGCACGCAACTTCGCCACCTCGAGGAAGAGGTTCATGCCGATGCCGAAAAAGAAGCTCAACCGGCCGGCGAAGGCGTCGATGTCGAGGCTCTTGGCCATGGCGGCGCGCACGTACTCGCGCCCGTCGGCAAGCGTATAGGCCAGTTCCTGCACCGCGGTCGCCCCGGCCTCGTGCATGTGGTAGCCCGAGATCGAGATCGAATTGAACTTGGGCATGTGCCCGGCCGTGTAGGCGATGATGTCGCCGACAATCCGCATGCTCGGCTCGGGCGGGTAGATATAGGTGTTGCGGACCATGAACTCCTTGAGGATGTCGTTCTGGATGGTCCCGTCGAGCGCTGCCTGCCGCACTCCCTGCTCCTCGGCGGCGACGATGAACATGGCGAGCACCGGCAGCACGGCGCCGTTCATGGTCATCGACACGCTCATCTGGTCGAGCGGGATGCCGTCGAACAGGACCTTCATGTCCTCGACGCTGTCGATGGCGACGCCGGCCTTGCCGACATCGCCGGTGACGCGCGGATGGTCGCTGTCGTAGCCACGATGGGTGGCGAGGTCGAAGGCGACCGAGAGCCCCTTCTGCCCGGCGGCGAGGTTCTTTCGGTAGAAATCGTTGCTCTCCCGCGCCGTCGAGAAGCCGGCATATTGCCTTATGGTCCAGGGGCGGTTGGCATACATGGTGGCGCGCACGCCACGGGTGAACGGGGTGGCGCCGGGGAGGCCGGGATCGGTGGTGACGTCCTCGGGGAAGTAGGCGGGGCGGATGGGGAGTGCGCCGTAGTCGCGGTTGAGCGAGGCGACCGGGGTGTCGCGGAGGTCGCGGGCGGCGAGTTTGGACCAGTCGGTGAACTTGTCGGTCATCGTGGCTCTCCACCCCCCTCCCGGCCTCCCCCACAAGGGGGGAGGTGAAGGCTGGAGACCTCGGCTGGATCGTGCCATGCGAACCAGCAGGCACCTCCCCCCTTGTGGGGGAGGATGGGAGGGGGGAGTCTGCTTGCTGCCGAGCTCATATCGCCTCGAACTCCAGGATCACTTCGTCCACGGCCAGCACGGCGCCGGGCTTCACCCGGACCTTGCTGACCCGGGCGCGCTTTTCGGCCTTGAGCACATTTTCCATCTTCATGGCCTCGACGATGGCGAGGGTTTGGCCATCCTCGACGAGGTCGCCATCCTTGACGTCGATACGCACCACCTGTCCCGGCATCGGGCACAGCAGGAACCTGCTGAGGTCCGGCGGCACCTTGACCGGCATGACCGGCATCAGGTCGGCGACATGCGGCAGGAGCACGCGGGCAACGAGGTCGGCGCCGCGGTAGCGCATGCGGAAACCGCCGGTGACCCGGTCGAGCCGGACATGGTGGACATCGCCGTCGACGCGGCCGATGCACAGCGACATGCCGGGCTTCCAGCCGCTCTCGACCAGGTGCTTGCTGCCGTCGGGCGCCGTCAACCAGTACTCGATGCCGTCGGCGCGGATGGCGAAATCCCAGCGCTGACCGCCGATCAGCACGGCCCGGCGGGACTCCGGGTGGTGCATGCCGAGCGGCGTGCCGTTGGAGAAGGCGCGCGTCTCGAGCGCGTAGGCCGAGCAGCAGGCGAGCGCGGCGAGGTGCGAAAACGATTCCGCGTCGAGCGCCACGCCGCTGAACCCGTCGGGGAATTCCTCAGCGATATAGCCGGTGGTGAGCCGTCCCTCGCGGAACCTCGCCTGGCCCATGACAGCAGACAGGAACGGCACGTTGTTGCCCACGCCCTCGAGCTCGAACTCGTCCAGCGCCACCTGCATGGCATCGATCGCCTCGAGCCGCGTCGGCGCCCAGGTGCAGAGCTTGGCGATCATCGGATCGTAGAAAGTCGAGATCTCGCCACCTTCCTGAACCCCGGTATCGTTACGGACGAACGGGGTCTGCGTGAGGTTCTCGGCGGGCGGATGGTAGCGCGTCAGCCGCCCGGTCGAGGGCAGGAAGTTGCGGTAGGGGTCCTCGGCGTATATGCGGCTTTCGATGGCCCAGCCGTCGAGCCGCACTTCGGACTGGGCGAGCGGCAGCTTCTCGCCGGCGGCCGAACGCAGCATCAGTTCGACGAGGTCGAGACCGGTGATCAGCTCGGTGATCGGGTGCTCGACTTGCAACCGCGTGTTCATCTCGAGGAAGTAGAAGTTGCGGTGCTTGTCGACGAGGAACTCGACGGTGCCGGCGGAGGTGTAGCCGACGGCCCTGGCGAGCGCCACCGCCTGCTCGCCCATGGCGGCGCGGGTGCGGGCATCGAGAAAGGGCGAGGGAGCCTCCTCGATCACCTTCTGGTTGCGTCGCTGGATCGAGCACTCGCGCTCGTTGAGGTAGAGCACATTGCCGTGCTGGTCGCCGATCAGCTGGATCTCGATGTGGCGCGGCTCGGTGACGAACTTCTCGATGAAGATGCGATCGTCGCCGAAGGAGGAGGCGGCTTCGGACTTGCTCCGCTCGAACCCCTCCCGCGCCTCGGCATCGGACCAGGCGATGCGCATGCCCTTGCCGCCGCCGCCGGCCGAGGCCTTGATCATCACCGGGTAGCCGATCAGGTTGGCGATGGTCACCGCCTCGTCGGCATCGCCGACCAGCCCCATGTGGCCGGGCACGGTGGAGACCCCGGCCTCGGCCGCGAGCTTCTTGGAGGTTATCTTGTCGCCCATGGCCTCGATGGCGCTGGCCGGCGGGCCGACGAAGATGATGCCCGCTTCGGCGAGCGCGGCCGGAAAGGCGGCGTTCTCGGAGAGGAAGCCGTAGCCCGGGTGCACCGCCTCGGCGCCGGTCGCCTTGCAGGCGGCGACGATCTTGTCGATCGAGAGGTAGGACTCGCGTGCTGCCGAGCCGCCGATGGGCACGGAAGCGTCGGCCATCTTCACATGCAGCGCATTGGCATCGGCGTCGGAGTAGACCGCGATGGTGCGGATGCCCATGCGACGGGCCGTCTTGATGATCCGGCAGGCGATTTCGCCGCGATTGGCGATGAGGAGGGAGGAGAACATCAGGGGGTCTTCTCGTCGGTATGAGCGTGAGGCGCCCCCCACCCTTGATCCCCGCGAAGGGGGAGGGAGGCGACGGCTGGATCAGCGCCCGGACTGGCAGTCGACTCCCTCCCCCGTTGCGGGGAGGGATCAAGGGTGGGGGGTGCGGTGCGCTGCGATATCTCGGCCAGCGCCGCCGCGATCACGGTGAAGACGCCCTCGGCGTTCTCCATCACTTCGTTGTTCCAGAAACGCAGCACGCGGTAGCCGCGACCAACGAAATAATCGTCGCGTGTCGCGTCGTTGCCTTGGGCGAGGTTGGTGGCATGGGTCTCGCCGTCTACTTCGATGACGAGGGCCGGGTGGCGGCAGGCGAAGTCGGCGTAGTAGCTGCCGATCGGCGCCTGGCGACGGAAGTGGTAGCCCTGCCGGCGCAGGCTGTGGAGGATCGCCCACATGTGGCGCTCTGGCTCGGGCGGGTTGCGGCGGAGTTTCCTCGCGAACTCGGTGCTCATCGCCGGTGGCCCTCTGCAGGAGCCGAGCGTGCTGCGCCCCCCACCCTTGATCCCTCCCCGCGAAGGGGAGGGAGACGACTGTGGGACTTGCGCTCGAGCCGGCAGCCCTCTCCATGCTGCCAGCGTCAGGGAGGGAGACGACTGTGGGATCAGCGCCCGGACTGGCAGTCGACTCCCTCCCCCGTTGCGGGGAGGGAGTCGACTGGCGATCCAGAGGACGAACGCTCACAGCGGTATATTCCCGTGTTTCTTTGCCGGGATCACCGCCTTCTTGTGCCGGAGCGTCTCGAAGGCCCGCGCCACGCGCCGCCTGGTTTCCCGCGGCATGATGACGTCGTCGATGAAGCCGCGCTCTGCGGCGACGAACGGGTTGGCGAAGCGGGCCTCGTAGTCGGCGGTGCGCCGGGCGATCTTCTCCCTGTCGCCCAGTTCGCTGCGATAGAGAATTTCGGTGGCGCCCTTGGCGCCCATCACGGCGATCTCGGCGGTGGGCCAGGCGTAGTTGACGTCGGCGCGGATGTGCTTGCTCGCCATCACGTCATAGGCGCCGCCATAGGCCTTGCGGGTGATGACGGTGACCTTGGGCACGGTGGCCTCGGCGTAGGCGAAGAGCAGCTTGGCGCCGTGCTTGATGATGCCGCCATATTCCTGCGCCACGCCGGGGAGGAAGCCGGGCACGTCGACAAGCGTCAGGATCGGGATCGAGAAGGCATCGCAGAAGCGGATGAAGCGGGCGGCCTTCTTGGAGGAGTTGATGTCGAGGCAGCCGGCGAGCACCAGCGGCTGGTTGGCGACCACGCCGACGCTCTCGCCATTGATGCGCATGAAACCGACGAGGATATTGCCGGCGTGCTCCTTCTGGATTTCGAAGAAGTCGCCCTCGTCGGCAACACGGGTGATGACCTCGCGCATGTCGTAGGGCTTGGCCGCGCTTGCCGGGATGATGCTGTCGAGGCTCGGCTCCGAGCGCTCGATACTGTCATTGGTGGCAAGCCGCGGCGGCTTCACGGTGGCGCTGAGGGGCAGGAAATCGACCAGCCGGCGGACCTCGAGCAGCGTCTCGATGTCGTTGTCGAAGGCGGCGTCGGCGACGGCGCTGATCCTCGTATGGGTGGAGGCGCCGCCCAGTTCCTCGTGGGTGACGATCTCGGAGGTGACGGTCTTCACCACATCGGGGCCGGTCACATACATGTACGAGGTGTCCTTCACCATGAAGATGAAGTCGGTCATGGCCGGAGAATAGACCGCGCCGCCGGCCGACGGCCCCATGATCACCGAGATCTGCGGGATGGCGCCCGAGGCCTGGACGTTGCGCCAGAACACTTCGGCATAACCGCCGAGCGCCGCGACGCCCTCCTGGATGCGCGCGCCGCCGGAATCGTTCAGCCCGATTACCGGGGCGCCGTTCTGCACGGCGAGATCCATGATCTTGCAAATCTTCTGCGCGTGGGTTTCGCTGAGCGAGCCGCCGAAGACGGTGAAATCCTGGCTGAACACATAGACCAGCCGGCCGTTTACGGTGCCCCAGCCGGTGACGACGCCATCGCCCGGGATGATGGTCTTTTCCATGCCGAACTCCACCGCGCGGTGGGTCACGAACATGTCGTACTCCTCGAACGAGCCCGGATCGAGCAGCACGTCGAGCCGCTCGCGGGCGGTCAGCTTGCCCTTGGCATGCTGGGCATCGATGCGCTTCTGCCCGCCGCCGAGGCGAGCCTCCGCGCGCTTTTCCTCGAGCGCGGCGATGATGTTCTGCATGGGGTCCCCTGCCCTGTTCGCGACACCATACAGCAGAGGACGGCGGCTTGCAGACAGGAAGGTGCGGATGTGCTAATTCTGCAAACATGCGAACTGCGAACTTGCGAACTTAGCAAATGGCCCAGCAGAAGATCTTCGCCGGCGGCCGTGTCCGGGCCGGGCGCCAGCGCCAGGGACTGACGCAGCGCGAGCTGGCCGGCCAGCTCGAAATCTCGGTCAGCTACCTCAACCAGATCGAGAACAACCAGCGGCCGCTGACGGCGCCGCTGATGCTGGCGCTCAGCGAGAAATTCGGGCTCGACCTCTCCGAGCTGCTGGCCGACCGCGCCGACCGGCTGCTCGCCGACCTGCGCGAGGCCACCGCCGACCCGGTGTTCGGCGACACGGCACCGGGCCTGATCGAGCTCAAGTCGCTGGCGACCAGTGCGCCAGACACGGCGCGCGCGCTGCTGCGGCTCTACGAGGCCTGGCGCAAGGCGGGCGAGCGGCTGGCGAGCGTCGATGCGGCGATGGCCGGCGCCCCGGCGGGCGGGCTGCAGACCACCTACGAGGAAGTGCGGGACTTCTTCCACTATGCCGACAACTACATCGACCCCTCGATACCGCCGCGGAGGCATTGGCGGAGCAGATCGGCGCGGCACTGCACGGACGGATCGAGCGGCTCGCCGCGCATATCGAGAGCCGGCTCGGCATCGCCGTCGCCTTCGAGGAACTGGAACGACCGGAGGCACTCAGGCGCTATGACCGCGAGCGGGGCGTGATCGGACTGAATGCCCGGCTGGCGCCTTCGACGCTGTACTTCCAGCTCGCCGCCCAGCTGGCGCTGATCGCCGAAGCGGAACCGATCGAGACGATCATCGCGGCGGCGCGCTTCAAGACCCGCGAGGCCGAGGGAATCTGCCGGCTGGGCCTCGCCAACTACTATGCCGGGGCGCTGCAGATGCCCTACGGCGCCTTTCTGGCGGCGGCCGGCGAGACCGCCTACGACATCGAACAGCTCGGGTTCCGCTTCGGGGCCTCGCTCGAGCAGGTCGGTCACCGGCTCTCGACCATGCAGCGTCCCAAGGCGCGCGGCGTGCCGTTCTTCTTCGCTAGGGTGGACGCGGCCGGCACCATCACCAAGCGCCACTCGGCGACGCCGCTGCAGTTCCCCCGCTTCGGCGGGGCGTGCCCGCTGTGGAACGTGCATCGCGCCTTCGAGGAGCACGGCCGGATCGGCCGGCAGCTGGCCGAGACACCGGATGGCAACCGCTATCTCTGCCTCGCCTGGTCGGAGGAAAAGCGCATCGGCGGCTTCCGCGGCCCGGTGCGACGCTACGCCTATGCGCTGGGCTGCGAGATCGCCCATGCGGGCAAGCTGACCTACGCCGCCGACCTCGACCTCGGCCGCCCGGCGGCCTACGACCCGATCGGTATCAGCTGCCGCATCTGCCCGCGCACCGACTGCCTGCAGCGCTCGGTGCCGCCGCTCGATGCCCGGCTCGAGATCGACGTGGACCGGCGCGACGTGGTGCCGTATCGGCTGGGGTGAGGGATGGCTGCGGATGGCGTGTCGATTTCCAGCCCGCCGCCGTTCGACGATCTGGCAAAGGGCGTGGAGGGAGCCTTCGCGTCACCGGCCGAGGAAAACACATGACGCAGTACCTGATCGCCATGCACCGCCCCGATGACTACGACCCCGCCACGGCGGAGGACGCCGCGATGCACCTCGACATCGACGAACTCAACCGCGAGATGGTCGCGGCCGGAATCAGGGTCTTCGTCGGTGGCCTCGCGCCGGCGGGGGCCGCCGTGTCGGTGCGAAGACGGGCCGACGGCCAGCTGTCGGTCACCGATGGGCCCTATATCGAGAGCAAGGAGCATGTCGGCGGCTTCTGGGTGCTGGACCTGGCGAGCCTCGACGAGGCCGTGGCCTGGGCCCGCAAGGCGGCTGCCGCCTGCCGGGCGCCGGTCGAGGTCAGGGCCTTCAACTGAGGGCGGCAGGCCGCTTGCGTTGATCGCTTGCTCCGGCTAGACCGGCCGCAACCCATGGATTGCTGATGACCGACGACTGGATCGTGCCGCCGCCCACCCAGATCGTCGCCGATGCGGTGCGTCGGGCGCTGGCGGAAGACCTTGGCATCGCGGGCGACCTGACGTCGGAGGCGACGCTGCCGCAGGGTGCGACGGCAACCGCGACGCTGACGGCGCGCCAGGCGGGCGTGCTGGCCGGCCTGCCCGTTGCGATCGAGACCTTCCGGCAGCTGGGCGGCGCCGTCACGCTGGACGCGCAAGTGCCGGACGGTGCCCGGCTCGAGAAGGGCGACATCGTCGCGGTGCTTTCGGGCGACGCGCGGCAATTGCTGGCCGGGGAGCGCACAGCGCTGAACTTCCTCAATCATCTGAGCGGCATCGCGAGCCTGACGCGACGGTTCGTCGATGCGGTGGCGGGTACTGGCGCGCGGATCTGCGACACGCGCAAGACCACGCCGGGGCTCAGGGCGCTAGAGAAATACGCGGTGCGCTGCGGCGGCGGCCACAACCATCGCTTCGCGCTGTCCGACGCCATCCTGATCAAGGATAACCATATCGCCGTGGCGGGCGGGGCCGGCGCGGCGTTTCGGGCAGCGCGGGCCCGAGCCGGCCACCTGGTTGCCATCGAGATCGAGGTGACCACCCTGGGCGAGCTGGAGGAGGTGCTCGAGGCCGGAGCAACCATCGTGCTGCTCGACAACATGGACAATGCGATGCTCAGGGCAGCCGTGGCGCTCAACGCCGGCCGGGCGCGGCTGGAGGCCTCGGGCGGGGTGACGCTCGAGCGGGTGCGCGGCATCGCCGAGACCGGGGTCGACTACATCTCCTCGAGCCAGATCACCATGGGCGCCCCGCCGCTCGACCTCGGGCTGGACGTCGAGATCCGATGAGCGATCGCCTGCTGGACCTGATGGTGCGGGCCGCGATCGGGGCGGCCGAGGTCATCAACGAAGTCTACCATCGCGACTTCGATGCCGAGGCCAAGGCCGACGGCTCGCCGGTGACTGAGGCGGACCAGCGGGCCGAAGCGCTGATCATCGAGGTGCTCAGAGCGCATCCGGTCCCGTTCCTCGGCGAGGAGAGCGTTGCGGCCGGGCATGTCCCCGAACTCGACGGCAGCTTCTTCGTCGTCGATCCGCTCGATGGCACCAAGGAGTTCATCAGGCGCAACGGCGAGTTCACGGTGAATATCGCGCTGACCGAGCACAACCGGCCGCGACGCGGCGTGGTGCTGGCGCCGGCGACGGGCGAGGTGTTCTTCGGCGGACCGGATGGCGCGTTCGCCGGCCGCGTCGACGGGCGCGACCTTGCCGACCTGCACCCGATCTCGGTCAGCGATGCGGACCGGCCGCTGCGCATCGTCGCCAGCCGCTCGCACGGACATGCAGCGACGCGGGACCTGTGCGATGCGCTGGCCGTGGCCGGGGACGTGTCGGTCGGCTCCTCGCTAAAGTTCTGCCTGCTCGCCGAAGGAAAGGCCGAGCTTTACCCGCGGTTTACCCCAACTTCGGAATGGGACACGGCGGCGGGACAGGCCGTGCTCGAAGCGGCCGGCGGCGTGGTAGTGGATCTGGCGGGCCGCCCCCTGAGCTGCGGGCACCCGGAGAGTCGGTTCCTCAACCCTTATTTCGTGGCCGCCTCGAGCCAGGACCTGGCGCTGCGGGCAGCGGCCGAAATGCGCCGGCTGACCGCCTGAGGGTCCCTCTCCGAGCCTGCCGCCATGAAATTATCGCATGGCTGATCCGCCACGCAGGTGGTTGCGTAATGCAGACGACCCATATATAGGGCCGGCATATGCTGGTCCGTCATATGCCGAGCGGATAGGGGTCCATGAACGTCAGAACAGTCTGCCTCGCCATCCTCTACGATGGGGAGGCCACCGGATACGAGATCAGGAAACTCTCCGTCGAAGGCGAGTACTCCTATTTCATCGACGCCAGCTATGGCTCGATCTATCCGGCGCTGGCCCGGCTGGAGCAGGAGAGACTGGTCACCTCGCGCGTCGAGGTGCAGGAAGGCAAGCCCGCCAAGAAGATCTACTCGATCACCCCGGCCGGCCGTTCAGCTTTCATTCAGTCACTCTTCGAGAAGCTGGGCGAGGACGAGTACCGAAGCGAATTTCTACTGTTCCTCCGCTTCGCCTCCGAGCTTCCCCAATCGCTGGTCGAGCAGCGGCTGGCCGAGCGAATCGTCGAAGTCGACGCGACGCTGGCCGATTTCGACAGGCTCAAGAAAGAACACACACATCCCGGCGACGCGTGGGTCATCGATTACGGCCGAACTTGTATGCAGGCCGCGCGTGACTACATCCACGCCCACCGGGGCAAGCTTATCGCGCTGGCGCGGCCCGATACGGGCGATGCCGCAGCGGCAGAATAGAGGGTACTTCAAACAATGCGTGCACTATACTCGTATGGCGTGGCCGGACTCCTGGTGGCTGGCGCTGCCTGGCTTGGCACCGGAACGCTGGTGGTCGGCGGCAACGGCCCCGGCAACGGCGAGACGCCGATCATCTCGCTGATCGACAAGAACGCCAAGGTGGCCGAAGCCGAGCACCATGAGGCCGGCGAAGTCGACCCGCACCTGACCATCGCCCAGCGCGTGGCGGAGGCATCGGGCGCGGCGGCGCCGCTGCAGTCGGTGCGGACCGAAACGTATCGGATGCAGGCCTTCCCGATCGAGGTTCCGCTGCGCGGCCGCACCAAGGCCAAGTCGGTGGTGACGATCACGCCCGAAACGAGCGGGGTGGTGACGGCCGTCAAGGTCACCAAGGGCCAGCAGGTCGCCCCGGGCGACATCCTGTGCACGCTCGACCAGGGGACGCGCGCGGCGGCAGTGGCGCAGGCCGAGGCCGCCCTCGCCCAGGCCCAGGTCAATTTCGACACCAACAAGGCGCTGCGCGACAAGGGCCTTGCCGCCGCCAACACCGCCAACGCGCTGGAGTCGGCGCTGAAGGCGGCACAGTCCGGCTTCGACCAGGCCAAGGCCGAGTTCGACCGTACCGACGTGGTGACCCAGGTCGCGGGCGTGGTGCAGGATCCGATTGCGACGGTCGGCGCCATGCTCAGCCCGGGCATGCCGTGCGCGACGATCGTCGAACTCGACCCGATGCTGTTCGTCGCCAATGTGCCCGAGGCGCGGATCGCCAGGGCCGAACTGGGGCTCTCCGCCAAGGTGACAACCGTCACCGGGCAGGCCGTGGACGGCAAGGTCAGCTACATCTCGGCGCTGGCGGACGAGGCGACGCGCTCGTTCCCGATCGAGATCGAACTGCCCAACAAGGACGGCAAGGTACTGTCGGGGATCACCGCCTCGGCGATCGTGAGCCTGGGGACAATCCCGGCGCACCTGCTGCCGCAGTCGGTGCTGACGCTCAATGACAATGGCGAACTCGGAGTGCGGGCGGTCAAGGACGGCGTAGTGGCATTCTACGCAGTGGAGATCGTCTCGGATTCACGCGCCGGCGTCTGGGTCACCGGGCTGCCGCCGCTGGTGGACGTGATCACCATGGGTCAGGAATACGTCGTGCCGGGCCAGCAGGTCAACGCGACGAACGTTACGGGGACGCAGGACTCGGTCGGAACCGACGCCGCTGCTGAAGGGGTCCAGTCATGATGAATTTCCTCGAACGCGTCCTGCGCATGCCGCGGGTCGTGCTGACGGTGATGGGCCTGCTGCTCATTGCCGGCTTCGGCGCGTACACCACGCTGCCCAAGGAGAGTTTCCCGGCCATCGACATCCCGTACTTCTACGTCTCGGTGAGCCAGACCGGCGTCGCCCCGCGCGACGCGGAACGCCTGCTCGCCAAGCCGATCGAGGACCGGATCAAGGCCATCGACGGGCTGGAGAACTACACCTCGACCGCGACCACCGGCCATGCCTCGGTGTTCCTCGAGTTCAACGTCAATGCCGACAAGGACAAGGCGCTGGCCGACATCCGCGCCAAGCTCGATGGCGTCGCGGCCGAACTGCCCGATGACGCCAATGAGCCGACGGTGACGGAGATCTCGTTCTCCTCGATGCCGTCGATCTCCGTCGCGATCTACGGCGACGTACCCGAGCGCACGCTGGTGCAGCGCGCCAAGGACCTCAAGGACCAGCTCGAGGATATCGGCATCGTCCAGAGTGTCACCATATCGGGTTCGCGCGACGAGATGCTGGCCGTCACCATCGACATGAACCGGCTCGAGGCCTACAACCTCACGGCCAGCCAGCTGTTCGACGCGCTTGCCAAGAACAACATGGTCGTGGCGGGCGGTACGCTCGACACCGGTCGCGGGTCCTTCAATGTGGAAGTCCCCGGCCTGATCAGCACTGCGCAGGACGTCTACACCCTGCCGATCAAGGCGGATGGCGACAACATCGTCACCTTCGGCGACGTGGCGACGATCACGCGCACCTTCAAGGATGCGACCGAGTTCGCCCATGTGAACGGCCAGCCGGCCATCACGCTGGGAGTCGTGAAGGAACTGGGCACTAACGTCATCGACGTCTCCGACCAGGTGCGCGCCGTGACGACCGAGTTCGCCAAGGACTGGCCGTCGGGGGTGCAGTACTCGTTCCTCGTCGACCAGGCGGACTCGACCAAGCACCTGTTCCGCTCGCTCGAGGCGGCCGTGCTCACCGCCGTGGCGCTGGTGATGACGGTGTGCGTGGCGACGCTCGGCGTGCGCCCTGCCCTGATGATCGGCACCTCCATCCCGATCTCGTTCATGATTGCGTTCCTTGTCGTGCAGATGCTCGGCATGACCATCAACATGATGATCATGTTCGGCCTGGTGCTGGCCGTGGGCGTGCTCGTCGACGACCCGATCGTGGTGGTCGAGTATGCCGAACGAAAGCTGCAGGAGGGCGTCTCCAAGAAGGAGGCGTTCATCCTCGCGGCGCGCAAGATGTTCGTGCCGGTGGTCTCGGCCACCTTCACGACGCTGGGCGCCTTCGTGCCGCTGCTGTTCTGGCCGGGCATCATCGGCAAGTTCATGAGCTACCTGCCCATCATCGTGATCGTGGTGATGGTGGCCTCGCTGGTTTCCGCCCTGATCTTCATGCCGGTGATCGGCGCCATCATCGCGTCGAGCCACGTGGACGCGAAGGCCAAGGAAGCGGCCGACGTCGTGATGTATGCCGACAAGTTCGACGTGAAGAAGGTGCGGGGCGCCACCGGCGTCTACGTGCGCCTGCTGCAGCGCCTGATCCGGCATCCGATCATGGCACTGGGCGTCGGCTTCGCCGTCATCGCGGGGATGTTCGCGCTCTACATCTCGAACCCGACGGGCGTCGAGGCCTTCCCGGCTTCCGAAGCCGAGTTCGGCACGGTCAACGTCATCGCCCGCGGCAACTACTCGCCGGTCGAGATCCGCGACATGCTGGTCGAGGTGGAAAAGGAAATCCTGCAGGTGCAGGGCATCCAGGACTCCATCATGACCTTTGCCGGTTCGGGCGGCGGCATGATGGGCGGGTCGGCTCCGCCGGACACGATCGGCCAGTTCAGCCTGCAGCTGATCAACTGGAACGAGCGCGTCAGGGCGACCGAGATCTTCCAGAACATCCGCGACCGTGTCGCCGACATCTCCGGCATCGAGGTGCAGATCGCCGCGCAGGAGAACGGCCCCCCGGCCGGCAAGGCGATCAACCTGAGCGTCGAGAGCACGAACTACGACGACCTGCTGCCGATCGTGACGTCGCTGCGCAACTACATCGAGAACGACCTGGGCGACACCATCGACGTCGAGGATGGACGCCCCTCCCCCGGCATCGACTGGCAGGTGACGATCGATCGCGAGGCGGCGGCCAAGTACGGCATCGGCGTGCGCGAACTCAGCCCGTACATCCAGCTCGTCACCTCCGGCGTCAAGCTCGGCTCCTATCGCCCGAACGACGCCGACGACGAACTGGATATCCGCGTCCGCCTGCCACTCGAGGAACGCAGCTTCGACAGCCTGGATTCGCTGCGCATCGTTACGGCGCAGGGGCTCGTCCCGGTCTCGAACTTCATCAAGCGCGCGGCGGTGCCCAAGGTCGCCAACATCTCGCGCAAGAACGGCAAGTACCAGATGGCGGTGGCTGCCAACTTCATCCCGGCGATCGTCCAGGACCCATCGGCCACCCAGGCCAAGATGGAGCAGCTCAGCGCCTTCGTGAAGGAGCAGAACTTCCCCGCCACCGCCACCGTGGTGTTCGGCGGTGCCGACGAGCAGATCGGCGACACCAACGCCTTCATCGGACAGGCGCTGATGGCGGCACTGTTCATTATCTTCCTGGTGCTGCTGCTCGAGTACAACAGCTTCTACCAGGTGCTGGTGACGCTCTCGACGGTGCTGATGTCGCTCGCCGGGGTGATGGTGGGCATGGTGGTGACCGGCATGAGCTTTTCGGCGATCATGACCGGCCTCGGCATCGTGGCGCTCGCCGGTATCGTGGTGAAGAACGGCATCGTGCTGATCGACACCTACAACCACTACAACCGCGAAGAAGGGGTCGAGCCGATCAAGGCGATGCTGATCACCGCCGCCAGCGCGTGCGGCCGGTGCTGCTCACTGCAACGGTGACGGCACTGGGCGTCATCCCGATGGCGCTGAACATCGAGTTCGACTTCATCCGCCAGGAAATCGTGGTGGGCGGCATCGCGGGTTCGTGGTTCACCCACCTCTCGGCGGCGCTGGTCTCGGGCCTGTTCGTCTCCACCGCGCTGACGCTGGTGATGGTGCCGGTGATGATCACCGCGCCGAGCGTGATCAGGAACGGCTGGATTGGCCGGCTGGTCGGCACCATCGTCATGGCGCCGGTCCGCCTGCTCGGTGGCCGCAGAACCACCGCGACGGCGGCGACTGCCGACGGGGCAACGATCGCCATCCCGGCCGACATCGACAGCGCGAAGCGCTTCATCAAGACCGAAGGCTCGGGCCTGGTCGAGACCGAGCAGGACGGGGTGACGGTGGTCAGCCGCCAGGCCGCGGAATAGCCGTCGGCACGGATCGCGTTGACAAGGGCCCGGGGGCGACCCCGGGCCTTTTTATTAGCTAATTTAGCTATTGCGAATGACACTCAAGGTAGCTATTTTGGCTGCAGAGCCAGTGGAGACGACCCATGGTCGAGATGACCGCAACGGACGCCAAGAACAGGTTCGGGCAGCTGCTGGAGATGGCGCAGGCCGAGCCGGTGGCCATCCAGAAGAATGGCCGGGACGTCGCGTATGTCGTGTCGGTAGAGCAGTTCAATGCCCTCCGTGAGCAAGCCGCCGCCCCCAGAGTCCGGCCTGCGATCGAGCGGCTGATGGCCCGCAGCATCGAGCGCCGCCGCTCGCTTTACGAAGCCCTCGCCAAGTAGAGGCCGGTGACACTCTATATCACGCTCGACGAAGCCCTGCGCATCCACGCGCTCCTGATCAAGGAGTTCGGGGGTGCCGCAGGCGTTCGTGACCTCGGGCTGATCGAGTCCGCCCTGCTGCGCCCACAAACGGGCTACTACGCCGACCTGATCGAGGAGGCTGCCGCGCTGTGGGGAAAGCCTTGCGATGAATCATGGCTTCGTCGACGGCAATAAGCGCGTGGCCTATGCCTGCCTCGAAATGTTCCTCCAACTGAACGGCACCGATGTGATTGCGTCGAACGACACGGTGCAGGTGTTCATCTACACCAACCTCGAGGCCGGAACCTTCCGCAAGGACGTCATCGAGGACTGGCTGAACCGGAACACCGTGCCGTTCGACCCGGAACTGTAGACCCACATCCACACGCACCGCGCCCTGCCCTGGCGAGCGCAGCTCGGGGCATTCGGCGCTCAAGACCATCAACCGGATCGTCTTGTCGGGTCTCGCCCGTCGCGCCAGCCCTGCGAGTACAGCTCTCCGAGCCGTTCGGCGCTCGCGTTAGCCGCCATGACGGGGTTACTCCGCCGCAGGCACGCCGCGCTTGACGAAGGGGTCGTTGGCGACCTTGCGGATGCGTTCCTCGGCTTCGCTGGCCTCGCGCTGGCGGTTCCACATCTGGGCGTAGAGGCCCTGCTTGGAGAGCAGGCGGAAATGCGTGCCACGCTCGGCAATCTCGCCGTCGCGCAGCACGATGATCTCGTCGGCATTGACCACCGTCGACAGTCGGTGCGCGATGACCAGCGTGGTGCGATTGGCCGAGACCAGGTCGAGGGCCGACTTGATGTCCTCCTCGGTCTTGGAATCGAGGGCCGAAGTGGCCTCGTCGAGGATGAGGATCGGCGGGCCCTTGAGGATGGTGCGGGCGATGGCGACGCGCTGCTTCTCGCCGCCCGATAGCTTGAGGCCGCGCTCGCCGACCTGGGTATCGTAGCCCTTGGGCAGGCTCTCGATGAATGGGCCGATCTGGGCGAGTTCGGCGGCCCTGCGCACGTCCTCGGCGGTGGCGTCGGGCCGGCCGTAGAGGATGTTGTATTCGATGCTGTCGTTGAACAGCACGGTGTCCTGCGGCACCATGCCGATCTGGGCGCGCAGGCTCGCCTGGGTGACGTCCCGGAGGTCCTGACCATCGATGGTGATGCGCCCTTCGATCACGTCGTAGAAGCGATAGAGCAGCCGCGAAATGGTGGACTTGCCGGCACCGGAGGGACCGACCACGGCAATGGTCTTGCCGGCCGGCACCTCGAAGCTGATGCCCTTGAGGATGGGGCGCTCCGGATCGTAGTGAAACTTCACATCCTCGAAGCGGATCACCGGACCGGTGACCGCGAGCGGCCTGGCGTCCGGCTTGTCCTGCACCTCGGGTTCCTTGTCGAGGAGCTTGAACATCTCCTCGATGTCGGTCAGCCCCTGGCGAATTTCGCGGTAGACGAAGCCGATGAAGTTGAGCGGGCGGTAGATCTGCATCAGGAAGGTGTTGAGCAGCACGAAATCGCCCAGCGTCAGCGTCTTGTTCATCACGCCGAGGCCCGCCATCACCATGATGATCACCGTGCCGGTGTAGAAGATGGCGGCCTGGCCGAAGTTCAGCACGCCGAGCGAGGTCCAGATGCGGACGGCCGACCGCTCGTACTTCTGCATCGAGCGATCGAAGCGCTCCGCTTCCATCTTCTCGTTGGCGAAGTACTTGACGGTCTCGTAGTTGAGCAGGCTGTCGATGGCCTTGCCGTTGGCGTCGGTGTCGCTCTCGTTCATGTCGCGACGGATGGCGATCCGCCAGTTCGACGCCTTGATGGTGAAGTAGAGGTAGAGCCAGATGGTCGCGACCAGGACGCCGAGATAGCTCACCCCGAACATCACCACGAAGATCACCGCGGCAATGGCGAACTCGACCACCGTCGGCGCGGTGTTGAGCATGGTGAAGCGGACGACGGTCTCGATGCCCTTGGTGCCGCGCTCGATCACCCGGCTCAGCCCGCCGGTGCGGCGCTGCAGGTGGAACCTGAGGCTCAGCCGGTGCAGGTGCTCGAAGGTGCGGTAGGCAAGCTTGCGCACGGCGTTCTGCCCGACCGAGGCGAAGAGCACGTCGCGCAACTGCTGGAAACCGGCATCGATGAGGTTGCCCAGGCCATAGGCGACGATCAGCACCAGCGGCACGGCAATGCCGAGGACCAGAGCGTTGTCGGGGGTGGCGCCGTCGAGCGCATCGATGATGCCCTTGTAGGCGAACGGCACAAGGGTCGTCGCCACCTTGGAGACGAGCAGCGCCGCGATCGCGAGGATGACCCGCAGCTTGAGATCGGCACGGCCTGCCGGCCACATGTACTGCCACAGGTTGGCGATGGTACGAGCCAGACGGGGCTCGTCGGCGTCCACGGCGGGACGCTTCGGCGACTGGTCGGAAACGGACATCAGGCCGGCTCTTTGATCTGGATGGGGGCGGGAGCGAGGCCGCTGAACAGGCCGGAACAGGCCTCATTGAAGGCAGCAAGGCGATCGGAACGCAACGAGTAGCAGTTCCGGGTCCCCTTGGCGTGACGTTCGACAAGCCCGGCATCGAGCAGCACCTTGATGTGCTGGCTGACGGTCGACTGCGCCAGCGGCAGGCATTGCGTCACGTCGGTGCAGCAGCAATCGCCCGGGCGCTGCGTCGCGAGAATGCGCAGGATGCTCAGCCGCACGGGGTGCCCGAGCGCGCGCATGACGTTGGCGAGGTCGTCGTCCTGCATCGTATTCATCGGCAAGAAGCGATAGAAGATCGGCCGGGGCAAGGCAAGCTCAATGCACCTGCCCATCGCGGCAGTTGCAGCGCGGCCCGGCTCACTCGTCATAGACCAGCGGCAGGTCGAAGACCTGGCCCGGATAGATGCGCGACGGCCGGGCGATCCGGTCGCGGTTCGCCCGGTAGATGACGTCGAAGCGGATGCCGCGCCCGTAGTAGCGGTGGGCGATGTCCCACAACGTATCGCCGCGCCGGATGATCGCCCTGCCGGAGACGAAACGGCCGGCGCCGGGATCCCCGAGCGGCACGGCGCGCAGCACGGGTACGGCGGCAACCGCCGCGGGCAGTTCAAAGCTGGCGGTGACCACGGGCGGGCGCGGCGACGCCGGGGACAACTCGAGGATCGTCCCTGCCGCCGGTGCGCCGAGGATGGTCACCGACGCGGTCTCGCCGCTGGGGACGACCGGGCGAATGGGCGGCAGGGCGAGCGGCGCCTCGCTCGGCGTCGCCGCATTCGGCGCGGCGGGCGTCGCCGTCAGGTCCTCCTCGACAGCCGGACCCGTGGCCCCCGGTTCGGGCTCCGGCCCGGTCGCGACAGGCGGGACCTCGGGCAACTCGATCTCGAAGCTGATGGTTGCGCTCGACACCACTTCGCCAGTGTCCGCGTCGATGGCCTCGACCCGCAGCAGGTGTCGCGGCCGGGTGAACAGATCCGACCCCTCGATCAGCCAGCGCCCCGCTTCGACCTGGCTCTCGCCGACCACGATGCCATCGACATGGAGGCGCATCAGGGCACCGGCCGGTCCGTTGCCGGCGACGAAGCCGAAGGGGCCATCGACCTCGACCGCATCGATGGTCGGCGGCAGCAGGGGCTCGGCGACGATCTCCGGGGTGGCAGGGACCGGTGGCGGCTCGGCGAGAGCGATCGCCACCTCCGGCTCCACCACCGGTTCGGCGACCGGGAGGTCCGGGATGGCCAGGCCGTCCGGCAGCAACGGCTCAGCCCGGCCGGCCGGCGCATCGAGCCAAGCCCTGTCGGCCGGGGCCGAAGGCAGAGCCGGATCGAGAGCATCGAGGACGGCGGCGACCTCCGGTGGCGAGACGGGCGCCGCGAGGATGGGCAGCGCCAGGTCCGACCCGGCGGATGGCGCGCCATTGCCCTCGGCGGGGCTGTCCAGGTCGATGGCCGCGATCTCTGCGGGGCTGCCGGCGGCCGGCACAGTTGCACTCGTTCCCTCGGCCGGCGGCAATTCAGGTGACAGCTCAACGGTTGGCTGCGGGAAATCGAGGAGGACCGGATCGGCGGCGTCGAGCACCGCCGCGAGAGCAGGCGGCAGCACCGGCGACGCGAGCTCGGGTGGCGCGGTGGCTTCGGCGATGCCGGATGGAGTTGCGACGTCGAGCGCCTCGCCGTCTGCCGGACGGCCCGGACGTATGTCGGCAAGAACGGCGTCATCGGCCGCCGGCAGGTCCGCCGTGGGTAGGTCCGCCGTCAACAGGTCCGCCGGCAGGTCGGCGGACAGGTCCACGGACAGGTCGGGCGCCAGAGGCTGTGACGGCTCGAACAGCGCCGGATCGAGGGCGTCGGGCACGGCCGCGACGGCGGGCGGCAGGATCGGCGGCGTCGGTTCGGGCCAGTCGGAGGCCTCGAGCTCCGGCTCGGCGAGCGCCAGTACCTCGCTCTCGCCGATCAGCGCATCTGCCTCTGCCGGGCCATCCGGCGCGGCGGTCTCGGGTTCGAGCAACGACGCGGGCTGATCCGGCGTGGCGACGGGGTCATCGGGGAGGAGTCCGCCAACGGGGGTCGGCGCCGCATTCGGCAGATCGGCGGCGGGCGCCGTCCCCCCGCCGCTCGCCGGGGCCGGGCCGAGCGAGCGGGTGATCTGCGGCAGCGGGGCGGCCGGCGGCAGGTCGGCCACCGCAAGGAGCGGCGGAACCTCGACCTCCGGATCGGCCGGCAAGTCAGCAGGCAAGTCGGCCGGCAAGTCAGTCGGCAAGTCGGCTGGAAGATTGGCTGGAGCGTCGGCCGGCAAGTCGGCTGGCAGGTCGGCCGGAACGTCGGCTGGAACGTCGGCCGGGCGATCTTCCGGCCCGGCATCGGCGAGCCGCCGCTCGTCATCCGGCAGCGGAGCCGCATCATCCCCCGCCTCGGCCGTTGTCGATACGGCCGGAGGCCTGCCGACCGGCAGGTCGAGACGCGCGCCGATGAGGTGGCGAACGCAATCGATGAGCCCCCGCTGGTCTCCGCGGCAGGCGTCAATCGCCGGGACGGCGAGGAGGCCGAGCATGCCGAGCACCGTTGCCCCGGCGGTAGCCAGGGTGAAGACAAGCAGCCGGCGATCGTCCGTGCGGCTCAGGCGCGCCTCCCGCGAGGCGAACCGGTCCCGTGCGATCCGGCGTTCAGGCTGCCTCGGTTTTCATCAACTTATAGGTGATCGACTCATAAAGCGCCTCAAATGAGGCGTCGATGATGTTGGGGCTGACGCCGATCGTGTACCAGCGCTCCCCCGTCCGATCCCGGCTTTCGACCAGCACACGGGTGACCGCGCCCGTGCCGCCGTCAAGGATACGCACCTTGAAGTCGACCAGTTCCAGATCGGCGATGCGCGCGGAGAACTGGCCGAGGTCCTTGCGCATGGCGAGGTCGAGGGCGTTGACCGGGCCGTTGCCCTCGGCCACCGACATCAGCCGCTCTTCTCCGATCCGGATCTTGACCACGGCTTCGGTGACGGTGATCTGTTCGCCGCGCGCGTTGTGGCGCCGCTCGACGCTGGCGCGGTAGCTCTCGACGTCGAAGAACACGGGGAGCGTGCCGAGGATGCGGTGCGCCAGGACGACGAAGGAGGCATCGGCGCCGTCATAGGAATAGCCGCGCGCCTCGCGCTCCTTGACGGTACGCAGCAAACGCTCGAGGCGCGGATCGTCCTTGGCAAGCGCGATGCCGTGGCGCTTCAGCGCAGCGAGCAGGTTGGATTTCCCCGCCTGCTGGCTGACCATGATGTTGCGCTCGTTGCCGACGCTTTCGGGCGGCACGTGCTCGTAGGAGGAGAAATCCTTGGCCAGCGCCGAGGCGTGGATGCCGGCCTTGGTAGCGAAGGCGGCGGTGCCGACATAGGGCGACTGCCGGGCCGGGGCGCGATTGAGCAACTCGTCGAAGGCGCGTGAGATCGAGGTGAGGTGGCCGAGCTGTTCGGCGCTGATGCCGAGTTCGAAGCGATCGGCAAAGCCCGGCTTCAGCATCAGCGTGGGGATCAGCGTCACGAGGTTGGCATTGCCGCAGCGTTCGCCGATGCCGTTGAGCGTGCCCTGGATCTGGCGCACGCCGGCATCGACCGCGGCGAGCGTATTGGCGACGGCCTGGCCGGTGTCGTCATGGGCGTGGATGCCAAGCCGGTCTCCCGGGGCAACGCCCAGCACGTCGGTGACGATGGCGGCGATCTCGGCGGGCATGGTGCCGCCATTGGTGTCGCACAGCACCACCCAGCGGGCGCCGGCGGCGAGTGCGGTGGCAACGAACTTCAGCGCATAGGCCGGGTTGGCTTTGTAGCCATCGAAGAAGTGCTCGCAGTCGACCAGCACTTCCTTGCCCGCCGCGACGCCGGCCTCGACGGTTTCGCTGAGGTTGTGCAGGTTCTGCTCGGGGGTGATCTCGAGCGCCACCTTCACCTGGTGGTCCCAGGCCTTGCCGACGAAGCAGGCGGCATCGGCGGCCGAATTCAGGATGGCCTGCACGCCAGGATCGTTCCCGGCCGAGCGCCCGGCCCGCTTGGTCATGCCGAAGGCGGTGAAGGTGGCGTCGCGCGTGCGGCTTTCGGCAAAGAACTGGTCGTCGATGACGTTGGCGCCCGGATAGCCGCCCTCGATGTAGTCGACGCCAAGCCGTTCGAGCAGCGCCGCGATCGAGATCTTGTCCTCGAGCGAGAACTCGATGCCGGCGGTCTGCGCGCCGTCGCGGAGCGTGGTATCGAAGAGGTAGAGGCGATCTTTGCCGGACATAAGCGGTACTCAGTTGCGAGACGGCCAGTCGGCCGTGTCATGATCGGGGTGCTGGTGGTTGGTGGCGCGGATGCTGCGCGCCAGATCAGGAGCGACGTCTTCGATGACCGGAACATTTGGAAGCTCGGCCAAGGCACCAACGAACGCGAGATGGCCGGTCCAGCCGGCCTGTTCGGTTGGCGGAAAGGCCTCGGGATGATCAAGCGAGCCCAAGGTGACGCTGATGCGCTTGCCGCCGACGCGCGCGAAAGTCAGCGGCGTGCCGCAGGCAGAGCAGAAGCCGCGCTCGACGCTGTCGGAGGAGCGAAACAGGCTCAAAGTGCCGCGGGTGATCTCGAAATCGTCGCGGAAGCCGCCCGCGAAAGCACCAAACAGCCCGCCGGTGGCCTTCTGGCACATGCGGCAGTGGCAGAGGCTGACCTCGATGAAGGGCGCCGTGAAGCGGTAGCGCACCGCGCCGCACTGGCAGCCACCGGTTTGCGGAACCGCGTCGCTCACGATGCCTTCCCCGAAGGTGGCCAGATGGCCGTGTCGTGGTCGGGGTGCTGGTGGCTGGAGGCCCTGATGGCGGCGGCCCAGGCGGGATCGTTGGAGCCCTCCGTGGTGCCGACCGCCTCCACCTCATCCAGATGCACCAGCGAGGGGTGCTTGCCCTCCAGCCCCATCTGGTAGAGCACCGGGATCAGGTGCGGGGTATCGAAGGCGCCGATCGACATCGAGACGTGCCGGCCCTCGACATCGTGGTAGAACAGCGAGCTGCCGCAGTCGCGGCAATAGCCGCGGTCGACCTTGCCCGAAGAGCGAAACCGCGCCGGTTCGCCGCGTGTCCAGGTCAGGTGCTCGTGGCGGATGCCGACCAGCGCGGCAAACAGGTTCCCCGTCGCCTTCTGGCACATGCGGCAGTAGCAGAGGTGCGGGTTGTCGACCAGTTCGGTCGCATGGAAGCGCACGGCGCCGCACTGGCAGCCACCGGAATAGTCGCGGAAGCGATAGGTTTCGTCGGGCGAGGAACCCCGGCTCATACGAACGCGCTCCCCGCGAACCGGTCGGTGGCTTCGATGAGGTGGTGCAGGATGCCGGGCTGGCTCTGCACATGGCCCTGCCCTTCCACCATGATGAACTCGGCCTCCGGCCAGGCGCGGTGCAGGTCCCAGGCGGTCTGCGGCGGACAGGCGATGTCGTAGCGGCCCTGGACGATCACGCCCGGGATGTCGCGGAGTCTTGCCGCATCGCGGATCAGCTGGCCTTCGTCGAGCCAGCCGGCATGGACGAAATAGTGGTTCTCGATGCGGGCGAAGGCCAGCGCATAGTCCTCGTCATAGAACGCGTTGCTCACCGCGGGGTCGGGCAGCAGCGTGATGGTCTCGCCCTCCCAGCGCGACCATTCGCGGGCGGCGGCGACGCGGGTGGCGCGATCCTCGGAAACGAGGCGGCGGCGATAGGCGGCCATCAGGTTGGACCGCTCGGACTCGGGGATCGGCGCGATGAAGCGCTCCCACTTGTCGGGAAACAGCAGCGAGGCGCCGTGCTGGTAGTACCATTGCAGTTCCCAACGGCGCAGGGTGAAGATGCCGCGCAGCACCAGTTCGGTGACGCGCTCGGGGTGGCGTTCGGCATAGGCCAGCGCCAGGGTGGAGCCCCAGGAGCCGCCGAACACCAGCCATTTGTCGACGCCGGCCAGCTCCCGCAGCCGCTCGATATCGCCCACGAGGTCCCAGGTGGTGTTGTGCGCGAGGCCGGCAAAAGGCGTGGACCGGCCGCAGCCGCGCTGATCGAACAGCAGCACGTCGTAGCGCGCCGGATCGAACACACACCGATGGCTGGGCGCGAGGCCGCCGCCCGGCCCGCCGTGGAGGAACACCGCCGGCTTGGCCCCGGGGGTCCCGACCCGCTCCCAGTAGACCGCGTGGCCGTCGCCGACATCGAGGTGACCCGAGGCGTAGGGTTCGATCTCGGGATAGAAGGTGCGCAGCGCGGTCACAGGGGAAACCCTCCTCGGGGCGGCCAGGTGTCGGTATCGTGGTCGGGATGCTGGTGCGAGACCAGCGTTGCCATGAACTCCTGCCAGCCGGCCGAATACTCGGTGCGGACCGGCAGGCTGGTGAGTCCGTCGAAGAAGGGCAGCTTGTCGGCCAGGTTGACCTGGATCACCGGCGCCGCGACCGTCGGATCATCGAAGGCGCCGATGGCGATCTCGACCTGCTGCTTCGGCGGCCGGTCGATTTCCTCATAGGTCAGCGGGGTGCCGCAACGGTTGCAGAAGCCGCGCCGGATCTTGTCGGAACTCTCGAAATAGGTCGGCTCGCCGCGCGTCCAGGTGACGTCGAAACTGCTGATCAGCGGCCCGAAGAAGCCGCCGAACGCCTTCTGGCACATGCGGCAATGGCAGATCGAACCGCGCCCCAGCCGCCCCACGGCAAAGCGCACCGCGCCGCACTGGCAGCCGCCGGTGAACGGCGCGTCACTGCGCGGCATGGCACACCGCCTCGATATTGTGCCCGTCCGGATCGAGGACGAAGGCACCGTAATAGTTGGGGTGGTAGTGGGCGCGCAGGCCCGGCGCGCCATTGTCGCGGCCGCCCATCGACAGCGCCACCGAATAGAACGCCTCGACCTCGGCCCGGCTCGCCGCGGTGAAGGCGACGTGGGTATCGGCGACGGTCTTGCGGCCGGTCGACACCCAGAAGCTCGGGTGCTCCCTGCCGAAGCCCGCATAGTGATCGGCGCCGAAGGCGAAATCGCTGAGCAGCTTGGTCCCCAGCGCCCCCAGGGCCGCCTCGTAGAAGGCCCTGGCGCGCTGAAAGTCGCTCACCTTGATTCCGACGTGATCGATGATGGCGGTCATGTTCTAGGCTCCTCCAGGGCATGCCAGATGGCGGTCAGCACGCCGTCGCGGTTGTCGGTGAGGTCATTTTTCCAGACGCGGAGGACGCGGTAGCCATCGCGCGCCAGCCAGTCGTCCCGGAGGCGATCGCGCGCGTTCTCGGCATGCTGACTGCCGTCGAGTTCGACGATCAGCCTGGCCTCGAAGCAGACAAAGTCAACGATATAGGGTCCAATCGGGACCTGCCTGCGGAACTTGTGGTCGACGAAACGACGATCGCGCAGGATGCCCCACAGAGTCTTCTCCGCCTCGGTACTGGCGCGGCGCAGCCGTCTGGCGAAGGTCTTTGTGCGGGGCGTGCTGTGGATGGAGCAAGGCTCCGGCAACCCCTCATCCGCCCTTCGGGCACCTTCTCCCGCAAGGGGAGAAGGGCGCCGTGGCGAGATCGGGACTCCCTCCTTCTGCATCGGACCGGGCACCGTGGCGCCCCGGCCTCCCTTCTCCCCTTGCGGGAGAAGGTGGCGCGCAGCGCCGGATGAGGGGTGGAGGGGCGCGCCCAAAGCCTCGGCGTTCGAGTCTGCTGAAGCCGACCCCTCATCCGCCCTTCGGGCACCTTCTCCCACGGGGGGGAGAAGGCGATCCGCGGGGGGTCCTGTGCCTGGGGCGTCACCGCTTGATCTCCCATCTGGTCTGTCGCTGGCCGGCTTCGTCCTTGTAGTCACTGAGCTGGACGCCCTGGGTGAGGAGGTCGTTGCGGATCTGGTCGGCCTTGGCGAAGTCCTTGGCGCTAAGGGCGGCGAGGCGAGCGGCGACCTGGTTCTGGATGCTCTCCTGACTCGCTTGGCTCACCCGTGACCGAGATTTGTGCTGAACCCACCTGGCATCGTAGTTGTGCATATCTATTCCGAGCCACCACCTTAGGCCTGCCGACAGCTGACGAGCTGCCAAGTGCGTTTCTTCACTTATCATCGCGTCATGACCGGTGGCCGCGACCTGCAGTGCTCAGAGCCATCTGCTTTGAGAGGCGCAATAGCCGGAAGAGCTCCGCGATGGCCCTTGGTGTATTCAGGTCATCCAGCAATGCCCCCCTGAACTCCTCGGACGGCTCTGCGGTATCGTCTTCGTATCCAAAGACCTTGAAGGCGCTCAGCGCAATTGAGGCCTCCTCGAGCTTCTGGACTGTAAAATCAACTGGTTCCCTATAACTGGTCATGAGCATTGCAAAGCGAAGGACCGGACCCGGCCAGGCGAACCCCCCGAACCTCTCGGTCTCCAGCAGGTCGTGGATGGTGATGAAGTTCCCCAGGCTCTTCGACATCTTCTGCCCCTCGACCTGGAGGAAGCCGTTGTGGAGCCAGTAGTTGGCCATCACCGGGGTGCCATGGGCGCAGCGGGACTGGGCGATCTCGTTCTCGTGGTGCGGGAAGATCAGGTCGAGGCCGCCGGCGTGGATGTCGAAGACCTTGCCGAGATAGCGCTCGCTCATCGCCGAGCATTCGATGTGCCAGCCGGGGCGGCCACGGCCCCAGGGCGAATCCCAGCCGGGCTCGTCGGGTGCGGACTGCTTCCAGAGCACGAAATCGGCGGGATTTCGCTTGTGCGCCTCGACCGCAATGCGGGCGCCGGCGACGTTGTCGGCGAGGTTGCGGCCGCTCAGCCTGCCGTAGTCGGGCATCGAATCGACCGAGAACAGCACCTCGCCGGCTGCCTCGTAGGCGTGGCGGCTGCCGATCAGCGTGGTGATCAGCGACTGCATCCCCGCGATATTGTCCGTCGCCCGCGGCTCGACCGTCGGCTCCAGCGCGCCAAGGGCCAGGGTATCCCGGCGGTATTGCGCTGCCGTGGTCTCGGTGACCTTGCGGATCGCCTCGTTGAGCGGCAGGCCGGGAAAATCGCGGGCGGCGCGGGCGTTGATCTTGTCGTCGACGTCGGTGATGTTGCGCACGTAGGTGACGTGCTCGGCACCATAGAGGTGCCTGAGCAGCCGGAACAGCACGTCAAAGACGATGACCGGCCGGGCATTGCCGATATGGGCGAAATCGTAGACCGTCGGGCCGCACACATACATGCGCACATTGGCCGGATCGATGGGGACGAAGTCCTCCTTGGTCCGTGTCAGCGTATTGTAGAGCCGCAGTGTGGTGGTTTCGCCCAAAGCCCAGGTCCTTCGCGCACGATGTCAGACGCTCGCGGGCCGGGTTCTTCGGGTCTAGGAACTTGAATGAAGAAAACCGTCCGCCAGCAGTTGCCTAGCGGATAATGATGCAGCCGATAATGCAGATCGCGGTGCCGGTTTTCATGGCGCGCAATCTGACGGCAAAGCCGGAGGAAATCAAGGGGCAGCCGCGACCGGGCGCGGCGCCCCGGTTCGGCCTAGTTGCCGGGTGCGAGCTTGATCTCGGGCACCGGCGCCTGATCGGCGGGACGGAATTCGGGGCTCGCCGGGTCCAGCCCGTCCATCACGGCCTGCGCGGCATCGAGCGCGGCAACCACTTCGGGCGTGGCGTAGCAGGTCTGCAGCGACGAACTGGCGGTCTCCAGCAGGCGCTCGTAGTCGCCGTGCGCCGTGTGGGTCTCGTCGGTGGAGGTGCCGGCAAGGTCCGCGGCCAGTTCATCGACATCGCCCTGCGACAGCGCGCCGAACGAGGTCTCGAGGCAACCGCAGAGCGGGGTCAGGACGCTGGCCGAGTCGACCTCCGGCGGGACGTCGCCGAGCAGGAACACCGCCGCACCCATGCACGACTGGGTGAACCCGGTGAAGTCAACGGCGGACTGCGCCGAGGCGGTGGGAGCAACCGCCAGGGTTGCCAGGGTGAAGACAACGGCCGAGGCGCTGAGTCGGGACATCGAGGGTTCCTGTCTGGGTCGCACGTGCGATCCATGCAGCTAAGCACGGATCGCCCGCAGGCGATATCCCGGCCGGGCGGTCAGTCGGTGGTGAAATGCCCGGTCTGGCCCTGGCAGCGCGAGAAGCTGGTCTCGGTGATCTCGCCCAGATGCGCGGTGTTGGCGTAGGCCTCGCGCTCGTCCAGCGACAGGGTGCCCTGCAACTGGCGCGCCAGCATCTCGGCATCGGCCAGGGTGATCTGCGGTCCCAGATCCTCGACGAGGCAGGCGCAGACCTCGGTGCGCGCCAGGGTGCCGTCGCCCTCGGTGGCATCGAACATCGCCTTCAGCGTCGGGCTCTCGGCGCAGGCCGCCGCGAGCGTCGCGATCGCCTCGGGGCGGCCGAGGGCCTCAACGGGCGTCGCCTCCTCGGCGAAGGCTGTGGTGGACGTCATCAGCAGCAGTGCCAGCAGCGACGATTTCAGGAATCCCGCCTGCATCTTCCCTCTCCGGTTCTCGATTACCCTAGAGTGCCGCCAGTCCGTTGAACAGCCTTGCAAAAAGCGGAAAGGACCGGCGCGGCGCCGGCCCTTTCAGGTCACGAGGCGAATCGTCCTACTTGGCGCGATACATCTGGTGGCATTCGCCGCAGGTGGCGCCAATGGTCTTGAGCGCAGCGCCATAGGCGGCAGCGTCACCAGACTCGGCCGCCACCTTCATGGCCATGGCACCGTCGGCAGCCTTGGCAAAGATCGCGGTGAACGCGTCGAAACTGGCCCATATCTCGGGAAGCGCCTTGTTGCCACCGACGGCGCTGGTATCGTCGCTGAACAGGGCCGGGAAGTTGGTGAAGTTCTGGATCATGGTGTCGGCGGCGGCAACGGCGTCGGCGCCGGTCAGGCCACCAGCGTTCTTCATGAGCCCCCCGTTCTGCTTCATGGCGGCCTCGCGGGCGTCAACCTTCTGCTGGGCAGTCATCCCCGCGATGGCGGGATCGACGTCCTGGGCGACGGCAGTGAACGACAGGGCGGCGACTAGGGCACCCGCAACGGCGGTGGCGATGAGGCGGCGGAACGGCATGAGGTGACTCCGGGGCAAGCTGGTGACGCTGTTTCTGCCAGCAGTTGCAGGTGCTTGGCAAACGCTTCGCGACCCTAGCGGCGAAACGTGTCATTGACAGCCGGACCGTGCTCACGAATGAAGATTAAGTAATCACTTCGGCGTTATCCTCCCTCGCCGGTTGCCGGATCGATTGCGCAAGGATGCAACGGTCGTGGTTTCGGCGTATTGAAGCGGTAGCGGGGACGCGCAACCATCCGGCTTTCAATCGATGCATAGCGGCTATCGCCATTTCTTCCATCTGCTGGTGCTGCTGGCCGCGGCACTGATCGGTGCGCTCGTCGACACCTCGACCGCCTACGCCCAGTCCAACGCCTGCTCGCGCCTGGCCAACACGCTGAAGACGCTCGAGCGCAACTCCGACTACCGGCGTGCCGACGACAGTTCGGGGGACCTGCGGCGCCTGCAGCGCGACGTGCAGCGCGCCGAGAGCTCCTATGTACGACAGGGCTGCAATGCCGATGCCAAGGCCGGGCGCAAGCTCTCGAGCGAATGCCGTACCCTGGCCCGGCAGATCACCAGCGGTCGCGCCGATGTCGAGGAGCTGAAGCGCAGCGTCCAGACCGGCAACGCGGTCGCCGAGCAGCGCGAGGCGATCCTGCAGGAGATGGCGCGCTTCGGTTGCAATGACGGCTCGCGGGTCACGGTCGAGCGCAACCGCGGCAACCTGTTCGAGCAGCTCTTCGGCGCCTTCGGCGACGGCTTCGACGGGCTGGGCGGCACGCGCGAGGAGGAGTTCAACCCCTATGGCGGCTACCATACCGTCCGCACGCTGTGCGTCAGGAAGACCGACGGGTTCTACTGGCCGATCAGCTATTCGACACTGGTCGACTACGTTCCCAACGATGCCGAGTCCTGCCGCGCACAGTGCCCCGGGCTCGATGTCGATCTCTACTACTACGACAATCCCGGCCAGGAGCCGGAGCAGATGATCAACCAGTATGGCGAGGCCTACGCCTCGCTTCCCGCGGCCTTCAAGTTCCGCACCGAGTTCGATGCCGCGAGCAAGTGCAGGGCGGTGCAGGACTACGGCCAGATCGCGCTGATGGAGACGGAGAACGGTACCCGCGCCATGGTGAGCTTCCGCGGTGCGACGTTCCCGCTGCCGGTGCGCGATCCGCGCCGCAGCGGCATGGCAACGACGGTGCGGCCGGCCGAACTGGTGGCAGCGAACTATGTCAGCGTGCCCCTGCCCCGCCGCCGCCCTGCCGCGCCGGGCGAAACCCCGAAGCCGGTGGTAACGGTGGCGCAGCCGGCCAGCGGACAACCGGATCTCGTCGTCACCTTCGGCGACAAGCGCGTCAGGATAGTCGGGCCAGTGACGCCTTACGCCCAAGCAGGGGCAGCAGGGACCTGAGTTCCGGGCCGTCGTGCCGCCCGGTGAGCGCCAGCCGAAGCGGCATGAACAGTTCCTTGCCCTTGCGTCCCGACTTCTCCTTGACAAGGGTCGTCCACGTGGACCAGGTCGTCTCGTCCCAGGGCTCGGGCGGCAGCAGGTCGCGGGCGAGCACCAGGAACGCCGCATCTTCGGCGGCGACCACCGGGACCACTGCCCCGTCGATCAGCTGCGCCAGTTCGGCAATATCGGAAAAGCGCCTGAGGTTGCCGCGCAGCGCCAGCCACAGCGGCTCGGAGGCGCGGCCGATGGCCGCCAGCCGGGGCTTCGCCACGTCATAGGGCATCTGATGCAGGATGCGGGCATTGAGGCTGTCGAGTTCGGCCGGATCGAAGCGGGCCGGCCCGTGCGAGATCGCATCGAGGTCGAGCGCCTGCCCGAGTGACGTGAGATCGGCATAGGGTTCGACGGGAAGGCTGGTGCCGGTCAGCACCGCCATGATGGCCACCGCCATCGGCTCGTAGCCGGCCTCGCGCAGCTCCAGCAGCGACAGCGAGCCGATGCGCTTGCTGAGCCCCTCCCCCTCCGCACCGGTGAGCAGGTTATGGTGGGCGAAGAACGGGACGGCGCCGCCGAGCGCCTCGAAGATCTCGATCTGCGTGCCGGTGTTCGACACATGGTCCTCACCGCGGATCACGTGGGTGATGCCGAGGTCGATATCGTCGACCACCGAGGGGAGCGTGTAGAGGTAGCTGCCGTCGGCGCGGATCAGGACGGGATCGGACATCGAAGCGGTGTTGACGATCTGAGGGCCCTTGATCAGGTCGTCGAAGTGCACCGGTTTGCCGTCGAGCCGGAAGCGCCAATGCGGCTGCCGCCCCTCGGCCTCGTACCTCGCCTTCTGGGCTTCGGTGAGCGTGAGGGCGGCGCGATCATAGACCGGCGGGCGGCCGAGCAGCCGCGCCCGGCCGCGCTTGATCTCGAGTTCTTCCTCGGTCTCGAAGGCGGGGTAGAGTCGCCCGGCGGCGATCAGCCGGTCGCGGGCATGGTCATAGAGCGCGGTGCGGTCGGACTGGCGGACCTTCAGGTCGGGCACGATGCCGAGCCAGTCGAGATCGGCCACGATGCCGCGCGCGAACTCTTCGGTGGAGCGCGCCGTGTCGGTGTCATCGAGGCGCAGGACATAGGTGCCCGAACGCGCCTTGGCGAACAGCCAGTTGATCAGCGCCGGGCGGGCATTGCCGAGATGCAGGCGGCCGGTGGGAGACGGGGCGTAGCGGACGGTGGTCATGGGTGGCGGTACCGTCCGAGGTCGCTGCACACCCCTCCCCAACCCTCCTCGTCAAGGGGAGGGGGTCCGCCGGAGGGCGATGCGGGAATGTGCCACAAACTCGATGGGCACCTCCCCCTTGACGGGGGAAGCTGGGAGGGGGTGTGCATCCCGTGCGGCGCCGAGTGTACGCTCATTCCAGCCCCTTGCCCACGAGGTCCGGCGTCGCCTCGACCGCCTCGTGCCTGTCGCGGTAGCCGTTGGTGATCGGGTAGCGCCGGCCCAGCCCGAACGCCTTGCGGCTGATCTTCACCCCCGGAGCCGACTGGCGGCGCTTGTATTCGGCGATGTTGGTCAGCCGCTCGATGCGCTGCACCAGCTGGATGTCGAACCGCCCCTCGCCCTTCGCCACGATCTCGGCGAGCGACAGCTCCTTTTCGACCAGCCCGACGAGGATTTCATCGAGGATCGGGTAGGGCGGCAGCGAGTCCTGGTCCTTCTGGTTGGGGCGGAGCTCGGCGGTCGGGGCCTTGTCGATGATGTTCTGCGTGATCACCAGCCCGTCCGGCCCGAGACAGTCGGCCGGCCGGTGCTGGTTGCGCCAGTGCGCCAGCTCGTAGACACGCATCTTCAGCATGTCCTTGATCGGGTTGAAGCCGCCGTTCATGTCGCCATAGATGGTGGCGTAGCCGACCGCCATTTCCGACTTGTTGCCGGTGGTGAGGAGGAGCGAGCCCAGCTTGTTGGATAGCGCCATCAGGTACACGCCGCGCATGCGCGACTGGATGTTCTCCTCGGTGAGGTCGAGCGGGCGGTTGCCGAAGACCGGCTGCAGCTCGGCGAGCGCCGCCTCCACCGGATCGCCGATCGAGACCACGTCGTAGCGGACGCCAAGGCGCCTCGCGCAATCCTGAGCGTCCGCGAGGCTTTCGGGCGAGGTGTAGCGGTAGGGCAGCATCAGGCAGTGGACGTTCTCCGCCCCGATCGCATCGACCGCCATGGCGGCGACCACGGCGCTGTCGATGCCGCCGGACAGGCCCAGCACCACGGTCCTGAAGCCGTTCTTTTTCACATAGTCGCGCAGGCCGAGGACGCAGGCGCGCCAGGGCGCCTCGTCGACGCTCGACAGCGGCGCCACATGCGGATCGGAGCACCGCCAGCCGTCGGGCGTTCGCTCCCAGTTCGACAGCATGATCTCGGATTCGAAGCTCTTCGCCTGCACGACCAGGCGCCCTCCGGGCTCGATGGCGAAGCTCGCGCCGTCGAACACCAGTTCGTCCTGGCCGCCAACCTGGTTGAGGTAGAGCAGCGGCACGTTGTCCTCGGCCACCCGGTCCTTGACCAGTTGGTAGCGGGTGGCCTGCTTGTTGCGCCAGTAGGGCGAGCCGTTGGGACAGAGCAGCAGGCGGGCGCCGTTGTCGACGAGATGGGCGCAGACGTCCGGGTGCCAGATGTCCTCGCAGATCGGGATGCCGATCGAGACGCCCCTGATGGTCACCGGCTCCTGCAGCTCGGCGCGCTCGAAATAGCGCTTCTCGTAGAAGATGTCGTCGTTGGGCAGCTCCCGCTTCATGCGCCGGGCGACGATCCGACCCGCCTCGCAGACCAGCACGGCATTGAAGACCCGTCCGTCCTCCGGCCAGATGGAGGGCATGATCGCGGTGATGTCCGTGTCGGCAGTGGCGGCGGCAAAGCGCTCGGCGGCGGCCATCGCATCGGCGACGAAGCGCGGCTTGAACAGCAGGTCGTCCGGGAAGTAGCCGGTGAGGAAGAGCTCGGAAAACAGGATGATGTCGGCACCGGCGGCCACGGCGTCGGCCAGGGTCTCGAGGGCGAGCGCCAGATTGGCCTCGATCGCGCCGACCGTTGGGTTGAGCTGCGCCAGCGCAATGCGAAGTCGATCGGTCACGTCAGCGGTCCGCCGGAACAGGGTGCGGCAGACTTAGCGGCTCACCCCGCGCGGGGCAAGCGGACCGATGCGACCTTGCGTCAGAACGCGTAGGTGAGTTCGGCGAGGATGCCGTAGCGCAGGAAGGAGAAGGGGTTGTTGGTCTGGATGTAGGACGATTCGGTGACGATCGGGGCCACCTCGTAGTCCGGATCGGCGTCGGCATCCTGCGGGTCGGTGATGTGGACCGCATCGAACGTCGTGTCGGCGGTGCCCTGCACGTACCAGGCGCGGCCGCCCAGCCGGAAAGTCAGGTTCTCGGTGGGATGGATGCCGACGAAGGCCTCCGCCATGGCGCCGTAGCCCCAGCCATCGATCGAGGTCTCGGAGGAGCGCATGTCCATGATGTTGCCGTTGGCGACACCGCTATAGGGCGGCTGCGCAGCGCCGGCATAGACGGCCGTCGAGAAGTTGGGATCGTCGATCCCCATAACGCCGTAGACCTTGGCGTAGGGCACGGCCGCGACTTCGGCACGGAAGTCGAGGAAATTCGAGAAGGTCGCCTTGCCCTGCAGGCCGAGGCGCAGCGCGTTGATGTCGACATGGTTCGGGGCGCTGTCGCCGGGCAGGAAGGTGTGGCCGGTGACGTCGGAGTAGGTCACGGTGTCGCCGGTGCTCAGCGTCGAGAAGTTGTTGCGGCCGGTATCGGGCGACTCGTTCCAGTACATGTAGCCGAGGAATCCGCCGAAGCCGTTGCCATTGCCGTCGCTGAAGGCGTTCCAGCCGAAATCGGCACCCGCGTAGCCGATGGCGCCGTCCTCGATGCTGCTCGAGATCACCGGACCGGTATAGTCGCCGCTGATCGCCATCGAATATCCGGCAATGCCCTGCCCGAACGTACTGGAGGCCTTGTCCTCGACGCGCAGGTGCAGTTCGCCCGTATGGGCGGTGGAATTGGCGATGGTGGTGCCGCCGCTCGACTCGATGCTCTGGCTGCCCAGCGAATACCAGTAGCGGATGCCGGCCTCGATACTGATCGTGTCGACGGCGTCGGCGCCGTCGCCGAGGTCGCTCCAGTCCCTGGGCTCGTAGCCCATGCTCTCGCGGAAGCCCGTCTCGCCCCAGTTGTCGCCATAATCGGCGCCGAGCGCCGGGGTGCCGAGCGCGGCGAGCAGAACGGTGAGACTCGTGGCCAGACGGAACATGGGGGTACTCCAGCAAAGACGCGCAAGGCAGCCTCGTTTATGCTCCGTTAGGGTTAATGTTGTGCAAACGGACGGCCAGGCGCGCAGCACCTTCACCGCTTCCCTGGCGGGCCGTCGTTCCTCAGCCAGTCATCGGTTGCGGGCTGCCCCCTGCCGCCAGGGGAGAAGGCGGTCCCGACTGCCGTCAACGGCAAACGAGACAGCCCTCCGCTCAAGCAAGAGAGCAGGCGACAGGATCGCATGCAGCAGCGACCGGGGTCGACTGCCTGTCCCGCCTACATGGCGGCGAGGCGGGTCTTGCGCAGGGGGCGCTCCTCGCGCAACTGCTCGGCGACGAGGAACGCCAGTTCCAGCGCCTGGCTGGCATTGAGCCGCGGGTCGCAGTAGGTGTGGTAGCGATCCTCGAGTCCCGTCTCGGTGATGGCCGCCACTGCGCCGCCGGTGCATTCGGTGACGTCGTCGCCGGTCATCTCGATGTGAATGCCGCCGGCATGAGTGCCGAGCGCCCGATGCACCTCGAAGAAGCTCTTCACCTCCGACAGCACCCGCTCGAACGGCCGCGTCTTGTAGCCGTTCGAGGCCTTGACGGTGTTGCCGTGCATCGGGTCGGAGCACCACACGACGGTGTGCCCGGACGCCTTCACCGCCTCGACGAGACGCGGCAGGTGTTCGGCGATCTTGTCCGAGCCGAAGCGGCCGATCAGCGTGATGCGGCCGGCCTCGTTGCCAGGGTTGAGCCGGTCGAGCAGCTTCAGCAGGTCATCGGTCGACAGGCTCGGCCCGCACTTGACGCCGATCGGGTTGCGGATGCCGGAGAAGTACTCGACATGCGCCGCCTCGGGCTGGCGGGTACGGTCGCCGATCCACAGCATGTGGCCGGACGTGGCATAGAACTCGCCGGTGATCGAGTCGCGGCGGGTGAGCGCCTCCTCGTAACCGAGCAGCAGGGCCTCGTGGCTGGTGTAGAACCTGGTCTCGCGCAGTGACGGCGTGTTCTCGGAGTCGAGGCCAAGGGCACGCATGAAATCGATGGCGTCATCGATCTTCTTGGCGACCTCCTCGAAGCGCGGATAGGCGCTCGAGTCCTTCATGAAGCCCATGGTCCATTCGTGGACCCGGGTCAGGTCGGCATAGCCACCGGTCGCGAAGGCCCGCAGCAGGTTGAGCGTGGCGGCGGACTGGCGGTAGGCCAGCAGCAGCCGTTCCGGATCGGGAATGCGCGCCTCCGGCGTGAAGCAGATATCGTTGATGATGTCGCCGCGGTAGGAGGGCAGCGTCAGTCCATCGATGGTCTCGGTATCGGATGAGCGCGGCTTGGCGAACTGACCGGCGATGCGGCCGACCTTGACGACGGGCTTCGAGGCGCCGTGCGTCAGCACCACCGCCATCTGCAAAAAGACCCGGAAGAAGTCACGGATATGGTCGGCGCCATGCTCGGCAAAGCTCTCGGCGCAGTCGCCCCCCTGCAGCAGGAAGGCGCGGCCGGCGGCGACCTCCGACAGCTGGTGCCTGAGTTCGCGTGCCTCGCCGGCAAAGACCAGCGGCGGAAACTTGCGCAACTGCGCCTCGACGGCCTCCAGCTTGGCCTGGTCCGGATAGACCGGCACCTGCGAGATCGGCTTGTTGCGCCAGCTTTGCGGCGTCCAGTTCGTGGGCATGACACGCTACCTCCCGTTGCGCGGGGGTCTAGCAGGCGATTGCGGCCGTGTGAAGCGGCCCGAAGGTCTAGTGCTTCACGCCGCCCCGGTAGCGGTAGGTCGGCGACTTGAAGGTCACCAGTTCCTCGGCGGCCGTGGGATGCATGGCCATGGCGCGGTCGAAATCGGCTTTCTCGGCGCCCATGCCCATCGGAATGGCGACCAGCTGGATCAGTTCTGCCGCCCCGGGCCCGAGAATGTGCACCCCCAGGACCTTGCCGCCGTCGGCCTCGGTTATCAGCTTGACGATCATCCGTTCCGATCGGTTCGACAGGGTGTTGATCATCGGGCGGAAGCGGGCGACGTAGACGTCGATGTTGCCGTGCGTGGCCGCCGCCTCCTCGGCGAGGCCAATCGTCGCGACCTCCGGCTCGGCGAACACTGCGGTGCCGATCAGGGAGTGGTCGACCGCGATCGGGTTGGCGTTGAACACCGTCTCGGCGAAGGCCTGGCCCTCGCGGATGGCGACCGGCGTCAGCGCGACACGGCCGGTGACGTCGCCGACTGCGTAGATCGATGGCACATTGGTGCGCGAGTACTCGTCGACGACGATGCCATCCGCGCCGACCTCGACGCCCGCCGCCTCGAGGCCGAGGCCGGCGACGTTGGGGTTGCGCCCGGTGGCGAACATGACGGCGCCGAACGGCGCATCGACACCGTCCGAGAAGCTGACGACGATATCCCGGTCCAGCCGGCGCAGGGCCCTGACATTGGTCTGGTAGATGCGCTTGATGCCGCGCGTCTCGAGGCCGGCATCGAGGCCTTCCCGGAGGTCGGCATCGAAGCCGCGCAGCACGCGGTCACCGCGATAGACGATGGTCGTGTCGACCCCGAGCCCGGCAAAGATGGTGGCGAACTCCACCGCCACATAGCCGCCGCCCTCGATCAGGATCGAATGCGGCAACGCTTCGAGGTGGAAAGCCTCGTTCGAGGTGATGCCGAGTTCCTTGCCGGGGATGTCGGGGGTCTTGGGATGCCCGCCGGTGGCGATCAGGATGGTCCGTGCATGCAGTTCCCGCCCCGCATGCACCAGCCGGACACCGTTGGGCCCGGTGAGTACGGCGCGGTCGCGGATGATCTCGACCCCCGGCTTCTCGAGGCCGGCGACATAGGCCGATTCGAGCCGGGCGATTTCCTTGTCCTTGTTGGCGACCAGCGTCGCCCAGTCGAACGTCCTGCCCTCGATGGTCCAGCCGAAGCTGCCGGCAACTTCGAACATGTCGGTGAAGCGCGAGGCGTAGACGAAGAGCTTCTTGGGCACGCAGCCGCGGATGACGCAGGTGCCGCCGACGCGGTACTCCTCGACGATTGCGACCCTGGCGCCGTATCCGGCCGCCACGCGCGCCGCGCGCACACCACCCGAGCCGGCCCCGATCACCACCAGATCGTAGCTGTCGCCCATCGCTGCCCCCTGTCCTTGACCCGACGCAAAAAAGGCCCCGCGACGGCGGGGCCTTCACATCGTGTCAGATAGGGCTCTCCGGCTCAGGTGTCGATACCCTTGGCCTTCAGCTCGGCGCGCACCTTGGCAAAGAACTCGGTATTGAGGTTGACCGAGAACACGTTCATCACGCGCTGAATGGTCGAGTTGAGCTCGGCATTGGCCTTGGAGAGCTTCTGGCCCACCGGGGACTCGTAGAAGCTCACGATCTGCTGCATTTCCTCGGGCGCGAAGGTCAGCGCGTAGACCCGCGCCATCTGGTCGAACAGCTCGCCCTTCCTGCCCTTGTAGACGGAGATCACCGTCTCGATCGCCGTGTTGAGCGGCCCGGCGATCTCGGGGTTCTGTGGCAGCAGCTGGCGGTAGGTGTTGATGCCGGCCTGGACGATCGTCGCCTCGTAGATGCCGCTGTGATCGGTGAGGTCGATATATTTGCGCGCCAGGGCCAGGTGTTCGGGCGTGATCTCCTGGCTCACGGCCGGAAGCGCCGCGAAGGCGGATAGGATCAGCGCCATCACCGCGGCGAGGAGCGCCGGCACGCGCTTGGTCGAAAAGGTCATCGGCTTGTTGCCCGTCATTGTGTTGTCCACCCCTGTTGAGCCCTCTAGATGAGCGGCGTCGCCGCGTCCACGATCTCGACGCCCGCCGGGCCGGCGACATAGGCCTTGCGGCAGAGCCCGATGAACAAGCCATGCTGCACCACACCCGGGATGTCGAGAAGGGCGTTCGACAGCGCTTCTGGATCACGAATGCGGCCAAAAGAAGCATCGAGAATGCCGTGGCCGCCATCGGTGACCAGCGGCAGGCCGGCACTCGTGGTTCGGCGCCTGAGGCCGCCCTCGGCCCCCGCCGAAGCCATGACCTGCTCGATCCGCCGATGCGTGGCGCCAAGGCCGAAATGGTTGACCTCGATCGGCAGCGGGTAGCTTCCCAGCACCGGCACGCGCTTGCTGGCATCGGCGATCACCACCATGCGCGCCGAGGCCGCAGCGACGATCTTTTCGCGCAGCAGGGCGCCGCCGCCGCCCTTGATCAGCGCCAGGCCCGGGCCGATCTCGTCGGCGCCGTCCACGGTGAGGTCGAGTTCGGGGCAATCCTCCAGCGTCGCCAGCGCGATGCCGAGTTCACGCGCCTGCGCAGCGGTCGCCTCCGAGGTGGGAATGCACAGCACCTCCAGCCCGCGCGCCACTTCGGCGCCGATCATATCGACAAAGTGCCGCGCGGTCGAACCGGTGCCCAGGCCCAGCCGCATGCCGGACCGCACCTCGGACATGGCCGCGATGGCGGCCGCCTTCTTGAAATCCTCGCTCACGCCTCGTCCTCCGGTTGCGGCAGCTAGAAGATGCGCCGAAGCCCTGTCAAGCGGCCGGACTCACGCATTGGTGAATGGCAAATGTCGCTTCGAGGCAACAGAATGTGCCATGGGTGTTCGGAGTATGGTCGAATCGTGGCCTTGGGCCTTTTCGTCTTCGACACGAACAGTCTATCTACCTGACAATGGGCCCATGACGTCGGGGGGCCGAAGTCTTCAAGAGGCGCAGTTTGAACAGATGAACATGACCAGGATCGCCATAGCGGCCGCATTGTCGGCACTTCTCAGTTTCTCCCTGGTGGCACCCGCCACCGCGTCGCGCGTCTTCAACCCGGACACCAATACGTGGGAAGACGCCAGCGCAGTCCGCGCCAAATCGAAGCGCTGCAGCCCGATCGCCCGGCAGATGGTCGACTACGAGACCAAGCTGAGGCCCGGCACGATAGTGGTCGAGACCTCGGAGCGTCGCCTCTATCTGGTCCTCGATAACGGCAAGGCGATGAAATACGGCATCGGCGTCGGCCGCGATGGCTTCCGCTGGTCCGGCCAGCACAAGCTTACCCGCATGGCCGAGTGGCCGGGCTGGACGCCGCCGGCTGCCATGCGCAAGCGCGTCCCGGACCTGCCGGCCTACATGCCCGGCGGCCCGGACAATCCGCTCGGCGCCCGCGCGCTCTACATCGGTTCGACGCTCTACCGCATTCACGGCACGTCCGAGCCGTGGACCATCGGGCAGGCGGTTTCGTCCGGCTGCATCCGCCTGACCAACGAGGACGTGACCGACCTCTACGAGCGCGTTCGCGTCGGCGCCCTGGTGGTGGTGCACCAGTAGGCTTTCCGGGCCTTCCGACATCAGGGCCGGCCCATCGGGGCCGGCCTTGTTGTTTTGCACGCTAGCCCAGGCGGCGCAGCATGCGGTAAGGTGGTGCATGCGCGTCACGCTCCTCGAACAGCCGGGCCTCGAGCCAACCGGCGGCCGTCCCCTGGTCGACAGCTTCGGCCGCACCATCAGCTACCTGCGGGTATCGGTGACCGATCGCTGCGACTATCGCTGCGTCTACTGCATGTCCGAGCAGATGAGCTTCCTGCCGCGCAAGGAGGTGCTGAGCTTCGAGGAGATCGACGCCATCGTCTCCGCCTTCGTCGCACGCGGGGTGAGCAAGCTCCGCCTCACCGGCGGGGAGCCGCTGGTGCGACGCGATATCGCCGATCTCGTCGACCGGCTCGGCCGCCACCTGGGGGACGGCCTCGAGGAACTGACGCTCACCACCAATGGCAGCCAGTTGCGGCGCCATGCCGCCCGCCTGGCGCAGGCCGGGGTCAGGCGGCTCAACGTCTCGCTGGATACGCTCGACGAGCGGCGCTTTGCCGAGATCACCCGCCGCGGTCGCCTGGGCGACGTGCTCGACGGCATCGACGCGGCGGTCGAGGCCGGCCTCGGCATCAAGATCAACATGGTGGCGATGCGCGGCGTCAACGAGGACGAGATCGAGCCGATGCTGCACTGGGCGCACGGACGCGGCTTCGGGCTGACACTGATCGAGGGGATGCCGCTGGGCGAGGTCGGCCTCGACCGGGTGGACACCTACCTGCCGCTCAAGCAACTGCGCGAGCGCCTGGCGCAACGCTACACCCTGGTTCCGACCGACCATCGCACCGGTGGGCCGGCGCGCTACGACCAGGTGGCCGAGACCGGTGGGCGGATCGGCTTCATCACCCCGATGAGCCACAATTTCTGCGAAAGCTGCAACCGGGTGCGCATCACCTGCACCGGGACGCTCTACATGTGCCTCGGCCAGGACGGCATGGTCGACCTGCGCGCCGCGATCCGGGATGGCGGTCCGGATGCGCTCGATGCGGCGCTCGACCGGGCCATGCTGCTCAAGCCCAGGGGACATGATTTCGTGCTGGACCGGTCCCATGCCGGGCCGGCGCTCAGCCGGCACATGAGCGTCACCGGCGGCTGACCGGCCGCTTCAGCCGCCGCGGCGTGCCAGGTAGCGCCCGGTGAGGGAGCCCTCGTCCGTTGCCAGGTCCGCCGGCACCCCTTCGAACCGGACGCTTCCGCCTTCGTTGCCGGCACCGGGACCGAGGTCGATCACCCAGTCGGCGCGCGCGATGACATCGAGATTGTGTTCGATCACGATCACCGTCGAGCCCGCGTCGACCAGCCGGTCGAACAGTCCGATCAGGGTATCGACATCGTTCATGTGAAGCCCGGTCGTCGGCTCGTCGAGCACGTAGACATTGCCCTTCTCGCCGAGCTCGGCAGCCAGCTTCAGCCGCTGCCGCTCGCCACCCGACAGCGTCGACAGCGGCTGGCCGAGCGTCAGGTAGCCCAGCCCGACGTCGACGAGACCCTTCAGGACCTTGGCGACCGGCGCTTCGGAGAAGAAGGCCGCCGCCGCCTCGATGCTCATCTGGTAGACCTCGGCGATCGAGAGACCGCGCAGCCGGTGCTCCAGCACCTCGGGCAGGAAGCGCTTGCCCTCGCAGGTCTCGCAGGTGGTGATCATCGGGTCGAGATGGGCGAGATCGGTGTAGATGACGCCCAGCCCGCTGCAGTCCGGGCAGGCGCCCCTGGAATTGGCCGAGAACAGCGCCGCATCGACACCGTTGGCCTTGGCGAAGGCCTTCCTGACATTGTCGAGGATGCCCGTGTAGGTCGCCGTGTTCGACCGCCGCGAACCGCGCGCCAGGGTCTGGTCGATGATGATGGTCTCGGGATAGGCGAGCGGCAGGCAGCCCTGGATCAGGCTCGACTTGCCCGAGCCGGCGACGCCCGACACCGCGGTCAGCACGCCGCGCGGGATGGAGACACTCACGTCCTTGAGGTTGTTGAGACGCGCCGCTTCGATGCGCAGCGGCTCGCCCAGGGGCCGGCGCACCGCGGTCTTGATCGGCTGATGGCGCCTGATGTGGTTGCCGGTCAGCGTGCCCGAGGTGAGCAGCCCGGCGAAATCGCCCTCGTATACCACCTCGCCACCCTTCGAGCCGGCAAGCGGCCCCATGTCGACCACGTGGTCGGCAATGGCGATCATGTCGGGCTTGTGCTCGACGAGCAGCACGGTGTTGCCCTTGTCGCGCAACCGCGTCATCAACCCGGCGAGGCGCCCGACATCGTGCGGGTGCAGGCCCACCGAGGGCTCGTCGAAGACGTAGGTGATGTCGGTCAGCGACGAACCGAGGTGGCGCACCATCTTGACCCGCTGGCTCTCCCCGCCCGAGAGGCTCGAGCTCTCGCGGTCGAGGCTCAGATAGCCCAGCCCGATGGTGACCAGATTGTCGAGGCGCGCCGCCAGCGCGTCAATCATCGGCTGCACCTGCGGTGCCTCGATCGCCCGGATGAACGGCGCCAGGTCGGAGACCTGCATGGCCGAAAGCTCGGCAATGTTGCGACCCGCGAGCCGGCTGGCGAGCGCCGCGGCATTCAGCCGTGCACCGTCGCACGCGGGACAGAGCCGGCGCGTGAAGATGCGGTCGTATTCGGCCCGCACGTGTGGCTGCAGGTTCTCGGGGTCCTTGGCGCCGAGGCCCTTCTTGAGCTTGGCGACCACGCCCTCGTAGGTGAGCCCGATCTTGCCGACCTTGACCTTTCGCCCGTCGTCGAGGTGAAGCAGGTTCTCCCGCTCCTCGGCAGTGAACCGGGTCACCGGCTTGTCCATGTCGAACAGGCCGGAGTTCCGGTACACCTCCCAGTACCAGCCATCGACCGCGAAGTCCTTGGGCAGCAGCGCGCCGGCATTCAGCGAACGGCTCTCGTCGATCACCGCGCCCATGTCCATCGCCGCCACCTGCCCGATGCCCTCGCACTCCGGACACATGCCGCGCGGATCGTTGGACGAGTAGAGTCCGGGCGAGCCGAGCCGCGGCGTGGCGGCGCGCGAGAAGATCACCCGCAGCATCTGGGCCGTATCGGTGACGGTAGCGACGGTCGAGCGCGAGTTGCCGCCCAGACGCTGCTGGTCGACCACGATCGCCGCCGAGATGTTCTCGAGTGCGTCGGCATCTGGCTGCCCGTAGTGCGGCATGAACTGCTGCACGAAGGCGGGGTAGGTCTCGTTGATCAGGCGCTGGCTCTCGGCCGCGATGGTGCCGAACACCAGCGAGGACTTGCCCGAGCCCGAGACCCCGGTGAACACCGTGATCTGGCGCTTCGGGATATCGAGCGAGACGTCCTTGAGATTGTTCTCCCGCGCCCCGCGGATCACGATCGAGCCGTACACGCCTGCCTCCAGAAATGGGTTGCGATGGTCTACGCCGATGTCGCGCGGTGGCCGGCGATTTCGACAGCGGAAGCGCGGCCGGGCCCGGCCCGCGATCCGGAGAGGCCGCGTCCGGCGCTACTTGTCGTCGTCCGAGACGATGGCGAACTCGAGCGGCAGCGCGGTGGTGTACTTGATCTGGCCCATGGCGAAGGACGAACTGACGTCGGTCAGGTTGATCCTGGAGATCAGCCGCTTGTAGAACGCGTCGTAGGCGGCAATATCGGGCACGACGACACGCAGCAGATAGTCCACCTCGCCGCTCATCCGGTAGAACTCCACGACCTCGGTGAAGTCGTCCATGACGGCGGAAAACTTTCGCATCCACGATTCGTTGTGCTCGTTGGTGCGGATCGAGACGAACACCGTGACGCCGGCATTGACCTTGGTGGGGTCGAGCACGGCAACGCGGCCCTTGATGACACCGTCCTCCTCCATCTTCTGGATGCGGCGCCAGCAGGGGGTAGTCGAGAGCCCGACCTTGCGGCCGATTTCGGCAACCGGGGTGGTGGCGTCCTTCTGCAGGAGCGCCAGAATCTTACGATCGATCTTGTCCAAGGCTATGATCGCCCCCGGAAATCAGTTTCCGGCAACTGCGACAATTATTACCCAATTGCGCAAAGTTGCCACCCAAGCGGCGGCATACAACGCAAATAACTTGCGCCTGTCAACCCGAAAGGGCCTCCAGCAGCCACGCGATGAAGCGCTCGAAGCGGCTCGGATTCAGGGGCGCTTCGGCCTCGGCGAGGCGCGCGTCGCGACGCCAGTCCGCGGGGGTGTCGAAGCGACCCTGCCACAGGCCGCGCCCCGCAGCGCGGGCGGCACCCTCCTCGCGCCGATAAGTCTCTCCGCCCAGCGCCAGTCCGGCCTCGACCAGCGCGCCCGCGACATCGCGACCGGCGCTGCGGCAGGTGGCGAGTGTCCGGCCGTAGCGGTCTGAGCCTGATGGCGTGCAGTTGACGGGACCGGCGGCGAGGTCGCGCAGCGCCTGCCGCGCCGCAATGCCGCAGGACCAGGTGCCACCGGCCGGCGTGCCGCAGGTCTGCTGCAGCTCCGGAGCATCGATGCCGGCGAGGCGGATACGCAGGCCGGCCACATCCAGCGTGTCGCCATCGACGATGCGCTCGGGCGTGCCGCTGAGCGGGGCGGTGCCGGCGGCCGGAGGCGGATCCGGTGTTGCCCCGTAGACGATGACGACGGCAACGCCGATGGCGATGAGCACCCAGGCGCCGCTGCGGCGGCGCATGGGGTGACGGCGACCGTCGGCCCAGGCCGGCATCGGGCGCACCGGCATCGTGTCGCGTCCCCCTGGCCTGCCGTGTCTCGGCATCTCCGCACCCCGTCGCTTACCTCGGCTTAACCATGCTGCGCGTAGGGTTTTTGCACAATCGCAGCGAATGCGTTCTGTTCGCTCCCGTATCGAGTTGAGTTTGCGTAATGGCGATGAAGCCCGCGATGCACGGCGATGGCCTGCGCGGCCCGCTGGGTCGCGAGGCGCGACGCAGTTCGCAGAAGGCGGTGTTCGAGGCGCGCCAGCGGCTCACCTCGAGTTCCGGCACGCGCGCCTCCTTCGACTACGAGCTGCTCGAGGAATACGCCAACTCGCGGCTGAGCGGCATGCTGGCGGCGCCCGCCCTGGTGCTGATCCTGGCGCTGTTCGCGAGCCTCTGGGTCGCCCCGATCGCCGCGATCGCCTGGGCCGCGGTGGTGCTGGTCGCCTATGGGATGGTGATGCTGCTCTGCCGGCGCTTCCTCGTTGCCGATCCGCAGAAGTTCCAGGCGGCGCGCTGGACCACGAGCTTCATCGCGGCCGAGACGGTCTATGGCTTCGCCTGGGCCCTGCTCAGCCTGTTCACATTGATCGCTGCGGACACGGTAGGGCTGCAGGTCTCGATGTTCGCGATGGCGCTGGTCGGCATTGCCGCCAATGCGGTCTCGACCCGCACGCTGCCCGGCGCGACGCTGATGAGCACCCTGCCCTCGGCCGTCGCGGTGACCATCAGCCTGATGCTGGCGGGCGGCACGCTCAACTGGGCCCTGGCCGCGGTGATGGTGGGCGGCGAGATCTTCTTCGTCTTCCTCGCCAAGCAGCTGTTCAGCTCCGAGCTCGAGACCGTCGCGCACCAGGCCGAGAAGGACGCGCTGATCAACGAGCTCGAGGAGGCGCGCGAGATGAGCGACGAGGCGCGGCGGCATGCCGAGCAGGCCAACATCGCCAAGTCGCAGTTCCTCGCCACCATGAGCCACGAGCTGAGGACCCCGCTCAACGCCATTATCGGCTTTTCCGAAGTGCTGAAGTCCGAGCTGCTCGGGCCGCACGCCGTGCCGCAGTACAAGGAGTATGCGGGCGACATCCACAGCTCCGGCCTGCACCTGCTCAATCTCATCAACGAGTTGCTCGACCTCAGCCGCATCGAGGCGGGGCGCTACGATCTCAACGAGGAGGCGGTGTCGCTGATCGATGTCGCCGAGGATTGCCGGCGCATGCTGGAAATCCGCGCCAAGGCCAAGGGCATCGACCTGACGGTCAGCTACGGCAACAACCTGCCCAAGCTCTGGGGCGACGAGCGCGCCATCCGGCAGGTGGTGCTGAACCTGCTCTCCAACGCCATCAAGTTCACCCCGCAATCGGGCAAGGTGCACCTGATGGTGGCGCGCTCCGGCGACGGCGGGCAGCTGATCAGCGTGCGCGACAACGGCCCGGGTATCCCCGAGAGCGAGATCGAGACGGTACTGTCCTCGTTCGGCCAGGGCTCGCTGGCGCAAAAGACCGCCGAACAGGGCGCCGGGCTGGGGCTCCCGATCGTGCAGAAGATCCTGGAGCTGCACCAGGGTCGGTTCGACCTGTTCTCGAAGCTCCGCTTCGGCACCGAGGCCATCGCGACCTTCCCCCGCGCGCGGGTGATGGACGCGCTGGCGCCGGTGGTTGAAAAGAAGGACAAGCTGGAGATCTACTCGGAGGCCGGGTGAGGTCGGGGGCCCGAGGTTGGGGTCCGGCCCTCTCAGTACCGCAGCCTCGATGTCATCCCGGCGAAGGCCGGGACCCAGCACCTTGCGCCCGCCCGGTGATTGGGGTCCTCCTCAGGCTGGGCCCCGCGAGTTCACGGAACATCCGGCCTGCGCCGGGGTGACAGCGGTGGGGTGGACAATGGTGCCCCGACCCATAGCCTCCCGCCTCAGCCGGTGGCGACGGCCCCGCCCAGCGACGGGAGGAGTTCGTCGAGCGCGTCGAACTGCTCGGGGAAGGCGCCTATGCTGCCCGAGGCCATGGCTTCGTCGAGCGCCTCCTTCGAAGGGTAGAGGTCGCGCAGGATCAACAGCGTGCGGCCGTCCGTCTCCTCGAAGGTCACCGTCGTCACCGACCCCTGCTCGCTCTCTTCGTTGGTCCAGACCAGCCGGCGGTTCGGTTCGACCTCCAGATAGCGTCCGAAGAAGGCCATGGGCTGGTCCGTCTGGGGATGCGCGAACACGAACCGATAGGTGCCGCCGGTGCGCACGTCGGCCTCGCAGGACAGGAAGGTGATGCCGAACGACTTGGGCGCCCACCAGCGCATGAGCAGTTCCGGCCTCGTCCACGCCTCGAATACGAGACGCGCCGGACCGTCGAATGATCTGGTAACGACGAGTTCGCGGTCGGACTGCCGCTCCACCGTCGTGTTCTTGCCCATCTCGGTGGTCTCACTGCCCTGTCTGGCGTCCATCGGTCTTCTCCTTCTGTTTTAGCTGTTCGACAACCCGGTCCAGTTGATCGAAGCGTGCCGCCCAGAGTCGGCGGTACCCTTCAATCCAGGCCGCCTCCTCCTCGAGGCCGCTCCACCCGAGCCGGCAGGTGCGGACCCGGCCCAGTTTCCTGGTGGTCACGAGGCCTGCCTGCTCGAGGACGCCGACATGCTTCTTCATGCCGGTCAGGGTCATGTGGAACCGATCGGCGAGCTCGGTGATCGATGCATCGCCGCGCACCAGGTGCTCCAGCACGCCACGACGCGTAGCGTCGGACAGCGCGGAGAACGAGGTATCGAACTGGGTGGAATCAAACTGAACCATGTGGTTCAGTATACCAGCGATGGGCGTCATGCAAGGGGAGGCCGAGGGTTCGGGTCGGGGCAGCGTCCGCCGGCCGCCCCCCTCACCTCCCCTTCACCTCCCCCTCGACGGGGGAGGCCGGGAGGGGGTGTGCCACAGCCTCCCCGGCCTCAGCGTGCCCCCGCAACCCATTGATCCCTCACCGGACTTCCGCCACGCGTCCCCGAGTTGTCCCCACCTTCCCGGGCTGTGCGATACTGCTTCGGTTCCCGGCACGGGCGCGGTCGCGTACGGACGGCTGGCCGGGAGCTTCGGGGGTCGCCGGAGCCGTCCGGTGGCGGGCCGAAGCCATGGGCAACCGGTCGACTGGTCGGGTCCCGGCCTGGCAACAGGACGTGGAGCGCACCAGCCGCACACGCTCCCTCATGGACCGCGGTTCAACTCAGACCCCGGAAGGACCGGCGCGGCGACGGCCGTTCATAAATTGCGGACTACCCGCGTGGCCCAACCGCGCCGGTCCCGTCCCACTGCCCCGAGAAACGGGCAGCGCTCTTTGACATCGCCCGGGGCCGATGGCCGCCGGGGGCCGGAGGCTGCGTCACGGCTGGTCTTTGCCGGAGACCCCGGCGCTCGAGAACGTCGCCATGTTCTTGTGCAAGTGCAGTGCGGTCTTGGCCAGCACGGCGGCGAGTGCCGCGCCGCTTCCTTCCCCGAGCCGCATGCCGAGGTCGAGGAGCGGGGTCACGCCCATCGCCGCGAGCGCCTTCGCGTGCGCTGTCTCGGCCGAGACGTGGCCGAACATGCAGTGGGCGATGGCATCGGGGTTCACCGCATGGGCGATGGCGGCAGCGGCGGTGGCGACGAAGCCGTCGACGATCACCGGCACCTTCTGCTGGCGCGTGGCGATGATGGCGCCGAGCATGGCGGCGATCTCGCGGCCACCCAGCCGGGCCAGGACGGCGAGCGGTTCGCCGAGCGCCTCGCGGTGCAGCGCCAGCGCCCGGTCGACGGCATCGGCCTTGCGCTTGAGGCCGGCATCGTCCACCCCGGTGCCGCGACCGACCCAGTCGGCGCCGCTGCCCCCATAGAGCGCGGCGAACAGCGCGGCGGCGACGGTGGTGTTGCCGATCCCCATCTCGCCGATGGCGATGAGGTCGGGCTTGCCGGCGATCGCCTCCATGCCGTAGGCGATGGTGGCGGCGCACATGCGGTCGTCCATCGCCGGCTCGCGCGTGATGTCGCCGGTGGGCAGGTCCAGCGCCAGTTCGAAGACCCGCAGGTTGATCTCGTGCAGTGCGCAGATCTGGCTGATGGCGGCGCCGCCAGCGGTGAAATTGGCGACCATCTGCGCCGTCACCTCGCGCGGAAAGGCCGAGACGCCCTGGTCGGTGACGCCATGGTTGCCGGCAAAGATCGCCACCATCGGATTGTCGAGCGTCGGGCTGGGCTTCCCCTGCCAGCGGGCAAGGAACTCGACGAGGCCCTCGAGCACGCCCAGAGAACCGGGCGGCTTGGTCAGCTGCCGGTCGCGTTCGCGGACGGCGGCCACCGCGGCCTCGTCACCCGGCGGGACCATGTGCAGCAGGTCGATGATGTCGGCAAAGGCGGACGCCATGCGTGGCGACTCCGGAGTGGCGGTGCTAAGGGAGGCACGCTTCTGGACCAATCGGCGAGCATTTGCAATTGAGCGACGTCCCGCCCCCTCCCCGTCCGCGCCAGGACAACGGCACGCCGCCACCGCAGCGCGAGCCCCGCCTTACCGACGATCTGGTGATGGGGCTGCGCTTCTTCTCGCGGCTCCCCACCGGCGACCGGCCGTTCGAGGCGCCGGATCTCGGCCGCATCGCGATCGGGCTGGCGTTCACCAGCGTGGTGATCGGGTTCGGGCCGGCGCTGCTCATGCTGCTCGGCGCCTGGGCGGGGCTGCCGGCCTATTTCGCGGCGACGCTTGGGGTGATGCTGATGCTCGCGGCGACCGGCGCCATGCCGGACGATGCGCTCGCCGATGCCGCCGACGGCCTGATCGGCGGGGCGACGATCGAGCGTCGCCTGGAAATCATGAAGGACAGCCGGCACGGCACCTACGGCGTCGCGGCGCTCGGGCTCTACCTCATGTTCCGGATCACGGCGCTCGGCGCCCTGCTTGCCGTCAACCCGCTCGCTGCCGGCGGCGTCTGGCTCGCGGCGACGGTGGTGGCGCGCGCCGGTTCGCTCTGGCTCAGCCTCGAGCTGCCCAATGCCCGCGAGGGTGGTGCCTCGGCGGCGGTCGGCCGGGTGCCCCGGCAGGCGTTCTGGATCGGCGCCGGCTTTGCGACGCTGTGCTGCCTGGTGCTCGCGGCGCCGTTCACCAGCATCGTCGCCGTCGTCCTCGCGCTCCTCGCGGCAGCCGGGGTGGCGCTGGCCTGGAGCACGGCATGCCGCCGGCTGATCGGGGGACAGACCGGCGACCTGATCGGGGCGCTGCATGCCCTGATCGAGGTCGCGGTGCTGACCATCCTGCTGCTGTTCGCCTGAGGCACCTTGCGGCAAGTTCATTGGCGGCCTCCCTTGTATTCGCCCGCCGGAGCCCCATTATCGTCCTGGTGCTTCTCGGTCGCGGAAAGGCGCCCATGCTGTTCATCGGAGTTGCCATTGCCATCGCCGTCGGGATCGCGCTGCTGATCAGCGCCGATGCGGGCTCGCTCGTCGGGCTGAGCCAGGAGCAGGCCGGCGCGGCTGTTCCGCTGCTCGTCATCCTCGTGGTACTGGCCGCCGGCCTGTTCGCGCGCCGCCACCGGTTCTCCGAACTGATGGGCAATCTGGTGCTGTGGATCGGCATCTTCGGGGTGGCGCTCGTCGGCTATGCCTATCGCGACGACCTGTCGCTGGTAGCCTCGCGCGTCTACGGCGAACTGGTGCCGGGGGTTGCATCGGTCGACCCGCAGGGCGGATCGGTGAGCTTTCGCGGCGGCCGCGACGGGCATTTCCAGATCAACGCGGCGATCAACGGCAGCGAGGTCCGGACGATCTTCGACACCGGCGCCAGCGCCGTCGTCCTCACCCAGGCCGATGCCCGGCGCGCCGGCATCGACACCGGCTCGCTCGCCTATACGGTCAGGGTCTCGACCGCCAACGGCACCGGCCGGGCGGCGAGCGTCACCTTGGGCCGGATCGAGGTCGGCGGCATCGTGCGCCGCAATGTCCGCGCCTTCGTCGCCGAGGAGGGGGCGCTCGACACCAGCCTGCTGGGCATGACCTTCCTCGGCACGCTCAGCCGCTATGCGGTCAGCGGCAACGCGCTCGAACTGGTCGACTGAGCGGGTCTGGTGCATAATGCCGGCGAGTGAACCGGAGATGCCGATGCCCAAGCTGCGCCCCTATGACGAAGCCCTGCTGCGCCAGTCCTTCGCGGTGGCGAAGCGGTCGCGCGAACATGGCGATCACCCGTTCGGCTCGGTGCTTGCCGATGGCAATGGCAGGGTGCTGCGCGAGCAGGGGAACGGCTACAGCTCGGAGGGCGGCGACCGCACCGCGCATGCCGAAAAGCTGCTGGCCTCGTGGGCGGCAAAGAACCTCAGCCTCGCGCAACTGAAGGACTGCACGCTCTACACCTCGGCCGAGCCCTGCGCCATGTGCTCGGGTGCCATCTACTGGGCCGGCATCGGCCGGGTGGTGTTCGGCCAGACCGAGCGCGACCTCAAGGCCCAGACCGGCGCGCACGAGGAGAACCCGACGCTCGACCTGCCCTGCCACATCGTGTTCGAAGCCGGCCAGCGGCCGACGGAAATCATCGGGCCGCTGCTGGCCGAAGAGGCGGCGCAATTGCAGGCGGATTTCTGGGAGAGCAAGCACTGACATCGGCGGTGGAGCGCTTGGCGCCCTTCACCCGGAGTGCCTGGCTGCCCCTCACCCTGACCCTCTCCCCAATGGGGAGAGGGGATTGGCACGGCCGGTGCCCCCATCGCCCCCTCGCCCCTTCGGGGAGAGGGCCGGGGTGAGGGGCGCCACGCGCACCGTTCAGGCCGCTGCGGTCTCGTGCTGCTCGATCGCCTCGAGTGCCCGCCACAGCACCTCTGGACCGGCGCCGCGCCGAGCCGCGTCGACGCTGAGAACCTGCCGGAAGGTCCGGGCCCCCGGCCGCCCGTTGGCGAGACCGAGCATGTGGCGGGTGACGTTGTTGAGCCGGGCGCCCCGCCCGATCTCGCGCTCGGCATAGTCCGACAGCGCCGCCACGATGCCGCGCAGGTCCAGGGCCGTCGCCGGCTCGCCGAAGACTCGCTCGTCGACCTGGGCGAGCAGCATCGGATCGTGATAGGCGGCGCGCCCCAGCATGACGCCCGACACGTACGGCAGGTGCGCCTCGGCGGCACTTATCCCCTCGATGCCGCCGTTGAGGCAGACTGGCAGCGGTTGCAGCCGGGCGGCAAGGCGATGGACGCGTGGATAGTCGAGGGGCGGAATGGTCCGGTTCTCTTTCGGGCTCAGGCCCTTGAGCCAGGCCTTGCGGGCATGCACGTAGAGCGCCGCGACACCGGCGGCGGCCATGGCATCGGCGAAGCGATCGAGGCTCTCCTCGGTGTCCTGGTCGTCGATGCCGATGCGGCACTTGACCGTCACCGGCAGGTCGGTGGCCCCGCGCATGGCGCGCACGCACTCGGCCACCAGTTCCGGTTCGGCCATCAGGCAGGCGCCGAAGCGACCCGACTGCACCCGGTCGGACGGACAGCCGACATTGAGGTTGATCTCGTCATAGCCGAAGCCGGCACCGATCCGCGTCGCCGCGGCGAGTTCGTCCGGATCGGAGCCCCCAAGCTGCAGCGCCACGGGATGCTCGACGCAATCGAAACCGAGCAGCCGCTCCCGGTCGCCATGCACGACGGCAGCGCTCGTCACCATCTCGGTGAACAGCAGCGCGCGCCGCGTCAGCAGCCGGTGCAGATAGCGGCAGTGCCGATCCGTCCAATCCATCATGGGGCCACGGAGAAGCGCCGGGCGTCGGCCAGGGGCGTCGTCATCGGCTCGATATGGTGAGGCTCGCTCGCGATCAAAAAGGCGCACCGAAGGCAAAGGGACCGGCGGCATATAGCGCGCCGGTCCCCGCGAGGCGAGCGGAAAGGCCGGTCAGGCCTTCGACATGAACTCGTACATGCGGATCAGGCCCTGCATGTAGCCGATGGCGTGCGAACGGCCGCGGTGGTTCCAGTCGCTGTCGCCGTCCAGCTTGGGCACGTGGTCGTCGAGCAGGAAACCGTCGAAGCCGGTCCTGGCCAGGAGCGCGATGACCTCGGCCGGATCGAAGTTGCCGTCGCCGATGAAGCACTCGGTGAAATCGGGCACGGTGCCCTTCACGTCACGGAAATGGATGTAGGGAGATGCGGCCCTCGGCGCGAAATACTCGATCATCTCGGTGACGTTCTTCCGGCCGCCGGTCATTTCGAGCAGCAGCCGAGGCAGAGGTCGAGGCTCCACGCCTCGGAGCGGCCGACGAGGTCATAGGCCTTCTTGAAGTTGTCGGGCTTGTAGAACAGCCGCGCCACGCCGCCCAGCATCGGCACCGGCGGATCGTCGGGATGCAGCGCGAGCTTCAGTCCCTCCTCCTCGGCGACCGGCAGCACGGCCTTCATGAAATAGGTGTAGTTGGACCACATCTGGTCCTCGGTGATCACCGGGCCATCCTTGCCGAACAGCGGCATCGAGGAGGCGCGGCCCAGCGTCGTCGGCATGAACGAGCGCAGCAGTTCGAGATTGTCGATATTGGCCTCGACCACCGCCATGTCGAACTGGCGGGCCGTGGCCCCGCCGCGGGTGGTGCCGTTGCGATCGGTGGTCCAGACCGAGTTCGGCATGAAGTGCAGGCCCAGCACCGGGACGCCGGCCCGCGCCACGGCGCGGATGGTCGCCTGGTAGTTCTCGATCTGCTCGTCGCGGCCCTCGAGCCCCATCATCGCCTTGTGGTAGAAATGGGTCGGGACGTTCTCGATCGCCTCGAACCTGAGGCCCGCGGCCTCGACCTTTTCGACCAGCGCGCGCACGTCCTGCTGCTCCCAGCGGGTGTCGCCGGGGAGCGTGGGGTTGTTCATCTGCAACCCGGTAACGCCGATCTGCGCGGCGAAGCGCAGCCTCTCCTCGGTCAGTTCGTGAAACTGCCCTACCGCAACCCTGATGCCCATCGTCCTGTCATTCCTGTTGGCGTTGAAGTGAGTGCGTCGCCGCTACCCCTTGACCGATCCTCGGTCATGCCCGCGACCATGAAGCGCTGAGCGACGAAATAGAGGATCATCAGCGGCACGGAGGAGACCACCGCCCCCGCCATCAGCGGTCCCCAGGGCAGCACGTCGCTGGTGATGAGGTAGTTGAGGGCGAGGGGCGCCGTGCGCTGGCTCTGGAGGTGATGAGCACGAGCGCGAACAGCAGCTCGTTCCAGGCGCCGGTGAAGGTGAAGATGGCGACCGCCGCGATCCCGGCGCCGACAGCGGCAGCACGATGCGGATCAGCGCTCCGAAGCGGCTGAGCCCGTCGATCATCCCTGCTCCTCGAGTTCGCGCGGCACACCGCGGAAATAGCCCTGCAGGAGCCAGGTGGAGAGTGGCAGCGAGAAGGTCAGGTAGACCAGGATCAGCCCGACCAGCGAATTGCCGAGCCTGAGCTGCGCCATCACGATCGAGAGCGGGATGAACAGCAGCAGCCCGGCGTCAGGTAGGCGAACAGGATCAGCCGGCCGATGACGCCGCGGAAGCGGTAGCGGAAGCGCACCATCGAATAGGCCGCAAAGCTCGAGATGATCACCGAGATCAGCGTGACGATCGTCGCCACGATCAGGCTGTTGCGGATGGCGATCAGGAAGCCGCCATCGCTCAGCAGCTTGCCGAAATTGTCGAGCGTGAAGGTCTTGGGCCACAGCGAGGGCACCCGGTAGATCTCGCGCGGCAGCGAGCGAGGGATGACCATCCAGTAGATCGGGAACAGCACCAGCAGCACGGCGACGATCAGCGTGGCATAGCTCAAGACGCGGCCGATCAGGATGCGACGCCGCGTCGCCGACGCCGCTGGCGACAGGGGTGGCGGCTTCGGCCAGCGTCGCCATCTACTCCTCCCGCCGCATCATCAGCGAGGTGGCAAAGATCACCAGGATGGCGAGCACCGGCAGCATGTAGACGGACACCGCCGCGGCCTCGCCGATGCGCTGGGTCTGCATGCCGTAGTAGGCGAGGACCGGGAACACCATGGTGGCGTCGGAAGGGCCGCCGGCGTCAGCAGCCACACATGCTCGAAGCCGTTCGCCGTCCAGATCGAACTCAGCAGCGTCGTGACGATGATCACCGGCATGATGCCGGGGAGCGTGACGTTCCAGAACCGCTGCCAGCTGTTGGCACCATCGACGATGGCCGCCTCGTAGAGTTCCTTTGGGCACCGACTGCAGCGCGGCGAGGATCGAGACGAACCAGAACGGGAAGCCGCGCCAGACCGAGGCGGTGATGACGGCGCCCATCGCCGTGGCGCGCTGGCCCAGCCAGTCGACCACCTGGGGGTAGACGCCGGTCTGGGTGAGGACGAGGTTAATGCCGCCGCCGATCGGCTGGTAGAGGACTCGCCAGGTGAGAAACGCCACGAAGGCCGGCATGGCCCAGGGCAGCATCAGGAAGGAGCGGAACAGGCCGCGTCCCGGCAGGTGCTGGTGCACCAAAAGCGCGAGGCCGAGGCCGATGCCGAGCTTGAGCACGTCGGAGACGAGGACGATGGTCACCGTGTTCCAGATGGCGCTCCAGAAGGTCGCGGTGCCGGCGAGATAGGCGAAGTTCTTGAAGCCGATGAAGTTGCCGGCACTGCCGATCACCATGTCGGTGAACGACACCCAGATGGCGAAGAGGAAGGGGTAGGCAACCAGGCCGAGGATCAGCAGCACGACCGGCGCGACAAGCAGATAGGCGAACAGCCGGACCCGGCCCCTCCCCTGAGGCGCCAGGCGCTCACCCGCTCTGCTTGCTGACCGGCAGCGCCCGCCATGGCCTCATCCATCCAGGTCAACATGCCGCGGACAGCCGGAGCTGTCCGCGGACCTTGGGAGGTTCACCTGATCAGTACTTGTCGTAGATGGCCTGGCCCTGGGCCTGGGCTTCGTCCATCGCCTGTCGAAGTCCCAGCCGTCGACCACGACGCGCTGCGCCATCTTGGGAATGATGAAGTTCGACGACAGGTCGGCATAGGCGGCGTTGTAGACATCCGGATAGGCCGGGGCGGTACCCGCCTTGGCCAGCCTGGGCAGGCCGGTGAGGATGGTGTTCTGTCCGCCGAAGGCCGCAAGCTGCTCCTGGTTCTTCAGCACCGGGCCGTAGATCGCCACGTCGAAATAGGCGTTCATGAAGTCGGGGTTGGAGAGGTGCTCGATCAGCGCCTTGGCCTCGTCCTGCATGGCGCTCGACTGGTGACGACGCGCGACTGCGGGGTGATCGGCGAGATCGTGCCCTTGGGGCCCGCGGGAAGCGGGGAGAAGGCGCTGGCCTCGAACAGTTCGGGGTCGTCCTTCTTGGCCGCAATGCCCACCGAGCCGGTGTTGGCAATGAACGCCGCCTGGCCGGAGAGGTAGGCCTGGTTGTCGCCCGCACCGTCCCAGGTGGTGTTGCCGGGCGGGAAGATGCCCTTGTCCCAGGCATCCTTGAGCCAGGCGAGGTAGGCGCGGGTCTCCTCGGACTTGATGGTCACCTTCTTGCCGGCATCGTCGGCGATGCGTCCGCCGTAGGACTGCATGACGTTGATCTGCACGTTGCCGTCGCCGACGTTGGAGAGGGCGAGGCCGAGACCGGAGACCGGCGGCTTGTTGACGGCCACGGCCTGGGCGACCAGTTCCTCCCAGGTCTTGGGCGCTTCGTTGAAGGCCGGCGGGCTCCAGCAGGTCCTTGCGGCGCAGCAGCAGGTTGCCGTTGACGCCGAACGGCACGCCGGTGCGGCCGCCGGCGACAGCGGTCGTGTCGGTGGCGCGGGCCGGACCATCGAACCAGCCGCCCTGCGCCTCGCCGACCCTGCCGTAGACGTCGTCGAGCGTCGAGAAGATGCCCTGGCGCGAGAGCAGCAGCAGCAGGTCGAGGCCGACGTCCAGCGCATCCGGCATCGAGTTCGACGCGACGGCCGCCGAAACCTTCTGGGTGGTTTCGTTCTGGTTGATCATCACCACTTCGGTCTCGACGCCATTGGCCTGGCCCCAGGCGGTGATGGTGTCGGCGAGCAGCTTGTTGGCGTCCTCTGAAAAGATCAGGCCGCCCCAGTAGGTCAGCTTCCTGCCCTGCGCGAGCGCCGGCATCGGGAAGCCGCTGGCCGCTGCGAGGGCCAGGGCGCTTGCGGCGGTGGTCAGGACGCGGCGTCGCGACCAGGGGTGGCAGTGATGGTCTTGGTCATGGGTCTCTCCTCCTCCGGATCACGCCGGGCCGCCAGATGCGGGCCACCGGCGATGATCGATCACAAGGGCCGCGCACCCCCCGATGGAGCTCCTCCGGGCGACCCTCGATTCCGTCCTGCGTCGCAACTGCCAATCCGGCCCGCATGCCGGGGGCTGGCGCTGCACTCATTTTAGATATATTTCATCTCGTGTTAGGGAGCCTATATGCGACGATTAACGCTTGTCAACGCTCTGGCGGGCGCGTCTTTGGTCTGATGACTTCGAGCCCGCGTGCCGCTAGAAGCGCCAGCGGGCAGTTCGGAGGGCGGGGTGAACGGTGGCATTGAGAATGTGGGCTACAACGCCTTCTTCGAGGCGCTGATCGAGGGCCGGCTGCAACTGGGGCAGACCCTCAAGCAGGAGGAACTCGGCGCCACCCTCGGCCTGTCGCTGTCGCCGATGCGCGAGACCACGACCCTGCTCGAGGCCGAGGGATGATCAAGGTCCGCCGCAAGGTCGGGATCACCATCTTCTACCCGGACATGAAGTTCGTCGGGAACACGTCCCAGCTGCGCGGGCTGCTCGAGAAGGAGGGGGCTGCGCAAGTTCGCCAACTCGGTGTCCACGGGCTGGATCCAGCGCATGCGGGCGGAACACTCCCGGATCATCTCCTCGTTCAGGCCAACCCCGCGATGTCGGACTACCGGCTGCCGGTGAAACAGCTCGAGTCGGAGTTCCACGAGAGCTTCATCAGCGCCTTCGGCAACGAGCAGGTCGATACCATCTACGCGCGCCTCGCGCAGAAGATGTACGTCATCAGACTGCACAACCTCGAAGCGGTCGGGCCGGCCAACACGGTGCAATCGATGCGGGAGCACCTGGCAGTGGTCGGAGCCCTCGAAGCCGGAGACGTCGAGGCAGCGGTCGATGGGCGACCGCCACCTCAAGGCCGTGCTGCACAGGGTGCTGACGACCTGAGCGGTTTCAGCCGTGCGTCCAGCCGAGCAGGCGCTCGGCCTTGGACTATTAATCGAAGAAGCTGAAATTCCTGCCGGTCGCCCCTTATCGGGACGTCGGGGAAATGCTCGGCGGCCAGTTCCCGGCTCGGCACATCGATCGTTGTATCGGGCGCCACGATGTAGAACGCCCGTGCCCGTCGAAATCGGCAGTGAGGCTCAGCAGGCAGAGCGCGGCGGCATCGAAGCGGTGGAGGCCCACAGGTGGTTGCGCGGGCTGGCACTTTCGTCGCGGGTGAAGTGCGTCGCCGCCTTGGCGCGATCCGGCACCACCCAGTGGAAGCGCATGCTGGCGATGGGTCCTCGTAGCGCCAGCACGATCGCGCCCGCCTGCGCCCCGCAGATCCACTTTGGAGAGGCTGTAGGGTCCTCGGAATGGTTGGGATGCCTCGTCGAGCGGCAGGTAGTCGTAGCGCGGGAAGCGGTTGCAGGAATGGCTGATGGCGTTGACGCTGGACGCCTGGCAGATGCGCCTGATCCTGCCCGCCGCCGCCCGCAGCGCATTGTAGCTCCCCACGATGTTGTTGTTGTGGACCCACGTGGTCGGGGCTGGTGGCCCGGCGACGGGACGGCGGCCATGCGGATGACCGCACGCAGCCGGCAAAGCGCCCGACCAGCCTGCCGTATTCGGGGCATGTCGGCCGCCACGAAACCGACGCCCGGCGGCGGCGCTTCCCAGGAGCGACCCGGTCGATGCTGAGAGCGAGATGGTGCGGCCCCGCGCGAGGGCCCGGAGGTGATGGCGCGCGGCCGACGCCGCCGCCGCCCGTGAGCGCGATCCTCATTTGCGCAGTCCCCGTTATGTAGACGGCCCGTTGCAGGCCGTGGACATAGCCGCTTGCGTAGAGGCGGCCAAAGGCCGAATAGCCGGCGCTCCCCGATTGCTGTCACCGACCGTGGGCACGCATCGGGGTGGCGCACGCCGTCGTGCGGGCGACCTCCCGGTAGGCCTTCATGCAGGGGCCAGCAAGCCGACCCTATGGCGACGTGCCAGGTCTCCTCTGAAGCGGGTCGGCACGCCACGGACGTCGCGGAAAGACGTAAAGCTGATCTTGTCGGCGAACGACGATGACCGAGGGCAGGTCGCTGGTCATCAGGGTGAAGCTGCCCTGGGCATTAACGGTGATGGTGTTGTGCCCGACGGCAGCATCTCCACCAGCGGCGGAAGTTGGGGACCGTCCGCCGATGCGGCTTCCGTACCCTGACTTGGCGTGATCGGTAACGTCGGGGTGCATCGACAGCTTTCGACTTCGGCCTTCCCCCTGGCGCACCGGCAGCACGCGGGCGCAGGAAATACTGAGACCGGTCCAGAGTTCCTCCCGGCTGATCGGCGGATTGGAGATGTCGTTTTACAAATGTCGGCATTGGAAGCTGGCGACCACCGATCCGCCGCGCGACGGGTGGCGAAATTGGTGCGTACCCAGCCCGTAAGTCGGTCGTCCACCCGTAGCACCAGATCGACGTTGAGCCCGCTCATAGTTGAACGTGAGCATCCTGGTCTACTATCGTGTCGATCCCCTGTTCCGTCAGCAAGGTAATGCTCTTTTCCTTGGCCCTATTGAGCGGCGGAGCCTCTCGATCACCAATTTGCCACCCCCTGTAGCGCGCCGTTTCCAGATATGAGCTCGACCTCTTTCGTTGGCCACGATGCGTCGAAGGGCACCCGCCCACGGCGAGCGGGATGCCACATTGCTGGGCGAGCGGGCGACCTGGGACGGCGTGGGCGAGATGAATTCGGCGATCTGAGCATCGGTTTGGCCCCACCGACACAAGTGTTAGAAGCCGCGGCCATCAGCCTGGGCCCCTGATCGTCGCGTGGAACAATGTCAGGTTGTGTGTGTGTACACCGGCAGCACTCGGATAGCCGTTCCGCCCGCACCTGCGGCTGCTTGGTCATAGAGGTGGCAGAGGCGGTGTGGTGAGGATCGACCCCGACCAGCGGCGGGCGTGCAGCCTAAGACCGGCATACCTGTGCCCCGACCGGAACGGGCAGCCATGGTTGGTGACCGCCGGCCGCCTGCGCGCTGGGCGATCCCAAAGCGTCGCCCCAGCGCTGGTCGAGGCTGGGCCAGGGGATCGACCGACCAGCAATGGGTATAGGTGCTCTGCGCGCCTTGATCACCGCGTCGACCTCTCCGGGCCTCCATCATCAAGTGGAATTCCGCGATACAGCACCGAGGATCGACTGGGCGATGATAGGCGGTCGTCAGGCGTGATGAAATGATCGAGACGCCATCTTGCTTATTCAGGTTACTCAGCGCCTTGCTCAGGATGTTGGCCCGCAGCGAGGCATCGACCATGGAGACCGGCTCGTCGGCGACGATCAGCTTCGGCTTCATCAGCACGGCGCGGGCGACCATGATGCGCTGGCGCTGGCCGCCGGAAAGCTGGTGCGGGAAGCGGCCGAGGATCTCCTCCGGGCGCAGGCCGACGGCCGTCGGCGCCTCGTCCATCAGGTGCGCGCCTCGGCTTCGGCTGAGAGCGAGCCGTGAACTTTCATCGGCACCGTCAGCAGGTGGTCGACGGTGTAGAACGGGTTGAACACCGCGAACGGATCCTGGAACACCGCCTGCACCTCGCGCCGGAAGGCTGCCGCTCCGCCGGAGAGTGGGCGATGTCCCGGCCGCGGTAGAAGATCTGGCCGGCGCGGCTGGGGAACAGGCCCAGCAGTAGCATCGCCAGCGTGGTCTTGCCGCTGCCGCTCTCGCCGACCACCGCATGATGGTCGGCGGGTCGCCTCCGAGGTCAGCGACAAGGTCCGACAGCGCTGGGGTGGCGCCAGCCAGGCCAGGCGCAGATGACCTTGGAGACGCGCTTCGAGCAGGGGCGTCATGCTCAGGGCTCCGCGATGTACAGGTGGCAGGCCACTGCCGGCCACGGCGATCTCGTGCGACCGCTGGGCCGCACCCGCTGGCAGACGTCCAGCGCGGTGCAGCGCGGGTGGAAGGCGCAGCTGCGCGGCAGGCGCAGCAGCGAGGGGCCAGGCCGGGGAGGCCCTGGAACGTGCCGCGTGCCTCCAGCGACGGGAGGGAAGCGATCAGCGCCTGGGTATAGGGGTGGCGCGGGCGGGTGATGATCTCGCCGATCGGCGCGAGTTCCACCAGGCGGCCGGCATACATCACGCCCAGCCGGTCGACGAACTGGGCCATCAGCCCCATGTCGTGGCCGACCAGGATGATGGCGCAGCCGAGGTCGCGCTGGACCCGCGCGAGGGTCTCCATCACTTGCCGCTGCACCACAACATCGAGCGCGCTGGTGGGTTCGTCGGCGATGATGACCTTGGGGCGCAGGCAGATGGCGATGGCGATGCAGGCGCGCTGCTTCATGCCGCCGGAGAGTTCGTGCGGGTAGAGGGTGGCGACGTCGGGGGGCAGGCCGACGGTGCGCAGCGCCTGGGCGCGGGCGCCATCCCGGGAGCTCGGCGCGGGTGAGTTGCACGCCGTGGTCGCGGAAGGCGTCGGCGATCTGGGCGCTGATGCGGATGACCGGGTTGAGCGAGTTCATGGCGCCCTGCGGGACCATGGCGATCCGGCCGAGGCGCAGGCGGCGCATGCTCTCGTGGTCGAGCCGGAGCAGCTCGGTGCCGCCCAGGTGACCTGCCCGCCGGTCGATGCGGCCGGGCGGGTTGATCATGCGCAGGATGGCCAGCGCCATGGTGGATTTGCCGGAGCCGGACTCGCCGGCCAGCCCAGGCGTTCGCCGGCCGCAGGGCGAAGGAGACGTCGTCGAGCGCCTTCGCGTGGCCGGCGGTGAGCGGACAGTGTCACCCGCAGGCCGGCGCCCAGCCCCTGGAGGTGGCGGCAGGCCGAGCGTTCAGGCCGGATTTCCAGCCGTGGGGTTGGCTATTCTTCCGCGACGCCGCGATTGGCGATCGAAGAACAGGCTGATGAAGGCGAGCGCGGAGGATGCACCGTGGCCGGCTGCGACAGCCACCACCACCACCAGCCGTTGATCATGGCGGCGTTGAAGTTCACCCAATACAGCGTCATGCCCAGCGTCGGCGCGTCGATCGGGCCGAGGCCGAGCACCTCCAGGCCGATGGAGGCCAGGATGGCCGACGGAGACGGCGTTGACCAGGGTGGCGGCGAGAGGAGGGCAGCAGGTTGGGCATGAGCTCGAAGAAGATGATGCCAGGGCCGACAGCCGGACATGCGGGCGATCTCGACATAGCCGCGTTCGCGCAGCGACAGCACCTGGGCCCGGATGGTGCGGGTGGGTTGAGCCAGGCGAGCGAGGCGAGACGAGCGGGCATCTGGTTGACGGAGGCCGCCGGGGATGCCGATCCGGCGATGATGATAGGACCAGCAGGACCGGGACGGTGAGGCTGATATCGGCGATGCCGCGGATGATGGTGTCCGCCCAGCCGCGGTAGTAGGCGGCGACAAAGGCCAGCACGGTGCCGATGCCCACGCCGAGGATACCGGCGATGAAGCCGATGCGCAGGGTGAGCGGGGTGCCGGCGACCATCACGGCGAGCAGGTCGCGGCCCTGGCGGTCGGTGCCGAAGGGGTAGCGCCAGGAGGGCGGCTGGAGCGGGCGGACGGACAGCGCGCGGGCGTCTTCCACGTCCACGACCAGGTGGGGAGCCGAGGCGATGGAAGGCGAGCAGGAACAGCAGCGATGGGGAGCTGCCGACGACCAGGCGAGGAGTTGCGGCTGGAGGTAGCGGACCGGATGCCGTTCATCTCAGGTCGCGCCGATAGCGTGACGGGATGCGCGGGTCGAGCAGCGGGTAGAACAGGTCGAGGATCAGGGTGGCGAGGCCGAGCGAGACGATGACGGTGAAGACGATGCCCTGGATGAGGAAGTGGTCGTTCTCGCGGATCGCCTGGAACAGCAGGGTGCCGATGCCCGGATAGCCGAAGATGCCACGTAGTCCTCGCCCATGGTTGTGACCATCATGCCGCGCATCGACAGCGCCCAGCCGCCGACGGCGACCAGGATGATCGACAGGGCGGGCAGGGTGGCGTGGCGCAGGATGTCCAGCACGAAGGGCAAAGTCCAGCCCGGGGTGGCGCCCATGGAATAGCCGCCGAAGATCGGCAGCAGCGGCACCTGGAACGCCAGCAGGTACATCAGGATCAGGCCGAGGAGAAAGAACGGGATCGCATGCAGCGCCCAGAGCGGCGGCGAGGCGCGTCCAGCGCGGCGCCTGGCAGGCGGCAGGGCGCCCAGGATGGTGCCGATGACGAAGGAGAGCAGGTGGTCAGCCCAGCAGGCCGATGGTCCAGGGGATCGATCTGGGTGATCATGTCGGCGACGGTCGAGGGATATGTTGGCGTGGAGCAGTTGAAGTCGCGGCGCAGAATCTTGCCCGTGATAGCTGAGAGGTATTGCTCCCAGAGCGGCTTCTTATCGAGGCCGAACTGCTGGGTGTGAGGCGAGACCTTCGAGGTCAGGAGCTGCCCATGCGCGCCAGTTCGGCGAAGCGTTCGCGGAAAATCGGCGTTGGCGGGCGACATCGCGGGATGAAGAACACGATGGTCGATGCGTAAGCAGACCACCAGGAACAGAAAGAGAAGGTGCCGACGATCAGCCTGATGTTCACTCGAGCGACTCCGCACCGCACCAGGAAGCGTCGCTGGCGGCGGGCGGGACGCGCCTCCAGTGTGAGGTGTCGTTACTGCGCGCCGGTCACACAGGCAGGTCATGACAACCAGCAGACCGGTCTGGGCCCAGAAGGCGCCATATTGTTCTGCCGGGCCCGTTTGTCGGCCAGTTCTTCCAGTAGTGTTACTTGTAGGTGGCGATGTGTGGTGCAGCCACCCGATGATCGGGATGTCGATCTGGTCAGGCCAGGGGATCGCGAGCGGTTTTGGCGGCACCTCGGGGAACTTTTCGGATCTTCCGAGAAGCGGGGCAATCGAGTCGAGGAGCGCGTCACCCGGGGTCATAGGGGCGCGAGAACCGGTTGTTGCCGGGCCAGCCGCCGACGCTGATCGAGGCGGAGTACTTGCCATGGAACAGGTTCACAGGGGCCCCGAACGGGTCCCCGAGGGATTCGCCATGAACATGAGTCCGGGAGTCCCGTCCGGGCTCTATAAAAGCCTTCCCGGAGGCGTCGGTACTGAAAGTTCACCGAGGCGTCGAAGCCGCCGTTGCGCAGCATCCGACCCAGGGATCGGGACGATGTCGCTGTGGATGCCTTCAAAAGCCCCGGAACGGGGCATTGACGGTCGCGCCGCTCCTTTTTCCCACATGCCGTCGCCGTTCTTGGGGCGTGGAAGCAGAGGAAATTCAGTAGTAGTCGCCAGACCGGGGCTGGTGGCTTCCCGAGTGCCTCGACTCTAGGCGAGACGCAAGCGAAGGCCTCCGGCCGGGGTGCTCCGGGAACGGTAGATCGTGGCGATCCTTCGCCTCGTAGAGCACTTTGTTGATCAGCCTGCTGACGACGGCGCTCATCGCCCGACGGACCTTGGGGTCGTTAGGCCTGGAGCTGCGCGTTCATCCACAGCGAAAGCCTGGCCACCCGCCACGAGATAGCCATAGGGCGACCTGCGTTTCGGGCATGGGTGGTGATCTCGGGGTCTCCTGCGGAAATTGGGCGCCGATCACCGCGTGTAGACCGCATGGGGAGCGTGAGTCCATCTTGTTGCCCTCACCATGTGCTGGGCGATCGTATCCATGTTCTGGGCCGACCTGGCCGCTGGAGATTGGAGATAGATGACAAAAAGGCTTGACCTCTTCGCTTTATGTGGCGGATGTGGCCGGCCTCCTGTGGGCCCACCAGT
>JADJPS010000004.1 GCA_016713105.1 Devosia sp. | reverse complement strand
CGACGACGTTGTCCCAGTCCTGTGGCGGCAGCCCGGCGATCTCGCCGCGTTCGACGGTGATGTTGGGGTGGCCGGCGATTGCCGCCGTCACCGCGCCCGAGAACGCGTCGCGGTCCACCGCCAGCGCCCCGCCCGCGGGCAGCGCATGCGCGTCGGCCGCGCGCATGATCAGCGAACCGCAGCGGCGCATTTCCTCGTGCAAGAGGCCCACCGCATTGTGCCGGTGGTCATCCGAACGGAAGCTGTTGGAGCAGACGAGTTCGGCGAAGCCCTCGGTCTGGTGCGCGTCGGTCTTCTGGATCGGCCGCATCTCGTGCAGTATGACCCCGGCGCCGGCTTCCGCCGCCTGCCAGGCCGCTTCCGAGCCGGCGAGGCCGGCGCCGATGACGTGGATCGCTGTGTTGGCTTGCTGTGACATGGCGGGGGAGATAGCAAGCATGGCCCTGGGGCGCAACGAAAGGACAGGTCGATGAGCATCACACTATGGGGCCGGCTGAGTTCGGCCAACGTGCAGAAGGCGGTGTGGGCGCTCGAAGAGCTCGAACTACCTTACGAGCACGTGCCGCTCGGCGGCCCGTTCGGCGGCACCGACACCCTGCATTATCTCGCCATGAACCCCAATGGCCTGGTGCCGACGCTGCGCGATGGCGAACTCACGATCTGGGAGAGCCACGCCATCGTGCGCTATCTCAGCGCCGAATACGGCAGCGGCCTGCTGTTCCCGATGGAGGCCCGCGATCGCGCCGTGGTCGACCAGTGGACCGACTGGACCGCCACCACCTTCCAGCCGGCCTGGATCGCGCTGTTCTGGCAGCAGGTGCGCACCCCGGCGGAGCAGCATAATCGCCAGGCCATCGACAAGGCCATGGCGGAGACCGTGCGCTGCTTCCACTTCCTCGATGATCGCCTGGGAGACGCGCCCTATCTGGGCGGAGCGCAACTGACCTACGCCGACATCGCCGCGGGCGTCGCGATGTTCCGCTGGTCGACCATGCCGATCGAGCGGCCGGCCCTGCCGAACGTCGAAGCCTGGCATGCCCGGCTCGAGGAGCGTGCGGCCTTCCGCAAGGCGGTCAACGTTTCGTATGCGGAACTGGTGGGGCGGCTGAAGTTCTAGCCGCCGGAAAGGCAGAACGCCCGCTTCTGTCTGGAAGCGAGCGTTCTAGGATGCGGCAGCAGAGGAACCGACGAACGAGCCGTCAGATAGTGCGCGCATGATCACGTGCGATGCGCGAGATATCGGTGCGCGCGATGCCGAGATCGCTCAGCTGGCGGTTGTCGAGAGCTGCGAGTTCACGGACGGTCTGCTGGTAGGCAGCCCATTTCTTCAGTGTGGTACGAATGCCCATTTGGGAGTCTCCTTTCGTTTGCAGGTGTAAGGTAGGGGAACGGATGGAGAATGAGCAGGGGTCGATGTGTCAGAACCGGTATGCGTATTTCGCATGTCGATTGCTGAACTCGTTCACATTCCCTTCAGGCCTGCGGCATTGCTGCGGCAAACGCATGGCCGCCGGACGCCCGGCGGCCATGCGGCATGGTGAATGCGAGGTTAAGCTCAGCGGTCGAACAGGCCGCGCGTCATCTTCTGGAAATCGGTCCCCGAAAGCCCCAGCGCATCGCGGGTTGTGGGAACTTCCATCTCGCGCAGCGTCTGCTTGATGTCGACCAGTCGCTTGAGGCGCCATACCGCTCTGACAAACATGGCAGTCTCCCTGTATGGCCACTACCGGCGCAGGATGGGCTGATTTGCAGCACGGCGCACGACCTGAAATCTCAGTGCCGACATGCGCTCGGCGCATGGCAATTTCACGCGCCTGTCAAAATCGCGCCCGGTCCGCCACACCGCCGCCGCAATGCTGAAGGGAATACTCCCCTCCGACTACTCCGCGGCGGTCCGCTGCGGCCGGCGCTGCATCACCTCGCTGAGGAAGCGGCCGGTATGCGAGCGCGGGTTGGCGGCGATGTCCTCGGGCGTGCCGATACCCACCACCTCGCCGCCGCCATCGCCGCCCTCCGGGCCCATGTCGATGATCCAGTCGGCGGTCTTGATCACTTCGAGATTGTGCTCGATCACCACCACCGTGTTGCCGGTCTCGACCAGTTCGTGCAGCACCTCGAGCAGCTTGGCGATGTCGTGGAAGTGGAGCCCCGTGGTCGGTTCGTCGAGCATGTAGAGGGTGCGGCCGGTGGCGCGCTTGCAGAGTTCCTTGCTCAGCTTGACGCGCTGCGCCTCGCCGCCCGAAAGGGTAGTGGCCGGCTGCCCGACCTTGACGTAGCCCAGCCCGACGCGCTGCAGCGTCGCGAACTTCTCGCGGATCGAGGGCACGGCGGCGAAGAACTCGACCGCCTCGTCGATGGTCATGTCGAGGACGTCCGAGATCGACTTGCCCTTGAACTGCACCTCCAGCGTCTCGCGGTTGTAGCGCTTGCCCTTGCACACGTCGCAGGTGACGTAGACGTCCGGCAGGAAGTGCATCTCGATCTTGATGACACCGTCGCCCTCGCACTTCTCGCAGCGGCCGCCCTTGACGTTGAAGCTGAAGCGTCCCGGCCCGTAGCCGCGCGACTTGGCCTCGGGCAGGCCGGCGAACCACTCGCGCATCGGGGTGAAGGCGCCGGTATAGGTCGCCGGATTGGAGCGCGGCGTGCGGCCGATCGGCGACTGGTCGATGTCGATCACCTTGTCGAGGAACTCGAGCCCGGTGAGGTGGTTGTGCGGCGCCGGATTGACCCGCGCGCCATTCAGCCGCCGCGCCACCGCCTGGTACATGGTGTCGATCATCAGCGTCGACTTGCCGCCGCCCGATACGCCCGTCACCGCCACGAACAGGCCGAGCGGCACGTCGACCGAGACGTTCTTCAAATTGTTGCCGGTGGCGCCGTCAATGTGGAGCTTGCGCGACTTCACCGGCGTCCGGCGCTGCAGCGGCATCGGGATCGCCATGGCCCCGGACAGGTACCTGCCGGTGATGCTGTCGGGATTGGCGAGAATGTCGGCTGGCGAGCCTTCGGCGACGATGTGTCCGCCGTTGACTCCCGCACCCGGCCCGATGTCGACCACGTAGTCTGCGGTCATTATCGCGTCCTCGTCATGCTCGACGACGATCACGGTGTTGCCCAGGTCGCGGAGGCGCCGCAGCGTCTCGAGCAACCGCTCGTTGTCGCGCTGGTGCAGGCCGATCGAGGGCTCGTCCAGGACGTAGAGCACGCCAGTGAGCCCCGAACCGATCTGGCTCGCGAGCCGGATGCGCTGGCTCTCGCCGCCCGACAGCGAGCCGGAATTGCGCGCCAGCGTCAGGTAGTCGAGCCCGACATCGTTGAGAAAGCCCAGCCGCTCGCGGATTTCCTTGAAGACACGTTCGCCGATCTGCCGCTGCTGGTCGGTGAGCCTCGCCGGCAGGTCGCGGAACCATTCGGCGGCGGCGCGGATCGACTTGTCGCTGACCTGGCCGATATGCAGCCCGTCGATCTTGACCGCCAGCGCCTCGGGCTTCAGCCGATAGCCGTTGCAGGCGAGGCAGGGCGCCTGCGACATGTATTTCTCGATCTCCTCGCGCATGCCGGCGCTCTCGGTCTCCTTGTAGCGCCGCTCGAGATTGCCGATCACGCCCTCGAACGGCTTGGTCGACTTGTAGGTGCGGAGGCCAGCGTCATAGACGAAGTTGATCGGCGTCTTGCCGGTGCCGAAGAGCACGGCGTGCTGCACCTCGAACGGCAGGTCCTCCCAGGCCGTGCCGAGCGAGGCGCCAAAGTGCTTCACCACCGCCTGCAGCGTCTGCTGGTAGTAGGGCGCGCTGGTCTTGCTCCACGGCACGATGGCGCCATCGCGCAGCGACAGGGTTACGTCCGAGACGATCAGGTTCGGATCGATTTTCTGCTCGGTGCCGAGGCCGTCGCAGGCCGGGCAGGCGCCGAACGGGTTGTTGAACGAGAACAGCCGCGGCTCGATCTCGGGGATGGTGAAGCCGGAGACCGGATCGGCGAACTTCTCCGAAAAGATCAGGCGCTTCGGCGTCGTGCCGTCCTCCTCGACCTGGTCGGCGAACTCGGCGAAGGCGATGCCGTCGGCCAGCTTGAGCGCCGTCTCGAAGCTCTGCGCGAGGCGGCCGGCAATGTCGCCGCCGGTGACGATGCGGTCGACCACCACCTCGACGTCGTGCTTGAGCTTCTTGTCAAGGTTCGGCGCATCCTCGATGTCATGGAACTCGCCGTCGATCTTGACGCGCTGAAAGCCCTTGCGCATCAGGTCGTTGAGCTCGCGCTTGTACTCGCCCTTGCGGCCGCGGGCGATCGGGGCGAGCAGAAACAGCCGCGTCTCGTCGGGGAGCGCCATGACGATGTCGACCATCTGCGAGATGGTCTGGCTCTGGATCGGCAGCCCGGTGACCGGCGAATAGGGGATGCCGACGCGGGCGAAGAGCAGGCGCAGGTAATCGTAGATCTCGGTGACGGTGCCGACGGTCGAGCGCGGGTTGCGGCTCGTCGTCTTCTGCTCGATCGAGATGGCGGGCGAGAGACCGTCGATCTGATCGACATCGGGCTTCTGCATCATCTCGAGGAACTGCCGCGCATAGGCGCTCAGCGATTCCACGTAGCGCCGCTGGCCCTCGGCATAGATGGTGTCGAAGGCAAGCGAGGACTTGCCCGATCCCGACAGCCCGGTCATCACGATCAGGCTGTCGCGTGGCAACCTCAGATCGATGTTCTTGAGGTTGTGCTCCTTGGCGCCACGGATGACGAGGTCGCGGTTCGGATTGGGTCTGCTGCTCATGGAAGTTCCACCTGGGAGGGTCGCGACCATACGGCCGCTCTCTGCCAAATCGTGTCAGGGTTTCTCGAAACGGGCACCTTTCGCCCATGTGGGCCGTCGGACCCTCTCGCGCAACTAAATCACGTCCGATACGTCGCTGTCATCGCGTCGCATCGTCCACCGGGGAAGGCTCGTGCGAACATAAGCAGAACACGTTGGATTCGGTCAAGGGTGGGCGCCAGCTAGCTGCCCGGGGCGCGGACCATGGCCGACGAACCCGAACAGATTGCGCGAACATAAAGTGAACATCGGTCGAACCTGTGGGCGAATGGCGAAAGCTGCGGGCGGAACGCAGCAGACAGCGGTAGGGTGCGCGACTTGGATTGGACCGGGTCACGGATCCGGGAAAGCACGAAAAGGAACATGCCATGGCTGGCAGCGTGAACAAGGTCATCCTGGTGGGCAATCTGGGGAACGAGCCCGAGGTCAGGAACCTGCCGAGCGGCGGCAAGGTGGTCAACCTCAGCGTCGCGACCTCGGAGCAATGGCGCGACAAGAACACCGGCGAGCGCAAGGAACGCACCGAGTGGCACCGCGTGGTGATCTTCTCGGAGGGCCTCGCCAAGGTTGCCGAGCAGTACCTGCACAAGGGCAGCAAGGTCTACATCGAGGGCCAACTGCAGACGCGCAAGTGGCAGGACCAATCCGGCCAGGATCGCTATTCGACCGAAGTGGTGCTGCAGGGCTTCAACTCGAACCTCACCATGCTCGACGGGCGTGGCGAGGGCGAAGGCGGCGGTGAGCGCTCCGGCGGGTTCTCGGGCCCGGGCGAGTCCAGCGGTGGCGGTCGCCAGGAAGGCCGCCGCCCCAGTTCCGCCCCGGCCTTCGAGTCGGGCGGCATGGACGACGACATCCCGTTCTAGGCCCGGGCATCGCGGCCCCTTCTTGCCGCATCGGGTCGGCCCCGGTGGCAGGCACGAAGCGGTCGGATCAGCCGGCGAGGCGCGATGTGGGCTCGGTCCGCGATACCGCCACGCACTGGTTGCGGCCCTGCGCCTTGGCGTCATAGAGGGCGAGGTCGGCGGCCGCGATCAGTGACGTTCCGCCATGCGGCGCGGTGGCGTCCAGCATGAGTTCTGCGACCCCGACGCTGACCGTCGCGCAGCCCCAGGGCAGGTTGCGCGCATGCGCGATGCCGAGGGCCTGGACGTCCCGGCAGATCTCGTTGCCGACCTGGCGGGCCGCCGTCAGGTCCGTTTCGGGCAGCAGCAGCACCAGTTCCTCGCCGCCGTAGCGCGCCGCCAGATCGGACGGACGTCGGCCGTGGCGAGCCAGCACCGCGGTCATCGCCTTGAGGCAGGCATCGCCGGCCAGATGACCGTAATCGTCGTTGAACCGCTTGAAGCGGTCGGCATCGATCATCAGCAGGGCGAGGGGCCGGCGCGTGCGGCAGGCCCGCGCCACTTCGCGCTGCAGGGCCTCGTCAAAGGCACGGCGGTTGGCGAGCCCGGTCAGCCCATCCACCCGCGCCATGTCGGCGAGCCGGATCTCGAGGAGCTTGCGCTCGGTGACGTCACGCGTGACGCCGACGACGCCCGGCCGTTCCGGCGTGCTGTCGGCAGCCATGCGCAGGGCAGTCTCGAACCACAACTCCCGGCCATCCTTGTGGCGGACCCGATAGGTGATGGTTTCCGCGTCGGTGAGGCCGCTGCGCAGGCGCCTCGCCGCAGCGTCGACCACGTGGCGGTCCTCGGGAACGACGATGTCGAAGGCGATCTTGCCGATCACCTCTTCCGGCTTGTGGCCGGTCATCCATTCAATTGCCGGGGAGCAATAGAGCCGGCGCCCGTCGGCGTCGAAGCGCTCGACCAGGTCGATGGCGCTCTCGGCCAGCAGCCGAAACTCGGACTCCTTGCGGGCCAGCACCGCCTCGCTGCGGTGCCGGCGCCAGATCTGATCGGCGAGCCGCAATCCGACAACGGCCAGCACGCCGACCAGCAGCGCGGTGACGGCAAGCCGCTGCATGGCGTCTTGTAGCCAGGGTGCCAGCAGGTCCTGCATCGATCGGGCAACCTCGGCCACCACCGGAAAGCGCGAGGCAGTGCTTTGGGCGATGATGCGCTCGACCTGGTCGACAGGCGAGCGCAGCACACTGGTACCGGGATCCGGGGGAAGCGTTCCCAGCACGAAAGGATCGCCCGGCTGCGGTGGTCCGGCACCGCCGGCGGAGTGGGCGAGCAGAACCCCCGACGCGGTCGCAAGCGCGATGTAGTCTCGTGGTCCGAGCTCGAAGCGCGCATAGAAACCGGCAAGTTCGCGCGGCTCCACAGCCGCCACCACGAGCCCGTCGAAGGTGCCGAGCGCACCGACGATGCCCCGTGCGACCGGGATGACCGGTCCGCTGCCGGCGCCGAGACGGACCGGCTCTCCCAGTGCCGGCGCGTAGCTTCTGCGTTCGCCGAACACCTGGACGAGTTGCTTGCCGGCCTCGGCGGAGAGCGGCAGACCCTCGCTGGAAGCAAGCCAGTTGCCATCGCGATCGAACAGGTAGAGTGCCACGACACGCGAACTGGCACTGACACTCGAGCGCATCAGCTCTGCGGTGCGCGTCAGCAGTTCCGGCGTGCGGTGCTGCCGATCGAGGCCGCGCGCCACGGCGGTGGCGGCGGCAGACGCCATCTCGAAGGTGTCTTCGGCATGCTGGTGCACTGCATGGGCGAGGCCGGCAATATCCTCCTCGGAGTGGCCAAGCACGGCACTGCGCGAGGTCCACTCGCGCCAGCCCTCGAGCCCAAGGATGATCAGGCAGATGGCGGCCACGTAGACCGTGGCGCGGCCGCCCAGCGATTTCTGCAGGCCCTCTAGCACGTTTCGACCGCTCGCTCGTTGGCGATGCGGTCGAAACTGTCATGATCACGTTAACGTCGGGCCAAGATGAAACGAAGCATCTTTGCGAGTACGTTCACCAGGAACCGGAGCGCAATGCACCGAGGACTACTTGCTGAACGGCACTTCTGCCCGAAGGCTGTCGCCGGTGGCATTGAAGACCACGTGGAAGCCGACATTGATTTTGTCGGCCGCCAGCACGATCCGGGCGGTGACGGTCAGGTCGTTGCCGGCCTCGTCCTTGTTGCGCTCCTTGAGATCGAACACCACGGTGTCGCCCTGGCGCTTGCCGACGGCAAGGCCGGTGAAGCTGACATTGGAGGTCATCGCGGCCTCATAGCGCTTGTTCACGTCGCTGAAGGCGAGCGAACCGTTGACCGAGAGGGTCGTTCCGGCGAGGGCGCAGCGGCCGGAGTAGTTGACCTTGTCCTGGTTGCCGGGGGTCAGCGCCAGCTTGCAGACGACGGTCTCCTTCTCGGCACCGACCAGTTGGCCACGGCCTTTCCAGTCACCGACATAGGACTTGAGCAGCTCGACGTCGGCCTTGCCCGCCAGGGCCGGCGTTGCGGCCGAACCGGCGATTGCGACCAGACCGGCCAGTGCGATGCGTCGCAGCCGGGGACCGAAAGACTTCATTTGCCTGAACCTCCAATTGAACGAAAGAATCGCCCCCCGGCGATCAGCATTGACGGGAGCACGACGAGATCTCCGAGCAACGCTATGAACAACGTGATTACCGTCAGGGTACCGAACAAGGCAACCGGCGGAATGGTCGAGAACATCACGACTGCGGTACCCGCGCAGATGATCAGCGTGGTGGCGACCAGTGCCGGACCGATGCGCTCCAGCGACAGATCCACCGCCTCCTCGTTAGCTTTGCCGGATTCGCGCTGCCGCAGATAGGTGGCGAGGAAATGGATGGTATCGTCCACGGCGATGCCGAACGCGATGGTCAGCGCGATGACGGTGGTCAGCTGCAGCCCCGCGCCGGTCGCATACAGATAGAGTTCGGTACCCAGGATCGGCAGCATGTTGGGAATGACCGACAGCAGCCCCAGCCGCCACGAGCGGAAGGCCAGCCCGATGAGGAAGATGTTCAGCACGATGGCGAACATCAGGCTGGTGCGGATGGAATTGATGATGTCCGTGCTGGCGAAGGTGGTCATCAGCCGGTAGCCGGCGACCTCGGCGCCATCGACCCCGGCCGCCGCGATCTCGACGTCGAGCTTGTCGACGATGGTCTTCAGCTCGACCGAATCCATGATGGTCGGCAGGAAAGCGGTGACCAGCGCCTGCGTGCCGTCGTCGGTGACGAAGCGGCGCTTGAGGAACGGTCCGACGGCATCGAAGATCTGCTCGCGGCTGAAGCCGGCGTCGGAGTAGTTGAACATCGAGGCGCCGGAAATCACCTTGCCCTTGCCAACCGCCGCCTCGACGATCTCGTGCACCTTGCGGACGCGCTCGAAATCGGCGTCGGTGAGGTTGGGATCGGCATCGTTGAGCGGCACGCGCACGTAGACCGGCGCCACGCCGCCGACCCCGGCATCGATGCCCTTGGCCGTTTCCAGTGCCTTGGAATTGCGCGGCAGATAGTCCTCGAACGAGAACCTTGGCTCGAGCGAGAAGTGGGGAATCAGCAGCAGCGCCGCAATCGCGAGCACGGCGACGGCGAGCACGCGCGCAAAGCGACGCACCAGCCAGCGGGCCACGGGAATCGGCGCCGTCACCGCGATGCTCATCCGCCGCGGCGGCTTGTAGCCCAGGCGCACCGCGAGCTTCATGGTCAGCGGCATCACCGTCGAAAAGGTCAGGAAGGCCATGGCGATGCCGACCATTCCCGACCAGCCGAACTCCTCGATGCCGCGCCCCTGGGTGACGATCAGCGTGCCGAACGAGACCATCGTGGTCAGCGAAGTGAGGGCCGCCGCGGGCAGCACCCGCTTGGTCGCCTCGTCGATGGCCCGCGCCGCGTCGAGCCCGTCATTCCACAGCCTGAGCCAGGTGAAGGTGAAATACATGCTCTCGGCGAAGGCGACCACCAGCACCAGCGTGACCACGATGTTGGTCAGGAAGCTGAACGAACCGAAGACCATGATCACGGTCCCGATCACCCAGATCACCGCGATGGCGGGGGTGAAGGTGGCCAGCACCGCTCCCCAGAAGCTGCGCAGCGCCAGCAGCGAGATGATCGCGCCGATGGCGAAGCCCACGATCGAGAAGACCGCCTGGTCGGCAATCGTCGATTCCAGCAGTTCCGTCGACCAGATCGGCGGGCCGGTCAATTCGACGTGAATGTCCTCGCTGTCGTAGTCGGCCACGATCTGCCGGAGCGAAGCGATCATGGCCTTCATGCCGCCCGGCGCCTTGGTCTTGGTGATGTCCGGGAACAGGATCATCACCACGCCACTGAGGTCGCCCACGATCAGGTTGCGCATGATCGGGTCGTTCTCGCGCAAGTCGGTGAGGACCGCCGCCACCTCCTCAGGGCCGCTCATGTTTTCGGGCACGGCCGGGACGGTGCCGCCGTCCGCGCTCGGCTTGCGCAGCGTGAACGGCGTCATCGTGCCGACCGCGAAATCGTTGAGTTCGAGATCGAAGGCCAGTTCGCGCATCCGCTCGATCACCGCCGGATCGGTCAGCCTGGGCGAGTTGACGAGGACATAGGCGTCGTCCTCGAAGGTGCCGAAGGTTTCGGTGAGCTTGCGGTAGCGGTCGTAGTGTACGCCGGAATCGGCGAACACCCGCATCAGGTCGCCGTCCACGGCAACGCGCGGCAGCTGCCACGCGCACAGCGCCGTGAACAGCAGCACGATGAGTCCCGCAATGCGCGGCCACCGGACCGTAAGGTACCCTATGTGCTCGAGGCCGAAGCCGATCGACCACCTCGGGAACCAGCCGTCCCGCTGCGACTCGCGACTCTCACTCGGCACGGGCAGCCCTCAATCGGCGTCAATGGGCGGGGATTACTAAGGCCTCGGTGCGCGTTCGTCCAGAATGCCGGGCCTGATATCGTCCAGTTTGCAGGCGATTTCGGCCGAGGCGGCGACATCGGGGTGGCAGCCTGCCATCGGAATGCCCAAATGACTGGGGAAGCGGGACACGCGCGGCACCCTGGCGGTCGCGTTGTGAACCGGAATCGCGTAAGCCGGCCCAACCGGGTCCCCAGCAGAAAACAGCCCTAGTGACAGACAAGACCGAAGACAGCCCCGGCGCACCGTCCGGCTCGGATATCGCCCCGATCTCGATCTCGGACGAGATGCGCAAGTCCTACCTCGACTACGCCATGAGCGTGATCGTGAGCCGGGCCTTGCCCGACGTCCGCGACGGCCTGAAGCCGGTGCACCGGCGCATCCTCTACTCGATGCACGATCAGGGGCATGTCTGGAACAAGAGCTATGTCAAGTCGGCCCGCGTCGTCGGCGACGTCATCGGCAAGTATCACCCGCACGGCAACGATGCCGTGTACTTCTCCCTCGTGCGCATGGCGCAGGAGTTCTCGCTGCGGGTCACGCTGATCGACGGCCAGGGCAATTTCGGCTCGGTCGACGGCGATATGCCGGCGGCCATGCGCTACACCGAAGTGCGCATGGAGAAGATCACCGGCTTCATGCTCGAGGACATCGACAAGGATACCGTCGACTTCAAGGAGAACTACGACGGCTCCGAGCAGGAGCCGACGGTCCTGCCGGCCCGCTTCCCCAATCTCCTGGTCAATGGCGGCAGCGGCATTGCCGTCGGCATGGCGACCAACATCCCGACCCACAATCTGGGCGAGGTGATCGACGCCACGCTGATGCTGATGGACAATCCCGGTGCGCTGACGGAGGACCTGATGCAGGTGCTGCCCGGCCCGGATTTCCCGACCGCCGGCATCATCCTCGGCCGCTCCGGCATCCGCCAGGCCTACGAGACCGGCCGCGGCGCCATCCTGATTCGCGGCAAGGTGCATGTCGAGGAGATGCGCAAGGAGCGCGAGGCGCTGATCGTCACCGAGATCCCCTACCAGGTGAACAAGGCGACGATGATCGAGAAGATCGCCGAGATGGTGCGCGACAAGCGCATCGAGGGCATCTCGGACATCCGCGACGAATCGGACCGCAATGGCATGCGGGTGGTGATCGAGCTGAAGCGCGATGCCGTCGCCGACGTGGTCCTCAACCAGCTCTACCGCTTCACCCCGCTACAGGGCTCGTTCGGCTGCAACTTCGTCGCGCTCAACGGCGGCAAGCCCGAACTGATGAGCCTCCGGCAGATCCTCGCCGCCTTCCTCGAGTTCCGCGAGCAGGTGGTGACCCGCCGGGCCCGTTTCCAGCTCAACAAGGCCCGCGACCGCGCCCATATCCTCGTCGGCCTCGCCGTCGCGGTGGCCAATGTCGACGAGGTCATCGCGCTGATCCGCACGGCGCCCGATCCGACCGCGGCACGCGAGCGCCTGATGGAACGCGACTGGCCGGCGCGCGACGTGGCGCCGCTGATCGCCCTGATCGACGACCCGCGCCACAAGATCAGCCCGGACGGCACCTTCAGGCTCTCGGACGAGCAGGCCCGCGCCATCCTGGCATTGACGCTGAGCCGCCTCACCGCGCTTGGCCGCGACGAGATCGGCAACGAACTCAACGGCCTGGGGACCGATATCGCCGACTTCCTCGATATCCTGCGTTCGCGGGCGCGGGTGATCAGCATCATTCGCGACGAGCTGACCGAGATCAAGCAGGCCTACTCGACCCCGCGCCTCACGGCCATCGACGAGGCGGCCGGCGACTTCGAGGACGAGGACCTGATCGCGCGCGAGGACATGGTGGTGACCGTGACCCATGGCGGCTACATCAAGCGCGTGCCGCTCTCGACCTATCGGGCGCAGCGGCGCGGCGGCAAGGGCCGCTCCGGCATGGCGACGCGCGACGCGGACTTCGTCTCGCGCCTGTTCGTGGCCAATACGCACACGCCGGTGCTGTTCTTCTCGTCGGCCGGCCAGGTCTACAAGATGAAGGTGTGGCGCCTGCCGATCGGCGAGCCGCAGGCGCGCGGCAGGGCGCTGATCAACATGCTGCCGCTCGAAGCCAACGAGCGCATCACCTCGATCATGCCGCTGCCGGAGGACGAAGGCAGCTGGCAGCAGCTCGACATCATGTTCGCCACCCGCTCGGGCGGCATCCGCCGCAACTCGCTGGCCGATTTCGTCGAGATCAACAAGAACGGCAAGATTGCCATGAAGCTCGACGAGGGTGACGAGATCATCGGCGTCGAGACGGCGACCGCCGCCGACGACGTGATGCTGACGACCGCGCTCGGGCGGGCCATCCGTTTCGAGGTCGGCGACGTCCGCGTCTTCAAGGGTCGCGACTCGACCGGGGTGCGCGGCGTGCTGCTCGGCGACGACGACCGCGTCATCTCGATGTCGATCCTGCGCCACTTCGATGCCTCTCCGGCCGAACGCGAGACCTTCATCAAGCAGTTCGGTGCCGCGCATCGCGCTGCCACCGGCGAAGAGAGCGAAGCCGATACGCCCGACGTATCCGAGGCTGCCGACGAGGCCGAGATCGTGTCCGGGGACGTCGCGCTCTCGGTCGAGCGCTACGCCCAGATGGGGGCCTCGCAGCAGTTCGTGCTCACCGTAAACGAGCGCGGTTTCGGCAAGATTTCGTCGTCCTACGATTTCCGCATCTCCAACCGTGGCGGCAAGGGCATCCAGGCCACCGACATCTCCAAGCTCAAGGAGATCGGCAACCTGATCGCCGCCTTCCCGGTGGAGTTCTCCGACCAGCTGATGCTGGTCAGCGATGGCGGCCAACTGATTCGCGTGCCGGTCGAGGGCATTCGCTTCACCCGCCGTGCCTCGAAGGGCGTCCGAGTCTTCAACACCGCTGCCGATGAGCGCGTGGTGTCGGTCGAGCGCATCAGCGAGCCCGAGGAAACCGACGCGGACGGTTCTGCGGAAGGCGAGCAGGATGCCTGATTGATGGCCGGGCAGGGCGAGCATCAATCGATTCATCCGGAGTTATCAATGTCGTTGGATTGGCGGAGTATGTAGGAAATATGCGGTAGGATTGCGGAAATATGTTGATCAATCCGCCTGTTCCGTGAGATCGGGTTTTCTCGAACGGTCGGCTTGCCAGGCTCAGACAAGTGTGGCTGGCTCGACGCTCGCAACGAGGACCCGCTGATGATCGACCCCGCCATTCTGCTCCCCTACATCGCCGCCTGCCTGGTGTTTTCGATCGTGCCTGGTCCTTCGGTCACGGTCGTCGTGGCGAACGCGCTCGCTCGCGGCACGAAGGCGGGTCTCCTGACTATCCTGGGCACCGAGATTTCGATGTTGGGCATGGTGCTCGTGGTGGCGCTAGGCTTGCAGGTTGTGATGAACCTCGTTGCCGAGGCTTTCACACTCATCAAGCTGGTCGGAGCCGCCTATCTGATCTGGATCGGCTTCAAGATGTTCACCTCGTCCGGCAAGCTCGAGATGGGGCAGGCCGGAGAGCGGCTGCCCCTGGGGCGCTACGTCTGGCAGGGCGCTTTCATCAACCTGTCCAACCCCAAGACGCTGCTGTTCCTCGGGGCCTTCCTGCCCCAGTTCGTCGACATGAGCCGACCGGCCTTCGACCAGATCGTGGTACTGGGGCTGATCGTGATGACCGTCGCCACGCTGACCGATTCGGTCTATGCCCTGATTGCCGGACGCGCCCGCGACTTGCTCACGACTGCCCGGGTGCGGGCGATGAATCGCGTGTCCGGGGTGGTGCTGATGGCCGGCGGGGTGTGGCTGTCGCTGATGAAGAAGGCCTGAGGCGAGGCGGGCCCGGCGCGCGACGGGGTCCGCTTCATCGGGCGGTTCGAAGGCGCCGGCTCCCAGCCTGCGCAACGGTCGCCTCGAACCCTGGGCGCCGTCATGAGGCCGCAGGCCCTTCGTCTTGCCATCGTCGGCCCGCCGTGACACAAACCGGCGCGAACACCAAGGGGAGGGCGCCTTTCATGGCCAAACTCGTGGGCTTTTATCCGGGTTCCTTCGACCCGCTGACCAATGGCCACCTCGACGTCATAGAGCGCGCCTGCAAGCTGGTCGACACCCTGGTCGTCGCAGTCGGGCGGCACGCCACCAAGACACCGCTGTTCACCCATGAGGACCGACTGACGCTGCTCAGGGCGGTGCTCGATCCGGTCGGCCGGCGCACCGAGACCGAGTTCAAGTTCGTCGATTTCGACGGGCTCGCGGTCACTGCAGCGCGCGAGCACGGCGCCAAGCTGATCATTCGCGGCCTGCGCGACACCACCGACTACAATTACGAGATGCAGATGGTGGGCATGAACGCCCAGATGGCGCCGGACCTGCAGACGGTGTTCCTGCCATCCTCCCCCCCGGTCCGCCACATCTCGGCCACGCTCGTGCGCCAGATCGCGCAGCTCGGGGGCGACATCTCCAAGTTCGTCCCGCCCATCGTCTTCGAGGCACTCAAGAAATCATGACCGAATCCCTCAAGCGCGCCGGCCTCATCATCGGCGTCCTCCTCGCGGCCGTGGCCGTGGTCTTCGCGTTCTCCCTCGCCAATCCCAAGCCTGCCGTGGCGCAGGATGGCAAGCCGCACTGGATGCTCGAGCTCAAGGACGGCGTCGTCGACATCGAACTGCTGCCGGAACTGGCGCCGAGCCATGTGCAGCGGGTGGTCGAGCTGACCGGGCAGGGCTTCTACGACGGCATCGTGTTCCATCGCGTCATCGATGGCTTCATGGCGCAGGGCGGTGATCCGACCGGCACCGGCATGGGTGCCTCCGATCTCCCCGACCTCAAGGCCGAATTCAACACCTCAGTGCACTTCAGCCGCGGCATCGTCGCGGCGGCGCGCACCAACGATCCGGACAGCGCCAACTCGCAGTTCTTCATCATGTTCGCCGACGCCCCCTGGCTCGACGGCCAGTACACCATCTGGGGCAAGGTCGCTTCCGGCATGGAATTCGTCGACATGATCGCCAAGGGCGAGCCGCCGGCCAGCCCGGACAAGATCATCTCCGCCAAGATCGAATACAAGTAAGGACCGAGTTCATGGCTTACGCCGACCCCGAGAACACCCTGGTCGTCGAGACCACCAAGGGAACAGTTGCCATCCGGATGCGGCCCGACCTCGCGCCCAACCACGTGGCCCATATCAAGAAGCTGGCGCGCGAGGGCTTTTATGACGGCGTGGTCTTCCACCGCGTCATCGACGGCTTCATGGCGCAGACGGGCGACCCGACCGGCACCGGCATGGGCGGATCGAAATACCCCAACCTGAAGCAGGAGTTCAGTGCCGAGCCGCACGTGCGCGGGACCGCCTCGATGGCGCGCGCGCAGAACCCGGACAGCGCCAATTCGCAGTTCTTCATCTGCTTCGGCGACGCCCGCTTCCTCGACCGCCAGTATACCGTCTGGGGCAAGGTGATCGAGGGCATGGACAATGTCGACAAGATCAAGCGCGGCGAGCCGGTGAAGGATCCCGACAAGATGGTCACGGTGAAGGTCGCGGCGGACATCGCCGCATGATTCGTGCGGCCGCACTCGCACTCAGCCTTTGCGGCCTCGCCACGCCGTCGCTGGCGACCGAGTGGATCAACTGCGCCGCGCCCGATGGCGAGGCGACGTTCGACTTCCTCGTCGGCAGCGTCGATTTCCTGGCGGTTGTCGGGGTCAATATCTCGGTCGGCGAACAGGTGTGGGCCAGTTCGGCGGCCTACGGGCCGGGTGAGCCCGTGCTGGTGGGCCAGGCCTTCGAGACCGACGACGTCATCCTGATCGACGCGGTTGACGAACCGATGAGCGCCATCATCGCACAACTGCGCCTGTTCAAGGCCGAGGAGGGCGGGGCGTTCGTCCATGGCGGCACCCTCCGCATCCCCGGCCGCGGCGTCTGGGCCGTGAGCTGCACCGGCCCCTGATGCGCGTCGACGCCTTCGATTTCGAACTGCCGCCCGAGCGTATCGCGCTGCACCCGGTCGAGCCGCGCGATGCCGCCCGGATGCTGGTCGTCCGCCCGGGCCTGCCGCTCGAGGATGCCCGCGTCACCGATCTCACGCGGCTCCTTCGCCCCGGCGATCTCCTCGTCGTCAACGACACCCGTGTGCTGCCGGCCGAACTCAGGGGTACCCGCATCCGCGGCGAGTATCGCGCCAGCGTCTCGTTCAACCTGCACAAGCGGGTCGACGACAGCACCTGGCTCGCCTTCGCCCGTCCCGCCAAGCGCCTCAAGGCCGGCGACCGCCTGAGCTTCGGGCACGAATCCGACAATGCGTGCATGCTCGGCGCGCTGGATGCGAGCGTCGAGGCGGTGGCAGAGGGGGGGCAGGTGACGCTGCGCTTCGATCTCGCCGGCGCCTATCTCGACGAGGCGATCAAGGCCTTCGGCGCGATGCCGCTGCCGCCCTATATCGGGCTCAAGCGTGAACTCGAGGAGCGGGACCGGACCGACTACCAGACGGTTTATGCCCAAAGGGACGGCGCCGTCGCCGCCCCCACCGCCGGCCTGCACTTCACCGAGCGCCTGCTGCAGCAACTGGCCGACCTCGGCGTCGGCATCGAGCGGGTGACGCTGCATGTTGGGGCAGGGACGTTCCTGCCGGTCAAGGTCGAGGACACGGCCGACCACGTCATGCACGCCGAATGGGGAGAGATCCCCGCCGACGTGGTCGAGCGCATCCGCGCGGCGAAGGCCAGGGGCGGCAGGATCGTCGCGGTGGGGACGACCAGCCTCAGGCTGCTGGAAAGCGCAGCGCGGGCCACCGGTACGCTGCAGCCCTTCTCGGGGGATACCGACATCTTCATCACCCCCGGCTACCGTTTCAGCGCGGTGGACGTGCTGATGACCAATTTCCACCTGCCGCGCTCGACCCTGTTCATGCTGGTCTCGGCCTTTGCTGGATACGACACGATGCAGGCGGCGTATCGCCACGCCATCGACACCGGCTACCGGTTCTATTCCTACGGTGACGCGAGCCTGCTGTTCCGGGCGGAATAGTTAAGCGATCGCTTGACAGTTCCGTGGTTGACCGGATACTTAAGGAACAAGATAAGTGATGGAGATGTCCGATGCGCAGCCTGCTGGTCTGGAACGTGATGTCGCTCGATGGCTTCTTCGAGGGGCCGAACCCGTGGGACCTCAGCTTCCACGGCTCGGTCTGGGGCAGCGAACTGGAGGCGTTCTCGATCCAGCAACTCGATGCCATGGGCCTGCTGCTGTTCGGGCGGAAGACCTACCAGGGCATGGCCGACTACTGGCAGAAGGAAGAGCCCGGCGCGGTTGCCGACCGGATGAACGCCATCCCCAAGGCCGTGGCGTCAAACACGCTGCAATCGGCGGAGTGGAACAATACCCGGCTCCTCTCCGGCGATGCCGTGGCGGCGGTCAGGGCGCTGAAGGCGGAGGAGGGGGGTGACATCTTCATTTTCGGCAGCGCGGACCTGCTGGCCAGCCTGCTGCCCGCCGGCCTCGTCGATGAATACCGCATCTGCCTCGCGCCCGGGATCCTGGGGGCCGGCACGCCGCTGTTCAAGCCCGCCGCGGGAGCGCTGTCCCTGTCCCTGCTCGAAGCCCGGCCGCTCCAGACCGGCGGCGTGCTGCTGCGCTACGCGGTGGGCGTTGGCAAGCCGGCCTGAACGCGGGGATGACAGACGGCGATCGTGCGGCTAATACCCGCCGCATGACCGATTACGCCTTCACCCTCATCGCCACCGACGGCATGGCCCGGCGCGGCCGCATCGACACCTGGCGCGGCGAGGTGCATACGCCTGCCTTCATGCCGGTGGGGACCGTCGGCACCGTCAAGGCGATGTATCCCGAGCAGGTACGCGACACCGGCGCGGACATCCTGCTCGGCAACACCTATCACCTGATGCTGAGGCCCGGCGCCGAGCGCGTCGCGGCGCTGGGCGGGCTGCACGACTTCATGGACTGGCAGCGGCCGATCCTCACCGATTCCGGCGGCTTCCAGGTGATGTCGCTGGCCAAGCTGAGGAAGCTCACCGAGAAGGGCGTGACGTTCCGCTCGCATATCGATGGCTCGGCGCACGAGTTGACGCCGGAGCGCTCGATCGAGATCCAGACGCTGCTCGACAGCGACATCATCATGCAGCTCGACGAGTGCATCCCGCTCCCCTCCGAGTTCAGGGAGATGGAGCGGGCGATGGAGCTGTCGCTGCGCTGGGCGCAGCGCAGCAAGGATGCCTTCGGCCACCAGCCGCGCCGTTCGCTGCATGGCATCGTGCAGGGCGGCGACAATGCCGAGCTGCGCGGCCGCTCGGCGGCAGGGCTCAGGTCCATCGGCTTTACCGGCTACTCGATCGGCGGGCTGGCGGTGGGGGAACCGCAGGAGACCATGTTCCGGGTGCTGAGCGAGATCACGCCCGAGCTGCCGGCCGACAAGCCGCGCTACCTGATGGGCGTGGGCAAGCCGGACGATATCCTCGGCGGCATCGAGCGCGGCGTCGACATGTTCGACTGCGTGCATCCCACCCGCGCCGGCCGGCACGGCCATGCCTACACAAGCATGGGCGTGATCAACCTCAAGAATGCACGGCACAAGGACGATCCGCGGCCACTCGACGAGGCCTCGCCCAACCCCAACTGCCGCCGCTTCAGCCGGGCCTACCTGCATCACCTGATCCGCACCGAGGAGATGCTCGGCGCCATGATCCTCAGCCAGGTGAACCTCCACTACTACCAGCAGCTGTGCATCGGCGCCCGGCAGGCGATCGAGGCTGGTACGTTTGCCGATTATGCGGCACAAACGCGGGCAACCTGGGCAGCGGGCGACATTCCCGCGCTCTGACACGTCGGGAGAAAGCGCCATGGCCGCGAGCCGCAAGTCCCTCCTCAACCCGCTGATGAAGTCGCGCAAGCGCCTCGCCGAGACGACGATGCGCGAGCTGTTCGCAGCCGATCCCAAGCGGTTCGGGACCTTCTCGGCCAAGGCCGGCGACCTGCTGCTCGACTATTCGAAGAACCGGATCGACGCCAGGGCCATGGAGGCGCTGTTCGACCTCGCCCGCGTAGCCGGCGTCGAGGCGCGTCGCGACGCGATGTGGGCGGGTGAGCACATCAACACCACCGAGGATCGCGCCGTGCAGCACATGGCGCTGCGCTACCAGGGGACGAAGCCGGTCAAGATCGACGGCAAGGACGTGATGCCCGAGGTGCGCGGCGTGCTGGCGGGGATGAAGGCCTTTTCCGACCAGGTCCGCGACGGTTCGCTGAAAGGTGCGACCGGCGAGAGTTTCACCGACATCGTCAATATCGGCATCGGCGGTTCCGATCTCGGGCCGGTGATGGTGACGCTGGCGCTCGAGCCCTATACGCGTCCAGACCTGCGCGCGCACTACGTCTCCAACGTCGACGGCGCGCACATCCACGACACGCTGAAGCGGCTCGACCCCAGGCGCACGCTGTTCATCGTCGCCTCCAAGACCTTCACCACCGACGAGACCATGACCAACGCGGCCACCGCCCGCGCCTGGATCGCCAATGCCCTGGGCGAGGCGGCTGTGACCGACCACTTCGCGGCACTGTCGACCAACCTCAAGGCCTGCGCTGATTTCGGCATCAAGCCGGACCGCATCTTCGGCTTCTGGGACTGGGTCGGCGGCCGCTATTCGGTGTGGTCGGCCATCGGCCTGCCGGTCGCCATCGCCGTCGGCTTCGACAATTTCGCGGCGTTCCTCAAGGGCGCCTACGAAATGGACCAGCATTTCCTCAAGACCAGGCTGGAAAAGAACCTGCCGGTGATCATGGGCCTCATCGGCGTGTGGTACCGCAACGCCTGGGGGTTCTCGACCCACGCCGTGCTGCCCTACGACCAGCGGCTCTCGCGCTTTGCCGCCTACCTGCAGCAGCAGGACATGGAATCGAACGGCAAGTCGGTGAACCTCGCCGGCAAGCCGGTGGACTACCCGACCGGTCCGATCATCTGGGGCGAGCCCGGCACCAATGGCCAGCACGCCTTCTACCAGCTGATCCACCAGGGCACCGACGTCATCCCGGTGGATTTCCTCGTCGCCGCGCAGCCGCACGAGGCGATGCCGCCGCACCACGACAAGCTGGTCGCCAACGTCTTCGCGCAGTCCGAGGCGCTGATGCTGGGCAAGAGCAAGGACGAGGTGGTGGCCGAACTGACGGCGCAGGGGCTCGACAAGGCGCGGATCAAGGCGCTGACCCCGCACAAGCTGTTCCCCGGCAACCGCCCGTCGAACACCCTGATCTATCCCAGGCTGACGCCGGAGCGGCTGGGCAGCCTCGTGGCGCTCTACGAGCACAAGGTGTTCGTCCAGGGCACCATCTGGGGCGTCAACTCCTACGACCAGTGGGGCGTGGAACTGGGCAAGCAGCTCGCCAAGGCCCTGCTGCCCAAGGTCGAGGGGACGCAGAAGGCCGATGGCCACGACAGCTCGACGCGCGGGCTGGTCGCCGCCTATCTCAAGATGAAGGGCTGAAGGCGGGGGAGGGGGACCCGCAGACCGCCCTGCTGCCGGGACGGGGACTGCGGCCTCGTGGATCGGTGCAATTGTTTGCATCGCCATTCCGCCGCAATGCAGTCCAGAGCAGGCCATAGTGGCTCCGTAGCGTCGCCGCATCGCAGCAGATCGGGGGCCACCGATGACTGAGCAGCCGACAACCCCACCCTTCGACACCGGGGCGACCAGCGCGTTCGCCCGCCACAAGAGCCGCTTCCTGTCGCGCAACTTCGAGCGATGCGGCTACCTTCGTGTCGACATCCGGCAGGCGCCGACCGGAGACCGGCTGGTGTTCGCAGCGAGCTTCACGCTCGATGCGGTGCGGCGCTGGCACCGGGTCGAATCGGCGCTGAACCTGCCTCTCTCGGACGATGTGGAGGAGGCCTTCGCGGCGCTGTTCGAGCGGCTGGAGGATGGCATCGGGACGGCCCGGATTGCGCAGCTCTTTGCCCCGCTTGGAGCGGCAGGCCGCCCGGCCTCCGACGGCGGGTGACCGAGACCGTGGCGACCGAAACAGCTTGCCGGCGCAGCCAACAGGCTAGTCGTGCGACGTTTGCAGGTTGGCACCCGTCCCGACCGGAGAGCGGAAGGGCCCGCCAGAGCCAAGCACAGACATTCGCGGACGCAACCGCCCGTGCCTCATGAACCATGATGGCGACATCGACGTAGCTAATTGATTTTATGGAGAAAATGGTACGCCCGGATGGATTCGAACCATCGACCATCCGATTAAAAGTCGGATGCTCTACCACTGAGCTACGGGCGCATCTGAGCCGCGGGACGGATCGGCGCGGAACATAGACATCGTCCCCGCGCTGTCAATCGAATTGACTGGCGCCGGCCGGGTCAGTTCAGCAGGGGGAGCGGATCGCCGGTGAAGGGCACGGTCTCGCAGGGGACGCCCTGGCGGCTGAACCTGTCGCACAGTTCGAGCGCCGAAGCGCGATCGAGAACCGGGCCGGCGACGAGCCGCTTGCCGCCGGGACCTTCGGCCTCGCCGAGGACCGGGCTCATGCCGATCAGCATGGTGCCGGCGAGGGACTGCATTTCCTGCCAGCGCGCCTCGGCGTCCTCGGGGCGCACCGGAAAACCCAGGGCAAGGCCGATCGTCCCGCCGCTCGGCGTCAGTTCCGCAGGCATTGGCGTTTCGACCGGGACGAGCCGCAGCTTCACCTCGTCCGAGCCCGGGATGAGCGGGCGCTGCTGCACCATGACGAGGCCGCCATCGACTTCGAAGGTGATGGGCTTGCTGCCGATTGCGGCCGTGGCCGTGGTGTCGATCGGTTCGGGCGCCGGAGGGGCCACTTCGGCGGGCGGGTCGATCGCGGCACTGGGCGCCGGATCGATCGCGCCGGTCGGCGTGGGGTCGACGGCCTGCGGCACGGGCTCCGGTTCGAGGGCGGCGTATTGCGACTCGATCAGCGCGGGCAGGCTGATTTCCAGCGCCCCGACCCGCCGGGTGATCTCGCCGGTACTCTCCTCGGAAAGGGCGAACCGCCGCAGCAGCTCGCCGTTGTCGCGCTGCATGCGGGCCGCCTCGGCCTCGAGGGTGGCGACATTGGCCCGCAGCTGATTGAGCGTGCTGCCCTCGAGCCGGGACGCGTGCAGCGCGCCGTAGACGCTGGCGGGAACCAGCGCCGACAGATTAGCACTGAGCACTGCCACGCCCCAGGCGACGAGGGCGACGATACCCCATACCGTGACATCGGACGAACGGAACTGATCTGCTGCCTTGGCCAAGGGACCTCCCCGCCGCCCTACGAATCGAGCGCCACACAGTTTACCACTCACTAACCGCGTTATCGGATTCCCAACATCTTGGTGCCATAAACGCGGGGGAAACCACGACCCCGAAGAGGGCGGACCGCCATGACTGAACTGCTGTCGATCATCCTGGCGGCGGGGGAGGGCACACGCATGCGCTCGGCGCTGCCCAAGGTGCTGCACGAGGTGGGTGGCCTGCCCATCGTCGGGCACGTGGTCAATGCCGCGATCGCCGCCGGATCGAGCCGTGTCGCGGTCGTCACCGGCCCCGGCCACGAGGCGGTGCGGGAGGCCGTGAAGCACTTTGCGCCGGAAGTGACGTTCTTCGAACAGTCCGAGCGCAGGGGCACGGCCCACGCCGCCAGCATGGCGAGGCCGCTCTGGGCGGAAGCAAATGGCTATGTCGCGGTGATCTACGGAGACCATCCGCTGCTGCGCGGAGCCAATTTCGCTGCGGTGCTCGACCGGCTGGCGACCGGGTTCGATGTCGCCATCCTCGGTTTCGAGCCGCGCGACCCGACGGGTTATGGCCGCTTCATCACCGATGGCGACCGGCTGCTGGCGATCCGCGAGCACAAGGACGCCTCCGACGCGGAACGGCTGATCGGCCTGTGCAATGCCTGTATCCTGACGTTCCGCGCCGAGGTGTTCCGCGAACTGATCGACAAGGTGCAGCCCAACAATGCGCAGCGGGAGTTCTACGTCACGGACCTCGTGGAGCTCGCCAACGCCGCGGGCTACCGCGTCGGCTACGGCACGGCGCCCGAGCGCGACGTGATGGGGGTCAACGACCGGGCCCAGCTTGCCAGGGCGGAGGGCCAGTTCCAGGCATTGCGCCGCGACGACTTCATGAAGGCCGGGGTGACGTTGAAGGACCCCGGCACGGTGTATTTTTCATATGATACGCAGATTGCCCGCGACGTGGTGATCGAGCCCAACGTGGTGTTCGGCCCGGGCGTGACGATCGAGGAGGGTGCGGTGATCCATGCCTTCAGCCACCTCGAGGGCGCGCATGTCGGGCCGGGAGCATCGGTGGGGCCGTTCGCGCGGCTGAGGCCCGGTGCCGATCTCGCCGAAAACGCCAAGGTGGGCAATTTCGTCGAGGTGAAGAACGCCAGGGTCGGCAAGGGCGCCAAGCTCCCGCACCTGAGCTATGTCGGGGACGCCGAGGTGGGCGCCAAGGCGAACCTCGGGGCCGGCACCATCACCTGCAACTATGACGGGGTGAACAAATCGAAGACCGTGATCGGGGAGGGCGCCTTCATCGGCTCGAACGCCTCGCTGGTCGCACCCGTGACGATCGGGGAGGGCGCCTATGTCGCCTCGGGCAGCGTCGTCACCCGGGACGTGCCGGCCGATGCCCTGGCGGTGGCCCGGGCGCGGCAGGAGAACAAGGACGGCTACGCGCCGCGGCTCAAGGCCAGGGCGCTCGCCATCAAGCAGGCCAGGGCGGCCAAACCGGAATCGTCGGGCCAGTAGGAGAGCACTGCATGTGCGGCATTGTCGGAATCATCGGTGTGGAACCCGTCGCGCCGCGCCTCGTCGATGCGCTGAAGCGCCTCGAGTACCGCGGCTACGACAGCGCCGGCGTCGCGACGCTGGAGCATGGCCAGATCAGTCGGCGGCGGGCCGAGGGCAAGCTCGGCAACCTGGCGGCCAAGCTGAGTTTCGAGCCGCTCGACGGCAATATCGGCATCGGCCATACCCGCTGGGCGACGCATGGCGCGCCGACCGAGGGCAATGCCCATCCGCATGCGACCGACAAGGTGGCGGTCGTCCACAACGGCATCATCGAGAACTTCCGCGAGCTGCTCGCCGATCTCGCAGGGGACGGCTACCTGCCGAAGACGCAGACCGACACGGAATCGGTGGCGCTGTGGGTGACGCGCGAACTCGATCGCGGCCTCGACCCGGAAATGGCGGTGGCACGGACGCTCAAGGTGCTGCGCGGCGCCTTCGCGCTGGCCTTCATGTTCAAGGGCGAGGAGGCGCTGCTGATCGCCGCGCGCTCCGGGGCTCCGCTCGCCATCGGGTACGGGGCGACCGAGATGTACCTGGGCTCCGACGCCATGGCGCTGGCGCCCTTCACCTCGCGGCTCTCCTACCTGCTCGACGGCGACTGGGCGGTGCTGACCAAGAAGGGCGTGGTGATCCGGGACGGCACCGATGCCATCGTGCAGCGCGAGACCCTCGTCTCCGCCGCCTCGGCGCTGCTGGTCGACAAGGGCAACCACCGCCACTTCATGGCCAAGGAGATCTACGAGCAGCCCGAGACGGTGTCGCACACGCTCAGCCATTTCGTCGACATGGGCACCGAGCGGGTGGCGCTGCGCGAGACGCTGCCGTTCGATTTCGCAAGGCTGTCGCGCCTGACCATTTCTGCCTGCGGCACGGCCTACTATGCCGGGCTGGTCGCAAAGTACTGGTTCGAGCGCTATGCCCGCCTGCCGGTGGACATCGACGTGGCGTCCGAGTTCCGCTACCGCGAGCCGCCGCTGGAGCAGGGCGGGCTGAGCCTGTTCATCTCGCAGTCGGGCGAGACCGCCGACACGCTGGCGGCGCTGCGCTACTGCGCCGGGCAGGGGCAGTATGTGGCGTCGCTGCTGAACTCGCCCGAATCCACCATGGCGCGGGAGAGCCAGGTGGTGTTCCCGACGCTTTGCGGGCCGGAAATCGGCGTCGCCTCGACCAAGGCGTTCACCGCGCAGCTCTCGGCGCTGGCGAGCCTCGCGGTCGCTGCCGGCGTGGCGCGCGGGGTGATCTCGCGGGAACAGGAGACGGCGCTGGTGCACAGCCTGGTGGCGCTGCCGAGCGCGATTTCGGCGGCGCCTCGGGACCGAGACGGAGATCGAGCGCATCGCCAAGGGGCTGTCGAAGGCCAAGGACGTGCTCTACCTGGGGCGCGGGCAGATGTTCCCCATCGCCATGGAAGGCGCCCTCAAGCTCAAGGAAATCAGCTACATCCACGCCGAGGGCTATGCCGCCGGCGAGCTGAAGCACGGGCCGATCGCGCTGGTGGACGAACTGATGCCGGTGATCGTCGTGGCGCCGTCGGACGAGCTGATGGAAAAGACGCTCTCCAACATGCAGGAGGTGGCGGCGCGCGGCGGCAAGATCATCCTGATCACCGACGAGGAGGGCGCCCGGACCGTCGGCCACGGCGTTGCCGAACTCATTGTCCTGCCGAAGGTTTCGAGCTTCGTGGCGCCGATCCTCGCCACCATCCCGGTGCAGCTGCTCGCCTATCACACCGCGACGTTCATGGGCACCGACGTCGACCAGCCGCGCAACCTCGCGAAGTCCGTGACCGTTGAATAAGCCGTTCTTCGAGCAGCAGCCCGAGCGCAACGTCTTCGGCGAGCCGCTGCGTCCGTGCTCGATCAGCCCGCTCACCGGGTTCTTCCGGACCGGCAACTGCATCACCGGGCCGGACGGGCAGGCGCGTCATACGGTGTGCATCGAGGTGACGGAGGACTTCCTGGCGTTCTCGAAATCGCGCGGCAACGACCTCACGACGCCGATGCCGGAATATGCGTTCCCGGGTCTGAAGCCCGGCGATCGCTGGTGCCTGCTGGCGCCGCGCTGGGTGGAGGCGCTGGAGGCGGGGCAGGCGCCGAGGGTGGTGCTGGCGGCGACGCACCAGTCGGTGCTGCACCATGTCGAGATCGATGTGCTGAAGCGGTACGCAGTGGAGTGACCTGATCAGGCCAACAGCGAGAGTCGACTCTGCAGATGCTGGGCGGCTCGCGACATGCCGCGATCCAGGGTAACGATCGTCCCTTCTGTCGCCGCAGCAGTCGCGACATGGAGGGCATCGCCACTGCGAAGGCCGCTTTCCACCTGAGCCGCCAAGTCGGCGGCGAGCCGGAAATGGGCGGTTGTCACCCTGAGGCGCACTCGGGACCTCTCGCAACAAAGGTCGAGTTCGTCGCGACCGCGTTGCTCTTCAGGGGTGATCTGGCCCGGTGCGGATCTTGAACGAAAGCGCCGCGGACGCAATCCAGCCTGACCCCATTCACTGACCAGCACCTGTTCTGCTCCGTGTCCCGCCAGCCAGCTTGAGCAATCGCGGTGAACTTGGCTCGCCGGCAGCAGCGGCACGAGAACTGACGTGTCGAGCAGGAAGCATCAGTAGCGCTCCTCATCGCGCATTCGTCGAATGAAATCTCCGGCGCTTTCTTCCTGCATACGCATGCTTGGCGGTAGGCGCGCAGCCGTTCGACGTCGATCGGCCCCCGAGGTGGCTCCGCAACCAAACGTGCCACTATCTTGCCACGACGCTGTGATCGCAACCGGTTGTCCGCCTTCGCTTCCGCGACAAGTTCACTGAGGTGGGCTTTTGCATCCGCCAGACTGACAGTGCGCATCATCGTCTCCTGACCATTTACATGGTCATATAGCACTCAGCCGGCCCGGAGCAAAGGAATGGCCAGGTCCTTGCGGAACAGGTAGAGCAGGGTGCGGAGCGCCTCGCCGTCCGAACCGGTAAGGCCGGGGTTACGGGCGAGCGCCGCCCTGGCGTCGTCGTGGGCCCATTCGAGCAGGTGCCGGTGCACGTCGGGAACGGCGAGGTGGTAGCCGGGCATGCCGGACTGCCGGGTGCCGAGCAGGTCGCCCTGGCCGCGCAGCTCCAGGTCCTTCTCGGCAATGACGAATCCGTCCTCGGTCGACTTGATGGTCTCGAGCCGCGCTTTGGCGGTTTCGCTCAGCGGCTCCTTGTAGAGCAAGAGGCACGCGGAGCGCTGGCTGCCGCGACCGACGCGGCCGCGCAACTGGTGCAATTGCGCCAGCCCGAAGCGCTCGGCATGCTCGATGATCATGATGCTGGCGTTGGGGACGTCGACGCCGACTTCGATGACCGTAGTGGCGACGAGGATCTTCTTCTCGTTGCGCTGGAACGCTTCCATTTCATCACGCTTGTGGACCGATCCCAACTGTCCATGAACAAGTGCGACCTGGTCGCCAAATCCTTGTTTCAGCTCCCCAAAGCGGTCCGAGGCCGAGACCATGTCGAGGTTTTCGCTCTCTTCCACCAGCGGGCAGACCCAGAAGGCCTGGGCTCCCTCGGCGATGCGGGCATGCAGCCGCGCCACGACGCGGGGATACTCCGCGATCGAAAGCACCGCCGTCTCGATGGGCTGCCGGCCGCGGGGTTTCTCGCGCAGGACGCTGACCGCCATGCCGCCGAAATGGGTGAGGACCAGGGTGCGCGGGATCGGGGTGGCGGTCATGACGAGGAGATCGGCGTGGGCGCCCTTTTCGGAGAGCGCAAGCCGCTGATGCACGCCGAAGCGGTGCTGCTCGTCGACGACGGTGAGGCCGAGGTTGTGGAACACCACGCCGGACTGGAACAGGGCGTGGGTGCCGACGACGATGGCGGTCGAACCATCGGCAATGCGGGCCAGCGCGGCGCGCCGATCGGCAGCGCTCATCCTGCCCGTCAGCAGCACGATGCCGAGCCCGACGGCGTCGCAGAGCGGTTGCAGCGTCCGGTAGTGCTGGCTGGCGAGGATTTCGGTAGGCGTCATCAGGGCGGACTGGGCACCGCTTTCGGCCATGGCGGCCATCGCCATCAGCGCGACAACCGTCTTGCCGGCGCCGACATCGCCCTGCAGCAGACGGGACATGCGCTCGGGTGCAGCGAGGTCGCGGCGGATGTCTGCGACGGCCTGCCGCTGGCCCTCGGTGAGGGTGTAGGGCAGGGCCGCCTCGACCCGGGCGGTGATCTCGCCGGTGAAGGTCCGGGCGATGCCGCGGGGTGCCACGAGCTGCGAGCGGACGATCAGCAGCGCCAACTGGCCGGCGAGATACTCGTCATAGGCGAGCCGCATGCGGGCGGGGGACCACAGCTGCGCATCGTCGGGGTGCTCAGGCGCATGGGCGGCGCACATGGCCGCGCGAAAGGACGGCCAGCCGAACTGCCCGAGACGTTCGGGCGGGATCCATTCCGGCAGGTCGGGCAGGGTATCCAGCACCTGACGACTGAGCTTGATGAGGGCCTTCGAACTCAGGCCATGGGTGAGCGGATAGACCGGTTCGACCAGCGGCAGGCTGTCGAAGCGATCGGCCTCGACCACGTAGTCGGGATGGGTGATCTGCTTTTCGCCCTGGAAGAAGCCGATAGTGCCCGAGACATAGCGGTCCTCGCCGACCGGCAGCAGTTTCTCCACCCAGCCGCCCTGCGCCCGGAAGTAGACGAGCTGGATGTCGCCGGTCTCGTCATGGGCGAAGACGCGGTGCGGGATGTGCGGCTTGCCCTTGGGCGGCGGCATGTGGCGGTCGATATGGAGCTTGAGCGTCGCGACCGTGTTGTGCACGGCCCGCGACACGCCATCCATGCGCCGCCGATCGACGATGCCGGTCGGCATGTGCATGAGCAGGTCGAGCGCGATCGCTTCCTGCCCGTCGGGCGCGCCGAAGAAGCGGGTGAGCAGCGCGCTCAACTGCGGCCCCACGCCCTTGATCGAGTGCAAGGGAACGGAACAGCGGATCGAGGGCGGGGGGACGGGGCACGTCACCTAGAGACCGGCGGCCTTGCGGAGTGCTTCGTTCATGCGCCCCTGCCATCCGGGCCCGTCGGACTTGAAGCGATCGAGGACATCGGCGTCCACCCTGAGCGAAATCGCCTTCTTGGGGTTCTCGGCGGGGGGGCGGCCGCGCTTAACGAGCCGCCCGTTCTCATACTGATCCGCCCGTTCGAACCACTCGCGAGTCAGTTCGGGGGCGTCATCTGGGTCAACCCAGGCGCTCTCGGTAGTAGTCTTGTTCACGCCCGTTTGCCTTCCTCAGTGAGATAATGTGCCGAGCATCGCCACGCTGTGTCCACACCAAGACGACCATTCTGCAGCGTAGCCAGCCGACAGTTTGATGCGAACTCCACCGTAGTCGTAGCGTTCATCCTCCCAATCATAGGTGCGTCCCGAGAACACCTCAGGCGCATCGATGAAGTCCAATTGGCGCTCGTCAATCGTCTTCTGTCGCTTTGTCGGATCGAAGGTGATCAGCATGTTTTAATGTATATACGAAAATGTGCCTTGGCAAGGACTGTCGTGGAAGTCACCGGGGCTGACAAGCAGGCAGATAGGGGGTAGACAGCCACTCCAACATCGCAGAGACCTCCCGATCATGGCCCCCTCAGAAGACGCCGGTGAACACTTGCCTATGCGGCTGCGCCGGTTGCGCTTTCGCGCCTGGCATCGCGGTACAAAGGAAATGGACCTGCTGCTCGGGCCGTTCGCCGATGCGCGGCTCGAAGGGATGGCGGAAGCGGAGCTCGACCGGTTCGAGGCGCTGCTCGAGGAAGCGGACACCGACCTGCTCAAGTGGCTGACCGGGCAGGAACCGGCGCCCGCCGACGCCGACCGGGCGCTGCTCTCCGAACTGCTGGCGTTCCGGATTCAGACTCATGGCTGAGCATCGCGCCGATCGCACCCTCGCCAATGTGCCCGACGGCATGCAGCCGGTGGTGCTCGCGCGGCTCGTCGAGGAGCGGCTGCAGGCAGCGCCCAAGGCGCCGGTCAGCGTGGTCTTCGTCGCCCGTGACGGGCGCCGGATGCAGCGCATGGCGGAGATTCTCGAGCAGCTGCTGCCCAGCCACCAGATCCTGCCGCTGCCGGCCTGGGACTGCCTGCCCTATGATCGCGTCTCGCCCAATGGCGTCACCATCGCGGCACGGATGACGACGCTGTCGACGCTGGGGAGCGGCGCGGCCGACGGCGCCATCGTGCTCACCACCGTCAACGCGCTGGTGCAGAAGCTGCCGCCGCGCGAGGTGGTCGCCGGCATGAGCTTTGCCGCGGCCGCAGGGCAGGTGGTGGACAGCGACCGGCTGGTCGCCTGGGCCACCAACAACGGCTACCTGCGGGTGCCGACGGTGCGCGAGACGGGTGAATACGCGGTGCGCGGTGGACTCATCGACCTGTTCCCGGCCGGAACCGAGGCGCCGCTGCGCTTCGACTTCTTCGGTCGGCAGCTCGAGACCATCCGCACGTTCGATCCGGACACGCAGCGGACCACCGGCAACCGCAAGCAGATCGCGCTGGCGCCGATGAGCGAGATTCTCCTCAACGAGGAGACGATCCGTCGCTTCCGGGCCCGCTACACGGCGATGTTCGGCGGCAACACCGTGGACGATCCGCTCTACGCGGCGGTGAGCGCGGGCCAGCGCTACCCCGGCGTCGAGCACTGGCTGTCGTTCTTCTTCGACGAACTCGATCACCTCGCCGCCTATGCCGAGGACGCGGCCTATGTCTTCGACGACCAGACCGAGCAGGCCTACGCCGATCGGCTGGCGCAGGTCGCGGACTACTATCAGGCGCGCGAGCAGGCGCGACACGAAAGGCAGTCCGCCGCGACGGCCGCGCCCTACAAGCCGGTGCCGCCCGGGCAGCTCTACGAGATGGGATCGAACCCCTACGGGCTGGCGCCGGCGGGGCGGGTGATCCAGCTGTCGCCATTCTCGGCTCCCGGCACGAAAAAGGCGGACGACGCCGGCGGTCGGGTGGCGCCGAGCTTTGCGGCAGAGCGGCAGGCGCAGGACGTCAACCTGTTCGAGGCCGTGGTCAACGCGCTCCGGGTCGAGCGCAAGAAGGCGCGCAAGACCATCATCGCCTGCTGGTCCGAGGGCTCGCGCGACCGCATGGCGCAGGTGCTGGCCGACCACGGTCTGGCGCATCCCCGCATGGCCGAGAACTGGCGCGACGCGGAGACGACGTCGCCGGAAACGACGGCGCTGGTCGTGCTCGGCCTCGAGACGGGCTTCGAGACTGCCGAGATGCTGGTGCTGTCCGAGCAGGACATCCTGGGAGAGCGATTGCTGCGGCCGCAGAAGCGGCGGCGCGCCGCCGACGCACTGACCGAAGCGGCGGGGCTGGCGGCAGGCGACCTGGTCGTCCATGTCGACCACGGTATCGGCCGCTTCGTCGGGCTGAAGACGATCGAGGTCTGGGGTGCCCCGCACGATTGCGTCGAGATCGAATATGCCAGCAACACCAAGCTCTACCTGCCGGTCGAAAACATCGAGCTGCTGTCGCGCTACGGCTCGGACGCGGTGGTGGAGCTCGACAAGCTGGGCGGCGTCGCCTGGCAGGCCAAGAAGAGCCGGCTCAAGAAGCGCATCCGCGACATGGCGGAGCAACTGATCAAGATCGCGGCGCTCCGGCAGGTGACGGCGGTGCCGCCGATGGACGTGCAGCCCGGGCTCTACGAGGAGTTCGCGGCGCGCTTCCCCTATGAGGAGACCGAGGACCAGCTGGCGGCGATCGACGCGGTGTTCACCGACCTGGCCTCGGGCCGCGTGATGGACCGCCTGGTCTGCGGCGACGTGGGCTTCGGCAAGACCGAGGTGGCGCTGCGAGCCGCATTCGCCGTCGCCATGTCGGGACGGCAGGTCGCCGTGGTGGTGCCGACGACGCTGCTGTCGCGGCAGCACTACAGGACCTTCCGGGAGCGCTTCTCGGGCCTGCCGCTGCGCGTAGCACAGGCCTCGCGGCTGGTCTCGGCGCAGCAGCTCAAGAACACGCGGGAGGAGCTGAAGAATGGCACGGTCGACATCGTCGTGGGGACGCATGCGCTGCTGGCCAAGTCCATCGAGTTCAAGGACCTCGGCCTGCTGATCATCGACGAGGAGCAGCATTTCGGCGTCGCGCACAAGGAGCGTCTCAAGGAGCTCAAGGGCAATGTCCACGTGCTGACGCTGACGGCGACCCCGATCCCGCGCACGCTGCAGCTGGCGCTGACCGGGGTGCGCGACCTCAGCCTGCTCGCGACGCCGCCGGTCGACCGGCTGGCGATCCGCACCTTCATCTCGCCGTTCGACCCGCTGAGCGTGCGCGAGGCGCTGCTGCGCGAGAAGTACCGCGGCGGGCAGGCCTTCTACGTGGTGCCCAAGATCAAGGACCAGCCCGACATCGCCGAGTTCCTGCGCCAGCAGGTGCCGGAGGTGAGCTATGTCGTCGCCAACGGCCAGATGCCGCCCGCCGAACTTGACGACATCATGAACAACTTCTACGACGGCAAGTTCGACGTGCTGGTCTCGACCACCATCGTCGAGAGCGGTCTCGACATTCCCAATGCCAATACGCTGGTGGTGCACCGGGCCGACAATTTCGGGCTGGCGCAGCTCTACCAGATCCGTGGCCGCATCGGGCGGGCCAAGCAGCGCGCCTATGCGCTGTTCACGATCCCGGCCGACCGCAAGCTCAATGACACCGCCGAGCGGCGGCTGACGGTGCTGCAGTCGCTCGAATCACTGGGCGCCGGGTTCCAGCTGGCGAGCCATGACCTCGATATCCGCGGCGCCGGGAACCTGCTCGGGGACGAGCAGTCGGGGCATATCCGGGAGGTCGGGTTCGAACTCTACCAGGCGATGCTGGAGGAGGCGGTTGCGGCGCTGCGCGACGGCGCCACCGACTACGAGGACAAGAACGAGTGGAGCCCGACCATTTCGCTCGGCATGCCGGTGATGATCCCCGAGCACTATGTGCCCGACCTGACGGTGCGCATGCAGCTCTACCGGCGGCTGGGCGACCTCAACGATGCCCGCGAGATCGATGCTGCCGGCGCCGAACTGATCGACCGTTTCGGCCCGCTGCCCGAGGAGGTGGAGGCCCTGCTCAAGGTCATCCTGGTCAAGGCCCTGTGCCGCACGGCCAATGTCGAGAAGGTCGAGGCCGGGCCGAAGGGCGCGGTGGTGACGCTGCGCAACCGCGAGTTCCCCAACCCCGGGGGTCTGGTCCGCATGGTCTCCGATCCGCAGATGCAGGTGCGCATCAAGCCCGATCAGAAACTCGTGTTCAGCCGTGACTGGCCGACCGCCGAGGCGCGGCTCAGGGGCACGGCGGCGATCCTGTCGCGAATGGCACGGATCGCGGGGGAAGCAGGTGCGCCACCAACACTCGCCGGATAAAGCTTCCGGAACCCGGCTCGGTCATGTTATTGCCCGATTTCGTGCCTTGAAGAGCGCGGGAATTGAGGTGGCCGGAGAGTCACCATTGGTAGGAAACCACAAGGACATTCGATGACCCTCAAGACGCTCGTTGCTGCCGGCCTCGCGGTCGCCGCGCTGTCGCTGGCCCCTATCGGAGCGCTCGCGCAGGACAACACCACGCCGGCTGCCCCCGCCGAGGGCACGGTCGGGCAGACCGACCCGAATGCGACACCGGCCGATCCCACCAAGAACTGGCTCAAGGTCTGCGACCCGCTCGATGACGGCAAGAAGGTCTGCATCATGCGCCAGGTGGTGGTGGCGAACGGGCAGTTCCTCGGCTCGTTCCTCCTGCGCGACGATCCCGGCCAGGAAAGCCGCCTGCTGGCGGTCGCCGCTGTGCCGCTCGGGGTGCTGCTGCCGTTCGGACTGACCTGGCAGATCGACGGCGCCAAGCCGATTCGCGTGCCGTTCATGCTGTGCGACCCGCAGTCCTGCGCCACCCAGCTGGTGATCAACGAGGCCTATGTCAACAGCCTCAAGAAGGGCGGCAAGCCTAGCTGACCGCCAAGAACCGCTCGAACAAGGACCTCGTCATCGATATCAACCTCGCCGGCTTCACTGCCGTGTACGATGGCGACGCGGCGATGACGTTCGACGAGCTCAACCAGCAGTCCACCGGCCCGACGGCGCTCGAAAAGCAGCTGCAGGATCGCGCCGAGGAACTGCGCAAGAAGCTCGACGAGGGCACGACGCCCGAGCAGCCGGCGCAATAGCCCGCCGGCAGACGGGAGGATTCGGGGCGCCGCAGGGCGCCCCGTTCGTTTCGGGGGATCGGCCGACCTGTCGGATCAGCGAAAGCCCATGCCGAGCCCGAAGGCCTGGCGGCGCAGCCCCGGGATGAGCTTCAGGGCCCAGATGCCGCCGGCCCGCATCGCCTGCGCGGGCAGGAAATCGCTCAGCAGGGAGCGGAACAAGGTGTCGACCATGGTCCCGGTGCGAAGCAGGTCGCCGGCCCGCCGACGGCCGTAGTCCGCGCTGACGCGGATGGCCCAGTCGGCCGCATTGCGATCGACGGCGGCAAGGGCGGTCGAAAGATCGGCGACATCGCGCAGCCCCAGGTTCAGGCCCTGCGCCCCGAGCGGGGGGAAAGCGTGCGCGGCCTCGCCGGCAAGGACGACGCCGTCGTGTCCCGCCTCGTCGACGCTGAGCGAACTGAGCAGGAACACGTGCGCGGGACCGGTGAGGCGGATATCGCCGAACAGGTGCTGCGATTTCTCGAGGAAGACGGCGCGCAGGCCGTCGGCGCCGCCGGCCTGGGCGGCGCGCAGCACCTCGCGATCGTCGATCCAGACGAGATTGGCGCGGGTATCGCCGGCGGGAACCAGAGTGAACGGGCCGCGCGGGTAGTGGAATTCCACCGAGGCGCCACCCAGCGGACGCCCCAGTTCGAGGTCGGCGACCAGCGCCGCCTCGACAAAGCCGTTCTCGCGCACCCGGAAGCCGGCGAGGGTGCGCACCAGCGACTTCTTGCCATCCGAACCAACGACGAGCGGCACGTCGACCGTCTCGCCGTTGCCGAGCGAGAGACGCCAGCCGGTGGCAGTGCGCTCGAGATCGGCCAGCGTCGTCTCGACCGTATCCAGGTTCGGCAGTGTCGCGCGCACGGCCTCGAAGCGGGCGAGGAGGGCGGTGTTGGCGAAGTTCCAGCCAAAGGCGGCATGACCCGCCTCCTGGCTGTCGAACAGCGCCTCCGGTGCGCGGATCAGGCGATCGGTCGCATCGATGATGCGGATCTGGGTCAGCGGATGGCCGATCTCCGCCGGGTCGTCGACGAGGCCGGATGCGACCATGTAGTCGACCACCGGCAACATCAGCGCCGACGTTCGGCGGTCGGGCGGAGCCTTTGGCGCGACATGCAGGACTCTAAGCCCGGCCTTTGCCGACGCAATGGCGGCCGCGATTCCCGCAAGGCCGCCTCCCACTACCGCGACGTCGTGTGCCATGGTCAGCCGGCCACCGCCAGCCGGCGGTCGCGCCCGCTCGGCATCACCAGGGCACCGGCCCAGGAGCCGAGGAACAGCGCCACCAGGTAGAGCAGCAGGTTGCTCGGCCAGAACGCGATCAGCGAGATGGCCGGCCCCGGGCAGATGCCGGACATCCCCCAGCCGACCCCGAACAGTGCGGCCCCAACGACCAGCGGCGCGTCGATCCGCTTGAACTCGGGCTCGTGGAACTGCGCGTCGAACAGCGGCGCGCTGCGGCCACGGCCAATCCGGACGGCAATGAACATCACCCCGATCGCCGCGACGATCACGAAGGCGAGGCTCGGATCCCAGCCGCCGTCGGGGATGGCGGTGAAATCGAGAAAGCGCAGGACCTTGAGCGGGTCGACCATTTGCGAGACGTACAGGCCGGCGCCAAACAGCGCGCCGCTGACGGCGGCCGTAACGAGGTAGGGCAGACGAAGCGAGGCGGCCATCTCAGACGACTCCGGTGACTGCGACGGTCAGGATGGCGACCGAAAAAAAGATGCCGACGGCAACGAAGCTGCGGGTCGAGAGCCGGGCGATGCCACACACGCCGTGGCCCGAAGTGCAGCCGTTGCCGAGTTTGGTGCCCAAGCCGGTGAGGAGGCCCGCGACCGCCAGCCAGAGCGGTGTCGCAACGTTCCAGCCGGCCGGCGCCGAAACCAGCTCGGCCGGCGCCGCGCCGCCGACGCCGAGGCCCGGCAGCAGCCAGGCGGCACCCAGCGTGCCGAGCACCAGCGAGACGAGGAACACCAGCCGCCACAACACGGTGCGAGCCGGCGGCAGCAATTGCCCGAACACGCCGGAGATGCCGGCGATACGGCCATTGCCCAGCCACAGCACGGCCGAAGCCAGCCCGATCAGCGCGCCGCCCGCCAGCGCCGGAATGGGTGAGAATGCGTCCATCTGCCCGAAGGTGTCCTTTGACGAAGGGAACAATATTCTAGCAGCGTCACCGGACCCGAACCAGCCGAGCAGCAGCTGTTTCGTTCTCCGCGAACCCGGTTGCGATGAAAAACCGCACCAGTGGGAAGAGCTTCGACGCATCTTCCCACTGCGGGTGCATGGCCCTAGATATGTCCCCCAGCAAACCGCCGGAGAAACCGATGCTCGAACTCCTTGTCGACCCCAATGTCTGGGCGGCGTTCCTGACCCTGACGGCCATGGAGATCGTCCTCGGCATCGACAACATCGTGTTCATCTCCGTGCTGGTGTCGCGCCTGCCCAAGGAGCAGGCCGACCGCGCGCGGCGGCTCGGCCTGTCGCTGGCCCTGGTGTTCCGCATCCTGCTGCTGCTGGTGATCTCCTGGATCATCGGGCTGACGCAGCCGGTCTTCGACATTGCCGGGTTCGCGCCCTCGTGGAAGGACCTGATCCTGATGGGCGGCGGCGTGTTCCTCATCTACAAGGCGACGCACGAGATGCATGCCGAGATCGAGGAGCCGCACGCCGAGGACCTCGGCCGGCAGGCGACGCGCGCCTTCGCCGCCATCATCGGCCAGATCGTCGTCATCGACCTGGTGTTCTCGGTCGACTCGATCGTCACTGCCGTCGGCATGGCCGACCATGTCGAAGTGATGATCGCCGCCGTCGTCGTCGCGGTCGCCGTGATGTTCGCCGCCTCGGGGCCGGTGGCCAGGTTCGTTTCCGACCACCCCACGACCAAGATGCTGGCGCTGGCCTTCCTGTTGCTGATCGGCGTTACGCTGGTGGCGGACGGGCTCGGCTTCCACATCCCGAAGGGCTACATCTACGCGGCGATGACCTTCTCGGTTCTGGTCGAGGCGGCCAACATCGTGGCCAAGCAGCGCAGGCTGGCGCGCCGGACCGTCGCGGGCAGCAGGATCGCTGAAACCCCGCACGGGACGGCGCCTGCGGCAGGACCGGCAGGTCCTCCGGCACCGGGCCGGTCGCGTTCGACGGCGGCCGCGCGCGCCCAGGCCCGGCCCAAGTCGGCGCCGAGGAGGAAGAAATGAGCCGCGCCTTCATCGTCCGCGAGTATGGTGGACCCGAGCAACTCGGCCTCGAGGAGGTCGAAGTCGGCATGCCCGGTCCGGGACAGATCAAGCTGCGCAACCGGGCGATCGGCCTCAATTTCGTCGACACCTACCAGCGCAGCGGGCTCTATCCGATGGCGCTGCCCTTCGTCGCCGGCAACGAAGGCGCCGGGGAGGTGATGGCGGTCGGCGCCGGCGTGACCGACTTCCGTCCCGGCGATCGTGTCGCCTACCAGGGGCCGGCGGGTGCCTATGCCGACGAGCGGCTGCTGCCGGCCGACAAGGCGGTGCCGCTGCCCGCCGGCATTTCCTACGAGACCGCGGCCGCCTCGCTGCTCAAGGGGGCGACGGCGTTCTACCTGCTGCACTGGACGCACCAGCTCAGGCCTGCCGAGACGATCCTCGTGCATGCCGCCGCCGGCGGCACCGGCCAGATCCTCGTGCAATGGGCCAAGGCGATCGGCGCGACGGTGATCGGCACGGCCGGCTCGGAGGACAAGTGCGACATCGTCACCGGCTGCGGCGCCGACCTGGCCATCAACTACCGGACCGACGACTTCGTGGCGCGTGTCCGGGAATTCACCGCGGGCAGGGGGGTCGACGTCGTCTATGACGGCGTCGGCAAGGCGACCTTCGAGGGCTCGCTCGATTGCCTGAGACCGCGCGGACTGATGGTCAGCTTCGGCAATGCCTCGGGCCCGGTATCGATCCCGCGGCTGGCAATCCTCGCCGAGAAGGGCTCGCTGTTCCTGACCCGCCCGACCGGCGCCGCCTATTTCCGCACCGCCGACGACATCCGCACCGCCGCCGCGGCGTTGTTCGAAATGCTCGGCAGCGGCAAGGTCAGGGTGGCAATCGACCGGGTCCTGCCGCTGTCCGAGGCCGTGGAGGCGCACCGCGCGCTCGAGGCGCGGCAGACCACGGGGTCGACGGTACTGGTGCCGTAAGCGCACACGACTTGCCCGCGCGCCGCAGCGCGGGTAAAGGCAATCCGGACGGGCAGGTGGCAGAGCGGTCGATTGCTCCGGTCTTGAAAACCGGCGGACGTGCAAGCGTCCCGGGGGTTCGAATCCCTCCCTGTCCGCCACAAAATCAAGTTGTCTAATTGTAATACATTGCATATTTGAGTTGCTGTCCAACTCAGCCCCACATCTAGCCCATCATGACGGGTTTGACGCCGAAGTGCGCCATATCATGTGCGTAAGGCCAAGACGTACTTGGTGAGGCTGACACCGCTTCTTGCGGATTGTGGGGAATCGAGCTAGCAGACGGTCATCGGCGCATGAGGTGACTCCTGAAACCTGCCACTGGGCAGTCTGGAGCGCGTCATGTCTGGTCACCAGCCCCCGCGATCTGAGTCTCCCGCTTTTCGAGTCGATCGAAGCGAACGACCACGCTGCGTGCACGCCTGGCAGAGCCGGGTGCGACTCGAACCCTGCTGCGGAGGTCACGCCGCGCAATCAACCGCAGTCGAGCCTCGACCTGTCATCGTCACTCGTGCCTGAGGTTCTGCAGGACGAGACGCATGGCGGCATGGTCACAGTCCCCCAGGAATGCGGCGGCGTCCCTGACGCTCGCGTTGTCTCGCCTGCGGCGACCGGCCCGAACAGCACCAGCACGACCGCCACCGCTGTGGGGCGGGCAGACGGGGCCAGCGCACAAGCATTAGAGGAAGCGGCACTTCGGGCCATTCGCAAGGCGCGGCACGACATCAAAATGGCCGCGCGGCGCGAGACCAGGGTCGCCGTCAACAAGCCGGCAACCTCGCGTGACCAGGCCACGCATGGCGTTGCCGCCTTCCTCACCGTGAAAGATCTCGCCACTCGCTTCCGGGTCTGCGTCGCCACCATCTGGCGCTGGTCGAAGGAAAGCCCCGAGTTCCCTAAGCCGGTGAAGGTCTGCGGTTCGACCGGCTGGCGCCGCGCTGACCTAGAGACCTACGAACTTGGCCTCGAGACGTTGTGATGAAACGTCATTCCCTGCGCAGGAACCGCAAGCAGCAGCCCTTGACCCTCGATGTCCTTGGCCAGCGGCAGCTTGGCGATCGTCATCTGATACTTGATGGATCGGGCCTGCTTCTCGGCGATCTCGGCGGCCAACAGGTCACCGACTATGCGCTCGGGTTGATGCTGGCGCTTGACCGCGGTGGCGATGATCTCGTCATAGGCGCTCTTCATGCCGTAGAGCTTGAGTTCGCCCATGGTGGTCAGGATCTCGGAGCGTTCCATCACATCGCCCTCCTCAGGCTGTCGTAGCGGGCACAGTCGGCCATGGGCTCATGGCTGAGCCGCAAGGCCTGCGGCGCGGTCATGATGGTCATCGGCATCGCGGGCTCGCGCTGCCGGGCCAGGATGTTGAGGATCACGTCGGCCGAGCAGACGCCGTCGCGCAGGGCTTGTGTGCAAGCGGCCTCGACGGCGGACAGCCCGTCGCTCAGCACTGCCGTGAGGATCGTGACCATCTGCCGGTTGCCGTCCTCGAGGCCGGTGAGCCTGCGCCTGACCTTGTCGATGCCGGCAGGCAGCACCCAGTCCTTGAACGGAGCGCCATTACGCAGGGCACCCGGCTTGCGCGCCAGCACCGGCACATAGTGCCAGGGGTCGAAGATCGTCTGGTCGCGGCCGAAGCAGCGCGGATGCTCTCCGACCATCCTGCCGTCCTGGCGCAACTCGATCCGATCGGCGTAGGCCCGGATCTCGACATGCCGGCCGACGGCGCTTGCCAGCACCGAGTATCGGTTGTTGTCGAAGCGCACCAGGCAGGTCTTGGACACCGATGCCGGCACCGCATGGAAGCCGTCGAAGCGACCGGCATAGGGAACCAGGGTCGGGCGCTCGGTCTCGAACGCCTCCCAGATCGTCTGGTCGCGGAACTCGGGATGCCGGTGCGACTTGGCATAGGCCAGGCACCGGTCGAGCAGCCAGGCGTTGAGCTCGTCATAGCTCTTGACCCGCAGCCGCGGTGTGAAGAAGCGCTCGCGAACCAGCCCGACCTGGTTCTCGACCTGGCCCTTCTCCCAGCCCGAGGCCGGTGTGCAGGCGACAGGGTCGACCAGATAGTGCGCGCACATCTGCACGAACCGCCGGTTGTAGGCCCGCTCCTTGCCCACGAAGATGGTCTCGACCGCGGTCTTCATGTTGTCGTAGATGCCGCGCGTGCAGGTGCCCCTGAAGAAGGCGAAGGCCCGGTCGTGGGCATCGAACACCATCTCCTGGGTCTCGCGCGGATAGGCCCGCACGAACAGCATGCGGCTGTAGCAGAGTCGCACGTGAGCGACCTTGATGGTCACCGTCACCCCGTTGATCAGCACGACCTCGTGGCTCCAGTCGAACTGGTAGGCCTCTCCCGGCGCAAAGCTCAGCGGAACGAACGCTGCCGACACCGAGGCCGACCGATCCCGCCGCCAGCTCCGGGCATAGCGCCGAACGGCATCGTAGCCGCCCTCGTAGCCCAGCCCCCGCAACGCCTCGAACACCCGGATCAGCGTCAGCCGCTCACGGGCAGCCTTGGTCTCGTTGGCGGTCAGTATCCGCTCGAGCTCGCCGGTCCACGCTCCAAGCTTGGGGCGGGGCTGCACCTCGCGTTCATAGCTGAACTCGGTCGCCCCCGAACGCAGCACCTTGCGCACCGTGTTGCGCGACACATGCAGGTCCCGCACGATCTCCTTGATCGATCGCCCCCGCACGAAGAACTCGCGCCTTATCCGCGCAATCGTGTCCACGCCCTTCATCCACCACCCGCCCGTCCGCTTCCCGAACAGGCAGTCTGACCGCATCGGTCAGGGGGTCACGCCGAAACACACGCCTCACTGCATCGTCGCAGATCGGTCCGGCATCGGAACGTGGTGACCGCGCCGCCGAAACGGTTGAGCTTCGCCACCACAGCTTGCCAACACGGGTGCCAGCAGCGCGTCAGTTCGATATGGAGCGGACGAGGGTTGTGCGTGCCGAGGCGAGGTGGGTGCGGCAGGCCAGTTCGATGACCGACGGGTAGCGGCTCAGCAGCGCGTCGATATAGGTGATGTGCTCGCGCAGGGCGACCTCGTTGCGCTCGCGTTCGTTCTGTTTGTTCCACTGGTAGTGGTAGTGGAAGATCAGCGTGATGATGTCGTAGAACCCATCGATGAAGCGGTTCGGGGCGGCCGCGTTCACCAGCCGATGGAATCGGCTGTCGAGGTCCGAGAAGTCGTGGAAGCGCGCATCCACCTCTTCGAGCAGAGCGACGTGCTCGCGCCGCAGAGCCTGCAACTGCTCCCACAGCGGCGACGTCCCGGGCAGGTCGACGAAGGCGTGGGCCGACCTGAGCTCGAACATCTCGCGGATCTCGAACAGTTCGAGGGCGAAGCTCATGGTGAAGCCCTGCAGCACCCAGCCGCCGCTGGGGCGGCGCTCGATCAGCCCGAAGCGCTGAAAACTGTTGAGGAACTCGCGGATGACGGTGGTCGCAACTCCGAACTGCCGCGCCAGTTCCAGTTCGTTGATGAGTGAGCCGGCGCGGGCGTCGCCCCGCAGCATCCACTCCATGCACTGCTTCTCCCCCTGAACGGCAGCCGGCACCGTCTCCGCATCCGGGAAGCGACTGGCCGGGCCGACCAGCCGACTGATGATGCGATGGCGCCCCGCGCCGGACACGATCCCTTGCTCGTCGAGGGTGGCGATGACCTTCCGAACCGTGGTGCGGCTCACCCTGAGGCCGGCCGCAAGGGCATTCTCCGAGGGCAGTATGTCGCCCTGGCGCAGGCGGGAGATGAGCTCGAGCGCGTCGTTGTAGGCGCGCTTGAACAGGGTGTCGGTCTTCATCGTGGCCTCGGTGCCGCACAGCGGATTGTTCTGTAACCGATAAAAAACAATTTGACGAGCAGCGCCTGAAAAGTTTTTTGTACATAAGAGACAAACTGGAAGAGGTCCCGGTGGCGAAGAGCGGTGGGGGCAATGACGGCAGCGTGCCAACGTTGCCTTCGCGCCCAAGGCGCATAGCAGAGACGTCGGCGGTGGCGCTGGGATTACGGCTGCTCGCCGTTGGCCCGCTGTTGATCCTGCTGCTGCTCGTCGCCGTGGTCGGCCTGCTCACGCCGAATTTCCTCAAGCCGATCAACATCAGCAACATCCTGGCACAGACGGCAGTGATCGCGATCGTCGCGATTGGCCAGCACCTGGTGATCCTGACGCGCGGTATCGACCTGTCGGTCGGCGCCAACCTGGCGCTGGCGACGGTGGTCGGCGCGCTGGCCTACCGGGTGACGGATTCGGCGGCCCTGGTCATGCTTGCCATGCTGGCCTCCGGTGCGGCCGTGGGGGCGGTGAACGGGCTCGTCTATGTCTTCGGCCGGCTGCCGCACCCGTTCATCATCACGCTTGCGACCCTGAGCATCGCCCGTGGCGTCGCCCTTGAGGTGGCCATCGGGCACACCACCATGCGCGGCATGCCGGCCGAGATCGCAGCGCTTGGCGGCGGCAACCTGTGGGGCATCCCGAACTCCTTCTTCGTCGTCTGCGCCGTGGTGGCGATCGCCCTGATCATGGTCCGGGCCATGGTCTGGGGACGATGGATCTATGCCGTGGGCGGCAAGCCCGAGGCCGCCGTGCAGATGGGCATCCCGGTCAAATGGGTGCTGGTCTCGGTGTATGTCATCTCTGGGGTGTGCGCCGGCGTCGGTGCGATCGTGCTTGCGGGACGCACCGAGGCTGGCTCGCCGCTCTACGGCAACCTGCTCGAACTCGACACCATCGCCGCAGTCATCATCGGTGGCGCGAGCTTTCTGGGCGGTCGCGGCCATATCGGACACGCGCTTGTCGGAGCCGTGATGATCGGCATCATCCGCAACGCCCTCAACCTGCTCAATGTCGATGCGTTCTTCCAGATGATCGCTATCGGCCTGATCATCGTGCTGGCGGTCGAGGCCGACGTGCTGCGCAATCACCTCGAGGCCAAGGTCCGGGTGCTGCAGGCGGGGAGGGCGCCATGAGCCCTGCAGCGGCATCCCCGGTGCTGGCAGTTCGCGACGCCGACAAGCGCTTCGGCGCGGTGCACGCGCTCAAGGGCGTGAGCCTCGAGGCCTTTCGCGGCGAGGTGCTGGCCCTGCTCGGCGACAATGGCGCCGGCAAGTCGACGCTGGTCAAGTGCATCAGCGGGGTGCACGGGCTCGACGGCGGCGAAGTCCTGCTCGATGGCGAGCGGACGGCGCTCCACAGCCCGGCCGCGGCGCGGCGGGCCGGCATCGAGACGGTCTACCAGGACCTCGCTCTGTTCGACAACCTGACACCGGCGCAGAACTTCTACTGCGGGCGCGAGATCGCCGGCCCCCGGTGGTTGCCCCGCGGACTGCGGTTTCTCAATGCGCGGGCCATGGACCGGGAAGCGGCCGCCGTGATCGAGCGGCTCAAAGTCAGCCTGCCCCGGTTCGATGCCCCGGTGGCCCTGATGTCGGGCGGCCAGCGCCAGGCGATCGCGGTGGCCCGGGCCACCGTGTTCGCGCGCAAGGTGGTGATCCTCGACGAACCCACGGCGGCGCTTGGCCTGCGCGAGTCACGCAAGGTGCTGGACCTGATCGCGCAGCTCAAGGCCGAGGGCAACGCGGTCATCCTCATCACCCACAATATGGAACATGTCGTCGAACTCGCCGACCGCGCCGTCGTGCTGCGCCAGGGGCGCAAGGTCGGCGAACTGCGGCCCAGCCGCGACAACCAACGCCAGCTCGTCTCGATGATCGTCGGGGCGGAGGTCTAGAAATCCGGTGCCTCGGGAGGGTTCCGGATCGCTGTCGCGTCAGTCGACGCGACGAAATCGGGAGGTAGACATGAGACTGAAGGTATTGCTGGGAGGCCTGGTGCTCGCTCTCGCGGTCGCAACCGGGACGGTCTCGGCTGCAGACAACGTCAAGATCGGGTTCATCACCAAGTTTCCGGTGCCGTTCTTTGCGACCATGGAGGATGCCGCCAAGACCTATGCGGCCGCCAACCCTGGTGTCGAGATCGTGTTCGGGCAGGGGGCTTCTGCCACCGACATCGAGGGCCAGATCGCGCTCATCGAGTCGATGGTTACCCAGGGCGTGCAGGGGATCGCGCTCACGCCGGTTGATCCCACCGTGGCGCCGGCACTCGACAAGGCGATCGCAGCGGGGGTGAAGGTCGTCCTGATGGACAACAACATCCCCGGCTGGGAGGGGCGCACGGCTCTCGCGACCACCGACAACTACGCGGCCGGCAAGATTGCCGGTGGCTACCTGAAGTCGGTGCTCAAGGAAGGCGACAGCCTCGGCATCCTCGAAGGCGTGCCGGGTGTCCCGGCGCTCGACGACCGCGTCAACGGCATGCTCGAGGGACTGGATGGCCTCAAGGTCAACATCGTCGGCCGCGGCGGCACCAACTGCACCGAGGAACTGGGCATCAACGTGGCCCAGGATCTGCTGACCGCCAATCCCGACCTCAAGGCGATCTATGCCGCCTGCGGTCCGCCGGCGGCCGGAGCGGCCCAGGCGATCAAGAACGCCGGCATCGCCAGTGACGCGATCGTGCTGGTCGGCTTCGATTTCTGCTGCGGCGAGGCGGAAGCCCTCGAGGCCGGGATCGAGGATGCGACCGTCGCGCAGTTCCCCACCAAGATGGCCGAACTGGGCGTCGACGCCCTTGTCAGGGCGATCCGCGGCGAGACCGTGGAGTCGCTGATCGACTCCGGTGCTGCCCTCGTCACCACCGACAACATGGCCAGCTTCCAGTAACCCGCGCGAGGAGCCGGCCCGTTCGCCGGCTCCTCGCGCCCTCCATCGTCTCGGCGGCGCAGATGAACCAAGCCAATGCAATCGACGTCCTGGTGTGCGCGGAACCTGGGGTGCTTCGTCTCGAGCGCCGTCCGGCGCCTGCTGCCCTTGGCGGCGACGTCCTCGTCCGGCCACGCCGGGTCGGCATCTGCGGCACCGACTACCACATCTTCGAGGGCAAGCACCCCTATCTCGAATATCCGCGCGTGATGGGCCACGAACTGGCGGTCGAAATCGTCTCGGCACCCGCAGGATCGAGCTGGACCGCCGGCACGATCGCGGTGGTGAACCCCTATGTCTCCTGCGGGTCGTGCATCGCCTGCCGCAACGGCAAGCCGAACTGCTGCGTTCGCATCGGCGTTCTGGGCGTCCATCGGGATGGTGGCATGGCCGACCTGCTGGTGGTGCCCGAACGCAATCTGGTGCGGGCCGAGGGGCTGGATCTCGATGCCTGCGCCGCCGTGGAGTTCCTCGCCATCGGCGCTCACGCCGTGCGCCGCGGCAACATTGTCGCGGGCGAGAAGGCCCTGGTGGTCGGTGCCGGTCCGATCGGGCTCGGCGCCGCCATCTTTGCGCGCCTCTCTGGCGCCGCCGTAACCATGATGGATGTCGACCCGGAACGGCTGGCTTTGGCGCAGGCCGTGACCGGCGGCAAATCGATCGTGGCTGGCTCCGCAGCGGCCGGAGACGCCGCGGCAGCGACCGCTGGCGAGGGCTTCGACATCGTCTTCGATGCCACGGGCAACCCGGCCTCGATGGAGCGCGGCTTCGACTTCGTCGCCCATGGCGGCCGCTACGTGCTGGTCAGCGTGGTCCGCGGCGCCATCCGCTTCGAGGATGCCGACTTCCACCGCAAGGAAATGACCCTGCTCGGCAGCCGCAACGCCACCGATGCCGATTTCCGGCGCGTCATCGCCGAGATCTCGGCGGGCCGGATTCCGCTCGAGCGGATCATCACGCACCGCACCACGCTCGCCGATGCCGTCGTCGATCTGCCGCGCTGGGCCACCGTCAAGGCCGGCCTGGTCAAGGCCATCATCGCCATCGGCGACCACTGACGCGGGGGAGGAGGGACGGCACCGGAAACATGACCCGCACGACAACCGACATCTCGCTCACCGAGCCGCCGTGCATCCTCGGGATGCGCGGCAAATGTCGTTTCGTGCGAGGCATTTCCGGTGCCGGGGAGACTGTACCGGTCCGGGACACCAGGCTGCCGGCAGTCCGACGCTCGTTCCGACGTCGGCGCCTGCAGTGTGGTTCTCCGGGCCCGGGAGGGCTCAGGTCACCGGCCGAACGCTACGCCGGCCAGCGGGAGAGAGACGGGGGCACGACGCGTGCCCCCGCCCGTCGACGGCTAGTTGGCACAGATGCCGGGTTCCTCGATGGTGCACAGGTCGAGACCGGTGAACTTGGGATCGTCGACCGACCCGCCACCGATCAGCGTGATCAGGATATCGGGAGCCTCGTTGCCCATCTGGTACGGCCGCTGGCCGATCTGGAAGTGGCTGCGGCCCTCGCGGAAGGCCTGCGTCTGCGGCGGCAGGGTGTCGCCGGCGATGATGATCAGGTCCTTGCTCTTGAGCTTGTCCATGACCTGGTCGGTGTTCTGCGCATAGGCCTGCGGGCCGAACTGAGCCCATCCGCCCACCAGGACGAAGGCATCGAGATCGGGGTTGGCGGTGAAGACGTCGGCCATCTGCTGGTTGGCAGTGGGGATGTCGTCATTGGTGAACACCGGGCAGCCGGCAGCCTCGGTCCAGCCGTTGGTGTTGTCGAGACGGTCGACACCCTTGGCGCCGGCGATGGTGTCGCGGAAGCCGGCGGCGCGCTCATTGATGTTGGCCGCGGCGACATTGCCCAGTTGCAGGCAGACGGAACCGCCCGCGGGCCTGAGCTTCATGGCTTCCTTGGCCATGCCGACACCCATGTCGTAGTTGTTGGTGCCGAAGTAGGTCCTGCGAAGCGCCTTGTCCTCCGGCAGCAGATCGGCGTCGACCGTGATGATCGGCATCTGCGGGTTGGCCGCCCTGAGCATGTTGGCCATTGCCGGCGCATTGGACGGGGAGATCGCGATACCTGCCACGCCCCTGCTGATCAGGTCCTGCACGATCTGGACCTCACCGGCTTCGTCCGAGCTCAGCGCCGGACCGGTGTAGAGGCACTCGTACTCGCTGTCCGCGTGAGCGGCATTCCAGTCGGCACAGCCCTGGCCCATCACGGTGAAGAACGGGTTGTCGAGGCCCTTCACCACGACAGCCAGGATCTTCTTGTCGGCGGCCACCGCCCCGCTCGCAAGGCCGGCCACCATGGCGGCGCCGACGAGCATCAAAGTCGTCTTTCTCATAGTCACTCCTCCCTCGTTGCAGTCTCGATCCGCCTCATGCGGACCCTCCGGCGACGCTGGCGCATTTCTCCCTTGCCCGACCCTCCGGTCGACAGGCGCGCTGCCTCGCTGAGCTTCTCGATACCGGGGGGCTGCGGCCCTGTTCGCTTGGCGCGCGGGCACAGAACTCCGGTCCCTCACGTTAAATAGTAGTACTTAACACGGGCATGTCAACCAAATTGATGTACGTACACATTCGATGCAGGAAACTGGTATGACAATATAGATAAGTGCCTGAGTAATATATCATAAACAATGGCGACTACGTATTTCTTGTCATGATGTTCGGTATGTTTTGAAGCAGTTGACGAGAATTGCGATGGATCGCAATATCGAACCGACACGACGAGCGGAGTTCATGTCCGCAGGGGAGGGTGCATGGCCGTGCTGGAGCTGGCGAACATCGCCAAGCACTATGGGGCGATTACCGCGCTCACCGACATTTCGCTGAAGCTGGATGCGGGAGAGGTCGTCGGACTTGTCGGAGACAATGGCGCCGGCAAGACGACCCTGGTGAAGATCATCGCGGGCAACTTCAATCCGTCCGAAGGCACCGTCAGCCTCGACGGCCATCCTGTGCAACTGCACGGACCCAAGGATGCGCGCTCGAAGGGGATCGAGATCGTCTACCAGGACCTTGCCCTCGCCGACAACCTGACCGCGGCGGCCAACATCTTCCTCGGTCGCGAACTCACCAACCTGGCGCGCACCCCGCAACAGGCCGAGCAGCCGGTGTATCGGCGCCGGCGTGGCTGGCGCTGGCTGGTGCCCGAGATCCTGGACTATCGCGCCATGTACAAGCGGGCAGGCGAACTGTTCGCCGAGCTCAAGTCCGAGACGCGACCGAGGGACATCGTCAAGCGCATGTCGGGCGGCCAGCGCCAGGCCGTGGCCATTGCCCGGACCCGCCTGTCGAACCCGAAGATCGTGCTGATGGACGAGCCGACCGCCGCGATCAGCGTGCGGCAGGTCGCCGAGGTGCTGAACCTCATCCGCCGGCTCAAGGAGCAGGGAATCGCGGTGGTGCTGATCAGCCACCGCATTCCCGACATCTTCGCCGTCTGCGACCGGCTCGTCGTGCTGCGGCGCGGCCGCAAGGTCGCAGACAAGCGCGTCGCGGATTCATCGCCCGAGGAAGTCACCGGCCTCATCACCGGCGCCATCGAGCAGGCCTAGGAGTATCGCCCCATGAGTGCCGACGCCACGCTCAAGGACGTCATCGACCAGCGGACCCATCGCGGCCCGCTCGCCTGGCTGGTCAGCCGGCAGATCTTCTGGATCCTGCTGGCGGTCGTGCTGGCCGTCCTTGCGATGTCCATGCTGACAACCACCTTCGCGACGCCGAACAACCTGTTCAACGTCACGCGGAACTTCGCCTTCGTCGGCATCGTGGGGCTGGGAATGACGGCGGTGATCATCACTGGCGGCATCGACCTGTCGGTCGGAGCGACGGTGCTGATCTCGGCGATGGTCACCACCATCATCATGCATGCCGGACTGCCGATCACCATCGCCCTGCCGGCGGCCATGGCGGCGTCGCTGCTGGTCGGCCTGATCAACGGCCTGCTGATCGCCGTAGCGGGCATGCCGGCCTTCGTGGTGACGCTGGGCATGATGTCGGTCGCCCGCTCGATCGGCATGGTGCTGTCCAACAACGCGCTGATCTACCAGTTCGGCCCGGACCAGGCGATCCTGTTCGCGATCGGCGGCGGGTCCGTGTCGCTGTTCGGGTTGCCGGTGCCAAACCCGCTGATCGCCATGATCGTGCTGGCGCTGATCACCGGCTTCGCCCTGCGCTGGACCCGCTGGGGGCGGCACCTGTTCGCCATCGGCGGCAACGAGCGGGCAGCCATCCTGACCGGCGTGCCGGTCCAGGCCATGAAGGTGTCAGTCTACATGTTCGTCGCGTTCTGCGCCGGCGTCACCGGCTTCCTGCAGACCGGCTGGCTCGGCTCGGTGACCACCGGGCTCGGCACCGGGCTCGAACTGACCGTCATCGCAGCGGCCGTCATCGGCGGCGCAAATCTGGCAGGTGGACGCGGCACGGCGCTTGGCGCCGTGGTTGGTGCCGCACTCATAGAGATCATCCGCAACTCGCTGACCCTGCTGGGGATCAGCACCTTCTGGCAGGGCACCTTCGTGGGCGCCTTCATCGTTCTTGCCGTGGCGTTCGACCGGCTTCGCAACAGCGAGACCGGCGAGTGACACGGCAATCGACTCCGTCCCGCGCGGGCTGACGGAGACCACGGTCCGGCACGACCGGACTATACTGACGGCGATCAACGCCGCCGTGAACTGACGTATGCCGCCGCTTCCGCCGTCCGGCACCACCGGGCAGCGGTCCCGCAAGGCGAATCTGAGGTACGCACATCAGCCGCGTGTCGCGGCAATTGGGAGGAAGACCATGAGAACTGTGATTGGATTGGCAGCGATGCTCGCTGCGGGCCTCGCCCTGTCGACCGGCGCCGTCGCGCAGGACAAGCCCAAGCTGGCTTTCGTCGTCAATGCCGCCTCGGACTTCTGGAAGCTGGCCGAAGCCGGCGTCAAGAAGGCCCAGGGCGAACTGCCGAACTACGAACTCGAGTTCAAGTACCCGGCCCAGGGCACCGCAGCGCTGCAGAACGCGCTGATGGATGACCTGGTCGCGGCCGGCACCGATGCGATCATGATCTCGTCGGCCGATCCGAAGAACTCGATCGATGCCTTCAACCGCATCGCAGCGCAGGTGCCGCTGTTCACCACCGACTCCGATGCCACCGATTCCGACCGAATCGCCTACCTGGGCTCGTCCAACACTCTGGCCGGCGTCCAGGCTGGCGAGGAAATGGTCAAGGCCATGAACGGCCAGCCCGGCAAGTGCATGGGCTTTGTCGGCTTCCTCGGTGCCGACAACGCCATCGAACGCATCGCCGGCTTCAAGCAGGCGATCGAGGGCAAGGGCATCGAACTGGTCGACGTGCGCGGCGACGATGTCGACTTCACCCGCGCTCGCACCAATGTCGACGACGTGCTGGTCGCCAACCCGGACGTCAACTGCATGGTGGGCTTCTACTCCTACAACCCGCCCAAGATCTACGAGGCGCTGCAGGCGGCCGGAAAGCTGGGGCAGATCACCGTGGTGGCGTTTGACGAGGACCCGGTGACGCTGGGTGCGGTGCGCGAGGGCTCGTTCGCCTCCACCGTCGTCCAGCAGCCGTTCGAGTGGGGCTATCAGGGCATGAAGCTGATGGCCGCCTATCTCGAGGGCGACAAGTCGGGCGTCCCCGCCGACGAACTGATCATCGTGCCGACCAAGGTGATCAACAAGGACAATGTCGACGCGTTCGAGGCCGATCTGAAGGCCAAGATCAACGGCTAGAGGTTCTCCCGGCGGGCGGCGCGGGCCTTCCCGGGTCCCGCCGCCCGATCGGTGTCTAGGCGTTCGAGGGTGTCGGTGTTAGCGTTCCCCCGGCGGAACGCGTGGGGAAGTTCTATGCCAACTGGCGACGGTCAGAGGGTGGCAAATCGCCCCTTTCTGCGACTGACGGGCGTGCGCAAGGCGTATCCCGGGGTGGTGGCGCTTGCCGGCTTCGACATGGCCGTCGGTCACGGCGAAGTCATCGGACTGGTCGGCGAGAACGGCGCGGGCAAGTCGACCCTGATGAAGGTCCTCGGCGGGGTGATCAGGCCCGACAGCGGCACGATCGAGATCGACGGGATCGTGCTGGATGGGCTGACCGTCGGCCAGTCGATGAAGGCCGGCATCGCCTTCGTCCACCAGGAACTGAACCTCTTCGACAACCTTGATGTCGCGGCCAATGTGTTCATCGGCCGCGAGCCGCGCGTGGGTGGCCTGCTCAATCTGGTCGACGAGCGCCGCATGCGTGGCGACGTGACGCCGCTCCTCAAGCGGCTGGGGGCGAACTTCTCGGCGGATACGCCGCTGGGCAGGCTGTCGCTGGCCCAGCAGCAACTGGTGGAGATCGCCAAGGCGCTGTCCCTCAGTGCCCGCCTCGTGATTCTCGACGAGCCGACCTCGTCGCTGCCGCTTGCGGAAACCGACAGACTGCTCGAGGTGATCGCCGGCCTCAGGGACGAGGGGGTTTCCGTCATCTTCATCTCGCATCGGCTCGGCGAGATCGAGCGTGTCGCTGACCGCGTGGTGGTGCTGCGGGACGGACAACGCGTCGGCGAACTCGAGCGGGCCGAGATCTCGCACGATCGTATGGTGCAACTGATGATCGGCAGGGACCTCAAGGTCGCCGACACCAGCGAACGGGCCGGCCGCGGATCGGTCGCGCTTTCGGCGCGTGCCATCCGCACTGCCGCTTTTCCCCATCGTGCCGTCGATTTCGACCTGCATGCCGGCGAGATCCTGGGCCTTGCCGGCCTCGTGGGCTCCGGCCGGACCGAACTGGCGCGGGCGCTGTTCGGCGTTGATGAGAGCTTCGGGGGGGCGGTGACGCTCGACGGACGACGGTTGCAGGTCCGCAACTCGTCCGATGCACTGGCCGCCGGCGTGTTCCTCGTCCCCGAGGATCGCAAGGGCGCGGGCATCCTGCTTGATCTCCCGATCGTCGAGAACATCACCCTGCCCAACCTCCGCGCCTACGCGACCGGCGGGTTCGTATCGAAGGCACGCGAACGACAGCAGGCGGAGACGAGCCGCAGGGAGTTGGGGATCAAGGCGCCCTCGGTCGAGACGCGGACCGGTAGCCTCTCGGGCGGCAACCAGCAGAAGGTGGTTCTTGCCAAGTGGCTGGCCATGCGTCCCCGGGTGCTGATCTTCGACGAACCGACACGCGGCATCGATGTGGGCGCCAAGTCGGAAATCTACCGGCTGATGCGCGAACTGGCCGATTCCGGCGTCGCGGTGCTGATGATCTCCAGCGACATGGAAGAGGTGATCGGCGTCTCGGACCGGATCGCGGTGATGCACGAGGGCGCCATCTCCGGCGTTCTGGAGCGGGCCGACTTCACCGAGCAGAACATACTCCTGCTGGCCGTCGGGCGCAGCATCGCCCGACCAGGGCAAATCGGGGAGACCCTGAAATGAACAAGAAAGACCTGGGCCTGCTGGTTCTCATCGTGGTGGTGGGCCTCGTCGTCTACCTGCGCAATCCACTGTTCCTCAGTCCTAACAACCTCGCCAACACCGCCAACCTGATCGGCCTGTTCGGGCTGTTCGCGATCGGGCAGGGCTTCGTGATCATCACCGGCGGCATCGAGCTGTCGGTCGGCTCGATCATCGCGCTCCTCGGCGTGCTGTTCGTCGATCTGGTGGGCAGCAAGGGGGTGCCGTGGCCGATCGCCATGGCCATCGTCATCGCGCTCGGACTGCTCCTGGGGCTGATCCATGGGCTGCTGATCACCCGGCTGAAGATGCAGCCTTTCGTGGTCACCCTGTGCGGCCTGCTGATCTACCGCGGCGTCGCCCGCGGGTACACCGCCGATGCGACCGCAGGCTTTCCGTTCGGCTCGGAATATCCCGGTCTCGACTTCTTCGTCGCCCGCATCGGCGGGGTGCCGGTGTCGGTGTTCGTGCTGGCCATCGTCGCGGTCATCGCCTGGTTCACCCTGCACCGCTCGGTGTTCGGGCGCTACCTGTTCGCCATAGGCAAGAACGAGGAGGCGGCCCGATTCTCCGGAATCCGCACCGGCATGGTGGTGACGGCGGCCTATGTGATCTGCGCCGGGCTCACGGCCCTCGCTGCCATCTTCTTCGCCATGTACACCCGCTCGGTGCAGCCGTCCTCGCAGGGCAATTTCTACGAACTCTATGCGATTGCCGCGGCTGTACTCGGGGGGTTCTCGCTGCGGGGCGGCGAAGGCTCGATCGTCGGGGTGGTCCTCGGTACGGTGCTGCTGCAGGAACTGCAGAACCTCGTGAACCTGCTCGGCATCCCCTCCTCGCTGAACTTCGCGGTGATGGGCGGGGTCATCCTGATCGGCGTGCTGATCGACCAGCAATGGGGGGTGTTCAGAGCCCGGCGCCGCATCGGCGAGATCGCCCGCGCCGGCCCGCAGCAGGGGGGCTGACCAACCGGGCGTGCCGCTTCAGCCGTTGCGCCCGGCCAGCATTTCGACGGCACCGGCGGCCGCCTGCCAGGGCGTATCGTACGAGGGCCGATTGGCGAAGCGATGCATGCCGAGCGTCAGCCTGGCCGCGGTTCCCGGTTGCAGCACGACGCGCAGCCAGCGGCCGGTGACGGGGAGCGTCCCGCCATCGTCGATTCGCACGTCGGTGAAGTCGTGCTCGCCGAAGACTCCGGCCTGAATGACAAGCGTGCGCCGGGCGAGCAGGTCGGTGTTGGCCAGCGTCACCGTGGCGCCATCGTCGCGCAGCGCCTCGACCAGCGCCGCGACACCCGGCGGCAGCCCCGGGCGCTGCCCGGCGGCATCGAAATAGCGCAGGCGCGCCTGCTGCAGGCCGCCATGGTAGACGTGCATGGGACCGCCCAGGGTGAGTTGCGCCAGCCCCTCGATGACCATCGGGGTCAATTGCTGCCACATGTGGATGGTCATCGATTCCCGGTAGTGATCCATGGTCTCGGGATCGTTCTCCGGCAGCCGGTAGGTGGCAATCTGGCGGGCGATGGTTTCGAGATTGGCTTCGAGCAGCGCCTCGGGGTAGCCGGGATAGTGGCCGCGCATGTAGCGGAACCACTGCGCGGTGTTGCCGTTGAAGCCCATGTGCCCGCCATTGCTGGCGCCATAGCCGTGGTAGGCTGGGTTGACCGTGTCGAACAGTTCGCCCGTCCAGCCGCGCTCGGCCCGTTCGGCATCCTCCTCCGCCATCGAGAGGTTCCACAGGTACACCGCGTACATCGGGTGCATGGGTCGGAAGTCGCGCCAGCCCTCGTCATAGTGGCGGTTGGGAACGAGGCTGCGGCCGCCTTCGTCGCGGCGCAGCGCCCAGAGCATGTCGAGTTGCGAGCGCGGCAGATCGAGATGGCTCATGTCGCCGGTCAGCAGCGCGGCGTTGGTGGCCCCGACACAGAGCGGCTCGAGCAGCGAGAACGACCCGTGCGGCCAGCGCCACCCGTAGTAGCCGCCCCACCACTTGCCGTCATTGTATTCGCCGATCTCGCCGGAGAGCCCCACATTGTCCGGGGTGATGCCACCATTGCGGGCCGTGCGTTCGCGCCAGGCGTCGAGATAGTCGAGCACCCACGCACGGTACTGCTCCTCCCCGGTGTACAGGAAGGCGTGGGTCATCAGCGATGTCGCGCCGAGATTGAGCGGCACGTCGCCGCGTGACTGTCGCGCGTTGATGCGCTTCAGGATCTCGGCATAGGTGGCATCCTCCGACCACGGCGTGCGGTTGCCGTAGCGGTCGATCCCCGGCAGGTCCTCGAAGGGGGGCAGGTAGTTGTCGAGAATTTCGCGGTGTGTCGACCAGTCCTCCGCCGTCTGGACGAACCGCGGACCGCGGCTGCCGGTGATGGGAGAGCGGATCAGCCGGCGCGCGGCGTCCCAGTTCTGCGCCTCGCCGTCCTCGCCATTGTAAAAGCCGGCAAAGCGCCGGGTGCGCTGGCGGTCCTTGAGCACCGTCGGATCGGCAAGCCCGAAGAAGTAGAAGAACAGGTTGCTCTCGCCGTGGTGCATCCAGTCGTAGTAGGCGTCGTACTCGCGATGGATCTGGCCGTACTCGGTCCACTGCCAGGTGATGCCGTCCCAGATGGTGCGGGAGCGGCGATAGACCTCCTCGCTGCCGCCCAGCGCGTAGAACAGCGGCATGTTCATGAACCCCTCGTAGGGGTCGTCCGAGCCATCCATGCCGGGCCAGCGGTCGCGCCAGATCAGCGTGCCGTCCGACCGGGTGTAGCGGTCGGCGAACTCGATCGCCGCCTGGTCGAGGGTTGAAAAGATCTGCCGTTCGAGCAGGGCCCAACGGGGGATCGGCGCAATCGTGTCGATGGTGATGGTGGGGATGCTCATCGGGTGGGACAGGGCCGCTACTCGTAGACCGCCTTGCCCGTCTCGACGGTCTTCAGCCAGTCCCAGTTGATGACGGCCCCCAGCCCCGGCCCCTCCGGCACATCGACGCAGCCATCGGCGTCGACCGCGTCGAGGTCGTCGGAATAGCCGTCGGCGTGGATGCGGTTCTGCGACTTCCAACCCGGCACCTTTGGATGAACGAGGCCCAGTTCGTAGTAGTTGGTGTTGCGGATCGCCGCCATGCAGTGGCGCGGCGCATGGCCCGGCGCATGGATCTCGACGTCGATGCCGAAGCCTTCGGCCACATGGGCCAGCTTCATGACGCCGGTGATGCCGCCGTCGTAGTCGGTGTCGGCGCGCACATAGTCGGTGCCCTCGGCGATGAGCTGGTCGACCCTGAGCTCAATGCCGCGCACGTGCTCGCCGAGCAGGATCGGCGTCTTGATGAACTGCTTGAGCTTCTTGTGGGCGTAGGCGGACAGGCCGCCATCCTTGTACGGGTCCTCGTACCAGAAGTAGTTGGCCTCGTCGCAGGCCTTGCCGACCTTCAGGGCATCGCTCCAGTTCTGGTACTCGCAGCCCGGATCGATCATCAGGTCCATCCCGGCGCCTACCGCCCTGCGGGTCGCGAGCACCGTGGCCACCTCACGCTCGACCGGGCCGTTCCCCCAGCCGTGGATCTTGAAGGCCGGATAGCCCATCTCCCGGCACTGCAAGGCGAAGTCGCCGAAGGCCTCGGGGCTGTCGAGACCGCCGTTCTCGTCGCCATGATAGGTGGAGGCATAGGCCGGCAGCTTCTTGCGATAGCCGCCGAGCAGCTCGTAGACCGGCACGCCATAGACCTTACCGGCGATATCCCACAGCGCCATATCGATCGGACCCATGCCGAACTTGTCGTGCTTGCGCAGGGCGCGCTTGAGGTCGTTCCAGATCTTCTCGCGCTCGAGCGCATTCTTGCCGATCAGGTACTGGGCCGCCATCGCCACCTGGGCATAGGAGACCCCGACGCCGCCAGCATACTCGCCGGTGATGCCGGCTTCCGTCTCGATGGTGAACACGTAGTCGGTGCGCGGCACCGCGCCACCCTTCAGGTAGACGTGGTTGAAGCCATTGTAGTCGAAGCCGAGCTCGCGCTGTGTCCACTTGTACTCGTGGACGGTGAGCCGCCTGATGCGAAGGTCTTTCATCGGTCTGCCTTGCGGGTGTGGAGTGCCTAGATGCGGTCGCCGCTGTCGGGATCGAACAGATTGATGGCGGCGGTGTCGACGCTGAGGGTCATCGCCTCGCCCAGCTTCGGTCGATCGCGCGATCCGACGCGAGCGGTGAGCATCTGTCCGCCGACATTGAGGATGACCATGGTGTCCGGCCCGGTGGGTTCGACCACGTCGACCGTGCCGGTCAGAGTGCTGCCCCCCGACCCCGGATGGAGGGTTTCGGGGCGGATGCCGGCGACGACCTGCTTGCCGACATAGGCGCCGGCGTCCTGCGTCAGTTCGGTGAGCGGCAGCGCCGCATCCCCATGACTGAGGACCAGCCCGCCGTCAGCCCGCTCGAGCCGACCAGCAAGGAAGTTCATGGTCGGCGAGCCGATGAAGCCGGCGACGAACATGTTGGCCGGCTTCTCGTAGATGGTCTGCGGTTCGGCCAGCTGCTGGATGACGCCGCCCTTCATGACCGCGACCCGCGTGCCCAGCGTCATCGCCTCGATCTGGTCGTGCGTGACATAGACCACCGTCGTCCCCAGCCGGTCGTGCAGTCGCTTGATCTCGGTGCGCATCTCGACCCGCAGCTTGGCATCGAGATTGCTGAGCGGCTCATCGAACAGGAAGAGATCGGGATCGCGCACGATGGCGCGTCCCATGGCCACCCGCTGGCGCTGCCCGCCCGACAACTGCCCGGGCTTGCGATCGAGCAGGTGCTCGATCTGCAGCATCTCGGCAGCCTTGTTCACCTCGCTCTCGCGCGTCTGCGGGTCGACCTTGCGCATCTCGAGGCCGAAGCCAATGTTGCGGCGCACCGACATGGTGGGGTAGAGCGCGTAGGACTGGAACACCATGGCGATGTTGCGGTCCTTGGGATGCACGTCGTTGACGTTGCGCTCCCCGATGACGATGTCCCCGCCTGAACTGCTCTCGAGCCCGGCGATGATCGACAGCAGCGTGGACTTGCCGCAACCGGACGGACCGAGCAGGACGAGGAAGCCGCCATCCTCCAGATCGATGTCGATGTTCTTGAGCACCTCGACCGAGCCGAAGCTCTTCCTGACGCCCTTGATGGAGAGTGTGGCCATCGGCTGCTAACCCTTGACTGCGCCGGCGGTGATGCCGGCAACCATGACGCGCTGCACGATGGCGAACAGCACGATCACCGGCAGGATCGAGATCATGCCACCCGCTGCCAGCATGCCCCAGGGCAGCTGGAACTCGCCGACCATCAGCTGCAGCCCGACCGGCCAGGTGCGCGAGCCCTGACTGGTGGTGAGCATCAGGGCGAACAGGTACTCGTTCCACGCGGCGATGGCGACGAACACGCAGGTGGCGACCAGCCCGTTGCGGGCAATCGGGATGACGATGCGGAACATGGCGCCAAGCCGGGTCGAGCCGTCGATGCGCGCCGCGCTCTCGAGTTCCTTCGGTGCCGCGTCGAAGAAGCCTTTGAGCATCCACACGAACAGCGGCAGCAGGAAACTCGTATAGGCGATGGCAAGGCCGTGCGTGCTGTCGAGCAACCCCACCTGCCGCATGACGATGAACAGCGGAATGATCATCAACACTGCCGGAAACATGCGCACCACGAGGTAGCCCAGCATCAACTGGGTTCGCCCGGGGAAGTGGAACCGGGAGAACGCGTAGGAGGCAATCGTGCCAGTCAACAGGCAGATGAGCACGGTAAGGCTCGTCACCATCAGGCTGTTCATCACCAGCACCGGATAGCCGGACTGCGACCACAACCGCACGTACCAGTCGAACGTGAAGCGGGTCGGGAAGTAGACCATCTCGCGGGTGACGATATCCTCCTCGACCTTGATCGAGGTGAGGAAGGTCCAGATGATCGGGAACACGCAGACGAGGGCGAGCAGGACCAGGACAGCATAGCTGATGACGTCCCACAGCAATTTCGAACCGGAGCGGGTCTGGGCCATGGTGCTAGTCCTGGTTGACCTTGGAGAGCCGGATATAGGCCCAGGCGAACAGCATCAGCAGCACGAACATCACCACCGAGAGCGCGCCCGCGTAGCCGAAGTTGAAGTCCTTGTAGGCCATCTGGAAGGCATAGAGCGACAGCACCTGGGTGGAGCGTCCCGGCCCGCCGCTGGTCAGGATGAGCAGCAGGTCGGGTGAATTGACGAGCCCGATGACGCGCAGGATCACCGCCGCCGCGATGATGGTCTTCAGCATCGGCAGCGTGATCAGCCGCAATTGTGCTAAGGCGCCGGCGCCGTCGATGTCGGCGGCTTTGTAAAGATCGGCCGGTATCCCCTTGAGGCCGGCCATGATCAGCAGCGTGAAGAACGGGAAGCTGTGCCAGGTCTCGACGATGATGGCGGCCGCCATGGCCGTCGCCGGATCAGCGAACCAGGCCTTGTAGCCGACAAGCAGGCCGGTCTTGACCAGCAGGTCGTTGATCACGCCCATGCGCGGGTCAAGCATCAGCGCCCACATGTGGCCGGCGACCACGTTGGGCAGGAAATAGGGCAGGAGGATCAGAACCGCCAGGAGCTTGGTGCCCGGCAGGTTGCGGTTCAGCGCCAGCGCCGCGATGAGGCCGATCAGGAACTCGAGTGCAATCGAGGACGTGACCCAGACGGCGGTGTTGCGCAGCGACGTCCAGAAGATCGGATCGGCCAGCATGCGCGCGTAGTGCTTGAACAGCACCCAGTCGGTGCCGAGGTCGGGACGATTGAGCCGCATCTCGCGGAAGCTCATCTGCATCCCGTAGACGGTCGGGTAGAGCACCACCGCCGTGATCAGCATCGCGCTCGGCAACAGCAGCAGGTACATCCAGTACCTGGTCTCCGACAGTTCGCCGATCATGCGGATCGGGTTGATGCCGTCCCAGATCGTGCGCGGTGGCGGATAGGCGGCGCGGCTCATCGGGCCTCCCGGGTGGCACAATGGGTGTCGAAGGATGGGCGACCGGGCAGGGCCCGGCCGCCCGCGTCACTCAGGCGATGGCCTCGGCCAGGCCGGCAATCATGTCGTCGACTGCCTGTTCGGCCGTCGCCTCGCCGATCAGCACGCGCTGGAAGTTGGGGAGCACGGAGCTCTCCGCCCAACCGGCCGCGCCTGGGAAGCTCGGCTGCGGAATACCGAAGGCGAGCGTGTCGGCGGCCGCCGCGTACATCGGATTGCCGATGATGCGCTGGTCCTGCGCCGCGACGGTGGAGGCCGGGAAATAACCGGTCTTCTCGAGGAAGGCGACGGCTGCGTCCGGCTCGCCCCAGAACTTGATCCATTCCCAGGCGGCGTCGGCGCCTTCCTCCTTGGTAATGGTGTTGTAGGCGTAGGCGAGGCGCGCCACGCGGGCTCCCGGTCCGGCCGGGATCGCCATGGTGCCGAACTCGACGCCCGGCTTCAGCTTGGACGCGATGTCCTGATACGAGCCGGTGTGGTGGTAGATCATCGCCGTCTGACCGGTCTGGAAACCCTCGATGATCTGGCGGAAGCCGTCATTGGCCGCGCTCGGCGGCGCCGCCCCATCCTTGACCAGGAGGCCGGCAAAGAAGTCGACGGCAGCAATCGCCTTGTCGCGGTCGAGGCCGATCGAGCCATCGGCATGCAGCACCGGCGAGCCGAAGGCCTCCATCATGTTGATGATGATGTTCTGGCCGCCGGGGCCGCCGCGCAGGCCAAAACCATAACGGCCCTTGGCGGGGTCGGACCGCTTGATCGCGGCGTCGCGCAGTTCGGCCCAGGTCGTCGGCACGGCAATGCCGGCTTCATCGAACCAGTCCTTGCGATAGTACATCCAGTCCACGAAGGCGAAGCCGGGCACACCGTAGACCTTGCCGTCGAGGCTGATCGAGTCGAAGCGGGAATTGTCGAAGTCCGACCGGCGCTCCCAGCTCGCGACGCGATCGGTCATGTCGACCAGTGCGCCCATGGCCAGCAGGTCGCGGAAGCGCTCGGACGACACCATGGTCACATTGGGACGGCTGCCCGACACCACTGCCGCGGTGATCTTGGCCATGAATTCCGGGTTCGGGATATTCTCCGGCGTCACGCTGATGTCCGGATGCGCCGCCTTGAAGAGCGCCATGACGCTGTCGAGGCCCGCCTGCTCGGACTGGCTGGTGAAGGTGTGCCAGTAGTTGATGGATGTCGACTGCGCGAATGCGGTCCTGGGCAGCAGGGCCGAGGCGGCAAGTGCGCCGCCGCCCAGCTTCAGCATGGAACGCCGGTCAAATCTGATGGTCATCGGATAGTCCTCCCCTTGTGCGAATGTTCGCGTTGCTCAGGTACCTAAGTTCAGGAAATCGGTCACCTCGGTCGGGTCCGCCGGACGGCTGCCGGCGGCGAACCCGCATTGCTGGGCGGCAAGGTCGCCGTCACTGCGAACCGTTCGTGTTCGAGCCGGTGACCCTCTTGTCCTCCGTGCGTGATATATCATTCGTCAGGCTATGATAGATCAACCTCCTCGGCAATCCTACTTTGTGTCGTTCCTCAGCCGTAGGGGGCGATCTGGTGCAGTCGCTCCCCGCCGAAGATCATGTCCGAATAGGTGCCGGCGGGTGGGGTAGCGTCGCTGGGCAGGCGGTAGCGCTCGACGACCTCGCGCCGGAGCTCGATGCCGAGACCGGGGGCATCCGGAAGATTCAGCAGTCCGTCCCGCACCGTCAGCGGGGAGACCAGCAACTGGTCCACGAAGGGGTTTCTCGACTGATCGATCTCAACGGTGATGCCGTTGGGCATGCTCGCGACGACATGGGCGTTCGCCATCACCGCGATGGCATCGGACCAACTATGGGGCGCGAATCGCTTGCCCGCCCGTGCCGCCAGTTCGGCGACGGCACGGGCCTCGCCGATGCCGCCGCAGCGCGACACGTCGGGCTGCACGATGTCGACGGCGTCGCTGCGCAGCAATTCGGCGAAGCCCTGCACGCCGAACTCGTTTTCTCCGGCCGCGACCGGCACCGCCGATTGCGGGCGCAAAGCGACGAACCCGTCGATATCCTCGGGCTGCAGTGGCTCCTCGAACCAGAACACCTTGCGGCGCGCCAGCTCCGTGCTGAGCAGCCTCGCCTGATCGACGGTGTAGCGCATCGAGCCGTCGACGATCACCTCGGCATCGCTGCCCGCCCCGGAGATCACCGCGTCGAGGGCCGCGAGATCGTAGTCCGAACTGCGGCCCAGCCGCATCTTCATGCGACGGAAGCCGTTGTTGCGGTGCCGCTCGGCTTCCGGCGTCAGGTCGGGCAGATGGTCGGCCCAGAGCAGGGCGCTCGCATAGGCCGGAACCGACCGCACTCCGTCGCCCCCGAGCAGCCGATGCACCGGCAGTCCGAGCTGCTTGCCCAGGAGATCCCAGAGGGCCACCTCGACCGCGCCGATGGCCGACATCACGGCCCCCTTGCGGCCGAACCACCTCGTGCCGGCATACATGGCACGCCACAGGCGCCTGACATCGTCGATGGCCTCGCCGCGCAACAGCGGCAGCAACTGGTCGGCGACGACGATCTCGACCAGACGCGGGTGCGAATAGGCCGAGCCGATGCCGACCGTGCCGTCGTCGGCGACCACCTCGATCAGCGACGTGACCCGGTGCGTGCAGCGGCCACCGGCGTAGCGGAACCTGTCCTGCTCGGGGTAGGCGAAGACCAGGGTGGTCACGCGGATGTCGTCGATGCGCATGGCGCGCTCCTCCTCAGCTTCGACCGGTACGGTATCGAGGGGGGATCAGGGGGTCAACAGGATTTTTCGTATCCGCAAATCACACCACACGCGGCTTCAGGATCGGGCTGATCGGGTCACAACCGCGAAGAACCGTCGACGCTCTGTCTCTGGCTCAGTTGCTCAGTCCACTGTGTGTAGACGGGAGACGCAATCGACGGTATCGCGCAGGGGCGGGGCCGGCGCTCATCGACCTTGAGTTGGCAAAGATTTGCGTATACGAAAAGTGGTGGCGCCGAAGCGGCGTCGAAGCAAGGGGTGGGAACATGTCGTTGCAGCACCGCTACCGCATCGCCATCGGCGGCATCGCCTTCGAGGGCAACTCCCTGTCGCCCATGCGATCGGCACGGGACGCCTTCGAGCAGAAATACCTCAAGATAGGCGACGCCATTCCTGCTGATCTGGCGAACACCACGACGGAGCATGCAGGTGCGCTCGCGGTGCTTCGCCTCAGCGGCGCCGATATCGTCCCGCTCCTGGCCACTCATGGCGGCGCCGGCGGCCGGGTCACGGCCGCATGCTGGGCCGACCTCAAGGGGGAGTTGCTGGTGCGCTTGCGGAATGCCATGCCCGTCGACGGAGTCTACCTTGCTCTGCACGGCGCCATGCTCTGCGAGGGGGTAGATGACCCGGAGGGCGAGATCCTCGACGAGGTCCGAGCGATCGTCGGCTCGGCGCCGATCGCAGTCAGCTACGACCTGCACGGCCACCTGACCCAGCGCATGCTCGACGCTGCCGATATCACACTCGCCTACCAGCTCTACCCGCATGACGACGGGTTCGAGACCGGCCAGCGAGCCGTGGGGCTCTTGCTTCGTACGCTGGACGGCGAGATCCGGCCGGTCACCAGCATGTGCCGGATTCCGGCCATCATCCCCAGCCTCAAGCAGCGCACCAAGGGGCAGACACCCATGGTGCAGCTCTACCGGCTGGCACGCAGCTACGAAGCGGCAGGCGGGGCGCTGGCCGTCAGCTATTTTGCCCCGCAGCCCTGGCTCGATCTGCCGGGGCTCGGCTTCACCGGTGTGGCGGTGACCGATGGAAACGCCGCACTCGCCGACGAGATCGCCACGGCGATCGCCCATCGCGGCTGGGAACTCCGCCATGACTTCGACATCGACATCGTGCCGCTCGACACCGCCATCCGGCGCGGACTGGCGATCGACGGCAGCCCGGTAATCCTCGTCGATGCTTCGGACTGCGTCGGCGGCGGCGCCTCGGGAGACAGCGTGGCGGCACTGAAGCGCCTGCTGGAACTCGCGCCGGATTCCACGGCGGCGACGATCATCGTCGACCCGGAGACGGCGGCAAAAGCCGTGGCGGCCGGCGTCGGCGCCGAGATGGCGATTGCCCTTGGCAACAAGCTCGATCCCTCCTATGGGGCCCCGCTGGCCCGGACGGCCAGGGTCGAAAGGGTGTCGGACGGCCGCTTCCGGTATTCGGGCGGAATCTACGGCAACACCGAAGCCGAGATGGGGCCCTCCGCACTGCTGAGCATCGGGGCCGCCCAGGTCGTGGTGGCCAGTTTCCCGAGCTATGAGTACGCCGATGAGCAGTTCCGCGCGCTCGGCCTCGATGTGCGCAAGCTGAAAGTTCATCGTGGTCAAGAACCCGATGAACCACCAGCAGGTCTACGAGGATGCGGCGGCGACGTTCATCCTCGATACGCCCGGCCCGACGACGCCGGACCTCAAGCACATCGCCATCCCGCGGGCAGGGCGGCCGCTCTTCCCCTTCGACGACGGCTTCAATCCGGAGTACGTTTCGCTTCGAGGCGCCCGCTCACGCGGTTAGTCAAGCGTTTCTCCGCACACGCTTTTCCGGAAGCCACATGACCGATTCTGCCCCTCGCCCCGCTGCTTCCGATGACACACTGGACGCAGCCCCGAACGGCCGGCGTGGCGAACTCGGCGACATGATCCGGCGGTTGCGGAGACCCGAAGCTGGACGCTCGCCGAAGCGAGCCGCCGCTGCGGCCTGTCGCTGTCGACGATCTCGCGCATCGAAAACAACCAGCTGTCCCTGACCTTTGGAAACCTCGTGAAGCTTGCCGGCGGGTTCGGCATCGACGTTGCCGACCTGTTCCACCCGGACCTCACCGACGCCAACTCCAACAGCTGGACGCTGACCCGGCATGGTGAGGGACAGCGGCACGAAAGCGACAATTACGCGTTCAGCTACCTGTGCCCCGACTACAACATGCGGCGCATGGTGCCGGTGATCAACACGGTGAAGGCGCGCTCGCTGGAGCAGTTCGGCCCGCTTCTGGCGCACCCCGGACAGGAATTTCTCTATGTGCTCGAAGATGCCATCGACCTCGTCCTTTCCGACACCGGAACGTTCCGGCTGCGCGCCGGCGACAGCTTCTACTTCAACAGCAACATTCCGCACGCGCTGATTTCGGTCGGCTCGGGCGAGGCGCGGGTGCTCAGCGTCATCTGGTCGTCGGCGGGGCCACCGCCCTGACCGGCGGATGCGCTCAGTACATGCCCAGGAGCCGCTGCAGCGCTGCGGAGAAGTGCGCCTGCAGTGCCGCGACCGCTCGGTCCGCATCGCGGGCCTCGCACGCGTCGATGATGTCCATGTGCTCGCGCAATGATCGCAAGACGATCGGTCCGGTCAGCTTGCGATCGAGCCGCACCAGCCGCACGTAGTTGTGCATGCGCTTGTAGGCCTTCTCGATCAGCGGGTTGTTGAGGCTGGCCACGATGCTGTTGTGCAGCCCGCTTTCCAGCGCTTCGTACTCCTCGCGCGCCCTCGGCGTCAGCCCTTCCGCCTCGATCAGCCCGATCAGCGCGAGGTGTCTCCGCCTGAGTTCGGCCATTTCGGCCTCGTCGCCGGTTTCGGCATAGACGGCAACGGCGGTGCGCTCGATGATGCCGCGGAACTGGTAGGTCGACCGGGTCAACTCCATGCCCGGCTTGACGAACTGGATGCCCGAGCGGGGATGGATGGTGACCACGCCCTCGGTCTCCAGCACCTTGAGCGCATCGCGCATGGGTGCGACGGGAACCCCGAGCAGGCGCACGAGATCGTTCTGTGAAACGAAGGCGCCTGCCGGCAGACGCTTGTCGAACAGACTCTCGAGAATACGGGCGTAGGCGATATCGCTCAGGCGCCCTTTTTCGCGTCCCTCGTCCATGTCGGGAGCCCCCTCGCATCTCCCCGCCACTTGTGGCACTTCCGGGCTTGGTCTGTTAGAGCGCAAAGATGATATATCAGAAACCAAGCATAGTCGATCAGAGGACGGCCTGACATGCGCCTTGCCGATTTCCGGATAACCCGATTCCAGTACGCGCGCGACCGCGTAATCGGCGATAGTCAGGTCCGCATCGACGATGTGAACGTCGCGACGCTGGAACTGATTGCCGAAGACGGCCAGATCGGGCTGGGGTTCATCCAGACGCTGTTCTTCCCGCTGCCCGCGGTGAGCGAAATCGAGCGCGTGTTTCGGGCCGAGGCCTGGCCGGCGCTGGAGGGCCAGCCGCCGGCCGGCCTCGTGCACCGGATCGGACGCCCCCGCGGCGGCAACCAGCGCCCGTACTCGCTGCCCTTTCACGAGGCCCTGCAGGTCGCGGCCTGGGATCTTGCGGCCAAGGAGGTCGGCTTGCCGCTGCACCGGTATCTGGGCAGCCGGCGTGACCGGGTCAGGGCCTATGCCAGCGGGCTCGACTTCCACCTCAGCGACGACGAGTTTGTCCGTTTCTTCGCCCATGCCGATGCGATTGGCTACCGCGCCTTCAAGATCAAGGTGGGACATCCCGATTTTGACTGGGATCTGAACCGGCTGAAGCTGCTGGCCGGGACGGTGCGCCCCGGCGCCAAGATCATGATCGACGCCAATGAGGCCTGGGGCGCCAAGGAAGCTGCCGCCAAGATCATCGCCATCCGGAATGCAGGCTACGAACTGCTCTGGGTCGAGGACCCGATCCTGCGCAACGACTTCGAAGGGTTGCGAATGCTGCGCGAGGCCGTACCCTTCACCATGATCAACTCGGGTGAGTATCTGGATGCCGCCGGGAAGCGGCAGTTGCTGCTGGCCGAAGGCACCGATATCCTCAATGTGCACGGCCCGGTAACCGACGTGATGCGGATCGGCTGGCTGGCTGCCGAAATGGGGATCCCGCTGTCGCTGGGCAACACGTTTCTCGAAATGGGGATCCACGTCGCCTGCGCGCTGCCCGAGGTGGAGTGGCTGGAGTACTCGTTCCAGAACTACGATCACCTGGTCGACCAACCGGTTGAGATCCGAGACGGCCACGCCTACGCGCCCGATCGCCCCGGGCATGGCCTCGTCCTCAACGAAGCAGCCCGACGCGAGTGGTCCCGGCCGGAGCCGCTGCCACGCGATCAACTCGGCGAGGCCCCGTTCAATCCGCGCGTCGCGCCCGCACGCCGGTAGGCGTCGCCCGAAATCAGCAACTGCCGGGAGCAACCCTTGCGTCGCGGGTCCAGCTGGTCTGCACCACGCCCGGCGCGATGGCGTGCATGTCGGTCGGGCCGAGCCCCGCACCCGGCAGCACGAAGCGTGGATGATCGGTGCTGAAGCACGGGATGCCGCCGGGAATCTCGAGCCCCCGGACTTCCGACAGCACGAAACTGTCGTAGTGGGGGATGGCGAGGTCGAAGACGCCGGTCCCGCCGGTGACGGCAACCGTTCCCTCGGAGATGCCGAGTCGCCGCAGGACTTCGGCAAGGTCGAGGCCTCCGGGGTTCCACAGCGTGGCGAGCGGATCGGCCGCGTCGGCCACGAGGTCGGTCACCGTGCGGGTCAGAACGAGCCGCCGGCGACCCGGATTGGGATGGCGAAGGTGGCCCAGGCGGCCCAGGACGACCAGCGCCGAGCGGTCGAGAGCGGCCTGGAACAACTGCCAGTCGGCGTCGACCTTGAGCTGGTCGGGCATCGTGCCGTCGGCGGCCGCGATCATGCCGTCGCTCGAGATGATGGCGTGACCTTCGACGCGGACGCTTGAACCGGAGATGGACATGGCTGGGCCTTTCGCCCTCTCCTAGCTACGATCGGGTTTTCGCGAAACCGGAATCTCGCGAAACAGGTTGAGGCGAGACAGGGAAGAGGATGTGACCGTGCCGCCGCTGCTGGTACCGCTGGGCGATTGCGGACTGCTGATCCGGTTCGCGGAAAGCCTGTCGGACGCGGCCAACGCGGCCGCGATCGGCTTCGGCCGTCGTGCCATCGCCGCCGGACTGCCCGGTGTCATGGAGGTCGTCCCGAACCTGGTGTCGGTGCTGCTGCGCTATGATCCCCGGCAGGTCGGATTCGACCGCCTGGCCGGCGAAGTGCGACTGCTGCTGTCGGCACCGGCGGAGCCCGCGGCGGCCGGTGCCAACCACCTGGTCCCGGTCCGCTTCGACGGCGACGACCTTGATGAGGTGGCGCAACAGCTCGGCATGGACCCGGCAACCTTCGTGGCGACCCACAATGCCGGCCCGCTGCGGGTGCTGGCGACGGGCTTCGCCCCGGGCTTCGTCTATTGCGGCCTTCATGCCGACCCAATGCGCGTGGCGCGACGCGCGGCCGTGCGTCCTCGCGTACCCGGGGGCACGGTGCTCTTTGCCGCCGGCCAGACGGCGATCACCTCCACTCCGATCCCCACCGGATGGCACGTGATCGGGCACACCGCGTTCTGCAATTTCGACGCGTCGGCCCGGCCGCCGACTCAACTCGCCGCCGGCGACACCGTGCGCTTCGAGACCCTGGAATGACCAAGCTGCGCATCCTCTCCGCAGGACCAATGACCTCGCTGCAGGATGCCGGGCGGCCGGGCTGGCTGGCCCACGGCATCAGTGCGTCCGGGCCCATGGATCGTGGCGCCTTCGAGCGGGCAGGACTATGGATCGGCGGCGCCGGGCCGACCGGCATCGAGTTCACGCAGGGGTTGACCTTCGAGGCGGATGGACCGCTGGCGTTCGCCGTGGATGGAGGGGCCTATCGGCTTACGCTCAATGGCGCGAAGCGGTCCTGGCCATCGCGAGCCCTGCTGCGGGCCGGCGACAGGGTTGAGATCGTCCCGGGAGCGCATGGCAACTACGGCTATGTCCGCTTCGGCGCCGATATCGAGATCGAGGCCGTGCTCGGTAGCCGCGCGACCAACTCGGTTGCGGGGCTGGGGGGCAGGGCTCTCGCCCCCGGGGATATCCTTTGCCTCGGTCCCGCCCTGGCGCGTCGCACTGCGCCGCACCCCAGAGCGACGGCGCCGATCGAGGGGGCGACACGGGTCATCTGGGGTCTTCACGCAGAGCGCTTCAGCCTGGAGGCCCGTCAGCAGTTCGTTGGCAGTGCGTTTGTCGTCGGATCTCGTATGGATCGCATGGGCGTACGTCTGATCGACCGCTCCGGGGTCTTCCGGGACGCTGCGGCGCTCTCGCTGGTATCGGACGCCATCGTGCCGGGGGACATCCAGATCCTGGGGGACGGTACACCGATTGTTCTGATGCGGGATCATCAGCCGACGGGCGGCTATCCGCGCATTGCCACGGTCATCAATGCCGACCTCGACCGCTTTGCCCAACTGCGTCCGGGCGCGGAGGTGCGGTTTCTGCCGGTGACGGTCACCCATGCCCAGGAGTTGATGACGTGACGGCGTTCGATCTCAATGCCGATCTCGGCGAGGGTGGCCGGGGTGACGAGGCGCTGCTGGAGATCGTCTCATCGGCCTCGATCGCGTGCGGCGGCCACGCGGGGGACGACGAAACGATGCGGGTGGCGCTTCGGCTGGCCGAAGCTAACGGCGTTGCAGTGGGGGCACATCCCGGCTTCGCCGATCGCGCGAACTTCGGCCGCAGGCGTCTGCTGCTGTCACCCGAGGAACTGGACCTGCAGGTACGCGGCCAGGTCCGGCGCCTAGTCGAAATCGCCGATGGGGAAGGTGTGCCGGTGCGCTATCTGAAGCTGCACGGGGCGCTGGCCAACATGGCGGCGGAAGAGCCGTCGGTCTCGGCACTGTGCTTTGCCGCCGTGACGGGCCTCGTGCCGGATCTGGCGATCCTTGCCATCAACACGAGCGCCCAGGTCGAGGTTGCCGAGGCGCTGGGCTTCCGGGTGGTGCGCGAGGCCTACGCCGATCGGGCCTACCAGCCCAGCGGACTACTCCTGCCCCGCAGCGAGCCGGGCGCGGTGCTGCACGACGCAGGGGCCATAGCCGAGCGCGCCATCCGCCTTGCGACCCACGGTGAACTGGTCGCCATCGACGGTACCGTGCTCAGGTCCGAGGCCCGCTCGCTCTGCATTCATGGCGATACGGCCGAGGCCGTCGCCATCGCCGGCGAAGTGCGTCGCGCGCTCGAGGCCGAAGGCATCGAGATCACAGCGCCGTATTGAGGTCGCGCCAAGGTTGCGTCTCCGCTCCGGCTGCGCCATATGCTGCCTCAAGCCACGGAGCTGCCAATGACTGCCAGGATCATCGACGGGAAGACCTTTGCCGAAGGGCTGCGCGGCCGCATTGCCGGCCATGTCCAGCGCCTCAAGATCGACCATGGCCTGACGCCAGGCCTTGCCGTGGTCATCGTCGGACATGATCCCGGCAGCGAGATCTATGTGAACCAGAAGGCCAGGCAGACGGTCGAGGTGGGCATGCACTCAGAAAAGTACGAGTTGCCCGAGGACACCTCCGAAGCGGAGGTGCTGGCGTTGGTGCAAAGACTCAATGACGATCCTGCCGTCCACGGAATTCTCGTCCAGCTGCCGCTGCCCGGACAGATCGACGCCAGCAAGGTCATCGCGACTATCTCGTCCGACAAGGACGTCGACTGCTTCACCCCCGCCAGCGTCGGCAAGCTGCAGATCGGCCTGCCAGGCCCGGTAAGCTGCACGCCGCTCGGCTGCCTGATGCTGCTGCGCGACACGCTGGGCGACATGACAGGGCTGCATGCCGTGGTCATCGGCCGCTCGAACCTTGTCGGCAAGCCGATGGCGCAATTGCTGCTGCGCGAAAACTGCACGGTGACCATGGCACACTCGCGCACCCGAGACCTGCCGGCGATCGTTCGGCAGGCCGACATCGTCATCGCCGCAGTGGGCCGCCCGCAGATGGTCAAGGGCGACTGGATCAAGCCGGGCGCCACGGTCATCGACGTCGGCATCAACCGCATCCCGGCCCCGGAGCGCGGAGAGGGCAAGACACGGCTACTCGGCGACGTCGACTTTGCCGAGGCGGCGGCCGTGGCTGGCGCCATCACCCCTGTGCCCGGTGGCGTCGGGCCGATGACCATCGTCTGCCTGCTCGCCAATACGATCACGACGGCCAGCCTCATCAACGGCCTCGTACCGCCGGGAGACCTTACCCCCTAGGCAACACAGGGCGCACTGCGAACGCAGTGGCCAGCCGCCGGGGTGCCCGGAAGCGCCATGCATCCTCCAGGCGCAAACCCAGTTCCTCGTCGGAAATCGCGTCGAGGCGGACGATCAGTCCGGGCCAACCCTTGAAATGGTCGGTCTGCCAGTAGATGTGCGGCGCCATTTCCATCAGCAATTCCTTGTGCTCCAGCGGGCAGTGAAGGACCATCTCGCCCCGGTCCCGCACCGAAGCGAAGCGCTTCTCCTTCACCTTCAGGGCAGGTTTCCCGTGGCTCGTGCCGACCGAGACGGCGGGCAGCCCGCGCTGCGTGCACAGCCGCAGCATCCGGTCGATCTCGGCTTCGCTCGACACCGTCGGCCTCCCTCAGCAATCGTCGGTTCTTGCGTACCGAGTCTGGCGCAAGTGACATCGATTGGCTACACCGGTCGGGAACCCGAAGCCCTTGTCTCGCGGGATCCCCAATGAGCAACGAATCCAACTTCGCGGAAAGCGGGGAGACCCGCCTCGATCCGAGCGCTCTGCGCGGTGCCGACGATCACCTGAATCCGGCCTGGATCGAACGCCTGCGCCGCAATCTGGTTGCGGGCGACCAGGACGAACTTGCCGCGATGATGGAGCCGCTTCATGCCTCCGACGCCGGCGACGTGCTGGAGGCGCTCGAGGCCGACGAGCGCGTGCAACTGGTGCGGATGCTCGGCGACAGGTTCGACTATCTCGCCCTGACCCAGGTCGACGACGGCGTTCGCTCCGATCTGATCGAGGGACTGCCGGCCAGCGACGTCGCACGCGGGGTGTCTGCGCTCGACAATGACGACGCCGTCTACATCCTTGAAGATATCGAGGAAGAGGATCGCGAACGAATCCTCGAGCAACTGCCGGCGTTCGAACGGCTGAGCCTGAAGCGCAGCCTCGACTTCCCCGAGGAGTCTGCCGGACGACGGATGCAGACGGAGTTCATCGCGATTCCCCCGTTCTGGACGGTTGGGCAGACGATCGACTACCTGCGGGGCGAGAGGGACCTTCCGGACGAGTTCTATCAGCTTTACGTCGTCGATCCGGGGTACCGCGTGCTCGGCACCATCCCGCTCGACAAGTTCCTCAGGGCACAACGTACCGTGCGCATCGAGGATCTGATGAACCACGACCTGCTCACGGTGGACGCCACCGAAGACCAGGAGGAGGCAGCGCGCGACTTCGAGCGGTACGACCTGGTGGAAGTCGGCGTGGTCGACGAAAACAAGCGGCTCGTGGGCGTGCTCACCGTCGACGATATCGTGGACGTCATCCACGAGGAGGCGACCGAGGACATCAAGCTGCTGGGCGGCGTCGGCGACGAGGAGGTGTCCGACAACGTCTTCCGGGCGGTGCGCAGTCGAGCCCCGTGGCTGGTCGTCAACCTGCTTACGGCGATGCTCGCATCGTTTGTCATCAGCCTGTTCGACGCCACGATCGAGCAGATGGTGGCGCTTGCCGCGCTGATGCCCATTGTCGCCTCGATGGGAGGCAATGCCGGTACGCAGACCATGACGGTAACCGTGCGGGCGCTGGCGACACGCGACCTCGATCGCGCGCGGGTGCGCCGGCTGATCGTGCGCGAGGTAAGCGGTGGCTTCGTCAACGGCTGCATCTTCGCCGTGCTGATCGGTCTCGTTACCGCCATCCGCTACATGAGCCCCGGCCTGGGTGTGGTAATCGGCATGGCCATGATCGTGAATATGATCGCCGCAGGGACGGCCGGCATCCTCATCCCGCTGACGCTCAACCGAATGAAGATCGACCCCGCGATCGCCTCGTCGGTCTTCGTCACCACCGTCACCGATGTGGTGGGGTTTTTTGCGTTCCTGGGCCTCGCGGGCTTATGGTTCGGCCTGCTCTAATCTCGACCAATCCACTGTGACATTCCTGCATCTTGCCCGCGCCCGGTCGCCGGGTTAACGATTCCCTACCGTCGCAATTCCGACACAGAGGAGGCGCGGCGGTTCCGAAGTCGGCATGAAGGAGTACCGATGCGCAGCCATTCCAAAACCGACTGGTGGCGTTCGACGCTACCCACCGTGTCCTGGACTCTGGTTAGCCTGTTGGCGATGTCGCTGGTTTTCTTGATCGTTGCAGGCGCCTGAGTCAGGAACACCACTGGACCTTGCGGGTCCGACAGAAGTGAGAGAATTTCGGAAGGGCGCCGGGCCACACGGCGCCCTTCGCATTGAGGGTGATCGATGAAGCTGATCTTCGCCAATCGCAACTATTCGAGTTGGTCGCTGCGCGCCTGGCTTGTGCTCCGGCACTTCAACATCCCGTTCGACGAGGACCTGGTGATGCTGAGCGGCGAGGGCTGGCGGGAGGCCATCCGCAGGAAGTCGCCCTCCGGCAAGGTGCCGGTGCTGGTGGACGGCGACGTGGTCGTGCCCGAGACCATCGCCATCATCGAGTATCTCAACGACAAGTACCCAGCCAAGGGGATCTGGCCGTCCAGCCGGGTGGAGCGCGCCCTGGCGCGGGCCGCGGCGGCGGAGATGCATGGTGGCTTCACTGCGCTGCGCAACGCTGCGCCGATGAACCTGAGGGCCTCGCACCCGGGCAAGGTGGATCCCGACGAGGTGGCCGCCGACCTCAAGCGGATCGAACGCCTGTGGGGGGACCTGCTGTCCCGCTCGGGCGGCCCCTATCTGTTCGGCAGCTTCACCGCGGCCGACGCGATGTTTGCACCGGTTGCGGCGCGCATTCGTACCTACGGTCTGCCGGTTACCGATGTCGCGGCCGAGTATGTCGAGGCCATCTACGCTCTGCCGGCGTTCCAGGACTGGCTGGCCGAGGCCATCAAGGAGCCCTGGGTGGTGGAGGACGACGAGATCGACGTCCTCATCGCGCGAAAGGCAGCGGCCCGCCAGGCATGATGCACATGATAAAGCTCTGCGTCGGTGTAGCGACGCTGGAGGAACTTGAGGGCTATCGCAGCGAGCGTGCGCACTGGTGGGGCGCCGACTACGGTGAAGACGTGCATGTCCACCGCACCAGGACGATGCCGAAACGCCGCAACGACATCGAGGGGCAGGGGTCGATCTACTGGGTCATCTCGGGCGTGATCCGCTGCCGCCAGCCGATCCTGCGTCTCGCCGAGGCGGTGGATGAGCAAGGGCTGAAGTGCTGCGACATCATCATGGCACCCGACATGGTGCGCACCGTACCGCGCCCCAAGTCGCCGTTCCAGGGGTGGCGCTATCTTGATCCGAGGGACGCACCCCCCGATTTCGGGCAAGCTGACTTCGCCGAGCAGGGTGGCTCGCTCGAACTGGCAGAAGAACTGGCGCGGCTCGGGTTGATCTAGGGAACCCGGCTGCGGTCGTGAAGGTGTCACCGACGCATGGTGAATCAGCCCTTGAAGGATCGAGGCGATCCCCGCATTAATTCTATCGCTGGAGAATTCGCCGAATCCCGTGGGTTGCGTCGCTGACGGATTGCCTTTGGCGGCAGGGGAGTGTGATGGGCAGGACAGGGACGCATGTCATTGTCGTAGGCAATGAAAAGGGCGGCTCGGGCAAGTCGACCACCGCGTTCCATCTTGCCGTCTACCTGATGTACCAGGGATTTCGCGTCGCCTCGATCGATGTGGACAGCCGCCAGCAGACACTTACGCAATACGTCCGCAATCGTCGCAACTGGGCGAAGGCGCACGACCTCAAGCTTCCCCACGCGACGCATTTCCACTTGCCGCTCTCGAAGTCGGACTCGATCCGCGAGAACCAGCGGCTGGAGTTCGATCTGTTCCGGCAGGCCGTCATCGAGGTCGAGGGGGATGCCGACTTCCTCATTGTCGATACACCTGGGTTCGACACGCATCTGACCCGGCTGGCCCATTCCCTGGCTGACACGCTGGTGACGCCGCTGAACGACTCGATCATCGACCTCGACGTTATGGCTCACGTCGACCCGGTGACAGGCGATCCGCGGGAGATGAGCCACTACGCCCGCCTGGTGCAGCGGGCACGTACCGAGCGACTCTCGATCGATGGCCGAACCATCGACTGGGTGATTGTGCGAAACCGCATCTCGATGCTGCCATCGCGCTCGACGCGCCTGGTACAGTCGGCGATCGAGAAGATCGCGGTTCGCCTCGGATGTCGGGTAGCGGACGGTATTGCCGAGAGGGTGATCTTCCGATCGTTGTTCCCCACCGGGATGACCGTCTTCGATCCGCTCAGCGAGGAGATGCTGGGCGGGCTGCCCTCGATGTCGCACCTCAGCGCGCGACAGGAATACCGCTCGCTGGTGGAAGCGCTGCGCCTGCCGGTCAGCGAACGGGCGCGGGCGCGCATGGAAGCAAGCCGGGCACTTGCCCGATCAGCCGCAGAACCGGCGGCGTTCGAACACATGGCGCAGGGTGCCGAGTAGGTCAGCCCTGGTGCCGCGGCAGGGTGATGCGGACGGCCCGCGCTCCACCGGGGGAGAAGACGTCGATGTCGACATCGGCGGGTGGGAGCAGCATCCTGCGGGTACGGGCTGACAATGCCATGACTGCCGCCAGCAGCTCCCCCACGCCACGGCGCTGGTAGCCAGGCAGGGTTCTGGACATCATTGCGTTGACCGCCTGTCGCCGTGCGACGGCGTCTTCCTCGACCAGGGCCGACTGGCCGACGAAGCGGGCGAGTTCGCTCAGACTAGACGTTTCGCTCATTGGGGCTACTCCAAACACAGGCCACAATTCGCTTCCCCGGGACGGCCGCTCGTCGATGCTAGGACTGCATCGCGAGGCAGCTCATTTTGACTTTCTTCAGTTCACTACAGATGCCCGTCGCGGTCTCCCGACCGTCGAAGCCTCCGAAACGGGCGCGGAAGAAGACCTGCCCGTTCTTCTCGAAGCGTTCGACATAGGAGCGGAAACCGTCGAGACGATCGATTCGCGCCGTGGCGTCCCGCAGCAGTTGCTGTGCACCGCGTTCTGTCGGAGCAGCGCCGATCTGGACCACCCAGCCGCCGGAAACCGGCTGCTCGACCACCGCGGCGATGGCGATCGGTGCGGGTTCCGGCTGACCGACCAGGATCTCGGGCGCAACATCGCCGATGCCGCCCGAGGTCATGAGGTCGACAGGCTCTCCCCTGTCGCCGATGCCGACCGGCGGCAGCAGAGGGGCCGACGGCACGGTCTCGCCCAGCGGGGCAGGGGCGCCGCCGAGCGAGAAGGTGTCACTCAGCCAGGCGCCGATGACGTCGAAGGCCCTTTCGCGGGGCCTGACCGAGCCGACGCGCACCGCCACCTCGTTGGCCGCATCGAAAGCGGCCTCGCCGGATCGCGTGGCGGGCATCGGTGCATTGTCGATCGAGGCGACGACGATCTCGTCCGGCAGCTGGCTCGCTTCCAGCGGCATCGGCTTGGCGGCCACCATCGTGCCGCCGCCGAGGCGGAAGGCCGGATAGGGCATGGGGACGACGGGCTGCGGATCGGCAGAAGCAACCATCACGGTCGATCCCTTCCGGCCCGGCTCCGGGACCAGGGCTGCCGCCAGGTAACCGCCGCTGCGGCCCTTGGGCAGGTAGGTCTTGACCAGTTCGCGCACCTTGGCGTCGCGGGCGCCGCTCGAATCGAAGCCGAAACCTGCCACCACGATGTGGCGCCCGTCCGTGCGCGCCGCGGTCAGCAGGTTGAAACCGGAGGCGTTGGTATAGCCGGTCTTGATGCCGTCAACGCCGTTCGCACCGAGCAACCGGTTGTGATTGCCGTAGGTACGCTTGCCATATGAAAAACTGCGAGTCTGAAAGTACTCGTAGTATTTCGGGAAATGCTGATAGACGGCAACTCCCAGCAGGGCCTGGTCGCGCACGGTTGTCACCTGCCCCTTGTCGGGCAGGCCCGAGGCGTTGCGGTAGGTGGTGTGCGTCATGCCCAGCGCCTTGGCGGTTGCGGTCATGCGCTTGGCAAAGGCACTCTCCGAGCCGGAGATGTTCTCTGCGATCACGCGGGCGATATCGTTTGCCGAGATGGTCACAAGGGCCTTGATCGCGTTCTCGACGGTAATGGTCGAGCCGGCCTTCACGCCGAGCTTGGTCGGCACCGCAGCGGCAGCGAACTTGGACACCTTGAACTTGGTGTTCATGGCCACGTTGCCTGCGGCCAGTTCCTGGAACAGCACGTACAGCGTCATGACCTTGGTGACCGAGGCCGGGTAGCGGGCGGCGTCCGCCGAACTCTCGTACAGCACCTTGCCCGACTTGGCGTCGACGACGATGCCGGCGAACTTGCGGGGCACCGCTGCCGCGTTGGCAGGCAGTGCGGCAGGCAGCAACACCAGGATGGCCAGGATCAGGGCGAGCAGGAAACGCGTGATCGGCGCCGCCGTCGAGAGGGATCGGTAGTGGGAAAGCACCCGGTACTCCAACACAATCGGGCGAAACATGGTGCCCGTACGCAAGGTCAGGATTGGCGGCCTAGGTGCCCTCCCCAAATGAGGCCTGCCGCATCCGAACTCGTCCAACAGACTAGCCGGGGCGTCTTACCATTCCGTAAAATGCGATGAATTGCGGAGCCCGGGCGAGACACCGACCTGCTCCAAAGTTTAGGTGCGCGGCCACTTAACACCGGCTTGGTTTTGCCTACATAATGGCGCCACCATGCTGCATCGAAACGACCTACTCGAGACTGGCGTCCTTCGTGCCAGTCACCTTTCGGAGGCTGTGGCCGCCGGTCCTGCCGACGAGCCGCCGCGGCGCGGGGACGACAAGTCGAAGGAGCCTCGGCGGGAAGGCGGGCGGTCCGATACCGCTACAATCACCAAGCCGAAGTCGAAGGGCAAACGCCCCAATCTCTACCGGGTGCTGCTGCTGAACGACGACTACACACCGATGGAGTTCGTGGTTCTCGTGCTGCAGGACGTGTTCAACAAGACCCGCGAAGACGCCATGCGGGTCATGCTGCATGTTCACAATCATGGCGTCGGGGAATGCGGCGTGTTCCCATACGAAGTCGCCGAGACCAAGGTCACCCGCGTGATGGATGCCGCGCGCAAGAATCAGCACCCGCTGCAATGCGTGATGGAAAAGCAATAGGAACCGAGACATGCCCTCATTCTCCCGCGGACTTGAGAAGGCCCTCCATCAGGCAATGAACCTCGCCCGCGAGCGGGCGCACGAATTCGCCACGCTCGAGCACCTGCTGCTGGCCCTGACCGACGATCGCGACACGATCTCGGTGCTGAACGGCTGCGACGTCGACATCGAGGCGCTCAAGAGCGACCTCGAGGATTTCATCAACGAGGAACTCGACAGTCTGGTCGTGCCGAATGGGCAGGACGCGCGGCCGACCGCGGCGTTCCAGCGGGTGATCCAGCGCGCCGTGATCCATGTGCAATCGTCGGGCAAGGAAGAGGTGACCGGCGCCAATGTGCTGGTCGCGATCTTTGCCGAGCGCGAGAGCCACGCTGCCTATTTCCTCGAACAGCAGGACATGACGCGGCTCGATGCCGTCAATTTCATCTCGCACGGCATTACCAAGTCCGGCGCCAGCGAGGAGCGCCGGGTGCGCGGAGCCGAAAGTCCGTCAGGGACCGGGCAGGGCGAGGAGGGCGAGCGCGCCGGGGGTAACGGGCAGAGTTCGGCCCTCGCCGACTTCTGCGTGAACCTCAACGACAAGGCCCGCGCCGGCAAGATCGACCCGCTGATCGGACGGGACCCCGAGTTGCGTCGGACAATCCAGGTGCTGTGCCGGCGCTCGAAGAACAACCCGCTCTATGTGGGCGATCCGGGCGTGGGCAAGACCGCCATTGCCGAGGGGCTCGCGCGCAAGATCATCGAGGGCGAAGTTCCCGAGGTGCTGCTCGACGCGGTGATCTACGCGCTCGACATGGGCTCGCTGCTCGCCGGCACGCGCTATCGCGGCGACTTCGAGGAGCGCCTCAAGGCGGTCATGAAGGAGCTCGAGAAGCACCCCGACGCGATCCTGTTCATCGACGAGATCCACACCGTGATCGGCGCAGGTGCGACCTCCGGTGGCGCGCTCGATGCCTCGAACCTGCTGAAGCCCGCGCTGGCGTCGGGCAACATCCGCTGCATCGGCTCGACCACCTACAAGGAGTACCGCCAGTTCTTCGAGAAGGACCGCGCCCTGGTGCGGCGCTTCCAGAAGATCGACGTGAACGAGCCGACCATTCCCGACGCGATCGAGATCGTGAAGGGACTGCGTCCGTACTTCGAGGACTATCACAAGCTGAAGTACACCGATGAGGCGCTGAAGGCCGCGGTGGAACTGAGTGCGCGCTACATCAACGACCGGAAGCTGCCCGACAAGGCGATCGACGTGATCGACGAAACGGGGGCCAGCCAGATGCTGCTGACGCCCGAGAACCGCAAGACGGTGATCGAAGTCGAGGATATCGAGCAGACCATCGCGACGATGGCGCGCATTCCGCCGAAGTCGGTGTCGAAATCGGACTCGGAGCTGCTCGCCAATCTCGAGAACAACCTCAAGACGGTGGTGTTCGGCCAGGACATGGCGATCACCGCGCTCGCCTCGGCGATCAAGCTGGCGCGGGCCGGGCTCAGGGAACCGGAAAAGCCGATCGGCTCATACCTGTTCACCGGCCCGACCGGCGTCGGCAAGACCGAGGTGGCCAAGCAGCTTGCGGATACGCTGGGGGTAGAGCTGCTGCGCTTCGACATGTCGGAGTACATGGAGCGGCACACGGTCAGTCGCCTGATCGGCGCCCCTCCGGGCTATGTCGGGTTCGACCAGGGCGGGCTGTTGACCGATGGTGTCGACCAGCATCCGCATTGCGTCGTGCTGCTCGACGAAATCGAGAAGGCCCACCCGGACCTGTTCAACATCCTGTTGCAGGTGATGGACCACGGCAAGCTCACCGACCACAACGGCAAGTCGGTGGACTTCCGCAACGTCATCCTGATCATGACCTCCAATGTCGGCGCCATGGAGCTGCAGAAGTCGCCGATCGGCTTCGGACGGAAGCGCGAGGCCGGTGACGACGAGGAAGCCATCAACCGGATGTTCACGCCGGAATTTCGCAACCGGCTCGACGCCATCATCTCCTTCGGCCCGCTGCCGCCCGCCGTGGTGCGCCGCGTGGTGGAGAAGTTCGTGCTGCAGCTCGAGGGTCAGCTGGCCGAACGCGGCGTGACCATCGAGCTCACGCCGGAGGCCGCCGAGTGGCTGGCGGTGCGCGGCTACGACGAGCGGATGGGTGCACGGCCGCTTGGCCGCGTCATCCAGGAGCATGTCAAGAAGCCGCTGGCGGACCAGGTGCTGTTCGGAGAACTCGTCAACGGCGGGTCGGTGACCGTGGCCGTCGTCGGCATAGGCCCCGATGCGAAGCTGGAGCTGATTGCAGTTCCACCTCGCCCGGCACGACCCAAGGCAATCCCGGGACCCAAGGCAGCTGCAAAGAAGCCCAAGGCCGACAAGCCGGCGGAAGAAAACAGCTGAACGATCGGCAATCGGGAATGAGAAAGGCCGGGAGGGATCCCGGCCTTTTCGTTTGGGCGTGGATGCCCGATCGTCCTTCGACAGGCTCAGGATGAGGTTCTCGGACAGGCCGGAGCAGCCCTCGCGCTTAGCCGGTCGAAGCACGAGGGCGCGCCAAGCCACGAGGGCGTCTCGCAGGTTCTATAGCGCCGCGGCGATGGCCTTGGCCTGGGCGATCAGTTCCGCATCGTCCGCCTTGCCCTGGCCGTGGCGGCCAAGTTCCATGCTGTCATAGACCGGAATGACGTGGAAGTGCAGGTGGAAGACCGACTGGCCGGCCGGTGCTTCGTTGTACTGGACCACGCGGATGCCGTCGGGCGACAGCGACTTCCGCACCGCCTGTGCGACGCGCTGCACCTGGACGATCGCCCTCGACAGGGCGGCGGGATCGGCGTCGAGCAGGTTGCGCGAAGCCGCCTTGGGGATGACGAGGACGTGGCCCTTCGACTGCGGAAAGATGTCCATCATGACCAGAACGTCGGCGTCCTCGAACACCTTGTGGGCCGGAATCTCGCCGCGGATGATCTTGCCGAAGATGTTGCCGGGGTCGTAGGCGGTCACGAGGCTTCTCCGATCAAGTCGTTCTGGGCGTAGTGATTGCCGGGATAGCTCTCTATCGTCTCCTCGACGATGTCGGCGGCAAGCCCGGTGCCATCCTCGAGCAGCAGACGCTCCTTCAGTTCGGTCGCTGCAAGCTGGTAGGAGGCATCGCTTGAGAGTTCATCCAGCGCTGCGGCAAGGATGCTGGGCGTCAGCTTGCGCAGTCGAACCGGTGCCGGCCCGCAGCCGAGTTCATAGACGCGCCGCCCCCAGTAAGGCTGATCGAAGAAGTGGGGGACCACGAATGTCGGCTTGCCTGCATACAGGCCCGTATGGGTGGTACCGGCGCCGCCGTGGTGCACCAGAGCCTTCATCAGCGGAAACAGCTCGGTATGAGGCGCCTTGTCGATGGAGTAGACGGTATCGGGAAGGTCCTCGGCGCGGATGCCGCCCCAGCCCTTGCCGACCACGGCCCGGCCGCCCCAGGCCCGCAGGGCCCTGGTGACGATCTCGGTATTGCGTTGGGCACCCCAGGGCATGGAGCCGAAGCCAAGGTAGATCGGCGCCTCGCCGGCGTCGAGGAACCTGCGGAAGGCGGCGTCCGGCTTCCAGCCGCTGGTCTCCTCAAGACGCCAGAACCCCGTGACGACGGTGGTCTCCGGCCAGTCGCCGGGACGTGGGGAGATCGTGGGCGAGTAAGCGTGCAACGCCGTGATCGGCTTGCCCCGCGCGTTCTTTGAAAAACCGCTGCGCTTGCGGCTGCGCAGGCCGAGGAGCTTGGCGCGCATCCGGTCGCGCGGGAAATCGTAGTAGCTCTGGTGCGCCGCCTGCACCACATAGCTCAGGCGGTTGAACAGCGGGTCGAGGCTGATGCGGTTGAACAGCGGCTCCGGCGGCGCCCCCTCGTATCCGAAATACGGGAACTCCCCAGTCGGATTGATCGGCTGGAAGGCAGTCATGATCGCCGGAATATCTAGCGCCTCGGCAATATCCACCGCGAAGTTCGTCGTTTGGTGGAAGACGATGCAATCGGCATCCTGCACGGCACCCCACAGATGCAGGCAGGCCTCCTTCATGATGCGCTGCCCATCCCGAAGCAGCTTGGGCGCATAGAGGAGGGAGTTCTTCGACATGACATTGTCGAACTGAGACTGGCGCATGAAAGCCTGGATGTCGCCGCCCAGCGTCTGGAACTCAACGCCTTGCCCAGTCACGAAGCCTTCGAAATCGGATGTCGCGGCCAGCACCACCGAATGGCCGCGCCGCTTAAGGGCAAGCGACAGCGCGACGAAAGGCTGAACGTCGCCCATCGTGCCGATCGCCGCTATCGCGATGCGCTTGCCCATGCCGTCTCCATTGCCTCCGACCTAGTGCCGCAGTCCCATCCGATCAGAGTATGGCCACCTTGCGGCAGAGTGTACCGCTCCAGCTTCCGACGCGTCCAGCGGCGCCCTTCGAACCACAGCGCCGCCCGGCATGCAATGGGTCACGTTGGTGGCTCCCCGTGCCGGAATGGCGTGTAGCGCGCGAGCGCCTGCTGCTCGTGCTCCACAGATCGGCGCTCTTCGGCAAGGAACCGCGAGACGGCGTCCCTGAGGCCAGGATGGCCAATCCAGTGGACCGACCGTGTGGTGGTCGGGGCGTAGCCGCGTGCCAGCTTGTGTTCGCCCTGCGCACCGGCCTCGACGACCGACAGCCGGTGGGCGATCGCGAAGTCGATGGCTTGATAGTAGCACAGTTCAAAGTGGAGGAACGGCACCTCCCGGGTCGCTCCCCAGTAGCGGCCGTAGAGACGATCCCTGCCGACGAGACTCAGGGTGCCGGCGACCGGCGTATCGCCATCATAGGCGAACATCAGCAGCACGCGATCGGCCATTGCCTCCGACAGGAGCGAGAAGAACGCGCGGTTGAGGTACGGCCGACCCCACTTTCGGTTGCCGGTATCCTGGTAGAACGCGAAGAAGTGATCCCAGGCGGCCTCGGTGAGGTCCGCGCCGGTGAGCCAGCGCACGGCGAGGCCTTCGGCACCAAGGGCATCCCGCCGCTCGCGTCGCATCGCCTTGCGGTGGCGTGACGACAGGGTGCCCAGGAACTCCTCGAACGAGGCAAAGCCGGCGTTCTGCCAATGGTACTGCGTGTCGTGCCTTACCAGCCAGCCAGACTGTCGGGCCATCTCGGCCTCATCCGCCGCAACGAAGGTGGCGTGGATGGAAGAGATCGCGTTTCCCGCGGCCAGTTCCTCTGCGGCGCGAAGCAGCGCCGCACGCCGCACATCGTCCGCGGCCAGCAGGCGCGGGCCGGCCACAGGCGTGAACGGAACCGAACTTTGCAGCTTCGGGTAGTAGGCACCTCCGGCGCGCTGATAGGCCTCTGCCCAGCCATGGTCAAAGACATACTCGCCCTGCGAGTGCGACTTGAGATAGAGCGGCATGGCCGCTACCGTCTGGCCGGCCGCATCGGAGAGGACGAGGTGGTGCGGCAGCCAGCCCGTACGGCGCGAGGCCGACCCGGACTGCTCAAGGGCGGAAAGGAAGGCATGATCGAGGAACGGATTGTCCGGCCGACCGCCATGGCCCGGCACCAACCGGTTCCAGACCTCGGCCGGAACCTCGTCGACCGAGTTGACGACACCAACGCTGAGCGGTGCGTCAGGCACTTGGGGGGGCGAACCCCTCGAAGACGATCTGGTCGGCCTTGCCCATGACGGCCATCGCCGCCGCCGGACTCTTTATGGTCCAGGCGGTAACCGGCACGCCGAGCGAGCGGAAGAAGCGTACCGCCGGCAGGTCCAGCGACCGATCCCGGCACGAGATGAAGTCGAAGCGAGTCAGCGGCCAGTGCAGCAGGTGCCGCAGCATGAAGCGCTGTCCGTTGGTGAGCTGTTGATCCCACTCCGGCTCGTCATAGCCATAAGTGACGATACCGAGCGGCATCTGGGCACCACGCTTCCTGACCGCGACGAGCAGGTTCGGATCAAAGGACTCGAGCGTGACCGGACCCCGATAGCCCCTGAGGCCATCCATCACGGTCTGTGCCAGAACCTCGGTGGCGGCTGCATCGGGCTGTTGCTTGAGTTCGACTTGCAGCATCACGCGACCGCTCACCTGGGTCAGGAAGTCGGAGAAACGGGGTGGGGCATCGCCCGCTGCGCTGCCGAGCAGCCTGAAGGTCGAGAGCTCCGACGCGGTCCGAGCGCCGACCGGTCCCGCCACCCCGGTCAGCCGATCAAGGTCGTCGTCATGGAAGATGACCGGGATGCCGTCGCGACTTAGCTGTACGTCGCACTCGATGGCGTAGCCGTGCTCGATCGCCGCAGCGAACGCACTGCTGGAGTTTTCGATCACGCCGCGGCTGCGGTCGTGCAGTCCGCGGTGAGCAATCGGGCGATCGAAGATGGGTTTGGCACACATGGATGTCAGCCGTCACATGGGAGTTGCGGTCGCGGCGGCGCTAGCAGCCCCCGATGACAGCAGTGCGTCAGTCTTCGACCTCGACAATGCCCTCGACCTCGACCGCGGCGCCGAGGGGCAGGGCGGCCATCCCGATGGCGGAGCGGGCATGCTTGCCTTTGTCGCCGAGCACCCCAACGATGAGGTTGGACGCACCGTTCGCGACGAGATGGTGTTCGGAGAAGTCCGGGGTGGAGTTGACGAAGACCGTGAGCTTGAGCACGCGCCTGACCTTGGCGAGGTCGACGCCGGCGCTGTAGGCGATCTGGCTCAGGAAGTTGACGGCCGCCAGTTCGGCGGCGTTGCCACCCTGGACGACATTCATCGTGTCGCCCAGCTTGCCCGAGACGACGCCCTGCTCGCTCGACGAGATCTGGCCCGAGACATACACGATGTTGCCGGTCCGGGTAACGGGGATATACGTCGCGACGGGAGCCTTGGGCTTGGGTAGTTCGTAGCCATACTCGCGGAGCTTGTCGACGGGATTGGTCATTCTGGTTTCTCTCGGTCTTGTTTCATCTGCTCTCGGGCGGTCCGGGCCTTGGTCCGATCATACAGCTTGCCGCGGATCACCGCATCCCGGCCAAAGCGCTCGCGCACCTGATCGATGGCACGCTCTGCCGCGGCCCGACGGGCCACCCCCGGCTCAACGAGATCCACCGGATCCGGAGCCGTCGGCTGTGGAAATTCCGGAGATCCCGATACCGATGAGCCGAAAAGCCGTTCCATCGATCTCGCGCAGCAAGAGCTGCAGGCCGGATCTGTAAATCACGTTCGCAAGTTGCGTTGGAATCATCAAGTGCCGCGCACGGGTGCGCAAGCGGAATCCCGCCGACTTGAGCTTGAGCGTCACCGTGTCGCCGGTCAGTCCCTTGCTCTTCAGGCGCTCCGAAAGTCGTTCGCTGAGAGCCAGAAGCTCGGTGGACAGCGAATCGTAGTCCGCCAGGTCTGCGGCGAACGTGGTCTCGGTCGAAACGGTCTTCGATCCGGAATCGAGCGAAACCTGCCTGTCGTCCTCGCCGCGGGCCAGCCGCGCCAGCCGCGCCCCGGCCTCACCGTAGCGACGGATCAGCGCCTCGGGCCGCGCCTGCTGCAATTGCCCGATGGTCTCGTAGCCGTCCCGGCGCAGCGTCTCCGAAAACACCTTGCCGACGCCGAAGATCAGGCCGACCGGCCGGCTGGCCAGGAACGCCACGGTCTCGGCGCGCCCGATCACGGCGAAGCCGCGCGGCTTGTCGAGTTCGGAAGCGATCTTGGCGAGGAACTTGTTGTGGCTGAGCCCGACCGAGACCGTTACCCCCACTTCGGCTTCGACGCGACCTGCGAACCGGGCCAGGGATACCGCGGGTGTTGCCCGATGCACGGCCTCGGTCCCGGAAAGATCAAGGAAGGCTTCGTCGATCGAGAGCGGTTCGACGAGGGGGGTGAGTTGGTCCATCATCGCGCGGATGGTCCGGCTCACCGCGACGTACTTCGCCATGTTCGGCGGGATCACCACCGCATCGGGACAAAGCTCCCTTGCCTTGAACATCGGCATGGCAGAGCGGACGCCGAACTGGCGGGCAATGTAGCAGCACGTCGATACGACGCCGCGGACGCCGCCACCGATGATGAGGGGCCTTTCGCGCAGCCCGGGATTGTCGCGCTTCTCCACCGACGCATAGAACGCATCGCAGTCGACATGAGCGATGGACAGGGTGTCCAGTTCGTCGTGCGCGACCATCCGGGGCGAGCCGCATGACGGGCAGCGATCCGGCCGCCCCGCGCCGTCGACCGTCTGCAGGCAATCGCGGCAGAGACCGGCCATCATTCATCCCGCAGGATTGAGGCGAGCCCAGACCCGCATGAAATCGTCGGGACGGAAACCGTTGTTGGCGCACAGTGCGAGAAGCAGGGACTCCGAGGTGGCGAAATAGTCGATCAACCCGCGGTCGAGGGCTGGTTTTCCGGCGGCCTGGCGCAGCCCGTCCGGGGAATACCCGGTCAGGGTCATGAACTCGGCCAGCTGCGAGGGGTTCTCGGCCAGATAATGCAGACAGAGATCGCCGAGCTGCCGGGCCGTAAGGTGCGGGGACTTGATCAAGCGGAGGCCTCGGACGGCGCGTTGGCGCTTTCGTAACGGCATTGATGTTACTCTGAACTTCGGGCAGAAAACGAGTGCCTGCCTGCATCCCTCCCGAGGGCAGAAGCGAGTCCCCATGCCCAAGACCGTGATGATCGTCGAAGACAACGAGCTCAACATGAAGCTCTTCAACGATCTGCTGGAATCGCGCGGCTATGCCATCATCCAGACGCGCAACGGCATGGAGGCGCTCGACCTGGCCCGAGCGCATCACCCTGACCTGATCCTCATGGACATCCAGCTGCCGGAAGTGTCCGGGCTGGTGGTGACCAAGTGGCTCAAGGAAGACGACGAGTTGCAGTCGATTCCGGTGATTGCGGTGACCGCCTTTGCCATGAAGGGCGATGAGGAGCGCATCCTGCAGGGGGGGTGTGAGGGCTACATCTCCAAACCGATCTCCGTGCCTCACTTTTTGGAAACGATTGCCCGCTACATTGGGCCGGCCAACTAGCTGGCCAACGGGCGTTTTTCCCGAAATCGTGGGGGTCGTGGTTCCTTGACGGCGCGCGTGCTGATCGTCGACGATATTCCGACGAATGTGCGTCTGCTGGAGGCGCGGCTCTCGGCCGAGTACTTTGACGTTCTCACGGCGTCCTCGGGGCAAGAGGCCCTGCGCGTCTGCGCCGGCGAAGATGTCGACATCATCCTGCTCGATGTGATGATGCCGGGCATGGACGGGTTCGAAGTCTGCCGCAGGCTGAAATCCGACAGCCATACCAGCCACATTCCGGTACTGATGGTGACCGCACTCGACCAGCCGTCGGACCGGGTGCGCGGCCTGGAAGTCGGCGCCGACGACTTCCTGACCAAGCCGGTCGATGACGTGCAACTGATGGCCCGGGTCAAGAGCCTGGTGCGACTCAAGGCCCTGACCGACGAGCTGCGGGCCCGCGCCCTCACCGGCCAGGAAATTGCCGTCGAGGACGCCATGCGCGCCATGGCGTCGATCGACTCGGAGGACGGTCGCATCCTGATCATCGATACCGATGCCCGGCATGCCGAGCGTCTGCGGGCCTTCCTGGCGCCGACCAATCGAGTCGACGTGCTGACCGGTCCGTCCGATGCCGCACTGGCGGTCAGCGGCGGCGACTACGAACTGGCGCTCGTCTCGATGTCGCTAGGCGATTTCGATCCGTTGCGCGTCTGCTCGCAGATGCGCACTGCCGAGATGACGCGCACGCTCCCGATCATCCTCGTGGCCGAGGACGACGATCGCCCGCGTGTCGTGCGCGGACTCGATCTGGGGGTCAACGACTTCATCATGCGGCCGGTCGAGCGCAATGAGTTGCTGGCCCGGGTGCGCACCCAGATTCGTCGTCAGCGCTATGCCGTCGAGTTGCGCCGGAGCGTCACCAATACCCTCGCCCTCGCGGTGACTGATGAACTGACCGGCCTCTACAACCGCCGATACTTCGACCGACATCTGTCCTTGATGCTGGAAAAGGCGCAGCAGCAGGATCGGGACATGGCGGTGATGCTGATCGACATGGACTTCTTCAAGGCCGTCAACGACACCCACGGGCACGACACGGGCGACTCCGTACTGCGGGAATTCGCCAATCGGCTGCGGCGCAATATCCGGGGCGTCGACCTGGCCTGCCGGTTTGGCGGCGAGGAGTTCGTGGTCCTGATGCCGGACACCGACTTCCAGCAGGCGCAAAATGTCGCCGAGCGCGTGCGGGCGGCAGTCGCCGAAAGAGGCTTCGATCCGGGAAACGGACGGCTGCTGAGCGTGACGGTATCCGTCGGTGTGGCGCTCAACGAGCAGGACACCGATACGCCGGAGATCATGCTCAAGCGCGCAGACGTCGCACTTTACCGCGCAAAGCGGGAAGGGCGAAATCGCGTTGTCTTCGACGCTGCCTGAGTCCGGTCGGGCAAGCATCTCCCGGTTGATTAAGGTTAATGATTAGTTACGTTGTTGGCTAATGCTTCAAGCCGCAGCGGCAATTGTGTAGGTTCACTCATCGAGACCGCGCCGCGCAGTCGGCGTGCCTCAACAGACTCCCTACGGTTCTCCTCAGGTCCGCCGCAACTCCTGGGTCCGTAGGGCGGCTGGTCCGCAGTGGACAAGAGTGGCCTCTTCGACATGCCGCTTCGGGCCAGCCAATATTCCAGGCGCCCGCTCCTCGCACGAGGGGCGGGCGCCGCTGCTTTGCACGGACAGCTTCCAGCCAAACAAAAACCCCGCGCCGGGGCACGGGGCTGAACTGGATCGGGCTCTTCGGCCAGACTACTTGATCTTCGATTCCTTGAACTCGACGTGCTTCTTCGCGACCGGATCGTACTTCTTGAAGCTGAGCTTCTCGGTCTGCGTCCGGGAGTTCTTCTTGGTGACATAGTAGTAGCCGGTATCGGCGGTCGACACGAGCTTGATCTTGAGAGATACGGCTTTGGCCATGGTTCACGTTCCTTGAAACGGCTTGGCGCGCGGATCGCCGCGCGGCATTGAATTCACCCGGCACGATGGCCGCTCAAATTTCGCCGCAAACTACGGATTTGCGACCGGATGTCAAGGCGATTGACGGCTAGACGATATCCGGCGCCGCCGGGTCAGGATGGGTCGGGTCGAACCCGTGCATGTAGTTCGCCCACTGCAGCCCCACGACGGCGCCCTTGATCGAGGGCAGCAGTGCCAACGGCAGCAGGACTGCCATGGGAATCATCGTCCAGACGTAGAACATCGGGTCGACGGGACCGCTCATCTCGGCGTGCAGCATCCAGCCGACGAGGACGTGGCCGACGATGAAGATGGCGATGTAGGGCGGGAAGTCGTCCGCCCGGGCGTGACTCAGTTCCTCGCCGCACACATCGCACGTGTCGGTGACCTTGAGGTAGCCGCGATAGAGCTTGCCGGTTCCGCAACTGGGGCAGCGGCACTTGATGCCATTGCCGATGGAGCGTCCCAGAGCACGGCGGGGCCTGCCGAATTCCACGCTAAGCGACATCCACTACCTCGCTCTCCCGGCATGCCTGCGATGGCCTGCCGACTTGGATCTGCCCCTAGATGGCGACTTGCGGCTGCCCCGGACAGATGACGGATCGCCGCGGCCGCCCTCGCTGAGCAGTTCGAACCGCAGGGCCCCAGCCATCGGGGCAACTTCCAGCAGCCGTACGCTCACCTGATCGCCGATGCGGAAGGTCTCGCCGGACTGGTCGCCGACCAGTGCCTGCTGCTCTTCGACGAATCGGTAGTAGTCCATCCCCAGCGTCGAGGCAGGGACAAAGCCGTCGGCTCCGGTGTCGAGCAGGCGGACGAACAGGCCTGACTTGGTGACGCCCGAGATGCGACCCTCGAAGCGACTGCCGAGGCGTTCGGCGAGAAAGTGCGCGAGCAGCCGGTCGACCGTCTCGCGTTCGGCCAGCATGGCACGCCGCTCGGTCGACGAGATGTGCTGAGCGATGCCCTGCAGGCGTGCGATCTCGCCCTCGGTCAGCCCATCCTCGCCGAGTCCGAGGGCGGCAATCAGCGCCCGGTGCACGATGAGGTCGGCATAGCGCCGAATCGGCGACGTGAAGTGGGCATAGCGGTCGAGGTTGAGGCCGAAGTGGCCGTAGTTGTCGGCCGCATACTCGGCCTGCGCCTGGGTGCGCAGCACGATCTCCGAAACCTGCTGGATCTTGCCCGCCTCCCTCGCCTTGTCCAGCACACGGTTGAAGTCGGTGGGCCGCACCGCCTCGGAGCGGCTGAAGGCCAGGTCGAGCGAGGCGAGGAAATCACGCAGTCCGGCGAGCTTCTCCTCGCTGGGCGAGTCGTGAACCCGATAGAGCAGGGCGCTGCGCGCCCGCTCGAGCGTCTCGGCAGCGGCGACATTGGCGGCGATCATCATCTCTTCGATCAGCCGGTGGGCATCTAGCCTTTCGGGCACATGCACGTCCGCCACCATGCCCTTGCCATCGAGGATGATCTTGCGCTCCGGCAGGTCGAGATCGAGCGGCCCGCGCTTGTCCCGGGCCCTGCTCATCGCCCCGTAGGCCGCCCACAGCGGCCTCAGGACCGCGTCGAGGATCGGACCCGTCTTGTCGTCGGGCCGGCCGTCGATGGCGGCCTGCGCCTGCTGGTAGTTGAGTTTGGCGGCGGAGCGGAAGAGCACCCGGTGAAAGCTGTGGCTGCGCTTGCGACCGTGCTGGTCGAGCACCATCCGGACTGCGAGCGAGGGACGGTTCTCGCCTTCGCGCAGCGAGCAGAGATCGTTGGAGATGCGTTCGGGCAGCATCGGCACGACCCGGTCGGGGAAGTAGACCGAGTTGCCGCGCACATAGGCCTCGCGATCGAGCGCGGTGCCAGCCCGGACATAGGCGGCCACATCGGCGATGGCGACGTAGACGACGTGGCCACCTGGATTGTCGGCGGACTCGTCGGGCTCGGCAAAGACGGCGTCGTCGTGGTCCTTGGCGTCGAAGGGGTCGATGGTGACGAGAGGCAGATGGCGCCAGTCCTCGCGCCCCTTGAGCGAGGTCTCGGGGGCGGCCTCGGCCTCCTTGAGGACGGCAGCAGGGAACCGGTAGGGGATGTCGAGGCTGTGGATGGCGATCAACGAGACCGCACCCTCGCTCTTCGGATTGCCGATCACCCCCACGACCCGCGCCTTCGGGATCATCAGCCGGCCGGTCATGCGGACCTCGACCTCAACGAGGTCGCCGTCTGCAGCGCTGGCGAGATCGCCGCGGTCGATGCGCATTTCCTTCTGCTTGCGGTCGACGGGGACGAGGCGCGCGCCCTCCTCGTCCATGCGGACGATGCCGATCTGGCCGCGACGCGGCTTGTCGAGGATCTTCATCGCCTTGGCCGTGTAGTGCGGCAGTTCGCCATCGCCGGCATCGATGCGTGCGAGGATGCGGTCCCCCGGAGCGGGGGCGACGCGGGCATCGGGCGGGTTCAACACGACGACGCGCGGCCGCTCGCCTTCCTCATCGTTCCACTGTGCCGGAAAGGCGTGGAGGTCTTCAGGGTCGGCGTCGGTGGGGATGTCGAGCACGGTGACGGCGGGCAGGGTGGCCGTGCGACGGATCTGCTTGCGGGTCCGGGCGAGAAAGCCTTCCCCTTCCATCTCCTTGAGCAGCACCTTGAAAGGGGTGCGCATGTCACCCTTGATGCCGAAGTGGCGCGCCAGGTCGCGCTTCCCGTCGAGATCGGGGTACCTGGCCATCGCTTCGAGGATGGCCTCGCGGCTGGGGAGCGTTCCCACGAGGTAGGATCGCGGGCCGTTCGGCTTCGTCGGTCTTGCGGTTCTATGAGCCATGTTCACACTGGGAGACTTCCCGCGAAAGGCGGGGATCACCGTTGTTGGCGGAGGCGCTGAAACAGCGGTTCCAGCTATCGCGGGAATGGCTCCGCCGAATGATCAGGCCTCCACGGTCTTCTTCTTCGAGGCCGCCTTCGGCTTTGTTGCCTTGACTGCCGGTTTCTTCGCCGCTGCCTTTGCCTTGGGCGCCGCCTTCGTGGCTGCGGACGAGCGGCGAGGCGCGGACTTGCGGCTGCCTGCCGCGCCACCCTTGGCGGCGATCAGCGACAGCGCCTGCTCGAGCGTGACGTCCTCGGGCTTGAGCTCCTTGGGCAGCGTGGCATTCACCTTGCCCTGGTTCACGTACGGACCATAACGTCCGGCCCGGACAGCGATCGGCCCCGACTCATGCTCGAAGCTCTTGATCGCCGCAATGGCGCCTGTCCGCCCCTTGCCGAAACGACCGCCACCGGCGGCCTTCTGCGCAATCAGGTCGACGGCCCGGTTCAGGCCGACGGTGAACACCTCTTCGGCATCGGGCAGATTGGCGTAGGTACCGTCGTGCAGGACGAAGGGCCCGTAGCGTCCGATGCCGGTGGTGATGGGCTTGCCGGATTCGGGATGCAAGCCGATTTCACGCGGCAGGGAAAGCAGCTGCAGCGCTCGCTCCAGGTTGAGTGCTTCTGGCGCCCAGCCCTTCGGCAGGGACGAGCGCTTCGGCTCGGCACCGTCGCCCAGCTGCACATATGGGCCGAAGCGCCCGGATTTCAAGGCAACCTCGAGACCGCTTGCCGGATCCGTGCCGAGGATGCCGTCGCCGGTCCCCTCGCTGGTTGCGCCGGTGGCCGCATCCGAGAGCTGCATGGTGTGACGACATTCTGGATAGTTCGAGCAGCCGATGAAGGCGCCGAACTTGCCCAGCTTCAGCGACAGCTGGCCAGTGCCGCAGGTCGGGCAGCTGCGAGGATCCGAACCATCGGCCCGCGCCGGGAAGATATGGTCGGCCAGCAGGTCGTTCAGGGCATCCAGAACCTCGGAAACGCGAAGGTCCTGATCTCCTCGACATGCGCCGAGAAGTCGGTCCAGAACTGGCGCAGCACGTCCTTCCAGGCCAGCTTGCCATTGGAGAGCAGGTCCAGTTGCTCCTCGAGTTGCGCGGTGAAGCCATACTCGACGTAACGATTGAAGAAGCTCTCGAGGAACGCAGTGACAATGCGGCCGCGGTCCTCGGGGATCAGCGTGCGCTTCTCCAGCCGAACATAGTTGCGCTCCTGCAGCACGCTCATCGTCGCCGCATAGGTTGAGGGGCGACCGATGCCGAGTTCTTCCATCTTCTTGATCAGGCTGGCCTCGCTGTAGCGCGGCGGCGGCTGCGTGAAATGCTGCTCGATCAGCGCCTCTTCGAGACGCGGTCGGTCGCCCACCGCGAGCGGCGGCAGTTCGCGGCTGTCCTCATCGCCGTCCTCGCGATCCGCCCCGGCCTCGACCCCGTAGAGCGCCAGAAAGCCCGGGAACGTGACCACCGAGCCCACCGCGCGGAGCGCAATGTCGCGACTGGTGGCGAACACCGAGATGTCCGCGGTCGTCCGCTCGATCTCCGCCGAGCGCATCTGGCTGGCCAGCGTGCGCTTCCAGATCAGTTCGTAGAGCCGGTGCTTGTCGGCATCGCCCCGCAACGTGTCGGGATGGCGGAACATGTCGGTCGGGCGGATGGCCTCGTGCGCTTCCTGCGCGTTCTTGGCCTTGGTCTGATAGATGCGGGGCTTCTCCGGCAGGTAGTCCGAGCCGAAGGTCTTGACGATGGCGCGACGCGCCTCGTCGATCCCCTCCGGCGCCATCTGAACGGCGTCGGTTCGCATGTAGGTGATGACGCCCTCTTCGTAGAGCCGCTGTGCGATCTGCATGGTGCGGCTGGGCGAGAAGCCCAGTCGCGAGGACGCGTCCTGCTGCAGGCTCGACGTGGTGAACGGCGGATAGGGGTTCCGCCGGGTGGGCTTCCTGTCGACCGCGGCGACACTGAAAGCGCCCGCCTCGATGGCCCGCTTCAGTGCCTCCGCCTCACTTGCCGATGCGATGTCGAGCTTGTCGGTCTTCCTGCCGTCGACCGAGTAGAGCCGCGCCTCGAAGGACTTGCTCTTTTCGTTGAGTCGCGCCCCGACCGACCAGTATTCCTGCGGGCGGAAGCGCTCGATCTCCGACTCGCGCTCGCAGACCAGTCGCAGCGCAACGGACTGCACCCGACCCGCAGAGCGCGAGCCGGGGAGTTTGCGCCACAGCACGGGGGAGAGCGTGAACCCAACGAGATAGTCGAGCGCCCGGCGAGCGAGGTAGGCGTCCACCAGCGGCTCGTCGATCTGCCTTGGGTGCTGCATCGCCTCGGTGATGGCGGCCTTGGTGATGGCATTGAAGACAACGCGACTGACCGGCTTGTCCTTGAGCAGCTTCTTGCCTCGCAGCACGTCGAGCACATGCCAGGATATCGCCTCGCCTTCGCGATCGGGGTCGGTCGCGAGGATCAGTTCGTCGGCTTCCTTGAGGGCGTTGCCGATATCGGACAGACGCTTGCGGGAGGCCGCGTCAACCTCCCAGCTCATGGCGAAGTCCTCATCGGGCAACACCGAGCCGTCCTTGGCCGGCAGGTCGCGGACGTGGCCGAAGCTCGCCAGGACCTCATAGTCCTTGCCCAGATAGTTGTTGATCGTCTTGGCTTTAGCCGGACTTTCAACGATGACGAGCTTCATAGGGCGGTACTTTCAGTGGCCTGCAAACGAGGGCGCAACATGGTGAAGCGGGGTAGGGCTGTCAACCGCGACAAGTACGCCGCCGCTGTTCCCCGTAGGGGAAGAATCTCGCCCCCGTTCGGGAAGGATCCTGTCCGAATGCCAGGCGCTCCTCCCCCGACGCCCGTCACGGGCGGAGCGCCACGAGCTGACCGCTTGACCATTCGATCCGGCCCTCCAGATCGAGTTCGAGCAGCAGGGTCTGCACCCGGCTGATGGCGAGCCCGGTCGTCCGGATGAGGTCGTCGACGGGCACCGGGGTGGGGCTCAGCGCCTGCATCAGGATGGCGCGCTGGTCGTCCGATGGCGGCACGGGATCGAAAAGGTCGGCTTCGGGCAGCCAGTCCGGTTCCAGGAGGCTGGAGCGCGAGGGATCGGCCTCGCGCAGCGTGTCGATGATGTCGGCGGCTCCGGTCACCAGCCTGGCGCCCTGCTGGATCAAAGCGTTGCCGCCCTCGGCGCGCGGATCGAGCGGAGAACCTGGCACGGCGAAGACTTCCCGGTTCTGCTCCAGCGCCAGGCGGGCGGTGATGAGCGAGCCGGACCGCTTCGCCGCCTCGACGACCACCGTACCAAGCGCCAGCCCGGAGACCAGACGGTTGCGGCGGGGGAAGTCGCGGGCGCGGGGCTCCCAGCCGAGTGGCATTTCGGTGAGCAGAGCACCACCCATGTCGACGATGTCGCGGGCCAGGGGAATGTTCTCGGTTGGATAGATCCGGTCCATTCCGCCGGCCAGCACCGCGACCGTGCCGGTGCGGAGGGCCGCCTGGTGGGAGGCCGCATCGATGCCGCGCGCCAGGCCCGACACCACGACATATCGCGCTTCGCCCAGATCGCCGGCGAGGATGCGGGCCATCTTCTGGCCGGCGGCGGAGGCATTGCGGGCGCCGACAATGGCAACGGTGTGGCGCCAGTCGAGATCGTGGCCGCCGATCAGCGCGACCATTGGCGGAGCGCCGGAAATGTACCTCAGCAGGTCGGGATAGTCCGGTTCGCCCGAGCCGATGAGCCTGCCGCCCAGCCGTGCCAGACCGGCGATCTCGTCTTCCGCCTCCCCGACCGAGGGGATGCGCGCCGGCGTTCCGACCCGACCGAGAAGGGCGGGCAGGGCAGCGATGGCGGCTTCGGCCGAGCCCTCGCGGTTGATCAGTTGCCGGAAGGTCTGCGGACCGACATTTTCGGTGCGGATGAGGCGCAGCCAGGCGATGCGCTGCGACGGCGTCAGTTCGATGCCGCCGCGCGCCAAGGCTCAGCTCGTCCTGGGTCCGTCTGCACCGATCTTGGGTTCGGTGCCCTCGATCAGTCGACGGATGTTCGGCCAGTGCTTGTAGTACAGAACGAGGGTCATCAGCGCGCAGGCGGCCGCAAACAGCAGTGCCGACGACTCGTTCCGGGCCAGGCCGTAGGCGAACAGTGGCGCCATTGCAGCCGCAGTCAGTGCAGCGAGCGACGAAAACCGCCGCGTCACGGCAATCAGCAGCCAGACGCCGCAGAATACCAGGCCCACGATCCAGTTGAGGCCGAGCAGCACGCCGATGTAGGTGGCCACCCCCTTGCCTCCCTTGAAGCCCAGCCAGACCGGGAAGACGTGGCCGAAGAAGGCGCCGACGCCGGCGCCGAAGACCACCATGTCGGCAGCAGGCGAGGCAGCATCGCCAGTGAGCAGGTAGCGGGCGATCAGGACGGCCGCGGCCCCCTTGCCGGCATCGAGAAGGAGCGTTGCCGCCGCCATCCAGCGATTGCCGGTGCGCAGGACGTTGGTGGCGCCGATGTTGCCGGAGCCGATCGCGCGGATGTCGATGCCGGCGGCGCGGGTGAGCAGCAGACCGAACGGGATCGAGCCAAGCAGATACCCTATGGCGGTCGCAATGAGGAAGTTCATGCCGTTCTGCCCTCGTTGACTGCAGCATGGCTGAAGACGCGACGACCCGCAACGAACGTGTGAAGCACTGCGCCCTGCATGCGGGCCCCCTCGAAGGCGGTGTTGCGGGAGCGCGAGCGGAGCTCCCGTTCCCGCACCACCCAGGGGAACTCCGGGTCGAAGACCACAATGTCGGCAGGAGCCCCGAGCGCCAGGCGGCCCGAGTCGAGGCCGAGGATCCCGGCCGGCCGGCTGGTCATGGCCCGCAGCACCGTCATCAGCGGCACATCGCCGGAGTGAACCAGCCGCAGGGCGGCGGCCAGCAGGGTCTCGAGGCCGATCGCCCCGTCGGAGGCTTCGGCGAACGGTCGGCGCTTGACCTCGCTGTCCTGCGGATCATGGGCGGAGTGAATGACGTCGATCGCCCCCGAGTTCAGCCCCTCGATCACGGCGCGCCGGTCATCCTCGGACCGGAGCGGCGGGGCGAGCTTGAAGAAGGTGCGCCAGGGCGCAACGTCGTTCTCGTTGAGCGTGAGGTTGTTGATGGAGATGCCGCAGGAGACGGCCTCGGTCTGGCGCTTGGCAGTCGCGACGAGATCCACCGCCGCGCCGGTCGAAATCTGCGCCGCATGGTATCGTGCGCCGGTCAGCGCCGCCAGTTGCAGGTCGCGGGCAAGCGGCACCGTCTCGGCCTCCGCCGGGATGCCCTTGAGGCCCGAGATGGTCGCGAGGGTGCCCTCGTTCATCACGCCGTCGCCGACAAGTGTCCGGTCGGCGGTGTGGTGGACCACCGGAAGGTCGAAGTTGCGGGCATAGCTGAAGACGGCGCGCAACAATCCGGCCGACTGTATCGACTCGCGACCATCGGTAAGGCAGACGGCGCCCGCTTCCTTCAGCAGGCCGAATTCGGTGATTTCCTCGCCACGCAGTCCTCGCGTGATGGCGGCGGCCGGCAGCACGTTGACCGCACAGGTGGCCTGGGCCCGCCGCAGCAGGAAGTCCACCAGCGCGCCATCGTCGATGACCGGGGTGGTATCGGGCATCAGCACGAAGCTCGTCACCCCACCGGCCGCGGCCGCTTCGCCGGCCGAGGCGAGCGTCTCGCGGTATTCGTGTCCCGGTTCGCCGGTGAACACCCGCATGTCGATCAGCCCCGGCGCGACCACGAGACCCCGTGCATCGAGAAGTTCCGCCGCCTCCGGCACCCCCTGCGGCGCTCCGGCCGAAACCCCGGCAATGCGTCCATCCACGACCAGCACCGCGCCCGGTGCGTCCAGGCCACTTGCCGGATCGACGATGCGGGCATTGGCAATGACCAGGGGGCGCGTCATGCCGCGATCTCGCTGTTGGCGAGCAGAGCGTCGAGCACCGCCATGCGCACTGCGACACCCATCTCCACCTGCTCGTTGATCACCGAGTAGGGGCCGTCGGCGATGGCGGGGTCGATCTCCACCCCCCGGTTCATCGGACCCGGGTGCATGACGATGACGTCGGGCTTCGCCCAGCCGAGCTTTTCGGCATCGAGGCCGTAGAAGTGGTAGTACTCGCGGATCGAGGGGATCATGCGGCCGCTGGCGCGCTCGTGCTGCAGGCGCAGCATCATCACCACGTCGGCCCCCGCCAGGCCCTCGCGCATGTCGGTGTAGACCTCGCTGCAAAGCGCCTCGATGCCGCGCGGCAGGAGGGTGCGCGGCGCAACCACGCGGGTACGGACCTGAAGTGCACCGAGCAGCAGCAGGTTGGACCGGGCGACCCGCGAATTGGCAATATCCCCGCAGATCGCGACGGTGAGGCCGCTGAGGCGGCCCTTGTGCTGGCGGATGGTCAGGGCGTCGAGCAGCGCCTGGGTGGGATGTTCGTGCGCGCCGTCGCCGGCATTGATGACGGCGCACCCGACCTTCTGGCTCAGCAATTCGACGGCCCCGGATGCGGAGTGGCGCACGATGATGACATCGGGCTGCATGGCATTGAGCGTCGCCGCGGTGTCGATCAGCGTCTCGCCCTTGGCGATCGAGGAGGTGCGCACCGACATGTTGGTGACCTGCGCGCCAAGCCGCTTGCCGGCAATCTCGAAGCTCGCCTGGGTCCGGGTCGAGTTCTCGAAGAACAGGTTGATCTGCGTCTTGCCCGCGAGCGTCGGCAGGATCTTGCGCGGCTGGCGGGAGATCGGGATCATCGCCTCGGCCCGATCGAGCAGATCGACGATCTCGAAGGGGTTGAGCTGGCTGATGGCGAGCAGGTTGCGGTGGCGGAATGGCGGCCTGCCGACCGACTGGCCGCCGGTGGCCGATGCTGGCGGGGAAGTGACCATGCCGCTCCGTTCCGAATGCTGCCGGGGTCTATCGCAGGGGGAAGGGGCTGGCAAGCGAGCGGTCCCGTTATCCCCGACGCAGCCGCTCGAGCGCGCCTTGCAGGATATAGCTGGCGGCGAGCTTGTCGACGACTTCCGCGCGTTTGTCGCGGCGCACGTCGGCCTCGATCAGCGTGCGGGTGACGGCCGAGGTGGAAAGCCGCTCGTCCCAGAACACGATCGGGATGGCGATTCTGGCGGCCAGGTTGCGGGCGAAGGCGCGGGTGGACTGCACGCGCGGACCTTCCGAACCGTCCATGTTGAGCGGCAGGCCGAGCACGATGCCGACTGCCCGGTTCTCGACGATCAATTCGTCGATGCGGATGGCGTCCTGGGTGAACTTGCTGCGCCGGATGGTCTCGAGGGGCGTTGCCGAATAGCGCATGCCGTCGGAGATGGCGACGCCGATGGTCTTCGTGCCGAGATCAAGCCCGAGCAGCTTGCCGCTGGGGGGCAGGGCGGAGAGTGGCATCGAGTCGGGTTCGGTCACACGTTCTGCCTTTGCTTGGCCGCAGGGGTTGGCTACCTGTGCAATCGAAGCGAGGCAAGCGATGAAACTCACCTGGTTCGGCGGCACCACGATCCGCATCCATATCGGCGGCAGGATACTCGTTGCCGAGGGCACGGGGACAAGTGGTGCGGCACACGAGGAACTGCTGTCCGGCGCCGATGTCAGCTTTTCGCTCGAGGCAGGCCTGCCCGAGATCGATCCGGTACTCTGGCAGCCGCGGCGACCGGCGGCGATGATCGATGAAGCCGAACTGCCCGAGGTACTCGTGCACGGAATTGCCGGCGGGGCGCTGCTCGCGGCGGCGTCGGAACCGCCGCTGCTGCTGCTCACCCGCGATCCCGTGCGGACCGGGCGCTGGGGGCGGGAGGCCGTGGTCGTGGTGTTCGGCGACGACGCTGCGCGGCGGGCCGCCGAAGTGCTGGAGGACATGCGGCCGCGCCTCATCGCCATCGCCGCCGGTGACGCGACGGCCGATGAGGTGTTCGCGGCACTGCGCGACCGGCTGGGCGGGACCTCGCTGGTAGCGCTCGAACCTGGAATGGCCCTGGAAGTTTGATGGCGCCCATCAACGCTTTTCGTTTTTCTTGGACGCCGGGCATTGCTAGAACGCGGGCCAGTTGAGCCTTTCGGAGTTGCCTGATGTCCGTCGACGCCAAGACCGTGAAGCGCATAGGTCGCCTGGCCCGTATCCGCATCGAGGAGGGCGAGGTCGGCAAGTACCAGGACGAACTCAACGCCATCCTGGGGTTCGTCGAGCAATTGGGCGAAGTCGACGTGTCCGGCGTCGAGCCGATGACCTCGGTGACGCCGATGCAGCTTCGCCGCCGCACCGACGTGGTGACCGATGGCGGCTATCCGGAGCGCATCGTCGCCAACGCGCCGCTGACGGAGGACAATTTCTTCATGGTTCCCAAGGTCGTGGAGTAGGCCGTGGCGATCACCATCGCGATCGAAACGCCGCTCCAGGATGATGTCCGGGAGCTGGTGCGGGAGTTGAACGCCTACCTCAACCCGCTGTCGCCGCCGGAATTCCAGTTCCAGATGACGGTCGAGCAGATGGCCGACGCGGCGACCACCCTGTTCGTGGCGCGGGACGAAACCGGCCGGGCCGTTGGCATGGGGGCCCTGGAAGGTCGAGTCCGACGGGATGGCCGAGGTCAAGCGCATGTACACCCGTCCCGAGATCCGGGGGCAGCGGATCGGCGCGGCCCTGCTCGAGGCCATCGTCCAGCTGGCCCGCGACAAGCGGATCGCCCACCTGATGCTCGAGACCGGCGACGTCGCGGGATTCGAGCCGGCGCACCGGCTCTACACCAGGGCCGGCTTCACCCGCTGCGGCGCCTTCCTGGACTATCCGGAGAGCGTCTATTCGGCCTTCTTCGAGAAGTGGCTGGGCGAGACGGCCGAGGCGTGATGTTGCGATAATCGCAACACCTCTGTAGGAACGTCCATCCCCTCCGCCGTTGTGCCGCGAGCCGCCATCTTGACCGACCTGACCTGACTGACCCTTGCCGCCGCCCGTGACGGGCTGAAGGCCAAGTCCTTCACCTCGACGGAACTGACCGGCGCCTACCTCGGGGCCATCGAAGCGGCCAATCCCAAGCTCAACGCCTACGTGGCGGTGACGGGCGAAGCGGCACTGGCCATGGCGAAGTCGAGCGACGCGCGGCTGGCGGCGGGGCAGGGCGGACCGCTCGAGGGCGTGCCGCTCGGGATCAAGGACCTGTTCGCCACCAGGGGCGTGCACACCCAGGCGGCCAGCCACATCCTCGACGGCTTCAAGCCGGAATACGAATCGAGCGTCACCTCGAACCTCTGGCGCGACGGCGCGGTGATGCTGGGCAAGCTCAACATGGACGAGTTCGCCATGGGCTCGTCGAACGAGACGTCCTACTACGGGCCGGTGATCAACCCGTGGCGCGCCGAGAACTCCAACGCCCAGCTGGTACCGGGCGGCTCGTCCGGCGGGTCGGCAGCCGCGGTGTCGGCATGGCTCTGCGCTGCAGCGACGGCGACCGACACCGGCGGTTCGATCCGCCAGCCGGCGGCGCTGACCGGCACGGTCGGGATCAAGCCGACCTATGGCCGCTGCTCGCGCTGGGGCGTGGTGGCCTTCGCCTCCTCGCTCGACCAGGCTGGGCCGATCGCCCGTACCGTCGAGGACGCGGCGATCATGCTGACCGCGATGGCCGGGTTCGATCCCAAGGATTCGACCAGCGTCGAACTGGCGGTTCCGGATTTCGCCGCGGCCGTCGAACGCGGCGTCAAGGGGCTCACCATCGGCATTCCGCGCGAGTATCGCATGGACGGAATGCCCGACGAGATCGAGGCGCTCTGGCAGCAGGGCATCGCCTGGCTGAAGGCCGAGGGCGCGACGGTTCGCGATATCTCGCTGCCGCACACCAAGTATGCGCTGCCGGCCTACTACATCGTCGCGCCGGCCGAAGCCTCCTCCAACCTCGCCCGCTATGACGGGGTGAAGTACGGGCTGCGCGCTTCCGGCAAGGACATCACCGACCTCTATGAACTGACCCGTGCCGCCGGCTTCGGCCGCGAGGTGAAGCGCCGTATCATGATCGGCACCTATGTGCTGTCGGCCGGCTACTACGACGCCTACTACGTGCAGGCGCAAAAGGTCCGGACGCTGATCAAGCGCGACTTCGAGATGGTCTTCGCCGACGGCATCGACGCCGTGCTGACGCCCGCGACCCCATCGGCCGCCTTCGGCATCGGCGACGAGGACATGAAGGCCGATCCGGTGAAGATGTACCTCAACGACGTCTTCACGGTGACCGTGAACATGGCCGGCCTGCCGGGCATCGCGGTGCCGGCCGGCAAGGATGCCGCGGGCCTGCCGCTCGGGCTGCAACTGATCGGCAAGCCGTTCGACGAGGAGACGCTGTTCGCCGCCGGACGGGTGATCGAGCGCAGCGCCGCCACCGATTTCGGCCCGACCCGCTGGTGGTGAGAATCGAAACTGCTTGAAGCCCAGCGGTTTCGGCACTATCTGCCCGGCCATGCGCAAACTGAGACTTGTTGATCTGCCCGGCAAGCCCGCGGCCCCCTTGCGGAGGATTGGCTCCATGGCCGACGTGTTCACCACTCTCGACTGGTCGGCCCCGCCCAAGGACCTGTCAAAGCCGCTGCAGGCCCTGTGGTGGCTCAAGAAGGGCGGCCTGAAGGTCGGCCCGGAATGGGAAGAAGCCCACGCCATCGTCCAGACCATGGAAGGCGTGTTCGAGTTCGACTGGGTGCACGCGCTGCTGCACTGGATCGAGGCTGACATGGGCAATGCGGACTACTGGTATCGCCGCGCCGGCAGGAAGCGCGCCACCGCCAGCGTCTCGTCCGAGTGGGAGCACATGGCGCGCGAACTGAGCGGCGTCACCCGCCACTGATCATCCGGCCAGCCGGTAGACCGACACGTGCGCCGTCGACTCGGCGGTGAACGCCGAACCGATCCAGTCGGCGTGCCGGGACTCGAGGGTGAAGCCGGCGAGGCGTGCCATCAGGTCGAGCTCGGCGGGCCAGACATAGCGGTGCGGCGAACGGAACAGCTGTGCCTCGCGCCCGTCGCCGAAGCGGAAATGGTGCGAGACCACGATCTGGCCAAGCACATCGATGGTGTCGAGGCCGATATAGCCCGGCTCCGCTGCAAAGACGGCGGCCCCGGTACCCGGCGGCAGGCGACGCAGTTCGGGTACCCACAGTTCGACGACGAAACGGCCACCGGGCGACAGGTGGCGCGCCGCGTTCTCGAAGCAGGCGATCTGCGCGTCCTGGGTCAAGACGTTCGAGATGCCGTTGAAGACCAGGGCGACGAGCGAAAAGCGGCCGGGCACCGTGGCCGAGGTCATGTCGCCGAGAACCACGGGCAGGGCGGTCGCGTCGACCTTGCGGCGCAGCACCGCGACCATGGCAGGCGACATCTCGACGCCCGAGACGGGCACGCCGCGTTCCATCAGGGGGATGGCGATCCGCCCGGTCCCGATCGCGAACTCGAGCATGGCACCGCCCGCGGCAAGCGTCTCCAGGCGGTCCGCAGTCTGCGCGAGCAGCACCGGGTCGAACATGCCGGTGCCCGGCGTGTCGTAGGTGTCGGCTGCCTCAGTGTTCCAGATGTCCCCATGATCCATGCCACACCTCCGTCTGGCTGAGACCGACGGGTATAGCCGGCGATGCCGACGGCCGGAAGCCGGCGCGTGAGGCAGCCTCCGGCCCCCGGCGGCCATCGGCCCCGGGCGATGTCAAAGAGCGCTGCCCCTTTTTGGGGCAGGTGGGCGGGACCGGCGCGGTTGGGCCACGCGGGTAGTCCGCGATTTATGAACGGCCGTCGCCGCGCCGGTCCTTCCGGGGTCTGAGTTGAACCGGTCGCCATGAGGGAGCGTGTGCGGCTGGTGCGCTCCACGTCCTGTTGCCAGGCCGGGACCCGACCAGTCGACCGGTTGCCCATGGCTTCGGCCCGCCACCGGACGGCTCCGGCGACCCCGAAGGTCCCGGCCAGCCGTCCGTACGCGACCGCGCCCGTGCCGGGAACCGAAGCAGTATCGCACAGCCCGGCGCGGCGGGGATAACTCGGGGACGAGTTGCGGAAGTCCGGCGAGGGATCAATGGGTTGCGGGGGCACGCTGAGGCCGGGGAGGCTGTGGCACACCCCCTCCCGGCCTCCCCCGTCAAGGGGGAGGAGAAGGGGGGGCGGGGGTTGGGGCGGCTGAACCGGGGAGGGGGGCACACCCCTCCCGGCCTCCCCGTCAAGGGGGGAGGAGAAGGGGAGGCGCGGGAGGGGGGCATGTTGCGCCGGGGAGGTTGGGCACACCCCTCCCGGCCTCCCCGTCGAGGGGGAGGAGAAGGGGAGGGGGCGGCTGAGCCCGGGGAGGCTGTGGCGCACCCTCCCGGCCTCCCCCGTCAAGGGGGAGGAGAAGGGGAGGGCGGGGAGCCGGGCGACCTACAACTCCCTTTCCGCCAGCTCACGAAAGGTGTCGGGAACCGCGCGGCCGCGGTCGAAGGCGAGAGGGCCGTAGGCGATGGCCTCCCAGCCGAAGCGGCTGCGGACGGCATCGACGGCCCGATCGGCGGTCCAGCGGGCAGCACCTCGACGGGCACCCGGACGCTGGCGTTCGTCGGCAAGGCCGAGTTCCAGTTCGAGTTGCAACTCGGGGCAGCGCTCGATGTGGGACACCGAGATGGCGAGGAGCGTCAGCACGCGCTCCTCCCGATGCGTGAAGAGTGCGGTTCGGACCAGATCCTCGGCCACCTCGGCGAGCAGCGCGGTGGCCGCAACAGGGGCGGGCAGGGTGGTCGAACGCGTTATGGCGTGCATGTCGGCAAAGCGGATGCGGACGGTGATGGTCCGCCCCGCCATCGACTTTGCCCTGAGGCGCGAACCGATGCGATCGGCCAGATACAGCAGGGTGGGACGGAACACGGCCTCGGTCGCCGGCTTGCGGCCGAGCGCCGACTGGGCGCCGACCGATCGGGCCCGGTGCCGTGTCTCGATCGCGCGCGGATCCCGGTTCCAGGCGAGGGCCCCCAGCTTGTCGCCGGCCGCCTCGCCCAGCAGCCCGCGCAGCGAGTGACCCGGCGTGTTGGCAAGCTGGCCGATGGTGCGGATGCCTTCGGCCTCGAGCTTGCCGCGCGTCACCGGGCCGACGCCCCACATCAGCTCGACCGGCAGATCGTGCAGGAACGCCAGTTCGCTGGCCGGATCGACCTCGACCAGACCGTCCGGCTTGGCCACCTGCGAGGCGATCTTGGCCAGATGCTTGGTACGCGCGATGCCGACCGAGATGGGCAGCCCCAGTTCGGTCCGGACGCGCCGGCGGATGGCCCGTGCGATCGTGCCCGGCGACCCGAACAGGTGCGCGGTACCGGATACATCGGCAAACGCCTCGTCGATCGAGATGCGCTCGACCAGGGGGGTGAAGTCGTCCAGCACCTTGATCGCGGCGTCGCCAAGCCTCTGGTATTCCTTGTAGTGCCCGTCCACGAAAATCAGCTGCGGGCACAGTTCGCGAGCCTTGCGCCCGGCCATGCCGCCCCGCACCCCGAAGGCCTTGGCCTCGTAGGAAGCGGCGAGCACCACCCCGCCGCCGACCGCGATCGGCTTGCCCCGCAATGCGGGGTTCAGAAGTTGCTCGACCGACGCATAGAAGGCGTCGAGATCGGCATGGAGAATGTTCGCGCCGCCCGTCATGCCAAGTCCTCCAGCCGGAACATAACAGGAACACAGTGGCGCCTGTCAAGCGACGACCGCCACCCCCGAGGGAGGTGGCGGCGCGCTCTCAGCGGTTGTCGAACTCGCTGCGGACCAGTTCGAGGCCACGGCGGGTGACCCGGTAGGGACGCCCCTCGGAAGAGGCTATCGCATTGCGGCGCTTGAGCTTCCTGACCAGCATCAGGCTGCACTGCATGAGCCAGCCTTCGCGGTTGAAACACTCGACGGCGACGATCTTGCCGGTCTGGGATTTGTGGACGTGAATGGCACCGCCCTGCGCAAGCGCATGCAGTACCCGCTGTTCCTCGCGGGAGATATCCATCTTGTTCGGTAGCCTGGCAGGCGCGACCAGTGTCGCGCGAAAACGCTCGGCGGCCGCCAGCATCGCGCTTGGCGGTCACCCGGTTCTCAACACCCCGTCACCTTGGGACGGGGGGTTATGCAATCTCCGACTGGGAAGACATTCGGCATTTCCTGGTTGGCGCCGCGAACAGGCGGCGCCGATGGCACGGGTCTGAATAGCGCATCCCGGGTCGCGCGGAAAGTGGGTCGCGACCCGGGTGCTGAACGAAAATGGCGCGTCTATCGCCGCGTCGCGCCGAAGCGGGCTCCGGCATTGCTCACTATTGCGATGCTGGCGCCGTCCGCGGCGAGCACCGCGACGTCGACGAAGCCGTGGCTCCACTTGAGCTTGTAGGCCCTGGTCTCCGCATCGAGCAGGCTCCAGGTCAGGCTGTTGCCCAAGGAGTCGCGCCCCGTTCCGTCGGCGACAATGTCGACGAGACCGGAACCTGGCCCCCAGTCCCAGCTGCCGACAAGTGCCGACGTCGCGCCCGAGCCGGGCTGCGGCAGCGGGCTGCTGCGCACGGCGTCCCAGTGGAACCCGGTGTTGTTGACGCCGGACATCGTCTTGCCGTCGGGGGCGAGCGTCACCCTGTCCGTGTATCCGTGGCTCCAGCGCCACTCGTAGAGGCCACGCGCCGCATCCAGCACCGTCCAGGTCATGCTGTTGCCGCGCGAGTCATGCCCGGTGCCGTCCGCAAAGACCTCCGTCGTGGTGCCGCCCGGCAACTCCCAGGTTCCGTCCACCGTTGACGATTGCGGCGCGCCGACCGGCTCGGCCGACTTCGGGATGAACTCGACCGTCAGCGTCTGGGTCGATGCAAGCTGCTGGCCGCGATCGCGGATCTGGAAGGCCTGGTAGGCGTGACGCGCAGTCAGCGTGGCCCGCCACATCTTCTTGCTGAAGGAGTGATTCCAGGTGACCTGCACCTTGTAGGGCTGGCCGGCAACGGGGTCGCGCGGCGTGTACTCCGCCGCCCCGCCCCAGCCGAGATACTCATTGGAGAGATCGACCGGGTTCAGTGCGAACCCGCCCGGGCCACCAACATAGCGATCCTCGGTGAATGTCATGATCAACCGGCCCTCTTCCCCGGGCACGCTGAAGTCCTGCTGCGCGGAGCTGACCGGATTGTCCGGATGGTACGGCCTCGCGGTGGCGTCGATCTTGAGCTCGACAAGCATCACCGCCAGAGCCGGAGTTGCAGATGCGAGGCCGGCAAATAGGAGCAACGGCACGATGGCGAGGCGATGGATCACTTTGAAATCGAAGCGGATGGACATGTTGTCTCCTGAGCGGTCTCCCGCGCATGTGGGGCGCCAGCTCAATCTGATCCCCTGGGCAATGCTCGCTGTTGATGTGGGTCAAGAACGCCCGGCCGGGGCGCGAAGGCCGGGGAACTCTGCGCAACACCGGCCCGACGCCGCGAGGGAACAAGGGACCTCGTCGGGCCGACGAAGCCGGCGACTACCTCTGGCGACCCTCGATATGGACGATGCCGGCGCCGCCGGTGCCCTCGTTGTGCGACCAGGTGAACATGTCGGAATCGATCACCGTGTAGCGGCCGGCCTGCAGGCTGAGGTTCGGCCTCACCGTCCAGTAGGCGTCGCGAACGCCGCCCTGTCCGGGAGCGCCGGTGGCCACCCACGGACCGTAGATGCGTCCGCGTGAATCGATCAGCGCGATCGCGCCGGGCCGGGCTCCGTTGCCGTTGTTCCAGTGGTAGGTCGTAATCGCAGTGATGCGGGTCCGCCGGTCCAGCGAGAAACCGGGCACCGAAGTGGGCTGGTTGTAGACGGTGTAGATATTGCCATTGTCGAAGATCACCGGATCGGGCCGCGCCGATTGCTGGGCCACAAGGACCTGCGGCCCGACCTTCGGGGCAGCAACAGTGTCAATGGGGCCGACCTGCGTTGCCGCCGGAACCGGACACGTCGTGAGGCCGAGCATCGTCGCCACAAGGGCCCACCTGATGACAGAGGTCATTTTCGTCTCCTCCTGAGGCAAGATGGTGAGTCTGACCCAATCGTGCGGCCGGGGTATTGACGAAGGTCAAGCGGCCGCGGCGGCAGCTTGCCGGTCCGCGCACGGTGCCGGGGTTGCAGGTGCCGGCCGCTTCGCATGCCGATCACTGTCGACGGTTGAATTCGACGGAGAGTCCGTGCACACCAGCAGCAGCACTGGAGCCCAGACCGACGTGACCAAGCCCCCCGCCGACTGCATGACCAAGGATGACGTGCGCGCCGAGATCGACCGCATCGACCAGGGGCTGCTGATGCTGCTCGCCGAGCGCCATCGCTATGTGACGCGCATGGCCGAGATCAAGACCGACCCGCACGAGGCCTACGATCCGACCCGCATCGAGGCGATCATCAGCAAGCAGCGCGGCCGGGCCGAGGAACTGGATCTCGACGAGGACCAGGCCGAATTGATCTGGCGCACGCTGATCAACTGGAACGTGAACTACGAAAAGGGCATAATCGCCGCGCGCAAGCGCCAGGGATAGCCACTCGCCCCGGCGGAGGAGTGCACAGCCATGACGACAACATCGGAAGTGCTGATGCGCAAGGCCGTGGCGAGCGAGGCCGAGCGGCTGGCGGAGATCGGCTACCTCGCCTGGGACCGCGACCTGAGGCCGTTTCTCAGTGGCGAGGCGGCAAGCCGGCAGATCGAGCGACGGCGGCTGGGGGCAGCGGTGCACGAGCTGCTCGACCGGACCATCGTCGCCGAGCTCGATGGCATGGCGGTGGGCTGGTGCGCGCGGGCGAGGGCACGGGCGTACATCCCGTACCTGTTCGTCACGCCGGTGCTGCAGAACCAGGGCATCGGCACGTTGCTGCTCAGGCGCATGGAGTCGTTTCTCGAACTGGCGGGAGCCGACCACGTGCAGCTCGACACCCTGAGTGACAATGTACGGGCGGTTAACTTCTACCAGCACCTGGGCTATCGCATCCTGGTGCTGAAGCGGGAGGGGCCGGGCGGCCATGACCCGCAGACCAGCATCCGGCTCGAAAAGAGCCTGAGCCCCTATCGCGGTCCCGTGACCGACAAGGAACAGGAATAGCCGACTTGACCATCATCGACACCCGCACTCCCAACCCCAGGAGCTTCATCAAGGGCGCGACCGGCGACTGGGAGATAGTCATCGGCATGGAAGTGCATGCGCAGGTGACCTCGGAGAGCAAGCTGTTTTCCGGCTCCTCGACCGAGTTCGGTTCGCCCCCCAATGCCAATGTCAGCTTCGTCGACGCGGCGATGCCCGGCATGCTGCCGGTGATCAACGAGGAGTGCGTGCGGCAGGCGGTGCGGACCGGGCTCGGGCTCAAGGCCCAGATCAACAAGCGCTCGATCTTCGACCGCAAGAACTACTTCTATCCGGACCTGCCGCAGGGCTACCAGATCAGCCAGTTCAAGGATCCCATCGTCGGCGAGGGCTCGGTGTTCCTCGACATGCCCGAAGGTCGCATCGAGATCGGCATCGAGCGGCTGCACCTCGAGCAGGATGCCGGCAAGTCGATCCACGACCAGCACCCCAATATGAGCTTCGTCGATCTCAACCGCTCGGGCGTGGCGCTGATGGAGATCGTATCGAAACCGGACCTCCGGAACTCCGACGAGGCCAAGGCGTATCTGAGCAAGCTGCGGACGATCCTGCGCTACCTCGGCACCTGCGACGGCAACATGGAGCAGGGCTCGATGCGTGCCGACATCAATGTCTCGGTCAGGAAGCCTGGCGGCGCGTTCGGCACGCGCTGCGAAATCAAGAACGTCAACTCGATCCGGTTTGCCGGCCAGGCGATCGAGTTCGAGGCGCGGCGGCAGATCGACATCCTCGAGGATGGCGGCACGGTGGACCAGGAGACGCGGCTCTACGATCCCAAGACCGGCGAGACCCGGTCGATGCGATCGAAGGAGGAGGCGCACGACTACCGCTATTTCCCCGATCCGGACCTCTTGCCGCTCGAATTCGACCAGGCGTTCATCGACGCCCTGGCGCAGCACCTGCCGGAACTGCCGGACGACAAGCAGGCGCGCTTCATCACGGAGTACGGGGTGACCCCGTATGACGCGATGGTGCTGACGCTGGAGCGCGAGACGGCGGACTACTACGAGAGCGCGGTGCAGTTCGGCGGCGGCAGGCGCGACGGCAAGGCGGTGGCCAATCTCGTCACCGGCGACATCGCCGCCTATGCCAATTCCCAGGGTCTGTCGGCGTTCGAGACGCACATCAAGCCGGGGCAGATCGCCGGCATCGTCGACCTCGTGGCGGCCGGGACGATCTCGTCCAAGGGCGCCAAGGACCTCCTCCAGATCATCATCGCCGAGGAGCCCGAGGGCGAACCGGCCGAGATCGTCGAGCGGCGCGGCATGAGGCAGGTGACTGACCTCGGCGCCATCGAGAAGGTGATCGACGAGATCATCACGGCGAACCCGGGGCAGGTGGCGGCGGTGAAGGCCAAGCCGACCATGCTCGGCTGGTTCGTGGGCCAGGCGATGAAGGCATCGGGCGGCAAGGCCAACCCGCAGGCGCTGAACGAGATTTTGAAGCGGAAGCTGGGATTGGAATAGGCCATGGCGAAGGGCTACTGGGTGGTTCACATCGAGGTGAGCGACCCCGAGACGTACAAGCTCTACCAGGCCTTCGTGCGACCGTTCCTTGCGGCCAACGAGGGGCGGTTCGTGATCCGCGGCGGACAGCAGCAGGTGGTCGAGGGCAGTGCGCTGCCCCGTACCGTGGTGGTGGAGTTCCCCAGTTACGCCCACGCCGTCCGGGTATACGAGTCGGCGGACTACCAGCGGGGCATGCAGGAGCGGCTGGCCGCGAGCGTCGCCGACTTCGTCATCGTCGAGGGCTTCGACGGCTGATCAGGCGGAAGCCCGCCTGAACCGCGCCAGCAGCCGGCCGTCGATGAACACGAGGCCGGAGAAGATCACCGCGATGCCGATGAAATGCACCGGCGCCAGCGCTTCGTGCAGGACGAGGGCGCCGAGCAGCAGCGCCGAGATCGGGGTGATGAAGGTGTTGAGCGACAGGTTGGTCGCCCCGACGCGCGGCAGCAGCCAGTAGACCAGCAGGAAGCTGAAGCTGGTCGAGAAGATGCCGATGGCGAACAGCGCCGCCCAGGTTTCGGGCAATGTGACCACCGGCATCCCGTCGAAGGCGAAGGCGGTGGGCACCGAGGCGAGGGCTGCGCCGGTCAGCGAGCAGGCAGCGATGGTCGCCGGATCGAGGCCCTTGAAGCGGCGGGCGTAGTTGAGGGTCACCGCATAGCAGCAGGTGGCGAGCAGCGCCGCCAGGTAGGCGAGAACCTGTCCCGCGGCGCCGGAGCCGAAGGAGGGCGAGGCGAGCAGTGCCGCCCCGGCAAAGCCGACCAGCACGCCGAGGGTCTTGCCGAAGGTCGCCTTCTCGCCGCCGACCCAGAGCTGGCTGACGATCACAGTCGTCATCGGCGTCAGTCCGTTGATGACCCCGACGATGCCGCTCGGCAGGTGCTGCTCGGCAAAGGGGAAGAGCGCGAACGGGATGGCGTAGTTCATCAGCCCCAGGGCGAAAAGCTGCGCATGGAGCGCCGGGTCGCGGGGCAGGGTGCGGCGCGTCGCGACGAAGTAGACCCAGCAGATCACCGCGCCGATGCTGACACGTCCCGCCGAGACCCAGAGCGGGCTCAACTCGCGGATCAGGATGGCGTTGAAGAAGAACGAGCCGCCCCATACAGCACCGAGCGAGATGATGAGGATCCAGTAGCGCAGCGGCATCCATGTTCTCCGTTTGTGCACGCTATAGGCGGGCCGGAGAGCCGCGTCGAACCGATTTTGACGATGGGAGCGATCAATTGCCGTGATGGCTATCGCTGCAAGGCACGGAGCCCCAGGCCCGCCAGCGTCTCGGGTCGAACCGTTTCTGAATGGGGCCGATCGATTCTGGTGATAGGGTCCGGTGCTCGGGAGAAGACGGGATGCGCAAGCTGGTGGTGAGCAATTTTGCGACGCTGGACGGGCTGTTCGACGGCCCGGAGGGCGATATCGGCCCCCTGTTCCGGTACTTCCATCCAGACTACCACGCGGACCCCAGCTTTGATGACTACAACCTCGCTCGGCTCGAGGCGGCAGATTACCTGCTGCTGAGCCGCAAGGCTTTCCTGGGCAACAAGCAGTACTGGACCGGAATGCGGGGCCGTGCAGACGTGACGCCGGTGCGGCGCGCCTTCGCGGACCTGATCGCCGAGCGGCCCAAGCTGGTGATCTCGGACAAGCTGGAGCCGCAAGAGCTGGCGCCGTGGGCGAATACCGAGGTGATCCCGCGCGACGACGCGGCCAGGCGCATCGCGGCGCTGAAGCAGGAGGGCGGCGGCGATATCCTGGTCCTGCTCAGCCGGCTGCTGTGGCAGGACCTGCTCGGCAAGTGGCTGGTGGACGAGGTGCACGTCACGCTCTTCCCGATCGTGGGCGGAACAGGCGTGCCGCTGTTTGCCAAGCGCCCGGAAGTGCCGCTGCGGCTGGTGCGGTCGGAGAGTTGGCCGGGGTCGGGCAAGGTGCTGGCGGTCTACGCGCCAGACTACATGCTGGCGGAGGCGCAATCGGACTAGCTCCGGCTTGACATCGATGCGAGTGAGCGCAGATATGTAAGTTCTTACATAAATGCATGCGGTGCGCGATGAGATTCCTTGGCGAGATGGGCGTGCTGTCGCTGGGCAGCCAGCTGAAGGCGATCAGCGACCAGCTCTATGCGATGGCGGACGCAGCCTACGCGCAGTCCGGCATCCCGCTGCAGGGGCGGTGGTTCCCCGTGCTCCGGCTGCTGCACGACCGGGGGCCGACGACGGTGGGCGAGATCGCCGCGGCGGTGGGCCAGACGCATTCGGCGATCAGCCAGCTGACCAACCGGCTGGTGCGCGAGGGCTGGGTGAGCACGTCGAGCGATGCGGGCGACCGGCGCACACGGCGGCTGGCCTTGACGACACAGGCCGAGACGATGCTGCGGGAGGCCAAGCCGATCTGGCGGGCGATGCAGGAGGCGCTGGAGCAAAGGGTTCGGGCGGCCGGGCTCGACGGGCAGCGGACGCTCGACGGGCTGGCGCTGGTGGCGCGGCCGGGGCTCGCCGAGGAGGTGTCGGACCGGCAGCAACGGTACCGCCGGCAGTCGGTGCGGATCGTGCCGTTCCGCCCGGAGCTGCGCGACCACTTCTACCGCCTCAACGCCGCATGGCTGGAGCGCTATTTCGAGCTCGAACCCGGCGACGTCGAGGTGCTGACTGACCCCGAGCGCACAATACTCGATCGGGGAGGGGCGGTATTCTTTGCGCTGCTAGAAGACGCTCCGGTCGGCACCTGCGGGCTGATGCCTGCGGGCGCCGGCGAGTACGAACTGACCAAGATGGCGGTCGACCCCTCGGCACAGGGACTTGGCATCGGCCGTGCGCTGATGGAGGCGGCGACTGCCGAGTTCGAGCGGCTCGGGGGCTCGGTGCTGTTCCTCGAAACCAACACCAGGCTTCAGACGGCGATCCGGCTCTACGAGACGAGCGGCTTCGAGCATCAGCCGGCGATCCGACCCGGCAGCCACTATTCGCGCGCCAACGTCTACATGATCTGGCGCGGCCGCGATGCGGGAGCCGAGCAGCGCTGACCGCGACCGAGAGGCGCTCGCGGCGACGCGGTCAGGCGACGCCGACCTGCTCCATGTTGGCGCGAACCTCGTCGAGCGTGGCCGGCAGGGTCATGCCGAAGACGTCAGCGAGGCTGCGCACCCGGATGTAGTCCACCTTCCCGTCGAGCGCCTTGTCGACCAGGATGGCGATGGCGTCCTCGTCGGACAGCGGCGGCTTATAGGCCCGCCTTTCGACGAGAGCCGCAAAGATATCGCAGACGGTGAGGATGCGGGTCAGCGGGGTGACGCGGCTGCCTGCGATTCCGTCGGGATAGCCACTGCCGTCCAGCGCCTCGTGGTGATGCAGGACCGCATCGAGCACTTCGGGCTCGATTCCGGGCGTACCGGCAAGGTAGTCGACGGCAGCGCGGGGATGTGTGCGGATAAGGTCCATTTCGCTCTCGTCGAGGCGGCCGGGCTTGTCGAGCACATGCATGGGCACCTGCGCCTTGCCGATGTCGTGCAGCAGCGCTGCATCGGTGAGGCGCGTTGCCATGCGGGTCCCCCGCAGGTGCCGCGCGGCGTAAGCCGCGGCGACGCCGGCAACGAGCAGACAGTGCTGAAACGTGCCCTCGTGATGGCCGCGCACGGTATCCAGCCAGTTGCCGGCGCCGGTTTCGGCGACGCCGCCGATGATCTTGGCACCGACCGCACTCACCGTTTGCAGCGAGAACGGCCGCGCCTCGGAAAAGCTGTCGAACAACGTCGCCAGTTCCTCGCCAGCGGCGTGAACGGACTCACCGCCGGGCGCGGCGCGCAGTGCAGCGATCCGGGTACTGTTCAAGGGGCGTCGTGCGGCCAGCGACATCAGGCCAAGCAGCAACGGCTCGGCCTCGCTGCGCAAAATGTTGCGACTCGCAAACAGCGCGTTGGCCTGGGTCTGGGTCCGATGGCGCGCATCGGAGCGGGCCACGACGAAGAGCCAGATCCTCGCTGCGGGTGGAGTCCCCATGGCGGAGCGGAAACGATCGAGCGAGCAGTCGTCGGTCAGGTCGATGTCAACAAGAAGGCGCCGTACCGCCGACAATTCGCCGGCCCCGAGCTCGAGCACGCAGCGACTTGGCAGCGCCAGACAATGCGCCAGCTGTCGGGCCTGTTCCACGCGCGACGGATCGAAAACAACCAGGAACGGCTCTGCTGCGTTCGCAGCGACGGACGGGCTGAAAGAACTCAATCTACTTTTCTTGTTATTGATCTAGTCTTGTCTGAATTCCGACAAAGTACGATCACGGACTTAATGAGGGGTAAATCCAGCCGGAGCGAGGCGGGCGACCCGTCGCGCCTGCGCACCTGCCAGACGAGAAACGTTCGCAATCGTCGATGCTTAGGCGCGGTCTTGGTGGTCCATTAACCTGCGTGAGGCAGGCTGGAGACGTTGAATATCGCCCTCAGGATGCGAAGAAAAGTGCCTCACTCCTCAGCGGCTCGGAAGACGGGATCGGCCGACCCCACCCTGCAAATCGCACAGAGCATTTCTGGCGATGTGCTGGACCTGCTCGAGCGCGAGCTGATCCCGCCGACGCCACCGGTCTATGGCCTGCTGTTCGAGCACGCCCTGGGAGTGAGTCAAGTGACGAGCGCGGTCGTCGATGGCGCGATGCGACAGAGCGAGCGTACCGGCCGCCCCCTGGGACAGGTGCTGCTGGAGGCCGTTCCCGGCACCGGCGCGAGCGCAGCCAGCCTCAGGCTGGCGGAAGAACCCGCCGTGCAGCTCGACCGGCTGGGCACCAGCATCGACGCGGCGAGCACTTCGGCTGGCGGCCACCGCGAGGCGCTCCTGGCGACACAGCGGGCGCTACGCGACCCCGCCGGCAGCCGGGGGACCCTGCGTGATGTGGTGCGCAGCGCCGCAGCCCAGCACGACACGCTGATCCGGGCCAAAGGCCTGCTGCGGTCGGCGCTCGCCGCGGCGCGGGCCGAGCTGGCAGCGACGCGAGAGCAACTGGCGCAGGCGGCGCGAGACTCGCAGCTCGATCCGGTGACGGGACTGCCGAACCGGCTGGGGGCCGAGGACGTGCTGCTGTCCACAGTAGACGAGGCGCACAAGGGCGGGGACGGCTTCACCCTGGTGCTTGTCGACATCGACCGGTTCAAGGTCCTCAACGACACCTATGGCCACCAGGCGGGAGACTGCCTCTTGCGCGAAGTCGGGCGGGCACTGACCTCGTCGGTACGTTCGGGTGAGAAGGTGTTCCGCATCGGCGGCGACGAATATGCAGCCATCGTGCACGACACCCACGGCGCCAAGCTCGAGGGCACGGCGGAGCGCCTGCGCCGATCGGTCGCCGACATCGACCTCGCCCGCTGCATGGGCGACGCAGTGGTCGGCAATGTCACCGTGTCGCTCGGCCTCGCGGTATTCCGGGCCAGCGACAGCTTCACCAGCCTGTTCGAACGGGCGGACTCGGCGCTCTACCGGGCCAAGCACGCCGGGCGTAACCGCTGGATGGTGGCGGACTGACTCAGCCGGGGAAAGCGACCTCGCCGCGAGCCAGCATGGCGAGGGCCTCGGGGTAGATCCGGTGTTCCTCGGCAAGCACGCGCGCGGCAAGGGTCTCGGCGGTGTCGCCCGGCTGGACCGGGACCTTCGCCTGCAGGATCGCCGGTCCTTCGTCCATCCCGGGCGTCACGAAATGCACGGTGCAGCCATGCTCGGTGACGCCGGCGGCCAACGCCTGCTCGTGCGTGTGCAGCCCCGGAAGGCCGGGAGCAGCGAGGGGTGGATGTTGATCATCCGACCCTGCCACTTGCGTGTGAACTCCGGCGTCAGCAGCCGCATGAAGCCGGCCAGGGCGACGAAGTCCGGGCGCCAGAGCTTCAGCACGTCGCCGATGGCCAGCTCGAAGCCGATGCGGCTCGGGTAGTCCTTGTGCCAGCGCCAGGCCGTAGGGATGCCGTAGCTGGCCGCCGCTGCGAGGCCCGGCGCATCGGGGACATTGGAGAACACGCCGACGATCTGGGCCGGGTAGGTGGGGTCGCGCGCGGCCTCGATCAGCGCGCTCATGTTCGAGCCGCGCCCGGAAATGAGGATGGCGACGCGCTTCTTCACAGCACGAGACTGCCGCTGAAGGTCACCGGTTCGCCGGTGCGGGCCGTCAGCTCGCCAATGATCGCGGCGGATTCGCCGACGGCGGCGAGATGGGTGACGAGTCTCTCGGCATCGTCCTTCGCCACGGCGCACAGCATGCCGACACCGCAGTTGAAGGTGCGCAGCATCTCGCGCTGGTCCATGCCCCCGACGCGGGCGAGCCAGGCGAAGACGCGCGGCACATTGATGCGCGACAGCTCGACGTGAGCCGCAAGGGTTTCGGGCAGGACGCGCGGGATGTTGTCAATGAAGCCGCCGCCGGTAATGTGGGCCAGCGCCTTGATGCCGATACCGGCCCTGAGGGCGGAGAGCAGGGGCTTGACATAGATGCGGGTGGGCGTGAGCAGCGCCTCCGAGAGGGTCCTGCGTTCGTCGAACGGGGCCGGCAGATACCAGTCGATGCCCGAGATCTCGACGATCTTCCTGACCAGCGAATAGCCGTTGGAATGCACACCCGAGGAGGCGATGGCGACAAGCACGTCGCCGGCCATGAGGTCGTCGCGCGGCAGCAGCGTGCCACGTTCTGCGGCACCAACGGCAAAGCCGGCAAGGTCGTAATCCTTGCCCGAGTACATCCCCGGCATCTCGGCGGTTTCGCCGCCGATGAGCGCGCACCCGGCGATCCGGCAACCCTCGGCGATGCCTTCGACGATCGCGGTGCCGGTGGCGACGTCGAGCCGGCCGGTGGCGAAGTAGTCGAGGAAGAACAGGGGCTCGGCGCCTTGCACGACAATGTCGTTGACGCACATCGCGACGAGATCCTGCCCGATGGTCGAATGGCTGCCCGTCTCGATGGCGATCCTGAGCTTGGTGCCGACCCCGTCATTGGCGGCCACCAGGATCGGGTCGACGAAGCCGGCGGCCTTCAGGTCGAACAGTCCGCCGAAGCCGCCGATCTCGGCATCCGCGCCGGACCTGCGGGTGGAGCGAACGGCAGGCTTGATCGCCTCGACAAGGGCATTTCCGGCATCGATGTCGACACCGGCCTGCTTGTACGAGAGACCGTTTGATGGCAGGTTTTGCGCGTCGGACATGGGGTTGAACCGGAATTCCCTGGGCCGCAGACAACTGCTGCGCTGATAGCCGCTCCACCCCACTCACGCAAGAGATGCCCTGTTGATGACGCTTCGCGATCAAGTGCTTGTGTGTGTCGGGTTGTTCTTTGCCGCCATCCTGCTGCTGTGGGTGTTCCGCTCCATCCTGCTGCCGTTCGTCGTCGGCCTGGCGCTGGCCTACCTCCTGAACCCGGTGGTCAACTGGTTGCAGAAATGGCACGTCGGCCGCACCTGGGGCTCGATGGTCGTCCTGGCGCTGCTGATCGCGGTCGTTGCCGGCCTGCTGCTGTCCTTGGTGCCGCTGGTGGCCCAGCAGGTGGCCGACCTGATCGGGCGGCTGCCCAGCTATGTCGGCGACCTGCAGGCGCTGCTGCAGACCTGGGCGCCGCAGCTCAACGAGTGGCTGGGGCCGGAACGTGCCGCCCAGCTCGAGGGGAGCCTTGCCGACCTGATCGGCCGCGGCGTCGAGTTCGCCGGCCTCGTGACCGCGACGCTGGCGCAGAGCGGGCTGACGGTGCTGAATACCATCGCCGTGCTGTTCATCACCCCGGTCGTCGCCTACTACCTGCTGGTCGACTGGGAGGGGATGATGGCGAAGGCCGACCAACTGCTGCCGCGCCAGCACCAGGCGGAGATCCGCGGCATCCTCGGCGATATCGACCGCGCCATGGCCGGCGTGATCCGCGGCCAGGGCGGCGTCATCCTGGTGCTGTGCGTCTACTATGCGACGGCACTGACCCTTGCGGGGCTCAACTTCGGTCTCGCCATCGGCTTGATCGGGGGCCTGCTCAGTTTCGTTCCCTATGTCGGGTTCCTGACCGGCTTTGCCCTGTCGATGACGGTGGCCCTGGTGCAGTTCTGGCCGGACCAGTGGGTGTTTGTGCTGATCATCCTCGCCATCTACCTCGTCGGGCAGTTCCTCGAGGCCAACATCCTTTACCCCAAGCTCGTCGGACAGAGCATCAACATCAATCCGGTCTGGCTGATGTTCGCGCTGTTCGCCTTCGCGCTGCTGTTCGGCTTCGTGGGACTGCTGCTGGCCGTGCCGCTGGCGGCAATCAGCGGCGTGCTGACCCGTTATGCGCTGCACCGCTACCAGGCATCGAGCCTCTACCTGGGCCTCGACGATGCGCCGCCGCCTCCCACTGCACCCCCCAAGCCGGCAGCCGCGCCAAAGCGACGCACGACCAAGGCGACATGACGCAGCCCGACCTTCCCGACGGCCAACCCGGCCAGCTGGCGCTGGATCTGGGCCATGATCCCTCGCATGCCGAGGACGACTTCATCGTCGGCGACGGCAACCGGCTGGCCTACGCGCACATCCTCTCGCATCCCCGCTGGCCGGGACCGCTGACCCTGCTGGAAGGTCCGGCGAGCGCCGGCAAGTCGCACCTGGCCCGCATCTGGGCGGAGCGGGCCGGCGCCATCTACGCCACGCCCGGGACAGCCGAGATGCTGTCGCGGGCCGGGGGCGACATGCCGCTGGTGCTCGAGGATGCGGACCGCTCCGGCTACGACGAGGCGGCGCTGTTCCATCTCATCAACCAGTCGATGCGCGATCGCCGGCCGATGCTGCTGACGGCCCGGACCGCAGTTGCCAACTGGCCGTTCGCAACCGATGATTTGAAGTCGCGGGCCCGACTCGCGGCGCATTTCGACGTGGCAGTGAGCGACGACATCCAATTGTCACAGATGTTCGTGAAATTGTTCGGCGACCGACAGGTTGCCGTTGAGCCGAAGCTCATAGCCTACATCGTGGCGCGCATGGAACGCTCCCCGGAGGAAGCGGTTGCGCTGACGCAGTTGATGGATCGCATGGCGCTGGAGCGCGGCACGGCCATTACCAGGAGCATCGCAGCCGAAGCGCTGAGGCAGCGCGGCGTCGAACGAGACGACGGCCAGATGGAACTCGAATTCGCCGACGAGGCAAACCACGATGAATGAGATCAGCGAAATCGCCGAACCCGCCACCGCCCCCGACGTGACCGAGTTGCGCCACAGCCCGGCCCGCTTCGTCAACCGCGAGGTGAGCTGGCTGCAGTTCAACATGCGCGTGCTGGAGGAGGCGGGGAACATCAACCACCCGCTGCTCGAGCGGCTGCGCTTCGTGTCGATCTCGGCGAACAACCTCGACGAGTTCTTCATGGTGCGGGTGGCCGGGCTGAAGGGCCAGTTGCGGGCCGGAATGATGAAACAGAGCGCCGACGGGCTCACACCCGCCGAGCAACTCGAGGAGATCGCCAACCTCGCCCAGCACCTGCACCTCGAGCAGCAGGACCACTGGCAGCAGCTGCGCGAGGAACTGTTCGCCCGCGACGTGGTGATTCACGAGGCAAACGACCTCAGCCCGGACCAGGTGCAGTACCTGCAGAAGCTCTATCGGGAGGAGGTCTTCCCGGTGCTCACCCCGATCGCGGTGGATCCGGCGCACCCGTTTCCGTTCATCCCCAACCTCGGATTCACGCTCGCCTTCGAGATGGCGCGCCCCGGAACGACGCAGACGCTGACGGCCTTGGTGCGCGTGCCGTCCAACCTCGATCGCTTCGTGACCCTGCCCACCGAACTGACGCGGGAGAACCGGGTCGAGGTCGTGACCGTCGACACCATGATCAACCTGTTCATCACCAAGATGTTCCCCGGCTACGAGGTGACCGGCTCGGGTGCCTTCCGCATCATCCGCGACACCGAGATCGAGATCGACGACGAGGCCGCGGACCTGGTGGTGGAGTACGAGTCTGCGCTTCGGCAGCGTCGACGCGGGCAGGTGATCCGGCTCGAGATCGAAAAGAAGATGCCCCGGGCGCTCAGGCGCCACATCTCCGAGCGGCTTGGCGTCGAGGCCACCGACACGTTCGAGGTGGAGGGCTTCCTGGGGCTCGCCGATGCCTCGCGGATCTGCGAGATCAACCGACCCGACCTCAAGTTCGAGCCCTACCTGCCACGCTACCCGGAGCGGATTCGCGACTACAGTGGCGATATCTTCGCCGCGATCCGGGCCAAGGACCTGCTCGTCCATCACCCGTTCGAGAGTTTCGACGTGGTAGCGCAGTTCCTGATGCAGGCGGCGCGCGACCCCGACGTGGTCGCGATCAAGCAGACGCTCTACCGCACCTCGCGCGACAGCCCGATCGTCAAGGCGCTGGTGCAGGCGGCCGAGGCCGGCAAGTCGGTGACGGCGCTGGTCGAACTCAAGGCGCGCTTCGACGAGGAGGCCAATATCCGCTGGGCGCGCGACCTCGAGCGGGCCGGCGCGCAGGTGGTGTTCGGCTTCATCGAGCTGAAGACCCACGCCAAGATGAGCCTGGTGGTGCGCCGGGAGGCCGGCAAGCTGGTCAGCTACTGCCACCTCGGGACCGGCAACTACCACCCGATCACGGCCAAGATCTACACCGACCTCAGCTACTTCACCACCGAGCCCTCGATCACCCGCGACGTCAGCCGCGTGTTCAACTTCATCACCGGCTACGCGCGCCCAACCGAGATGGAGGCGATCGCCTTCTCGCCGGTGACACTCAGGCAGACGCTGCTCGACTGCATCACCCGGGAGGTGGGGCACGCCGAACGGGGCGAGCCGGCCAGCATCTGGCTCAAGATGAATGCGCTGGTCGATCCCGAGATCATCGACGCACTCTACGACGCCAGCCAGAAGGGCGTGAAGATCGAACTGATCGTGCGCGGCATCTGCTGCCTCAGGCCCGGCATTCCGGGATTCTCGGACAATATCCGGGTGAAGTCGCTGGTCGGGCGCTTCCTCGAGCACTCGCGCATCTTCTGTTTCGGGCAGGGCGAGCCGATGCCTTCGCGCAAGGCAAAGGTCTACATGAGTTCGGCCGATATCATGCAGCGCAACCTCGACTGGCGGGTCGAGGTGATGGTTCCCATCCTCAACAAGACCGTGCATAAGCAGATCCTCGACCGGATGATGGTGACCTACCTCAAGGACAACCAGCAGAGCTGGGAAGTGTTGCCCGACGGCAGCTCGGATCGCGTGCGGCTCCAGGAGGGAGATGAGCCCTTCAGTGCGCACGAGTATTTCATGACCAACGCGAGCCTTTCAGGCCGCGGCAGCGCCTCCAGGCGCGACAGCGAGGACAGTGACGAGTGAACCAATACTGGGGCGTCGACGCCGACCCCACCGCGCAGGGCCGAATCAAGGGCGCTCGCCCGGTGGCCGTGCTCGATATCGGATCGAACTCGGTGCGCCTTGTCGTCTACGAGCGCCACGCCCGCTCACTGACGGCGCTCTACAACGAGAAGTCGGCATGCTCGCTCGGCCGCGGTCTCGCCCAGACCGGCCGGATCGCCTATGAGAACATCGACCGGGCCCTGACCGCCATCCAGCGCTTCGCGCTGGTGTGCAGGCTCATGAAGGTCGGCAAGTCCTACGTCCTCGCATCCTCGGCAGTGCGCGACGCCGAGAACTCGGCGAGCTTCGTGTCGGCGGTCGAGGAATTGATGGGGGCGACGGTCAACGTGCTCAGCGGGGAGGAGGAGGCGCACTTCGCGGCGCTCGGCGCCATCTCCGGAATGCCGGATTTCGCGGGCCTGGTGGGCGATCTCGGCGGTGGCAGCCTGGAGCTGTCGATGATCCGGTCGGCCTCGATCTGACCGGCGAGACGCACGAACTGGGGGTGAGCCGCCTCCAGGACGATTCCCAGAACGGGCCCGCACGAGCGCTCACGGTTGCACGGCAGCGGCTGAAGAAATCCGAGCTGCTCCGGGGGCAGGGGGGCACCTTCTGCGCCATCGGCGGCACCTGGCGGTCGCTGGCCAAGGTGCACCAGATCCTGCGCGGCTATCCGCTGCACATGGTGCAGCACTATACCACCCGCGCTGCCGACCTCCTCAAGCTGTGCGAGGAAGTCGTCGCGGCCAGTGCCGCCGGAAAGCCGTATCCGGGCGCCGAGATCGCCAGTTCGGGACGACGCGAACTGGTGCCCTACGGGGCGGCCGTGATGATCGAGGTCCTGAAGGCCGGCCGCTTCGATGCGGTCATCTTCTCGGCACTCGGGGTGCGCGAAGGCTATCTCTATGGGCTGCTGGCCGAGCGGGAGCGCGGACTCGACCCGTTGATCCAGGCGGCCGAGGAAATGAACGTGCTGCGCTCGCGCGCGCCGCAGCACGCCGACGACCTCGTCGACTTCACCGCAGGCCTGCTGAACTCCCTCGGTATCGTCGAGACGGCCGCGGAAAAGCGGCTGCGCACGGTCGCCTGCCTGCTGGCCGACATCGGCTGGCGTGGCCATCCCGACTATCGCGGCGAGCAGGCCGTCGACATGGTGGCCTATGGCTCGATGACCGGCGTCGACCACCCCGGCCGCGCCTTCCTCGCCGAAGTGCTGGCCGTGCGCTACATGGGGCTGAAGCAGAAGTCGATCAGCCAGGACGTGCTGGCTTTGGCGGGTCCGATCGCGAGCCAGCGCGCCCGCCTGCTGGGCGCCGCAATGCGGGTGGCCTACCCGATGTCGGCCGCCATGCCGGGGGTGCTGGAAAAGACCCGCTTCGCGCTCGAAAAGGGCGTGCTGCACCTGCGGCTGGCGCCGGAACTGGCGTTTCTCGACGGCGAGCACCTTCGCGGCCGGCTGGAACAACTGGCCGGGGTGGCGGGAATCAAGGGGACTGCGGTGGTTACGGGATAGGGCCGTAGGCTGCAATCATCGCATCGACGGCACGTTCGAGGGACCGAGGTCGTCCTCGTAGATGTTCCAGAGCACGTCGGGTTGAACCGAGTGGTAGACGTGACGCAGGATGTTCCCGATACCGTGAACCTGCTGCCAGGGTACGTCGGGATGTTGCGCCTTCCATTCGGCGGGGATGTGGCGCGATGCTTCACCTATGATCTCGATCAGGCGTTCATAGGCGGCCCTAACGACGAAATCCGTTCGTAGGTCGGCGACCACCCTGTCTTTCAGCAACGTTCTGATCTGCAGGGCGGCTACCTGGATATGCTCCAGTCGCCATAGCGCGCGTCTGCGTCGCTGCTCAAAATACGGCCACCTGATCGCGTTCGACCCTTTGCTTGAACCTGCCCTCGAGGCTGCCTCGCGTGGTGATGTGCGCCGGCAGGCCGATGCGGTCCTCCACCAGGTTGTGAAAGCCGACGATGTCGAGGAGCGACAGGCCACGACTCTCATCGAGATCGACGATCAGGTCGATGTCGCTGTCGGGGCGGTTGTCGCGGCGCGCCCGCGAGCCGAACAGCGCCATGTGCCTGACGCCTCCCCTTTCGAGCTCCGGCTTCAACCGCAGCAGTTCGGCGATGAGTTCTTCGCGGGCGATGTCGCGCATGATCGGACCTCGACTGCGGGACATGTAGCATTTCGCGGGTGCTTTCGCCACCCGAGGACCCCGCCCCCCGGTTTGACGGGGTCACCGTGGCGGGCGACGGGCGGGCTGCGTTCGAACCTCGGATGGGTCCAGCGGACGACTCGCCCCCTCGGGGAGATTCTCATTCGTCGTCGTCGATGATCTCGATCTCGATCACGCCGCCCTTGCCGGCGGCGAGTCCTATGCGTCCGTGCTTGAGCGCCAGGGCCTTGTCGCCGAACAGCTTGCGCCGCCAGCCCTTGAGGGCCGGCACATCGGCATCGTCGTCGAGCACCAGGGCATCGATCTCGTCGGAGGTGGCGATGATGCGTGAGGCGACGCGATTGTCCTCGGCGACCGACTTGAGCAGCACGCGCACCAGGTCGCCGACAGCGCCCTTGGGCGACGGACCGCGGTAGCGGTCGGGCAGCTTGGGCAGGTCGGCCTTGGGAAGCGCCTCGATCTCCTTGATGATGGCGACGATCTCGCCGGCCGCAGACGAGCGGCCATAGCCGCGCTGCACGGCGCGCAGCTTGTCGAAGGCCTCGGGCGCGGTCGGACGCTGCATGGCCAGTTCGACCAGGGCATCGTCCTTGAGGATGCGGCTGCGCGGCTGGTCGCTGTCCTGTGCCCGCCGTTCACGCCAGGCGGCAAGCGCCTTCAGCGCCGCGACGTCGCGCGGCTTGTTGAGCTTGGCCTTGAGCCGCTCCCAGGCGTGCTCGGGCTGGACCACATAGGTATGGATGGATTCGAGCACTGCCAGTTCATCCTCGACCCAGTCCCAGCGGCCGGTATCGTCGACCTGCTTGACCAGCGCGGCGTAGACATCGCGCAGATGAGTGACGTCGGCGAGCGCATAGACCTTCTGCTTGTCGCTCAGCGGTCGCGCCGCCCAGTCGGTGAAGCGCGACGACTTGTCGAGCTCGACCCCGGTGATCGAGCGCACCAGATTGTCATAGGAGACGCTGTCGCCGAAGCCGCAGACCGAGCCGGCCACCTGGGTGTCGAAGATGTTGGCAGGCACCTTGCCGGTCAGCTTGACGAAGATCTCGATATCCTGCCGCGCGGCATGGAAGACCTTGCGGACCTTCTCGTTGGCGAGCAGTTCGAGGAAGGGCTGGAGGTCGAGCCCAGGCGCCAGCGGATCGACAAGCACCGCCTCGTCGAGAGTGGCGACCTGCAGCAGGCACAGCTTGGGCCAGTAGGTGGTCTCACGCAGGAACTCGGTATCGACCGTCACGAAATCATAGCCGGCGGCACGCGCACAGAAGGCGGCGAGCACGTCGGTCGAGGTAATGAGCTCCATCAGGACTCTTTCGTCAACCAGACTCTGGTTCGTGAATAACAGGCGAATCCCCGGCCTGCCAGCAGCGAATCGCGCTCCGTCGCGCGCGCCCCCCGCAACTTGACAAAGTCGAGCGTGCATGCGCTTGTCCCGCGCCTGAATCCGCCGTTGTCCGAGACCCGAAATGACCGAAATGCATCGCTATCGCTCCCACACCTGTGCCGCTCTGAGGACCGGTGACGTGGGCAATAATGTGCGCCTTTCGGGCTGGGTGCACCGGGTGCGCGACCATGGCGGACTGCTGTTCATCGATCTGCGCGACCACTACGGGCTCACCCAGCTCGTGGTCGATCCCGATTCCAGTGCCTTCGGCCTCGCCGAGACGGTGCGCTCCGAGTGGGTGATCCGCGTCGACGGCGAAGTGAAGGCGCGGACTCCGGAGACCGTGAACGCCAAGCAGCCGACCGGCACGGTGGAAGTCTTCATCCGCGACCTCGAAGTGCTAGGCGAGGCCAAGGAACTGCCCCTGCCGGTGTTCGGCGAGCCGGACTATCCCGAGGAAATCCGGCTGCGCTACCGCTTCCTCGACCTTCGTCGCGAGACGCTGCACGCCAATATCGTCAAGCGCACCAAGGTCATTTCGTCGATGCGGCGGCGCATGGGGGATATCGGGTTCGCCGAGTATTCGACGCCGATCCTGACGGCCTCCTCGCCTGAAGGCGCGCGCGACTTCCTCGTGCCCAGCCGCATCCATCCGGGCAAGTTCTTCGCCCTGCCGCAGGCGCCGCAGCAGTACAAGCAGCTGCTGATGGTGGCCGGCTTCGACCGCTATTTCCAGATCGCCCCGTGCTTCCGCGACGAGGACCCGCGCGCCGACCGGCTGCCGGGCGAGTTCTACCAGCTCGACCTCGAGATGAGCTTCGTGACCCAGGAGGAGATCTGGGAGACGATGGAGCCGGTGATCACTGCGGTGTTCGAGGAGTTCGGCGACGGCAAGCCGGTGACGAAGGGCTGGCCGCGCATCCCCTACCAGGACGCGGTGCGGAAGTACGGTTCGGACAAGCCGGACCTGCGCAACCCGATTGTCATGCAGCAGGTGACCGAGCACTTCCGCGGCTCGGGGTTCGGTGTGTTCGCCAACCAGATCGCCAGTGACGACAAGGTCGAAGTGTGGGCGATCCCTGCCAAGGGCGGCGGTTCGCGGGCGTTCTGCGACCGGATGAACGCCTGGGCGCAGGGGCAGGGGCAGCCGGGGCTGGGGTATATCTTCTTCAAGGACGGCGCGGGCTCGGGCCCGGTGGCCAAGAACATCGGCGAGGAACGGACGGCCGCGCTGCGCGATCAGCTCGGCCTCGCGGATGGCGATGCGGTGTTCTTCGTGCTCGGGCGTCCCGAGAAGATGTACAGGTTCGCCGGTGAGGCACGGGTCAAGGTGGGGCTCGACCTCAACCTGACGCAACTCGACCGCTACGAGTTCTGCTGGATCGTCGACTTCCCGTTCTACGAGTGGAGCGAGGAGGAAAAGCGCGTCGACTTCGCGCACAACCCGTTCTCGATGCCGCAAGGCGGGATCGAGGCGCTGAACACCCAGGACCCGCTGACCATCAAGGCCTATCAGTACGACGCCGTGTGCAACGGCTTCGAGATTGCCTCCGGCTCGATCCGTAACCAGCTGCCCGAGACCATGGTCAGGGCATTCGAGATCACCGGCAAGTCGCGCGACGAGGTGATCGCGCAGTTCGGCGGGATGTACCGGGCCTTCCAGTTCGGCGCGCCACCGCATGGCGGCGCCGCCTTCGGCATCGACCGCGTGGTGATGCTGCTGTGCGGCGCGCAGAACCTCAGGGAGATCACGCTGTTCCCGATGAACCAGCAGGCCGAAGACCTGCTGATGGGCGCGCCGAGCCCGGCCGCACCAAAGCAGTTGCGCGAGCTCAGCATCCGGGTGATTGCCGACAAGTAGCGGGACGGAACCCGTCCCGCCCTGGCACACCGCCGGCGCTTCGTTAACGATCCCTTAAATCGCGCCCTGCTAGGCAGTTGTTGCCTAGCACCCGGGGCTGGATTCGAGGCGACGTGAAGTCGAAATACACGCATGTGCTGACACTGATCGCGGCCATTGCCGCGTTCCTGCCGGTCATGGCGGTGGATTTCCTGCTCGATTCCTATGTGCGGGTGCGCGAGCGCGCCGTGCTGCAGGGCACGGCCGATGCCGTGGCGGCGCGGGTTCAGGCGACCGTCTACGATGCCATCGGCTCGCTGCGGCACATTCTTGCCGACAGTGCCTCGCTGTGCACGCCGGGGTTCATCACCAGTGTCCACCACCAGATGGAGCGCAGTCTCTATCTCAAGCAGGTGCTGGTCGAGAACTATGACGGCGTGCAGTACTGCGATGCGCTGGGCAAGCAGGTCCAGTACACGCCGCTGACCAAGCCGTTCAGCATTCCGAGCCAGACCGAGACCATCGAGGTGGTGCGGTTCGCCGACCTGGCAGCGCCGTTCATCAAGGTCACGCAGGGCTTTGGCCAATCACGCAAGGTATCGAGCTTCGTGCCGGTGGTCGCCGCCGAGGCGGCCAGCCTGCTTAGCGGCCTGAAGCCGGCCAGCGTGGTGAGAGTGGCCTTGTCCGACGGCACGGCCATGGTGACGGCAGGCGACGCTGCGGGCTACGACGCGCGCGGGACCACCGAGTTTGTTTCGGTCGAGAGCTTCGCCGGGGCCTTGCCGATCCGGATCACCGCGGCAGTCCCTTTCGCCATCGTGCGGGCCGACTACGCCGACCTCGACACGAGCTTCACCATCATCTCGAGCCTGATGAGCGCGGCTTTCCTGATCCTCGCGCTGCAATACGTGCGGCGTTCCGACCTGCCGGCCTTCGACCTCGAGCGCGCCATCAAGGCCGGCGAAATCAGGCCCTACTATCAGCCGGTGATCAACCTCAGGACCGGCGGCCTCGCCGGCTGCGAGGTGCTGGCGCGCTGGGAGAAGAAATCCGGCGAGGTGGTGTCGCCGGGAGCCTTCATCGAGTACGCCGAGGTGACCGGCCTCGCCATTCCGATGACGGTGAGCCTGATGCAGCAGGCGCGCGACGACCTCTCAGACCTCTGCCGCGACATGCCGGACCTCAAGGTCTCGATCAACCTGTTCGAGGGGCACTTCCGCGACGGCAATGTCGTCGAAGACGTGCACACGATCTTTTCCGGATCGACCATCTCGTTCCGGCAACTGGTGTTCGAACTGACCGAGCGACAACCGATGGACCGGATGGCGGCGGCCCAGAGCGTCATTGCGGGTCTTCATGCGATGGGCTGCCGCATCGCCATGGACGATGCCGGCACCGGACACTCCAATCTCGCCTATCTGCAGCCCCTGGGGATCGACGTGGTCAAGATCGACCGCATCTTCGTCGACATGATCAAGCCCGGGCTGACGCAGGTGCCGGTTCTCGACGGCCTGTTGTCGATGGCGCGCGACCTCGGCACCGAGATCGTCGCAGAAGGCGTGGAGAACGAGGAGCAGGCGGTCTACCTCAGGAGCCACGGGGTAATGCTGGCGCAGGGCTATCTGTTCGCGCCGCCGCTCAAGGGTGCGGCGTTCCGGGAACTGGCGCTCGCACTCAACAAGCCGCCCGCGCCTGCGGCCCTGCCGAAGGCCGCCGCCTGATCGCGGCAGCATTTGCCGTTGGCAGACGCTTTCCATTCGGTGCGATTAGTGGCACTCACTCAGCCCTTGCGATGAGGGGCAAAGATGTCCGCCGACCTGACCGAACAGAGAAAGGCGCTGCGCGAAGCGGCGCTGCATTTCCACCAGTACCCCAAGCCGGGCAAGCTCGAGATCCAGGCAACCAAGCCGCTGGGCAACCAGCGCGACCTGTCGCTCGCCTACTCGCCCGGCGTCGCGGCCCCCTGCGAGGAGATCGCCAGCGACCCTGATACGGTGACCAAGTACACCTCTCGCGGCAATCTCGTCGCCGTCATCTCCAACGGCACCGCGGTGCTGGGCCTGGGCAATATCGGGGCGCTGGCATCCAAGCCCGTGATGGAGGGCAAGGCGGTCCTGTTCAAGAAGTTCGCCGGCATCGACGTCTTCGACATCGAGGTGGACGAGACGGACCCCAAGAAGTTCATCGAGGTGGTGCGGCCGCTGGAACCGACCTTCGGCGGCATCAACCTCGAGGACATCAAGGCGCCGGAGTGCTTCGAGATCGAGGAAGCGCTGCGCGAGCGCATGAAGATCCCGGTCTTCCACGACGATCAGCACGGCACCGCAATCATCGTCGGCGCCGCGGTGCTGAACGGACTGGAACTGAGCGGCAAGAGGATCGAGGAGGTGAAGATCTGCACCTCCGGGGCAGGGGCTGCCGCGATTGCCTGCCTCAACGTGTTGCTGGCGCTGGGCGCGCGGCTCGAGAACATCTGGGTCGCCGACAAGGACGGGCTGCTCACCTATCGGCGTAACGACGTCAACGACAAGTGGCGGGGCAAGTTCTGCCGCCCTGACAGCGAGGCGACGACGCTGGCCGAGGTGTTCGACGGCGCCGATGTGTTTCTCGGCCTTTCCGCGGCCGGGGCGCTGAAGCCGGAGATGCTGGCCAAGATGGCCTCGAACCCGCTGATCCTGGCACTCGCCAATCCGGTGCCCGAGATCATGCCGGAGGTGGCCCGCGAACTGCGGCCGGACGCGATGGTATGCACCGGGCGGTCTGACTACCCCAACCAGGTCAACAACGTCCTCTGCTTCCCCTATATCTTCCGGGGCGCCCTCGATGTGGGGGCCACCGCGATCAACGAGGACATGAAGCTCGCCGCGGTCAAGGCCATCGCGCGGCTGGCGCACGATCCCGGCCTCGAGGTCTCGCCGTCCGGACAGCCGGCCGTGTTCGGTCCCGAACACATCATTCCCAACCCGTTCGACCAGCGACTGATCCTCAGGATCGCGCCGGCGGTGGCGCGGGCGGCGATGGAAAGCGGCGTCGCCAAGCGCCCGATCCTCGACTTCGACGCCTACCACGACAGCCTCAACCGCTTCGTGTTCCGTTCCGGGCTGGTGATGAAGCCGGTGATCGACCGCGTGCAGGGCCAGAACAAGCGCATCGCCTTTGCCGACGGCGAAGACGAACGCGTGCTGCGTGCCGCACAGGTGCTGATCGAGGATCGGGTGGCGCAGCCGATCCTGATCGGTCGGCCGCAGGTCATCGAGAGCCGGCTGCAGCGCTTCGGGCTGACCATCAGGCCGGGACGCGACTTCGAGGTGGTGAACCCCGAGGACGATCCGCGCTATCGCGACTACGTCGCGCTGTTCCACTCGCTGGTCGGGCGGAACGGCGTCACGCCGGACATCGCGCGCACCATCGTGCGCACCAATACCACGGTGATCGCCGCGCTGAGCGTCAAGCGCGGCGAGGCCGACGCCATGCTGTGCGGTTTCCAGGGCCGCTACATCAAGCACGTGCGCGATATCCGCACCATCATCGGGCTGCAGGACGGGGTGAAGGAGGTTTCGGCGCTGTCGATGCTGATCATGCCGCGCGGCGTGTTCTTCCTCGCCGACACCTACGTCAACATGGACCCGACGCCGGACGAACTGGTGAGCATTGCCCTGCAGGGCAGGGATCATCTCAGACGCTTCAACATCGAAGCCAAGGCGGCCCTGCTCAGCTACTCGAACTTCGGCTCGCGCGACGGCGACAGCGCCTTCAAGATGCGCGAGACCTACCGCAAGCTGAAGGCCGTGGCGCCCGAGATGATCGTCGAGGGCGAGATGCAGGGCGATCTGGCGCTGAACGAGGAGCTGCGCAGCCGCTACATCCCGGATTCGGTCCTCGGCGGCGAGGCGAACCTGCTGCTGTTCCCCAATCTCGACAGCGCGAACCTTTCGATGACGCTGCTCAAGGAGATGAACAACGCCCTGGCGGTCGGTCCGATCCTGATGGGCCCGCGCGCGCCGGCGCATATCCTCGCCCCCTCGACCACCAGCCGTGGAATAGTCAATATGGCGGCAATCGCCGCCAGCGAAGCGGTGGCACTGGGGGAGCAGACGGCATGATCCGGCACAGCGTGATATTCGTCCTCAAGCATGCGCACGGCTCGCTGCAGGAAAAGGCCTTCCTGCGCGACGCGCTGGTGCTCAAGGGCATTCCGGGCGTCGAGAAGTTCGAGCAGCTGAAGCAGGTGTCGAAGAAGAACGACTACGAGTTCGGCTTCTCGATGGAGTTCAAGGACCAGGCTGCCTATGACGCCTACAACGAGCATCCGGTGCACGTGAAGTTCGTCAAGGAGCGTTGGGAGCGGGAAGTGGAGCGGTTCCTGGAGATCGATTACGAGAGGGTGTGAGGGGATGCTCGCCTCTCCATTTCACATCATTGCGCATCGGGGTGCCAGTGGCTACGCGCCCGAGAACACCATGGCGAGCTTCCGGTGCGCCGTGGACTTGGGCGCCACTGAAGTCGAGACGGATGTCGCCTTCACCAGGGACCGCGAACTGCTGCTGTTTCATGACGAGACCCTGGAGCGAACCACCGACGGGAGCGGACTGCCGGAGGACCACACGCTGACCCAACTGCTCGAACTCGATGCCGGCTCGTGGCACGATCCGAGGCTCAACTGGGATCGCGACTATGCTGGCGAGAAGCTGATCACGCTCGGGCAATTATTCGACGCGTTCGGCAAGACGCTGATCTATCATGTCGAGCTGAAGAAGCCGATGGCGGGGCTGGTGGAGGCGGTGGTCGACTGCATCCACAAGCATGACCTCGCCGAGCGGGTCTACCTGTTCTCGATACAGGACGAGGATGGGCTGAAGCGAGCAAAGGCCATGGAACCTCGCCTGCGGATCGCCTGGGCGCCTGAGGAACTGCTAGCCAGCGACCCGCCTGAGGCCGTGCACCGGTGCGCCCGTAACCGTTTCTCGATGATCGTTCTCAACGCGTCCAACCAGTCGCGCGAACTGGTGAGGCTGGCCCACAGCCTGGGTCTTGAGGCCCGCAGCTCGGGCATATCGAGCCGCGAAAAGATGATCGCGGCAGCCGAAATCGGCTGCAACGGCATGACGATAAACTGGCCGGACTGGCTGATGGCCTATGTACGCGAGGCCGGGGAGTAGCCTCTTCCGAGATCCGAAGCTACCCGCCGTTTGGCGACTCAGCTTTCGAAATCGCGGATAGTAGCGAAGGCAGGAAGTCGGTCACCGTTGACCAGACTACGGGAAGGTCGAGAGTATCGTAGCTGTGAACGATGCGATTGCGCAGTCCTCGCATCTGGTCCCACGGCCACTGGGGTGCGCCGCGATGAACTCCGGGGAGTCTGCCGCAATCCTGTTGGCGGCCTCGCCTACCAGGGCCAGACACATGGCGACGGCCGACTGGGTCTTCGGGTCCGCGACAAACAGGTCCAGGGGCATTCCGTCCAAGAACGCGACCGCATTGGCGGCCGCCGTCTTCATGCCATCCAGATGACTGGTCAGGCGTTCGGCCATCAGACCGGCTGCGCCTCGGAGAGCACCTTGTCACGAAAGAAGCGGTGCAGACTTCCAGGCGTGACAACCTGTACCGGGACCCCAAGCCGCTTCTGGAGCTCCTGTTCAAGACCAATTAAGTCCAGCAACGTGGTGCCCAAGGGCGCATCGACCAGTATGTCGATGTCGCTGGTGTCTCTGTCGGTGCGGTGGAGCACTGAGCCGAAGATGCGAGGGTTGCGCACCGGATAGCGGCCAATCACTTCGCGCACGAAGCTTCGGTTCTGCTCGAATATCTCAGACGGGCGCATCTTGGGTCTCCTGCCTCTGAGGATAGGGCGCGCCCGGCCAAATGCAAGGCGCCTACTGGAACGCCGTCTCCGCAAAGCTCCTGAGCTTGCGCGAGTGCAGCCGTTCCGGGGGCTGGTCGCGGAGGATTTCCATGGCCCTGAGCCCGATCTGGAAGTGGCGGTTGACCTGCGTGCGGTAGAAGTCCGACGCCATGCCGGGCAGCTTCAGCTCGCCGTGCAGCGGTTTGTCGGAGACGCACAGCAGCGTGCCGTAGGGGACGCGGAAGCGGAAGCCGTTGGCCGCGATCGTCGCCGATTCCATGTCGAGCGCCACGGCGCGCGACTGGCTCAGCTGCTTGGTGATCTCGGCCTGGTCGCGCAGCTCCCAGTTGCGGTTGTCGAAGGTGGCGACGGTGCCGGTGCGCATGATGCGCTTGGTCTCGATGCCCTCGAGATGGGTGATTTCGGCGACGGCCTTCTCGAGTGCGACCTGAACTTCGGCCAGCGCCGGGATGGGGACGGTGACGGGGAGGTCGGCGTCGAGGACGTGATCCTCCCGCAGGTAGGCATGGGCCAGGACGTAGTCGCCCAGTTCCTGGCTGTTCCTGAGGCCTGCGCAATGGCCGAGCATGATCCAGGCATGCGGACGCAGGACGGCGATGTGGTCGGTGATGGTCTTGGCGTTCGACGGGCCAACGCCGATGTTGACGATGGTGATGCCGCGATTGCGCGGCATGGTGAGATGCAGCGCCGGCATCTGCGGGATGCGGGCGGCGCGCATGCCCGAGGTGCCCCCGCCGAGCCGGCTGTTGTGCGTGGTGTGGCCGCCCGGCTCGACGAAGCCGTCATAGTCGGGGTGGCCCTCGTCCATGTAGCGCAGGGCGGTGCGGGCGAACTCGTCCATGTAGAAGCCGTAGTTCGTGAAGATCACGAAGTTCTGGAAGTGCTCGGCCTCGGTGCCGGTGTAGTGGCTGAGCCGCTGCAGCGAGTAGTCGACGCGCGGCGCGGTGAAGTGCGCGAGCGGGTAAGGGCCGCCGACCGGTGGGATGAAGGTCCCGTTGGCGATCTCGTCGTCGGTATCCTGCAGGTCCGGCACATCGAACAGATCGCGCAGCGGGATTGGCAGCGCGTTGATGGCCTCCCCGTCGATGCGCTCGGTGGTGGGGATCGCGAAGTGCAGCGGGATGCGGGTGGTCGACTCGCCAACCTCGATCGCGCCGCCATGGTTGGCGAGGATCACCGAGAACTGCTCGATCAGATAGCGCTTGAACAGTTCGGGCGCCGTGACCGTGGTGCGGTAGATGCCGGGAGTGTGCAGGTATCCGTAGGGCAGGGTGCTGTCGGTCTTGCCGTAGCTCTTCGAAGTGACCTGCACTTCCGGGTAGAAGACGCGCACCCGCCCCTTCGGCACGTGGCCGTGCGTCAGCGCGATCAGATGCTGGCGGATGAAGCCGGTATTGCGGTGGTAGATCTGCGCAACATAGGCCCAGGCCGCTTCGGGATCGGTGAAGGCCTGCTGCGGCAGCGGGTCGGGAGTGATGGTGTCCATGCTGTTCTCGTTGGCGAGGCGCCCTGGGCCGCCGTGCCGACCATATCTAGGCGCTGCACCGGGCCGGGGCAACTTGCGAGCTTACCGCCAGTTCATGAACTTCACCTTCCGGTGATGGCTCTTTTCCTGCCGCAAAGTGGCCCCATCTCTAGCAGCAGTTCACTGGACCACTGCAAACGACCCATGCACCGGTGAACAGTGAGAAGATGCCGGCCGCTGCCCCAAGCCCTCAACATGGCGGCCAGCGCTTCTCGGAGCCGCAGCATCGGAGACGGTGCTGCGGCTCTTTCGTTGCCGCGCACCCCAGGCGACGGCCGTCACCCGTAGACGACCGTCACACGTAATGGGCGCGCACCTCGCGGACCGAAAGCTCCATCAGCTCACGCAGGACGCCCTCGTCGATATCGGACAGGCGCTTGACGTAGAGGCAGGCCTTGCCCATCCGGTGCTTGCCCAGCCGGGCGAGGAGAGCCTCCGCCTTGTCCTTGCTCTCGGGGAAGTAGACGCCCATCAGGTAGATGGAGAACTCGCCCTTGCGCGGCGAGAAGCCGATCAGGGCGGCATCGCCCTCGTGGCCGGTGGGGTAGCGATAGTGATAGCTGCCGAAGCCGATGATCGAGGCCCCCCAGAGCACCGGCCCTTCCCCGGCGACATCGCTCATCAGGGCAACGAGACGGGCGCAATCCGCTTGCCGCGCCGCGCCCTCGACCTGCGCAAGGAACGCGCCGACGTCACTGCCCGTCGGCAGCGTCTTCTGCTGACTCATCGAATCTCTCCTCTGGCAGGTGCTCCGGAACGTCGAGCACCCTGCCGCCGGACACCAGCCGCCACGGATTGACCGCCTCGTCATAGGTTGCATCGACATCGAAAGTGTCGAGGACGAAGGCCGGGCCCCGCTGTACCCAATTGCCGGAATCGGATGCGTCCCCCAGGCCACGCCATTTGCCCGAGGCGCCGATGGTCCGCGTCGCCGGATCGAACCAGGCATTAACCAGCCGGTTGGTCGCGGTCATGCCACGATAGACGATGTCCAGCACCTCGCGCCGTCGTAGTCGTCATTCTCATATTCAACGTCGAACTCCGGGTCGCGCGAGACAGCAGCGCGAGCCCGGTAAAGCTGTCCCAGGTCAGAAACACCGACGCGATATTGTAGGCGCCCGCATAGCAGTTGAAGTGGTACAGCCGGAAGGTACGGTCGGGCTCGTCCGCCTCCTGGTAGCTGTCGCGGTAGGTCAGGTCCCACACCTCGGGTTCGGTGCCGAGCACGTCGCTCTCGATGGCGTGACGGCACTGGGCGGCATAGCCGAGGGCGAACAGGCGCCTGACCAGTTCGGTATCCGGCGGCGTTTCCTCGATGGTGGTGGTAAAGCCGGGCGCTGGGACGAAGTCGGCAAACGGGCCGCTCGCTGACCCATCCGCAGACTGCGCCAGCACCGGTGCCGCCACGATGGCGCAGAGGCTTGATATTGTAGCGATTCTGAACAACCTCAACGACACCTCCCGCGACCACGGCCGCCAGAATGGCAGCTTCGCCGGGGATTGGCGAGAGGCACCGTGCGCAGGATTTCCCGCTTCCGGCAGCTTGTCGGCCGGTGCTATGGTCCGGCCGCGAAGGGGAGGGAAGACCCGTGAGATCGCTTGCTGCAGCCGTACTCAGCCTGCTCGCTGCCGCGCCGTCCGGCGCGGCCGAAATGATCGATTCGGTGTTCGAGACCACGTTCACCTACGGTGGAGTGGACCAGCGACTTGAGGGTAGCCGCGTACCGCTGGTGCCGGGCGCCTGCTACACGTGGTGGATCCGGCTGGCCGAGGGGGCGACGCCGACGACGGGCCTCGAGCGCCTGATTCTGCCGGCGGCGCCCTCCGACTGGGGCGATGCGGCCAGCAACCCCGAAGACGGCATCGACATCTCGGAGGACGGGCGGCTGGCCACCTCCACCTTCGTGCCCGAACTCGATGACGGCTGGATCTCCAATGGCTGGTGCGTCGCCGATGGCGACCCCACAGGACCACACCGCATCGAGGTGGCTATCGACGGCATCGAGGTCACGGCCTATGACTTCGAAGTGGTGCTGCCGGAAGACTACGCCTGGCCGGCACTGCCGCAGCCAGATCCGCGCGAACGCAGCGTCGACCGCAGCTGGTAGACTATTGACCGCACTGGGCCCTAGCGCCCGCAGTTCCGAGGACAACAGATGAGCCTATCGATGTACGCGATCACCGCGCCGGTGTTCACGCGCTACCTGAACAACCTGGACGCGATCCTCGCCAAGGCCGAGGCGAACGCGGCCGAACGCAAGATCAAGCCGGAGGTGCTGCCCGCCTCGCGCCTGGCTCCGGACATGCTGCCGCTGACTTTCCAGGTGCAGTCGACCACCGACCGCATCAAGTTCGTGCTGGCCCGCCTGACCGGACGGACGCCGCCGAGTTGGGCCGATACCGAGACAACGCTGGGTGACCTGCGGGCCCGGGTGAAGACGGCGCTGGACTACGTCGCGACGTTCACCGAGGCCGACCTGGCCGGCAGCGAGGAGCGGCCGGTTACGCTGAAGGTGCGTGGCGAGGAGCAGAGCGTGCCTTCGGTGCCGCATGTGACGCTGAACGCCATTCCGCAGATCACCTTCCACCTCACGATGGCCTACGCGATCCTCCGTCACAACGGTGTGCCGATCGGCAAGGGCGATTTCGTCGGCGGCTGACGTCGCTTGGCTGTGGCGCTCTTCATAGGTGGCAATGGGCTGCTCTCGGCCGGCGCCTTGCGCGGCTGGCTCGAGGGCGGAAATGAAGTCGCAGCCTACTGGACCGACTATCCACCGAAGCCGAGGCCGAGCCTCGAGTCGCTGCTGGCGCCCGGCTGGACGGTAGGCGGCCTGTTGCGCCGGCACCGCATCGGCCAGCGGGCGGTGCGAATGCGCGAGCTCGCCGATGCCCAGGCAGAGATCCGCAGGCTGGGGGCCGACACGCTGATCAGCGCGGTGACGATGCAGATCATCCGACCCGAGGTGCTGGTGCTGTTCGGGGCGCGGGCGGTGAACTTCCACCCGGCGCTGCTGCCGCACTACCGGGGGCCGTCCCCCTTCCTCGGGACCATCCTCGATGAACGCGACGATTGTGCCGGTGCGAGCCTGCACGTGCTCAGCGCCGGGATTGATGAAGGGCCCGTGGTCGACCAGGTCGCCGTTCCCTATGGTGCAACGGGACGGCGCTATGCTGCCTGGATCGCCAGGCACGCCCGCGCCTTCCGCCAGCTCGCCCGCGAGTCGCTGCCGCGTTACCTCGACGGCAGCATTGTCGCCAGCCCGCAGGCAACGGGTAGCTACCGCCGCGTCAACGAGGAGGCAATCATCGGTCCGCGCGTTTCTCTGGAGGAGGCGCGGCGGCGGTTGCGACTGGCAGGGGATACGCGGCACATCCTCACCAATGTTCCCGGACGCCGCCGCCCGGTGTCGCTGAAGCGATTCGAGGCCGAGCTGGGCCCTCCGACGGGCGGTCCGCCGAGGCTGGGGCTGCTCGAAGTGGAACTCGATCTCGCCGACGCTCGGGTACGGATTTCCCGCACTACCGGCATCGACAGGCAGGCCGACCGCGTTGCGAGCCTGCGGGAACTCCTCCGGCCTCAGCTGTAGCGCTCTTCCTTCCAGGGGTCGGCGTGGTTGTGATAGCCGCGCACCTCCCAGAAGCCGAGGTGGTCGCGTTCGGCAAACTCGATCCGCCTGAGCCATTTTGGGCTCTTCCAGAAGTACAGGTGCGGCACCACGAGGCGTATCGGGCCACCGTGCTCGAGCGTCAGCGGCTGCCCCTCCCAGCTGTGGGCCAGCAGGGCCTGGGGCGAGGCAAAGTCCTCGATCGCCATGTTCGTGGTGTAGCCGTCGTTTGCGGTGAGGATCACGAAGCGTGCCTCCGCCTTCACGTCCGCGACGTCCATGAGATGGTGGGTGGAAACGCCGTCCCAGTGGTTGTCGTAGCGTGACCAACTGGTGACGCAGTGAATGTCGGACAGGATCCCGACCTGGGGCTGCCGCATCAGGGCATCGAGGCTCCACGTCTGGGGCTGCGCGACGAGTCCACCGATGTCGAGGCGCCAGACGTGGCCCGGCACGTTCGGAGTCTGGCCCAGGTCGAGGACCGGCCAGTTCCTGACCAGGTGCTGGCCGGGCGGCAGCCGATCATCCTCGCGGCGCGACTGCTGTCCGGTGAGAAACTTGCCCAGTTCGGCCCAGCGCGATTTCGTTCGGGTAAGCTTGCTGTCGTCGGGGGGCGTATCGTCCGCCATGCTGCTGCTCCGCAAGTGAAAGCCGGAGCATGGGCCAGGCCGGCCTCGTGTCAAGGCCGGCAGCGTGGTGTCGCCCAAGTCCGATTTAGCTCCCGAAAGCCATTGCCCGGGTGTGGTGCGCTCCCCATGTCACTGGTCGGATGTTCGTCGATACTGGAGACTGAAGATGCTGACCCCCGAAGACCGCCGTGCCATTGAAGGCCTGTTTGACCGGCTCGCCGAGGCAGAGCGGCGCGCGCCAGCCCGCGACGATGAGGCCGAGGCCCTCATTGGCAGCGAGATGCGGCGATTGCCGCATGCCGCCTACTACATGGCCCAGACCATCGTGGTGCAGCAGCAGGCGCTCGAGGCAGCCGAACGCAAGATCACGGAACTCGAGGCCGAGTCCGCGCAGCGGGGGGGCGACCGGCAGATGCCACGCAGCCGCGGTCCCTGGGATCGCGCCGGCGACGGCACCGACCCGCGCTACCAGCGCGGCGGCATGGGCGGCGGCTTCCTTGCCGGCGCCATGCAGACTGCGCTTGGCGTGGCCGGCGGCGTGCTGCTCGGCAGTGCCATCGGCTCGCTGTTCGGCGCCGGTGGCGCACATGCGGCGGAAGCTCCGGCCGACGATGGTCAAGGCCCGGCGGATCAGAACGACCAGGGGAACGACGCGGGCAACGAGTCCGATTTCGGCGGCGACGATTTCGGCGACGGTGGCGGCTTCGACATGGGCGGCGACTTCTGACGAAGACGTGATGGGTTGCCTAACCCGGGAATCGCTGGGCATGATGCCCCGCAATGACAGAGCTTGACCTTGACGAGACCCAGGGCGGCGAGAAGCGCGAAGCACCGGACTTCCGGCTATCGACGCTTCTTGCCGATATCGCAGCCGGCAACGAGGATGACCGGGTCTCGATCGGCGACCTGCTCGCGGCCCTGAACCAGCGGGCGCTCGGCGCCATGATCTTCATCTTCGCAGTGCCGGTGGCGCTGCCGCTGCCGCCGGGTGTTTCGACGATCTTCGGTGCGCCCCTGCTGTTCCTGACGGCGCAACTGATGCTGGGGCTCAAGCCGTGGCTCCCCAAGCTGATCACCAACCGGTCACTGACGCGGCGCGAGTTCGGCAAGATCGTCACCACCGTGACGCCGTGGCTGTTGCGGGCCGAAAGCGTGATGAAGCCGCGCCTCAGCTTCGTCGGCGGGCCCCCCTTCGTTTACCTGCTGGGCTTTGCCTGCCTCATCGAGTCGATCATCCTGTTCCTGCCGATTCCGCTGGGCAACATGCTGCCGGCACTGGCGGTGAGCATCATGTCGCTGGGGCTGCTGGCCCGCGACGGCCTGTGGATGCTGATCGGCCTGCTCACCGGCATCCTGGCCGTCGTGATCGTCTGGGGCGTGCTGTGGGCAATGCTGTTTGCCGCGCTGTTCGTGGTCGGCAACGTCTTTGGAGTCACGTTCTAGCTGTCGAAGCTATGAAGGTTGTTCATTCGAGGAAGGGCTGAGAAGCTGGGGTTGCGACACCAACCAACCTTCAGCGGAGCTCCTCGAATGAACGTCCACAAGAATGCGCGTCTGACGCCTGCGGGTCGAGTGCTTTTGGTGCAGCGGATCGATCAGGGCTGGCCCATGGCTCGGGCTGCGGAGGGCTGGCGGCGTGTCAATGCGGACGGGCTATCGCTGGCTGGGGCGGTATCGGACTGGCGACCGGCAGTTGGCAGACCGCAGCTCGGCTCCGCGGCGCTGCCCGCACCGGCTGGCGGCGGCGCAAATCGAGCGGATCGCGCAACTTCGCCGGCAGCGGCTGACGGGACCGGCCATTGCAGGCTCTTGGCCTGGCCCGTTCAACGGTGGGATTGCTGCGGCGGCTTGGCCTCAACCGCCTGGCCTTGCTCGAGCCGAAGCCGCCGGTGATCCGCTATGAGCGGAGCGGCCGGGCGAGATGATCCATCTCGATATCAAGAGCTGGGCAGATCAATGGCATCGGACATCGCTTCCTGCCACGCGGCCCTGGCATGCACGCCAACAAGGGGCATGGCTGGGACTTCCTGCCGTCGCCGTCGATGACGCCTCCCGCCTCGCCTATACCGAGATCCTGCCATCCGAGGGCCAGGTGGACACCACTGCCTTCCTCAATCCGGGCCCTGGTTGGTTCGGCAGGCTCGGGTCACCGTCGAGCGGGCGATGACCGACAATGGCTCGGCCTACCGCTCAAGGGCTCTTTGCGGCTGCACTCAAACAGGCGGAGCCCGTCACATCCGCACGGCCCACCCCGCGCACCAACGGCAAGGCCGAGCGCTTCATCCGTCATGCCTGCGCGAATGGGCCTATGCCAGACCCTACCAGTCCTCGACGCAACGATCCTACCGCCGCAGCAGAATGGAACAACGACTGCAACCCGCCCCCACGCCGGCATCGCTGGCCTCAGCCCATTCCAAAGACTGAACAACCTGCTGGCAATGACATCCAGCCGGCGCGATGGGTGTTCCGTGCGCTACCAGTAGGCCAGCATCGAGAACGGGTCATTGCTGAAGGTGCCGGCCTTGCGCTTCTCGTAGAAGCTGTTCCCGCCCGCTTCGAGCACATAGTACATGTTGTCGTAGGGGAAGCTGTAGCCGGCGGTATGGAAGTGCTTGACCTCGCGGCTGAGTGTCGCGTGACGGGCGCCCGAGAGCACCCGGTCAGCGACACGGTAGGCACGTTCCTTCGACGCCTTCTCCTTCATGGGCTTCACCAGCACGCCGGGCGCGAACTGATTCTTCTGGCCCACGACACCGCAGACGGTCTTGGGGTAGGCCTTGTCGGCGACGCGGTTCATCACCACCGTGCCGACGGCCAGCATGCCTTCGTCACTCGAGCGATTGGACTCGAAGTACATGGCGCGGGCGAGGCAATCCCGCGATGACAGGTGGGCAAAGGGTGAAAGCGTCCCGCAACCGGCCAGGCCGGCGGCGAGCAACGGGACGGCGAGCAGCAGTCCTTTCCTGACGGACACGTACAACTCCAGAACGCAAGAACAGATGCGGAGCCGGGCCGATTGTGCCCCTGCTTCAGCAAGATGCGCCGCCTGGAGTTAAGGGCGGGTTTGCGATCGGGGATCAGCTGTGAACCGTGTCCGAAGGCAGCCATTGCTCGCTCGACGCGGGAAAGTCGGGGGGAGTCCCTCAGGCTGGTCGAGGGCAGGGCCACGGCCGGTGGCTTAGTCCTGCCCTCTACTTAAGCGCCGTCAGATTGCTCCGAGAGTCCTAACGAGACGTTAAGCCTGAATCCCGGCGTGTGGCACCACCGCACGCCGGTAGAGGTGCCAGGTGGCGTGGCCGAGCATCGGCACCACGACAGACAGGCCGATCAGCATCGGCAGGGCACCGAGCAGGAGCACCGCGGAAACGATCAGGCCCCATGCGGCGACCACCAGAGGGTTGCGCAGGACCAGGCGTACCGAGGTCGCGACGGCGATCGCGGCGCCGACATCGCGATCCAGCAGCAGCGGGATGGCGACGACGGAGGTGGAGAGCACAACGACTGCGAAACCCAGTCCGATGAGGTTGCCCCACAGCATCAGACTGAATCCCTCTGGCGTACCGAACACCTCATTGAAAAAGGCGGCAAGCGAGGGCGGCGAACCGGGGCCGAACAGGCTCTCGTAGAGATACTGAGCAGTCATCAGCCACAGGGTGAAGAAGACCAGCATCATCACGCCGACGGCGGCAACCGAGGCAAAGGCAGGACTGCGAAACACGCCGAAGGCAGCGAGCCAACTGGTCTCGAGCCCCCGTTCCTGCCTGCGGCTCATCTCGTAGATCGGCAACGCGAGGAAAGGACCAACAAGCGCGAAGCCCGAGACCAGCGGGAAGATCAGCGGCCAGGAGTTGTTGCCGGAACTCCATACGGCGAGGGCCGCGCCGACCAGCGGATAGAGCAGCCCGAGAAAGGCGAGATGCGATGGCCGGCGCCAGAAATCCCTCCATCCCTCGACGAGGGCGAACCCGAGGTCGGATAATCTCAGGCTGCGGACCCGCGGAATATCGAGCCGTTCGCTCCCCGCGGTGAGTACGTGGAAACCAACCATTCGAAACCTCCTCAAAGCAGTTTCGAGGCAGGCACGATCCCGCGGGCCAAGTCGCCGGGCGGAAACCGCACCTGCGTCAAGAACCGGCAGACTAGACCGCTTCGCTACCTGGGCAAAATGGACTTTGCGTGATGTCGCAAACAGGCAGCCGTATCTCCCTTGTGCTGGAATGGGTCGACACCCACATCTGAGGCGATGCTTGTGCGAGGAGACCATGTCCAAGGAAAATGCGCGCCTTCACCGCCAGTTCGATCGGATCGGGCGGGCCGTGCCGGCCTCCACGGGGTTTCTGACCTGGGTGCGCCAACCGTCATCGCGGTGGGTGCGGATCCCACTTGGCATCGTGTTGATCCTGGGCGGCGTGTTCAGCTTCCTGCCGGTGCTGGGCGTGTGGATGCTGCCGCTGGGACTGTTCCTCCTGGCGCTGGACCTGCCATTCCTGCAGGGCCCGCTGAACCGGCTGACGCTCTGGGCGCAACGCAAGTGGACCAATTGGCGGCGCAGTCGCCGCAAGTCCTGACGGCTCAGCCCAGTTGGTGGCTCGCCACCGCGGCCTCGAGGACATCGACGGCGTGCGCGAGCCTTTCGTCGATGACGTGCAGGTAGCGCGTCCAGTCCTCGAGCCGGCCCAGCTCGCTGTCGCCGTCGGAGATCCCGCGGATAGCGATAAGGGGCACCTCGAAGCGCTGACAGGCACGCAGCACGGCATAGGTCTCCATGTCGACCATGTCGGCGGCTATGCCCGCGTAGGCGCCGCCCGACACGATACTCGCGCCGGTCGAGAGCGAGGCGGTCGCCAGGCCGGGAACCAACGGCGCGAGGGGCAAGGTGGCCTCGAGACCCAGAAAGGGTGTCACACCGGGTTCAAACCCCAGGGGAGAGGCATCCATGTCGCGGTAACTCACCGAACTTGCCTGGTAGACGCCGGCCTGTGCGAGGCGCGCCGATCCGGCCGAACCGAGCGACACGACATAGTGGGGCAGCTTGCCCTGCGCCCGCAGTCGTTCGAGCGCCAGGGTTACCGTGACCGCGGCTTCGACCGGCCCGACGCCGGTCATCACCGGGTTGATGCGACTGCGCAGGTGCGGTCCGTACTCATGGTCCAGCGCCATGACGTAGAGGAGGTCGGCGGTGCGGGGGTGAGCAGCCATCTGGACCTCCGGCTTGGCGATTGCGGCAGCGAGGCGTAGTCTGGCGCGGCGGTGCATGCAAGGGAGGAAGCCATGCTTCAGAACCGCCGTGCCTATCCGACTATTCCCGCAAGCGATATCGGACGCGCCAAGGCCTGGTACAGGAACAAGCTCGGCCTCACGCCCAATTCTGAAGACTCCGCCGGCGTCCGTTACGGACTAGGTGGAGGAACCGGGTTCCAGCTTTACTCGACCGAGGTTGCCGGACAGGCGCCAAACACGTTGATGGTCTTTTCGTCCGACGACATCGACGACGACGTCACGACCCTGCGCGGGCGCGGCGTGGCGTTCGAGGAGTACGACTATCCGGGGCTCAAGACAGTGGGCGGCATCGCCACCATCGGGACCTTGCACGCCGCCTGGTTCAGGGACTCCGAGGGCAACATCCTCGCGATCAGCGATGGGCCGACCTGAGTGATCCGACTGTCGCATTGACAGGGAGCGCGGCGGGCAACAGTCTGCCGCGCCATGACCACTCCGTCTTCTCCAAGCATCGGCGCACAACTCGCTGCCGAGATCGATGCGCGCCGCGACGACCTCGTAGCCCTGACGCAGGACCTGATCCGCATCCCGACGGTCAACCCGCCGGGAAACAACTACCGCGAGGTCTGTGACTATCTCGCGAAGCGCTTGAAGAAAAGCGGATACACCGTTGAAATGATTCGCGCAGAGGGTGCCGTCGGCGACATCGACAAGTACCCGCGCTGGAACCTGGTGGCGCGCCGCGAGGGCAAGGCACCAGGCGAGACGGTGCACTTCAACTCGCACCACGACGTGGTGGAGGTCGGCCGCGGCTGGACCTTCGACCCCTTCGGCGGCGAACTCAGAGACGGGCGCATCTACGGGCGCGGAACCTGCGACATGAAGGGCGGGCTCGCCACCTCGATCGTCGCCGCGGAGGCGTTTGCCGCGGTTGTGCCGGACTATCGCGGCGCGATCGAGATCTCCGGCACGGCCGACGAGGAGACCGGCGGTTACGGCGGCGTGGCCTATCTCGCCGAGAAGGGCTACTTCTCGCCCGAGCGGGTGCAGCACGTCATCATTCCCGAGCCCCTCAACAAGGACCGCATCTGCCTCGGGCATCGGGGTGTCTGGTGGGCCGAGATCGAGACCTTCGGCCGGATTGCACACGGCTCGATGCCGTTCCTCGGCGACAGCGCCATCCGCCACATGGCGGCGGTACTGCGCCAGTTCGAGGATGTGCTCTATCCGGCGCTGAGCCTGAAGCACACGGCGATGCCGGTGGTGCCACCGGGGGCCCGGCAATCGACGATGAACATCAATTCGGTCCATGGCGGCCAGGCGGAGCCCGAGGGCGGCTACACGGGCTTTCCCGCGCCCGTGGTGGCACACTCGGCCCGGATCGTCATCGATCGCCGGTACCTGATCGAGGAAAGCCCGGCCGCGGTGCGCCAGGAGGTGATCGACCTGCTCGAGCGTCTGAAGTCCGAGCGGACGGGCTTCAGCTACGAGATCCGCGACCTCTGGACGATTCCGCCCACCATGACGGACAGGGAGGCACCGGTGGTTCGCTCTGTGGCAAAGGCCATCGGCGCCGTCATGGGGGTCTCGCCCGAATATGTCGTGTCGCCGGGCACCTACGACCAGAAGCACATCGACCGCATCGGCCGGTTGAAGAACTGCATCGCCTACGGGCCGGGCATCCTGGATCTTGCGCACCAGCCGGATGAATGGGTTGGCGTCGACGACATGCTGGACTCGGCCAAGGTCATGGCGCTGACACTGCTGGATCTGCTGGGGCCGGCGCGATGAGCCGCGCGGCGTCTGCGATGTCGGCGCTGAAACGGCGAATTCCGGCAAGCCATGCACTGCGCGCATATCGCGCAACGCAACCGGTTCACGAGACGAACGAAGCGTCCTAGGATCACCTCAAGGCCGTCGCAGCAAGCGGCCGCAACAGAAGGGAACATCATGCGCAAATCTCTGGTCGTACTGGCACTTGCCGGCGTATTGGCAATGACCACCGCGTTGACTCCGGCATTCGCCCAGGCCCGGACCGACGTCAAGATCGGCCTCGTGCTCGAGCCGCCGAGCCTGGACCCGACCGCCGAGGCCGCCGCCGCAGTTGACGAGGTCGTCTACGCCAACGTCTTCGAGGGCCTCGCCCGCTTCGCCGCCGACGGTTCGATTGTCCCGGCGCTGGCCAAATCCTGGGACATTTCCGAGGACGGGCTGACCTATACGTTCCATCTGGTCGAGGGCGCCAAGTTCCACGACGGCACCGACTTCAATGCGGACGACGTCAAGTTCTCGCTCGACCGGATCAACGCGGAAGGCTCGCTCAACGCGCAGAAGGCGCTCTATGCCTCGATCGCGTCGGTGGAGGTGGTCGACCCCGCGACGGTCAAGCTGACGCTCAAGCAGCCGGACGGCAACCTGATCTACAATCTCGCCTGGGGCGATGCGGTGATGGTGGCACCCGAGAGTGCCGACAACAACAAGATCAGCCCGATCGGTACCGGACCGTTCGTGTTCAAGGACCGCGTCGAGGGTGACCACATCACGCTCGAGAAAAACGGCGCCTACTGGGGTACCCCGGTCGCGCTCGAGGGGGCCACGTTCCGCTTCATCGCCGATCCCACGGCCGCATTCGCGGCGCTGCAGGCCGGTGACGTCGACAGCTTCCCGAACTTCCCGGCTCCCGAGACGGTGGCGCAATTCCAGAACGATCCGCGCTTCCGCGTCGTGGTCGGCGCCACCCAGGGTGAGACGGTGCTGTCCATGAACAACGGCAAGGCCCCGCTCGACAACGTCAAGGTGCGCGAGGCCATCGCCCACGCCATTGATCGCCAGGCGATCATCGACGGCGCCATGTTCGGCTACGGCACCCCGATCGGCACCTTCATGTCACCGGCCAGTCCGGACTATGTCGACCTGACGGCCCAGTCGAACTACGATCCGGAGAAGTCCAAGGCGCTGCTCGCCGAGGCCGGGATGACCGACCTGACGCTGTCGCTGAAGCTGCCGCCGGTCGAGGGCTATGCCCGCCGCGGCGGAGAGATCATTGCCAACCAGCTGGCCGCCGTCGGCATCAAGACCGAAGTCACCAACCTCGAGTGGGCGCAGTGGCTGGGCGAGGTGTTCACCGACAAGAACTACGACCTGACGATCGTGTCGCACACCGAACCCAACGACATCGGCATCTTCGCCCGCGACGGCTACTACTTCCAGTACAACAATGCCGCGTTCAACCAGATCATCGCCGACCTGGCCGTGACCGCCGACCCGACCAAGCGCTCGGAGCTGCTCAAGGCCGCGCAGCAGAACCTCGCCGACAACTACGCCGTGGGGTTCCTGTTCGAGCTGGCCAAGGTCGGCGTCGAGAACGCCAAGCTCAAGGGCATGTGGGAGAACGCCCCCACCCAGGCGACCGACCTCACCGGCGTGTCCTGGGAACAGTGAGTGACAAGGGGCGGGCAACAGCCCGCCCCAATTCCTGAGTTGACCATCCGATCCCCCCACAACCACAGCGTCATCCCGGCGAAGGCCGGGACCTATGTCTCGGCCCATTGCGGTGGCGAGGTGGGTCCCGGTCTTCGCCGGGATGACGTCGGCGCGTGTGGCCGCCGCCGCGAATTCAGCTGATGCCTTCCTTCCTCATCGGTCGGCTCACCTCGCTGGCGCTCAGCCTCGTCGCCGCCAGCATCGTGATCTTCCTCATCATCGAGGTAGTTCCGGGCGATCCGGCGCAGTTCATGCTGGGCCTCAATGCAACGCCCGAGGCGGCAGAGACGCTGCGCAAGGCGCTCGGGCTCGATGGACCGCTGCTGGACCGCTACTTCACCTGGGTTCTGGGGCTGCTGCGCGGCGATTTCGGCATCAGCTATACCTACAAGGTTCCGGTGGCACAGTTGATCGGCGACCGCATCTGGATCAGCCTGCCGCTCGCACTCTATGCCCTGGCGCTGTCGACACTGATTGCCTTCCCGGTCGGTATCCTTGCGGCGGTGCGGCGCAATTCGGCGACCGACGTCAGCATCATGGGTGCGGCGCAACTGGGCGTGGCGGTGCCGAACTTCTGGTTCGCCATGCTGCTGGTGCTGCTGTTCTCGATCACGCTGCGCTGGTTCAATGCCGGCGGCTTCGCCGGCTGGCAGGACCCCCTGCTGGCGATGAAGTCGCTGACCCTGCCGGCCATCGCGCTGGCGCTGCCGCAGGCCTCGATCCTGGCGCGGGTAATGCGCTCCTCGTTGCTCGATACGCTCGGCGAGGACTATATCCGTTCGGCCCGCGCCAAGGGACTGAGCCGCTGGCAGACGCTGTGGCGGCACGCGCTGCGCAACGCCCTTATCCCGGTGCTGACGATCATCGGGCTTCAGTTCAGTTTCCTGTTGGCCGGCGCCATCATCATCGAGAACGTCTTCTTCCTGCCGGGGCTCGGCCGCCTGGTGTTCCAGGGCATCACCTCGCGCGACCTGATCGTGGTGAAGTCGGTGGTGATGCTGCTGGTGTTCGCCGTGATTGTCGTCACGTTCGTCATCGACGTGACCTATGCGCTGGTCGACCCGCGACTGAGGAGGGCGACGCGATGAACGCCATCGCCGAGGCACGGCCGCGGGACAGCCTGTGGCGCGCGGCACTGCGATCGCCGAACTTCTTCGTCGGGGCGACGATCACGGCCATCTTCGTCACCCTGGCACTGGTGTCCTTTGTCTGGACCCCGTTCGAGGTGACGCTCCAGAACATCCCCAACAAGCTCAAGCCGCCGACGCTGGAGCACTGGCTGGGGACCGACCATTTCGGGCGTGACATCTTCTCGATGATCATGGTCGGCGCACGGACCTCGATCGCGGTAGCGTTCGTCGCGGTCAGCATCGCCATGCTGGTCGGGGTGCCGATCGGGCTGCTGGCAGCGGCGAGGCAAGGCACCTTGCTCGACGATGTGCTGATGCGATCCAACGACCTGATCTTCGCTTTCCCCGCACTGCTCATTGCCATCCTGATCACCGCCGTGTTCGGCCCCGGGGCAGTCAACGCGATCATCGCGGTGGGGCTCTACAACATGCCGGTGTTCGCGCGGCTGGCGCGGGCCGGGGCGCTGAGCCTATGGCAGCGCGAGTTCATCATGGCGGCCCGGGTAGCGGGCAAGGGCGCGGCGCGCATCTCGGTCGAGCACATCCTGCCCAACATCCTCAACACGCTGGTGGTGCAGGCAACCATCCAGTTCGCGCTCGGCATCCTGGCCGAGGCGGCGCTCGCCTATGTCGGGCTCGGAGTGCAGCCGCCGACGCCGAGCTGGGGCAAGATGCTGGCCGACAGCCAGACGATGATCTCGCTGGCACCGCACGTGGCCCTGGTGCCGGGCATCACCATCGTCCTCATGGTGCTCGGGGTGAACCTGCTGGGCGATGGCCTGCGCGACGTGTTCGATCCCAAGCTGAGGCGGTCCCGCTGATGGCGCTGCTCAAGGTCAGGAACCTGTCCCTCCGCATCGGCGCGACGAGCATCCTCAGGGACATCGACCTGTCGGTTGATGCCGGCGAGATCCTCGGCGTGATCGGCGAATCGGGGTCCGGCAAGTCGATGACGGCGCTCTCGATCATGCAGCTGCTTCCGGCAGGCGCCGAGGCGAGCGGCTCGATCGCCTTCGAGGGGCGCGAGGTGCTGGGGCTGCCTGACGCCGAGATGCGCAAGCTCCGCGGCGACCGCATCGGCATGGTGTTCCAGGAACCGATGACGGCCCTCAACCCGGTCAAGACCATCGGCGACCAGATCGCCGAGACCGCGCGGGTGCACGGGGGGATGAACCGGCACGACGCGACGATCGTGGCACGCGAGACGATGGAGCGGGTCGAACTGCCGGTCGAACGGTTTCCGCTCGACCGCTATCCGCACGAGTTGAGCGGGGGGCAGCGCCAGCGCGTCGTCATCGCCATGGCGATCGCCATGCGGCCGAGGCTGCTGATCGCGGACGAGCCGACCACGGCGCTCGACGTGACGACGCAGGCGCAGATCCTCAGATTGCTGCAGAGGCTGGTCGACGAGGATGGGATGGGGATGATCTTCATCACCCACGACCTCGGGGTGGTCGCCTGACTGGCCGACAAGGTGGCCATCATGCGGCAGGGAGAGGTGGTCGAGGCGGGGCCGACGGTCGCTCTGTTCCGCAACCTCCAGAACCCCTACTCGAAGGCGCTGTTCGAAGCCTCCTCGCATGTGCCGCCGCGGGTGCCTCCGGCGGTATCGGGCGGGACCCCGGTACTGGCGGCAGACAAGGTGGTTCGCGAGTATCGCCTGCCGCACCGACGGCTGTTCGCGCGGCGCGAGGTGCTGCGGGCGGTGAACGCGGTCAGCCTCAGGATCGAGCGCGGCGAGAATGTCGGGCTGGTCGGCGAATCGGGCTGCGGGAAATCGACGCTGGCGCGGGCCATCATGGCGCTCGAGCCGATCGAAGGCGGTGCGATACGCATCGACGGGGAGGCGATCGATCCGCGCCGGGGGGCGACGTTCTCGATGCGCCGCAAGCTGCAGGTCGTCTTCCAGGACCCCTATGGCAGCTTCAACCCGCGACACCGCGTTGACCGACTGGTCAGCGAGCCCTTCCACCTGCTGGGGGGTGCGGCGCCGACCGGGGCGGAACGCGACCAGCGGATCGCCAGGGCGCTCAGCGAAGTCGGCCTGACGGCGGCGGACGCACACAAGTACGTCCACGAATTCTCAGGTGGACAGCGGCAGCGCATCGCCATTGCGCGGGCGCTGATCATCGAGCCGAAGCTGATCATCCTCGACGAGGCGGTGTCGGCCCTGGACGTGTCGATCCGGGCTCAGATTCTCGATCTGCTGGCCGACCTGTCGGACCGCCTGCAACTGAGCTACCTGTTCATCTCGCACGATCTCGCGGTGGTGCGCTCGATCACCGACCGGGTGCTGGTGATGCGGCATGGCGAGATCGTCGAGAGTGGCGAGACCGAGTCGGTTTTCCGCAACCCGCAGCATCCCTATACGCAGGAACTGCTGGCTGCGACACCGAACCTCGAAAAGGCGCTGGCGGCGCGGGAGGCCTCGTTTTGACGCCGGTGCGTGCTCTGGTGGCCTTCTCCGCTTGCGGAAGAAGGTGGCCGCCAAGCAGACGGAAAAGGGGCGGCCAACGGTGCCGGCTCTAGTGGGTAAGTGCAAATGACCGACCTAAACCTGTTCTTCGACCCGACCAAATGCTTCATCGGCGGCCGCTGGGTGGCGCCGCTGGGCGGCGACTACCTCCCGATCGAGAACCCTTCGACCGGTGCCACTATCGGCAGTATCGCGCGAGGGCAACCCGCCGACGTCGATGCGGCGGTAGCGGCGGCGAGGGCGGCCCTGGCTGGGGCCTGGGGAAAGACCCCTGCGGCCGAGCGCGGGCGAATTCTGACGCGGATCGGACAGAAGGTGCTGGAGCACGTCGACGACCTGGCGCGCATCGAAGCGATGGATGTCGGCAAGCCGCTCAAGCAGGCGCGCGCCGATGCGCTGGCGCTGGCCCGCTATCTCGAGTTCTACGGCGGCGCCTGCGACAAGATCATGGGCGAGACCATCCCGTATCTCGACGGCTACACGGTCTATACGCTGCGCGAGCCGCACGGGGTCACGGCGCACATCATCCCGTGGAACTACCCGGTGCAGATGTTCGGCCGCTCGGTGACCGGGGCGCTCGCCATGGGCAATGCGGCGGTATTGAAACCGGCGGAAGAGGCGTGCCTCACCGCCATCGCCTTTGCCAGGATCGCCGAGGAGGCGGGTCTGCCGGCGGGGGCGCTCAATGTCGTGCCGGGGCTCGGCGAGGAGGCGGGCGCAGCGCTGACCGCGCATCCAGGGGTCAACCATATCTCGTTCACCGGCTCGGTCGGGGTCGGGCGGCTGGTACAGCATGCCGCGGCGGAGAATGTCGTGCCGGTGACGCTGGAACTGGGCGGGAAATCGCCGCAGCTGGTGTTTGCCGACGCCGACCTCGAGCGCGCCTTGCCGTTCCTCGTCAATGCCGGCATCCAGAATGCCGGCCAGACCTGCTCGGCGAGCTCGCGCATCCTGGTGCAGAGGTCGATCCACGACGAGCTGCTGGCGCGGATGGCAGAGCGCTATCGGGGGCTGAAGGTGGGGCCGGCGGTGGCCGATCTCGATCTCGGGCCGCTGGTGTCGGAGCGGCAGATGGAGATCGTCGGCGGGTTCCTCGGCGACCTTGGCGGCGGCAAAATTGCCGGGCAGGGGACTGTCGTGGGCGATGCGCCGCGGCGGCGACACTATCAGGCGCCGACGCTGGTCGCCAATGTGCGGCCGGACAACCGGCTGGCGCAGGACGAGATCTTCGGGCCGGTGCAGGTGGTGATCCCGTTCGAGGATGAGGCGGAGGCGGTGGCCATCGCCAACGGCACGGATTTCGGCCTCGTGGCCGGGGTATGGACGCGCGATGGCGGGCGGCAGATGCGGATGGCGAAAGCGATCAGGACCGGGCAGGTGTTTCTCAACAACTACGGTGCCGGGGGCGGCGTGGAACTGCCGTTCGGCGGGGTCGGCAAGTCCGGGCATGGCCGGGAAAAGGGTTTCGAGGCGTTGTACGGCTTCTCGGTATTGAAGACCGTGGCGGCGTGGCATGGGTGAGTTGAAATGAGACTGCAAGGCAAGACGGCCATCGTGACCGGTGGGGCCTCGGGGTTCGGGCGGGAATCGTTCGCAAGTTCGTTGCCGAGGGCGCACGGGTGCTGATCGCCGACATCAACGGCGAGGCGGCGGCAGCGGTGGCCAAGGAACTGGGCGCCAGATCGGTCCAGGTCGACGTCTCGAAGGACGCGAGCGTCAATGCCATGGCCGCGACCGCTCTGGCGACGTTCGGACGCCTCGACATCCTCGTCAACAATGCGGGTGTGTCACACCTGCCGGCGCCGCTCGACGATATCTCGGAAGCCGATTTCGACCGCGTGGTCGCAGTCAACATGAAATCGGTCTACCTGACCGCCCGGCACCTCGTGCCGCACATGAAGGCCAACCGGGCGGGCGTCATCCTCAACGTCGCCTCCACGGCAGCGGTGAGCCCGCGGCCGCGCCTCAGCTGGTACAATGCCTCAAAGGGCTGGATGGTGACGGCAACCAAGTCGATGGCAGTGGAACTGGCGCCGCTCGGGGTGCGCGTCAACGCCATCAACCCGGTGGCGGGTGAGACGCCGCTGCTCAAGACCTTCATGGGCGAGGACACGCCGGAAATCCGGGCGAAGTTTCTCTCGACCATTCCGCTGGGGCGCTTTTCGACTCCGGAGGACATGGGAAATGCCGCGTGCTTCCTGTGCTCCGATGAGGCGAGCATGATCACCGGCGTGGCCCTCGAGGTCGATGGCGGCCGGGTGATCTAGACTTTCCTGTAGAGCCGCACGGGGGCGCCGTCCGCCCGGGCGATCACGCCTTTCTTTTCAAGGTCGAGTTGCGCGGCCTTGAGCCACCAGCCGGCCTTGTCGCCACCGGGAAACAGGTCCTGCGGCAAGTGTGGCAAGAGCGCAGCCTTCGCAGCGCCCACGGTCAAGCCCGGCGGTTCCGAGGGCAGGGCAGCAAGAAGCGCATCGCGCATCGCCGTGTACTTGGCGCGGTCGACGCGCTGCACATGGCTCGATGTGATGCTCTCGATGGTGATTCGATCGTCGTCAGGCATGAGTCTGTCCTCCATTGGGTCCGGTCGGCTGCAAGGCAGGCGCCGTCAGTCAAGAAATGTCGCAACGAGCGCGCCGACGGCCTGCGGCGCCTCCCAGTGGATGGAGTGGGCAACGCCGGGGATCGTCTCAAAACGGCAATCTGTGATCGACTTGTGCAAGGCGCGCACCGATTCCGGCGGCGCGAGCAGGTCGCGTTCGGCGGCAATGGCGAGCACCGGGCAGTTGATGGAGGAGAGATCGATCGGCGTCATGGCGTCGATCGCCGCCACCTGTCGCGCGAAATCGCCGGGCGACTGGCGGTAGGGGTAGGCGACCGAACTCGCGGCAGCGGCGGCAACGCCGGTCTCGCTGGCAAAGAACGGCTCCGAGAACAGCCACTGGTAGAGCAGCCGAAACCAATCGACTGGCGGAATGGTGAAGTAGAGCCGCGACAGGTCGCGGAACAGGAGCCGACTGGCATTGGAGAGGGTGCCGGAGGCAAGTGTGACGAGGCGGGACACCTTCTCGGGATGGCGTGCCGCGAGCGCGAGCCCGAGAAAACCGCCCATCGAGTGGCCGACGACGTCGACCGGGCCGATTCCCAGGTGTTCGATCAGCGCCGCGAGGTCGTCGACCATGTCCGCTATGGACAGCGCCCCATCGCAGCGAGTGCGGCCGGAGCCGCGATTGTCCGGCATGAGGAGATGCCGACCCGGCAGCAGCGATGGCAGTAGCCCCCAGCTCGCCGAGTCGCTGGCGATGCCGGCGATCAGCAGCAGCGGGCGGCCGGACCCGGCGACCTCGTAGTGCAGGATGGCGTCGGGACGAATGAGTTCGGGCATGTGCGGACCGGTCTGAAATGCCAGCGTGTCGCGTGGACAGCGGCGATGCGGGGTCTATATTTGACCATGTGGACAAATCGTGTGGGCGAGCATGGCACAGGATGCCCTTGGCAATGAAGTGAGTGTCGCCGACGATGCCGCGCTATCGGGCATCGACGACTTCGTCCTGGGCTTTCTCGGCTACGAGAAGAAGGCGACGAACGTTCTGACCGCGGCCGATGCTGCACCCGACTCGACGCTTGCCAGCATCTATGCCGGATTCATCTGGATGTTCCTCGAGTCCGAGGCGGCACCTGCGATGGCGCGGGGCTACCTCGAGGCGGCGAGAATGGCGGCACCTGGAGCCAATGATCGGGAGTTGATGCTGCTGGCGCAGCTCGAGCGCTGGGTGGATGGCGACATACCGGGTGTCCAGGCGATCGGCGACGAGATTGTGGCGCGCTTCCCGCGCGACCTCGCCTCGGTCAAGCTGCACCAGTATCACAGCTTCAATCGGGGCGACGCGGCGGGGATGCTGCGGATCGGCAAGGCCGCAGAAGCCGAGAACCGCGACAACGCCCATCTGCACGGCATGCTGGCGTTCGCTCACGAGCAGTCCCACGAACTCGAGGCTGCCGAGCGTGAGGCTCGGCTGGCTCTGTCGCTCAAGCAGAAGGAACCCTGGGCGCAGCACGCGCTGGCCCACGTCATGCTGGGGCAGGGACGAGTCCGGGAGGGCGTCATCTTCCTCTCCGAGGCGCAGAAAACCTGGGTCGACCTCAACTCCTTCATGTATACGCACAACTGGTGGCACAAGGCGCTGTTTCACCTCAGCGAGGGCGACCATCAGTCCGTGTTCGACGCCTATGACAACCATGTCTGGGGGATCGAGCCGGACTATTCGCAGGACCAGGTGGGGGCCGTGTCGCTGCTGGCCCGAATGGAGGTCGCGGGGCTCGATGTCGGTGATCGCTGGCAGGATGTGGCCGAACACATGAGGGGGCGGACGCACGACACAGTGCAGCCCTTCCTGACCCTGCAGTACCTCTACGGTCTTGCCAGGGCCGAACGCGCCGAGGCCGACTTGCTGATGCAGGCGGTGGAGGACAGGGCCGCCGGCTCGACAGCGTTCGACCGGCTGGTCTGGCAGGACGTGGCGCTGCCGGCGGCGCGCGGCGTTCTGGCGCATGCGCGGGGCGACCATGCCGGTGCGGTGCGGTGGCTGTCGATCGCCAATCCGCGCCTTGTCGAAGTCGGCGGCAGCCATGCGCAGCGGGACCTGTTCGGGCAATTGCTGCTCGATGCCCATCTCAAGCTGGGCAATTGGGCAGTGGCGCGGCAGATGCTGGACGTGCGGCGCACCTGGGACCCGGACGGCGTACCGCTCAACCGGGCGCTGGAACTGGTCAACGCGAAGCTGGCGGCCGCCTAGCCGGCTGCTCGAAACAACCAAGACAAGGAGCCCGGATGCGAACCGGACCACGCAACCTGATCACCGACGTCGAGGGGCTCCTCGTCGGCAATGCCGAGGATCACCGGATCAAGACCGGGACCACGGTGCTGGTGGCCGACCGGCCGTTTCGGGCTTCCGTCGACGTGATGGGCGGCTCGCCCGGGGCGCGCGAAACCGAGTTGCTGGCCCCCGACAAGCTGGTCGAGGACATCGACGCCCTGGTGCTTTCAGGTGGCTCGGCCTTCGGCCTGGACGCCGCCTCCGGGGTGACGGATGGCCTGCGCAAACTGGGTCGCGGCTTCCGCGTCGAGAAGGCGACGGTACCCATCGTCCCCGGCGCGATCATCTTCGACCTGCTCAACGAGGGCGACAAGGACTGGGACGAAAACCCCTACCGTGAGCTCGGACGACAGGCGCTGGCGGCAGCAGGCCCGGACTTCTCGCTTGGCACGGCGGGCGCCGGGGTAGGGGCGCTGACGGCCAACCTCAAGGGCGGGCTCGGATCGGCCTCCCTGGTGATACCCGGCGGGTACACCGTGGGCGCGCTGGTCGTGGCAAACCCGACGGGCAGCGTCACGGTCGGCGACAGCCGGCACTTCTGGGCGGCACCCTTCGAGATCGGGAACGAGTACGGCGGGCTTGGACCGTTCGCCGGCACTGTCGACTTCGCCCAGACGGCGCGCTCCAAGCGGGACTGGGTCAACCCCATAGCCAACACCACGATTGCCATCGTCGCCACGGACGCCGATCTCAGCAAGGCACAGCTCAAGCGGCTCGCGGTGGCCGCCCAGGATGGTATCGCGCGCGGCGCCAGCCCTTCGCATACACAGGTGGACGGCGACCTGATCTTCTCGGTATCGACCGGCGCGCGGAGGCTCGAAAACCCGATCGCCAATGTCATGCATATCGGCCACGGCGCGGCCGTATGCCTGGCCCGGGCGATGGCCCGTGCCATCTACCTGGCGACACCGGCGCCGGGCGACGTGGTGCCGACCTGGGAAGGAAAGTGGGGGCGGTAGCGGCCGGCGACGCTCAGCCGGTTGCCTTGAGGTGGTAGCAGAAGTCACACTGGCCATCACCGTTCATGCAGGTCTTGCTGCGCTCAAGTCGCATTCCCAGTTCATCCGCCATGGCATAGTCCCCATCGCAGATCAGCAGCTCGCCAAGATCGCGTGCACCGATCTGCTCCATGAACTCGGCATAGTCGCAGTGGCTGACCTGATTGCGCAGCAGCGTGTCGGTCTGCTCGAGCGTTTCGAATTCATAGCGGATGCCGGCTCCGAAGCCCGCGAACTCGGCGGCGAGGGTGGGGATGTCGAGCAGGCTGCCGCGCTGCGCCACCATGGCGCGATTGGCCTTGTCGAGCGCCTCGCGCACCAGCTGATGGGCACGCTCCCGGCCCAGTGCGGCCTCCATGGCGCGAACCAGCGGAACCTGCGCCTGCACCTGGAGGGTGATGCGCTGGAACGGGGTCAACTCGGCCATCATCCGGTCTCCGTCAAGATCCTCGCAATGATGCCACCCGGCGCCTGCCGACGGAAGCGCCTTCGGTCGCTGCTACTTCCGGCCGCAGCGCAGCAGCGTCTGGCGGTCGCCCGCACCGACCACGAGATTGATGCCCTCGCCAGTTGGCGCGAAGATGGGTGTGAGCTGCAGCTTGTCCGGACCGCAGGTCGTGCTGAAGCTGCCATCCTTGTTGTCGGCAAGCGCGATCACGCAGGTGCGTGCCGGGGATACGAGGCTGCTGGCCGTGATGACGGTCACCGCTTGCGCGTTGCCGCAGGCAGCGAGATCGGCAGACCAGGTGCCAAGCAACGGCTGTGCGCCGACGGGCAGGTTCGCCGCGGTGGCCGGGGCCGTCGGCGTCGCAGGCGCGGGTTCTGCCGGCCCGAAGCTTGCGGGAGTGCCGCCGGCCGGGCCGGCCGGAGGAGCGCCGCCACCGCACCCCGCCAGCGACAACGCTGCAACGACTATCGCCAGGGTGGTAGCAAGTCGCATGGACGAATCCCTCAACATCTTCGCGCTCAAGCCATGGCGTGCCATTGCGGCGCCAATGTGAGACGCGATAGCCCGGTCCGGGACGAGCGGAATGGATGCAATGCCGGAAATCTACGTTGATGCCGATGCCTGCCCGGTCAAGGACGAGGTGCTGAGGGTTGCCGCCCGCCACGGGCTGGTGACCACCTTCGTCGCCAATTTCGGGCTGCGGCCGTCACGCGATCCGATGATCCGCAACGTCATGGTGCCGCAGGGCGCCGATGCCGCCGACGACTGGATCGTCGAGCATGTGGCGCCCGGCGACCTGGTGGTGACCTCGGACATACCGCTGGCGGGCCGGGCCCTGAAGCAGGGTGCGACGGTCATGGGGCCGAGCGGCAAGCCCTTCACCGAGCACTCGATCGGCATGGCGCTCGCCATGCGCGAACTGAACCAGCACCTGAGGGAGACCGGCGAGAGCAAGGGCTATAATGCCGGCTTCACGGCCAGGGACCGGCAAGCCTTCCTGCAGGCCTTCGACGAGGCGGTGCAGCGAGCCCGGAGGGGGCAGGGCCCCCGGTAGCCGACGGCTCTACCAGTTGGCGATCCGGTCGCCGCCGACGAACTGGGCGCTCCTTGCGGTATACTCGAACAGCTCGATCTTCACTCCGTTCGGATCGGCGGTCCAGGCCTGCCAGGTATCGTCGACGCCGAGCTTCTTGTCGGTGATCTTGACGCCCCTGGCGCGGATCGCGGCGATGGCGTCGTCGAGCGAGTGCACCTCTAGGCAGATGTGATTGATCTGATTGGTTTCGGCGAAGTTCGACTCGGTCTTGAGAAAGACCTCGATGTTGGTCTCGCCCCCGGCCGTCAGGTAGAACCCGTAGGGTGCGCCATTGCGCGTGAATCGAAACGTCACCGGCAGGCCAAGCACACCCGACCAGAAGGCCTCGGTCGCCCCCAGGTCCCGTGCGAAGATGCAGACATGCGCCAACTGCCTGATAATTGCGGTCATTCGGTCCTCCTGTAGAAAAGCGTTCTCTGCCTACGGGGGTGTATTAACGTTACTGCACGCGTTGGCACAAGAGCATGGCGGGGCGCTGGAACCCTTCGCCCCCGGATCCGTTCTGGTTACCTGTCGCACAAGAAGGAGAACTCACATGGCAACGCTCAGTGGCCACACCAGCGCCATCCGCGCCTCGCGCGTGATCGGCACCGACGTGAAGGACAATGAGGGCAACGTACTCGGCAAGATCGAGGACGTGGTGCTCGACAAGACGGACAACGCGGTGATGTTCGCGGTCGTCGGTTTTGGCGGCGTGCTCGGCATCGGCGAGAAGTACCACCCGCTGCCCTGGTCAGCGCTGGACTACGACGAGGCCGAGCAGGCCTACGTGGTGCCCTATACCAAAGAACAGCTCGAGGCGGCCCCCAGCGACACCATCAACGAACTGACCCGGGACGATGGCACACTGAATCGCGAACGGGCCTTCGACTACTACAAGGTGCCCAGGTACTGGAACTGACAGCGCGCTCGCGGCGTGAGGTGAGGGCGGCGCGGTGTCGTGCCGCCCATTTGTCGCCGCGCCGGCTGGACATTGCGGTGCGAGACGGTAGCGTGCCTCTCCTGCACAAACGGGGAAGCGAGCATGACGCGTGTTGCGATCATTGGAGGCAGCGGGCACGTCGGCACCTATCTGGTACCCAGACTGGTCGAGGCCGGCTTCGAGGTAATAAATGTTGCGCGGGGCCGCGCGCCGTATCGACCGAACGGCGCGTGGGCGCGGGTCGCGACTGTCGAAATCGACCGCGAGGCCGCCGAAGCGGATGGCAGTTTCGGGAGCCGGATTGCTGCCCTCGAGGCCGATATCGTCATCGACATGATCTGCTTCACGCTCGACAGTGCGCGCCACCTGGTCGGCGCGATCGAGGGACAGGTCCGCCACTTCCTGCATTGCGGCACCATCTGGGTCTATGGACACAACGCCGCGATCCCGGCGACCGAGGACCAGCCGCTCAACGCCTTCGGCGACTATGGGACGCGGAAGGCGGCAATCGAAGACTACCTTCTCGACAAGGCACGGCGCGACGGGTTGCCGGCGACGGTGTTCCGGCCGGGTCACATCGTCGGGCCGGGCTGGGATCCGCTGAACCCAGCCGGCCATTTCAATTCCGCCGTGTTCTCGCAGATCGCTCGCGGAGACGAACTGGTGCTGCCGAATTTCGGGCTCGAGACCGTCCATCACGTGCATGCGGACGATGTCGCGCAGGTGGTGATGGGAGCGATCGGCAACTGGAGCACGTCGGTCGGCGAGGCCTTCAACGCGGTATCACCCCAGGCGGTGAACCTCAGAGGCTATGCAGAACACATGTACCGCTTCTTCGGACACGAGCCGAAGCTGAGCTACCTGCCCTTCGAGAACTGGAAGACGCACCAGTCGCCCGAGGAAGCTCAGGCGACCTGGGAGCACATCGCGCGCAGCCCGAGCCACTCGATTGCCAAGGGCGAGCGGCTCATCGGCTATCGACCGCGCTACACCTCGCTCGCGGCTGTGGAAGAGGCGGTGACCTGGCTCATCGCCAATGGACGGAGCGAGGCGCCGCGCCGCACCCGTTGACAAAAATCCGACGTCCCCCTCTTCCAGTTGTCACAGCCCTGGTCTAGCAAGGGCCGAGCAATCGATTGCAGTTCAAGGGGCAGCGCATGTCTACCATCATCGACGTCACCGGTCGGCAGGTCTTCGACAGCCGCGGCAACCCGACCGTGGAAGTGGACGTGGTGCTCGACGATGGCAGTTTCGGGCGCGCCATCGTGCCGTCGGGGGCATCGACGGGCGCGCATGAGGCGGTGGAACTGCGCGATGGTGGCAAGGCCTTTCTGGGCAAGGGCGTGACCAAGGCGGTCGATTTCGTCAACACCGAGATATTCAACGAGATCCAGGGTCTCGATGCGCTTGACCAGATCGAAGTCGACCGCATCATGATCGAACTCGACGGCACGCCGAACAAGAGCCGGCTGGGCGCCAATGCCATCCTCGGCGTCTCGCTGGCGGTGGCCAAGGCCGCCGCTGAATCGAGCGAACTGCCGCTCTATCGCTATATCGGCGGGCCGAACGCGCACGTGCTGCCGGTGCCGATGATGAACATCATCAATGGCGGTGCGCATGCGGACAATCCGATCGACATGCAGGAATTCATGATCCTGCCGGTCGGCGCGGAATCGATCGCGCACGCGGTGCAGATCGGCTCGGAAATCTTCCACACGCTGAAGAAGGGCCTCGCGGCTGACGGCCACAACACCAATGTCGGCGACGAAGGCGGCTTTGCGCCGAACCTGAAATCGGCAGAAGCGGCGCTCGAGTACATCGTGCGGTCGATCGAGAAAGCCGGCTACGCAGCCGGCAAGGACGTGTGCCTCGGTCTCGATTGCGCTGCGACCGAGTACTACAAGGGCGGAAAATACGTAATGGCTGGCGAGGGCAAGACCCTGTCGGCGGAAGAGAATGCCCGTTTCCTTGCCGACCTTGCCGACAAGTTCCCGATCATCACCATCGAGGACGGCATGGCCGAGGACGATTGGGACGGCTGGAAGGTGCTGACCGACCTGCTCGGCAAGAAAATGCAGCTCGTGGGCGACGACCTGTTCGTCACCAACACCGAACGCCTCCGCTCCGGCATCAAGATGGGGGTCGCCAACTCGATCCTCGTCAAGGTCAACCAGATCGGCTCGCTGTCGGAGACGCTTGATGCCGTGGACACCGCGCACCGCGCTGCCTACACTTCGGTGATGTCGCACCGTTCGGGCGAGACCGAGGACTCGACGATCGCGGACCTGGCGGTCGCCTGCAATTGCGGGCAGATCAAGACCGGCTCGCTCAGCCGCTCTGATCGGCTGGCCAAGTACAACCAGCTGATCCGCATAGAGGAGCAGCTGGGCGGGGCGGCGAAATACGCCGGGCGGGATGTACTGCGGGGCTGAGGCCCCGCCGATCGCGGCCAAGCTGGCGGCATGAGCGAGCGTCTCAGATATGCCGGGCAGCCGGCGGATGTGCAGGCCGAAGCCGTGCGCGGGATCATCCGGCAGACGCCGTTGCTGGTGGCGGTGCTGGAGCGGCTGCCTGACCTAGCGCTGCCGGACAGCTGGCTGGTCTCGGGCGCCATCTACAACTGCGTATGGAACCACCTGACGGGTCGGCCGCCGCTGACCGGGATCAACGACGTTGACGTGTTCTATTTCGACTCCTCGGACCTGAGCTACGAGGCCGAGAACCGCGTCATTCGCCGCTCGAAATCCCTGTTCGCCGACCTGCCATTGCCACTGCAGATCCGCAACCAGGCGCGGGTGCACCTCTGGTATGAGCGGCATTTCGGTGCGCCCTATGCGCCGCTGAAGACCTCATGCGAGGCGGTGGACCGGTTTGCGTCCACCACGCATGCGGTGGCGGCGCGGCTGGACGGGCAGAGCGGGATCGAACTCTACACACCCTACGGGCTCGAGGCGCTGCTGGCGTTTCGCGTGGTACCGAACCGGCGCACGGATAACCGGGAGACGCACGAGCGCAAGGCGGCAAGGGCCAGCGCGGTGTGGCCGGAACTGGTGGTTGAGCCGTGGTGAGGGTGCGGCGCGGTGGCGGAATACGCGCGGGCGCGATAACCTCGGGAGATGAGGGCGTGGGGGAATTGTCACCATGAGGGAATTGTCACCATGAGAAGAGAACCTGCGGCCGTTTCGACAAGCTTTCGTGCCCTGGTGGCCGCGCTTGTCGTGTTCTGTGGTCCATTTGCATTGCCAGCACTGGCCGACGACTACGACGACGCCCTGCGCTGCGTCGTGCTGATCGGGCAGGCCAAGGACAACTACACCGCCCAGAACGTCGACGCGCTGCGCGAGGCCGGGGAACGCCTGCAGGCGCGGGCCGACGCGGCCCGGCCGCCAGACCTGACCGACCAGCAGAAGATCGACCGCCTCGTCGCCGTCATCGACGAGATCAACGAGGAGGGCGGCATCGGGAACGAATGGCTGCGCGGTGAGGCCGTCTTCTGCGCGGACATGGTCGAAGTGAGCCTCACCCTGCCGGCGGGCGAGTAGGCTCCGCGAGAGCGGCGTTGCCAGACTCCGCGGAAGCGCTAAACTCGTCGCGAACGGGGGAGACGCACCTTGGTTGTCGCTGCGGGACTGAGATCGATTGCCGTGGCGCTGCTCGGAACCATGGTCGCCCTCCTGCTGGCATTTCCCGCCGTCGCGCAGTGGCAGTTGCTCGAGGAGGTCGACGGCGCCGGACAGCCTACCTACACCTTGCGCGGGGCGCTGGGAGACAAGGGCTTACTCCAGGTGTGGTGCAGCACCACCGACCGGCAGATCGCACTGCTCACCTTTGACGGCGAGAACAGCATTCCCGAGCCGAGCGGGAATGTGGTTGCGCTGCGCATACAGACAGATGTCGGAGAGGCATGGCAAAGCCCGGCCGATTTCTATCGGCATGCGCCTGGCTGGTACGGCATGCGCTACCGGAACGGCGCCGCCGATGCCCGCGCCATCGTCGAGGATATCGTCGCAGCAAAGTCGAGCATCAGCGTGGTGATGGTGCAGACGGTGAGTGGCAAGGAGTATCCCTATTCGCTGAGCGCCAAGGGATCGACGGCGGCGGGCAGGGCCTTCATCGAGAAGTGCTTCGGCGCAAAGACCGTAGCGCAACCGGCGCTGGCGCTCTCAGCCTGGGAAGTCAGGATCGAGCCGGATCCGGTGAATGGCGGCCAGCAGGCGACCCTGGTCGGCGATCTTGACCAGGGCGGCTATTTCTATGCCTTCTGCGACGGCAGGCGGCAAAGCGAGGTGGCGTTCCTCGCCTCCAACCCATCGACATTTCCCTACGAGGCCGGTGATGTCGGGCTGACCCTGCGGGTCGAGATCGACGGCGAGCAGCGCAGCGCCACCGGAGAGCACTTCACGAGGCCGGACGGCATAGCCGGCATCCGCTACCTGGCGGCCGACTACATCGAGAGCCTGATCCTGGCGGTAGGCGCCGCCAAGAGCGAGGTCGCCATGACCATCGAGAGCTATTCGAGCGGCATGGTCACGCGCTGGCCTGCCATGAACCTGCAGGGACTCGCCCAGGCGGCAGCTCAGTTCAGCGCGCAGTGCTTCGGTACGTCGCCGGCTGTTGCCGAGTTACCGGCACAACCCGAGGTGGCACCCGCTCAAGGTGGCAGTGGCCCAGACTGGACGCTACGCAGCCAGCCCAGCGAAACGCTTCCCGATCACACACTCATTGCCACCACCTCGGATGGCAAGGCCTCGTTGCTGCTGGCCTGTGACACGGCCGGCCAGCCGGTTCTTGGCATCGAGGTTCAGCCCGGGGTGATTGCCGACACGGCGCCGGCAACCGAGTCGCTGACCGTCAACGCCGGCTCTCACCGTTTCCCGTTCATTGTCGAGAGCTGGAGCGAAGAAGCGCTTCGCTACCTGCAAAGCACCAATGTCTACCAGATCAGCGACATGGTGGTTCGCTTGGCGATCGGCGTGACCGACCTGCAGCTCAGCATCGCCACTGCATCCGGAGCGACCTACACCGGCAGTCTGTCGACGGGAGTTGAGGCCGCTGCGGCTGCCGAGGCCTTCGCCAAACTGTGTCTCAGCCCCGATGACTATTGGCAGATCGGGTATCTCCCGCTCACGGAGGCTACCGGCTGGGAACTGATCGACGGGGAGGCCGCGGCAATGCTGAACGCGCGCGCGGTGCTTCATGCACGGACCTCACCAAAGTCAGGCAGGGTGGAGTTCATATGCTTCGTCGAGACCGGTGCGCACACCCTGGCCTTCTACTCAGACGACGCTCTGAAGCAGAACGCGCTCAAGGAGGCGAGCATATTCGAGTTGGTCGTGTTCATCGGGGAGGACGGCTACTGGCCCGTCAACGAGCCGCGCCGCGTATACAGCGGCACAGAACTCGGCATCGGGACAGTCAACCAGGAGAACATCCGCGAGATGCTCGACGCTCTGAGCCACGACCCGCCCCCGGAAATGACGATTTCGACACGCGCGAACTTCGGGGACTACGAGCCCTACAAGATACCGCTCTCGAACAGCTCTCTCGTCGCTACCTACGTCGAAGCCTGCCGTCTCCCGTGAGGCCGCCCGGCCGCGTCCACCGCCTGTTAAGGTCGCATGGCCTACGAAAGGAGGCGTCGTCCACCTGAGTGCCGCACTGCCATGTCCACTCGCCTCAAACGCCCGGCCTTCTGGCGCCACCTGATGATCACCGCCGGACTTGCCGCGTTCCAGGGCTACCTCGGCTACAGCTTCTTTACCGGCCAGTTCGGCTTCGAGAGCCAGGACGTGCTGGAGGCCGAGATCGACGAGCTCGGGGCGAAGTCAGCGGCGCTGCAGGCGGAGATCGATTCATACCGGCATCGCATCAGCCTGTTCAAGTCATCGAATCTGGATCCGGATCTGGTCAGCGAGAGGGCACGGGCGCTGCTCTCCATGGCGCAGCCCGGTGACATCGTCGTAATGGTGGACCCCCGCACCGGTAAACCTGTTTCAGGTTCAGGCGCCTCATCAACCACAGATCAGTTAACAGGAATTATTGAAGCTGGCATAGACTGATAGCCTGGTTTGCTAAGGCGCCCACCGGATTCGCCTTCCAATGCCTTCTGGGCTATACTGGTGCAGTTGCGACCCCACGCAACCGAATGCGGCGGCATCCTTTCCGGAGAATCGATCCATGGCGCGTAAACCTGCGGCCAAAGCGGCCCAGTCCAACGTCCCCGAACTCAGCAAGGAGCAGGAACTCGAAGCCTTTCGGGAGATGCTGCTGATCCGCCGCTTCGAGGAGAAGGCCGGCCAGATGTACGGCATGGGCCTGATCGGCGGCTTCTGCCATCTCTATATCGGCCAGGAGGCCGTGGTCACCGGTGTCACGATGGCCTCGCAGAAAGGCAAGGACGCGCAGATCACCGGGTACCGCGACCACGGCCACATGCTGGTGATGGGCCTCGACCCCAAGGGCGTGATGGCCGAGTTGACCGGACGCAAGGGCGGGCTCAGCAAGGGCAAGGGCGGCTCGATGCACATGTTCTCCAACGAGCACCGATTCTATGGCGGCAATGGCATCGTCGGGGCGCAGGCCTCCCTCGGGACCGGCCTCGGCTTTGCCGCCAGGTACCGCGAGGATGGCACGGTCGCGATCGCCTATTTTGGCGATGGCGCGGCCAACCAGGGCCAGGTCTACGAGAGCTTCAACATGGCCAAGCTGTGGAACCTGCCGGTGGTCTACATCATCGAGAACAACCGCTATGGCATGGGCACTGCCGTCGAGCGTGCTTCGGGCCAGCCGAACCTCTCCAAACGCGGCATTTCCTTCGGCATCGATGGCGAGCAGGTCGATGGCATGGACGTGCGCATGACCTACGATGCCGCACGCCGCGCCATCGAACATGCCCGTTCCGGCAAGGGCCCCTATATCCTCGAGATGCTGACCTACCGCTATCGCGGTCACTCCATGTCAGATCCCGCCAAGTACCGGAGCAAGGACGAGGTCGCGACCATGCGCGCCGAGCATGATCCGATCGAGCAGGTGAAGGCCCGCATCATCGAAAAGGGCTACGCCAGCGAAGAGAGCCTCAAGCAGGTGGAGACCGAGATCCGCGCCATCGTTACCGAGGCCGCCGATTTCGCCACCACCGATCCGGAGCCGGACGCCACCGAACTCTGGACCGACGTCTACGCGGCATGACTGCGGTGTTGTTCACCGCCGGTCTTCTTGTCTGGCTGGTGGCGGCTTACGCGTTTGTTCGGGTTGCGCTGAGCCTCTACAGGATCGTTCGGGCAGCGCCCGCAGGTCAGGGCTGGAGGACGGCTGTGGAGCTCTGGAGCCTCGACTTTCCCGCAGTGCGGCAGCGCGTCGGCACGTCCGGGGCTCGGGACGTGCCGCGGTTTGCGCGGAGCATGATGCTGTTTGCCGGCTGTGCGGTGGCCCTCGTCGTGCTCACCATTCTCAACATCGCCAGCGGGAGCGCAGCATGAGCGCAGTTGGCGAGCAGGGGCCGAGATCCGATGAGCGGGCTACCCGACTGGCCGACCTGGGTGCTTGCGGCGGCCGTGGCCGCGCTGTTCGTGCTGTATTTCGCCTGGGTGGCGAGATCGATGTTCGGATCTGCCCGGCGGCTGATCGATACAATCCAGAACTGGCCGCAGGCCCGTCGCGCCATGGTCGAGGCGGAAGTGAAGGCCGGAGGACGGTATCCGTTCTGGTTCCGCGCAATGCGCGTGATGCTGATTCTGAGTATGCTCGCCCTGGTGGCGCTGCTGATCTGGCGCAGGTTCACCTGATGGCCGCGCCGGATCGCCGGAGAAAGACATCCAAGGAGCCGGACAAGTGTCCGTATCCGAAGCACTTCAATCATGCGCGGCCCGGCCGCCTGATCGCCCTGCGGAGCAAGAGATGCCCACAATTCTGATGCCCGCCCTCTCGCCGACCATGGAAGAGGGCAAACTGTCGAAATGGCTGGTCAAGCAAGGCGACAGCGTCAAACCCGGCGACGTGATCGCCGAGATCGAGACCGACAAGGCGACAATGGAAGTCGAGAGCGTCGACGGAGGCATCGTGGTGTCGATCCTCGTGGCCGAGGGCACGGAGGGCGTGAAGGTCAACACCCCGATCGCACAGGTACAGGGCGAAGGAGAGGACGCGGCACCCGCGGCCGCCCCGGTAGCCGAGACCGTTCCGGAGCCCGCCGAGGCACCGGCGGTGCCGGCGCAGAAGGCGGCCGCGGCCGCGCCATCCGCAGCCGCTGCGCCCGCCGCGCCGCGGTTCGAAGCGGCGACCGATCCTGACCTGCCGGCCGGCGTCGAGATGGTCGAAATGACCGTCCGGCAGGCGCTCAACGAGGCGATGGCGGAGGAGATGCGCCGCGACAAGGACATCTTCCTGATGGGCGAGGAAGTGGCCGAGTACCAGGGCGCCTACAAGATCAGCCAAGGCCTGCTGCAGGAGTTCGGCGCCAAGCGTGTCATTGACACGCCGATCACCGAGCATGGCTTCGCCGGTCTCGGCGTCGGTGCGGCGCTCGCCGGGTTGCGGCCGATCGTCGAGTTCATGACCTGGAACTTCGCGATGCAGGCCATGGACCAGATCGTCAACTCGGCGGCCAAGCAGCTCTACATGTCGGGTGGACAGGTGAGTGCGCCGATCGTCTTCCGCGGCCCGAACGGTGCGGCTGCGCGCGTCGGCGCGCAGCACAGCCAGGACTACTCGGCCTGGTACAGTCACATCCCGGGTCTCTGGGTGGTGGCGCCTTTCAGCGCAGCAGATGCCAAGGGGCTGCTGAAGGCGGCGATCCGCACCAACAACCCGGTGGTCTTCCTCGAGAACGAAATCCTCTACGGCTCGACCGGGCTGGTGCCGAAGGTCGACGACTATGTGCTGCCGATCGGCAAGGCCCGTGTTGCCCGGCAGGGCAAGGACGTGACCATCGTCTCGTTCTCGATGGGCATGCGCTACGCCACGCAGGCGACCGAGAAACTGGTCGCTGCCGGTGTCGACGTCGAGCTCATCGACCTGAGGACCCTACGTCCGATGGATAGCGCCACGGTGATCGAATCGGTGAAGAAGACCGGGCGGCTGGTGACGGTGGAGGAGGGCTGGCCGCAGGGCGGCATCGGCGCCGAGCTGTCGGCCCGCGTGGTCTCGGAAGCCTTCGACTATCTCGATGCCCCCCCGACCCGGGTCACCGGCAAGGACGTGCCGATGCCATATGCGGCGAACCTCGAGAAGCTGGCCCTGCCGAATGTCGACGAGGTCATCGCGGCGGTGAATGCCGTGACGTATCGGAGTTGATCGATGCCGACGCAGGACGAACTCGACCACAGGTTTCTCGATGCCGCCTATGAGGAGGCACAGATCGGTCTCTCCGAGGGCGGGATTCCCATCGGCTCGGTGCTGGTGCGCAACGGCGAGATCATCGGGCGCGGGCACAACCGGCGGGTGCAGAAGGGTGATCCGATCCTGCATGGCGAAATGGATGCGATCCAGAACGCCGGGCGGCAGAAGAGCTATCGCGACGTCACCTGCTACACCACGCTGTCGCCGTGCATGATGTGCACGGGGACGATCATCCAGTTCGGCATCTCGCGTGTGGTCGTGGCGGAGAGCAGGAACTTCAAGGGCTTCCAGGACGTGCTTTCGCTGGCCGGGGTGGACGTTACCGACTACCACGACGGGCGCTGCGAGCACATGATGGCCAAGTTCATCGAAGAGCACCCGGAACTGTGGAACGAAGATATCGGCGAGTGAGGCTGACCAAATGAGCATCAACATCACCATGCCGGCGCTGTCTCCCACCATGGAGGAGGGCAAGCTCGCCAAGTGGCACGTCAAGGAGGGCGACAGCGTTTCCTCCGGCGACGTCATTGCCGAGATCGAGACCGACAAGGCGACGATGGAAGTCGAGGCGGTCGACGAGGGCAAGATCGGCCGGATCATGGTGCCGGAAGGCACCGAGAACGTGAAGGTGAACTCCGTCATCGCGGTGCTGCTGACCGACGGCGAGAGCGCCGTTGCAGCAGGTGCCACCCCGGCGCCTGCCGCAAGAGCTGAAGCGCCCAAGCCGCCCGCCGCGCCGGCCGAGCCAATGCCCGCCGCCAGTGGTAGCCCGGCAGCGGCCCCGGTGTCGCAGACGATCGAAGCCGAGCGCAGGGCGCTGTCCGAGTCGATCGCCAAGGCGGGCGCGACTGCCGCGAACGGCGCCGCCAACGGCAATCGTGTCTTCGCTTCGCCGCTCGCCAAGCGGTTGGCCCGGGAGGCAGGTATCGAGATTTCGACCGTGTCCGGGTCCGGCCCGCACGGGCGCGTGGTCAAGTCCGACGTCGAGGCGGCAAAATCCGGCAAGGTCCCGCTGAAGACGGCTCCGGCGGTTGCCCTGCCTGCGGCGGGCCCGGTACCGAGCGCATCACCGGTCGGTGGCATGAGCAAGGCGCAGGTCCTGGCGCTTTATCCCGAGGGCAGCTACGAGCTGGTGCCCAATGACGGCATGCGCAAGGTCGTGGCGGCGCGGCTCACCGAGAGCAAGCAGACGGTGCCACACTTCTACCTGACACTCGAGTGCAGGATCGACGCGCTTCTCCAGGCCCGCGAGCAGATCAATGCGGCAGCGCCGGTCAGGGACGGCAAGCCCGCCTACAAGCTCTCGGTCAACGATTTCGTCATGAAGGCCTGGGCGGCGGCGCTGATGCAGGTACCGAAGGCCAATGCCACCTGGGCGGGCGACTCGATCCTCTACCACAAGCATGCCGACGTGGCGGTCGCCGTCGCAGTGCCGGGCGGATTGTTCACGCCAGTAGTGAAGGGGTGCGAGAGCAAGTCGCTGCGCCAGATCTCGGAGGAGGTGAAGGACCTGGCCGGCAAGGCCCGCAACAAGAAGCTGACGCCGGCCGAATACCAGGGCGGCACCACCTCCGTGAGCAACCTCGGCATGTATGGCATCAAGGAATTCGCCGCGGTGATCAACCCGCCGCACGGCACCATTCTCGCCGTGGGTGCCGGCGAGGAGCGAGTCTATGCCGACAAGGGTCAGGTCAAGGTAGGGAGCTTCATGACAGTGACACTGAGCTGCGATCATCGCTCGGTCGACGGAGCCCTGGGCGCGGAACTGCTCGCCGCATTCAAGGCGCTGATCGAAGCACCGGTCATGATGCTGGCCTGATTCCGATGCGGACCGTGCTCTGCTACGGCGACAGCCTGACCTGGGGGATGAATGCCCTCACGGGTGAACGCCATCACCACGAAGACCAGTGGCCCGCGGTGCTGGGCGCCGAACTCGGCGATGGGGTCATGGTTGTCAATGCGGGGCTAAACGGCCGTACTACGATGTTCGACGACCACGGGGTCGCCGCGGATCGCAACGGGGTCAGAATTCTGCCGACCATCCTGGCAACCTTCGAGCCGATCGACGTCACGGTCTTCATGCTCGGCAGCAACGACCTGAAGACTTTCATTTCGGGCTCGGCGGTCGCCATCGCCCAGGGCATCAAGCGTCTCGTCGAAATCACACGGACCACCGTGCAGTACGGCGGCGTCCCGAACCCGGGCATCCTTGTCGTCTCGCCCCCCGAGCCATTGGCGCTCGGCCCGAGCCCGTCCTTTCCCCTGCTCTCGCCGCGAACAACTGAGTGGCATGCGCTGGCATCCACCCTCGAACTGCTCTGCCGCGATCTCGGCGTTGCCTTCTTCGACAGCGCGAGCGTTGCAGCGGCCGAGGGAGGAGGCGACGGCGTCCATCTTGACGCAGCAAACACACGGGCCATCGGGACAGCGCTCGCTCCCCTGGTAGCAGAACTGCTCGCACAGAGAGAGGCGAAATCCGCATGAAGACCATCCTCGCCTATGGCGACAGCCTGACATTCAGGGCCAATCCAATCCCGGGCGGACCGCGTCACGCCTACGACGACCGCTGGCCGACCGTCCTCGAGCGGGTGCTGGCCGGCGAGGCTCGGGTCATTGCCGAAGGGCTGGGCGGACGCACGACGGTACATGACGATGGCTGGGCGGCGGCGGACCGGAACGGCGCCCGCATCCTCCCGACGCTGCTGGAGAGCCACTCGCCGCTCGACCTGGTCGTCATCATGCTGGGCACGAACGATCTGAAGCCGTTCCATGGCCGCACCGCGCAGGAAGCGGCCAACGGCATGCGCCGACTGGTGCAGATCGTGCGCGGACACTACGTCAAGCCGGGCGACGTGGCGCCGCGGATCATCCTGGTTTCGCCGCCGCACATCATCCACTCCGATCATCCCGAGATGATCCCGCATTTCGGTGGTCGCGCCGTCATCGCCGAGTCGCAGGAACTGGCGCGCTGGTACAAGCTCCGGGCCGACGAGTACGGCTGCGGCTTCTTCGATGCCGCGACGGTCGCCAGGGCGCATCCGGCGGACGGCGTGCATCTCGATGCCGAGAACACCCGAAGGATCGGCGAGGCGCTGGCGCCGCTGGTCAAATCAACCCTCGGACTCTGACTCCTTCGACTGAAAGGCAAGGCCAATGGCTGACACTTACGACCTCATCGTGATCGGGGCCGGTCCTGGCGGCTATATCGCGGCCATCCGCGCCGCGCAGCTCGGGATGAAGACGGCGATCGTCGAGCGGGAGCACATGGCGGGCATCTGCTCGAACTGGGGCTGTATTCCGACCAAGGCGCTGCTCCGGTCGGCCGAAATCTACGGCCACATGGGCCATGCCAAGGAGTACGGGCTCAAGGCCGACAGCTACAGCTTCGACATCGATGCCATCGTCAAGCGCTCGCGCCAGATCGCCGGGCAGATGAACAATGGCGTGCAGTTCCTGATGCGAAAGAACAAGGTCGATGTGATCTGGGGCGAAGCGCAACTGACGGCACCGGGCGAGATCGTGGTCAGGAAGATGACCAAGAAGCCGGTCGAGCCGCAGCATCCGGCGCCCAAGACGGTGCTGCCCGAAGGCACCTACAAGGCCAAGAACATCGTCATTGCGACCGGCGCCCGGCCGCGCGTCCTGCCGGGGATAGAGCCGGACGGCGAGAAGATATGGACCTACTTCGAGGCCATGAAACCGGCCAGGTTCCCGAAGTCTCTCGTGATCATGGGCTCGGGCGCCATCGGCATGGAGTTCGCCTCGTTCTACCGCTCGCTCGGTGCCGAAGTGACAGTGGTGGAACTGCTGCCGACAATCCTGCCGGTAGAGGATGCCGAGATCGCCGCGCATGTGAGGAAGCGCTTTGAAAAGCGCGGCATCAAGATCATCACCGACGCCAAAGTGGCGAGGGTCGACAAGACCGCTGCGGGCATCACGGCCCATATCGAACCCAGGACCGGCGAGAAGCTGGCGATCTCGGCCGATGCGCTGATTTCTGCCGTTGGCGTGCAGTGCAACACCGAGAACCTCGGTCTCGAGAAGCTCGGCGTGAAGATCGACCGCGGCGCCATTGCCATCGATCACTACGGCCGCACCAGCGTGCCCGGCGTCTGGGCGATCGGCGATGTCGCCGGGCCGCCGATGCTGGCGCACAAGGCCGAGCATGAGGCGGTGATCACGGTCGAGGCCATTGCCGGCCTCAAGGGCGTGCACGGGCTCGACAAGCTCAAGGTGCCGGGCTGCACTTACTGCGAGCCGCAGGTGGCGAGTGTCGGCCTCACCGAGGCCAAGGCCAAGGAAGCCGGGCTCGAGATCAGGGTCGGCCGTTTCCCGTTCGTGGGCAATGGCAAGGCGATTGCGCTGGGCGAGCCCGAGGGGCTGGTGAAGACGATCTTCAATGCCAAGACCGGCGAATTGCTGGGTGCGCACATGGTCGGCGCCGAGGTGACGGAACTGATCCAGGGCTTTGTCGTGGCCATGGGGCTCGAGACCACTGAGGAAGACCTGATCCACACCATATTCCCGCATCCCACGCTGTCCGAGACGATGAAGGAAAGCGTTCTCGATGCCTACGGCCGCGCCCTCAACATCTAGCGGGGCGCGCGTCGCGGCCAATGAACAACAGCCATCCGATCCCACCAAAGGACATCCCGCTCATGTCGCCAGAAATCAGCGCGCTCCTGGTATTCCTCGCCATCGGGCTCGTCGCCGGCTGGCTTGCGAGCCTGGTACTGGGCGGCGGCGGCCTGCTGCGAAACCTGATCGTCGGCGTCATCGGCGCGTTCGTCGGAGGCTACGTGCTGAGCCTTGCAGGCGTGTCCTTGCCGATCGACAACCCGTTCTTCAGCCAGGTCATTACCGCCACCATCGGCGCCTTGATCGTCATCGTGGTGGCGCGGGTGATCGCGAGGTAGGGGGTATGGTCCGGGGTCCGCTGCGCACACTGGCGCCGAGTCTGCAGCGAGCCCTTGAACCGGCCGGCCGCAAACGCGATATCGCGTCAGGGACAACGGGGGTATGATGATGGGCTTGCCTCAAAAGCAACTCGGTGGAGACACTACCATGGGTCGTCTGGACACGCGCGCGCTGCTGATCTTTCTCGTAGTCGGCATCTTGGCGGGCTTTCTCGCCAGCCTGATTGTTGGGGGAGGAGGGCTCATCACCTACCTGATCAGTGGCGTGATCGGTTCCTTCGTGGGCGGTTACCTGTTCTCGGCGCTCAAGATCGATCTCAGGATCGCGAGTCCGATCGTTACCCAGATCATCACCTCCACGGTGGGCGCCATCATCGTGGTGATCATTGCCCGGCTGATTGCCGGATAGGACATCCCTTGGTCACGCTCATCGACAGCCTAGACGCCCGCCCGCGGCACCTGAAAAGGCCAACCGGCCCGAAAACGAGGTGTTGCGCAAACCAGACTGGATTCGCGTGCGCGCCCCCGGGTCGCCCGTCTATCGGGAAACCCAGAACATCGTGCGCGAGAACAACCTCGTCACCGTGTGCGAGGAGGCCGGCTGCCCCAATATCGGCGAATGCTGGAGCAAGAAGCACGCGACCATGATGATCATGGGCGAGATCTGCACCCGCGCCTGCGCCTTCTGCAACGTGCGCACCGGCCTTCCGACCGCGCTCGACCCGAGTGAGCCGGAGAACGTCGCCAATGCCGTCGCCAAGCTCGGGCTCCTGCATGTGGTGATTACCTCGGTCGACCGCGACGACCTGCCCGACGGCGGTGCCGAGCACTTCGCCGGGGTGATCCGGGCCATACGCGCCCGCACGCCCAAAACGACGATCGAGGTGCTGACGCCTGACTTCCTCCGCAAGGACGGGGCGCTGGAAGTGGTGGTCGCGGCGAAGCCGGACGTGTTCAACCACAATCTCGAGACTGTGCCCTCGAAATACCTCAAGGTCCGGCCCGGGGCGCGCTACTTCCACTCGATCCGCCTGCTGCAGCGCGTGAAGGAGCTCGATCCCGGCATGTTCACCAAGTCCGGCATCATGGTCGGGCTGGGTGAGGAGCGGAACGAGGTGCTGCAACTGATGGATGACCTGCGCTCGGCCGATGTCGATTTCCTGACCATCGGGCAGTACCTGGCCCCGACCAAGAAGCATCACCCGGTTGCACGCTTCGTAACCCCGGAGGAGTTCAAGTCCTACACCACGGTGGCGACGACCAAGGGATTCCTGCTGGTCTCGGCGAGCCCGCTCACCCGCTCGTCACACCATGCCGGCGAGGACTTCGAGAAGCTGCGCGCCGCCCGGATGGCCAAGCCCTCCCATGCCTGACCTGTTCTTCGAGCGGCACGTGCCGCACCTGCCGCGCAGGATGTTCGAGTTGGTCTCCGACCTCGAGGCTTACCCGCGCTTCATCCCCAACTGCAAGCAGATGGACGTGCGCAGCGGTCCGGACAACTCGCGAATGGCCAGGATGACCATCCAGTTCGGACCGGTCACCCAGTCCTACACCAGCAAGGTGATGCTGGACCCCGACACGATGACCATCAGCGCCATCGCGACCGATGGTCCGTTTGCCTATCTCGACAGCAAATGGAGCTTCGAACCCGAAGGGCAGGGTACGCGCATCCGCTTCGATATCGACTTCAAGTTCTCCAATCCGCTGATCGCGGCAGTGGCTGAGCCGGCCTTCGCAGCCAAGCAGAACGAGATCATCGACGCCTTCGCGGATGAGGCGGACCGGCGGTTCGGCTAGACTTGGGCACCGACCCCGGTACGGACCGCATCGGCCTTCGCCGCAGGCACGCCGAACAGGTCGTACTCGTCTGAATCGGTCACCGTCACCGACACCATGTCGCCCGGCTTGATCCCGTCGGCTTCGTGGACGATTACGGTCCCGTCGATCTCCGGAGCGTCCCACTGGCTGCGGCCGATGGCCCGGCCAGTCTCGGGCTCGACATCATCGACGAGCACGTCGATGGTCCGCCCCACCTTGCGGCCCAGCACGTCGGCCGAAATGTCCTGCGCCACTTCCATGAGTCGCTCGTAGCGCTCCCGCTTCACCTCTTCGGGGACCAGCCCGTCGATGTCGTTGGCGGGGGCGCCAGTCACCGGCTCGTACTCGAAGCAGCCGATCCGATCGATCTCGGCCTCTTCCAGCCAGTCCAGCAGGAACTCGAAATCCTCCTCCGTTTCACCGGGAAAACCGACGATGAAGTTGGAGCGGATGGCGAGGTCGGGCGCGACGGCGCGCCACGCCTTGATGCGGTCGAGCGTCTTGACCTGGTTTGCCGGCCGCCGCATCGCCTTCAGAACCGTCGGCGAGGCGTGCTGAAACGGAATGTCGAGGTAAGGGAGGATCCTACCCTCCGCCATCCACGGGATGATGCCGTCGACGTGTGGGTACGGGTCGACGTAGTGAAGACGCGTCCAGACGCCGAGCTTGCCCATCTCCTCGGCCAGCGTCTGGAAGCGGGTCTCGACGTCGCGGCCGCGGAACTTGCTCGAAGCATACTTGATGTCGACCCCATAGGCCGAGGTGTCCTGCGAGATCACCATGATCTCCTTGACCCCGGAAGCGACCAGCCGTTCGGCCTCGTAGAGTACCGAAGCGATGGGACGAGATACCAGGTCGCCGCGGATCTGGGGGATGATGCAGAAGGTGCAGCGATTGTTGCAGCCCTCGGAAATCTTCATGTAGGCGTAGTGCCGCGGCGTCAGCCGCAGGCCCGCCTCGGGCACAAGATCAACGAACTTGTTCGGCACCGGCGGCAGATGCGCGTTCACCGCGTTGACCACGTCCTCATACTGGTGTGGCCCGGTCACCGCGAGCACCGAGGGATGCGCGTCGCGGATCATCTGCTCCTCGACGCCAAGGCAGCCGGTGACAATTACCCGACCGTTCTCGCCGACAGCCTCGCCGATCGCCTCAAGGCTCTCCTTCTTGGCACTGTCGAGAAAACCGCAGGTGTTGACCAGTACGATGTCGGCGCCGGCATAGTCGCGCGAGAACGCGTATCCCTGGGCGCGCAGGGTCGTCATGATGCGTTCGGAGTCGACGAGAGCCTTCGGGCAACCGAGGCTGACGAGGCCGATCTTGGGAGCTTGGGTCATGGGGGCGTGGCTATACGCCAATTGGCCGAAAAAGCAACGATTGGCGCCCTGCGGTGCGGACATGCGTCCCGTGCACCGCTCGACCCGCTCCGGCCGGGTTCCTAGAGCTCCGGCGTGCTTGCCGGAGGTGAACGCCTGGCGCTGCGCCGAGTCGGTGCCGTCGGGGCCTGCGGCGCCGCTTCGTCAGCCTCCTCGGTGTAGGGGTCGTCCTTGGCAATCTCGTGGATCGCTTCCTTGACCTCGTCCATCAGGGTGGCCGGCATTCGGCTGAGACTGACGGTGCGGGTAGCGGTTTCGTTTGCCTTGAAGAACACCAGCAGCAATTCGCAGACGACGCGCAGTACCACCATCCCCAGGGCGCCGAACACAACGATCTCAAGGATGCCCCACAACCCGTCGCCGAAATTGCGACCGAAGGTCAGGAACAGATGCCCGACTGCCCAGAGCAGCAGCGCTGCCATACCGGTGCCATAGAGGACCGGAACCAGCCGCGGCGACAGAATGGTGTCGAGCCGGAACAAAGCCGGTGAAAGGAAGATCTTCTTGATGTCGTCGAGCATTGTCCTGCCCCCAGCCAGAGTCGGGTCTACCCTAAAAATGCGGTGCTCAGGCCGCCGTTACAAGGGCCTCCGAACGGATGTCTGCCGCGGGGCCGAAGCGTCGCTCGAACGCGCGTCGCAGGGCAACGTCCACCTCCGCGATGGAGGCGAGCTGGCCGAGATCCTCGAAGCTCGTCACGCCCTGGTCGGAAATGCCGCATGGAACGATGCCACCGAAATGGTCGAGTTCCGGCATCACGTTGATGGCAATGCCGTGGAAGCTGACCCAGCGGCTGACCCGCACGCCGATGGCCGCGATCTTGTCCTCTCGACCCGGCCCCTTGTCCGGACGCTGCACCCACACCCCGATCCGGCCCTCGCGCCGCTCTCCCTGGATGTTGAATTCAGCGAGCACGTCGACGATCAGCGCTTCGAGGCCCCGCACCAGGCAACGCACATCGCGCCCGCGCTGCCTGAGATCGAGCATGAAGTAGACCACCCGTTGACCGGGCCCATGATAGGTATACTGGCCACCGCGCCCGGCATCGTAGACCGGGAAGCGGTCGGGCGCCAACAGATCGCCGCTAGCGGCCGAGGTGCCTGCGGTATAGAGCGGGGGATGCTCCAGCAGCCAGACCCGCTCGCCGGCACCTCCCTCGGCGATTGCGGCCGCTCGCGTCCGCATTGCCTCGAGCGCGACGGGGTAGGGAACCAGGTCGTCCGAGATCAGCCACTCCACCGGCACGCCGTCTCGGCGGAACAGCTTGGTGCTGCTGTCGCAGGATGGGGCAGTCGTTAACGGTTCGGTAAGCATGGGCGGCCGATGTTCGATCCGTGGGGGCCGGCGTGATTCAACCGGGCCGGTCGTTTGTGGTATATGTATGAGCACTCTAGACAATATTGAAGTCGATATCACCGTGGAACTCGGCGCGGCGACGATGCCTATCCACCATCTGCTTCGCATGGGTCGGGGCGCGGTCATCGAACTCGATACGACCGAGAGCGATCCCTTTCGCGTCTACGCCAACAACACCTTGATCGCGCGGGGCGAGATCAAGATCGAGGACGGCCGCCTGAGCGTCGAACTTACCGAGAAGGTGCGCCGACCCGCCTGATCGGGGACATCGCCGCCACATCGCAATAAACGCTTGCGCCACCCCAAAACCATTGCTACACGCTGCCTCGCTTCGCCCCACCGGCGTGGCCTCTACCATGGCGTGCGGTCGTGGCGGAATTGGTAGACGCGCAGCGTTGAGGTCGCTGTGCCGCAAGGCGTGGAAGTTCGAGTCTTCTCGACCGCACCAGATGGCTTCCCAGTGGAAGCCGAGTGACAAAATGTCAGCAACAGGCGGGGACATGACGTGTCTCAACTCTTCGGCACCTACCCGAGGATACGCCGCCCGCTTCCCCCGCAGTACCAGGCCATCTTTGCGCGGCAGTATGCCGACAACCGCGCCGGCCGCGGTAGTGTCAACTCGCTGGCGCAGCGCGCCGAGGGTTGGATGCACCGGCAGGTCGCTCGCAGAGGCCGCCCGGGTGGAGACGTGCTCGACTTCGGCGCGGGAAACCTCAACCACTACGGCTACGAGCACGGGTTCGCCCGCTACGACGTGGTCGAGCCGTTCAAGCTGCTGCTCGAGGACGCCCCTCCCGGCGCCCTCGTCGAGGATGGCACCTTCAGCTACGTGCACGACATCTCCGGCCGCACCTATGACCGGATCTTCTCGATCGCGGTGCTCGAGCATCTCGTCGACCTGCCGCGCGACGTGGCACGCTGCGCCTCGCTTCTGAAGCCAGGTGGCCTGTTCCAGGCGGGCATCCCCTGCGAGGGAGAACTGGGCTGGACGCTCGGCTACATGCTCTCGACCGGGTTGGCATTCCGCCTGAAGTACGGGCTCGACTATCGCATGATCGTGAGGCACGAGCATGTCAACACCTACCGGGACATCATCGCAGTGGTGGGCGCGATCTTCCGCCAGGTGAGTGTGCGCCGTAGCTGGTTCCCGGCGCCCCTGAAGCACGCCTCGTTCTATGCCTATATGGAGGCCTGTGATCCCCGGGCCGAAGTTGTCGCGTCCCTCCTCGGCTAGAAGCCGAGCCCGACCACCAGTACCCCGGCGATCACCAGCCCGGTACCGAGCACCAGCGAGAGGCTCAGGGTTTCGCCGAGCAGCAGCACCGCGGCGACAGGAACCGCCACCATGGCGATGGCGACGAAGGGGTATGCCTGGCTGAGCGGCGTGCCCCTCAGCGCCAGCACCCAGAACGCTGTCGCTATGGCGTAGACCACGAGGGCGGCCACCAGGTGCCAGTTGGTGACGAGCGACTGCAGCGTTGCGGCATCGGCCCGGATCACCACCGGGAGCCGCTCGGCCGCGGACTTGAACAGGATCTGCCCGACTGCGAGGGCCAATGCGATGGCAGTCAGCCATGCCATCTTGCCGATGCTCATTCCGAAGGCTTCCGCGCATTGTTCAGCGCCAGTTCGCGGACGACCCGCGTCGTGACCTCGCGCTCGGCACGGAGCCGCAGGTGGAGGTTGAAGATCGCCGCCAGCACAACGACGATGAAGACGTAGATGATCAGGTCAGCGCCACGTCCGATGCCGACCGCATTGGCCAGCAGGTTGGCGAGGTCAGGGGCCACCACAAGTGCGAGGCCAAGTGCCGACGCGACCGCGACGGCATTGGCGACGAACGCCGAGCGGCGACGCTGCGCCAGGGCATAGGCCATGATGACCACGAGTCCGAGGACGAGCAACCGCCCGGGGGGGGGGGGGGGGGGGGGCGGGTTTGCCGGGGCGCTCCAACCCCGGGGGGGGGGGGGGGGGGGGGGGGGGGGGGGGGGGGGGGGGGGGGGGGGGGGGGGGGGGGGTTTTGGGGGGGGGGGGGGGGGGGGGGGGGGGGGGGGGGGGGGGGCGCCCGCGGGGGGGGGGGGGGGGGGGGGGGGGGGGGGGGGGGGGGGGGGGGGGGGGGGGGGGGGGGGGGGGGGGGGGGGGGGGGGGGGGGGGGGGGGGGGGGGGGGGGGGGGGGGGGGGGGGGGGGGGGGGGGGGGGGGGGGGGGGGGGGGGGGGGGGGGGGGGGGGGGGGGGGGGGGGACTTGAGCGATCATCGGTGCAGCCTCCCCATAAACAGGTCCAGCAGAATGTCAAACATGCCCGAGTTGCGCTGGCCCTTGGCGCGGGAATACTCGGTGTAGACGACCGTGCACGGACTCTCCTGCCAGCGCAGTTTCTTGACGGCGATCTGCTTGAGCAACTCGGAAGCGTGTGCCATCCGGTTGTGCCTGAGCTCGATCTGGCGCGCGGCCTCGGCCGAGAACGCCCGCAGGCCGTTGTGGGTGTCGGTCAGCGGCAGCCCGGCCTGCAGGCGAGTGTACCAGGTCGCCAGCGTCAGCAGACGCCGACGAGAGGGGGGCATGCCTTCGGTCGTTCCGAGAAACCGGGAGCCGAGCACAACATCGACCCCACCGGAGCGCAGCACACTCAGCATCACGACCGCGTCATCCAGCCGGTGCTGTCCATCGGCGTCAAAGGTCACGAGGTAATCCGCGCCATTGCGTAACGCAAACTCCAGACCGGTTTGCAGTGCCGCCCCCGCGCCGAGGTTGACGACGTGGCGGCAGACCCAGGCGCCGTTACGATGCGCGATCTCACCGGTGTCATCGTCCGAGCCATCGTCCACAACCACCACGTTGAAGCCGGTTTCTCGAAATTGCGCCAGCGTGGACGCAATGACGCGCGCCTCGCGGAACGCCGGCATGACGAACCAGACCTTTCCGGTATCCATGACACTCAGCCCCAACGCCGCGCAACCGGCTCCAGCGCGCTTGATAGGGCCAGCATGCGCGTGGGTCCAGCAGGAATGGGACCAGATTGCCCTGCAGCTTGCGTAGTGTGCGCAGATCGCCCGCAATGGCGCGGGCGCGTTACCCCCCGAGGGGTGACGGGAGGCTCGCGCTGCTTCCACGGGGGCGCTTCGGCGCAGGCCGACGAGCGGGGTGGACGAGCAGGTCCCGCCTTCCCGACGACCGGCTTCCGATGCGCTACCCGGCAGCCTCGCCACCACGATGCGACGCGAGACGGAAGTTCCGCGCCACGGCGTGGTCGCGCAGTCCGAGTGCCGGCTGCCTGCCGGGGACCAGAGCATCGGCGATGGCCGCCGGATCGTCGTGCCCGGTCGCGTCGACGACCACGCGCTCAAATGGCGCCACGAGTCCCAGGCGCTGCTTCTCGCCAAGCTCGAACAACAGGACCCTTACGTTGCCCCGGCTCTCGCAGACAACGCAGGTGTTGCCCACCGGGTGCTGGTGCCCCGTCGCCTCGGGACGAACGACCGCCGTGCCCCGCTCGACCGAGAGCATGGCAAGCAGCATCGGGTCGGTGACGACGAAGACCGGCACCGACACGCCGCGGCTCGCGAATGGCGAAGCGCTCACGCGGCGACCTCCCGGGCCGGGCTGTAGTTGAGGATCGGCCCCAGCCAGCGCTCGACCTCGCGTACCGCCATGCCCTTGCGGCGGGCATAGTCTTCGACCTGGTCACGTTCGACTTTGGCGACGCCGAAGTAATAGCTTTCTGGATGGCTCAGATAGAGCCCCGAAACCGAGGAGCCAGGCCACATGGCGTAGCTTTCGGTCAGGCTGACCCCGATCCGCTGCCTGGCGTTGAGCAGGTGGAACAGCGTGGTCTTCTCCGTGTGGTCCGGCTGCGCCGGATAACCCGGGGCCGGACGGATGCCCTGATAGCGCTCCTGGAGCAGTTCTTCCGGAGGGAAGTGCTCGCCGCTCGCGTAGCCCCAGAACTCCTTGCGTACCCGCTCGTGCATCAGTTCGGCGAACGCCTCGGCGAAGCGATCGGCGAGGGCCTTGATGAGGATAGAGGAGTAGTCGTCGTTCCGGCGCTCGAACCTCTCGGCGATTGCGACCTCCTCCAGGCCCGCCGTCACGACGAACCCCCCCACGTAGTCGGGGGTGCCCGAGGGGGCGACGAAGTCGGCAAGTGCCACGTGCGGCTTGCCGCCGGTCTTCGACAGCTGCTGGCGCAGAGTGAACAGGGTGGCAAGCTCGCTCTCGCGGCTATCGTCGGTGAACAGCCGGATATCGTCGCCCACCTGATTGGCCGGCCAGAAACCGATCACCGCCTTGGGCCGGAACCAGTTCTTCTGCAGCACCTCGCGGAGCATTTTCTGGGCGTCGTCCCACAATTGCCGCGCGGCGGGACCCTGGTTCTTGTCCTCAAGGATCGCCGGATAGCGCCCCTTGAGTTCCCAGGCCTGGAAGAACGGCGTCCAGTCGATGTAGCGAGCGATCTCGCCCAGGTCGTAGCTCTCGAAAACCCGGGTGCCGAGGAACGTCGGGCGGGGCGGGGCATAGCCTGCCCACTCCGGCCGGAATCGATTGGCGCGCGCGGTCGCCAGCGGGGTGCGCTGCTTTTCCGCCTCGGCCTCGAGGTGCCGCGCCTTGAGTCTTTCGTACTCGGTCCGCACGTCGGCGACATAGGCCGGCCGCTGTTCTTCGGAAAGCAGCGCCGAGACAACCCCCACCGCCCGGCTCGCATCGTGTACGTGAACCGTTGGCCCGCCGTGGTATTGCGGGTGGATCTTTACCGCCGTGTGCACGCGGCTGGTGGTCGCCCCACCGATCAGCAGCGGAATGTCGAACCCCTCGCGCTCCATCTCGGCGGCGACATGCACCATTTCGTCGAGCGACGGCGTGATCAGTCCGGAAAGCCCGATGACGTCGACCTTCTCCTTCTTCGCCGTCTCGAGGATCTTCGCGGTCGGCACCATCACGCCGAGGTCGATGATCTCATAGTTGTTGCACGAGAGCACGACGCCGACGATGTTCTTGCCGATGTCGTGCACGTCGCCCTTCACGGTCGCCATCAGGATCTTGCCGGCGCTGCGCCGCCCCTGGGCGTCACCATTGGCATCCTTCTCGGCCTCCATGAAGGGGAGCAGGTGTGCCACGGCCTGTTTCATTACCCGCGCCGATTTCACCACCTGCGGCAGGAACATCTTGCCCGAGCCGAACAGGTCGCCGACGACGCTCATCCCCGCCATCAGCGGACCCTCGATGACGTGCAGCGGGCGCTCGGAATGGAGCCGGGCCTCCTCGGTGTCGGCCTCGATGAACTCGGTAATGCCGTTGACCAGCGCATGACTGATCCGGTCGGCGACAGGTCGCTCGCGCCAGCTCAGATCCTTGGCCTTCTGCTCCTGTCCGGCCGTTCCCTTGTAGCGTTCGGCAATCTCTAGGAGCCGCTCGGTCGAATCCGACCGGCGGTTCATTATCGCGTCCTCGCACGCTTCACGCAGATCCGGGGAGATCGACTCGTAGACCGCCAGTTGCCCGGCGTTGACGATCCCCATGTCCATGCCGGCCTGGATGGCGTGGTAGAGGAAGACCGCATGCATCGCCTCGCGCACCGGCTCGTTGCCGCGGAAGGAGAAGCTGAGGTTGCTGACACCGCCGGAAATGTGAGCCTTCGGAAGCGTTTGCCGGATCGTCCTCGTTGCCTCGATGAAAGCTACGCCATAGCCAGCGTGTTCCTCGATACCGGTCGCCACCGCGAAGATATTGGGGTCGAAGACAATGTCCTCGGGCGGAAAGCCGACGACCCTGGTCAGCAGTTCGTAGGCGCGGGTGCAGATCGCTACCTTGCGTTCGAAGCTGTCGGCCTGTCCCTGTTCGTCGAAGGCCATGACGACCACCGCAGCGCCGTAACTGCGCACCAGCCGGGCGGCGGCGAGGAATTTGTCCTCGCCTTCCTTCATCGAGATCGAGTTGACCAGTGCCTTGCCCTGAACGCATTTGAGGCCGGCCTCGATCACCTCGAACTTGGAGCTGTCGATCATCAGCGGCACCCGCGCGATGTCGGGCTCGGCGGCCAGCAGGTTGAGGAACTCGACCATCACCTTCTCGCTGTCGATCAGGCCCTCATCCATGTTGATGTCGATGATCTGCGCGCCATTCTGCACCTGGTCGCGCGCCACTTCGAGCGCTGACGAATAGTCACCAGCGGTGATCAACTTGCGAAACCGGGCCGAACCGGTGACGTTCGTCCGCTCCCCGACATTGACGAACGGGATGTCCCTGGTCAGCGTGAACGGCTCCAGCCCGGAGAGGCGGAGGAAAGCCGGCACCTCGGGGACCTGGCGCGGCTTGTACTTGCGCATCACCTCGGCAATCGCCCGAATATGGTCCGGCGTCGAGCCGCAGCAGCCTCCGACGATATTGAGGAAGCCGTCCCGGGCAAAGCCCTCAAGCTGGCGAGCCATGAACTCGGGCGTCTCGTCATAGCCGCCGAACGAGTTCGGCAGCCCGGCATTGGGGTAGGCGCAGATCATGGTGTCCGCGACATCGCTCAGTTCGGCGATGTGGGCGCGCATGGCGTTGGCACCCAGCGCGCAGTTGAGGCCAATGGTCAAGGGCTTCGCGTGCCGCACCGAATACCAGAACGCGGTCGGTGTCTGGCCGGAGAGCGTTCGCCCAGAGAGGTCGGTGATCGTCCCGGAGATCATCACCGGCAGTTCGTTGCCCCGCTCAGCGAAGATGCGCTGCGCGGCGAAGATGCCTGCCTTGGTGTTGAGTGTATCGGTGATGGTCTCGAACAGCAGCAGGTCGGCGCCACCATCGATGAGGCCGTTGATCTGTTCGGCATAGCCCTTGACGATCTCGTCGAAGGTGATCGCCCGGTGGCCCGGCGAGTTCACGTCGGTCGACATGGACGCCGTCTTGTTGAGCGGTCCGAGCGCCCCGGCGACGAACCGACGCCTGCCGTCCGCCTCGAAAGCCATTTGCGCCGCTTCGCGCGCCAGTCGTGCGCCGGCGCAGTTCAACTCGTAGGCCAGTTCCTGCATGCCGTAGTCGGCCATCACGATGTCCGTCGACGAGAACGTGTTGGTCTCGACGATGTCGGCGCCAGCGAGGAAATACTCGAGGTGAATCGCCCGGATCGCGTCGGGCTGTGTGAGGTTCAGCAGGTCGTTGTTGCCGCGCACATCGCGGTGCCAGTCCTTGAACCGCTCGCCGCGATAGGCTGCCTCATCGAACCTGCAGGCCTGGATCATCGTGCCCATGGCACCATCAAGGATGAGAATGCGGTCGCGGGCTGCCTGGGTCAGCGCTGCCCGGACCTCCTCGCCGATCGGCAGGGAATTTCCATCGATCTCAATGCGTTGCACTTCAACCATCACTCGACTTTCCGACCTGCGTGACGCCAAATGCGCCAATCGCCGGCGATGGTCGCACGGCGAGATATAAAGATATCTTTATATGAAGCCCGAACCGGCAGCAAGCAAGCGGCTTCTGTGCAGGCGTCGGGAACAGGAAACCCGCACTCTGGATTGCGCTCGAATGACCATGCCGTTCTTGCTTGTCCCCGGCCTCAACTGCACTGCGAGGGTGTTTGCCGGCCTGTCCGACGTGTTGTGGCCGTTCGGTGCCGTCACCGTCGCCAACCACAGGAGCGGCGACAGCATCTCGGCTATTGCCGGTCATATCCTTGCCACGGCGCCGCCGAGCTTCGCTTTGTGCGGCTTCTCCATGGGGGGATACATCGCCTTCGAGATCCTGCGCCAGGCACCTGATCGCGTGAGTCGGCTGCTGCTGCTGGACACTTCCGCCCGTCCCGACTCGGCCCAGGCTACCGAGAACCGTCACCGGCGGATCGCGCTTGCCGACGCCGGGAAGTTCGAACTGGTGGTGGAGCAGTCCTTCCCGATGGCAGTTCATTCGGACAATCTGGATCGCGCCGACGTGAGGGCACTGCACCGCGACATGGCGCTCGCCAATGGCGCCGAGGCCTATGTCCGGCAGCAGCGGGCGATCATCGATCGCCCCGACGCGCGCACAGGCCTCGCCGCGATCTCTGTCCCGACGATGGTGCTGGTTGGCGAGGGGGACCAGATCACCCCGCCCGAGGCGGCCGAGGAGATGCATCGCGGCATCGCCGGCAGCCGTCTTGTAGCGATAGAGCGGGCCGGCCACATGGCCATCCTGGAGAACCCGCAGGCGGTGCATGCCGCCGTCGGGCAATGGGCGACGATGTAGCCTCAGGCCGGCTCGCGTTGCCACTCGCCAAGCGGAAACAACCGGTCGTAGGCGAGGTTGAAGGCATAGGCATAGACCATGTAGAAGACGGCGAACGCCGCATCCATCACCAGCGCCTGCCACAGCTCGATCTGCAGGTACCAGGCAATCAGCGGCATCAACAGCAGCATCAGGCCGATCTCGAACAGCACCGCGTGCAGCACCCGGATGGGCTGGCTCTTGCGCGTCGATCCTGCGAAGCTCAGGAGTGCTCGGTCGAAACACCAGTTGTAGATGTAGTTCCACACCATGGCAGCACTGGCGCCGCCGACGGTGATGACGCCGACATCGAGCAACGGCAAGTGGAACACCAGCGCACCAAGGGGTGTCACCAGTATCAGCCCAATGAACTCGAAGCTCAGTGCGTGGCGGATTCGATCGGCGGTGGAACGCATGTCCCGACTCCCTTGCGGATTTCGGGTCGTCCCGATGCGATTTTCAGAGGCGGTCGAGGTCGTCCCCGTCCGGATGCCGATATAGAGACTCCGGCACGGCTTGGCAAATTGCCGGTCGGTACAAATTGCTTCAATTTAACGCCGCAGCAACCACGTTGCCCATCGGCGTCCCATGCCTTGCCGGCCCCCGAGTATAGTGCCGCCGGATTCTCGGTTTGGGTTGAGCAGGTTGGCAGTTCGTTCTCGCGACATCGGTGCAGCCGTCCGGATGCTGATCGTAGCTGTACTGCTGGGGCTTGCGCTCTCCGCCTGCAGCAGTTCCTCGTCGGTTCCGCACATCAAGCGCGCCGCCTTCACCGAGAAGGAGTTCGGCGTCAGGGCCAGCCCGCGGGTCACCAACGCCAAGAACCCGCCCAAGGGCGGCGGGCGCTACCTGGTCGGCAAACCCTATACGGTGCGCGGTGATGTCTATCAGCCGATCGAGAACCCGATCGGCTACGTCGCCAGTGGTTCCGCCTCTTGGTATGGCGCCGATTTCCATGGCCGCCGAACCGCCAATGGCGAGATCTTCTCGGCCAGCGCGATCACTGGCGCCAGCCCGGTGCTGCCACTCCCCAGTTATGTGCGCGTCACCAATCTCGATAACGGTCGCTCGATGGTGGTGCGTGTCAACGACCGCGGCCCCTATCTGCACGGCCGCGTGATGGACCTCAGCTATCGCGCCGCAGACATCCTGGGCTATGCCAGCAAGGGCGTCGGCAACATCTCGGTCCAGTACATCGGACCGGCCCCGCTCAACGGCGACGACACCCGCATGCTGCTCGCCAGTGTCGACAGGCCGACCCGGATGGAGCAGGAGACCACGCGTCTGGCCTTGCTCGGTGCGCCTGCCGACACCGGTACAGGCCGGCGCGTCAACCTGGCCGAACTCGATACCGCGAGCCGCCCGGACCTGGTCGGCGGCTTTCTCGACCTGTTCGGCTATGCTGATCCGGCTGCGGCGGACGCGGCCATCGGCGGCGCACATGCTGCCGCAAACGCGATGGCCACCCGTGCACAGGCGCTGGAACAATGGGTCGAGGCCGTGGACGTCGAGAAACGGGAAATCCGCCTCGAACTCGGCATCTTTGCCGATCGAGAGCAAGCCGAGAACGTTGCTGCCGCCTTTGCCATGCTGGGTGCAGTCGACGAGGAAGCGATGCGTCTCGCGGGCGCCGACGCCACACGATTGACACTCACGCGGCTTAAGCCCGGAGTTGTTCGCGCCGATGTGATGGCACGTGCCGAAGAACTTGGCCTAGAAGCTTTAGTTCTCTATTAGTCGAGCAGCGGCCGGGCTGTGGCCGCGTGCGGGGTTCACGTTGCGAACGTTTGACCACAAGCTGTTCGGACTGATCCTGTTGGCGTTGCTGGCGCTCCTTGGCGTGGCGCGTGCGCAGGAATTCGACACCAAGGCGCCGTTCGCGGTGCTGATGGACTACGAGTCCGGCACCGTACTGTTCAACAAGAACGCCGATGAGCGGCTCGAGCCCGCCAGTATGGCCAAGCTCATGACGCTTGCCGTGGTGTTCGACCAGATGCAGCAGAAAAAGCTCCAACCCACCGACGAGTTCTTCATATCGGAGCATGCGTGGCGCGATGGCGGTGCCGCGTCGGGCGGCTCGACCATGTTTGCCGAACTCAATTCCAGAATCCCGGTGATGGATCTGGTTCGCTCGGTCATCATCCAGTCGGGCAACGATGCGGCGATTGCGCTGGCCGAAGGCATTGCGGGCACGGAGGTGAGTTTTGCCCAGATGATGAACCGGCTGGGTCAGGAGATCGGGCTCACCAGTTCATACTTCGTCAACGCCACCGGATTGCCGGATCCGGACCAGTACTCAACGGCACGCGATCTCGCCACCATCGCTCGCTTCATCATCGCCCAGTTTCCGGATTGCTACCCGATCTTTGCCGAGAAGGAGTTCACCTGGAACAAGATTCGACAGCTCAACCGCAATTCGCTGCTCGAGATCGGTATCGGCGTGGACGGGCTGAAAACCGGGCACACCGAGGCCGCGGGTTACGGTGAAGTGATCTCCACCGCGACCACGGGTCGGCGTCTGATTGGGGTGCTGCACGGCCTCAAGTCCATGAACGAGCGTACCGAGGAGGCGCGCAAACTGATCACCTGGGGTACCCGGGGCTTCGAACTCGTTCCCGTCTATCCCGAAGGCAAGACGGTCGCCAATGCCAGCGTCTACGGCGGAGCCTCTGAAACCGTGCCGCTGGTGGGCAAGGGCAGCATTGACCTGTTCCTGCCCAAGGGCGCCCAGAACTGCCCGCAGGCCGTCGTCACCTACAATGCCCCGATCCTGCCGCCGGTGCGCAAGGGTGACCCCCTTGGCCAACTCCAGGTTTCGTGCAATGGGCTCGTGGTTCAAGTCACGCCGCTCTATGCTGGCGAGGATGTGGCCGAGGGCGACATCGTCCGCAAGGCTACCGACGCGCTCAAGGAACTGGCCTTGGGCTGGCTCTAGTCACGGAAGCCCGTTGTCCATGCTCGATGTTCCCGCCCAGGCCGCGGCTCGCTTCATCACCTTCGAGGGCGGCGAAGGCGTCGGCAAGTCGACTCAGGTGAAGCGGCTGCTGGTTCGGCTCAACCGCCTCGGCTTCGAGGCGGTCCGCACGCGCGAACCCGGTGGTACGCCGAAGGCCGAAGCAGTGCGGGCCTTCATCCTCCAGGGGCGCTCGGAAAGCTGGGGTGCCGGGGCCGAGGCCGTGCTATTTGCCGCCGCACGGCTCGATCATGTGAGGCAACTGATCGCGCCGAGCCTGCAGACGGGCAAGTGGGTTATCTCGGACCGCTTTCACGATTCCACGCGTGCCTACCAGGGCCTGACCGGCGGCGTCGACGACAGGCTGATCCGCGGTCTCGAAACCCTGGCGCTCGACGGTCACCAGCCGGACATCACTTTCGTGCTCGATATGGACCCGGCCACCGCCTTCGCACGGGTCAACGCCCGCGAGCTGGAACAGGCCCTGGTGCAGACCGGTGATCGCTTCGAGAAGGAAGACCTGGAGTGGCATCGGCGGCTGCGGCGGGCCTTCCTCGACATCGCCGCCGCCAATCCCGAGCGCTGCGTGGTGCTGCCGGCCAACCAGAGCGAGGACAATCTCGAGCACGAGGTCTGGGACGTCCTGGTCCGCCGCTTCCCCGAGATTGAGGCCAGGGGCGCCTGGAGCGCGCCGTGACTCCATCCGATCGTGAGCCCGACCAGATCGCGGGTGTGCCCCTGCCGGAGGAACAGCAGGAGCTCGTGGGACATGAGGGGGCCACGGCCACGATTTCCGCCCGTCTTGCCGCAGGACGACTGCCCGGTGGCATGCTGATTCACGGCCCGCGCGGCATCGGCAAGGCTACTTTCGCCTTCGATCTGGCCCGTCGTATCTTTTCTGCGACCGGTGACGAGACCCCTGCGCATGTCGCCGCTCAGGTGGCGGCCGGCGCCTACCCGAACCTCTTCGTCATGCGCAAGGCGCCACGCGATACGGGCAAGGGCTTCTACACGGTGATCAGGGTCGAGGAGGTACGCAGCTTTGTCGACCAGTTGCGCCGAACGCGAGGCCGGGCAGGGCACCGCATAGCGGTGGTCGACGCCATCGACGACTGCAATGCCTCGTCGGCGAATGCGCTCCTCAAGATCCTCGAGGAACCGCCGGCAGACACCACATTCCTGCTGGTCTCGCATCGGCCCGGATCGCTACTCCCCACCATCAAATCGCGCTGCGTCCAGGTTGCCCTGCGCCCGCTGAGCGATGCCGACGTGCGCACCGTGCTCGCGCGCTCCGGGCGCCCCGCCGATGATCAGGCGCTCGACCTGGCTGTCTCGCTTGCCGGCGGACGACCAAGGCGTGGCCTGGAGGCCTTGCTGCTTGAAGCAGGGGGGGCGCTGACGGCGCTGCGTGCCTGGCTCGCCGACCCATCCGGCCTGCGCCCTGCGGAACTGATGGAACTTGCAGATGGCCTGGGGGCGGAGCGCGATTCCGCGGAACTCCGCTTTGCCCGCGACATCCTCAACGACTGGCTGGCTGACGAGGCGCGCTCGGCAGCCACCAGGGGGCACCGGGCCCGGCTTGCCTCTGCCAGTGAGCTGTGGGACAAGGCCCGGCTTTCCCTTGCCGATGCCGATGAATACAACCTCGACATGCGGCAAACCCTGATCGCGCTGTTCGACGCGATCCGGAAACACCAGCAGTTGAGCGCCAGTCCGTCCTAGCCATGACCGATCCCTTCTACGTCACCACCGCCATCGCCTATCCGAATGGGGAACCTCATATCGGGCACGCCTACGAAATGGTGACGACAGATGCCATCGCCCGCTGGGCGCGGCTGGAGGGTCGGCCGACCTTCTTTCTCACCGGCACCGACGAGCATGGCATCAAGATGGTGCAGACGGCGGCGGCGCAGGGGCTGACGCCGCGCGAACTCGCCGACCGCAACTCGGCGCGCTTTCGCGAGATGGCGTCTCGTCTCGACATCTCCAACGACGATTTCATTCGCACCACCGAACTGCGGCACTACGAGTCGGTGCAGGAAATGTGGCGGCGGATGGCAGCCAACAGCAACGGCGACATCTACGAGGACGCCTATGAGGGCTGGTACTCGGTTCGCGACGAGGCCTATTTCGATGCGTCGGAGCTCACGGACGGGGAGGGGGGCCGGAAGTTCGCGCCCTCCGGCGCCGAAGTCAGCTGGGTCCGCGAGCCGAGCTACTTCTTCCGGCTTTCGGCGTACCAGCAGAAGCTGCTCGACTATTACGCAGCCAATCCGGACTTCATCGCACCGGAGGAACGTCGCAACGAGATCGTCTCGTTCGTGAGGTCAGGGCTGCGTGACCTGTCGATCTCGCGCACCACCTTCGACTGGGGCATCCCGGTGCCCGGTGCCCCGGGGCATGTCATGTACGTCTGGATCGATGCCCTGACGAACTACATCACCGGTGCAGGGTTCCCGGACGAGAGCAGTGAGCGTTACCGGACATTCTGGCCGGCCGACCTGCACGTCATCGGCAAGGACATCATCCGCTTCCACACAGTCTACTGGCCTGCATTCCTGATGAGCGCAGGTCTGCCGCCGCCGCGCCGCGTCTTCGCCCACGGGTTCCTCACCTCCGAGGGCAAGAAGATGTCGAAGTCGCTCGGCAACGTGGTTGATCCGCACGAGCAGCTCGATCTCTATGGTACCGACCCGGTCCGCTGGTATTGCCTGCGCGAGGTCAGCTTCGGCCAGGACGGCGACTGGGGCCGCGAGAAGTTCATCAATCGCTCCAATGCCGACCTTGCCAACAACTTTGGCAACCTGGCCCAGCGGTCGCTGTCCATGATCCAGAAGAACTTCGCCGGCTCCGTTCCAGAGACAGCCCAGACCGCTCCCGACCTCGCGATCGTCGGGGCCGCCATCGCTGCGATCGAGCGGATGCGCGAAGCGATGCAGACCCAGCAGATTCACGAGGCAACCGCCGAACTCACCAGCCTTCTCAACGCCGCGAACCTCTATTTTGCCGAGCAGGCGCCGTGGGGGCTCAAGGCCGACCTGCCGCGCATGGGAACCATCCTGGCGACGACGGCAGATGTCGTGCGCCGTGCTGCCATCGCGGCACAGCCCTTCGTTCCCGCGTCGGCGGCAAGGCTCCTCGATTCCCTCTCGGTGCCGTCTTCGGAGCGCCTGCTCGCCGACGCCATTCGTCCTGAGGGGATTGCGGCGGGCACCATTCTCCCGTTGCCGGAGCCGGTGTTCCGGAAGTTCGACGTCGCCAGGGCAGGGTAGGGCGGGCACCATGCTCATCGACTCGCACTGCCATCTCGACTTCCCCGAGCTGGCCACCGACCGGAACGGGGTAATGGCCCGGGCGCGCGAGGCCGGGATCGACGGCATGGTGACGATCTGCACCTGGGTCGACAAGTTCGACACCATCAGCGCCATTGCCGACGCGCACCCCGACGTCTGGTGCTCGGTCGGCACGCATCCCCACAACGCAGATCAGGAATTACACATCGAGACCGCGGATCTGGTCCGTCTCAGCGCGCATCCACGCTGCGTAGCCATCGGCGAGGCCGGCCTCGACTACTTCTACGACAACGCCCCGAAAGCCGCGCAGGAAACCGGCCTTCGCCGCCACATCGCGGCGGCGCGCATCACGGGGCTGCCGCTGGTCATCCACTCCCGTTCGGCCGACGAGGACATGGCGCGTATCCTCGAAGAGGAGGCGGGGCAGGGACCCTTCCCGTTCGTCCTCCATTGCTACACCGGCGGCACGGACCTGGCCCGCCGTGCCCTTGCGCTTGGCGGCTACATCTCGTTCTCCGGCATCATCACGTTCAGAAACGCCGAGACCATCCGCGATGTGTGTCGCATGGTGCCGGCCGATCGCTACCTGGTGGAAACCGACGCACCGTATCTCGCACCGGTTCCGCATCGCGGCCAGTCGAACGAACCGAGCTTCGTCCGTCATACCGCCGCGGCAGTTGCGGCGGCCCGCGGCGTCAGCCTCGCCGAGGTCGGTGTCGAAACCACCGCCAATTTCTACCGCCTGTTCAGGAAGGCCCAGATCGCCTGATGCCCGCCGCACAACGCATCGTCGCCACGATCATGGGTTGCGGCTCGTCCGGCGGGGTACCGCGGATCGGCGGCCATTGGGGTGTGTGCGACCCCGGCAATCCCCGGAACCGGCGGCGCCGGTGCTCGCTCCTGATCGAAGGATGGACGGCGGACAGCGCTCAGCCGACCCGGATCGTCGTCGACACCGGGTGCGACCTGCGCGAGCAACTGCTGGATGCCGACGTCGATCGCGTCGAGGCGGTGCTCTACACACATGAACATGCCGACCACACGCATGGTATCGACGACCTCAGGGTCTTGGCCCTCAACACCAAGAGGCGCGTCGATGTCTACTTCAGCCATGAAGCGGCCAACCGCATCGTGCCGAGCTTTGCCTACTGCTTCACCGCGCCGCCGGGCAGCGGCTACCCGCCGATCCTCAACCAGCACCTGATCGAGGCCGGCCGGGAGCTGACTGTCGATGGTCCCGGCGGCAGCATCACCGTGCTGCCGTTCCGGCAGGATCACGGCGATATCTTCTCGCTGGGGTTCCGTGTCGCCAACTTCGCCTATTCGTGCGACCTCAGCGGCATTCCCACCGACTCGCGCGCGGCCGTCAGCGGCCTCGACGTATGGGTTCTCGATGCGCTGCGGCCGGCGCCGCATCCCAGCCACCTGAGCCTTTCGGAGGCGCTGGCGCTGATCGACGACCTGAAGCCCCGTCATGCAGTCCTGACCAACCTTCACATCGACCTCGACTACGTACAGACCGACGCCATGACGCCCGATCACGTGCGGCCCGCCTATGACGGGCTGCAGATCGACGTGATCGCCGGCGAAATCCTCGGCCCGCTCTGAACCGAAACTTGGAAGCCCGCATGATCGAAGTCGTCGATACTGGCATCGCCCCATCCACCGGCCCGGTCAACGACTGCATCCGCGTCGGTCGCCAGGTCTGGCTCGTGGTGATTTCGGAGGACCCGGCAACCGGCGAGATCGTCATCGGCGACATCGAGGTACAAACCCGCCAGGCTCTCGCCAACCTCCGCCAGGCCATCGAGGCCGCCGGTGGCACGCTGGCCAGCATCGTCCAGGTTCAGGTCTTCCTCGTCGACAAGGCTGATGCCGCCGGGATGAACCGGGTCTATGCCGAGTTCTTCGCCAGGCCGTATCCGGTGCGTGCCACGGTCGTGGTCAAGGAACTGCTGGCGACCGGTCTTCGGATCGAGATCACCGCTACGGCGATGCTCTGACTATTCGAGCGCACGAAAGTTCCATAATATATCTTATGCGAATAAGGGAAGTGCCGACATGACAGAGGAAGCGGGACTCGTCCAGCAGCTGGTCGCAGCCCACCACAGTGGCCGGGCCGATGTCGACGCCTTGCCCTTCTCCAGGCTGGACCGGGCAGCAGCATATCGCATTCAGGCCGGCGTGCGTATCGGGCTGGCGGATGGCATCGGCCTCTTGAAGACGGCAGTGCATCCCGATGGCGTCGGCGTCGTCGCGCCGATCGCCGCCGAGCGCTTCGGACGATCCGGCGCCTTCCAGCTGCCGCTGTCGCGGATCATCGGCCTTGAGCTGGAAATCGGACTGGTCCTGGCGCGCGATCTCGATAGCGTCACGGCCAGCGCCGGCGAGAACGGCATCATCGAAGCGATCGACCACTACTTCGTTGGTATCGAGATCTGCGGCAGCCGGTTCCGCAATCGCAGCGACGCAGGGCCGATCGGTGGCCTTGCCGACAGCATGTCGGCCTTCGGCTACGTTGCTGATCCCACCCCACGGGAGTCCGGTGCCGACATCGAGGCCTGTGACGTGCACCTTGCCCTGGATGGCGTCCCGCTGCACATGGGCAAGGCCCGGCACAGTTTCGGCACGGTGCTCGCGTCCTTGGTTGCCTATGCCAGAAGTCAGCACCCCGACTACCCGCTGAAGGCCGGCACTATCGTCACCACTGGGTCACTGTGTGGCCTGGTGCCGGTCTCCGGCCCCGGTCACGTCGTCGGTCGACTGGGCGGCCACAGCGTCGAGTTCGACCTCATATGACCATGCAACCGTCCCGCGACATTGCCCGCCTGATCGAGATCATGGCCGCCCTCCGAGACCCGAATGGCGGCTGCCCCTGGGACCTCGAGCAGGACTTCTCGACCATCAAGAACTACACAATCGAGGAAGCCTACGAGGTCGCCGACGCCATCGAGCGAGGGGACTTCGCCGATCTGCGAGAGGAACTCGGAGACCTGCTGCTGCAACCGGTCTACCACGCACAGATGGCATCCGAGCATGGCCTGTTCGACCTTGGCGACGTCGTATTCTCCATTACCGAGAAGCTGATAAGGCGACACCCTCACGTGTTCGGCGAGGAGGCGGCACGCAGCGCTGGCGGTGCCAAGGCGAAGTGGGACGAGGTCAAGGCCGACGAACGTGCGAGGAAAGCCGAGGTCAAGGGACTCGCTGCGCCGTCCATCCTTGACGACGTGCCGCACGCCCTGCCCGCGCTGATGCGCGCCGAAAAACTGACGCGTCGCGCCGCCAAGGTCGGGTTCGACTGGGCGCACTGGCACGACACGCTGGGCAAGGTCGAGGAGGAACTCGGCGAAGTGCGCGGTGCCGTCGAAGCCGGCCAGCCGACCGGGCGCGTGACCGAGGAGATCGGCGATCTGCTGTTCGCCGCGGTGAACCTCGCGCGCCAACTGGGCGTCGACCCGGAAGCTGCGCTTCGCGACGCGAACGCCAAGTTCACGCGGCGCTTTCACTATGTCGAGCAGCGCGCCCGCGAGGAGTCCATCCCCATCGAGACTGCCGGTCTCGAGCGTCTCGACGGCTACTGGAATGAAATCCGCGCCAGGGACAAGTCAGGCAGCGTCTGACCCTTCGATGCGTCCGGCGAAGCGCTCGGTGAATGCAGCCTTGTGCCGCGGTTCCACCCGGACTTCGTAGACCTGGCCGGCCTCGTCCGGCTCGCCCCTGCCGATGATCTCGGCATGGCCATAGAGCCAGCCGACATCCGCACCTGCCGTATGGGGAATCAACACCCGGTAGGTGCGTGCCTGGGCGCCCAGAACCCGCTCAACGGTATCGAGAAGAACATCCAGCCCCTGCCCTGTGACTGCCGACACCGGCACAGTCGCTGTAACGTGGCCGAGCGCAGAAATCGTCTCCAGAGCCGTTGCCCGACCATCGGCGTCGACAGGCAGAAGGTCCACCTTGTTCCACACCTCGATGACCGGTGTCGTCTCGGTCGAGACGCCCAACTCCTCGAGGACCTTGAGCACATCCGCCGCCTGCGCGGCATGGTCGGGATTGGCAACATCGCGGACATGCAGGATCACCTGCGCCTCGAGCACCTCCTCCAGCGTCGCCCTGAAGGCGGCGATCAGGTCAGTGGGCAGGTCGGAGACGAAGCCCACGGTATCAGAGAGCATCAGTTCTCGGCCGTGCGGCAACGCAATCTTGCGCACCGTCGTATCGAGTGTCGCAAAGAGCAGGTCCTTTGCGAGTACACCTGCCCCAGTCAACTTATTGAAGATACTCGACTTTCCTGCATTGGTGTAGCCTACGAGCGCCGCCACCTGAAGGGGTACGCTGTCACGTCGGCCCTTCTGCTGGCCACGAGTCTGCCGCACCTTCTCGATGCGTTCCTCCAGCAGCTTGATCCGCTCCTGCAACTGGCGTCGGTCGCTTTCGAGCTGCGTTTCGCCGGGACCTCCCATGAAGCCGAAGCCGCCCGAGCCACGCTGGCGCTCGAGGTGCGTCCAGCTGCGCACCAGCCTGCTCTTCTGATAGTTGAGATGCGCCAGTTCGACCTGCAGGACACCCTCGCGTGTCGCCGCCCGTTCACCGAATATCTCGAGGATCAGGCCGGTACGGTCGAGTACCTTGCAGCCGGTCTCCTTTTCAAGGTTGCGCTGCTGCATCGGAGCCGCCGCCGATGAACGTCGCCGGCTTGATCTCGCGAACCTTCACGATCTCCGAGAAGACGATTTCGAAGCTCACCGCCCCGGCAAGACCCTCGAACTCGGCCTTGCGGGCCTCGATGCTGTGGCCCGTCTGATGCCCGCGCACGTCGGGGACCACCAGACCGACACGCGTCGGTGCCTGCCTCTGGTCAATGAAGCGCTCGCGACCGGACTTGCGATCCCCGTCTGCATCGTCGTCGTAGTCTTCGGCCATGGGGTCCCGTCAGTCGTCGCCGGCGTGTTCGGGATCGAACAGCTGGATCGGCGCACCCGGCATGATCGTCGAAATGGCATGCTTGTAGACCAGTTGCGACTGCGCATCCCGACGCAGCAGCAGGCAGAAATTATCGAACCACGTGATCACGCCCTGCAGCTTGACGCCATTGACAAGGAAGATCGTGACCGGGACCTTCTGCTTGCGGACATGATTGAGAAAGGCGTCCTGGAGATTCTGGACCTTTTCGCTGGGCATTCGTTGGCCTCTTTTGTGTGGCGATCCGCTGCCTGGGCAGGCGGAACAAGCCACGTTGCTGTGCCGGGCAAAGAGCCGCCACCCCTGCCCGTTATCGTGTCAGTCTTCCACTCGCAACCCAGTATGGCACACAAGGCTTTTCGTGCCTACCCGCCCGGACGAGCGACGACTAGAGGCCGAGGGACTTGATCTTTCGGTGCAGGGCGCTGCGTTCCATGCCGACAAACTCCGCAGTCTTGGAGATGTTGCCGCCGAAGCGCTCGATCTGTGCGACCAGGTACTGACGTTCGAACACCTCTCGCGCGTCACGCAGCGGCAAGCTCATCAGATGCGCCGAAGAGTCGCTGTCGCCGACCGTCGGCAGCACCTCGCCGATGTCCGAGGGCAGCAGTGCGGCGGTGATCATCCCGTCCGACGGAGTCTGGTCTTTCACCAGGATCAACAGGAGCTCGATCGAGTTCCGCAACTGCCTGGCATTGCCCGGCCAATCCTGCGCCTGCAGGACGGCAACGGCGTCTGGGCCGATGGTGAGGCTGCGCAAGTTTTGCAGCTTGCACACCTGCTCGAGGAAGATCTCGACCAGCGGCGGAATGTCCTCGCGACGTTCCTTGAGTGGAGTCAGTTGCAGGGGCACGATCGAGAGCCGATGGAACAGGTCCGACCGGAACTGCCCCTGTTCGATCAGGGCCGCGATATTCTGCGAGCTTGAGGAAATCACCCGCACATCGACCGGAACGGCCACCGTACCGCCGACACGGTTGAACTTGCTCTCGACCAGCATCCGCAGAAGCGTCTGCTGGGCCGCAGGCGGGAGTGCGGCGACCTCGGAGAGGTACAGGGTCCCGCCATGGGCCCGCTCGATAGCGCCAACCTCGGTGCGCAGCGTCCCGGTCTTCTCGCGGGTCTCGCGCCCGAAAAGCACCACCGCGATCTCTTCGGGTGAGTAGAGCGAGCAGTTGATCTCGACAAAGGGCGACTCCGCACGGGCGCTCTTCTGGTGCAGCAAGCGCGCACAGAGCCCCTTGCCCGTGCCCGATGGTCCCGAAATGAAGATGCGGGAGTTCGTCGGTGCCGACTTCTCGATGAGGCCACGAACCTGCTGCAGCTGCGCCGACCCGCCTGCCAGTTCCACGCCGGTGCTGGACCGCTCGCGCAGGTCGGCAACCTCGCTCTTGAGGCGCGTCGCTTCCATGGCCCGCTGCGTAATCAGCAGCAGGCGGTCCACCTTGAACGGCTTCTCGATGTAGTCGTAGGCGCCGCGTCGGATTGCGCTGACCGCTGTCTCGACATTGCCGTGGCCAGAAATCATCACGACCGGCATGTCGGGGTGCTGGCTTTGCAGCACGTCCAGCAGTTGCAGTCCATCGAGGCGACTACCCTGCATCCATATGTCCAGGAAAACCAGGTTCGGCCGCCGGCGAGCGATCTCGTTGAGACCGGAATCGGCGTCGTGTGCCTGTCGGGCCTCGTAGCCTTCATCCTCCAGAATGCCTGCGATCAGGTCGCGTATGTCGTCCTCGTCATCGATGATCAGGATATCGAGGGCCATCAGTTGTTCTCAACCGCGTGCAATTGCGGCTCCTTTGCTTGTCCGCCTTCGTCAGGTTCTGCCCCACCCGCTGCGTCTTCGGTGCGCGTCTCGGCGGTCTGCTGCTCCGCCAACGCCTCGGGTGGAGTTGCCAACTCCCCCCCTTCAGCTTCCCCTGCTCGACGCAGTGGCAAGGTGAAGCTGAAACAGGCGCCGATGCGCCCGTTCTCGTCCGGCTCGGCATCGATCAGGTCGACCTTGCCGCCGTGTTGTTCGATGATCTTGGCGACAATTGCCAGCCCCAGGCCAGTTCCTTTGTCTCGGGTCGTCACGTAAGGCTCGAGCAGTCGGTTGCGATTTTCCTTCGGCCAGCCCTTGCCGTTGTCGGATACGGCGAGCCGCACCAGATCGCCGTCGACTCTGGCCTCGACCGTAATCCGCGGGTCCTTGATTGCCTCCAGGCCGGCGCCCTCGATCGCCTCGACTGCGTTCTTGATGAGATTGGTCAGCACCTGGCTGATCAGCCGGTTGTCGAACCAGGCCAAGAGCGGGGCCTCGGGCAACTCAAGCGTGATGGCCACCTCCGGCAGTCGCACGCTCTCGAGGAACACCGCCTGCCGGATCGTCTCGCCCAGGTCGCCCTTCTCCAACCGCGCCTCCGGCATTCGGGCAAATGATGAGAACTCGTCGACCATCCGTCCGATATCGCCCACCTGACGAACGATGGTGTTGATGCACTTGTCAAACACCTCGAAATCGTCGGCAAGCTTGCTGCCATAGCGCCGCCGCAGCCGTTCCGCCGACAGCTGAATCGGGGTGAGCGGGTTCTTGATCTCGTGCGCGATGCGACGCGCGACATCGGCCCAGGCGCCGGTGCGCTGCGCCGACAGCAGGTCGGTGATGTCGTCGAGCGTCACCACGTAGCCCTTGCTCTCGGTCATCGTGCCTTCGCGCGTCAGTTGCACCTGATAGGTTCGGTAATCGGGACCAGACCCGATCTCGATCTGGTCGCGCAACGAGCCCCTCCGCGAGGACTGGGCCCGCTCGATGACCGGTCCGAGCGCCGGGATGACATCGGCGATCCGTTTGCCGACCAGCGAGATCTCGTCACTTCCCACCATTTCGGCGGCGCGCGCATTGACCAGTGTGATAACCCCGAACGGGTCGAGCCCGACGATGCCGGCCGAGACACCCTCCACCACCGCCTCGGTGAACTGGCGCCGCTTCTCGTTGGTCTCGTTCGCTGCCAGCAGCGCCACCCGCTGCGACTTGAGTTGCTGCGTCATGGTGTTGAAGCGGCTGGACAGGTCGCGCAGGTCGCCCCGCCCCGCCTGCACCGGCACGCGCACGTCGAGATCGCCGTCGCTGACGCGGCTCGAGGCGATCATCAGGTTGCGGATCGGATCGACGAAGCGATTGGCCAGCGCAATGCCGATCCACACCGCTGCAAGCAGTAGCACCAGCGCCAGCCCGACATACATCAGGGTGAAGGTGATCTGGAAGACCAGCCGGTTGCTCTCGTACTGACGGTACTCGGTGACGTTCTCGTCGGTCAGGCGCATGAACTCGAGCACCTCGGGGTCCACCGGGCGCGCCACGAACAGGTAGGTGTCGTCATAGCCCCGCAGCTTGACCACCGAGCCGATCAGGTTGGTGCGACCGGGGCCGATTTCGGTCGGAGTGCCCTCGCCCACCCCGGAAGTCAGGCCCGCCGGGACCTTCGGGAACGTGCCGGGCGCATTGATCTGCGCCTTCATCAGGGTGTCGCCATCGGCCGAGATCAGCGAGGTGAACGGCAGCGAGCGCGTCTGCGCCAGAGCCGTGAGGATGCGCTGGTACTTCACCCGGTCGGTCTCGAACGTACCGCGCGCCTGCTCGAGCTCGCTCGCCACCCAGATGACATCGTCGCGCAACACCTGCGCGTGCTCCAGCATGTAGGATCTCGCCACCAGGCGCGAGCTCTCGACCATGGTGCGGGTTCGCTCGGAGAACCACTGGTCGAGCCCCTGGTTGAGCGAGATCATGGCCACGACCGCGACCAGCAGGGCCGGAACGGCCGCGACCATGGCAAACATCGTCACCATGCGCACCTGCAGCCCGGCACCCGCCTGCCCGCGGATTCGCGCCTGCAGCAGCAGGGTTGCCTCGGTGAGCACCAGAGCAACCACCGCCAGCACCAGCAGGCCGTTCACCACCCAGATGACGGTCCACACTTCCGGCGTCGGCTCGATGTCGGTAGCGCCCGTCATGATCAGGAAGGAGCCGGACGAAACAAACACCGACAGCAGCACGATAGTCAGGCCGAGTGTCCGAATCGCCTGCCGGCCGCTCTCGGCAAAGCGCAACGGACGACGCTGGGCGCCGGCCGGCGCCGGCGCAGTCAGGTCAGGACTTGCGAGCGTTGCGTCGTTCATCGGCGGCCGATCAGGGAGAACTCCGGGCAGTGTCGCCCAGATGGGGGGAGCGTTCAAGACAAATGTTGCCAAAATGTGACACTCTCGAGCACCCCACCGCAAAAGCGACGGAGCCGGAGCATCCTGTCAAAAGGTGTTCGACGGCCTGTCCCGGGCCACAAGGCAGCGGCCCGAGGCCGCCTAGCCTTGCCGTCGCGACTGCTTCACGATCTCGATCGAGTGCGCCCGGATCTTCTTGCGCAGCGTGTTGCGGTTCAGTCCGAGCAGGTCGGCCGCGCGGATCTGGTTGCCACCGCATGCATTGAGCGCCATGGCGATCAGCGGCGCTTCCACACGGTCCAGCACCCGCTGGTAAAGGCCGGCCGGTGGCAGGTTGGGCTCGTACTCACGCAGCACCTGCGCGACATGGGTCTCGACGGCGGTCGAGACGTCCACCGGTCCGGCGGCGGCGGCCTGCAGCGGCTGCCGGTCGGAGAGGTTGAGTTCGCTCTGCACGATCTCAACCGAGATGTTCTCGTCTGCGTACAGCGCCGAGAGACGCCGCACGAGGTTCTCGAGTTCGCGAACGTTCCCCGGCCAGGAGTAGTTTTGCATCAGCCGGATTGCATCCGCCGCGATGGTCTTGACGGGCTCGCCCTCCCGCTGCGCCGTCCGGAGGAAGTGCTGCACCAGGTCGCTGATGTCGTCGACCCGCTCGCGCAGCGGCGGCAGTCGGATCGGGACGACATTGAGGCGGTAGTACAGGTCCTCGCGAAACAGCCCCTGACGGATCATCTGGCTCAGGTCGCGGTGGGTAGCGGCAACGATGCGGACGTTCGACTTGATCGGCGTGCGTCCGCCGACCATCGTGTACTCGCCCTCCTGCAACACGCGCAGAAGGCGGGTCTGGGCATCCATCGGCATGTCGCCGATCTCGTCGAGGAACAGCGTCCCGCCCTCGGCCTGCTCAAAGCGACCTGACGAGCGCGCCGTGGCCCCGGTGAAGGCCCCCTTCTCATGCCCGAAGAGCTCGGCTTCGATCAGGTCGCGCGGGATCGCCGCCATGTTGATGGCGACGAACGGGCCGTTGCGCCGCTTGCCGAAGTTGTGCAGCGCCCGCGCCACCAGTTCCTTGCCGGTGCCGCTCTCGCCGGTGATCATCACCGTGAGGTCGGTTTGCATCAGCCGGGCCAGGGCGCGGTAGATATCCTGCATGGCCGGCGAGCGGCCGACCAGCGGCATGGTCTCGCCCGGCTCGTCCGCCTTCTTTGCGGACGTCGGCGCCTTGCGCGCATCGGCCAGCGCCCGCGCCACTACCGAAAGCACCTCGGCGATGTCGAACGGCTTTGGCAGGTACTCGTAGGCCCCCACCTCGTTGGCACGGATGGCGGTCATGAAAGTGTTCTGCGCGCTCATCACCACGACCGGCAGATCGGGGCGGAGCTTCTTGATCTTGGGCATGATGTCGAACGCGTTGCCGTCCGGCATCGCGACGTCGGTAATCAGGATGTCGCCTTCGCCGCGGCTGACCCAGTTCCACATCGTCGACAGATTGCCGGTCGGACGCACCTCGTAGCCCGCGCGGGTCAGTGCCTGGTTGAGCACCATGCGGATGGCGGCGTCGTCGTCGGCGAGGAGCACCGTGTGGCTCATCTTGCCAGAACCTCTTCAGTTTCGGACGGGGCCGGCCGGCTGGCGACCGGCAGCAGAATGCGGAACCGGGTACGACCGGGACGACTGTCCATGTCGACCACTCCACCATGGTCGCCGATGATCTTGGCCACGAGGGCCAGCCCGAGGCCCGAGCCGTTGGCCTTGGTGGTAACGAAAGGATCGAACAGGATCGGGATCATGTCGGGCGATACACCCGGCCCGTTGTCCTCGATGACGATCTCGAGGGGCAGCGAGATGCGTTCCGACACGCCCTGGACCGAGATGCGGATACCAGGCCTGAAGGCCGTCGAGAACCGGATCTCCGGCTTGGGCGTGCGCTCCAGCGCCTCGGCGGCGTTCTTGACGAGGTTGAGGAACACCTGGATCAACTGGTCGCGATTGCCACCGACAGGAGGCAGCGAGGGATCGTAGTCCTCGACGAAGGTGATGCCCTTGGCGACGCCACTCCTCGCAAGGAGCTTCACCCGATCCAGCACGACGTGGATGTTGATCGGCTCGCGTTCGATCGGCCGGTCGTCGCCGAACACTTCGACCCGGTCGATCAGGTCGACGATGCGGTCCACCTCGTCGCGCACCAGCCGCGCCAATGGCAGTTCCTCGGGCGTGACACTCTGCTCGAGCAGTTGCGCCGCGCCACGAATGCCCGACAGCGGGTTCTTGATCTCGTGCGCCAGCATCGAGGCGAGACCGGTCACCGAGCGGGCGGCGCCACGGCTCACCAGTTGCCGGTCAATCTTGTCGGCCATGGTGCGCTCCTGGAAGAGCAGCGCCAGCCGGCCCTCGCCTTCCGAGATGGGTGTCGCGAAAACATCGACGACCCGCTCGTCATTGGCATCCCCGAAGCGCGAGGAGCCGACCCGCACCCGGTACTCGGTCATCGGCGCGTTCCGCTCCAGCACTGAGGTCGCCAACCCGATGATGGGCGAGCCGAAGGCCAGCAGATCGTCCAGCCGCTGCCGGCTCAACACGCTCATCGAGGCGCCGAAGAACGCTTCCGCCGCATAGTTGACGAAAACGATCGTGTGATCGGCGGCACAGACAATCACGGGCTGCGGCAGAGCCTGCAGGACGGCCATGGTGAGGCCGGGAGGGATCTCCTTGCTCATGCGGCGTTTCTCCAGTCGGTGTCGAAGACCTCGCCGATGAGGTCCAGAACGCGCGCCGGCGCCTCGGAGCCGAGCAGCACGCCGCGCGTGGACTTTCCCGGGTCGATGCCGGCCGCCTCGAGGTACCAGTCGAGATGCTTGCGTGCGACACGGACGCCGACATGGCTTCCATAGGCCGAGAGCATCGCCTCGTAGTGCTCCGAGACCAGCGCGACGAGGTCGGTTCCCGTCGGTGCCGCCGGAATCGTGCGCCCCGAGAGACCGGCCCCGATCTCGCCGACGCGCCACGGACGCCCCTGGGCGCCGCGTCCGATCATTACCGCTGCCGCGCCTGACTGGCGGAGTGCTTCGCGTGCCGTATCGAGGTCGACGATATCGCCATTGATCACCACCGGCACGTTCACCGCCTCGACGACTTCGCGCACCAGGTGCCAGCGGGCATCGCCCTTGTAGAACTGCTGCCGGGTGCGGCCGTGGACGGTGATCATCCGCGCACCGGCATCGACCGCCCGCCGCGCCAGGTGTGCTGCGTTGAGGCTGTCCTCGTCCCAGCCCAGCCGCATCTTGACCGTGACCGGCGTCGGGGTAGCGTCAACGACCGCCTCGATCAGGCGGAGCGCCTCGTCCGGCACCCGCATCAGGGCCGAGCCGGCATAGCCGTTGGTCACGCGCTTGGCCGGACAGCCCATGTTGATGTCGATGATGTCAGCACCGGCGTCGTAGGCGATCTCGGCGCCGCGCCGCATCCAGTCCGCCTCGCAGCCGGCGAGCTGGACCATGTGCGGCAGCGCCCCCGACTTGCCGAGCTTGCGCACCATTTCGTGCTGGCCGGTGGCGAGCGCGTTGCTGGCGATCATCTCGGAAACCACCAGCCCTGCCCCGAAACGCTCGGCCAGCGCCCGCATCGGTGCATCGGTGATCCCGGCCATTGGGGCGAGGAAGGCGGGGGTGGGCAGCGCGTGACCCGCAATGCTCAATGCGCAGGCAAACTCAGTCACCAGGTGCCCCAGATTTGTTCACTGCCAGGAATTGCCTGCAGAATAGTCAAAAATCCGCACCGTGCAACAGCGGAACGCGCCATCTCCCGTGCGTTGCGGGCAAGCCACTTGCTGTGAGGATACACCGTCGCTAGACCTGCAGCGCAACTTCCGGGCTCGGTACGGACCGACGATGACAAGCTCAAGAACCATCGCCGCCATCGTGGTCGCCGCCGGCCGCGGCGAACGCGCCTCTGCTAGCGGAGACATCGTCCCGAAGCAATACCGGGCGGTGGCCGGACAACCGGTCCTGTCCCGGACGATCTCCTGCTTTCTCGATGTCGACAAGATCACCTGGGTGCTGCCGGTCATCCATCCCGATCATCACGGCCGCTTCACCGCGCTGGGGCTCGACCACCCGCGCCTGCTGCCGCCCGTCGAGGGCGGTGCCAACCGGCAGGCGTCGGTACTCGCGGGGTTGATGGCACTCGGTCCGCGCCGCCCCGACCTGGTGCTGATCCAGGACGCAGCCCGGCCGCTGACCTCGTCGGTCGTCATCAATGGCGTCGTCGCGGCGCTGGCGAGCCACGACGCCGCGCTGCCGGTGGTCCCGGTGACCGATACCATCAAGCGCTCGGTGGACGGCACCACCGTCACCGCCACGGAAGACCGCCACACGCTGTTTGCCGCCCAGACTCCGCAAGGCTTCCGCTTTCCGCAGATCCTGTCCGCCCACATGCGGGCGACTCGCCTGCCGCGCGAATTCACCGACGATGCCGCCATCGCCGAGTGGGCAGGGCTTGCCGTGGCACTGACACCCGGCAGCACGCAGAACATCAAGATCACCCACCCCGAGGACTTCGCACGCGCCGAACGCCTCATCGGCGGAGACACCCGCATGGAAACCCGCGTCGGTACCGGCTTTGACGTCCACCCCTTCGAGCCCGGCAACTCCGTGTGGCTGGGCGGGGTCGAGATCGCCCACTCGGCCCGACTCAAGGGCCACCTGATGCCGACGTGGCGCTGCACGCGCTGTGCGACGCGATCTATGGCGCCCTCGGCGAGGGCGATATCGGACACCACTTCCCGCCGTCCGAGCAGCGCTGGCGCGGCGCCGCCTCGACCGTCTTCCTCGAGCACGCCGCCGGGCTGGTGGCTCAACGAGGCGGACGGATCGTCAATCTCGACCTCACCATCGTGTGCGAGGCACCGCGCATCGGCCCGCATGTCGAGGCGATGAAACTCGCCATCGGCAAGGCTTGCGGCATCACCCCGAAACGGGTCGCCATCAAGGCCACGACCAGCGAGCGGCTCGGCTTTACCGGCCGCGGCGAGGGCATCGTCGCCATGGCCAGCGCCAGCATCGAACTGCCACGCGAGGATGCAGATGAAGCTGCCCAGTGACGTCGCAACGCTCGCTGCCGAGACCGTCTCCGCGCTCAGGACAGCCGGGTTGACCATCGCCACCGCAGAGAGCTGCACGGGCGGCCTGATTGCCGGTGCCCTGACCGCGGTTTCCGGCTCCTCGGAGGTCGTCTACGGCGGCTTCGTCACCTACGCCGACGAGGCCAAGATCGGGATGATCGGAGTGCCCTTCGGGCTGCTGCGCCAGCACGGCGCGGTGTCGAAACCCGTCGCCATCGCGATGGCGGAGGGGGCATTGGGCACCGCCGGCACCCACCTTGCCGTTGCCGTGACCGGCATTGCCGGGCCGGATGGCGGTACGACCGAAAAGCCCGTGGGCCTCGTCCATCTTGCGCTGGCGACCGAGGACGGCACGAAGCACCTCAAGCGGCAGTTCGTCGGCGACCGCGACTCGATCCGTCACCAAACGGTCGTCGAGGCACTGAAGCTGGTTCTGAAGGCCGCCTCGGCCTGAGGCGCGGCTCCGGGCGGGGCAGCACCGGGTGGCCGGTAACGCGGTGCGAGTGGGCGCGAGCGATACGTGGCAACCCGGACTGCTGGGGTTACTCGGAAGTAGCTCACGTATCACAAGGCCCTTCAGCAGCCAGGACCGCGCACGCCGCGCTTGTGCCGGCGACCTCTCCCGCCGGCTCAGCCCTCGGCACTGTTCACCAGGTCGAGCACCCGTACCGCGGCATCGAAGTCGAGCCGGCGCTTGGCACGCCGTTCGCGCGCCTCCTCGACATCGCCCCAGAGGCGGATGTTGAAATCCTCGTCGACATGCGCCGCCGCCCAGATCGCTTCGGCGTCCATGAGGCCCTCCCGCAGCGCGATGGCGAGAAGCCCGGACCCGGCAATGCCGGTGAGAGAATTGAGAGCCACGATCTCGATCAGACCGACGCCGGTGAGCGCTGCTGCCAGACGATCCAGCGTGGACTGCGGCTGCGGCTGGTGGACGATGCCTATGGTCGGCCGGAAGCTGACATCGAAATGGCGAGCCAGCTTGACCAGCGCTGCGTCCCAGACACGCTCCTGCTCGGCAACGAGCTCGCGCGGGGTGTCGGCGCGGTACAGCATCAGGTCGTTGCCAGCAAACCTGACGATCTCGTCGCGCAGGGCCGGCAGCCTCTCGACGCCGGCCTCGACCGCCGAGTTGACCAGCCGCACGATCGGCATGATCCTGGGATCGATGAACTCGCCCTGCGCTGTCCATTCCTCGGCCATGGCAGCGGCGAGACCCTCGTTGTGGACCACGACGGGTTTCTGGCCCGGGGTCCGCGGGGACCGGCCGTCGAGCGTGACGGCATAGCCCGCAGGCGCCACTCCGACCCCGACGTCCTTGTAGAACCGGCGGGGCAGTTCGACCTTGTTCAGGTGCTGGGCCCGGCCATAGCCGTCGTCGCGGTGTGCCTCGGCGTCTTCGAGAAACTCACGCATCGGTCTGCTAGAGCACGCGGTCAATGGCGGCATCCAGTTCGTCGTAGGCGTGGATCAAGGTTCCTGCCCCCCGCCTCGAGCAATGCTGCGGCATCGTGGTAGCCCCAGCTCACTCCGACCGAGCGCGCCTTGGCCGCTGCGGCCAGCTCGATGTCGAATACCGTATCGCCGATCATGACCGTGTGGCTGGCATCAATGCCGGTCTCGGCCATCGCCCTGAGCAGCATGCCGGGATGGGGCTTGGACGGATTGTGGTCGGGGGTCTGGACGGTGACGAAATGGCCGGCGATGCCATGGTTCCCGAGGATACGGGTAGCCCCGCTCAAGCCCTTTCCGGTGGCGACGCCGAGGAGTGTGTCGGGCCGTGCGCGCAGCCGGTCGAGCGCGGCAAGGGCGCCCGGATAGAGCGGCTCGCGGTCGAGATCGCTCTCGAGCGCATCACGGTAGAGCGCCTTGTACTGGCCGACCAGTCCCTCGATCACGTCGATGTCGTCGGTCCCGGCGAGCTGTCCGATGGCAATCGGCAGCGCCAGGCCGATGATGGTCCGAACCTGCGCCGGCGCGGGCGGCACAAGGCCGAGAGAGCGGAAGGCGCCAGCCATGGTTTCGGCGATCAGCGCCTGAGTGTCGATCAGTGTCCCGTCCATGTCGAACATGATGAGGTTCATTGATCCTCCGGATCCTGGTCCTGTGCGTCGTAGCGCTCGGCATCGAAGCCGAGGACGTCGAAGGTGGCCTGCATGTGCGGCGGCAGTGGCGCCGAGACATCGAGGATCTGGCCGCCATGCAGCGGCAGGCGGATGCGGCGCGCGTGCAGGTGCAGGCCCTTGGAGATCTCGTCCGGGGCTTCCCAGTTCTGAATGTTGAAATAGCGCGGATCGCCCATGATCGGGTTGCCCAGTTGCGCCATGTGGACGCGCAGCTGGTGCGTACGACCGGTTACGGGCTTCAGCGTCACCCACGCGAAGCGGCGGGCGGCAGTGTCGGTGGTCGAGTAGTAGCTCATCGAGTGCTGGGCGCCTGGGGTGCCCTGCGGCACCACCACCATCTGCTCGCCATCGTTGGTCGCCTGCTTGGCGAGGAAGCACGAGATCGAGCCCTGCTTGGGGTGCGGATTGCCCCAGACCACGGCCCAGTAGATCTTGCGCGCCTGGCGGGAGGAGAAGACCTTGCCGAAATGCGCTGCGGCCGCCTTGGTCTTGGCGACGACCAGGCAGCCCGAGGTGTCGCGGTCGAGCCGGTGCACCAGTCGGGGCGGCTCGCCCTTCTTGTTGGGCAGGCTCTTCAGCAGCCCGTCCATGTGCCGCTTCGTCCCCGAGCCGCCCTGCGAGGCGAGGCCGTGCGGCTTGTTGAAGACGTAGAGCTCGTCGTCCTCGTAGAGGATGATCGAGCGCAGGAACTCGGCATCCTTCGAGCTCACCTCGCCCTCCGGACGTTCCGGAGCCGGCTCGATGGGCGGGACGCGGACGACCTGGCCGGCGGCAAGGCGGGCATTCGCCTTGACCCGGCCGCTGTCGACGCGGATCTGGCCCGAGCGCAGCAACTTCTGCAGGTGCCCGAAGCTCACCTGCGGAAAGTGCGTCGCGAACCAGCGGTCGAGCCGCATGCCGTCCTCGTCGCGCGCGACGGTCTGCAGGCGTACCCCGCTCACGCGACCACCCGAACGGCCAACAGGCCCAGCCACAGGCCGGCCAGCGACAGCAGCACCGAGCCGACGATGTAGAGGCCGGCGAGCAGGATATCGCCGCGCTCGATCAGGGTGATGGCATCGAGCGAAAAGCTCGAGAAGGTGGTGAAGCCGCCGAAGATGCCGACGGCGACGAACAGCCGGATCTCGTTCTGGTATTGCGGCGTGGTCCGCGCCAGCACCCCGATCAGCAGCCCCATGGCAACGGAACCCAGGACGTTGATGAGGAACGTGGCGGCGGGAAAGCCACTGGGCAGCGCACCGACGGCGACGCCCATGGCGTAGCGCGCCATGGCGCCGATGGCGCCGCCGAGACCGACGAGGAGATAAGGGTTCATGGCGCTGTAATACGAGGGGCACGGCGGGATGGCTAGTCCCCTGCGGCAGACCGGGTCATGTCAGTCCTCGTCGTCTCGCTTCTTGGCCCGCAACCTTGCGAAATAGTCGAGACGCTTCTTGATCTCGCGCTCGAAGCCGCGCTCGACCGGTCGGTAGAACTCCTGGCGGCCGAGCTTTTCGGGGAAGTAGTCCTGGCCGGAAAAGCCTTCGGGCGTGTCGTGGTCGTAGATATAGCCCTCGCCATATCCCTGTCCCTTCATCATCTTGGTCGGGGCATTGAGGATGACCATCGGCGGCATCGGCGAGCCCGAGGACCTGGCGAGGGCGCGGGCCTCGGCGAAGGCGGTGTAGACGGCATTCGATTTCGGCGCCGAGGCGAGGTAGACCACGGCCTGCGCCAGAGCCAGCTCACCTTCGGGTGTCCCCAGCATCTCGTAGGCGTCGCGGGCTGCGATCGCAGAACGGCAGCGCCTGTGGATCGGCCATGCCGATATCCTCGGACGCCATGCGGATCAGTCGGCGGGCCAGGAACAGCGGGTCCTCGCCCGCCTCGATCATGCGGGCGAAGTAGTAGAGCGCGGCATCCGGATCGGAACCGCGGACAGTCTTGTGCAGGGCCGAGATCAGATTGTAGTGGCCGTCCTGCTTCTTGTCGTAGATTGGAGCGCGGCGCTGCACCACGGTCAGCAGCCTGGCCTTGTCGAGGACCTCGCCCGGCTTGACGGCGGCGAAGACCTCCTCGACCAGCCCGAGCAGCGCCCGGCCATCGCCGTCGGCGAGTTCGTAGAGGGCGGCACGGGCCTCCAGGTCGAGCGGCAGCTCTCGGCCAAGCGACTGCTCGGCGCGCGCCGCCATCTGCGCCAGCTCGTCCGAGGTGAAGGAATTGAGGCGCAGCACCTGGGCCCGGGACAGCAGCGCCGCGTTGAGCTCGAAGCTCGGGTTCTCGGTGGTAGCGCCGACGAGGACGACGGTGCCGTCCTCCATCACCGGCAGGAAGGAGTCCTGCTGGGCGCGGTTGAAGCGGTGGATCTCGTCGACGAAGAGCAGCGTCCGATGCCCGCTCATGCGCTCGAAGCGCGCCTCGTCGAACACCTTCTTCAAGTCGGCGACGCCCGAGAACACTGCCGAGATCTGCTTGAAGCGGTAGCCGACCTCGTCGGCGAGGAGGCGGGCGATGGTGGTCTTGCCGGTACCGGGCGGACCCCAGAGGATCAGCGAGCCGAGCCGACCGGACGCAATCATGCGGCGCAGCGTGCCGTCGGGACCGAGCAGGTGCTGCTGGCCGATGACTGCGTCCAGGCTCTGCGGGCGCAGCCGGTCGGCCAGCGGCCGCATCGCGGCGGCCTCGATCGCCTTGTCCGGATCCGGCGCGAACAGATCGGCCATCAGCCGGCCACTTCAGCGCGGATGATGCGACCGCCGCGCTGCAGCACCACCTGCCAGCTGCGCGGACGATTGCTGGCCAGCCGACCGAAGGCCCCGGCCTCGAGAGTGTCCTCGCCATTGAGGTTGAGGATCAGGTCGCCGGCCCTGAGACCCATCTCGCCGGCGGGCGAGCCCGGCTCGACGGCGCGCACCAGCACGCCGCGCGCCGCGAAGGGAAGGCCGAGTTCCTGCGCAAGGGCCGGGGTGACGGTCTCGACGGTGGTGCCGGCAAAGCGGGTGTTACCCGAGACGGTCACGGGTTCGCCGCCATCAGGCGGCGCAGCCAGCGTGATCGTCTTGTTCTCGGTTCTGCCATCCCGAAACACCTGCAGGGTCGCGCTTTCGCCGATCTTGCGGGTGGCGAGGCGGAAATCGAAGGCGCTCGGCTGCTCGACGGCGAAGCCGTCTACCGAGACGATGACGTCGCCGGGACGGAAACCATCCCTGTCGGCCGGCCCGCCCGGCGCCACTTCGGCGATCAGCGCGCCACGCGCGCGGCCAAGGCCGAGGCCGTCGGCGAGGTCCGAGGTGACGTTCTGCAGCCGCGCTCCGAACCACGGGCGTTGCAGCGCCCCGCCGGCGATACCGGTTTCGGCGACGAGCTTGGCCATGTTGGCAGGAATGGCGAAGCCGATGCCGACCGAACCGCCCGAGCGGGAGACGATCGCGGTGTTGATGCCGACGAGGCGCCCTTGCAGATCGACCAGCGCGCCGCCGGAATTGCCGGGATTGATTGCGGCATCGGTCTGGATAAAGAACTCGTAGTTCGAGCTTTCCACTCCGGTGCGGGCGAGCGCCGAGACGATACCGGAGGTAACGGTCTGGCCGACGCCGAACGGGTTGCCGATGGCAAGCACGAGGTCGCCGACCTCAAGCGCATCGGAATCGGCAAAGTCGAGCGCCGGAAAACTCTGGCCCTTCAGGTCTCTCACCTTGAGCACGGCGAGGTCGGTCTTTGGGTCATCGAGAACCAGGTCGACCGGGTACTCCTGCCCGTCGGGGGTCGCGATACGGATGTCCGTGGCGCCGTCGATCACATGGTGGTTGGTGAGCACGACGCCGCTGGCGTCGACGATGACGCCGGACCCCAGCGACTGCGACCTGCGCGGGCGGACCCATGAACGGGTTGTCGCCGCCGAAGAAGCGCTGGAAGAAGGGATCGTTGAGGAAGGGCGACGTCGCCTGCTGGCTGATCGTGGTGGCGTAGACGTTGACTACGGAGGGCGTCACCTGCCTGACCAGGGGCGCAAAGCTCAGTTGCACCTCGGTGCGGCTTTGCGGCAGCGCCCTGCCTTCGGCGACGTCTTCTTCGGCGTGGACAGATATCGAGACGGGCGCCACCGGCCCGCCGCCGCCAAACGCAGCGAGGCCCAGCACGAGAGCGGCGCCCGCGACGACGCCCACAAGACCGACGATCAAACTCCGCTTCGACATCGATTGTTCCGAATGCTCGATCACCAAGTGTCCGACAAGCGCCGCGAATCTGGCGCCTTTTGGCCGGTGCCCCTGCCGATAGGTAGTCCTTCAAATATGACGTTGCGAGAGGGGTCAATCGACCCTATATGCAGCGCTCGATTTTCTTCCCGCCCTCCCTGGACCCTAGAAAGGTTAGCCGCCATGACTGAGCCAACCACGGTCTACGCCAACACCTCGCAGCTGATCGCTGCCGAGGAGCCGGACTTCCCCAGCTTCCTGTTCTGCTCCAAGGAGTTGCACCGGGCGACCAAGGTTTTCAAGAAGGGCTTCGACGGGCTGCTGACCTACGCGGTCAAGTGCAACCCCTCCCCGCATATCCTGAGGCAGCTGCACGACGAGGGCATCAAGGCCTTCGACGTCGCCTCCAATCGCGAGATGGAACTGGTGCGCGAGTACGCCCCCGGCGCCGTCATGCACTACAACAACCCGATCAAGAACAAGCGCGAGATCGCCCGCGCCTACGAGGAGTTCGGCGTCCGTTCCTTCACCATTGACCACCCGCAGCAGCTCGACCAGTTGGCTGCCGTGGTGTCGCCCAGCCGGGACATCGAGGTGACCACCCGCTTCAAGGCCGGCAAGGCGCTCAAGTCCTATGACTTCGGCATCAAGTTCGGCGTGATGCAGGACGGCGCCGCCGAGATCGTCAGCCTGGTGGACCAGATGGGCTACACGCCCTCGCTCTGCTTCCATGTCGGCAGCCAGTGCGAGGATGCCTATGCATATGAGCGGCACATCGCGGCGGCCGCCAAGATCGCCGAGGAGTCTCGCATCGAGCTGAAGCGCCTCAACATCGGCGGCGGCTATCCGGCCCCCTACCCGACCAGCGAGGCGCCGCCGATGGACTACTACTTCGAGACCATCGCCACGGCGGTGAAGGAAAATTTCGGCAAGTCGAGGCCCGAGCTCATCATCGGAGCCAGGCCGGGCCTGGTCACCTCCTCCACCTCGCTGCTGCTGCGCGTCAAGCACCAGCGCGGCGGCCAGTCCGTCTATGTCAACGACGGCGCCTACGGCGCGCTGATGGAGGTGAAGTTCATGCATTTCACTCCGCCGGTACGCGTCTGGCGTGGACCGCGCCTGCACGACAACGACCAGGAATTCTCCGAATTCACCATCTGGGGCCCGACATGCGACAGCTACGACGTGCTGCCGCAGACCTTCACCCTGCCCGCGGACATCGACGAGGACGACTGGATCGAGTTCGGCCTGATGGGGGCCTACACCCAGGCCTCGCTGACCCCGTTCAACGGCTTCGACCGCCGCGACCAGTACTGGGTGGACGAGGTCTATACCGGCAAGGAACTGCAACCGGCCGAGTGACGGCCGAGTGACCTTTCCTGTTGCGCGTGATGGGCCATCCGGGACGGGTGGCCCTTTCTGTCTCGAGGTGCACGATGTCGACCATCCTTCCCCTCGGCGAACTTGGGCCCAGGATCATGGTCTGTGGGCCCTCGAACGCCGGCAAATCCTCCCTGGCTGTCGCCCTCGCCGCAAGGCTCAGGTGCGAAGCCTTTCACGTCGACCTGTTCCGACACCTCCCCCACACCGACTGGGTGCAGCGCAGCGACGAGGCGTTCGCGGCCCTGCACGACGCCGCGATCCAGACCGAGAGCTGGGTGATGGATGGCAATTACTCGGCCCTGATGCCGCAGCGCATCGCCCGTGCCACCGGAATCATCCTGCTCGGCGACAACCGCTGGTCGAACCTCGTTCGGTATCTCAGGCGCACTCTGTTCGAGAAGCGGTCCCGTCCCGGATCGCTGGCCGGCGACAAGGACAGTCTCAAGTGGGAGATGATCCGCTGGGTGCTGGTCAACTCGCCGAAGAACCTTACGCGGATGCGCGACAGCCTCCCCCGAGCCGGCCTGCCGTTCGTCGAGTGTCGCTCCATGGCCGAAGTCAACGGACTGTACGCGGCCTGGGGGCTGTCCCGCCCGCGTCCCGGCTAGAACGGCCGGCCGGCGTCCGGATGGTAGTCACGGCCAAGGTAGAGCTCGTAGCTGAACACCTTGGTGCCCCAGGCGGTAACCTCGACATGCCGCAGGTGCTCGACACTGTCGAACTGGGTACGAAGATAGTCGAGGTTGCGCTCCCGTCCGACGAGGAGAACGGCATCCTTGCCGACATCTCGGTCCGGCTTCACCCATTGGTCGAACGCATCGGCGCCCGCGGTGATCGCCGGCACCTCGGGATCGTTCATCGCCAATGCGAGTTGGGAGGCGTGTTGCCAGTTGTCCGCGGCCACGAACGCCGCGCCGGTCTCCAGCCTTTCGGTCTCGATCGCGGCGGCCAGTTGATCCCAGCCATAGAGATTGCCGGCTTGCGAAATGCGGCCGTCGAGAAACGGGAAAAAGGAGAAGTGGTAGACCAGGGCGGTGCTGATGACCGCCCCGTAGAGCAGATGCAGCACGATCAGCAGGCGGCTGCGGATGAACCAGGCGGATAGCGCGAAGAAAGCACCATAGGCAATGATGTTCCAGTAGAAGAGCGACTCCTTGCCCAGCACCACATCGACGAACAGAACGACCACGGTCGAGGCAAGGAAGATCATTCGCCCCAGGTCATGGAGCACTCCACCGAAGCCCTCCGCCGATCGCGACGTGACGAACCGGATCATGCCCCAGACGCAGAAGGGCGAGAGCAACAGCATCAACTGGTAGAGGACGCGGACCGCCCCCTCCCAGCGCATGCCCTCGGCAGCCACCTGCTGCACGCCTCCCAGGTGGAACGCCACGGTCAGCCCGCCGTGCTGGAGATTCCAGACCAGGGTGGGCAGTTGCAGCAGCACGGCCAGCAGCACTGCGAGCCAGAGATGCAGGCTGCCCAGCAGTCCGCGGGTATCCGCCCGCCAGACAATCGCCGCGGCAATCCCCAGACCGACCACCACGCCCATGAGCTTGCTGAGCACCGCCAGCCCGATGCAGAGAGCACCAAGGTAGAGCGGCACCAGGCGACGCGCCGATCCTGCGCGAACGCGAGGCCCACCAGAACAAAGCAGTGGATCGCGAGCATCGCGAGCAGCAGCAACAGCCGGTCGTGGATCGCCATGGTGGTGACGAACACCATCAGGGGGCTCGAGTAGAACAGGGCAACCGTGAGAGCGAAGGCATAGCGCCAGTCCGCGGGGGCGAGGCGCCGGCACCAGTCGTAGAGGAGCCAGAGGGTCACTCCGGTGGTAACGACACTGGAGGGTCCGGATGGAGAGCGCACTGGTGCCGAACAGCCCCGTGACCACCCCTGCACCCAGGCATGCAGCGCCGGGTGATCGACATAGGACAACTGAGGGTGGCGCCCCCACAGCCAGTAGTAGGCCTCGTCCACCTGAACCTGGCCACCGAGCGCAGGACAAGCTTGAGGGCAAGAAAAAGCCGGTCGCGGTCGCGACAAACCAGAACGGCAGCCGCCTTGCCGGCAGGCGCTCGACCAGGACGGCCGGCATATTGGGCCTCAGTTCACTGGCTTCGTGGCCAGTCCCAGCCGGATCGCCGCTTCTGCGGTGGCGAGGATCGACTCCCGGGCACCGATGAACTTGCGACCGAGCAGGGCTTCGCCCTTCGCCCCATCGAAGACCTTCTCGTTGCCGATGTCATTGATGATCTGTCGCGCCGGACCGCCGAAGCTGGCCACGAGCTTGATGATCCAGTCGGGCACCCGCTTGACGGTGATGTTCCAGTCCGGATAGGCGTGCCTGAGGATATCGGCCACCTGCGGAAAGGGCGTATAGTCCGAGGTCGCGAGGTAGCGCTCACCGGCCGTCTCGGGGTGTTCCAGCGCCGCCACGTGCAACGCGGCGACATCGCGCACGTCGATAATGGAGAAGCCATTGCTCGGCAGCGCGGCGACGCGACCGTTGAGCAGCCCGGTGACCATGCCGATGGAGATCGAGGCGTCCTGGTCGACGGCTGGGCCGATGATGGCACCGGGATGGATCGTGGTGAGCGCGATACCGTGTTCCCTGGCAAAGGCCCAGGCCATTTGCTCGGCCTTGGTCTTGCCGATGCAGTAGGCCCATTTCCACTTCATGTTGTCGAGATTGGTGAAGTGGGTCTCGTTGTACACCCGCCTGCCGCTGGTCTGGCCGTGGCCATAGCCGACGGTTGCGATCGAGGACGTCATGATGAAGCGTTTGACGCCGGCCTCGTTGGCGAAGCGCAGGACGCGCTCCGTACCTTCCAGCGCGGGACGGATGACGAGACTCTGGTCCTTCGGTTCATCGCCGCGAATGACCGTGGCGACATGCATGACCGCAGCCACCCCGCGCATTGCATCGGTCCAGCCGCGGTCATCGAGAAGGTCCGTCTCGGCGAACTCGAGCCGCTCTCGAGCGCTTCGTCGCCAGTCTGGGAGGCCACGCCGGCACGCACCTCGTCGGCGCGTCCGAGCGCACGGAGTGTGCCGCGCACCCGGTAGCCGGCCTTGAGCAGTTCGATGACCGTCCACTTCCCTACGAACCCGGTTGCGCCGGTCACCAGGATCAGGCCTTTGTCAGTCATCGGCACCTCCTCCGCAAAGGTCAGGCAACGGGCTTGGCGGGAATTTGGGTTCCGGTCAAACAAAAGGCGGCCCGGAGACCCGAACCGCCCAGAAATCGCTGCTCGGAGACGCCTTACGCGGCTTCCGACTCGTCCTCGGTGCGCGCCTCAACCGGACCGGAATCCAGTCCCTTGGCATCGACATCGCGATCGACCAGTTCGATCACGGCCAAAGGCGCATTGTCGCCATAGCGGAAGCCGGCCTTGAGAATGCGGATGTAGCCGCCATTCCGGCCCTTGTAGCGCGGACCGACCACGGCAAAGAGCTTCTGCACCTGGGTTTCGTCGCGCATCTGCGCGATCGCCTGGCGACGCGCATGTAGATCACCGCGCTTGCCCAGCGTGATCAGCTTCTCCACGATCGGCCGCAGTTCCTTGGCCTTGGGCAAGGTGGTGACGATCTGCTCGTGCTTGATCAGCGAGGCAGACATGTTGGCGAACATGGCCTTGCGGTGGGCCGAGGTCCGGTTGAGCTTACGGTTGGTGTTACCGTGGCGCATTTTGTTACTCCCTTGGGCCCGGGCGTCTCACGACGGGCGGTTGGTCACTTGTGGCTGGCGCCGGATCAATAGTGATCTTCGTAGCGCTTGGCCAGATCGTCGATGTTCTCGGGCGGCCAGTTGGGCACGTCCATGCCAAGGTGCAGACCCATCTGAGCCAGCACTTCCTTGATTTCGTTGAGCGACTTGCGGCCGAAGTTCGGCGTGCGGAGCATCTCCGCCTCGGTCTTCTGGATGAGGTCGCCGATATAGACGATGTTGTCGTTCTTGAGGCAGTTGGCCGAGCGCACGGAGAGCTCGAGTTCGTCCACCTTCTTGAGCAGCGCCGGGTTGAAGGCGAGCTCGGGAACGGCTTCCTGGCTCTTCTCCTTGGTCGGTTCCTCGAAGTTGACGAACACCGAGAGCTGGTCCTGCAGGATACGAGCGGCATAGGCCACGGCATCCTCGGGCGAGATCGCGCCATTGGTCTCGATGGTCAGCGTCAGCTTGTCCTTGTCGAGGCTCTCGCCGGCACGAGTGGCATCAACCTTGTAGGAGACGCGGCGGACCGGGGAGAACAGCGCATCGACCGGGATATAGCCGATCGGCGCATCCTCGGGCCGGTTCTTGTCGGCCGCGACATAGCCCTTGCCGGTGTTGACCGTGAACTCGATGTTGATCTCGGCGCCGTCGTCGAGGTGGCAGATCACCAGCTCGGGATTCAGAATCTCGATATCGCCCGTCACCTTGATGTCGCCGGCAACGACCGCACCGGGTCCCTGCCGCGACAGGGTCAACCGCTTCGGCCCCTCGCCGCCCATCTTGACCGCGATTTCCTTGACGTTCAGCACCAGGTCGGTGATGTCCTCGCGGACCCCGGGCAGAGACGAGAATTCATGCAGGATACCGTCGATCTGGATGGCGGTAACGGCAGCGCCCTGCAGCGACGACAGCAGAACGCGCCTGAGGGCATTGCCCAGCGTCAGGCCATAGCCACGCTCGAGCGGTTCGGCGACAACCGAAGCCGCGCGCTCGTTGCTGCTACCCGAAACGATGTCCAGCTTGGTCGGCTTGATGAGTTCCTGCCAGTTCCTCTGGATGGTCACGGTGGTGTCCTTTCAAATGGGCGGTCCGCCTAACCGCCTTTTCCGCAATGCAATGTGCCGATCCCGGCGCGAGGAGGCGCGCCGGGATCCCGTGACGAAATCAGACGCGGCGGCGCTTGCGCGGCCGGCAACCGTTGTGCGGGATCGAGGTCACATCGCGGATGCTGGTGACGTTGAAGCCAGCAGCCTGCAGCGCACGAAGCGCCGACTCACGGCCCGAACCCGGGCCACGGACTTCGACCTCGAGGGTCTTCATTCCGTGTTCCTGGGCCTTCTTGGCCGCATCTTCCGCCGCCACCTGGGCGGCATACGGGGTCGACTTGCGCGATCCCTTGAAACCCATGACGCCCGGAGGACGACCAGGAAATGGTGTTCCCCTGAACGTCGGTGATGGTGACCATGGTGTTGTTGAAAGAGGCGTTCACATGCGCGACGCCAGAGGTGATGTTCTTGCGCTCTTTGCGCTTGACGCGCGCGCCTTCAGCTTTTGCCAATTTGTGTCCTTCGTTTCGATATCAGCGCTGCCGTAATTCCAGCAGCTACATCGGGACGTAGGCGGGCGCCCCCCGGTACCCCCCCCCCCCCCCCCCCCCCCTCCCCGCTTCTTCTTGCCGGCGATCGGCTTGGCCGGACCCTTGCGGGTGCGGGCATTGGTGTGGGTGCGCTGACCGCGAACCGGCAGGCCCCTGCGGTGACGCAGGCCACGATAGTTGCCCAGGTCCATCAGGCGCTTGATGTTCATCGCCACGTTGCGGCGAAGGTCACCCTCGACCACGTACTCGCGGTCGATCGCCTCGCGGATCTGGATCACTTCGGCGTCGGTCAACTCGTTGACGCGGCGCTCGGCCGGAATCCCGACCTTCTGGGTGATGTCATGGGCAAACTTCGCACCGATCCCATGAATATACTGCAGCGCAATCACAACGCGCTTGTTGGTCGGGATATTGACGCCAGCAATACGAGCCACGTCCGCTCTCCTTTGGTCGGCCGGGTTCAACCCCGTGCCGTTTGGTAACAACAAGGGACCGGAATCCGCCCCTCACTCTCTCGAGGAACCGAATCCAGCCCGTTTATTCATGAGACTGGCGCGGTTCATAAGGGCCGACCCCCGCGTTGTCAACCGCGGAAGACCCGGCACCGGAATACTAGTTATGCACGGCCCGGCGGATGGCGGCCGTGACTGCCTCAACCGGCTGCATGCCGTCAACCGACTTCAGCAGCCCCTTGCCGCGGTAGTACTCGACCAGTGGTTCGGTCTGCTCGCGGTAGACGTTCAGGCGGTTGCGGACCACTTCCTCGTTGTCGTCGGCGCCGCCGCACCGGACTCGTTGGCGCGCTTGGCGACGCGCCCGACCAGCGCATCGGGATCGGCGGTGATCTCGATGACGGCGTCGAGCCCCATGCCCTTCTCGGCCAGCATGGCCTCGAGCGCTTCCGCCTGCGGAATGGTGCGCGGAAATGCCGTTGACGATGTCGTCAGACACCAGGTCGCCCCGGTCCATGATCTCCTTGGCCGCCAGCCCCATCGGGGTCTTTGCTGCAATGGCGGAGCGCAGGATGTCACCGGTCGAGAGCTGCGGGATACCGTAGCTCTCGATCAGCACCTTGGCCTGCGTGCCTTTGCCGGCCTCGGGCGGCCCGAGCAGAATCAACCTCATTTGCGCTTGCCTCCCAGTCGAGAACGCTTGACCAGGCCCTCATACTGCTGGGCGATGAGGTGACTCTGGATCTGCGTGACGGTGTCGAGGGTGACGGTCACAAGGATCAGCAGTGACGTGCCGCCGATGAACTGGCTGACATTGAGCTGGCTATGGATCGTCTCGGGGATCAGCGCCACCACCATCAGATAGACCGCTCCGACCACTGTGATGCGGGTCAGTACGTAGTCGATGTGCTGTGCCGTCCGTTCGCCGGGACGGATGCCGGGGATAAAGCCGCCGGAGCGCTTCAGGTTGTCCGCCGTGTCGGTCGGGTTGAACACGATCGAGGTGTAGAAGAACGCGAAGAAGACGATGAAGACGGCGAACAGGATGAGGTAGAGCGGTTGGCCGCGGCCGAGAAGCGCCGAGGTCACCTGCAGCCATTGCGGCGCATCGCCTTGCGCCGCGAACGATGCGATGGTTGCGGGCAGCAGCAGCAGCGACGACCCGAAGATCACCGGGATGACGCCGGAGGTGTTGAGCTTGAGCGGCAGGTGCGAGGTGTCGCCCTGGAACATCTTGTTTCCGACCTGGCGCTTCGGATACTGGATCAGCAGCCGGCGCTGAGCCCGCTCGAAGAACACGATCGCCGCGATCACCACGATGGCGATGAGCAGCAGGCCAACCACCCAGATGGTCGGCAAAGCGCCGGTGCGGCTCAACTCGAGCGTCTGCACCACAGTGCCCGGCAGGTTGGCCACAATACCGGCAAAGATGATCAGAGAGATGCCGTTGCCGACGCCGCGTGAGGTGATCTGTTCGCCCAGCCACATCAGGAACATGGTGCCGCCGACCAGCGTGATCACGGTCGAAAGCTTGAAGAACCAGCCCGGATTGATAACCACGCCCTGGCTGCCCTCAAGACCTATGGCGATGCCGTAGGCTGAACGGACGCGAACACCACGGCGAGATACCTGGTGTACTGGTTCAGCTTGCGGCGGCCGGTCTCGCCCTCTTTCTTCAGCGCTTCGAGGCGCGGCGAGGCCGACGTGATGACCTGCACGACAATCGAGGCGGTGATGTAGGGAATGAGGTTGAGTGCGAAGATGGCCATGCGCTGCACAGCGCCGCCGGCGAACATGTCGAACATGCCCGCGATGCCCTGCCGCGCCGTTTCGAAACTGGCGGCGTAGGCGTCGGGATCGATCCCCGGCACCGGGATATAGGTCCCCAGTCGATACACCAGCAGTGCACCGAGCGTGAACCAGATGCGCTGTTGCAGGGCCTTCGCCTTGGCGAAGGTCCCGAAGTTGAGGTTCTTGGCCAGCTGTTCGGCTGCGGACGCCATAATCGCTCCCTTAAGGCTGGGGCTCGGCGCGCTTAGGCGTCAGCCTTCGATTCTTCAGCCTGGGGGATATCGACCTTCCCACCCGCCGCTTCAATAGCCGCAATCGCGCCCTTGGAGGCATGCGCGACCTTGAAGGTGACTTTCTTGGCGGTGAAGCCGGCATTGCCGATGAGTCGGACGCCGTCCAGTTCACGCCGGATCACACCCGCCTTGACGAGTGCGGCCGCATCCACCACGCCCTTCACGTCAAGCTTGCCGCTATCGATGTAGGCCTGCACCCGGTCGATGCGCAGCTGATTGTACCTGCCCGGATTGAGGGCGTTGAAGCCGCGCTTCGGCATACGCATGTGCAGCGGCATCTGGCCGCCTTCGAAGCCGTTGATGGCGACGCCGGAGCGTGCCGTCTGGCCCTTGCCGCCACGGCCGCCGGTCTTGCCGACGCCCGAGCCGATACCGCGGCCGACGCGGACGCGCTTCTTGTTGGCACCGGGATTGTCGCGAAGTTCGTTCAAACGAGTCATCTTCTCGCCCTATCCTACTTGGCGTCGACGACGCGCACGAGGTGCGGGATCTTTGCGATCATGCCGCGAACCTCGGGGGTGTCCTTGAGAGTCGACTGCTTGCGAATCTTGTTGAGCCCGAGCCCGACCAGCGTCGCTCGCTGGTCCTGCGGACGCCGCGACGGGCTGGCGATCTGCTCGATGGTGACGGACTTGTCGGCCATTTATGTACTCCCGCCCTGGATCAGGCTTCGACGGTCTCGCCGCGACGCGCCTGCAGGTCCGAGACCTTAAGGCCACGACGGGCAGCGACCGAACGCGGGCTGTCGACACGCTTGAGCGCATCGAAGGTAGCCCGCACCATGTTGTACGGATTGGCGGTGCCCTGCGACTTCGCCACGATATCGTTGACCCCAAGGGTCTCGAACACGGCACGCATCGGGCCACCAGCGATGATGCCGGTGCCAGGAACGGCCGCACGCAGGATGACCCGCCCTGCCCCGTGATGGCCGACCACGTCATGGTGCAGCGTCCGGGCATCGCGCAGCGGCACGCGGATCATCTGGCGCTTGGCCTGCTCGGTCGCCTTGCGGATAGCCTCCGGCACCTCGCGGGCCTTGCCGTGACCGAAGCCGACGCGGCCCTTCTGGTCACCAACCACCACCAGGGCAGCGAAGCCGAAGCGACGGCCACCCTTGACCACCTTGGCAACACGGTTGATGTGCACCAGCCGGTCGACAAACTCGCTATCGCGCTCTTGAACGTCTCTCATCGCTTTTCAGCTTTCCCTTGTCGCCGGATCAGAACTGCAGGCCGCCTTCACGGGCCGCATCAGCCAGGGCCTTGATACGCCCGTGGTAGAGATACGAACCGCGATCGAACACGACCTGGCCGACATTGACGGCCAGACCCCGCTCCGCGATCAGCTTGCCAACCGAGGCAGCAGCCTCCGAAGTCGAGCCGTTCTTCAGCGCTTCCCTGATGTTCTTGTCGATGCTCGAAGCCGCGGCCAGCGTGCGGCCGGTCGCATCATCGATGATCTGGGCGTAGATATTCTTGTCCGAACGGAACACGCTGAGACGCGGCCGGCCGGCATTATTGGCCTTGAGCGCCTTGCGAACTCGCGCCTTGCGGCGTTCCGCACCTTTGAGGCTGATGGGCATCTCGTGCGCTCCTTACTTCTTCTTGCCTTCTTTGCGGGCGATGTACTCGCCCACATAGCGCACGCCCTTGCCCTTATAGGGCTCGGGCTTCCGCCAACTGCGGATATCGGCGGCCACCTGGCCAACCTGCTGCTTGTCGGCACCGCTGACGACCACTTCGGTCTGGGTCGGCGCCGTGATGGTGATGCCGGCCGGTGTCTCGAACACCACTTCATGGCTGAAGCCGAGGCTCAGCTTGAGGTCCTTGCCCTGCATCGCGGCGCGATAACCCACGCCCTGGATGGCGAGCTTCTTCTCGAAGCCCTTGTCGACGCCAGCCACCATGTTGGCAATCAACGCACGGGTGGTCCCCCAGGCAGCACGAGCCTCGCGGCTGTCGTTGGCCGGCTCGATGACGATGCCATCTGCCGTCTGCTTGGCATTGACAGCATCCATCAGCGCCAGCGACTGCTCGCCCTTGGGCCCCTTCGCGGTGACCTTGCGATCGCTGATCGTGACGGTAACGCCACTGACCGGTGCGATCGGCTTTTTGCCTGTACGGGACATTCTTTCTACTTCCTTCGGAGTAATCGTCACACCGACGGCTTCGAGGCGGGGAGCCTCAGAAGACGCGGCAGAGTACCTCACCACCCAGGTTCTGGGCCTTGGCTTCATGGTCGGCCATCACGCCCCTGGGAGTCGACAGGATCGACACACCGAGACCGTTGGCAACCGACGGGATATTCTTGACCGATGCATACACGCGCCGGCCGGGCCGCGACACGCGCTCGATGGTGCGGATCACCGGCACATTGTCCGAGTACTTCAGCTCGATGTCGAACTGGGCGACGCCGTTCTCCATCGTGCTCTCGGAATAGCCGCGAATGAAGCCCTCGGACTTCAGCACATCAAGCACGCGCCCACGCAGGGTCGACGCGGGGGTCTGGACGACATCGCGGCGGCGCAGCTGCGCGTTGCGGATGCGCGTCAGCATATCGCCGATCGGATCGGAAAGGCTCATCGTTCTCTCTCCTTACCAGCTCGACTTGACCATGCCCGGGATCAGACCCAGGTTGCCCAGCTGGCGCAGCGCTATACGGCTGAGCTTGAGCTTGCGGTAATAGCCGCGCGGACGACCCGTAAGGTCGCAGCGGTTGTGGACGCGGTTCTCGGCCGAATTGCGCGGCAGCGCGGCCAGCTTGAGCTGCGCAGCGAAGCGCTCCTCGAGCGAAACCGACTGGTTCATCACCACCGCCTTGAGCTTGGCACGCTTGGGGGCGTGCTGCTTGGCGAGGCGCTTGCGCTTGTTGTTCTTTTCGATGGAGCTGGTCTTTGCCATGTCTCGTCCTTCTCTCTTCCGTTACTGCCGGAAGGGGAAATTGAAAGCCTTGAGCAGCGCCCGGGCTTCGTCGTCGGTGCGCGCCGTGGTGCACACGATGATGTCCATGCCCCAGACCTGATCGATCTGATCGAAATTGATCTCGGGGAAGATGATGTGTTCCTTGATGCCCATGGCGTAGTTGCCGCGACCATCGAACGAATTCGGGTTGAGCCCCCGGAAGTCGCGAACGCGCGGCAGGGCAATGTTCACGAGCCGATCAAGAAACTCGTACATGCGGGCCTTGCGCAGCGTGACCTTGACGCCAAGCGGCATGTTCTCGCGCACCTTGAAGCCGGCGATCGACTTGCGGGCATGGGTGATGACCGGCTTCTGGCCGGCGATCCTCTCCAGATCCGCGGCCGCGGCCTTCACCTTCTTGGTGTCGTTGACGGCCTCGCCAGCGCCGATGTTCAGGACGATCTTGTCCAGACGCGGCGCCTGCATGACATTCTTGTAGCCAAACTGCTCGATCAGCCCCGGCTTGATCGTCTCGTCGTACTGGACCCGCAACCGCGGGAGGTAAACGGTATCAGCCATCGATCGTCTCTCCGGTCGACTTGGCGACGCGCACCTTGGTGCCATCGGCATTGATCTTGAAACCGACGCGGCTGGGCTTGCCCTTGCTGTCGGCAATCGCGAGGTTGGACAGGTGAATCGGGGCTTCCTTGGTGAAGATGCCCGCATCCTGGCTCGCGGTCTGCTTGGTGTGCCGGCGCACGAGGTTGAGACCCTGCACCGTCGCGCGGGTGTCCTCAGGGAACACCTGGGTGACCTGTCCGGTCTTGCCCTTGTCCTTGCCGGTCAGAATGACGACCTTGTCGCCCTTCTTGATCTTGGCGGCCATCACAACACCTCCGGGGCGAGCGAAATGATCTTCATGTGGTTCTTGCTGCGCAGCTCGCGCGGCACAGGCCCAAAGATGCGGGTGCCAATCGGTTCGGCCTGGTTGTTGATCAGCACGGCCGCATTGCGATCGAAGCGGATGATCGTGCCGTCGGTGCGGCGAACCGGAAACGCGGTGCGCACCACAACGGCCTTCATCACCTGGCCCTTCTTCACGCGGCCACGCGGGATCGCGTCCTTGACCGACACAACGATGATGTCGCCAACCGAGGCGTACTTGCGGTGCGAACCGCCGAGCACCTTGATGCACATGACGCGACGCGCGCCGGAATTATCGGCAACGTCGAGATTGGACTGCATCTGGATCATGGCTTGATGCCTTCTTCAGTTTCGGGGTCTGCCTACGCGGCGAGCCCTAAATTCCGGTTACGCGCTAGGCTTGAGAACCCAGCGCTTGTTCTTGCTGATCGGCGCCGACTCTTCGATCCAGACCACGTCGCCGACCTTGGCGACATTCGCCTCGTCGTGAGCATGGTACTTCTTTGACCGGCGCACGGTCTTCTTCATCACCGGATGGGTGAACGCACGGTCGACCCGTACCACCACGGTCTTGTCATTGGTGTCGGAGACCACGGTCCCCTGCAGTACGCGCTTGGGCATCGCTGTTTCCTTACTTCGCTGCGGCCTTTTCGCCGAGGATGGTCTTGACCCGCGCAATCTCGCGACGGACCTCACGCACCCGGGTCGGCTTCTCCAGCTGCTGGGTAGCGCGCTGGAACCGCAGGTTGAACTGTTCCTTCTTGAGCCCGAGCAGCTGATCCTTCAGCTCGTCCGGGGTCTTGGCGCGAAGATCGACAGTGGCGCCGGTCTTGGCTTCGGCTTTCTTCTTGGCCATGGCTATCAATCCGCAATGCGGGTGACGACCCGCGTGATGATCGGAAGCTTCATGGCGCCGAGGCGCAGGGCTTCCTTGGCAACGTCCTCGGGGACGCCGTCGATCTCGAACAGGATGCGACCGGGCTTCACCCGCGCCGCCCAGAATTCCACCGAACCCTTGCCCTTGCCCATGCGAACTTCGGTCGGCTTCTTGGACACCGGCAGATCGGGGAATACCCGGATCCAGACACGCCCGGCGCGCTTCATCTCACGCGTGATCGCACGGCGGGCCGCCTCGATCTGCCGTGCCGTGACGCGCTCGGGCTCCTGCGACTTGAGGCCGAACTGGCCGAAAGCCAGCTCGGTGCCGCCCTTGGCGTTGCCGTGGATGCGGCCCTTGTGCGCCTTGCGGAACTTTGTACGTTTTGGTTGCAGCATTTCGCGATGCCTTCTTAGTTCTGCGACGCGCGATCGCGACGATCTTCGCGATCGGAACGCTCGCGACGCTGGCCGCCCTCGCCCGCACCGCCGCCTTCGGTGGCGCGACGCTCATGGGCGGAGGGATCGTGCTCGAGCACCTCGCCCTTGAAGACCCACACCTTGATGCCGATGATGCCGTAGGTCGTCTTTGCCTCGGCGGTGCCGTAGTCGATGTCGGCACGCAGCGTATGCAGCGGCACGCGCCCTTCGCGATACCACTCGGTCCGGGCGATGTCGGCGCCGCCGAGACGGCCGCCCACGTTCACCCGGATGCCGCCGGCGCCCATGCGGATTGCCGTCTGCACGGCGCGCTTCATGGCGCGACGGAACGCCACGCGACGCTCGAGCTGCTGGGCGATGCCCTGGGCCACCAGATTGGCATCGGTCTCGGGCTTGCGCACCTCGACGATGTTGATGTGCACCTCGCTGTCGGTGAACTTCTTCACCTTGGCGCGGATCTTGTCGATATCGGCACCCTTCTTGCCGATCACGATGCCCGGACGGGCAGTGTGGATCGACACCCGGCACTTGCGGTGCGGACGCTCGATGACGATCTTGGAAACCGCTGCCTGCTTGAGATCCTCGAGCAGCGTCTCGCGGATCTTCAGGTCTTCCTGCAGCAGATTGCCGTACTCACCCTTGTTCGCATACCAGCGCGAATCCCAGGTGCGGTTGATGCCGAGGCGCAGACCGATCGGGTTGATCTTCTGACCCATTATGCGGTCTCCTCAACTTGACGAACCACGATGGTGAGGTTCGAGAACGGACGCTCCATACGAGCGGCGTGGCCACGGCCACGCGCCATGAAGCGCTTCATCACCAGAGAGTCGCCGACATAGCACTCGGCAACGACCAGGTTGTCGGGGTCGAGGCCGTGGTTGTTCTCGGCATTCGCGATAGCGCTTTCGAGCGTCTTCTTGACCGAACCGGCGATGCGCTTGCGCGAGAACTCGAGTTCGGCGAGCGCCTTGTCGACCTTCTTGCCGCGGATCATCGCGGCCACGAGGTTCAGCTTGATACCCGAGGTACGCAGCATGCGGAGGACCGCCTTGGCTTCGTTGTCCTTGAGCGAGCGTTCGGTTTTCGGCTTGCCCATGTTACTTCCTCTTGGCCTTCTTGTCGGCCGCGTGCCCGTAGTAGGTACGGGTCGGAGCGAACTCGCCGAACTTGTGACCGATCATCTCTTCCTGGACATTCACCGGCACATGCTTGTGGCCGTTGTGGACGCCGAAGGTCAGGCCGACGAACTGCGGCAGGATCGTCGAGCGGCGGCTCCAGATCTTGATGACTTCGTTGCGGCCGCTCGCACGGCTGGTCTCTGCCTTCTTGAGCAGATAGCCGTCGACGAACGGGCCTTTCCAGACTGAACGCGACATGGCTTAGCGGCCCTTCTTCACGTGACGCGAGCGGACGATGAACTTGTCCGTCGACTTGTTGCTGCGGGTCTTCTTGCCCTTGGTCGGCTTGCCCCACGGGCTCACCGGGTGACGGCCACCGGAGGTACGGCCTTCACCACCACCGTGCGGGTGATCGACCGGGTTCATGGTCACGCCGCGGTTGACCGGCTTCTTGCCTAGCCAGCGATTGCGACCTGCCTTGCCGATCGAAACGTTGGCGTGGTCCTGGTTGGACACCGCCCCGACCGTCGCCAGGCACGAGCCGTGCACGCGGCGCTGCTCACCCGAGTTGAGCCGCAGGATAGCCCAGCCGCTGTCACGACCGACATACTGCGCGTACGCACCGGCAGAACGAGCGATCTGACCGCCCTTGCGGGGCTTCATCTCGACATTGTGGACGATCGTGCCGACCGGCATGCGCTCGAGCGGCATGGCATTGCCCGGCTTCACGTCGGCGCTGCCGAGCGTGGACACGACCTTGTCACCCGCCGCCAGGCGCTGCGGCGCGATGATATAGGCCAACTCGCCGTCGGCATACTTGATCAGCGCGATCCAGGCCGTACGGTTCGGATCGTACTCAAGCCGCTCGACAACGGCGATCTCGTCCCACCGCGTGCGGCGGAAGTCGACCATGCGATAGGACCGCTTGTGTCCGCCGCCACGATGATAGGCGGTGATGCGACCGGTGTTGTTGCGACCGCCCTTGGACGTCAGGCCCACGGTAAGGGACTTGACCGGCGCGCCCTTCCACAGCTCCGACCGATCGGTCGTGATGAGCTGGCGGCGCCCGGGAGAGGTCGGATTGTAAGTCTTCAAACCCATGTTTCGCTCTCCCCTAGATGCCGGTCGAAATGTCGATCGACTGGCCGTCGACCAGGGTCACAATGGCCTTCTTGACATCCTTGCGGGTGCCAAGTTCCTGCCGGAACCGCTTCACCTTGCCCTTGCGGACCAACGTGTTGACTGCCTTGACCTTGACCGAGAACAGAGCCTCGACGGCTTCCTTGATCTGGGTCTTGGTGGCGTCGATAGCGACGTCGAACACAACCTGTCCGTGCTCGGACGCCATGGTCGACTTCTCGGTGACGACGGGGTTACGAATCACGTCGTAGTTGCTGAACTTGCTCATGCGAACCGCGCCTCCAGCGCTTCCAGCGCCGCCTTCGTCAGGACGAGCTTGTGGCGGCGGAGGATGTCGGCGACATTGATCCCCTGCACCGGCAGCACGTCGATCTGCGGAATGTTGCGCGCCGCATTCGCGAAGTTCCGGTCGACCTCGGCGCCGTCGATGATCAGCGCACTCGACCACTCGAGCTTGCCGAACTGCTTCACCAGGGCCGCAGTCTTGGGCTCCTTGGTGGCAACCGACTGCACAACGATCAGTTCGCCGGCCTTGGCCTTGGCACTCAATGCATGCTTGAGGGCCAGAGCCCGGACCTTCTTGGGCAGATCGATCGCGTGGCTGCGCGGCTCGGGTCCGAACGCACGACCGCCGCCGCGGAACTGCGGAGCGGACTTGGCGCCGTGACGTGCGCCGCCGGAGCCCTTCTGCTTGACCGACTTCTTCGAGGTGTAGGCAATCTCGGAGCGATGCTTCACCTTGTGGGTGCCGGCCATCGCCTTGAGCTGCTGGTAACGGACCATGCGGTGCAGGATGTCCTGACGGACCTCGAGACCGAAGATGTCATCCTTCAGCGTGACCGAACCCTCGGCCTTGCCATCCAGAGTAGTGACCTGGAGTTCCATTACTTCGTCTCCCCGGCAGCCACTGCCTCAGAAGCAGCCTTGAACGAACCCGGGAAGGCAGCGCCTTTCGGGGCCGGCTTCTTGACCGCGTCCTTGATCTGGATCCAGCCGCCCTTGGCGCCCGGTACGGCACCCTCGACCATGATCAGCCCGCGCTCGACGTCCGTGCGAACGACGCGCAGATTCTGGGTGGTGATGCGACGGTCGCCCATGTGGCCGGCCATCTTCTTGCCCTTGAACACCTTGCCCGGGTCCTGGCGCTGGCCGGTCGAACCGTGCGAGCGGTGCGAGACGGACACACCGTGCGTGGCCCTGAGGCCGCCGAAGTTCCAGCGCTTCATGCCGCCGGCGAAGCCCTTGCCGATCGAGGTCCCGGTCACGTCGACCAGCTGTCCCTCGACGAAATGGTCGGCCTGCAACGTGGCGCCCACTTCGATGAGGTTCGCAGGATCGACACGAAACTCGGTTATCTGACGCTTCGGCTCGACCTTGGCGACCGCAAACTGCCCGCGGTCCGCCTTGGTGATGTTCTTGGCCTTGACGGTGCCGGCGCCGAGCTGGAGGGCGGTGTAGCCGTCCTTCTCATGCGTGCGCTGACCCACGACCTGGCAGTTCTCGAGGCTGAGCACGGTCACGGGGACGTGCGTGCCGTCCTCCATGAACAGTCGGGTCATCCCCACCTTCTGTGCGATCAAACCAGAACGCATCGGTTCGTTACCTTTTCTCTTTGGCGGCCGACCAGGTCATTCTGCAAGAGGACCCTTTGGATGATCAGCGCGAAAACGGAAGTCTCAGAGCTTGATTTCGACGTCGACGCCGGCGGCGAGATCAAGCTTCATCAGGGCATCAACGGTCTGCGGAGTCGGATCCACGATGTCCAGAAGACGCTTGTGGGTCCGGATCTCGAACTGCTCGCGCGACTTCTTGTCGATATGCGGCGAACGGTTGACCGTGAACTTTTCTATCTGCGTGGGCAGCGGGATCGGCCCGCGCACCTGCGCACCCGTACGCTTGGCCGTGTTGACGATCTCCCGGGTGGAAGTGTCGAGCACACGGTGGTCAAAGGCTTTGAGCCGGATGCGAATGTTTTGACCGTTCATCTTGCTTTCCCAGCGAAAAATGGTACGCGGCGCACGTTTCGGCGCGCCGCGCCCTGGACTACCAGGCCTTACTTCAGGATCTTGGCGACGACGCCCGAACCAACCGTGCGACCACCCTCACGGATAGCGAAGCGGAGCTTCTCTTCCATGGCGATCGGCACGATCAGCTGAACCGAGATATTCACGTTGTCGCCCGGCATCACCATCTCGGTGCCCTCAGGCAGGGTCACCACGCCGGTCACGTCAGTGGTCCGGAAGTAGAACTGCGGACGATAGTTGGCGAAGAACGGAGTGTGGCGACCGCCCTCTTCCTTGGTGAGGATGTAGGCCTCAGCCACGAAGTCGGTATGCGGGGTCACCGAACCGGGCTTGCACAGCACCTGGCCGCGCTCCACCTGGGTGCGGTCGATACCGCGGATCAGCGCGCCGATATTGTCGCCGGCCTGACCCTGATCGAGCAGCTTGCGGAACATCTCGACGCCGGTGACGGTCGTCTTCTGCGTCGCCTTGATGCCGACGATCTCGACTTCCTCGCCCACCTTGACGATGCCGCGCTCGACACGGCCGGTCACCACGGTGCCACGGCCAGAGATCGAGAACACGTCTTCGATCGGCAGCAGGAACGGCTGGTCGATCGGACGAGCCGGCTGCGGGATGTACTCGTCAACGGCGCGCATCAGCTCGAGGATGGCGTCGTGGCCGAGCTTCTTGTCGCCGTCATTGAGCGCCTCGGTGGCCGAGCCCTTGACGATCGGAACGTCGTCGCCCGGAAACTCGTAGGAGGACAGCAGCTCGCGAACCTCGAGCTCGACGAGCTCGAGCAGTTCCGGATCGTCGACCATGTCGCACTTGTTGAGGAAGACGACCAGCGCCGGCACGCCGACCTGACGGGCGAGCAGGATGTGCTCGCGGGTCTGCGGCATCGGGCCGTCGGCAGCCGACACCACCAGGATGCCGCCGTCCATCTGGGCCGCGCCGGTGATCATGTTCTTCACATAGTCGGCGTGGCCCGGGCAATCGACGTGAGCGTAGTGACGATTGCTCGTCTCGTACTCGACGTGGGCAGTGTTGATGGTGATGCCGCGTGCCTTCTCTTCCGGCGCAGCGTCGATCTGGTCGTACGCCTTGAAGGTGGCGCCGCCGGTCTCGGCCAGGACCTTGGTGATCGCTGCAGTCAGCGAGGTCTTGCCATGGTCGACGTGACCAATGGTGCCGATGTTGCAGTGCGGCTTAGTGCGGGAAAACTTTTCCTTACCCATCGCTTCTCTCCGTATGCGTCGACCCAGGAGCCGACGTTGCTTTCAGTTTTTCGCTTAGGCGTATTTCGCCTGGACTTCGGTGGCGACCGCCTGCGGAACCTGCTCGTAGTGGTCGAACGTCATGGTGTACTGGGCGCGCCCCTGACTCATCGAGCGGAGCGAGTTCACGTAGCCAAACATGTTGGCAAGCGGCACCATGGCGTCGATCACCTGCGCAATACCGCGGGCCTCGGTACCGCGGATCTGGCCGCGACGCGAATTGAGATCGCCAATGACGTCGCCCACATAGTCTTCCGGGGTGAGGACTTCAACCCGCATGATGGGCTCGAGGATCTTCGGTGCCGCCTTCTCGATGGCCTCGCGGAAACCCGCGCGACCCGCGATTTCGAACGCCAGAACCGCGGAGTCGACGTCGTGGTAGGCCCCATCGGTCAGCGCGAACTTCACGTCGACAATCGGGAAGCCGATCAGCGGGCCGGAACCCATAACCGACGCCACGCCCTTCTCCACGCCCGGGACATACTCCTTGGGCACGTTGCCACCCACCACTTCCGAGGTGAACTCGAAGCCCTTGCCGGCCTCGTTCGGCTCGATGCGGAACTTGATGCGGGCGAACTGACCCGAACCACCCGACTGCTTCTTGTGGGTGTAGTCGTGCTCAACCGTACGGGTGATCGCCTCGCGATACGCCACCTGCGGCGCACCGATATTGGCCTCCACCTTGAACTCGCGCTTCATGCGGTCGACGATGATGTCGAGGTGCAATTCGCCCATGCCCGAGATGATGGTCTGGCCCGACTCCTCGTCGGTCTTGACGCGGAAGCTCGGATCCTCGGCCGCCAGCTTGGCGAGTGCGAGGCCCATCTTCTCCTGGTCGGCCTTCGACTTGGGCTCGACGGCGATGTCGATCACCGGCTCGGGGAACTCCATGCGCTCCAGGATCACCCGGCTGTTGGGGTCCGAGAGCGTGTCGCCCGTTGTCGTGTCCTTGAGGCCGACGATGGCCACGATGTCGCCGGCATAGGCCTCGTTGATCTGCTCGCGCGAATTGGCGTGCATCTGGAACATCCGTCCCACGCGCTCGCGACGCTCCTTGACCGTATTCTCCAGCATCGCGCCTGCGTCAACGTGACCAGAGTAGATGCGGCAGAAGGTCAGCGTACCCATGTGCGGGTCGTTGGCGATCTTGAATGCCAGCATCGACAGCGGCTCTTCGTCCGAAGCATGGCGCGCGATCTCGGCGCCCGACTTGACGTCGATGCCCTTGATCGCAGGAATGTCGATCGGCGATGGCAGGAAGTCGATGACGGCGTCGAGCAGCGGCTGTACGCCCTTGTTCTTGAAAGCAGAGCCGCAGAACACCGGGAAGAAATGCGCGTTGATGGTGCCCTGGCGGACGAGCCGACGCAGCGTATCCTTGTCGGGCATCTCGCCGTTCAGATAGGCTTCGGTGGCCGCGTCGTCCACTTCGACGGCCGTCTCGATCAGTTTCTCGCGATACTGCTCGGCCTTGGCCTTCAGGTCGTCCGGGATTTCGACCACGTCCCACTGCGCCCCGAGTTCCTCGTTCCGCCACACCAGGGCGTTCATCTCGACCAGGTCGACGATGCCCTTGAAATCGTTCTCGGCGCCGATCGGCAACTGCATCACGCAAGTCTTGATGCCGAGGCGCTTGTCGAGCGTATCGAGACAGAAATAGAAATCGGCGCCGATCTTGTCCATCTTGTTGACGAAGATCAGCCGCGGCACGTTGTACTTGTCGGCCTGGCGCCAGACGGTTTCCGTCTGCGGCTCCACGCCCTGGTTGCCGTCGAGCACCGCAACGGCGCCGTCGAGAACGCGCAGCGAGCGCTCGACTTCGATGGTGAAGTCCACGTGGCCGGGCGTGTCGATGATGTTGAAGCGGTGCATGTGGCCGCTGCGACCCTTCCAGAAGGTCGTCGTCGCAGCCGAAGTGATGGTGATCCCGCGCTCCTGCTCCTGGACCATCCAGTCCATCGTTGCGGCACCGTCGTGGACTTCACCGATCTTGTGGGACTTGCCGGTGTAGTAGAGCACGCGCTCGGTGGTCGTGGTCTTGCCGGCATCGATGTGAGCCATGATGCCGAAGTTGCGGTATTCGTGGATCGGGTATTCGCGGGCCATTTGGGAGGAGCCTTCCGTTACCAGCGGTAGTGCGAGAAGGCACGGTTGGCATCGGCCATACGGTGCGTGTCTTCGCGTTTCTTGACGGCCTGTCCGCGACCGTTGACGGCATCCATGAGCTCGCCCGACAGGCGCTCCTTCATGGTGTGCTCGCCGCGCTTGCGGGCGCTCTCGATGAGCCAGCGGATGGCGAGAGCCTGCTGGCGCTCGGGACGAACCTCGACCGGAACCTGGTAGGTCGCGCCGCCGACGCGGCGGGAACGGACTTCCACGGCCGGGCGGATGTTGTCCAGCGCGGTATGAAAGACGTTGACCGGATCCTGCTTCAGCTTGGTCTGGACGATGTCGAAGGCACCGTAGACGATCGACTCGGCGACCGACTTCTTGCCGTCCTCCATCAACGAGTTCATGAACTTGGAGACGACGAGATCGCCGAACTTCGGATCGGGATTGACTTCGCGCTTTTCGGCGGCGTGACGACGGGACATCTCGATTGCTCCTTACTTCGGCCGCTTCGCGCCGTACTTCGAACGGCGCTGCTTGCGATCCTTGACCGACTGGGTGTCAAGCACGCCGCGCAGCACGTGGTAGCGAACACCAGGCAGGTCGCGGACACGGCCGCCGCGGATCAGCACGACCGAGTGTTCCTGCAGGTTGTGGCCTTCGCCAGGAATGTAGGAAATGACTTCGCGCGACGTGGTCAGACGGACCTTGGCCACCTTGCGCAGCGCCGAGTTCGGCTTCTTCGGGGTCGTCGTGTAGACACGAGAGCAGACACCGCGCTTCTGCGGATTTGCTTCCATCGCGGGGACTTTGTTCCGCTTGGGCTTGGAGACCCGAGGCTTGCGGATCAACTGATTAATGGTCGGCATTGCGCTCTTTCCATCGGTCCGAATTCGTTGCGAAAGACAAAGACAAACCAAAGGGGCGCCATTTCCATCCCATCACGGGATAGCGGCGCCTCTCATTGCAGCGGACCACCGGCGGAACCAGCGTTCTTGCGCACGAAGATTTGTCGTCGTCTCTTGCCTTTGGCGATGTGTTTGAGCGTCCTGGATGCCCGCGCATGGTGGCAGATACCCGGCTGGCGCTCACGACCGACCGCTAAGGTTGCGCCTCTATATGGGCAGTGAGTCCCCCCGTCAAGGATTCTTTGAACCGGGGAGCAGCGGACCGCGGGACGATCCGGAGGATCGCGCGGCTGTCCATGCCCGAGGGACGACAGGATGGGTAATGTGGCCGCATCGCCGGCCTCGGACCAGCCCGAAGGCCGAGTTTTCCCCGCCTGCGGAGAGCGTGTGCTGTTCGCGCCGCGATTGCCCCCCGAAGTCAAACGTGTAGGATGCGCGCATCGCGAGGGAGACGATCATGAAGTTCGCCATATCGGCCGCGCTGCTGGGCGGTATGTTTGGTCTCGCGGGCAGCGCCGGCGCGCAGGAACTGCTGGACGGCGGCCGGGTCGACGAGATTCTCGTCATGGCTTCGGCGTACGGGACCGCCTCGCTCGAGGCCCAGGCCAATGGCGACCCGCGCATTGCGGGGGACATCGGCGGCGTGCCCTACCAGTTGTTCTTCCTCAACTGTACGGCCAACACCGACTGCGAGGACCTCAACTTCTATGCCGGCTTCCGCGACATCAAGCCGACCATGGACGCGCTCAACGCCTGGAATCGCGACAAGCGCTTTGGCAACGCCTATCTCGATGCCGACCTCGACGCCGTGATCGAGTACGACGTCAACGTCCAGTACGGCGTCAGTCGCGACAACCTCGACGCCGCCTTCGGGCTGTGGACGCTGCTTTCGGGCGAGTTCGCGGACTATGTCGGCTACCTCGCCCCGTAAAGCCGCAACCTACCGGACGACCATCAGCGCAAAGCCGTCATAGCCCTTCGACCCGACGGTCTGCAGCGCAGTGCCATCGAGGTGAGGGCTTCCGCCGATCATGTCGAAGGCCAGCCTGGTGCCCACGATCCTCGGATCGGCACTGCGGGGGTTCACGATGTCCCCCTCCCGGACCACATTGTCGAGGATGATGACGGAGCCCGGGCGACCGAGCCTGATCGCCCACTCGAGGTAGAGCGGATTGTTCGGTTTGTCCGCGTCGATGAAGAACAGGTCAAACGGTGCCGGGGCCTCGGCAGCCAGCCTTGGCAGTGTCTCGGCGGCCGCGCCGACATGGATCCGGACCCGATCGGAGAGCCCTGCCCTCTCGATGTTGCGCCGCGCCACATCGGCATGGCGAGGCTCATACTCGAAGGTTTCCAGACGACCATCGATCGGCAGCGCCTGCGCCATCCAGATGGTCGAGTAGCCACCCAGGGTTCCCAGTTCGAGGATTCTGCGTGCGCCGGCAATGCGCACCATCAGATGAAGGAACTTGCCCTGCGCCGCGGAAACGTCGATTGCCGGCAGGCCGGCCCCTGCATTGGCTTCCAGAACCCCGGCAAGCAGCGGCGCGTCACCCACCAGCCTGTCGACGATGTAGTCGTCGACCGTTCTCCACTTCGCCTCGATCATGTCGGACTCCTCATCTGTCCGGAGCGTTCCCGAACGGGCGCGCATCGTCTAGCCTCGCTCCGCAAAATGCGAAGGGGCCCCGCGGGGCCCCTTGCAGCTTTCGATTGACCGCGACCTACTCGGCCGGCTCCGACGGGACCGGCTGCGGCGCCGGAATGGCGGCCGTCTCGGCCTGCCGGCGACGCTCCTCGAGGATCATGTCGTCGCGGCGGGTTGCGACAAGCTTGGCCTTGGTGATTCCAGCGCCGGTGCCGGCCGGGATCAGGCGGCCGACGATGACGTTCTCCTTGAGCCCTTCGAGCAGGTCGGCCTTGCCGGAAACCGCGGCCTCGGTGAGGACGCGCGTGGTCTCCTGGAAGGACGCGGCCGACACGAACGAGCGGGTCTGCAGCGACGCCTTGGTGATGCCGAGCAGCACCGGGTTGGCCTGGGCCGGCTTCTTGCCGTCGGCGACCAGTTGGTCGTTGAGTTCGTCGAGGTCGAGCTTGTCGAGTTGCTCGTCCTTCAGCATGCCGGAATCGCCCGGATCAGTGATCTCGACCTTCTGCAGCATCTGGCGAACGATCACCTCGATGTGCTTGTCGTTGATCAGCACGCCCTGCAGCCGGTAGACTTCCTGGATCTCGTTGACGAGGTACTTGGCCAGTTCCTCGATGCCCTTGATGGCCAGGATGTCGTGCGGCGCCGGGTTGCCGTCGAGGATGTACTCCCCGCGCTCGATGGTGTCGCCTTCCTGCAGATGGAAGGGCTTGCCCTTCGGGATCAGGTACTCGACCGGCTCGACGCCCTCTTCCGAGGGCTCGATGATGATGCGGCGCTTGTTCTTGTAGTCGCGCCCGAACCGGATCGTGCCGTTGGCTTCCGCGATGATCGCGTGGTCCTTGGGACGACGGGCCTCGAACAACTCGGCCACCCGCGGCAGACCACCGGTGATGTCCTTGGTCTTGGTGGTTTCCCGCGGGACACGGGCCAGCACGTCACCGGCCGAGACCTTCTCGCCCGGCTCGACCGCAATAACCGCGTCGACCGAAAGCAGGTAGCGGGCCTCGCCGCCGCGATCGAGCTTGGCGACGGTGTCCCCGCGCTTGACCACGATGGCGGGGCGCAGCGCATCGCTGCGCTGGCTGGTCCGCCAGTCGATGACGACGCGCTTGGTGAAGCCCGTGGTCTCGTCGGTGGTTTCTGCCACCGAAGCACCATCGACCAGGTCCTCAAAGCCGACTTCACCGTCGACCTCGGCGAGGATCGGGCGGGTGTACGGATCCCATTCGGCGATGCGCTGGCCACGCTTGACTTCGGAACCATCGTCAATGCGGAGCTTGGCACCGTAGGTGACGCGGTGCGTCGCCCGGTCCTTGCCCTCCGGATCGAGGATGGCAATGGTCACGTTGCGACCCATGGCGATCAGCTGGCCACCCGAGATCTTGGCAACGTTGCGGTTCCGGATCTCGACCTTGCCTTCCGCACCCGCCTCCAGGTACGAGCTGTCGACCACCTGCGCCGTGCCGCCGATGTGGAACGTGCGCATGGTGAGCTGCGTCCCCGGCTCGCCGATCGACTGGGCGGCAATGACGCCCACCGCTTCGCCGATATTGACCGGCGTGCCGCGTGCAAGGTCGCGACCGTAGCAGGCTGCGCAGCAGCCGGTCCGCAGATCGCAGGTCAGCGGCGAGCGGATCTTCACCGACTGGACCTTGAAGCCTTCGATGACCTCGACATCCTTCTCGGTCAGCAAGGTTCCCCTGGGAACGATGAGGTCACCGTTCTCCGGGTTGACCACATCATCCGCCGTGGTGCGGCCGAGGATGCGCTGCCCGAGCGTCGCGACCACCTGGCCGGAGTCGACGATCGGCTCCATGGTCAGGCCGCGTTCCGTACCGCAGTCGATCTCGGTGATGATCGAGTCCTGCGCCACGTCGACGAGACGACGCGTCAGGTAACCCGAGTTCGCGGTCTTCAGCGCGGTGTCCGCGAGGCCCTTGCGGGCGCCGTGGGTCGAGTTGAAGTACTCGAGAACGTTGAGGCCTTCCTTGAAGTTGGCCGTGATCGGCGTCTCGATGATCGAGCCATCCGGACGCGCCATCAGGCCGCGCATGCCGGCGAGCTGCTTCATCTGCGCCGGCGAACCGCGCGCACCCGAGTGGCTCATCATGTAGACCGAGTTGATCGGCTTCTGACGACCCGTTTCCTTGTCGTACTGGATCGCAGCGATGCCCTTCATCATCTCTTCGGCGACCTTGTCGCCGCACTTGGCCCAGGCGTCGACGACCTTGTTGTACTTCTCGCCCTGGGTGATCAGGCCGTCATTGTACTGCTGCTCGAACTCCTCGACCAGCTTGCGGGTCTCCTCGACGATCCGGTACTTCGAGGCCGGGATCACCATGTCGTCCTTGCCGAACGAGATGCCGGCGCGGGCCGCGTGCTTGAAGCCCAGGTCCATGATGCGATCACAGAAAATGACCGTCTCCTTCTGACCGCAACCCCGATAGACGGTGTCGATCATCTTGGAGATCATCTTCTTGGTCATCAGCTGATTGGCCGTCGCATACGGCACCGCCGGATGCTTCGGAAGCAGCTTGCCCAGGATCATGCGGCCCGGAGTGGTCTCGACGATCTCGGTGGTGCGGTTGCCCGCAGCGTCATAAATGTCGACGCGCCCTTTGATCTTGGTGTGCATCGTCACCACGCCAGATGCCAGCGCGTGCTCGAGTTCGCCCATGTCGGAGAAGGCCATGCCTTCGCCCGGCTCCTTCTCGTTCATCAACGAGAGGTGATAGAGCCCCAGCACGATGTCCTGGCTCGGCACGATGATCGGCTGGCCGTTGGCCGGGTGCAGGATGTTGTTGGTCGACATCATCAGCACTCGGGCCTCCAGCTGCGCTTCGAGCGACAGCGGGACGTGGACGGCCATCTGGTCGCCGTCGAAGTCGGCGTTGAAGGCGGCACAGACCAGCGGGTGCAGCTGGATGGCCTTGCCCTCGATCAGGTGCGGCTCGAACGCCTGGATGCCGAGGCGGTGCAGGGTCGGCGCACGGTTGAGCAGAACCGGATGCTCGCGGATCACCTCGTCGAGGATATCCCAGACTTCCGGCTTCTCCTTCTCGACAAGCTTCTTGGCCTGCTTGACGGTCGAGCTGAGGCCCTTGGCTTCCAGGCGCGAGTAGATGAACGGCTTGAACAGCTCGAGCGCCATCTTCTTGGGCAGACCGCACTGGTGCAGCTTCAGTTCAGGGCCCACCGTGATCACCGAGCGGCCGGAATAGTCGACGCGCTTGCCCAGCAGGTTCTGGCGGAACCGGCCCTGCTTGCCCTTGAGCATGTCGCTCAGCGACTTCAGCGGCCGCTTGTTGGCGCCGGTGATGGTGCGACCGCGGCGACCGTTGTCGAACAGCGCGTCCACCGCTTCCTGCAGCATGCGCTTCTCGTTGCGGATGATGATGTCGGGCGCCCGCAGTTCGATCAGCCGCTTCAGGCGGTTGTTGCGGTTGATGACGCGACGGTAGAGGTCGTTGAGATCGGACGTGGCGAAGCGGCCGCCGTCCAGCGGCACGAGCGGGCGGAGTTCCGGGGGGATGACCGGGATCACGGTCATGATCATCCACTCGGGCTTGTTGCCCGAGACGATGAACTGCTCGACGATCTTCAGGCGCTTGGCCAGCTTCTTGGGCTTGAGCTCGGTGGTCGCCTCGGCAATCTCGACGCGCAGATCAGCGGCGATCTTTTCGAGGTCGAGAGACAATAGCAGGTCGCGGATGGCCTCTGCGCCGATCTTGGCGGTGAAGCTGTCGGCCCCGTACTGGTCCTGGGCGTCAATGAACTGCTCCTCGGTGAGCAGTTCGTTCTGGGTGAACGGGGTCAGCCCCGGATCGAGGATGACATACTGCTCGAAGTAGAGGATGCGCTCGATATCCTTGAGCGTCATGTCGAGCAGCAGCGCGATGCGGCTCGGCAGCGACTTCAGGAACCATATGTGGGCGACCGGGGCGGCCAGTTCGATATGGCCCATGCGCTCGCGACGCACGCGGCTCAGCGTCACCTCGACGCCGCACTTCTCGCAGATCACGCCCTTGAACTTCATGCGCTTGTACTTGCCGCACAGGCACTCGTAGTCCTTCACCGGCCCGAAGATGCGCGCACAGAACAAGCCGTCGCGCTCGGGCTTGAAGGTCCGGTAGTTGATGGTCTCGGGCTTCTTGATCTCGCCGTACGACCAGGACAGGATCTTCTCCGGGCTCGCGATGCTGATCTTCATCTGATCGAACATCTGCACCGGGACCTGCGGGTTGAACGGGTCCATGACGTGGTGATGGGAATGCATCAGTAGGCTCCTCTTATCGGAGGCTCCCGGCAGGCAATGCCCCGGAGCGCTCCGAAGTGATGGGTGGGTGAACGCGGCGGCCTTATTCCGCCGCGTTCAGAGGAGAGGCCAGCTTCTCGGCGGCCGGGCTGCCAGGCTGCGGCAGTTCGGTCCCGTCGAGGGTATCGAGTTCGACATTGAGGCCGAGCGAGCGGATTTCCTTGACGAGAACATTGAAGCTCTCCGGGATGCCCGCCTCGAAGGTGTCGTCGCCACGCACGATCGCTTCGTACACCTTGGTGCGTCCTGCCACGTCGTCCGACTTGATGGTCAGCATTTCCTGCAGCGTGTAGGCGGCGCCATAGGCTTCGAGCGCCCAGACTTCCATTTCGCCGAAGCGCTGGCCGCCGAACTGCGCCTTGCCACCCAGCGGCTGCTGGGTGACCAGCGAGTAGGGGCCGATCGAGCGGGCGTGGATCTTGTCGTCGACCAGATGGTGCAGCTTCAGCATGTAGATGTAGCCCACCGTCACCTGACGGTCGAACTGCTCACCGGTCCTGCCGTCGAACACGCTCGACTGGCCGGTGGCCTTGAGACCCGCGCGGTTGAGCATCTCGACGATGTCGGCTTCCTTGGCCCCGTCGAAGACCGGAGTCGCGATCGGCACGCCCCTCGACAGATGCTCGCCCAGGCGGATGAGGCTGTCGTCGTCGAGGCCGGAGACATAGTCGTCGCCCTTGTAGAGCGCACTGATCTCCTTCTTGAGCGGCGTCAGGTCACCCTTGTGCTGGTAGATCTTCACCATCTCGTCGATCTTCTTGCCGACACCACGGCAGGCCCAGCCAAGGTGCGTCTCGAGGATCTGGCCGACGTTCATGCGCGACGGCACGCCGAGCGGGTTCAGCACGATGTCGACGTGGGTGCCGTCTTCCAGATACGGCATGTCCTCGATCGGCACGATGCGGGACACCACGCCCTTGTTGCCGTGACGGCCGGCCATCTTGTCGCCCGGCTGGATCTTGCGCTTGGTCGCCACGAAGACCTTGACCATCTTCATGACGCCCGGCGGCAGTTCGTCGCCGCGCTGCAGCTTGTCGACCTTGTCGATGAAGCGCTGCTCGAGCAGCTTGCGGCTCTCCTCATACTGGGCGTGAAGCGCCTCCATCTCGGCCATCACCTTGTCGTCCTCGACGGCGAACTGCCACCACTTGGACCTGGGCTGGGCCTCGAACACGGAGTCGTTCAGCTTGGTGCCCGCGACATAACCCTTGGGGCCGGCCGTGGCGGTCTTGCCGAACAGCATTTCCTTGAGACGGGCGTAGACGTTGCGGTCGAGGATCGACTGTTCGTCGTCACGGTCCTTGGCGAGACGCTCGATTTCCTCGCGCTCGATCGCCATGGCACGCTCGTCCTTGTCGATGCCGTGGCGATTGAAGACGCGCACTTCAACGACAGTGCCCGCATCGCCCGGAGGCACGCGGAGCGAGGTGTCACGGACGTCGGAGGCCTTTTCTCCGAAGATGGCGCGAAGGAGCTTCTCCTCCGGCGTCATCGGGCTCTCGCCCTTGGGCGTGATCTTGCCGACGAGGATATCACCGGCCTGCACCTCGGCACCGATATGCACGATGCCCGCTTCATCGAGGTTCTTGAGCGCCTCTTCCGAGACGTTGGGGATGTCGCGGGTGATTTCCTCCGGCCCGAGCTTGGTGTCGCGGGCCATCACCTCGTACTCCTCGATGTGAATCGAGGTGAACACGTCCTGCATGGCGATCTTCTCGCTGAGCAGGATGGAGTCTTCGAAGTTGTAGCCGTTCCACGGCATGAACGCGACGAGCACGTTGCGGCCGAGCGCGAGGTCGCCCAGTTCGGTCGAGGGACCATCGGCAATGATGTCGCCGGCCTCCACATGGTCGCCCACCACGACCAGCGGGCGCTGGTTGATGCAGGTCGACTGGTTCGAGCGCTGGAACTTCATCAGGTTGTAGATGTCGACGCCGGACTTGCTGGCGTCGGTCTCCTCGGTGGCGCGGATGACGATACGGGTCGCATCGACCTGGTCGACGATGCCCTTGCGCTTGGCGGCGATCGCCGCGCCGGAATCGCGGGCGACAATCCGCTCCATGCCGGTGCCGACGAACGGCGCTTCGGCCCGCAGCAGCGGCACCGCCTGCTTCTGCATGTTCGAGCCCATGAGGGCGCGGTTGGCGTCATCGTTCTCGAGGAACGGAATGAGCGAGGCCGCGACCGAGATCACCTGCTTGGGCGAAACGTCCATCAGGTCGATCGACTCCTTGGGGGTCAGCCCGTTGTCGCCGGCATGGCGAGCCACCACCAGGTCGTCGACGAATTCGCCCTTCTCGTTCAGCTTGGCGTTGGCCTGGGCAACGTAGTGCTTGGCCTCCTCCATCGCCGAGAGGTAGACCACGTCCTCCGTCACCCGGCCATGCACGATCTTGCGGTACGGCGTCTCGATGAATCCGTACTTGTTGACCCGAGCGTAGGTCGCGAGATTGTTGATCAGGCCGATGTTCGGCCCTTCCGGGGTCTCGATCGGGCAGATGCGGCCATAGTGCGTGGGATGCACGTCGCGCACTTCGAAGCCGGCGCGCTCACGGGTCAGGCCGCCCGGCCCGAGCGCCGAAAGGCGCCGCTTGTGCGAGACTTCGCTGAGCGGGTTGGTCTGGTCCATGAACTGGCTGAGCTGGCTCGAGCCGAAGAACTCGCGCACCGCTGCGGCGGCCGGTTTGGCGTTGATCAGGTCCTGCGGCATGACCGTGTCGATCTCGACCGAACTCATCCGCTCCTTGATCGCCCGCTCCATGCGGAGCAGGCCAACGCGGTACTGGTTCTCCATCAGTTCGCCGACCGAGCGGACACGGCGGTTGCCGAGGTTGTCGATGTCGTCGATCTCGCCCTTGCCATCGCGCAGCTCGACGAGCGTGCGGACCACCGCGATGATGTCTTCCTTGCGCAGCACGCGGACCGTGTCCTCGGCCTTGAGGTCGAGGCGCATGTTCATCTTGACGCGGCCGACGGCGCTGAGGTCGTACCGCTCGGCGTCGAAGAACAGCGACTTGAACATCGCCTCGGCCGTCTCGACGGTCGGCGGCTCGCCGGGGCGCATGACGCGGTAGATGTCGAAGAGCGCATGCTCGCGCGTCTCGTTCTTGTCGACCGCCAGGGTGTTGCGGATATAGGCGCCGACCGTGACGTGGTCGATGTCGAGCAGTTGCAGTTCGTCAAAGCCGTTGTCGACCAGCTTCTTGAGCAGCTTCTCGTCGATCTCGTCGCCGGCTTCGGCATAGATCTCGCCGGTCTTGAGATTGACCATGTCTTCGGCGATGAACATGCCGAACAGGTCCTCTTCGACCACGGCCAGGTGGGTCAGGCCACCCTCGGCGAGCTTCTTGGCCTGCCGCGGCGTGAGCTTCTTGCCACCTTCGTGCACGACATCGCCGGTGCTGGCGTCGATCAGGTCGAACGTCGGCTTGGCGTTCTTCATCTTGTCGGAATCGAACGGCTTCTTCCAGCCGGTCTTGGTCTTCTCGTAGGTGACCGAGCGATAGTAGGTCGCGAGAATTTCCTCGGCATCCATGCCGAGCGCCTTGAGCAGGCTGGTGACCGGAATCTTGCGGCGGCGATCGATGCGCGCGTAGACGATGTCCTTGGCATCGAACTCGATGTCGAGCCAGGAGCCACGATAGGGGATGATGCGGGCGGCAAACAGCAACTTGCCCGAGGAGTGCGTCTTGCCCTTGTCATGGTCGAAGAACACACCGGGCGAACGGTGCATCTGCGAGACAATGACGCGCTCGGTGCCGTTGACGATGAAGGTGCCGTTCGACGTCATGAAGGGCATGTCGCCCATGTAGACGTCCTGCTCCTTGATATCCTTGACGGTCTTCTGCCCGATCTCCTCGTCCACCTCGAACACGATCAGCCGCAGCGTCACCTTGAGCGGCGCCGCGAACGTCATGTCACGCTGCCGGCACTCGTCGACGTCGTACTTGGGCTGCTCGAACTCGTACTTGACGAAATGCAGCTCTGCGGTGTTCGCAAAGTCGGTGATAGGGAAGACCGAGGAGAAGACAGCCTGCAGCCCCTCGTCCGGACGGCCGCCCTTGGGCTCGTCGACGAGGAGGAACTGATCGTACGAGGCCTTCTGGACCTCGATCAGATTGGGCATCTCCGTGACTTCGTGAATGCTGCCGAAAGACTTGCGTACCTTGCGGCGGCCGTTGAACGTGGTAGCCATACCAGCTCCTCAATGTTCTCGATGTCTCGGAGGCAAATGTCCAAAGGCCCGACTATCAGCCGTCGGACATCAGGACATCTGCCTTGCTATTGTTCGTCGGAGCCAGGGGGGGCGGCTCCATTTTCCGCAACTTGCGCCCGGCCCGCTTGCGGGTGGCGTCCGTCCCTATAGCTAACACTGGGACGGGAATGAGGCGGCGCCAACAGCGCCACCTCGCGTTCGAATGGCCAGCTTACTTGAGCTCGACCTTGGCGCCGGCAGCTTCCAGCTTCTTCTTGATGTCCTCGGCTTCGGCCTTGGTCGCCGCTTCCTTGATGGCCTTCGGAGCCGCCTCGACCAGCGCCTTGGCTTCGCCAAGGCCCAGGCCGGTGATGGCGCGGACTTCCTTGATGACGTTGATCTTGTTTTCGCCGAACGAGGCGAGGATCACGTCGAATTCAGTCTTCTCTTCGACCGGCGCGGCGGCGGCAACCGGAGCCGCGGCAGCGGCAACCGGAGCGGCAGCCGAAACGCCCCACTTCTCTTCGAGCATCTTCGAGAGCTCTGCCGCCTCGAGGACGGTCAGGCTCGACAGGTCGTCAACGATCTTTGCGAGATCAGCCATTTGAGTTCACTTTCCGTTTGAAAGATTCAGTTCGAACCGTGGAGAGCCCATCTGGGCCCGTTGGTAGTCGTGTGCCTTAGGCGGCATTGCTCTTTTCGGCATGGGCCGAAATGACCCGTGCAACCGCACCGCCCGGAGCCTGCAGGACAGCCGCGATACGTGTCGCGGGCTGCTTGAGCATGCCGGCGAGCGTGGCGCGGAGCTGGTCCAGCGAGGGCATCGTGGCGAGCGCCTTGACGTTGTTGGCGTCGAGCCCGGTCTTCCCCATCGCGCCACCGAGAACCTTGAACTTCTGGTTCTTGTCGGCGAATGCGGCCGCGACTTTCGGCGCAACCATGGGATCCGTGGCAAAGGCGACGACGGTCGGCCCGGTAAACAGGGCCGAGATGTCCGCGTTGTCGGTTTCCTTCAGAGCAAGCTTGGCCAGGCGGTTCTTGGCAACCTTGATCGATCCGCCGGCCTGCTTCATCTGCCTGCGCAGAGTCTCCAGGTCGGCAACGGTCAGGCCGGCGTTCTGAGCCACCACGATCGATCCGGCCGTCGCGAACGACGCCTGGAGCGAAGTGACGAGCTCAGCCTTTTCCGCTCTTTCCACTGCTAGTCTCCACATATGGCCCGGAGATAGGTCCCGGGCCGTTTGCCAATTGCTGTTCCCCTTCCGGAGTCCAGCGGTTGATGCCTGTCAACCGGCTGTCCGTCGGGGGCGAAACGCCCCTTGGCGGCAACTGGCCTGGTTCGAACCGGAACGAATTCCGGTCTTCACCCCATCTATGCGGGCCCCATTCCTTTGTCGCGCGTCGCGCGCCGCCGGTCGGGATTAGGCGCCTCTCGGCGTACCCGCAGTCTCGGACAGGACTTGTGCCCGCCTTGCGACGGGCATTCGGGCGACAGACCTGCCGCCCGAAACTCTACTCATCCGTCAGTGGACGGACGACGGATCGATGTGTACGCCCGGCCCCATGGTGGACGACAGGGCCACGCGCTTGACGTAAGTGCCCTTGGCGCCAGCAGGCTTGGATTTCTGCACCGCGTCGGCAAAGGCCTTGATGTTCTCGATCAGTGCTTGCTCGGTGAACGACACCTTGCCGACACCCGCGTGCAGGATGCCCGCCTTTTCCACGCGGAACTCTACTGCGCCGCCCTTGGCTGCCTTGACCGCACCGGCGACATCCGGCGTAACCGTGCCCACCTTCGGGTTCGGCATCAGGTTGCGCGGACCCAGGATCTTGCCCAGACGACCGACCAGCGGCATCATGTCGGGCGTCGCGATGACGCGGTCGAAATTGATGTTGCCTTCCTGGACCTGTGCCACCAGATCCTCGGCGCCAACCACGTCGGCACCGGCCTTGCGGGCTTCCTCGGCCTTGGCGTCCTTGGCGAAGACGGCGACGCGAACCGTCTTGCCGGTGCCATTCGGCAGGTTCACCACGCCGCGAACCATCTGGTCGGCATGGCGAGGATCGACACCCAGGTTGAACGCGACCTCGACTGTCTCGTCGAACTTGGCCTTGGCGCGCTCGCGCACCATCTTGAGTGCTTCCTCGAGCGGATACAGCTTCTTGCGGTCGATGCCTTCGCGGATTGCGACAGTGCGCTTGCCCAGCTTTGCCATCTATCAGCCCTCCACCTGCAGACCCATCGAACGGGCGGAACCGGCGATCATCGTCATCGCGGTCTCGACGTCGTAGGCGTTGAGGTCCTTCATCTTCTTCTCAGCGATGTCACGGATCTGCGCACTGGTGATCGTGCCCGCCGATTCCTTGCCGGGGAGCTTGGAACCAGACTTCAGATTTGCCGACTTCTTGATCAGGTAGGTGACCGGCGGCAGCCGGGTCTCGAAGGTGAAGCTCTTGTCCGCGTAGATCGTGATCACGACCGGAGTCGGAGCGCCCTTCTCCTGGTCTGCCGTCCTGGCGTTGAACGCCTTGCAGAATTCCATGATGTTGAGGCCACGCTGACCAAGCGCGGGACCGATCGGGGGCGACGGGGTCGCCGAACCGGCTGCAACCTGAAGCTTCAGGTAGCCGGTAATCTTCTTTGCCATGTTCTATCTCCATGTTTGCCCACGATCGGGCGATCGATCCGCGTCACCGGATCAGTGAGACGCCGTGGTGCGAGGTGTTTCCGGTGACTGGCTGCCACCGCCCTCTCCCACGGATTTCCCGTAACCGGATGGCTACAGGTAGATCAGACCTTCTCGACCTGACCGTATTCGAGCTCCACGGGCGTCGGACGCCCGAAGATCGAAACTTCCACCTTGAGGCGCGAACGCTCCTCGTCGACTTCCTCGACCACGCCGCTGAAGCTGGCAAACGGTCCGTCGGAGACCCGCACCTGCTCGCCGATTTCGAACGAAACGGACGGCTTGGGATGCTCCACCCCTTCCTGCACCTGCTGAAGGATGGCCATGGCCTCCTTTTCAGAGATCGGCATGGGCTTGTCGCCGGAACCGAGGAAACCGGTGACCTTGGGGTGTTCTTGATCAGATGGAATGCCTGATCGGTCATCTCCATCTTTACCAGGACATAGCCCGGAAAGAACTTCCGCTCCGCATCGACCTTTCGGCCGCGACGCATCTCAACCACCTTTTCGGTCGGGACGATCACGTCGTCAAAGAGCTCCTCGAGCTTCTTCTGTGCCACCTTCTGACGGATATCCTCCGCCACCTTGCGTTCAAAGTTCGAGTAGGCTTGTACGATGTACCAGCGCTTGGCCATGCCGCGTCGTCGCTCCCAGAATCCGTTGCCGCCTAGCGGATCGACAGCACGAGCTGCACGAGCCAGGAAATCAGCTGGTCCGCGGCGAGAAAGAAGAAGCTGGCAAGCAAGACGAACACCAGCACCATCACCGTCGAGATCAGCGTCTCGTTGCGCGACGGCCAAGACACCTTGCTGACTTCCTGACGAACTTCTTGCAGGAATTTCAGTGGGTTGACTGCGGCCATCAGCGGTACTTTCCTTTGGGCCTCGCGGCCAAAAACCAACAACAGCGCGAGTCACCCCGGGCGGCTGTGGAGCGGTATCTAGAGACTTGGCCGGGCGATTGCAAGCCCTGTCTGGCCCGTGCCATTCAATGAACTCGTCGGAACCTGCACGCGCCAGGACCGGAACAAGACCCCCGCGGGCGGCGCGTCGGTGCCTTTGGCGGTTCAGCGAGCGGTGGACGGGGCCGCCGCCGAGTTACGGAGGCTGCGTCGCAAGCGCCACGCCGCGACAGGTTCCGTGCGCACGTCCGCGGCCGGACGCAACCTGGACGGACGAGTTGTGCGGTGACAGAGCGCTTATCTCAGGAGACTGCAGGTGGCAGGGGCAGCAGGACTTGAACCCGCGACCCTCGGTTTTGGAGACCGATGCTCTACCAACTGAGCTATACCCCTAGACCTGCGGGCATCCGTCTAATGTCAAAGTCCGGCGGATGCAAGACAGAAGTCGCGAACATGCCCGCCGGTGACAAGTCCCTCGTCCCCCCTTGCGCCCACCGCGCGGCGGAGTAGCGTTGTCGGTGCGCACGGAGGGTGCGCCAGAACAACTCAGGGGTTACCTATGCACAAACTGCTCGCCGTCGTGGCCCTGTGCGCCACGGGTTTCGCCGTGCCCGTACTGCCCACGCAGGCCGCGCCGCTCCTTACCGACGACCAGGCCAACTGCCTGGTGTTCCCGATGCTGAAGAAGGAATGCTGGCAGATGGGAGCCGACATGGTCGCTGCCCCGGTCCAGACCGTCGCCATGGCGGCCGGCAAAGCCGCTGACGCCACCGGCGAAGTCAAGCTGCCGCTGAAGTGGTGGAATTGCTCCGCCGCTCCGTCCGGCTCGGGGCACCTGCTCGACTGCTAACGCCCAAACCCGGGGAGCGGCGCCATGCGTGCTCCCCGCGGCCGGCGGCTGGAGCGGGTGAAGGGAATCGAACCCTCGTATTCAGCTTGGAAGGCTGCTGCTCTACCATTGAGCTACACCCGCGCCTGAGCCGGCAGAGGCTTTTAGCGATAGAACGAAGTCCGACGCAAGGGTCTGGCCCGACAATGGCTGCCACCCTTGGCAAGGTGGTGGAGGGGACTGGATTCGAACCAGTGTACGCTAAGCGAGCAGATTTACAGTCTGCCGGATTTAACCACTCTCCCACCCCTCCATCAGAGCCGGAGAAACGAACGGCGCCCGTCTCCGGGCGCGTCGTCGGCGCGGTTTATGTCGGGGCGGTGAACGACTGTCAACCGTCATTTCGCCGGTGCGGCCGATCACGGAAGGCTGCCGGCCGCGCCATCGGGTGCGCGGGCCGGCAGCAGTGGGCCTGATCCTGGCGGTTGGGGTCATCAGGCCGCACGGACAGAGGTGCGGTTCCTCTATCCGAATGAGCCCTGCATCAGTCGTCGTCGCCGTCGCGGTGGCCCGAGTCGTCGTCATCGTCCGAATCGTGGCCCGAGCTGTTCGATGCCCGCCCGGAGTCGTCATCATCGGACTGGTCGTCATCGCTTCCCCGGCCCGAGTTGTCGTCGTCCAGATCGTCATTGTCCGCACGGCCGTCGCTGTCGTCGGGAAGGTCGTCGATGTCGTCACTCCCGATGATCAGGTCTTCAGCCTCGCAGTGGATGCTGCCGTTCAGGACAGTGCCATCATCGAGAGTGATCGTGGCACTGGTCTCGCTGTCGACCGGGACTGTCGCGCAATAGGCGGCCAGGGCAGCTTCGGGCACCTGGTTCTTGATGCTCTTGGCGGTGGCGATGGCCGGCGACATCGCCAGGGCGACAATAGCGAGAGACGTGGCGGCTGTAACCTTCATCTGGGACTCCTCGATTGCAGCGTCAGGCGACGCGATGCCCAACGCTAGCAGCCCCGCCATGACCGCTAGCCATCGGGCGCCGTAAGCATCCCGTAAGCCACGACCATGATATGATCCACGGATGGATCGCCGTCTTCTGATCAACTTGCTGCTCGCGTTGGTCGTCACCGCGCCCGTTCTCGGGTCGGCAACGCCGTCATGGGCCGATGACGGGTCCGAGTCGGACTCGGGCTCCGGTGGAGGGGGCGACTCCGACAAGTCCGACGATGACGGCGATGATGATAATGACGACGACGATGATGATGACGACGACGACGATGGTGAGGATCGCTCCGGCAAGAGCATCGGTGCTGATGACCACGACGACGCGCTGCGGGCCGTCAAGGCCGAGGATGCGCTCACGCTGAGGCAGATCCTTGCCCTGTTCGCCCGCCAGACGAGTGGAACGGTGATCGACGTGACGCTGGTCCGGCGTCACGAGGCTCTGGTCTACCGGGTCAAGTACGTCGATGCCGCCGGCAGGGTGAAGCGCATCGACTTCGACGCTGTCTCCGGGACCAGGCTCCACTGATCATGCGCTTGCTGGTCCTTGAAGACGATCCCGGGATCGCGGCGACGATCCGTTCGGCACTCGAGCAGGCAGGATTGCTCGTCGAGGTCGAGAAGGACGGGGAAGAAGGCTGGTTCCGCGGCGACACTGAGCCCTACGACGCCGTCGTGCTCGACCTCGGGCTACCAGGGCTCGATGGATTGACGGTGCTCAAGCGCTGGCGCAAGGCCGGCCGCACTTTGCCGGTGCTGGTCCTCACCGCCCGCGGCAACTGGGACGAACGCGTCGAGGGGATCGACGCTGGCGCGGACGACTATCTGACCAAGCCGTTCCGAGTGGAGGAACTGGTGGCGCGGGTCCGCGCCCTGCTCCGTCGCGCGGCAGGTCATCCTTCCCCGGTGATTGAGGTCGGCGACATCAGTCTCGACACCCGTCAGATGCGGGTCGCCAAGGGCGGCCTGCCCATTCAGCTCAGTCCGCAGGAATACCGGCTCGTCAGTTATCTGATGCATCACCGCGGACGGGTCGTCAGTCAGCCTGAGCTCACCGAGCACCTGTACTTCCAGGACTTTGAACTCGACTCCAACGCTATCGAGGTGCTGGTACGGCGCGTGCGGCAGAAACTCGGCACCGAGGCCATCCTCACCAGGCGCGGCTTTGGCTACACGATGGACGGAGAGCCCGATTGAAGGCCCCTTCCCTGCGTCTGCGGTTGCTGGTGCTCTCCACCCTGTCGATCGTCGTCGTCCTTGCCGTAGCGGGGGTCTCCGTCGCGACGATCTTCGCCGGCCACGTCCACCGCAGCTTCGAGGCCGGGCTCGATGCCCAACTCCAGCGCATGATCGCCCTGGTTGACCCGGACCCGCCGACGCCGACGCTGATCCAACCCATGCCCGACGCCCGTTTCGAGACGCCGGCGGGCGGCATCTACTGGCAGATCCGTGACCCGTCTACCGAAGCCCTCGCGCGCTCGCGCTCGCTATGGGACACGGTGCTGCACGCCCCGATGGGGTTGCGGCCGACGGCTCCGTGCAACGGGCCCGGAGTCGTCGGCCCGAACGGCGAACTGACGCTGATGCGGTCTCGGATCCTGACCTTCGATCTGGCCGACCCCATGCTGACTCGGGTGCTTGAAGTCACGGTGGCCGAGGACCTCGGGCCTACCGAGGCGACCAATGCCGCGTTTCGGATCGACTTGATCAGCGCCCTGGCGGTTCTGGCGGTCGCCCTTGTTGCTACCTCGTGGATCCAGGTCACGCTGGGCCTTTCGCCGCTGTCACTGATAAAGCGCGGCGTCGGTCTGGTGCGTTCCGGCGTCACGCGGACGCTCGATGGCCGCTTCCCCGCCGAGGTGATGCCCCTCGTCGCGGAAGTCAATGACCTGATCGAGGTGCAGCAACGCTCGATTGACTTCGCACGGGACCGGGCGGCGGACCTGGCACATGGGCTGAAGACCTCGCTGACTCTGCTCAACGGTGAGGCCCATGAGTTGCGGCGCGAGGGCAAGACCCGCGCTGCCGATGCTATCGAGCGGCTGACGGCCGACATGACGGAAACCATAGACCACCAGTTGCGGCTGTCCCGGCTTCGGCATCGCTCACGATCCGACTTCCGGTCGACGTTGCTGCCCCAGACCCTCGACAGGGTGCTGGCGGCCATCAAGGCCACACCGTCGGGGCAGCAACGGGCGTGGGCCATCGATGTTCCTGCCGGACTGACGGTGGCGCTGGATACGACAGACCTCACCGAGTTGCTGGGCATCATCCTGGAGAATGCGGCGGGATGGGCACACAGGACGATAAACGTGTCCGCCGCCGCTGCCGGCCGCAATGTGGTGCTTCGCGTCGCAGACGATGGTCCGGGCCTCGACGAGGCCGCGTTGACCAGGCTGGGTGAGCGCGGTCACCGCATCGACGAGGCCCGTCCGGGGAGCGGGATCGGCCTCGCCATCGTCCGCGAGATCGTGCAGCTCAACGGCGGCGTGCTGGCATTCTCCCGTGCAACCGAGGGCGGGCTCGAGGTTCGCGTCACGCTGCAGGGCGGCTCACCGGCCTGAGGCTTGCTGGCGAGCATCGAACCCGTTAGGTCAGACGCCATGAGCCGCAACAAGTTCCCACCCAAGCCGCGCTACGATCCCGACACCGGACCGGTCTACCTGTATGGGCTGCACACCGTGCGGGCCGCACTGGACAATCCCGGCCGCGACAAGCGCAATCTCCTGGCCACGCCGAATGCGCTCGCCCGGCTCGCCGAATCCGGCGGTGTCGGCCGCATGAAGCCGGTCGAGACCACGCCCAGGGAACTCGACCGCCTGCTCGGGGCGGATGCGGTGCATCAGGGCGTAGCGCTGGAGGTAGAGCCCGTCAGCCGCTTCGGGCTCGACGATGTCCGCAATCCGCAGCTGGTGGTCGTGCTCGATCAACTGACCGATCCGCACAATGTCGGCGCTATCCTGCGGACCGCCTGCGCCTTCGGGGCCGACGCAGTGGTAACGACTGCGCGGCACTCGCCGCGCGAGACCGGCGTGATGGCCAAGGCGGCATCCGGTGCGCTGGACCTCGTGCCGATGATAGAGGTGCGGAACCTCGGCGACGCGATCGAGAAGCTGAAGGGGCGCGGCCTGACCGTCATCGGCTTCGATTCAGAGGCCCCTGCCCCGCTGCGACCGCGCTCCGACAATGTGCCGATGGCGATCGTTCTCGGCGCCGAGGGCAAGGGGCTGAGGCAGCGCACCCGCGAACTGTGCGACGATGTGGTGCGGCTCGACATGCCGGGCCCGATCAAGTCGCTGAACGTCTCCAACGCGGCCGCAATCGCGCTGTTCGCGGTCACGGCCGGCCGGCCGACAGCTTAGGGGTCGGCCACGGCAGACCGTGGCCGACCCGTCTCACCTTATGGCAGCACGCACCGCAGCAGCGCCGAGCCGTTGACGCTGATCGCGTCGGGACCGGACTGGATGATCTCGATGGTGCTCTCACCCGACTTGAGCGAGGCCTTTCCGTCCACGGTCGGTGCGGCATCGACCAATGCGATCTCGGCACCCTGGCGCACGCTGATGCGGGTTATCACGACATAGCCCGAGCCGCTGGCCTGGTCGACTGTGCCGCAGGCGGCCGGATCGGCGGCCCAGACGCCGAGATAGCCGATGTCGTCGGCCTTGGCCCGGGCGGCAAGCAGGGTATCCGGCTTGAGGCCTGACGCCGGCAGGAGGGCCGCGGCAGGAGTCGTCTCGGCGGAAGCCACTGCAGCCACCGCGTCGGCACTTCCTCTGGCCTCCGCCCCATCGGCGGCGGCATCAGGGGACGGCTCCGCCGCCGCGACAGCGGCCTCGGCGTCCGCGGCGCCCCTCGCCTCGGCGGCATCGGTCGCAGGCAGCTCGGTCGGAGCCGGGGCCACATTGGCGGCGTCGACCGCAGCCTCGGCCTCCAGCTTGCCGCGCTCCGCGGCAGGATCTACTGCGGCCGGAGCGGCCTCGTTTTCCTTTGCCTCGACAGCGAGTGCAGCGGCGACGGCAGCTTCTGCGTCGGCCTTTCCACGCGAAATCGCCAGCGCAGCCTGTCGTTCTGACTCCTCCCTGGCCGCCGCAGCCTCGGCGGCCTGCTTCTCTGCCTCGGCCTTTGCCGCCGCTGCAGCAGCCTCGGCGGCCTGCTTCTCTGCCTCGGCCTTTGCCGCCGCTGCAGCAGCCTCGGCGGCCTGCTTCTCTGCCTCGGCCTTTGCCGCCGCTGCAGCAGCTTCGGCAGCCTGCTTCTCTTCCTCGGCCTTCGCCGCTGCCGCAGCAGCCTCGGCGGCCTGCTTTTCTTCCTCGGCCTTCGCCGCTGCCGCAGCAGCCTCGGCGGCCTGCTTTTCTTCCTCGGCCTTCGCCGCTGCGGCAGCAGCCTCGGCGGCCTGCTTTTCTTCCTCGGCCTTCGCCGCTGCGGCGGCATCGGCCGCCTTCTTGTCCGCCTCGGCCTTCTCGGCAGCGGCCTTTTCCTCTGCCGCCTTCTGCTCGGCGGCCGCCTTTTCGGCATCCGCTGTCTGGGCTGCAGGTGCGTTTGCTGCCGGGGCGGCGTGTTGTTGTCGCAGGCCGCCACGGCCAGGCTCAGGGCCAAGGCCAGCGGCAGGCCGATGGATGTTGAGAATTTCATGGACGGCTTCCTCTTCTGCGCAGGGCCGGTGCAAATGCGCCGTGCCCCCGGCTGATAATCACTCGGCGGCGACAGCGCAACGTCACCAATGTCGAACGCTGCTGCCAGGGTCATCGGCGCCTTGCACCCCGGCGCCGCCGATGCTAGCTAGCCGCGTGCTGCCGGTATAGCTCAGTTGGTAGAGCAACTGATTTGTAATCAGTGGGTCGCGGGTTCGATTCCTGCTGCCGGCACCAGTTTTCCCCGGAAACGACGACGCAGCCTCCCGGTCCCTGAGGGACCGGGGCCGCGTCGCTGCCTGCGTCGTCGCGCGCTACGGCTTAGTCGAAGAAGCCGGCATCCTCTTCCTTGAGGTAGCGCCTGGCGGCCTTCGCATCGATGTCAAGACCAAGGCCCGGGCCAGCCAACAGGTCGACGTGGCTGTCGGTGACGATCGGGCCGGACGGCAGGCCGGTGACGATCTCGTTCCAGAACGGATCGGACGCCGAGGGGTACTCGAAAGCGATGAAGTTGGAGGGCAGCGTCGCGCACATGTTGATCAGCGCGCCCAGCCCGAGCAGGCCGTTGGCGGTGCCGTGCGGGGCCATCATGATGGAGTGCATATAGGCGTGCTCGGCCACCCACTTGAGTTCGGCGATGCCCCCGATATCCGCCGGATCGGGACCGACGACGCGCACCGCCTGGGTCTCGATCAGCTCCTTGAAGTTGTGCCTGAGGTAGATCTGCTCACCGGTATGAATCGGCGTCGAGGTCGAGGTGGTGAGTTCCCGATAGACCTGCGGATTGACCCAGGGCACATAGTCGCCGGTCAGCATGTCCTCGAGCCACATGATGTTGTAGGGCTCGACCGCGCGGGCGAACTTGATGGCATCGTTGAGGAACCAGCCCGGTCCGCAATCGAGGGTAAGGCTCACCTTGTCGCCCAGGGCCTCCTTCATGGCGATGACACAGTCAAGCATGTAGTTGAAGCCGTGCTCGCTGATCTGGCCCTGGTCCATGGCGCCGTGGTAGCCGGCTTTCTTCTGCCTGGGGCCATAGTGGAAGTCGTCGTAGCTGTCCTTCATCGAGGAGTGGAAGCTGATGCCCTGCTTGACCATGAAGAACTTCTGCGGCTGCTCCGCCATCCACTTGACGTCGGCAGCGAAGTCCTCGGGTCGATCACCGGCGCGGGCCTGGCGTATCGAGCCATTATAGACCCGCACCTTGTCACGCACCTTGCCGCCCAGCAGCTTGTAGGCCGGCACCCCGGCGGCCTTTCCGGCAATGTCCCATAGGGCGTGTTCAATGACGGAAACGGCAGCGCCATAGGGCTTGAAGCTGCCGCGCTGGCGGATCTTCATCATGCAGCGCTCGACATCGGTCGGGTCCTCGCCGATCAGCGCGTCACGGAAATGCAGCACGAACGGCTTGAGGTAGGTCTTGGTGTACTCCACCTCGCCAAGGCCGTAGATGCCCTCGTCGGTCGTGATGCGGATGATCGGGTGCTTGCCGATGACGGCACAGCGCAAGTCGGTGATCTTCATGGTCTGCTTCCGGTTCCTGTGAATTTACCAGTTGGCGATGCGGCCGTCGGCGAGGATCGATTCCGTGGCCGGGATGACCTCCTGCTCGAACGGGTACTTGGCGGCGGCGACCTCGTCGATCTCGATGCCGAGACCGGGCGCCTCCGGGATGACCCATGCATGGTCCTTCAGTTGCAGCGGGTAAGCGCCGCAGATCTCCTCGAACCAGGGAACGATTCCGACCGCCTCCTCCTGGATGACGAAGTTGGTCGTCGCGGCATCGAACTGCAGCGCCACGGCGCCTACCACCGGCCCCATCGGGTTGTGCGGGCAGACGCCCATATGCGCGGCCTCCGCAATGGCGGCGATCTTGCGGCCACCGGTGAAGCCCATGCAGTGGGCAAGATCGGGCTGGATGTAGGCGACTGCGCGGGTTTCGGCGATCTCGGCGAATTCGCGCGGCGTGAACAGGCGCTCTCCGGTGGCCAGCGGACAATCCACGCGGCGCGCAATATCGGCCATGGCCGGCGTGTCGCCGGGCTGGATCACCTCTTCGCAGAACAGCGGCTTGATGGGCGCGATGGCGTTGATGTAGGCGATCGCCGCGTCGAGCGAATCCGGGCGGCCATGGAAGTCCGTCATGATGTCGACGCCGTCGCCGACGCGCTCGCGGACCGCGGCGGCCAGCTTTTCGGTGTGCTTCACCGCCTTGAGCGGGGCGTCGTAGCCGGTATAGGGCACGAATCCGAGCTTGATGGCGTCGTATCCCATCTCGACGGTTTCCTGCACCGCGTCGCAGAAGGCGCTGATGTCGGTGTTCGACACGCGGGCGGACGAGGAGCCGCGGCGCAGATGCGTGTAGACGCGCACACTGTCGCGTACCCTGCCGCCGAGCAATTGCCAAACCGGTACCCCCAACACCTTGCCCTTGATATCCCACAGGGCGTGCTCAATGCCGGAGACGGCGGTCAGGCCGATCGAGCCGAGCGGCCAGAAGCTGAAGCGGGTCATGGTGTTGACGAGGTGCTCGATGCGCATCGGGTCCTGCCCGATGAGAAATGGAGCGAGGTCCTCGATGGTGCCGGTGACGGCGCGCGTCTTCCATTCGAGAGTCGCCTCGCCCCAGCCATGCAGGCCCGGCTGATCGGTAAGGACCTTCACGAAGATCCAGTTGCGGTGAACAGCGTTGACGACGACGGTCTTGATGCCGGTGATCTTCATGAGTGTTCCTTCCCGGAGCGATGCCGGCACAGCGGCCCGCTGGTGGTGTTATGGGGCGGCACCGCCGGGCCGACAGCCGGCGGCACCGGGCTCCGATCGCTAGAGCAGTTCGACCTCGTTGGCCGCGAGGTAGTCGCGGTTCATTTCGATTCCGAGGCCAGGCACCCGCGGCAGCTTCAGCGCGCCGTTGGAGTTGTCGAGCCGGGTGTGCATCAGTTCGTTGTAGCCGCTGAGGTCCCAGCGGGAGGTCTCGAGCTTGTAGAAGTTCGGCACCGTCATCATCACATGGGCACCCGCCAGGACGTTGATCGGACCGCCCGCATCGTGCGGAGAAATCGGCACGTAGTACGCCTCCGCCAGCGCCGAGATCTTCTTGAGCTCGGAGATGCCGCCGGTCCAGGTCACGTCCGGCATGATGTAGTCGGCGAGCCCGTTCTCGAGGATCGGCACGAAGTCCCACTTGGTATGGCCGCGCTCGCCCCAGGAGATCGCTGCGCTCACCTTCTCGCGCACCTGCTTGAGCGCCTTGACGCTCTCGGGGGGACATGGCTCCTCGAACCAGTCAATGCTGCCGGCTTCCTCGAGAGATCGGCACAGCCGGATGGCGGTCGGCACGTCAAACCGCCCGTGGGCGTCGATGAGGACCTCGACCTCCGGCCCCGCTGTCTCGCGGATCAGTGCCGTTAATTCGGCCGCCTTGCGCTCGTCGCTCCGCGTCATCTTGCCGTCCAGGTAGCCGTCACGTTGCTCGCGACTCCCCTGGTACGGGAACGGATCGAACTTCAGCGCCGTATGTCCGGACTTCACGATGTCCTGGATCTCGGCGATCACGCCTTCCTTGCTGGTGAACTTGCTCTGGTCGGGATGGGTGTAGAGCGCGATCTCGTTGCGCACCGCACCGCCCAGCAGTTCGTAGACAGGCAGGCCCAGCACCTTGCCGCGGATATCCCAGAGCGCGATATCGATGGCACTCACGCACTCGCAGGCCGCGCCCCGGCTGCCCATGTAGGTGAAGCTGCGGAACAGCTTGTGCCACAGCCGCTCGATCTGGCTGGCATCCTCGCCCGCGATCATGCCGCTGATCTGCCTGAGGGCCGAACAGAGCGCACGGTTGGCGATCCTGGTGGTCGAGGTGATCTCACCCCATCCGGAAACGCCCTCGTCGGTCGTGACCTCAACGAACAGGTATTCTCCCCAGTACGAACTGCTGGCCCTCACGAGCCATGGCCTCACTCCGGTGATTTTCATCTTGCTTCCTTGCCTCTGGACTGTTGCTGCCCCGACCGGTCAGGCGATCGGGTTGGTGCTAACCTGCTGCGTGAGCGGCATTGAGTGCCCGCATCTGCTCCAGGATGTGCCGTCCCGAGCCCTCGACGTGGCGAGCGATCACCTCGGCTGCCTTGTCCGCATCCTGCGCCTTGACGTGACCGATGAGTTCGCGGTGCTCGCGCATCACCGCGGCACGGCGGGCGAGCGTGAAATTGAAGCGCCGGCTGACCGCGCGAAGAACCTCGCGATGCTTCCACCACAGTTCAGCGACGTGGCGGTTGTAGTGCCGCCGATACATGACGGTGTGAAATGCCGTGTCGAGTTCGCTGTGCCGCAGCGGGTCGCTGAAGTCGTTCGCCTCGATCAGGGCCTGAATGCGTTCGAGTTCGAGGATGTCCTCGTGCGTCGCCATGCCGACGAACCAGCGCGTCAGCGCCGGCTCGATCAGCACGCCGATCTCGTAGATGTCGCGCACGAAGTCCTGGTCGATCGGCCGCACCCGCGCCCCGCGATTGGGTGCGATGACGACAAACCCCTCGCCCCGCAGCAACTGCAGCGCCTCGCGCACCGGATTGGTTGAGGTCCCGTGCTGCAGTGCCAGGTCAGCGACGATAAGGCGCTCATTGGCCTTGAGCCGGCCCTCGATGATGTCCTCGCGGATGAGTTCATACACCGACGCCCCCTCGCTTGAGGCCCCGATTGGGTCGATTCCCGGTGGCGGCTTGGCCCTGAATTCCCCCGTGTCCGCCACACCCCAACTCCCATCGTCATGCGCGACTTCTAGCGGATAGTGTACGATCCTTTCAAGTTGACACGCAATCGGCATTCTGAGACGGTACCGGGCGAGCGGGGTATTAACGAAACAACAACGCCCCACGTTCGCAAGAGCAGGAGCCCGTATTCCGGGCTCGTGAGAGGATCTGGAGGGATTCGCATGATAACGTTGAAGCTCGGCCGCGCGATCGCGCGCGGCGCAGTCGTATCTGCCATGACGGTGTCGCTGATGACATCGTCAGTGCTTGCCCAGAGCGTCGACCTGAGCAAATGGTCGCCGGAATATGTGCGCTCGATCGCCGGCACCGAGGAGTTCGATACCGTCGGGCACTGCAACTCGATCGTACCGACCGACTACGCCGGTCGTCTGACGTTCTGGTACCAGGGCATCTTCGAGGGCGACCCCGAAGTCATGCGCCAGAACTACCGTGATTTCTTCGCGGCGTTCGCGGCGACTTACCCGAACATCGAGCTCGACTCGCAAGGCATCACCTACAACGAGTTGCTGGACAAGTTCCGCACCGCCCTGCTTGGCAATGCCGCCCCAATGGCGATCCGCCTGCAGATCCTCGGCGGGACCGAGTTTGCCGCTAAGGGCTACCTTGAGCCGCTGAAGCCGGAGGACGTCGGCTATTCCACCGACGACTTCTGGCCCGGCGCCATGAAGGCGGTGACCTGGGACGGCGTGACCTACGGTATCCCGACCAACAACGAGACCATGGCGCTGATCTGGAACGCCGACCTCTTCAAGCAGGCCGGGCTCGACCCCGAAAGCCCGCCGGCAACCTGGGATGACGTCGTCACCTACTCCAAGCAGATCCACGACAAGCTTGGGATCTCCGGCTACGGCCTGGTCGCCAAGCAGAATGCCGGCAATACCCCGTACCGCTTCATGCCCCAGCTTTGGGGCTTCGGCGGTGGCGTGTTCGACGAGGCCGACGCTGCGCCGACATATGAAGAAGTCCGCCTGAACAGCGATGCGAGCAAGCGCGCTCTGCAGGCCTCCTACGACATGTACGTGCGTGACAAGTCCGTGCCCGTTTCGGCTCTGACCAATACGCAGGCCGACAACCAGGCGCCGTTCATCTCCGGCCAGCTGGCCATGGTGATCTCGCATCCGTCCGAGTATGCCCGCATGCTCGAACTCGCGGGTGCGGCAACGGGTGCCGACAAGGAAGTTGCCGACAAGGTCGTCGAGAACATGCGTTACGGCCTGATCCCGACCGGTCCGGACGGCAAGCGTGCCGTGGTGTTCGGCGGCTCCAACATCCACATCCTGAAGTCTGAGTATGTGGAAGGTGGCAAGGTCGACGAGCAGGCCGCCAAGGCGCTGATCTGCATGTGGACCAGCCCTGAGTGGTCCCTGAAGCTGGCCTGGTCCGGTTCCAACCCCGGTCACCTCGGCGGCTTCAAGACCAAGTGGATGAAGGAGCGCCTCGACACCATCAAGTTCCTCGACGTCACGACCTCGATGCTGCCCTACGGCATTCCGTTCCCGGCCCTGCCGCAGGCTCCTGAGATCATGAACATCATCGTCCCGGACATGATGCAGAATGCCCTGACCGGTGCCATGACCGTGGATGAGGCGGCCGAGGACGCGGCGCAGAAGGTCAAGGACCTGATGGGCGGCGGCCTCTAGCCCTCGTGTGAAGCAAGTGCCGGCAGCGCCTGTGCGCTGCCGGCCTCACTTAGTTGAGGAGCGGGTATAGTGAACACGGTGACCGGCCAGACCAGGCCATCCAGCGTGGCCGAGCCGGTGCGACGGAATCTGTTCCAGTCCATGTGGACCCACCGGGCAGATTATGGCTACGTGCTCCCCGCCATTGTGGTGATGCTCATCGTCATCGCCTATCCCGTCTACTACACGATCGACCTGTCGTTCTTCCAGACCCCGCCGGGGCTGCAGCTGCGCGACAAGAAGTTCATCGGCCTGGAGAACTACCGCGCGATCCTGTCGAGCGCGGTGTTCTGGAAGGTGACCGGCAACACCGTCATGTGGACGATCTCGTCCACGGTCATCGCTTTCCTGCTGGGCCTGGGCTGTGCACTGGCGCTGCATAGGGAGTTCATCGGCCGCGGCGTCCTGCGCGCCATCCTGCTGATCCCGTGGGTGGTCAGCGCCGTTGCGGCATCCTATGTCTGGAAGTGGCTGTACCACTCCGACTTCGGCGTGATCGGAGCCGCCCTGGTGAGCTTCGGCCTGGCCGAGCGTCCGCCCAATTTCATCGACAACATCAATACCGTGCTGCCCGCGCTCATCGTGGTCAACATCTGGCGCGAGTTCTCATTTGCCATGATCATGCTCATGGCCGGGCTGCAGACCGTACCGGATCAGCTTCTGCGCGCCGCACAGGTCGATGGCGCAAGTGCCTGGCAGCGCTTCTGGCACGTCACCTTCCCTCACCTGCGGGGGGTATCGACGGTGACGATCCTGCTGCTTGCGGTGGCCAACTTCAATTCCTTCATCATCCCGTGGATCATGACTGGCGGCGGGCCGTCGAATGCGTCGCCAGGCCAAGTCAAGCGCACCCAGCGTCGCAAGCCGGCGGACGGCTGGCGCTGGGCGGGCCGCATCTTCCTCGCAGTGATGCTGGTCTATACCGTCGTTCCGATGGCATGGATGCTGATCACGTCGCTCAAGACCGGCTTCGCGGCGATGATGTATCCGCCGCAATGGTGGCCGGCCGAGCCGACACTCAGCAACTATCTCCGACTGCTTGATCCCAGGGATACGATCGGGCAGGATTTCCTGCACTACTTCTGGAACAGCATGTTTGTGTCCATCTCCACCACGATCCTTGCGGTCGTCGTGGCGGTCCCGGCGGCCTACGCCTTCTCCCGCTTCCGGTTCCCGGGCCGCAACTTCCTGTTCTTCGCCGTGCTGCTGCGAAACATGTTCCCGGCAGTGATCTTCCTCGTGCCGCTATTCATCCTGATGCGCTGGCTGGGCCTCGTGAATACGCACGGGTCGCTCATTCTCACCTACCTGACTTTCGGGTTGCCGCTCGCCATCTGGCTGCTGAAGGGCTTCTACGACAACATCCCGATCCAGCTCGAGCAGGCGGCTCGCATCGATGGCGCTACGCGGCTGCAGGCCTTTCTTCTGGTGGTCATGCCGCTCTCGACACCCGGCATCATTGCCACCGCAATCTACAGCTTCATCGGAGCCTGGAACGAGTTCATCTACGCAGCAACCTTCCTCAACAAGAACGAGCAGATGACCCTGCCGGTCGGACTCCAGCGGTTCTTTGCGGAGAACACCACGGACTGGCCTGGGCTGATGGCAGCCAGCTTCATGATGAGCGTGCCGGTCGTGGTCCTGTTCCTCGTCCTGCAGCGCTATTTCGTGCGTGCCCTCACCGAGGGCGCCGTCAAACACTAGTACCGCGCCCGTCGCGGATCGCAGCCAAAGAGGTAATGAATGGCTCGGGTTGTCCTCAAGGACGTGGTCAAGACCTACGGCAGTGTCTACGCCGTCAACCGCGTGTCGCTGACCGTCGAGGACGGGGAGTTCGTGGCGCTCGTCGGTCCCTCGGGCTGCGGCAAGACCACTACGCTCAATCTCGTTGCCGGGCTGATCCCGATGACGAGTGGTGAAGTCTTCATCGGCGATCGCGATGTTACCGATCTCGATCCCAAGGATCGGGACATCGCCATGGTCTTCCAGAACTACGCGCTCTATCCGAACAAGTCGGTCTTCAACAACCTGGCGTTCCCGCTGCAGATGCGCAAGCTGGCCAAGGATGAGATCGACAAGAAGGTAAGGGCCGCCGCCAAGACCCTGGACATCACCCACCTGCTCGAGCGCCGGCCGCGCGAACTCTCGGGCGGCCAGCAGCAGCGTGTGGCACTCGGCCGGGCTCTTGTCCGCGACCCTCGCGCCTTCCTGATGGACGAGCCGCTGTCCAATCTGGACGCGAAGCTGCGCGTGCAGATGCGCACCGAGATCAAGCGTTTCCACCAGGACCTCAAGGCCACCATCATCTACGTGACGCACGATCAGCTCGAGGCCGTCACCATGGCCGACAAGATGGCGGTGATGAATGGCGGCTTCCTGCAGCAGTACGACACGCCGGCCAATGTCTTTGCGCATCCAGTGAACATGTTCGTCGCCAGCTTCATCGGCAGCCCGGCAATGAGCCTCATTCCCGTCGACGCGACGACGCGCGGCGATGCCGTGGTGCTCACCAGCCCTGAAGGCTGGGAGCTGCCGCTGTCCGCCCAGAACACCGCCAAGGCGCGCAAGTCCAGCACCAGCAAGATCGTGCTGGGGGCCCGTCACTCGACCGTCAGGCTGCATCACGCTCCGGCGGCAGGCGCCATCCCTGCGAAGGTCTACACCGTGGAGCCAACCGGCGACATCACCTTCGTACAGGTCTTCATTGATGGCGCCGTGGTCAACGTCAGTGTGCCGCCCAACGTGGTCATCCGCCCGGACGAAACGGTCTACGTTGAATTCGACCAGGACCGCATCCACCTGTTCGACGCCGAAACCACCAACGCGCTGGCCGCCGACTGAACGAACGAGTCGGCCAACCTGCCCCGACCGTCGCAGCGACCATCGCACAACACTCCGGACCCAGCAGCCGATGACCTCTACTTCAGCGGAAGGCGCCCTCGACCGCGTCAACAGCAACTCCAGGCCCTCGGACCTGCGCATTACCGACATGCGCGTCGCCGAGATCACCGGCGCACCATTCCGATCCGCGCTGCTCAAGATCTACACCAACCAGGGCATCGTGGGCCTTGGCGAGGTGCGAGACGGTGCCAGCGCTACCTATGCACTGATGCTGAAGAGCCGGCTGCTCGGCGAGAACCCCTGCAATATCGACAAGCTGTTTCGGCGCATCAAGCAATTCGGCGGCCATGGCCGACAGGGCGGCGGCGTGTCGGCCGTCGAGATCGCCCTGTGGGATCTCGCCGGCAAGGCCTATGGCGTACCGATCTACCAGATGCTGGGCGGCAGGTTCCGCGACCGGGTCCGGTGCTATGCCGATACCGACGCCGAAAAGCCCTCCGGCCTTGAGACTGGCAAGCGCCTGAAGGAACGGATGGAGCTCGGCTTCACCTTTCTCAAGATGGATCTGGGCCTGATGCAGATCGCTCACATTCCCGGCGCGGTCGTCGCGCCCGCCGGCGCGCTCGAGCCCTTCCGCCATCATGCCGGCAGCATGCTGCCCAGGACGCTGGACGAACGCCGGCAACGCAATGCCATCTACGATGCGCAGAACGTCATGCATCCGTTCACCGGCCTGCACTTCAGCGACAAGGGCCTCGATCTGCTCGAGCAGTATATCGCCGAGGTGCGCGAGGTGATCGGCCCGGAGGTTCCGCTGGCCATAGACCATGTCGGCCATATCTCGCTGCAGGACGGCATCCGCCTGGCGCGCCGGATCGAGAAGTACACACCCGCCTGGCTCGAGGACGTGATCCCCTGGCAATACGCCGAACAGTACCGGCAGTTGCAGCAGTCGACATCGGTGCCGATCTGCACCGGCGAGGACATCTACCTCAAGGAGGGCTTCGAGCCGCTCCTGAAGTCCAGCATCTCGGTGATCCACCCGGACCTGTTGACCACCGGCGGCATACTCGAGACCAAGAAGATCGGCGACGCCGCCCAGGACCATGGCGTCGCCATGGCCATCCACATGGCCGAAAGTCCGATTGCGGCTATTGCGGCGGCCCATGTCGCCACCGCCACGGAGAACTTCCTGGCGCTCGAATACCACTCGGTCGAAGTCGACTGGTGGGACGACATCCAGATCGGGCTGCCCGGGCCGATCGTCAAGGACGGCTTCATCACCCTCACCGACAAGCCCGGCCTCGGCATCGATGACCTCAATGACGAAGTGCTGATGCAACACCTGCAGCCGGGCGCCACCGGCATCTGGCAACCCACCGATCAATGGGACGACGATCACTCCTGGGACCGCACCTGGAGCTGAGGGCATCATGAAGATCAAGGACATCAAGGTTATCGTCTGCTCGCCTGGGCGGAACTTCGTCACCGTCAAGGTGATCACCGACGAGGGTCTGTACGGGGTCGGAGACGGCACCGTGAACGGACGCGAACTGGCGGTTGCCTCCTACCTCGAGGACCACGTGGCCCCTTGCCTCATCGGCATGGACCCGCTGCGGACCGAGGACATCTGGCAATATCTGTACAAAGGCGCCTACTGGCGCCGCGGCCCGATCACCATGGCGGCGATCGGAGCCATCGACATGGCGCTGTGGGATATCAAGGCCAAGGCGGCGAACATGCCGCTCTACCAGTTGCTCGGCGGACGCAGCCGCGACAAGGTGATGGTCTACAAGCACGTCGGCGGGATGGAGATCTCGGAGGTCATCGAGGGCGTGGCAGCGCTGCGCGAACAGGGCCTCGACGCCATCCGGGCGCAGGTCGCGATCCCCGGCCTGCCGCCCATCTACGGCACCGGCCCGTCGACCGACGAGGACGCCCGCGCGACGCGGCGCATCGTCCCGCATGAGGAGGTCTGGGCCACGCACAGGTACCTGCCGCTGGTACCGCGGCTGTTCGAGAAGGTGCGCGATGCGGTCGGCTGGGACGTACACCTGCTGCATGACGTGCATCACCGGCTGACCCCGATCGAGGCGGCTCGCCTCGGCAAGGACCTCGAGCCCTACCGCCTGTTCTGGCTGGAAGACGCCATTCCGGCCGAGCTTCAGGAGGGTTTCCGCATCATCCGGCAGCACACAACGCAACCGCTGGCCGTCGGCGAGGTCTTCAACTCCATCTACGACACTCACACGCTGATCACCGAGCAACTCATCGACTATGCCCGCGTCACCTCGGTGCATGCCGGGGGCGTCACCGGCCTCATGAAGATCTTCGGCCTTGCCGCGATCTACCATGTGCGCTCCGCCTGCCATGGTCCGCAGGACGTCTCGCCGATCGCCATGGGCTGCAACATCCATGTCGACGTTGCCATTCCCAATTTCGGCATCCAGGAGTTCTCCGGCTACACCGAACCGATGCACGATGTGTTCAGGTGCGCCTGGAGCTATGACCGCGGCTACCTGCAGCCGGGCGAGCAGCCGGGCCATGGTGTCGATATCGATGAGGCCCTCGCGGCGAAACACCCCTACAAGCAGGCCTATTTGCCGGTCGCCCGCCTCGAAGACGGCTCGATGACCAGCTGGTAACGGAGCTGACCATGAAGATCACCGCCATCAAGCCCTATCCGGTCTGGGTCGGGCACCGCAATCAGTTGATCGTCAAGGTCGAAACCGACCAGGGCGTTTTCGGCTGGGGTGAAAGCGGACTCTCCGGCAGGGAGAAGGCGGTCGTCGGCGCGATCGAGCACTTCGCGCAGTTCCTGGTCGGCAGGAACCCCTTCGAGATCGGCCGCATCTGGCAGGAGCTGTATCGCTCGCAGTACTTCGAGGGTGGTCGGGTGCTGCTGGCGGCGCAGTCGGCCCTCGACATCGCGCTGCACGACATCAAGGGCAAGGCCCTGGGCGTGCCGGTCTATGAACTGCTCGGGGGCAAGCACCGTGAGTTCATCCCGACTTTCGCCTCCACCGGCTCGATTTCCGAAGACGGCGCCGAGACCCTCGAGAGCGCCCAGAAGCTCATCGCACGCGGCTGGAACTGCATCCGCTTCTTTCCGGCGGCCTGGAACGATGCAACCGGCATCTTCGAGCCTCGCGAGTCGATCGGCAGGACCGCGAAGTTCCTCGTGAAGGCCCGCGAGGCGCTGGGCGACGATGTCGTGCTCGGCATCGACTATCATCATCGCCTGTCGGTGGCCGAGACCGCGAGTTTCTGCCAGAAGATGCCCTCGGGCACGCTCGACTTCCTCGAAGAGCCGATCCGCGACGAGACGCCGGAAGCCTATGAGTCCTTGCGAACGATGACCGACGTGCCCTTCGCCATCGGCGAGGAGTTCGCGTCCAAGTGGCAATTCCTGCCGTTCATTGAACGCGGGATCCACCAGTACAATCGGCTCGACCTGTGCAATGTCGGCGGCTTCACCGAGGCGATGAAGGTCGCAGGCTGGAGCGAAGCACACTATGTCGACCTGATGCCGCACAACCCGCTCGGGCCGATCTGCACCGCCGCCACCATCCACCTGTCCGCCGCGACCCCGAATTTCTTTGCGCTCGAAGTGCGGGCCAACGCCACCGACCTCTATGCCGGAACGCCGACTGCCGACCTGTTCCCGGTCATGCCGAAACTGGACGGCGCCGTGTATCGGGTGCCGGACGCCCCCGGCCTCGGGATCGAGGTCGACGAAGCCCAACTCTCTGCCGATGGCTTCAAGTTCTGGGAAGCACCCCACTTGAGACGGCGTGACGGTTCGGTCACCAACTGGTAGCCGCTCGAAAACAAACCGGAGAAACGAAATGCCCACCATTCCCGAGATCCCCAAGATCAATCGCCCGCCCAAGCATGTCATCGATGCGCTCAAGGGTATTGGCACCGCCACCGTCGCCGGCACGCTGGGCCATTCGGGGTTCCGCAACCCCCATATGCTGGGCCCGGTGACGCAGCGCCCCGGAAAGTCCATCGTCGGCCCTGCCCTGACGCTGCAGTTCCTGCCCCAGCGTCCGGATCTGTTCAGCGAGGGCGAGTACTCCGATCCCGAGACCCAGCTGCATCGCCATGTGTTGTACCAGGTCGAGGAAGGTGACGTGGTCGTCGTCGATGCGCGCGGCGACATGAGCTCGGGCGTGTTCGGCGATATGATGTCGACCTACTTCAAGGGTCGAGGCGGCGCCGGCATCATCATCGACGGAGTCATGCGGGACCGCCCCAATGTCGAAAAGCTCGACCTGGCGCTGTGGTTGCGCGGCTGGACGCCGAACTACCACGTGCAGGTCAGCATCTTCCCGTCGGCCGTGAACGTCCCCATCTCCTGCGGGGGCGTAACCGTCATGCCCGGCGACATCATCATGGCCGACGACGACGGCGTCATCGTGCTGCCACCCTCGATGGCCGAGGCAGTGATCGAGGACTCGCAGAAGCATGCCGAGTGGGAAGTCTTCTCGCGCCAGAAGCTGATGCAGGGCGCCGACCTGCGTCGCTACTATCCGCTGCACAAGGATGCAGAGCCCGAATACGAAGAGTGGAAGAAGCTCCACATCAAGAAATGACCTTGCGGCGGGCGGCGTTGCTCAGGCTTCGGCCGCCCGCTTCCGCCACTTCTTGAGCACCATGTCGCGCCTCAGCCGCGACAGGCGCTCGAGGAAGAACACGCCGTTCACCTGGTCGATTTCGTGCTGCGCGATCCGTGCTGGCAGGCCGGAGAGCTCAAGCGTGTGGCGCTCGCCTTCGGCTTCGTCGAAGGCTACTTCGACCTCGATCGCCCGCATGATCTCGACTTCCACTCCCGGCATCGCGACCGACCCTTCGGGACCTGCGGCCACGTGCGCCCCGAGCCCGACAACCTGCGGATTGTAGAGTACTCGGTAGTCCCGCTTCTGCGGATCGAGGTCGACGCTGATCACGGCAACCGGTGCGACAACCCCGATGTGCACGGCCGCGAGACCGTAGGCGTTGGCGGCCCGCGCCGCATCCAGCAGCCGCGCGCCAATGGCGCGCAGGCCCTCGTCCAGAACCTGCGGCTCGGCCCGCCGCCCCAGACGGGCGTCGGGGTAGCTGACCATCACCGCTAGAACAGGCCGCCACGACCCTGGCTGAGGTCGTCGCTCGGGTCCTGCCCGGCCTCGATGTTCATGAACGCGTTGGAGTCGACGCCGATCACCGAGGTGATGAGGTTCGGACCGGTCCCCGGCTTGAACGCCTCGTATATGGCCGCCTCGCCGCCATTGGCCTTCACCCCTGTCGCGGGATCGATCCAGACCTGGGCCATGCCATTGGGCATGTTGAAGGGGGTCGGTGGCTTGCCCTTCAGCGCATTGTCCATGAAGGCGGTGAAGATCGGCACGGCCATCTCGCCGCCGGTCGCCTGCTTGCCCATGTTCTTGGGCGTGTCGAAGCCGACATAGACGCCCACCGCCAGTTCCGGGGTGAAGCCGATGAACCAGGCATCCTTGTAGTCATTGGAGGTCCCGGTCTTGCCGGCCACCGGACGACTGAGCTTTCGCGCGAAGGTGCCGGTACCCCTCTGCACCACGCCCTCCATCATCGAGGTGATCTGGTAGGCGGTCATCGGGTCGAGCACCTGCTCGCGATTGTCGATGATCAGCGGCTCGCCCTGTCGGCTCCAGCCATCGGCCACGCAGCCATCGCAAACCCGCTCGTCGTGACGATAGATGGTCTTGCCATACCGGTCCTGAATCCGGTCGATGAGGGTGGGCACGATCTTGCGACCGCCATTGGCGATCGTGGCATAGGCGGCAGTCATGCGCATGTCGGTGGTTTCACCCGCTCCGAGCGCCATTGCCAGCACCGGATTGAGATTGTCGTAGATGCCGAACACCTTGGCATAGTCCGAGATCAGCGGCATCCCGAGGTCCTTGGCGAGGCGGACCGTCATCACGTTCCGGCTCTTCTCGATCCCCACCCTCAGGGTCTGCGGGCCATAGAACGACTGGGCGTAGTTCTCGGGCCGCCACACCGAGCCGTCGGCGTTGACCACCTCGATCGGCGCGTCGAGCACCACCGAGGCCGGCGTGTAGCCGTTGTCGAGCGCGGCCGAATAGACGATCGGCTTGAACGAGGATCCCGGTTGCCGCAGCGCCTGGGTCGCGCGGTTGAACTCGGAATCGGCAAAGGAAAAACCGCCCACCAGGGCCAGCACGCGGCCGGTGCGCGGGTCCATTGCAACCAGCGCCCCCTCGATCTCGGGTACCTGCTCCAGCGTGTAGTGTCCGGCCTTGTCCTTTACCTGGGAGACATAGACGACGTCGCCCGGCTTCAGCACCGTCCCGAGCTTCTTGGAGACCCATTTGACGTCGGGCCCGGAGAGCGTTCCTGTGACCCTGTCCTTCGCGACCTTGCCCTCGATATCGGTCGTGGGACGGAGCCCGATGGTCCCCTCGTTGGCGTCCATCGTCAGCACCACCGCGAGGGTCCATTCCGGCACGTCGCTCAGCGGCTTGACCGCATTGACCGCCTCGCCCCAGTCCGCCGAGATGTCGACAGTCGCTACCGGTCCGCGGAAGCCGTAATTGTGGTCATACTCGATCAGTCCGTCCATCAGGGCGCGGCGCGCATGGGACTGCAGCTTGGGATCGAGCGTCGTCCGCACGCTGAGCCCGCCGCCGTATAGCTCCGCCTCGCCATAGAGTTTGCCCAGTTGGCGGCGGACCTCCTCGGTGAAGTATTCCGCCGAGTAGACCTGGCTGCCCGAAGTGCGCGGCGTGACGTTGAGCGGTTCCTGCTTGATCTGGCTCGCCTCGGCCTCCGTCAGGTAGCCATTCTCGACCATCCGGTCGAGAACCCAGTTTCGCCGTTCGATGGCCTGCTTGGGACGGCGGAACGGGTGGTAGTTGTTCGGCCCCTTCGGCAGGGCCGCCAGATAGGCCGCCTCCCCGGTGGTCAACTCGTAGAGCGCCTTGTCGAAGTAGTTCAGCGCCGCTGCCGAGACGCCATAGGAGTTGAGGCCGAGGAAGATTTCGTTGAGATACAGCTCGAGGATCTTGTCCTTGGAGAAGGTCGACTCGATCCGCATGGCGAGGATCGCCTCCTGGATCTTTCGATCCCAGGTCTGCTCCGAGGTCAGCAGGAAGTTCTTGGCCACCTGCTGGGTAATGGTGGAGCCGCCACCCTGGATGGCGCCATCGCCCTCGAGGCGAGACATCACGTTGTCGCGCAGCGCGCGGATGATGCCGTCGATGGCGATGCCGCCATGCTTGTAGAAGTCCTTGTCCTCCGCCGAGAGGAAGGCGTTGATCACCAGCGGCGGGATGGTCTCGATGGGCTGGAACAGGCGACGCTCCCGGGCATACTCGGCCAGCAGGGTGCCGTCCGCAGCATGGACGCGCGTCGTCACCGGCGGCTGGTAGTCCTTGAGCACCGTGTAGTCGGGAAGGCTGGCCGTCACCTGGCTCAGATACACGGCGGCAACCGCGCCGGCCCCGAGCATGCAGAAAACGCCGAACCCGAAAAGCCAGCCGAAAAGTCTGAGCATCAGTAGGAGTATCCCTGTTGGTGCGTTGCGGTCCCTGAGGGACGTTCACCCAAGGCAAGCGGAATCATAGCAGACAAGGGCAAAATTGTGGACAGCTGAGGCCCAGGGTCGGCCAACGATGGTGTTGGGGTATCCGTCACTGTGCTGCAGCCACAGTTCCGAGGCCATCGAAATACTCCGCGATACCGCGCGCCAGGGCATCGACGGTGCGGTCGCGCCAGTCGCTCTTTTGCAGGTTGGCGATATCGGCGGCATTGGACAGGAACCCGAGTTCCACCAGCACTGAGGGCACATCGGGTGCCTGCAGCACGAAGAAGTCGGCCTGGCGCACCGGAAAGCGCCGCAGCGTCACGCTCGGCTCGAGCTGGTGGACGATGGCCTGCGCCGCAAGGAACGAACTCTTGCGCATCTCGCGTCGCATCAGGTCGACGAGAATGTCCATCACCACCGGCGTTGCCTGCGGCACCGCAAAGCCGGCGATGATGTCGTAGCGGTTCTCACCGTCCGCCAGCACCTTGTCGAGCACGTCGGTTGCGTTCTCGTCGCGAGTATAGACGCTCGCTCCACGGATTTCCGGTTGCTGGAAAGTGTCGGCATGCAGCGAGACAAACAGGTCCGCCTTGTTCTCGCGAGCCAGGTCGACCCGCTCGTTCAGCGTCAGGTACGTATCCTCCTCGCGCGTCAGCGCCACATCGAAACGGTTTGTGGCCATCAGCACCTGCTGCAGCTGGGTCGCAAAGCGCAGCGTGATGTCCTTCTCGTGCACGCCATTGGGCGCGGTCGCGCCATTGTCGACGCCGCCGTGCCCGGGGTCGATGACCACCAGGGGCCGCGTCTCCAGCGTCGGCCCGTGCGTGCCGGGATCGGTGGAGGCCAGCGGCGCCAGGTCCTGGTTGGCGAGCGACGCGGCAAGGTCTGCCGCGACACGCTCTGCGAAACGCTCGGGCGTGTCGGCGATGAGGTCGACGACAAGTCGGGCCGGCTGGTCGGCGACCTTCTCGAGGAAGTAGGCCTGCTGCACCTGTGCCGGCTGCGACAGCTCCAGCGTCGTGCGCGCCCGGCCCTTCTCCGCCAACTCGATGGCGAACCTCGAGACAATGCCCTTGCCGGCAACATCCGCCGGCGCCAGGATCTTGAGGTCGAACGCCTTGACGTCGACGGCGATGCGGTCCGGCTGGTCGAGTGAGACGATCGCGAACTGGGTCGGCCCGTCGAGGTCGATGATCAGCCGAGCCCGTTCCGGCGTGGTCGTCACCCGCGCGTCCACCACGTCCGGATAGTCCTCGACCGAACTCAGTTGGGCCAGCGCAGTCGTTGGCGCGCACCACAGCACCAGCAGCACCGCGATGACGGGCCAGCACCCGAGCGCACCGCTCGGACGACCACCGGAGTCAGCAGTTTTCAGCAATGTCGCACCGCTCCCACACACACCGTCTGCTCACCAGAGCACTCGGGCGATTCTGCGGCGTAACGGAGGCCCGGATGCTTCGGCAAGACGCGCTCGCAATCCAAACCGCAGCATCTCAACGGGTTTTGAGTTTCCTGTTGCCAATTTGCGGCAACACCCCTAAAGCCTACTTGAGGCGGCCTGCTGCCGCCACCATATGCCGGAGCGGCGCGAGAAGCGCCCTGGCCTGGCGGTCGGCAGCGGCGGACCGGTCATTCCGGTCGGCAGATGCGGCACATTTGGCGCCTCGCACTAGGAATCTCGGTCCCTCGGGACCGAAGGACAGGCGGTTTCGGCCGGCCTGTTCTCGAGGAAGAGGTCTGATGGCGACCGGACGGACAATCAGTGACGCGATCCCGAATAGCGGTTGCGCTTTTGTCGTTCCACGTCCCCTGGCCATCGCTCTCCATCACCGCAGCGGCGCGCGCGCCGCTGTTTGCATCGGCGCCCTGCGCGCCATTTCACTAGAACCACTCGCCTCGCACGGCGCCACGCCAGGAGGACCGGTCCGCCGGTCGATCGGTGTCGGCGCGCGACGGCGCGGAGTACCTTTGCATGGCTACAAAAAGAATGCTGGTGGATGCCATCCACCCGGAAGAGACACGGATCGTCGTCACCAACGGTAACCGGCTCGAGGAATTCGATTTCGAATCCGCCAGCAGGCGGCAACTGAGGGGCAACATCTACCTCGCCAAGGTGACGCGGGTCGAACCCTCGCTCCAGGCGGCCTTCATCGAGTATGGCGGCAACCGTCACGGCTTCCTCGCGTTCAGCGAAATCCACCCCGACTACTATCAGATCCCGGTCGCGGACCGCGAAGCGCTGTTGCGCGACGAGGCGCGCGACGAGGAAGAGCACGAGCACGAGAGTGCCGCTGCGGCTCCTGCCGAACTCGAGAGCGACGCAGCGGACGCCGATGACGGCGACGATGGCAGTCACATCGAGCAGGCCCCGACCAGCAACGAGCCGGTCGAGAGCGTCGGCGGCGGCGATGCCCTGGAAGACATCCAGGAGCGGCGGCCGCGCCAGCAGCGGCGCCACCAGTACAAGATCCAGGAAGTGATCAAGCGCCGGCAGGTCATGCTGGTGCAGGTCGTCAAGGAAGAGCGCGGCAACAAGGGTGCGGCACTCACCACCTACCTGTCGCTGGCTGGCCGCTACTCGGTGCTGATGCCGAACACCGCCCGCGGCGGCGGCATCTCCCGGAAGATTACCAATGCAGCCGACCGCAAGCGGCTCAAGGACATCGTCGGAGATCTCGACGTGCCTGCCGGCCAGGGCATCATCCTCAGGACTGCCGGCGCTTCGCGCACCAAGGCCGAGGTCAAGCGCGACTTCGAGTACCTGCAGCGGCTGTGGGAGAACGTCCGCACGCTGACGCTGCAGTCCACGGCGCCGTGCCTCGTCTACGAGGAAGGCTCGCTGATCAAGCGCACCATCCGCGACCTCTACTCCAAGGAAATCGACGAGCTGTTTGTCGCCGGCGACGACGCCCTGCGTGAAGCCAAGGACTTCATGCGGATGATCATGCCGAGCCACGCCAAGAACGTGCAGGGCTACAAGGACGATCAGCCGATCTTCTCGAAATTCGGCGTCGAGAACCAGCTCGACCAGATGTTCTCCCCGCAGGTCACCCTGCCCTCCGGCGGCTACATCGTCATCAACCCGACCGAGGCGCTGGTCTCGATCGACGTGAACTCGGGCCGCGCCACCAAAGAACACAACATCGAGGACACGGCGCTCCAGACCAACCTCGAAGCCGCCGAGGAAGTCGCCCGCCAGTTGCGCCTGCGCGACCTGGCCGGGCTGATCGTGATCGATTTCATCGACATGGTCGAGAACCGCTCCAACCGGGCCGTCGAGCGCAAGCTCAAGGAAGCGCTGAAGAACGACCGTGCCCGAATCCAGGTCGGCCGCATCAGCCATTTCGGCCTGCTGGAGATGAGCCGCCAGCGCATCCGCTTTGGAGTGGTCGAAAGCTCGACCCACAAGTGCCCGACGTGCCAGGGAACCGGCCTCGTCCGTTCCGTCGAGAGCCTGGCGCTGATGGTCATGCGCAGCGTCGAAGACCATGTGATGAAGAAGCCCGGCCAGTCGATCAACCTCAGGGTTCCGACCGACGTGGCGCTGTACATCCTCAACACCAAGCGCGGCACGCTCAACATGCTCGAGGCCAAGTACGGGCTCTCGATTACGGTAGTTGCCGATGATCACGTCGGCCCGGCCCATTTCGCCATCGAGCGCGGCGAGGCCCGCGTTCTTGATCGCGAACAGACGGCCGGTGCGCACGTGCGCGTCGATACCGCCGCTCTGGCCGAGACCGATGACGATGCGGATGTCTCCGTCGAGGAAGAAGAGGACGACGACGAAGCGGCTTCTCCGCCGGAACGCCGCGCCGCGACCGAAGACAGTGGCGAACGCGGCGGTCGCCGTCGCCGTCGCCGCCGCCGTGGCGCCGGGGCCGAGCGCGAGGAACGCCCGGTTCAGGCACCGGTGGCAGCTGACGCTGCAGAAGCCGACAGCGGGGACAGCGAGGACTCGGAGGCCGCTGCGGCCGACGACGCCGGACGCGAGGACGGCGACGAGCCGCGCCGCCGCCGCCGCCGCGGTCGCCGGGGTGGTCGTCGCAATCGGCGCGGTGACGAGGTGGGAGCCGATTCCGCCGCTCCCGCCGCGGCCGAGGAGCCTGCGGACGGACAAGAGGCGGGCGCCGTCGTCGACGAACGTGTTGCGGCAGCCGCGCCAACCCAGGACGCTATCGTTGCCGATGCAACTCCCGACGTGACGGCGGCGCCTGCGGCCGAGAAGCCCAAGCGCGGACGCCGCAAGAAGCCGGAACTCACCGCTGAGCCTGTCGTCGATGTGGTCGCCGCGGAGCCCGAAACGGCTCCGGTCGAGTCCGATGTGGCAGCGGCCGCCCCGGCGTCGGAACCCGAGCCCGAAGCTCGTCCGAAGCCGAAGACCCGGTCGCGCAAGAAGGCGGCTCCCCCGAGCGAGGTCGAGGTGATTGCTGCTGCGGCCGAGACCGCGACGGTGGCGGCTCCCGTTGCCGAGCCTACCCCTGCGCCGGAACCGGTCGAGGAGCCGGCCGCCGGAACGCCGCCCAGCCGCCGCCGCAAGAAGGCCATCCCTGAGGGGGAGATCGTCGTCAGTTCGACGGCGCCCACGGCCGAACCTGCGCCGGCTGAAGAGGCCAAGCCCAAGAAGGGCGGCTGGTGGCAGCGCCGCCTCGGGCTCGGCTAGGCGCCGCCAACACCCCCATCACGCCAACGGCGACCCTCGGGTCGCCGTTCTCGTTTGCGCCAGCGGTGTGTCAGGTGCGGCGCCGGTAGCGATAGACCAGGTCTTCGGGGTCCTGCCCCGCCGCGTCCGGATCAAGCAGCCCGCCGAGCCGCTCCGCCACCCGGATCGAGCCGGTATTCGCCACATCGATGTAGCTCACCAGCGTTTCGAGCCCGCGTGTGTCGAATGCCCAGTCCCTGAGCGCTGCGGCGGCTTCGCTGGCGAACCCATGCCCCTCGTACCCCTCGTAGAGCAGCCAGCCCAGTTCCTTTTCCGGGAACAGCGGACCATCGTTGATCCCCACCTGTCCGACACAATGGCCGCCGTCGGCCAGGTCGACCATCAGGGCGCCATGGCCGCAGAGTGCCCATAGCGCCACGTCGTGGCAGAACAGGCCCCAGGCACCGCGCGTATCGAACGGTCCGCCCATGCCTGATGACCGCGACGACGCCATCAGTTCGGCATAGGCGGAGAAATCGGCAATGACAGGCGGGCGAAGCACCAGCCGTTCCGTCCGCAATGTCGGGATCGCGGCCATCATCTCCGACTCAGAAAGTCCCCGATGCGGTTCAGCGACTCCTCGATCGTCGCCCGCGTGCCGGCGTAGGAGAACCGCACGAAGCGGTTTCCGTTCACCCGGTCGAAATCGATCCCCGGCGTTGCCGCAACGCCGACTTCGTCGAGCAGCGTCCTGCAAAAGCTCAGCGAGTCGTTGGTGTAGCGGGAAAAGTCGACATAGGCGTAGAATGCGCCATCCCCTTCGCTTGCTGCCCTGAGGTCGAAGCGAGCCAGCCCATCGGCCAGCAACTGTCGATTGCTCGCATAGAGCGCCTTCTGCGCCTCGGAGTAGTCCCGCTCGCCGAGCGCGACCCGAGCCGCCACCTGACTGAGCGTCGGTGCCGAAATGAACAGGTTCTGCTGCAGCATCATCGTGCGGTCCATCAGGTCCGCCGGCAGCACCATCCAGCCGACGCGCCAGCCGGTCATGCAATAGTACTTGGAAAAGCTGTTGATGATGATGGCGTCGCGGGTGAACTCCAGCGCCGAGGCCGACGGACCGCGATAGTCCAGCCCATGATAGATTTCGTCCGAAATGAAGCGCACCCCGAGCCGCCGGCACACCTCGACGATTTCCGCCAGCGCCTCGCGGGTCACCGCCGCTCCGGTCGGATTGGCCGGCGAAGCGAACAGCAGCCCCTCGAACTCCTGCCGGCGATAGGCGGTCTCGACGTCGGCTGCGGTCAGCCGCCAGCCGGCCCCGGCCGTCACCGGGATCTCGACCGCCTCCATCCCGAGCCCGTCGAGTGTGTTGAGATAGGCGGGGTAGCCCGGTCGCGTCACGGCGATCCGTGCCCCCCTGCCGAAGGCACCGAGGAACGCGAGGATGAAAGCGGCCGACGACCCCATGGTGACGATCATCGCCTCCGGGTCGGCCGCAACCCCGTGCTGCGTCCGGTAGTAGTCGACGAGCCCCAGCCGGAGCTCGAGTGTCCCGGCCGACGGTGTGTAGTGCTGGGGCAGGTCAAGAGCGGCGGCCACCGCCGCGCGCACCGCGGGCGCGGGCGGGGCTCCGGGTTCGCCGGATTCCATGTGCAGCACCGAGCGGCCTGCGGCTTCAAGCCGCTTGGAATGCTTGGTGATCTCCATCACATAGAAGGGGCGAAGGCCGGTGAGTTTGGTCGGGGCGTCGATCATGCCACTTGGCTAGACGATCGTTCGGGGCGTCTCAACTAGAATTGAAGCCGGGACGCCTCTTGCCGCAAGCAATGTCTCGCCTTTTCGGCCCAACATCGGTACTCAGGCCAGAAATGCTCCCTGGAACGAACATGTCGCGTCTCACACTGCTCCTCGCCTTGCTTGTCGGTCTGGTCGGAGGAGGGCTTGCCGCAACCGTCCTGCGCCCCGACGAGGCCAAGGTCCGCGCCATTGCCGCCGAAGTCGTTGCCGCGACCCCTGCCCCGTCGACCGGCCTCGACCAGACGGCCGTCGAGCGGATCGTCGCCGAACTGCTGGACAAGCAGAAGGCCGAGCGGGCACCGCAGTCCGAGGCCGCACTCGATGCCGCAAGGCTCAACCCGATGATCGAGGACTACCTGCTCGGAAACCCGCGCATCCTGCAGCGGGTATCGATCGCCCTCGAGGCGGAATTGACGGCCGCCAAGAAGGCCGAGACCAGCGCGGCACTGGCCGAACTTCGGCCCGCCATCTACGAGGATCCCAGGCAGATCGTGCTCGGCAACCCCGATGGCGACGTCACCCTGATCGAGATGTTCGACTACAACTGCGGCTATTGTCGGCAGGCCCTTCCGGACATCGCGGCGCTGCTCGACGAGGATCCCAACCTCAAGGTGGTGCTCAAGGAGTTTCCCATCCTGAGCCAGAACTCGGTGGATGCCGCACGCGTGGCGGTTCAGGTGGCCGACGCCGATGTCGACTACTGGACGTTCCATCAGGCCTTGTTCACCAGTCGCGGCCAGATCGACAAGGCGGCTGCGCTCAAGGCCGCTGCCGACCTTGGCCTCAATCCGATCACCCTCGAGATGGGCATGAACACCCCCGAGGTCGCCGAACAGATCGAGATGACTTACCGCATCGCTCAGCGGCTCGACATCTCCGGCACTCCCACCTTCATCATTGGCGACGAGGTGATTCCGGGCGCCATCGGTATCGATCAACTGCGCCTGAGGATCAGGAATATGCGCGCCTGCGGCTCCACCAGCTGCCCCGCAACCTGAGACGCCGCCCTCAAGTCGCTCCAGCACAGCGATTTGCCGCGCACGACCGTCGGAAGCCCAACTTCCGCCCTTTTTCGTGCATTACTCCGCGCCGTGCTTGCGCCCACTGGGGGGCCGGTGCACAAGGCACAAACCATGGCTCACCGCGTTCTCGTCCTCAACGGCCCGAACCTCAACATGCTCGGCACACGCGAGCCGCAGACCTACGGGTCGCAGACGCTTGCCGACATTGAGAACATGGCCGTCGTCGAGGGCAAGGCGCTCGGGCTCGAGGTCACCTGCCGGCAATCCAACGTCGAGGGCGAACTCGTCACCTGGATCCAGCAGGCGCTGGGGACCTACGACGCCATCGTCATCAACCCCGGCGCCTATTCGCACACCTCGATTGCCATTCACGACGCCTTTCGGGCGGTTGCGCTGCCGGTGATCGAAGTTCATCTGTCGAACATCTATACCCGCGAGCCCTTTCGCCATCACTCCTACGTATCGCCGGTGGCGATGGGCGTGATTTGCGGCCTTGGCGCCACCGGGTATAAGCTGGCGCTCAGCGCGCTGGCCGAAAAACTATAAGAGGCACACAATGACCAAGGCGTCTCAGCACTCCGACCAGGACCTGATCGAGGCCATTGCCAGGCTGCTCAACGAGCAGAATCTCGCAGAGATCGAGATCGAGCGGGAGGACCTGCGCGTCCGCGTCACGCGTACCTACGCCACCCAGGCAGTGCAACAGGTTGCCATGCCGGCCTATGCGCCCGCCCCGGCCGCCGCCGCCGCGGCAACGCCCCCTGCACCTGCGTCGACCAGTTCCGTCGCAGCTGCAGCTGCGGCGAGTGCGGTCGATGACTTGTCATCCAACCCGGGCACCCTCACGTCTCCGATGGTCGGTACCGCCTATCTGTCGCCCGAGCCCGGCAAGGCGGCTTTCGCACCGGTCGGCACCCGCGTCTCCGAGGGCCAGACTGTGCTGATCATCGAGGCGATGAAGACCATGAACCAGATTCCGGCGCATCGCTCGGGGACCGTTGCGCGCGTCCTGGTCGACGACGCCTCGCCGGTCGAATACGGCCAACCGCTCGTCGTCATCGAGTAGGGCGACCAGATGTTCCAGAAGGTCCTCATCGCCAATCGCGGCGAGATCGCGCTCCGCATCCTCAGGGCCTGCAAGGAGCTCGGCATCGCGACGGTCGCCGTCCACTCGACCGCCGATTCCAATGCCATGCACGTCCGCCTCGCGGACGAGAGCGTGTGCATCGGACCACCGCCGGCCAAGGACAGCTACCTCAATATCCCCTCGATCCTGGCCGCCTGCGAGATCACCGGCGCCGACGCGGTGCACCCGGGCTACGGATTCCTCTCGGAGAACGCGCGCTTCGCCCGCATCCTCACCGAGCACAAGATCACCTTCATTGGCCCTTCCTCGCACCATATCGAGATCATGGGCGACAAGATCACCGCCAAGAAGACGGCGGTCGAACTCGGCATTCCGGTAGTTCCCGGTTCCGACGGCGAAATGAAGACCCCCGAGGAGGCAATCAAGCTCGCCAACGCGATCGGCTATCCGGTGATCGTCAAGGCGACGGCCGGCGGCGGCGGGCGCGGCATGAAGGTGGCGCGCAACGACGAGGAAATGGCCATCGCGATCTCGACGGCCCGCACCGAGGCGAAGGCCGCCTTCGGCAACGATTCCGTCTATATCGAAAAGTACCTGCAGAGGCCGCGCCACATCGAGATCCAGGTGATGGGCGACGGCAAGGGCAATGCTGTCCACCTGGGCACCCGCGACTGCTCCTTGCAGCGCCGCCACCAGAAGGTCTGGGAAGAGGCTTCGGCGCCGACGGTCTCGCCCGACCAGCGTTCGGAGATCGGCGAGATCTGCGCCGCCGCCATGCGCAAGCTGCAGTATTCGGGCGCCGGCACCATCGAGTTCCTCTACGAGGACGGCGAGTTCTACTTCATCGAGATGAACACCCGCCTGCAGGTGGAGCACCCGGTCACCGAGCGCATCACCGGCGTCGATCTCGTCTACGAGCAGATCCGCGTCGCCTCGGGCGAGACCCTCAGCCTCGCCCAGAAGGACGTGACGTTCACCGGCCACGCCATCGAGGTGCGCATCAACGCCGAGGACCCGCAGACCTTCACGCCGTCGCCCGGCAAGATCAGCTTCTACCACCCGGCGGGCGGCGTCGGCGTGCGCGTCGATTCGGCGGTCTATGGCGGCTACACCATCCCGCCCTACTATGACTCGCTGATCGGCAAGCTGATCGTTTATGGCCGCACCCGCGAGGAATGCCTGCAGCGCCTGCGCCGCGCCGTCGACGAGTTCGTGGTCGACGGCATCAAGACCACGCTGCCGCTGTTCCAGCGCCTGATCAAGGAGCCGGACATCATCGCCGGCAACTACGACATCCACTGGCTGGAAAAATACCTGGGCACGAAGAAGGGTTGAAGCTCGCCGCGTCGGCTTCCCCACCCGGCCGCCTTCTCGCCGTACTTATGGTTAACCGAACCTGAACGCCCTGCTCAGCGGGGTTTCAGCCGCACCGGTGCAATGCTTCTCTCAATACGGAGACCTGCCATGCACCTCTACGATCTCATCGACGCCGCGATCTTCCTGCTCCCGGTCCTGCTGGCCGCAACCGCCCTGCCGTTCCTCACTCGCGCGGCACTGCGCTGAGCCTCGCCTGCACCCGGCCAAGCCACTCCCCAAGCGCCCGGCCGTAGCCCACGCGGTCGGCCTCAAAGCTCATCGGATGGCGGTCGGCCTCGGTCCTCCAGAACACCAGGTCCGGCCGCATGGCTGCGAGCCGCGCGCTGATCGAGAACGGCACCAGCGGGTCACGCGTGCCATGCGCGACGAAGACCGGCCCATCGAAGGCGGCGACCGCGTCGAGACTGACCGCCTGCCTGAGATCGCGCCGGAACAGCGTCCAGAGTTGCAGGCCCGCCGCCACCACCACATCGGAGAGGGGTATCCAGTATCGCTCCCCGCCAGCCCGGATGACTGCTGGAAAGTCCAGGGCCGGGGCATCCAGGGCCAGACCCGCCAGGCGATCGGTATTGCCGCCCTGCATCAGGTACTGGCCGGTGATGCCCGCCCCCATCGACTCGGCGAGGATTGCCACCCGTCTGGCGCCCTGCCCGACCGCGAAATCCACCGCCGCCTCGAGGTCACGCCACTCGCCCAGCCCAAAGCTGTAGAGCCCGTCCGCCGATCGCGGTGCCCCCCTGTCGTTGCGATAGGTGATCATCAGCACCGGCACGCCCTGCTCATGCAGCGTCTTGACCATGCGGTAGCCGTTCTCGCGCGTGCCGCCGATGCCATGCACCCAGATGGCCCAGAGCTCGGAGGCCGCCGACGCCGGCACCAGCCAGGCCTCCGCCGCACCGAGTTCGGTAGGATACCGCACCGTTTCGAACACCCAGCCGAATGCCTCGTGCGGGTCGCCGCGATAGCCGATGGTCAGCGGATCGGCCGGCGCCGCGCGTGTCTCGCCCGACCAATCGACCACCCCGGCTGTCAGCATTCCGCCTAGCGCGGCAACGAGAACCAGCGGCGCTACCAGCAGATACAGCACCAGTATCCCACCCAGCCAGATTGCCAAGCTGCGCATTCCGTCCTCGCCACTCGAACCGCGGTCGAGCCATAGCAGCCCGCGGCGGAAAGCGCATTGCCCCGCCGCCGCCGGCGAACCATATTCCCCCCATGTCGCGAAAGCCCGATCCCTTTGCCATCGACCTGACACCCGAACTGATCATCCGGGCCTATCAGGCGGGCATCTTTCCCATGGCGGAGGATGCCTCCTCACGGGACCTGTTCTGGGTCAGCCCGCAGCAGCGTGGCATCATCCCCATCGATGATTTCCACATCTCGCGCAGCCTCGGCAGGACCCTGCGCAAGCACTCCTACGCGGTCAGGGTCGATACCGATTTCGCCGGCGTCATCGAGGGGTGCGCTACCTCCGGAGTCGACCGCGAGTCGACCTGGATCAACGCCGAGATCCGCCGCCTCTACGGCGCGCTGTTCGAGCGCGGCATCGCCCACACCGTCGAAGTCTGGGATGGAACCGATCTGGTCGGCGGCCTGTATGGCCTGTCGCTCGGCGCCGCCTTCTTCGGGGAATCGATGTTCCACAGGAAGACCGATTGCTCCAAGATCGCCATGGCACACCTGCTGTTCCGGCTGCGCGCTGGCGGCTACCGGCTGCTCGACACGCAGTTCGTCACCGATCACCTCAAGACCTTCGGCGGCATCGAGATTCCCCGCGAGGACTACGAGGTCCGCCTCGCCGAGGCCGTGCGACACAGCGCGGACTTCCGTGCCATCGATCGTCAGTCGACCTGAGCCCCGCCAGTCGCGTTGAGAACGGTGGCCGTCATGCCGCGCGCCAGGTCGGATGCGGCCAGCACTACGGCGTCGGCGATTTCCGCCAGCGGCGTCAGCCGCCGCAACGGTGTATCTGCCCCGGCCCGCCGCTCCATCTCCTCGAGGGTGATCCCCTCGGCGGCCGCATGCAGCTTGAACGCCTCCCGCACTCCCGGCGCATCGGGCGAACCGGGCGAGCGCACGCACAGGCACCGCACGCCATGCGGCCCATTCTCCACCGCGAGATGCCGGACGAAGTGCTCCACCGCCCCGGTCGCCACCCCGAACCCGCCCATGACGCTGTACGCCTGGCGCGCTGCATTGGCGGAAATCCCGACGATCACGCCGCCGCCGTTTCCGGCCATGTGGCGGGCCACGACCGTGCCGGTGGAGAACCAGGTCTGCATCGCCGTGACGATCGGGGCGATGAACCGCTCGCGCGTCATTTCTGTCAGCGGCTCGCCCTGCGTGTCATCGAGCCCAACCGCGTTGAACATCACCCGGATCGGACCGGCCACCTCGGCAATGCGATCGAGATGCGCCACGACGTCGGCCTGGTTGGTGGCATCGACTGGCGCCACGTCGGCCCGCCCGCCGGCGGCAATGATCTCGTCGGCCACGCGCTCGAGTCCCGATTGCCCGCGCGCCGCCAGGAATACACGCGCACCTTCGCGGGCAAAGGCCTTCGAGACCGCTCCCCGACCGCCCCGCTGGCGCCGTAGACGACGGCCGTTCTGTCCTCCAGCAACATGGTCAGTCCCTCACCTTGATCGCAACCGTCGTTTCCCACTTCGTGGGGTCCGGTTCCTCATCCGGGCTGTTGAGGTAGATTTCCATCCGGCAGGCAAAGTGGTCGCCGTCGGCGGCCGCCGTTGCGTCCCATGCCAGCCCTCTCTCCTTGGCCCAACCGATGAGCACGGCGTTGACGTCCATCAGGTCGTCGTAGTGCCCCAGATAGGTCACCTCCGCGTAGCGGCCCGCCGGCAGCACTCCGCTCACCAGTGGTCCGGCATCGGCCACCTGCAAGGCGGTCGGTACGGCGAACTCGATTTCGAGTTCCGGCATTCTGATGACATTGTACTTGAAGAACACCGGGCCAGAGGGTTCGATTCCCCTGCCCTTTAGCGTTTCGAACAGTTCGTCCATCGCTGGCCCGATGGCCCCGTCGAACGGGATGCTCACCTTGCGGCGAACCGCCACGTAGGGCTGTGCCGCCCGCTCAGTCGTTCTTGGCAGTGTCAGCACGTTCTGCTTCCTCCCTGTGCTGTTGCTGGCGCCTGCGCGCAGCAACGATGTCTTCAGCAACCCCGTCGCTCCGGGGCGCTCCCCGCGGCGCGCCCTCCACGCCTTCGAACAGCGCCACATAGGCCGCCAGCAGCTCGAAGCCGCTGCGCCAGCCCCAACCATGACCGTCGCACTCGGCCTTCGAGATGAAGGGCGACTGGCGGAAGTGCATCGCCGTGCGTCCGCCAAGGTCGGTGAAGTCCATCACCACAAGCGTCTCGAAGTCGTCATAGGCGTTGATGTAGGTGAAGCTCAGCCGCGTGTGGGGCCTGATCTCGCGGTACTCGCCGCTGATCCAGTGCGCGTGGCCTGGCCCGCTGCTCATGCAGCGACGCCACTTGCCGCCCTCGCGAAAATCCTGCTCGCAATGCAGCAGTGCAAGGCCTTCGGGTCCGTGCCAGCGCACGAGGTGCTCGACGTCGCTCCACATCTTGAACACCAGCGCCGGCGGCGCCTCGAACACCCGCTCGATCACCAGTTCCAGGTCTTCTTGCGGTGCCTCACTGCTTCGGGCCATCGGGATCTCCCTTCTGAAGTTGCGCCAGATAGGCGTCCATGCGGTCGAAGTCGGCGTCCCAGTACCGGCGGTAGCGTTCCACCCAGCCCGCAACCTCCACCAGCGGAGCGGCATCAAGTTGAACCGGTCGCCACTGCGCCTGTCTTGCGCGGGTCACAAGTCCGGCTCGCTCCAGCACCTTGAGGTGCCGCGAGATGGCCGGCATCGAGATGGCGAATGGTTCGGTCAGTTCGCTGACCGACGCTTCGCCACGGCTGAGCCGCGCCAGGATCGCCCGGCGCGTCGGATCGGCAAGCGCGGCAAACGTCTGGCTGAGGCGGTCGACTTCCATATTTCACACACCTGTTAATTAACGGATGTGTTAATTACAGTTCACGTCGACGTCAAGCCCTTCCTCTGCTGTCGGCAAGTCTCAGAAAGCCCGGCGGTGAGCGTCAGCCGCGGTCATCCACGGCGATGACGGTGCTGTCGGCGGGTGCGGCGCCCTGGGTGCCGGCGCCGGCGTTCCCATCGGGCGGCGGCACGTTCGAACTGGTCTTGCAGTCGATCAGCCAGATGTCATAGACGGCGTGGTCGATGGCGTTGAGCGCCGGGCTGTCGGCGAACATCCAGCCGGTGAAGACGCGGACCACCGAGCCCTTGAGGCTCACCTGATCCACCTCGACGAACACGCTGGTGCGCTGCGTCTCCGTCGGGGGGCGCGTGTAGCAGGCGCGGGGCGTGATCTGCAGCGCCCCGAACTGCACGGTTTCATCGACGTAGACATCGAAGGTGGTAATGCGGCCGGTAATCTTGTCCAGACCGGAGAACTGCGCCACCGGGTTCGCGATGGTCTCAGCGAGAGCGGGGGTTGCGCCCAGCATCAGCAGTGCCGCGGCGAGGCCGATCGCTGTTCGACTGGTCGGCGCCCCATCGTCCATGTCAGGCAGCGCCAGCCATGCCGGCGTGCGAGAACCGGAGCGCAACGCATCCTGCGGCACCTGGGCAGCAGAGGCATAGGGGACCGGCGTTTGCCGGCCGGATTATCGTGCACATCGCTGCGCCCGGCCTATTCGGGCGACCAGGCGTCATAGTCGCCGGTGACGCGCGGCCGCTCGCCCTTGTTGAGCAGGCTGCCATCGGGCCGATAGGCCAGAGGTGTCCCGGTCAGGTTGGGCTGGTGCGGCCTCTGCCATGGCCTGGCCGTGTAGGTCTGTTCGGTCGGCGGCATGTTGGTGCGATAGTGCATCCAGCCGTACCATCCGGGTGGAATGGCGGAGGCTTCGGCGACCCCGCCCGCATAGATCACCATACGCCGCTCGAAGCCGCTCGGTCCTGGCTTCGAACCGGGCTTGGAGCGGTAGTAGCGATTGCCGGTCTCGTCGCTGCCGACATACTCGCCGTTGAGTGCCACCCACAGCCGCGTGCCCCAGGTGTTGCCCCGCCACCAGGCGAAGATCTCGATCAGGAAGTCCTTCCAGCTGAAGTCACGGCTGTCGCTTGCCATACCGTCCGTCTCATTGCCTGCCGGCGGGCTCGTTTCCCGCCGCTTTCGCTTGCGTCTACCACGGCTTGGGCATGCGCGCCTAGCACCAAACGCCGCGAACGCCTGACCGCTAGATATGGTGGCACGCGGTGTCCCGAGGGGCTCCCTATGGATACCCCGGATGTGACGGAAATATTGCGCTTGACAGCTTTCCCACCGAAATCGTCGATCCGCTTAGCCCATGTTTTTGAACCTCGCGCAGCGCCCGAACACGGCGAAAGAGTGGCGGCTTTCCGCGGGCTTAGCGCCGAATCCGAGAGCGCAGGGCGCACGGCCGGAAGCTAAAATTGACCACTCGGGATCACGAATCGTCCTTCCATCTTTTCCCCGCAATTCACATATGACACACTGGATTTAGGCGGCAGAGCGGCCCGGTGCTACTACGGGTTGTGTCTGCCCCGCAGGTCGCGCCATTGACCGACTCGACGAGAAAGGCCAACCATTTTCGGGTTGCGTCGTTCCCTTTGGGTGACGCAACCAACGGCATTCGCAGCCCGCGACAGATCGGTGCACGAAGCCAAACGGGGCTCACTCGATCGTCGCGGCGGTCGGCTGGAACAGCGTCAAACAGACAGGCGGAAGCCGCCATGGTGCGGCTCGCGGGCATTGTTGTCCGCAGATATTGGGGATTGAATAGCGAATGCGCATCGAACGTCGGTACACCAAGGCCAATGCAGGCGCCTATCACGGGCTCGAATTCCGCTCGGCCACGAGCGAGATTCGCAATCCCGACGGCTCCGTCGTCTTCAGGCTCGAGGACATGCAGGTGCCCTCGACCTGGTCGCAGGTCGCCTCCGACATCCTCGCCCAGAAGTATTTCCGCAAGGCCGGCGTGGCCGCCCGTGCTCAGGAAGGTCGAGGAGAACGACGTTCCCTCCTGGCTGTGGCGCTCGGTGCCCGATGACAAGGCCCTCGCCGCCCTTCCCGAGGCTGAGCGCTTCGGCTCCGAGACCGATTCCCGCCAGGTCTTCCACCGTCTTGCCGGCACCTGGACCTACTGGGGCTGGAAGGGCAAGTACTTCGATACCGAGGAGGACGCCCGCGCCTTCTATGACGAGCTCTGCTTCATGCTGGCCACCCAGCGCGTCGCGCCCAATTCGCCGCAATGGTTCAACACCGGGCTCAACTGGGCCTATGGCATCGACGGCCCCGGCCAGGGGCATTTCTACGTCGACCCCTTCACCAGGAAGCTGGTGCCCTCGAAATCGGCCTACGAGCACCCCCAGCCGCATGCCTGCTTCATCCAGTCGGTGAACGACGATCTGGTCAACGAGAACGGCATCATGGACCTGTGGGTGCGCGAGGCGCGCCTGTTCAAGTACGGCTCGGGCACCGGCACCAACTTCTCGAAGCTCCGCGGCGAGGGCGAGCGCCTGTCGGGCGGCGGCAAGTCGTCGGGCCTGATGAGTTTCCTCAAGATCGGCGACCGCGCCGCGGGCGCCATCAAGTCGGGCGGCACCACCCGTCGCGCCGCCAAGATGGTGGTGGTCGACATCGATCACCCCGACATCGAGGCCTATATCAACTGGAAGGTGAAGGAGGAGCAGAAGGTCGCCGCCCTCGTCACCGGCTCCAGGGTGGTGTCGCGGGCGCTCAAGGCCATCATGAAGGCCTGCGTCAACTGCGCCGGCCCGGGCGATGACTGCTTCGACGTTACCAAGAACCCGGCGCTGAAGCGCGAGGTCCGCGCCGCCAAGAAGGCTCTGGTGCCGGAGAACTACATCTACCGCGTCATCCAGTTCGCGCGGCAGGGCTACACCGATCTCGAATTCCCGGTCTACGACACCGACTGGGACAGCGAGGCTTACCTCACCGTCTCGGGCCAGAACTCCAACAACTCCGTCCGCGTCACCGACGATTTCCTCAAGGCCGTCGAGACCGATGGCACCTGGAACCTCACCGCCCGCAGTTCCGGCAAGGTGACCAGGACGCTCAAGGCGCGCGAACTGTGGGAGCAGATCGGCTATGCCGCCTGGGCGTCCGCCGATCCCGGCATCCAGTACCACACCACCATCAACGAGTGGCACACCAGCCCCGCCGCCGGCCCGATCGTCGCGTCGAACCCGTGCTCGGAATACATGTTCCTCGACGACACGGCGTGCAACCTCGCCTCGCTCAACCTGCTGCCCTATCGCAACGCCGATTCGAGCTTCGACGTCGCCGCCTTCGAGCACACCTGCCGGCTGTGGACGGTGGTGCTGGAAATCTCGGTGATGATGGCGCAGTTCCCCTCCAGGGCCATTGCCGAGCGCTCATTCGAGTACCGCACGCTGGGCCTCGGCTACGCCAATATCGGCGGGCTGCTGATGACCTCGGGCATTCCCTACGACTCGCCGCAGGGCCGCGCCATTGCCGGCGCCATCACCGCCGTGATGACCGGCGTCTCCTATGCCACCTCGGCGCAGATGGCCAAGGAACTAGGCCCCTTCGCCGACTACAAGCGCAATGCCCGGCACATGCTGCGCGTCATCCGCAACCACCGCCGCGCCGCGCACGGCCTCACCTCGGGCTATGAGGGCCTCTCCATCGATCCGGTGGCGCTCGACCATGCCAATATCGGCGATGCCGAGCTCGCAACCCGCGCCAGGGCGGTCTGGGACGAGGCGCTGGCGCTCGGCGAGCAGCACGGCTACCGCAATGCCCAGGTCTCGGTGATCGCCCCGACCGGCACCATCGGCCTCGTGATGGATTGCGACACCACCGGCATCGAACCGGATTTCGCGCTGGTCAAGTTCAAGAAGCTGGCCGGCGGCGGCTACTTCAAGATCATCAACCGCGCCGTGCCCCCGGCCCTCGCGACGCTCGGCTACAGCCCGTCGCAGATCGCCGAGATCGAGGCCTATGCGGTCGGCCACGGCAACCTCAACCAGGCGCCGGGCATCAACCCCTCGACGCTCCGCACCAAGGGCTTCACCGACGACAAGATCGCCGCGCTCAACAAGGGCATGGCCTCGGCCTTCGACATCAAGTTCGTGTTCAACCAGTGGACGCTCGGCGCCGACTTCCTCAAGGGCCTCGGCGTCACCGACACGCAGCTCGGCGACATGAGCTTCGACCTCTTGAGCTTCCTCGGCTTTTCGAAGAAGGACATCGAGGCCGCCAACATCCACGTCTGCGGCGCCATGACCCTCGAGGGCGCGCCGCACCTCAAGGCCGAGCACCTGCCGGTGTTCGACTGCGCCAATCCCTGCGGCAAGATCGGCAAGCGCTACCTGTCGGTCGACAGCCACATCCTGATGATGGCGGCGGCGCAGCCGTTCATTTCGGGCGCCATCTCGAAAACCATCAACATGCCCAACGACGCCACCGTCGAGGATGCCAAGAACGCCTACATGCTGAGCTGGCGGCTGGCGCTCAAGGCCAACGCCCTCTACCGCGATGGGTGCAAGCTCAGCCAGCCGCTCAATTCCGCGCTGCTCGCCGACGAGGACGACGAGGAGGACGACGCGGTCGAGACCCTCGTTGCCGCCAGCCAGATGGCGCGCGTCCCGCAGGTCACCGAGAAGATCGTCGAGCGCATTGTCGAGCGCGTCTCGCGCGAGCGCGAGAAGCTGCCGAACCTGCGCAAGGGCTACACCCAGAAGGCCAATATCGCCGGCCACAAGGTGTACCTGCGCACCGGCGAGTTCGACGACGGGCGGCTGGGCGAGATCTTCATCGACATGCACAAGGAAGGCGCCGCCTTCCGCGCGATGATGAACAATTTCGCGATCTCGATCTCGCTCGGCCTGCAATATGGCGTGCCGCTCGACGAGTATGTCGAGGCCTTCACCTTCACCCGCTTCGAGCCGGCCGGCATGGTGATGGGCAAT
>JADJPS010000003.1 GCA_016713105.1 Devosia sp. | reverse complement strand
CCTCGCTGTCCTCAACCGGCAGCCCCAACGCCTCCGTTTCTTTGATTTCGGCGGGGCCAGATACAGCTCCTCAAGTGCTGCGGGCTCAGAGCCTATTTCGGTACTTGACGGGTGGAAACCAAGTAGACCGGATCGCCGGGGCCGCCTGCCATACACGAACGGCTCTTGCAGGTCGTTGGTTGACCCCCTTGACGGCATCGCCAATCTTCCGGAACATAAAGCCGACATCAGACCGAGGTCATCGAGGTATTCTATGAAGGGAGCGCTGGCGAACGGACTGTTGCGCCCGGTTCCATCTTTCGCAACTGACCCACCCTTTGCGGAATAGGCGATCAGCGTGCCGCCGGACAGCTCGACCGCCGAGCCGCGACCGATGGACCTCGTCGGGGAACTCAAGGCCATCTCGACTGCGAACGGATTATCGGCGAGGCGTCGAGGATCACCATGCTGAGGGTCTTTGCCCCCGCGACTGAGCCCTCCACAACCGCGGGCAGGATGGTCTCGGAAGTCGATATCCCGGTCGGACTTCAGCCGTACATCGACCGGCACCAGTGGTTCTTGCCGTCGATTTCAAAGCCATGACCGGCATAGTAGACGAGCGCCATGTCGGTGCCATCGGCGTCGGCGCTGAACTTTTGCGGCGATGCGCGCATCTGGCCATAGTCGGCATTCTGGACCTGGGTCACCTCGAAGCCGATCCGCTCCAGCGCCGCCGACACGTCGGTCGCGTCATCTCCAGCGTTAGGCAGTCTCGGCACGTTGGCGTATCGCGAGTTGCAGATCACCAAACCACTCTTCGGCTCGGCGCTTGCGCTTCGAGTTCGCGTTGGATCGACTAGCCTCGACTGTCGCCATCATGGCCTTGCTCAGCGGCCTTGCCGTACCACTTCCCCACCTCGACATCGTCCTTGGGCACGCCAGGCCGCGCTCGTACATGCCCCGAGGTTGGGTGGACCCAAGCGTCGCCTTGCTCGGCGGCGAGCCGATACCACTTCACCGCCTCGGCACCGTCCTGCGGCGGGCCTGGCCTTTGTGGTACATGTCACCGAGGTTGACCTGGGCGCGGGCATCGCCGGTCGGCGGCGAGCCGATACCATTCGCAGCCTCGGTGTAGTCCTGCGGCACGCCCTCGCAGTTGTTTACATGAACCAGGTTGAACTGGGCGTCGGCAACGTCCCGCTTTCGGCGTGAGCCGTTACCCTTCACCGCTTCGGTGAGGTCTCAGTTACACCTTTGCCGGTGGCGTCCATGACACCGGGGTTGTATGCGGGACGTAGGCTTCACGCTTGCTCGGCCTGGTCTCCACACCGCGGCTGTCGCGTGGTCTCCGGCCTCGTACGCCGCTGTTCAGATCCGCGAACGGGCTTGCCAAGCCGGGCGTGCGGTCACCCTCCTGGGCAGAGGGACGACCGCGTTAAGCATCCAGCAAGAACACTCCAATCGCCCACCACCTCGTTGAACATGGCGGTGGCCGCCTCGTCGCTTCTTTTCGAGGGGTGATGATCGCCCGCTTGCCCGTGGCGTAGATCAGCGCCAGATCCATCCCTTGCGCGAGGTCAGCCCGGTTGGAGTTGGCGGTGATATCGTCAGGCGGGCCGCTGAACCCCAAACGGGAAAGAGTTGCCGGTGACCCTGGACGAGAAACCGACCAGCGGCGTGCCCTGCACCAGTTCTTCGTTCTTTCAGAGCACGCCGGGCAGCCCGGCGATGGAATCACCGATATGAAGCTGTCGCTGACCCGGAAGTTGCTCATCAGGTGGCTGGCAGGCAGGCTCGGATCGGAGTTCTTGCGGATCAGTACATCGACGCCGAGGTTGCGCGCCGGAATGTTCGCCTTGCCGCTCAACGTGGCGACACCCATTTTCGTCGGTGCGTTGGACCACTCGACGGTGCTCGTACGGCACGGCGCCCGTGGTGCCGTTGTCCGGACCTCGAGCAGCAGCGACTGGCTGCCGGCAAGGTTCACGCCGGATCTACCGCCGCCACCGCGGCCTCGGCGCTGTCAGCGGCGGCGTTCGCATCGACTGCACCGCTCTTCCGTCGCTCGACCGGCGGCAGCGCCTGCGTGTCGGCGACGGCCGGCGTATCGCCTCCCAGCCGCTCGTCTGCTTGAGATCGGCGGCCGGCGTGGCGCTATCGGCCAGCGTGTCGGTATTTCAGGGCCGGTGGCAGGTGTCCGCGGCGATCGGCCGGTGCAACTGGCGTGATGCCGGCAACCTGTTCCTGCGCCGGGGCGCCGCGGTGAACATCTGATCGAGATTGATGAAGCAATCCCGCCACGCCCAAATCCCCGCACCACTGGCGACGATCAGCAGTGTGGCAAGGCCCGCGACGGAGACGGCAGCCCATCGAGATCGGCCTTGAATGAGGCGGCCGCCGCCGTCAACACCTTGGCCACCAGCCTCCGATCCAGAAACACTTGCCTGCTGCGCCTCTCTATGGGCCTGCTCGTCCATGGCCCCGGAAGCCACATCGTACTCAAGGCGCCGGGCAGTGTTGCTGAGAACATCATACGCGTCTCGGAGCTGCTGAAACTTAGCCTCGCTGTCTGGGCCTTTCGAGACATCCGGATGAACTTGCTTCACAAGACGCCTGTAAGCGGCCTTGATTTCTTGAGCTGTGGCGCCGGGAGAAACGCCCAGTTCCTCATAAAATCCTGAATAGTCCCTGCGTGGCATCTTTGGCCCCAAAACAGCCGATGCACACTATTACGACTGTCTCAAAACTAGAAGCAGCTAACTCCGCGGCCCCTCGCCCTCTGGAATTAGCCGGCGTTCGCCAGGACCCCGGCGGCTGCCGCTTCAGCGCTGCCCGGCCTCGTCAAGATGCCTACCGTTCGGCGGGCGCTCGCCGCTGAGGCGGCCCTCGAAGCCCGCTCGCGCGTCGAAGATGCCTACAACCGGGCTCGGCCTCGCTACTACGCCGACACTCCGGTGATTGGGAAGGTCGATGTCGAAATGATCGGGCCGGCGGACGTGCGCAAGCTCTATGCCGATTATGGACCGTCCATGCCCCGAAAAGGCCACAAGTCAAGCTGCTGGCCATCGCTCTCGATAATCACGCCAAGGCCTGGGAACGTATCGAAGCGGACAAGACCGCTGCCGGCGTCAATGGCGCCCGAGGCCGCCCTTGCTGCAGCCATTGAACGGGAGAAGGCAACGTTTGCCGCCATCCTCGGTCATGTGCCGGTGTCGCGTGCCGATGCCGCCGACAAGGTGGCGTTCCTGGTCTCGCGGTTCGAAGACGATCCATATTTCGTCTTCACCCACGACGAGCTGCAGACACTGTTCCAGTCCTTCGCAGCGGGGGCGTAATTCTCGGGTGAGAAAAGAAGGGCCCCGATGTGGGGCCCTCTCTGGACTGGCACACGCTGCGCGACAGCAGGATATAGCTCCCTGCCTGCGGCGCGCGGGCAAGTAGACAATTCAGATGATGCGCACACCACCGAAAGCGAGGTTTTGGATCTTCATTTTTTCAGGCCTTCCTACGGTTTCATAGATCACGGAAACGAAGTCGAAGCGCTTACAGTTTCTAGCTGCCCATATATAGGGCACGTACCCTGGGGGCAATCAGGTACGTGCGCGTCCTCAGCCATTCCCCCCAACGAAGTTCGGCTTGTCCGATTGCTCCAATATGGCAGATGGCATTCCCATTTCAAGTAGCTCACGCTCTGTACCTGTACGAAGCCGGAGCACAAATCCACGGGGAACAAACAGCCTAATCGTTACCACATCCGCGGCTAATGGTTGATTAAGCTGCGTCGCCGAAAAGTCTCGACCAACTGCCGCAAGGGACTCCGGACGAACCACCTCGCTGTCCATAGTAGACCGTGGTCGACCTCTTCCGGGGGGTAACGGCGGAGTGAAGAGCACCAGTGTTTCAGTGTGTTCTCCTTTCTCGTCAGGAATCGAAAAGGTGACGTAGGGTACCTCCTCGTGTCTTCCATCTCTACGGACAGTTAAACCGTCGGATCGCGTCAGACCGGCCGTCATGTACAGACGAGTGTGATAGGCAAAGAGCGGACTATCTCCAGTGCGGAACACGTCTCGATACGAGAACTCGTCCTGAGCTCCCGGGGCCTCAAGTGAGCGAGCCCACAGTCGTAAGGGTGCTCTCCTTAAGGTGAGGGACTGACTTCGGTTGAAAGATTTTGTCAGCTTCCTCAACTGATCTGAATACGCCCTCAGTATCCGGTCACTGTCAGCTGGGGCCGAAACACCTTCGTCCGCTAACTCACCGACCCAGCTTCCCTCCCGAGACCGCTCCTGCTGAAACCATCGCAGAAAGGCCATCTTGGCGCGCTCGTAGCGTTTTCGTCACGAAGAAAACCGAGAAATCCGTCTACGTCGAAAGTGGAAACCGCGTGACTTCCGATTGACACCGGAACTTCATATAGATTGGCCGCGCAAGCAACGAGCGCGACTGCCTCACCCTCTCGTTGATCGCGACATCAAGAAGGCAAGCACCAAACTGAGCGCATTCCCGTTTTGCACCGACAACGATGACTCCTGAAACCCAACTCCTATGATTTCCACCACTTTGGCCGCCGTTCAAGTCGGCGTCCATTAACGATTGGACGGGCAAATTATACAGCAATCCACCATCCACCAACGGCCCCTAACCGTGAATACAAAATGGAATACTTGCCGAATTCGACAAAGCTCTAAGCAACCCGACATCCTTCTCCGCAACTACTGATTTCTGAGTTTCAATGTTAGCGGAGTTTATGATGCACGGAATATTCAAGCTAGATAATAATCTATGAGGGTCAACTTTGGCCTGACGGAAAGCTTTTTCAAGTAATATTTCAAATTTAATTAGATTTCCAACCGGACTGCCTCTTGACAAAGAAAATAGATGCTTAACTACCCCAAATCCTTGAAAACTACTCGCCTTCGGAAGGCGCTAGCATATCTTCAGCCGAAAGATTTCGGCAATGCTGCCTAAAGAGGCCAATGTCCGCATCTGCAGCGATAAGTGCAGCCGCAATAGCACCGGCCGATGCCCCCGCCACTCGGCGAATGTTGATTTCCGACTGTCGCAGATGACTTATCGCATCAACAATGGGCAGAAGTAGCGCCAAGCGCGCCCCGCCCCCTTGGAAGGCAAACTGTACGTCCACAATAACCCCTCAACCCCAGGCTACCTAAGCATAAGAGATCCAGACATGTCAAGATGCCTCGCCGAGAGTGACACGGCCGATTTAGCAGCTTGCCGGAAGGATTGCGCGCGGATGCCACCATTTGCTGCGCTATTTGTTTGAGTCTTTATGGCCGGGTTCTTTCGAGGCTTTGGTGGCCGACCTACTGGCGTACATGGAAGCGGTTTCAGGCCTCGGGCCTCGTGAAAGTTGTTTGGTGCGTCGGTGAGGTCACGTTCGCCTCTGGCGAATTGGGAATTTGTCGAGCAAGCATCGAGGCTTGTCGCTGCAATACCGCGCTGCACACGTCGTCAATCGCCTCGTCGACCGCTAGGTGCAGGCGTTCTCCCTCGTCGAGTGCTAGGTAGTCGTCGTAGCGGGATAGGGTTCGCGGACGAATTTCTCCCCAAGCTAGCTTTGGGTTTAGGGCGTCCTGCCATTGGTCTTGAGCCGGATAGTCGCCATGGGTCTTTCCGAACGCATCCAGTGCAATGACTAGGTCACGTATCTCGCCGACCAATCGATAGCTGGCTCCGCTTCCCCTAACTGCCCTCAGGAGATTTGCCGCTAGCGTGCGGGCCGCCGCGCCAAACAGCGATGAAGCTTGCTCGCGTTCCCGCTCTATCCGCTTGCGCTCGATTTCCTCGTCGGAGGTGGCTGAGACAACCTTCAGGCTCATGCAGACCTCCGGTGAAGCTGAGAATAGTCTAGCGGCTGAACGGGGAGTTGGGAGACTCTTCACGCGTCTCCGATATTCCCGGCGGCCAGTGCATCAGTTGCATCGTCCTTTGCCGGCCCGGCTCAAAGGTGGCCATGCGAGATTAGCCAATCCCGGAGGATCATGGCGATGGCATCCGACCGCGCCGCCGGTGCCCTCCGGCTCGGTCATGAACCTGTCTAGCCCCTCGGTGATATCCCCACGGCCCCTCTGCCGCCGCGTCGAAGCGCATCCAGCACCTGCCGCGTTCCCGGATCGTCCGGATCGACCACCAGGTAGAACTTTCAAGCCTGCGGGAACAGACGGTACGCGACCCGATCCGGTGCCTTCCTGCAGGGCCGCACAGCGATTGGGCGGCTATCACGCGCGGGTCCATTGCTGAAGGTCGCGTGGCATTGCGACCTTGGCGATGGCCAACAGGTCGCGGATCACGACCGCAATTGACTTGCTCTCCATTAGCCCCTTGCGAGCGAACCGTCCTCAATAGTAACTACGGGGCGGGTTCGCCTTTGACATTCTCTGGGTTAACCCTCCATTTACCTGTTCGCATTGTTGGGGGAGTTCAAGATATATGTCTATCCAGGGGTTTGCTTCGTTGATTGCAGTAATTTCCTTGCTTGCCGGCTGCGCGGCCTCATCCAAGACGTTCTATGCGGACCGAACGCAGGTCAAGAGAACACCGCTCTGCCGAGCGTACTTCGACGCCCAGCAAAAAGGGCGATGCGCAATTCGCTGCTGATGCTCTGGCCGAAATCCATCGACGCGGGCTCAGCCTCGACAAATGCGAAAAGAAGGTCGCGACCGAGAATGGCGTGCTCATCGCCACCGCTGTTGCTGCTACTGTCGTGGGCGTCGGAATTGCCTGCCGCGATGGGTGCGCGGCGCCGTCCGGTGGCGATACGCATGAGACTATGCTAGTGAAATGGTTGTGGACTGTCGCGGTGGGAATTAGCGACGACCCGCTAGCTACCGACAGCTATGGTCCTTCTGCGTCAATGCGTGGGACGATCCTATCAACCTCGACGCGGTCAGCTGACGGCTGGGCCTGCGAGGCCGGCGGAATTGGTTGCGGCACCCTGAACTAGCGCCCGAACTTGTGGTGACTTACCCATCGCACCCCAATGGCTCGTGGCTGACGTTCTCTTGTTTCGTTCTGGCACCATGCCACCGCTGGTCGATAGAACAGATCCCCAGATAGGCGCTGACCGTCATGGCCCCTTGAGGTCTGCGCCCTTAGCAGGGGCGTGCCTTCGACCACTCGGCCACCTCTCCGTCAACGGCCCTGATAGGGGGGCGGGGGCGCAGGTGCAAGGGTTTTTTCTGGGTCTCGAATGGGAGGAGAGCGGCGACGCCGGCATCGGGGAAGGGGCACGGACAGGCCGCCGCCGGGAGGGAACGCATCAGCGCTGGTTGAACATGATGGCGCGGGCCTTCTCGTCGGTGGCCGCGCTGACCTGCTGGCTCGGCTCGAGCGTGATGGCGAGCGCGCGCTGCACGGCCGGCCGTTCCCCCACCCGGGTGCGCCAGGCGGCGAACGTGGGAAACTCGGCGAGGTCGATCCCGTGGTTGTCCGAACCGCGCGACCAGTCGAAGATCGCCATGTCGGCAATGGAATAGTCCTCGCCGGCGACGTAGTCCCGGCCGGCGGCCGACTGGCGCTGCAACTGCTCGTCGAGCACCCGGTAGAGCCGGTGCGCCTCGTCCTGGTAACGCTTGATGGCATAGGGGATCTTCTCGGGCGCGTAGCGCGAGAAGTGGTTGTTCTGCCCCAGCATCGGGCCGAAGCCACCCACCTGCCAGAACAGCCACTCGTCGATCTTCACCCGCTCACGCCAGGAACTGCCATAGAAGCGGCCGAACTTCTCTGCGAGGTACTTGAGGATGGCCCCGGACTCAAAGATCGAGATCGGCTGGCCGTCCGGTCCCTCCGGATCGACGATGGCCGGGATCTTGTTGTTGGGCGAAATGGCGAGGAACTCGGGCCGGAACTGGTCCCCGCGACCGATATTGATCGGGTGGAGCGCATAGGGCAGGTCCAGTTCCTCAAGGGCAATGGTGATCTTCCGCCCGTTGGGCGTGGCGGTGTAGTAGAGCTCGATCGGCAGTGTCTGGGTTGTCATGGCGGTGTCGGGTACCAGGGGAAGGGCCGCGGACGGGACGCCGTGGCAGCGATATTCCAGCATTTATCGGCAATCGACGATGGTGCGCAACCGCCTCACGGGAATGAGTAAACGGCAGGGAGACCCTGCCGTTGGAAGATTTTTCCGTCAGATGCGGCTCAGCCGCATGTGCGGTTCACCGTCGCTGGTATGGGCGGGCGAGATGCCGCGGAGATCGACAGTCGCCGTCACACGCTGGCGGAAGGCCGAGAAGAGCTCGCTGGTTACCACGTCGACCGGCCGGTCGAACTTCACTGTCACCTGGTAGTGCCGCATGTCGGCGAGCAGGTGCACGCCGAGCACGAGGCCGACAAAGGGCTGCCTGAGGTAGGTGCCGCTGACGCGCTGGCCGACCTGCACGGGGCTCGCGACGCGTTCGGGCAGCGCCGCCGCGGCGGCGTTCCAGTCGCGGTAGCCGTGCTTGTGCGCCACCATCTCGAGCGCGGCGCCGTGCGCAAGCGCCGTGCCGTCCCGGACCATCTGGGCGCGCAGTTCCCTGGCCTCGGCCTTGAGGCTGGCGGTATTCGGGGTATCCAGAGAGAACGTCATGTCGATCCTCGTTGCCGAGGCGGGTACATCATGGGGCTCGCCTTGCCATGAACCGCCTCATCAACTGGGAGCGATCACGCGTGAACTTGCACCGCTTGGCGCAGCTGGACTTCACCTTCGGGTCTCCCCGGCGAGCGGCAGGTGCCAGCAACCGCCTGCAAATATGGGGGTGGACCCCGGCTTGTCAACCGTTGTCGGATCAGCGCCAACGATAGGATCGATCACCGATTTGCATTGGCAGTGGCGCCTGCATGGCGCTAGCAAGGCGGTCCCCGGGAGGACCGACCGTGAACGAAGCGCTTCTGCTGGCTGCCGGCCTGATCGGGGGCGCCCTCAATACGCTGGCGGGCGGCGGGTCCTTCGTGGTGTTCCCGGCATTGCTCGCCGTAGGTGTGCCGCCGGTGCTGGCCAATGCCACCAATACCTACGCCGCACTACCGGGATACATGAGCGGTGCGCTGGGCTTTCGCGATGATATCCGGCGCCATGCCGGGCGGCTGCTGCCCTATACGCTCATCTCGCTGGTCTTCGGCTATGTGGGTGCCGAGGTTCTGCTGCATGTCTCCAACGAGGCGTTCAGCAGGATCGTCCCCTGGCTGATGCTGTTCGCGCTCGCCCTGTTCGTCTTCGGTGGCCGCATCAACCGGTTCATCGCGGCGCGGGCCGGCACGGCGCGGCATGCGCGGTTGGCCGGTGCGGCACTGCTCCTGGCGCTCCTCGCCCTGCTCTCGGTCTATGGCGGCTTCTTCAATGCGGGACTGGGCATCCTGCTGCTCGCCTATCTGGCGCTTGCCGGGATGACCGACATTCACGCCATGAACGGGCTGAAGCTGTGGATCTCGTCGGTCGTGGCGGTGATCGCGGTGCTGCGCTTCGCCGCTTCGGGGTCGATCGACTGGTATCACGGCTCGATCGCGCTGGTCGGGGTCACCATCGGCGGCTATGCCGCGGCGCGGCTTGCGCACCGCGTGCCGACTGGGCTGATCCGGGTCCTTGTGATCGTCTACACGATCGGCCTCACCATCTGGTTCTTCCGGGTCGCCTACTTTGCCGGCTGATCGGCCTTTGCCAGCCACACTGCCGTGTCGTGGAAGGCGGCGCCGCCGAAGGGGCGGACCGGATCCGACCCGACCAGCGTGTTGATCCCGGCGCCGCCGCGATGCGCAGCATTGGGGTGGATGCCCTCGGCGATCAGCACGCCGCGCTGAACGCCGTCGAAGAGCGTCGCGACAAGTTCCACCCGGCCGCGCCGGTTGCCCAGCACCACGCGGTCGCCCTCGCTGACGCCCAGTTCGATCGCATCGGTGGGGTGAACCATCACGGTCGGCGCCGGCTGACGCCTGCGGCTGCCGGGGGTTTCCGCAAAGCTCGAGTTGAGAAAGCTGCGTGAAGGGCTGGTGGCGAGCCGGAACGGGGTTGCGTCGTCAACGCGCTCCGTCACGTCCCAGTGGTCGGCGAAGCGCGGCATCTCGGACGGATCGCACACCCACTGGTAGCCCTTCTGTTCGGCCGTGCCCCGCCAGTTGGGGGCGAAGCGGTAGCGGCCGTCGGGCCAGGCGAAGCCATCACGGAAATGCGCCTTGTGCTCGGGCGGGTCGCGGTCGACAAAGCCGGTTGCCTCGATCTCCTCGAGCTTGCCGAGCCCCGAGCGAGCGAGTGTCTCAGCCACCATCTGCCGGTCGGTGAGATGGAGGGAAGGGTGCTCCGTGCCGAGGCGCCGCAGCAACGCATTCACCACCTCGAAGTTCGACCGGCATTCCCCCGGCGTCTCGACCAGGGCCGGACCGAAAAGCAGGCGCGTGTGCCCGCCGCGGCGATAGTAGTCGTTGTGCTCGAGGAACATCGTGGCGGGCAGGACGATGTCCGCCATGCGGGCCGTCTCGGTCATGAACTGCTCGTGCACCACCGTGAACAGGTCATCGCGGGCAAAGCCGGTCCGGACCAGGTCCTGCTCGGGGGCGACGTTGACCGGGTTGGTGTTCTGGATGAACAGCGCCCTGACCGGCCCGCCGCCCTTCAGCGCCACGGGGTCGCCGGTGAGCACCTTGCCGATCTCGCTCATGTCGAGTTCGCGCCCGCCCGGCCCGAGGTCGCTTCCTTCGATCAGCGACTTGTCGAGGCTCCAGATCCCGGAGTTGGTGTGGAAGGCCCCGCCGCCGCGATGCTGCCAGGCACCGGTCATCGCCGGGATCGACAGCGCCGCATGCATCGCAGTGGCGCCGTTGCGCTGCCGGGTGAAGCCGTAGCCCAGCCTGAAGAAGGTCCTCGGCGTTGTCCCGATGAGGCGGGCGAAGGCCTCGATCTCTGCCACCGAGAGTCCGGTGATGCTGGCCGCCCATTCCGGTGTCCGGGATTGGAGATGGGCCTCGAACTGCGGCGAGAAATCGGTATAGCGAGCCATGTAGTCGCGATCGGCGAGGCCGTCGCGGAGCAGGACGTGCATGGTCGCCACCGCCAGGGCCCCATCCGTTCCGGGCCGCAGCAGCAGGGCCATGTCGGCCTGCTCCATGGTGCCGTTGCGGTAGATATCGACGGCGACGATCTTCGCACCGCGCTCCTTGCGGGCGCGAACCGCGTGGGTCATCACGTTGACCTGGGTGGCCACCGCATTGGTGCCCCAGATCACCACGCAGTCGCTTTCGGCCATTTCCTCCGGGTTGGGACCCGCCAATACTCCGGCGCCGGCGAAGTAGCCCGGCCAGGCCGTGCCGGTGCAGATGGTGTCGTACTGGTTGGAATAGCCGCGCGCACGTCGCAGCCTCTCGATTCCGTCGCGGTGCACATGCCCCATGGTCCCGGCATAGAAGTACGGCCAGACCGCCTCGGGGCCATGTTCGACCTCGATCGCCAGCAAGCGCGATGCGATCTCGTCGAGCGCTGCGTCCCAACTGATCCGCTGCCATCCGCCATCGCCCTTTTTGCCAATCCGACGAAGCGGATAGAGCAGCCGGTTGGGATGGTGGATGCGCTCGGCGTAGCGCGCCACCTTTTCGCAGATGACTCCTGCCGTGTAGGGATCGTCCTTGGCACCGCGGACTCGTCCGATGGTGCGGCGATCCACCAGGTCGACATCGATGGCGCAGGTCGACGGACAATCGTGCGGGCAGACCGAGCGGGCGGTACGGGGCGAGGCGATGGCGTTCATGCGCCAAGGCTAGCGGCTGCGCCGGGACTTGTCAGCGCTTTCCTGTCGCGTCCTATTTCTCGGCCCGCAGGCGCCGCAGCTCGTCAGCGTATATCCTGAGACTGAGAAAGATCGCGAACAGGAAGCACACGATCCCGGTCATCTGTGCCAGCGGCAGCGCAGCAAGTGCCGGAATGTGCTTGGCGATCAGCAGGGCGGTGACGAGCGTCAACACCACTGCCACTTCGGAAATGCGGAAAAGCATGGATCCGGCAGGCCCCTTCGTTGAGCGCTGACGCGGGCGCGGTTGGCTCTGGATCAAGCCCCGCACGCGATCGACGGAACCCCCGCGACGAAGGTTAAGGCAATTCGCAACGGCTTCCATCAAATTCCGCGTGACCGACGGCCGACGCGCTATCGGGACAGCGCGCGGATTTCGCCGTTTGCCCGGCGCAAGCGCTCCGACAGGCTCGATCCGACCGCGAGCAGCAGCGCTGACCACGTCTCCGGAGCGGTGGCGGCGAGACGCTCGATGCCGCTACGGTCGAGCACCATGGCGAGCCCTTCGCTCACCGCGATGACATCGGCGGTGCGCGGCGCCCGGCCGAACAGTGCCAGTTCGCCAAACAGGGTGCCGCACTCCACCGTGCTGACCCGGTGGCTGGGCCCGTTTCCCATCCGGACCGCAACCTCCACCCTCCCCGAGATCAGAAAGAACAGATCATCGGCCGGGGCATTCTGGGAGATCAGGGTCTGCCCCGGGACGAAGTCAAGGGCAGTGAGTTCGGCCGAAAGCCGGGCCAGCATCGCCGCGTCGAGTCCCGCGAGGAGGTCGAACTCGGCAAGCGGCACGCTGGTCGTCTCGTCCTGCGCGCCGGCCTGTTCAAGCAGCCGGTCCTCGAAGTACTCGAGCGCCAGGTCGATGCTGGCAAAGTGCATCTGCTGCTCGAACTCGGCCGGCACCTCGTCGGAGACGGTGACGATCGCAAAGGTCTTGCCGGCCTCCTGCAGGGTTCGCCGCGCACTGTTGAGCAGGTCGAGCGCGACCGCGTCCATGCGCACCACACGCGTCAGGTCGAGGATGAAGTAATAGGCGCTGCTCAGGTCCTCGATCAGTCGCCGCGTCACCCGCTCGGCCTCGCTGAAGCCCAGTTCCGACTGCAGTTCGTAGACCGCGATCAAATGGCCGAAGCGGTCGAGCTTCTTGGCCTGGGCGCTGCGGCGCATGCGACGCGAATGCACCTCATCCCCCCGGTACAGGCGCCGGAACGGCACGAGGCCCGAGCCCCGGTCCTGGAACAGGTGCAGGCGGAAATTGGCGGAGATGTCCTCGCAGACGCCGACGCCGCGAGCGCTGTTGCCCACTGCATCGAGCCGCGGCGAGTAGACCCCGATGCCGAGCTGCCCAGGGAGCACTGCGGTGATGCCGCCGCCCACGCCGCTCTTGGCCGGCAGCCCCGCGTCGAACTGCCAGCCGCCGGCATAGTCGTACATGCCGCAGGTGTTCATGACCGACAGCACCGCGCGCACATTGTCGGCCGAGATCGCCCGCTTGCGGGTCACCGGATTGATGCCGCCATTGGCCAGCGTCGCCCCCAGCAGCGCCAGGTCGCGCGACGTGACGAGCAGCGAGCACTGGCGGAAGTAGAGATCGAGATGTGCATCGATGTCGCCGTCGATCATCCCCGAGTTGAGCTCGAGATAGGCGATGGCGCGATTGCGATGGCCGGTGAGGCTCTCCGACTGGTAGACTGCGGCGTCGAGCGCCAGCCGACGCCCGGTGAAGCGCTCGAATGTGTCGAGGATGCGCTGGTAGCGCTCCTCGTGGCTGTCGCCCCGGATGAGGGCGCTGGCTGCGATCGCGCCGGCATTCACCATCGGGTTGAAGGGGCGGTTGTTCTTTTCGTCGAAGGTGATCGAGTTGAACGCGTCGCCTGATGGCTCCACACCGATCTTTCTCAGAACCACCTCGTGCCCGTGATCCTCAAGGGCGAGGCCGTAGATGACCGCCTTGGAGACCGACTGGATGGTGAACTGCCGCTCCGTGTCGCCGATCTCGTAGACGAAGCCGTCGGTGGTGGCGAAGCTGATGCCGAAGCCATCCGGCTCGACCGCGGCCAACTCGGGTATGTAGCTCGCGAGCTGTCCGGACCGGTTGGGCTGGTGGCGATCATACAGTTGCTTGAGGTACTGCCAGACGGGGAGTTCGGGTGTGGCGGTCGATATCTTCGTGATATCGTGATAGTGCATATCGTTGACTCTACAGCGCCCAAAATCTAAGCAAAATAAGCACTGTACCATTTCTTGAGCAATAGGCATTTCGGGTCGCTGAGGCCACTGGACGTGCCGTTGTCAAAAGTGTGTCATGTCTGCCGGGGAAAATATGTGGACGGCCGCGCGGCGGCGGTTCTGAGAGGGGTTTGCGATGCGAATAGTGGACGCTATGCGCCGGGCCGCGGGAGTTGCGGTTCTGGCTCTGGTTGGGTTCGTGCCGACCGCGGTATGGGCCGCGAGCGGCACCGCCCTTGGGGTGGATCCGCAGGCCGAGGCAGAGACCAGCGGGATCATCCGGGTACTGACCGTCGGCGCCGATCTCAATATCGGCGATGTCGTTCGGACCGGTGCCAAGGGCCAGGTGCAGATCAAGTTCTCCGACCAGACCGAGTTGGTCGTCGGCCCGAACTCGGTGCTCACCATCGAGGACTATCTGCTGCGCGGCGACAACTCGGCGGGCAAGCTGGCCATCAACGCCCTGGCCGGCACATTCCGTTTCGCCACCGGCGTCGCCTCCAAGGATCGCTACCTGATCACAACTCCGACGGGGACGATCGGGGTGCGCGGCACGCAGTTCGACTTCAATGTCGACGAGGATGGCACCCAGGTCCTGCTGTTCCACGGGCGGTGCGGCTGTGCAACCTCAACGATGTCTGCGTGACGCTCGACGATACCTGCGAGATCGGCGAGTACGATACCACCGATTCCCAGATCATCGGGCCGGCAGGCGAGACGACCGGCGAGGAGCGCGCTGCCTGGAAGGAACTCTTCAAGTACGCCGAGGATCAGTCGACGCTGAACCGCGAATTCTGGTTCGAGAGGGCGCGCGAGTGCTTCAATGCCGGTTTCGTCAATGATGTCGAGGAAGCGCTCGTCGAGGGCGAAGCGCCGGAAGAAGACAAGTGCCCGGACTATGGCTTCGTGCTGCCGGAGCGGTTCGATCTGCTCGGCGATGGGCTGTTCAGGCTGCTGCCAGCCTTCTACGAGTACGAGTATGAGCCGGAATATCCGGACGAGTGCTACTTCTGAAGCCCTTGCCTCGAGCCCGCGGCGGAGGCCGCGGGCCCGTTCGGCGTCGACGACTACTCGCGACGGACCAGGATGACCTGGAACGTGTGCAGCTTGCCGTCGTCTTCCCGCACCGACACGTACTCTCCCGGCACGAACCGCTCCGTGCCGAGCCTGAAGCCGGCCTCGTTGTCGGTATCCCGGTCGAGATCGTAGTCGAAGAACCACCGGCCACCCGGCCCGTGCAGCACACGGCCATGCACCTCCGCCTCATTGGGGCGGAAGCGCCTGACCCGACAACTGGAGCGGCTCCGCTCGTACGCGGCGACGTCGATGACGCCGTCCTCAGTCAGCGGCAGGTAGAGGTGATAGCCATGGTTGCGGTCACCCTGTGGATGTCCGGGCTCCCGAGCCAGCTCGAGCAGTATGTGCGAGATCGCGGCCATGCGTTCAGATCGAGTGCGTGTCGTCCGGGGTGATGTCCTTGGTCGGCGGCTCATCGGTCGGCCCGGTACGGACGATCTCGAGCTTCACCTTGGCAACCAGCCCGGCGATCGCCGCGATGACGGCCAGCCAAGGCGCGGCAAGCGCAACCACGCCACCCGCCACGGCACCGGCGGTCAGCGGAATCGAGACAAAGACGTCACCGGACTCGCTGCGGATCTGTATCCTGCGAACATTGCCTTCCGCAACCAACCGGTTGATTTCTTCGACCAGTTGATGGCCCGCCACCTCGATTTCCTCGGTGAATGTCTGCCAAGCGCTCTTTGCGTCGCCCCCCGGTGCGGTCCTTCGGATCGTCGTCCATTCTCGATCTCCTGCTGTTGTGTGCACATCCTGCCGCTGTCGGAGACCCGCGACTTTGATGTGGCTCAAGAATGCGGCGTTCGCGACGCGCTAGTTGCTGGTCACGAGGAGGGAGTGCCTGATGTCCACTCGATCCGACCGCCCGACACGACCTGACACCGCTGATGGGCCCGACCGGCTGCATGTGCTGCCGCATCCCCGACTGCCAATCGACCCGGGCGCCCAGCCGCTCGTCGGCAACGAGAGCGTTGACGACAACCTCGCCGAACTGGTGCGGGTAGCGATGTGGAATGCCATCGGCACTGATGACCGGACGGTGGACCTTGCGGTGCGACAGGGCGTCGTAACGCTATCGGGGGTGCTCGGCAGTGCCGCGCTGATCAAGAAACTCGAGGCCGCCGTCGCAGCCGTGCCCGGCATCGTACAACTCAGGAACCTCGTGCAGGTTTCCGCGACCATGAGACAGCCCGGCAGGAGTGCGCCCCGGCGCCGTCGCGGCCCCGAGCCCTTCGTCTATGTGACGCGCTTCTGCGGACTCGACGAAGCCTCGACCGCCGCCGCCATTCGGGAGGCCGTCGCCGAGTTCGATGCGCTGTTTGCCGCAACTGGTGCCCCGCCCGGCAAGGAACTCATAGTCGTGTTCCGCAACCGATTGCCGGAGGCGATTACGCTCGACATCGGCATGCCGATCCCGTCCGTTCTGGTCGGTCGCCTGGGGGAGGAGTTTCGTGCGGGCTATCTTCCTGCCGGCCCGCTCGCACAGGCGCTGCCAACCACCGGATTGACCGGGGTGCTGAAGGCAGGCGAGCAACTGATTGCCCAGGCCTACCCGGGCCGGCGCGACGCCTTTCACGGTTTCTGGCAGCGCTTTCGGTCGCCGCAGTTTCGGCCGTGGCAGGGACATGTCCCTGTACCGGTCTTCATCGACGTTGCCGCTGAACAGGGCGACGTGAGCCATACTTGAACCATTTGCCCCCGTCGGGGTGAGAAGGAGCTTCCGATGAATCGCTTGGTTATGCTGGTTGCGGCAGCGTGCGTGGGCCTGCTGGCCACGGCCGCACAGGCTCAGGAGTCCCGGATGACATTGGGTGGTGACCAGTACACTGCCGGACAGGCCGTCCGAGTGGATACTCCGGTGGACCACGATGTCTTCATGGCCGGCTATGATGTCGACCTCAACGGGCCAGTCGCTGGTGACGCGCATCTTGCCGGCTACAATGTCGTGGTGGATGCCGCGGTGACGGGCGACGTCTACGCGGCCGGCTTTGCCGTGCGGCTCAATGCTCCGATCGGTGGCGACATCACGGCGATGGCGAACTCGATCGCGCTGCCAGGTTCCGACCCGGTCGGTGGCAATGTGCGCCTGGCGGGCGAAACCATCACCATCGGGCGGCAGGTCAGCGGCGCCGTCATGGCGGCGGCGCGGGTGCTGACGCTCGATTCCCCCGTGAGCGGCGACATGAGCTTTTACGGAGAGACCCTGACCTTCGGTCCGGCGGCCCGTGTCGACGGCATCCTGACCATTCGGGCGCCAAGGGAGATTGCCGTGCCGGCGACGGTCGCTCCGGCCGAGCGGGTCCGGTTCGAGGTATTGACCACGCCCGACTACGTCTCCGAGGCCGGCAAGACTGCCGAACACGCGGTCCGCAGCGTCTGGCCGGCGATCTGGGGTGCCGCGCTGTGGTGGCTGTTCCTGTTCGTGACGGGCGCGGCGATCATTGCCCTCGCTCCACGCCGCGTGCAGGCGCTGGAGGAGAGCGCTGCGAGGCGGCCCTTCCGGAACTTCCTTGTCGGGATCCTCGGTTTTTCGGCGGTGGTCGGGCTGGTGCCGGTGTTCGCCATGACGCTGGTGGGCCTGGTGTTGCTGCCCTTCGTCCTGGTATTCGTCGTCGTGGCCTGCGCCCTGGCCTATGTCTTCGGCGCCTTCCTCGTGGCCCTGCGGATCATGCGGGCGATGCTGCCGGTCGATTTGGTCGCCAAGCGCGTCGGTGCTGGCGGTGGGGCTGGTCGCCGCATTCCTGCTCGGCCTGCTGCCGGTGCTGGGCTGGCTGATCACGCACTCGTCCTGCTGGTCTTCGGTTTCGGTGCCGCAACGGTTGTGATGATGCGGCGCTGGACTGGCGACAGCCCGCGGATCGCCGCCACGGAAGCGGCGAGCTGAGTGCAGGAGGCACCGATTTGCGTGAGTCAAATCGGTGCCTCACGGTCCGGGCTACCTGTTGATCGTTGGCTTCGGGGCTCAACTCGTCGCCGCACAAGAAACGCCAAAGAAAGCGAGACATGTCGATGTCCTACCATGCATGCGTCTGGATCGATCAGAAGCAGGCCAAGGTGTTCGAGATCACCACCGCGGAAGCTGAGGAGGTCAAGTTGCACGACACGCGACCGGTTCACCACCTGCATCGCAAGGCCGATCATGGGGCTTGGGCACGGTCGAAATGGACCATGCCATGCTTGAGGCCGTCGGCAAGGCCCTCGGAAAGGCAAAGGCCATCCTGATCGTCGGCCCCGGCAAGGCCAAGACAGTACTGGCCGGCTACCTCAACGAGCACTTCCCCGAGGTCGCCAAGAAGGTCTGGGACATCAAGCCCAGCGACCATCCCACCGATGCCCAGGTCGTTGCCGCGGCGCGTGACTACTTCCACAAGGCAGACCGCATGCACTGAGAGGACAGCCCCGATGCCTGCTCCCGAGACAAAGTCGGCGCCGCGCCCGAAGCTGAATCGGGAGTGGCATCTTGCGCACTGGATGCCGAAGAACCCCCGCTACGAGCAGCGGCTCGAATGGCATGCCGCTCACGCCGCCAATTGCGCGTGTCGCGAGATGCCGGAGACACTGCGTGTCGAACTGGTACGGCGCGGACCGATGGGCACAGGTCTGCCCTGACGATTCCATGTTCGGGCTGTTCTCCGCGCGGTGCTTTGCACAGGCAGTTTCTTCCAATTCTGAAAGGGACTTGTGACGCCAGCTAGACAGCTTGCCAACTTGCCGTTACCCCCTACTGCGCTTTATCTCAGGAGGGTTAATTGTCGACGCAATTGCTGATCTACGAACGCGCCGTTCCGGTTTCCCGGCAGCGTCACCGCGACTGGTACATCAAGGACCGGCACCGACTACGGTTTCGCCGGCAAGGTGAATTCGGTTCCGTTGGTGGCCGCCGAGGTGGCGGTGGGGTCTGCCACCTATCCGGTTGTGTTTGCGGGCGAGGGTGATCTCGTGCCGGTGGTGCTGCTTGGTGTGCGCGACGGGGAGAATCTGTACGTCGACAAGGACGGCAACTGGGACGCCAAGTATGTCCCGGCCTTCGTGCGTCGCTACCCGTTCGTGTTTTCCTCGACCGACGAGGGCAAGACCTTCACGCTCTGTCTCGACGAGGACTTTTCGGGCGTCAACACCGATGGCCGCGGCGAACGCCTGTTCGACAAGGACGGTGAGCGCACCCAGTACCTCAAGAACGTGCTCAACTTCCTGCAGGTCTACCAGGCACAGTTCCAGCGGACTCAGGCCCTGTGCCGCAAGCTCGCCTGATCTCGACCTGTTCGAGCCTATGCAGGCACAGGTCGAGCTCAAGACCGGCCAGCAGTTGACGCTGGGCGGTTTCGCGTGATCAACCGCGCCAGCTGAAGGCCCTGCCGTCGGAGACCTTGGGCGAACTTGCTAAGGCCGATGAACTCGAGGTGATTTACTCGCACCTGGGCTCGCTGCGGAACTTCGGTCCGATGGTCGAGCGGATGGGCGCAGAGGGCACGGCTGCCGGCGTGCCGGCGGAGCCTGTCGACGGCTGATCGGCTGTTGCGCAATGCCGAAACATGCGTAAAGTCAACGCCGAGGGCAATTTGGCCTTCGGGGCGTTTACCTTTCGTGAACCATAACGGCGCAGCCTTAGGCGGCGCCCCGGCGATCGCGCCGTAGCGCGATCGGTTCGGACAGATACGCAGTGCCACGGCGTATCGGCTCAGGCTTAGTAATCGGCGCGTAGCTTTGTTCATTGCTGGTCATGCTGTGATCGCGTCGAGCGGCTGGGCGAGCGCGTCTTCGTCCGTTTCGATCACGGCACCGAACCCATCGCCTTCCGGCTGCTGCGCACACTCCGGCAGGTCTTCCTCTCCCGCTTCGGACTTTGATCGTGAAAACCTGGCTCATCTTCGCACTTGCACTTGCCTCGACAACCCCGACCCTTGGGGAGGAATTCGACTGCGTCATCGACCCTTCGGCGCAGATCAAGCTGGGCAGCCCGGTCTCCGGTGTACTTGCCGAAGTCCTGGTCGAGCGCGGCGACTTCGTCGAAGCCGGCCAGGAGATCGCGCGCCTCGAGTCCGGTATTGACCAGGCCACTGTTGAGGTCGATCGGTTGCAGGCGGACTCGAGCGAGGAACTCAATGCCGCCCAGACGCGCCTTGAACTGGCCCATACCAGGCTGGCGCGCGCTCGGGCTCTCGCCGAAAAGGGAGTCGCAACCACCGAGCAGGTGGAGCAACTTGCCGCCGAAGTGCAATTGGCCGAACGCGAACGGGAGCTGCAGGTGCAGCGTCGGCGGCTTGCGGCGCTGGAACTCGATCGGTCGCTGGCCCAACTGGCCCGCCGCACCATCAGGGCTCCGATCTCGGGCTATGTTGCGGAGCGGTCGCTCAGCGCCGGCGAGTTCATCGACCAGAGTGCCTCCGTTGCAACGCTGGTCGCTCTTGACCCGCTGCGGGTCGAGACCTTCCTGCCTGTCTCCTTCTGGGGGCAGGTGCAATCGGGCATGGCCGCCACCGTGACACTGTCCGAGCCTGTCGCCGGAGCCTACCCCGCGACCGTGACTGTCGTCGACCGGGTCTTCGATGCGGCCAGTGGCACTTTTGGTGTCCGGCTCGACCTGCCCAACCCGGATGGCGGCCTCCCCGCCGGGCAGCGCTGTACCGTCGAGTTCGCGCTGCCGTGAGCGGGGCCGCGCCCGGAAGACGCTTTTCTGACGAGCTTCGTCGGCGCCGCCGCTCTCCGTTTTGCACTTCGTTCCGGCCTGGTCGACTTTCTACTGAAAGGACCAGCCAGCGTTTTGGACCTTGCCTCGGCCGCTCGGCAGGATGTCGGTGGCGTCGCGACCATCTGCGGTCTGCTCGCGGCAGGTGGAGTCGTCGAGCGAGCAGGAGAGAGGGTGACCCTGTCTGCCGCATTCACGGCGGTGTTGCCGCGCCGGCACGCGCTCGAAAGCAAGCTCGCCTTTCTCGATCTTGCCGCGCGCGATGTGCTCGATCATTTCCCGGCCATGCTCTTCGATAGCCCGGCCTATGTCGCATCAGGCAAGGTCTTTGAGCTGTTCCGCTATGACCTGGCGCTCGAGGTCACCGAAGCCAACCTCGCGGCAACGCGTCGCTGGGTCGACTACACGACCGCGCTGACCGAACACGAGGCGCCTCGACTCGTGCCGCTGCTGCCGATCCGCGGCGTCTCCCGGCTGCTCGATGTCGGCGGCAATAGCGGGGCTTTTGCCCAGGCCCTGTGCGGGGCCGTGCCGGACCTTTCGGTGACTGTTCTCGATCTGCCGGTCGTGGTGGAACTCGGCCGCCGCCGCGTCGCCGGGTCCGCCGTGGCCGGACGCATCGCCTTCGCCGCCGCCGACATGCGCAGCGATCTCTGGCCCGGCGGCCACGACGCGATCTGCTTCAAGTCGGTGCTCCATGATTGGCCCGAGGCAGACGTGCGCCACCTGTTGATGCGGGCGCGGGACAACCTGCCGGCCGGCGGCCGGCTGTGGGTGGTCGAACGTGGCCGATTTGATCCGGTTGCGCCTCTGCCCTTCAGCGCCATCGCCAATCTCGTCTTTTCACGCTTCTATCGAGCGCCCTCGGTCTATGCTGACCTCATGGTCGAGCTGGGATTCGTCGATATCGACACAAGGAGCATCGAGATCGACATGCCATTCCACGTGATCAGCGGCACCAGGGTGGGGCGAGGATGAGAACCCGTATCGTCGCTCTCTCGTCGCCTCCCGGGGGTGGCAAATCGACCTTCGCGTCAGCCCTGGCTCGTCGCCTGGGTGCGGCGCTGGTCGAGTACGACGCCTATGACCGGATGACCGACATGGAGCCGGCTGCAGTCCGCGCCTGGCTGGAGGCCGGCGGGCCGTACGACAGTGTCGCGGTGCCCGAGTTGGTTGCCGATCTCGAGTCCCTCGCAGCCGGTCGTCCCGTCAAGGACCGCATGAAGGGTGGCGAACTCCAGCCGCGGCCTCTCGTGATCTTCGAGACCCCATTCGGCCGCGCCCATCCGGCCACGGCCATGTTCATCGATACTTCGATATTCATCGATACTCCCGCCGATGAAGCCCTGGCCCGCAAGTTGAGGCAGTTCGTCGCCGCCCAGGTCGCCGATCCCGGACCGGGCGGCGCGAAGCGTTTCGTGGGTTGGCTCGACAGCTACCTGTCGCATTATCTCGCTATTGTCAGGCCGGCGATTGCGATGCAGCGCCAGCGCGTGCTGCCGCTGGCCGATCTGGTGATCGCGCCCGGCACCGACCTCGAGGACGGCGTCGAGGAGATCGTCGCCCATCTCGTTCGCCGCGCGGCTGGCAGGAGGACCCTATCGTGAGCACGGCGCCTCTGAGCTCCATCCTGATCGTCGGCGGTGGTTCCGCCGGGTGGATGGCGGCCGCCTACCTTTCCCGCATGCTGCGTCGGCAGCGTGTCGCCGTGACGCTCGTCGAATCGCCCGATATCGGCACCATCGGCGTCGGCGAATCGACCATCCCGTCGATGGTGCGCTTCGTCCGGTCACTGGGGCTGGACGAGGCCGAGTTCATGCGCCGCTGCTCGGGCAGCTACAAGCTCGCCATCCGCTTTTCCGATTGGCTGGAGACCGGCACAGACTACTGGCATCCGTTCGGCCCGGTCGGGCCGCGGGTTGCCGGCAACGACCTGTTTCACTACTGGTTCGCCCGGCGCGAGGCCGGCACCCGCCCACCCCCGTATCCCGAGCACTCATTGCAGTACTGGCTTGCCGCCGGCATGAAGGGTCCGCGCTCGCTCAACGGCGGTTCCACCATCTCCGAGCAGGGCGGCTACGCATTCCATGTTGATGCCGGAGCGCTGGCGGCCTATCTGCGTGAGATCGCCATCTCGGAGGGGGTGACCCACATTCAGGGCCAGGTGGGCAAGGTCGACCTCGGTCCTGACGGCTCCGTCGCCGCTGTGGACATCGGCGGCGGCCGCACCCTGTCCGCGGACCTCTACATTGATTGCACCGGCTTTCGCGGCGTGCTGATCGAAGGGGCGCTCGGCGATCAGTGGATCGACTGGAACAACCAGATGCTCAACGACCGGGCAGTGGTGATGCCGGTCACCCGCGGCGACGTGGTTCCCTCCTACACCCATTCGACCGCCATCCCCGAGGAGGCTGGGTGTGCAGATCGCGCTGTCTTCGCGGGTGGGTACGGGCCTATGCATTCGTCCGCACATCTGGATGAAACGCGCGCCGCCGAGATCCTCGTCGAGCGGGTCGGACCCAGGCGATCCCGTCTTGCCGACCCCGGCTGCTGCGCATGCGCATCGGTCGACGAAGCAAGTTCTGGGTGAAGAACTGCATCTCGATCGGACTGGCGGCCGGCTTTGTCGAGCCGCTCGGATCGACAGGCCTGCACACCACCCAGCGCGGCTTCGAACTGCTGTTCGAGTATCTGCCCGGCGCCGCGATCCTCCCGCAATTGCGGGATCGCTACAACCAGCACATGGGCCTGGTCTTCGACCAGGTGCGGGACTTCATCCTCCTGCACTACTACCTTACCCGGCGCGGCGAGGCCTACTGGCGTGATGCTCGCGCCGTTCCCCTCTCGGCCAGCCTTGAGGAAATGCTTGCCCTGTACGACGAGTTCGGCCAGATCGAGCCGGTCGATGGTCACGTCTTTGCCGACACCAGCTACTACCTGATCATGGATGGCAATCGGCGCTACCCCCGTCGTCCGCACCCGCGCACCGCGCTTGCTCCTCCGATGGAAATGGACCGCATGCTCTCCGGGCTGCGGCAGCAGAACATCGCCGCCGCCGACACGTTGCCGCCGCTCGTGGACCTGCTCGATGTCATCCACCCCGCAAAGATATGAATCCCCCGCCGAGTTGCGTCTCAGGCGGTTCGCCGAGGCCCTCGGCGTGCCGCTCATGGGCGAGACCTCGGCCAAGCTGGTGCCGGGGGCGCTGCTGACCGACCGCTTCCTGCTCTCGGCGCCGATCTCGGCGCTGGCGCCCGGCACGCTCGGTGACGTTGTCGAAATGGCCGAGACGCTGGGCCTTGGCGCCGAGGCGGCGGCCGTGCTGTCGCTCGACCTCGAGAACGCAAGCGTCCTGCATTTCGGATACGAGGGCGGCAGGTCGGGAGGCGCAATCCTGAAGCTCTACTGCGAGTTTGCCGACGCGGTGAACGATTGGGACCGGGCGCGCCGCGAGGGGCGGCGCCTGCTTGTCCATCGTGCCGTCAAGTGGGACCCTGACATTCCGGAAGGCACCGCGATTTCGCTCTATGAGGCGGACCCTACGCTGTCGGTGACGGACATAGTCGATCGGATCTTCGCCCTCCTGGGAGACCATCCGGCGGCCGATCTCGTCGTATCGGTGTTCCACCGAGCTGCCGGCAGGCTCGCGGCGCGAGACAGGCTCTTCCTCGAGGTCACCGAGGAGGGGACCGATCGGCGCTCCTTCGACCTCAAGGTCTACGATGCCGGCTTCACCCTCGGTGTGTTCGACGCCGCAGTGGCCGACCTCGCTGCCGCCTTTGGCCTCGATCGGGTGGATCGGGATCGGCTCGCGCAACTGCCGACCGGCGAGACACTCGGCCATCTCTCGGGAGGGCGGGGTCGGGATGGTCGTCCGTTCCTGACCCTCTACTACGGGGGCGGACCGAGATGACACCGGTCTGGTGCGAGCCGGTCCTGCCCGGTGATCGCTACGCCGATTACTGCCAGTGGCCCTATGATCCGCCGGCTCCGGTCGGCGGCAAGTGGCGGCAGGTCAGCCTGCTCTGGCTGGCGCTCGATGCTGCCGGCGCCGACCCGCGTCTTGCCGCTGCCTGCCGGGAACTGCGTCGTGCGTTGGGTGGCTTCCGCACAGTCTACGGGGTCAAGCTGGCCGACGGACGGCTGAGCTTCGAGTTCTATTTCTACGACTATGACCGGCTGGACCGTTCGCTCTCGATTCCGCGCGTGCTGTCGGCGCTGTCGCCCTTCGTGCGTTGTGAACTGCCGCCGGTGGAGCGTCGTCCGTACTTCATGTTCTCGCTGGATCTCGATGATGCGATCGTCAGCGGCCGCGCTCCTCTGGCCGAGATCGATGTCTATGTCGGTAATCCGGGCAGCACGGTGTCTTCGGGTATCTGCTACGCGCATCGCTCGGAAGGGCTCGAGCTCAAGAACTTCTACTTCTTCTTCGATGCCAGGGCCGAGCGCGCCCAGATCGCCGACAAGGTCGCGACCTCGGCCTATCTCGATGCCGGCCGGGACCTCGAAGAGATTCTCTGGCCCGAACTGCGCGATTGCGGTGTCGTGGTCGTCGCCAACAAGCGCAATCGCGATGGCGTCTACTTCTCCCGCATCCGCGCCAGCCAGTTCCAGCACTTTCTGTATCGCGCCGGCTGGCCCGCCGCCATCGCCGGAGCGTTCGACGCCGAGCTGCCTCGCTTCGACCATCTGCTCTACGATGTGGGCATCGACTACGCCGTCGAGGATGGACGGGTCGTGATCACCAAGTCGGCCTTCTATGGCCTCCTCTGACCTTGTCGAGCGGCCCCGCGCGCCGCAGCTGCGCCTCTATCCCGAGCGCCCCGACCCCAGGCCGGGCAAGCTCGATGGCGTGCTGCATGCCATCGAGGCGGCCATCGTCGCGCCGCTGGCGCGCCGCCGCGGCCGCGATCTCTTCCGCATTGTCCCCCGGGTCAGGACGCGAGCGGCGGAGTTGACCGAGACCCCGCTCCCCATGCTGCAGCAACTGGTGCGGGCGTCGGCGATCGACGTCAGGCGCTCCGACTTCAAGGACGAGGTAGCGATCGCCGAGACATTCGCGCTTCTGCGCGAACTCTCCGGTCGCACCCTCGGCAAACGCCACCACGACGTGCAACTCGTCGGCGCCTTCGCCATCCTTTCCGGGACCATCGCCGAAATGGCGACCGGCGAAGGCAAGACCCTGACCGCCGGCCTCGCCGCCGCCGCCATCGCCCTCGCCGGCACGCCGGTGCATGTCGTCACGGTCAACGACTACCTCGCGCGCCGGGATGCGGAGCTGATCATGCCGCTCTTTCGCGCCGTCGGGCTGACCGTCGGCATCGTCGTCGAGGGCATGGAACTGGCGGACCGGCAGCAGGCCTATGCCGCTGACATCACCTACTGCACGAACAAGGAACTGGCCTTCGACTACCTCCGCGACCGCATGGTTCTCGGCCAGCAATCCGGCGACTTGCGCCTCCGCCTCTCCGCTCTTGGCGGCAGGTCGGCGCGCCTGGGCGAGTTGCGATTGCGCGGCCTGCACTTCGCGCTGGTGGACGAGGCCGACAGCGTGCTCGTCGACGAGGCCCGCACGCCGCTGGTGATTTCGGGTTCCGCAAAGGCGGAGAACGATCCGTCGGTGATCGCGGCCGCCCTCGACATCGCCCGCGGCCTGGCCGCCGAGCGGCACTACCGGGTGCTGGCGGATGAGCGCCGCATCCAGCTCACGCCCGTTGGCCGCAACGAAGTCGAGGCGTTGACGCGCGAGCTCGGGGCCCCTTGGAAGTCCCGTGTCATGCGCGAGGAACTGGTGCGCCAGGCCCTCTCCGCGCTTCTTCTGTTCCATCGCGACGAGCACTATGTCGTCCGCGAAGGCAAGGTGATGATCGTCGATCCCTCAACCGGCCGCCGCAGCAAGGACCGTTCCTGGAGCGATGGCCTGCACCAGATGATCGAGACCAAGGAAGAGCTTGAGCTCTCCGATCAGCGCGTCACCATCGCCCGGATGACCTATCAGCGCTTCTTCCGTCGTTATGGTCGCCTTGCCGGGATGACTGGCACCGCCTCGCATGTCGCAGGAGAGCTGTGGCGCGTCTATCGCCTGCCGGTCGCCACCATTCCGACCCACCGGCCGTCCCGCCGCAGCTATCGGCCGGATCGCGTGCTGTCGGATGAGGAGAGCAAGTGGCAGGCGATCATTGCGCGGACCATCGAGCTCCACAAGGTCGGCGCTCCGGTGCTGATCGGCACTGGCAGCGTGGCCGCGTCCGAGCAGGCCGGCCGCCGACTTCTTGCGGCGGGTCTGGTGCATGAGGTTCTGAACGCCCAGCAGGACATGCACGAGGCCGCGATCGTCGCCCGCGCCGGGGAAGTGGGCAGGATCACCGTTGTGACCTCGATGGCGGGGCGTGGCACCGATATCCCGTTGGGGCCCGGCGCTGCCGATGTCGGTGGGCTGCACGTCATCATGTCCGAGCGGCACGAGGCGCGCCGCATCGACGATCAGCTCGCCGGCCGTGCCGGCCGGCAGGGGGAGCCGGGCCATGTCGAGGCCATCCTGTCGCTCGAGGACGCCATTCTCGCCACCGATGCGCCGCCATGGCTGCGCCGCGTCGCCGCGTCACTTTCCGCCAGCTTCGGCGATACCGGCCGACGCCTTGCTATCCGGCTTGCCCAGAAGCATGCCGAGCGCCTGCATGCGCGCATGCGCATGGCGCTGCTCAAGTCCGACCGCAACACCCAGAAGACCCTGGCTTTCGCAGGACGTGCAGAGTAGTGCCTCTCGCGCATTTGGACTCCGCTTCGGGTTCTCATCGTTCCCCCGCCGCCATTCCGGCGATACGTTCCGGGAGTGCCGGGGAGATTCGCTTCGATGTCCATTTCATATGATGCCGTACTTGAAGACATGCTGGCGGTCGCCCGCGAGGCCGGCTCGCTGACGCAGGCCCACTTCAAGCGCTTCCGCGACCTCGAGATCGGCATCAAGGGGCCCGCCGACTTCGTCTCCGACGCCGACCGGGAGTCCGAACTCCTGATCCGAAAGTCCCTGTTCGACCGCTATCCCGGCTGGAGCTTCACCGGCGAGGAGTTCCCTCCGGTCGACAAGGAGGATCAGGAGTACCGCTGGCTGGTCGATCCCATCGATGGCACCACCAACTTCATCAACGGCCAGCACTACACCATCTCGATCGCGCTGCGCCGCGGCAACAAGACCGTCGCAGGCGTGCTCTACAATCCGCCGGCGGACGAGATGTTCAGCGGCATTGCCGGGCAAGGCGCCTTCATGAACGGCGAGCGCCTCAGCGTCTCCGAACAGGCCGATATCGGCCTGATGATGGTCGGCACCGGCCTGCCCATTCCCGGTCTCTCGCTGTACCCCGGCGCCTATGAGCGGCTCGACGCCATCCGCGCTCCGATCGGCGGCGTCCGCATCGTTGGCAGCGCCGCCAATTCCTGCGCCTATGTCGCCATGGGCCGGCTCACCGGCTACTTCGAGGAAACCGGCTTCGTCGACACCGCTGCGGGCATCCTCTTCGTCGAGGAAGCCGGCGGCATCGTAACCGACTGGTGGGGTAGGGGGCCGGAATACTACGAACAGACCGGCGCCATGATCGTCGCCAACAGGGCGACCCATGCCTATCTCATCGACAAGCTCAAGGACGTCCCGAGGAAGGACCCTATATAGCGCTGGTAGACCAGGGCGCGACCCTACGCCTCGGCTACTCGCGTCGTTTGCCGACGTTGCCGATCTGGCCCAGCGCCGCCGCTACGCCTTCCGGGTCGTCCGTGGTGATCTGGTCCACCTTCAGCTCCAGCAGCCGTCCGATTGCCCTGAGGCCCTCGTCGTCGGCCCGGTTCACCGTATAGGCATCGATCCGCTTTCCCGCGGCGTGGAAGGCCTCGATGATGTCGAAGCCGTCGTCCGCCGCGGCCAGCACCAGCCGGTACTCGAGATAGTCGAGTTCCGAGCCGGGCGATGCCGCCACCGCCTCGGCGATGAAGGCCGCATAGTCGCGGCTCCGCATCAGCCGTTCGATCGCCCCCTGGTGGCAGGGGTCGTAGCCGATCCTGAGGCCGGGGGTCGCGCGGGTGAGGATGCCGACCGATCCTGCATCCCCCGACGAGACGATGAAGTGCCGCGCCACCGGCGCGAGCGCAGCGGCGAAGTTCGCCACCGCCTCGGGGGTGAGTGCCGCCGCGTCCTCCTTGTAGTCCAGTTGCAGCAGCGCCTCGGGGTGCGCCCCGTCGCGCGCGATCAGCGCCGCGAGATCTTCGAGCAGCATGACCTTGTCAGCGATGGGGCGCCCGTCATTGTCTCTGAGGTTGAGGCCGCGCAGTACCTCCGGCGAGGTCTGGCGCACCATCCCGCTGCCTGTCGTTTCCTGCTCCAGCGACAGGTTGTGCAACACGGCGAAGCCGTTGCCCGCGTGCACGACGAGATCGACCTCGACGCTGGCGCCGAGCCGCATCCCCTCGAGGATGCGCCGCCCGGTGAATACCGGATCGGTGCCGCGGCGGCGGGCCCGATGCCACTTGAGGAACGTGCGGTGCCCGTTGCGGGTCACCGATACGGGGTCGGCCATGGTCTCAGGCGCTCCGGTGAATGGCCGCATCGTCGCGATAGACCGCGAACGCGCGCGGTCTGAGATCGACCGCCTGCCCGGCGGCCCAGTCCCGCGCCTCGGTGACCATCGACTTGAGCCGGGACCTGTCGGGCAGGTCGATGTCGACGACGGCATGCGTGCCGTAGTCGGTGACACGATGGATCCGACCCATGCCCGCGCCGCTGGCGCCGATGATCTCCAGGGCCTCGGGCCGCACCGCCAGCGTTGCCGGGCCATCCGCCACGGGCACCGCCACCCGGAAGGCCGAATGCGAGAAGCTGCCATCCGCGATCCGTCCCTCGACGAGGTTCATCGAGCCGATGAAGCCGGCAACGAACGGGGTCGCCGGTTCGCGATACACCACGTCCGGTGCCGCGGCCTGCTCGGTATGGCCGTCGCGCATCACCACGATCCGGTCGGCCAGCGCCAGCGCCTCGTCCTGCCCGTGCGTCACGAACAGCGTGGTGATCTTCAGTCTCTGCTGAATGTCCCGAACCTCTTCGCGAAGCCGTTCGCGCAAGTGCTGGTCGAGACTCGCGAAAGGCTCGTCGAGCAGCAGGATCTTCGGTTCGAGCACGAGCGACCGCGCCAGGGCCACGCGCTGCTGCTGGCCACCCGACAGTTGCGTCACGTGCCGGCCGCCGTAACCGGACAGGCCCACGAGCTCGAGCACCGCCTCGACCTTGTCCTTGATCTCGGCCGCCGGCAGGCGCCTCAGTTTCAGCCCGAACGCCAGGTTCTTGAACACGTTCATGTGCGTCCACAGCGCATGGCTCTGGAACACCATGCCGGTCGGCCGTTTCTCGGGGGGTACCCGCGTCACGTCCTCGCCGTCTATGGTGATGACGCCGGAGGTCGGCGTCTCGAACCCGCCGATCATCCTGAGCAGCGTCGACTTGCCCGATCCGGACGGACCGAGCAGGCAGACCAGTTCGCCGTCACCCACCGTCAGCGTGAAGCGGTCCACCGCCACCGTGGTCGGGAACGCCTTGGTCACGTCCCTGATGTCGAGTACCGCCATGGCTGCGATTGCCTTTCTCTGGCCTCAGGCGCCGAAGCCGCGGGCAAAACTGCCGGAGCTGATGACGCGACGCGCGAACAGCAGGGCAATGAACGATGGAACCCAGAGCAGCACCGACAGCACGGCGCCGTACTGGATCACCGGCTGGTTGTTGATGAACGAGATCATCAGCACCGGCATGGTCCGCACCGCAGGGGCGCCGATCAGCCAGGCACCTTCGGTCTCGTAGAAGGTGCCGACGAAGCTGAGCAGGATTGCCGCGGCGATGGTCGGTCCGGCCTGGGGCAGGGTGATCGACCAGAACACCCGCATCGGCGAGGCGCCGACATCGCGCGCTGCCTCCTCCATGCGACGGTCCACCGACTGGAACGCCGCGACCGGGATCCAGATCAGAACAGCAGCGTCCCGACGAGCTGGATCAGCACCACGCCCCAGAACGTCCCGATCAGGTTGAGCTGCAGGAAGATCGCGGCAATGGCGACGAGCAGGCCGAACTTGGGGAAGGCGTGCCCGGCGAGAAACGAGAAGAACAGGATATCGCGCCCGGGGAAGTCCAGCCGTGCGAACGCATAGGCGGCCGGCAGGCAGATCAGCGCCGACAGCAGCGTCACGATGGTAGCCAGGCTCAGGCTCATCGTGATCGAGTTCCACACGTCGGCCCGGGCCAGCGTCATGCCCCAGTACTTGAGGCCGAATTCCTGCGGGATGACCGACGGGAAGCGCCACACATTGGTGAAGGCCCAGGTGCCCACCACCAGAAGCGGAAACACGATGACAATGGTCAGCACCGCGGCAAAGGCGATGCCGGTCCAGTCGATCCGTCTCTCGACAAGCGCCCGGGCCATCTCAGGGGCTCCGGTTCCGCGCGACCGAGCGCACGTAGAACAGCCCGAACACGATGCAGAAGCTGAAGGTGATCACGGCCTGGGTGATCGCCGTGGTCGGGTCGTTCAGGTCGCGGAACGTGCGCTGCATGTAGGGGCCCATCATCTCGGGCGAGGCCGGGCCCAGCACGTAGGGCAGGGTGAAGGCCGAGAAGATGCCGAGCACCGTGAAGCTGACGGCGACCAGGATGGAGTTCGATATCCGAGGCAGGATGATGTACCAGAGCACCTGCAGGCGCCGGGCGCCGACATCGCGCGCCGCCTCGATCGACTGGTTCGAGACATTGCCCATGCCCGACAGCAGGATCAGCACCGTCAGCGGGATGTTGTCCCAGACGAGGCCGATCACCGGCCCCCACGGCGTGAGATAGGGCGAGCGGATCTTGGGCAGCCCGACAGAGTTGAGCAGCAGGTCGACCGTGCCGTTCGGACCCAGCACGCGGATGAACGCGTAGCTCAGGATGATCGACGGCACGAACATCGGGAAGATCGCGAGGCCCTGCACATAGGCGGCGAGGCGGCCGCTGGAGAAGCGCAGGTAGAGCGCGATCGGCACGCAAACGACGACCAGCAGAATTGCACACACCGCCGTCGTCCACAGCGTCACATAGAGGTTGTTGAGGCTGTACTGGTCGGTGAAGAAGAACTTGTAGGTATCGAGCGCGAATGAGTGGCCGCTCCCCTCGTTGGGCAGCCACACGGTGCGCCCGATGGCCGAGATGATCGGCCAGATCACCATCCAGCACACCAGAAAGACCGGAATGGCGACCAGCAGGAGGCCCGTGAGCCCCCTTGTTGGCGCCGTTGGCGAGGATGATACCGCGCGAGAAGCCGCCCGGCAGCGCCAGGTCGCCGAGCTGCACGAGGCCGGTCGTCTCGGGCAGCACGCCGGTGTTGATCGCCTGGATCGCCTGGTCCGACCAGGCCGGGATCATCGTCACCGCCGACTGGCTGAGCAGCTGGATCGAGGGCGTGTTGCCGCCGGTATAGGCGCCGCCGTCGAACAGCGAGGGCGCCAGGTCCTTGAGGATCTCCCAGGCCGGGTTGAGAGCGGCTTCACCGGCTTCCGGCGTGTAGTTGCTGGTGGTGAACTTCGAGGGGTCCTTGCCGTTCGCCTCGAGGATGGCGCGACGGACGAAGTTGCCGCCCGAGCCGCCCTTGTCGGGGCGGTTGTAGATGAACTGGCCGGGATTGGCCTTGATCCACGCAACGAGGTCGGGCCACGACTTGGGCGCGTTTGCCGGATCGAGCTTGGTGGTGTCGTAGGCGAGCAGCACCTGGCTGCCGCGATAGGGCACCGAATAGTCGCCGTCGAAGGCCAGCGGGTTGATCTTGGAGTAGTTGGAGAGCCCGGCTTCCTTGATGTTCACGTAGAGTCCGGCGTCGATGGCGCCGGCCGGCAGGCGCGGATCGCCGGTCTCGAAATAATCGGCCTGCGGATCGGTTTTGGTCTGCAGCGCGGCCAGGGCGCGGTCGGCGATCGCCAGCTGTCCGGCGCCGTCGCCGGCATCGATCAGGTTGATGGTGATGCCGGGGTTTGCCGCCTGGAACTTCGGCGCAACGATATTGGTCCAGAAGTCGAGGATGTTGGTGTCCGACGAGGTGTACCAGTCGATGCGGCCGGCCTCGGCGAAGGCGAGGCGGGGCAGCAGCACCATGCCGGCGGCAGTGCCGCCGACCGAAAGCATAAACGCACGACGCTTCATCGTTCTTTCTCCCTGTGTTCGCCTGCGGGGTCATCCCGCGGCTGGTCAATCTGACGCCGACCCTATGGCTAGACTAATCCGCGTCAGCCGTCTGGCAAGCGAAATGTGGAACGGAAATTCCATTGTGACACTGGCGCGCTCGAATTGTTCCGCCGAGAGCCTCAACCCGCTTTAACCCCACTGCCGTGACACCCGAATGACACTCGCAAACCCCTGGATTTCCGCCACAAGTCATGCCGGTCGCCCGACGGACGGCGTCACGAACAGCCTCCCTACCTCGGCGAACAGTGCGAGATCGGCGAGCGAGTCCGAGAGGCGCGTCTTCGGCTTTTCACCCGTCACCACCGCGTGGTGAAAGGCGTCGAGCTCCACCCGGAACGCATCCTCGTAGAACGGTCCGACAGTCTCAGTCCCGGTGGAATGGAGGTCCGAGGTGGTGATCTCGAGCCGCGTCGGCAGGTTCCGCACATAGGGCGTGTCGTAGTTGATCCTGAAGTGCTGGTTCATGGTCAGCACCTCTATACCGGCGTCGAACCGCGCCACGTCATGGATCACCGCCTCATACAGCGCGGTGAATGTGCCATAGTCGAACAGCACGATGACATTCTCGCCCCGGTGCTGGCGAGCCGCCGCGACACCTAGCGGTGGCCCCAACAATTCGCGCATTGCCGAAAAGCTGTGCGAGGAGAGGCCGGTCAGCACCTGGTAGGCGCGCAATTGATCCGGTAGCGCAGTCGGGCCCATCACGCTCCTGAGCAGGTCCTGAGTCTGCAGTCGTCCTTCCGCGATCACCTCTGCCGGCACGTCGTCCGGCCGGAAGATGTGGCGGCTCTGGTCGACGAAGAACTGGCTCTCGCGGATCAGGTCGCGGATCCGCACATGCCGGATTTCGTCGCGCGCCGGCAGCCGCTTCTTGAGTTCGAGGAAGGCGGGGGCGAAGCGTCGCATATAGCCGACGAAGACGACCTTCTCGTTGTGTTGATCGAGCTCGACCAGCGGTCGCAGTTCCGCCGCAGTCAGCGCCGCCGGCTTTTCGATGAACACGTGCTTTCCGGCCCGCATCGCCTGCTCGAGCAGCGGCGCATGCAGGTGGTCCGGCGTCAGGATGAACACCGCATCCAGCGCCGGGTCGGCGATCAGCGCCTCGGCAGAAGAGGACCGCGTCCTGACCCCGTAGCGTTCGGCGACATGGGCGACGAGCGTCGGCGAAACATCCGTCACCGCCCCGATTTCGAACCGCCGGTCGTCGGCGAGAAGCGGCAGGTGCATCAGCTGCGCCACTTCTCCGAGCCCGATGAGGCCCACCCTGATCCGGCCACCGCTCATTTCAGGCCCTCGACATAGGCGAAGTTGCGCCGGGCCAGCTCGAGCGGCGTCTCGCCGGCGTTTTCGGCCACGTCCTGCTCCACCACCACCGGACCATCGAAGTGCATGTCCTCAAGGAACCGCATGATGGCGCGGATATCGACCACCCCATCCGGCAGCGGCGCCATGACGCCGCGGCCATAGGACGCCTCGATCGAGAGCTTGCCGTCGAGCACCAACTGCCGCACGGCGGCGTCGACGTTCTTGAGATGCATGTAGGCGATCCGGCCCCAGACCTTCTTCATGTACGCGAGGGGGTCCTGGCCCCAGAAGGCGTGATGGCCGGTGTCGAAGCAGAGGTCGATCTCGGTTTCGGCCAGCAGCCGGTCGATCTGCGCTTCGCGCTCCACCGCCGTGCCCACATGCGGGTGAAAGCTGGCTTTCAACCCGAACTCGCCCTCGATCACCGCCTGCGCCTCGCGCACCGTGGCAATCAGCCCCTGCCACCCGGCCTCGTCGAGCACGCCCTCGCGCCCCGCCGGATACCAGTTGCTTTCGTCCATGATCACCAGGTGCCGCGCGCCCAGGTCGCGGAGCAGCGGCGCCAGTTCGCGCAGCGTCGCCAGCAGTTCCGGCGCGGTACTCCGGTCCCCGAACGTGTGCACATGCGTGATGCCGATCAGGGTCAGCGCACGCCGCCCCAGTTCGCGCTCGAGCACTGCTTTGTCCTTGGGCAGGAAGCCATAGGGGCCGAGCTCGGTGCCGCGATATCCCGCCTCCGCCAGCTGGTCGAGATACTGTTGCCAGGTGACGCTGTTGCCGGTGGGATACGCGATGCCCCACGAACACGGGGCGTTGCCGATGAGCATGGACGGTCCCTGTGACGGATGTGGACGGGCGCGGCCCTCCCAGCCCGAGCCCCGCCTTCACCATGAACACGCGTGCATCTGCCGTCAATACGCAGAATGTCCATTTCACATGACAGTAGAATGACAGCCGGATAGAACGTTCATTCCATTCATGAAAGAGACAACAAAAACAGTAAGTTATGTGCATATAGCTTGACAGTAGGTCAGGTATCGTAGCACTTCTGTCACCGTGCACACGATTTCATCAGCGAGGTGCCATGACCGAGCCATCGTCCCGTCCGCTGCGTCGCACCACGGCAGACATGGTGGCCAAGCGCGCCAATGTCCCGCGCGTTGCGGTGTCGCGCGCCTCCAATCCCGCGCCTCGATCAGGCCCGACAAGCGGGACCTGATCCTGCGTGTCGCACGCGAGCTCAACTACACCCCGGACATGGCGGCGCGCTCGATGGTGACCGGGCGCTCGCACCTCGTCGCCGTCATCGTCCCCGATCTGGTCAGTCCCTGGGAGAGCCAGGAGGTCGACGCGCTGACCTCGGTGCTCCAGGACCAGGGCTTTGCGACATTGCTGTTCAAGACCCGCGCCGACATGAGCCTCGACGAGACGCTGCTCACCTATATGGGCGGCTTCAATCCGGATTCGGTGATCGCCTTCACCGAGACCGTCCGGCCTCACACGCTGGGCAGGGTCCTCGATCGCGCCGTGCCGATCTACGTCGGCTACCCGGAAGCGGGCGCCCCGGCGGACACCGCACCAATGTCCGACCGGCTGAACGTGCTGCATCGCGAGGGGATCGAGCAGGCGGTCGCTTTGATGCAGGGCTTCGGGGCCCGTCGCTTCGCGTTTCTGGCCGGCGCCACGCACTCGCTCGCCACGGCGCGGCGCCACACGACGATGTGTTCCATCCTCGCCGAGCGCGGCCTGCCACCCCCGGTCGTTCTGCAAGGTGACTATTCCTACGACACCGCCTGGCGGGAAACGGTCAACCTGTTCCGCATCGGGGAGGGGGCCGACGCGGTCTTCTCGGCGAACGATGTCGGGGCCTTCGGGGTCATCGATGCGCTGCGTCACGAGTTGGGGCTGCGCGTCCCGCAGGACGTGAAGGTGGTCGGCTTCGACGATGTGGCACAGGCGCACTGGCGCGCCTACGACCTCACCACCATCCGCATCGACATCGACGAGCGGGTCGGGGCGCTGGTCCGGCTGATCCTGCGTCGCCTCAGGACGCCTGATGCCGGGCCATTGAGCGAAAGCGTCACCGCCCGCCTCGTCGTGCGCGGCACCGTGGGCTGAGCGCGATCTGGTAAGAAGCTGTGAGCTGCACCTAGCCCAGCGCCGAGGTGGCGATCAGTCCGGCGAAGCCGACGAGCACCACCGATCCGGAACGCCCGATCCAGGGGCGGCCGCGATCTCCGGCCGTGGCGATGATGAGCCGCCCCAGTGACACCCAGAACAGGCTCGATACTGTGGCCAGAACGGCAAGGGCAGCCGCGTGGAGCAGCAGGTCGTCGGCATCCTGGGGCAGGAGGGCGAGTGCGAGGATCAACCCCTTGGGGTTGAACAGCGTGGCGACGAAGATATCGGCTGCCGCCACCGGGCGGTCGGACAGGCTGACGGCTGCCCGCCACAGCTTGACGGCCAGCAACAGCACATATCCAGCTACTACGACCTTGAGCGCCACCCCACCCAAGGGGTTCCCGCCAGAATCGGAGCCAGCATCAGTCTGTAGGCAGCGATGGCCAGGGCATAGGCCACGAGGGTTGCCAGCACATGCGGCAGCGACCGGCGAACCGATGTCAGCGCGCCGACGGTCGCCAGCAGGGTATTGGTCGGGCCTGGCGCAATCAGGAGAGCAAGCGCGGCGGTCCCGAACAGGTAGGGGTCGGTCATGGGCCGGCAATCAATCCCGGATCGCGGTAGGCCGCAAGTGTCCGATCAGCGCAGGTAGTGCGCCCGCATCTGCCGCGGCGTGAGCCCGTAGGCGTTGCGGAACTGCACATAGAACTGGCTCAGCGCCGTGAAGCCGCTCTCGAAGGCGACGTTCTCGATCGACAGACTCCCCTCGAACAGCAGCGAGCGGGCGCGGATCAACCGCATCCGCACCACGAACTTGTGCAGCGGCACGCGCATCACGTCGGTGAACAGATTGAGCGCGTAGTTCGGGTGCAACCCGACTACCTTGGCCACGTCCTCGGCCCGGAGCGGTGCGCTGAGGTTCTCGAGAATGTGCCGGATCATCGCCACCACGTAGCGTAGCGGCGATGCGGCTCGGGTGGAACTGCCGATGCTCTCGATCCAGGGGTCCATCAGGCTGTCCCAGCCGGTGAGTGCGGCGCGCCTCAGCATCAGCGCGATTTCCTCCTTGAGGATGTCGGCCCGTTCCGCATCACCGGAGCGATAGTCCTGGTACCAGCGCTGCAGCGTATCGGCGCCCAGCGTGCCGGGCTGCAGCATCACCACGCCACCGCCCATCATCGTTTCGGTTAGCCGGCCCAGGTTTGGCATGTGCAGGAAGCTGTCGAGCGGCAGGTAGACATTGCATTGCCGGCTGTCGCCGTGCGGCCCCGTGTCGAGCGCCACCGTTTGGTGCGGAATGCCGGCCCAGAACATGACGACGCGCTCGGCGGGAATGCTCAGTGGGCGACCGTCGATCACGTAGTCCATGCCGCCTGCGGTCAGCCAGTTGAGTTCGATATGGCCGTGGAAGTGCTCGACCGGCATGATCTGGGGGTCGAACCAGCGGATCCCGAAGCGCCCGAATGCCTGTGTCTGGGCGTAGAACCGGCGGTCCGGTCTTGGCACCGGTGCCGCTGCCTTCTGGCGCGGGCGGGAGGCCGAAACGGTCTGTTGATGGGTCGCCATGCTCGACAGGTATCTTTGAAAACCGGAAGTACTGATTCAGATAACGGGATTGTCGCGACCTTGGCAAGGTCTACCCTTTTGCCTTGCGAGGATGACAGCGCCGGGTCGGGAGCCCGTCGTGGGTGCGTGTGCGCCGGTCCTCGGCAATGGGAGGTACCATGAAACGACACGTTGTTGCCCTGACCGGGGCAAGCCTCTTGCTCGGCGTATCCATGATCGCCGCGCAGGCACAGACCATCAGCCCGGGCGAGTTGCCCGATCCCCCCAAGTTCGATGCGCAGGGCACGCCGAACTTCGTCGGCATGGCCGACATCTTCGAGTACAGGGCGCTGTCCGCATACAGCGAGCCGGACTTCGTCAAGGCGTTTGTCGACGCCGGGAAGCTTCCGCCTGTCGCCGAGCGCCTGCCCAAGGAGCCGATGGTCTTCAAGGCATCCAACATGCCCGACGGCATCGGCGTCTATGGCGACGTCATGCGCCACGTCATCGGCGGGCGTCCCGAAGGGTGGAACTACACTGCAGGCCAGTCGCAGGGGTGGGGCGGCATCGACATTGGCATGTCCGAGTGCCTGACCCGCACCGGTCCGCTCTTCACTATCAAGGCCGAAGAACTCGCCCCCATGCCCAACCTCGCCAAGAGCTGGGAATGGTCCGAGGATGGTCACAAGCTGACCATGCACCTCATTGAGGGTGCCAAGTGGTCGGATGGCGTGCCGTTCACCACCAGGGACGCCATGTTCTACTGGCAGAACAATGTCCTCGATCCCAATGTCTCGCCGCTCAATGGCGCCACTCCCGAGACCTTCGGTGTAGGCACGACGCTCGAGGCGACCGACGACTATACGCTGGTCTGGACCTTCAAGGACGCTTTCCCGGCCCAGTACATCTACCAGATGGCCTATGGCACCTTCTGTCCTACATTGTCGTGCTGCGCCGCAATCCCTACTATTGGAAGGTCGACGACCAGGGCAACCAGCTTCCCTACCTCAACGAGATGCACTATCGGCTCTCGACCTGGGCCGACCGTGACGTACAGGCCGTGGCCGGTACCGGTGACTTCTCCAACCTCGAGCAGGCGGAAAGCTACGTCGAGGCGCTCAAGCGCTCAGCCGATGCCGCCGCCCCTGCGCGTCTGGCCTTCGGTGCGCGCACGATCGGCTACACCCTGTATCCGAACCTCTCAGGCAATGGCTGGGGTGAGCCGGATGCACGTGCCCAGGCCGTTCGCGAACTCAACCGCAATGCCGACTTCCGCGTCGCGGTAACCTCGGCAATCGATCGCCAGGCGCTCGGCGATAGCCTCGTGAAGGGGCCGTTCACGGCCATCTATCCGGGCGGGCTCTATGCCGGCACGACCTACTACGACAAAAGCTCGACGGTGTACTACCCGTTCAATCTCGACGGCGCCAAGGCGCTGCTCGCCAAGATCGGACTCACCGACACTGACGGCAATGGCTTCGTGAACTTCCCTGCCGAGACGCCCGGAGTGGGCGGCAAGGACGTCGAAATCACCGTACTCGCCAACGCCGACTATCAGACGGACAAGTCGCTCGCCGAAGGCGTGGTGGCCCAGATGGAAAAGCTCGGCATCCGCGTGATCCCGAACATCCTGACCGGCACCCAGCGTGATGCGACCGAGCAGTCGGGCAAGTTCGACTGGACGGTTCGCCGCAACGGCTCGGAACTGATCTCGGTGGTACAAGGTACCGTGGCGCTCGCGCCGACCGGACCGCGCATCTCAGCGCATCACCGCGCCGGCGCCGACGACAAGCTCGATCTGCTGCCCTGGGAACAGGCAATGGTCGACGTCGTCAACAAGTTCATTTCGACCACAGACTCCGCCGAACGCGTCGACCTGATGAAGCAGTACCAGAAGCTCTACACCGAGAACGTGAACGGCATCGGCCTCACCCAGTATCCGGGTGCGCTGATCATCAACAAGCGCTTTGCCAACATACCCGCGGGCGCGCCGATCTTCATGTTCAACTGGGCCGAGGACAACATCATCCGCGAGCGCGTGTTCGTGCCGGCCGACAAGCAGCAGAACCACGAACTGCATCCCAATACCCTCCCGGGTGCGCCGGGCTCCGCCGGACCGGTCTCCCTCTGACCGTTCCACGGACCCAGGGGCAGGGGGCGCCAGCGCCCCCTGCCGCCTGACTGATGGTGCCAGGCCGCGTGCCGGAAGCACCTGATCCTCCCCCGCGCGGCGGGCGAGGCGACCGGCAGAGCCGGTAGGGGGCGTGTGCCTCCAGACCGGTGTCCATCGCGAAGGGGCCCACATGCTGCAAGTACTGCGCTTTCTGGTTGTGCGTATCCTCGCCGCGCTGCCGATCCTGCTGGTCCTCAGTATCGTCACTTTCGCCATCATCCAGGCGCCGCCGGGAGATTATGGCGACTACATTCGCTCCATGCTGATGAACCAGGGCGGCGCCACCGCCGAGGAGGCCGAAATCCAGGCTGAGGCCTATCGCGAGGCCAACGGCCTCAACGATCCGCTGCCGATCCAGTACTTCAACTGGATGAAGGGCATCGTCACCGAGTTCGATTTCGGCCACTCGCTCTACTACAACAAGCCGGTGGGCGACGTGGTGGCCGAGCGTCTGCCGCGTACCATCCTGCTGGCGTTGACCTGCCACATCCTCGCATCGATCTTCGGCATCTCGCTCGGCATTATCGCCGCCACCCGGCAGTACAGCTGGGTCGATACCATCCTCGGCGTCGTGTCCTTCCTCGGCATGACCGTGCCGCGCTTCCTGCTGGCTCTGATCATCATCTACATCCTCGCCTTCCGGCTGAACGTTCAGGAGATCGGCAGCTTCTTCTCGTCGAAATACGGCGGCGCGCCGTGGAGTTGGGACAAGTTCGTCGATCTCGTGAAGCACGTCTGGCCGGTGGTCTTCATCGCCACCTTCGGCGGGCTGGCCTACAACATGCGCGTCATGCGGGCTAACCTGCTCGACGTGCTCAACGCCCAGTATGTCGAGACGGCGCGGGCCAAGGGGCTGTCGGAGGGCGCCGTGATCATGAAGCACGCCGTGCCCAATGCGCTGCATCCCCTCATCGCCTATCAGGGGGTGGTGCTGCCCTACATGCTGACCGGTGAGATCGAGGTGGCGATCGTCTTCGGCCTCGCCACCGTCGGCCCGGCGATCGTCGGCTCGATGGCCGTCGGCGACGTCTATGTCACCGCCACCTTCGTTCTCGTCCTCGCCGTCACCCTGATCATCGGCAACATCATTGCCGACCTGCTGCTCGTCGCGCTCGATCCGCGCGTCCGCCTCGGTGGAGGGAACCGCGAATGAGCGAGGTCACCGACAAGCCGACCGCCTCCGCCGACGGCATCCCCACAGCCGATCTCACCGCACCGGCCCCCGGCATGACCGGTGCCGGCCGCCTCGCGCATGGCAACGAGACCTATCTCGCGCTGGTCTGGCGCCGCTTCCGTCGCTCTACCATGGGCATGATGGGCCTGGTTCTCGTCGCCGCCCTGATCCTCATGGCGATCTTCGGCGACTTCTTCGCCCCCATGGACCCCAAGGCGACCGACATCGCCTTCGCGCCTCCCGACCATGTCGAATTTGCCGCCCCGGATGGCAGCTTCAGCCTCATCCCCTATGTCTATCCGATCGTCGAGACCGGCGAATTCGACCCCGTGACCTTCCAGCCGCTGACCGGCCCCGACAAGAAGAACCCGACCTCGCTCGGCTTCTTCGTCAAGGGACACAGCTATGGTCTGCTCGGTCTGTTCCCCGCCGACATCCACTTCTTTGGCGCAGTCGATGGCCGCCCGATCCACTTCCTCGGCACCGACAAGTTCGGTCGAGACATCCTCTCGCGCGGCATCGTCGGATCCCAGATTTCGCTGACCATCGCACTGGTCGTAGTGCTGCTCACTACCACCATCGGCACCTTCGTCGGCATCTTCTCGGGCTACATGGGCGGACGCATCGACGTCTGGGTGCAGCGGTTTGTCGAGTTCGTGCTCGCCTTCCCGCAACTACCGCTCTATCTCGCGCTCACCTCGTTGATCCCTGTCACCGCCCCGTCCAACGTCTTCATCGCCTTCGTCATCGGCGTCATGGCGGTGCTCGGCTGGGCCCAGCTCAGCCGCGAGGTGCGCTCCAAGACCCTCGCGCTCGCCCGCATCGAGTATGTACGCGCCGCCATCGCGGTCGGCTCGTCCGACATGCGCATCATCGGTCGCCACATCCTGCCGAATGTCTCGAGCCACCTGATCGTCGCGGTCACCATTGCCATCCCCACGGTCGTGCTGCTCGAGAGCTTCCTCGGCTTCCTCGGCTTCGCCGTGAAGCCGCCACTGATCTCCTGGGGCCTGATGTTGCAGGATACCGGCACCTTCTCGGTCATCGGGTCCTTCCCCTGGATCCTCTCCCCCGTCGTCTTCGTGCTGATCACCGTCTTCGCGTTCAACGCACTTGGCGACGGCCTGCGCGACGCGATCGACCCCTATTGAGGCCCGCAATGAACGCTCCGGACGACCTCGCACCCGCCGAACGCCGCGACCTGGGCAGCCACAATCGCGAACTGATCCTCGATGCCCGCAACATCGCCGTCGACTTCAAGGTCGAGGGCGGCACGGTCCATGCCGTGCACGATGTCTCGTTCCAGTTGCACAAGGGCGAGACCATTGCCCTCGTCGGCGAGTCCGGCTCGGGAAAGTCGGTCACCGCACGCACCATCATGCGGCTGTTGACCAAGCGTGCCCGGATCGGCGCTCAGGCGCGGATCACGCTCTCGGGCAAGAACATCCTGGAACTCTCCGAGAACGAGATGCGCAGGCTCCGCGGCAACGATGTGACCATGATCTTCCAGGAGCCGATGAGCTCTCTCAATCCGGTCTACACCATCGGCCAGCAGCTTTGCGAAATCCTCCACCTGCATAACCGGATGAGCCGCAAGCAGGCGATGCAGAAGGCCGAGGCGCTGCTCGAAGAAGTGCAGATCCCCGAGCCCGGCGCGCGCCTTCGCCAGTATCCGCACCAACTCTCCGGCGGCCAGCGCCAGCGCGTCATGATCGCCATGGCGCTCGCCAATCGCCCGGACGTGCTCATTGCCGACGAGCCGACTACTGCGCTGGACGTCACCGTCCAGGCCCAGATCCTCAACCTGATCAAGGATCTGAAGGACAAGTACGGCATGGCGGTGATCCTCATCACCCACGACCTGACCGTGGTGAAACAGTTCTCCGACTACGTCTACGTCATGCAGAACGGCCGCGTGCAGGAGCACAACACCACCGATGCCCTGTTCGCGGCGCCGCGCCACGCCTACACTCGGCACCTGCTCGCTTCCGAGCCCAGGGGCGCCGCGAAGCCCATCTCCGTGGACTCGCCGACCGTGCTTGAGGGTCGCGACGTAAAGGTCGCATTCACGCTCAAGCGCGGTGGCTTTCTCAATCCCGACTTCTTCGAGCTCATCGCCGTCGACAAGCTGTCGCTCAACCTGAAGAAATACGAGACGCTCGGTCTTGTCGGCGAATCCGGCTCCGGCAAGACCACCTTCGGCCAGGCGCTGATCCGACTCATCGGCAATCAGGGCGGCGAGATCTTCTTTGACGGCGAGGCCATCCACACCAAGGACCGGCAGGCGATGCGCCCGCTGCGCAGTCGCATGCAGATCGTCTTTCAAGATCCGTTTGCCTCGCTCAATCCGCGCATGTCGGTGCGCCAGATCATCGAGGAGGGCCTGATTGTCAACAACATCGGCGCCAATTCGAAGGAGCGCGTCGAGCGCGTGCGTCAGGCCCTGCGCGATGCCGGCATGCCCGACACCATCCTCAATCGCTTCCCGCACGAGTTTTCCGGCGGCCAGCGTCAGCGCCTCGCCATCGCTCGCGCCATCGCGCTCGAGCCCGAGTTCATCCTGCTCGATGAACCCACCTCGGCGCTTGATCTGTCGGTGCAGGCCCAGATCATCGAACTGTTGCGCAAGTTGCAGGATGAGAAGGGTCTGAGCTACCTGTTCATTTCCCACGACCTCAAGGTCGTCAAGGCCCTCTGCCACCGGGTGATGGTCATGCAATACGGCAAGATCGTCGAACAGGGCCCGGTCGCCGACGTGCTCGAGCGCCCGCAGACCGAATACACCTCGCGGCTCGTTAGGGCCGCCTTCGACATCGCGGCCTGAGGGTCGCCCAGCCTCTCACGGAGATAGTCTATCATGGCCAACCCCAAGATCACCTTCATCGGCGCCGGCTCGTCGGTGTTCATGAAGAACATCGTCGGCGACATCCTGCAGCGCGAGGCCCTGACCGGGGCGGAAATTCGTCTGATGGACATCAACCCGCAGCGGCTCGAGGAAAGCGCCATCATTGCCGGGAAGCTGGTCAACACCCTCGGCGTACCGGCAACGGTCACGACCTACTCCAATCAGCGCGAGGCGCTCGACGGCACCGATTTCGTCGTCGTCTGTTTTCAGATCGGCGGCTATGAGCCCTCGACGGTCATCGATTTCGACATCCCCAAGAAATACAACCTGCGCCAGACCATTGCCGACACGCTCGGCGTCGGCGGCATCATGCGTGGCATCCGGACGGTCCCACATCTGTGGTCGATCTGCGAGTACATGCTCGCCGTCGCCCCCGAGGCGATCATGCTGCAATACGTCAACCCGATGGCCATCAACACCTGGGCCATCGCCGAGAAGTACCCGACCATCAAGCAGGTCGGCCTCTGCCACTCGGTGCAGGGCACGGCAATGGAACTCGCCCACGATCTCGACATCCCCTACGACGAGATCCGCTACCGGTCCGCCGGCATCAACCACATGGCGTTCTACCTGAAGTTCGAGCACCGCCAGCCCGACGGCTCCTATCGCGATCTCTATCCGGACCTCGTCCGCGGCTACCGAGAGGGCAGGGCTCCCAAGCCGACCTGGAATCCGCGCTGCCCCAACAAGGTGCGCTACGAGATGCTCACTCGGCTGGGCTACTTCGTTACCGAAAGCTCGGAGCACTTTGCCGAGTATACGCCCTACTTCATCAAGGAGGGGCGCGAGGACATCATCGAGAAGTTCGGCATCCCGCTCGACGAATACCCCAAGCGCTGCATCGAGCAGATCGAGCGCTGGAAGTCGACGTCCGAGGAATACCGCAAGGCCAATCGCATCGAAGTCAAGCAGAGCAAGGAATACGCCTCCGAGATCGTCAACGCGGTCTGGACCGGCGAGCCCGGCGTCATCTATGGCAACGTGCGCAACAACGGCGTCATCACCTCGCTGCCCAACAATGCCGCGGTCGAAGTGCCCTGCCTCGTCGATGCCTCAGGCATCCAGCCAACCTATATCGGCACCCTGCCGCCGCAGCTCACCGCGCTTATCCGCACCAACATCAACGTGCAGGAACTGACCGTGGCGGCGCTGATGACGGAGAACAGGGACCACATCTATCACGCCGCGATGATGGACCCCCACACCGCTGCCGAGCTCGATCTCGAGCAGATCTGGAACCTCGTCGACGACCTTCTCGCCGCCCACGGCGACATGCTTCCAGCATGGGCCCGCGTTGCGGCCAGGAAGCGGGTGGCGTAGCCGAGACCCCGGTCCGCGGCGGCGTGCCCGTCCGCGGACCGCCCGCCAGTCTAGACCTCCGCGGTCGCCCGCTTCAGCCAGGCTTTCACCTCGCCCTTGACCAGTGGCCCGATCTCCCTGAATACGCGCTTGTGGTAGGCATTGAGCCAGTCGCGCTCGACCTCGGTGAGAAGCCCGGTCTCCACCAGCCGGGTGTCGATCGGTGCCAGCGTCAGGGTCTCGAACTCGAGGAAACCACCGCCGCCCACCGGGGCCTCGACCACATGCACGAGGTTTTCGGTCCGGATGCCATAGTCACCCTGCTTGTAGTAGCCGGGTTCGTTCGACACGATGTTGCCCGGCTCGAACGGCACCGTGTAGCGCGATGAGATGCCAACCGGTCCCTCGTGCACCGACAGGAACGCCCCGACGCCGTGACCGGTGCCGTGATTGTAGGTGACCCCGTCCGCCCACAGGAACTGCCGAGCCAGGATATCGATCTGCGCCCCGGTGGTCCCCTTGGGGAACCGCGCCATCGAGATCGCGATCATCCCCTTGAGAACGCGGGTGAATCGGTCTTTCTGCTCGGTCGTCGGCCTGCCGGTCGACAGCGTTCGGGTGATGTCAGTCGTTCCCATCATGTACTGCGCGCCCGAATCTACCAGCATCAACTCGCCCGGCCGCAGTCCGCGATTGCTCTTCTCGTCCACCCGGTAGTGAACGATTGCACCATTGGCGCCGGCCCCCGAGATGGTGTCGAAGCTGATGTCGACGAGGTTCGGGTCCTCGCGGCGGAAGCTCTCTAGCGCAGTGACGATACCGATCTCGTCGAGTTCGCCCTTGGGTGCCTCGGCGTCGAACCAGCACAGGAACTTAGCCATCGCCACGCCATCAATGCGGTGCGCCTCGCGCATGCCGCCCAGTTCGGCCTCGTTCTTTCTCGCCTTGGTCATCAGGATCGGGTCGCGACGGTGAACGAGATGCCCCTCGCTCGGCCCGGTAATGGCATTGGCGACGGCCAGAGGCACGGTTGCAGGGTCGATCATGACGTGCTTGTCGCCTGCGCCAAGGCGCCTGAGCACCCCCACCATGGACTTGACGTCAGCCACCCTGGCCAGTCCCTCAAGGCCCTTGCGCAACTCGGGGGTGATCTTGTCCTTCGCCACGAACAGCGTCGGTCGGCCGGTCCTCGGCACCAGCGCAAAGCACAGCAGCACCGGCACGTGCGGCACGTCGCGCCCGCGCATGTTGAACAGCCAGTTGATCGATTCCGGCACAGTCAGGACAAGCGCATCCGCCCCCTCGGCGCCGAGCAGTCTGCGCAGGTCGGCAAGCTTGTCGGCGCTCGCCCTGCCCGCGCGGTTGTGGCCGAGAAACTCGACCGGCGTGTTGGGCGGCGCCGGACGGTCCGTCCAGATATGGTCGACGAGGTTGGGGGAAGGGACCAGGCTCAGCCTGCCGGCCAGCTTCTTCCCCAGTTCCTCGATCTCGCTCGGCGTATGCAGCCAGGGATCGTAACCGAGCTTGCCGCCCTTGGCGACGAAGTCGGCGATCTGCGGCGAGAGCCCACCCTGCGTCGTTTCGATCACCTTGACCAGCCGCGTGTCGGTCTCGGCCGGAGCCTGCAGAGTGTAGCGGCTGTCGACGAACAGCCCGGCCTTCTTCGCCCCGATCACTGCAAAGCCCGCCGAGCCGGTGAAGCCTGTCAGATACGCCAGCCGCGCCTCGCTCGCCGGCACCGATTCGCCGCGATGTGCATCGGCCCGCGGCACGAGGAAACCGTAGAGCCGCGCCTCGGCGAGCGCCGCCCGGAAGGTCTTGAGGCGGGGAGCCACCGTTCTGCGGTCGGTGCGGCTGTCAAAACTCTGGTAGACGGTCGGGGCGAAGGCGGTGTCGGTCATGGGGACTCGGCGGGATTTGGTGAGGTGCGAACCCTAACAGACCGGCTCGCGGCCTCGCCAGCCCGTTCCGCCTTTCATCCGCGGTCAGCTCGCACTGCGCATTCCGCCACCCGACGCTGCGAGCGCGTGGTTCACCTCTTGTTAATCCGCCTTGCGCAAACGACATGGCTGCCCCTCGCGATCAAGGACTTACCGTGCGGCGGGCGCAGGACTATCTAAGCAAGTGTGGCAGGAGCCATCAGACCACCGACGGGAGACCTACAATGCCCGAGAGCAAGAACGATTTCCGCAAGGCGCTTGGCTGCGTTATCGAAGCGCGGGGCCGAGAGGCGACCCGCAGCACCGGCCGCAACCGCGAGCATCTGCTGCTGGGCGCCTTCACCAAGCGTCCGAGCTGATCCATCGGTGCGCGCCTCGCCGGCGCCGTTCACCTGCTTTCACAAGGGGCCTGGGGTGTCTCCCGAGGGCCTTTTGCGCTCTGGAATGGGTGGCAACGCCGTGGCGGCGGTACGACTAGGCCCGCTCCAGCATCAGCGTCGACCATTCCTTCTTGACGATCTTGTGCCTCAGCACGATGCCCTGCCGGGCATAGGCCGCCACCACCCGCGGCGCCTGGTGGTTGAGAATCCCCGACAGGATCACCGTCGCCCCTGGCTCCGCCACCTTGCGCATTGCCGGCGCCAGCATCACCAGCGGCCCGGCGAGGATGTTGGCAACAATCATGTCGTAAGGCGCCGCCGTGACGATCTGGCGGTGCTCGAGACCGGTCGCCTCGAGCGCGATGACGTAGCGGCCAACCCCATTGTCACGCGCATTTTCGATGGTGGTCTTCACCGCGATCGGATCGATGTCGCTGGCGATGACAGGTAGATGGGTCCGCTTGGCGAGGGCGATGGCGAGCACCCCGGTGCCCGTTCCCACGTCCAGCATGGAGCGGAAGCGCCGGCGCTTCAGCGATCGGTCGATGGCTTCGAGGCAACCGGTGGTCGTCTCATGATGTCCGGTACCGAAGGCCTGCGCGGCGTCGATCCGGATCGCCGTCAGCCCTCCCGGCACAAGGCCCGCGTCGTGGCTGCCGTGCACATAGAACCCACCCGCCACCACCGGCTGCAGCCCTTCGAGCGACTTCGCCACCCAGTTGACCTCAGGGTCGATGGGCTCGACTGCGAAGCTCACCGTGCCCCCCAGCGCTGCCCGCGCAAGCGCCTCGAACGCCTCGAGGTTCGGCTCGGAGTCGCAGGTGGCCTCAAAGATCCACTCCCCGGTCTCGGAGTCTTCGTGCGCCGAGGCGGTGATCGCCAGATCCTCGGCGGCCATCACGGCGTCAACCAGCGCATAGGCCTGGTCCTTGCTCAGCGGGGTCGAAAGCTGGGATAGGGTCATTTTCAGGTGTCCAGTTCGTCGCTTGTTGTGCCCCGCGAGCCGCCGAAGTCAATGGGCCGCCCGCGGTCAGCGTTAAGCCGGTAGCCTCAACCGAGCCCAGACCGGCAGGTGATCCGAGCCGGTCCGCGCCAGCGCCGTGTGATGGACACCGGTGGCTTCGATCGCCAGGTCTCGGCTGGTGATGATGCGGTCGAGCTGCAGCATCGGCCGGCGCGCATGGAAGCTTGGTCCCGGAGCTATGATATTGTGGTGGATGGCGAACTGGGCGAGGCAGCCGCCATCGTTGGCCCATTGGTTGAGGTCGCCCATGATCACCGTCGGCATCCGCGCCTCGAGGCGTTCGAGGTGCGCGACCACCGCCTGCGCCTGCTTCAGCCGCCAGTTGCCAAGCAGCCCCAGGTGCATGCCGACCACGCGGATCGTCCGCCCCTCGAATTGGATATCCGCCATCACCGCGCCACGCGGCTCGAAGAAGGGCAACTCGATCCGCTGCTGTCCGATCACCTCGACCCCCTTGCGCACCAGAAGGGCATTGCCGTGCCAGCCCAGGCTCAGTTGCCGGATGCCGAAGCGCACAGGCATGTAACGCGTCTTGTCGACGATCACTTCGGCATCGAGCGTCGTCGCCCGCTCGCCGAAGCGTCGGTCCACCTCCTGCAGCGCCACGATGTCGGCATCGATTTCCTCGAGGATGCCGAGGATGCGGTCCGGCCTGCGCCGACGGTCGGTGCCGAGGCTCTTGCGGATATTGTAGGAGGCGACCTTGAGCATCGTGTCAGAGAACCGGAGAGAGCAGGCGTGCGGCCTGCGAGATGAATCGTTGCAGGGGCGGACGCGTGCGGACGTCCTCGCGTGTCACCTGATGGCATCTGGCGAAGTCCTTGACCAGCATGTCCTCGACTTCCTGGACGGCGCTGCGCTCGGCCAGCCATACCGTCATCTCGAAGTTGATGGCAAAGGACCGGTTGTCGAAGTTGACACTGCCGACGCCTGCGATCCGGTCGTCCATAAGGATGACCTTCTGGTGCAGGAAGCCGCCGCGATAACGGTAGACACCAACCCCATGCTCCACCATCGCATCGGCATGCGCGTTGCTGGCCAGCCAGACCAGCATGTGGTCGGGCTTGGAGGGCAGCATGATCCGCACATCCACGTCGCGCAGGGCAGCCGCGTAGAGCGCGGTGCGCATGTCGGTGTCGGGGACGAAATACGGGCTCACCACCCACAGCCGCTGCCGCGACTGCCCGATGATATCAGTGAAGGCGATCGGGCAGGCCTCGATCTTGTCGGCAGGACCCGTGGCCATCACCAGCGCCGACACCGCTCCCGGCTCGGTGATTTCCCGCGGCGGAGCAAGCTGAAGCGGTCGGCCCGTGGCCCACAGCCAGTCCTCCTGGAAGATCAGCGCGAACGAGGAAACCGCCGGCCCCTCAACCTTGAGTTGCGTGTCGCGCCAGTGACCGAAGCGCTTGTCCTCGCCCAGGTACTCGACGCCGACATTTAGGCCGCCCGTCCAAGCCACCTTGCCGTCGACCACCACGTTCTTGCGATGGTTGCGATAGTTGATCCGCATCGGGCCGAACACCCTGAGGAAGCGGTGCCGGTGGTTGAAGCCGAAGACCTCGATCCCCTCGGCCCGCAGTCGCTGCTTGTAGCGCGTCGGTAGCTCGCCGCTGCCCACATCGTCGAAAAGCACATGGACGCGCACCCCTGCGCGGGCCCGCTCGATCAGCCGGTCCGCCAGCTGCTGGCCCAGCCGATCGTCGCGGATGATGTAGAACTGCACCAGTACATAGCTCCGCGCTTCTGCGATGGCATCGAAGATCGACCGGAACGTCGCCTCTCCGTCGATCAGCAGTTCGACCCGGTTTCCGGCGAGGAACGGCATTCCCGAGGCGCGCAGCTGCACCGGCCACTGGGCTCCGGTATCGCGATCGATGACCGCCAGTTCCTCACTCCGGATCAGTCGCGATTGCCGGACCTGCAGCCGGGTCAGGGCATAGCTGTCGAAGTACTTCCAGCCGAACACCAGGTAGATGATGGCCGTCGGAAACGGCAGGAACGCCAGCGACAGCAGCCAGGCGATCGATCCCTGCGAGGTGCGCGACGCGCCGATCTCGCGCACCGCACAGACCGCCGCCAGCACGTAGTTGGCCAGCACCAGCCCCGCGATCAGCGGGATGTTCTCGGCGATGGCAATCAGCATGCTGTTCATCGGTTCGCCGGGACTCGACACGCGGGGGCCGGGGCAAGGCTACGACAGTTCGGCTGGCGCAGCCAACCGGTCCCGCCCTTTGTCCTTTTCTGGGTTGGGCAGGAGCCGAGTCGGGTGCTAGGAATGAACGGTATTCGCCAGCCCCGGACCGCCTGATTGTCCCCGCCCCCGCCAGTCCCGCCGGATCCGCCCGACAATGTCGCGGCCGGCATCGGGCTCAAGGTCATCTCCGTCGCCATCTTCCTGCTGATGGCCAGCCTGCTCAAGGCTACGGGCAACCTGCCGCCGGGCCAGCTGGTGTTCTTCCGTTCGCTGTTCGCCATCCTGCCGATCATCGTCTTCCTCGCCTGGCGCGGTGAGCTCGTCGATGGCTTCAAGACGGCCAATCCGCTCGGTCACCTGACTCGCGGCCTCGTCGGCACCGGCGGCATGGTGTTCGGTTTCATCGCGCTGACCCGCCTGCCGCTGCCCGAGGCGATCGCCATCAACTACGCCACGCCACTCCTGATCGTCGTCTTCGGCGCCCTCATCCTCAAGGAGACCGTGCGACTCTACCGCTGGAGTGCCGTCGCCATCGGCCTCGTCGGCGTCGGCATCATCCTGTGGCCCCGCCTCACGATCTTCAGCGGCGGTCCGCTGGACGATGCGGGCATCGGGGCGCTGATGGCGCTGCTCGCTTGCGTCTTCGCCGCCTTCGCCACCATTGCCGTCCGCACCCTCGTGCGCACCGAGCGCTCCGCCACCGTCGTCCTCTACTTCTCGATCTTCACCAGCTTCATCGGCGCGTTGATGCTGCCCTTCGGCTGGATCGATCCGACGCCCGAGCAATGGGTCATGCTGATCGTCGCCGGCATCGCCGGCGGCATCGCGCAGATCCTCCTGACCGAGAGTTACCGCCACGCCGACGTGTCGCTGGTGGCGCCGTTCGAATACACCTCGCTGCTCCTCAGCCTCGGCGTCGGCTACCTGTTCTTTGCGGAGATCCCCACGCCCACCATGCTGGTCGGCGCGCTGATCGTCGTCGGGGCAGGGCTGTTCATCATCTTCCGCGAGCACGCACTGGGGCTGGAGCGCCGCAAGTCCCGCGAAGTCACTCCGCCGCAATGAGCCCCGCCATGGATCTCGTCGCCCTCGAAGCCTTCATCGTCCGCGCCAAGCGCGCCACTTATGTCGGTAGCGGTGAACCCGCCGCGCCGAGCCGGGCAGGGTCCCACGACCTGACCCTTGTCGACGGCGACTGGAGCTATCGCGACAGCTATTTCGGCGGCACCGATTTCCACGGCCAGGAAGTCGTCTGGCACCGGGGCGAGCCCGTCTGGGCGATGAGCTATTATGGCTATGTCCTCCGCCCCGACCTCATCGACGCCCCCCGCGCCGGCCTCACCATCAAGGCGGCGCTCTCCGCCATGTACGCCGAGGGTCGCTTCCTCGGCGGCTTCGAGTGGCACGGCCCGCACGGGCTCTATCGCGACGCCTCGACCGGTGACGCGGCGCATTTCCAAGGCCGCGAGACGATCAGCGTCGAAGGCGTGGAGGCGTATGCGCTGGATTACTTCGGGGGGTTGGTGAGGGAGTAGCGCCCCTCACCCCTTCTGCACAAAACTGTCCAGCACCTTCTTCCGCCCCGCCTTCTCGAATTCGATCGTCAGCTTGTTGCCCTCGATCGCCTCGACCGCGCCGTAGCCGAACTTCAGGTGGAACACCCGCTGGCCGACCGAGTAGGCCGAGCCGCGTCCGTCATCCACCGAGCGGGCGACGAGGTCGCCGTCGATGGTCATCGGCCCTGCCGATTTGCGCTGGCCCGCCTGCGCCTTGGCGCGCTGCCAGCCCGGCGTCTCGTAGAGTGAATCGAACGGGTCGCGCGTGTCGAACCGCCCGCCGCCCGAGCGCCCGCCATAGCCGTAGCCGCCATAGGCCGAGCCGGTATCCTTGACCTCGACTGCCGCCGCCGGCAGCTCATCGAGGAACCGCGACGGGATCGCCGATTGCCAGAGCCCGTGGATGCGCCGGTTTTGCGCCACCGAAACCCGCAGGCGCTTGCGCGCCCGGGTGAGTCCGACATAGGCCAGCCGGCGCTCTTCCTCGAGGCCCGCTCGCCCACTATCGTCGAGCGTGCGCTGGCTGGGGAACAGCCCTTCCTCCCAACCGGGCAGGAAAACCGTATCGAACTCGAGACCCTTGGCCGAATGGAGCGTCATGATCGAGACCGCGTCGTCGGCTTCCCCGGTGTCGCGCTCCATCACCAGCGATACGTGCTCGAGGAACCCAGCGAGGTTCTCGAACCCCTCCATGGAGCGGACCAGTGCCTTGAGATTCTCGAGCCGGCCGGGGCTGTCCGGCGACTTGTCGTGCTGCCACATCTCGGTGTAGCCGCTTTCGTCCAGCACCTGCTGGGCCAGATCCCCGCGTGCGGCAAGCCTGCGCGAGCGCTCCGCCCACATGTCGAACTGGCCGCCCAGCTGCGCGCAAGGTCGTGCGCTGTTTGGCTTTCAGTTCCTCGGTCTCGATCAGCATCCGCACCGCCGCCATCAGCGGAATGGCCTGGTGCCGCGCCGTATCGAAGAGGATCTTCAGCGTCGAATCCCCCAGCCCGCGCTTGGGCACGTTGATGATGCGCTCGAAGGCGAGGTCGTCGGCCTGGTTGGCGACGAGGCGGAGATAGGCGAGGGCGTCGCGGATCTCGAGGCGCTCGTAGAAGCGCGGGCCGCCGATGACGCGATAGTTGAGCCCAAGCGTGATGAAGCGCTCTTCGAACTCGCGCATCTGGTGGCTGGCGCGCACGAGGATCGCCATCGAGTTGAGGCTCTCGCCCTGGCGCTGCAGCTGCTCGATCTCTTCGCCGACCTGGCGCGCCTCTTCCTCGCTGTCCCAAACCGAGGTGACCTGGACGAGGTCGCCGGCCTCGCCGACATCCGTCTGCAAGGTCTTCCCCAGCCGGCCCTCGTTGTGCGCGATGAGGTGGCTGGCCGCCGCGAGGATGTTCGAGGTCGAGCGGTAGTTGCGCTCCAGCCGGATTACCTTGGCGCCCGGAAAGTCCTTCTCGAAGCGCAGGATGTTGTCCACTTCGGCGCCGCGCCAGCCATAGATGGACTGGTCATCGTCGCCGACCACGCACAGATTGGCCTCCGAGGCGGGCTTCCCCTGCGCCAGCAGTCGCAGCCATAGGTATTGCGCGACGTTGCTGTCCTGGTACTCGTCGACGAGGATGTATTTGAACTTGCGGTGGTACTCGGCCAGTACGTCCGGGTGCTCGCGGAACAGCTTGATGCAGAGCAGCAGCAAATCGCCGAAATCGGTGGCGCTCAGCGCCCTGAGCCGGTCCTGATACTGCTGGTAGAGGTTCGGCGCCCGGCCATTGGCGAACGAACCGGCCTCCGCGGCGCTCACGTCCTGTGGCAGCCAGCCGCGGTTCTTCCAGTTGTCGAGCATCCCGGCGAACTGTCGCGCCGGCCAGCGCTTCTCGTCGATGTTGGCGGCATCCAGCAGCTGCTTGATCAGCCGGATCTGATCGTCGGTATCGAGAATGGTGAAGTCGGCCTTCAGCCCCACCAGCTCGGCATGCCGGCGCAGCATGCGCGCCCCAATCGAGTGAAACGTGCCGAGCCACGGCATACCCTCGACGCCCGACCCGACGAGGTGGCCTATGCGCTCCTTCATCTCCCGTGACGCCTTGTTGGTGAAGGTCACCGCGAGGATTTCGGACGGCCAGGCGCGCTTTTCGCGCAGGATATGGGCGATCCGCGTCGTCAGCACCCGCGTCTTGCCGGTCCCGGCCCCCGCCAGCACCAGCAGCGGACCCTCCGTGGTCAGCACGGCGTCGCGCTGCTCCTCGTTGAGACCCTTGAGATAATCGGGCGCCTGCCGGCCGAACTGGCCGGTGATTGCGCCGGCCTTGGGTGGCCCCTCATCCTGAGCATGTCGAAGGACGAGGCGTTGCGGTTCGGCTGCCATGAGGGATTGACGAATCCTGTTTCGTTCTCGTCGCAGAATATAGGCAGTGGTGGCGTGGATGTATATGCATGCGGCGCGGCGTGCTGTGCGCAGGCAGGCCGCGTCACTGTGCCCATTCCGTCACAATCGTGATGGGACTGCCCTCCCCGCAGCGTGACGGCGGTTGAAGAGTTCCCTATACTGCGCTGTGTCTCGTGGAGATTCTCCCGCCCTGTGCTGAACCGGCTGTACATCGTGGTCGGCGTGCTCGCCATCCTGGCACTGGCGGCGGCGTTCGTCGTGCCGTCCCTCGTCGATTGGGGCCTTTATCGCGAGAGAATGGCCGCGATTGCCGGCGAGGTCCTCGGCGCGCCCGTCCGCATCGAGGGCGACGTCAAGTTCACTCTCCTGCCGCAGCCCCGACTCGAGTTCGCCGGAGTCAGTGCGGGGGCGCCCGACGCGCCGCGCCTCACCGTCGCGGGCGTTGTGGCCGAGTTCTCCCTGATCGATTTCCTGCGTGACCGCTATACGGTAACGCGGCTTGTGCTGGATCGGCCGGCGCTTTCGATCCGTGTCGCTTCCGATGGCAGCGTCGACGCCGGACTGGCGCCTCCACGGCAGGTGAGCACGTCGAACGTCGCCGTCGCCAGCGCCGAGGTCATCGGAGGTGTGATCGAGGTCGGCGATGCGCGCCCCGGCGATACCTATCCGGCAACCGACATCAATGGCGAACTCAGGCTCGAGGCACTGCGCGGACCCTATGCGTTCCCGGGGCGCGGCCAGTTCGATGGTGCGGGTTACCAGCTGCGCTTGACTACCGGAGCGATCGACGATGCCGGCTCCGCTTCGCTGGCGGCCACCTTGCGCCCGGACGACGGCCGATACGTCCTGACTGTCGAGGGGAGTGCGAACACGGGCCTGTCGCCTTCATTCTCAGGCATCTTGTCCTACAGGCAGCCGCCCAGACGTGTCGATCCCGAGGGCGCCGACGCTGGGCGGGGTGACCTGGTGATGACCGGCAAGCTCGAGGCCAGTCCCGCCCGCGTGCTGCTGTCGGACTATGTCGTTGTCCCGGACGAGAACCGACCGGCAACACGGCTGCTGGGCGCAGCCGAGGTGACGCTTGGGGCTGGCATGGCCTACAACGCGGTGGTCTCGGGTGGTGTGATGACGTTGCCGCCGCGCGATGCCACGGCCGAGCAGGCGGTGGAGCCCTACGAGATCGTGCGCTTGCTCCGGGAGTTGCCGATCCCTGCACCGCCTGCACTCGCGGGCAGTATCGGCATCGACATCGCCGAGCTGAACCTCCGCGCGTTCTCGCTGCGCAATGTGCGCCTCGACGCCCGCTCAGAAGCAGGCGGCTGGCAGATTCGGCAGTTCCGCGGCGAATTGCCTGGCGGAAGCCGTGTCGAGCTGGCGGGGAACGTCACCCGGTTCGGCGACCATTCGGAGTTCAGCGGCACCCTGTCGATCTCGACCGAGCGGCTCGACCTCTTGTCTGCGCTCTGGCGCAAGCCGAGTGCCGATACGCCATTGTTCAATCTGCCGGGCAGCCTCACCGCCAGGGTCGACCTCATTGGAGAAACTCTGACCCTCAGTGATGGTCAGCTGACTCTGGATGGCGAGAGTCGGACCTTTGGGGCGCAGATCGGTATCGGCAGCGCGCGCGACATCCAGTTGAATGCCGATCTCGGGCGCCTGGACGCGGGCCGAAGTGCGGCGCTCTTCGCGCTGCTGCCCGATCTTGTGCAGGACGCGGCCTTTCCCGTCACTTTTCCCAAGGGCGAGTTCAGCGTCATTGCGGACGAACTGACGCTCGCCGGGCTGGCCGGCCGCCAGTTGGCGTTGTCGGGCTCCTGGGACGGCGGTGTCCTGGTGCTCGATCGCTTCACTGCCGGCAACCTCGGCGGTGCGGCCGTGGAGCTGTCCCTGACCGCATTCGGTTCGTTCGAGCGGCCGGAGCTGTCGGGGACCGGCACCATCCGCCTGACCGCTGCAGATGCACCGGTACTCGGCGCCTTCTACGATGCCGTCGGTACCCCGTTGGCGGTGCGGAGTTTCATTGCCGCCTCCATCCCCCTCGACCTCGCGGCAAGGCTGGGAGCGCCCAGCGGCCAGGGGGCGCAGTCGCTTTCGCTTGCCGGCACGCTCGGCAGCGCTGATGTGTCGGCTGAGGCGCAACTCGAAGCCGGCTTCCTCAGGGCATTGTCGGGATCGATCCGGGTCGAACTCGAGCTGCGCTCGGCCGACGCGGCCGCGCTGACGGCCCAACTCGGGCTGGGCAATGTCGGCCTGTTGCCGCAGGGCGAGCCGGTGCATCTGGTTGCGGTCGGCGAAGGCAATGCCGCCAACAGCATCGAGACTACCCTGCGGCTTGAGGGTGGCGGCGACTCGGTGGCTTTCGCCGGCAATGTCGTGGTCAGCAATCCCGACGCCTACTCCGCACGAGGAACGCTGAAGGCGACGCTGTCGGACCCGTCGGGACTGGCCGATTGGCTGGGTGCCGGCGGGCTCTCGGTCCCGCCGCTATCAGCGTCGGCTCAGCTCGACTTCGATGGCAATCGGCTGATCCGTCTCTCCGCTGTCGAAGGCAAGTCGGGCGGTGAAGCCTTCACTGGCCGGATGGAGCTCAATCGCAGCGGTTCATCGTCGACGGTATCCGGTGAGATTGTCGTAGGACGCCTGGACGTTGGCGGCCTGCTCGGCTCGCTGGTGGGGCCAGCGGCCCTGATCGAGGGGGAGGGCCTGTGGCCGGAGGGGCCGTTTGCGACCGGCGATGCTCCGCGTACCACCAGCGGTCGGATCCGGGTCACCACGCCCGAACTTGGGGGCGTTGGTCCGTTGCCGGTGACCGATCTGGCGTTCGATTTCGACTGGGATCCGACTGCCGTGCGGCTGCGTGGCCTGGGTGGGACCCTGGGCGGCGGCCGGGTTGGTCTCGAGTTGGCCGTCTGCTGCGCCGGACTGCTGCCCGACAAGCAGGTTACCGGCCGCATTTCGCTGCAGGGCGTGTCGCTCGACAGTCTAGCGCCCGCTGCAGTGGCAGATGCGCTCGAGGGTACGATCACTGCGGCCGGCCGTTTCGAAGGGACCGGCAGCAGTGTCGCCGAGGTGCTCGAGGCCATGACCGGGGAGGGCACCTATGCGGTCGACAACCTCACCATTGCCCGGCTCGATCCGCTGGCGCTTGCCTCGGTCGCGGCTGTCGACGAGGTGCTCGAGATGCAGCCCGAGGACCTGACGAGCCTGATCGCTGAGCGGCTGGATGATGGCCCGCTGATCAGCGAGGCGATGTCCGGCGCCTTCACGATTGCCGGTGGTGTCGTGCGCAGCCCCAATGTGACGATTGCGGGGCAGGGCGGAGCCTTGTTTGGTGGGAGCCAGGTGCGGCTGTCCGATCTCGGGCTCTCGGGCAGCTATGTGCTCTCCGCCTCCGGAGCCATCCCCGCGGCCATGCTCGGCGCCGCCTCTGCCGAGATCAGCACCCGCCTGTCCGGCACGCTGATGACGCCCGGGCGGAGTTTCGACGTTTCGGCGCTTGTCGATGCCGTCATGGTCAGGGCCTACGAGGCCGAGGTGGCGCGTCTTGAACTCCTGCGTGCCGAGGAGGAGGCGCGCCAGCAAGCGGCGAAGGAGGCCGAGGAGCTTCGGCTCGCCGAGGAAGCGAAGGCGCGGGAAGAGGCCGAACTGATACGGCGGGCCGACGAAGCGGCGCGTCAGGCTGCTGAGCAAGCCGCTGCAAGGCAGGCGGCGGAGGAGGCAGCGGCCCGGCAGGCCGCCGAGGACGCCGCCCGGAAAAGGGCAGCCGAGGCTGCAGCAAGGAAGAAGGCCGAAGAAGCAGCCAGCCAGCCGATGGACCTGGGGCTTGGCAACTAGGCCGGGCGGTCGCGATACCAGGCGAGGACCGCGAGACGCACCGCCGACGACAGGTTCGGGACCTCACGTGCTTCGTCGATGTCGCGGATCAATGCCGCCACCGGCATGCCGCGCGCCTGGGCCATGGCATCAATGCCGGCCCAGAACGCCGGCTCGACCGCAATGCTGGTTCGGTGCCCGGCAATGCTGATCGAGCGCTTCTCCACCGCTACTTCTTGCGGAACGCGTCGAGGCTGACGACCTTCTCGCCCTGTGGCTCGCTACCCGCAGTCACGGCAGCCTCCGCTTCGGCTGGTGCCGCCCCTGCCACGGCGTCGACAGCAGGCTTTGCCTGCTCGACATCGAACTGCAGCCCGAACTGTACCGAGGGGTCGAAGAAGCCCTTGATTGCCGAGAAGGGGACGACCAGCAATTCCGGACGGCCGTCAAACGAAAGCTCGACTTCGAACCCTGTCTCGCTGACCTTGAGGCCGCCGAACTGGTTCTGCAGCACGATCGTCATTTCCTTGTCGTACTGTTCGACCAAGCGTTGGCTGACACGGACTCCCGTGGCCTTGGTGACGAAGGAAACGAAGAAGTGGTGTTCGCCGGGCAGTCCGGTCCGCGCCACCTCGGACAACACCTTGCGCACAACGCCGCGCAGCGCCTCCTGTGCGAGAATGTCGTAGCGGATCAGGTCTTCGGCCATCGGCGTCCTTGCTGCGCGGGGGAATCCCAACAGGCCCATATCATCGGTTGGTGGCCCACAATTCAAGGCGAAAAGCGGTGCATCGCCCGTCGCGCCGCGCGATCGGAAGGGCTGCGCAAGAAGGAGGGAAGTGCAGGCTTCTGTTGCCAGGTGCCTGCGAACCCCGCCTGTCGCCCTGCTAGGAGCGAAGGACTTTGATTCCCAGTGCTAGCGCCGCATTACGCAGCGATCGCGACCGGAGCATAGTTGTCGTTGGCAACTATTAGGATGGCCCGATATCGGTGGTACCATGCCGAGCAAAAGTCTACCCTTTACGCCCTTGTCGATCCTGTTTCGCCCCCCTGATCTCCGCCACGACGGAAGGATTTGGTGGAGGCGCCGGGCACTGCCCCCGGGTCCAATGGGTTTATTACGATAGCCGTTTATCGCCATAGCCGTTGCCGGCACCCCCAATATAGGGATGCGGGGGGGTGGATGCAATTGGCCTCTCCCGATCTTCGCCCATCCGGTTTCGGCCGAATCCTCGTCACGCCCTCCGGCCGTATCATGCGGCCTCGCGCCGGACCGGGTGTCGGTGACGCGCATCGGCCGGGATCGGCTGCTCGGGACGCGCTGGCCGACGACCGTTCCGCCGGCTTCGGGCGGGCCCCATATGGTCGGTTCTTCCGGCGTTGCCGTTGCCGGCACGGAACACTGACGGCCGAAACCACCATGCGGCGGGTATCGCCTCCGTCGCGCCCGTCCTAGTCTGACGGCCTGCTCCAGATTCGCAGCCGGCGGACCCATGCAAGCCTATCTCGATCTTCTCAAGGATGTGCTCGACAACGGCACCGATCGTCCCGACCGCACCGGCACCGGTACGCGCTCGGTCTTCGGCCGCCAGACGCGTTTCGACCTCTCGCAGGGCTTTCCGCTTCTCACCACCAAGAAGCTGCACATCAAGTCGATCATCTACGAGTTGTTGTGGTTCCTGCGCGGCGAGACCAACGTCCGCTGGCTGCAGGAACGCGGCGTCCGCATCTGGGACGAGTGGGCCGACGAGAACGGAGACCTCGGGCCAGTCTACGGTTCGCAGTGGCGCAGTTGGCCGGACGGGCGCGGCGGCACCATCGACCAGATCGCCAATCTCGTCGCCTCCATCCGGGCCAGGCCGGACTCTCGCCGGCACATTGTCACCGCCTGGAACCCGGCTGAAGTCGACGACATGGCGCTACCGCCATGCCACTGCCTCTTCCAGTTCTACGTGGCCGATGGACACCTGAGCTGTCAGCTCTACCAGCGCAGCGCCGACATCTTTCTGGGCGTGCCGTTCAACATCGGCTCCTACGCGCTTCTGACCCACATGGTGGCGCAGGTCACCGGCCTCGTACCGGGCCAGTTCGTGCACACTTTCGGCGACATCCACCTCTATCACAACCACTTTGACCAGGCCCGCCTGCAACTCGCGCGAGCCCCAAGGCCGCTTCCCCGGCTGACGCTGAACCCAGACCGGGACGATCTCTTCGGATTCGACTTCGAGGACTTCATGATCACCGGCTATGATCCCCATCCGCACATCAAAGCCGAGGTGGCCGTATGAGACCGCTCCATCTTCTCGCCGTTCTGCTGCCCGTCGTCGGGCCTGCCGCCGCCAACGACACCATGTCGCAGCTGGGGACCGGCGGGCTGATCTTCCTCACCTCGGAGCACGTCAGCATGCAGTCCGAGGACCTGTTCGTCTCGCCCGAGCAGGTGCGGGTGAGGTACGAGTTCGTGAACAACTCCGACGCTGACGAGACCGCACTCGTGTCGTTTCCCCTGCCCGATATCCAGGGGAGCGGAGACTTCATGGTTTCGGTGCCCGGCGAAGACCCGGACAACATCTTCGGCTTCACCACCACCTTCGATGGCAAGCCCGTCGAGTTGACGCTGCATCAGTACGCCTTCGCCTTCGGTGTCGACCAAACCGATCTGCTTGTCGAGCTTGGGGTCCCGCTGATCCCGTTCGGGACGGCGACCACCGAAGCCCTCAACGCCCTCGCCGAGGCCGACCAGCGGCACCTGCTGCATCTTGGTCTCGTCATTCCGATGCAGTACGACTCCGGCGGTGGCTGGCAGACCGACTATGTGCCCGTCTGGACCCTGAAGTCTGCCTACACCTGGGAGGCGACATTCAGAGCCGGAGAGATCGCCGAGGTGGAGCACAGCTATGTCCCCAGCGTCGGCGGGACCGTGGCGGTGACCTTCCTGTCCCCACCCTATGACGGCTACGACCCAGCAACCGACTACCTGAAGCGCTACTGCACCGACGACGGCTTCGTGAACGCCGTCAGGAAGACCCTGCCCAACCCGGAAGAGCCCTACGGTGCGCCCTTCACCGAGAGCTGGATCAGCTACATCTGGTCGACCGGTGCCAACTGGTCGGGGGCGATCGGCCGGTTCCACCTGACCATCGACAAGGGCCGTCCCGAGAACCTCGTTTCCTTCTGCTGGGATGGCAAGGTCACCAAGACTTCTCCCACGACCTTCGAGATGGAGGCCACCGACTGGTTCCCGCCGTACAACCGCGAGCTCGAGGTCCTGATCCTCAATCGGAACGAGGGTTCGGCCGGATGACCGTCACGCTGGCCGAGCTGACGCAACGGGTGGCGCGGGTTTCGGATATCTACGCCCGACGCTGCGACATTCGCCGCGATGACGACTGGTACGCACTCAAGCTGCAGGAAGAGGCGGGCGAACTCGTGGCTGCCTACCTCAAGCTCACGGGGCGCGGCCGGACCGGCGAGACCGGTCCAGCCGAGCGACGCTCCGCCATGGCGGACGAGGTGGCCGATCTTCTGGCGCAACTCCTGCTGTTCGCCCGCCACCATGAGGTCGACGTCCTGTCGGCGCTGGATAGCAAGTGGTTCGTGCACCTGCGAGGCGAGTCGTGACGCTTGTCTTGCGTCCGGCCACCCCGGCGGACACGGACCTCATCGTGGACTTCATTGCGGGCCTGGCCGAGTACGAGAAGCTCGCACACGAGGTCGAGGCGACCGCAGCAGACATCGCGCGCGACCTCTTCGGTGCCGCGCCCAGGGTGTTCTGCGAGATTGCCGAGTGGTCTGGCCGGCCGGCCGGCTTTGCGCTCTGGTTCTACACCTACTCCACCTTCCAGGGTCGGCATGGCATCTGGCTCGAGGACCTGTTCGTCCGCCCGGAGGCCCGCGGCCAGGGCATCGGCAAGGCCCTGCTGGTCAATCTCGCCCGTCGCTGCGTCGCCGAGGACCTGGGCCGCTTCGAATGGTGGGTGCTGGACTGGAACAGCCCGTCGATCGATTTCTACAAGTCGCAGGGCGGCGCGATGATGGACGAGTGGACCAAGGTCCGAGTCTCCGGTCCGGCGCTGGCAAGGCTGGGGGCGATGTGACCGTTCCCGTCGCCCTCATTGCTGCGGTCGCCGAGAACGGTGTGATCGGTTCGGCTGGGCGGATTCCCTGGCAGTTGCCTACCGATTTTGCCTTCTTCAAGCGCATGACGCTGGGCAGGCCGCTCGTCATGGGACGCAAGACCTTCGAGAGCATCGGCCGACCCCTGCCGGGTCGTACCAACATCGTGGTGACGCGCCGGCGGGACTACCAGCCGGACGGCGTCCTGGTCATCGACAGCCTGAAGTCTGCCCTCGATCATGCCCAGACCATCGCAGCTGCCGATCATGCCAGAGAAGTGATGGTTGGCGGTGGCGCCGAGATCTACGACGAGGCCCTGTCGCTGGCCGATCGGCTCTATGTCACCCATGTGGCGCTGTCGCCGCCCGGTGATGCCCGGTTTCCGTTCATCGACCCGGCAGTCTGGCGCGTCGCGGAGGAGCCCGATGTGGTGCCGGGACCTCGCGACAGTGCCGGTTTCCGCGTTAAAATCTACCACCGCCGCAGTCTTGCCGCACGTTGATCGAGCCAAGGGGCTTCCCTATATAGGTCCGATGAGATCAATCGCGCATGAAAGGTGCTAGATGCCCTGGGATAACAACACGGGTGGGGGAGGCCGCAATCCGAACAATGGCGGTCCCTGGGGGCAGGTTCCTGGCGGCGGCGGTGGTGGCGGGCGCAGGCCCGGCAACACGCCGAACCTCGAAGACATCCTGGCCCGCGGTCGTGACCGTTTTCAGGGCGGGGTTCCCGGCGGTCGCTGGGCGATTGCCGGCGCGGTTCTGGCTGCCTTTGTCTTCTGGGGCCTGAACTCGGTCTATACCATTGACGCCCAGGAGGTTGGTGTCGAGTTGCAGTTCGGCAAGCCCAAGCCCGAACTCAGTCAACCTGGCCTGCACTTCCACCTGTGGCCGATCGAAAGCGTCGAGCGCGTCAACGTCACGGAAAACCAGACGACCATCGGTACCATCAATTCGAGCCGGAACAACGGCGACGAAGGCCTGATGCTGTCGGGCGACCAGAACATCGTCGACGTGCGGTTCTCCGTGCTCTGGTCGGTGTCCGATCCGGCCCGTTTCCTCTTCAACGTCCGCGATCCTGATGACATGGTGCGCAGCGTCGGCGAAAGCGCGATGCGCCAGGTTGTGGGCAGCCGTCCGGCGCAGGACATCTTCCGCGACGATCGAGCCGGCATCGCCGAGGACGTGCGCAGTATCACCCAGACCATCCTCGACCAGTACCAGTTGGGCGTTCGCGTATCGCAGGTGGCCATCGAGAACGTGGCGCCCCCGACGGAAGTGGCCGACGCCTTCGACGAGGTGCAGCGCGCCGAGCAGGACGAGGACAAGTTCCAGGAAGAGGCGCGTCGCGACGCCAACACGCTGCTCGGTCAGGCTCGTGGTCAGGCAGCGCAGTTGCGTGAAGACGCGGCCGCGTATCGCACCCGCGTGGTCGAGGAGGCAAGGGGCGAGGCCGCCCGTTTCCTTTCCATCTACGAGGAGTACGTCAAGGCCCCTCAGGTGACACGCAAGCGCCTCTATCTCGAAACCATGGAGCAGGTGCTCGGCGGCGCCGACAAGGTGCTGATCGAGAAGGGGGCAGCGGGCTCGGGCGTCGTACCCTACCTGCCGCTCCCGGAATTGCGCGGCAATGCCGCCTCCAGCACCGACGCATCGAGGTAAGCCATGAACCGTCTCATCATTCTCGGCCTCGTCGTGCTCGGCGCCCTCTACGTGCTGTTCTCTTCGATCTATGTCGTCAACGAGCGCGAGCAGGCGATCGTCCTGCGTTTCGGCTCGATCAATGACGTCAAGACCGAGCCTGGCCTCTACTTCAAGGTCCCGACCGACATCATGGACACTGTCCAGATCATCGAAGACCGTTTGCTGCGCTACAACGCGGCGAACATGACGGTACAGGTCTCGGGCGGCAAGTTCTACGAAGTCGACGCCTTCCTGACCTATCGCATCGCCGATCCGCGCAAGTTCCGCGAGCGTGCGCTCGGCCAGTTGCGCGTCGCCGAGGATCGTATCGGCACCCGCTTCGATGCCGCCCTCCGTCAGGTCTACGGTCTGCGCGACTTCAACGCCGCCCTCAGCCAGGAACGCACCGGCATGATGGCCGACGCCAAGGCGCTGATGGTCACCGACATGGCCGAACTCGGCATCGAGATCGTCGACGTCCGCATCCTGCGGACCGATCTGACCACTCAAGTCTCGCAGCAGACCTATGATCGCATGAAGGCCGAACGCCAGGCTGAGGCAGCGCTGCTGCGAGCCCGCGGCAATGAAGCGGCGCAGACTGCTCGCGCCATTGCCGAGCGTCAGGCAGTCGAAATCGTGGCGAGCGCCCGCGGCGACTCCGAGAGGATTCGAGGCGAGGGCGACGCGACCCGCAGCCAGGTCTTCGCCGACGCCTACAACAAGGACCCGGAGTTCTTCCAGTTCTACCGTTCACTGCAGTCCTATCGAGCGGCGCTCGGCTCGAGCGGCACCACCATGGTGCTGTCGCCCGACTCTTCGTTCTTCGAGTACTTCGGGAGCGAGGGCACGGCCGCATTGTCAGTCCCGGTCGCGGCTGCCGACGAATCCGCGGATGCGACGTCCGGGGACGGAGTGGCAAGCGAGCCCGTCGCCTCGGATGCGGCCGCGGCCACGGTGCTGACCACGCCGTCCGTCGAGGCCGAACCGGCAACGCCTGCGGCGCAGTAATCGCGTGATCGAACTCCTTTCGGCGTTCTGTCTCGCCATCGTCATCGAGGGGTTGGCCTATGCGGCCTTCCCCGAACAGATGAAGAAGGTGCTGGCGTCCATCCAGGCGATGCCGGCATCAACCATTCGTGCGGTAGCGCTGGCTTGCGCCGCAATTGCACTTGTCCTCTTGTGGTTCATCCGCGGCTGATCCGATACTGTGCCGCGAGGCGGATTGCGGTGAGGAGTGGCCGATGCGTTCAATGTCGAGAGGGTGGCTTGCCCTGGTTGTTGCAGCCGGGCTGGTCCTTCTGGGTGGTCCAGGGTTTGCCAAGGGCCCCGAATCGGTCGCCTCGCTGGCCGAAGTCCTCTCACCTGCTGTCGTGAACATCGGCACCTCCCGCCGCGTCGCAGGTGGCAACGGCATGCCGTTCCCCGAGGTGCCGGAGGGCTCTCCGCTCGAAGAATTCCTCGACGAGCACAACCCCAACAACGGCTTGGGCGAGGAAATGATGCAGGAGGCCCGGAGCCTCGGTTCGGGCTTCATCATCGGCGCCGACGGCACCATCGTCACCAACAATCATGTCATCGAGGGGGCCGACGACATCGAGGTCTTCCTGACCGATGGCACCCGCCTGCCGGCGAAGATCATCGGCTCCGACAGCAAGACCGATCTCGCGGTGCTGAAGGTCGAGGCCGGCCGCGACCTGCCGTTTGTCGAGTTCGGCGACAGTGACTCTGCCGTGGTCGGTGACTGGGTGATGGCCATCGGCAACCCCTTCGGGCTCGGCGGCTCGGTGACACTCGGAATTGTGTCGGCCCGCAACCGCGATATCCAGTCGGGGCCCTACGATCAGTTCATCCAGACCGACGCGGCGATCAACCAGGGCAATTCCGGCGGTCCGCTGTTCGACATGGATGGCAAGGTGGTCGGCATCAACACCGCCATCATTGCGCGCGGCGGTTCTTCGCTGGGCATCGGATTCGCCGTGCCCGGCAACCTCGCCAAGCCGGTCATCGACCAGTTGGCCGAGTTCGGGGAAACCCGACGCGGCTGGCTCGGTGTCGGCATCCAGGAGGTCAGCGAGGACATCGCTGCCAGCCTCGCTCTGGGCAGCACCGCCGGCGCGCTGGTGATCGACATCACCAGAGGCGGTCCGTCCGAAGGCCTGATCCAGCAGGGCGACATCATCGTCGAATTCGACGGCAAGTCCATCGCCCGCATGCGCGACCTGCCGCGTGTCGTGGCCGAGACCTCTGTCGGCAAGGCGGTGCCCGTGAAGCTGCTCCGCAACGGAGCGTCGATCGTGCTCGACATCACCCTGGGGCGACTGGAACTGGGTGAAAAGCTGATCGCCAACAATAGCACCGAGGTGCCCGATCCCATTTCGCCGCCTGTCGAGGAGACGACAGAGGTGCCGGCACCGCAGGGGCTGCGGGATCTGGTCGGCTTCGACGTGGCGCCGCTTGACGAGGCCAAGCGGTCCCAGTTCGGGCTTGCCCCCGAGGCCGACGGCGTGGTCGTCACCGAAGTTGCCGGAGGCAGCGACGCCGACCGCAAGGGGGTCATTCCCGGGCTCGTTGTGACCGAGGTGAACCAGAAGCAGGTGGCGACGGTGGACGAACTCAGCAGCCTCGTCGAGGAGGCTCGGGAGGCCGGTCGGGCGGCAGGCCTGTTCAAGGTCACCGACCCTGCAGGAACCAGCCGGTTCATTGCAGTGCGCCTCGGCTGAGGCGACCGTCTTCAGTCGTCCCGCAGCGCCGGGTTGGCGATCCGGTAGAGGACGTGCGGTCGCAAGCGATGACCCTGCGGCACGTCGGGATGCTCGAAGTCGGCGTCGGGGTCGCGGCGCATGCCGATCTTCTCCATAACCCGGCGGCTCGGCAGGTTGCCTTTGTAGGTGATGGCGACCACCTCGGGCGGGCGGAACGTCCGCCAGGCGAAGTCCAGCATGGCCCGCGCGCCTTCCGGGGCATAGCCGTGCCCCCAGAAGGACTGGCCGAGCTGCCAGCCGATCTCGACCATCGGAGCGCCGGGAATGGCGAGCCGCAGTTCGTCGCGGAAGGGCGCCATGCCGAGCATCCCCATGAACTGCCCGTCGCTCCTGCGTTCGACCGCGAGGAACGAGTAGCCGTGCTCGACAAGCCTCTGCCGCGCCCGCTCGATGCCGGCATCGGCATCGGCGTAGGTGCCGACTTCTGGGAAGTACCGGCGAACCACCGGATCGGCGATGATCTCTGCGTAGCGGGGCTTGTCGGCCTCCAGCCACTCGCGAAGCACCAGCCGGTCCGTCTCCAGCCTCACCTGACGATATCCTCTTCCTCGTAGCCCTGCAGGTAGAGCAGCGCCGTGAGGTCGCCGTGATCGATGCGGGCCGCCGCTTCGGCAGCGACGTGCGGCTTGGCGTGCAACGCGACACCAAGCCCGGCTGCGCGGATCATGTCGAGGTCGTTTGCCCCGTCGCCCACCGCCATGGTCCTCGAGATCGGCACGTCGCGCTCAGCGGCGAGGCTTTCCAGCCGGCTGCGCTTGGTGGACCTGTCGACGATCGGGCTGGCGAGGGTACCGGTAAGCCGGTCGTCCTCGAACTCGAGCACATTGGCGATTGCCTCGTCGAAACCGATCCTCCGGGCGAAGTACTCGGCGAACAGGGTGAAGCCCCCGGAAACCAGCGAGGTGTAGGCGCCGAAGGCCTTCATGGTCTGGATGAGCGCCCGTCCGCCCGGCGCCAGCGTGATGCGTTCCCGGCGAATTTCCTCGATTACCCGACGCTCCAGCCCCTTGATGAGCCCGACGCGGTGACGCAGCGCCTGCTCGAAATCGAGTTCGCCGTTCATCGCCCGTTCGGTGATTGCGGCGACCTGCGCCTTGATCCCCACGGCATCGGCGAGTTCGTCGATGCACTCCTGCTCGATCATGGTGGAGTCCATGTCGGCGACGAGGATCGCCTTGCGCCGATCCGCCTCCGGCACGAGAGCCGCGTCCACGGCCCGCCGGTCGATCACGGCGCGTGCTGCGGCGACCGGATCGCTTCCCCGCGGGGCATGGATCTCGCAGGCGATGCGCTGGTGCAGCCAGTTGATCTCTCCCCCCGTCTCGTGCTGGATCGCCGCCACCAGCGTGCTGTCGAGTTCGGGGTCGGCCGGGTTGGCGATGAGACAGAGGATCGGCATGGGTTTTCCGGGAAGGGCCTGAATAGCATGGGCAAGGCGCCCGGTCGGCGAGCGGTGTTGATAGCGGGTCCGACTGCCAGCGGCAAGTCGGCGCTGGCGCTCGTGCGGGCCGAGGCCGAGGGGGCCGTGATCGTCAACGCCGACTCGCTGCAGGTCTATTCCGGGCTGCGGCTCATCACCGCCCGCCCCACCGATGAGGAGTTGGCGCGCGCTCCGCACCGGCTCTACGGGGAGATCGCCCCGTCCATCCGCTTCTCGACCGGTGCCTGGGCCCGCGCCGCCGCGGCCGTTATCGCTGAAGGCGGCGATGCGCCGCTGATCTTCGTGGGCGGCACCGGACTCTACTTCGAGGCCCTGACCGAGGGACTTGCGGACGTGCCCGACGTACCACCCGCGGCCCTGGCAGCGGCCGAGGCGGAACTGGCCGGCCTCGACCGGGAGGCGCGCGGCCGCCTGATCGCGGCCCGTGACCCGCTGATCGCGACCCGCCTCAGGGCTCCGGACCCGCAGCGCGTGGCGCGGGCCCTCGCGGTTCTCAATGCCACCGGACGATCGCTGGCCAGCTTCCAGGACGCGAAGGCCGAGGGGCTGCTCGCCGGCTTCGAGATCGAGCGCATTGTGCTCAGCCCGGAGCGGGAGGTGCTGCGCGGCCGGATTGCCCGGCGCCTCGAGACGATGTTCGCCACTGGGGCCGTCGAGGAGGTCCGCGCCCTCCTCGCGCTCGGGCTGGACCCGGCGCTGCCCGCCATGAAGGCCATCGGCGTGCCGGAGATCGCCGCCATGCTGCGCGGCGAGATCGACCAGGCCACCGCCGTCGCCCGCGCCATCACAGCCACCCACCAGTACGCCAAGCGACAGCGCACCTGGTTTCGCGGCCGCATGGCCGACTGGATCTGGCGCGACCCTAGCGCGCCAGCCCCTTGAGCAGCCCGAGCCGATCCCGGATCGCAAATCGCGTGACCAGCAGCACGGCGACGAAGGCCAGCCCGGTGGCGAGGCCGATCCAGATGCCGACGCCGCGCCACTCGAAGGCGAAGCCGAGCAGGTAAGCCGTGGGCAACCCGACGGCCCAGTAACCGATGAAGGCCAGCCACATCGGCGTCCGCGTGTCGGAGAGGCCGCGCAGCGCATGCGCGGCCACCACCTGCGCCCCGTCGGCCAGCTGGAAGATGCCGGCAATCGCGAGGTAGGTCGCCGCCAGCGCCACCGCGTTGGCGTTTCCCGCGATCGTCGGATCAAGGAAGATCGACACCAACTGATGCGGCAGTGCGAGGAACAGGGTGCAGGTCACGGCCATGAAAGCCACGCCCATCGTCAGCCCCACCCAGCCGGCCTTGCGCACGCCCTCGGCATCGCCCGCCCCGTAGGCGAGGCCGACCCGTACCGTTGCGGCCATGCCGAGCCCGAGCGGCACCATGAACGCCGTAGAGGCCAATTGCAGCGCCACCGCGTGCGCGGCGGTCTCGTCGGTGCCGAGCCGTCCCATCAGGATGGCGGCCACCGAGAACAGCCCGACCTCCGCCGCCACCGTCAGTCCGATCGGCATTCCGACCTTGAGGATCTCGGCGAAGCGGTGCCAGTCCGGCTTCCAGAAGCGGGCCAGGATGTGGAAGCGCTTCAACCTGCGGTGGCTCAGCGCGTAGCCGGTGAGGGCGAGGAACATCAGCATGTTGACGAGGCCCGTCGCCAGCGCCGCGCCGCGCAGTTCCAGCCGCGGCATGCCGAAGTGCCCGAAGATCAGCGCGTAGGCGAGGAACGCGTTGACGATCACCCCGATCACCGTGACCGCAAGGATCACCCGCGTGGCCGCGAAGGCCGACAGGAAGGAGCGCACGACCATCATGCCGAGCACCGGGTAGAGCATCCAGAAGCCTGCGAACATGTAGCTTTCGGCCAGCGTCGTCACCTCCGGGTCCTGCCCGATAGCGAGATAGATCGGCTTGATGCTGAGCACGATCGGTACCAGCAGTGTGGCGACGAGGATCGCCACCCAGAAGCCTTGCCGCACCACCCGCCGCACCGCCTTGATGTCGCCGCGGCCGCGCGCCTGCGCCACCAGCGGCGCCACCGCACCCACGATGCCGATGCCGGTCAGCTGGAACGGCATCAGGAACGCCCCGGCCAGCGTGCCCGCCGCCAGGTATTTCGGACCGAGCCATCCCATCAGCACGACGTCGGTGGTGAACAGCAGGTTCTGGGCAAGCTGCGCCACGATCAGCGGCCAGGCGAGCGCAAACGTTGCCCGCACCTCGCTGCCCCAGGCGTGGGGAGAATCGACTAGTGCGTCGCCGGGGGCCGGCGCCGTCAGTGGCTCGCTCATCTCAGTCGTCCCAATCGCGGGCCGGAGCCTTAGCCGAATGCCGCCGCCATCACAAGCGAGGGGGAACCCTGCGAGGGGGACCCTTGCCCCGGCCCGGTCAGTCACCCAGCCGCACCGTGCGCCAGGTCTGGATCACCCGCACCGGACCGGGGCGCCGCACCTGCAGGTGCCCCCAGTCGCCGGCGCCTGGAACGCGCACCGACACCCGGATGAACTGCTCCCCGCCGCATTTCGAGCAGCAAAACGGGGGGCGCAGCGCATCGCGCTCGGGGTCGAGCAGCGCGACGAGATCGCTCGCCAGGTAGGTCGCAGAGCGACGGCAGAGGTTGCAGCGCACGATGACGAGCTGGCCTTCGGCGGCAGCGTCCCTGAGGCGGTGACGCTTGCCGGGGTAGTGCGACTGCTTCCAGGGCGGGGAGGGCACGGGAGGTATCCATATGTTCTTGTTATGTTCTAAAGTGCGTCGCGGTGCCGTGTAAAGACATGGGGCGGCTGCGGGGAGGGGCCAATTCTCAGAATGTGCATTTTGCTCGGATTCGCACACAACCCGTTTGTCTGCGCTGGCGTTTGACGCTAAGAACAAGCCATTGTTTCGGAAGGATTTTGAGGAGGATCCGCCCCAATGAAGATCACGGACCTGAAGTGTGCGGTGATTGCGAGCAGTCCCGTGATCCGGATCACGACCGACGAGGGTATCACCGGCTGGAGCCAGATCGAGACCCCCAAGCCCTACGTCAAGCCGCAGGTTCTGCAGCTCAGGGACTGGATCGTCGGACAGGACCCTCGCGATGTCGAGCGCGTCATGCGTCGCATCCGCGTGCGCGGCGGCTTCAAGCCGTTCGGCTCGGCGGTGAGCGCCATCGAGCATGCCCTTTGGGACATCGCCGGCAAAGCGGTCGGCGCCCCGGTCTACCGTCTGCTCGGCGGCAAGGTGCGCGACCAGGTCCGCACCTATCGCACGCTCTACCAGGCCGAGGTGCCGGGGGGCGCCGAGCACACACCCGAGGGCTACAGGCGCTGGGCCGAGTACGGCAAGTCGCTGCCCGGCGAGTTCACCCTGTTCAAGCTGCCGAGCGCCTATCACTCGTCGATGGTGCGCGATTTCCCCGACTTCTTCTACGGTGAGGTGCAGCAGGACGCGCCGTTCCCATACCCGCACAAGGGAACGCTGACCAAGGAGGGCTTCGACCACCTCGTCGCCTGCATCACCTCGGCGCGCGAGACGCTGGGCAAGGGCTACAATACCGCCGTCGACGCCGGCCCGGGCTTCATGCCGCTCGATGCGCTGCGCCTCGCCAAGGCGCTCGAGCACCTGCACCTGATGTGGATCGAGGACACCGTCACCGGCGACTACAGCCCCTACGTCAACCCCGACGTCTACAAGGACGTCACCCACCATACCACGACGCCGATCCACACCGGCGAGCAGATCTACCTGCGCCAGCACTACAAGGCGCTGATCGAGAGCCATGCCGTCAACGTCATCGGCCCCGACCCCTGCGACATCGGCGGCCTCGCCGAGATCAAGTGGGTGGCCGAGCATGCGGACCTGCATGGCATCGCGATCGCGCCGCACGGCACCGCCAACGGCATCCTCGGTCTCGCCGCGCTGATCCAGGTCTGCGCCACGATCCCGGACAACCTGATCGCCTTCGAGTACCCCGCCCGCTTCGAGCCGTTCTGGTACGACATCACCGAGGGTTTTGACGGCATGCCGGTCAAGGGCGGTCTGATCGACGTGCCGGATCGCCCCGGCCTCGGCGTCAACCTGATCCCCAGGCTCGCAAGCAGGTATCTCGAGGAGGGCGACGAGGGCTTCTTCGACTGATCGACCTGGGGGCACCGGCGTCACGGCCAGCCTCCGGCCCCCGGCGGCCATGGGCCCCGGGCGATGTCAAAGAGCGCTGCCCCTTTTTGGAGCAGTGGGGCGGGACCGGCGCGGTTGGGCCACGCGGGTAGTCCGCAATTAATGAACGGCCGTCGCCGCGCCGGTCCTTCCGGGGTCTGAGTTGAACCGGTCGCCATGAGGGAGCGTGTGCGGCTGGTGCGCTCCACGTCCTGTTGCCAGGCCGGGACCCGACCAGTCGACCGGTTGCCCATGGCTTCGGCCCGCCACCGGACGGCTCCGGCGACCCCCGAACTTCCCGGCCAGCCGTCCGTACGCGACCGCGCCCGTGCCGGGAACCGAAGCAGTATCGCACAGGCGGGGAAGGCGGGGATAAGTGGCGGAGGTCCGGTGAGGGATCAACGGGTTGCGGGGGGCGATGCTGCCCGGGAGGCTGTGGCACACCCCCTCCCGGCCTCCCCCATCGAGGGGAGGAGAAGGGGCGGCGGCGCTGCGCCCACCCCGGCCTCCCCCCGTCGAGGGGAGGAGAAGGGGGGCGGCTAGCCGCGGCCGGTGGCGCGGAGGGCAATGTCGATAGGTTCGCCGGCAAGTCCGAGGCGGCCCGGGCGCAAGGGGGGCGGCGGGTCGGCGGCGGCTGGGGGATCGGGTGGCAGGAGGCGGGGTGGCCGCAGGGTTGGGGCGGGCTCCCGGACCGTTGGTGTCGCCGGGGCTGCAATGGGGAGCGGCAGCGGGGCAGGCGGTGGCGGCAGGGCGGCGGCGCGGTGGCGGACGCGGCTTCGGAGCGGACGGCCCGCCCGCGCAGCGCGATCGCGCGCCTCATAGGCGCTGACCGCCCGCTCGAGGCCGATGCAGGCCAGGGTGAGGGCGGACCGCAGCACGATCCAGTCGCCGCGCCCGTCGGCCTGCAGAGCCCGCCGCCAGCCGGAGTCCCGGCTGCGGCTCAGCGCCCGCTCGGCGGTATCGAGCAGTTCGGCGATGGCGGCGCGCTGCGAGGGGCCGGGGCGACGCGGGTCCTCGCGACGGGCGATCAGTTGCAGCGACGCCGCCACCGCCCCCAGCGTCTTCTCCAGTCGCCCCCTCTGCCGGCGCTCGCGCCGGGCGCGGCGGGAGATCGGGACGGGGGCGGCAGGGGCAGTGGACATGGGCGCGTTCCTCGGTTGGGCTCCGGGGATGATACGACGGGTTTGAGGGGGCGGGGATTACCTCGGGTCGGGATGACGCCGCGTGCGGCAGCGATCGAAACCGTCACCAGCGCGCTGTCATCCCTGGTGGATGCGGGGGCCTGCCAGATACGGCCAATCCTGCACCATCCGGCCGCGCCGATCGATAAACTGCAAGCGATCGGTACAACCTCGACCTAAGCGAATTGCCATAGCATGGCGGCAATCTGGGCCTGGAGGTTTGGCGGTGCTGGGATATCTGGACGCGATGCTGCGCTACTTCGAACTGTCGGGGCGAACGACGCGCACCCAGTACTGGGTCTTCCAGCTCGTCATGGTGCTCCTGATGATCGGGGCCGTGGTCGCCGACATCATGTGGCTCGACAGTCCGCCGGCCGAGGGCCGGCTGGGGTTCTTTGCGCTGTTCGCCGTCATCGTTCACACCGTGCCGAGCATCACGGTGACGGTGCGCCGGCTGCACGACGGCGGGCGTTCGGGCTGGTGGTACTGGATCCAGCTGATCCCGATCGTCGGCGCGATCTGGCTGCTTGTGCTGATGTTCCTGGGCCCCAACGACAATGCCCACCGCTATGGCGAGGACCCGCGCGACAGTAGCGGACGCGCGGCCCCGGTCACCCGGTCAGCCGAACTGCTGGCGAGCATGCAGGCCCGCCGCCACTCGATCTCGCGCATCTAGCGCGTCCGGTTGTCCCGGCCGAGCAACAGCCGGTCCGGCCCGCCGCGGCTGGCGACGAAGAGATCGGCGACGCCATCGCCGTTGAAGTCGGCGACCTCGATATCGAAGGCGTTGGCGCCGGCGCTGGGCGGCAGCACCGGCCCGGCCGGCACGAACAGGTGGCCGTCGAAGCGGAAGGCAAGCAGCTCGAAATCGGAGGTGCGTCCGGAGAGATCGCCCAGCCGCCCGCGGATCAGGTCGAGCCGCCCATCGTGGTCGAAGTCGACGAACGCCACGGCGGTGGTCAGCTCGTCGTCCGGCGTCAGCCGGTCCGTCGCGTCGGTGAAATGGCCCGTCCTGTCGTTGAGCAGCAGCCGGTCCTGCTGGTTCCGGTCCGGATTGAACAGCCGCACGTTGGCGAAATAGACGTCGAGGTCGCCGTCGCCATCGACGTCGACGAGGTGGACATCGCGCGTCTCCTCCGGGGTGTCGCGCAGCGGCAGGGGCGCATCGCCGAAGCGGCCGGCGCCGTCGTTGCGATAGAGCCGGTTGCGCGCCTCGTTGCCGAAGACGAGGTCGATGTCGCCGTCGCCGTCGATGTCGCCCGCGGCGATATCCTGGCTGACATCGTCGAAGCCGGGCAGGCGGGCCGCGCTCTCGTCGGTGAACCCGCCGCTGCCGTCGTTGATCCAGACGAAGTCCGGCCCGGCATTGGCCACCACCAGGTCCGGATCGCCATCCGCGTCGACGTCGGCGGCGATCACGGTGTTCGAGGTGGCGCGCCCGGGCAGCCGCCCGGTGACCTCGGTGAAGCCGGCCCGGCCATCGTTGAGGTGGTAGCCATAGACCTGATCGTCCTCGCCCACGAAGAGCAGGTCGAGGTCGCCGTCCCCGTCATAGTCGGCAATGGCGATATCCTCGTGGTCGCCCACGGGACCGGCGAGAGGCCCCTCCGCGAACCGTCCGGTGCCGTCATTGACCAGGATGCGGTTGCGGCCGTACTCGACGGCAACCACCAGATCGAGGTCGCCATCGCCGTCGAGGTCGGCGGCACTGGCCGCCATGGAGTTGGCCGCCCCGGCCGGCTTGCGTGGCAGCAGGTCGCCGATATCGACGAAGTACTCCGTCGCGGTATCGGGTGCGCAGGCGTTGAGCCCGAGCGCCAGAAGGCTTGCGCAGATCAGGTCCATCGGGGTCCTCCGGTCGCCGACAGGCTAGGAGGGGAGGGCGTCGGGGGCAAGCCGGCCGGCCGGCCGGCGGTTGCGCCAGCCCGCCTGCCCGCCGCTTTCACGCCACCCGACGGCCCTGCACCCGAGGCTGCGGGGCTTGACACCCCACACAAGCCCGCTCATAACTCCTCCCGTAATTGTGGGAGCACGATCCGTGCTGAAGAGCATTCTCGTAGTAGTGGGGCGCATCGGTCGCGTGGGGTAAAGGTCCCCGCGGATGGTCGGTGCGCCGAAAACAGGTCCCTCAGGGGCCTTTTTTATTGCCTCCGATTCCGACGAGATGCGGAGGTGGAACGAAGACAGGACCGGGCAGGGCCCGGCAGTGGAGTGAGAAAATGCCCGAGCAGATGACCGGCGCGGAAATGGTGATCGAAGCGCTCATCGATAACGGGGTCGAGCATATCTTCGGCTATCCGGGCGGCGCGGCGCTGCCGATCTACGATGCGATGTTCCAGCAGGACAAGGTGCAGCACATCCTCGTGCGGCACGAGCAGGGCGCCGGCCACATGGCCGAGGGCTATGCGCGCTCCACCGGCAAGGTCGGCGTCGTGCTCGTCACGTCCGGGCCCGGTGTCACCAACGTCGTCACCCCGCTCACCGATGCGCTGGGGGATTCGATCCCGATCATCGTCATCTCGGCGCAGGTCTCGACCACGCTGATCGGCACCGACGCCTTCCAGGAATGCGACACCGTCGGCATCACGCGCTCCTGCACCAAGCACAACTACCTGGTGAAGAGCGTCAACGATCTGGCGCGCGTGTTGCACGAGGCCTTCCATATCGCCAGTTCCGGCCGGCCGGGGCCGGTGCTGGTCGATATCCCCAAGGACGTGCAGTTCGCCATGGGCACCTATCTGGGCATCGACGAGGTCGGTCCCAGCCGCCACAAGAGCTACCACCCGGCGACCGCGGGCGATGCCTCGGCCATCGAGATGGCGGTGGACCTGATGATGCGCGCCGAAAGGCCGATCTTCTACACCGGTGGCGGCGTCATCAATTCCGGCCCCGCGGCGAGCGAGAGGCTGCGCGAACTGGCCGATCTCACCGGCTTTCCGGTCACCTCCACCCTGATGGGCCTGGGCGCCTTCCCCGGCTCCAGTCCGCAGTGGATGGGCATGCTCGGCATGCACGGCACCTACGAAGCCAACATGGCGATGCATGACTGCGACCTGATGATCAACATCGGCGCCCGCTTCGACGACCGGATCACCGGCCGCATCGATGCCTTCTCGCCCGGCTCGACCAAGATCCATGTCGATGTCGATCCCTCGTCCATCAACAAGAACGTCCGCATCGACCTGCCCGTTGTCGGCGATTGCGGGCTGGTGCTGGCCGAGATGGTCCGGGTCTGGCGGTCGAGGACCAACCAGCCGCGCACCGAGGCCATTGCGCCGTGGTGGAAGCAGATCGCGGGCTGGCGCGCCAAGAACTCGCTGGGCTTCAAGAACTCCGACACCGTGATCAAGCCGCAGCACGCCATCCGCCGCCTGTACGAGGCGACCAGGGGGCGCGAGGTGTTCATCACCACCGAAGTCGGCCAGCACCAGATGTGGGCGGCCCAGCACTTCCACTTCGACCAACCCAACCACTGGATGACCTCCGGCGGGCTGGGCACCATGGGCTACGGCCTGCCGGCCGCGGTCGGCGTGCAGGTCGCCCATCCCGATGCGCTGGTCATCGACATCGCCGGCGAGGCCAGCGTGCAGATGACCATGCAGGAATTGTCCACGGCCATGCAGTACCGCCTGCCGATCAAGGTGTTCATCCTCAACAACGAGCGCATGGGCATGGTCCGGCAATGGCAGGACCTGCTGCACGGCGGGCGCTACGCGCACAGCTACTCGGAGAGCCTGCCCGATTTCGTCAAGCTCGCCGAGGCCATGGGCGCCAAGGGCATCAAGTGCGACGATCCGGCAAAGCTCGATGCGGCGATCGCCGAGATGCTGGACCACGACGGTCCGGTGCTGTTCGACTGCCTCGTCGAGCGCCACGAGAACTGCCTGCCGATGATTCCGTCGGGCAAGCCGCACAACGAGATGATTCTCCCCGATTTCGAGGAAGACATCGGCTCGATCATCGACGCCAAGGGCCGGCAGCTGGTGTAGGCCGCCGCGCCGCGCCCTCGTGGTTCGACAGGCTCACCACGAGGGCGATCGAGGACGCCGAGCAATCGGAGAACCTCATCCCGAGCTTGTCGAAGGACGAGGTTCGGGCGCCAGGACGCCCAGAGGAAACGACATGAATGCACATCTCTTGCCCACGGGCTCGCCCTACTTCTCCGTTCCCGACACGCAGAAGCCGGAACGGCACACGCTCTCGGTGCTGGTCGACAACGAGCCGGGCATCCTCGCCCGTGTCGTCGGGTTGTTCTCGGCCCGCGGCTACAATATCGACAGTCTCACGGTCTCGGAGACCGAGCACGAGAAGGGGCTGAGCCGCATCACGGTGGTGACGGTCGCCACGCCCAAGGTGCTGACCCAGATCAAGCTGCAGCTGGAGCGGCTGGTGCCGGTGCATCGCGTGCACGACCTCACCAGCGAGGGCAAGTCGCTGGAGCGCGAACTCGCACTGATCAAGGTGGCGGGCTCGGGCGAGCCGCGGGCCGAGGCGCTGCGCCTCGCCGATGCCTTCCGCGCCCAGATCGTCGACGCCACCACCGAGAGCTTCGTCTTCGAGGTCACCGGCAAACCGTCCAAGATCGACAGCTTCATCTCGCTGATGGTGCCGCTCGGGCTCGTCGAAGTTGTGCGCACCGGGCTTGCCGCGATAGCGCGCGGGCCCGAGGGCATGTAGGAGCGGGGGCCGGGAGCAATCCCGGCCTGAACGAGGGGATCACCGTTGAGACTGCCGTCGCACCCGTTCCGCGGGCCGTTGTTCATGGTCGTCTCGACCGGTTCCTACCTCATCAACGACACCCTGATGAAGCTGGTGACCGCCGGCCTGCCGCCCTACGAGGTGCTGCTGCTGCGCGGCCTCGCCGCGCTGGCCTGGGGGACCCCGCTGCTGCTGCTCATGGGCTATGTCGGGCAGTTGCCGCTGCTGTTCGAACGACGCGTGCTGGCCCGCAACCTCGCCGAGATGGCGGCTGTCCTCGCCTATATCGTGGCCCTTGCCAACATGCCCATCGCCGATGCCACCGCGCTCGGGCAGGTCACCCCGCTGCTCATGCTGCTCGGCGCCTCGATCCTGTTCCGCGAGAGGATCGGCGGGCTGGCGATGGCGCTGATCGGTGTCGGCTTCATCGGTGCGCTGATGGTGGCGCAGCCAACGGGGGCGGGGATATCGGTCTACGCGCTGCTGGCGCTGTCGAACGCGGTGCTCTGCGCCGTGCGTGACCTGGCAGGGCGGCGTATCCGCGCCGAGGTACCCGGCCTGATCGTCGCCATGTCGGCGGTGATCGTCGTGCTGATCGGCGCCACCGTCATGCACCTCGCCACCGAGACCTGGGTGACGCCACAGCTCGATCACCTGGCCCTGCTGGCCGGCGCCGGGTTTTTCCTGATCTTCGGGCACCTCTTCATCTTCCTCGCCTACCGGGTCGGGCCGACCGGCGTGGTGGCGCCATTCTACTACTTCTTCACCTTCTGGGCCGTGCTCTCGGGGGTGGTGGTGTTCAACCAGTTCCCCAATCCGCTCGCCATCGGCGGCATCGCCCTGGTGGTGGTGAGCGGCATCGCCGTGGTGCTCCTCGACGAACGTCGCCGTCGCCTCGCTCCGTTGGCCTGATCCCCGGTCTCGGTGATCCGTTCATCACAAGGTTCGATTGGCCGGCGGGGCCGCCATGCGCTAAGCCACCGTGCCGCGTCGGACGCCCGCCAGGACTCGCATGCCATGACCCACCTGTCCGTCAACCTCAATGCCGTCGCCATGCTGCGCAATCGCCGCAGCGTGCCGTGGCCAAGCGTCACCGGGATCGCCCGGGTGGCACTGGATGCCGGGGCTGACGGCATCACCGTGCATCCGCGCCCCGACGAGCGGCACATCCGCCGGACCGACGTGTTCGAACTCGTCGCCATGCTGCGCCGCGACTACCCGGGGCGTGAGTTCAACATCGAAGGCTATCCCTCCGAAGATTTCCTCGCCCTGTGCGAGGCGGCGCGCCCCGACCAGGTGACGCTGGTCCCCGATGATCCGCTGCAGTCGACCTCCGACCATGGCTGGCCCATAGAGGCGAACCGCGCCTTGCTGCTGCCGGCGATCGAGCGGCTGCATGCCGGTGGCATGCGCGTGTCGCTGTTCATCGATGCCGACCCGACCGCACCGGCGGCAGCGGCGCTGGTCGGCGCCGACCGGGTCGAGCTCTACACCGGCCCCTATGGCGCGGCGCTGCAGCCGGAACCTGCCACGGCTCGTCTCGCGGCGCTCAAGCAAACCGCCGACGCCGCGCGGCTTGCCGGCGCCAACCGGCGCGGCCCGGCGCGGCCGCTGCAGGTCAATGCTGGTCACGATCTCAACCTCGTCAACCTGCCGCCGCTCAAGGCTGCGATTCCCGATCTCGCCGAGGTTTCGATCGGCCACGCCGTGACGGCCGACGCGCTGCTCTACGGCATGGCCGAGACGGTGCGCCGGTACAAGGCGGCCTGCTCCTGACACAGCCGTTGTCGTTCGGTAACCGCGCCGGACACAAACCGAATGCGGCAGGCAACCGCGGATTAGGCATTCAGGGGACGAGTTCGCGTGGGGTCTTTCTTCGGCCACCGGCGCCGACTACTCCTCGTTGCATGAGCAATGTCGCCGTCCTCAGAGCCGTGACCGCCGAGCCCGACGCCGGGGCCGATCCGATCAACGAGGCCATCGTCCTCTATACCGGCTTCGGACGGTCGCCCTTTCCGCGCGCCCGCACCAACGACCTGGTAACCCGTTTCGGGGCGGAGCAGGGGGCCGACCTCAAACAGCGCATAGCGGCGCTGCTCGAAGAGCTGCAGCAGCAACCGGTCGGGGCGCCCGACAAGCGCAGCAAGAAGAGCGTCACCGAACGCGCCATCGAACAGCTGCAGCCCCATCATCCCGAGCTCGACGAATCGGGGTTGAAAGCCCTCGCCTGGACCTATTCGTTCGGCCTGCGCTGAAATCGATCGTTCACGATTATCGAACGCAGCATCCTGCCGGCACGGCAAGTGGCGGCCGGCAGCCGAGGCGCAGCTCACGATGCTGCGCGCATGGCCGGAAAACCCATTGCTGACATAGCTGTAACCGCGCACACACCGGTGTAACCCAGGCAGCTGGCTGTGCCCTCGCTCCATCGAGGTGCCTGCTTGATGAACGGCACCGAAGGCACTTATCTGCCCTTGGTAACATTTTGATACTGGAGTGCAGCAAGTGTCCAAGCCAAAGATCGGCGTCATCATCTCGTCCACCCGTCCCACCCGTTTCGGCGACAAGCCGGCCCAGTGGATCGCCGACCACGCCAAGGCGCGCGGCGATTTCGAGGTGGAAATCCTCGACCTGCGCGACTATGCGCTGCCGCTGTTCGATGCCCCGGCCTCCGACGCGTGGATGCCGACCCCGAATGCGGAAGCCGCGCGCTGGCAGGCCAAGCTCAGGGAATTCGACGGCTACATCTTCGTGGTCGCCGAGTACAACCGCTCGATCACCGCGGTGCTGAAGAACGCCATCGACTGGGCCTATACCCCGTTCGTGCGCAAGGCCGCGGCCTTCGTCGGCTATGGTTCGGCCGGTGGCGCCCGTGCCATCGAGCACCTGCGCAACATCATGGTCGAACTGCAGGTGGCGCCGGTCCGCCAGAGCGTCAACATCGGCGGGTCGGATTTCTTCCCGCTGATGATGGGGCAGAAGAACTGGGACGACGTGAAGGGCGCCTTCGACGGCCCTGCCAAGGATCTTCTCGACAACCTCGCATGGTGGACCAATGCCACCCGCGCGGCCCGCACCGCCGACGCCGCCGCCAAGGCCGCCTGAGTCTGACACCCCCCCGCCGGAGTCTTCCTCTCCTCTGCTCCGGCATGGCGGGCGGTGCTGCCCTCGGCACCGCCCGCACGTTCTGCTGCCTCGCCTCCGCAACCGGTTGCGCTTTGGGAACCAGACTGGCAATTTGCCGGTTGAGTGTCGGCGGTGAGCGGTGTAGACACCCGTCCACCCCAAACAGGGTGAGCGCAGCGCATATGACGCAGACCACTTCGCCCGGCACACCTGCCGGCGCAGGGGCGACCGAAACGGCCGGCCACGCCATGCCAGCCAATGTCCCCATCCTGATCCTGGGTGCCCTAGGTGTCGTCTACGGCGACATCGGCACCAGTCCGCTCTACGCTTTCCGCGAGGCGCTGCATGCTTCTGGCGCGGTGCCCGGCACAGGCGAGGTGGTGGGCCTGCTGTCCCTTATCGTGTGGGCGCTGACCATCGTGGTGACGGTCAAGTACGTCACCTTCGTGCTTCGGGCCGACAACAAGGGCGAAGGCGGAACACTGTCGCTGATGACGCTAGCCACCAATGCCTTCGAGAAGCGGCCCGCCTGGATCATCGGGCTCGGCATCGTCGGGGGCGCGCTGTTCCTGGGCGATGCCATCATCACTCCGGCGATCTCGGTGCTCTCGGCGGTCGAGGGCATCGAGACAGTGGCGCCCGATCTGACCCCTTGGGTGGTGCCGCTCACCGTGCTGATCCTTGTCGGTCTGTTCACGGTGCAGCGCTTCGGTACGGCCCGTGTCTCCTCGATCTTCGGGCCGGTCATGGCAGTGTGGTTCATCGTCCTTGGGTGACTGGCCTGCTCCACATCGCCGAAGCCCCGCAGGTGCTGGTCGCCCTCAATCCCGGCTATGGCGCCGCGTTCCTGGTGCAGCATCCGGGTCTGTCGATCGTCGTGCTGGGGGCCGTATTCCTCGCAGTCACCGGAGCCGAGGCGCTCTATGTCGACCTCGGTCACTTCGGCCGCCGGCCAATCATCCTGGCGTGGATCTGCCTCGTCTTTCCCTCGCTGCTGCTCAACTACTTTGGGCAAGGCGCCTTTGTGCTGTCGCACCCGACGCACGTGGACAACCCATTCTTCGAAATGCAGGCAGACTGGGCACGCCTTCCGATGGTGGGACTGGCGACGCTCGCCACCGTTATCGCCAGCCAGGCGGTGATCACCGGCGCCTACTCGCTGGTGCGCCAGGCGATGCACCTCAACCTCCTGCCGCGGCTCGAAGTGCGCCATACCTCCGAGGAGGTGGCCGGTCAGATCTTCATGCCGCAAGTCAATGCGTTGCTGCTGATCGCCGTGGTCTTGCTCGTCATCGGCTTCAAGGGTTCGAGCGCGCTCTCGGCCGCCTACGGCATCGCCGTCACCGGCGAGATGCTGGTGACCGCGATCCTGCTGTTCATCGTCATGTGGCGGCTGTGGAAGTGGCCGTTGATCGTTTCTTTGCTGGTGATCGTGCCGCTGACAGTCATCGACGTGGCGTTTTTCCTGGCCAATGTCGCCAAGTTTGGACAGGATGGCTGGGTGCCGGCCGTTGTTGCCTCGGCGGTTGCGGCGGCCATGACCATATGGATCGCAGGTCGTCGCAGGCTCGCCGAGAAGACCCGGCGGGACGAAGTGCCACTTGAGTTCCTGGTCGAAAACCTCGCCAAGAAGAAGCCCACCATCGTACCCGGTACCGCAGTCTTCCTCACGTCCGACATCGAAGGCGCACCGACTGCGCTGCTGCACAGTCTGAAGCACTACAAGGTGCTGCACGAGCACAACGTCATCCTGACCATCCGCACCTCCGACCGGCCGCGCGTCGCCGATGACGAGAAGGTGCGCATCGATGCCTACAACGACCTGTTCTACCGGGTGGTGATCACCTTCGGCTACATGGAGACGCCGAACATTCCGAAGGCGCTGGCGCTGGCGCGCAAGCTGGGCTGGAAGTTCGACATCATGAGTACCTCGTTCTTCCTGTCGCGCCGCTCGCTCAAGCCTTCCACCAAGGGCGGCATGCCGCTGTTCATGGATCGCATCTTCATCGCGCTCGCCAAGAACGCTACCGATGCAACCGAGTACTTCCACATCCCGACCGGACGGGTGGTTGAAATCGGCACGCAGGTGGTGATCTAGTCATCCCCGGATCACCCGGGGGCGGGAGACTGCGCAAGGTACTGGATATTGCCGTGGCCGGCGCCGGCCCGGGAGGTTTGGCTACGGCGCTCTATCTGAGCCGCGCCGGGCATCGCGTCCACCTGTTCGAGCGCTTCACGCGGGCCAGGCCGATCGGTTCCGGACTGATGCTGCAGCCCACTGGCCTCGCCGTGCTCGCCGACCTGGGGCTGGCCGGCCGGGCCACCGCCCTGGGCGCCCGCATCGATCGCCTGGTCGGCACCGACGCCCGCTCGGGCCGCGCCGTGCTCGACGTGGGCTACTGGCCGCTGGGCACCCACGTCCACGCTATCGGCATCCATCGTGCGACGCTGTTCAAGCTGCTGCACGAGCCGGTGAGCGAGCGGGGCATGGCGATCCGCACCGCCTACCCGGTGGCGTCGGTCGAGCGCGACACCGATCGCATCTGGCTCAGGTCGCCCCACGGGCTCGAGGGACCGTTCGACCTGGTCGTCGACGCGATGGGCGCCGGCTCGCCGCTCAGGGCGGAGGCGCGGCGGGGCGGACCCACCCGGCCGCTGGGCTTTGGCGCGGTGTGGGGCACGGTGCCCTGGGTGGACGATGGGTTCAGCCGCCACGCGCTCACCCAGCGCTACGTCAAGGCGAAGGTGATGATCGGCGTGCTGCCGCTCGGCCGCCGTACCCGCGGTGGCGTGGAGGAGGCCGCGTTCTTCTGGAGCCTGAAGCCGGACGAGTACGCCGCGCTCGAGCAGCGGGGCTTCGAGGCGTGGTCGGCCGAGGTACGGCGGCACTGGCCGGCGACCGCGCCGCATCTTGCCGCACTCGGAACGTTCGAGGCGCTGACGCTGGCCCGCTACGCCCATCAGACCCTTGCCCATCCGGCCGGCGACCGCATCGTCTTCGTCGGCGACAGCGCCCACGCGACCAGTCCGCAACTGGGGCAGGGAGCGAACATGGCCCTGCTCGATGCCGCCGCCCTTTCGGTGGCACTCGAGCGAGCCGACGACCTGCCGGCCGCCCTCGGCGAGTATGTGCGCCTGCGCCGCTGGCATGTGCGGCTCTATCAACTTCTGTCCCTTACCCTCACGCCATTCTACCAGTCCAACGGCCACCTGCTGCCGCTGCTGCGGGACGGGCTGGTGGCCGCCGCGGCGCAGTGGGGGCCGGTGCAGAGGCTGCTGGCCGGGATGGTGGCAGGGCAATTACTGCGGCCGCTCGAGGCCATCGGGCTCGAGCCGGCGCCGACGAGATCGGGGACCTGATGCAACGCCCCCATGTTCTGATCGTTGGTGCGTCCGGCGTGTTCGGCTCCCGCCTGGCGCGGCTGCTGGCGCATCGGCACGCCTTCCGGATCAGCCTGGGCGGTCGCACCGAGGCGCGGGTGGCGACGCTGCAGCGCGAACTGCGCAGTCTCGACGAACAGGCGGAGTTCGCCTTCATCGCCATCGATCGCGAGACGGTGAGTGCCGACCGGCTGAGGGAGATGCGCTGCGACCTGGTGGTCGACTGCTCGGGCCCGTTCCAACTGGCGAGCCCCCGGCTCATCGAGGCGGCGATCGGCGCCCGTTGCGACTATGTCGACCTCGCCGATTCCCGCGCCTTCGTCTCCGGCATCGCCCGCTTCGACGCCGCGGCCCGCGGCGTGGGCGTCACGCTGCTGTCGGGCGCCAGCACCCCGCCATGCCTTACCCATGCGGTGCTCGATCACCTCACCAGCGCCTGGCTGACCGTCGACACGATCGACATCGCGATCGTTCCGGGCAATCGCACGCCGAAGGGGCGGGCGGTGATCTCCGCCATCCTCAGCTGGGTGGGCCAGAGGGTGCCGGTGTTTCGGGAGGCCGAATGGCAGGAGGGCTGGGGCTGGGGTGACCCGGTGGCAGTCTCGATCGAGGGTCTCGGCCGCCGCCAGGCGAGGCTCGCCGATGTACCCGACCTCGATCTGCTCGCCACCCGCTTCGAGCCGCGCGTTCGCGCCTGGGTCGGCGCCGGCATGGAACTGCGCCTGCTCGATGGCCTCATCGCCGCGGCCGGCTGGCCGGTGCGACACCGGTTCATCCGCACTGCCAGCGGGTTCACCGGACTGGGGTATCGCATCGCCATGCTGCTCGACCGGTTCGGGACCGACACCGGCGGCATGCTGGTCGAGGTGGCGGGCCAGGATGCGCGCGGCGTGCCCAAGGTCGCCCGCTGGACACTGAGGGCGCGCAAGGGGCACGGCCCCTATGTTCCGGTTGCCCCGGCCGCCGCGCTGATCGTCGCCATGCTGCTCGGTCGCGGCATGCTGCCCGGCGCCCGCCCTGCCGTCGGCGTCCTGGCGCTCGACCAGGTACGCGCCATGTTCGAGGGTCTCGAGATCGACACTTCGCTCACCGCCTTCAAGGGCGAGAAGCCGCTCTACCGGCGCATCCTGGGCGAGGACTTCGACAGGATGCCGGAAGTGACCCGGCGCCTGCATCGCGGCCGCCCGGCGGTGGTTGCGACGGGTGAAGCGCTGCTGGCCCCCGCCGAGACCCGGCTCGGCCGTTTCCTCGCGCGCCGCTTCGGCCTGCCGGTGATGGAGGGGCGGGTGCCGGCGCGGGTCGTCATCGAGAGCCGCGGCGGCCGCGAGCACTGGACCCGCGTCTTCGACCGCACGCCGATGCGCTCGACCATGAGTGCTGCAGGCGAGGGGCTGATCGAGGAGCAGTTCGGTGCCCTTGCCGTGACGATGCGGCTGGTCTCCCGCCCCGACGGGCTGGACATGGTGCCCGTCTCGGCACGCTGGCACGGCATCCCCCTGCCGAAGGCGCTGCTGCCGCTGGTCAAGGCCGAAGAACGCGTCGATGCCGGCGGCCGCCATCGCTTCGACGTCGAGATCTCGGTGCCCTTCGCCGGCCGTCTCGTCGCCTATCGCGGCTATCTGGTGCTCTGACGCCGGACCCCCGTGCGCTACAGCTTGACGGCGAGGACGACCGCACCGACGCCGACCAGCGCCACGCCGATCCACCCCTGCAGCGTCAGTCTCTCGCCGATAAACAGCGCGCCGAAGATTGCCACCAGGACGACGCTGAGCTTGTCGACAGGGGCGACCTGCGAAGCCTGGCCGAGCTTCAATGCGCGGAAATAGGCCAGCCATGAAGCCCCGGTCGCGAGGCCCGAAAGGGTCAGGAACAGCCAGGTCCTGCCCGGAATGCTGTCGAGCGGCTGTGTCTTGCCCATGCCGAAGACGATCGCCGAGAGCACAAGGACGATCACGACCGTGCGGATGAGCGTGGCGAAATCGGAATCGATGTCGGCGATGCCGATCTTGGCAAAGATGGCCGTCAGTGCCGCAAACACGGCAGAGAGCAGGGCCCAGAACACCCAGTTGTCGACTATCGATGGCATGGCGCGTCTCCCGCCGGGTCACCCGAGGCTAGCACGCTTCCGAACCGGGGGCAGCCGCCCGCCTCACCCCATGCCGCGCACGATCTCGAGGAATTCCGCGTGCCCGAGCGCCCGGCTCGCGGCGCGCCTGTACTCCTTGACCAGGCTGTCATGGGTCTCGCGCGCGAACTTCCGCAGCTTCGGGTCGCGCGCCATTTCGGCTTTCGCCACCGCCGGATCGAGCAGTCCCAGCCCATCCAGCACCGGGTAGTGCAACTGCGTCTCGACATGCGGCAGCCCGAACAGATAGTCGGGGAAGTGCTCGCGGCGTGGCATTTCGGTGCGCCAGCGGGCCAGCCTTTCCCGCGTTTCCGGATGGATGCGACTGGCGCGCACTTCGCGCCAGAACGGCGTGTCGTCGCGCTCGGTGACGTAGTGCGTGTTGACGAAGGTGCGGAAATCGTCGACCTGCCGGCCGACGCGGGCATTGTAGTCGTCGCGGAGCTTCGCGGTCATCTGGGCCGGATCGCGCAGGTACTGGCCGGCGAACATCATCATCTGCACGATCGTGCCGTGGATCGAGGTCGATTCCAGCGGCTCGAGGAAGCTCGAGCTCAGCCCGACCGCGACGACATTGTTGATCCAGGCCTTCTCCAGCCGTCCGATCCTGAACTGGATGTCGCCGCGCGCCTCGATTCTCTGCCCCACGATGCGCTCGGCTTCGGCATGCGCCTCGTCCGGCGTCTGAAATTCGTCGGAGTAGACATAGCCGCAGCCGAAGCGGAACTGCGTCGGGATCTGCCACATCCAGCCCGCCTCGTGCGCCCAGGCGCGGGTATAGTTCGGAATCTCATCGCCCGGCTTGATGTCGAGCCAGAAGGGCAGGGCCCGGTTCACCGGCAGTTCATGCGCATAGCTGATCCAGGGGGCATTGAGCTCGCCGACGATCAGGCGCTTCCGGAACCCCGTCGCATCGATGAAGAAATCGCCGGCAAGCCGCTCGCCGTCCTCGAACAGCACCGCCGTGACATCGCCGGTCTCGGCATCGCGTTCGACGCCGGTCAGCACCTTGTCGACGATCGCGACGCCATCCGACTTCGATTTCAGGAACTTGCCCACCAGCGACTGGTCGAAGTGATAGGCGGGCAGGAACGGTCCGAGCGGCAGCAGCGCGCCGTCGTCCTTCCGTGCCCAGGGCGCCTTCTTCTTTTCGAGCAGGGGACCGAACAGGTGCATGTCCTGCACCTTGTGCCTGGCCGAAACGGCATAGACGTTGAGATAGTCCGACGGCGCTCCGGCCGGCGGCTGCACCACCATGTGCGGATCGTCGATCGGCCCGTAGTAGGTGAAGCCCTTCCGCCGCCAGTCCTCGTGCCGGATGCCGAGCTTGTAGGTCGCCTCCGTCTTGCGGAAGAACTCGAAGATGTCGATGTTGAAGTGCCTGAGGAAGACGTGAAACGCCGCCGTCGTCGCTTCGCCCACGCCGACCGTCGGGATCTTCGTCGATTCGATCACGCTGACCCGCGCGTCGAGCTTCAGCCGCCGGATCGAGTCCTGGATGATGAACGCCGCGATCCACCCGGCCGTCCCGCCGCCCACGACGACGAAATGCGCTTGCCTGGCCATGCTCCCCTCCGCTCCCCGGCAAGGACTAGAGGGCAGCGCGCGCGGGCGTGCAAGCGGCGAAAGCAGACGGAAAGTCCGGAAAGCTAAGGAGCCCGTCCGGCCGCGTTACCCGATCACCCGCCAGTGTTCCTCGCGCGGTGCGGTCGGGCGGAAATCGTAACGCTCCTTGCCGAGCGCGTGCAGCGTCGCCCGCTCGATCAGCGAGAACTCTTCCGGATTGTCGCGGTTGAGGTTCATCGGCTCCCTGAGCACCACCGGCGGGTTGGTCATGAAGCGCACGTTGCCCGAATGGTTGTTGGACGAGGCGTGCAGCATGAAGGGATGCAGGATAATGAAATCGCCGGTCTCACCGGTGACCTCCTCGAACTCGTGGCATTGCGCAATCAGCGCGCCGAAGTCGTCGCCGTCATTGGCGACGCCCTCGGGATGCTCGGCGAGGTACCTGGCCACCACCTTGATCGAGTCGGGGGCAATGAAGGTGCCGCCACCCTTGTGCACCACGTCCGACCAGTAGACGATGGTCAGGAGCCCCTGTTCGCGGCTGTCGAGGAAGTGACGGAAGAAGCTGCCGTCCTTGTGCCAGCCACCGGCCTCGACCGAGGGCTTCACCCACGGCTTGTCGGCACCGCGCCGGAAGTTGACGATGAAGGCATCCGACCACTCCGTCGAGTCGATCGTGGTGAAGTGCTGCGACTCGATCTCCATCACGCGGTGGTCGATGCGATCCTCGCCGCCGGTGACGTCGCAGAGCGCACCCCAGGCCCTGGGCGAGATATCCCTGATCGCCGAGATGTTGTTGCGGTCCATCCAGACGATTTCCCTCGCCCAGGTCGAACGGTCCTCGGGATCGTAGCCGAGCCGGCCATAGGCCTCGTCGGTCCAGCGCCGGGCCAGCGCCGGATCGAGGCAACCCTTGATCCGCACATAGCCCCTCTCGACGAAATGCTGCGCCTGTTCGGGGGTAAGTACCTGGAACTGCTGGGCGACCATGCGGAGGATGTCCTTTGCTGAAACGTTGATGGCGCACCCGGAGCGGTCGCCGGGCTGACTGGATAGTGCCACTGCTCCGGTCCGGACAAGTCTGCTGCTACCGGATCACCTGGCCCGCCTCGTCGAAGCGGTAGATGAAGCGGTCGTGCGATGGGCTGATCCACAGCGTGGACCCCGTATCGTGGTACACCTCGCCGAACAGCCGCACCGTCACCAGTCCGGCGGCCTCGGTGGCGAGGTAGACATTGGTGTCGGCGCCCAGGTGCTCGACATGCTCGACCCGACCGGCCCAGCGGCCGCCGTCCCGGGCCAGCACCAGGTGCTCGGGACGGATGCCGATCGTCTTCGCGCCGCTCACCCCCAGCGCCTGCGGGGTGTTGTACAGCTCCATCGGCGAGCCGATCTGCTCGATCCGCCCGGCGTTCATCACCACGATCTTGTCGGCGAGCGTCATCGCCTCGACCTGGTCGTGCGTGACGTAGATCATCGTTGCCTTGAGGTCGCGGTGGAGCTTGGCGATCTCGAGCCGCGTGTGGACCCGCAGCGCCGCATCGAGGTTGGAGAGCGGCTCGTCGAACAGGAACAGCTTGGGATCCCGCACCACCGCCCGGCCGATGGCGACACGCTGCCGCTGTCCGCCGCTCAGTTCCGCCGGCCGTCGTTTCAGGTAAGGCTCGAGCGCCAGCATGCGCGACGCCTCCGCCACCTGCCTCTCGATCTGCTCGTGCGGCGTGCCGGCCTGCTTGAGGCCCGCCGACATGTTGTCCTTCACCGTCAGGTGCGGATAGAGCGCATAGGTCTGGAACACCATGGCGATGCCGCGCTTGGCCGGCGGCACGGCGTCAACCCGATCGCCGTCGATGCGGATTTCGCCTCCCGTCGCGTCCTCGAGCCCGGCAATGATCCTCAGCAGCGTCGACTTCCCGCAGCCCGACGGCCCGACGAAGATGACGAACTCCCCGTCCGCCACCTCGAGGTTGATGTCGTGCAGCACCTTGGTGGCGCCGAAGGCCTTGTTGACGTGGTTGATCTGCAGGGAGCCCATGTCAGTCCTTTGCCGTCTCGAAAGCCGCGGTGGCGGCACACCCCTCCCCACCCTCCGGGGGGGGCCCGCACCCCCGGCACCTCCCCCCTGAGGAGGGAGGTGGGCCCCCGAAATCGAAATGGTTCACAGCCGCACCACCTCTCCAGTCCTGACGCTCTCGTCCGCCGCAAGGCAGATGCGGAGCGACTGCACCGCGTCCTGCATGTGCCGGGTCAGGTCGAGGTCCTCGGTGATCGCCCGGTAGAGATAGCCCTGCTCGCGGGCGCAGAGTGCATCGTGCCCGGGCTCGCCCTGCATCGAGATATACTCGTCGGGCGCCGTGAATTTGCCGTCCGCGTCGCGCGCGGCGCGATGCACCCGGATCCTGTCGGTGCGGGTGTGGGTGTCGATATCGTCCGAGCGGGCGCCGGGGTCCATCGCGATGGACACCGCGCCGCTCGGCGTCATCACGTCCTTGACGAAGAATGCCGTCTCCGAGACCATCGGCCCCCAGGCCGCCTCGTACCAGCCGACGGAGCCGTCCGCGAACAGCACCTGCAGGGCGCCGTAGTTGTACATGTCGGGCGCGATCTCGTCGGAGAGCCGCACCCCCATGCCGCGGACCTCGACCGGCCGCGCGTCGGTGATCTGGCACATCACGTCGACATAGTGCACGCCGCAGTCGACGATCGGCGAAGTGGTCTGCATCAGCGTCTTGTGCGTCTCCCAGGTCGGGCCGCTCGACTGCTGGTTGAGGTTCAGCCGGAACACGTATGGCCCACCCAGCTTGCGCGCCTCCTCGATGAAGCGGATCCAGCTCGGGTGGTGGCGGAGGATATAGCCCACCACCAGCTTCCGCCCGTTTGCCCGCGCCGCCGCCACTACGCGCTCGGCATCGGCTACCGTCGTCGCCAGCGGCTTTTCGATGAACACATGCGCACCCTGTTCGAGCGCCATCACCGCGTAGTCGGCATGGTTGTCCGAATAGGTGTTGATCGAGACGACATCCGGCCTGAGCTCGCGCAGCGCCGCCTCGTAGTCCGGTCGGATGGCATAGCCCGCCAGTTCCGGGTGCAGCGTCGGCGCCGAGCGGTTGACCAGCCCGACGATCTCGAAACCGGGGTGGCGGTGATAGGCGAGCGCGTGGCTCCGCCCCATGTTGCCGAGGCCCGCGACGAGGACGCGAAGGCTCATTTGACCGCTCCGGACGTGATGCCGCGGATCAACTGCCGCGAAAAGATCAGATACAGCACCAGCACCGGCACGATCGCCAGCGCCAGTGCCGACAGAACGCCGTTCCAGTCGGTCTGGAACTGCCCGATGAACATCTGGGCCCCGAGTGTCACGGTCTTGGTCGCCTCCGAGGGCGCGAGGATCAGCGGGAACCAGAGGTCGTTCCAGATCGGGATCATCGTGAACACCGCCACGGTCGCCATGGCGGGCCGGACGAGCGGCAGCACCAGGCGGAAGAAGATCTTGTACTCGTTCATGCCGTCGATCCGCCCGGCGTTCTTCAGATCGTCGCTCACCGTTCGCATGAACTCGGAGAGAATGAAGATCGAGAGCGGCAGCCCCTGCGCGGTGTAGACGAGGATCAGCGCCCACAGCGTGTTGGCCAGCCCGGAGGCGACCATCAGCTGCAGGATCGCCACAGTCCCCAGCCGGATCGGGATCATGATCCCGAGCGCCAGGTAGAGCCCGGTCAGCGTATTGCCGCGGAACCGGTACTCGCTGAGCGCAAACGCCGCCATCGCCCCGAACAGCAGCACGAAGAACAGGGCTGCCACGGTAACCACCAAACTGTTCTGGAAATAGAGAAGGAAGTCGCCGCGCTTGAACACCGTCTCGTAGCCGACCAGCGAGAACGCGTCCCCGAACGGCAGGCTTAGCGGCGACCCGAAGATGGCCTTCCTCGACTTGAACGAGTTGATGATGATGACGAACACCGGAAACAGCGCGACCACGGTATAGGCGATCAGCACCGCATGCGCCGCGATGGCGCGCCCGGGGGAGTAGGTGGCCTTGCTCATGGTGCTCTCCCCACGCTCGGTGTCACCCCGGCGCAGGCCGGGGCCCATCCTGAGATACCGCCTCGCATACCGCTGGTTCGGACGGACCTCGGGATGGATCCCGGCCTGCGCCGGCATGACATCGGATCAGCGACAACAATGGTGCTCACCTCCATCCCCATCACATCTGGTACCTTCTGAGCCGCGTCTGGATGCCGAACAGGTAGATGCACACCCCCGCGAGGATGATGAGGAACATCACCGCCGCAATGGTCGAGCCGAGTGCCCGGTCGCCCAGTTGCAGCTGGTAGCCAAAGAAGGTGCGATAGAGCAGGGTGCCGAGCAGATCCGTCGAGAAGTTGGGACCGGCCTGTGCGCCCTGCGCCGCATAGACCAGGTCGAAGGCGTTGAAGTTGCCCACGAAGGTGAGGATCGACACGATCCCGATCGCCGGCAGCACCAGCGGCAACTGGATCTTCCAGAACTGGCTCCAGCCGGTGATCCCGTCGCACTCTGCCGCTTCCAGCACCTCGTCGGGGATCGACAGCAGCGCCGCATAGATCAGCATCATCGGAATGCCGATGAACTGCCAGTTCGAGATCAGCGCCAGCGTCGTCAGCGCGTATTCCTCCTTGCCCAGCCAGGGCTGGAACAGGAAGCCCAGCCCGATCGACTTGAGCATCCCCGAGGTCACGCCCCAGGTCGGCGACAGGATCAGCTTCCACACGAAGCCCACGATGACGAAGCTCAGGATCGTCGGGATGAAGAACACCGTGCGGTAGAAGCCGCGCAGCCTGAGTCGCGGGTTCGACAGCAGCGCCGCGAGCAGGATGCCGATCGGGTTCTGCACCAGCATGTGGATGATGAAGAACCAGACATTGTTTCTGAGGGCGTTCCAGAAGCTGGCCGAGAGGCGCGGGTCGCCGAACAGCTGCTCGAAATTGCCCAGGCCGACGAACGCCCAGGTCTGCGAGAAGAACGCCTGGTAGAGCGTCGACAGCAGCGGGAAGATCATCACCACGGTATAGACGGCCGTCGCCGGCAGCAGGAACACCAGGATGTGCCAGCGGAACGGCTTTTTCACCGGCGCAATGTCGTCACTTGCCATTGTGCCCCCCACTGCCTTGCCCCCGCCCTCGCCATCAACGCCCGGCCCCCGTCCTTCGACAGGCTCAGGATGAGGCCTCACGGCCCTCACGGTGAGTCTCTCGAATCACGAGGGATCTGCTTTTGGGCTACCCCTCCGAGACGGATGAGGCGTGCGCCACACGCACTGAACCAGAACCGGGCCGCCCGCGGGCGGCCCGGTAACTCACGCCGGCCTTACATCCCGGCGGGCTTGTACCAGCTCTCGAGCCCGGCCTGCAGCCGTGCACCGGCGGCTTCCGGGGTCTCGGCGCCCTTGATCACCTGCACCGAGGCGTTCCAGGTCTCGTTCTCGAGGTTGGGCGTGCCGCGGCTGAGGATCGCGTAGGTCGAGCGGATCGAGGACTCGCACTTGTCGCGCCAGGAGACGAACTCCTGCGCCAGCGGGTCTTCCATCTTCACCGGAGTGTCGGACAGCGAGAAGAAGCCCGGCAGCGCGTTGGCGAAGATCGTGCCGAATTCCGCCGACGCCACCCAGCTGAGGAACGTCCTGGCCGCATCGGGATTTGCCGACTTGGCGTTCATGCCGATGCCGATATCGGTGTGGTCCGAGATATAGCATGTGTCGCCGGCATTCTGTACCGGCGGCGGGAACACACCCATCGGGAAAGCCGCGTTGGCTTCGAAGCCGGCGATTTCCCAAGAGCCAGTCGGATAGATCGCGGCCCGGCCCAGGGTGAACAGGTTCTGGGAATCCGAGTAGGTCTGCGCCTCGAAGCCGTCGCCCAGATAGTCCTTCCACCTGGCCAGCTGGCGATACGGCGCCACCCAGCCCTCGTCGGTCAGCTTCTGCGTGCCGGCGATCAGCGCCAGGCGGCCTTCCTCGCCCTTCCAGTAGTTCGGGCCGATGTTGTTGTAGCCCATCGTGGCCGCTTCCCACTGGTCGTTGGTGCCCATGGCAAGCGGAATGTAGGTGCCGTCGGCCTTGAATTTGTCGAGCACCGCAAAGAACTCATCGACGGTCGCGGGCACCGTCGCGCCCACCGCCTCGAAGGCCTCCTTGTTGTAGAAGAAGCCGTGGATCACCGCGCCCATCGGCACGCAGAAGGTCGTCGCCTGGTCGTCGGTCGACCACGCCGCCTTGGCCACCGGCGAGAAGCCATCCATGCCGGGCAGGTCGTTCAGCGAGGCAAGATGGCCCTTGTTGTAGAGCTCGAGCGAGGCGTCGAATGGCCGGCAGGTGATGATGTCGCCGGCCGAGCCGCCCTCGAGCTTGGCGTTCAGCGCCGCGTTGTACTCGGTGGGGGCGGTGGGCGAGAACACCACCTTGATGCCGGGATTGGCGGCTTCGAACGCCGGGATGATCTTGTCCTGCCACACGGTAAGGTCGTCCGTGCGCCAGCTCTCGATGGTAATCGTCGCGTCCTGCGCGAAGGCGGGTGCGGCGGCAAGCGCGATCGCCGTCGAGGCCAGCAGCAGATGCTTGGTCAGTCTCATGGTTCTTCCTCTCCTGTTCGCCCCGGGCCACCTGGCCCCGGGCGCTGAACTATTTCGATGTCCCGACGCCCGCCCGGGCGAGCGCCTGACGCAGGTTGCCCCGGCTCTGGTCGAGCAACGCCCCGGCCTCCGCCAGGCTCCCGACCCCCGCCGCGAGCAGGGTGGCGGGTTTGACTTCGCCCCCCGACACCCCGAGGGCCTGTGCGGCAGTGCCGTCGTCGACCCCGGTGATCGTCGAGACGATGCGGGCTGCCCGCCCTCTCAGCTTGGCGTTGTCGGCCGTCAGATTGACCATCAGCCCGTCATAGACGTGCCCCAGGTGCACCCCCATCAGGGTCGACAGCATGTTCAGCGCCGCCTTCTGCGCGGTGCCGGCGCCCATTCGCGTCGAGCCCGAAATCACCTCCGGGCCCGTCGCCAGCAACACCGCCACGTCCGCGCTCTCGAGCAGGGGCGAGGCACGATTGCCGGCGATACCGATCGTTGCCGCCCCCGCCCTTCGCGCCGCCCTGAGCCCGGCAACGGTATAGGGAGTGCTGCCGCTCGCCGAGGTGGCGATCACGCAGTCGGCCGGGCCGACCCGCGCCGCGGCAATATCGGCTTCCGCCTCGTCCGCCCGATCCTCGCGGCTGCCGTCGAGCCGCTCGGCGATACCCTTGCCGTCAGCGAGTATGGTCACGATCCGCTCGTGCGCTATGCCATAGGTCTGCGGAATCTCGAGCGCGTCGGCCAGCGACATCAGGGCCGGGCTGCCGGCTCCGACGTAGATCAGCCTGCCGCCGCCGCGCAGGCGGTCCGCTGCGAGTCTGGCTCCGCGGGAGAGGTCGGGAATCGCCGCTGCGACCGCCTCCAGCGCCCGACGCTGTCCATCGAGCAGCGCGGCAAGAATGGCGTCGTCCGGCCAGGTGTCGAGGCCGGCATAGCGGGCTTCGGCCATCTCGGTCGGGATCGTCATCGGCACCACCGGTCGGTCCGGTACGCATGGTCAGGATCGCCCGAAGGTGTCGCCGGACGCGTCCCGACGCTTCCGCCAGAGGCGCCGCTGCATGCCCGATCCATGGTCTCGACTGCCATGCGTATCCTCCTTTCGTCATAATGCCAAAAACATACCACTTGTCCAGCGGGTGTTAATGGAATTGTCGTTCAACAAGCTGCGACGCTTGCGACATGCCGGTTGAGCCGTCTCAGGCGAAAGGATATTGCCCCGGCGGGCTGGTCTCGGTTTTTTTGCTTGGTCAATGGTCTTTTATTGGTATTATGTTGGCAGGGGAGCGTGTCGGCCACGGGAATCGCGGTCCTGGCAGCGATGGTCCCGGTCGACTGGACGGTTCCGAGTGAAGGTCTTGCATGTCTGACGCCCACCAAGCGCTGTTCGGCTCCGGCGCAGTGCTCCTGCCGCAAGGCGGGCCGCTCTACCTGCAGCTCAAGCGCTGGATCGAGGATGCCGTCGGCAAGGGGCTGATCCAGCCCGGCGATGCGCTGCCCTCCGAACGCGACCTGGCGACCCGCGTCGACGTTTCCCGCGTCACCGTCAGGAAGGCCGTGCAGCAGCTCGTGCGGGACGGCATCCTAGTCCAGCGCCATGGCTCGGGCACCTTCGTCGCCCCGCAGCCGCATCGAGTCGAGCAGTCGCTGAGTCAGCTCACTTCCTTTGCCGAGGACATGGCGCGCCGTGGCATGGCCGTCCGCTCGGTCTTCCTCGATCGCGGCGTCTACCCGCCGTCGTCGGAGGAGACCATGGTTCTCGGGCTGTCGCCCGGCGAGCGCGTCGCCCGGGTCGCCCGCCTGCGCATCTCCGGCGACATGCCGCTGGCCATCGAGCGCGCCGCCCTGTCGACCAGCGTTCTGCCCGATCCGGGGGTGGTCGAAACCTCGCTGTATGCCCAACTCGAAAAGACCGGCAACCGCCCGGTCCGCGCCATTCAGCGCATCCGCGCCGCCAACCTCGCCGAGGGCGACGCCGAGCTGCTCGAGATCCCCGCCGGCGCCGCCGCGCTCCATATCGAGCGCATCGCCTACCTCGCGTCGGGCAAGGTGGTCGAATTCACCCGTTCCGTCTACCGGGGCGATACCTATGATTTTGTTGCCGAACTCCGCGTCGGAGAAAGTGCCCGCAAGTGACCGGTTCCACCCATATGCGCCGGGAAGTCGAGGAAATCCCTGCGGCGGTCGCCCGCCTGCTCGCCGCTGGCCGTGACGACTTCGTCGCCGGCGGTGCCGCGCTCCGTGCCGCCGATCCGGTCGCCATCGTGACCATCGCCCGCGGCTCCTCCGATCACGCCGCAAGTTTCCTCAAGTACGCGGTGGAGTTGCTTGCCGGCATCCCGGTCGCCTCGGTCGGTCCCTCGATCGTCTCGATCTACGGCCGCGAGCTGAAGCTCGCCCGCACGGCCGCCTTTGCCGTATCGCAGTCCGGCAGGAGCCCCGACATCGTCGCCATGGCCGAATCGGCCCGCCGCAATGGCGCCCTGACCTTCGCCCTCACCAACACCCCGGACTCCCCGCTCGCCGCCGCCGCGGACCGCGCCATCGCCTTGCGCGCGGGCGAGGAGAAATCCGTGGCCGCCACCAAGACCTTTGTGGCGTCCGTCGTCGCCGGCCTCGCCCTTATCGGCCACTGGCTCGGCGACGAGGCCCTGCTCGCCGCGCTCGATTCGCTGCCGCAACTGCTGGAACAGGCCGTCGGCTGCGACTGGCAGCCCCTGCTGGGCGCCCTCGACCAGCACCAGTCGCTCTATGTGCTGGGCCGTGGTCCGGCCCTCGCCATCGCCAGCGAGGCGGCGCTGAAGTTCAAGGAGACCTGCGGCCTCCACGCCGAGGCCTACAGCGCGGCAGAGGTGCTGCACGGACCCGCCCGCATCGTCGAGCGACACTTCCCGGTGCTGGTGCTCGCCGCCCGCGACGCCGCCGAGGCGTCCGTCGCCGAGGTTGCCGAGCGGCTGGCCGGGCAGGGCGCCCGCGTCTTCATCACCTCGGTCAACGCCCGTGCCGCCGAGCGCCTGCCCTTTGCCGCCGCCGGCCACCCGATCACCGACGCCCTGGCGCTGATCGTCAGCTTCTACGGGCTCGTCGAGGCGCTGAGCCGCCGCCGCGGCTTCGATCCCGACCGGCCGCCCTACCTCAAGAAAGTGACGGAGACGACGTGATGGCCGAGAGGATCGCCCTCACCGGCGCCCGCATCTTCGACGGCGAGAGCTGGCATGATCGCGCTGCCCTCGTTGTCAGCGGCGGGCTTGTCGAAGGCATTGTCGCCGCCGACTCGCCTATCGATGTCGAGCGCGTTCCGGCCGATGCGGAGTACCTCGTCCCCGGCTTCGTCGACCTCCAGGTCAATGGCGGCGGCGGCGCGCTGTTCAATCAGGCGCCGACGCTCGACGCCATCCGAACCATCTGCGCCGCGTTCACCCGTTTCGGCACCACCGCGTGCCTGCCGACGCTGATCACCGATACCGTGCCCGTCAACGAGGCCGCCATCGCTGCCGGCGCAGCGGCCGCCGAGTCGGATGTCCCGGGCTTCCTCGGACTGCATCTCGAAGGGCCGCACCTGTCGGTTGCCCGCAAGGGCGCGCATGACCCGGCGCTGATCCGGTCGATGGACGAATCCGATCTCCATCGCCTGCTCGCAGCGCGCCGGAAGCTCCCGAATCTGATTGTCACGATAGCCGCCGAAACCGTTGGCCCGGAACAGGTTTCCCGCCTCGCGGCAGGCGGGATCGTGGTCAGCATCGGCCATTCCGAGGGCACCTATGCGCAGGTGAGCGCGGCCAGCGCGGCCGGCGCCAGCATGGTCACCCACCTGTTCAACGCCCAGAGCCAGCTCGGCAACCGCGAGCCCGGCGTCGTCGGCGCGGCGCTCGACCTCGGGGGCATCAGCGCCGGTCTCATTGCCGACGGCATCCATGTCCATCCGGCGAGCATCGGCGTGGCGCTCCGCGCCAAACGCGGCCCCGGCCAGATATTCCTCGTCACCGATGCCATGTCGCCCACCGGCACCGACTGGACCGAGTTCGAGCTCACCGGCCGCACGGTTTTTCGCAGGGACGGCGCCCTCCGCCTCGCCGACGGCACCCTCGCCGGCGCCGACCTCACCATGATCGACGCGGTTCGCTTCATGCACCGGGAGGTGGGCGTGCCGCTGGAGGAAGCCTTCCGCATGGCTTCGCTCTACCCCGCGAACGCCATCCGCGATTCCTCGCGCGGCCACCTCACCCGGGGCGCCCGTGCCGACATCGTCGCCCTGTCGGGCGAGCTGTCGGTCCGCTCGACCTGGATCGGCGGGGAGAAGGTGTGGGGATAGGGTTCCTCTGTCCCGCTCCGCGACGGCTCGATCAGCCGCGCCCGATATAGGGCATGCTCGACGCCATCACCGTCATGAACTGCACGTTCGCCTCGAGCGGCAGCCCGGCCATATAGAGAATCGCATCCACCACGTGCTGCACATTGAAGGTCGGCTCGGGCATCATCGTGCCATTGGCCTGCAGCGAGCCGGTGGTCATCCTGGCCGTCATGTCGGTCGCGGTGTTGCCGATGTCGATCTGCCCGCAGGCGATGTTGAAGGCCCGCCCGTCGAGCGAGATCGCCTTGGTCAGCCCGGTGATGGCGTGCTTGGTGGCGGTATAGGCCGCCGCTCCCGGGCGCGGCACATAGGCCGAGATCGAGCCGTTGTTGATGATCCGGCCGCCCTGCGGGTGCTGGTCGCGCATGGCGCGGAACGCCTCGCGCGCCACGTAGAAGGCGCCGTTGAGGTTGACGTTCACCATGTCCTGCCAGGAGGCGATGTCGGTGTCCCCGAAGCTCGCCTGCGGCATGAACTTGCCGGCATTGTTGAACACCACGTCGATTCGGCCGAGTCTCGCGCGCACATCGGTGAAGTACCGGTGCACCGCTGCCGGATCGGAAACGTCGCACACGCCCTTGTAGTGCGCACCAGCGAGCCGCGCCGTCTCCTCAAGTTCCGCCTCGCGGCGTCCGAGGATCGCCACCCGATACCCCGCCTGTCCGAGCCCGATCGCCGTCGCCCGCCCGATGCCCGAGGTTGCGCCGGTGATCACAACCACCTTCCCGTCCGTCATGTTCGTGTCTTCCGCCCTTGTCCAAGCTCATATGGACGACGACTTGCGGCAGAGGCAAGGCATGATTAAGTCCATTGCGCGCCTGCAGAACTATTTGTTTCTGAATATTGACGGACACCATGACAGACTTCCGCAAGTCCCGGCCACGGGCCCCTTCCAAGCCGGCGATTGACGCCCTCCTGCAGCAGGGGTTGGCGCTGCACCAGTCCGGACGGGGGCCGGATGCCGCGGTATTCTATGAGCGCGTGCTGGAGCGCGATTCGCGCCAGCCGGCCGCCAATCACCTGCTCGGCCTCGTGCGGCTGCAGCAGGGACGCCCCGACGAGGCGGTCGATCGTATCTCGCGGGCCGTCGCCGCCGCTCCCAACAACGCGCAGTACCTGAGCAACCTCGGGGTCGCCCTCAACGCCGCCGGCCGCAGCCGGGAGGCGGTGGAGGTGCTCGAGCGCGCCATCATCGCGGACGTCACGTCCGCGGAGACGTCCTCCAATCTCGGCATGGCGTTCCGGGCGCTGGGTCGCTTCGAGGATGCCGTGGCGGTCTACCGCCGCGCCGTGCGGCTGAAGCCGAACGAGCCGGGGTTTCACTACAATCTCGCCAATGCCCTGCGCGACGCCGGGTACCTGTTCGATGCCGAGTCGGCCTACCGGCGGGCGGTGCAGCTGCGCCCGGGCTATACTGGTGCGATCAACGGCCTTGCTGCCATGCTCGACGGGCAGGGGCGATCGAGCGAGGCGATCGATCTGATCGATGCGGCCCTCGCCCGCCAGCCGAACGATCCCGATCTCAACCTGCGCCGCTCGCGGGCGCTCTATCATCAGAACCGGATCGAGGACGCGGTCGAGGCCTTTGACCGCACCCTCGCCCTCAGCCCCGGCTTCGGCGAGGCGCACCTGCAGCGCGCCTATATCGTGCGCCACGAGAGCCGTGATTCCGCCGTCGCGGCGATGGAGCAGCTGTTCCGGGCCGAGACGGCGCCGCTCGACGATCGCATCTTCGCCGGCTTCGGTCTCGGCAAGGCCCTGGCCGATCTCGGCGAGCATCATGCGTCGATTGCCGCGTTCAGCGAGGCCAACCGGCTGCACCGGGCCCGCACCCCGTTCGCGCTCGACAAGGCCCTCGCGCGCATGCAGGACGATCTTCGCCGCTTCGACGGCATCGACGGGCCGCACGCCAATGGCGGGTTCCGCGAGGCCTCCCCGATCTTTGTCGTCGGCCTGCCGCGTTCGGGCAAGACCACCGTCGAGACCATGCTGGCGCGCCACCCCTCGGTGGCCGGCGCCGGCGAGTTGCCCACCATGGGGCGCCTCGTCAAGGAACTCCTTGCCCAGCAGCAGGGCGTGCCGCTGGCCGAAATCCCGCCCGACCGCTTCACCGAACTCGGCCGCGCCTACATGCGCGAGGCGCAGAGCCTCGTGCCGCCGGGCAAGGTCGTCGTCGACACCATGCCGGGCAATTTCCAGCATGTCGGCTTCATCCGGCTGGCGTTGCCCTATGCCCGCATCATCAGGGCCGTCCGCACCCCGGCGGACCATTGCGTGGCCATCTTCGAGAAATACCTGACGGGTGGCGGCTACGAGTATGCCAACGATCTCGACGAGCTGCAGCCCTTCCATTCCGCTTTCCGTGACATGATGGCGGGCTGGCGCGCGCGCTTCCCCGGCGCCGTCCACGACATCGCCCTCGGCGACGTCGCCGAGAACCGGCAGGGCGAGATCCGGCGCCTGCTCGAGTTCTGCGGGCTGGTCTGGAACGACGCCGTGATGGCCGAGGCGCGCTCCGAGCCGCAATATCGCGACTGGCCGCGCGAGCGCATTGTCCGCAACCGCATGGATCACCTCGCTGCCTGGCGGGAAATCCGGCCGTCGCTCTTCGATTGAGGCTGACGCACGTTGTCATGCCGGTCTGCCGCCGCTTTCTCGGCCTCCGGTAACCGCTGATTCAGGAGTGTTAAGGCTTGGTTTCCAAACCTGTGGTGAATCTGCAACAGCGATTGAGCAACCCGGTTGGTGCTGCCCCATTTTGGCCATTCTGCGATTGCGCCTCGCCCAACCCTGCGTAGAGTGGGTCTTGCGAATCCATGCATGGGATCGTTTGTCGGTCGCAAACGCGACGACAACACACACAACTAAGTGTGGTCGCGTTTCGACAAACCGCCGGGCAACCGGTACAACGAATGACTGACTTTGGAGGTCAACAATGAACATCAGGAACCTTCTTCTGGGTTCTGTGGCTGCGGCGGGTCTCTCGACCGGCGCCTACGCGGCGGACCTGGGCGTTCTGACGTCGCTCGACGTCTGCGATGCGCTCGGTCTGTCGGGTCTGACGATTTCGTCCGACACCAACTGCCTGCAGATCACCGGTGAAGTGAAGTACAAGTTCACCTGGGGCGACTACAACCTTACTGCTCCGGCTGACGCCGACGTTGCCAACGAAGCCGACGGCGACGTCAATTCGCTGACTTGGATGCGTGGCTCTGGCGACCCGGACTGGGCCTCGCGTTTTGACGCCTGGATCAAGTTCGTTGCGACTGCCGACTCCGACTTTGGTCCGGCCAAGGCCGTCATCAAGCTGAAGGAAGTCAATCACCGCACGACCACCAACGGTGGTGCGATCGCGACCGGAAGCTCCGACACCGGCGGCGTCGTCATGGACGAAGCCTATGTGTCGATCGGTGACTCGACCGTCATCATGGCCGGCAAGAAGGGCTCGATCCTCAATAAGGGTGACGACGTCCCGCTGAACTGGCTGGGTCTGTTCATCTCCGAGAAGAACGACGCTGGCGTCACCTGGGGCAACTCCGTTGATCTGCCCGATGGCGGTCACGTGATCCAGGTCGTGTCCGACCTCGGCAACGGCTTCTCGGTCGCTGGCGGCCTCGAGGCTCTCAATGCCGACAACGCCGACACTGACACCACCGGTGACTTCAACGATGGCAAGGCTGGTACTGCGGTTGGCGTGATTGCCTATGCCGGCGACGGCCTGTCGGCCCACGCGTCGTTTGCCGCCGGCGGCGTGCTTGACGGCACCATTGAGGACTGGGGCGTTCATGCCGGTTTCTCTGGCACGTTCGACAACTTCAAGGTCGTAGCTGCCGGCGCATTTGGCAACGACGACGACGAAGGTGATTACTGGAACGTGCTCGGGTCGGTTTCGGCCACCTTCGACATGTTCACGATCGCTGGCTCGGTTGAAGCCAACTCGAACGACCAGTGGGGCGTTGGTGCGTCGGCTTCGGCCGCTGTCACCGATGGCGTGACCCTGAACGTCGGCGGCCGCTACCTCGAAGAGAGCGCCGGCAACGACATCTACCAGGTCGCGGCGTCTGTCGTGGCTGCGGTCACCGAGACCATCACCATCACCGGCGAAGTCGGCTACGTGGATGATGACTGGGCTGACCTGTTCTACGGTTCGGCCAAGCTGGCTTGGGCTCCGGGCGGCGGGTTCACCTCGTCGGTCAAGGGCACCGTCAACTCGGAAGACGCCTACAAGATCGAGACCGAGTTCAAGAAGACCTTCGAGTAAGGTTCTCTTCCTCTCAATGGAAGGGCCCGGCGCAAGCCGGGCCTTTCTGTTTTTCGCCCTGTTTGCCTGCGTTCGGAAATGTGTCAGCCCCCGTTCATCTGCGTTCACGTAGAGCTGACCGCCAATCGTGGAAAAAACCGCGTCTGACAAAGAGTTGGCGCACTTTTCCGATTCAGTGATTGGGGCTATGGCTCGTCGCGAAGCGTGATCAGGAAAGGTTTCAGACCTTTCCGGTTCGATCGCGCGACCACATAGCGACCACAAGCGCGGGCGAAGCGGTTTCCGGGGGCAGCATGAACGGCATTTTCCTCAAGTGGGGCGTCCCGGCCCTCGTTACTGTGGTGGCCGGCACCTTTGCTGCCATCACCACCTCCGGCGCCGCCATCCCCCTCGATCTGCGCGAGCGCGCCGCCACGGCCCTCGCCACCCCCGCGGAATCCTGGGCCTCCGTCACCTTCGACATGCGCGACGCCGTCCTGACCGGCACCGCCACCACCCAGCAGATGATCGACGACGTGGTCGCCCGGGTTGCCGCCGTGCACGGCGTCCGCTCGGTCACCTCGAAGGTCGTGCTGGCCGAGTATGTCAGCCCGTTCCCCTTCATCGCCAGTGTCGCCGATGGCGTCATCACCCTCTCGGGCGGCCTGCCCGACGAAGCCGCCCGCGTCGAGATCGTGCAACTCGCGGGGGAGGGCGCCCGCGACGAACTGCGCCTGATGTCGGGTGCCCCCGAGCGCTCCACCTGGCTCGCCGCCGCCCGCTATGTCGTTGAGAACGCGCGGGCGTTCGACGAAGGCGAGGCCGCGCTTTCCGATCTGGCGGTCACCGTCTCCGGCCGTGCGCGCAATACCGAATCGTACCAGCACCTCTCCGCCCTCGGCCGGACCGCCCTGCCTGAAGGGGCCGACCTCGGCTTCCGCGAGGTTCAGCCGCCGCTTGCCTCGCCCTTCGAGTGGCGCGCCAGCTTCGACGGCACCCGCCTGACCCTGTCCGGCGTCGTCCCGTCCGAGGACGTCGGCACGCAGCTCGTGGCGGCCGTGCCCCAGGGCATTGCCGTCTCCAACAGCCTAGCCCTGGCCTCCGGCGCACCATCGCGCTTCGCCGAGAACGCCGCCACGCTGCTGACAAATCTGCTGCAGCTCGAAGAGGGTAGGGCGGATATCTCAGGTGAAGCGTTATCGCTTTCCGGATCTCCGGCCGATGCCGCGACGGCCGAAGCGGTGCGTGTCGCGGTCACGCCCCTGCCGGCCGACCTGGAACTCGGTCCGCCGCGCATCGCCGAGTACTGGCTCAGCGCGGTACGCGAGGGCGACACTGTCGTGCTTGATGGCTTCGTTCCCGATGCTGCGGCCCAGCAGCGGCTCGAGGACATGCCGCAGGTCGACGCCGCCGGCCTGGAACTCGGCCGCGGGGCCCCCGAGCGCTTCCTCTCCGGCGTGGATTTCGTGCTCGATGTGCTCGGGCGGATGAGCGAGGGGCACGGAATCATCCAGGGCACGGTCATCACTGTCGAAGGGCGTTCCGCCACGGTGCCCGAGTTCACCACCATCGAGACGTCGCTGAATCTCGGAGCTCCGCAGCGCCTCATCCTGGGCGAGGTCAGCATCAGGCCGCCACTCGCGAGTCCCTTTACCTTCGCGGCCGAGAAGACGGCGTCGGGGAGCTATGCCCTCTCGGGCCACGTACCCAGCGAGGCGGTGCGCAAGGCCCTCGTTGCGGCCCTGCCGACCGCGCCGATGGACACCATGGTCCTCGCCGACGGGGAACCACCCGTCTTCGAACGCCAGGTTCTCGATGCGCTCTCCGTGCTGCCCCTGCTCGACAGCGGCCGCTTCGCCTTCGATGGCACCGCCTGGAGCGTGACGGGAGCCGTCGATGCTCCGCAGGAGGCGTTCCTCGCCGAACAGGCCTTCGCCGCCACCGGCCTGCGCGCCGCCGGATGGAGCTACGACATCTCGCTGCCACCGCCACAGAAGGTTGCGGCCCTTCCGGTTATCGATCCCTATGTCTGGCGCGCCCAGAAGGCGGCCGACGGTACCGTGAGCTTTGCCGGTTTCGTTCCCACCGATCAGCTCAAGCGCTATCTCGTCGCCCATGCCGGCGACAGGGCGATCGACGGCACCAGCCTGGCGGCCGGCGCCCCCGAAAAGTTCGTGGCGGCCACCGTCGCCGGCCTCGATGCGCTGCTTTCCCTCCGCGAGGGCGCGCTCGGGCTGTCGGGCGGCAAGTGGACGCTCACCGGCACTGTCGCCACCACCGCCGAGCGCCATGCCCTCGAGGCGGCACTGACCGCCGCTGCCGATGTTTCGGGGTGGCATGTGGCGATCCAGGCGACCGACGCGGCGCCGGTGGTCACTCCGTATTTCTGGTCTGCCAGCAAGGCCGGCGACGGCAGCTACACGCTTGCCGGCTACGTGCCGACCGACGAACTCCGTCGCCTCGTGGCTGACCGGATCGGCCGGATCGCCAGGGACTCGACCCTGGTCGGGTCCGGCGAGCCGGCCAGTTTCGAGCCGGACGCCTTGGCAGGCCTCGAGGCCCTGCAGCGTCTGGCAAGTGGCGAAGTCCGCTACGACGGTTCGTCCTGGTCGATCACCGGACAACCAACGACTGCCGCAGATGCCGAGGCGGTGCGAACGGCGCTGCTGTCGGCCAGCGACCGGGCGGCGGGGTGGACCACCGCCATAGCCGAGCCGATCGACGCGGCGCCGGTTGCGCCGGAGCCGGAGGTAGCCGTTGCGCCCGAGCCGATCGCAACCGACGTTCCGGCGCCCGCGGACGTGACCGCCGAGCCGGAGGTCGCGCCCGAGCCCGCGGACCCGCCGGCCGAACCGGCGCCGCTCGAACTTGCCGAACTGGCGCCGATCGAGACGACGCCCGCCGCCACCGAAACGGTCCCGGCGATCGACGTGGTCCGCCCCTATCTGTTCGTGGCGCGAAAGACCCGCGGCGCCCCGATCGCCTTCGAGGGTGCCGTTCCCGCCGAGCCGATGCGCCGGCATCTCGCGGTGATCGGCGGCGCCGGGACGGACGCGCTGACACTGGCCTCTGGCCTGCCGGCCGACTTCATCGCCAGCGCCGACGCGGGAACCCGCGCCCTCGCCCTCCTCGCCGACGGCACCTTCGGTCTCGATGGCGAAAGCTGGGTGTTTGTCGGCCGCGCGGATAGCGACGAGAAGCGGCGGGCGGTGCTGACGGCGCTGGCCGCGGCGCCGACGTTCGAGCGCTGGGAGACCAGCATCACGCTGCTGCCGCCGCTCGAGCTGTGTCGCGACAAGGTGACGGCGTTTGCTGCCCGCAACGCCATCCTGTTCCAGTCCGGCAGCGCGGCGATGGCGCCGGAGTCGATCCCTGCGATCGACGAACTGGTGGCCTATCTGGCGCTCTGCCCCGAGGCGAGCGTCAATGTCGAGGGCCACACCGATGCCGATGGCGAGGCCGAGGCCAATCTGGCGCTCTCGGTGGCGCGCGCCGAGGCCGTTGTCGATGCGCTGATCCTGCGCGGCGTCGGGCCGGAGCGGCTCTACGCCATCGGCTATGGCGAGAGCCTGCCGGTGGCGGACAACGAAACCCGTGCCGGCAAGCAGGCCAATCGCCGGATCGCCTTCACGCTTGTGGACGACTAGCAGCCCATGACACTCGACTCCCTGATCTACCTGCTCGAAGTCTACTGGCCCTACGCTGCGGCGGCGCTGCTGATCGGGCTCGCCACTGGCTGGTTCTCGCTGCCGGGCCGGAAGGGAGAGCCGTGATGCTCAATCCCGCTCACCTGCTCGAAGTCGCGCTGCTGCTGCTCGCCGCCTTCCTGGTCGGCGCGGTCGTCGGTACGCTCATGCGTGTGCTGGCGGCGCGGCTCCGCCGGCCAACGGCAGCAAAGCCGGCGCCCGTCGCCACAGCTGCGCCCGCCGAGGATCCATTTCCGGTGCCGGCCCTGGTCGCCGCGCCCGTCATCGACCCCCTGCCGCAGCCGGCAAGGCCCACTGATCCCGTAGTCCTGCCGCCCGAGGAGGTGCCGGTTCCGGATTTCGCCGCGGCACTCCTGGAGCTCGCCCGTGAGTCGCCGCCAGCAGCCCTGCCGGATGCGCCCTCCGCGGCAGCGCGCAACCTGGAGCCGATGCCCGAAATCCGGCCGATTCCGCCAATTCGGCCGCTGACGCAGGCGGTAGGCGAGCGGGTCGATATCCGGCCGTCGCGTACTGCCGGCGAGGCGACCTCGGGCCGTCACGTCGGCGCGCTGCGGGCCCCGGTGGAGACGGCCGCCCCGGCCGGTGCCGAGGTCGTACCATTCCCGTCGGCCGCGGCTCCCGCTCAGCCTGCGGTCCCCGAGCGCCCCGCGGACCCCGAGATCGCATGGGACGCCGTGCTGCTGGGTCGGGCCGAGCCGGCGGTAGCTGCCGTCCCCCCCGCTGCGATCGAGATCGCGCCGGTACCCCCGGTGGTGGTCCCCGAGCCGGACACCTTCATCGAGGCGCCGGCCGCCGCCATCGCCGCGGAACTGGCGGCCGTCGCCGAGAGTCTGCCGAAAGCCGTTCTCCCCCAGGCCGATGCACCGGCACCCGCGATGCCGCCAACGGATCGGCTCGACATGCCGGTCCCTGAACTGGCCGTGGAGATGGAGCCGGCAGCGGCGCCTGCCGTGGCGGCTGCCGAAGTGACGGATTTGCCGCCGGCGACGACGCCGCTGCCATCCGAGCAACCGGTTCCGATTGCCGTTGTTTCTCCCCCTGCCGCGGGTGAGTCCGTTCTCGACCCGCTTCCCGAACCGGTGGTGCCGCCCGACCTGCCGACGACGCCCGAGCCGGCGCCGGTCCCCGTGCCCCCTCCCGTCCCGGTGCCCCCGGTGGGGGTCGACGACACCGACGAGGACCGGGAGGCCGCCGCCATGCGCGCCATCGAAGGCAGCTGGACCCCCGGTCGGATCGTGTCCCGCCCCACGAGGGCGCTCGATCCGCCCGAAGGTGTCAGCGACGCTGTCTCCGCCTCGGGTGCCGCCGTCGCAGCCGCGGCCCGTGCCGTAGAGGCCGTGGTGGCCGAGAGCACGGCCTCGACGCCCGTCGTCGAGGAGGTTGACCTCGTTGCCGCGCTCTCCGCGGCGCTTGCCCCGGACGTGGCCGACGCCGCCACACCAGAACCTCTGCCGGAGCCCGGCCGGCCCGTCGGTCTCGACGCCCCCCGCCAGGGCGAGAAGGACGACCTGACCCACGTCATCGGCATCCTGCCGGCGATCGAGACGGCGCTCAATGATCTCGGCCTTTATCACTTCGACCAGCTGGCGACACTCGACGACGACAATGTCGGCTGGCTGGAAGCGCATCTGGCCGCGCCGGGACGCATCCGACGCGAACTTTGGCGCGAACAGGCCCGCGAACTCGAGGCGGCCCTGCGCCCGCGCGCAGCAACCGGCAGTTAGGCCCGACCAGTCTGCCGGCTCTAGGCGGCGACCTTGCCGCGCTGCTTGACGATCCGCCGCACGAACTCGGCGATGGGCGCGACGTCCTCGGCAGTATTGAGCAGGGCAGGGGAGCCTTGCCCTTCGATGACGTAACCCTCGGCATCGCGCCGCCGTCGCACCATCTCCTCGAAGGTCTCCCGCCGCAACTGCTCGGTGAGTTGCGTGCGCATCAGCATCAGCGGCGCGCAGCGCAGGGCGTCGTAGTACTGCCACTGGGGCACCAGCACGTCGTCGTGCTCGAAGGCCTCGAGCGCCTTGATCAGGTACGGATCGAACAGCCCCCGCACCCGGCCGCGGCGGTCGAGGAAATGCGTCCGCCCCCCCAGCAGCTCGAGCAGTGCCTCCGGTGCCGCGGGATAGTCCGGTGCCAGCATCCGGCGCAGCATGGCGCGGAATCCCGCGTCGCTGCGATGCCCTTCGAGGTCCTTGAGGTTGTTCCTCAGCCGCACCAGACCGCGCGGATCGGAGACCGGACCCGCGTCGATCAGCAGCGTGCCGGCGATCAGGTTCGGCTTGTCGGCCGCCATCGCCATCACCACCTGTCCGCCGTAGCCCTGGCCGATGAAGATACCGCCATCGACGGCAAGCGCGGCAAGTGCCTCGCCCACGTCGCGGGCATCCATCGGCGAGACGTAGCGCGTCTTGTCAGCGCGATCCGAGGACCGTCCCCGCCCCTTGAGATCGACGAGAACAACCGGCCAGTCATCCCCGAACTGCCGATGGAAGTGGCCCGTGAACTCGGTGAAGTCCGACATGTTGCGCTGGTAGCCGGGGACGCACACCACCGGAATGCGCCCGATCGCGAGGCGACCCGAAACACGGACGGCCACGGCCTCGTTGGCGGGGCCGATCGTGTAGCGGACGACAGGCAGGCCGGCAAAGGCCCTGAGATCGTCGGGAACGGTGCGTGCAGGCGTCAGCATGGCCATCACCTAACCCGGAACGGCCCCGGCCCAAAGCCCGAATCGCCGGAATCCGGGCCGGAAATCAACCCGGAATGCGGCGCAGCACCTCGGCGATCCCGAGGTCGTTCTTGCCCAGGCGGGCGCGATAGACCAGGTAGTTGCCGACCACGCGCTTCACGTACTGGCGGGTCTCCTGCATGGGGATCAGCTCCACCCAGACCACCGGGTCGATATCGGCCGCCCGCGGATCGCCGAAGGTGGCGATCCACTTGCGGGCATTGCCGGCGCCGGCGTTGTAGGCCGCCGCGGCGAGGACCAGCGAACCGTCGAACGCCTCGAGCTGTGCCTTGAGGTAGGTCGAGCCCAGCAACGCGTTGTACTCGGCGTCGCTGGTCAACCGGCTGGCCGAATAGCCCACGCCGATCTTGTTGGCCGTTTCCTTCGCCGTCGTCGGCATCAGCTGCATCAGCCCGCGTGCCCCGGCCGAAGACACCGCATCGACCTGGAACCGGCTCTCCTGGCGGGCAATGGCATAGATCGCCGCGACATCCATCGAAGCGAGCTGGGTCCTGGGCAGCCCATCCTTGGGGAAGTTGAACAGGTCGAGCGGGAAGCCGCGCCTTTCGGCCGTGTCGGCGATGGTGATGGCGAGGTGATGCGCATCGAGTGACTGCGCCAGCCGTGCCGCCAGCAGCAGTTCGCCGCCGCTCTTGAAACCGTGCGCGAAGCTGCGCAGCAGCGGTACCGCCATCTCCTTGTGGCCGTTGTCGGCCAATAGGCGCACCGCCCTCACCAGTTCAAGCCCTCCGAAACTCGCCTCGGAGGCCTTCCACGCTGGCATCTCGCGGATCACTACCCCGGTCTTGCCGAGGGCTTCGCGCGCCAGTTGCCCGTAGTAGAGCGTGCCGAACTGCGCCGCCGCCTGGTAAGCCGTCCGGGCCCCCTTGTCGTCGCCGAGCTTCTGCAGGGTCCGCCCCAGCCAGTAGTTGGCCTGCGTCACCGAGTCCGGCAGGGTCGAGAGCCCCTGCATCGCCTTGAAGTGCGGCAGGGCCAGCCTGGCATCCCGCAGGAATGACAGCGCAACCCAGCCGGCGTGGAAGTGTGCTTCCACCAGCCGCCCCTCCGGGCCCTCGTCGAAGCCCGCTGCGGCAGCATAGGCGCGCTTGACCTCGCCACGCTTCAGCAGTTCGCGCAGCAGGCCGCGCCGCTCGTACCAGAACTCCTCGGCCTCCGGTGCGCTGCCCGGTATCCGGTCGAGATAGGCGATCGCGTCGTCCCAAAGCTCGAACTGCCGGGCCCGTTGCGCCCGCGAGAACAGAAATACCGGGTGCGACCGCATCGAGGGATCGACGGCATCGAGCAGCTTCTTGGCGTCCTTGTCATTGCGCGACGTGGCATTGCGCGCCACCGCCAGCGACTTCTGTGCCGGCGTCATGTAGGCGAGCAGCCGTTCGACGCCGGCGGCCCGGTCGTGCATCATCAGGTGTACGGCCCGATCCCAGTGATCGGCTTTGGCCAGCAGCCTTCCGAGGCGGTCGAGCACCTTCTGCTCGGCTTCGCGGTCGAGGAAGTTCTCCGTCCAGATGCCGCGAGCGATCCGTGCCGCACGGGTGGCTTCTCCGGCGCCTGCATAGGCTTCCGCCAAGGCGATCTGCGCATCGAGAGTGTTGGGCGTCGCACCGCCGAGCAGCTTGATGATGCTGGCGCCGCCGACGTCTTCCCTGGCCAGCGCCTGCTCGAGCCGGGTCCTGAACACGGTGCCGCTGGCATAGTCCGGGGCGTCTGCCGTAAAGCGGGCCACCGAGGCGGAGGGTACCGTGCCGTTGCCGTAGTAGATCGCGGCCCATTGCAGGGACCGGCGCTCGACATCGTCCGGCAGGGACCTCGCCAGCTCGTAGGCCTCGGCCTGGCGTCCGTCGGCAAGCACGGAAAGCGCCTGGCGGAACCCCACCGACGCCCCATCGCGAGGGACAGACACCGGCGCGCTGATGGCCCCGGTGACCACTGTATCGACCGCGTCGTTGGCGCGCACGAAATTGCCCGCGACCAGCGCAGAGATGGTCAGTGCCGCGACGACAATGCCGGCAAACAGGCCTTTCGACCTGGGTGCAGAGAACATGGTAACCGTCCTGTTGGTCCTCGGTACAAATCCAACAAGGTGCCCCCACCCTTGCAGTCAGCCAGAAGTTTGCGCCCTGCGCGTGAACAATTGGTTAGCCACTCGGTCCTTGTGGGTTGCGCCGCCCGACCTCCTCGCCTCTTTGCTTGTCGGCCGACACGAGAGAAACTATGGTGCGCGACTATGGCCGGCCGATGATCGGGATATGGCCACAATCTGGCCGGCACGGCCCAACAAGCCGGCATCCCCGAGGATGCCCATAGACGAGGAGCACACCCGAAATGCTACGAGGCTCGATCACAGCGCTCATCACTCCGTTTGCGAACGGGGCGCTGGATGAGAAAGCCTTCAGCCATTTCGTCGACTGGCAGATCGGCGAGGGCACGCACGGCCTGGTGCCCGTCGGCACCACCGGCGAGAGCCCCACTGTCACCCACGAGGAGCACCACCGCATCATCGAGATCTGCGTCGAGGTCGCAGCCAGACGCGTCCCGGTAATTGCCGGCGCCGGCTCCAATTCCACCGACGAGGCCGTCTCGCTCGCTCGCTTTGCAGAGGATATCGGTGCCGACGCGGTGCTCTCGGTGGTGCCGTACTACAACAAGCCCACCCAGGAGGGCCTGTTCCAGCACTTTTCCGCGGTTGCCGGCGCGACGTCGCTGCCGATCCTGCTCTACTCGGTGCCTGGCCGCACCGTGGTGGACCTCACCATCGATACCATCGCGAGGCTGCGCGAGGCACATTCCAACATCGTCGGCGTCAAGGACGCAACGGCGAGCATGGAGCGGGCCAGCCTGCAGCGCGCCCGGCTCGGTGCAGACTTCATCCTGCTCTCGGGCGAGGACATGACGGCTCTCGGCTTCAACGCCCCTGGCGGGACCGGCTGCATCTCGGTGACGTCGAACGTCGCCCCACGCCTCTCGGCGCTGTTCCAGAACGCCTGCCAGCAGGGCAACTACGCCGAAGCCCTTGCCATCCAGGACAAGCTGGTGCACCTGCACAAGAGCCTGTTCCTCGAAAACAACCCGGGTGGCATCAAGTACGCCGCCTCGCGGCTGGGGCTCTGCCGCAACGAGTTCCGCCTGCCGGTGGTGCCGGTGTCGAAGGCGAACGAGGAGGCGATCGACGCCGCCCTCAGCCACGCCGGCCTGCTGCCGAACTGAGAGCGCCGCCGCCATTGCGTTGCGGCCGGACAGGACTATCTAGAGGTCATGGCAAAGCAACCTGGCAAACCGCAGACGATTTCGACCGGTTCGGTGGCGGAAAACCGCCGGGCCCGCTACGACTACGAGATCCTCGATACGCTCGAGGCCGGCATCGTGCTGACCGGTACCGAGGTCAAGTCGCTGCGCCAGGGCAAGGCGCAGATCACCGAGGCCTATGCCTCGCCCGAACGCGGCGAACTCTGGCTGATCAACGCCCACATCCCCGAATACTTGCAGGCCAACCGCTTCAACCACGAGGAAAAGCGGCCGCGCAAGCTGCTGGTCAACAAGAAGCAGCTGGCCCGCCTGAGCCTGGATGTCGAACGGGCCGGCAACACCATCGTGCCCATGAAGCTCTACTTCAACGAGCAGGGCAGGGCGAAGCTGCTGATCGGCGTCGGCAAGGGCAAGAAGAGCTTCGACAAGCGCGAGACCGAGCGCAACCGCGACTGGGGCCGCGAAAAGGCCCGGCTCCTCAAGCACGGCTGACGCCGTCCGGCGGGCCGGACCAGTCAGCGCGCCGCCAGCCTGGCCGCCCTCCCGACCACGTCCTCGAACATGGCGGTGGTCAGCACGCCCGTGTTCGTGTTGTAGCGCGAGCAGTGATAGCTGTCGAACAGCGCCGCCCCGCCGCTCAGTCGATGCTCGGCGCCGTGGCCGAACGGGAAGGCGCTGCGCTTCTCGCCCAGTGCCGTGAGCAGCGAGTCGTGCGCAATCCGGCCCAGCGCCAGAAAGGCTGCAGGCCGATGCACCTCGATGCTCGCAGCGAGGAACGGCCGGCAGGTCCTGATCTCGTCGCCGGTCGGCCTGTTCTGCGGCGGTACGCACCGAACCGCGTTGGCGATCAGCACACCCTGCAACTCCAGGCCGTCGTCCCGTCGCTGCCGGTAGTGACCGGTCGCCAGCCCGAACTTCTCCAGCGTCGCATAGAGCAGGTCACCGGCATAGTCGCCGGTGAACGGGCGGCCGGTGCGGTTGGCGCCCTTGAGGCCGGGCGCCAGTCCGACGATCATCAGCCCGGGGGCAGCGTCGCCCCAGTTCGGCACGGGGGCGTTGAAGAACTCCGGAAAGGCCCGCTGGTTGTCATGACGAAACGCGGCCAACCGCGGGCAGCGCTGGCAATCGTGCGGCGGATTGGTCTGCAAGAAGGCTCCGGGAGGGTAGGGACTCAGTGTCCCTTACCGTCCACCGTCACCGGCGTGCGGTCAACGGATCGGTCCACGTGAACCCGTTCCGGCGCCGGCGTCCGCCCGACGGTCTTCACCAACTCGGCGATATCGAGGAAGAAATCCGCCTGCCGGCGCAGGTCGTCGGCGATCATCGGGGTGGAGGTGGTGAGCGTCGAGACCACCGTGACCCGCTTGCCGCGCCGCTGCAGCGACGCGACCAGCGCGGTGAAATCGCCATCGCCCGAGAACAGCACCAGGTGATCGTAGAAGGCCGACATCTCGAGCGCGTCGACCGTCAGCTCGATGTCCATGTTGCCCTTGATCTTCCGCCGCCCGGAAGCGTCGGTGAACTCCTTGGCCGGTTTGGTCACCACGGTGAAGCCGTTATAGTCGAGCCAGTCGATCAGCGGGCGGATCGAGGAATACTCCTGGTCTTCAACCAGCGCAGTGTAGTAATAGGCGCGCAGCAGATAGGACTTGGCCTGGAACTCAAGCAGCAGTCGTCGGTAGTCAATGTCGATACCGATCGCTTTGCTGGTTGCATACAGGTTCGCGCCATCAATGAAAAGTACGACCTTTTCGCGCGGATCAATCGACATGAACTGCCTCCAATACGGAGCCCGTGGCTCCTCGCCGGCCCCCCGACGAAAAATGCTTAGGTGCGCCCGATTGCCCAGGCGTGCCGCAATTGGCACCGACCACACCTAAGTTCCGATTACGTGCTTAATCGGTGCGTTGGCAATAGTAATATTACATGAACGTAATGCTCCAGTTTTTGAATAAAGGGGCAACGCGCTGATCGAAATGGAGAAAACGCCCCGCGGTGGAACTATCAAACAACTGTGGGCGACGCCGGGCGGTCAGCCGAGCTGAAGGCCTTGTGCTGGCGCCGTGCCTCCTGTAAGAGGACCGCTTGATTTCCACACATATTGGAGACGTCCGTGGCCCGCGTCACCGTCGAAGACTGCATTGAGAAGGTGGACAACCGTTTCGATCTCGTTCTGATGGCCGCCCACCGCGCCCGCATGATTTCGGCCGGCTCCGCCATCACCGTCGATCGTGACAACGACAAGAACCCGGTCGTGGCGCTGCGCGAGATCGGCGACGGCACCATTTCCCCAGAGGATCTGCACGAGGACCTGATTCACTCGCTGCAGAAATATGTCGAGGTCGACGAGCCCGAAAGGCATGCGGCTCCGTTGCTCGACGCCAATGCCGACGAGGACAGCGACACTTTCGACACGATCAGCGAAGACGAACTGCTGCGCGGCATCGAGTCGCTTGCGCCGCCGGAACGCCGGGACGACTGAAGCCGCCACCGCCGTTGGCGGCGGGGCCCGCAGCCGCGTTGCACCCGTGCCGATCTGGCATATAGTTACAAAGGCGTCGGGCCGCTTGCTCGGCGCCTTTTTTGTTTGCCCCAGTGGCAGGCGTGCCGCGTAGGAGTGCGGCGAACCGATGATGCGTCAGTACGAGCTCGTCGAACGGGTTCTGGCCTACAATCCGCACGCCGACGAGGCGCTGCTCAACAAGGCCTATGTCTATGCCATGCAGAAGCACGGCACCCAGAAGCGTGCCTCGGGCGACCCGTATTTCGCCCATCCGCTGGAAGTGGCGGCGATCCTCACCGACCTCAAGCTGGACGATGCCTCGATTGCGGTCGCGCTGCTGCATGACACCATCGAGGACACGGACGCCACCCGCGCCGAGATCGATCAGCTGTTCGGCTCCGAGATCGGCTCGATCGTCGACGGCCTGACCAAGATCGAACGGCTGCAACTGGTGACGCGCGAAGAGGCGCAGGCCGAGAACCTCAGGAAGCTCCTGCTCGCCATCTCCGCCGATGTCCGGGTGCTGCTGGTCAAGCTCGCCGACCGGCTGCACAACATGCGCACCCTGCATTTCATGGCTGCCGCCAAGCAGAAGCGCATCGCCGCCGAGACCATGGACATCTACGCGCCGCTCGCTGGCCGCATGGGCATGCACGACATGCGCGAGGAGCTGGAGGACCTGGCCTTCAAGGTGCTGCAGCCTGATCACTACCAGGCGATCACCGACCGGCTCGAGGCGATGAAGTCGGACTTCGCCGATACCATCGCGACCATCAAGGCCGAACTCGCCGAGAAGCTCAAGGAACAGGGAATCGAGGCGCGCGTCAGTGCCCGGGTCAAGTCGCCCTGGTCGATCTTCTCCAAGATCGAGCGCAAGCAGATCGCCCTCGAACAGCTGTCCGACATGATCGGCTTCCGACTGATCGTACCGAGCGTGGCCGACTGCTACCGCGCGCTCGGCATCGTGCATACCAACTGGAAGGTCGTCCCTGGTCGCTTCAAGGACTATATTTCGGTCCCCAAGCACAATGACTACCGTTCGATCCACACCACCATCGTCGGGGTCGGGCGGCAGCGCGCCGAGCTGCAGATCCGTACCGAGGAGATGCACCGCATCGCCGAGTTCGGCATCGCGGCGCACGCCCTCTACAAGGAGGGGGCCACCGACATCCACAAGATCGAGAATGAGTCGAAGGCCTTTGCCTGGCTGCGCCAGACCATCGGGCATCTGACCGCCGGCTCGAGTACCGAGGACTTCCTCGAGTACACCAAGCTCGAACTGTTCCAGGATCAGGTGTTCTGCTTCACCCCCCGCGGCCGCCTGATCGCGCTCCCGCGCGGCGCCACCCCCATCGACCTCGCCTACGCGCTTCATACCGATATCGGCGACACCTGTGTCGGCGCCAAGATCAACGGCCAGATCGTGCCGCTCGTGACCCAGTTGCGCTCCGGTGACGAGGTCGAGATCATCCGCGATCAGAATCACCTGCCGCCGTCCAACTGGGAAACCATCGCGGCGACCGGCAAGGCCCGCGCCGCCATCCGCCGCGCCGTCCGGCAGGCGGCCCAGCAGCGTGCCTTTGCGCTGGGCGAGCACATGGTTTCGACCCTGCTCGAGCGTGAGGGAACCAGCCTGGATGAGGCCGAGTTCAAGCAGCTTGCCGAAGCCCTGGGCCATCCGGGGCGTCGCGAACTGCTCATTGCTCTCGGCGAGGGCAAGGTTGCCGCCGACGACCTCGATGCCCAGTTGCTCGACGTGAAGGGCGTCAAGCGTCGCCGCAAGAAGGTCGACCTGCCGGCGCCCGACAAGGCCGAAGGCTGGTTCGCGCTGAAGTCGACCGCGCTGTTCCGCTTTCGCGTCCCGGGCAATCCGCGCTCCGGTCCGGCGGCCAGGGCGGCCCTTGCCGAACTCAACTTCGGTACCGTCGTGACCGTGTCCGGCGAGGGGGTGGTGCCGGGAGACCGCATGGTCGGCATCATGCAGCCGGGCAGCGGCATCACCATCTACCCGATCCACTCCGAGGCGCTGTCGGAGCTCTACGACAGCGACGTCGCCTGGATCGACGTGCGCTGGGATATCGTCGGCCGCGAGGACATGCAGCACCAGTGCGTCGTCTCCATGCAGGCCCAGAACAAGCCCGGCTCGCTTGCCCAGATCGCGGCGGTGATTGCCGCCTGCGAAGCCAACATCCATAATCTCGTGATGCGCATGGAGTCGCCCGACTTCCACAAGTTCATCTTCCACATCGAGGTGCGGGACCTGGGGCAACTGACCGACGTGCTCAACTCGCTGAAGCTGACGGCCGGCGTCACGGCCGTGCGACGCGGCAGCGTCAGCGAGGCACGCGAAGTGTCGAGGCTCGAGTGGACCGCTTCCGCACAGCTCAAGGAGACGGCGTGACCACCGAACAAGTATTGCAGCTCTTCCGCGAGAGCGGCGCACTGCTGCAAGGCCACTTCATCCTCTCATCGGGTTTGCGTTCGCCGGTCTTCCTGCAGAAGGCCCGCGTCTTCATGCACCCCGAAAAGGCCGAGAAGCTGTGCCGGGCGCTGGCCGCCAAGATCCGCGCCGAGGGCTTCGCCGACGTCAGCCAGATCGTCTCGCCGGCGGTCGGCGGCATCATTCCCGGCTACGAGACGGCAAGGCACCTTGGCGTGCCGGCAATCTACACCGAGCGAGTCAATGGCGTGTTCGAACTTCGTCGCGGCTTCGAACTCGCCCCAGGCGAAAAGGTGATCGTCGTCGAGGACATCGTCAGTACCGGCCTTTCGATCCGCGAATGCATCGATGCAGTCCGCAAGCTTGGCGCCGATGTGATCGCCGCGGCGTGCCTGATCGACCGGTCCGGCGGGGAGGTTGATATCGGCGTGCCGCTGGTGTCGCTGGCCCGCTACAAGGTCCCTGCCTATCCCGTCGACGCGCTCCCCCCCGAACTCGCCGCGATTCCGGCGGTCAAGCCGGGCTCGCGGGGGCTGACGTGATGGTCCCTGCTCTGAATTTGCAGTCGGGTCACCTCCCCCCTTGCGGGGGAGGTTGGGAGGGGCGCGCCCGCCCTTCGCTTCGCCCCCACCCCCTCCCCCGGGGAGGGTGCCGCCCTGCGTCTGGGGCGCCTTTCATGATCATCGGCATCGGCAACGACCTCACCGACATCTCTCGCGTCGAGAAGACCCTGGCGCGCTACGGCGAGCGCTTCACCCAGCGCTGCTTCACCGAGATCGAGCGGCAGAAATCCGATCGCCGGGCTCAGCGCGCGGCCTCCTATGCCAAGCGCTTCGCCGCCAAGGAAGCCTGCGCCAAGGCGCTCGGCACCGGCCTTAGTTTCGGCGTCTACTGGCGCGACATGGGCGTGGTGAACCTGCCCTCGGGCAAGCCCACGATGAAATTGACCAACGGGGCGGCCCGGGTGCTGGAGATGCTTGTGCCCAAGGGCATGAAGCCTCATATCCACCTCACCATCACCGACGACGGTGGCATGGCTCAGGCCTTCGTCATCATCGAGGCCCTGCCGGTTGACCAGCCTGCGGCGCTCCCGTAACCAGATTGGCCCCGAGCGGGCAGAGGCAGCTATGAGCGAGACCATGACCAAGCCCGAGGCCAAAGCCGGCAAGAAGAAGAACGAGCTCGTCGAGACGATCGTCGTCATCATCGAGGCCCTCGCCATCGCGCTGGTCTTCCGTACCTTCCTCTACCAGCCGTTCTCGATCCCGACCGCCTCGATGCAGTCGACCATGATGATCGGCGACTACTTCGTCGCCAACAAGTGGGCCTGGGGCTTCGGAAAGAACTCGTTCCCGCTGCCGTTGCCGTTCAGCGGTCGCTTCCTCTCGTTCGACACGCCGGATCGCGGCGACATCGCGGTGTTCCACAACATCAGCAACGAGGACTACATCAAGCGCGTCATCGGCATGCAGGGCGACACCATCCAGATGAAGGCCGGACGCCTCTATATCAACGGCACGATGGTTGAGCGTGAGCAGGTCGGCTCGGGCACCGACACCGACAGCGGCATGAGCGCGGTACCGGTCGTCATCTACAGGGAGACGCTCCCCAACGGCGTAACCCACACGATCCAGGAAATCAGCGACGACCAGCCCCTCGACAACACGCCCGAGTACGTGGTGCCGGCCGGTCACTACTTCATGATGGGCGACAACCGCGACCGCTCGGCCGACAGCCGCGTGCTGCGCCAGGTCGGCTATGTGCCGTTCGATGCGTTCGTCGGCAAGGCCGAGGCGCGATTCTTCTCCATCAAGAACAACCTGCCGCCCTGGCAGCTCTGGCAATGGCCGACCAATGTCCGTTGGGACCGCATGTTCCAGGGCGTCGACCAGAACTACACCACCACGCCGGCTCCATGAGTGGAAAGGTGAAGCGTCACGATCGGCTCGAGACCCGGCTGGGCTACCGCTTCGCCGATCCCGACTTGCTTGACCGTGCCTTGACCCACTCCAGCGCCGTCTCGCCCGCCAAGCGCATCGAGCGCTCCTACCAGCGCCTCGAATTCCTCGGCGACCGGGTGCTCGGGCTGGTGGTGGCCGATCTCCTTTACCGCCGCTTCCCCAAGGCCAACGAGGGCGAGCTGTCTCGCTCCCTCAATACCCTCGTTCGCAAGGAAACCTGTGCCGCGATCGCCCGTCAGCTCGACATCGGTGGCGACCTCAACCTCGGTGAAAGCGAAGCCCGGACCGGCGGCGCCAACAAGGATGCGATCCTCGGCGATGTCGCCGAAGCGGTGCTCGGTGCGGTCTATCTCGATGGTGGCCTGGGGCAGGCCTACGAGGTGATCGAGCGGCTGTTCGGTGCCCATATCGGCCATGCCGGCAATGTCCGGGCCGACCCCAAGACGACTTTGCAGGAATGGGCCCAGGGCAGGGGGCTCGAACCGCCCAGCTATACCGAGGTGGAGCGCACCGGCCCCGATCACGCCCCCGAATTCACCATCGCCATCCGGCTCGGCGACTTCCCTCAGGTCACCGCGACGGGCCCCTCCAAGAAGCTGGCCGAACACAAGGCCGCCGAGGCCTTCCTCATCCGCGAGAAGGTCTGGACCCTATGACCGACAACGAAATATCCCACGACCCGACTCCGATGCCGGAGAACGCCCGTTGCGGCTTCGTTGCCCTGGTCGGCGCGCCGAACGCCGGCAAGTCGACCCTGCTCAACTCCCTCGTCGGCACCAAGGTATCGATCGTCACCCACAAGGCGCAGACCACTCGCGCCCAGATCCGCGGCGTCGTCACCGAGGCGACGGGGCAGGTGGTGTTCATCGACACCCCCGGCATCTTCGCGCCGAGGCGCCGGCTGGATCGGGCCATGGTCGATGCTGCCTGGGGCGGGGCGGGCGATGCCGACCTCGTGGCGCTGATCGTCGATGCCGAGCGCGGTCTCACCCCCGAGATCGAGACCCTGCTGGCCGGACTTGACAAGATCCCGCACGAAAAGCTCCTCGTGCTCAACAAGATCGACCTCATCGCGCGGGAAAAGCTCCTGGCGCTGGCCGAGCGGCTGAACGCTGCGCTCAGGTTCGAGCGTACATTCATGATTTCGGCGCTCACCGGCGACGGGGTGCGGGACTTCCTGGATTTTTGTCTCGTCCGCATCCCGCTGGGACCCTGGCACTTTCCCGAGGACCAGCTCACCGACCTGACGCTGGCCCTGACCGCCGCCGAGGTGACGCGCGAGAAGCTGTTCCTCAGGATCCACGACGAGATCCCCTACAACACCACGGTGGAGACCGAGAAGTTCACCATCAACAAGGATGGTTCCTACCGGATCGACCAGGTGATCTACGTCACCCGGGACACCCACAAGAAGATCGTCCTCGGTGCCGGCGGCCAGACCATCAAGGCAATCGGCGCCGACGCCCGCGCCGAACTGATGCAGATGTACGAGGTGCCGGTGCACCTGTTCCTGTTCGTCAAGGTGCGCGAGAACTGGGGCAGCGATCCGGAGCGCTACCGCGAGATGGGGCTGGAGTTTCCCCACCAGAAGTGAGCGAGCTTCGGGGATCCTGTGGCGGTGGTCGGTGCAGCGGGGGAGGCGGACCAGCGCAGCTGGTGGAGGGGGCGGCCACCGGCACGGGCGCTTCCCGTCGCCCGCTCCATCGCCTTCGGCGGTTCCCCTTCGCCGTGAACGGCGGAGGAGCGCGCGCCAGCGGTTGGTTCTCGATCGAGTTCCCCGATGCAGTGGACCGGTGAGGGGCTCATCATCGGCGTGCGTCGCCATGGCGAGTCGAGTGTCATCGCCGAAGTGATGGTGGCGGGCCGTGGCCGGCAGCTGGGGCTGGTGCGCGGCGGCCGGTCGAGCCGGATGACGCCGACCCTGCAGCCGGGCAACTCCGTTCAGGCGACCTGGCGGGCTCGGCTCGAGGACCATCTTGGTACCTTCGCCGTGGAGCTGCTCGTCGCCCGCGCCGCCCGCCTGATGGCCGACCGCCTGCAGCTCTATGCCAGCCAGCTGCTCTGCGAGCATCTGCGCCTGCTGCCCGAGCGCGATCCGCACGATCGCCTGCTGGCTTTCGCCATCACCATTCTCGACGCGTCGCTGCCGCCCGACGGACTCGGCGTGGCACTGGCGCGGTTCGAGCTGACCCTGCTGGAAGAGCTCGGCTTCGGTCTCGATCTCAGCAGTTGCGCCGCCACCGGCTCGACCCGGGACCTCACGCATGTGTCGCCGAAATCCGGCCGCGCCGTCAGCCGCGCGGCCGCCGAGCCCTGGCTTGAGCGGCTGCTGCCCTTGCCACCGTTTCTCGTCGGCGCCGCAGCTCCCGGACCCGGAGACGTCGCCGCCGCGTTCGCGCTTACCGGGCACTTCCTCGATCTGAACGGATGGATGCCGCGCCGCCTCGATCCCCCGCCGATCCGCGAGGCCCTGATCCAGCTGGTCACGAGTCAGGCGTAGCGCGACCTGGGTGGCGCGCCAGGGCCGGGCGGGTCCGTCCCGCCCGCCAGCTTCCGCTTCAGCTTGGCCAGCGCCAGTTGCTGCATCTGGTGGCGCGTCGCCGTGAGCGGCGCGATCACCACGACTTCGGCACTGGTCGCCTCGTCGATTGCGGCGACCCGCATCTGCTGGCCGAGCGGAATGAACTCGAAGAACACGCGGCCGGGCGAACTGCTGTCGTCGCGCCCGGCCATCGCATCACGTGTTCGCGAAACTGACGATGCCGGCGGAGTCATACCGGTAGACGTCGTCGCGGAAGCTCACCGTGCCCTGCCGATTGGCCCAGGCGGTGATGTAGGTGGTGTGGATCGGCACCTGCACCATGAGCGGCACGTCCTCGCGCAGGCCGCCGGTGAAGGCCGCCTGCACCGTCGGCAGGTCCCAGCCGCCATTGTCGCGCAGCAGCCAGGCCGCGAGGCTGTCGATGCCCTCGCAGCGCACGCACCCCGAGGAGTGGAAGCGGGCATTCTCGCCGAACAGCGCCTTTTGCGGCGTGTCGTGCATGTAGACGTCGTATGGGTTGTAGAAGTCGATCTTGCAGTGCCCCATCGAGTTCTCGCCGCCCGGATCCTGGCGGAACGTGTACTTGACCGCCTCGGTGGTGGACCAGTCGATGGCCGTCGGCGGCAACTCGCTCCCCTTGCCGTCGAAGATGCGGATGTTGAACTTGGTCAGGTATTCCGGATCCTCGTTCATGTAGCGGATCAGGTCCTTCTCGATGATGCTCTTGGGCACCGTCCAGTAGGGGTTGAACTTGACCTGGTGAACCTTGGAATTCAGGATTGGCGTAGCCCGGTCGACCTTGCCGACCACCGCCGTGTGTCGCTGCACCACCTGGCTGGCCTCGACCGCCTCGATCGTCGCCGCCGGGATGTTGACGACGATATAGCGGTCGCTCAGCGCCGAGGCCCACTGCTCGATGCGCTGGGCATTGAGCCGCAACTGGTTGAGCCGATAGTCGGCCGGAACGGCGAGCGCGTAGAAGGTCGCCTCGTCGACCATGCCGTTGATCACCAGCCCGTGGCGCGCCTGGAACAGCCGCACCGCGGCATCGAGCTTGTCATCGAAATCATTGTCGACGCGCTTTTCCAGCTGCATGTCGCCATTGATCATCAGCCGGCGCTTCAGCAAGGCCGCGGCGCGACGCGATTCGCCGAGCTTGAGCCCGTATGTCTCGCGCCCGGGTTCGTCCCAACTGCCATTGGCGGCGACAAACGCTTCGTAGTTCTGGATCGCGAGCTGCAGATTGTAGGCCGTGTCGTAACTCAGCACCGGCTCGATGGTGTCCACGAGGCTGCGCGCGGTTGCCGTATTGCCGCTCTGGTCGACATTGCGCATGGCGTTGTCGCGCTTGAAGATGTCCCAGAAATTGTCGCCTTCGGCCGCCCGCACCACGGCAGGCATGGCCAGCCCGGCGCCTGCCGCCGCGATGGAGGTCAGAAGTCTGCGTCGATTCAGCCGCATCAATTCACCCGCACTTCACGCCGTTTCGCCCTCTTAGCATCGGCCCCCAGAGCGCCAAAGTCTGTCGCGCAGGTGTGACCGCCTGTCGATCCGACTCGCGCACTCGTGGGGTTGCAGCAGCCGAGAAGCCGCCCAGCAATCGAGCAATTTCATAGCGGGATTTTGGGCATAAATAAGAAACGCCGGCTTAAGGCCGGCGTTTGCTGGATTCGTTGTGGCCCTTCGGCCACAATCGCTGTCGGATCGATCAGAGCTTGTAGAGGATCTGATCGACCCAGAAGCGTTCCAGCCGACCAAGCGCCTTGTTGAGGCTCTCGAAGGATTCGCCGTTGAGGCCGCCGACCTTCTCGATCGATTTGAGGTGCCGGTCATAGAGTTCGTCGATCACCTCGGCCACCTCCTCGCCCTTGGGCGTCAGCCGGATGCGCACCGAACGGCGGTCGGCGCGCGAGCGTTCCTGGAAGATGTAGCCGGTTTCGACCAGCTTCTTCAGATTGTAGGAGACGTTCGAGCCCAGGTAGTAGCCGCGGGAACGCAACTCGCCGGCCGTCATCTCGGCATCGCCGATGTTGAACATCAGCAGCGCCTGGACCGGGTTGATATCGTCCCATCCCATGCGGTCGAACTCGTCCTTGATCAGGTCGAGCAGACGCCGGTGCAGGCGTTCCACGCGGCTTACCGCTTCGAGGTAGAGCGGCTTCAGCCCTGGGGCTTCCGCCGGAACCATCGCCTCCGCGGCGTTGGATTTCATAGCCATAGTTGCCTCACTGTCCTGTCGTCCTGCGCGATTCTTCGCGTCTCATGGGGCCAAACTACGGGCCGCCAAATAAGATCGCCTTAAGTCGCACACTTAAAACTATCTTACGGAAAAACTTGCGGAATTTGGCTTTACGAGAGGTAACCAGGGGTCAGGAAATTGTAACCTGAATCGAGTGTTTACGCGCACCCTAGTCGTGCACGCGGCGCATCCTGAGGCTGAGTACGAACAGCGTCGTCACGCTCGCCACCAGCACCACGCGGACCGCGAATCCGATGGCGTCGATCTGGATGTCCTTGCTGCCCGTGAGGTAGAGGGCGAGTTCCACCAGCGTCGCCCCACCCAGCAGCACGGCGCCCCAGCTGGCCTTGATCCACAGCCCCACTGCCGCGAACAGGCGGGCGAGGCAGAAGACCGCAAGATAGGTGAACCCGGCCGCGCCCAGCGTCGTGATCGGGCTCTCTGCGCCGCCAGATACGCCCAGCAGGCGCGCCGCGTCGGCGAGGCCGAGCAGCAGCGCGATGATCGCTACGATCCTGAGGAACCGTGCGGCGAGCTCGCTCTTGAAGTCCATCGGGCGTCCTTGCTGAGAGTAGCCCGTTTAGCGCGACGCGGTGCCTGCGACAAGCGCGGGCTTGGCGACGTCGCTCCGCCGCTGGTAGATGGGCGTCTCAGCGCATGCCAGGGAGTCGCAGATGGCCGCCAGCTGGACAAGGCACGACATGTCCTTCCTCGAGGGGCCGCCGCCAGCGTCGCCTGCGGCGCACCGGCTGGATGCGCGACATGCTGCGCGAGACGGTCCTGACGCCGGCCGACTTCATCTGGCCGCTGTTCGTCATCGAGGGGCAGAACGAGCGCACGCAGATCCGCACCATGCCCGGCATCGAGCGCCTCAGCGTCGATCTCGCGGTGGAGGCCGCCCGCGCCGCCGCCGCCGAGGGCATCCCGGCGCTGGCGCTGTTTCCCAACACCCCCGATCACCTGCGCAACGAGAACGGCTCGGAGGCCTGGAACCCCGACAACCTGATGTGCCGCGCGCTGAGCGCCATCAAGTCGGCCGTCCCCGAAATCGGCCTCATTGCCGACGTGGCGCTCGACGAATACTCCTCCGACGGCCAGGACGGCCTCGTCCGCGACGGCATCATCCTCAACGACGAGACCGTCGAGGCCATGGTCAGGTCGGCGCTGGTCCAGAGCCGGGCAGGGGCCGACATCATCGCGCCCTCCGACATGATGGACGGCCGCGTCGGCGCCCTCCGCCGTGCCCTCGATGCCGAGGGCTTCGACGACACCGCCATCATGTCCTACTCGGCCAAGTTCGCCTCGGCATACTATGGTCCCTTCCGCGAGGCGGTGGGCTCGGGCAGCCGCCTCAAGGGCGACAAGCGCACCTATCAGCTCGATTTCGCCAATGCCGACGAGGCCATGCGCGAAGTCGAGCAGGACATCGCCGAGGGTGCCGACATGGTGATGGTGAAGCCCGGAATGCCCTATCTCGACATCGTCCGCCGCGTCCGCGACGAGTTCGACGTTCCGCTCTTCGCCTACCAGGTGTCCGGCGAATACGCGATGCTGCGCTTTGCCGCCGATGCCGGCGCCATCAACGGCGAAGCCGCCATGATGGAAAGCCTGATGGCCTTCAAGCGCGCCGGCTGCGATGGCGTCCTGACCTACTTCGCCCTCGAGGCCGCCCGGCTGCTGAACGGTTAGGCAACTGCGCCCGCAGATACCGCCAGACGCTATTCCATGCCCTGCGGCCGGGGCCGGGGTGGGTGTGCCCCGGCTTCGATCCGCCGAAGAATCGTACCCTATCCACTTGCGCCGACCCGTCGGTCCCCACTTAATCGGCGACGATGCGGATGGGGGACACCATGAGCAACAATCTTCCCGACCCGGCCACCAATCCGGAACTCTTCGACGGCCTGCTGCTGCGCCGCGGCGCCGCCTATGTCGTCGATTGCGCCATCATCCTGTTCATCACCCTCGCCGTCATGCTGGTGGGCCTGCTGTTCGGCATCCTCACCCTCGGCGTCGGATTCCTGGCGCTGCCCTTCATCGTGCCCTTCGCCATCCTTGGCTACTATGCCGCGACCCTCGGTTCGCCGGTGCGTGCCACGGTGGGCATGCGGATGATGGATATCGTCCTTACCCCCGCCCGCGGCCGCCCGCTCGATGGCTGGCTGATCCTCGTCCACCCGCTGCTGTTCTGGACCACGGTGTGGATTTCCTGGCCGCTGTCGCTGCTCTTCGTGCTGTTCACGCCCCGCCGCCAGATGCTGCACGATCTCATTGTGGGTACCCTGATGCTGCGTCGCTCGCCGATGGAACGGCACTGGCGGAGCCTCGGCCAGGCGGCCCGGACGCTTTGACCCACCGCATCGCCATTGCGGGGCGCGAATCGCGCGTCTAGACTGCGCTGGTCGAAGACAGGCCCGCGATGACCGACCAGACTCCGGAGAACACCCAGCTCTTCCTCACGGCCGCCATGCCGTGCCCGTATCTGCCGGGGCGCCAGGAGCGCAAGCTCTTCACCCACCTCACCGGCCGGCGCGCGACCAACCTGCACCATCTGCTCTCCGACAATGGCTTCCGGCGCAGCCAGAACCTGATTTACCGCCCCGCCTGCGACGGCTGCGCCGCCTGCCAGTCGGTGCGCATCGTGGCGCAGGAGTTCGTCTCTACCCCGCGCTACCGCCGCATCGCCAAGGCCAATGTCGATATCGCGGTCGAAGTCTGCCAGCCGCGCGCCACTGCCGAGCAGTTCGCGCTGTTCAAGCGCTATCTCGAGGATCGTCACGCCGGCGGCGGCATGACCCAGATGAGCTTCGTCGACTACGAGTACATGGTCGAGGATACCCCGGTGCAGACCGTGCTGGTCGAATACCGGCTGGCGTCCGCCCCCGGCCGACCGCTGGTCGCGGTGGCGCTGACCGACGTGATGCCGGACGGGCTCTCGATGGTCTACAGCTTCTACGATCCCGATCTCGACCGGCGCGGCCTCGGCAACTACCTGATCCTCGACCACATCGAGCAGGTCAAGCTCGCCGGCCTGAGCTACGTCTATCTGGGCTACTGGGTGAAGGACTCCCCCAAGATGGCCTACAAGGGCCGCTTTAGGCCCCTCGAGGTGCAGCGCGGCCCGTTGGGCTGGCGCCGGCTGGAATAGGTACTGGTCTCGGCGCCTCCGGGGTCCATCCTGAGGTGCCGCCGCCGACCGTGAACGTTGAGAGACCTCAGGACAAATGCCCGCCGTCGCCGGCATGACTCGGTGCTGGGGTGAGCGTCAGCCCGTGAACCGATCATTCCGCGGAAACTCCGTTGGCAGCAGCCGGCCGGCCGTCGGGCATTCCTGGAGCATGATCTTGCCGTCGTGGACGAAGACGGCCTTGTTGAACACTGTCAGATCGACTGGGTTCGGCATACGGATATCGGTCAGGTCCGGCACGGGTTTGGAGCTGGAATCGAAGGCTCGAGCAATCTGAGCAACGAAGACGACGACGAGCCCAAGCTCTACGGCGTGGGATTTCAGCAGGTTGATCTGGATCGACAGAGGCGGTGTGTCTCGACGCTGGTCGAGCAACTGAAGGTAGTCGATCACGATCAGCGTGCCCGAAGGTACTTCACGCGTCTTGCCAATGATGTAGTCGGCACAGATGGCATCGGAGCAGTCGAACGAGAAGTTGCCGGGGTACTCCGCAGGGTCGAAGCCGATGCTGGCCAGGCGGGCGACCACGTCGCTATCGGTGTATTCCAGCGTGAAGAAGGCACTGCGCCGGCCGACCCGTACCGCATGGGTGGCAAGCGACAGCGCAAGGAGTGTCTTGCCCTGTCCGGGTCGGGCGGCAACCAGAACGCAGTCGCCGGACCTCAGTCGTCCATAGAGCTCTGCGGGTGACAGCGCCGCGGAGTACCGGGCAGCAAGCAGGCTCCACTCGGCATAGCCTTCCGCAGCGGCAATGCTGTCCAGTGCCTCATGTAGCCGAATGCCGTCACGACGCGCGAGGCGCTTGGCGTTCTGTTTCAGTCGATAGATCGGCGCAGACAGTCTCATCATCAACCTCCTGATGCGAGCGGTGACTGCAATCCCTCCGTTTTGCGCGACGCTCGAACAGTCGGTGCGATGATCATTTGCCCCGTATGTAGACTACTTTCCCGATCGGAGGGAGGCGGGCTACGCCAGAATCAAATCATAGCGCATTTCCCTCCGCGGCAGCAGGTGGCGCCGCAGCCTACCCCGTGAACCGATTATTCCGCGGGAACCCCGTCGGCGGCTGCCGTCCGGCCGTGGCGCGTTCCGCCACCCACTCGCCCAGGTCCGCCATCGACTTCGAATAGGTCCGCCCCGACGAATCAGTCCAGGTCAGCCCGGCCGAGGCCGCGAAGGTCTTCAGGTCGGATAGCCCGCCATCCTTGTATTTCTGCAGCCGGACGCCCTTGCCGCGGCCCATCTCCGGCAACTGGTCGATCCCGAAAACCAGCAGCTTCCGGTTCTCGCCGATCACCGCCACCATGTCGCCCTCGACCGGCACGATCAGCTTGGCCTCCTCGGTGCCGGAGACGTTGAGCACCTGCTTGCCCTTGCGGGTATTGGCGATCAGTTCGTCCTCGGCCACCACGAACCCGTCGCCCTTGCGCGAGGCAATGACCCGCTTCCGCCCTGGCCGGTAGACGAAGAGGTCGACGAGGTCCTGGCCCTCCTCGATATCCACCATCAGCCGCACCGGCTCGCCCTGGCTGCGCCCGCCCGGCAGCTTGTCACCGCCCAGCGTATGCACCTTGCCTCCCGTCGAAAGCAGCAGCAGCTTGTCGGTGGTCTGCGCATGCACCATCAGCTTCAGCCGGTCGCCGGTCTTGAAGCCCTTCTCGTCGATCTCGGTGGTGTGGCCCTTGATCGCGCGGATCCAGCCCTTTTCGGAAAGGATGACCGTGATCGGTTCGCGCTCGATCATCGAAGTTGCCACCTCGTCGAGGTCGACATCTGACACTCCGGAAAAGCTGGTTCTGCGCCTGCCGATCTCGGTATCCTGTCCGTAGTCCTTCTTCAGTTCGCCGATCTGCCGGGCGATCTCGCCCCACTGCTTGCGTTCCGAGGCGAGCAGCGCCTCGAGATGCGACTTCTCTTCGGTCAGCGCCTTGTGCTCGGTCCGGAGTTCGATCTCCTCGAGCTTCCTGAGCGAGCGCAGCCGCATGTTGAGGATCGCCTCGGCCTGCACGTCGGTCAGGCTGAACGCGGCGATCAGCGAGGCCTTGGCATCATCCTCCTCGCGGATGATGCGGATCACCTCGTCGAGGTTGAGATAGGCGATGATGTAGCCGTCGAGCACTTCGAGCCGTCTGGCGATTTCGCCCAGCCGGTTGTTGGTGCGCCTGACCAGCACGTCCTTGCGGTGCTCGAGCCAGGCGACGATCGTCTCCTCAGGCTCATCACTCGCGGAATGGTGCCCCGGTCGAGGACGTTCATGTTCAGCGGGATGCGCTGTTCGAGATCGGTGAGCTTGAACAGCTGCTCCATCAGGATTGCCGGATCGACGGTGCCGGCGCGCGGCTCGATCACCAGCCTGATGTCGTCGGCGCTTTCGTCGCGGATGTCCTTGAGCAGCGGCAGCTTCTTGGCCAGAAGCAGTTCGGCGATCTTCTCGACCAGCTTGGACTTCTGCACCCCGTAGGGGATCTCGGTGACGACGATCTGGTAGACGCCGCGCCCCTTGTCCTCGCGCACCCAGCGCGAGCGCAGCCGGAACGAACCCCGACCGGTCTCGTAGGCAGAAAGGATCGAAGCCTGCGGCTCGACCAGGATGCCGCCGGTCGGAAAGTCGGGCCCGGGGATGAACTGCATGAGTTCGGCAACCGTCGCCGATGGATTCATGATGAGGTGCAGCGCCGCCTCGCAGATCTCGGCCACGTTGTGCGGCGGCACCGAGGTCGCCATGCCCACTGCGATCCCCTGCGAGCCATTGGCCAGCAGGTTGGGAAAGTTGCCCGGCAGCACCACCGGCTCGTCGTTGCTGCCGTCGTAGGTCGGCTTGAAGTCGACGGCGTTCTCGGTGATGCCCTCGAGCAAGCGCATCGCCACGTCGGTCATGCGGGCCTCGGTGTAGCGGTAGGCCGCCGCGCCGTCGCCGTCGATATTGCCGAAGTTCCCCTGGCCGTCGACCAGCGGGTAGCGCATGGCGAAGTCCTGCGCCAGCCGCACCATGGCGTCGTAGATCGACTGGTCGCCATGCGGGTGGAAACTGCCGATCACGTCGCCGACGACCTTGGCAGATTTCTTGAACGCCTCGTTCGGCCCTAGCCGCAGCAGGCGCATCGCATGGATGATGCGCCGGTGTACCGGCTTCAGCCCGTCGCGGGCGTCGGGCAGGGCGCGCTGCGTGATGGTGGAGAGGGCATAGCTGAGATAGCGCTCCTCGAGCGCCTGCCTGAGGTCGACGATACGTTCGGCGCCGTCCTCCGGGCTGGGGATGTCGTCGTCGCTCATCGGGCGTTGGGGTCGGGGCGAATCATGTTGGCACTATAGCCAACCGCAGCGAGCGCGCAGTGCGGCGCGACCGCCGCATCCCCGGGGATCGAAGGCGCGGCGGACCGCGCCTTCGGCCGCCGTCAGAGATTGCAGCGGTGGTAGTCGCCGTCATAGCCGAGGAACAGGTCGGTCCTCGGGTTGTAGGAGCGGTAACGCGCCTCGCACCGCTGGACATGGTCGTTCCAGTCCCTGCCGCCGCGCCAGTCGCGGTCGCCACCGTCGAGCCCGCGGCCCACTGCCGCACCGACGGCAAAGCCGAACAGGCCGGCCGCGAAGCTGCCAATGCTGGGGCGGTTCCAGCGATACCAGTTGCGATAGTCGTTCTGCCCCCACCGGTGGTGGTTGCGCCGCCAGTCGTCGCAGCCGCGCCAGCGCGGATGCTCGCGGCAGCCCTGCGACACGAAGCGGTCCTGCTGGCCGAAACTGAGGTTGAAGGAGGCCGACTGGGCGGTGGCCGGCGCGGGAAGTGCCATCACCCCGGCAAGCGCGGCGGCGATGGCGGCGGAAACAAGCTTGTGCATGGGTCTCTCTGCTCTTGTCGTTGGCTTGACGCTTGTTCTCCGAACCCGCAACGGGCAGATTGGTTGCGTCAACGGCCGCGCCGAGCCCGGCCCTGAAATCCCGCATGCTGCGCCTCGTGCTCGTCCGACACGCGAAATCCGCCTGGAACAGTCCTGGCCTCCCCGACTTCGATCGCCCGCTCGCCCCGCGCGGACAGCGGGCGGCGGCCTGGATCGGTCGGCAGCTCGCCGCCACCGGTCTCGTCCCCGATCGTGTGTTGTGTTCGAGCGCCCGCCGCACCCGCGAGACGCTCGCGCTCGCCTTGCCGGCACTCCCTGCCGAAGTGCGCGACACGGTCTCCTGGCACGACGAGATCTACGAACAGCGCGACGACGACGGATATGTCGGATTCCTGGCGGCCCGGGGCGAGGCCGCGCGGACCCTGATGCTAGTCGGGCACAACCCGGCTACCGCCGTCACCGCCCTCGGTCTCCTCGCCGATCGCAGCGAGGCCACACGGGCGCCGCTCGTCGACTATCCCACCGCCGGCATCGCTGCCTTTGCCCTCGATCTCGATCGCTGGTCCGATCTCGCCCCCGGCGTCGGCAGCCTCATCGGCTTCTGGCGTCCGCCAAAGGACTGACGAGGTCGGCTGCCGCGCTCCAAATTTCGCCGGCCAAGCTTGGACTCGGTATCGCCAGCGTGCTACAGGCGGGCAAGCCTGAACCACCCCCATCTGGTCTGACCCGGGAGACGCCCATGAGCGCCGTCGCGAACCTTCCGCTCTTTCCCCGCTTCTTCTCCAACACGCTGGCCGATACCGATCCCGAGATCGCCGACGCCATCCAGCTCGAACTGGGTCGCCAGCAGCACGAGATCGAGCTGATCGCTTCGGAGAACATCGTCAGCCGCGCCGTGCTCGAGGCGCAGGGCTCGGTCATGACCAACAAATATGCCGAGGGTTATCCCGGCAAGCGCTACTATGGCGGATGCCAGTACGTCGACATCGCCGAAAGCCTCGCCATCGAGCGCGCCAAGCAGCTGTTCGGCGCCGGTTTCGCCAACGTCCAGCCCAACTCGGGCAGCCAGATGAACCAGGCCGTGTTCCTCGCCCTGCTGCAGCCGGGCGACACCTTCATGGGTCTCGACCTCAATTCCGGCGGCCACCTGACCCACGGCTCGCCCGTCAACATGAGCGGCAAGTGGTTCAAGGTCGTCTCCTATGGTGTCCGCCGCGACGACCACCTGCTCGACATGGACGAGGTGGCGCGCCTCGCCCGCGAGCACAGGCCCAAGCTCATTCTTGCCGGCGGCACCGCCTATTCCCGCGTCTGGGACTGGGCCCGCTTCCGCGAGATCGCCGATGAAGTCGGCGCCTACCTGATGGTCGACATGGCCCATATCGCCGGCCTCGTCGCCGGCGGCGCGCACCCCTCGCCGGTGCCGCACGCCCACGTCACCACCACCACTACGCACAAGTCGCTGCGCGGGCCCCGTGGCGGCCTGATCCTCACCAATGACGAGGACATCGCCAAGAAGGTCAACTCGGCGGTATTCCCGGGCCTGCAGGGTGGCCCGCTGATGCACGTTATTGCCGCCAAGGCCGTGGCGCTGAAGGAAGCCCTGCAGCCCGAGTTCAAGGCCTATGCCCGCCAGGTCGTCGCCAATGCACGGGCCCTCGCCGCGGCGCTGATCGAGCAGGGCCTGCAGGTGGTCTCCGGCGGCACCGACAACCACCTGATGCTGGTTGACCTGCGCCCCAAGAACGCCACCGGCAAGCGCGCGGAGCAGGGGCTCGGCCGTGCCTTCATCACCTGCAACAAGAACGGCATCCCGTTCGACCCGGAAAAGCCCTTCGTCACCTCCGGCATCCGTCTCGGCACCCCCGCCGGCACCACCCGCGGCTTCGGCGAAGCGGAGTTCCGCGAGATCGGTTCGCTGATCGTCGAGGTGCTGGACGGCCTGCGCGAAGCCAATTCAGACGAGGGCAACGCCGTCGTCGAGGCCGCGGTGCGCGACAAGGTCAAGGGGCTGACCGCGCGGTTCCCGATCTATGCCGACTGAGCGCACCGCCCTCGCCCTTCGACAGGCGCAGGGTGAGGGCTCCGGCCTGCCGTGCGGAACCTCGCCGGAAATCTGCCACCATCGGAGACCTCGTGGCAAAACTGTCGAACCACGAGGTCGGGCGAGCCGGCCGATGAGGATCTGATGCGCTGCCCCTATTGCGGAAACGACGATACGCAGGTCAAGGACAGCCGGCCGACCGAGGATTCGAACGCCATCCGCCGTCGCCGCATCTGCCCCTCCTGCGGTGGTCGCTTCACCACCTTCGAGCGGGTGCAATTGCGCGAACTGACGGTGATCAAGAAGTCCGGCCGTCGCGTCCCCTTCGACCGCGACAAGCTGGCCCGCTCGGTCAATACCGCGCTGAGAAAGCGCGACGTCGAGCCCGAGCGTGTCGAGCGCATGATTTCCGGCGTCGTCCGCCAGCTCGAGAGCCTGGGCGATACCGAGGTTACCTCCGACCAGATCGGCGAGATCGTCATGGAGGGGCTGAAGAACCTCGACGCCGTCGCCTTCGTCCGCTTCGCCTCGGTCTACAAGAACTTCTCCGCCGCTGACGATTTCCGGTCCTTCCTCACCGAGTTGGGCGACGACCAGCGCGCGGCCCAGAGCGACGGCGACGATTAGCGTTGCGGTTGCCCGCCGCACTGGCTAATCCGAGTGAACCGATCCCGCCGGCTGCCGGCGAAACCTGAAGCACTTCCCCATGGCCCAGCCCAAGCCGCGCGACCCCGCTGCTCCCAAGTCTGCCAACCAGCGCGGCGCCGCGCGCCTTGCCGCGGTGCAGGCTCTCTATCAGATGGATGTCGGGCGCCAGAGCCTCGAGGATACGCTGAGCCAGTTCAGCGCCGTCCACCTCGGACGCGAGATCGAGGGCGAGGAGTATCTCCCCGCCGATGCCGACTTCTTCCGCCAGATCGTTTCCGGCGTCATCAAGTCGCAGCTCGAGATCGACCCCGCCGTCGATGCCGCGCTGGTCGAAGGCTGGCCGATGGGCCGCATCGACGCGACGCTCCGGGCCATCCTGCGCGCCGCCACCTTCGAGCTGCTGCGCCGCCGCGACATCCCCTCGCGCGTCGTCATCACCGAGTATGTCGATGTCGCCAAGGCCTTCTACCAGGATGACGCCGCCAAGATGGTCAATGGCGTGCTCGACCAGGTGGCCCGGGCTGCCGGCCGCGACAACGATCCGGGCAAGGCCCGCTAGGAGCCCGCAATGGACCAGCGCGCTGCCACTCCGGTCGGCTCACCTCTGCGCAGTATCGCACTGCTCTCCGCCTCGCAGGCGATCGTCGGATCGAACCAGGCCATCCTGATGTCGGTGGCCGCGCTCACCGGCGCCGGCATGATCGCCGACAAGTCCTTTGCCACGCTGCCGGTCACTATGATGATCATCGGCACCGCGCTTGCCACCGGACCTGCGGCCTGGCTGATCCACTCCTGGGGACGTCGGGAGGCCTTCATCTTCGGCGTCGCCATCGCCATTCCCGCCGCGCTGCTCGCCGGCCTCGCCGCCTGGCTGAGCCTGTTCTGGCTGTTCTGCTTTGCGCTCGCCATCATCGGCGCCACCGCCGCCTTCGCCAACCAGTATCGCTTCGCGGCCGCCGACAGCGTACCGCCGGCGATGAAGTCGACCGCCATTTCTTGGGTGCTGTTCGGCGGCGTTCTGTCGGGTTTCATCGGTCCGCAACTGAGCGCACTCAGCAAGGATCTGGTGCCCGGCCACACCTTCACGGCCACCTATGTGGTCATGGCCATGCTGGGGCTCGTTGCCATCGGCATCCTGAGCCAGACGCGGCTGGCGCCCACCATCAGGGACGCGGCGGAGCGCAAGGGCGGCCGCCCTCTGGCGGTGCTGCTGCGCTCGCCCGAGATTGTCGTGCCGAGGATCGCCTCGGCGGTCAGCTATGCGCTGATGGTGCTGGTGATGGTGGCCGCGCCCCTCGCCATGGTGTTCGTCTGTGGTCACACGACCGAGGCGGCCGCCTTCGCCATCCAGTGGCACATCGTCGCCATGTTCGCCCCGAGCTTCGTCACCGGCACGATCATCAAGCGAATCGGGGCCGAGGTCACCGCCGCGCTGGGGCTGCTGCTGATCATCGTCTCCGCCGGCATCAACCTGCACGGCATCACCACGATCCACTTCGACATCTCGATGGTTCTGCTGGGCATTGGCTGGAATTTCGGCTTCATCGCCTCGACCACCATGCTCTCCGAAGCCTATCGGCCGGAGGAGGCGGCGCGTGTGCAGGGTCTCAACGAGCAGGTGGTGTTCGGCACCATGGCGGTGGCCTCGATCGGCTCCGGCCTGCTGCTGCAGACCATCGGCTGGCAGTCGATCAACATCCTTGCCATCCCCGTCGCCACCGCCGGCATCCTGGCGCTCGGCTTCTCGATGACGCGAAAGAAGCGGCCGCTGTAACCGCGCGCGCGCCGGGGCGGGCCTGTGCCGAATGCAGCTCGCGCCGGCTGCTCGACAGCCCGCGTCATCCCGCTGGTCGGCCTTCGTGCTGAGCCGGTCGAACCACGCGAGCGTGCCACTACCGCTCGGGCGCCGCTCAGAACGAGGAGATGATCGACTCGATGAAGCTCCGGTCCTGCCCGTAGGACGGCGTGCGGCGGCTCTCGATGTTGAACACCTTGCCGTCCTTGACGCCCAGCCGTTCGGTATCGAGCACCTTGTTGTTCTTGTCGAAGTAGACGGCCAGGACGGTGCGTTCCTTGCTCAGTTCCATGCCGAACGCGGTCTGCTGCACTTTCTCGCCGATATAGTACCAGGCGCTCTCGGAGCCGAAATTGTTCGTTGCCTGGGGGGAACCCAGCACCGCGGTGACCAGGGCGGCGCTCTGGCCTGGACGGATCTGCATCACCGCGTCTTCGGAGATTTCGTACCCACGCGCCTTCGACTGCGACAGGCTCAGCCCGCTGTTGCAGCCGCTCAGCGAGGCACCGAGCAGCAGGGCCGCAATGATCGGGAAGGTGCGGCGGAAGACGGTGCGCAAGGGCATCAGTTTGACTTTCCCGATCCTGGTCGACTATTACCACGGCCGTGGCCGGCCGCGGGACTGTTTAGCTGCCAGACCCTTGGTCTGGCAAGCTGGCTTGGTCCGAAGCCTCACCCCGCCCGAGCCCTTCGCCCCCACCTCCGAACTGCCCCGGAGCGCGACCGACGATGTTGAAACTGTTCAAGAAAAGCCCAGACGCTGAAGCGGTTTATGCGATCTATCGTGCCATTGTGGCGCAATCCCGGCGACCGCTATTCTACGCGGAATGGGGCGTGCCCGACACGGTCACCGGCCGTTTCGACATGATTTCGCTGCACATGGCGCTGCTGTTCCGCCGCATGCGCGGCGAGGGGCGGTCGAGCGCAGACTTCAGCCAGGCGGTGTTCGACCTGTTCTTCAGGGACATGGATCGCTCACTGCGAGAGATGGGGGCAGGGGACCTCGCCGTTCCCAAGAAGATCCGCAACATGGGCAACCTGTTCTTCGGGCTGTTGACCGCCGTGAACGAGGCCCTCGATCGCGGCGATCGCGCCGGGCTGGAGGCGGTCCTGCGCCGCAACCTGTTTGACGGCGACGAATCGGCGTCCGTCGACCGCCTGGCGGCCTATCTCGAGGCCCAGTCGGCCGCCATCGCGAACCAGCCGACGGCTGCGATCGCCGCTGGCCGGATCGAGATGGTGGGGGCCACATGACCCGCTCGCGCCAGCACTTCCGCATTCCGGACGCCGCCATCCGGCTCGATTCGATGCCGGCGGCGGGGCGCGACCTCGATCTGGTCGTCGACCGCCCGGAGCGCGAGGCCATCGCCGCGGACCTCGGGATCACCGCCGTGGACCGGCTCGCCGTCAGGCTCAACGCCGTGCGATTCCGCGGCGGCATCCGCGTCACCGGTCGGCTGGCGGCCCTTGTGGTGCAGCCCAGCGTCATCTCGCTCGAGCCCGTGCTGCAGGAGATCGAGGAAGCGATCGATCGCGTCTTCCTGCCCGGTGTCGAGAAGGCCTTCGCGGGTCCGGCCAATGCCGAGGTCTTCGTCGACCTCGAGCACGAGGAGATTCCGGATCACTTCGACGGCAACGAGGCCGACCTGACGGACCTGATCGTCGAAACGCTGGCGCTTGCCATCGATCCCTATCCGCGGGCCGAGGGTGAGTCGCTGGGCGAGATCGGTGACGACGACACCGAGGACGAACTGCCCTTTGCCGGCCTCAAGGCGCTGAAACTGCCCGAGGACAAGGGCTGATCGGCGTTGGGCTTGCGCCACGTAGGCGAATGATTATCTTGGCTGCGCCCCCTTTTGGCGGGCTGGACGGGCGATGAGTGACACCATCCGGATTTCGGTAGACGCCATGGGCGGCGACAAGGGCCCCCAAGTGGCGGTGGAGGGCGCAAGCCTGTTCTGGCGGGAACGCAAGAACACCAGCTACATCTTCCATGGCCGCGAGGGCGATCTGGCGCCACTGATCGCCCGGTTCCCCGAACTCAAGCCGATCTCGACGATCGTGCACTGTGATACCGTCATATCGATGGACGAGAAGCCGTCGCAGGCGTTGCGCAAGGGGCGCGGCAACTCCTCGATGTGGAACGCCATCCAGTCCGTCAAGGACGGGGCCGCCGACGTCGCCATCTCGGGCGGCAATACCGGTGCGCTGATGGCCATGGCGACCTTCTGCCTGAGGCCCATCGAGGGCATCTCGCGGCCCGCCATCGCCGCCATCTGGCCGACCTTGCGGACCGACATCATCGTGCTCGACGTCGGTGCCACCGTCGGCGGCGACGCCAAGCAACTCACCGACTTCTCCATCCTCGGCGCGGCGCTCGCCCGCGCCCTGTTCGACCAGGAACTGCCCACGGTTGGCCTGCTCAATGTCGGCACCGAGGAAATGAAGGGCCACGACGAGGTGAAGGAAGCCGCGCGCATTCTCCATGCGGCAAGCGGCGAGGGCTTTGTCTACCACGGCTTTGTCGAGGGCGACGACATCGGCAAGGGTACCGTGGATGTCGTCGTTACCGAGGGCTTTGCCGGCAACATCGCGCTGAAGACCGCCGAGGGCACGGCGCGCCAGGTCGGCACCTATATCCGCGATGCGCTCAAGGCCGACATGATGTCCATGCTCGGCGCCGCCATCGCCGGCCAGGCGCTGCAGGCATTGAAGCGCAAGCTCGATCCGCGCAACATCAATGGTGGCGTCTTCCTGGGGCTCAACGGCATCGTCATCAAGAGCCATGGCGGCACTGACGAGATCGGCTTCAAGGGTGCCCTCGGTCTTGCCTACGAAATGGCCCGTAACCGGGTCATGGACAAGATCGCCGAAGGCATGCGCCGTTTCCCCACTCTCAATGCGGCGCCGGTTGTTCCCGTCGCACCCGAACCCGAGGCCAAATCCGCGTGAGCGACAAGAAGACGATCATCCGCAGCGTGGGCGCGTACCTGCCCGCACGCATTCTCGGCAACGAGGAACTGGCGAGGACCGTGGACACTTCGGACGAGTGGATCGTGCAGCGCACCGGTATCCGCCAGCGCCACATCGCGGCCGAGGGCGAAAATACCTCCGATCTCGCCGCCGCCGCGGGGCGGAAGGCGATGGAAAATGCCGGTCTCGAGATTGGCGACGTCGATCTCATCATCGTCGCCACGACCACGCCTGACATGACCTTTCCGGCGACGGCCGCGGTGGTCCAGCAGAAGCTCGGCATGCATCACGGCGCCGCCTTCGACATCCAGGCGGTCTGCTCCGGCTTCGTCTATGCCGTCGCCACCGCGGATTCATATCTCAAGAACGGCCTCGGCAAGCGCGCCCTGGTCATCGGCGCCGAGACCGCCTCCCGCATCCTCGACTGGGATGACCGTACCACCTGCGTGCTGTTCGGCGACGGGGCAGGGGCAGCAGTGATGGAACTAGGCAAGCCCGGCGAGGACCGCGGCGTCCTGGCGACGGCCTTGCGTTCCGACGGCCACTTCTGGAACAAGCTCTACACCGATGGCGGGCCGTCCTCGACCCGCTCGATGGGGCACATCCGCATGGAGGGCAAGGAGGTCTTCAAGCACGCCGTCGGCATGATCACCGACGTGGTCTACAAGGTGCTCGAGGATACCGGCCACACCATCGACGACCTCGACTGGTTCGTGCCGCACCAGGCCAACAAGCGCATCATCGACGGCGCCGGCGTCAAGCTCGGCTTGCCGCCCGAGAAGGTCGTGGTCACCGTTGATCGCCACGCCAATACCTCGGCGGCCTCGGTGCCGCTGGCCCTCAACACCGCCGTTGCCGACGGCCGCATCAAGCGCGGCGACCTGGTGATGATCGAGGCGATGGGCGGCGGCTTCACCTGGGGCGCCTCGCTGATCCGCTGGTAGCCGCGCAATACTCGACTCGACCGCTGTTCAAGAGGTGGTCACCGGTTCGTCGCAAACGTCGCTAGTCTTTGATAGTTAAGTCAGATTGCCAGCCCGGCAGCAGCGGGCTAATCTTTGTCAATCCGTAGGTGGGGGCGCCTGGCGGACACGGTCCGGTGAGGCAACAACGGAGGGGGGACGGCACATGACTCAGAAGACGGTGACTCGCGCCGATCTGGCGGAAGCGGTGTACGAGGCGGTGGGGCTGTCGCGCACCGAATCCGCCGAACTGGTGGAGCGCGTTCTGGACCTGATCGGCGACGCGCTGGTCGCCGGGCAGAACGTCAAGCTTTCATCCTTCGGCTCGTTCCAGGTGCGCTCGAAGAACCAGCGCATCGGCCGCAACCCCAAGACCGGCGAGGAAGTCCCGATCCTGCCGCGGCAGGTTTTGGTGTTCAAGCCCAGCAACGTGTTGAAATCCAAGATCAACAAATCTATGGTCCGATCTGGAAAATAAGAGTCTTTCCAGCTTCGGGTGAGTCCTGTTGGACAAGTCTCCAGACGCGTTTCGCACCATCTCGGAAGCAGCCGAAGAGCTGGATCTGCCGCAGCACGTCCTGCGCTTCTGGGAGACTCGCTTCTCCACCATCAAGCCGCTGAAGCGCGGCGGCGGGCGGCGCTACTACCGCCCGGAAGATGTGCTGCTGCTCAAGGGTATCCGGCATCTGCTCTACGACCAGGGCTTCACCATCAAGGGCGTACAGCGCATCCTCAAGGATCAGGGCATCCGTCACGTCATCGCCATCGGGGAGGGCAAGCCGCTCGACCAGTTGCCGGCGCCGCAACCCGACGACGACGAACCGGTGTTCGATGCGCCGTCCCCGGTTCCGTCGCCTCCCGCCGGAAGCAAGCCGCGTTTCCAGCTGCCCAATCTGCGTCCGGCTCCGCCGGGGTCCGCACCCGCTGCCGTGCCAGCCGTGCGCCCGGCCGGATTGACGTCGGCCGACCGCGAGAGGCTCTCCGACGTGCTGCGCGAACTGCTCGATTGCAAGCGCCTGCTCGAACGCGCCCGCGAAGGCTGACCGAATCCGTTCATCGACGCTCAGAAAGGGGCCGGCAATCGCCCGCCGGGCCCCGGTTTGAGTTCATCCGCGCTTCGGAATCTGGATGTCCCTGAGCAGGAACGTCAGTCCCGTCGCGACCGCATAGAGCGCCGCCACCCACAGGAACATCACGTTGAACCCGGCACTGTAGTGGCCCAGGACCGTCTGGCGCGCAGCCTCCGGCAGTGACGTCGCGAGATGCGGGCCGAGCGCGGTCAATCCGCCCGGCACCTGCGCCGCCACCTCTGCGGGCAGTAGCGCGCTTTGCTGCGTCAGCGCCCAGGTCATCACCGCGCCATTGATGGCGAGGCCGAGACTGGCGCCGATGGTCCGCGCCTGGGTGATGAGGCCGGTGGCAGCACCGATATCGGATAGCGGCGCGGCCGCCTGGATCGCCACCATCAGCACCTGGAACTGCAGCCCCATGCTGACGCCGAAGACCGCCATCATCGCTCCCAGTACCCACAGCGAGGTGTGGGAATCGATGAACACGAACCCGACCATCAGCGCGGCGCCGATCGCCATCGCCGCCACCGGCATCCACTTGTAGCGCCCGGTCGCGGCAATGACGCGGCCGGCGGCCATCGAGATCACCATCGAGGTGGCCGAGGCGGGGAGGAACAGGAAGCCGACCTCGGCCGGCCCGAGGCCGGTGAGGGTCTGCAGATAGAGTGCGAAGTAAAAGAACATCCCCAGCGTCACCGACCCGGCGATCAGGGAGACGCCGGTGACGAGCGAGATGGTGTGGTTCCGGAACAGCCGCAGTGGAATGATCGGTTCGGCCGCCCGGTTTTCGACCAGCACGAAGGCAATGCCGCTACCGATGCCGAGGACGGGAAGCAGGAATGTCCACAGGTCCGCCCCGGTCGGCTCGAGCACGTGATCGCCCCAGTAGACGATCGACGTGGTGGCAACCGCCAGCAGCAGCCCGCCGACATAGTCGACCTTGTGCTGCTTGCCGCTGGACCTGCGGCGCATGGCGAGGCCGATGACGGCCAAAACGACGAGCCCGATCGGCAGGTTGACGAGGAAGATCCAGCGCCAGCCGAACAGATCGGTGATGTAGCCACCGGCTACCGGTCCGAGAATGGACGACAGCGCGAACACCGCCGAGGAATAGCCCTGGTATTTGGCACGGTCGCGCGGCCCGAACAGCTCGCCGATCATGGCGAAGGCCGAAACCATCAGGCCGCCGCCGCCAATGCCCTGGAGGACGCGCGCGGCGATCAGGCTCTCCATCGACCAGGCCATGCCGCAGATCGCCGAGCCGATGAGGAACAGCACGATGGCGGTCATGACGACGAGCTTGCGGCCGTACATGTCGCCGAGCTTGCCATAGAAGGGCGACACCGCGGCCGTGGAGAGGAGGTATGCGGCGCCGACCCAGCCGAACAGGTGGAGGTTGCCCAGCTCGCCGGCGATGGTGGGCAGCGCCGTGACGACGATCTGCATGTCCATGGTGGCCATGAACATGGCAATCAGGGCGCCGAAATAAACGATCAGCGTGGCGCGATCGGGCCGTGCCTCGGCCGGCACGGGTGGAACGGAAATGCTTGAGTCAACAGTCATGAGAACACCTCCGAAAACTCGGAGCCGGGTTATGTGCCTCAATCAGATGCATGTCAACAGCACATATATGATGTCGACACATGATGGACACTTGCACATAAAACTGCTATGGCCCTGCGCATCATGACCGACGCCTCTCCGCCCCTCAGCTACGACCTGCCGATGGTCTGTCGGACCCGTGGCGACCAGGACCTCGCCGAACTGGCGCGGGCCAATGGGCTCAGCGAGACGGCGGCTGAGGCAGTGGCGGCGATTGACGCCGTCATGCACAAAGTGCGCCGCTCCATCCAGCGCCGCGATTTTGGCCGCCAGATGCTCGAGAGGATGGGTTCGGACCTCGATATCGCGCATCTCGACGCCATCGGCGCCATTGCCCACAATCCGGTCGGGAACGACCAGCCCGCCGAGGAGGTGACGGTTGGCCTGATCGCTGAACGCCTTGGCATCGACCCGTCGCGGGCCAGCCGGGTTTCCGCCGATATCGTCGAGCGCGGCTATGCCCGCCGTGTCGCCTCGCAAACTGACGCGCGGCGCATCTGCCTCGAACTGACGCCCAGGGGCCTGCGCTTCGTCGAGGCTGTGCGGGTCAGCAAATGGGACCTGCTGTCGCACGCCCTGGGGAAATGGGACGAGAAGGACCTCGTTACCTTTGCTGCGCTGCTCGAGCGTTTCAGCAACTGGACGACCGACAATGACGCCATCAGCACCTCCGTCGAGGCGGCGAAGCGCATCCTCGCCGAGCCGGAATAGCCATGTCGCGGACGACCGCCGCTACCCTGGCGCTGGGCAAGGCCGGCGCCGCCTTCACCCTGTTTCCCTACGACTATGACCCGGACGCGCCGCGCGTCGGGCTGCAGGCTGCCGCGGCGCTGGGCAGGGCGCCCGAACAGGTCTTCAAGACGCTGATGGCCGAGGTCGACGGCAGGCCGGTCTGCGTCGTGGTGCCGTCGGACTGCGAGCTCAGCATGAAAAAGCTGGCCGCCGCCTGCGGCGGCAAGTCGGCGCAGATGATGAAGCCCGTTGATGCGGAACGCCTGACCGGGTTCAAGGTTGGCGGCATCAGCCCGTTCGGTCAGCGCAGGAAGGTTGCTACCATGATCGACGAGACGGCACAGCTGTTCGACGAGGTGCTGATCAATGGCGGCCAGCGCGGACTGCTGCTCGCCCTCGCACCGGCCGAGGCGGTCCGCGCCACTGATGCCCGCTTCTGCGACCTCACTGCTTGAGGCACCAGGCCCGCCACATGCCCCGGAAGGCCGCCTCCAGGTCCCCTGCGAAGACTCGCGCGTCGAACAGTGTCGATTCCCTGAGCTGGTCGCGCAGCCGCGTGCGGGTCGCGTCGAGGTGCTGTGGCGACTCTGCCGCCGCGACGGCCTTCGCCACATAGTCGTCCCTGTCGGCCGCCACCCACTCGTCGAGCCCGGCGGAGCGCAGGATGCTCTCGCTCATGTGGGCCACGTAGCGATCGCCGTGCAAGGTCAGCACCGGCACCCCCATGTAGAGCGCCTCCACAGTCGTCGTGCCGCCATTGTAGGGGAAGGGGTCGAGCGCCAGATCGAGCCTGCCGTAGCCCGCGAGGTGCTCCTCGTAGACCTCGAGCCTGGGCTCGAAGACCACCCGTTCCGGTGCGATACCGTGCCCGACGAGGCTGTCGGTGATCTGGCTCCGTTGCCCGTCGGATGTCGCGGTATCGCGCATCAGCAGCCGGCTTTCCGGCACTGCCGCGAGGATCTTCGCCCAGATCGCCAGCGTACCCTCGCTATACTTGCTGATGTTGTTGAAGCTGCCGAAAGTGAACTGCCCGCGGGCATGTCGGGGCGCGGCCACGACCGGAGTCGGGGCCTGAGGCTCGACGAAGCACAGGTGCGAGTGCGGCAGGTGCCAGGGCACCTCGACCCATTGACGGCGCTCCTCCTCCGGGATCAGCCACCGGTTGGCGAGCACATAGTCGATCGCATCGAGACCCGTGCTGGCGAAGTAGCCCAGATAGGTGACCGCCACCGGTGCCGGCTTGCGGGCAAACACGGCGAGCCGCTCGCCGCTCGTGTACCCGGACAGATCGACGAGGATGTCGATGCGGTCGCGCCGGATCTGCTCCGCCAGTTCGTCGTCTCTCATCTTGCCCGCGTGCCGCCAGTTGGGAATGAGCTTGCGGAAGCGCAGGTTCAGTTCGTCGTCATTGTCCCGCCCTGAATAGGCAAAGTACTCGATCCCCTCCGCACTGGACGCCGCCACCGGCTCGACCAGGAACCGGCCGACGGGGTGACGCCGGAAGTCGGCCGAGACCAGGCCCACCCGCATCCGCCGCTCGCTGTCGCGATCGTTGGGGTGGTCGCCGTAGCGAACGACGCCCTCGCACAGGCGCGATGCAAAGGCGCGGGCGTCCGCCAGCGCCTCCACCGGATCGAGGTCGAGATAGTTCTGGTTGAAGATCACCGCCTGCTCGATGGACTTCGACTCGGCCCCGCCGACGCGCGCGGCGCGGTACGCGGCGACCGCATCTTCGACGAGTCCGCGTCGCCTCAGCAGCCTGGCCAGGCTGGCGTGGTATTCGCCCTGCTCGGGGTTGAGGGCGATCGCCTTGCGCAATTCGTCCTCGGCCTCGCGCTCCCTGCCGTCGCGCATGAGGCTCAGCGCATGGTTGTGCCGATAGTCGGCACGATCGGGCGACGCCGCGATGGCCCTGTGGTGATGGGTGAGGGCATCGTCGAGCCGGTCGAGCTCCGCCAGTGCCGCGCCCAGCGCACTCTCGATCCCGGCGCGACCGGGCGCCAGGGAGAGCGCGGTCTCGTAGGCGGCGACCGCTTCCGGATAGCGCTCCACCCGCCTCAGGGCATTGCCGAGATTGGCCCAGGCGTCGGCGCTGTCGGGGTTGGCCCGCGTCGCCGCGCGAAACGCATCGATGGCGAGTTCCATCTGCCTGAGGCCCGACAGCGCCAGCCCGTAGTTGTTCAGTGCCTGGGCGTTGCCCGGCGCGACCGAAAGCGAGCGCCGGATCGACTGTGCCGCCTGCTCGTTGTCGCCCCGCTGCAGGTGCACCACTCCGCGCAGGTGCAGGGCAGAGGCATGGTGCGCATCCTCGGCGAGGATCGCCTCGTAGATTCCTGCCGCATCGTCCAGCCGGCCTGCACGGTGCTGCCGCATTCCCTCCGCCAGCCGTTCGTCCAGGTCGCTCATCCTCGGGTTCCCGCAGGTGCCTCGGTCGACGCAGTTCTTAGTCGAGTGTCGACTCAAAGGGTATCGGTTCGGGGCTGGTGCCACAAAAATGCCTCTTGCCTCCCCGGCAGAGCTTGGGTACGTCTCCCGCCAGTCGGGGTGTAGCGCAGCCTGGTAGCGCATTTGTCTGGGGGACAAAGGGTCGTCGGTTCAAATCCGGCCACTCCGACCATTATTCCAGAGCCTTGAAGGACCGTCGGATTGGATACTGGCCCCAGCGATCCGTCCCGGGAGCCGCTATTGCTTGTCGAGGCCAGCCTGTCGCGTTGGCCGGCCGCCGCCGGCGGCGTTCCCCGCCTGATCAACCTCTCCGAGAACCACACCTTTCTGGTCGAGCCGTCCGCCGGTGGCCGCAGGACGGTGCTGCGCCTGCACCGCCAGCACTATCTGTCGCGCACCGCCATCGGCAGCGAACTGGCCTGGCTCGAGGCAATCACCGACCAGACCGACATTCCCGTACCGCGCCCGCTTCCGGGGGCCGACGGCGAGATCGTCCAGGAACTGGAACCCGATCGCTTCGCGGCGCTCTTCGCCTTCGAGCCGGGGGAGGAGCCGAAGCCGGACTCCGATCTCGTCTCCCTGTTCGACACGCTCGGCCGCCATGCCGCGACCCTGCACAACCACGTGGCCGGCTGGGAACAGCCGGCACGGTTCGTCCGGCCGATCTGGGATGCCGTCGGCCTGCTCGATGCGACGGGACTCTGGGGCGACTGGCGCAAGGCCCCGCACGTCGAAGGCGAGACGCTCGAAACCCTCTCCGCGCTCGATGCCCGGCTGCGGTCCGACCTTCGGACCTACGGCACCGACCTCGATCGTTTCGGCCTGATCCATGCCGATATGCGGCTCGCCAATCTGCTGGTCGACGATGATGGCGCCGTCACCCTGCTGGATTTTGACGATTGCGGCTTCGGCTGGTTCCTCTACGACCTTGCCGCGAGTCTGTCCTTCATCGAGACGTCGCCTCAGGTGCCGGCCCTCATCCGCGCATGGCTGGGTGCCTATCTCGAGGTCCGGCCCCTGAAGCCGGAAGACCTCAAGATGATCGACACGCTGATCCTGCTGCGCCGCATGGCGCTGCTCGCCTGGATCGGGTCTCACGCCGAAACCGATCTGGCGCGGTCCCATCGCGACACGTTCGCTGCCGACACAGCCACGATGGCGCGCCGCTATCTGGCGCGATAGGTGGGCGGCACGGTCCCTGCGGCGACCCCCCAGATCAACCCGCCGATGAGGAAGAAGTGCCGCCAGTGGTCGATGTCGATGATTGCTGCCTCGATGGCGAGCGGCACGAATGTCGCGACCAGCGGGATCATCAGGGCCCGGGCCGGGCCCGGACGCGGCAGGGTGGCAAGGCCGCGCCAGGCCGTCGCACCAATGAAGGCGATCAGCATCAGGCCGCCGCCCCAGCCATAGGCATGCAGGACATTGACGTAGGTGTTGTGGGGCTCTTCTTTGACCCTGAGGTTGCGGAACTCCAGCGGACCGAGGCCGAAGGGATGCTCGAGCGCCAGATCGAAGGCATAGCCCTGACGGCCAAAGCGGCCGCTATCGCCGGTATCGTAGGCCTGCGTCTGGGTCCTGAGTTCGACGAAATTCCGAACCGAAGGCACACTGAGCGCCCCGGCCGCCGCAACCACCAGCGTCAGGGCCCCCAGCAGGGCCAGGATCAGAATCCGCGCCTGCTGCCGACCTGTCGCTTCAAGGGTGTAGACGAGGCCGTAGGCGAGGACGCTCGACAGGGCCAGGTGTCCCCAGGCGCCGCGCGAGAAGCTGACGAACACCCCAAGCGCCAGCACGCCATAGACGGCCACACCCGCCGCCGAGCCGAACCGCCCGGTTCCCAGCAATACCAGCCGCAGCACGTGCACCGCAGGCAGGACGAGGAACGGTCCGTAGACATTGGGATCATTGAAGAAGGCTTTGGCCCGATCGTAGCGCGTCAGCAGCGAGTGCCCCACGCCGAAATAGCCCAGCGTCCCCAGCACGGCCGACAGCAGCGCGGCCGCAAGGTAAGCGGCCATGATCAGCTTCATCCGCTCAACCGGCGCGTCGGCAACGTAGTTGGCGCTCCAGTACGCCGTGAAGAACAGGAAGATCGTTACCGCCTGGTAGATCAGTGCATCCGTCACAGAACTGTACTGTACCTGGAAGGCGGCGATCACCGCGAAGGGCACGAACAGCGTGAAGAGCACCAGCAGGGGAAGCGTCGCCCGCCTCAGCGCGAACCCTGCCAGCAGTGACACTGCCATGACCGCGAGAAAGGCGAGTTCATAGGGCGAGGGCTCAGTGATCACCATGGCGCCGCAGAACACCCAGACGGCGACCAGCGCTTCGAGCAGCCGGGCCGATCGGGACCGCAGCCAGGCCGCCCCGGCACCGGCCCCGGCGCCGGTGGCTCGCGCAGTCATCCTAGAAGGCGTTCTGGCGGTGCGCGAACAGCGAGAACGGGGTCAGGGCCACGATCTTCATGTCCAGCCAGAGCGACCAGTTTTCAATGTAGTAGAGGTCGTGATTGACTCGCTGCATGATCTTGTCGACGGTGTCGGTCTCGCCGCGCCAGCCATTGATCTGGGCCCAGCCCGTCATCCCGGGCTTCACCCGATGCCGGGCGAAGTAGCCTTCGACCGCTTCATAGTAGAGCTGGTTGTCGGCCTTGGCCTGCAGCGCATGCGGTCGCGGCCCGACGATCGACAGTTCACCGGCGAGCACGTTGAACAGCTGCGGCAACTCGTCGATTGAGGTCTTGCGGATGAAGCGCCCGACGCGAGTCACCCGATCGTCGTTCCGCGTCACCAGCCGCGAGCCGCTCCGCGTCCAGCTTGTCGACATACATCGAGCGGAACTTCCACATCTCGATCAACTGGTTGTTGAACCCGTGCCGCTTCTGGCGGAAGAACACCGGCCCGGGACTGTCGAGCTTGATGGCAATCGCCGTTGCGATCATCACGGGGGCCAGCAGGATCAGCGCCAGGATTGCGATCGCCTTGTCGAACAGCCACTTGAACACCCGGCTCCAGTCCGAGATCGGCCGGTCGGCCATGTCGAAGACCGGCACATCCCCCACATAGGAATAGGCCTTCTCGGTGAACCGCAGCTTGCTCATGTGGGCGGACAGCCGGATGTCGACCGGCAGCACCCACAGTTGCTTGAGCATGTCGAGAACGCGCTTTTCCGCTGATAGCGGCATCGACACCACCACTAGGTCCACCCGCGTGCGTCGCGCGAACTCGATGATGTCTGCGACGCGTCCGAGCTTGGGCAGGCTGGCGACCGATTCCGGTGAGCGATCGTCGTTGCGATCGTCGAACAGGCCCAGCAGTTCGATATCCTCGCCGCCGCGCTCGGCAATCGCCTCGATCAGCGTCTCCGCGTCCTTGCCACCACCGACGATGACGGTCCGCCGCCGAAGCCGACCCTGATCGGTCCAGCGGCGCACCACTGCATGCAGCACCAGGCGGAAGCCGGCCAGCGACAACGCGCCGATCCCCCACCACATGCCGATCCACTGCTGTGACAATGCATGTTCCTTGTCGAACAGCAGGACCATGGCACCGAGCAGCACGAAAGCTCCCGTCCAACTTGCGAGCGCCTTCCAGGTCTGGTCGGCGAGCTTGCGGTAGGCGGCCACGCGGTGGATGCGCGCGTACATCATGAACACGTTGGCCACTGCCACGACGCCGAGTGTCGTCAGCACGCTGAGCAGCGTATCGCCGTCATTGAGGCCGTAGAGCTCAAACCCGACGAGTGCCAGAAGGGCTGCCTCCGTGCCCTGCGCGACGCTGGCCACTACTGCCGGCGAGTAGGTCCGATCGACGGGGCGCGCGGCGATCTCGGCGGCGAGCGGGGACAGCTCTGACGTGCCCCGTCGCGTGGCGCCGGACTGCACGTGCTCGAGCACGGCCTGCTTGGGATCCAGACGAAACATGACACTACCCTGGGCTTCTTTGGTGGCTTTGTGTCAGCCTAGGCCGCCATGGGTTTATGCTAGGTGAAGCTTCGGCGACTTGCCGTGCGGGCGTCGAGCGCGCGACGGTAAAGGGCCTCGATGCTGTCGGTCATGTGCTCAACGGAAAAGCCCCGGCGGATGTGTGCGAGCCGCGCCTCCGCCTCTTGCTCGGCGATCCGGGGTGTGTCGAGATAGGTCTGCATGGCTCTGGCGAGCGCGGCACTGTCGGCCGCCGGGACGAGGCTCGCAGCAGTCGGACCGAAGATCTCCCGCACGCCGCCGACGTCAGTGGCGATCACCGGGCGACCGGCCGCTGCCGCCTCGAGGATGACGTAGGGGAGCGACTCCGCCAGCGACGGGACGACTTCGCAGCGGCCGAGTTCCAGCGTCGGTCGCGCCGGCTGGACGCCCAGCAGCCGTACCCGCTCGTCGAGCTCGAGTTCAGCGATCCGGGCCCTTGTGGCTTCGAAGTCCGGTCCGCCGCCGGCCATGGCGAGCGTCGCCGGGCGACCGTCCGGGGCTCGCAGCCCGACGAGCGCGTCAAGCAGGTAGGTGATGCCCTTGACGTCGCGGAATTCGCCGATGAACACAAAATCCGCAGCGTCCGGCCGCGGCACGATCGGTTCGAACTCGGCGCGCATCAGCCCATTATGGATCACCGGGGCGGGGCAGGAGGGTGTCCCGATCTGGTCGGCATAGGCGCGATGGGCGAAGGCGCTCTCGAAGATGATCGCATCGGTTGCCCCCATCAGCAGCCGCTCGATCTGGCGGAACACGGCGCCGACAGGCGAGCCCGGCTTGTAGTTCAGCACCCCGCCATGCGGCGTATAGAGCGCCACCCGTTCCCGGCTCCCGATACGGGCAAGACGCGCGTAGAGCCCGCCTTTGGCGCCATGTCCGTGCAGGACGTCGATCTTCAGCCGGTCGGCCAGGCTGCGGATGGCCAGTGGCGTGGCAAGGTCGGCAAGGCCGGCCGTGCGCGGGATCGCGAAAGGATGGATGCCGAGCGTGACCAGCGGCGACAGTTCGCCGAGCCGCTGCGCCGAAAGCGCATCGGTGTGCAGCTTGTCGACCACGATGCCGATCTGGTGCCCGCGTGCCGCGAGCTCGTGCGACAGGTCGGAGACGTGCCGGAACAGACCGCCGACAGGCGCACGCAGGATCAGCAGGATGCGAAGCGGCGTGCCGTCCATCTAGAGCCAGCGCTCGGAGATCACCAGAGTGTCGCCCGGGTAGATCGGGAAGTCCAGGCCGACGATTCCCTTGACCATTTCCTTGCCCTGCCGGCGATAGACCACAGCCTTGGTGCGGTCGGCCGTATCCGAGAAGCCGCCCGCCGTGCTGATCGCGGCCCGGACGGTCATGCCGTAGACATAGGCGAACTGCCCACCGGTCTTGACCGCCCCCTGGATGAAGAAGGGCCGGTAGGTCTCGATCTCGACGGCAACGCTCGGTTCCCGGATGTAGCCTGCGGCAAGGGCAGTCGTGATCTCGGCCGCGGCCATCTGGGTGGTCTTGCCGCGCACTGTCACCGAACCGATCAAGGGCAGCGCCAGGGCGCCGGCATCATCGACGCGGTAGCTCTTGGAGAGCTCGGCCTCGCCGTACACACTGACCCGCACCACGTCACCGGTGTCGAGGCCGTAGGGCCCTTTCACCTCGACGAGGTAGGTCGATGGTTTGCCGTTGATGGCGCATGCCGCCAGCGGCAGCACGAGGAACAGCAGCAGGAGACGCAGCCAGCGCATGGCAATCCCGGGAACTCTGATCGGCAACGCAGTTTCGCCGGGGCATGGTTAACATTCCGCTTAAAAGCTGGTGCCGGGCGTCGCAAACTGGAGGCACGCTTAACCGAATGCTTACCACGTTCGCCGCATAGCTTGTGGGTGAGTAGCAGAGGTAAGCCGATGAGTACCGAGGGTGAGCGCGCCGAGGATCTGCGGATGGACATGGGCGCCGTTTTTGGCGCCGTTTGGTCGCGTGCGCTGCGGATCGGCCTGGTCACCCTGCTGCTGCTGATTGCGACTGCCGCCGTCCTGCTACTCCTGCCGAAGACCTACGAATCCTCGGCCAGCCTGCTCGTCGAGCAACGCGAAAACATCTATACCCGGGCGGCCATGGAGCAGCCCGCAAGTACCGGCTCGGTCGATACCGAGGCGCTCATGTCCAGCCAGATTCAGTTGATCAGATCCCGCGATCTCCTGCTGGAAGTGGTCGATGCCGAGAACCTGCGCTCGGTCCCCGAGTTCTCCGGGGCCGGCTTTTCCCCGGTCAATCTCCTGCTTCAACTCGTCGGCCGCAAGCTGGAGCCGCGAAACGTCGACGAGACGGTGCTGGGTAACCTCGCCGACCGCATGACCGTGATCCGCGAACGCGATTCAGCGGTCATGTCGATCTATGTGCGTTCAACCAGCGCCGACATTGCGGCTCGAATCGCTAACGCTCTGGCGGCTGCGCACGTCAAGCGCCGCGCCGCGCAGTCGCTGGCAGACACGGTCGACGCCACCGTGTGGCTGCAGCAGGAAATCGACAAGCTCCGTAGCAAGGTCGCGGCCGCCGAAGCCGCCGTGGCCAACTACAAGGTCGACAAGGACCTCTTTCTCGGCATCAGTGCGACCCCTGTTGCGGACCAGCAATTGTCGACCGTGGCCACCCAGATCGCCGAGGCGCAGCAGCGCAAGAACGATGCCCAGTCCCGCGCCGACCTGATTCGCGGCGTCGTCGCATCCGGCCAGTCGCTGGAAGGTCTCAGCGACGTCAGGGGGTCGGTGGTCATCCAGAGCCTGCTGCAGACCAAGGGGAACCTGCAGGCCGACCTCGCGCAGAAATCCACGACGCTGCTCGCCAACCACCCGACGATCAAGGCCCTCAAGGCCCAGATCGCCGAGATCGAGGCGCAGGTCGTCCGCGAGGGTCGTCGGGTGGCGGATTCCCTTGAGGCCGAGGCCAGCATAGAGGCGGATCTGGAGGCCAGGCTGCGGGAGGATCTCGCCAATGCCAAGCTCCAGGCGGGCACCGCAACCCGGGACGGCGTCACCCTCGATGGTCTTGAGCGCGAGGCGAAGGCGCAGCGCGACCTGCTCGAGAACTACCTGGCCAAGTACTCCGATGCCCTGTCGCGATCCGCTTCCAACGCGGCAATGCCCGATGTTCGCATCGTCAGCGAGGCGGCGCCGTCGGTGGAAGCGGCTTTCCCGAAGGTACCTCTCACCCTGGCGGCCGTCGGATTGGTGGCATTGGTTCTGCAGGTCGGGGCGGTGGTCTTCGGCGAACTGACGTCAGGGCGGGCTCTGCGGCCTAGCCGGGCCGAAGAGACGCAGATCGACGATATCGATGATGTCGAAGCCGGAATCGGTGCCGAATCCGAGGAGTCGCTGGTCTCCGGGCCCCCCGATATCGAGCCCGCGACGCCGGGGGCAGCGTCGGCCGCAGTGTCCTCGGGAACGGCCAGGGACGATCTCGCCATGCTGTCGGCGGTCGTTACCGCCCGGCAATTGCGTGTGCTGTTGATCGCCGGGCTTGATGACCACGGGCCCGTCGCCTCCGTGGTCGACCGGCTGCTCGATGACGTGCTTCAGGCCGACCTGAGCGTGGTCGTCGTGGATGCCGGCAGTGGGAAACCGTCGCTCGAGGCAGGTCTCGCCGACCTGGCGGCGGAGCGTGTCGACTATGGCGACGTCGTGCAGCGCGCCTCAGACAACCTCGCCGAAGTGTCGTGGGGCCGGCTTGCCGCCATCGACCGTCGGTCGGCACGTCCGTTGACCCTGGTGGAAGCGCTCGCCGATCTGTACCACGTCGTCATTGTCGACACCGGCCGGCTGGGGCTCTCCTCCAGCCTGCCGTTGTTTGCCGACCTTCGTGCAACGGTGATCCTCGTGGCCGATGCGGATGCGCCCCAGACCTCCGTCGTGGCGGCGAGGCGCGACATCGCCGCGATTGGCTTCGAGACGGGGAGGGTCGTCCGCGTCCCGGTTCTCCGCGCGGATGTGGCGTAGGTCGTGCCCGGGCTGCGCTACAAGGCGATCGGCGCCGCGTTCGAACTGCTCTGGGCGTCGCAACTGCCGTTCCTGGTGCGCAGGTTTTCTGCTGCGCGGGGTGTGATCTTCACCCTGCACCGGGTGCTCCCCGACGACACGGCGGACTTCTCTCCCAACGCCATCCTGCAGGTGAAGCCGGACTTCCTCGACTTCACCATCACCCGCGTCCGCAAGCTCGGACTCGACATCGTCGACATCGGCGAAGCCATCCGGCGCGTTGAATCCGACGTGCCCTGCAAGCCCTTCGCCGTGTTCACCTTCGACGACGCCTATCGCGACAACCTGCGTCACGCCCTGCCAGTGCTGCGCCGCCAGCAATGCCCGTTCACCCTCTACGTGCCGACAGCCCTGGTCGACGGGGTGGGGGAAGTATGGTGGCAGGCCCTCGAGGACATTGTCGCCGGACAGAACGCCCTCGCGGTGACCTGGAACGGAGACACGGAGTATCTGCCCAGCGCGACCCTGGATGAAAAGCAGGCGGCCTATGCCGCGCTCTATCGGCGCATGCGGGTGATGCCCGAACACGACCGGGTGACGCTGATTCGCGACCTCGCCGCCCAGTACGGCTTCGACCTTGAGCGTCAGTGCCGGGAACTGATCATGGATTGGTCGGAGCTGCGCGCCTTTGCCGCCGAACAGCTCTGCACCATCGGGGCGCACACGGTCCATCACTATGAGCTTGCCAAGCTTGAAGCGAGTGAGGCCCGCAACGAGATCGAGCAGTCCCTTCGCATCATCAAGGCCCAGTTCGGCAAGCAGCCAGAACACCTCAGCTACCCGCTCGGGGGGACATCCTCGGCCGGGCCGCGTGAGTTCGCGCTGGCGCGGGAGCTCGGGCTGCGCTCGGCCGTCACCACGCGCCCGGGTGGTCTTTATGCCCACCACCGGCACAGCCTGCATGCCCTGCCGCGGGTCTCGCTCAACGGGCTGTTCCAGTCCCGCCGATACGTCGACGTTTTCGCGACGCCAGCCCTGTTCTCCCTGATAGCCAAATAGGCTATTGCATCGCCGCACGACCGAGCCGAGAGAATCCGATGTCTGACCTGATCGTCGACGGCGCCCACCCTGTTTCCGGAACCATCCGCCCCTCCGGCAACAAGAACGCCGTTCTACCGATGCTGTGTGCAACGCTGTTGACCGAGGACGAGGTGACGCTGACCAACGTCCCCGAGATCAGCGACATCGACAAGCTCGTCGAGTACTTCAAGTCGAAGGGCTCGCGCGTCGAGCGCGACCTCGCGGCGCAGACCCTGGTCATCCAGCACGACTTCGAGGCCTTCGCCACCAGCGATGCGGAACTGCCGGTCGGCATCCGGGCCGCCGTACTGCTGCTTGCCCCGGTGCTGATGCGTTCGGAACACCTTATCTTCGACACCGAGGCCAAGGGCTGCGCCCTCGGCGTTCGCGAGATCGACCCACACCTCGAGATCCTCGAACGTTTCGGCGGCACCATCGCGGCCACTCACCCCTATCGGATCGAGCGCCGCAACGAGATCTGCGGCGCCGATCTCTGGCCGGACTACGCTTCGGTCACCGCCACCGAGACCTTCGTGATGATTGCCGCCGTGGCGAGCGGAACATCGCACCTCAACAACGCGGCATCGGAGCCGCATGTGCAGGCCCTGTGCGACATGTTGGCCGCCATGGGAGCTGACCTCGACGGCATCGGCACCTCGAAGCTGACCGTGCGTGGCGTCAAGACGCTCAGCGGCACGGTGGCGCGCGTGCCCGACGACCATCACGAGGTCGCGACCTTTCTGGCCATCGGTGCCGTGACCGGAGGACGGCTGACGGTCGAGACCGACATGGGCCCGCACATGACGCTGATCCTGCGTCAGTTCGGCAAGCTCGGCATGCAGTTCGAAATCGGCGAGGGCAGGGTGACTGCCACCGGCTGGACCCGGCGCATCACCGAGCCCTACACGGCCGAGATGCTGCCCAAGATCGAGGCGGCGCCGTGGCCATCCTTCCCGGCGGACCTGCTGCCCCATGCCATCGGCGTTTCGGTCGGGTGCATCGGCGATATCCTGTTCTGGAACAAGGTCTACGAGGGGGCGCTCGGCTGGAGCGCAGAACTGCTCAAGTTCGGCGCCCGGGTGCACCTTTCCGATCCGCACCGGCTGGTGGTGTTCGGAGGCAACCCGTTGCGACCGGCCCAGGTCGAGGCGCCCTACATCATCCGGGTCGTCGTCGCCCTGCTGCTCGCGGCCATCCAGATTCCAGGCGAGTCGCGCATCAAGAACGCCGATCCGATCCGTCGCGCCTATCCGCATTTCGTCGAGAAGTTGACCGCGCTCGGCGCCAAGGTGCGCTGGGAGTAGAGCTCAGTCGGGCAGGGCCATCCAGCGGATGATCGCGGCGGCCGGCACGAACCAGCTGATGCCGGCGACAGCGAAGAAGCCGATCAGCAGCCACCAGGCTGCCGCGCCGAGAAAGCTCATGTAGATCCAGCTCGCCCCGATCGACCACACCACGATCGACAGCAGGATCAGCACCGTGCCGGTCAGCTTTCGTGTACTCTGGGTCATCGCGAACCTGTGAAATCGTGCGGCAATGCGGCATTTGTCAGCCGGCGCCGCAGGCGCTAGCAGTCGCGCCGAAAGGAGCGCATCTTGGCCCTGAGCGCAACCGAACAATCCATCATCGACCAGCTCGTGGACGACCGTTTGAAGCCGGTTCGCATCTGGCTCTACGTCATGGCGCTGCTTGTGCTTGCCATGGTCGTTGTGGGAGGGGCGACGCGACTGACGGAATCCGGCCTTTCCATCACCTCGTGGAAGCCGATTTCCGGCATCATGCCTCCGTTGTCCGACGCTGACTGGCAGGCCGAGTTCGAGGCCTACCGGGAAATTCCGCAGGGCGTGCAGAATGCCTGGATGGGGATCGAGGACTTCAAGTCGATCTTCTGGTGGGAGTGGGCCCATCGCTTTCTTGGGCGGGTCATCGCCTTCGCCTTCGCCGCGCCCTTTGTGGTCTTCCTGGTTCAGCGCCGCTTCACCTGGAAGCTTGCGGCGCCCCTTGCCGGCCTGTTTCTGCTTGGTGGATTCCAGGGGTTTCTGGGCTGGTGGATGGTGTCGTCCGGCCTGTCCGAGCTGACGTCGGTGTCCCAATATCGCCTTGCGGCGCACCTGTTCGCCGCATCGCTGCTGTTCATTGCGCTGATCTGGGTGGCTCGTCGGCTGCAGCCGGCAGAAGAATCGCTGCCGGCCGGCTGGCCCGTGGTGGGCCTCCTGGTGCTCCTGCTCCTCCAGCTTGTCGCCGGTGCCTTCGTGGCCGGACTCGATGCAGGAATGGGCTACAACACCTGGCCGCTGATGGACGGTGCTCTGGTGCCGGCGGGGCTCGACGTCATGGTCCCGCTCTGGAGGAACCTGTTCGAGAATGCGCTGACCGTTCAGTTCATCCATCGCCTCATCGCCTATGGGATCGTGATCTACGCCGTCTGGCTGCTGTGGCGGCAGCATCGGCGCGGCGGCTTTGCCGGCGTGCATGGCTGGCTGCCGCGCATCGCCATTCTGCTCGCCGCCCAGGTCGGGCTCGGCATCGCCACCCTCCTGGCCCAGGTGCCGATATCGCTTGCCCTGGGGCACCAGGCGCTGGCTTTCATGCTGGTGGGTGCCGTGACGGCTTACTTGGCTGACTCGGGTCGGCGCCGGGTAACCCTCTAGAGCGAAAACCGATGTAATATCAGATATATAATGAGCGGTATTATGATACCGTATAGAGGTAGTATGATACCGTTCCTGTAGATCGTTGAAGTTGTTGGAGAATTCTTACCACTTGACGATCGGACGGCGTATCCGTATATCCGCGCCACGAAATCCGTGGCAGAGGCATCTCTGCCTGCGTTCAAGGACAATCAATCAATGAGCACCTACACGGCGAAGCCGGACGAGATCCAGAAGAAGTGGATCCTGATCGACGCCAAGGATCTGGTGGTGGGCCGCGTGGCCTCCATCATCGCCATGCGCCTGCGTGGCAAGCACCTGCCGACCTATACCCCGCACATGGACACTGGCGATCACGTCGTGGTCATCAACGCCGACAAGGTGAAGCTGACCGGCAAGAAGCTGGATCAGCGCCGCTTCTTCTGGCACACCGGCCACCCGGGTGGCATCAAGGATCGCACCCAGCGCGAACTGCTCAACGGGCGGTTCCCCGGGCGCGTGCTGGAGAACGCGGTGCGCCGCATGATCCCCGAGGGTCCGCTCGGCCGCAAGCAGTATGGCAATCTGCGTGTCTATGCCGGAGAGAGCCACCCGCATGAGGCGCAACAGCCCGAGAAGCTCGACGTCGCCTCCTTCAACTCCAAGAACGTGAGGGCCAAGTAATGGCCGAGACCATCAACTCGCTCGAAGACCTTGGCGCCGCTTCGGCCGCCGTGGCGGCCGCCAACCCGGCGCCGGTGCACGTGCAGAAGCTCGATGCGCAGGGCCGTGCCTACGCAACCGGCAAGCGCAAGAACGCCATCGCCCGCGTCTGGATCAAGCCGGGCGCCGGCAAGATCACCGTCAACGGCAAGGAGTTCAACCAGTTCTTTGCCCGCCCGGTGCTCCAGATGGTGCTGCAGCAGCCGATCGTCGCCGCCGCCCGCAAGGACCAGTACGACATCGTGGCTTCGGTGTCCGGCGGCGGTCTGTCCGGCCAGGCCGGTGCTGTGCGCCACGGCATCTCGAAGGCGCTCACCTATTTCGAGCCCGAGTTGCGCGGCGTCCTGAAGGCCGGTGGCTTCCTCACCCGCGACAGCCGCGTGGTGGAACGCAAGAAGTACGGCAAGGCCAAGGCCCGTCGTTCCTTCCAGTTCTCCAAGCGTTAGGCGCTCTCGCAGTTCAGACCTCGAAAGGGCCGGCCTGTCCGGCCCTTTTGCTTTTTCAGGTATGACCGGCTACGCATTCGGCACCAGCAAGAGCAGCCAATGCCGCATCCCAAGACCGTTCTCATTGTCACCGACGCCTGGCACCCGCAGGTCAACGGGGTCGTGCGTTCCATCGAACTGGTCGCGCGCGAACTGGAGCGCCGGGGCATTGCGGTCAAGCTGCTGACCCCGGCTGAGTTCCGTACTTTTCCCATGCCGGGCTATGGCGAGATCCGCCTCTCCGCCACTTTGACCCGGCCGGTCTATGACCGGATCGAGGCTGCTGCCGCCGACGCGATCCATATCGCAACCGAGGGACCGCTCGGCATCATCGCCCGACGCTGGTGCCGCAAGAACCGCTTCCCGTTCTCGACCGCCTATCACACCCAGTTTCCCGAGTACCTGCGCGCGCGGCTGCCGGTCCCGCTGCATCTGAGCTATCGCTTCCTGCGCTGGTTCCACGGCGCCGCAGCCTATTGCCTGGTCGGCACACCGCACCTGAAACATCTGCTCGAACAGCGCGGCTTCAGCAACGCCGTCATCTGGCAGAAGGGTGTCGACACCGAACTGTTTCATCCGGGCAGGCGCGATCAATTGCCGTACCCTGGCCCCGTCTTCCTCTATGTCGGCCGCGTTGCGGTGGAAAAGAACATCGAGGCCTTTCTCAGGCTCGACCTGCCGGGCACCAAGGTGGTGGTGGGTGGGGGGCCGAGCCTCGACAGGCTCAGCGCGGAATACCCCACCGCGGTGTTCCTCGGTCCCAGGCATGGCGAAGACCTGGCGCGCCTGTTTGCCTCGGCCGATGTGTTCGTCTTCCCCTCCCGGACGGATACTTTCGGTCTGGTCCTGCTCGAGGCCTTGGCCAGTGGTACCCCGGTCGCCGCCTTCCCGGTGACCGGGCCGATCGATGTCATCGGCGCGGCCCCCGTCGGTGTCCTCGATGACGATTTGCGCAAGGCCGCGGTTTCGGCCCTCGAGGTATCGCGCGCAGCCTGCCGGGACTACGCCGAGCACTTCTCCTGGTCGGTCAGCGCCGACCAGTTCCTGAAATACCTGCCGACGCGCTGAGGCTTGCGCTCCATCAAGCGGTCACGGGCGCAAGCTGCTAGACTGCACATCTGTGACTGAGGAGACCCATATCATGCATGCCTTGCGGATCAACCTGTTGCTTGGGGTCCTGCTGGCCGTGCCGCCGGCCATGGCCGATCCGGTCGAGGCGGGGCATCTGCTGGTCGATGAGTACTGCTCGGACTGCCACGCCGTCGGAGCCACGGGCGACAGCAAGCTTGCTGCCGCGCCGCGCTTCCGCGAATTGCACCTGCGCTACGATGTTGGCGACCTCAGCGAGTCGCTCGTTGAGGGCATTGTCACCGCGCATCCCGAGATGCCCGAGTTCGAGTTCGATCCGGAACAAGCCGAGGCGATCGTGCTCTACCTGAAGTCGCTCGAGCCCAGCAGCGGGACCGCAAAAATTTCGCCTTGACTCTAATTAGAGAAAATACGAAATAAGCGCCATCAGGAGATGACTGATGGGCGTCAACGCCGTTTTCGAAGCCTTGTCGCACCCGGTGCGGCGCGAAATCCTCGGCCTCTTGAAAGCCGGGCCATTGAGCGCGGGCGAGTTGGCCGGCCATTTCGAGCTGAGCAAGCCGACCATGTCGGTGCATTTCGCCAAGCTCAAGGACGCGGGCCTCGTGGCCGTCGAGCGCCACGGCACGAGCCTCGTCTATCATCTCAACATGTCCATTCTCGAACAGGCGCTTTCGGGCCTGCTCGATCTGAAAGAGATGAAGAAATGATCCGATTGCTGTCCCCCCTCAACCTCGCCCTGGTCGCCGCGACTGTCCTCGCCGCAATTGCGGGCTTCGTCCTCGTGCCTGCCGGGGTCGAACTGCCGGTCCACTGGAATGTCCATGGCGAGGCCGACTGGTTCCTGCCGCGCGAACTGGCGCTGATCCTGCCGCTTGGCCTGCAGCTGGCGACGGTGGTGCTGTTCGCCCTGGCGCTGCGCTTTGCGCCCAGTGCCAAGTCTGGCAGTGCCATCGTCGGCGCCGCGATCACCACCTTGCTGCTCATCGGCCTCGTCGTCGAGGCGGTCACCGTCCTGATCGGCACCGGCGTTCCGGTCAGCATGGTGCAGGCGATCGTCGGCGTGCTCGCCGTCATGCTGCTCGTTGTCGGCAACGCGCTGCCCAAGTCCCAGCCCAACAGCGTTGCCGGCGTGCGCATTCCCTCGACCCTCGCCGATGCCGGCAACTGGCAGGCAACGCACCGGCTCACCGGCGCGCTCGCTATGATTTCGGGCCTCGCGCTGCTCATCGCCGCCCTGCTGCTTCCGCCCGGCGCGACGCTCTTCGCCTCAGCGATCGCGGCGGTGCTGCTGCCCGTCATCGTCGGGGCCGTCTATTCGCTGAGCCGCGCCCGCCGCGCCAAAAGGTCTTGACCGGCGGGCCCACCCGCCTCTAATCAGCCACGATCGGCTCACAGGTTCTGGCCATGACTCAGGGAGTAGCAGCGACTAGAGGTGCCGCCGGGAAGACCGGTGCGGCCTTGCGCGCTTCTGCCCCCGCTCGCTAGCTCTCCCCGCGGGCCGCAACGCGGCTGGGGAGAGCGAAGACAGCGAGCCCGGCGGCCGCGACGGCCGTCTTTACCGAGTCACAACCATAATTCCGCGATAATCCCGGCCTCAAAACGAGGACGCCTGCACCCCACAGCGGTGCGTCGCGGGTTCACCGAGGTTCCGGCCATGAACGACGATTTCCACCGCATCCGCCGCCTGCCGCCCTATGTCTTTGCCCATATCGATCCGATCAAGGCCCGTTTGCGTGCCTCGGGCGTCGACATCATCGATCTGGGCATGGGCAATCCGGACATGCCCACACCGCAGCACATTGTCGATAAGCTCAAGGAGACGGTGAAGGACCCGCGCACCCACCGCTACTCTTCCTCGAAGGGCATTCCCGGCCTCCGCAAGGCCCAGGCCAGCTACTATGGCCGCCGCTTTGGGGTGAAGGTGAACCCCGACACCCAGGTGGTCGCGACGCTGGGCTCCAAGGAAGGCTTCGCCAACATGGCCGCCGCGATCACCGCGCCCGGCGACGTGGTTCTCGTTCCCAACCCGACCTACCCGATCCATTCGTTCGGCTTCATCATGTCGGGCGGCGTCGTGCGCTCCATGCCGGCGGAGCCCGACGAGAACTTCCTGCGCGCCCTCGACCGGGCCGTGCGCCATTCGATTCCCAAGCCGATCGCGCTGATTCTGAACTACCCGGCCAACCCGACGGCCTATACCGCGACGCTCGACTTCTACAAGGAAGTGGTCAGGTACTGCCGCGACCACAACATCTTCATCCTGTCCGATCTGGCCTATTCCGAGATCTACTTCGACGACGATATCCCGCCCTCGGTGCTGCAGGTTCCCGGCGCCATCGACATCACCGTCGAGTTCACCTCGATGTCCAAGACCTACTCCATGCCTGGCTGGCGCGTCGGCTTTGCGGTGGGCAACGAACGGCTGATCTCGGCGCTGACCCGGGTGAAATCGTACCTCGACTACGGTGCCTTCACCCCTATCCAGGTGGCTGCCGCTGCGGCGCTCAACGGATCCGATGACGTCATCGAGGAGGTTCGCGGCGTCTATCGCACCCGCCGGGATGTGATGATCGAGAGCTTCGGTCGATCCGGCTGGAACTTGCCGTCGCCCAAGGCGACCATGTTCGTCTGGTCGCCCATTCCCGACCAGTACGCACACCTTGGCTCGCTCGAGTTCGCCAAGCTGCTGATCCAGGAGACTGGCGTCGCGGTGGCCCCGGGCGTCGGCTTTGGTGAGTATGGCGACCAGTATGTCCGCCTTGCGCTGGTCGAGAACGAGCAGCGCATCCGGCAAGCCGCCCGCAACATCAAGAAGTTCCTCGCGGCGGCGCCCAGCATGGACAATGTCGTGCCGATCGCTGCAGTGAAGTAGCCTTCAGGTCGGTACCGGAAGCGATCGGAACTGGCCGGTATCAATCCTATTGACGGATAGGCCTATTCCTATCCATAGCTCTCGGATACCTCCGAGAGTTCATGACCATGTCCGATATCCAGTCCTTCCGCCAGGCCGTCGAATCCTTCATAGCCGCTCGTGGCTGGACCCCGACCCGCTTCGGCCGCACCATCGCCGGCGACCCGCTCTTCGTCTTCGATCTCCGCGAGGGGCGCGAACCTCGCTCGGACACCCGCATGCGAATCCTCAAGGCGATGCAGGAGCATGCGGATGCTGCTGCCGTCGCTCCGCTGCGCATCGGCGTCGCCGGCCTCGGCAATGTCGGCGCCACTCTTGTGCGCATCATCCAGAAGGATGGTGAGGAGTTGACGCGGAAACTGGGCCGCAAGATCACCGTCGCCGCAGTGTGCGCCCGCTCGCGCAGCCGCGATCGCGGCATCGACAGCAGTGAGCTGCAGTGGTTCGATGATCCGGTCGCCCTTGCCAAGTGGGACGGTATCGATCTGTTCGTCGAACTGATCGGCGGTGAGGACGGCCCCGCCCTGGCGGCAGTGAAGGCAGCTCTGGAAATTGGTCGTCCGGTTGTCACCGCCAACAAGGCCCTGTTGGCCCGCCACGGCGTGACGCTCGCAAGGATCGCCGAGGAGTCGGGCGCCCAGCTGGGTTTCGAGGCCGCGGTCGCCGGTGGCATCCCGGTGATCAAGACGCTGCGCGAAGGCCTCGGTTCGGCCCGCATTGCCCGCGTCTACGGCATCATGAATGGCACCTGCAACTATATCCTCACCCGCATGGGTAACGAGGGGATCGGCTTTGCCGAATGCCTCGCCGATGCCCAGAAGCTGGGCTATGCCGAGGCGGATCCGGCCTTCGACGTCGAGGGCTTCGACACTGCCCACAAGCTCGCCATCCTCGCCTCGCTCTGCTTCGGTTGCGAGATTGCGCCGGACGAGATCTTCGTCGAAGGTATCACCACGATCAGCCAGGCCGATATCAAGGTCGCCGGCGATCTCGGCTACAAGATCAAGCTTCTCGGGATCGCCCAGCGTTCCAGCGACGGCATCGACCAGCGCGTCCACCCGACGCTGGTGAGAAAGACTTCGGCGATCGCCGGGGTAGACGGTGTGCTCAATGCGGTTGCCCTCGAGACCGACCATGTACACGAACTCCTGCTCGCCGGCCCGGGTGCCGGTGGTCCGCCCACCGCTTCCTCGGTGCTTTCCGATATTCTCGACATCGCCCGTGGCACCCGCGTACCTCCCCTTGGTGTGCCGGTGGCGGAACTCACGCCTTACCGCCAGGCGCCGATGCGCGCCCACGAGGGCGGCTACTACATCCGACTAAATGCCAAGGATGTGCCCGGCGCCTTTGCAGCTATTGCTTCTCGCATGGGTGAGGCAGGGATTTCCCTGGAAAGCGTCATCCAGCGGCCGGATCTGCGTGTTAGCGAACCGGGCGCGGTGGGTATCGACATCCGGACCGTGGTGTTGCTCACTCACTCAACCATGGAGCACGCTGTCCGCGACGCGCTGGCGCGTATCAAGGGCGACGGGTTCATCGTCGGGGATCCGCAGTTGATCCGGATCGAGCAGTTCTAGTATTGGCCCCTTGCGGCGGGGCAGGGGGTCCAGGTGAAGCTCAGCAAGTCCGACAAAGACCGTCAGGCGGCCATCGATCGCAGCCTGACGCTCGAACTGGTGCGCGTCACCGAAGCGGCCGCGGTTGCGGCTGCCGGCTGGCGCGGCAAGGGCAACGAGAAAGCGGCCGACCATGCCGCCGTCGAGGCCATGCGCGCTGAGATGGGCAATGTCCACATCGAGGGCCGTATCGTCATCGGCGAGGGCGAGCGCGACGAAGCGCCCATGCTCTACATCGGCGAGGAGGTCGGCGCCGGTGACGGTCCGCAGGTGGACATTGCTGTTGATCCGCTCGAAGGCACGACGCTGTGCGCCAAGAACCAGCCCGATTCGATCTGCGTGCTCGCCATGGCCGAGCGCGGTGGCCTGCTCAATGCTCCCGATGTCTACATGCACAAGATTGCCGTCGGCGCCGGCTACCCGCTCGGAGTCGTCGACCTCGACATGACGCCGATGGACAACGTCCGCTCGCTGGCCAAGGCCAAGGGCGTGCCGGTGAACGAGATCACCGCTTGCGTGCTCGACCGGCCGCGCCATGCCATGCTGATAGACGACCTGCGCGTGGCAGGCGTCGCCATCAAGCTGATATCGGACGGGGACATCGCCGGCATCATCCACGCCGTGAACACCGAAGATACCGGAATCGACATCTACCTCGGCTCGGGTGGGGCGCCGGAAGGCGTGCTCGCAGCGGCAGCGCTGCGCTGCATCGGCGGGCAGATGCAGGGCCGGTTGATCCTCGACAGCGACGATAAGCGCGCCCGCGCCCGCAAGATGGGCATTACCGAGCCGAATCGGAAGTACCTGACCGAGGATCTTGCTTCCGGCGACGTCCTCTTTGCGGCCACCGGGGTCACCGATGGTAGTCTGCTGAGTGGGGTGCGCTACCGCAGGAGTGCGGTCCGGACGAGCACAGTGGTCATGCGCTCGTGGAGCCAGACTGTCCGCTGGATTTCGGCCGAGCACAGGCGCTGATCCCAACGGCCGACAAGTGTTGCCCGCCTTGTCTAGGCCTCCTGGATGGCGATGATCAGCCAGGGTCCGCCGTCCTGGCGGCGAAAGGTCCAGATCTCGGTAGTTGTGCTCACCCGATCCTCGCCCGCGACGATCTCGCCGGTGGCGCGGTTGCGCATCACATCGCGCGACTCGTAGCGCATCGCGACGCTTGCGAACTCGCTTCCGTCCGTTCGCCAGGCCTCTGCAATGTCGCCCTCGAGCAGGCGCACGTCGACGACCTCGTTACGCACCCCATTGCTGGCATTCCGCGCGAGTTCCTCGCTGAGAACGCCCAGTACCGTCGGTGTCGCGATGCGCCGCAACGCCTGCACATCCTCGCGAGAATAGGCGCTCTGCAAGTCCTGCAGCCGGCGCTCGAACTGGTTCAGGTCGGCATCCGTGATGCCGATCTCATCGCGCGACCCGGACCGGCGCGAGGCGTTCGAGCGCGGGGCGGCGCTGGCGCTCGGGCGATCACTATTCCCTGGCATGCCGAATCCGCCGTTGGGAACACCCGCCACGGCAGGCCGCGTCCGACGTCGGAAGACGAACGCCAGGATCAGACCGATGAATGCTGCCTGAGCGATCAGCGCCAGCATGCCGGCAAGCCCGCCAAAGCCATAGCCGAACATCATGCCGAACAGACCGCTGAACAGCAGGCCGCCGAGGATCGCTCCACCGAAGCCGCCAAACAGCGAAGGGCGCGCCGTGGTGGCTGCAGCAGAACGCTGCGTGCTGGCGTCGGTCAGCGAGCGTTGCACCGGTGTTGTCACCTTGGGAGAAGTCGGCGTAGCCGGTATCGCCCGCTCGGTGCGAACTCCCCGGCTTCCGAAACTGCCGCCGCGCCGCGCCTGCGCGGTATCGACGGTCACCATCGAGAAGGCCATGATCAGGGTGGCAAGAAGGGCCGTCAGTCGAAAGCCCGGAGAAGCGAACATCGTGGTCCCCGCATTGATCGTGGCCGCTGATATGGGAGCCCTGCCTCTGCCATCCTAGGCCTCGACGACTTGCGGCAGTCCGATTTTCGCCGCGAAGGGGGAAAAGCCCGCAGTGACCCTCGACGGATCGCCCTGATCTGCTTACCTCGCCGGTGATGGACGAGCCGCGCCCCCTTTTTCTCAATGTATCGAAGTCCGTGCTCGGTCGGGCCTGGGTCGACCGGCTGGACGCCGCGGCGTCCCGAACCGCGGCCGCCATCAGTCAGCGGAGCCAGCTTCCGGAAATCCTCGCCCGCATCGTCGCCGCCCGCGGCGTTTCCATCGACGAGGCCGAGGCCTACCTGCAGCCCACCATACGCGAGCTCATGCCGGATCCGTCGAGCCTCGCCGACATGGATGCTCTTGCCGATCGGCTGGCAACGGCGATCGTGGCGCTCGAGCCGATCGCACTGTTCGGCGACTATGACGTCGACGGCGCCGCCTCGGTCGCGCTGATGACCCGCTACCTCAGGCATTTCGGCCTCACCCCCCAGGTCCACATTCCGGACCGCATCTTCGAGGGCTACGGTCCGAATACCGGCGCAATCGACCGGCTTGCGGAAGCCGGCGCCACCCTGCTGATCACGCTCGACTGCGGCACGACCAGCGACGGACCGATCGCACATGCCCGAGACCGGGGTCTCGACGTGCTGGTGATCGACCATCACCTGTCCGATGCCGAACTGCCGCTGGCCAATGCCCTCGTCAACCCGAACCGCCCCGACGACATTTCCGGGCTCGGCTACCTCTGCGCCGCGGGCGTCACCTTCATGGTTCTTGTTGCAACCAACCGGCTGCTGCGCCAGCGCGGCGTGGCCGGGCTGCCTGAACTGATGCAATGGGCCGATCTGGTCGCCCTTGCGACCGTTTGCGACGTAGTGCCGCTCAAGGGGCTGAACCGCGCTTTCGTTGCCCGTGGACTCGAGATGGCGCGGACCGGCCGCAATCGCGGCATCGGCGCCCTGTCGCTCGCGTCGCGCATCTCCGGACCGCTGAATCCATATCACCTGGGCTTTCTCATCGGACCGCGGATCAATGCCGGTGGCCGCATCGGCGATGCAGCACTCGGGGCGAAGCTGCTGTCACTGGACGATGAGCAGCAGGCGCTGATCATTGCGGCGAGGCTGAACGAGCTCAACGCCGAGCGGCAGCGCATCGAGATCGAGGCCGTCGAGGAGGCCGCACGTGCCGCCGAGGCCGAGATCGGAGACGGGGAGGGGCCTCCCGTGCTGGTGCTCGCCTCGGCCAACTGGCATCCGGGCGTTGCAGGGCTGGTGGCGGCGCGAATCCGGGAGAAATTCGAGCGTCCGACATTCGCCATCGCTCTTGCCCCGGACGGCACGGGAACCGGGTCCGGGCGATCGATGCCCGGGGTGGATCTCGGCAGCGCCGTGATTGCCGCCGTGGAGAGCGGCATTGCAGCCAAGGGCGGCGGGCACGCGATGGCCGCGGGTGTCACATTGAAGTCCGGCCAACTCGGACCATTTCGTGCCCATCTCGCGGAAACCCTCGGCGAGAACATCGCCCTGGCGCGCGCCGCCACGGCCCTCCAGATCGATGCGGCGCTCTCCGCCCGGGGGGGCACCGTGGATTTTGTTCGGGAGATCGAGCGCGCGGGGCCCTTTGGCAGCGGCAACCCCCAGCCGGTCTTCGTCTTCCCCTCGCACCGCGCGCGCTTTCCCGAGGTGGTGGGTGCGGGCGGTCACGTGCGCTTCACGCTCGCCTCGGGCGATGGTGCCCGGCTGAAAGGCATTGCGTTCCGGGCGGCCGGCACCGCGCTGGGCGAGGCCCTGCTGGGCGCCGACACGCCGCTGCATCTCGCCGGAACCCTGTCGCTTGACCACTACCAGGGCCGCGAGGAAGTGCAGTTCCGGGTCATCGACGCCGCAATACCCCGCGAAATCTAGCTGATCCGTCAGCCGGCGGCAGCCGTAGAGCAGAGACCATCAGCAGGGGCACCGGTCCGCATGACGTCTCATACCATCGCCATCATCGGATCCGGTATTTCCGGGCTGTCCGCAGCATGGCTGCTGTCCCGTTCGGCTGACGTCACGCTCTATGAGAAAGCGCTACGCCCCGGCGGACACTCGAACACCGTGATCGCCGACGTCGCCGAGGGTTCAGTGGCAGTCGATACGGGCTTCATTGTCTTCAACGAGCGCAACTACGAGAACCTCTGCGCCCTGTTTGCCCACCTTGGTGTTGCCTCCGCGCCGTCCGACATGGGCTTTGCCGTCTCCGTCGAGGATGGCCGCATGGAGTACTCCGGCCGGCACCTCGACGGGCTGTTCGGCCAGCGCCGCAACCTGATCCGGCCTGCCCACTGGCAACTGGTGTCGGACATTCTGCGGTTCTTTCGCGAGGCGAAGGGCCAACTCGCGAATCTGCCGTCCGAGGTCAGCATCGGCGAGTTCCTTGCCACGCACGGATACTCCCGGGTCTTCATCGAAGACCATATCCTGCCGATGTCGGCGGCCATCTGGTCGACGCCGGCACGGCACATGCTGGACTTCCCGGCCCGCAGCTTCATCGAGTTTCTTTGCCAACCACGGCCTGCTCCGGATCAGTGACCGACCGCGGTGGCGGACCGTCCTCGATGGCAGTCGCACCTATGTCGATCGCCTGATCGAAGACGGCGACTTTCACACGGTCACCGGGGCGCAGATCGCCGCCGTTCTCCGCAACAGCCGGGGCGCCGAACTGGTGTTTGCCGACGGTCAGCGCCGCCAGTTCGATGAAGTGGTTCTTGCCTGTCACGCCGACGAGGCGCTGCGCCTGCTCGGCGATGCCACCACGGACGAGCGAGAGGTTCTCGGGGCCTTCCGCTTCAGCCCAAACCACGCCGTTCTGCACACCGACCGGCGCTTCATGCCGCGCCGCAAGCGCCTCTGGAGTGCCTGGAACTACCTGCGGTCCACCGGCAATGGCGGTGAGCGGTTGAGCCTGACCTACTGGATGAACCAGTTGCAGCCTCTCGACACTCGCACCGATCTGTTCGTCACGCTCAACCCCGGTCACGACTTTGCGCCGGGCTCGGTGCACTACGAGGTAACCTACGAGCATCCGCTGTTCGACGCGAAGGCGATGGCGGCGCAGAGTCAGCTCTGGCGAATCCAGGGTACGGCACGCACCTGGTTCGCAGGCGCCTGGATGGGGTATGGCTTCCATGAGGACGGTCTGCAGGCCGGTCTCGAGGTTGCCGAGCGCATCGGCGGCGTCGGCCGGCCCTGGACTGTTCGCCGTCAGCGTGACCGCATTGCGCATAATTGGAGCGGAGAAGAGAGGCTGCTGTGGGCCGCCGAGTAGCCCCGTTTGGGGCAATCTACGTTGGCGAAGTCGTGCACAAGCGTGCCCGACCGCGACGCCACCAGCTGCGCTACCGCGTCTTCTCGCTGCTGGTCGATCTCGAGCGACTTGAGGCGATGGATGAAAAGCTGCGGCTCTTCTCCTTCAACCGATTCAACTTCTTCTCGCTCTTCGCTCGGGACTTCGGGGCTCACGACGGCACCTCCCTCGCCGGCTTCATACGCTGCAGGGCGCAGAAGGCGGGGCTCGAGGCTCCGGTGGCCCGCATCCAGATGCTGGCCTACCCCCGGATCGTCGGCTACGCCTTCAATCCACTCACCGCCTACTTCCTCGAGGACGCCGCCGGCGTCACCCGGATGATCATCTACGAGGTGCACAACACCTTTGGCGAGCATCACTTCTACGATGTCGTTTTGGGTGACGAATCCGGTCTTCTCAGTCATTGCGCTCGCAAGGCGTTCTACGTCTCACCCTTCAACACGCTGGAGGGCGAGTACCGCTTCTCGGTGCGGCCTCCGGGTAGCGATGTCTTCATCGGCATCGTCCTCAGCACTGCCGAGGGCGGCCTGCTGACTGCGTATTTCGGTGGCGAGCGACGGCCGCTCACGGACGGCACGCTGCTGAAACTCCTGCTTGCATATCCACTTATGACCGCTAAAGTACTGGCTGGAATTCATTGGGAAGCGCTGCTGCTTTGGCTGAAGGGCGTGCCTGTGACGCTCGGTGTCCGGCGCAGCGCAGGGGCAGTACGTCGCTAGTCTGGAATGTTGCAGATGGACAAGCTTGCGGTCGAGCCGAAGAGGACGGCGCCATCGCCGGTCGATCGCTTTCTGTCGATGGTCGCATCTTTCATCGGCAAGCGCCTGATCGGTCGGCCGAAGCACGGTGCCGTGACAATCACCCTGCCGGACAATTCGGTCCGTACTTTCGGTAATCCGGCAACCGGCCAGCATGCCCGACTGCACATCCGGAACTTCAGCGTGCTGCCCAAGACTCTCCGGCGCGGCACCGTGGGTTTTGCCCAGTCCTACATCGACGGCGATGTCGAGATCGAGGACCTCACCACACTTTTTCGCTATTTCCTGCAGAACCGCGAGGTGCTCGACAGCGCAGAGAGCTCCTGGTACGGCCGCGCCGCGCAGGACATCGCCTATCACTTGAGCCGACACAACTCCAAGGAAGGTTCGAAGAAGAACATCTCCGAGCACTACGACCTCGGTAACGACTTCTACGCCGAATGGCTCGACCCTTCCATGACCTACTCCTCCGCGTACTACGTCACCGGCAACGAGACGTTGGAGGAGGCGCAGCACGCCAAGTACCGCAAGGTCGCCGAGATGGCGGGTGTCCGCGAGGGGGAGAGCGTCCTCGAGATCGGCTGCGGCTGGGGCGGCTTCGCGGAGACGGTGGCGCGCGACTTCAATGCCGTTGTCTACGGCATCACTCTGTCCGTCGAGCAGCTGAGGTTTGCCCTGGATCGTCTGCGGCGCCAGAACCTCGACAACCACGCCACCCTGCATCTTGAGGACTATCGCGATACCAAGGGACAGTTCGATCACGTCGCCTCGATCGAGATGATCGAAGCGGTGGGTGAGGAGCATTGGCCCAGCTACTTCAGGACTGTGCATGATCGGCTCAAGCCGGGCGGAACTGCGGCCATCCAGGCGATCACCATCGGCGAGGGGGATTTCGAGGACTACCGCTCCCGTCCCGACTTCATCCAGCGCTTCATCTTTCCGGGCGGCATGCTGATGACCAAGACCGCCATGCAGGAACAGGGCGACAAGGTTGGCCTGGTGCTCGAGAACGTCGAGACGTTCCGTCTCTCGTACGCGCGGACGCTGGCGCTATGGCGGGAGCGCTTCCTCGAGCGCTGGTCGGAGATCAAGAAGCTCGGCTACACCGAGGAGTTCCGCCGCAAGTGGATCTATTACCTCGCCTATTGCGAGGCCGGCTTTGCCGAAGGCTCGATCGACGTGGGCATCTATCAGTACCGCAAGCCCGGCTGACCAGGTGGCTCAGGGCGGGTGCATTCAGTTGCCGTGTCCCAGCAGCGTCCTCCGATACAGGTCCAGCACGGCCGCTGCATTGACCTCCGTGCAGATGGTCTGGCTTGGCCGCCCATCCCAGGGGCCGGGGGGAAAGCGCTTGCTGTCAGGCTTGATGATGGTCTGGCCCGCGGCTATTCCATCCGTAGCGACGCGGATGGCGCCGGTTTCGGTCCGATAGAACTCGGGGTGCAGGGCGTAGGCGACAGCGCTCGAGTCATGGACGTAGAAGCCGTCCATGCCGGCACTCTGGCGATGGAACTCCTGATAGTAGGCTGATACATCGCGCACGAAACGCCCGTCGTCGCCCGCCACTTCGGCCAGATCGGCGAGATAGCGGTCCGACATCTGAGTCTCCTGCGAGACGTCGAGCGGGACGATGGTGACCGGCCAGTCGGCGCCGAAGACGATGTCGGCCGCGTGGGGGTCTCCCCAGATATTGGCCTCGGCCACCGGAGAGACATTGCCGGTGTGTCGATGGTGACCGAAGGCGCCGCCCATGACCACCACGCGCGCGACCTTGTCGACGATATCTGGGGCTTCGGCGAGGGCCAGCGCCAGGTTGGTCATTCGGCCCACTGCGATGATGGTGATCGCGCCGGGATCGGCGTACACCAGATCGATGATCAGCCGGTGCGCCGGGCGCGGGTCAAGATTGCCCTGCACGGGGGGCAGGGGGATGTCACCGAGTCCGTTCGTACCATGTACGAAGGTCGGCGGCGGGCCGGCTTCGCCCACCAGTGGGCCCGCCGCACCGCGCGCCACCGGCACCGCCAGACGGAATCGCTGCACCAGGTGAAGTGCGTTGCGCGAGACGACGTCGATCTCGGCATTGCCGAAGACCGTCGTGATGCCCAGCAGTTCAACCCGTGGGTGGCGCGCCAGCAACAACAACGCCATCGCGTCGTCGATGCCGGGGTCCGTGTCAAATATCACCTTGAGCTTCGGCACGCGCAGCCTCCGCGAACAGGGCGACCATTGTGACCGACGAAAGCGCTGAAGGCTACCGCTTCGGCATCATCTTTCGCGTGATCGCGAAGAACAGCGGGTACGGCAGCATCCGCATCAGCTTCAGCGGCCAGACCAGCCGTCGCGGAAATGCGATCTCGAACCTGTCGGAGTTCAGCAGGCCGTCCACAGCTCGCCGCGCTGCCGCGTCCGTTTCCATAAGGAATGGCATAGGGAAGTCGTTCTTTGCGGTCAGCTCCGACTTGAAGAAGCCGGGAGCGATCATCCGGACCTTGATCTGCTGCGGCTCGAGTTCGGTACGCATCGTCTGCAGCAGGTTGATCAGCGCGCCCTTGGTGGCATTGTAGGCAGCGGCGCGCGGCAGACCGAAATAGCCTGCCACCGAGGCGATCACGGCCAGTTGGCCGCCCCCTTGCGCCGCCATCTGGGCGACAACAGGGTTTGCCAGCCGCACGAAACCCATCAGGTTGGTGTTCACCAGCCGCTGGAACTGGTCGAAATCGTAATCGCCCACCGATAGGGGTTGCCAGGTGGCCGCGCCGAAAACGAACAGCTCGATATGCCCGAGCTCCAGCGCTAGCTGGCCAAGCACCCGTTGCACGGCAACCGGATCGGTGACGTCAAGGGGGTAGGGGCGGATATGATCCGAGCTCCGCGCTACCTCATCGAGGCGGTCAACACGCCGGCCGGAGATCGCGACCGTCCAGCCCCGCGCCGCCAGCAGCCTGGCCATTTCGGCGCCTATGCCGGAACCACCGCCAACTATCCAGGCCGTGCGCCGTTGGCTCATAGGCCGAAGAGCGGTTGCAGCGTCCTGACCAGTCGACTGCGGAAGCTCAGCTTGGCGTCCACCGCAACGAGGCAGATGCAGTCCTCGCCTGGCTCGGCGATCGGCTGATGCTCCACGTCCTCGTCGTGGTCGGCGATATCACCGGCGCCGAAGCGTCCGAAGCGATCCCGATACGCCCCCTGCAGGATCAAGGTGAGTTCCTGGCCGCCATGGCCGTGCTCGGGCACCTTGCGGCCGGCTTCCACCCTGAGCAGCATCAGGCGTCCCTTCGCTGCACTGCTGCTGGGCAGGTCAGCGACGGCCACGCCCGGGCCGGACCAGCGCCATCTGACGCCGTCAAGGCCGCGCGGCAGGTAGTGGGCGATTGGTGCCGGAACGCCGGTGTCGGGGACAATGATGGGCTGAGCCACGTCGTCGGAATCTGCTGCTGCGAGGAGCCGGTCGAGCGCGCCCGGCACCATCTCTGCCTCGGGTTCTGAAGCGAGCAGGGCGCCACCGATGAGGTCGGTCCGCTTCACCTGCTCCCTGCAGGCCTCGCACATGGCCAGGTGGGTCGCGACGACAACCGTGTAGGGTTCCTCCAGCGTGCCCGCCGAGAACGCCATCAGCGTCGCGATGTCGGGGTGGAAGGCGATCGTCAATGTAGGTCCTCCAGCAGAGGCCGCAGCCTGTCATACGCAAGGCGCAGCCGGGATTTCACGGTGCCGAGCGGAATACCGACCCGCTGGGCGATTTCGGATTGCGACATTTCCTTGATGAAGCTCAGCCGCACCACCTCGCGCTGCTCTTCGGGCAGCACTTCCAGCGCCTTGCTGACGCGAGCCACGATCTGGCTCTGCTCGAGCAGGGCGTGGCCATGCGGCGCTTCGCTCTCAACCTCGATGCCTTCGAGGTCGACATACGGCCGGTTCGATTGCCGACGTGCCGCATCGATCCTGAGATTGCGCGCAATGGTGAAGATCCATGTGCTCGCGGCGCCTTTGTCAGGCGAATAGAAGTGAGCCTTGCGCCACACCGAGAGCATGGCCTCCTGGGCCAGATCCTCGGCGTGCGCAGCGTCCACACCGAGACGGAGCATCATGGACTTGATGCGCGGCGCGAACTGCACGAACAGGGCGGAGAGCGCCGCCTTGTCGCGGCGTTCGGCCACGCGACGAATGAGTTCCGCTGGCTCCGCGCGCTCCGGCATCGCGCCTGTCGTGGACTTCGCTTCTGTCATGATTGTCGCGTACATCGGCGGCTCCACGCTGTCGATGCCTCTTACGGCGCTGAGGGCGATCCGGATCAATTCGACCGAAATAGTGATCGAAACTGCGACGCTGCGAGCACTCGCATGCCAGCATGATGCTATGCCACACTGGATCGCCGCGTATTCGGCGTGTCCGGAATCGGTGTAGCCTTGCGTATCAGGAACGGAGTGACCGCCCCATGGCCAAGGCGCTCTATCTCGTTATCCGCAGCCAGGACAACTGGTGGGTCGACTTCGAGGGCAGGTCGCACGGCCCTTACGTGTCGCGCGAGAATGCTGCGCTCGAGGCGCGAACCCTGGCCCGGTTCGAGTCGAATTCGGGTCGCGAGTGCCAGGTGCTGGTGCCCGACCAGGAGGGCAAATACTGGGTGATCTGGTCGAGCCTGCATGACAGTGCAGACGGCACACGTCCGTTCGTGCCGCGTCGCGTCGCCGGCTGAGACCCGTCAGGGCCTGTCCAGCCACGCTCCCAACTGGTCCATCAGGTAGTTCGTGCCGTCCTCGCGCTGCCTCGGGTTGTCGAGCCCGTCGAGATACGCTCCGTCCTCCCGCACCACCATGCGGGTGCCGGCTGGCGTGGCCGTGAACGAGATGGTCGCCACCGAAACCGATATGCGCCTGGCATTCATCGTCATCTCGTAGGTGTAGATGATGCGGTTGTCAGGCACGATGTCGTGGTAGCGGACATCGAACGTGAAGGCGTCGTTCCCCATCTTGTCTGCATTGTACTCCCGCCCGCCCTCGCGGAACTCGAAGATGCCGGATGGGTTCGCAGGGTCGGGGGAGCCGAACCACTGCCGCTTGAACTCGGGGTTCGACCATGCGGAGAACACCTTGCCGATCGGGTGAGCGTAGGTGCGGTCCACCGTGAAGGTACCATGGACGATCGAGCGTTCCATCATTCGCGTCTTTCTCGTTTGTCTGTGTCAGTCGCGCCTGCCAGCCCGGTGTTCGGGATGAGTTCAGGTCTTCAGCGCGGCTGGTCGTCGGCTGCCGGCAGTGCGTCGAGGAAGGCTCCCAGCCGGTCGAGGCGCCCCTCCCAGCCGATGCGACGATCATTGATCCATGTCTCAACCATGCCCAATGACACCGGGTCCATCGTGCAGGTTCTCACGCGCCCGACCTTCTCGGTCCGCACCAGCCCGCTCTCCTCCAGCACCTTCAGATGCTGGACAATAGCCGGCAGCGACATCCTGAACGGCTCGGCCAACTCGCTGACCGAAGCAGGGCCGCGGCTGAGCCGGTCGAGCATCTGCCGTCGCGTTTGATCGGCGAGCGCCTGGAACATCCGATCGAGCGGCTCTGGTTTGTTAAGCATAATATTAACTAAATCCGCAGCGGCAGGATGTCAATAGCTTAAGCACAGGCCTAAGCGAGCCGCTGCGCCCTCGGTCCGAACTCGGTTTCCTGCCTGGGTGGCGGGAAGGCCAGCGCCATGGTTGCTGCGGCGAGCCCCACGGTCGCCGATGCGATGTAGAGCCAGTGGTAGGTGCCGAAGGTGTCGTACAGCCATCCGCCACCCACCGGCCCGAACGCCATGCCAATGCTGGAGGTCATGGTTGCCGCGCCCAGCACGGTGCCCATCACCCTGGGTCCAAAATAGTCGCGCGCCAGCACGGCATAGAGCGGCATCACCCCACCATAGGCCATGCCGAGGATTGTCGCGAGCAGGTAGAACCCGCTGAGGTCGGTCACGTAAATGTAGACGAAGATGCCGACTGCCTGCAGCGCCAGTCCCGCGACCAGCACCGGTCGCACCCCGAGCCGATCGGCGGTGATGCCGAACACCAGCCGGCCGAGAAGTCCCGCAACGCCCTCGACACTGTAGATGCTCGCGGCAGCGAGGGCAGAGGCCCCACAGATCATCGCGTAGCTGACCGTGTGGAAAATCGGTCCGGAATGCGCCGCACAGCACAGGAAGAACGTTGCCGCCAGCACGATGAACTGCGGTGTCCTCAATGCCGCCGCCGCGGCGGATCGCCCGCTGGAGACCGGCGAGCTAGTGGATGGAGCCGGCCCGGGCGCGGCCTCGGGCAGTGTCGGAGCCCTCCGGATGAAGAGGGCGGCCGGCACCAGAACCGCCAGTGCCCCAAGCGCAATGCTCAGCATCGCCAGCCGCCAGCCATGGGTCTCGATCAGCAGGCTCGCGAACGGGGTGATCACCATCGGCGCCACCCCGCCGCCGACCGACACGAGCGACACCGCGAGGCTGCGATGCCTGTCGAACCAGCCCACCGTCGCAGCCATGATCGGAGCAAAGAACGCTCCGCCGGAGGCGCCGACCAGTCCGCCATAGGCGAGCTGGAAGACGATCAGGTCTGTTGCCCGGCTTGCCAGCACCAGACCCGCCACCAGCAGCACCGAGGCCATCAGCACCACCGGCCGTGCCCCTATCCGATCGCTGAGCGTTCCCCAGCCGAAGCCGGCGACACCCATGACGATGAAGCCCACCGTCATCGCCCCGGAGATGCCGGCCCGGGTCCATCCGGTCTCCTCGGCAATCGGCTGCAGGTAGACCGGTAGCGCGAACATCGCCCCCATCGCCACGCAGGTGATGACCGCTCCGGCCGCCACGACCACCCACCCATAGCGCATGCGCATCCCCTGCTCCTTCATCTGCAACCCAGCATAGACGAACGGGCGTTGGCCACTTCGACATGTGCTGCGCCGGTTCGTGATGCTGGTGGCCGGATTGCCGCTTTCGGCTACACTGACGGCGGGATGGCGACCTCGGAGGACTGACCGATGCTTCCACAAGGTCTCGGCGAGGATGAACTCAGGCGAGCTGTCGCGACCCTGTCTTTCCCATTCATCGAGGAGCGCTCGGTGAAGATCTCGCCGGGGCGGCTGATCGCCGAGCGGATGCTGATGAGCCTGGTCGCAAGGAGCCTGGATCCCGACCGCAGGGCGCGTCTCCGGTCGATCGCCCGGCAGCTTGGCCTGCCACCCGAGGACACAGAGCCGCTCGTGGACATGGTCGACCACGCCGAAACGGTTCACTTCGGGGCCGAACGGGATCGGGCCTTCGCATTCAAGCTCTATCTCGAGTTCCGCATCGGGGTGGCCGCTCCGCCGGGGTTGCCGCAGGACACGGTGTTCTTCGCGGCCAAATGGCTTCCCGGCAACCGCGCTACCTTCTCGGTCTATCGCGACTTGCCGACAGCGCGGGACACATCGTCGATCCGTGAGGTCGCCCGTGCACTTGATGTGGGCGCAGTGCCGTTCGACTTCCTCGAATCCGTGCTCGCTGGGGCAGCGCCGACGGCCCCCGACTACGGTTTCCCCACCATGGAGGTCGTCGATCTGGGGACCTCTCGAAGATCGATCGATGTCAACATTTATGGTGCGGGCACCCGGCTTGCCGAACACGGTGCGGCGCTGCATCGGCTGGCAGCGGGATTTGGCATACCGGAGCCGGACCTCGTGGCAGGCCTGAGAAGGTTCGGTGATCCCGTCCTGGGACACATCTCGGCAGGTCGTGGGCGCGGCGGCGAAGCGTTTGCGACCGTGTACTTCGGGGCCATGGCCAACGAGGCGGCCATGCCGTGACAATTCCCTTGGTTTTGGTGAGGGCAGGCCTAAGCTAGCGGGAAACGTCTGCCGCACCATCCGTGTGGCGAAAGGAGACTGCATGGGACGGTACGACCACAGCCGCTACGTCTCGCTCACCATGGAGTTTCGCTGCAACCTGCGCTGCGTCCACTGCATGATCGAGGGAACGATGGACCGGCTGACCCCGGTCTCGGACGAGCAGTTCGAGGGCGTGCTGGCCATCAATCGCAGCGAGCGCCGTTGGGCCGGTCTCATCCTCACCGGCTCCGAGATCACCCTCCGCCGCGATCTCCCCGAACTGGCGCGCAAGGCGCGTGCCGCCGGATTCGAACATGTCCGCATCCAGACGCATGGCATGCACCTCGCCCGGGGCAGTTATGCTCAGGAACTGGTCGATGCCGGGGTGGATGAGTTCTTCGTCTCCGTTGCCGGCGCCGACGCTGCCACCCACGACGAGATAACCTGCATTCCCAACTCCTTCGCCAAGATGATGCGCGGGCTCGAGATTCTCTCCGACATTCCAGGCACCGCTGTGATCACCAATACGGTCGTGACCGAGCGCAGCTATCGGCTGCTGCCTGCAGTCGTCGATGCACTCACGCCGGTCGGGGCGCTCACCCAGATGGAGTTCTGGCACTACTTCCCGATGACCGAACACGACGACAAGGCCCTGCTGGCCGACTACCGGCGAATCGTTCCTTACCTCGCCGAGGCCTGCCGTCGCGCCGACGACCGAGGCATCGCGGTGGAGATCAAGAACGTTCCGGAGTGCCTGCTGGGCAGGGACGCGCATCGACTGGAGAATGGCCAGCCACAACTCGTGATTGATACCGACTTCTGGGTCGAGTTCGATCGGAACGGCTTCTACCAGTGTCCCCATCGCCAGCAGTGCCGCTCCAAGCAATGCCTGGGGCTCACCTCGGCCTACGTTGAGCGCTTCGGCGATCACAAAGACGTGTTGCAGCCGATCCTCGCGGACGGGCGGATTTTGGCGCCCACGTCTTGACATTGTCATGTTCGCCGCGGGCGGGAGACTGACCCTTCCGCTTCGCATCAGTGCGGGCAATTGTCCTGTGCCCGGAATGACTTCGTTCCCTTAGGCATAGTACACCAATACGCATTGATCATTGCCGAAAGGCCGTCTACGACTTGGTAATGGGTGCGGAATCCGCCACCCACCGGGGGAGGCTTGCGCCTCGTGGACGCCCCAGGGGGATGAATGTCGAAGCAACTCTTGATCTATGACAACGCCGTGCCCGTGACCCGCCAGAGGCACGGCAATCTTTCCGTCAAGGCAGGTGCGAGTTTCGGGTTCGCGGCGACCGTCAACTCGGTGCCGCTGATGGCCGCCGAGTTCGCCCAGGTGGCCAGCGATCTGACCATCGTCTTCGCCGGGCAGGGGGGGGAGGTGGTACCGGCAGTGCTGCTTGGCATCCGGGATGGAGAGAACCTGCTGGTCGACGCCGAGGGCCACTGGCTGGGAAGGTACATTCCCGCCTTTCTGCGCCGCTACCCGTTCGTGTTTTCGTCCAGCCCCGACGGACAGAGCTTCACGCTCTGCGTCGACGAGGCGTTTGAGGGCGTCAATGAGAACGGTCGCGGCGAACGCCTGTTCGATGTCGATGGCAACCAGACCCAGTACCTGCAGGGTGTCCTGAGTTTCCTGCAGGCCTACCAGGTGCAGTTCCAGCGGACCCGCGCCCTCACCGAGCGGCTGCGTGAGTTATCGCTTCTGGAACCGATGCAGGCCCAGTTCACTCTCCGCTCGGGTCAGGTCCTGACCCTGTCGGGCTTCGAGGCGGTGAGCCGGGACAAGCTCAAGGCTCTCTCCGGAGATCAACTTGCGGCATTGTCTGCCGCCGACGATCTCGAACTCATCTACCTTCATCTTCAGTCGCTGCGAAACCTGCAGGCGACAGCGGAGAGGATAAGCCCGGCGATAGCGGAGTCGTCGGCGGCCGTTCAGGAGACTGCGGCCTAGGCCAACGCCAAGCGCAACTGCCGCCGGGCCTTGCCCGGTGGACCGTGTCAGCCGTTCCAGGACTTTCTGTTGAGAGACCGGGCGCACCTGCGGGAGCGCCGGTAGGGGGTGAAAGTGGCTTATCCGTTCAAGTCCGAGGGCATCTTTGGGCCGCCCGCTTCGCCGAGGCGCGAAAAGCTCGTCTCGACCCTGCGCCGGCAGTTGGCGCGATTGTCCCGCGGCTCACGCACCCGGCGCGAACTTGAGGACCGGGTCCGGCTGATCTTCGATCCACTCGAGCCGCGCCTGCTGCTCAATGCCGATCTCAACGTGAGCCTCGGCACCGACCTGCCGGAGGCCGAACACCAACTGCTGGTGCGCCTGCTCGACGATATCGTGCGCACCGAGACCGAGACGGTCACAGTCAAACGCGTTCAGATCATCGATCAGACCGACGGTGGGCGGGTGCTGGCCTTCGGCGACGCCGACACCATTACGTCAATTGCCATTGCCGGCAATGCCGGCAACGACACGCTGACCGTCGATGTCGACTCGTTCGGTGCCGTTGCCCTGCCGACCATCTCCTTCGATGGCGGCGACGGAGCCGATCGCGTCGTGTTCGACTCGTCTTCCGCAACGACCTGGACGGTCGGCGGACTGAACTCGGGCGCTGTCGGAACCCTCAGCTTCTCCAATGTGGAGAACCTGCGCGGTGGGCACGGCAACAACGACACCTTCACCATCGGGGCGAGCGGCGGCGTCTCCGGCGTCATCGATGGCGGACTGGGCGGAACCGACACAGTCGCGTATTCGGGAGGGCTGAGTGCGTCCACGGCCTCGCTCGGAGCCGGCGGCTCGGGACAGGTGACGCTCTCCAACGGCAGTCAATATGCCTTCGAGAACATGGAGCCGTTCACCGTCGGCGCCGGTGTTCAGGTGGTCAACCGCTCGGCAGAAGCGGCCGGCCAGAACGTTGCCATCCAGGCCTCCGGGGGTAACCTGCGGGTGGTCATCAATGCCACCAACTACGATACCGCCGCCAACACTCCTGTCTGGCTGTATCTGGGCCCCGCCAGCGGCATAACCACGGTTGCCTCACTGCCCTCGCATGCGTCGTTCTCCTTGATGGTGGATGGCGGCGACAAGATCGTGGCCAATGCGGCGCTGAACATGACCGGCTCGCTCGGCCTGAGCGCCGAATCGGTCGAGATCGGGACGTCGGGTGCGATCTCGGCAGGGTCGATCCACATCAAGGGGCTGGCCTTCTCGGACACCCCGGTTCTCGGCTCCGCCAGTAGCGTCACCGTTGCTCCGACGGCAACCGCCAGCATTTCGCTCGCTGGATCGCTGACGTCGGTCGGTGCAGTCAATCTCAACACGCTCGCGGTCAACCGCATGACCATGCGCGGTGACGCCAACGCGGCGCTGCGCAATCTGAGTGTCTCGCCGACCACCTCGTCGACGATCTCCATCGCTTCGACTGGAGCGATCACAGGCGGTGCCATCACCGTCAAGGCGACGACCGCGGTCGACGTCGACATCGCCCTCACCAAGGTGGCGCTGCCGGCGATCCTGGGCTTGTTCGACGCCGACGTGAACACGTCCGGGCTGCCGGATCTGCAGACGCTCTATGACGGGCTTTCCAAGGGCAGCATCAGTTCCGAAGACCTGTTCACCGCTGCCAAGAATATCGTCAGCTTCGACACGTCCCGGATGCAGTCCAACATCACGGCGGTCAACACCACCACCGTGACCGTCGACGACGACGTCGACCTGGTTCAGAACGGCGGCAGCGGCAGCATCTTGCTGGCGGCCGAGGATCTCAGCCGGGTTGAGGTCCGCCTCGTTACCGACGAGAGCCTGCCGCTGCTTGGCGGGATCGCCAATATCGCGGTGTTCTCGGCCCTCGATTCGAACCTGTCGGTGAGCCGCACGACCCAGGTCCTGGTTGGGGCCAGCGGGGCAGGGACGGTCAACGCCGCCCATCCGACCGCCATTGATGCCGATGGCTCGGTCAAGCTGCTGGCCCGCAACTATGGCAGGGTCGGCAACGAGATATTGTCCTCCGCCGTCGGCTCGGCCGGCAACACGCTCAGCGAGACCGCTACAGCCCAGATTCGAGGCGTCACCGTCCTCGCCAACGAGCTCAGTGTCGAGGCCGAGTCCAATACCATCTATCGGGCGGTCAGCCTCGAGGCGAAGAACACCGCCACCGGCAGCACCGCCGCGGGGATCGATCGCAGCACCATCGATGTCGGCACCGGCGGACTGGCGGTAGGTGCGTCGGACGCTTCGGCGTTCACCGCCTACGCCTTGCCGTTCGCTCCCAATCACGATGGCGAACCGAACGCCAACTCGCCCGGCTACCAGATTGCCCGCGCCACTGCCATCAACGACGTCAACCGCAGCATTGGCGCGACCCTGTCGCTGACCGGCGTGGAGAGCGATGGCACGGTGTCGGTTACCGCCGGCAACGAAATCCGTCTCACAGCCTATGCCAACAGCATCCCCCCCGCTGGCGACACGCCGCCCGACGAGGGCGTGGTCGTCGATGGACCGACCGTCGCGGCCGGTATTCTTGTGGCCAACGTGCTGAATGGCGGGACGTCCGCCATGATCTCCGGCGGCAGCATCGATACGCTTGGAGTGGCCTCCGATCTGGTCGTCACGGCGACGGACGACAGTGCGCTCGACGCCACCATCTTCCTCAACATCGACGGCCGTGGCGTAGGGTCGCCGATCGGCCTGGGCTCGGCCACTGCGGTGAGCGGTCTCGCCGCGCTCAACATTGTCGGGTTCACCGTCACCAATATCGCCGCTGCCACCTTCGACGCCCTGCTCGGCACGGATTTCTGGACCGACGAACATCCGGCCGACATTACCGCAAGCATCGACGACACGACTCTCGTCGTCGGTGGGGCAGTCCTCGTCTCGGCGACTGCTCGAGGCCTCGCCAATACCACTGTATCCAATGTGAGCCGGGTCAACGCGACCGGCACGATCGGCATCAGCGCCAAGGCTGTCAGCGCCGTACTGTCCAGTAACCAGATGAGCCGATCGGCCGTCGCCACCATCGACGGCGGGACGTCGGACGCTCCCAAGAAGCTGACGGCGGTGGGAGCGGTAGAGGTATCCGCCTCGGACGAACAGACCATCCAGTCCAACGTCAAGATCACCTCGAGCGCGGTCGCCGCCAGCGATGGCGGGCTGCATGCCGTGGCGCGCGAGTTCGAGAACATGGAGGCCGACGTCCGGCTCACCCAGGGCGCGCCGGACGGCCTCGCTTTCGGGGCCAAGGTCGGGCTCGACTATGACGTACAGACGGCCGGCAAGAGCGATATCATCACTGTCAACACCGGCGACATCGTGCTTCTGGCGCGCGGCGGAGAGACCGGCAAGCTCTACAAGTACGTTGGCGCGGGCCTGCGGACCATCGACTTCGACAAGCAGGCTGCCAACACGGTCTTCGCCGTGGACGCGGACTGGGACGAAATCCTCGGCACGCCGGGCAGCGTCTACACCTACATGGGCCCCACGCTGGCCGGTCCGGTCGATTTGAGCACACAGGATTTCGGCGACGTCAACTTCTGGAAGGCCGAACTCGACTACACGGCCGTGCTCGAGGGCACCAACCTGCGCTCGTCGAGCGGCGCGGCAATGGGCATGTCGCTGGTCTTCAACGACGTCCGGGGCGGCGCGGAAGCACTGATCCGGGACGCGGACATCACCGCGGACTCCCTGATCGTCACTGCGGATTCGACTGCCTATATCGGCGCGCTCTCGGACGTCTACAACGAGGCGCAGGGCGGTGGCCCGTTCAATCAGGATACGCTGCTCAAGAAGGCCTTCACCGGCAAGTTCATGGCCTTCCTGACATTCGTCACCAGCGGCGAGAGCACCGGCGCGCGCAGCGCCATCATCGCTACCAATCTGATCCAAGGCGAGACTTCGGCCAGGATCATCGACAGCACCGTCAATGTCGATGGCGATGTCGTCTTGGGGGCGCTCAACGACGCACGCATCGTCGCCGAGAGCAACACCACCGCCACGGCCAGCGGCGGCGGTGCCGCCGCGTTCCAGATCGCCAACAACACCATCGGTTGGGAGCGGGGCAACCTGCTGTTCAACACGCTTGAGACCTTGCTCGGCGACATCGTCGACAACGTTGCCGAACCTGCCGGCGAGAGCGATATCTCGTTGCGGCACGAGAATCCCTTCACGGTCGAGGCTTCGATCACCGACAGCGACGTCATTGCCGGCGGCGCGGTCGGGCTGTCGGCCCTCAACACCTCCGTCATCACCTCGACCATCGACAACGAGGCCTCGGGTTCGATCACGGCGCTGTTCGATGGCGAGACCGGCGTCTATGCCGCCGTCATCTCCGGCAACAAGATCAGCAGCGCCGCCACCGCCAAGGTCTCTGGCGGTTCGATCGACGCCGATACCGTGTCGGTGGCCGCGCAGAATGATGCCGCCATCGAAGCTACGACGGGTCTGGGCGTCTCGTCGGAACTGGACAACACCAATGGCGTCAACATTGCCGACAAGATCATCGGCAACGTCATCAACGACTACGACTTCACCAGTTCCTCCGGGAACGCGCTGCTGAAGTTCGGCGACAAGGTGCGGGTCCCCGCGCTCGAGGACGACGATAACCCGCTGGTCGTCTACCAGTGGATGGGGCCGGATGGCTCCGTGCCTGGCGATGCGGTCAATCTGGGCACTGCGAACTACACGGACCTCGGCCTGTGGAAGCGGCTGACCACCGACAGCCTGATTCCCCCGATGATCATCAAGGCCGGGTTGCTGGCCATCGGCATGACCGCCAAGCAGGTCATGGGCAATGCCACGGCCACCTCGGGCATCTTTGATCGCAACACCATCAACAGCGTCGTCTCGGCGGAGATCTCTGGAGCCGAAGTGACGGCGGACGGCGACATCGGCGTCACTGCGCTGCAGACCGGCACCATCCGCGCCGCCGATACCAGCACCATCGATACCTGGGATGGCACGGGCGTCATCTCGGTCACCAACAATATCCAGGGCGGGGCAGACGCGTTCATCCATGACAGCGTGGTCACGTCCGACACAGGTGGTCTCACCGTCTCGGCCGAGAGTACGTCCGGCATCGAGGCAGTGGCGCTGAGCCAGGCCGGCGGCTCGGGCAGCGTCAATGTCGTCGTCCTCGCCTTCAACGCCGTGGGCTACAAGCCGCTCAATCTGCTCTTCGATGCGGTCGAGACTCTGATCGGTACCGATCAGGTTACCGATGCCGTGCTCCAGGCCGATGTTGGCGTCAACACCAGAGCCTACATCACCGATTCCCGTATCGACGTTGAGGGCGACATAGCGATTACTGCCCTCAACACCGTCTCGATCGACGCCACCAATGGCGCCGAGGCGGCGATGGAATGGGAGAACGATTTCGCCGTTGCGAGCGAGTTCGCCGCCGAAGGCAAATCGGCCGCGGTCATTCTCGCCAGCAACAAGGTCAATGGCAGTGCCGAGGCCTATGTCGACAATTCGGGCCAGCCGGCGCGCCATGTCGAAGCCGGAGGCAGCCTGGAAGTCTCCGCCACCAATGACAGCTGGTTGTCGGCCGACATCTCGGTGGTCTCGACTACCGTTCCCGAAAACACGATCGATGCTGTCCAGCAACTGCTCGGCAACGCCGCCGACCGACTGGGCCTGACGGGATACGACTACACAACCCAATCGGGCGTCAGAACGGTCAAGCAGGGCGATGTCGTCCGGATCAGCCTGACTGCCGCATCGGCCGAACTCGACATGGCCGACCCGCATCAGCCGAATGACCCGATCGATATCGTTCGCGGCGATCTGATCAAGGGCGCCGACGGCAAGTACTACCGCTACAACGGTCCGTCCTCGCCTCCGGACGATCCTGACGAGTTGCCGAAATACCAGCTCACCGCATATTCCGAGATCGATCTGGGCGACCTGGATGCTCTGGGTGATCCGCTCTGGGTCGAGATCTCCGCCAGTGACCTGGCCAACGGCAAGGCCGGCGTTCTCTACCGTTATGTCGGCACCGCCGACCTCGGCCCCGTCAATCTTGCCGGAGTGAACTACACCAACCCCAATCTCTGGCTCCAGCTGCAGACCTCCGACTTCGAGGACCTGTTCTTCCCCAGTTTCGGCAACCTCTTCACCACCAACGCGCGTTCGATCGGCCTTGCGATCACCTTCAACGATGTGCGCGGCGACGCTTCGGCCAGCATAGAGCATGCGACCATCGACGTGGATGGCGACGTGCTGGTTGCGGCCTTCGACACGGCCGCCATCTCCAGCCGCCTCGCGAGCACCGTTGATGCCAGCGGCGGCAGCGGGATCGATGGTTCCGGCGACGTGGTGAGCTTCAATGGCCAGATCGCGACGAATGTCGTGCTCGGCAAGGCCATTGCGCTGGTCGACCATGCCGCGATCACCAGCGGCGGCGACGTCGAGGTCAGCGCGACCAACGACGCGCGGGTCGATGCACGCCTCTATTCCTCCGGCGTCTCCGGTGCCACCGCCTATGGCATCACGCTGGCCTTCAACTCGGTCGGCTGGGACGCGCAGAACTTCCTGTTCAACGCCGTCGATACCATCATCGGCGCCAACTATATTGCCGACGATGGCTTCGGTGGGGATGTCGGCGCGGACGCGACCGCAACGGTGACCAATAGCACCGTTGCCGCCGATGGCAGCCTGTCGGTGACCGCCGACAATATCGCACAGGTCAACTCGACCGTTTCCAACACCGCGAACACGGTCACCGCCGCGCTCTATGGCGCATCTGGCGCCTCCTACGGCATCCTGATCTCCGGCAACAAGGTCAGCGGCAAGGCGGTTGCCGCCATCGACGAAAACTCTGCGGCTGCGCTCAATGACATCGTGGCGGACGGTGTCGCCGTGATGGCCACTGATGCCAGCATGATCTACTCCAACGTCAAGCTGGTCGCCGAGTCCTCCGTGACCAACGACGCCGGCCTCGCGGTGATCCAGGAGACCGTCAACGACATCCTGAATGCCGACTACGATACCGTACCGGATCAGAACGGCGACAAGACCGTCAATCTCGTCTTTGGCGATCGCGTTCGTCTCGACAACGGTTACGCGGCTGCCAGCGTCGACGCGTCTCGCGGATTGGATCCGCAGGACGTCGCCATCGTCGAAGGCGACATCATCCAGTTGCCGCCAGGCCCAGATGAGGACAGCGGGCCGAAGTATCTTTATGTCGGGACCGGCGACTACGTCATCGCCGACGTCGAAACCGAGGACTTCGAGGACGATTCCCTCTGGCAACTGATCGGCGGCGCTGCCGGCAAGGTCTACACCTACATGGGCACCGCCGCGAGCGGCATCCAGACGGACCTGCTGACCACCAACTTCGACGACACTAACTACTGGAAGGCCGACCCCATCTCCTCGATCACCGAGCAGGGGTTGAACCTCAGCACCTCGCCATCGAAGGCTGTTGGCGCGTTGGTCGTGCTCAACGACGTGCGCGGCGGCGCCAGCGCCAAGATATCCGGTTCGGAAGTGGATGGAGGTGCCGGTGGGGTTTCCGTGGCGGCGTCGGAGGAAGCCAGCATCTCGGCGACCGCCGACAGCGCGGTAACTGCCAATGGCGGCAGTTCGATCGATTCCAAGGCCTTTAGTCCGCCGCCGCCTCCGGACGGCAAGGAAGTGGAAGACGTCCTTATCGCCATCAACGGCACCATCGCCACCAACCTGGTGCAATCGAGCGCCGTTGCCGAGATCAGCCTCTCCCATGTCGAGACCACCGGCAGTGTCGCGGTCACGGCCGACAACACTTCCTCGATCGAGGCGACGACGCTGAGCACCGCCTATACCAGCGGCGGCAACACCGTCGGCGTGACGATGGCCTTCAACTCGGTGGGCTGGCAGCCGCAGAACGTGCTGTTCAACGGCATTGATGCCATCCTTGGAGACGACCTGCTGGCCGACGAAGCCTTCAATGGCCGCAACGAGGCGCGGACCGAGGCAAAGGTCACCGACAGCACGATCGACGCCGGCGGCGACCTGCTGGTCACTTCGACCAATTCCGCCAGCATCGATGCCGAGGTCAGCAACGAGGCGACATCGCAGTCGACCTCGATTTCCGGCACCGACGGCAAGGCACTGGGTTTCCTCATCGCCAGCAACAAGGTCGCCAGCGGCGCTTACGCCACGATCGACAACAGCGGAGAAGACACCGCAACCATCGATGCCGACAATGTTCTGGTGACTGCCGACGATGTCGGCAGCATCGTCTCGTCCGGCAACATCCTGGCGCTCTCCGAGATCAAGAACGACTACGGCATCAGCGCCGCCGCCAATGTCATCAAGTCCCTGCTTGACAACTACCAGTTCACCACCAAGTCAGGGTCGCAACTGGTCAGGTCCGGCGACCTGGTCTTCATCGGCGACGACTATGCGACTGAAGCCGAGCGGGGCAAGCTCTACCGCTATTCCGGCCCGGACGCGACGATCGATCTCGGCGGCCTGATCACGGCCGACGCGAACTGGTCCGTCTACGACGTCGACACCATCGTCGATTTCATCAACGACAACATCCCGAGCCTCGCCGGTGGCAGCGCCACGGGCGTCGGCGCCATGGCGATCCTGAACCTTGTCGAGGGCAATTCCATCGCCCGCGTCAGTTCCGCCGACCTGACGCTGTCCGGCAATCTCAATATCGCCTCAACTGAGACAGGGACGATCGAAGCCGATCTGACCGCCCGCGTCGAGGTCACGGGCGGGACCACCAGCAAGTCGAAGTCGATTGCCGTCAACGCCGTCATCGCGACCAACAACGTCGTCGGAACAACATTGGCGCTGCTCGATGACAGCACCGTGCATTCGGTGGTCGATGTGCTGGTTTCGGCGACCAATGACAGCACCATCACGGCCACGCTGGATGCCGACACCATCTCGAAGCAGACCTCGGTCGGCATCGTGCTTGCCTTCAACTCGGTCGGCGTGCAGGGCCAGAACTTCCTGTTCAATACCGCCGACGCCCTGGTCGGCACCGATCTGGTCTCTACCCTTTCCGGTGCCGCGCCGCTCAGTGCCAGTGCCAAGATCGATGCGACGGACATCACTGCCAGCGGGGCGCTGACGGTCGAGGCGCACGCCACGCAAGTGATCGACGCCCAGATATCCAACTACGTGCAGACCATCCGGGCCGGTTTCGATGGTGGCAATGCCATAAGCGTCGGGCTGGTCGTGGCCCTCAATCGCGTGAATGCCATCGCCTCCGCGACCATCGTTGACAGCGCGACGATCCACGTCACGGGTGGCGTCACGGTCGATGCGGACAACAGCGCCACAATCACGTCCATAGTGGTCCAGCCCGTCATTTCGTTGGCGCTCAATCTGGGCAACGGGCAGTCCAAGGGGATTTCCGTCAGCCTGGTCGTGTCCCGCAACGTGGTCGACGCCGACATCACGGCCTCGATCGACGACGTCGATGACCTGACGGCGGCTTCCGTCTCGGTCAGTGCCGACCAGTCTGCCACCATCGACAGCACGGCGGCTGCCGCCGCAATCTCGGCCGCTGTGACCGGCGGCGGCGCCGTCGGCGTGTCGGGCGGCGGCGTCATTTCGTTCAACACCATTCGCGGTAACGTCGCGGCCACCATCGTCGACTCGGCTGTCGCCGCGGCGGCCGGCACAGTGCTGATTCACGCCGGCAACGCCGCGCACATCACCTCGACCGTATTGGCCGCCGCCGTGTCGTTCCAGGGCAGCTTCTCGAGTTCGGCCACCGGCGTCGCCATCGGCGCGGCCCTGGCCTTCAACTACATCGGCTATGCCGGCAGCATCCTCGACAAGGGCGCCGCCGATCCACTGACCACCAACGCCAGTATCAGAAACGCGACGGTGACCGGCAAGAAGGTCAAGGTCGAAGCCAAGTCCGAGGCGAGCATCGATGGCTTTGTCGCCGCCGCGGCCGTTGCCGTCGGCGCCTCGGTGGGCAACGCCACCCAGGTCAGCGTTGGTGGCGCGGCGGTGCAGAACCGCATCGCCGCCGATACCAGTGCCATTGTCGATGGCGGTGACAACGCCGGTCACTCGACCCTCACCATCGGCAATGACGGACTCGAAGTCAGTGCCGACAGTGACAATGAAGTCACCGCCCAGGCCTATGCGGCGAGCGTCGCGGCCTCGTTCTCCGGCGGCAACTCGGTCGATATCGCGGTCGGCCTCGGTCTGGCGCTGAACGACATCAAGGGTACCGTCGAGGCCAAGCTCGAAGATGCCACGGTGCTCAAGGCGCTCAACAGTACCGGCGGCGCCAGCGTCACTGCCACCGACAGTTCGACCATTTCGGCCACCGCAGCGGCCGTCGCCTTCTCCGCCGCGGTGTCGATCGGTTCCAGCGTCGCTGTCAGCGCCGGCGGCGCGCTGGCGTTCAATGACATCGGCGTGGATGTGAAGTCGCAGATCATCGATTCGAACGTCACTTCCGGCGGCGCAGTCACAGTGTCCGCAACCGAGACCTCCAGCATCTCGGCGCTGATCGTGGCAGCAGCGTTCGCCGCCGCGATCGGGCCGAACAATGGCATCGCCGTTGGGTTCGGCGTCTCGGTCGCCGAGAACATCATTGGAGCGTCGGGCGGCGGCCAGTCGGTCGTGCTCGCCAAGATTTCCAGCAGCGACGTCACCGCCGCGGGAGAGGTGAAGGTCAGCGCACTCTCCGAAGAGACGATCAGCGCCACCGTGGCTGCCGCCGCGATTGCCATCGGCATCGGCGGGTCCGTCGGAGTCGCACTGGGCGGAGCCGGGGCAGGGGCACACAACGCGATCCGTGTGGCGACGGCTGCCATCATTGACGGCAGCACCAGTGACATTTCTGCGGGCTCGATCCGCGTTGAAGCCGAGGACAAATCGGCCATAACCGTGCTCACCGGGGCTGCCGCGGTCGCGGTGTCGATCGGATCGGTCGGTGTGTCGGTCGCACTCGGCATTGCCATCGCCCTCAACGAGATCGACTCGGACGTCAACGCAAAGGTTGATGACGCCTCGAGCCTCAACGCAACCTCAGGCAACGTCGAGGTCAGCGCCAAGCGCAGCGCCACGATTGCTGCTGAGGCCTATGCGGCGTCCCTGGCGGTAGGAATCGGGCTTTCCGCCGGTGTTGCGGTCAGCGGCGCCGGCGCCGCTGCGCGCAACACCATCACCGGCGATGTCATCGCGTCCATTGTCGATACGGGCGTTACCTCGTTCGGCGATACAACGCTCAAGGCGGACAGCACCTCGACGATCTCTGCCACCATTGGTGCAGTGGCCGTCGCGGTCGGCGGCGGCGCTGCTGGCGTCGGCGTCGGCATCGGTATCGCAGTGGCACTGAACCGGATCGGCGACTGGAGCGGCGACAGCGACGATTACCAGGCGCTGGTGGACGACGAGGACCCGTTCGATTCTGTCGCCGCGGCCACCGGCACCGCCAAGGTCTCGGCCACCATATCCGGCTCGGATGTCACCGCCGAGGGCGACATCAAGGTCGAGGCCATTTCCGCCCAGACCATCACTGCAACGGTCGTGGCGGCGGCGGGTGCCGTCGCGGCCGGCGTTGCCGGCGTCGCCGTGGCCGGTGCCGGCGTCTATGTCGAGAACCTGATCGGGGTCTCCACCCTGGCCCAGGTCTCCGGCGTGTCGGGCGATCTCGCGACGCTTCGCGCTACCGATGTCAAGATCACCGCGTCCGACACCTCGATCATCACGGCGATTGCCGGGGCCGCCGCGCTCACCGCCGGGTTCGGCGCTGCCGGCGTCGGTGTCAGCGTCGGTATCGCCGTCGCCAAGAACACCATTGCCAACACAGTCGCCGCCAGCGCCAGCTACGCCGACATCGCTGTCACGGACCTGGTTGTGCGTCCGACTGCAGGCATCATCCCGCCGGCTGCGACGCCGGGGACGATCGAGATCCGCGCCACCTCCGCCGCCACGATAAACGCCACCGCTGCGGCTGCGGCCATCGCCATCAGCGCCGGCGTTGCCGGTGTTTCGGTCGCGGGTGGCGGCGCCGTGGCGCTCAACATGATCATCGGGGATTCGAACCTCAACGATACGGTCGGCACGACCACAGCCCAGGCCTCGAACAGCATTCTCGACTCTGGTGGCGACATCACGGTCGCGGCCACCGGCAACGCCACAATCACCGCCCTGATCGTCGCAGTGGCCGGATCGGCTGCCTTCGGAGGTGTCGGCGTCGCGGCCTCGATCGGCGTCGGTATCGCGCGCAACTACGTCGGCTATGATCTCTTCGATACCTACAAGCCTCTGGTTGTCGAGGCCTCGCTGCGCAATACCAAGGTCGACAGCTACGGCAATCTGGGCCTCTCGGCCAATTCCACTGAAACGGTATTGGCCACGGTCATTGCCGGTTCCGTTGCGGTGGCCGGCGGCTATGTAGGCGTCGCCGTCGCCGGTGCCGGCGCCTCGACCATGAACCACGCAGGCGTGGTCACCCGGGCCTTCATTGATGACGACGGCACGCAGATCAAGGCGGGCGATATCACCATCGCCGCAAGCGACATCATCAGCCTGACCGGCTACGCCGGCGCTGCCTCGATCGCCGGGGCTGCCGGCGCCTTCGGCGGTACCCTCACCATTGCCGTGACAGAGGCCGAGAACGCTGCCCGCTCCTCGGTCTCCGCCTATATCGACAACGCCGCCAATGTCATGGTGACCGGCGACGTCGCCAAGACTTCGGACGGATACCTCTCCACCACCCCATCGCAGCCGAATCCGGTCTACCAGTATGGCACCGGCATCCTCAGCATCGTTTCCTCGCAGACCACCACCCTGGTTGCCACGTCGGAATTGGCCTCGGTCTCGGTCAACCTGAGCATCGGGCCGACGCTGGCGGGCGGCGGCGCCAAGTCACTGAATTCGGTGCTCACGTCCTCCAACGCCTATATTGAGGACAGTACGCTGGCGGTGAACGGCGATGTCGTCATCAATGCGTTCAATATCATCACGACCACTGCCACCAACCGCGCGCTGACCGTAGCCGCGGGCATCTTCAGCATGGCCGTCGCCGGCCTCGACGCGCGGTCGATCATCAACGCCCAGAGCAACGCCCGGCTCGATCGCACGACGTTGGGCGCGCGGGACGTCGACGTGCTGTCGCGCGTTACCCCATCGGCTTCCGGCTCAACCCAGGCCGCCACCGGCGGCGCCATCGGCGTCGGCGTCTCGAAGGCCAACACCAGCGTCACCATCACCTCTGCGGCGGGTGCAACCGGATCGCTCCTCACTGTCGAGGACCTTTCGATCCGTGCCGAAGAGACACGCAACGGCGACACCGCCTATGCCAGCTCGGAGGGTATCGTCGGCGCGCTGATCGGGACCGACGCCACCGTAACCAATGCCACCCACAACGGCACGATCGCTGCCCTTCTCGGCCTCGGCACCGTAGTCGTCGCCGGTCGGACGGTGACCGTCGCAGCGCGTGGCGACAGCAAGCAGCGGGCCCTTTCCGATAGTGCCGCCTACGGCCTTGTCGCCGTCGGGGCGACCGTCGCCACGGCCACCTCCTTGTCGCAGACCACTGCCAAGATCGCCAACGGTGTCACGGTCTGGGCCGGCGACATGGAAGTCAGCGCCAGCGGCAATGACGACAATTACGGATCGGTCAGCCCCGGTGCCGGCGGCCTGGTCGGCATCGCCGCCGGCGAAGTCGATACCATCGCCAACGTGACATCGGAAGCCGCGATCGGGAGCGGCGCCAGCATCCTGTTGCTCCGCAACGATCCGGCAGCGTTGCTCGGACGGCTCGACCTCACGTCCGAGCAGACGACACGGGCGAACACCTCGATCCAGACCAGCGCCTACGGTGCCATCTCGGGCTCGGGCACCGAGTCCGACAACCTCGTCAACGCCAGCAGTACCGCGCGGATCGGCGACAGTGCCCAGATCATCGCTGCCGACGTCTCGGCGGCATCGGTCAACAACTTCATCAAGGACGATATCGGGACCAACATGGATGGCACCGCCGGCGGCGCCATCACCATAGCCGGCATCGAAAGCGACACCGACCTCAACCTGACGACGCTGACCGTCGTCGAGAACGGTGCCAGCGTCCGGCTCAATGGCACCTCGGCTGACGACGGTCGCATCGAGTTGTCGGCGTTCAACGACATCGTGTTCCACGAGAGGGTGGCGTTCAAGGGTGGTGGCGTGGGGTCCGGTATCGGCGCCTCCAGTACGCTCGACGCCAAGGATGTCGTTGCCCGCGTACAGATCGGCACCAGTCCGGCCACCTCCGATGCCAATGTCCTGCTGCAGAGTTCAGGCGAGATCGCGCTGAGGGCCAACAGTGCCGCCGATGTCACCGTCGCGGTGAGCGTCGACAACTATGGCGGGTTGACGGTCTCGGTCGCCGACGCGGTCGTCGAGGTCAACCCGACCAACGACATCCTCGTTGGCCGCAACGCGACGCTGATGGCGCTGCGCGACGTGCTGATGCTGGCCGGCATGGACGAGGACTTCAACTACGACGAGTATGTCATCCGCACCTACGCCGACACCATGGCCGCCAGCCTGATCCCGGTCGACTCGCTGACCGTCGACAGCCTGCTGTTCATCACCAACCACATCACGCTGATGCAGACGGCACTGGTCGAAACGGGCGGTAACGTCTCGCTGCTCGCCGACCGTGAGGCGCTTGCCGAGATCGTGTCGCAGGGCAAGACCCGCAACTGGGCCACCGGCGCTTCGGATGGCATCAACAAGCTGCTCGGCGGCGCCGAAACCTACTACAGCAACGGCGACTCGCAGGCGGAGTCGATCGTCCACGTCGATGGCACGATCCGCACCGGGCTCAACCGTTTCGTCAACATCGTCATCGAGGAGATCACCGCCGATCCGCCGACGCAGCCGGGCGGTGCGCCGACCAATGTGCAGCTGGTCGGCAGCATTCCGACCACGGTCAACGTCACGCTCGCAGAGGCGGCACTCCAGTCCAACTACCAGGACGAGCTCGAGAAAGCCTACATCCAGCGCGACCGGTACGAGAACGATGTGGCACTGCAGGCTTTCTGGAACTCGGAAATCGAGCGTCTCGCGCGTGAGCTGGAGTTCCTTGGCCTCGCGGAGCTTCAGACTGAGCCGTCTACGGGCGATTTGATCGTCCTGCCCATCGAGAAGACCGTGCTGACGATCATCATCGACCCGATCTATGCGGCAGCCGGTTACATCTATGTCCACGCCGACGTGCTCGAGGGTGTCGGCACGCTCGATGCGCCGGGCGATGTGACGGTCACCATCGACAACCAGACCAAGGCTTTCCTCGAGATCCGCGGCATCACCATCCCCGAGAACAATGGCGGGGTGTTCTTCAACGGCTTCCAGAACGAGGTCTCGAAGGCTGCCGACACAGCGGCCGCGAACGCCAACGTGGTGGCGGCGAACACCGACAACGTGAAGGCCAAGAACGACTACGTCGACGACTTCGGCGCCATCGAGCACACCTATGTCGCCGGGTTGACCAACCTCACCATCACGCCCACCACCGGTACGGCGGTTGCCGCCAAGATCGACATCATCAACAGCTGGATTCGACAGGACGTCGAGGATCCGTGGCCGGGAATCCTGATCTCTGGCGAGATCGATGCCATCACTGCTGACGTGTTGATCGACGCCAAGGTGGGTTCCGGCGACATCACCATCAACGCCGAGATCTCCAGCGCCTCGCTGGACGTTCAGACCAAGGGCTTCGTCGTCATCGACCTGCCGCCGGGCAGCATCTACGAATCCGGTGGCAGCCCGTACCCGGACTGGAAGAACATCTCGACCTCGGGCGGTGTCGGCGACGTGACGTCAGGGCAGGCGGTGACCGACCTGCTCAACGCCGCGCCGAAGCCCGGCCTGAGCGCGAACCGAATCTCGATCAATGCGGAGTATGTGAACCTCAATGGCGCCCTGACGAGCGGTCGCAAGGACTATGTGCTCGATATCGGTGCTGCGACGATCAATGAAATCAACACCATCGAGAGCAAGCCGCACGCGCTGAAGCACTACCTGCTCACCACGGCGTCCACCGATTCCTTCAACGCATTCTGGGATGCCAAGGAAAAGCGCATCGTCATCGAGGAGTTCCGGGTTCCCGGCGGCTCGATCACCATCACCGGCAAGCTGCTCAACACGGGCAACGGCTCCATCGAGGCGCTGGGCGGCTACGTGCACGTCACGGTTATCAATCACTCCGATTGGGATGTGCTGATCGAGAAGATCGACGTTACCGACCGTGGCGCGGGGACGATCATTCTCAACGACACGGCCAAGGGCACCAATGGCGGCTACGTCCAGACCTGGTACCAGACCAACCCGGACGGGACGGTGACGGTCAGGACCTCTTCGTGGGAGCTGGTCACCACGCCGTCCACCGAGACTGCCGCGGTCGGCAACCGGCCGTTCTCGAAGGACTACGTGCTCGTCGCCGGCAGCATGATCACCAATCCCCCCACGCTGAACGGTGGAACGGCCTTCAACGAAGTCTTCAGCTACCAGCCGCAGGAAGGCTGGCGCTTCGGCTACACGGTGGGACAGGTCACCCAGACCATAACCACCACGGTTCACACCACCTCCAAGTGGTTGGGCATCGACGCCTTCGCCGCCGATCCCGGCCCGATCACGAAAGGCCCGATCGTCGAAGTCATCGGCCAGCCGACGCTGATCGACAACAGCATCTTCTACTACCGGGATGCGACCGACATCGCCAATTCGCCCGATCCGGCCCACACCTACACCTCGTGGGAGTATGCGCTCGCGACCCCGAAGACCTACACGCGTGATCTGCCCACCATCAGCCACTGGTACGGCACCAAGGACTACCGCAAGGAAGTCAAGGTCGTCGAAAAGACCCAGGAAAACGGCACTCACACGATCGAGGCCGACCGGCAGGTGGCCATCAGGTTCACTGGCTACGAAGAGGCCCGCGTCGAGATCGACTCGAGCGGCGCCGGCGACGTGCTCATCAAGGGCGGGATACTCAACGACACCGGCCTCACCAAGATCAGTTCCAACTCGGAGATCAAGTCGACGAACGCCACATCAGTGGTGCAGGGCGTTCGCATCGAGCTTGCCGCCAAGGACGACATCGGCAGTGACGGCGTCATCGGTGCGGCCGCAACCGGAGGATCCTTGCAGGACATCCTGCCGCTCCGCGTCGATCTGGTGGACTTCTACCCGGCCGACTTCAAGGGAGCCGGCTCCATCGCCCCGACGTTCGCGGTGGTATCCGCGACGTCGAGCAACGGTGGCGTCTACCTCCGTGAAGTCTCCGGCGACATGCAGGTCGGGACGATCACCGCCACGCGCGGCAATATCGTCCTGATCGCCCAGTCCGGCATCCTTGCTGCCGAGACCGCGAGCGGCGTGTTCGCCACCGGCCTCGTGACTGGCAATTCGATCGATCTGATCGCAGACCGCTCCACATCGCTCCCGAACGGAGCCGTGGGCGGCATTGGCGAGGGTTCGACGCGCCCACTGCAGATCAACTCCGGCGTACTGCCGGAGCATCGAGTCAGCCTGCTGGCCGTCCGCGACATCGCGGTGCGCGAGACCGTCGGCGACCTGCGGCTGATCTTTGCCGACACCCTCGGTAGCGTCTACCTGAAGGTCGACTCCGGTTCGCTGATCGACGCCGATTTCACCGTGCAGAAGGACCTCAGGGCGCGCGAAGAATTGCTGGCCGGCCTGTGGAGCGATCTGCAGCTGACCGACGGGACCGGCGCCCAGCAGAAGATTCAGGATACGCTGACCGGCTACGAGAACTGGAAGCGGCAGGAATACCAGACCTACTGGACCCTGAAGAACCAGTTCGACGGCACCACGGTGCACCTGACGGCACAGGAGGTCACCTACTACACCGAGTTCTACGGCGGTGGGCAGGCGGCGCTCGATGCGATCGCTACACTCGAGGACCTGCGGACCGCTCAGTATCTGACCTGGCGGATCTGTACGGCGACTACGGCGATATCCGGCGCAGCAGCATCGATGTCGCCTATGCCCAGTACTGGGCCTACAAGGCAAATCAGCCCGTGGTCATGAGCCAGTCCGAAAAGGACGCGCTCTCGAGCATCCTTCGGGCGGAGGCGATTGCGCTCAATGATGCCGCGGCGACGCCGCTGCGCAACGAGCTCGACATCTACGTGGAGGACTACGTTGCGGCCAACCTCGCCGCTGCGGTTGCGGCCAAGGAGCTGCAGTTGGGCCACGCGCTGACGGCCGACGAACTGCTCGAGGTGACCGCCGACCTGACGGATGACGCGCTGGAGGCCAACAGCCAGGCTGCGACGCCACTGGTGAACGACCTGGACCTGTTTGTCGCCGGCTATGTCGCGACCAACATCGACGACCGGAATTTCGACGATCTCGACAAGATGTTCGGACGGCTCAACGAGAGCGCGCTGCACTACGACCTGACGATACCGGCCAATCCGCTCAACAACACCCCGACCAGCATGAAGTACCTGTTCGCGGTCGGGACCGTTGCCGCCGAACTCACCTCGTCGATCAAGGTCTGGACGGAGCAGGAACTGCTTTTCGCCTTCGGCTCCGGTGTGCTGAAGCCGGTGACAACGACCGAGACAGTGATTGAGGCGGACAACATCACGGCATCGTCGATCAACATCGTCACCTCCGCCAACATCGGCAAGGTCGAACAGGAACTGATCATCGACCTGGGCAATGGCCAGAATCTGCCGACGCTCACCGACGACGAGCGCGTCGCCATTGCGTCGGCCGAGCGCCAGGACATCGTCTATGCCAGCGTGCTCAAGCAGGCCATAACCGCGTCCTTCGCCAACGTGGGAACGCATGGCGTCATCACCTCGACGAGCGGCTGGACCGGGTTCATCGCCGGCGACGTGATCTACATCTCCGGCGATACGACCAACAGGACCGAGGAAGGTCGCTACTTCACCGTTGCATCGGTGGTCGGCAACAGCCTGCACCTGATCGATGGCCAGACCTTCGCCACCGAGTTCAACCGCGTCGTGGACGTCGCCAACGTCGAACTCGATCCCACGGCCCAGGGCGTCACGGTCACCAAGATCATCGTCAGCCGCCGCGATGACGTCGACGTTTCCACCGCGGGGCTCATCAATGCCTCCGCCGGTGGGTCGATCTACCTCGGCACGACGTCAATGCTGCGCCTCGGCACCATTGCGGCCGGCAACGGGGAATCCGTGCGGGTCAAGGCAAAGGGTGCCCTCGTCAACGGCCTCACCGGCAATGGCATAAACATCACCGGCTCCGACATCGTTCTCGAAGCTGCCGATGGCGGTATCGGCGAGAATCAGGCCGTCACGCTGTCGATGTTTGCGGGTGGCAGCCTCGTCGCACGTGCCGCGGACGACATTCGCCTGACGGCCCCGACCAGCGACCTGCTGGTCGACTCGATCTACTCGCGCTCCGGTGATGTCTACCTCAATGCGACCCTGGGCTCGATTCTCGACGCTCTCGGCACAGATTCGGAGAAGATCCGCGCCAACTTCATCTCCCTGAACGCGGCCGGCTCGATCGGCAGTGCGACCGATCTGCTCGAGATCAACGTCACCGGCCAATACTCGAACGACCCCGCCGACGCGTCCACGCGCGGCACGATAGTTGCAGCCGCCGGCGGCGACGTTGCCCTCAGGGAAACCGATGGCGACATGAATGTCCGCCATGTCACCTCCACCGCCGGCGACGTCTATCTCGAGGCGATGCTCGGCTCGCTCCTCGACGCCGAGTATGTCGGGGTGGTCAATCCCGGCGATCCGGTGCCGCCGCAAGCCGGAGCCGACATCGTCGGACGCAGCGTCAGCCTTTACGCCAGGATTGCCATCGGCCAGTCCAACAACGAACTGGAGATCAACTCATCGTCGTCCGCTGACGGCAAGGTCCGTGCCTTCACCGACATCGAGAGCATCTTCCTCGTCGAGACCACGGGCGATCTGAACCTCGATCAGGTCGGCACCCCGGTCGTCGATGGCGCCAACGACTTCCGGCCGCAGGCCTTCCTCGCCGCGCTCAGCGGCAGCATCCTCAATGCCCGCGCCCTCAATGAGGCGGACCAGCGCAACATCGTATCGCGCATGACCTACCTTTCGGCGTCGCAGCACGTCGGAACCTCGTTGCGTCGCATCACCACCGAGGTGGGCAATCTCGAAGCGACTTCGCTGGCCGGCAACACCTTCATCCTCAATCTCGGCGGTCTGACCGTCGGCGACGTGCGCGCGGCCGCTTCTGGCATCACGGCTGGCGGGCACGGGTCGGTCATGGCCTCCAGCCCTATCCTGATCAAGGAGAGCAGCATTGCCCATGCCGGCGACCTGGAGTTCTGGGCCGAAGACGACAACGAGCTGAGCGGCCTCGGCGACGACGACCTGCCGGACGACATCACCGTTCTCACGGGCATCACCCTCGAGGCCACCGGTCAGATCCGGCTGCTCGCTGGCGATGATCTGCTGGTCGAAGCCGGGGCAGTCATCGATTCCGGTGTCAGCATCCTGATGGCCGTGGACTATCAGGCGACCGCGGTGCCGGATCCGGACGCCCTGGGCGGCAACGCCGAATTGCTTGGCACCTTCAGGGCCCCGACGATCACGCTCAACGGCGGAGGGCAGGCCGACTCCGTGCTGATTGATGTCGTCGCCCTGCAGGGCAATACTTTCATCAACGGCGGCGGTGGCGATGATCTGGTGATCGTCGACAGGCTCCCGACCATGGACAGCTACCAGGGGCTGGTGGGCGCGAGCTTCGCCAAGGACGCGCAGGGCAGGCAGCTCCGCGACGAACTGACCATCGATGGCCAGGACGGCAGCGACCACACCATCGTCAATATCGAGGGCGCAACCTCCGACTACGTGATCAACGTCGTCGATACCGGCAGCAGCCTCGACGCGCTCGATGTGCTCACCATCGAAGGTACGTCTGCAGACGACACCTTCCTGATGCGCAGCGGCATGGTTGCGAACCTCCGCGAGGACGGGACTGGCGGCTATCTCGATGCGTTCGAGCGCATCAACTATACCTCAGCGGTCAATGGCCGCGTCATCGTCGAAGGTCTCGACGGCGACGACAGCTTCTACTTCGACGACAACTCGGCGATCATGACGGTCGACGGTGGCGCGGGAGACGACTTTTTCCAGGTCGGTCAGCTGTTTGCGACCTCGCGTGACGTTGCCACGGATGGCGTTTTCGCCATCGAGTCGGTTGCCGACCGCTTCGAAACCATCCCGGTGTCGTTCGGCTTCCTGTCGCTGGGCATCAGCCTGCCGGCCGTGCTCTACGGCGGTTCGGGCGAAGACCGGTTCATGATCTATTCGAACCACGCCGACCTGCGGCTCGAGGGCGAGGACGACAATGACGAATTCATCATCCGCGCCTTTGCGCTTGGCGACGGCACCAAGGTCAAGCTCAATGGCGGCGGCGGCGACGACCTGATCCAGTACAATGTCAACGCTCCCGTCGATATCGACGGCGGCGCCGGCTTCGACAAGATCGTCGTTCTCGGCACCGAGTTCGCCGATGTCTTCGTGATCACCAAGGACGGCGTCTACGGCGCCGGCCTGACGGTCCGCATGTCCAACGCCGAGGCGATGGAAGTGGATGGCCTCGAGGGTGACGACACGTTCTACGTCCTGTCCACCGCTGCCGATGTCGTCACCACCATCATTGGCGGGCTGGGGTCGGACACCTTCAACATTGCCGGCGATGTGACCAAGACGGTGGTTGCCGACAATGACGGCAGCCAGGGCGCGATCAGCCACACCGTCCAGAGCGGCGATCTGCGTTACAACGGCATGTTCGTGCGGGGGCTCGACCTGACCGCTACGGGCGCCACGACCGGTGCCTCGCTCGACACCGGCGACGGACTGTCGGTGCTGGAAGACGATCCGCTATCGATCGACAGCTATAAGCTGACCCTCCCCGATGCTCCGGCGGTGGGAACGGCGGTATTTGTCACGGTGTCGGCCGCGCAGGCCTCGACTCTCACCCGGTCGCGCCCGGGCGGGCCGGGCAAGACGATCCTCGTCTCCCTCGACGGGGTCAACTTCGCCGCGGCGGTGACCGTCGAGTTCACGGCCGCGAACTACGCGGCCGGCCAGACGATCTACGTGAAGGCGGAATCCGACACTGCAGAGGAGGGGAAGGCCGTTGTCGCCATTTCCCACTCCGTCGTGACCACCGATCCGGCCTACGAGGGCTTTGATATCGGTAACGTATTGGTCACCGTTGGCGACGACGACAAGGCGGCGGTGGTCATCGCGGAGAGCGCCGGCACGACGCAGGTCTTCGAGAACGGCGCCTCAGACAGCTACGAGGTTTCCCTGAGCCGTGCTCCGGCGCCAGGTGAAGTTGTCACGGTGACTCTGCAGCCGGGAACGGGGCTGACGCTTTCGACGACGGAATTGAAGTTTGGTGCTGTCGCTGGGGCCGGCATCTTCAAGTGGGACGACGCGCAGACCGTGCTGGTGTCCTCGGTCAACGACGGCATCGCCAATCGCTACGTCTCTCCGATCATCCACGAGGTGTCCTCGACCGGTGGCCTCTACGAGGCGGTCGACAGCGAACTGGTGCAGGTCGAGGTGATCGACTCTGCCACGCCCGGTGTCGAGATCATCGAGAGCGACGGCTTCACCAGCGTTTCGCAGGCTGGCCAGACCGACACCTACCAGATGGTGCTTACGGCTCAGCCGACGGCAGATGTCAGGGTCAACATCGTGGTCGACGGCAAGGCCAGGCCCGTCGTCGGCGGCCGTGTCCTCCAGGATCCCGATGGCTACTACGTCGTCTTCACCAGTGCCAACTGGGCCACGGCCGTCACCGTCACCATGGAATATGACGCGATGGGGTCGGACTCGACGGAGAACCAGCGTGTATTCTCGCAGCAGCCGCACGATCTGGTCGCCATCCAGGGGCCGCTCTTCGTCGAAGGCGGCGTCGGTCCGAGCGATCGCTCCATCACGCGCGCCGTCGTGCTTCCGGGCGAACTGAATCCGGCGGTCATCCGAGACGTCGAGACGGATGCGGAAAATGACCTCGACAGGCTGAATCTGTTCTCCGACACGGTCCAGGCCGATACGACCGGGCTGCTGACCGAAACCCGCATCACCGGCCTCAACATGCCGGGCGGTCAGTTGACCGTCGATCTGGGCAACGGCGTCTTCCAGGACTTCGATCGCGGCATCACCTACACCAATTTCGGCGTGGTCGAGGTGCTCCTGGGCGAGGGCAACGACACCTTCGAGATCGATGGCACGCTGGCCACCACCCTCACCGTGGTGCATGGCGGCGGCAACCGCGTGCTGACGCAGCCCGAGATCGATGGCGGCGGCATCGTCGGCGACCGGCTGACGGTGACCGACAGCCTCGGCCCCGTCGTCCTGTTTGGCGACACCTCCGCCAATGGTCTGCGCTACAACTCCGTGCCATTGACGCCCGATGGGTCGGCCTATCGCTTCGACATCTACGGCGATGACGTGCTTGATGCCTCGGGTGCGAGGGGCATCGTCGTTGTCGACGGCGGTGCCGGCGTCGATGAACTGCTTGGCGGACAGTCGACCAGCTTCATGGCGGGCGGCACCGGTGACGATCACATCACCGGCGGTGTCGGGACCAACTGGATCATCGGCGACAGCGCCTTCGACGTCGACTACCTGCTGCGCACGGTGATCATCGACGATGGCGCCGACTCGGCCGGCGCGGACATCATCACCGGCGGCGCCAACATCGACGTCATCATCGGCGACCACGGCATCATCAGCCAGGACGGGATGCTGGAGGGCGTCCTCGACATGATGACCTTCCGCGAGGTCGTCCAGGTCAAGACCACCAACGCCTCGGTCGGCGGCGACGACGAGATCGATGCCAAGGAAGGCCGGAACATCGTGTTCGGCGGTACCGGCGCAGACATCATCAAGGGTCTCGGTGGCCAGGACATCCTGTTCGGCGACAACGGCGTCGCCGACTTCGAAGACGGCAAGCCGACCCAGATCGAGAGCATCGATCCGGACTTTGGCGGCAAGGACCACATCACCACCTTCATCGGCGCGCCCGTCCTGGGCAACCTGCGCAACATCGTTGTCGGCGGCAGCGACGACGACATTCTCGACGTCGTCGCCGGGGATCCGGGCGTCGATCCGGGCAATGCCGGCGATGTCGTCCTCGGCGACAACGGCCTCGTCATCTTCGACGACGAGGCCCGTGTCGAGGTGATCATCAGCACCTATGTCGACAATGGCGGCAAGGACACCATCACCACCAGCGCCGGTCGCAACATCGTCATCGGCGGCTCCGACGACGACGACATCACTTCGGGCGACGAGGCCGATACGCTGCTGGGCGACAACGGCGCCGCATTCTTCGCCGCAGGCATCGTCATCCGCGTCGAGTCCACCGCGACCAACAAGGGCGGCAGGGACACGATCCGCGCCGGCGCCGGCAAGAACATCGTCTTCGGCGGCTATGGTGGCGACATCATCACTGCCGGCACCGGCACCAGCGTGATCCTGGGCGACAATGGCCTTGCCCTCTACACCAGCGACGGCGTGCGCCAGGTCGTGCAGACCATGGCCGAGGCCGACTACGGCGACGACGAGATCACCATCGTCGATGGCGATCACATCCTGCTCGGCGGTTCGGGCAGCGACAAGCTGACTGCTGGCGACGGCAACAACGTCATCATCGGTGACAACGGCGTCACCAATTTCGAGGACGGCGACCTCGTGGCTCTGGTCAGCGCCTGGACGGAGTTCGACGGTATCGACACGATCCGGGCCGGCTCCGGCTTCAACACCATCATGGGCGGTGGCGCCGGCGACGACATCGCCATCCAGGTCGGCAACAGCGTGATCTTCGGCGACTCCGGCTTTGCCGCCTTCTCGAACAATCTCGCGACGATCGCCTTCTCCATCGATCCCGACAAGGGCGGCGTCGACAAGATTCGCGCTGGCAACGGCAACGCGATCATCTTCGGCGGCGCCATGGGCGACGATATCGGCAATGCCGATGGCAACAGCGTCATCTTCGGCGACAGCGGCCATGCCGAGTTCGACGGCGAGGAGGTCACGGTGGCCTACGCCATTGCCACCGCCATCGGAGGCGCGGACACCATCGTGTCCGGCAACGGCAACAACGTGATCTTCGGCGGCGCCGCGGGCGACGACATCACCACTGGGGATGGCCGCTCGGTGGTGTTCGGCGACAGCGGCTATGCCGAGTTCCTCAACGGCTACGCCCGGCTTGCCTACGCCATCGACACCGCCGTCGGCGGGTCGGACACCATCCTGACCGGCAATGGCGACCAGATCGTCGTCGGCGGCGCCGCTGGCGATGACATCACCACCGGCACCGGCAGCGACATCGTCTTCGGCGACAACGCGGTGCTCTACTTCTCCGAGCCGCCCAAGGGGACGGTCCCGACCCTGCTCAAGGCCTTCGTGATCTCGCCCCTCGATGGCGGCGACGACACGGTCACGTCCGGCGCAGGCAATGACATCCTGATCGGCGGCACCGGGGCGGATGACCTGTCGGGCGGCGCCAATGACGATCGCATCTTCGGCGATCACGCGCTCTTCGACGTCACGCTGCCGGCCGATCAGCTGATCGTCGGCATCTACACCGCCGCGAACCAGGGCGGCGGCAACGACAAGCTCTACGGCGATGGCGGCAACGACATCATCTTCGGTCAGGTCGGCGACGACACCATAGAGGGTGGCACCGGCGACGACGACCTGACCGGCGGCCACAATATCCTCGGCGGGGCCGATGGCGACGACACCATCTGGGGCGGCGACGGCGAGGACGTTATCATCGGCGACAACGGCATCATCGGCCGGACAATCATCGGCGGAACGAGCTGGAAGGACTTCGTCTACAAGCTGAACCCGGTGGTTCCCAATCGCCCGGCGGCACTCATCCGCGATGTCGTGCTTTTCGATCACGCCGATTTCGTCGGCGGCGACGACGAGGTGCACGGCGGGGCTGGCGAGGACCGCATCTTCGGACAGCGCGGTGACGACAGGCTCTACGGCGATGCCGATGCCGACGAGATCATCGGTGGGCTGGGCGGCGATACTATCGACGGTGGAGCGGGCACCGACATCCTCCTCGGCGACGAGGGGCAGATCGTCCGCGCCATCGACGGCAATGGTGCCGCCATTCTCAATTCGAACCAGACGTGGCACCGCGACGTCGTGCTCGAAGAGGTCGCCAGCATCGGTGGGCTGATCAGCCTCAGCTCCAACCTTGCCGTGAGCGGCACCGGCCTCGCCCAGCAGTTGCTCGGTTATGACGCACTGCTCGTCGGCGGTGCGCTCACCAGCGGTGGCGCCAACGTCATCGTCGGCGCCGGCGCCTGGGACACCCGGGCGGTGGGCATCGTGCTCGAGGAGGCCTGGGACGACACCATCGACGGCGGCACCGAAGACGACGTCATCTTCGGCCAGCGCGGCGACGATACGCTGCGGGGCGGAGCCGGCAATGACACCATATTCGGCGACAGGGCCAGCAACACCAGCGCCTTCGCCACCGACCTGCCGGGCATCGTCAACGCCTACCGGCTGATCTCGGCGGCAGATGGACTGGGCATCACGCTGCCGGTCTACGGGCAACTGGTCGTCCCTGCCGTCAACCTCCTGCCGACCGAGCTGACCCCCTATCTCCCGCAGCTCGAGCTGCATCCGTTCGCCGCTGGCTTTGCGGGCGACATGGCGCAGCGCGACAGCATCTCCCTCACGGCCGGGGGGAGCTTGCGGGTTCTCGCCGCCGTCCAGGGCGACATCACCCGTGCCGGCGACCTCTACGGCGACGACACCATCTCGGGTGGTGAAGGCAACGACACGATCTTCGGTGACGATGGTCGCATCCTGCCCGAGCAGGGCACCGGGCATGCCGTGATCGACGACAACCTGTCCGGCCTGTCGATCACCATGCGCGACCTGATGGTGAACCTCTCCTCGCTCGCCTTTGCCAACAATGCCTTGCAGGGCGGCAGCAACGTGGTCGTCTCCCTCGGCAACGACATCATCGACGGCGATGGTGGGGACGACACCATGTTCGGCGACAGCGGTACCATCATCGTACCGTCGAGCTACCTGCTGCTCGAGGGAACGGACGATCAGTCGGCGGCCCTGGGCATGAATGCCATGATCTTCGCGCTGCAGACCGCCTTCGCCGACCTCTCGTACATGACGCATGCCGCGGGCGTGCAGGTGATCAACGCCTACAACACGAACAACGGCAACACCGGCAAGACCTACAATCCCAAGACGGCCGTGCTGACCGGCCCGAACTACCGCCTGGTGATCGGCAACGACACGATGCGTGGCGGGGCGAACAACGACCTCGTGGTCGGCGACAACGGCGTGGTGGTGCTTTCCGCCACGCTCATGACCGCGCCGGCGCCTCACGTCGTGCAGACCACCTCGCAGCGCAAGGCGATCGACACCGCCCTGGCGGCTCAGGACAAGACGCTGACCGCCGCGCTCGCCGCGCATGTGAAGTCGAGCCACCGGCTCGATCTCAATTCCAATGCCGGCGCCGCCTGGCTGTTCGGCAACCAGCTCGGCTACGGCCTGCAGGTGGGCAACGACCTGATCGAGGGCAATGACGGCGACGACATTCTGGTCGGCGATCTGGCGATCATCCAGCAGCCGATCCTGCTCGCGGGTTTCACGTCCAAGCAGGCGAAGTCGGTGGCCGACAAGCAGCAGAACGCCTTCCTGAAGACGATCGACGCGCTGTTCGTCGGCAACCTCAACGCCTCGGTGGCGCTCGCCAATGCCTTCGGCGTGCAGACCGATGCCACCAAGGCCAAGAAGGTGGATTGGTCGAGCTACGGTTCGTCCAACCCCTGGCTGCTCGACACCAAGGATCCGCGCCAGTCCAAGAAGCCGGCGATGGACTACATCACCCTCTATGCTGACCAGATGCGCGGCGGTGAGGGCGGGGACCTCATGTATGGCGACGCCGCCTACCTGATGCCGATCGTCAACACCACCGGATCGGCCGGCCTGATGACCGCGATGCGCGTGTTGCCGGTCGGCGAGACGGGGGCCACGCAGGCCGCGACGCTCCGCTACATCTACTACTACGGGGCCCTCGGCAAACTGCAGCGCGCCAGCAATACCGACGTCAACCTCAAGCCGATCTACACAATCAACGCCGACCAGATGTATGGCGAGGGCGGCAACGACGTGATGTTCGGCCTGCTCGGCGATGACTACCTGAGCGGCGCCGGTGGCGACGATCAGATCTCCGGCGGCAACGGCTACGACCGCGTCAATGGCGGCATCGGCACCAACACCTTCGGCTACGATCGTACCCGCGACACTGCCGAAAAGGGCGGCGGCCGGGATCTGGTGCGCCAGACCCTCGACGCCAGCTCCAACAGCGCCATGCTCGGCCGCAACTGGGTCGTGCCGATGATGCAGGACCTGGGCCGCGATACCGGTGCCGCCGCGCTCAAGGGACTGTTGTTCGGCAAGAACGCAATCATCGTCACCGGGGCGATGAACCAGCAGAAGACCCTTGCGGCGGCGCAACCGGTGCAACCGCGCCAGCCGTTCCCGTTCGTCACCACGGCGCCGCCCGACTCGATCATCTTCAGCCCGATCGACCTCGGGTAGCGCGAGGTGATCGCCGGCTATCACTCTGCCCAGCCATTGCCCGCCGATCTGATCACCGGCGTGCGCAATGGCACCATCGTGGTCGAGGCAAATGACGACGACCCGCTGGCGGAGCGCGACGACCTCGACCACTGGGCCTACGACGTGCCCTCGGGCGAGTTCGTGCCGGTCGACACGCTGCCGCCATCCAACGCCCGCATGGCGCTGTTCGCTCTGATCGAGCAGGCAGCCGGTGCGTTCGGCGGCTCCGGCGGCCTGGGCGGATCGGAATCAGGCCCGGGCGAGTACGGCGAGATGTGGACCTTCGATGAAGAGACCGGCACGCTGGGGCCCGTCTAGCAGCTTGGTGTGCAGCGACCTTGGTCGCAGGAGCGGCCGCTGCATGGACTGGTGTGTTCCTGTTGCCTGATGGCCACTGGCGGCCGTCGAGCGGTGGGAAAGGGTCAAGTGGTTTGACCGATCGGCAGGCGTCCGGTACGTAGGGACGTCGTGCATTTGCGGGGGCGGGGATGTACCTAGTGAGACTCAGCGGGCTGTCGGCACTCGGTTGTGCAGTGTTTGCAGCTTCGGCGATGGGCGCATTGTCGCAGTCGCCGAACTGGGAAGGATACCATATCGGCGCCCGCGTCGGCATCGCTGCCAACGGTCTGAGCTATGACCCCGACTTCGATGTTCCGCCCGAGATCTACGAGTTCTCCCGGACCACCGGCACCTTCGGCATCTATGGCGGCGGCGACATCCTGGTGGCGCCGCGCATCGTCGGCGGCGCCGAACTGAGCTTCGACAGCATCATGGCGACATTCGATCCGTTCAAGGCCGGCATCGGCGGCGAACTTGCCAACGCCAATTTCAACTTCGGGGTTTCGGGCCGCCTCGGCTATCTGCTCACCCCGAACTCCCTGGTCTTCGGAACGCTTGGTCTCGCCGGCCAGTCGCTGACAATTCCCGTTGGGTTTGACGAGACCGATCATGCCACCGTCCTCGGTGCCCAGATCGGGGTTGGCGCAGAAACGTTCGTCTCCGATAACCTGTCGGTGCGTGTCGATGCCCGCTACTTCCACCCGTTCCAGACGTTCACCAACGCCGATCTCGAATCGTTCGACCCGCGCCACTTCACCGTCACCGCCGGGCTGAGCTACCACTTCGACAGCGAGAGCGGCAGCGCCGCCGAGGCGCCGCGCCCCGTGGTCAACTGGACCGGCGTGACCCTTTCCGTCGCCCTCGGCTATGGGGCCGGCGAGATGGAGCGCTACACCGACACGCCGGGAGCGACCGATGGCCCCTGGTGGGCCGAGAGCCCCAGCCTGGGCGCCAGCCTCGGCTACGACTATCGCCTCGACAATGACTTCGTCGTCGGCGTTGCCGGTTCGGCCGAGTTCACCTCGCTGGTCTTCTACGATCCGGATCAGGATTCGCCCTTCACCGAGGCCACGACCGAGTTCGGCAGCGTCACCGCCATTGTCGCCCTCACCGGTCGCGTCGGCTATCTGGTCGATGAATCGACGCTGATCTACGGCAAGGCCGGCCTCGCGGCGCTGCTCACCCACGCCAGCCCCGACTTCTTTGCGTTGGACGGGGGCGACGGCGAATGGCTGCCGGGCGTGCAGTTCGGTGGTGGCATCGAAACGGCGATCGCCGAGAACCTGACGCTGAGCCTCGAGGGCACCTACACCCAGGCCATGGATGCACTGGTCACGACCAACCTGCAGGATGACCAGATCGAGTTGACTCCCGGCGTGCTGGCTGCCCGCATGGGCCTCCACTACCGGCCGCTCTGAACGGTCCGGCGCCCCGCCGCGCGCGTTTCGCCGGCAGCGCGTCGGGGCTTTGTGTGGTATTGCACAACACTGCGGAGCCGGCCGAACGCTTCGGTTCAAGGAGTGCGTGAGACATGTCCAGCCAGCCAGCGGCGCCTGCCGCAGCAGCGCCCCCGCCTGAGGGCGGCGAGGCCAAGACCATCAACTGGGTTGAGGACAAGATGGCGACCCAGTTCGCCAACGTCGTCAACGTGCAGGGCACGCGCGAGCAGGTCGACCTGTTCTTCGGCACCAACCGCACCTGGAACCCGGAGTCGGGCCAGCAGGTGACGGTGGATCTGAGCAGCCGCGTGATCCTCACCCCCATAGCCGCCAAGCGCCTGATGTCGGTTCTGGCCGGGGTGCTGCGCGAACACGAGCGGCGCTACGGAGCGCTCGAGGTGGAGTAGCCGGCTTGGCGGCGCGGGGCGACGAAGGGTCAGGTCTCGAATCCACGCTGCAGGACACCGCGGCGATGGAGACGGCCGCCGAGCCGGAGGTGCTCGAGCCGGCGCTCTGGCAGAAGCTGCTGATCGCCTCGGACACCGCCGCCTTTGCCTCCGCCTTTGTCCGCCTGCAGGCTCTGTCGCTACCCGGCACGACCTCTGCGGCGCTGTTCCTTGTCGAGCAGGGCCGACCGGTCCTCTCCGCCGCCTGGCCGGCGCGGGGCACGGAGGCGACTCGGGCGCTCGCCGAACTGGCTGCGCTCGTCGTGGCGCAGTCCCGTACCATCCTGCGATCCGGCGGCAAGGGCTCCGGGCATCGGCTGATCGGCCAGCCGGTGGAGATCGACGGCGGCCTTGTCGCGGTGTCCGTCATCTCCGTCGCTACCGAACCGGGAGCCGATGACAAGGAGACGGCGTCCCGCCAGGTGCGGCAGATGCAATGGGGCCTCGCCTGGCTGCGCGACCACCTGCGCGCCACCGCCTCTGGAGAGGTGAAGCGGGAACGAGACCGCTCGCGCGCCACCCTGGAGGTCCTCGCCAGCGTGCTCGAGAAGGAGGATTTCCGGTCGGCCGGTATTGCTGCAGCCACCGAACTGGCCCTGCGGTTCGACTGTTCGCGCGTCAGCATCGGCTTCACCCGCTTCGGCTCCATCAGGGTCACCGCGATCTCGCACAGCGCCAGCTTCGCCCGCTCGATGCAACTGGTGCAGCAACTGGGCGCGGCCATGGACGAGGCTGTCGACCAACGGGCGCTGATCCGCTTCCCGCCAGCCCCCGGGGATGTCGTCGCGACGCACGCCCATGCCGGTCTGGCGCATGCGCAGCGCAGCGCCAATCTGCTGACGATTCCGTTGCTCGTCGTCGATCGTTTCGTCGGCGCCGTGACGTTCGAGCGCGCCGCCGGCCAGCCGTTCGAGCCGGCACTTGTGCAACTGCTCGATGTCGTCATCACCGCCATCGGCCCTATCCTTCATGAGAAGCGCCGCAATGACCGCTGGCTCGTGGTCAAGGCCGGCGATGCGCTCCACACCCAGCTCAAGCGCCTCCTCGGGCCGGGGCATGTCTGGCGCAAGCTGTTCGTTGCCGGCCTGCTGGCCTCGGTGCTGTTCTTCAGCCTCGCGACCGATACCTACCGCGTCACCGCCAATGCCCTGGTCGAAGGCAGCGAGCGCCGTTCGGTGGTGTCTGCCTATGATGGCTATGTGCAGACGGCCAGCGCCCGGGCCGGCGATTTCGTCAAGGCCGGAGACGAACTGGCGAGCCTCGAGGACCGCGAGCTCAATCTTGAGCGCCTGCGCTGGGAGGCCGAGAAGCAGCAGCACCGCTACGAGTACGACCGGGCGCTGGCCGCCCGCGAGCCGGCCAACCTGAACATCATCCAGAGCCGGATCGACCAGGCCGATTCCCAGTTGCGGCTGCTCGACGAGCAATTGGCCCGCCTGCGCATCCTCGCCCCATTCGACGGCCTCCTGGTCAGCGGCGACCTGAGCCAGCGCATCGGCGCCTCCGTCGCCCGCGGCGAGACCCTGTTCGAGTTGTCACCGCTCACCGGCTATCGCGTCGTCATGGTGGTCGACGAACGCGATATTGCCGATCTCGAGGTGGGCCAGGCCGGGCAGGTGATCTTCACCTCGCTGCCGGAACAGCCCTTCGACATCACCGTCGAGGTCATCACGCCGGTGGCTGTCCAGGTGCAGGGCCGCAACGGCTTTCGCGTCGAGGCGGCCATCGAGGGGGACCTGAACCGGCTCCGCCCTGGCATGACCGGTGTCGGCAAGGTGGCGATCGAGCAGGAGCCGCTGATCGCGATCTGGCTGCATCCGATCCTCGACTGGCTGCGGCTGACGCTCTGGCGCTGGACCGCGTGACGACATGAGCCAGTCGCTGCTCAGTTCGTCCTGGTACCGGGTCAGTGCCCTGAAGCCGCGGCTCAGGGGACATGCCGAAATCCACCGTCAGCGCTTCCGGGGGCAATTGTGGTACGTGCTCCAGGACCATCAGACCGGGCGGTTCCATCGGCTCTCGCCGGCCGCCAACCTGGCGCTGGCGCTGATGGATGGCACCCGTACCCTCGATGACATCTGGGACATGGTCGGCCGCAAGGCCGGCGACGATCCGCCCACCCAGGACGAGATGATCCAGTTGCTGACGCAACTGCATGCCAGCGATCTGCTGCAGAGCGAACTGCCTCCCGATTTCGGCGAGATCTCCGAGCGCGCCATTAAGGCCTCGCGCAGCGCCGTGGTCAGCCGCCTGCGCAACCCGCTGGCGCTGCGCTTTCCGCTACTCGATCCGGATCGCTTCCTCGATGCAACCATCGGGCTGGTGCGCCCGATCTTCAGCTACTGGGGGCTGCTGGCCTGGCTGGTACTGGTGGGCGCCGGCGGGGTCCTCGCCGCCATGCACTGGGCCGAACTGACCGGCGATGCGACCGACCGGCTGCTGAGCGTCGGCAATCTCGCGCTCATCGTTGCCGTCTATCCCTTCGTCAAGGCCCTGCATGAAGCCGGGCATGCCTATGCCGCCAAGGCCTGGGGTGGCCAGGTGCACGAGGTCGGCATCATGCTGCTGATCTTCGTGCCGGCGCCTTATGTCGATGCCACTTCGGCGACGGCCTTCCAGTCCAAGGCGAGACGCATGGTCGTGAGCGGCGCCGGCATCATGGTGGAGTTCGGGCTGGCAGCACTGGCGATGATCTTCTGGGTCAATGCCGAGCCGGGGCTGGCCCGGGCCATCGCCTTCAACGTCATGCTGATCGGCAGCGTGTCGACGCTGTTCTTCAACGGCAATCCGCTGCTGCGCTTCGATGGCTACTACATCCTGATGGACCTGATCGAGATTCCCAACCTCGGCAGCCGGGCCAACAAGTACTTCTGGTATCTGGTGCAGCGCTACCTCTTGGGCGTCGACACCATGGACTCGCCCGCCAACGTCCGTTCGGAACGCAAATGGCTGTTCGGCTACGCCGTCCTGGCCTTCATCTACCGCATCTTCCTCAGCATCGCGATCGCCCTGATCGTCGCCACCAAGCTGTTCTTCGTCGGCGTCGCCCTGGCGCTGTTCAGCCTCGCCAGCACCTTTGTGTTTCCCATGCTCAAGGGTATCGGCTTCCTGTTCACCTCGCCCCGGCTGCAGCATCGCCGGGGCAGGGCGATCACGCTGGCCGGGGCATTCCTGATGGCGATCGTCGGCTTCTTCGGCTTCGTCCCGCTCCCCTATGCCACCGTTGCCCAGGGTGTCGTCTGGCTGCCGGGGGAGGACGAGGTCCGCGCTGCCACCGGGGGCGTGCTGGTCGACATCCTGACGACGCCGGACACGGTCGCCCCGGGGACGCCGCTGCTGCGCTTCGAGGATCCCGGCATCGGCGAGCGCCGTGCCGTGCTGGCGTCCCAGGTGGACGAGCTCAACCTGCAGTACGAGGCGATGCGCTTCCGCGACCGGACGCAGGCGGCCGTTCTGCTCGAGCGCCGCGCGCATGCCGAGGCCATCCTCACCGCCTTCGATCAGCGCGCCGCCGGCCTCACGCTCCATGCGGGGCTTGCCGGTCGCTTCGTGCTGCCCGATTCGCGTTCCCTGCTGGGGCGCTATTTTCGACAGGGCGATCTGATCGGCTACGTCGTTCCGGCCCGCGTGCCGGTCATCCGCATCGTCGTTCCGCAATCGGAAGTGGACCTCGTACGGGCCCGAACCGGCCGCGTCGATGTCCGTCTCGCCTTCGCCCCCGAGCTGGTCATTCCGGCAAGCATCGGCCGGGCCGTGCCGGCGGCCCAGCAGGACCTGCCCAGCCTCGCGCTGTCGACCATGGACGGGGGCGACATCGCCATCGGCGGCAATGGCGCTGCCGGACCTGCCGCTCTAGAGAGCCTGTTCGTCTTCGACATTGCCCTCGAGGGTTCCCCGGAGCAGCTGTTCTACGGCGCGCGGGCCTGGGTCCGGCTCGACCATGGCAGCGAACCCTTGTTCGCGCGCCTGGCGCGGGCGATCCGGCAGACGCTCCTGGGGCAGTTGGGTGCTTGAGCGGGTGGGGCGGCCGCTGCCGGTTCCGCTGCCTTACGAGGAGCGCCGGGCTCCGGCCGCCAAGGGCATCGAGCGCGTGCTCGCCGGCCTTGCCGCCTGGCTCGGTGCGGCCACTCGCTGGCGCCACCTGCCGGGTCTTCGGTCCATTGTCGGTCTCGTCAACGCGCATGGCGCAGCGCTCGCGGCCCTGCCTGCCGAACAGCTGGCGGCAAGCACGCGCGACCTCGCCCGACGACTGCGTGGTCAGCGTCGGCAGCGGCGGGCGGACGTGGCCGAATCCCTGGCCATCGTCAGGGAAACTGCGGCCCGCCGGATCGATCAGCAGGCCTACGATGTCCAGGTGCTGGGCGCCTATGCCATGCTCTCGGGCTTCATCGCGCAGATGGCTACCGGAGAGGGAAAGACCCTCACGGCCGTTCTCGCTGCGGGGTGCATGGGCCTTTCCGGCCGGCCTGTGCACGTGGTGACGGTCAACGACTACCTCGCGCGCCGCGACGCCGAATACGGCAGGCCGGTCTACGAAGCGCTGGGCCTCAGCGTCGGCGTCGTCGTCACCGGCCAGTCGTTTGCCGAGCGCCGCGCCGCCTATGCCGCCGACATCGTCTACTGCACCAACAAGGAACTGACCTTCGACTACCTGCGCGACCGGATCGTGCTGGGCGCTCGCGACAGCACGCCCGCCCTCAAGTTCGAGGCCCTGCGCGAGGGGGGCTCGCGGCTGCCGGAACTGCGCCTTCGCGGCCTGCATTTCGCCCTGGTCGACGAGGCCGACAGCGTGCTCATCGACGAGGCCCGTACGCCCCTGATCATTTCCGCGCAGACACCCTCCCCGGTCGACCCCGGAACGGCCGAGGATGCGCTCGGCCTGGCCGCCGAACTGCAGCCAGGCCGGCACTACGAGGTTGTCGCGTCGCACAAGCGCATCGTGCTCACGCCGGCCGGACGCGACGCCATCGCCGAGTTCGCGGAGGGCAGGGGGCAGGGGTGGCGCGGCGTCATCCGGCGCGAGGAGCTGATGCGCCAGGCGCTGTCCGCGCTGCTGTTGTTCCACCGCGACCAGCAATACCTCGTCCGCGACGGCAAGGTGGTGATCATCGACGAGCATACCGGGCGCGCCATGCCGGACCGCTCATGGAGTGACGGCCTGCACCAGCTGATCGAGATCAAGGAAGGCTGCCAGCCCTCGCCGGCTCGCACCACCATCGCCCGCATGACCTACCAGCGCTTCTTCCGGCGCTATCTCCTGCTGTCGGGCATGACCGGGACCGCTGCGCCCGTTGCCACCGAACTGAAGGCGATCTACGGAACCGACGTCGTCGCCATCCCCACCCACCGCAAGGTCAGGCGCGTCGTGCACCGCCCCAGGGTCTTTCCGACTGCCGAACGCAAGTGGCATGCGGTGGTGTCGCGCGTGGGCGAACTGCATCGGCTAGGGGTTCCGGTGCTCATCGGCACCCATACCGTTGCCGCTTCGCTCGATGCCGGCCGCCGGCTCACCGCGGCCGGTCTCCCCCATACTGTCCTCAGCGCACGCCAGGACGAGGCGGAGGCCGACACCGTCGCCGCGGCCGGCCTCCTGGGGGCCATCACCGTCGCCACCAACATGGCCGGCCGCGGCACCGACATCAAGCTGGGACCCGGTGTCGAGGCACTGGGCGGTCTCCACGTGCTGATGACCGAGCGTCACGAGGCCCGGCGCATCGATCTGCAACTGGCGGGCCGCAGCGCACGCCAGGGGCAGCCGGGATGCTTCGAGGCCTATCTGTCGCTGGAAGACGACATCCTGGCCGATGGTCCGGGTGCCGTCCTCGCCGGCATTGCCCGCACCGTCCGGCCCCTTGTGGGCGAGTGGCCCGGGCGTGTCGCGGTCGACGTCGCGCAATGGCGGTTGGAGCGCGTGCACCACCGGATGCGCTCCAGCCTGCTGAAGTCGGACGAAATGCAGTCGACCACGATGGCCTTCTCGGGCCGCCCGGAGTGACCGACGCCGGCGACGGGATAACCCGCCCCACCACTCTCTCGCCACCCCACAGCTGTCACCCCGGCGCAGGCTGGGGTCCATCCTGAGATGGGCCCCAATCACGGCGCGTGGGCAAAGCGCTGGGTCCCGGCCTTCGCCGGGATGACATCGGGCCTGCGGTACCGGCAGGGCCGCCCCCGTGCCCCTGCCGCCATACGACTCACTGCGAGTCATGCGCAAGCGGGCGCTGCTTTGCGCTGCGGCATTGCCTGTGCATTCTGCACAAACAGCGCCCGATACGAACCAAGTGCTTGAAAAGATTGGCGCGCCCAAGGGGAATCGAACCCCTGTTCCCGCCGTGAGAGGGCGGTGTCCTGACCGCTAGACGATGGGCGCGGCGGACTTGTTTTCGGCGATCGACGCCGTCTGTGTCAACTACTTCCACTGCCGAAAGTTGGCGCGCCCTAGGGGAGTCGAACCCCTCTCTGCACCGTGAAAGGGTGCCGTCCTAACCGATAGACGAAGGGCGCCGCGGAGTGGCGTCCGTATAGGGGGCTTCCTCTTGGCGCGCAAGTGCCTTTTCCGCGCTGTTCAGCACCCGGAAAAGGTCACCGGCTTGGTCCAGCCGCGGGGCCGGTCGCGCACATCGATGTGGATGAAGTTGCGTCCCGGATAGCAGCCGAGACCACCTACCCCCTTGTTGCGCATGGCGTAGGCGATCAGTTTGCGCTTGTCGACGCCGGGGATGAAGAAGTCCGCCGCCATGCACCTTGTGTGGTAGCTGTCGTCGGCGCCGCCCACCTTGGTGTTGTGGAACGGGTCGCGATACCCCGAGTTCATCACGATCTTCTTGCCGAAATAGCCCTCGAACTCCCAGATGACGAGGCGAAGCCTGGGCGTGAGGCAGAACGCGTTGACGTCCCTCGAGGTGACGTAGGTGCCGAAGCTCTGCTGGTAGCCGCGATAGGGGTCGCCGCTGCCGGCGAACAGGGCGAACGGAAAGCAGCCGCCGAGGAGGGCGGCCATCGCAAGCGCGGCGATCAGGCGTATCATGTCACTTCCCCGGCCACTCTCGAGACAGGCCCGGCGCCGCCCGCTGCCCGGGCGACACCTTGGGGAAACTACAAACGCCTGGCTAACCTCCGGCTAAGCCGATTGGTTAGCCACCGGTTACCAACTGCCGGTATTGGGCATTGAGGTCCAGGGTTCGGACGGGGCGAGCGCATCGCCTGCCTGCAGGATTTCGACCGAGATGTTGTCGGGCGAGCGCACGAAGGCCATGCGCCCGTCGCGCGGCGGTCGGTTGATCGTGTAACCCATGTCCTGCATGTGCTTGCAGAAGGCGTAGATATCCTCGACCTCGTAGGCCAGGTGGCCGAAATTGCGCCCGCCGGTATAGACCTCGGGGTCCCAGTTGTAGGTGAGCTCGACCGGCGTCTCGTGCTGGCCGGGGGGGGCGAGGAAGATCAGCGTGTAGCGGCCCTTCTCGTTCTCGCTGCGGCGGATTTCCTCGAGGCCGAGACCGTCGCGATAGAACCGCAGGGAGGCGTCGACGTTGGTGATGCGCACCATCGTGTGCAGGTACTTCATGGGTCCTCCGGAGTGAATCTAGGTGGTTGCGGTCGCCGGTCCAGCGGCGAGTCGGGCGTGCGCGAGCCTAGGAAACTGCAGGGCGCGCCGCAAATGACAACTGGACTGTGTCCAAGGTGCAAAAGTGGCGACAATTTGGTAAACTCTTCTTAACTTCTCCCCCTGAATCGGCCAAGGTGTCTTCTCTTGTAGCGTACCCCGCGAGCGGTGGGGCGAGTACGAAAAGGCTTGAGGTATGGGGGCCAACACCAAAGCCGGCGCCGATCAGTCCGTATTGCCGACGGTCGAGCATGACCGGCAGGGATACCAGTCTGTCGCCGGGCAACCTGCTGAGTCCGGCCTCGACGTGATCGAGGTGGTCGGTGCCATCAAGTGGTTCGATGTGGCCAAGGGATTCGGCTTCATCGTTCCCGACGATGGGCGGCCGGACGTGCTGCTGCACGTGACCTGCCTGAGGCGTGACGGCTACCAGACGGCCTACGAGGGGGCCCGGGTCGTTTGCGAGGCGCTGGCCCGCCCCGGCGGACTGCAGGCTTTTCGCATTCTCTCCATGGACGAGTCGACCGCGAGGCACCCGGCACAGTTGCCGGCGCCGCGCACCCATGTCACCGTCGAGCCGACGTCGAGGCTCGAGCGGCTTGAGGTCAAGTGGTTCAACCGCATTCGCGGCTTCGGCTTCCTGTCGGCAGGCGATGGCGCCCCGGATGTCTTCGTTCACATGGAGACCCTGCGGCGCTTTGGCATCACCGAGTTGCGTCCCGGCCAGTTTGTGCTGGTGCGCTATGGCAATGGGCCCAAGGGCCTGATGGTCGCCGAAATCCGGCCCGATGGCTGGGGCGAGGCACCGTCCTCGCACTGAGCCGACGCTCTCCAAACCGGCGACGGGCCGCGCTAAGCTGGTTCTACGCCCACCAGATCCGTGACCCTGAAATGCACCTCCTCAAAGTCATCCACGGTGCCCTTGTCGCGCTGCTCATGTTGCCGCTGGCTGCCTGCGCTGACGACACCCGCCTCGTGATCAAGTCCCTGAACGGCGATCACGCCTTCACCGTCGAGGTCGTGGATACACCGGAGGGCCATGCGCGCGGGCTGATGTTCCGGCAGTCGCTGGCGCCGGACACCGGCATGCTGTTCGACTTCAAGCAAAGCCGAGAAGTCAGTTTCTGGATGCAGAATACCTTCATCCCGCTCGACATGCTGTTCATCACCCACGAGGGGCGGATCGCCAGGATCCACGTCAATGCCCGCCCGCACGACACCACCTCGATCCCGTCCGGCGAGCCGGTCGAGTTCGTGCTCGAGATTCCCGGCGGCCGCTCGGTGGAACTCGGCATCGCCGCCGGCGACATTGTCGAGCATCCGCGCATCGCCGACCAGGGCAACTGAAGCGCTGGTGGCCGGCCGACGCCTCAGAGCCGCGCCAGCACCATGCAGTCGAGCACCGCGAACAGGTGCAGGCTGGCGCCGAGCACCACGAAGCCGTGCCACACGGCATTGTGGAAGTTGAGCCGCTCCCAAAGGTGGAAGATCACGCCGACGCTGTAGGCGAGTCCACCGGCGACCAGCAGCCAGAGCGCCAGCGGTGGCAACTGCGCCATCAGCCCCTGGAGCATCAGCACGCCACTCCAGCCGATGCCGAGGTAGAGCACCAGCGCGCCGCGTCCGAAGCGGTGCGGGATCCAGATCTTGAGCGCCATGCCGGTCAGCGCCGCTCCCCAGATCAGGCTGCCCAGCACGATATTGCCGGGGGTCGCTCCCAGCAGCACCAGGAACGGCGTGTAGGTGCCGGCGATGAACAGGAAGATGGCCGCCTGGTCGAGCCGCGCCAGCGTCCGCTTTACCGGCGAGGTGATGGGGCAGAGGTTGAAGGCGAGCGAGACCACCAGCACGGTCAGCAGCGTCGTCACGTAGAGCAGCAGCGCCGGGAACTCGCCCGGGGCGGTTTCGCTTGCCGCACCCCAGAGCAGGGCCCCGCCCACGATCACCGCCAGCACCAGCCCGACGGCATGCACGATGCCATCGGCCACCAGTTCGGGCAGGGTGAACGGGCGGCCCCGCGTCCACCAGCTCCTGGGAATGACGATCTCGGCCTGCACGCCCGACAGCTCCTCGATGAAGAAGCTGTGACAATCCGGTCATCTGGCTGTCACAGTCAACTGTTTCGGTGGCTCGGCCCCTTGACAGGTAACGTGGTTGTTACACTCTTGTCGCCATCGCTTTGGACGCAAACGCAAATGACCCCGGTTCCGCTGTTTTCGGCACTCGCCGATCCGACTCGCTTGCGCGTCGTCGAGCTGCTGCACGAGGCGGCCCGACCGGTTCACGAACTGGCACAGGCCTTCGCGATCAGTCGCCCCGCCATCTCCCGTCACCTGCGGGTACTGAAGGATGCCGGGCTGGTGCGCGAGATCAAGCAGGGGCGTGAGAACGTCTACTCGCTGCAGCGCGACAGACTGAAGCCGGCCGCCGCCTGGCTCGAGAAGCACGGGCGCACTCTCGCGGCCGTGCGCGCCACGCAGCGCAAGGCGAGGCCGGCCGAGCGTAAGGTTCCCAAGCGCAAGTCTGCGTCGGGCGCACCGGTTCGCGCCCCGGCGCCGCAGCTGTCGTTCTTCGATCTCTAGAACGAGATCAGGAAACGCCGCCGACTTTTCCGGTTCGATCGCGACAGAACAAGGACCTGGAGCAGGAGTGCGATTCTGCGACGGGCCATCCTGCTTTAGTCACCGTTCTCCAGCGGTCCCGGCAGCCACTCGTCGATTCGGCCGGTCAGCCTGTAGCCGGCAAGCCCCGCCCATTCGCGGAACGCCAGCGTCGCCACTGCGATGTTCTCGGCGGCCTGGTCGAGCTTGATCCCGGGGCTTTCCGCACCGCTCGCGAGGTAGTCTGCCGGCCAGGCAACGACGTCGAACGCCGCTCGCCGGAACAGCCCGACGGCGCGGGGCATGTGGAAGGCTGAGGTGACCAGCAGCCAGGTCTGCCCATCCTGGGCGCCCGCCAGGGCCTTGGCAAATGTCGCATTCTCCTCGGTATTGCGCGACTTGTCGTCGATGACGATGCGGGACGGATCGATGCCGAGGGCCTCGAAGAAGCGTCTCGCCGCATGGGCTTCCGGTTCCTGGTCGGTCGTCAGCGCTGCCGCCCCGGCGGCAATCACGATACGCGCTTCCGGATGCGTCAGGGCCAGCCGCAGCGTTTCCACCAGGCGGTCGCCGGAGCGGCCCAGCTCGAACCCGCCGCGCACCGTGTTGACCTCGCCATCCATGCCGCCGCCGAGGACGACGATGCCATCGATCCGCGCCGGTTCGGCCGGCCGCACGAACCGGCCTTCCAGCGGCGCAATGACCACGTAGCCGATCGTCGTATAGGCGCATAGCGCCAGGACTCCGAGGGCCAGCACCAGCGCGGTCGCGCCAAGCCTGCGCCGTCGCAGCGCCATCAGGCCGAGGCCGGCGAGGCCGAGCAGCATGATCACCGACAGCGGCTGCGCCACGAGCCAGAATATCCGGGTCAGGTAGGCGAACATGGAACGCTCTTTGTCACGGGGCCGCTCTCGAACTAGCTCATTGCAGAGACTCGACTCGAGTCGTAGCAGTTTGTGGGCCTGCCAGCCGACGACTGTCTGAGGTTCGGGTGCGAGGAGCCGGAAGAGAGATGGATTCGCCCAGCCACCGTAGCGACGCCCAGCCGAAGCCCAGCTTCGCCGAGTTGTTCACGCCCAAGCTGGTCACCGTCCTGCGCGAGGGCTACGGGTGGGACAAGCTCAGGTCGGATGTCATCGCCGGCCTTACCGTGGCCATCGTGGCGCTGCCGCTCTCGATGGCCATCGCCATCGCCTCGGGCACCACCCCCGACCGGGGCCTCTACACCGCCATCATCGGCGGCTTCATCATCTCCGCGCTTGGCGGCAGCCGCTTTCAGATCGGCGGCCCGGCCGGCGCCTTCATCGTGCTGGTCGCCGCCACCGTGCAGCAGCACGGGGTCGACGGCATGCTGCTTGCCACCCTGATCGCTGGCCTCATCCTGATGGCCATCGGCCTGCTGCGCCTCGGCACTTATGTCAAGTTCATCCCCTATCCGGTGACCGTCGGCTTCACCGCCGGCATTGCTGTCATCATCTTCGCCAGTCAGATCAAGGACCTGCTCGGGCTGACGCTGCATGAGGCCGAGCCGGCGGAACTGGTGGAAAAGCTCGAAGTCCTGGCCGGTGCCCTCGGCACCTTCAACGTGGCGGCCGCGGCCCTGGCGCTGCTTTCCATTCTGATCATCGTCGGGCTGAAGCGCTGGCGCCCCGGCTGGCCGGGCATGCTGGTCGCGGTGGGGCTCACCGCCATTCTCGCACTGGCGTTCAAGCTCCCGGTAGAAACCATCGGGACGCGTTTTGGCGGCATCCCCAGTTCGCTTCCTATGCCGGCCCTGCCGCAGATCTCGCTCGAAAAGCTTCAGGCGGTCCTGCCCAATGCGGTGGCCTTTGCGCTCCTGGGGGCCATCGAATCGCTGCTCTCGGCGGTCGTTGCGGACGGGATGACGGGTCGCCGCCACCGCTCCAACTCCGAACTCGTGGCGCAGGGGCTCGCCAACATCGCCTCGTCGCTGTTCGGCGGAGTCCCGGCCACCGGCACCATCGCCCGCACCGCCACCAATGTCAGGGCAGGGGCCCACGGCCCGGTTTCGGGGATGCTGCACTCGGCGTTCCTCCTGGCCTTCATGCTGGTCGCCGCTCCGCTCGCCAGCTACATCCCGCTCGCCGCGCTGGCCGGCGTGCTCGCCGTCGTGGCCTGGAATATGGCTGAGAAGCACGCCATCTGGACCTTGCTGCGCAGCTCCCGCGGCGATGCCCTGGTGCTGCTGTCCACTCTGCTGCTCACCATCTTCAAGGATCTGACCTACGGCATCGTGGTTGGCTTCACGCTGGCGGCGCTGCAGTTCATCAACCGCATGGCCAAGGGTACCGAGGTCGCGCCGGGGGCCGCCGGGCCGCTCGACGATGTCGCCGACGGCGCGACGCCATACGATCCGGCGATGTCCAGCGACCGCGATGTCGTTGTCTACCGCATCTCGGGCGCCTTCTTCTTCGCCGCCGCATCCTCCGTCAGCGCCGTGCTCGATCGTATCGCCGATCAGCATAAGGCCCTGGTGATCGACTTCGGTGCGGTTTCGCTGCTCGATTCGACCGCCGCCAATGCCATTGCCGGCGTCGTCGGCGGCGCAGCTCGCAAGGGTGTCGCCATCTATCTCAGCGGCACCAAGCCATATGTCCGCCAGACGCTCGCCAACCACGGCGTTTCCGCGCCGCAGGCGCATTTCGTCGATACCATCGCGGACGCCGTCGCGAAGGCGCACGAACGCTCCGCCGAGGCCTGACAAGCTGCCGCGATTGCGCTACACCGCGCCACGGCCTCGTAGCTCAGGGGATAGAGCAGCAGCCTTCTAAGCTGTTGGTCGGAGGTTCGAATCCTCCCGAGGTCACCACCCGCCGTTCGCAGCTGGTCGGTTCGATACGCTTTACTTACCTTTCCGGCTGGCGCGAAATTAACGGTCTGGGTTTACTACCGTCCACGATTGTATTTGCTCGAAGAACGGTGTCGGCTCTACTGTTGACGCGCGTTGTTTCGGCAATCGAGGTCGGAGGCAGTCGTGAGGAAATCCAGCAGACCGCAGGTTGCGCCGGTCCAGACCGCCGACAAGGCCTTCGCGATCATTGATGACGGCATGGCCGAAATCGTTGCCGAAATCGTCCGCTCCGGCCGAGCAGTGGATCCGGTCGGCCCCGCCGCGCGCACCCGACGTCGTCGTACGGAGCGGTCGGAGGTCGACGCCTTGGTTCCGGTGCGCGCAGCAGTCGGAACCTAGCCGGCCTTTCTTGTACTCTCCCGGATCACCAGTTCGGCCCCCAGCACCACGTGCACCGGTTCGTTCTCGGGCATGGCGGCCTCGATGATGTCGATCAGCATGCGGGTGGCGCGGGTGCCGATCTCGTCGCGTGGCTGTCGCATGGTGGTCAGCGGCGGGTCGAAATAGGGGGCGACGGCGATGTCGTCGAAACCCACCACGGAGATGTCGCGCGGGCAGTCGAGTCCGGCCCGGCGCAATCGGTGGATGAAGCCGATGGCCATCTCGTCATTGCCGGCGAACACTGCCGTCGGCAGCGATGCGCTTGCCAGCATCCGATCTGCCGCCGCCATGCCGCTTTCCATGTTGTAGTTGCCCTGCACCACCCATGCCGGATTGACCGTCAGGCCCGCTTCGCCCATGGCCGCCTCGAAGCCGAGCAGCCGCTCGTTCCGGCTCTGGTTCCGCGACGGTCCGATCACATGCCCGATATCGCGATGCCCCAGCCCGATCAGGTGGCGCACCGCCCGCATCGCGGCGAGCCGGTTGTCGGTGATTACCGAGTTGACCTGCGGATCGGGAGGTTCGTCATAGGCCGCGACCAGCGGCAGACCGACCCCGCCCTCGTCGAGCCCGTGCAGGCGGTTGGTGTCGAGCGAGCCATCGAACAGCAGCAGCCCGTCGGCGCGGTTGGAGAGCAGATAGTCGCTCAGCCAGCGGTTGGGGTCCTCGCCGATCCGGCTCGCGACCAGCACACTGTAGCCGCGCCCCGAAGCCTCGCTGATCACCGCATCGAGAATGGTCGAGTAAAACGGATTGCCGATATTGGGTGCCGCCATCAGAATCGTCCGTGCAGCGCGCAGTCTGAGGGAACGCGCCGCCTGATTGATGGTATAGCCCGTGTCGCGCACCGCTGCGTTGACCCGCTCGCGGGTCGTTTCCGACACCCTGTCGGGCATGCTCAATACCCGACTGACCGTCGCCGCGGACACTTTTGCGTGTCGGGCAACGTCCTGAATTGTCGGTGTTTTCTTGGTAGGCATCATGGGTCGCAGCGCCCCCTCGCCGCTGCCAACGCCACCTCTCTAAATCGACCTTGACACATGCGCAAGGAATGTCTGAGACTGATGCAATCGATTGCATTGAATTCCTCTGGAAGTTCGTGTAATCGATTACACGCAGCCAGCTCCGGAGGCTTCCCGATCAGAGGGGCCCCTGTGTGGCTGGTGCATTTTCGCAGGGGGCGCATCGCTCCCGGGTGAACGTTGGGAGGACAACATTATGAAGTCAGTTGTGTCGGTAGTGGCCGTTGTGGCCGCTGCCCTGCTCGGCAGCACTGCCGTGCGCGCCGCGGATGTCGAAGTTATTCACTGGTGGACGTCGGGTGGCGAACAGGCCGCCGTTTCGGTCTTTGCCCGTGAGTTCGACGCCCTCGGTGACGACAAGTGGGTGGATACTGCGATTGCCGGCGGCGAGAACGCCCGTTCGGCCACGCTGCAGCGCATTCTCGGTGGCGATCCCCCGGGTGCGGCGCAGTTCAACCCCGGCCGTCAGTACGAAGAACTGATCGCCGGCGGCATGCTGCTCGATCTCACTGATCTGGCGACCACGGAAAACTGGGCTGGCATCGTCCGTCCGGCGTCCATCTCCGAGGCGTGCCTCGTTGACGGTCACTGGTGGTGCGTGCCGGTGAACATCCACTCCTGGAACTGGGCCTGGGCCTCGATCCCGGCGTTCGAGAAGGCCGGCGTGGCGCTCCCGAACAGCTTCGACGAGTTCCTTGCTTCGGCCCCCAAGCTCAAGGAAGCCGGCATCATCCCGTTCGCCATCGGCGGCGAGTCCTGGCAGATCAATGGCGCGTTCGGCGTGGTGCAGACCTCGCTGCTCGGTATCGAGAAGCGCGAGAAGATCCTCAAGGACAAGGACATCGAGCTCGCCAAGGCCGAAATGCCGGCCGTGTTCGCCAAGTGGCGCGAGTTCAGCCAGTACACCGACGAGGGTTCGGCCAACCGCAACTGGAACGACACCACCAATCTGGTCGTGACCGACCAGGCCGCGCTCCAGATCATGGGTGACTGGGCCCGTGGCGAGTTCGGCGTTGCCGGCGAGAAGCCGGGCGTCGACTATGCCTGCCTGGCGCTCCCCGCCGACCATCCGACGGTGACCACCGGCGGCGACATCTTCCTGTTCCCCAAGCAGTCGGACCCGGCTGTCGAGGCGGCGCAGCTGAAGATGGCGTCCATGATGATCAACCCGCAGGTCCAGGCGCTGTTCAACAACGCCAAGGGCTCGATGCCCGTCCGTGACGACGTCGACATGTCGCTCGCCGACGACTGCATGAAGCGCGGTCTCGAGATCATCGGCAGCGAGGCCAATATCGCCATCGATGCCGGCCGCTGGCTGTCGAACGACACCACCGGCCAGTTTAACGACCTGTCGGCGCAGTTCTGGGCCGATGCCTCGATGACGGTCGATGACGCAGTCGCCAAGTACGTCGAAATCCTTCAGAACGCCGACTGATTGAGTTAACGTGGTCGGGCGACGCTGCATGGCGTCGCCCGATTTCGTTTTTGGCGCATACCCGGGCGGCTGAGAACCCGGGGCGGGCCCGTCACAATGCGGGGAGTCCACAATGACCCAGGTCGCCCAGGGCGGCGAAGGCGCAGCGGCTGGCTTTGCCAGTGCGGCGACGCGGCGAAAGCCACGTCTGCGCAAGAGATTGAACGTCCAGTCCGTGCTCGGCACCACGCCGATGATTGCGACCGCCGTCGGCGTGTTCATCATTTGCATCATCTTCTCGATCATCTGGTCGTTTACCAACTCCAAGCTGTTTCCGAACTTCAACTTCATCGGCTGGGCCCAGTACCAGCGGCTGTGGTCGACCGATCGCTGGATCATCTCGGTTCAGAACGTCGCCGTGTTCGGGGTGCTCTCGATCGTGGGCGGCATGGTGTTCGGGTACCTGCTCGCGGTCTTCATGGATCAGCGGATCAAGCAGGAAGACCTGTTCCGCTCCATCTTCCTTTACCCCTTCGCCATGTCCCTGGTGGTGACCGGCCTCGTCTGGCAGTGGATGTTCGACCCCAACCTGGGCATCCAGTCGGCTGTCCGCCAGATGGGCTGGACGAGCTTCGAGTTCGCACCGCTGGTCAAGCAGGAGACGGCCCTCTATGGCGTCGTCCTCGGCGGATTGTGGAACGGCGTCGGCGTCACCATGGCGATCATGCTCGCCGGTCTGCGCGGCGTCGACAGCGAGATCTGGAAGGCCGCCAAGGTTGACGGCATCCCGACCTGGAAGACCTACCTGTTCGTGGTGCTGCCGATGATGCGCGGCGCCATTGCGACCGCCTTCATCCTGCAGTGCACCGGCGTGGTGCGCGTCTTCGACATCGTCATTGCCATGACGCAGGGCGGGCCGGGCGTATCGACCCAGATGCCGGCCATCTATGTCATCCAGCACATCACCGATCGCGTCAATGTCGGCCAGGGCATGGCTGCCGCGACCATGATGCTCCTGCCCGTCATGGTTCTCATCGGGCTGCAGTATCTCGTGCGCTGGAACGCAAATCGCAGGGCGGGCAGGGCGTAATGACAAATCTAGCTGCTACTTCTGCCGGCGCCATCTCGGCGCGCGGCCCGAAGCCCCGGACTCTCACTGCAAGCCGGATCGGCGTCTACGCGTTCCTGATCATCGCGGCGCTCTTCTTCCTGCTTCCCTTGTGGGTGATGGTGGTCACTTCGCTCAAGACGCTGCCCGAGATCCGGCAGGGCCACCTGTTCAACTGGCCCGAGTTGCTCACCTTCGAGCCGTGGCTGAAGGCCTGGGACACCGCGTGTACCGGGCGCGACTGCAATGGGCTGAAGCCCGGGTTCTGGAACTCGGTGAAGATCACCGCGCTTTCCGTGCCCGTCTCCATCGTCGTCGCCATGATCAACGGCTACGCACTGAGCTTTTGGAAGTACAGGGGCTCCGAGTTCCTGTTCGGCGTGCTCATCTTTGGCGCCTTCGTCCCCTACCAGGTGGTGATCTATCCGCTGATCATCGGGCTCTCCAAGGTCGGCCTGTTCGCCACGCTTCCGGGCATCGTCATCGTCCACACCATCTTCGGCATGCCGATCCTGACGCTGCTCTACCGCAACTTCTTCGCCTCTCTGCCGATCGAGCTGTTCAAGGCCGGCCGCGTCGACTGGGCCGGGTTCTGGGGCATCTTCTTCCGCATCATGCTGCCCATGTCGGTGCCGATCACCATTGTCGCGGTGATCCTGCAGACCACCGGCATCTGGAATGACTTCCTGTTCGGCACCGTGTTCGCGGGGCGCGAGAACATGCCGATGACCGTGCAGCTCAACAACATCGTCACCACGACGACCGGCGTCCGCGAGTACAACGTGAACATGGCTGCGACCATTCTCACGGCCGCCGTACCGCTCGTCGTCTATTTCATCTCGGGTAAATGGTTCGTACGCGGCATCGCTGCCGGTGCGGTGAAGGGGTAAGGCGCGATGACGTCAAGCGTATCCATCAGGGAACTCAGCCTCAGCTTCGGACATGTGAAGGTCCTCGAGTCTCTTGATCTCGAGGTGGCCCAGGGCGAGTTCATCGTCCTGCTCGGCCCCTCGGGCTGCGGCAAGTCGACCCTTCTCAACTGCATCGCGGGTCTCCTCGACGTATCGGATGGCGAGATCCACATCTCCGGTCGCAACGTCACCTGGGACGAGCCCAAGGACCGCGGCATCGGCATGGTCTTCCAGTCCTACGCGCTGTATCCGCAGATGACGGTGGAACGGAACCTCTCGTTCGGCCTGCGCGTCGCCCGCATGCCCAAGCCGGAGATCGATGCCCGCGTCAAGCGCGCCTCCGAGATCCTGCAGATCGAGCCGCTGCTGCAGCGCAAGCCCGTCGAACTCTCCGGCGGCCAGCGCCAGCGCGTCGCCATCGGCCGCGCCCTGGTGCGCGACGTCGATGTCTTCCTGTTCGACGAGCCGTTGTCCAACCTCGACGCAAAACTGCGCTCCGACCTGCGCATCGAGATCAAGCGGCTGCACCAGCGGCTCAAGAACACCATGATCTACGTGACGCACGATCAGGTCGAGGCAATGACGCTGGCCGATCGCATCGCCATCATGAAGAACGGCGTGATCCAGCAGCTTGATGATCCGCACACCATCTACAACAAGCCGGTCAACCTGTTCGTCGCCGGCTTCATCGGCTCGCCCTCGATGAACTTCCTGCGTGGCCAGCTCACCGGCACCGACATCAGTGTCGATGGCCAGACCATCTCGATTGCCAGTTATCCGTTCGAGTCGCACGCCGGCGGCCCCGCTGTCCTCGGCATCCGCCCCGAGCACGTGGCGCTCGGGGATGAGGCCCGCAAGATGCCGGTGCAGATCGAAAGCGAGATCGAACTGGTCGAGCCGATGGGGGCCGATACCATCGCCTGGACCAAGATCGGCACCCAGTCGCTCACCTTCCGCGCCGCCGCCGAGGTGCACCTCGTGCCTGGCCAGAAGGTGCTGATCGGCTTCGATCCGAGCCGCGGCTCGGTGTTCAACGCAGAGAGCGGCCAGCGCATCTGACGGTTCTGCTCAAGCACCTTACCGGACGCGTGGAGGCGTGCCGGTTCAGGTGATAGGGATTCCACCCAATCGATCCGATCCGTCCGGCCCGCTCGGGGGCGGATCCCCTACCGGACATGAGGCACGCCATGGACTTCTCCTTCCAGCTCTATTCCGCACGCAATTTTCCGCCGCTCGACGACGTGCTTGGCCGCGTCGCGCGGCTGGGTTACCGGCAGGTCGAGGGCTTCGGCGGCCTTTACGCCGACGCAGCGGGCCTGTCGGCAAGCCTGAAAAAGCACGGTCTCACCATGCCGACCGGGCATTTCGGCCTCGCCCAGCTGAAGGATACCGACTCCGCCCTGAAGATCGCCGAGACTCTCGGCATGCGCTTCCTCTACTGCCCCGCGATCCCGAGGGAAGAGCGCGAGAACCAGCCCGAGTCCAAGTGGGTCGAACTGGGTGAGACGCTGGCCGGCCTCGGTGAGGCCTTCCGCAAGCGGGGCTTCGGTTTCGGCTGGCACAACCACGACTTCGAGTTCCGCCCGCTGCCCGATGGCAGGCTGCCGATGGACATCATCCTCGACACCGCTCCCAACAACGACTGGGAGATGGACGTCGCCTGGGTGGTCAAGGGCGGCCAGGATCCGAACGAGTGGATCAGGAAGCGCGGCGCACGTATCAATGCCGTGCACGTCAAGGACATTGCGCCGGCCGGCGAGAATGTCGGCGAGGACGGCTGGGCCGATGTCGGCCATGGCACCATGGACTGGCAGGCCCTGTCGACCGCCATCAAGGCCGGCACCAACGCCGGCTACTGGGTGATGGAGCACGACAACCCCTCCGATGTCGACCGCTTCGCCAGCCGCTCGCTCGCCTCCGTGAAGGCCTGGAAGTAAGGACGTCAGCCATGGATATCGGCTTTCAGCTCTATTCCGCCCGCAACTATCGGCTCGCCGAGGTGCTGCCCAAGATCGCGGCGCTCGGCTACACCCAGGCCGAAGGCTATGGCGCGCTCTACACCGACCCCAAGGCGCTCAGGGCGCAGCTCGATGCCAACGGGCTGAGCATGCCCACCGCCCACATCAACCTCGCCGATCTCGAGAACACCGACAAGACGCTGCGGCTTGCCGAAATCCTCGGCATCAAGGTCGTCGTCTGCCCCTGGCTGGCTCCGACCGAGCGCCCGATCTCGGCGGACGGCTGGAAGCGCTTCGGCGAGCGTCTGCAGAAGATTGGCAGGCCGTTCCAGGATGCCGGGATCGGATTCGGCTATCACAACCATGATTTCGAGTTCGCCACCTATGGCGGCCGCTGCGCCATGGACCTCCTGCTCGAGGCAGCTCCAGTCGTCAGCGTCGAGGCCGACGTCGCCTGGATCGTGCGGGGCAAGGCCGATCCCGCTGCCTGGCTGGAGAAGAACGGCGATCGCATCATCGCCGTTCACGTCAAGGACATCGCGCCCCCCGGCGAGAATGGTGCCGAGGATGGCTGGGCCGATGCCGGCCACGGGATCGTTCAGTGGAAGACCCTGTGGCCGCTGATCCGGACCAGGACCAAGGCCGGTTATTTCATCGCCGAACACGACAACCCCAGCGACATCGACCGCTTCGCCTCGCGCTCGATCGCCTTCATCAAGTCCCTCGGAGCCTGATCATGGCCATATCTTCCGCCGGCAAGACGTACGGCGTCGGCATCATGGGTGCCGGCAACATTTCCGCCGCCTACCTCCGGCTCGCGCCGCTGTTCCGCAACCTCGAAGTGCGCGCCATCGCCGACATCATTCCCGAGGCCGCGAGGAAGCGCGCCGAGGAATACAATGTCGCCGCGCAGACCCCCGACGAGCTGCTGAAGAACTCCGAACTCGACGTCATCGTCAACCTGACCATTCCCTCGACGCACTTCTCGGTCAGCAGGGACATCCTGTCGGCCGGCAAGCATGCCTATTCCGAAAAGCCGTTCGTGCTGTCGGTGGAGGAGGGCATCCAGCTCAAGGCACTCGCCGCCGAGCACGGCCTCAAGGTCGGTTCCGCTCCCGACACCTTCCTCGGCGGCGCTCACCAGCAGGCGCGCGCGATCATCGACGCGGGCAAACTCGGGCGCATCGCCTCGGGCACCATGCACGTGATGAGCCGGGGCATGGAGCACTGGCATCCCAATCCGGACTTCTTCTTCCAGCCGGGCGGCGGCCCGATCCTCGACCTCGGGCCGTACTACATCACCGACCTGATCAGCCTCGTCGGCCCGATCAGGCGGGTCAGCGCCTTCACCGGCATGGCCCGCACCGAGCGCGAGGTTACCGCCGAAGGGCCGTTCAAGGGCACTTTCGTCAAGGTCGGCACGCCAACAACCATCCACGCGATCCTTGAGTTCCACTCGGGCGCCATCATCAGCCGGGGCGCCAGCTGGGACGTCTCGAGCCATGGCCATCACAATATCGAGCTATACGGCACCGAGGGCACGGTCTATGTGCCCGATCCGAACTTCTTCAACGGCGAGGTCACCATCACCGACCGTGCCGGGACCAGGGAGAAGGTCACGCCATGGGACCATCCGTTCGGCGTCGCCAACCAGAACCTCGACACCGCCACGCCCCGCGCCAACTACCGCAATGCCGGCCTCGCCGACATGATGGATGCCTTCGAGACCGGTCGCCAGGCCCGCTGCGATCTCGATGTGGCACTGCACGCAGTTGACGTCATGACCTCTATCCTCAAGGCCGGCGAGACCGGTCAGGTCATTACCCTCTCGACTACCTGCGAACGCCCCGCCGCACTCGGCCCGGACGAGGCTCGCGCGCTGCTCCGCTGAGCGTCGCGGAAGCGTCGCAACCGCGCAGCTGAGGCCTCGCTCCCTCCCCACTGTGGGAGGGATCAGGGGGGGGTCGCCCGGCGCCCTGGCCTCTGCAGCCGCCGTCTGCGCCTCCCGAACATCGATAGGGCATTTCGGCACCTCACTTGTCGAATTGCGCGTGGCTCGCCCGACATTGTCATGCCGGGCTATGCTGCCCTCCGAAAGGACCCTTCCGATGAAGTTCATGCTGATGCTCTACGCTGATGAGAAGGCCGGTGCTGCCATCCCGCCGGATCAGATGGAAAAGGCGATGCAGTCGCTCTTTGCCTACCAGGACGCCCTGGAGAAGGCCGGCGCCTTCGTCATGACCTCGCCGCTCGCGAGAACCCGCGATGCCCGTACCCTGCGCATGGAGGGGGGCGAGGTGGTCGCTGCGCAGCGCCCCGATGGCAGCTACTTCGTCGCCGAAGGCGGCGAGCTGAGGGTCCATGAGGGTCCCTATGCGGAGACGCGGGAGCAGCTCGGCGGCTTCTACATGATCGATGTCGCCGACATGGACGAGGCGCTGGCCTGGGCGCGGCGCTGCCCCGCCGCGCAATGGGGACCGATCGAGGTCAGGGCGATGATCTCCGGCTACTGAGGCCTCGCCGTTTTTCCGCGGCGATTTGTAGAACGCTCGGTCGGCCCGCCGTCATTGTCCAGCCGGGCGCTGTGTTCGGCGGGAAACTGGAGATCACGAAGATGAAGTACATGCTGCTCATCCATGGGGACGAAACCCGGATGAATCCGGCGCAGGTCGTCGACGACACCGGCATGAGTCCGGAGTATCACGCCTACAACACCGCGCTCGTCAAGGCAGGCGTCATGCTTGGCGGCGAGCGCCTGCGACCCACGTCGGCCACCACTTCCATCCGCGTGCGCGACGACAAGGCGGTCGTGCTCGCCGGGCCCTACTCGGAGACCCAGGAGCAGCTCGGTGGCTATTACCTCATCGACGTTCCCGATCTGGACCAGGCCATCGAGTGGGCCAGGCGCTGCCCGGCGGCCCGGTTCGGCACCATAGAAGTGCGGCCGATCTGGCCGACTCGCCCCCAGTAGGCCAGCGGTCCCCGACTCGCCCCCCGAAAAAGCGCGGGGGCGAGTCGAAATGGCGCTCGCTGTCCCGTCATTGTAGCGTCGAGGCACGAGACCTCGGCGCTGCAAGGAGAATCGACCATGGCCACGAAGACGAAATCCCCGAATTTCTCAGCTGAAGAGAAGGCCGCGATGAAGGAGCGTGCCGAGGAAATCAAGCGCGAGAAGCGCGGCGCCAGCGAAGCAGAAGATGCAAAGGCGGTTCTCGCGAAGATCGCCGCCATGCCCGACGCCGATCGCCGGTTGGCCGAGCGCTTTCACGAGATCGTGCTGGCGACAGCGCCCGAACTCAGGGCCAGGCTCTGGTATGGCATGCCGGCCTACTACAACAAGGACGGCAAGAACGTCTGCTTTTTCCAGGACGCCGCCAAGTTCAAGGCGCGATACGCGACCTTTGGTTTCAACGAAGCGGCAAGGCTCGACGACGGGAACTTCTGGCCGACCAGCTTCGCCCTTCTGGAACTGACGCCCGACGACGAGAAGCGCATTGCAGCCATCGTCAGGCAGGCCGTGAGCTGAGGAGGTCGGCCATGCGCTACATGATGCTGATCCACCACGATGAGGCTGCCCTCGCCAATGCACCGCAGAAGCAGCTCTGGGCCGACTATGCCGCCTTCAACGAGGCTCTCGCCAAGGCAGGCGAGGGCATGGCGGCCGGGGAACGGCTGCAGCCTCCGTCCGCCGCCACCACCATCCGCGTCGCCGACGGCAGGACCGATATTCTCGATGGCCCCTACGCCGATACCAAGGAGCAGTTGGCGGGCTACTTCATGATCGACGTCGCCGGCATCGACGAGGCCATCGCCTGGGCCAGGCGCTGCGCCAGTTCCAGATACGGCTCGATCGAGATCCGTCCACTGGCCGAGACCTATCCGCGTCCCGACCTGCGCCTGCGGACCGGGGACGACTGAAGTGGACGTCCGGAGCAACGAGGCCGCCCGCGCTGCCGAGCACATCGCCCGGGAAAGCTATGGTCGCCTCGTTGCCTTTCTCGCCGCTCGGACCCGCGACGTGGCGGGGGCCGAGGATGCAGTGGCCGAGGCTTTCGCCACCGCACTGCGCACCTGGCCGGTCGACGGCGTCCCCGGCAATCCCGATGCCTGGCTGCTGACCGTGGCGCGCCGGCGCCAGACTGACGCGCTGCGCCGTCGCTCGACACGCAAGGCCAGCGAGGAGCACCTCATGATGATGGCCGATGAGATCGAAGCCGCAGCCTCTGCCCCGGGCGATATCCCCGACCGGCGACTGGCGCTGATGTTTGCCTGCGCCCACCCGGCGATCGAGCGCGGCATGCGCGCGCCGCTGATCCTGCAGACCGTGCTCGGCCTCAGCGCCATCGATATCGCGGCAGCCTTCCTTGTCCCCGCGCCGACCATGGGGCAGCGCCTGGTGCGCGCCAAGACCCGGATCAGGGATGCCGGCATTCCGTTTCGCATTCCCGAGAACGACGAACTGCCCGAGCGCCTCGATGCCGTCCTCGACGCCGTCTACGCCGCCTACGGCAAGGGCTGGGGCGAGGTCGAGGGGGATGGCACTTCGGCGCTTGCCGACGAGGCGATCTGGCTCGGCCGCCTCGTTGTCTCCCTGCTCCCCGACGCGCCCGAGGCCGAAGGGCTGCTGGCACTGATGCTCTATACCGAGTCCCGCCGGTCGGCCCGCCGCAGTCCGGATGGCGCCTATGTTCCGCTCGAGGAACAGGATACCGCGCTCTGGGATGACAGGTTGATCGACCTCGCCGAGGCGCAGTTGCAGCGGGCCAGCCGGACCGGCCCTTCGGGCCGTTACCAGATCGAGGCGGCCATCCAGTCCGCTCATGTCGCCCGGCGCCGGTACGGTGTCCACACCTGGCCGGCGATCCTTGCGCTCTACAATCACCTGCAGCGGCTCACCCGGTCGCCTGTCGTCGCCCTCAACCGCGCCATGGCGCTCGCCGAGATCGAAGGCCCCGAGGCCGCCCTGACGGCCATCGCGCCGTTGGCCGACGACAGGCGCATGGCTGAGTACCAACCTTACTGGGCCGCCCGCGGCCACCTGATGGCAACTGCCGGCCGCGAGTCCGAGGCCCGGCAGGCCCTGACCGTCGCCCTCGGCCTGTCGACCGATAACGCCGTGCGGCAATACCTGCAGCGCCGCCTGGCGGTCCTCCATACCGATTGAAGCAGCACCCCCGGTCGAGGTGATGCCGTGCCTGCCTATGCCGGGGGCAGGAGCTCCCCTTGCTCGCCGCAGGGGTTTGCACTATAGCCACCGGCCATGAAGCACCCGTCACCCCTGGAGGACGGGTGCGTGAGCTTTGACCAGGTCAAGTTCACACCAACCCATGAATGGAACATTCAATGGCGACTGCTGCTAAGGAGCTCAAAGCTCAGGCGCGGAGCGGGGTGGGCAAGGGGGCCGCTCGTGCACTGCGTCGTGAGGGGCTCATTCCCGCCGTGATCTATGGTGACAAGAAGGCTCCCCTGCCGATCGCCATCTCGTACAACGAGGCGATGAAGTCCATCTATGCCGGTGGCTTCCTGTCGCACGTCATCACCCTTGATGTCGGTGGAGAAAAGCACCGGGTCATTCCGCGCGACTACCAGCTCGATGTCGTCAAGGACAAGGCGCTGCACGTCGACTTCCTGCGCATCGGCAAGGGCTCCAAGATCAACGTCCAGGTGCCGGTCCACTTCGTCAACGAACTCGAAAGCCCGGGCATCAAGCGCGGCGGCGTTCTCAACATCGTGCACCACACGCTGGACCTGACGGTTGACGCCGACAACATCCCCGAGCAGATCATCATCGACCTGACCGGCCTCGACGTCGGCCAGTCGGTCCACATCTCCTCGATCAAGCTGCCGGCCGGCGCCTCCGACCACAGCCACGAGACTGATCTGACGATCGCCACGATCGTCGCGCCCTCGGGTCTGCGTGCCGAGGAAGCTGCCGAAGGCGAAGCCAAGGCCTGACGCCCTCGAAGGCGGGCCCTGCGGCCCGCCTTCCATCGCTGCGGAGACGGCCGATGCACCTCATCGTCGGACTGGGCAATCCCGGCGACAAGTACCGCCACAACCGCCACAATATCGGCTTCATGGCGGTCGACGCGATTGCCCGCCGACATGGCTTTCCCGCTTTCCGCGAGAAATACCAGGGCCTCATCGCCGAGGGGCAGGTCGGCGGTGACAGGGTCCTGCTGCTCAAGCCGCAGACCTACATGAACTCGTCGGGCGACAGCGTCCAGGCGGTGGCCAGGTTCTACAAGCTCGGCCCGGCGGACGTCTCGGTGATCTACGACGAGATCGACCTTGCTCCGGGCAAGGTCCGCATCAAGATCGGTGGCGGCAATGGTGGTCACAATGGCCTGCGCTCCATCGATCCGCAGATCGGCACCGGCTACCGCCGCATCCGCCTCGGCGTCGGACATCCCGGCCACAAGGACCTGGTGATGCCGCATGTCCTCGGCGATTTCGCAAAGGCCGAGGAGGCATGGCTGGCCCCGTTGCTCGATGCCATCGCCGACAATGCCGCCATGATCGTCAAGGGCGACGACAGCGGCCTGATGAACAAGCTGGCCATCGCCACCCAGGGCGATGGCGCTGATCGCGCACAGCGCCCCGGGACCGCCGACCCGACTCGCCTGAAGGCGCCCGCCCGCAGCCACGTCCACGCCGCCCGCCCCAAGCCGCCGCAGGTCAAGCTCCCCTCGACCGGCCCGATGGCCGACATGCTGAAAAAGCTGTTCGACAAGGGTAGCAGCGGCGAGGGCTGACCACCTGCAAGAGGACACACGCATGAGCCGTTTCGTCGTCATCTCCGGCTGCTCTGGGGGTGGCAAGTCGTCGCTGTTGGCCGAGTTGGCCCGCCAGGGTCACGCCGTTGTCGAAGAACCTGGCCGGCGCATCGTCAGGCAGGAGACGGCATTGGGTGGCGATGCGCTACCCTGGGTGAACCTGACGTCGTTTGCCCATCGTGCAATGACGCTGGCGACTGCCGATCACTCCGCTGCCGCGGCGAGCCCCGGCTGGACCTTCTTTGATCGATCTGCCATCGACGCCGCGTCGGCCCTGCAGCACCTGACGGGCAGCCCGGTTCTCGCCGAGATCGGTCGCCTTGTCCGCTATCACCGCACCGTCTTTCTCGCGCAGCCATGGCCCGAACTGTTTGCCAGCGACGACGAGCGTCGCCACGACATGGCGGAGGCGAAGCCGAATACCACCGACTGGAGCACGACTATCAGGCACTCGGCTATGATGTCATGTTCCTGCCACGCGCTCCCATAGCCGAGCGGGCGGCCTTCGTCCTCGACACTGTCGGGACGCCGACCTGACCAAACGCCCCCATACGCATTGACATCGCGTCGGCTTCCCCCGATGTGAAGCGCAACGAATTCCGGAGACTGCCATGGGTTTCAAGATGGGCATTGTCGGCCTGCCGAATGTCGGCAAGTCGACCCTGTTCAACGCACTCACCGCAACGGCCGCGGCACAGGCGGCGAACTTCCCGTTCTGCACCATCGAGCCGAACACCGGCGTGGTGGCCGTGCCTGACGGCCGTCTCGAAAAGCTCGCCAGGATCGGCAAGTCGATCAACATCCTGCCGGCACGGATGAGCTTCGTCGACATCGCCGGCCTCGTCAAAGGCGCAAGTAAGGGCGAGGGCCTCGGCAACCAGTTCCTCGCCAATATCCGCGAATGCGACGCCATCGCCTATGTGCTGCGCTGCTTTGAGGACGGCAACATCATCCATGTCGCCAACAAGGTCGATCCCATCGCCGATGCCGAGGTGGTCGAGACCGAGCTGATGCTCGCCGACCTCGAAAGCCTCGAGAAGCGCCGCAACGGCGTCGAGAAGAAGGCCAGGGGGGGCGACAAGGATGCCAAGGCGACGCTCGACCTGATCGATCGTGCCCTCGTCCTGCTTCGCGAAGGCAAGTCCGCCCGCCTGGTGCAGCGCTCCGCCGAGGAGGAAAAGCCCTTCAACGAGCTGCAGCTCCTCACGTCCAAGCCCGCGCTCTATGTCTGCAATGTCGATGAAGCCTCGGCGGCCACGGGCAATGCCATGACCAGGCTGGTCGAGGACTACGCCAGGCAGCATAACGCCGCCGTCATCGTCATTTCCGCCGAGATCGAGAGCCAGCTCGCCCAATTGCCCGATGCCGAGCAGGGCGAATACCTCGAAAGCCTCGGGCTGCATGAACCCGGCCTGAATCGTCTCATCCGCGAAGCCTACCAACTGCTTGGCCTGCAAACCTATTTCACCGCCGGTCCGAAGGAGACGCGGGCCTGGACCATCCACAAGGGCGACCGTGCCCCGCAGGCCGCCGGGGTCATTCATACCGATTTCGAGAAGGGCTTCATCCGCGCCCAGACCATAGCCTACGACGACTACGTCGCACTCGGCGGCGAGGTCGCCGCCAAGGAAGCCGGCAAGGCCCGTGACGAAGGCAAGGAGTATGTCGTCAAGGATGGCGACGTCATGCTCTTCAAGTTCAACACCTGACGGGACGATGTCGATGCCGATCGCCTTGACAGTTCTATGCCCACGGTCAAGGTAGGTGACTGACATGTCAGTGGCACCGCGCCGCGTCATCGCCTCGGGCGGATGACGCTATGGTCGGCAGGACTGGCTTGAGGTACGTGCACAGATCGGCCCGCAAGCGGCCGCCTAGGGAGGACAGACGATGCGCACCATCAAGGGACCGGCGATTTTCCTGGCCCAGTTCGCCGGCGACAAGGCGCCGTTCGACACGCTCGACAACATCTGCAAGTGGGCAGCCGGCCTCGGCTACAAGGGGGTGCAGATCCCGACCTGGGTTTCGAGCTTCATCGATCTGGAAAAGGCGGCCACGTCAAAAACCTACGCCGATGAGCTCAAGGGCAGGGTCAACAGCCACGGCCTGGAGATCACCGAGCTGTCGACGCACCTGCAGGGCCAGCTGGTGGCTGTTCATCCGGCCTACGACACGGCCTTCGATGGCTTTGCCCCCAAGGCCGTGCACGGCAATGCCAAGGCACGTACCGAGTGGGCGGTGCAGCAGGTCAAGTGGGCCGCACAGGCCTCGAAAAATCTCGGCCTCACGGCCCACGCCACCTTCTCCGGGGCGCTGGCATGGCCCTATCTCTACCCCTGGCCGCAGCGGCCGGCCGGCCTGGTGGAGGAGGCTTTCGATGAACTCGCACGGCGCTGGACGCCCATCCTCGACGAGTTCGACCGCAACGGCGTCGACGCCTGCTACGAGATCCACCCGGGCGAGGACCTGCACGACGGCGTTACCTACGAGATGTTCCTCGAGCGGGTGAACAACCACCCGCGCGCCAACCTGCTCTACGACCCGAGCCACTTCGTGCTGCAGCAACTCGACTACCTGAGCTACATCGATTTCTACCACGAGCGCATTCGCGCCTTCCACGTCAAGGACGCCGAGTTCAACCCCACCGGCAAGCAGGGCGTCTATGGTGGCTTCCAGTCCTGGGTGAACCGGGCGGGGCGCTTCCGCTCGCTCGGCGACGGCCAGGTGGATTTCGCCGGCATCTTCAGCAAGCTCAGCGCCTATGGGTTCGATGGCTGGGCGGTGCTGGAGTGGGAATGCGCCATCAAGTCGGCGGAGCAGGGGGCAGAGGAGGGGGCCCCCTTCATTGCGAGCCACATCATTCGCGTCACCGAGAAGGCCTTTGACGATTTCGCCTCGTCGGGGACCGACAAGGCGGCCAACCGCAGGATGCTCGGTCTGAGCTGAGCTTATGCATGGGGATGCCCCACACTCGGTGTCATCCCGGCGCAGGCCGGGACCCATCCTGAGCTGCCGACGCACGTAGCGCCGGCTCACTCTGGGCCCCGGCCTTCGCCGGGGTGACGCGGTGGTTGTGGGTCACCTCGTCGGGGAACAAGGGAGCAGAAACAAATGGCAGAGAACGGCGCACCGCGCATTCGTCTGGGCATGGTCGGCGGCGGGACCGGAGCCTTCATCGGCTATGTCCACCGCGTCGCGGCCCGCATCGACGGGGACTACGAACTGGTGGCGGGGGCGCTGTCGTCGCGCTCCGAGGTGGCGATCGAGTCGGGCCGGAATGTCGGCCTCGCCGAAGACCGCATCTACACCTCCTACGAGGAGATGGCGGCAAGGGAATCCGCCCGCAAGGACGGCATCCAGGCGGTCTCGATCGTCACGCCGAACCACATGCACTACGGCCCGGCCAAGGCCTTCCTCGAGGCCGGCATCCACGTGATCTGCGACAAGCCGATCACCTCGACGCTGGAAGATGCGCGGGCGCTGGCGGCGATCAGGCCGAAGAAGGGGGCGAAGTTCCTTCTCACCCACAACTATACGGGCTATCCGCTGGTGCGGCAGGCGCGCGAACTGGTGAAGTCCGGCGCGCTGGGCAAGATCCGCGTCGTCCAGGTCGAGTATCCGCAGGACTGGCTCACCAACGCCGCCGATCCGGGCAACAAGCAGGCGTCGTGGCGGACCGATCCCAAGCGCTCCGGCGCCGGCGGCGCCATCGGCGACATCGGGACCCATGCATACAACCTCGCCCGCTTCGTCACCGGGCTGAAGACCGAGGCGGTGAGCGCCGACCTCACCAGCTTCGTCAAGGGCCGCAAGCTCGACGACAACGTCCACATCCTGCTGCGTTTCCAGGGGGGCGCGCGCGGCATGCTGTGGGCCAGCCAGGTGGCTGTCGGCAATGAGAACGGCCTGCAACTGCGCGTCTATGGCGAAAAGGCCGGGCTCGAGTGGCGCCAGGACAACCCCAACTACATGTGGTTCACCGAGTTCGGCAAACCCAAGCAGCTGCTGACGCGCGGCGGCGCCATCTCGGCTCCGCCCGCCGCCTCGATGAACGTCCGCATCCCGGGCGGTCACCCCGAGGGCTATCTCGAAGCCTTCGCCACGCTCTACAGCCAGTTCGCCCAGGTCATCCGCGGCGAAGGCAAGGACGTGGCGCCGCTGCTGCCGAGCCTTGCCGATGGTGTCGAGGGCATGGAATTCATCATGGCCGCCGTCGCCTCCAGCCACCATGACGGCAAGTGGACGAGGCTCAGCGACGTCTAGCTGCCCGCTCGGCCGGGCCCCGCAGGGGCTCGGCCGCCGGCGCCTCTCCGATCCGCTCGACCGCGAAACCGCGCTGCTCGAGCAGCGTGGGCAGTCCATCCGGGCCCACCAGGTGCCCGGCCCCGACGATGATCATCGACTCATCGTTCGCGGCGAGGATCTCTTCGATGGTCCCGACCCAGCGGGTATTGCGCTCCGTCAGCAGCCGCCGGTAGCGGGGGCTGTCGGCGGACCCCATCTCGTGCCGGATCAGCGTATCCAGCGCCGCGGTATCGCCGCTCTCCCACGCGTCGGTCATGCGCGCCAATTGTCCCTCGATGCCGCCCGCCTGCAACGCGTCGATCGTCGCCATCAGGCTGTCGATCTGCTGATCGAGCGGCACTTTGGAGAAGAGCCCCAGTTGCTCCTCCGCCGTCTCCAGTCCGCGCTTCCGCGCCGGATCCAGTTCGGCATCGATCAGGATATCGACGCCGGCGGTCGTCCCCTGGACGCTCCCGCTCGACAGCGTCACCTCGGCCATCCATGGCTGCAGCCGATCGAACACGAGAGGGTCGAGCCCGGTGGCCGCTATGGCGCGGTCGAGGCGGAGGTTCTGGTCTTCGGTCAGCAGGTCGCTCAGCCGCCGGCCATCGCGCAGCCGCCCCTCGAGGATCGTCAGTCTGGCGATGGTCGCGTACGCTTCGGCATCGAACACCATCTCGAACCACACCTGGTCCGCGTCCTGCAGTGCGGCGTCGAACGCCTCGGTGCGCCAGTCCATCGGCCGGCTGAACAGGTGGATGGAGCCGAACAGCCAGACGTGGCTGTCGCCGTCGCTGACCCGCCACATCGCAGGGTCGGCAATCGCCGGAAGGCAGGGGGTGAAGGCGAGGCAGGCAGCAAGGGCGACGCGGCGCAGCATCGACCGCATCACCCGCCGGCCGTCAATGCGTCCAGGGCGTCCTGCGGTCTGAGCGGAAATTGTCCGAGTAGCTGTTGCGCTTGGGGATGGCGCGATGCTCCGGCAGCACGTGGTAGGCGATGCCATTCTTCTGGGCATAGGCCTCGGCCTCCTCGAGCGTGTCGAAGCTCAACCGGATTTGCGCCCCGATGTCCGTGGTGGAGGTATAGCCCATCAGCGGCTCGATCTCGCGTGGCGCCGAGGGCTCGTGCACCAGAACCCAGGCCCTGGACTTGCCGCGGCCGGACTGCATCGCGTTCGGCGCAGGTCGGTAGATACGTGCCGTCATCATCGTCGTCCTCGTCGAATGGTCGGGGCAGAGTGATTCGAACACTCGGCCCCCGGTTCCCAAAACCGGTGCTCTACCAGGCTGAGCTATGCCCCGACTGTCGACATTCCGATACCGTCAGTTGGCCCAAAGAGCAAGCTGGCGGTCCGGTGGTTGACGTGCGGCGGGGAAACGAACGACAAGCTGAGCATGTTCGATCTCGACCGCCCCTGGCCGCTTGGTCTCAGTCGTCGCAACGGCCTGCTCCTCGCCGCGGGCTTTGCGGTGCTGATCGCCGCCCTCTACTGGCTCGATCGACCCCTCTCGCAGTTCGGCACCGGCCTGCCGGAATCGGTCCGGGCCGTCTTTGCCTGGCTCACGCAGTGGGGCGAGTCCGACTGGATCCTGGTTCCCGCACTGGTGCTGCTGCTGCTCTTCGCCCTGCTGCGCTGGATACCGTACCAGCCGTGGCGCGGCGCGTTCGGGCAGTTGGCCGCGACATCGGGCTTCGTCTTCCTCGGCGTCGGTCTTCCGGGTCTCGCCTCGACCCTCTTGAAGCGGCTGATCGGGCGCGGCCGCCCCGAGGTCTATCAGCCGGATCTGCCGCTGGTCTTCAGGTGGAACTTCTCCGAATACGACTACCAGAGCTTTCCGTCCGGCCACGCCACCACCTCCTTCGCCATGGCAATGGTCGTCGCCTTCCTCTGGCCGCGGCTGACGGTGCCGGCGCTGGTGTTCGCGCTGGTGATCAGCCTCTCGCGAATCGTCGTCGGCGCCCACTACGTGACGGACATCACGGCAGGTGCTGTGCTCGGGACCCTGGGCGCCTACGCCGTTCGCAACGCCTTCGCGGCCCGCAACTGGCTGTTCTCGGCTGCCGGCGGACGCATCGTCCGCCAGCCCTTCACGCCGGTCCTGGCGCTGTTTCGCCGCTAGGCCGCCGCATATCGATCCAGCGCCGCCGCCATGTCGGCCTTCAGATCGTCGATGCCCTCGAGCCCGACATGGATGCGGAACGTGCAGCCGTCGGACTCCCAGCGCGTCGCGGTTCGAATCCTCTCCGGATGGACAGGGAGGCAGAGGCTCTCGTAGCCGCCCCACGAGTAACCCATGCCGAACAGTTCCAGGCCGTCGAGCATCGCGGCAATCGCCGCTCTCGGCTTGCCCTTCAGCACCATCGAGAAGAGACTCCCCGAACCGCTGAAGTCGCGCCTGAACAGGGCGTGGTCCGGATGGCTTTCGAGGGCGGGGTGCAAGACCTGCTCGACCAGCGGCCGGGCTTCGAGCCAGCGCGCCAGTTCTAGCGCCCGCTCGCGCTGTTCCTTCATGCGGATTGCGAGAGTCCGGAGGCCCCGTGCGGCGAGGAATGCGTCGTCGGGAGAGGCACATATCCCGGCCAGCCGGTGCGTGCGGGACAGTCGGGGCCACCACTCGGCATTGGCCGAGGCGGTGCCGAACATCGCGTCGGAGTGACCGATGAACATCTTGGTGCCGGCATGCACGACGATATCTGCCCCCAGTGTCAGGGGCTTGTGGAAGAGGGGGGTGGCCCAGGAGTTGTCCACCATCACCGCGATCCCTCGCGGCCTGGCGACCGCCGAGATAGCCGGAAGATCCTGTACCTCGAAGGTCAGCGAACCGGGGCTCTCGACAAAGACCAGCTTCGTCTTCTCGTTCACCAGGTCGGCGATGCCGGCGCCGATCCGCGGATCGTAGAAGCGCGTGGTGACGCCCATCCGTCCCAGCGTCTCGCGGCAGAACAGCCGGGTGGGCTCATAGACCGAGTCGGTGAGCAGGATATCGTCGCCCGCCGATACGACCGAGAGCAGTGCCGTGCTGATTGCAGCGAGGCCCGACGGCGCCAGCACCGTTCCCGCCGCCTCCTCGAGCGCGGTGATCACGGTTTCCACTGCCTGGGTCGAGGGATTTCCCGTGCGGCCGTACCGGTAGGGGGCGCCGCTGCCTTCGAGGTCGTCGAGCGTCCCGAACAGCACCGTGGAGCCGCGATATACCGGCGTGTTCACGAAGCCGAACTGTTCATCGGTCCTGCGGCCGCTATGCGTGAGAATGGTTTCCGGGGACGCGGCTCTGGCGTCTTTCCCAGCGTTCGAAGTCATGTCGAAATCCCTGCCCAAAATGCAGTCATTGGCGGTCGGTGAACAAAAAACAGTCAGGTGTGCTGCCCCATTTCGGCCATGGAGCTTGACGCAACCGTCAATTGCCGCTTCGATGCTAGCAGCATCACTCCCGCCCTCCAAGGCGGAGGTGCCGCCGGTACGCGCTGCCCCGCCAGGCGTGCCGGGCGAAACAGGGTCAGGAAACAAAGGGCAACAACCAATGATCAACAAGCTGCTTACCGTCGCATTCGCGGCAGGCATCGGCCTTTCCGCGACGGCTGCAATTGCACAGACCACCACCTCGGCCACGCTCGACGCGGTCAAGGCCAAGGGGTACGTGCAATGTGGCGTGACCGGCGGTGTCCCCGGCTTCTCCGCTCCGGACGCCAACAACAACTGGACCGGCCTCGAGGTGGACTACTGCCGCTCGCTCGCGGCCGCGATCTTCAACGACCCCGCCAAGGTCCGCTATACCCCGCTGACTTCGCAGGAACGCTTCACCGCGCTGTCGGCGGGCGAGATCGACGTGCTGTCGCGCACCACCACCTGGACGATGAGCCGCGACACCCAGCTCGGCATCAAGTTCGTCGGCACCATGTTCTATGATGGCCAGGGCTTCATGGTGAGGAAGGAGGACAACATTGCCTCGACCCTCGACCTCAGTGGCGCCGCTCTCTGCATCGAGTCCGGCACCACGACCGAGCTCAACGCTGCCGACTACTTCGCGGCCAACAAGATGGAGTTCAACACCGTCGTGTTAGTCGATGAGGAGGAGGTGGAGAAGGCCTACGAAGATGGACGTTGCGACGTCTACACCACAGACTCCTCGGCACTCGCCGCCGAGCGTTCGAAGTTCGCCAACCCGGCCGATCACGTGATCCTGCCCGAGATCATCTCCAAGGAGCCGCTTGGCCCCGTGGTGCGTCAGGGTGACGATGGCTGGTTCAATGTCGCCCGCTGGACGTATTTCGCGTTGCTCGAGGCCGAGGAACTCGGCGTGACGCAGGCCAATGTCGACGACATGCTGGCCTCCGACAATCCGGCCATCAAGCGCCTGCTCGGCGTCGAAGGTGACTTCGGCACCCCGATCGGCCTGACCAAGGACTGGGCCTACCAGATCATCAAGCACATCGGCAATTACGCCGAGAGCTATGAGCGCCATGTCGGGCCGGCGACGGCTATCGGTCTTGCCCGTGGCCTCAATGCCCTCTGGAGGGACGGCGGCATCCAGTACTCTCCGCCGATCCGCTGATCGGTGCGTGTCCGGTGCCGCCGCCTGGCGGTGCCGGACACGCAATCGGATGGCGGCGGATGCATTGATCGTGTCCGCCTGCTGAAGGTTTTCCTGGGCAGAGGCGAAATCACGTATGGCAAGCATGGACACGGCGCGTCAGGCGCCGCCGCGGACGTTCTTCCTCAATGACCCCGTGCTGCGGGGCGTCTTCTACCAGATCGTCGTTGGCCTGCTGGTGGTGCTCTTCCTCCTCTGGATCATCAACAATACTGCGATCAATCTGCAGGCGCAGAACAAGACGTCCGGCTTCGATTTCCTGTGGAAGACGTCCGGCTTCGACATCAGCTTTTCGCTGTTTCACTGGGATCGCACATCTTATTACTGGGAAGCGTTTCTCGTCGGCCTGACCAATACTCTCTTGGTCGCGGTCATCGGCATTGTCCTCGCGACCCTTCTCGGCTTCACCCTCGGCATCGCCAGGCTCTCCAGCAACTTCATCATTGCGCGGCTGGCGACTGTCTACATCGAGCTCATTCGGAACATACCGCTGCTGCTGCAGCTCTTCTTCTGGTACTTCGCGGTCCTCAAGGCGATGCCGGCGGTCCGGAATTCGCTGGAATTTCCCTTCGACATCTTCATCAACCAGCGTGGCATGTTCCTGCCCCGTCCGTTGCCGGATGAGCAGTTCGTCTTCGTTGTGGTGGCGTTCTTCCTCACGATCGCCGTGGCGATCGGCCTGCGGATCTGGGCCAGGCGCCGCCTCGATGAGACCGGGCACCGCTTCCCGGTCCTGCTGGTCTCGTTGGCGCTGCTTGTGGCCATCCCCGGGCTGGTCTGGATTGTCAGCGGGGCGGACGTTCCGTTCGATCCGCCGGTGCTGCAGCGGTTCAACTTCGCCGGCGGTGTGCAACTGCCACCGGAGTTCGTCGCCCTTGCCTTCGGGCTGGTCATCTATACCGCCGCCTTCATCGCGGAGACGGTTCGCGCCGGCATCCTCGCCGTCAGCCATGGCCAGACCGAAGCGGCGCAGTCGCTGGGCCTCAAGGAGAGCGACCGGCTCCGCCTGGTGATCGTGCCGCAGGCGATGCGGGTCATCGTCCCGCCGCTGACCAGCCAGTACCTCAATCTCACCAAGAACTCGTCGCTCGGTGCCGCGATCGGCTACCCCGAACTGGTGAACGTGTTTGCGGGGACCTCGCTCAACCAGACCGGTCGGGCCATCGAGATCATCGCCATGACCATGGCGGTCTATCTGACCTTCTCGCTGCTCACCTCGCTGATCATGAACTGGTACAATGCCCGCGTGGCGCTGGTGGAGCGCTGAGCCATGGCCATCAGCTACGTCCGCACCGAGATCCAGCAGGCCCAGCCGGCACCGCAACGCGCCAGCGGCATCGCGCTGTGGTTGCGCAGGAACCTGTTCTCCACCCCGACCGACACCGTGCTGACGCTGCTCGGCATCGCGTTCCTGCTGTGGGCCGTGCCGCCGCTGTTCGGCTTCCTGTTTGGCAATGCGGTGTTTCCCGGCGGAACGGTCGAGCAATGCCGCGATCCCGGTGCCGGAGCGTGCTGGGCCTATATCGGGGACCGCGTGAACTTCTTCATCTACGGCTTCTATCCGATCGATCAGTACTGGCGTCCGAACCTCGTCTTCGCCCTGGCCGCGCTGCTTCTGGTGCCGCTGGCCATCCCGAAGGTGCCGTTCAAGGTGATCAACGCCATCCTGTTCCTCGTCGTCCTGCCGGTCGTGACCTACGTCCTGCTCGCCGGCGGCAGTTTCGGATTGCGGCCGGTACCCACCGAGCAGTGGGGCGGGCTGCTGGTCACGCTGATCATCTCGTCCGTTGCGATCATTGGTTCGCTCCCCCTGGGCGTGCTGCTGGCGCTGGGACGGCAGTCGAAGCTGCCGGTGATCAGGACGTTGTGCATCTCCTTCATCGAACTGTGGCGTGCGGTGCCGCTGATTACCGTGCTGTTCATGGCGTCCATCATGCTGCCGCTCTTCCTGCCGCAGGGGACATCCATCGACAAGCTGCTGCGGGCCCTGGTCGGCGTGACGCTGTTTGCTTCCGCCTACATGGCCGAGGTGATCCGCGGCGGGCTGCAGGCGATCCCGCGGGGGCAGTATGAAGCCGCGTCGGCGCTTGGGCTGGGCTACTGGCGGCGCATGGGCTTCATCGTGCTGCCTCAGGCGCTCAAGCACGTCATTCCGGGCATCGTCAACAACTTCATCTCGCTGTTCAAGGACACTTCCCTGGTGTCCATCGTCGGCATCTTCGATCTGCTCAATACCATTCAGGCCGCGACGTCCGACACGAACTGGTTCTCGCCAACCCAGGCAGTGACCGGCTACATCTTCGCGGCGCTCATCTACTGGGTGTTCTGCTTTTCCATGTCCCGCTATTCGATGTTCATGGAGCGGCGGCTGAACACCGGCCACAAGAGGTAACACATGACCACCGAATCGATCGTCGACCGCAGCATTGATCGCTCGCACATGTCCGTCAGTCAGACGGAAGTCGCGGTCGAGATCATCGGCATGAACAAGTGGTTCGGCGATTTCCACGTGCTGCGTGACATCGACCTCAAGGTCATGAAGGGCGAGCGGATTGTCATCGCCGGGCCCTCCGGTTCGGGAAAGTCGACGCTGATCCGCTGCATCAACCGGCTCGAGGAGCATCAGAAGGGGCAGATCATCGTCAACGGGACAGAGCTGACCTCCGACCTCAAGCGCGTCGACGAGGTGCGTCGCGAGGTCGGCATGGTGTTCCAGCACTTCAACCTGTTCCCGCATCTCACCATCATGCAGAACCTGACGCTCGCGCCCATCTGGGTGCGCGGCATACCCAAGGCCGAGGCCGAGCAGACGGCCATGAAGTACCTCGAGCGCGTGCGCATTCCCGAGCAGGCTCACAAGTTCCCCGGCCAGTTGTCCGGCGGGCAGCAGCAGCGCGTCGCCATCGCCCGCTCGCTGTGCATGAGTCCCAGGATCATGCTGTTCGACGAGCCGACTTCGGCCCTCGATCCAGAAATGGTCAAGGAAGTGCTGGAAGTGATGATCAGCCTCGCCGAGGAGGGCATGACCATGCTGTGCGTCACCCACGAGATGGGCTTCGCCCGGCAGGTCGCCAACCGGGTGATCTTCATGGATCAGGGCCAGATCATCGAGCAGAACGAGCCCGAGGCGTTCTTCTCCAATCCCCAGCACGAGCGGACCAAGCTGTTCCTCAGCCAGATCCTGCACTGATCGCCGAGGCGGGTGGCGGCCTTCCGGGACTGGGCCGTCATCCTGTTGCCTTGACCCCGCCATGCGCCGTTACGATAGTGCCGGCCGAACCGCGGAGAGTCCTGTGGCATCACCAGAACCGGCCATCTCGGTCGCCCTTTTCGCGGCTGTCGCATTGCTGTCGCTGCCGGCCTTCGCCCAAGCCCCGGCCACGGCGCCGGCGGGGCCGACCCTGCAGGCCATCCGCGACCGTGGTCACCTGATCTGTGCCTCGTCCGACCCGTTGCCCGGCTTCGCCAAGCCGGGAGTTGATGGCCGCTGGACCGGCTTCGATGTCGATTTCTGTCGCGCCGTGGCGGTCGCGGTATTCGGCGATCCGAGCCGGATGGAGTTCGTCCCGCTCTCCGGGCAGAGCCGTTTCGCGCTGCTGCAGACGGGCACCGTCGATCTTGTTGCACGCAATGCGCCATGGAGCATGCGTCGCGATACCGGTTTCGGCGCCAGCTACGTCGCCACCTCGTTCTACGACGGACAGGGCATCCTGGTTCCGCAGGCGCTTGGCGTGGTGTCGGCCTACGAACTCGAAAACGTCAACATCTGCGTCGTCGACGAACCGGAGCAACTGGCCAACCTGCAGGAATTCTTCTTCACCACCCAGGCCGCCTACACCGAACTGCTCTACGAGGATCGCGAGGACTTGGGTGTCGCCTACCAGGCCGGGCTGTGCAACGCGGTATCGGCGCCGGCCAGCTGGCTCAACGCCATGCGCCGCACTCTCCCGGACCCGGCCACGCACCGGATATTGCCGGAACGCATCTCCAAAGGGGCGTTCGGTCCGATGGTGCGGGAAGGGGATGACCAGTGGTTCGACATCGTGCAGTGGACATTGTTCGCGCTGATCGATGCCGAGGAGGCGGGCGTCACATCGCTCAACGTCGAATCGCTGCGGGCCGCCAAGACGCATCGCATCCGACGATTGCTGGGGCTCGAGGGCGTCTTCGGTCCCGCCATCGGGCCTCGACCGGCACTTCATCGCCAATGTGATCAAGTCGGTTGGCAACTATGGCGAGATCTTCGAGCGCAATTTCGGGCCCGCCGCCGGTGCGGCAGTGCTGCGTGGCCAGAACGCTCTCTGGATCAACGGTGGCCAGCTCTACGCTCCACCGATCGAGTGATCAGCCGAACAGCACGCTGACGCGGCGGTTGATGGCGCCCTTCTTCTCGATCTTTCCGAGTCGCAGCGGCCCGATTTCCAGCGTATTGGCCACGTGCGTGCCGCCACAGGGCTGCAGGTCGACATCGCCGATCCGGATCAGCCGGACGCGCCCCTGACCTATCGGCGGCTTGACGTTCATCGACTTCATCAGGCCCGGATTGGCCTCCAGTTCGGCTTCGGTGATCCACTCCGAGGAAACCGGCAGGGCGGCTTCGACGAGCGCGTTGAGCCGCTCCTCGATGACCTCGGGGGCGCCGGGCGTCTCGGGCATGTTGAAATCCACGCGTCCCTTGTCCTCGCCCACCGCAGCGCCGGTGATCGGAAAGGGCAGGATCACCGTGACGAGGTGGAGCGCTGTGTGCATCCGCATCAGCTTCAGCCGCCGGTCCCAGTCGACTGAAGCGACGATCGGTTCGCCGGTCTCGAGCCTTGCTTCGCCATTGGCCGGTACGTGCACGATCGCCGTCTTGTCGCCGTCCGGGTGCACGGCGACTTCAATCTCCAGCGATGTCCCGTCGGCTCTTTCGAGCCGGCCGCTGTCCCCCGGCTGCCCGCCGGATGTCGCGTAGAACACCGTTCTATCGAGGACGATGCCGCCCTCTTCGGTCAGCGCGACCACCGTCGCCGGCGTCGATCTGAGGTAGCTGTCGTCGCGGAACAGGAATTCGGTCACGACACCGGCTCCGCCTCGAGCACCGAGTGCCAGTCGGTCGCCGCCGGCTCCGCCAGCCAGTTCGGCACCGGCAGCCCCTTGGCGCGCAGGAACTCCGGGTTGAACAGCTTGCTCTGGTAGCGGTTGCCATAGTCGCACAGCACCGTGACGATGGTCTTGCCCGGTCCCAGATCGCGTGCCATGCGCACCGCGCCGGCGATGTTGATCGCGGACGAACCGCCAAGGCAAAGCCCCTCGTGCGCGATCAGGTCGAAGACATAGGGTAGCGCCTCCGCATCCGGAATCTGGTAGGCGCGATCCACCAGCACCCCCTCCAGGTTGGCGGTGATCCGTCCCTGGCCGATCCCCTCGGTGATCGAACCGCCCGAGGACTTCAGTTCGCCGGTCGTATAGTAGCTGAACAGCGCCGCGCCCTCCGGATCGGCGAGCCCGATCTGGATGTCGGGATTCTTGGCCTTGAGGGCCATCGATACCCCCCCCAGGGTACCGCCCGAGCCGACGGCGCAGATGAAGCCGTCGATCTCACCGCCGGTCTGTTCCCAGATCTCGGGCCCGGTGGTTTCGAGGTGCGCCTGCCTGTTGGCGACATTGTCGAACTGGTTCGCCCACACGGCGCCCCCCGGCAGCTCGGCCGCGAGCTTTCGAGCCAGCCGTCCGCTGAGCTTCACGTAGTTGTTGGGGTTCTTGTAGGGCTTGGCCGGCACCTGAATGAGTTCCGCGCCCAACAGGGTCAGGGCGTCCTTCTTCTCCTGGCTCTGCGTCTCGGGGATGACGATCACCGACCGGTAACCCAGCGCATTGGCCACCATGGTTAGGCCGATGCCGGTATTGCCTGCGGTGCCCTCGACGATGGTGCCGCCCGGCCGCAGCAGGCCGTTCCGCTCGGCATCGCGCACGATGTAGAGTGCGGCACGGTCCTTGACCGATTGGCCCGGGTTGAGGAACTCGGCCTTGCCCCAGATCTCGCAGCCGGTGGCATCGGAAACCCGATTGAGGCGGATCAGCGGGGTGTTGCCGATGGCGGCGACGACATCTTGGTAGTTGGGCATGGGCCGTGCGAACGTTGTGAGTGTGTCCGGAACCTAGAGCCCGCTGGCGCTGCTCACAAGGGACAAGCCTCCGAATGGTAATGCGTTTCGGCCATGGGCGAGGTCGTGCAAGAAACGGCCGGGTTCGGACGCGGTTCGTGGCACGAAGCTGTTGCCGCTAGAGCTGCGAGAGGGCGTCGAGAGCGCGCTGCCGGGATCGCTTGAGGTCCACTATGGGCGCTGGATAGGTGCTGCCGATGTGGACCTGCGCCGCGGCGAGTACCTCTGCCGGAGCCTCGAACGGATGGTGGATCCAGGCGTCCGGCACGGCCGCAAGTTCCGGAACCCACCTGCGGACATAGATCCCCTGCGGGTCAAATCGCTCGCCCTGCGTCACCGGATTGAAGATGCGGAAATAGGGTGAGGCGTCCAGTCCGGACCCTGCTACCCACTGCCAGTTCCCTGGATTGCTGGCGGCGTCGGCATCGACCAGCGTATCCCAGAACCAGCCTTCGCCCCGCCGCCAGTCGATCAGCAGGTTCTTGGCGAGCAGCGATGCCGCCAGCATCCGCACCCGGTTGTGCATCGTCCCGGTTTGCCACAGTTCGCGCATGCCCGCATCGACGATGGGAAAGCCGGTCCGGCCCTGCGTCCACGCTGCGAAGGCGGCATCGTCGGAGCGCCATGGCACGTCCTTGTACCTGGCAACCATTGCGGCCGTTGCGATGTCCGGCCGGTGATAGAACTGGTGGTAGTTGAAGTCCCGCCAGGCCAGCTCGGAGAGGAACTTGTCGATGCCGTCGGCGCATTGCGGCGAGCCGTGCGCCCTGGACTGTGCTGCATGCCAGACCTGTCGCGGACTGATCTCTCCGAACGCAAGGTGTGGCGACAGGCGGGAGGTGCCCACCAACCCCGGCACGTCGCGCGTCCTGGCATAGTCGCCGACTGCCGCTTCGAGGAAGGCGATGAGTTGTTCCTGGGCTGCAGCCTCGCCGATCCGCCAGGAAGAATGAAGCTTCGCGGTCCACTGCGGCGCGACATAGCCCGTGTCCGCGTCGAGCCTTGGTCGGGCCGGTCGACCTGCGGGCCGGGGCAGGGGCGGCGGGATCTGGCGCGTCCGGAGTGCCCTCCAGAACGGGGTGAACACCGAGAAGGGCTTGCCCGCGCCGGTTGCCATGTCGAAGGGTTCGGCCAGAACGCTGCCCGCAAAGCTCCGCACCGCGATCCCCCGACCGCGCAGCGATGCCTTGAGCAGCCCGTCCGCCTCGCGCTCGGCCGGTCCGTAGCGGCGGTTCCAGTAGACGTCCGAGATGCCGTGCTCGGCGATCAGGTCCGGCACCACCCTGTCCGCCGGTCCCTCGACGATGTGCAGCGGCACCCCCAGGCCGGCGAGGTCGCCGGCCAGGGCATTGAGGCTGTGATGCAGCCACCACCGCGCCGCTGCCCCCCTTGTCCGCTGCGCTCCGCCCTCCTCGTGGATGAAGAGCGCAAGCACATCAGTGCCGCCGGACAGCGCGGCGTTCAGTGCCGGGTGATCCGCAATCCGCAGGTCGTTCCGGAACCAGACCAGTGCGCGCGACGACATGAAATGTTTTTCCCTTGAGACTGCGATGGCAGGGCAGCCGTTCCGAGACAGAAGGTCGGCCGAAGATGCGTAACTGGTCGCGGCGCTGATACGCGCAAACCGGCGACCGGGTTCACTCTCCGCCCCGTCCGCCCGCCTTGCCGCCCCCTGACCAAACGCGTATGTGACACCCCGTCGCAACACGGGTTCAGCCTAGATGTCCAACAACGCCGCCGGGCGTCCACTCAGTCATCTCGAGACCCTTGAAGCAGAGAGCATCGAGATCTTCCGGGAGGTCGCGGCCAGCTTCGAGCGCCCGGTGATGATGTACTCGATCGGCAAGGACTCTTCGGTGCTGCTGCACCTGGCGCGCAAGGCGTTCTTCCCGAGCCGCATTCCGTTCCCGCTGCTGCATATCGACACGACCTGGAAGTTCCGCGAGATGATCGCCTTTCGCGATCGGATGGCCGCGACGCACGGCTTCGAGTTGCTGGTGCACACCAATCCCGAGGGGCTCGCCGCACGGATCAATCCGTTCGACCAAGGGTCGGCCCGCTACACCGACATCATGAAGACCCAGGCGCTCCGGCAGGCGCTCGGCGCCGGTCGCTACGACGCGGCGATCGGCGGCGCCCGGCGCGATGAGGAGAAGTCGCGCGCCAAGGAGCGCATCTTCTCCCACCGCAACGCCCAGCACGCCTGGGACCCGAAGAACCAGCGCCCGGAACTCTGGCACATCTACAATACCCGCCTCGCCCCCGGTGAGAGCATGCGGGTCTTCCCGCTCTCCAACTGGACCGAGCTCGACATCTGGACCTACATCTACTCCGAAGGCATCGACATCCCCTCGCTCTATTTCGCCCGCCCCCGTCCGGTGGTCGAGCGTTCGGGCACCCTCATCATGGTGGATGACGACCGCTTCCGGCTCGAGCCCGATGAAGCACCGCAGGTTCAGACGGTCCGCTTCCGCACCCTTGGCTGCTACCCCCTGACCGGGGCGATCCGTTCGGATGCCGCCGACCTGCCGTCGATCATCATGGAGATGCAGGCATCCAGGACCTCCGAACGGGAAGGGCGCCTCATCGACAGCGACCAGGCCGGCTCGATGGAAAAGAAGAAGCAGGAGGGATATTTCTGATGCCCGCCAGCGCCGTCTCCCCGGCTGACACCGCCGCCCTTGAACAATGGCTTGCCGAGCAGAAGCACAAGAGCCTGCTGCGGTTCCTCACCTGCGGTTCGGTCGATGACGGCAAGTCCACCCTGATCGGCCGGCTGCTCTACGACAGTCAGCTGATCCTCGACGATCAGCTGGCATCGCTGCGCCGGGAGAGTCGCAACCGCGCCACCGGGAATGAGGGCATCGACTTCTCGCTGCTGGTCGACGGCCTCGCGGCCGAGCGGGAGCAGGGGATCACGATCGACGTGGCCTACCGGTTCTTTTCGACCGACAAGCGCAAGTTCATCGTGGCCGACACGCCGGGGCACGAGCAGTATACGCGCAACATGGCGACCGGTGCCTCCAACGCCGATCTCGCCATCGTGCTGGTTGATGCGCGCAAGGGCATACTCACGCAGACGCGTCGCCACAGCTTCATCCTGAGCCTGATCGGCGTGCGGCACGTGGTGCTCGCGGTCAACAAGATCGATCTGGTCGGCCACGACGAGGCCGTCTTCGATGCGATCGAGACCGAGTATCGCGCCTTTGCCAGGGATCTGGGCTTCGAGACGCTCGTCGCGATCCCGCTGTCGGCCCTGAACGGCGACAACATCCTGCAGCCGAGCCCGGCGACGCCCTGGTACACCGGCCCGCAACTGGTGCCCTATCTCGAGACGATAGAAGTCGCGACGGATCGAACCAGCCGACCGTTCCGCCTCCCGGTGCAATGGGTCAACCGACCCGATCTCGATTTCCGCGGGTTCTCCGGCACGGTCGGCTCCGGCATCGTCAAGGTCGGGGACGACGTCCTGGTGGCCGGCTCGCGCTTGCCGGCTCGCGTCAGCCGGATCGTCACCATGGACGGCGACCTGCCGCAGGCGGTAGCCGGTCAGGCCGTGACCGTGGTGCTCGATCGGCAGGTGGATGTCTCGCGCGGCGACATGCTGGTTCACCCTGGCGCCGTTCCCGACTATTCCAACCAGTTCCAGGCGCGTCTGGTCTGGATGAACGAAGAGCATGCCATCCCCGGCCGGTCCTATCTGCTTAAGCTCGGCACGCAACTGGTCCCGGCGACCATCACCGCGCTGAAGTTCCGCACCAACGTCAACACACTCGAGGAGAGTGCGGCGAAGACCCTCGAGATGAACGAGGTCGGCACCGTCACCATCGCCACCGACAAGCCGCTGGCCTTTGACGCCTACCGCGACAACGCAGCCGGCGGCAGCTTCATCCTGATCGACCGGATCAGCAATGCCACCCTGGGGGCAGGGGTGGTGGATTTCGGCCTCCGGCGCGCCCAGAACCTCAGCTACCAGTCGTTCGACGTCAACCGGCAGGTGCGCGCCGAACTCCTCGGACAGACCCCGCAGATTGTCTGGTTCACCGGCCTCTCGGGGTCCGGCAAGTCGACGGTGGCCAATCTCATCGAGCGCCGCCTCATCGCAGAACGGCGGCTCGCCTACATCCTTGACGGTGACAATGTCCGGCATGGCCTCAACAAGGACCTCGGCTTCACCGATGGGGCGCGGGTCGAGAACATCCGCCGGGTCGCCGAAGTCGCGCGCCTCATGGCCGATGCCGGCCTCATCGTGCTGGTCTCGTTCATCTCGCCCTTCCGCAACGAGCGGCGGCTCGCCCGCGAGGTCGCCGGCGACATCCGGTTCACCGAGGTCTACGTCGATACGCCGCTCGCCGTCTGCGAGTCGCGGGATCCCAAGGGGCTCTATGCCAAGGCGCGCCGCGGCGAGATCAAGAACTTCACCGGCATTTCGAGTCCCTATGAGGCACCCGAACACCCCGACGTGATCCTGCACGGCGGCCTGCATGACCCGGTCCGGATGGCCGAGGACCTGTACACGCGGATCTTCGATTGGGACGCGGGCTACTCCATCTGATCGTTGCCGGCCCGGCGGCGGCGATTGTCTGTGGCGGCGGGATTTGCCACTATCGCAGCCAGTCGGTTTCGGTCGTTTGGCATGCGTCGGTTCTTCAGGCTGGTGTTCTGGATCGTGCTGGCAGCAATGCCGGTTCCTGCCGCTCTGGCCTCATTCGATTCGAGCCGCGCCTGGTTCGAGACGATGGCCGACCATGAGCGAGCCGGCACCCAGGCCGACCTGATCCTGCTCGGCCACTACCAGTTCCTCGTCGACGGCCAGTTCGGCCGCGCCACCTTCGATGCCCTCGGGGCGTTCCAGACCTCTCAGGGGGGCACCGGCACGGGTGTGCTGAGCGCGAGCGAGCAAGCCGCCCTTCGCCGACTCGCTGGCCGGGTTGGTGATCGCCTCGGGCTCGAAGCGGTGAGCGACCGCCCGGGGCATGTCGAGATGTCCATTCCGGTCCGTCTGCTGCCGCTCCGCACCCTGGGCGGAACCGGCACGACCTATGCCAGTGCAGATGGAGAGTTTTCGCTCGAGACCATGCATGCCTCGCTGGCCGGCCAATCCTTCTCCGGGCTCTTTCACGCCACGGTGAGGCGCGATGACGACCGCACGGTGACCTACCGCACCTACGGCGAAAGACGCTTCGTGGTCAGCGGCACGATGGGCGACCAGTCCTACTACACGATGTTCGTGAACGCCGGAGCCGAGGCGGTTGGATACACGCTGGCCTGGGGCAGTGCATATCAGGTCGAGGGGCGGCTGACCTCGGTCTGGCTGGCGTCCCACTTCACCCCGCACGGCACGCTGCCGCCTGACGAGGAACTCGGCAAGACCACCGGCGCTCCGCCACCCTCGCTGCGCGGCGCGTTTGATCTGCCGCCGGATCAGCCGGAGATCATCGCCTTGAACACCGAGATCGACGGGGTGACGCCGCGGGATCTCGATCGGGCCATGGCGGCCCGCCCCGAGGCGCGCATTCTCGTGCTCAACAGTCCCGGCGGCGCAGTGGACAGCGCGCTCGTGCTCGCCCAGGAAGTCAGGCGGAGGGGTCTCAAGACCTACGTACCGCCCAGCATGGGCTGCTACTCCGCCTGCGCCTACATCTTCTTTGCCGGCTCCGACAGGCAGGCCGACGGAGAACTGGGGGTGCACCAGATCTCGACCGACGTCGCCGATCTCGTTCTGGCGCAGGCGACGCTCGGTGATGTGCTCGATGCCCTCCATGAGTTCGGTGTGCGCCAGCAGGTGATCTCCCACATGCTGCGTACCCCGCCCGAGGACATGTATGTCTTCTCGGCGCTCGAACTACGCGAACTTGGGATCAATCGCGGTGAGCCGATCACGCTGGCGGTGAATGGGGAGGACGATGGCCTCGAGGGTTCCGCGTCGCCGTCGGGCGCTTTCGTCGAACTGGCCAGTCAGACTGATCGAGCCGAAGCCGAACGCTCGCTTGCCTACGCAAGCGGTCGGTGGAGCGGCCTGTTCGGGCAAGCACGGCTGGCCATCGAGAGAACCCCGGATGGCGTGTTTCGCGTTCGGCTCGGCCTTGTGTCGCTGCCGCGCGCCAACACGATCTGTGCGGCCATCAAGGCGGAAGGCGGCGGCTGCTTCGTGCGCCCGGGGGGTGAATCGCCACCGCGGGCGCCGAAGCTCGCTTCGGTATCCGAGACGCAGGCCGACGTCAGTCGTACATGCTCGGGAAACCGTGTCCGCGCTTGTGCTTCTTGTGCTTCTTGCCGTGCGGCTCATAGCAGCCGCCGCCGCCACCGTGGTACTTGTGCTTCTTCTTGCCGTGGTTCGAGCAGCTGTCGGCAGAGCCGTCCTGGCTCGTCATCATCGATGACAGGTCGGTCATGTTGGGGGTGCCGCCGCACTGCTTGCTGAATGCGGCGAAGTCGCTGAGCATCAGCGACTTGCAGCGGAAGAACTCCGCGATATTGTCGGAGGCCTCCTGTGAAAAGGCAGCGGCAGGCTGGACAAGACCGACGCTCATCGCTGCCGCAATCGAAAAGGCGCCGACGAGGCGCAGAACTGGACGCGTACGCATACTCAACTCCATTGTCCGGCGTCTGTTGAACGCCGTGAGTTGGCCCGCCACAAACCAGGCAAGGTAAACAAAGCACTAATGGAATTCGTGCGCAAGACGCACAAATGCTGTCATCCGAATCTGGTTAAGCGCCCAGCGCGAGCCTGATGGCCAGGCCGACGACCACGACCTCAGCACCCCAGCCGGCCGCAGGCATGGCCACTGCAGAGATTTGGCGCGCCTCGACATCGGGATGGAACCCGGCCCGGCCCGCAGGCGCGACGCCAAGCCTGACGTCGCGCCAAGTCCAGCGTCGCGCCAAGCCGGTGGCAACGTACTGCGATTTCAGGGGGGAATGGCTCCGCGAGTAGGACTCGAACCTACGACAAGTCGGTTAACAGCCGACTGCTCTACCAACTGAGCTATCGCGGAACACGGAGCGCCTTGCTCAAGGCAGCGCCCGTGTAGCGGGTTTGATTTTGTTTGCCAAGCCCGTTTTTCCCTCGGTGTGGTTGAGGGGCAGGTCGGGGCACCGGCCTGGCCGGTCTTGATCGATCGCGCCTGCACTGGTCGGGCAATGCACGCTGTCACGGCCCGAAGGCGCCTCGGTGGCATCGTGCAGGTGCGCAGGCGGCGGTGGCGAGACGCGTCGGCGGCACGTCACGGGCCGCGGGACACTGGTCATGCGCTGAGGAGTGGAGGCCACGTCCGGAATCGAACCGGAATAGACGGATTTGCAATCCGCTGCGTAACCACTCCGCCACGTGGCCCCACTGGACGGGGTACATATGGCAGGCCTGCCATTTACGCAAGATGAAGGCGCAACCGGTCGGCCCATGCTGCAATCCGTGAGAGGTGTGGTCGCACATGGCCGACCGGGATGCTTGCGGGGGAGTCGTGCCGGTCTATCACGATGCCGAAATGACGTTTGGCATCGGGGCAGGGCACATGGCCGATTTCGCGATCCTCCGCCGCAAGATGGTGGACAACCAGCTGCGCACCAGCAACGTGACGGACCGCCGGGTCCTCGCTGCAATGGGCGATGTGCCGCGCGAGAGATTCGTGCCCGACGGTCGGCGGGAACTGGCCTACGCGGACCTGGCGCACCCGCTCGGGGGCGGGCGTGCCCTCGGAGCACCGGCTCCGTTTGCCAAGCTCCTCCAGCTTGCCGAGATCGCGCCTGGCGATCGCATCCTCGATGTCGGCGCGGGCACCGGCTACTCTACCGCCGTACTGTCCCGGCTGGGCGGTCAGGCGACGGCGCTCGAGCCGGACGCGCAACTGGCCGCGGCGGCGCGCGACAATCTTGCCTCCCTCGGCGTGACGAATGCCGCTGTCATCGAGGCGGGCCTCGATGGTGCGGTTCTCGAGCCGCGCAGCTTTGATGTCATCATCGTCGACGGCGCCCTCGAGAGCGAACCGGCCGGCCTGTTGCGGTTGCTGGCCGACGGCGGACGACTCGTCACCCTGCTGCGTCGCGGCCCCGCGGCGTCGGCGCGGATCTACCAGAGGCGGGGCGACGACATCGGCGAGCGCAGCGAGTTCAATACGACGCTGCCGCCGCTTGCCGCCGAAAGGGCCAGCGACGCCTTCGTGTTCTAGCGTTCTGCGGGGCTGGGCGCTACAACTGACCGCCAGGTCGGCAGTGTTGCCGGCGAATCACGCGGCGCTCAAATCGCGTGTTAAATTTCCGTAACGGTTGCCATCGAAGGTTGTGCGCCCCAAGTGGCCGGCATAGTGTCGTCGGGGTGTCGGAGGTCTGTTTATGCGTTTTACGGGGGCAATGCAGGCGGGCGCCCTTGCCGCAGCTTTTTCACTTGTCTCGTTTGCAGCGCATGCGGAGTCTCTCCGCTCGGCGCTGGCAAGTGCATACACGAACAATCCCAATATCATGTCGGCACTTCTTGATGTGAAGTCGACCGCCGAGGGGATTGCGCTGGCCAAGTCGGGAAAGCTGCCGAGCATCGGCGTCTCGGGGAGCGCCGGCTTCGACTGGACGGCGGGCGGTCCCTCCGGGTCCAGCATCAGTGAGAGCTACCGGCTCGGTGCCAGCTACAACCAGACGCTGTTCGACAATTTCAAGACCGATGCGCAGATCGAGCAGGCCCGGGCGCTGACCGAGCTGAGCAAATACTCGTTGCGTAATGCCGAGCAGAACGTGTTGCTCTCGGTGGTGCAGGCCTATTTTGCGGTGATCCGCGATACCCAGCTCGTGCAGCTGCGGGCCGACAACATGGCTTTCTTCGAGGCACAGGTCGGTTCCGCCGAGGATCGTCTGCGACTCGGCGAGGGCACCAAGATCGACGTCTCGCAGGCGCGAGCCCGCCAGGCCCAGGCCGTCGCCTCGTACAAGGCCGCCATCGCCTCTCTGCAGACCAGCCAGGCGAGCTTTGAACGCTGGGTTGGTCGCAAGCCCAAGAACCTTTCGGGTGATTTCAGCTTTGGACGGCTCCTGCCCGCATCGATCGACTCCGCCATCCAGTCGGCCGAGACGCGTCACCCGGCGCTGCTTTCGGCTCGCGCCGCCATCCGGGTGGCACAGGCGGGTTCCGATGCGGCCAATTCCGCGTTTGGACCGACGCTCAACCTGATCGGATCGCTCTGTGCCGTCGGTTGCTTCGGTGATGCATCGGTCGGCGGGATGTCCGGTTCGGTCAACCTGTCGCTCTCGATACCGATCTACGCCGGTGGGGCGCTGGGAGCGAGCATTCGCAGGGCCAATATCGAGCAGATCAAGTCCGAGGTGGATGCTCTGGCGGCGCGTGACCAGATCCGCGAGTCGGTGATCTCCTCCTGGTCCAGCCTGCAGAACGCGACATCGCAGATCGAATCGGCGCAGTCGGCGGTCGAATCGGGACAACTGGTCGTGGACGGAACCATCCAGGAGCGCGATGTCGGGCAGAAGACGACGCTGGATGTCCTCAATGCGCAGGCGGAGCTGACGACGGCGCGCGAGGGGCTGATCACGGCCCGCGCCAGCAAGATGATCGCCGCCTTCGCCCTGCTGGCGGCGTCGGGCCGCCTCTCGGCCGAAGACCTCACGCTGGATGTCACTGTCCATTCTGCCGACGGGTACATCGCCAAGGTCGAAGACGTCTGGCAGGAACTGCGGGCCCTCGACGATTGAGGCTGCTGTTCCCGGACGGTCGCTCGCGGTGCTGCAGGACGATGCACTGAAAATGCTTGGGGAAGACCGGCGGCGCCGGTCGGCCGCCGGTTTCACAAACCTGAAGCACTTGGACTAGATTGGTGGGAGCCGATTCGGCGCGGAGCCAGGAGCGGCGTACTGCGTGCATGGCGCGTATTGTGAGGCAGTGATGAACAAGCCGGCACCCAAAGAGCCCTCGATGGACGAGATCCTGTCGTCGATCAGGCAGATCATCGCTGACGATGATGCCGGTGCGGTGCCTCGCAAGCCGGTTGCGGCTCCGCCAGCGGCGCCACCGCCGCGCAGCTTTGCGCCGCCTCCCGTGCCCGTTGAGGCCGAGCCGGAGCCGCTGGCGCTTTCGGCCGAGCAGATTCTGCACGATACGGCTGTCGAGGACATGGCTGGAACCGGCGTCAGCTTCAGCGAGGTGCTGGGCGAGACCTCGACCGAGCCGGTGTCGCTGGTCGATCCCGACGATATTGCCTTCGAGACCGACCGGGACGAGGAACCGCTGGCGCCGCCACCGCCGCCGCCCGCGCCTCCGCCGGTAGCCGTCCGTCCCGCCCCGGTGGCCGAGCGCCCCGCACCGCGCCCGGCTGTCACCGTGTCGCAGGCGGCGCCGCTGCCGGATCCGCGGCTCACCGTCGATCTCGCCGAGCAACTGCTCGAACCGACGACGCAGTCGATCGTCAAGGGCAGCTTCGCGCGGCTCAGCAACATGTCGACGATCGGAGCCAACGTCACCATCGAGCAGATGATGCGCGAGATGCTGCGGCCGATGCTGAAGGAGTGGCTCGACGAGAACCTTCCGGCGGTCGTCGAACGTATCGTCGAGCAGGAGATTGCGCGCGTCTCCCGTGGTGGCCGCTGACCGACGTCTTCTCGCCCGGGACGGCGCTGCACGTGATTGTGTTGACTTCACTCCCCGGCGTTTGCTTTAGACCTAGCCACTGAAATTCATCGGGCCCGCCCGCGCGCCATGCGCCACCGGCGGGCCGTTGCTGTTGGACGTCCCGATGCTTGAGAAGACCTACGAACCGGCCGCCGTCGAGACCCGCATCTACGAGGCCTGGCAGCAGGCCGGCGCCTTCAGGGCTGGAGCAGGGGCCAGGCCGGGGGCAAAGCCCTATGCGATCGTCATTCCGCCGCCCAACGTGACGGGATCGCTCCACATCGGCCACGCGCTCAACAACACCATCCAGGACATCCTGATCCGCTTCGAACGGATGCGCGGCAGAGACGTGTTGTGGCAGCCCGGCACCGACCATGCCGGAATCGCCACCCAGATGATCGTCGAGCGTCAGTTGGCCGAGCGGCAGCAGCCCGGCCGCCGCGACATGGGCCGGGAGAAGTTCCTCGAGCGGGTCTGGGAGTGGAAGGCCGAATCCGGCGGGACCATCCTCAACCAGTTGAAGCGCCTGGGCGCCTCCGCCGATTGGTCGCGCGAACGCTTCACCATGGACGAGGGGCTGTCGCGGGCGGTCCGCAAGGTGTTCGTCTCGCTCTATGAGAAGGGCCTCATCTACCGCGCCAAGCGGCTGGTGAACTGGCATCCGGGTCTCGAGACGGCAATCTCGGATCTCGAGGTCGAGAACATCGAGACCGCGGGCAAGATGTGGCACCTGCGCTATCCCATCGAGGGCAGCGACGAGACCATCACAGTGGCCACCACCCGGCCCGAGACCATGCTCGGCGACGTTGCCGTCGCGGTGCATCCGGACGACGAGCGCTATCGCCACCTGATCGGGCAGCAGGTCATCCTGCCCATCGTCGGCCGTCGCATCCCCATCATTGCCGACGAGTACGCTGACCCTGAGCTGGGATCGGGTGCCGTCAAGATCACGCCGGCCCACGATTTCAACGACTTCGAGGTGGGGGCGCGGCATGGGCTGAAGCCGATCAACATCTTCACCACCACCGCACGGCTCAACAACAGCGTGCCGGTAGCCTATCGCGGGCTGGATCGGTTCGAGGCGCGGGAGAAGGTGCTCGCCGAGCTCGAGGCCATCGGGGTTCTTGTCTGGATCGAGGACAAGAAGATCATGGTGCCCTATGACGAAAAGAGCAAACAGATCGTCATAGAGCCGTTCCTCACCGATCAGTGGTTCGTGAACGCCGAAGTGCTTGCCCAACCGGCGCTGGCCTCGGTTCGCGAGGGCCGCACCCGGTTCGTGCCCAAGGCCTACGAGAACACCTACTTTGCCTGGATGGAGAACATCAAGCCGTGGTGCATCTCGCGCCAGCTCTGGTGGGGGCACCAGATTCCGGCGTGGTACGGCCCGCGTCTCAACACCGATCCCGATTTCAACAACGGCGCCGCCGGCCCGAAGTGTTTCGTGGCCGACAACGAGGAAGAGGCCCTGGCGCAGGCCATGGCCTATTATGGACGAAAGATCGAGGTCTATTCGGGCGGCCTCAACTCCATCGACTACGTCAAGGCCTACAACGCCTTCGATACCACCCAGCGCGACCGGCTGAACGCCCAGACCTGGGCCATCCGCAAGCAGAAGGACCCCTTCGCCGGGATCGCCGATGCCAAGGTGCCGCTGCATCGCGACGAGGATGTGCTCGATACCTGGTTCTCGTCGGCGCTGTGGCCGTTCTCGACGCTCGGCTGGCCCGAGCAGACGCCGGAACTGAAGCGCTACTACCCGACCGACGTCCTGGTCACCGGCTTCGACATCATCTTCTTCTGGGTTGCCCGCATGATGATGATGGGGCTGGAATTCACCGGCACCGAGCCCTTTCACACGGTCTACATGCATGCCCTGGTCCGCGACGAGAAGGGCCAGAAGATGTCCAAGACCAAGGGCAACGTCATCGATCCGCTCAGGCTCATCGACGAGTACGGGGCCGATGCGACGCGGTTCACCCTTGCCGCCATGGCGGCGCAGGGCCGTGACATGCGCCTCGCCCTGGGCCGCGTCGAGGGCTACCGGAACTTCGTCACCAAGCTCTGGAACGCCGCGCGTTTCCTCGAGATGAACGGCTGCATCCGGCTCACCGGTTTCAGCCCGCACAACAATCGCCTGGCGGTCAATCGCTGGATCGTCGGCGCGACCGCCCGCGCGGTGACCGAGATCGAGACCAAGGCGGCTCTGGGCGAGTACAAGTTCAACGAGGCCGCCAACGCTGCCTACGACTTCGTCTGGGGCTCCTACTGCGACTGGTATCTCGAACTCGCCAAGCCGATCCTGACCGGCGAGGATGCTTCGGCAAGGGCGGAAACCCAGGCGACGGCGGCCTATGTGCTCGACCAGATTCTCAAGCTGCTGCATCCGTTCATGCCGTTCGTGACCGAGGAATTGTGGGCCGAGACCGGCAAGGTCGGGCCGCGGCGCGAGCGCATGCTGATCCTGTCGGAATGGCCGAACCTCAGGGGCCTGCATGACGAGGACGCCGAGGCCGAACTCGATTGGCTGGTTGCCCTGGTGTCGGGTATCCGCTCGGTGCGCCAGGAAATGAACGTTCCGGCCGGCGCCAAGGTCCGCCTCCTCGTGGTCGGGGCCGGCGAACTGACCGGGACGCGCGTCGAGGCCCATCTGTCGGCGCTGACCCGCCTCGCTCGCCTCGACAGCGTCGACTACGGCGACGATGCGCCGCGCGACTCCGCCCAGTTGATCATCGGCGAGGCTCTGTTCGTGCTGCCGCTCGCCGGCGTCATCGACCTTGACGCCGAACGCGCGAGGCTGACGCGGGATGTGGCGAAACTCGATGACGAGATCGACAAGATCGACAGGAAGCTCGGCAATGCGCAGTTCGTCGCCAAGGCACCCGAGGAAGTGATCGAGGAGCAGCGGCAGCGTCGCGCCGAGGCCGTCGATCGGCGCAACCGGATCGCTGAGGCCCTGGCGCGGCTGAGCTGACGGGAGCGGGACGATGAGCGGACCGCGGCCGGCCAGCAACCAGCGTCAGCCCGTCAAGGACTGGCTGACGATCGTCCAGTTCGACGGCCGGGGCGGGGTACGAAAGCTCACGGAAGCCGAGGAACTCGAGTACACCGTGCAGCCCAAGGGCTTCGCCCTGGTCGCCGGCAACTCGCGTGCGCCCGAGTTCAAGGTCTGGCTGAAGAAGGAACTGGGAGACTTCAACGCCGACCTGATCACGGTCCCCTCCACCCGCAGCCGCTGCACGATCTTCGACGACAAGGCGCTGGTGGTGCTGCGTGTCGCGCGCCCGGGGGCGGAACCCGAGGATGTCGGCCGCCAGTTGCTCAGCCTCTGGCTGGAGAAGGGCCGGGTCGTCATCGCCTCCGAACTCAACATCGTCGAATTTCTTGGCATTTCGCAGTGGCAACAGACACACCACGCCCCCCTGACGCCGGCCGACCTGGTGGCGCGGCTGGCCCTGCGCGCGGCCGATCGCATGGAGCCGCTGATCGAGCGCATGGGCGACAGCCTCGACACCATCGAAGAGAGCGTGATGCTGTCCCGGGGCAGTGACTCCAGGTCAAAGCTGGCGCATCTGCGACGCACCCTGATCGGCTTGCGCCGCCTGATCTGGCCGCAGCGCGACGTACTCAGCACGCTCGAGATCGAGGAACTGTCCCTGCTGACCAGCCGCGACCGCATTCGGCTGCGGGAGGCCGCCAGTCGCACCGCGCGGCTGGGTGACGAACTGCAGGCTCTCTCCGAGCGCGCCGTGCTGGTCCACGAGCAGATCCTCGACACGCGCGCCGAGCGGATGAACCAGACCATGCTGGTGCTCGCCGCCGTCACTGTGGTGTTGATGCCCCTGACGGTCATCAGCGGCATCCTCGGCATGAATGTCGCCGGCATTCCGCATGCCGACAGTCCCAACGCCTTCTGGATAGTCACTGCCGGCCTGGCCTTGCTCGGCGGTGCGTTGTTCCTGTGGATGCGCGGTCGGAAGTGGCTGTGAGGAGCCGCTCCACGCGCGCGGTCGATGCCGAAGCTGAACGGCAGATGAATCAGGTGTGATGTTTCTGCAACATCAATTCCGAATCCCGTCACCACCCTGCGGCGATCAACCTTTTGCTGAGGAGCCTCGCCACATTCTGACCCTAAAGGAAGCAGAGGACGAAACGGGCACGCAGACGCCAGTTCTGGGTCCTCTTCGGTCCAGGCAGGGCGGAATGTGTGGCCCATGAACCCTGCCGGGAATGTTCGGTTGCCGTTGCCCAGTGCGGAGGGCGACGGAGGAGATGTTGACGGCAGGCGGGACGAGGACTTGGTTGGTGGTTAGGTCGTCGGTGGAGTCGGAGCGCATCAGGTGGGCCAGGGCGCCGTATTCGGCGATGGTCCTGACGATGTGGTTATGCTGCGCAGCGGTGCCGGCGCTGGCGCAGGTATCGGGCGTCTTGCCGGCATTGCCGAATGCGCCGGCGACGGCCGCCGATGCCGCGCTGTTCATGGCCAACCGCCTCGACGGCGCCGGTGGCGGCATCTCCACCATGGATCAGATCGCTGCCCTGGAGGACGCCGCCCTGGCTGGTCAGCCGATGGCCCTTTACCAGCTCGGCCTCATGTACGAGGCCGGGGAGGGGGTGGAGAGGGACCCCGTCAAGGCGTTCGGCTATTTCAGCCAGATCGCCGACGAGCATGCCGACACTGCGCCGAGGGGCCTTGAGGCCGATATCGTCGCGCAGTCGTTTCTGAAGGTGGGGGAGTACTACCGCACGGGCCTGCCGGAGGCCGGCATCCCCAAGAACGAGGACTATTCCAACAAGCTCATTCTCCACGCCGCTTCGTATTTTGGCGACGCGGACGCCCAGTACCGGGTCGGGGAACTCTACCTCGACGACGCCGAACTGGGCGCCAGTCCGCTGCAGAGTGCCCGGTGGCTGAACCTTGCCGCGCGCAAGGGGCATGCCGGCGCGCAGGCCAAGCTCGGCAGCATGCTGTTCAATGGCGAGGGCATCGGCATCGACCAGATCGAGGGCCTGATGTGGCTCACTGTCGCTTCGCGGCGTGCTGTGGGCACGTCCGACGAGAGCTGGATCAACGATCTGCTCAACAACGCCATGTCGATCGCCTCGGCCGATCAGCGCCAGCAGGCGGTGCAGCGCGCCGATAGCCTAGGCACCCGCTTCGGCGGCCTGTAGTGACCCCGTTCAGCCGCGGTTCAGCAGGCTGGTTGCATCACTGCCGGAGTTCCTGTTGGAGTTCCCGGCGATGCGCTTCCCGATCATCCTGGCACTTGCCGTCATCGTGCTGACGCCGGTGGACATCCGCGATGTCGTGCATGAACTGTCCGCCAGGGCCGGGGCGGCGGTAGGCGGCTGGCTGCAGTCCGAGCCAGTCCCGGTGGTCGCCGTCAATCCCGCCGTCCCGGTCACCGTCCCGACCGCCCGCTGAGCACGCCGGCACGCGGCTGTACCGGCTGGTCCGGGAGCCGGACCGAACACTTATTCCGGCACATTCCCCGCGACCACCAGGGCCTTCGTGCGTTGACGCGCATCAAGCATCGAGCCCCGCTGCGGTGACATAGTTCATGTGCCGGCAGAGAAATGCCAACCCGGCGATCTCTCCGGCGAAAAAGGAGGAGATCGTGAGAAAGATCATGAGTTCGGCTGCAGTTGCCCTGATTGCCCTTAGCTTTGCCTCGGTTGTGGCAGCCGAGGACAACCTTGTCGGGCGGTCTGGATTTGAGACTGCATGTGCCGTCTGCCATGGCGCTTCCGGCCAAGGCGATGGGGAGTTCGCGAAAGTATTGACCGTCAGGCCCCCCGACCTGACCGGGCTGAGCGCCGCAAACAGTGGGGAGTTCCCCTACCTGAAGGTCTTCCAGATTGTGGACGGCCGGACGACCATTCAGGCACACGGTGTCCCGATCATGCCCATCTGGGGCGACTACTTCACGCGCGAAATCGGCGGGTCCGCCGGTCCGTTCGGAACTGAACTGCTGGTCAGGGCGCGAATCGTAGCCTTGGTCGACTACGTCCAATCCCTGCAGAAGTAGGGCAGGTACAAGGCGGGGGGCAGCTCTGTGTCCCTCGCCACTTGTCGGCGACAGCCGGCGGTCAGAACCGGCACTCGCGGACGCGAGTTTCACAAGCACAGTGAACGGCCGCAGCCGGCACCGCCCGGCGGCTAGAAGGCAAAGACCCCCTCGACCGGAACGTGGTCGCTCGGCTTTTCCCCGCCGCGCATCTCGCGATGCACGACCACGTCGTCGAGTCGATCGGCCGCCTGCGCGGAGAGCAGGAGATGGTCGATCCGGATACCGTCATCGCGGTCCCAGCCGAAGGTCTTGAAGTCCCAGAAGGTGTAGCTCGGCGCGTCGGTCACCGCGCGCATCGCATCGGTCAGTCCCAGGTTGAGCAGGGTGCGCCAGCGCTGCGCGCTCTCCGGCCGGAACAGGGCGTCTCCGACCCATTGCTTGGGGTTCCGGGCATCGACATCGGCGGGGATGATGTTGTAGTCGCCCAGCAGGATGAAGGGCTCCTCGAGCGTCAGTCTGGTCTCGACGAAGCGGATGAGTCGGTCCATCCAGCCCAGCTTGTAGGTGTACTTCTCGGTACCGACCGGGTTGCCGTTCGGCAGGTAGATGCAGCACACCCGCACCACGCCGCCCTCTGTCGAGAACACCCCCTCGATCAGCCTTGCCTGCTCGTCCGACTCGTCGCCCGGCAGGCCCCGCGTCACCTCGTCGAAGCGCAGCTTCGACAGGATCGCCACGCCATTCCAGCTCTTCTGGCCGTGGGTTTCGACATTGTAGCCCAGCGCCTCGATCTCGGCCCGCGGGAACGCCTCGTCGACGCTCTTGATCTCCTGCAGGCAGACGATGTCCGGCGATTCGCGCTCGAGCCAGCTCAGGAGCTGGCCCTGGCGGGCCTTGACGCCATTGATGTTCCAGGTTGCGATACGCACGGGTGCACCCTAGTCGTGGGCGTCGGGAGCCGCAACCTCAGCCATAAACGGCCCGCAGGATATCGTCGCGGAACGGGCCGTTGCAGCCCTCGGGGGTGGTGTTGGTCATCACCACGATGCTGATGCGATTGATCGGGTCGACCACCCAGTTGTGGCCCCAGGCGCCGCCCCAGTCCACCGTGCCCTTCGGGCTCGGATTGCCGGCGGCCGCCGGATCGTCGAGCACCGCGCCGATCAGGCTGTAGCGCTTGCCCGCGTCCTTTGCTCGGCGCGGCAGGTCGCCGATCTGGTTCGAGATGGCGGTCGCGACCGTTTCGGGCCGCAGCAGCCCTGGCTTGCCGTTATAGACCTCGATCATCGCCATGACGTCGGCAGCGGTTCCGGCCATGCCCGAACCGCCGCACTGCGCCACCGCCGGGTTGAAGATCCGGCTCGGCGAGAACCAGGTGGTCCCGCCCTGGTCATCGACGACCGGATGTGGATCGGTCATCAGCACCGGCGGCCGCCCATCGGCGTAGGGTACGGCGAGCCGATCCGGGGCGGTGACCCAGAAATGCGTGTCCGTCATTCCGAGCGGGCCGGTCACGTACTTGGCCACGGCATCCTCGACGCTCGAGCCGTTGATCGCGGCGAGGATCGCGCCCAGTACGTCGATGCTGCTGCCGTACTCCCACCCCGTGCCGGGCGCAAAGGCCAGCGGCACCTTGGCGATGCGGCGCAGCGTCTCCTCGAGCGGCAGCACCACCCCGGCCATGCCGACCGAGGCGTCGGGCGGAACCCGCCCATAGGCGAGGCCGGACGAATGGCTCAGCAACTGCCGGATGGTGATCGTCGCCTTGCTGCCGTCGGGCGACACCGGCGTGAACCACGGCAGGAACTTCGTCGACGGGTCGTCGAGGCCGATCGCTCCGAGATCGACGAGCCGCAGGATCGCGGTTGCGACGATCGGCTTGGTCACCGAGGCCAGCCGGAAGATCGCGTCGACCTGCATCGGTCGCCCGGCCTCCCGGTCGGCGAAGCCCGCGGCGCGAGCATGAGCCTGCTTGCCGTCCTGGTTGATCAGCACCACGCAGCCGACAATGCGCTCGCCCAGTGCCGCCTCGATAGCGGCGTCGACCCGTTCCACAAGACCCATGACTCTCCCCTTTTGACACTGAGGTTAGGGTGCAGGGCGTTGAAACTCAATCAGCTTCGCCCGGCCCTGGCGGCGATTTCGATGATCCTGGCCTCCCAATCAGTCGAGGCCGCCGTAAACCGCGCCACGCAGGTCGTCGCGCAGACGGCCATCGGAGCCCTCGAGCCCGGTATTGGTCATGCATACCACCGTCAGCTCTCGCGCCGGGTCGATGAACCAATGGTGGCCGTAGATTCCGCCCCAGCGATTGGTGCCGCGGCTCTGCTCGACATGCGCCCTTTGCGGGCTCTCGAGCCGGGCCCCGATGAGGCTGAACCGCCATCCCGGCCCCGCCGCGTCGGCGAGCTGATGCGTCTGGTTCGAGAGGGCAAGCGCCGCGGTCTCGGGGCGCAGCACCGGGCCGCCTCCCATGCGCAGCGCCTCGAGCAGGCGCAGGATGTCGGGCCCGCTGCCGGCGGCGCCGCCGCCACCCGACTGGAAGGCGAGGGGGTCGAAGATCCGGTCCGGATCGTAGGTGGTCGTTCCGCCCCAGTAGTTCGGGATCGTATGCGGATTGCCCATCGGCTCGGGACCGACCGGCCCGTCCGCATAGGCCTTGGCCAGCCGCGCTGCGGTCCGGCACGGCAAAGCCGGTATCGGTCATCCCGAGCGGCCCGGTGACCACGCGGCGCAGCGCGTCGTCGAGCCGGCCGTTCACCAGCCGGCCGGCAATATGGCCGAGCACGTCGATCGACGGACCATAGGCCCAACCCGTTCCGGGGGCGAACGACAGCGGCAGCTCACCGAGTCGACCGATAATCTCGTCGTCGCCGAGGCGCCAGCGGTTGACGCCCGCGGCCTGCTCGTTTTTGCTGAGGATACTGGCGACCGACAGCCCGGAGGTGTGCGTCAACAGGTGCCGGATGGTGATCCTGGGTTCGCTTCCGTCCGCGAGGCGCGGACGAAACCCGGGCACGTAGTCGGTGACCGCGTCATCGAGGTCCATCTCACCGGCATCGATCAGCGCGAGGATGGCGGTCGCGACGATCGGCTTGGTCACCGAGGACAGCCGGAAGATCGCGTCGATCGCCATCGGCCGTCCTGCCTCGCGGTCCGCCAGTCCCGCGGCCCGGGCATAGACCGGCACGCCGCCGAGATTGACCAGCACCACGCAGCCGACGATGCGATTGACCAGCGCGGCGTCGATCGCCGCGTCGATGCGGTCCTGGAGCAGCATGCATTCGTCCCCTGTGTTCGACCAGGGTAGGGCGCGCTGTGCCGCACCTCAACCGCTTCCGGGGTCTGCCTCAGCCGGCGACCGCGAAGCTCGTTCCGCAGCCGCAGGACGCCACGGCATTGGGGTTCTTGATCTGGAAGCTCTGGCCGATCAGGTCGTCGACATAGTCGATCTCGGCCCCGCCCATGAACTCGAGGCTGAGCGAATCGATCAGCACCGTGGCATCGCCCTTGGCGAGCACCAGGTCGTCATTGGCCGGGACGTCCTTCACCAGCTTGTACTCGTACTGGAAGCCCGAGCAGCCTCCGCCCGCCACCACGATGCGCAGCACCGTGCCCTCGCCTTGCTTGGCGAGGATTCGCCCGATGCGCTTGGCCGCCCGGTCTGTCAAAACGACATCGTGGGATGCTACAGCAGCGTCGGACATGGCAAACCTCACTGGCGCCCCGGCGGCGCCACCAAGGCTAACGTAGTATCGTCGACTGCCGATGAAAAGGGTCCCGGTGCATGACTGATCGCGCCCCCTACGCCTCCGACCCCTCGCTCAGCCGCGGCCGGCTGTACGATCCGGGCCTCAGCCCGACGCGTTCGGAGTTCCAGCGCGATCGCGATCGCATCATTCACTCCACCGCCTTTCGCCGCCTTCAGTACAAGACCCAGGTGTTCCTGCACCATGAGGGCCAGCACTACCGCACCCGGCTCACCCATACCCTCGAGGTGAGCCAGATGGCCCGTTCGCTGGCCCGGGCACTCCGCCTCGACGAGGATCTGGCGGAGGCCGTGGCCCTCGCCCACGATCTCGGGCACACGCCTTTCGGCCACGCGGGCGAGCGCGTGCTCAACGACAAGCTCGCCGCCTGGGGCGGCTTCGATCACAACATGCAGGCGATCCGCGTCGTTACCCGGCTCGAGAACCGCTACGCCGAGCACGACGGACTGAACCTCAGCTGGGAGACGCTCGAAGGCATCCTCAAGCACAATGGTCCGCTCGTTGATGCGGCGGGACGCCCGGTCGGCCGCTATCGTGGCGAGGGACTGCCTGCCGGGCTCGACACGATACCCGCGCGCTCCGACCTGCTGCTCTCCACCCACGCCAGTCTCGAGGCGCAGTGTGCCGCCATCGCCGACGACATTGCCTACAACGCGCACGACATCGATGACGCGCTGCGCGCCGGTCTCCTGCGACTCCCTGACCTTGCCGATGTACCGCTCGTCGGCCCCCTGGTGACCGAAGTATTGGGGCGATGGCCGGACATCGCGGCCAATCGGCAGGCGCACGAGGTGCAGCGACGGCTCATCACGCAGATGATCGAGGACGTGATCGCCGAGAGCTCGCGCCTCATCGCAGGGATCTGGCCGGCCGATGCCGATGCCGTCCGTCATGCCGGCATGACCCTCGTCCGCTTCTCCTCCCCCATTGAGTCCGCCGAGCAGGCGCTCAAGCGCTTTCTCTTCGAGCGGGTCTATCGCAGCGAGCGGGTGATGGCCCCGGTGCGGCGGAGCCAGGTCGTGGTCGCCGATCTCTTCGACCACTACTTCGCCAGCGCCGATCTTCCCGGGCGCTGGGGCGATGAGGCCCGCCGCGCGATTGACGACATGCAGCGCGCCCGGATCGTCGCCGACTTCGTTGCCGGCATGACCGACCCCTATGCACTCGAGCAGCACGCGCGCTTGTTTGACGGTGGAGGCCAGTTGCGGTAGGGGCTCCGTGCCCGCCCTTGTGCAAACCTTCGTGGTTCGACAGGCACACCATGAGGGTATGAGAGCATGAGAGGCCCCGGCGCTTCTCGACCGCCGTCTCCAGGATCATCGCGTAGGTCCTCGTCCTGAGCTTGTCGCAGGAGGAGGGCCGGGCTCACCGCCCGAAAAGGACCATCATGAACGTCTTCGCCATCTTCGCCGCCCGTGTCACGGACGCCCTTGTGAGGCTCTATCCGTCGGTCAGCCAGGAGGCGCTCGCCCGCATCGTGGTGGAGCCGCCGCGCGATGCCGGACACGGCGATCTGTCGACCAATGCGGCGATGCTCGTTGCCAGGCCGCTCGGCAGGAACCCGCGGGAGGTGGCGCTGGCGCTCGTTGAGCACTTCCGTGCGGACGCCGACGTGGCCGCGGTCGAGGTCGCCGGGCCCGGCTTCATCAACTTCCGGCTCGCAACCCCGATCTGGCACGCTGCGCTCCGCTCGGTGGCCGAGCGGGGCGGCGACTACGGTCGCTCGGATGTCGGTCGCGGCGAGCGGGTGAACGTCGAGTACGTCTCGGCCAATCCCACCGGACCGATGCATGTCGGGCACACGCGCGGCGCGGTGTTCGGCGATGCGCTGGCCTCGCTGATGGCGTTCTCGGGCTACGAGGTGACGCGCGAGTACTACATCAACGACGCCGGCAGCCAGATCGACACGCTGGCCCGCTCGACGCTGCTGCGCTACCGCGAGGCGCTCGGCGAGAGCATCGAGATTCCGTCCGGCTTCTACCCCGGGGACTACCTGATCCCGGTCGGTAGGGCCCTTGCGGGCGAGTTCGGCGAGACCCTCCGCGCGATGCCAGAGGCCGAGGCCCTGCCGCTGGTCAAGGACCGTGCCCTTGCCGCGATGATGGACCTGATCCGGGCCGATCTCGCCAAGCTCAACATCCATCACGACGTCTTCTTTTCCGAGCGGCAGTTGCACGGGCCCGGCGGCGATGTCGAACTGACGCTCAACTGGCTGCGTGAGCAGGGCATGGTCTACCAGGGTCGGCTCGAGCCGCCCAAGGGCAAGACCCCCGATGAGTGGGAGGATCGCGAGCAGACCCTGTTCCGCGCCACCCAGTACGGTGACGACATCGACCGGCCGCTCGTCAAGTCGAACGGCCAGTACACCTACTTCGCTGCCGACATCGCCTACCATCGCAACAAGTACCTGCGCGGCTTCAACCACATGGTCAACGTGCTGGGCGCCGACCACTCCGGCTACGTCAAGCGGCTCGAGGCGGCAGTGAACGCCATCTCGCACGGCGAGGCCGAGATCGACGTGCGCATCTGCCAGCTCGTCCGGCTGATGAAGAACGGCGAGCCGTTCAAGATGAGCAAGCGCTCGGGCGACCTCGTCACGCTCGCCGATGTCGTTGAGGAGGTCGGCTCGGATGCCGTGCGCTTCATGCTGCTCTACCGGCGGAACGATGCGGCGATGGACTTCGATTTCGCCGTCGTCAAGGAACAGTCGCGGGACAATCCGGTCTTTTACGTTCAGTACGCCCACGCCCGCACCTACTCGATCTTCCGCAAGGTGGCCGAGGAAATGCCGGCGCTCGACGCCTCGGCCGCGGCCCTTGCCGAGGCCGACCTGTCGCGCCTGGCGAGCGAAGCCGACCTCGAGCTCATCCGCGCCCTGGCGCAGTGGCCGCGCATCGTTGCCTCGGCCGCCAGCGCGCACGAGCCGCACCGTGTCGCGTTCTATCTCTACGAGCTTGCGGCGGCCTTCCACGGCTTCTGGGCCAAGGGCAATCAGGACGTTGCCTTACGCTTTGTTAACGCCGATGATTCAAAGCTGACTTTGGCGCGACTCGCCCTTGTCGCCGCCGTTCGTCAGGTGCTCGTCAACGGCCTGAGTCTGCTGGGCGTTTCTGCTCCGGAAGAGCTTTCATAATTCCGGCGCATTGGCGTGTTGAGTGGCCGGCACGCTCGGCGGGGGTCGAGGCGAGCATCGGGGTCCTACAAAGGGGGCGCTGCTTTTCATGACAGCGAGACCGCAGCAGATGTCTGATGGCCAGGAAAAACCCGACGACCTGATCGCCGAACTGGCCAAATTGATGGCCAGCAGCGCGGGCGGGGCCGAAGAGGCCAAGCCTGCTCCGCGGCTGGTGTCCGCGTCCGATGCCCCGCGCCCGGCGACCCCGACCATCCGCATCCCCGGGATGGACGCGATTGCACCCGTGCCGGCTTCGCCGGTGCCCCCCGCACAGCCTGCCGCGCCCAGCCCGACCGCAGCGGCGCCGACCGTGCTGAGGATACCGGGCATGGATCAGCCGGTCGCGGCAGCGCCGGTCGCGCGGCCTGCGGCGACGCCGCCGGCCGTGCAGGTACCGATGGCCTCCTCGCCGCCGGCCGCAATGGCGCCGGCTGTCGCCCCCGAGGCCGACCGCCGGCCGGCTACCATCGATTTCGGTACCCTTCCGCCGGCCGCCGCGCCCAGGCCCGAGCCGCTGGCCAACTGGCAGGATCGTGAGATCCCGAAGCCGGTTTCGGTTCGCCCTGTCGTGCCGGAGGCGCCGCCCGTCGTCGCCGCCAGGCCGGTCGAGGCACCGCCGCCGGTCGTCGCGAGTGCTGCGCCGGCGTTCGCGCCGGAACCGCAGATCCTGGCGCCTCAGGCAAAGCCCGACGCCCCGTCGCCCGGTGCACCGCTGCTTGCGCAGGCCCGCGCGGTGCCGGTCGCCCCGGAAGCGCCGATTGTGGCCGGCAAGCCGGCGCCGGCCGGTGACAGCTTCGACTTCGATTTCGGTTTTGCCGGCGAGGCTCCGCAGCCTCCGGAGCCGCGCAGCCCCATGCCTGCGGTGCGTCCGTCGGCACCACGTGTCGTTTCGGGCGATCCGATTGCGGACCTGATTGCTGCCGATCTGGACGCCATCGAGGATCTTGCGCCACCCGCCACGCCGACGCCGGCGATCGTGCGTCCCCCGGTTCAGCCGCCGACGGCGCGTTCGGCGATGCCGCAGCCGGAGCGTCCGGTGGCCACCCCGCGACCCGCAGCGAACGCGGCGGCCGCGCCGCCGGCACGAAAGCCCGCCGAAGAACGCTTCGCGCCGGTTTTCGGCGTAGGTGGCCGGTCGGGCCCTGCCGCCTCCGAGCCGGATCCGATGGATGAGATCGAGAGCCTGATCGGCGAGGCCGTCAGGGTCGAGTTGTCGGCACCCGACAAGCCGGTCGCCCCGCCGGCAGCCGCACCGGTGGTGCCACCGCTCACGACGGGCTTTGCGCCGCGCCGGGCCGGCATCAGGGATGCGGAGCCGCACGTGTCGTCCCCCGAGGCTGCGATTCTCGCGGCAGCGGCCGCGTCGGGCGCCGAGGTCGGTCGGATCGATGCCGGCGGTGTCCAGCGGGAGGCCAGTCCCTACACGCGCCCCAGGGCGAAGCCCGAGCGCCGGACCCTGCTGTCGGGAGGCATGCGCCAGTACGTCGGCATGGCGGTAGCCGGTACGCTGCTGCTGGCCGCCGGATTCGGGCTCTACTGGGTGCTCGGCATGGGGCGGACCAACGATGCCGAGGCGCCGGTCCTTTCGGCCGACGTTACGCCGGTCAAGGAAACGCCGCCTGCGCCTGCAGCGCCGGTCGATACCCAGGGGTCCGTCGTCTTCAACGAACTGGCCGGCACCGCTCCTTCGCCCGCCGACGAGCAACTGGTCTCACGCGACGTTAGTGCGGAGACCTCGGTCGCCGATGTCGCCCGCACCGTCGGTGACGATGCCGGGGCCTCGACCAGCGAGAGCGAGTTGGCCAACCGCAAGGTTCGAACCGTCACCGTTCGTCCGGACGGCACCATCGTCAGTGGCGACGACGCCGTGGCCGGCTCGGAAGCGCTGCCCATCGACCGTCCCAATGTCCCTGAACTGCTGGGCGCGGACGTTCAGCCCTCCGAGTTGCTGGCGGCCCTGCCGACGAACACTGCGGTGGTCGATGATCCGATCGCGGCCGCGATAGCGACAACCGACCCGGCGACACCGGCCGACACGGCGCTCACCGCTGCGATCGTTCCCAATCCCGCGGCGATCATCGATCCCGACATCGTGGCTCCGATCCCGGCTGCGCGGCCTGTCGACCGGGCTGCGCTGGGCAGCGTCAACCGGCAGCAGGCGGCGGTCCAGGTCTCGGGCCCGCTGGATCTGGTTGCCGCGGACGATGCCAATGCCGTCGCCGCCCCCGTTTCGGCGTCCGGCGGAGCCTATGTGCAGCTGTCCTCGCAGCGCACCGAGGCCGACGCGCAGGCGTCGTTGCGTACCACCCAGAATCGCCTCTCGGGGCTGCTCGGGGGCAGGGGGCTCGAGATTCGCCGCGTCGATCTCGGTGCCAAGGGCATCTGGTACCGCGTTGTGTTGCCCACCGGGACGTTCCAGCAGGCGACCCAGGCCTGTGCCTCGTTCAAGGCCAACGGGGCTGACTGCGTCGCGATCGGCGGCTAGGGCGAGACGGTGAACTGGTCCGCCGTGGCCGGCGGTCCCCTCAGGGTTTGTAGACCAGCAACCGCAGCGTGCCGAAGTTGAACGCCATGCCGACCACGCTCCCCGCCGCCAGGGCGAGGAGCGGGTGCATGACGGGCACCAGCGCCAGCGCTGCGGCGAACACCCGTAGTTGACCAGGGCTCCGAGCACCTGCACCAGCACGTAGCCTGCGGCCTCCGTCCGCACCGATCCGGTGCGGCGATCCGAGAACGTGAACGCCCGGTTGAGCAGGAACGTCACCGTCACGGCGACGAGGAACGCCGGCGGTCGGGCGATCAGCGGCGGCAGTCCGGTGGCCATCAGCGCCATCAGGGCGACGGCGTCGACGGCAAAGCCGATCGCCCCCACGAAGGCGAAGGGGACGATGCCGCGGATCATTGCGTCACATCGGGTATCGTGTTGTAGGCCCGCACGAAATCGGCTTCGGCGGCATGCCGGACGGTGTGCAGGACCAGGCCGGAGGTGAAGAACAGGAAGCCCAGGATCGAAAGCCCCACCACCACCATCGCGGTCGGCAGGTAGGGCACCAGCCCGGTAGCGAAGTAGCTGACGAACAGCGGGATCGACAGCCCTCCCGACAGGGCAAAGAAGAGCCCCGACAGCGCGGTGAAGAACTGCAGCGGCCTCAGATCCTTGAGGAACAGGAAGTAGTAGAGCAGGATGTGCATTCCATCGCGGAACGAGCGGAGCTTGCTCGTCGACCCCTCCGGTCGACTGAAGTAGCGGGTTTCGACTTCTGCCGTGGGGAGCCGGTAGAGCGCCGCGTGGGCGCTGAGTTCGGTCTCGATCTCGAAGCGCTTGGAGCGGCTGGGGAAGGTCTTGACGAAGCGGCGGGACATCACCCGGTATCCGGAGAAGATGTCGGTCACTCCGCCGCCGAACAGCCCGCGGAACAGCGTCGTGAACATCTGGTTCGCTGTCCGGTGCCCGCGTCGGTACTGCCCGTCCGTGCTGCCCTGGCGGGTGCCGGTCACCATTGCAAGGCGCTCGTCCACCAGCATCGCGATCATCGCCGGAGCCCGGGAGATGTCGTAGGTGTCGTCACCGTCGATGAGCACATAGATATCGGCTTCCACCGTGGTGAACAGCCGCCGCACCGCAGAGCCCTTGCCCTGCGCGCGCTCGGTGATGACGGTGGCGCCGCTGCTGCGTGCTGCTGCCGCGGTGTCGTCCGTGCTGTTGTTGTCGCAGACCCAGATCGCCGCTTCCGGCAGGGTCTGCCGGATCGATGCGATGGTCCGTCCGATGGTCTGGGCTTCGTTGTAGCAGGGCAGGATGACCGCGACGGCAATGCTCACGGGCGCAACTCCGGTAGGGACCCGCAGCGGGCCGAAAGCGAGACTAGGCGGTGTGGCGCCGGCATGTGCAACCCCGGACGCCGCGCTTTCCACCTGAGATCGCGTGCTTGCTTGACGCTGTCGGCCCGACCCGCCAAGCTTGCGCGAACGAGGCAGGCCGCCCATGAACAGCACGACACCGGATTGGCTCGCGGTCCATCCCGCCCGCGACGACGAAGTCCTCTATGTCGACGTGGACGGCTATGAGGGGCCCCTGGATCTGCTGCTCGACCTGGCCCGGCGGCAGAAGGTCGATCTGTCGCGCATATCGGTGCTGGCCCTGGCCGAGCAGTACCTCGATTTCATCGAAACCGTCCGGGAGAAGCGGATCGAGGTCGCCGCCGACTACCTGGTGATGGCTGCCTGGCTGGCCTATCTCAAGAGTCGCCTGATGGTGCCGGCGCTGCCAAGCGACCCGGAGCCGACCGGCGAGATGATGGCCGCCCTGCTGCAGTTCCGTCTGGCGCGGCTGGAGGCCATGCGCAGGGCGGCAATGCAACTGGTCAACCGGCCTCGCCTCGGCCGCGAGGTCCACGCCCGGGGGCAGCCTGAGGCATTCCGCTTCGAGCGTCGCCACCAGTTCGAGGCGAGCCTGTATGACTTGCTCAAAGCCTATGCCACGCAGCGCGAGAAGGCCGTCCCGCAGGACTATCATCTGTTCGAACGTTCGGTCTGGTCGCTTGCCGAGGCGCGGGAGATTCTGCAGCGGCTGATCGGCGACAGCATGGACTGGGTGCCGCTCGATACCTATCTCGATCATTACCTTGGCAATCCGGACCAGCGCCGCACGGCCATGGCCTCGAGCTTTGCCTCGAGCCTTGAACTTGCCCGTCAGGGGCACATAGAACTGCGCCAGACCCTCAGCTTCGGTCCGCTGCTGCTTCGGCGCCGGCGGGACGAGACGGGGACCGGTGACGGAAAGTAGACCGCATGATTGATGAGCCCTTCGGGGACGAGCCGAGCCAGATCGCCGAGCGGAACCTGCGGGTCATCGAGGCGCTGCTGTTTGCTTCGGCCGACCCCCTCTCCGCGGACGAGATCGCGTCCTACCTCAGCGAAGGGGCAGATGTGGCCGCACTCCTCGGCAGGCTGGGGGAGCGGTTCCAGGGGCACGGCGTCGAGCTGGTCCGCCGCGGCGATCGCTGGGCCTTCCGCACCGCCGAGGACCTGTCCTTTCTGCTCAGGCGCGAGCAGACCGAGACCCGCCAGTTGTCGCGCGCCGCCCTCGAGACGCTGGCCATCATCGCCTACCATCAGCCCGCAACGCGCGCCGAGGTGGAGGAGGTGCGCGGTGTCGCCTCCGGCGGCGGCACTTTCGACGTGCTCATGCAGACCGGCTGGGTACGCATGCGCGGTCGGCGCCGGACGCCCGGCCGACCGGTCACCTACGGCACCACGGAGGCGTTCCTCGATCATTTCGGGCTGGAGAGTCTGGGAGATCTGCCTGGCCTCGACGAGTTGAAGGGGTCAGGTCTGCTCTCCTCGCGCCTGCCGCCGGCCTTCCAGGTTCCGCTGCCCTTCGACGGCCCGCTGCGCGACGACGAGGATCCCCTCGACCCCGATGATCGCGGCGACGACGAGGCCGCGCCGTGAGTGCCGAGGAAGTCGGGCGCTGGGGCCCCCGTGGCACGGCCGGTGTCAGCTTTGCCTCCGCGCTTGCCTTCGACGAGGTCGAGGTGGCGCTGGGCGGGCGCACCGTGCTCGACCGGTTCACCCTGCACCTGGTGCCCGGAGAGATCGTCTGCCTGCTCGGCGAGTCGGGGTCGGGGAAGTCCACGATCCTCCGCGTCGCCGCCGGAATCCAGCGGGTCGATGCCGGCACCGTCTCGATCAACAATCGGGTGGTGTCGGGTCATGGCGTGCACATCACGCCCGATCGGCGTGGCATCGGGCTGATGTTCCAGGACTTCGCCCTGTTCCCGCATCTGACGCTGCTGCAGAACGTTCTGTTCGGGCTGCGCCGGCTCGATCGCCAGGCTGCCCTTGCCCAGGCCCGGCAGGCCCTGCGGCGAGTGGGCCTCGAGGACCGCGAGGGGGACTACCCGCACATGCTGTCGGGCGGGCAGCAGCAGCGGCTGGCCCTGGCGCGATCCATCGCGCCCCGTCCCGGCATCCTGATGCTCGACGAACCCTTCTCGAGCCTCGATGCGCGCCTGCGCGAAACGGTGCGCGCCGAGACTCTGGCCGTCCTGCGGGAAACCAATGCCACAACCGTGATCGTCACCCATGACCCCGAGGAGGCGATGCTGCTGGGGGACAGGATCGCTCTGCTCCGCCGCGGCAGGCTGGTGCAGATCGACACGGCCACCGCCATCTACCGGCACCCGGTCGATCTGAACGCGGCGCGCTTCTTTTCGCCGCTCAGCGAGATCGAGGCCCGCGTGCGGGAGGGCAGGGCGGATACGCCGCTCGGCTCCGTTCCGGCGCCGGGCCACCCCGATGGTGCCAGTGTGATCGTCGCCTTGCGGCCGGTGGGCGCGCTGAAGATCCAGCCCTCGGGGGAGGGCACGCCTGGCCGCATCGTCAGCAAGCGCGATGCCATCGGCGTCGACCTGTGCGAAGTGATGGTGGCAGGTCTGGAACGGCCGCTCGCCGTCCGGCAGGTCGCCGATGCCGGCTTCGTGCCGGGCTGCGACGTTTTCCTGACCCTCAATCCGGAACACGTCCTTGTGTTCGCCAAGGAATGAACCTATTTCTGCGACTAGTGTAAGCGTTACGTACAGGTTGGAGAGCATCCATGCACGCGCCAGGCATTTGGGGCATCATCGTCGTCGCGATCGTCGTGGTCCTGCTGTTTGGACGCGGCAAGATTGCGGGTCTCATGGGCGAAGTTGCCTCCGGCATCAAGTCGTTCCAGAAGGGCATGCGCGACGAGGACAAGCCGGCGCCGCAGCTCGATACGACGGCCAGTGTCGATGCCGGCCGCACCACCGAAAAAGCCAAGGACGCCTGATCCTGTCGATCTGGCGTCCGCTCACGCGGAGTTAGGACATGCTCGGCGTCGGCTGGCCCGAATTGCTCTTGATCGGGGTCGTGGCGCTCATCGTCATCGGCCCCAAGGAACTGCCCGCCGTGATGCAGCGGATCGGCAAGTTCGCCGGTACCATCAGGCGGATGGGGTCCGACTTTCAGCGCGAGCTGAACAAGACCACGGGCCTCAACGAGATCACCAATCTGCGGAACTCGGTCACTGCCCCGCTGAAGGCGACCGCCGATGCCATCCGCAAGGAATTCAACACCGTGACCCCGTCCGGTGCGGTGCAGCCGTCCGGCGTCATCAAGCCGGCCGATCCTGCCGCGCAGACCGTGGTCAACGAGATCAAGGCCGCCGCCGGCATCGCTTCGGCGCCAGCCGTGGCAGCGAGCGCTGTTGCGGCAACTACGCCGGCCGCTGCCGCGCCGCTTGCTGCTGCTGCCGCGCCCCCGTCCAGCTCGGCCCCCGTGAAGGCAAGGCGTCCGGGCAAGGTGGCGGCACCGGCCGCCTCGACTGTCGCAACATCCGATCTCCCGGCGCCGGCAAAGCGCCCGCGAACCAGGCCGATCGAGTCTCCGGCGCCGGTCGAGGCCATCGCTCAGACGGCCAAGCCCGCCGCCGCCAAGCGCGCCAGGACTGCCGAGGCGGTCCCGGCCCCGGCGGCCAAGCCGTCGTCGCGGAAAAAGCCCGCGTCCCCTCCCGCCGGCGATGAGAAGCCCTGATCATGGCCGAGCCGACCAAGCTGGCGCCACCCAAGCCCGCCGAAGACGAACTGACCGGCAGTGAGGCCCCGCTGCTCGATCATCTCATCGAGTTGAGGAAGCGCCTGATCCGCTCGATCATCGTGATCTTCGGCCTGCTGATCGCCTGCTTCTTCATCGCCGAGCCGATCTACAACGTGCTGGTCGAGCCCTATCGGCGTGCCGTCGCCCCGCAGCCGGTGGAGATGATTTTCACCGCCCCGCAGGAATACTTCTTCACCCAGCTCAGCCTCGCCTTTTTCGGTGCGCTGTTCCTGGGCTTTCCTTACCTCGCGGTCGAGATCTACGGCTTCGTGGCGCCGGGGCTCTACAAGAAGGAGCGTCGGGCCTTCCTGCCCTATCTCGTCGCCACTCCGGTGTTCTTCGTGCTCGGCGCGATGATGGTGTATTTCGCCGTGCTGCCGATGGCGATGGCCTTCTTCCATTCGATGGAGACCGAGGAGATCACCATGCTGGTCAAGGTCTCGGAGTATCTCGGCCTCTCCATGACCCTGATCCTCGCCTTCGGCGTCTGCTTCCAGCTGCCCGTGGTGCTGACGCTGCTTGCCAGCATCGACCTGGTCAAGGCCGATACCTTGAAGAAGGGTCGCAAGTACGCCATCGTCGCGATTCTGGCAGTCGCCGCTTTCATCACGCCGCCCGATCCGATCTCCCAGATCGGCCTCGCCCTTCCGATGTACCTGCTCTACGAGGTGTCGATCCTCTCGGTGCGCTGGGTACAGAAGCGGCGGGAGGCGGCCCTCGCCGCCGAAGCTGCCGCGACCGAGTAATCCTGCCCGGCAGGCCTGCTGCGGGCCATTGTCATTCAACGTGAACAAATGTAGAACGAGCGCCCATTTCGGCCGCTGCGGAGACCCGACGTGAATCGAGCTCTTGTCGTCATCCTGGCGGCCGTCATGCTGGACGCCGTCGGGATCGGGTTGATCTTCCCGATCCTGCCGAACCTGCTCAAGGACGTGGCGCATATCGCCGAGGTGGCGACGCTCATCGGCGTGATGCTGGCCCTCTACTCGGCGATGCAGTTCCTGTTCTCGCCGATCCTCGGCGTACTCAGCGACCGCTACGGCCGTCGGCCGGTCCTGCTCCTGTCGCTGGCCGGCGCCGCCATCGACTACCTGGTGATGGCCTTCGCGCCCGAGCTGTGGATGCTGGTGGTGGGCCGGGCGATCGCCGGCATCACCAGCGCCAACATGGCGGTCGCCACCGCCTATATCACCGACATCTCGACCGAAGACGAACGGGCCAGGCGCTTCGGCTACTTCCACGCCATGTTCGGCATCGGCTTCATCATCGGGCCGGTGATCGGTGGTCTGCTCGGCGACATCTGGGTCCGTGCGCCGTTCATCGCTGCGGCGCTGCTCAATGCCGCCAACTTTGCCCTGGCGCTGTTCGTCCTGCCGGAATCCCGCAAGGGCACGGCAGAGACGCGTTTCGAGCTTTCGACGCTGAACCCCTTCCGCCCGCTGGGCTGGGCGTTCACCTTCAAGGCTCTGCTGCCGTTGATGGCGATCTTCGTCATCATGAATTTCGTCGGCACCATGTACGGCACCGTCTGGGCCCTGTTCGGCCAGGACATGTTCGCCTGGAACGGCCTCACCATCGGCCTGTCGCTCGGCATCTTCGGGTTCTTCCATGCCGGTGCGCAGGCGCTGCTCACCGGCCCCGATGCGGAAAGGCTGGGGGAGAAGTGGGCCTTGATCCTCGGTATGGCCTGCGAACTTTCAGCGCTCGCGGCCCTCGGCTTTGCCGCCGAGGGCTGGATCCTGTTCGCGCTGGCGCCGTTGTTCGCCCTGGGCGGCATCGGCATGCCGGCGCTGCAGTCGCTCACCACGCGACAGGTTGACGCGGACCACCAGGGGCAGCTGCAGGGGGTGCTGGCGAGCCTTGTCAGCCTCTCGGCAGTCTTCGGCCCGGTGTTCTTCAGCTTTGTCTACTTCGTCATCAAGCCCACTTGGCCCGGGCTGGTCTGGATTGTCGGCGGGGGCATCTATCTGCTGGCGCTTCCGCTATTGCTGGCGCTCCGCCGACCACGGATCGCCACACTCGCGCCCGACCAGCGCCAAAGTTGAGCCGGAATTGACCGATCATTAACAGAATAGCGGTGTGCGGCAGCCGGAGACGCCCGGATTTCCTTGCGTTTCGGGCAGAATCGACCAAGGTTCACCGCGTTTCGGTTCGCCAGCCACGGCGGGCATCCCACAGTGAGGAAACGCTATGTCAAACAAGAACGATCTCATCGGCGCCGTCGCCGAGAAGGCCGGCCTGACCAAGGCCCAGGCCGGTGAGGCTGTCGACGCCGTCTTTGACGCGATCACCGCGTCGCTGAAGGGTGGCGACGAGGTTCGCCTCGTCGGTTTCGGTACCTTTGCCGTGTCCAAGCGCAAGGCCAGCGTCGGCCGCAACCCGGCCACCGGCGCAGAGATCAAGATCCCGGCCTCCAACCAGGCCAAGTTCAAGCCCGGCAAGGGGCTCAAGGACGCCATCAACTAAGGTTGAGGCATCTCGCCTGTGTCGGACTGTCGGGTGGCGCCGAGCGTCGTAGCCGGGGCCATAGCATTTCCGGCAGGCCGTGCAGCCTCGGGTTGACTGCCGGCCGGCGACCTCCTAGTTAGGGCGCCGCGCTCAGGCGCATGCGGGCGGTTAGCTCAGTGGTAGAGCATCTCGTTTACACCGAGAGGGTCGGCGGTTCGAGACCGTCACCGCCCACCAATACCCGCTGATCTTCGGGACTTGCACGACGCCGCAGCCGCCTCGCCGGCGCCTGTTTTTCTCAATTCTAACAACAGTTTGTGGCGGGCTGCGAGAATTTCGTTTCGGGGCGCTTGACTTGTGTGGGGGGCGCCGCTACACGAACGCCACGTTGCGCGGCTGAGCCGCTCCAGCGGGAGTAGCTCAGTTGGTTAGAGCGCCGGCCTGTCACGCCGGAGGTCGCGGGTTCGAGCCCCGTCTCTCGCGCCATTTCCTGCCATGATTGTCGTGTCCGGCGGGGCGCTGGTGCTTACGCGGGCATCTCTCCAGATCCCCATCGTCATGATGCGCCGCCCGGGCGCGCGTCCTGCGGCACCAAGTTCGTTCTAGGTACGAAGTTTATCGGCATTGACGCCGGAAGCCTGCATGATGACGTTCTCATCTCTGTGAGGTGAACCATGCCGGATGCTACCAAATACCTTGAGATGGCGAGTTCGATCGTCGCCGCCTATGTCAGCCGCAACACCACGTCTCCCGGTGACGTGCCCAGGCTCATTGCCGACGTCTACGCCGGCCTGCATGCGGTCTCCCGCGGCGAAGCCCCGCGGGCGGTGGCGACCGAGGAACTCAAGCCGCTGTTGCCCATCAAGAAGACCATTACCCCCGAGTTCATCATCAGCCTCGAGGACGGCAAGCCCTATCGCAGCCTGAAGCGTCACCTTGCCGCACTCGGGATGACGCCGGAACAGTACCGGCGGAAATGGAGCCTGCCGCCGGACTATCCGATGGTCTCGTCCGGGTATTCGGCGCTGCGCTCCGCCCTCGCCAAGGGCATCGGCCTCGGCGAGCACCAGCGGACCGGCCGGACGGCCTGAGCCGCCCCCCGGGGCCTGACGACGGCCCGGCGGGCTGGCCTCAGTTCGATTTCCATGCCGCCAGCCGCATTCCGGATACGGCATTGGCATGCGCGTCGAACCCCTCATAGGTGGCAAAGCGATGCGTATGCGGTGCCATTTCGTCGTAGGCACGGCGCGTCATCTGCCCCACCGTCGAGGTCTTGAGGAAATCGCGCACGCCCAGAGCCGAGTGCGTCCGCGCCCAGCCTGATGTCGGCAGCACGCAGTTCGGCCCCATCATGTAGTTGGCGATCGAACCCACGGCATATTCGCCGAGCAGGATTTCCGCGGCGTTGCGGATGTGGGCCAGATGCTCGTGCGGTTCCTTGGAGATCACCTGCAGGTGCTCGGGCGCATAGTCGTTGATGAAGGCGTAGGCCTCGTCCGGCGTCCGGGTCAGCACGATGCCGCCGCTGGTGCCGCCGAGCACCGTTGCCGAGAACCCGACCCGCAACTCTCCCATTGCCCTCCAGTACTCGGGGATCGCGGCCCGCGCCGCCTCGGCCACCTCGCGCGACCAGGTGACGAGGAAGGCCGAGGAGTCCGGGCCGTGCTCGGATTCGATGATCAGGTCGAGCGCGGCGATCCGGCCATTGGCGGTCTCGTCGGCGAGGATGAGGCTCTCGCTCGGGCCGGCCGGCAGGCCCGGATCGATGCGGTCGGACAGCAGCCGCTTGGCGGCGACGACCCACGGGCTTCCGGGCCCCACGATCTTCAGGCATTTGGGAATCGTCGCTGTTCCGAAGGCCGCCGCGGCAACCGCCTGGCCGCCGCCGACGCGATACACCCTCTCAACGCCGCCAAGCCGTGCCGCCACCAGCGTCGCCGCATCGACCTTGCCGTCCGGACCCGGCGGGGTGAGCAGGATCGCCAGCGGGACCTTGGCCACCGAGGCGGGTATGGTGGTCATCAGCGTCACCGAGGGGAACGAGCCCTTGCCGCGCGGTGCGTAGCAGGCCACCGAGTCGATCGGCGTCGTGCGCTCGCCGACCAGTACGCCCGGCCGGATCTCCTTCATCCACATCTCGGGCGGCATCTGCGCCTCGTGGAAGCGCCGGATATTGTCGGCCGAGTAGCGCAGCGTCTCGATCAGTTCGGGATCGAGCGTCCGGAAGGCCTCGTCGAAGTCCTCCGGCGACGCCGCGAGGCGGTCCGGGTCGACCGGTGCCTTGTCGAAGTCGCGGGCGAAGCGGGCGATCGCCTCGTCGCCCTCGCGGCGCACGGCCTCGATGATCGGCGCGACCTTTTCGAGGAACGGGCCCAGGTCGGCCTCGCTGCGGGTGAGCAACGCGTTGCGCTGGGCGGCAGTGAGGGTGGCAAGCTCGTGCCAGGCGACGGGATTGGGCATCGGGGGTACTCGTTTTCAGGCGGGATCGAGCGCCATGACCTTCAGGGTTTCCTCGCGGATATCGGCGAGGATGGTGCGCTTGAGCGCGGTGAACTCGGGGCTGGTGACGACGTCGTAGCGTCGCGGGCGATCGAGAGGAACGGCGAGGTCGCGCTTCAGCCGCCCGGGGCGCGAGGCGAGCACGACCACGCGGTCGGCGAGGAAGACCGCTTCGTCGACATCGTGGGTGACGAACAGAACGGTCACCTTGTGCTCCTCCCACACCTTGAGCAGCAGTTCCTGCATCATGCCGCGGGTCTGTGCGTCGAGCGCGCCGAAGGGTTCGTCCATCAGCAGCAGCGAAGGACGGTAGACCAGTGCCCGGGCGATCGCGACGCGCTGCCGCATGCCGCCCGACAGCTGGCGCGGAAACGCCGTCTCGAAGCCCATGAGGCCGACCGCCTGGACATAGTGGCGCACCAGTTCGGCTTTCTCCGCTTTCGACAACTGCGATTTCTCGAGCGCAAAGCGGATATTGCCCTCGACGGTCAGCCATTCGAACAGGCTGTAGCCCTGGAACACGAAGCCGCGGTCGCGGCCCGGCCCGGTCACCGGCCTGCCGTCTATGCGGATGTCGCCGAACGTCGGCTCGGCGAGTCCGCCCACCATGTTGAGCAGCGTGGACTTGCCGCAACCGGACGTCCCCACGATCGAGACGAACTGGTTGGTCGGCACCTCGAGGTCGATCCGGTCGATGGCGAGGAACTCCCGCTCGCCCTCGCCGAACACTTTGCCGACGGCATCGATCGAGACCTTGGACGGCGTGCTCATCGATCGGCCGTCCAGCGGAACAGCGCGCGGCCGAAGCGCTTGAACAGGTAGTCGGTGATGAGGCCGAGCAGGCCGATGAACAGGGCCCCGAAGATGATGGTGTCGGTGGCGAGGTAGCGCTGCGCATCCATGATGCGGCGGCCCAGTCCGGTCTGCGCCGCCACCAGTTCGGCGACCACCAGGTAGGTCCAGGTCCAGCCCACCGTGATGCGGAACGTGTCCCAGATGCCGGGCAGGGCGGCGGGCAGGATGATTCGCCGCAGGATCTCGGCATTGCTGAAGCCGAGTGTCTGGCCGGCGCGGATCAGGTTGATGTCGATGGTCTTGACGTTGTCCATGATCATCAGCGCCATCTGGAAGAAGGTGCCGAGGAACAGGATCAGGATCTTCTGCTCGTCGCCGATCCCGGCCCACAGGATCGAGAGCGGGATCAGCGCCACCACCGGCATGTAGCGCACCGTCGAGATCAGCGGCTCCAGCGCGCCCTCGAAGATACGGAAATTGCCCATCAGGATGCCGATCGGCACCGCGAGGACGGTCGCCGTGGCCCACCCGACCATGATCCGGTAGGTGCTGACCGCGGCATCGGAGAACAGGATGCCGGTCGAGGCCTGCCGCCAGGCCTCCTCGACGATGGCGAGGGGGCTGGGAAGGAACAACGGCCGCACCAGCCCCAGGGCGGTCACCGCCAGCCAGACGAGCACGATGAGCGCCGGCACCACGAAGCCGGCGCTGGTGAAGATGCTGTCCGGGATCGGCTCGCGCAGGCGGAACAGCCCGGCACGCTTTTCTGCCTTGCGGCGATCGGCGCGGCCGTGCGCGGCTTCCTCGGCAACTGTCGGACGATTGGGCATCTGGGGTACCGGAGGGGCGGCGCCCCCGGGGGGGGGCGCCGTCCATGGCCTACTGGGCGAGGCCCTTGAGCGCAGTGAGGTCGAGGATCGCATCACCCGTCGGGACGATCGTGATCTCGTCGGGCTTGGCTTCCTGCATCAGGCCCCCGATCTCGACGACGGTCGCCTGGAACGGGCCATCGAGTTCGGCGAGGTTCTCCTTGATGTCGAACAGTTGCACCCCGGCGAAGGCAGTCTTGAACTCCTCCATCGGCGAGCCCACGGCGTCGGCGATGATCTGTCCGCCGGCTTCCGGGTTCTCGCGGAGGTAGGTCACCGCCTGGTCCCAGGCCCTGATGATGCCCTGCAGTTCGCTGGTGTGGGCGGCCACATAGTCTGCCGGCCCCGCGAGCACGTCCGAGATCAGGCCGGGCTTTTCTCCGGCCGAGAACAGGATCTTGAAGTCCGGGCCCTCCGCGAGCGCCGCCGAGATGTACGGCTCGTAAGTCACCGCGACGTCGACACGGCCGGCGATCAGCGCGAGGCCCGCGTCGGAGGCGTTGATCGGCACCGCCTCGATGTCCTTGAGGCTCATGCCGTTGACCTTGAGCGCATAGTTGATCAGCAGGTCGCTGGTCGCGCCGACCTCGTAGGCCACCTTCTTGCCCTTGAGTTCGGTGATCGAGTTGACCGCCTTGTTCGCCAGCACGGCATCGGCCGTGGTGGAGCCGTCCATCAGCATGAACGCCTTGAGGTCGATGCCGTTATTGAGCTGCAGGATGACGCCGTTGGTGGCGATCGAGGTGACGTTGATGTTGCCGCTGGCGAGCGCCACGGCCAGGTCGGCATCCCAGCCGAAGTTCACCAGCTGGACATCGACGCCCTGCTCCTTGAAGTAGCCCTGCTTCTCGGCGATCCACAGCGGGCCGTAGCCCAGCCAGGGCTGCAGCCCGATCTTGATGGGTTCGGCCTGTGCGGCGGTGGCCGAGGCGAGGCCGAGGCCGATGGCCAGGAGGGCGGTTGCGAGTTTCATGGGCGTTTTCCCTGTTTGATGCGGATTTGTGCAGTAAGCCATTCTTGGCACGGACGCTTTCACTTTGAAAAGTGGCGAAGCAGGTTGGCTGTCATGCGGCCGACAGCGGTCGTTTCGCCGGCCGAGGGCAGCGCACCGAGGAAGGACACCGAGCTGGCGCAGAACAGCTTGCCGCCGCGCGGGTGGCGCCAGAAGCACATGTCGGCGCGCCGTTGCGCCTGCCGTTCCGCCTCGCCGCCTTCGTGCCATTTGCCCGGATCGTCGACATAGCTGGCCGGAAAGCCGCTGGCGGTGGCAAGAACCACCATGTCGTCCGGACTGCCCAGGTGGGCGCTGATCGCATCCACCTCGTATCCGGCGGCACCGCCCAGCACGATGCCGCTGTCCCCGAACGTCTCCGGCACGCCCTCGAACAGCCAGTCGAATTCCGCGCTCTTGCCGATCTCGGTCCGGGTGAAGGGCAGGGCGGTGGTGAAGCCCATCAGCGCGATGCCGACGCCCACCAGCCGGTACTCGCCACGGCCCCGGTCGCGCAGGTATCCACCCGGCTCGTTGCTCAGCGCCAGCCCCATCTCCGCCAGCGGCCCGTCCCAGGTTCGGCCTGACTGGGGCGGACCTCGCCGCAGTTCCATCAGGTCGTCGCGGTAGGCGATGGCGGCAGCAAAGCCGTTGCCGCCGAGATAGGCGAGATTGCCCCCCCGCGCCAGAAAGTCGCGGTAGGCCTGCTCCATCTCGACCGAGAGGTATTCCGGGTGGCTGCCGGTCACCACCCCGCGGTAGCGCCCGAGCAGCGCCGCGCCGTTGCGGTGCAGATCCGCATCGGTGGCCACGTCGATGGCGATGCCCTCGCGGGCGCAGAATCTGAGCAGGTGCAGGTCGACCGGCAGGTTGTGCGGATCGCCGCACAGCGGGTAGCGATAGTCGTCGCGCAGCGTGGCCTTCGGCTTGCGCGTCGAGACCAGCGACACGCCGCTGCCGTCGCCATGATAGTCGTAGAGCGAGCGCAACGCGTTGTCCCGCGCGAACGCGTGGCCGCGGTCGGTCCCGATCCACTCGTAAAGATGCGGCGGCAGGTACTCGTCGGCATAGGCCAGATAGGTCGAGGTCGGCACCACGAACAGCAGCGGCGCACCGGCCTCCGCCTTCGGCGCGACGAAGAACGGTAGCTGTTCGGTTACGTCTCCGGCCCGCGCCTCGAACGCGTAGATGCCGGACTCCGCCCGTTCCGGCACGTCCACCTCGAAACTTTCCGGCCAGTCGAGCCCCGCCATGTCGGTGTCGTGGAAGTGCACGGCGTCGTAGTGCTGGGGCGCCAGGCGGGCGTCCAGGACGCTGCCGTCCCAGCGCGCCGAGGTGACGCGGAAGGTCGGATTGCCGTGCAGCGTCAGCGACACGCCGGCGTTGACCAGCGGCTCCGCCGCAAACAGCGTCGGGAACACCCACCGGGCCTCGCCGGCCGTACCCGTGAGCACGATGCGGGCGAGTCGGCAGTTGAGCGTCGGCTGGGTCTCATCCGCGTCGGAACACAGCACCAGCGACGACGGGGCAGGGGCCTCGAACGGCGCCGAACAGTAGAACGGCCGGAAGTCGTCGAGCGCATCGACGCTGAGTTCGCCGCCCGGCCAGTCGAGCGCAACCTGCAGCCACTGCTGCGTCGGCGCCACCGCCAGCGACGTTTCGGTTTCGCCTGTCCGCAGCAGCAGTTCGCCTCCGTCGACCAGCAGCGAGAAGGTTCCGGCATCAAGCAGCATCCGCCTGCCATCGTTGCGGGTCAGCAGCAGTTCGAAGCTCAGCCGGCGCAGGTCGCCCAGCCGTTCCTGCCCGCTGATCGCCGCCCAGGCGCCCTGCGACATGGCGCGATGGCCGACCGGCTCCAGCGCCCGCACCGGCCAGTCCAGCCCCGGCATGCCATCGCGGTCGAGCCTGACGATTCGCACGCGCTCGACCGCTCGATCCGCGGACAGGCTGAGGGATCGTCGCCCGGCCGGGCCGGTCCACGGCTCGACATAACCGGCGATCGCCATCGCACGATGCTCGACCTTGCGGCGCATCAGTCTGTTTTCCTTCGCAGCAGCAGCCTATTAGCCGCAATGGGGCAGGTGCGCGCAACGGCGCATTTCCAAGCGCGTCGTCCTGCCGCAATACTGCGGCACTTCGCATGCCTTTCCAGGACCCGGCAATGACCCATTCGGCGCGTTTCGACCTCACCGGCCAGCTGGCTCTCGTCACCGGCGCCAGCCGCGGCATCGGCGCGGCTCTGGCACGGGGCCTCGCCGAGGCCGGAGCGGACGTCGTACTCGCCGCGCGCAGTCACGAAGCCCTTGAGGAGGTTGCGGCACAGGTCCGCGCCCTCGGTCGCGTCGCCACGGTCCTCGTGCTCGACGTCAGCGATTCGATCTCGATCGACGCGCTGTTTTCACAACTCGCTGCCCGGGGACTTGCCCCGACCATCCTCGTCAACAATGCCGGCACCGAGCAGGTCTCGCCGTCGCTCGCGGTCACCGAATCGCTGTGGGACCGCATCGTCGACACCAACCTCAAGGGGGCGTTCTTCGTCGCGCAGGGCTTCGCCCGCCTGCTGGCCGGGCGGCCCGGCAGCATCGTCAACCTCTGTTCGCTGAGTTCGGAGGTCGGCATCCCGACCGCGGCGGCCTACACCTCGTCGAAGAGCGGTCTTGCCGGAATGACCCGGGCGCTGGCCGCCGAATGGGCCCATCTCGGCATCCGCGTGAACGGTCTCGGCCCCGGCTACTTCGAGACCGAGATGACCGCCGGCTTTTATGCCGACTCCGGCTGGCGATCCGCCATGCTCGCCAGGCTGCCGATGCGCCGCTTCGGCGAACTCGACGATCTGGTCGGCGCCACGGTGTTCCTCGCCGCGCCGGCCTCGGCCTACGTCACCGGCCAGGTCCTTTATGTCGACGGCGGCTACCTGGCGAGCATCTAGTCGGAAGGAGAGTCGCGCGCCGTCCCGACCACTCCTGGACCCGGCTCGTCTCGGCTCGTGGGGAACCCGGCGGCCCCTCCGCCCGTTTAGCCGCGGAAGAGTCGCAGGAGGATGCGATGCGCGTTTGCCTGATCGTCTCCGCATTGCTCGCGCTCGCGGGGACAACCGCTGCCGGTGCAGTCGATCCCGTCACGCTGTCCGTTGAGACGACCAGCCTGGCGGTACCTGCTGAGCCGGCGGGCTTCGACTGGTCCGGCTTCTATGCCGGCGTCTATGGTGCGGCCGGGCAGGGCGGCGCCGCCGGGAGCCAGTTCGGTCTGGGAGCCGGTATCGGCGTCAACGCCCAGCTCGATTTCGTGCTGGTCGGTGCGGAGGTGACCTTGCAGAGCCTGTCGGGCGAGGGCATCGACACCAGCTACGGATCGGTGCTCGGTCGCAGCGGCATCGTCCTGACGGACGACATCCTGCTCTATGCGGTGGCCGGCTACGGCTGGGACCTGCAGGGGGTGGGTGGCGGTCCGCTCGCCGGTGGCGGTCTCGAGTTTGCCCTCACCGGGCCGGTGTCGCTGCGCGCCCAGTATCTTCACAGTTTCGATGGCACCGCCGCCATGCCGTCGAACCAGCTGACGCTTGGCGCGGCTTTCCACTTCTGAGTCGGCTGCTAACGGCTGGTGAAGGCCGATTGTTCAAATGCCTCGGGCCTTTAGTCAAAGTCTCGACGTATCGCTGCCATAGTTTCGCCCAAGCTTGTGGCACCCCGGCAACAGGCATGATCAATCCGGCCAAAGGTGCAACGCGGTCCTGATCTGCGACTTGCACCCCCCGGTCGTGCAGCCTACCTCACCCCTGTCTTGAGCTCTGACTAAGGATATTGAAATGCGCTCTCTCAAGCTCGCTCTGCTGGCCACCGTTGCGGTCGTCGGTATCACCTCGGCGGCTTCCGCGGCTGATCTCATCATCGGTTCCGAGCCGGGTCCGGTCTACGACGACTATGCGTCTGTCGACTGGAGCGGTCCGTATGCCGGCCTCTGGGTGTCCGGTCAGACCGGTTCGATCTTTGGGCTCGGCGCCAATCTCGGCGTCAACGTCCTGATCGACAAGAACCTGCTCGCCGGTGCGGAAGGCAGCGTTGCCTGGCTCAGCGACGACAGCTGGCAGGGCCAGGTGCACGGTAAGCTCGGCTTTGCAGCCGAGACCTTTGCCATCTACGGCCTCGCCGGTATCGGCGTGAACTCCATTACCGATGCTTACGCTCCGGTCGGTGTTGGTGCCGAGGTCATGCTCGCCGACAATTTGTCGCTGAAGGCCGAATACCAGTACCAGTGGGACCTCGACACGTCGGCCGACGACGCCCACGTCGCCAAGTTCGGCTTCAACTGGCACTTCTGATCGGCCAGGCCGGTTGCGCTTGTGAAGGGCCCCGCTTCGGCGGGGCCTTTGTCATTTCGAGCAGGTCCGGAGCACGCCTTTCCACCCCGTAGGCCCGTTGCCACGGCAGGGGTCTTCATCTGCTAACCGGACGTTTTGAGTCAGGTTTTGTTTTCCTTGAATCGGGGTGAGGCGTGGGATAATCCCGAGCCCATCGCATTCGCGTCGCCAAAGTTGCCCATAATCGCAGCCTTGACCGCGCGAAACGGCCTCGCGGCCGGCTCTCGACCATAGGCTGCACGATGAACGCGTTGCTCAGCGACTACCTGCCGATCGTCATCTTCATCGGCCTTGCTGCCGTGATCGGCCTGGCACTCCTCGTTGCTCCCTTCCTCGTCGCCTACAAGAAGCCGGATCCGGAGAAGGTGTCGGCCTATGAATGCGGATTCGACGCGTTCGACGATGCCCGCATGAAGTTCGACGTCCGATTCTACCTGGTCTCGATCCTGTTCATCATCTTCGACCTCGAAGTGGCGTTCCTGTTCCCCTGGGCGATCGCCTTCCACGATGTCGGCTGGTTCGGCTTCTGGTCGATGATGCTGTTCCTTGGCGTGCTGACCGTGGGCTTCATCTACGAATGGAAGAAAGGCGCGCTGGAATGGGATTGAGCGAGACAGGCGGCACGCTGATCGCGCCGCGACCCATCGGCGTGCTGGATCCGTCGACCGGCAGGCCGATCGGCGCGAACGATCCGTACTTCACCGAGATCAACAACGAGCTGGCCGACAAGGGCTTCCTCGTCACCTCGACCGACGACCTGATCAACTGGGCGCGGACCGGCTCGCTGATGTGGATGACGTTCGGCCTCGCCTGCTGCGCGGTCGAGATGATGCAGATGTCGATGCCGCGCTACGACGTCGAGCGCTTCGGGCTGGCCCCGCGCGCCTCGCCGCGCCAGTCCGACGTGATGATCGTCGCCGGTACCCTGACCAACAAGATGGCGCCCGCCCTGCGCAAGGTCTACGATCAGATGCCGGAGCCGCGCTACGTGGTCTCGATGGGCAGCTGCGCCAATGGGGGCGGCTACTATCACTATTCCTACTCGGTCGTGCGCGGCTGCGATCGTGTGGTGCCCGTGGACGTCTACGTGCCGGGCTGTCCGCCGACCGCAGAGGCGCTGCTCTACGGCCTCCTGATGCTGCAAAAGAAGATTCGCCGCACCGGCACGATCGAACGATAGGACCGGCCATGGCCGAGGGCTCCCCCCAATCCCCGCTCGCGGCGCTGGCCGAGCGCCTGCGCAACTTCTATGGCGACAAGATCGTCGGGCATTCGCTCGGCTATGGCGAACTGACGCTGAACGTCGGTCGCGATGACATCCTCGATGTCGTCCAGCACTTGCATGATGCCGAGAGCTTCATCTCCCTGGTGGATGTCTGCGGCGTCGACTATCCCGAGCGTGCCGAGCGCTTCGATGTCGTCTATCACCTGCTCAGTCCGAAGCAGAACCTGCGCATCCGGCTGAAGGTGGCGACCGACGAGGACACGCCGGTGCCTTCGATCACGGGCATCTTTCCCGGCGCCGACTGGTTCGAGCGCGAGGCCTACGATCTGTGCGGCATCCTGTTTTCCGGCCATCCCGACCTGCGCCGCATCCTTACCGACTACGGCTTCGACGGCCACCCGCTGCGCCGGGACTTCCCGACCACCGGCTATGTCGAGCTTCGCTACGACGAGGAGCGCAAGCGCGTCGTCTACGAGCCGGTGAAACTGGCCCAGGAGTTCCGGCAGTTCGACTATCTGAGCCCCTGGGAGGGAACGGACTACGTGCTCCCGGGCGATGAGAAGAAGTCGGAGTGGTGAATTGTGAATGGTGACCCCCAAAGCCGATCACTGACTACCGCGACCTCGATGTTTGGAATGAGTCGATGAACTTGGCCGCTGACGTCTACGAATTGACTGGGTCGTTTCCGAGGGAGGAGATGTTCGGCATGACGTCGCAGATGCGGCGCGCGTCCGCGTCGGTGGCCGCGAATATCGCGGAGGGGTACGGTCGCCAGCAGACTCGTTCATTCATCCAGTTCCTCCGGATATCGCAGGGGTCGCTCAAGGAGGTTGAGACGCTGGTCCTACTTGCAGGTCGCGTGGGACTGGTCGGCGGCGAGCCCGTCGAGCGGGTCATGGCCCGATGCCAGCGCATCGGAAAGATGCTCGTCGGGCTGGTCAGAAAGCTGGACCTGAAGGAGGATCGGCGATGACGGCGTGGTGCACCATTCACCATTCACGATTCACCATTCGCGATGCCATCCCCGGGGTCATGGTATGAGCGCCGAAGCCGACGTCCGCAACTTCACGATCAACTTCGGTCCGCAGCACCCCGCCGCGCACGGCGTGCTGCGCCTCGTGCTCGAGCTCGACGGCGAAGTCGTCGAGCGCGTCGACCCCCATATCGGGCTGCTGCACCGCGGCACCGAAAAGCTGATCGAGACCAAGACCTACCTGCAGGCGGTGCCGTATTTCGATCGGCTCGACTATGTCGCGCCGATGAACCAGGAGCACGCGTTCTGCCTCGCGACTGAAAAGCTGCTCGGCATCACGGTGCCGTTCCGCGGCCAGCTGATTCGCGTGCTGTTTGCCGAGATCGGCCGGCTGCTCAGCCACATCCTCAACACCACGACCCAGGCGCTGGACGTGGGCGCGCTGACGCCGCCGCTCTGGGGGTTCGACGAGCGCGAGAAGCTGATGATCTTTTACGAGCGCGCTTCGGGCAGCCGCATGCATGCGGCCTATTTCCGGCCCGGCGGCGTGCACCAGGACCTGCCGCAGGCCCTGGTCGACGACATCGGGGCGTTCTGCGATCCGTTCCTCAAGGTGCTCGACGACCTCGAAGGGCTGATGACCGGCAACCGCATCTACATGCAGCGCAACGCCGATATCGGCGTGGTGTCGCTCGAGGATGCGTGGAAGTGGGGCTTCTCCGGCGTCATGATCCGCGGCTCGGGCGCCGCCTGGGACCTGCGCAAGAGCCAGCCTTACGAATGCTACGACCGGCTCGAGTTCGACATCCCTGTGGGCAAGAACGGAGACTGCTACGACCGCTACCTCGTCCGCATGGATGAGATGCGTCAGTCGATCCGCATCATGAAGCAGGTCATTGACCTGCTGAACGCGCCGGAAGGGCAGGGGCCCGTGTCATCGACCGACGGCAAGGTCGTGCCGCCGAAGCGCGGCGAGATGAAGCAGTCGATGGAAGCCCTGATCCATCACTTCAAGCTGTACACCGAGGGCTTCAAGGTCCCCGCCGGCGAGGTCTATGCGGCCGTCGAGGCCCCGAAGGGCGAGTTCGGCGTCTACCTGGTCGCCGACGGTACCAACAAGCCCTATCGCTGCAAGATCAAGGCGCCGGGATTCGCGCACCTTTCGGCGATGGATTTCCTGTGTCGCGGGCATATGCTGGCCGACGTCTCGGCCATCCTCGGTTCGCTCGATATCGTCTTCGGTGAGGTCGATCGCTGATGTCTGTCCGCCGCCTTGCAGATGCGTCCGTCCAGCCGGGGAGCTTCAGCTTCTCGGGCGACAACCTCGCCTGGGCCGAAAGCAAGATCGCCGAGTACCCGGCCGGCCGGCAGCAGTCGGCGGTGATCCCGCTGCTCTGGCGGGTGCAGGAGCAGGAGGGCTGGGTGACCCGCGCCGCGATCGAGTACGTCGCGACCATGCTCGCCATGCCCTATATCCGCGTGCTCGAGGTCGCGACCTTCTACACGCAGTTCCAGCTGAAACCGGTCGGCCGGTTCGCGCATGTCCAGGTCTGCGGTACCACTCCCTGCATGTTGCGTGGAGCCGAGGATATCCGCCATGTCTGCGAGCGACGCATCAACCACAGCCCGTTCGAGACCAATGCCGAGGGCACGCTGAGCTGGGAAGAGGTCGAGTGCGCCGGCGCCTGCGTCAACGCCCCGATGGTGATGATCGGCAACGACACCTACGAAGACCTGACGGTCGAGAGCTTCGAGGCTCTGCTCGACAAGTTCGCCGCCGGCAAGGGCAATGAAGTCAGGCCCGGCCCGCAGATCGCGCGCCAGTACTCGGCGGCCGAGGGCGGTCGGACGACCCTGCTGGACGCGCCGAGCGCCGGGCGCACCTACAAGCCCTTCCCGCCCCCCGCAGCGCCTGCGGCACCCGCCCCGGCGGCACCCGCCGCTCCGGCCCCTGCCGCGTCGGCCCCCGCCGCACCGCTTCCGGCCGGACGCTCTAGCCAGGAGCCGCCGACCCAGCCGGGCCGCAAGCGTGCGGTATCCGAAGAATCCGCACCCGCCATCAAGGGACCGGCGGGCGCGCCGAAGGCCTCGCCTGCCGCCGCCGAAGCCGAACGCCGGCAGGCCAACGCCGCGGCCGGCGCCGACGGCGAACCGAACCGGGCGATGCGGGAAACGGCTACCGGTGCCGAGTCCCCGGCAGGCAAGGTCGACAGCGGTGCCGCCCCCGGCAAGAAGCCGGTCCGCAAGCTGTTCGAAGCGCCTGCCGGCGCTGCCGACGACCTCAAGCTGATCTCCGGCGTCGGTCCGGTGCTCGAGCGCAACATGAATGCCGTCGGCATCACCACCTGGGCGCAGGTCGCCCGCCTCACCCCCGAACAGATCGCGGCCGTCGAAGGCGAACTCGGCTTTAGGGGCCGCGTCCTTCGCGACCGCTGGCTCGAGCAGGCCGACGCGCTCGCCACCGGTGGCGTCGCCGAATACGTCAAGCGCTTCGGCAAGGACCCGCGCTGATGGCCGAGGTGAGCAACGAACTGATCTACGGCGTACTGGAGGCCATTCAGGGACGGCCGGCCAATATCGAAGATCGGCTGAGTGCAGTGGAAATGCGGATCGATGCCCTCGCTGAACAAACGCGGGCATTGACGATCAGCCACAACGCGACAAACACCGATGTTGCCAATCTCTACCGCATGTTCGGAACCATTGATCATCGTCTCGCGCGCATCGAGCGCCGCCTCGACATCATCGAAGAACCGGTGAAATAGCTATGCTCGCAGACCAGGACCGCATCTTCACCAATCTGTACGGCCAGGGCGACTGGGGCCTTGAAGGCGCCAAGTCGCGTGGCGCCTGGCAGGATACCGCGACCTTCATCGAGCGCGGTCGCGACTGGATCGTCAACGAGGTCAAGGGTTCGGGCCTGCGTGGCCGCGGCGGTGCCGGCTTCCCGACGGCCCTCAAGTGGACCTTCATGCCCAAGGACGGGGCCGGCGACGGCCGTCCGAGCCAGCTGCTGGTCAATGCCGACGAATCCGAGCCCGGCACCTGCAAGGACCGCGACATCCTGCGCCACGACCCGCACAAGCTGGTGGAGGGGTGCCTCCTCGCCGGCCGCGCCATGGGCGCCCACATCGCCTACGTCTACATCCGCGGCGAGTTCATCCGCGAGCGCCACCATTTCGAGGCCGCCGTGCAGCAGGCCTACGACGCCCGGCTGATCGGCAAGAACAACATCCACGGCTGGGACTTCGACATCGTCGTCCACCACGGCGCCGGCGCCTATATCTGCGGCGAAGAGACCGCGATGATCGAGTCGCTCGAGGGCAAGAAGGGCCAGCCGCGCCTCAAGCCGCCATTCCCGGCCGCGATGGGCGTCTACGGCAACCCGACGACGGTCAACAACGTCGAATCGATCGCCGTTGTCCCCGAAATCCTGCGCCGCGGCGGCGCCTGGTTCGCCGGCATCGGGCGGCCGAACAATACCGGCACCAAGCTGATGTGCGTCTCCGGCCACGTCAACAAGCCGGCCACCTTCGAAGAGGCGATGGGCGTCACCTTCGAGGAGATCATAGAAAAGCACTGCGGCGGCATCCGCGGCGGCTGGGACAACCTGCTCGCCGTGATCCCCGGCGGCGCCTCGGTGCCCTGCGTGCCGGCCGAGAAGATCCGCCACGCCATCATGGATTTCGACGGCCTCAAGGAAGCCGGTTCGTCGCTCGGAACCGCCGCCGTCATCGTCATGGACAAGTCCACCGACATCATCAAGGCGATCTGGCGCCTCTCGGCCTTCTACAAGCACGAGAGCTGCGGCCAGTGCACGCCGTGCCGCGAGGGCACGGGCTGGATGATGCGGGTGATGGAACGCATGGTCGAAGGGCGCGCCCAGAAGCGCGAGATCGACATGCTGTTCGAAGTCACCAAGCAGATCGAAGGCCACACCATCTGCGCCCTCGGCGACGCCGCGGCGTGGCCGATCCAGGGTCTGATCAGGAATTTCCGTCCCGTCATCGAGGCGCGCATCGACGCCTATACCTACAGCTCGACCAGCGACGGCGCCGTGCCGTCGATGGCGGCGGAGTAAGAAATGGCGGAAGAACCCGACAGCGTCGTGCTCGTATTGCTCCGGCGTCTGGATGCCAAGATGGACCGTGTGATCGATGACCTGCACGATGTGAAAGTGCGTCTGACTGCGGTTGAAGAGGGCCTCAACGTCGTCCAGCGTCGGATCGATCGCCTTGAGGACCGGGTAGAACGCATCGAGCGCCGTCTCGATCTGGTGGATGCACACTGATGGCAAGTATCAAGGTCGACGGCCAGCTCGTCGAGGTCCCCGACTACTACACGCTGATGCAGGCCGCCGAGGCGGCTGGCGCCGAAATCCCGCGCTTCTGCTACCATGAGCGCCTGTCGGTCGCCGGCAATTGCCGCATGTGCCTCGTCGAGGTGAAGGGCGGTCCGCCGAAGCCGCAGGCCAGCTGCGCCATGAACGTCAAGGACCTGCGCCCCGGCCCGAACGGCGAGCCGCCGGAAATGTTCACCAACACTCCGATGGTCAAGAAGGCCCGCGAGGGGGTGATGGAGTTCCTGCTCATCAACCACCCGCTCGATTGCCCGATCTGCGACCAGGGCGGCGAGTGCGACCTGCAGGACCAGGCGATGGCCTATGGCGTGGACACGTCCCGCTACGCCGAGAACAAGCGCGCCGTCGAGGACAAGTACCTCGGCCCGCTGGTCAAGACCTCGATGAACCGCTGCATCCACTGCACGCGCTGCGTCCGCTTCACCACCGAGGTCGCCGGCATCACCGAGATGGGCCTCACCGGTCGCGGCGAGGACGCCGAGATCACTTCCTATCTCGAACGGGCGCTGACCAGCGAGCTGCAGGGCAATGTCATCGACCTCTGCCCGGTCGGCGCGCTGACGTCGAAGCCCTACGCCTTCCATGCCCGCCCCTGGGAGCTGAACAAGACCGAGTCCATCGACGTCATGGACGCCGTCGGCTCGGCCATCCGCGTCGACAGCCGCGGCCGCGAAGTGATGCGCATCCTGCCGCGCGTCAACGAGGCCATCAACGAAGAGTGGATTTCGGACAAGACCCGCTTCATCTGGGACGGCCTCAAGAGCCAGCGCCTCGACCGCCCCTATGTCCGCCACAACGGCAAGCTGAAGCCGGCCAGCTGGGACGAGGCGTTCGCTGCCATTGCCAGGGCCCTCAAGGCCTCGGGCGGTGGCAACAAGGTCGGCGCCATCGCCGGTGACCTTGCCGCGGTCGAGGACATGTACGCCCTCAAGGCCCTGATGACCGCGCTCGGCTCCGGCATGACCGATTGCCGTCCCGCCATGTCGGGCATCGATCCGTCGATGCCGCGTTCGGCCTACATCTTCAACCCGACCATCGCCGGGATCGAAGACGCCGACGCCATCCTCATCATCGGGGCCAACCCGCGCAAGGAAGCGGCGCTGGTCAACGCCCGCATCCGCAAGGCCTGGCGCGCCAGGGGCACGCCCATCGCGGTCATCGGCGATCAGGCCGACCTCACCTACGGCTACGAATACCTCGGCAACAGCCTCTCGGCCCTGGTCGATCTGGTCGCCCGCAAGGGCAGCTTCGGCGAGATTCTCGCCAAGGCCGTGCGGCCGCTGATCATCGTGGGCGAGGGGGCCGTGTCGCACGGCGCCGCGCACTCCAAGCAGATCGGCCGCGACGTCATCGCCATGGCAGCCAAGCTTGCCACCGGCTCGGGCGCCTCCGAGGACTGGAACGGCTTCGCGCTGCTGCACAATGCCGCCAGCCGCGTCGGCGGTCTCGATATCGGCTTCGTGCCGCACGATGGTGGCGTCTGTTCCGCCGATCAGGTCGGCCTCGCCGGCAAGGGCGAGCTCGACGTGCTGTTCCTGCTGGGCGCCGACGAGTACGACATGAACGCGATGGGCAAGGCCTTCGTCGTCTATGTCGGCACGCACGGGGATGCCGGGGCGCACCGCGCCGACGTGATCCTGCCGTCTGCCGCCTACACCGAGAAGTCCGGCACCTACGTCAATACCGAGGGTCGCGTGCAGATGACCGAGCGGGCCGTGTTCCCGCCGGGCGAGGCCAAGGAAGACTGGGCCATCATCCGCGCCCTCTCGGCTGTGCTCGGCAAGCCGCTGCCGTTCAACTCGCTGACCGGGCTGCGTGCCGCGATCTATGCCGAGTATCCGCATCTGGCCAGGATCGACCAGATCGCCGCCGGCTCCGTGGCCGATGTCCGCAGGCTGGCAGGTGCGGCCACCAAGTCGACTGCGGCGAGCTTCACCTCGCCGGTCAAGGATTTCTACCTCACCAATCCGATCGCCCGGGCGTCCGCGACGATGGGCGAATGCGCCGCACTGGCGGCCGGCCTCAAGCAGGCTGCTGAGTAAGGACCCGGGTATGGACTTCATCGTTTCAGCGCTGGATTACCTGCTGGGCATCCCGGTCTTCGGGTGGGGCGACCAGATCGGCTTCGTCTACAAGGGGCTGCTGTTCCTTGTCGCACTCCTGATCCTGACCGCCTACATCCTGCTCGCCGACCGCAAGATCTGGGCTGCCGTCCAGGTGCGTCGCGGCCCCAACGTGGTCGGCCCCTTCGGCCTCCTGCAGAGCTTTGCCGACCTGCTGAAGTTCGTGTTCAAGGAGCCGGTCATCCCGGCGAGCTCCGACAAGGTGGTCTTCCTGCTGGCCCCGCTGGTCACCTCGGTGCTGGCGCTCAGCGCCTGGGTGGTGATCCCGATCGATGCCGGCTGGGCGCTGGCCGACATCAATGTCGGCGTCCTCTACATCTTCGCCATCTCATCCCTCGGCGTCTACGGCATCATCATGGCCGGCTGGTCGTCCAACAGCAAATACGCCTTCCTCGGCGCGCTGCGCTCGGCCGCGCAGATGGTCAGTTACGAAGTCTCGATCGGCTTCGTCATCATCACCGTGCTGCTGGTGGTGGGCTCGCTGAACCTCACCGACATCGTCGTCGCGCAGCAGCAGATGGGGCTTGCCTACGCGCTCGGCGTGCCGTGGCTCAGTTTCCTCAACTGGTTCTGGCTGCCGCTGTTCCCGATGTTCGTGATCTTCTTCATCTCGGCGCTGGCCGAGACGAACCGCCCGCCCTTCGATCTGGTCGAGGCGGAGTCGGAACTCGTCGCCGGCTTCATGGTCGAATATTCCTCGACGCCCTATCTGCTGTTCATGCTCGGCGAGTACGTGGCCATCCAGCTGATGTGCGCCATGACCACCATCCTCTTCCTCGGAGGCTGGGCGTCACCGATCGATACGCCGTTGCTCAACTGGGTTCCCGGCTCGATCTGGTTCGTGCTCAAGCTCTGCCTGGTGTTCTTCATGTTCGCCATGGTGAAGGCCTTCGTGCCGCGCTACCGCTACGATCAGTTGATGCGGATCGGCTGGAAGGTGTTCCTGCCGATCTCGCTGGTGATGGTCATCGCCGTCGCCGCGATCCTCCAGTTCACCGGCTGGGGCTGGCACGGGGGGGCCGTCTGATGAAGTTCTTCCAGTTCCTCAACGGCCTGCTGCTGCGCGAGTTCGTCGGCGCCTTCCTGCTGTCGATGCGCTATTTCTTCGCGCCCAAGAAGACCATCAACTACCCCTTCGAGAAGATTCCGTATTCGCCCCGATTCCGCGGCGAGCATGCGTTGCGTCGCTATCCCAACGGTGAAGAGCGCTGCATCGCCTGCAAGCTCTGCGAAGCGATCTGCCCGGCCCAAGCCATCACCATCGAGGCCGGCCCGCGCCAGAACGACGGCACCCGCCGCACCGTGCGCTACGACATCGACATGGTGAAGTGCATCTATTGCGGCTTCTGCCAGGAGGCCTGCCCGGTCGACGCCATCGTCGAGGGGCCGAACTTCGAATTCGCGACCGAAACCCGCGAAGAACTCTACTTCTCCAAGGAGAGGCTGCTCGCCAACGGCGATCGCTGGGAGCGTGAAATCGCTGCCAACCTCGCCGCCGATGCGCCGTACAGATGATGCAGCCAGCTATCACGATCGGCGGAGTGGTTCCCCCTCTCCCCTCAGGGGAGGCCCGAGCGCAGCGACGTAGCACCTGGGGTGAGGGCCGCCCCCCCTCAGCCCCCATCCGGCGCTTCGCCACCTTCTCCCCCCGAGGGGGAAGGGAAGAAGCGAGTCCCCATGACCCTCCCGCTCTTCTTCTTCTACATCTTCTCGGCCATTGCCGTCGCTTCGGCGCTGATGGTGATCGCGTCGCGCAACCCGGTGCATTCGGTGCTGTTCCTCATCCTCACCTTCGTGAACGCCGCCGGGCTGTTCATGCTGGCGGGGGCGGAGTTCCTGGCGCTGATCCTCATCGTCGTCTATGTCGGCGCCGTCGCGGTGCTGTTCCTGTTCGTCACCATGATGCTCGACGTCGATTTCGCCTCGCTCAAGCAGGGCATGCTGCAATACGCCCCGATCGGGGTGGTCGTCGGCGCCATCATGCTGATCGAGCTGCTGCTCGTCGGGGGCAGCTACGTGCTGGCGCCGGAAGTCGCCTCGCAGGCGGTGGTGCCGATCGATGCGGGCATCGACAACACCCGCGCGCTCGGCCAGCTGCTCTACACGCGCTATGTCTTCCTGTTCCAGGGCGCCGGAGCGGTGCTGCTGGTCGCCATGATCGGCGCCATCGTGCTGACCCTCCGCCACAAGAGCGGGGTCAAGCGGCAGGACATCTTCAAGCAGTCCAACCGGACACGGGCGCAGGCGACCGAACTGGTCAAGGTCAAATCGGGGCAGGGGCTCTAAATGCTGGCAGAGGCTGGAATCGGGCTGGGGCACTACCTCACCGTCGCGGCGATCCTGTTCACGCTGGGCGTGTTCGGCATCTTCCTCAATAGGAAGAACATCATCGTCATCCTGATGTCGGTGGAGCTGATCCTGCTCTCGGTGAACCTCAACCTCGTGGCCTTCTCGGCCCAGCTTGGCGATCTCGCCGGCCAGGTGTTCGCGCTGCTGATCCTCACGGTCGCCGCCGCCGAGGCCGCCATCGGCCTCGCCATCCTCGTCATCTTCTACCGCAACCGCGGCTCCATCGCCGTGGAAGACGTCAACTCGCTGAAGGGCTGAGCCGTGATCCAGGCCATTGTCTTTTTCCCGCTCGTCGGGGCCCTGATCGCCGGCCTGCTGGGCCGCATCATCGGGCATCGCACCAGCGAGTACATCACCACCGGGCTGCTGATCGGCTCGGCGGTGCTGAGCTGGGTCGTCTTCGCCGGCTACTGGTTCGCTCCCGAGGCTGCCGAGGGCGCGGGCCATGCCGAGGCCACCAAGGTCGTGGTGCTGAGCTGGATCCACTCGGGCGCGCTCCAGCTCGACTGGGTGCTGCGCGTCGATACGCTTACCGCCATCATGCTGGTGGTGGTGAACACCGTCTCGAGCCTCGTCCACGTCTATTCCATCGGCTACATGGCCGACGATCCGCACCGCTCGCGCTTCTTCGCCTACCTGTCGCTCTTCACCTTCGCCATGCTGATGCTGGTGACGGCCGACAACCTCCTGCAGATGTTCTTCGGCTGGGAAGGGGTGGGCCTCGCCTCCTACCTGCTGATCGGCTTCTGGTACAGGCGCCCCTCGGCCAATGCCGCGGCGATGAAGGCCTTCGTCGTCAATCGCGTCGGCGATTTCGGCTTCGCGCTCGGCATCTTCGCCGCGTTCATGGTGCTCGGCCACCTCGATTTCGACGGCGCCTTCCACGCCGTCCCCGAGCATGCCGATGCCACCATGCGCTTCCTCAACTGGGATGCGCATGCCATGACCGTGGTCACCCTGCTGCTGTTCATGGGCGCCATGGGCAAGTCCGCGCAGTTCCTGCTCCACACCTGGCTGCCCGACGCCATGGCGGGTCCGACGCCGGTGTCGGCCCTGATCCACGCCGCCACCATGGTGACGGCCGGGGTGTTCATGGTGGCCCGCCTCTCCCCGATGTTCGAGGCGAGCGAGTTCACCATGATGGTGGTGATGCTGGTGGGCGCGATGACCGCCTTCTTCGCTGCCACCGTCGGCCTCGTCCAGAACGACATTAAGCGGGTCATCGCCTATTCGACCTGCTCGCAGCTCGGCTACATGTTCGTGGCGCTCGGCGTCGGCGCCTACTCGGTGGGCATCTTCCACCTGTTCACGCACGCCTTCTTCAAGGCGCTGCTGTTCCTCGGCGCCGGCTCGGTGATCCATGCGATGCACCACGAGCAGGACATGCGGGCCATGGGCGGGCTCAAGTCGAAGATCCCGTTCACCTACTGGATGATGATCATCGGCACCCTGGCCCTGACCGGGGTCGGCATCCCGGGCACCCCGCTCGGCTTTGCCGGCTTCTTCTCGAAGGACGGCATCATCGAGGTCGCCTATGCGGCCGGGGAGTCGACCGGCTACATCGTCTTCTGGGCGCTGGTCGTCGCGGCGATGTTCACCAGCTTCTATTCCTGGCGCCTGATCCACCTCACCTTCCACGGCAAGCCGCGCGAGGCGCATGCTGCGCACGGTCACGACGACCATGCGCACGACGATCACGGCCACCACGGCAGCGCCTACGACAATGCGCACGAGGCGCCGCGCGTCATGCTGGTGCCGCTGGCCATCCTCGCCGTTGGCGCGGTGCTGGCCGGCCTCGTCTTCAACGAGCTGTTCTTCGGCCATGCCGAGCACATCGAGCACTTCTTCCAGGGCTCGGTCGTGGTCCCGCACGAACTGCTCGAAGCCGCCCACCAGGTCCCGCTCTGGGTCAAGTGGTCGGCGACCCTCGCCATGCTGCTCGGCTTCGGCGCCGCCTGGTACATGTACCTTCGCGATACCGGCATGCCGGCCCGCCTCGCCGCGACCAATCCGGGGCTCTACAGGTTCCTGCTCAACAAGTGGTACTTCGACGAGCTCTACGACCGCATCTTCGTCCGGCCCGCGCTGTGGATCGGCAATGCGCTGTGGAAGGGCTTCGATGACTGGCTGGTCGACAAGACCCTCACCGAGGGCCTCGGCCATCGCGTCAAGGATGTCACCGCCCGCGTCGTCAAGCTCCAGTCCGGCTACCTCTACCACTACGCCTTCGCCATGCTGATCGGTATCGCGGCGTTGCTCACCTGGGCCATCACCGCCGGGGGACTGCTCTGATGATCTTCAGTGACCACCTTCTGACGGTCATCACCTTCCTGCCGACGCTGGGTGCGTTGGTGCTGCTGCTGGTCGGCGGCAAGGGGGAGGGGGCTGACAACCTCGCGCGCTGGATTGCGCTCGGCGTGACGCTCGTCACCGCTGTGCTCAGCCTCTACCTCTGGGTCCTGTTCGATCCCGCCAGCACTGAGTTCCAGTTCGTCGAGAACTACCCCTGGATCGGCGATTCCATCGGCTACCGCATGGGCGTCGACGGCATTTCGGTGCTGTTCATCCCGCTGACCGCGGTGCTGATGCCGGCCGTGGTGCTGACCAGCTGGAGCTCGATCACCCGGCGGGTGAAGGAATACATGATCGTATTCCTCATCCTCGAGACCTTCATGATCGGCGCCTTCGCGACGCTCGATCTCGCCATGTTCTACGTGTTCTTCGAGGGCACGCTGATCCCGATGTTCCTGATCATCGGCATCTGGGGCGGGGCGCGGCGCATCCAGGCGACCTACAAGTTCTTCTTTTACAGCTTCACCGGCACCGTGCTGATGCTGCTGGCCATCATGGCGATGTTCTGGCAGGCGGGTACCCTCGATATCCGCTCGCTGCTGAGCTTCAGGTTCCCGCCCGAAGTCCAGACCTGGCTGTGGATCGGCTTCTTCGCCTCGTTCGCGGTGAAGATGCCGATGTGGCCGTTCCACACCTGGCTGCCGGACGCGCACGTCGAGGCCCCGACCGGCGGCTCCGTGATTCTGGCCGCAGTCCTGCTGAAGATGGGCGGCTACGGCTTCATCCGCTTCTCGATCTCGATGTTCCCCGATGCCTCGCACCAGTTCGCGAACTTCGTGTTCGTGCTGTCGATCGCGGCGATCATCATCACATCGCTCGTCGCGCTGGTGCAGACCGACATCAAGAAGCTGATCGCCTATTCGTCCGTCGCCCACATGGGCTTTGTCACCATGGGGATCTTTTCGGGCAACATCTACGGCATCCACGGCGCCATCTTCCAGATGATCTCGCACGGCATCGTCTCGGCCGCGCTCTTCCTCTGCGTCGGCGTGGTCTATGACCGCATGCACACCCGCGAGGTTTCCGCCTATGGCGGGCTGGTCGAGCGCATGCCGCGCTACGCCTTCGCCTTCATGGTGTTCACCATGGCCAATGTCGGCCTGCCAGGCACCTCGGGCTTCGTCGGCGAGTTCCTCACCATGTTCGCCGTCTTCCAGGTCAACACCTGGGTGGCGTTCTTTGCCGCGTTCGGCGTCATCCTCTCGGCCGGCTATGCGCTGTGGCTCTATCGGCGGGTGATCTTCGGGGCGCTGACCAGGGACTCGCTCAAGGGCATCCTCGATCTGGACCGGCGCGAGATCGCGGTTCTGGTGCCACTGGTCGTCCTCACCATCCTCTTCGGCTTCTATCCGGCGCCGATCCTCGATGCGACCGCCGCATCGGTGGGTCTCGTCGCTGAAAACTTCGCCAACGCCATCGGCGCCGCCCCCGCGGCCGTCGCGGCGGCGCACTAGGAGACGGGCATGCAGTCCGCAATCACGAGCTCCGACGTTTCGAGCTTCGCTTCGCTCGCCCCCGCCTATCCGGAACTGCTGCTCGCGGCGGGCGCGCTGGTGCTGCTGCTGGTCGCGCTGTTCTGGAAGAACAATCGGGCCGGAGTCATCGCCTCCGCCGCTATCGTGCTGCTCGTCGCCGCCCTTGCCGTGCTGCTGTTCCAGCCCGCCGGCGGCATCCTGTTCAACGGTGTCTTCATCGTCGATGGCTTCGCCCGCTACATGAAGGCACTGGTGCTGGGTGGCGCGGCGCTCAGCGTGCTCATCTCGCTCAACTCCGGCCGCGAGCACGGAATCGACAAGTTCGAGTACGCGATCCTCATCCTGCTCGCGACGCTGGGCATGATGATCATGGTCTCGTCCAACGACCTGATGACGCTCTACATCGGCCTTGAGCTGCAGAGCCTCGCGCTCTACGTCGTCGCCGCCATGAAGCGTGACGACAGGCGCGCCACCGAGGCCGGCCTCAAGTACTTCGTGCTCGGCGCGCTCAGCTCGGGCATGCTGCTCTACGGCGCCTCCCTGGTCTACGGCTTCACCGGCACCACCCAGCTCGATCGGATCGTCGCCGCCATCGCCCTCGATACCCGCTCGATCGGGCTGGTCTTCGGCATGGTGTTCCTGCTCGCCGGCATTGCCTTCAAGATCTCGGCCGTGCCCTTCCACATGTGGACGCCGGACGTCTACGAGGGGGCCCCGACGCCGGTCACCGCCTTCCTGGCGGCGGCGCCCAAGGTCGCCGCGATGGCGCTGTTCATCCGCGTCACCACGGTCAGCTTCGGCTCGCTCACCCATGACTGGCAGCAGATCGTCATCTTCCTCTCCATCGCCTCGATGGTGCTCGCCGCCTTCGCCGCGATCGGGCAGAACAATCTGAAGCGCCTGCTTGCCTATTCGTCGATCGGCCATGTCGGCTTCGCGCTGGTCGGGCTGTCGTCGGGCACCCAGGTGGGCGTCGAGGGCGTCGCCATCTACATGGCGATCTACGTGGCCATGACGGTCGGCATCTTTGCCTGCGTCCTGTCGCTCAGGACCGCTGACGGCACGCTCATCGAGAGCGTCTCCGAACTCGGCGGCCTCGCCCAGAAGCGGCCGTTCGTCGCCGCCACCATGGCGATCCTGATGTTCTCGCTCATCGGCCTGCCGCCGCTCGCCGGCTTTTTCGCCAAGTGGCAGGTGTTCCTTGCCGCCATCGAGCAGAACCTGTTCCTCCTCGCCGTCATCGGCGTGCTGGCGAGCGCCGTGAGCGCGTTCTACTACCTGAGGATCGTCAAGGTGATGTACTTCGACGAACCGACCGCCGAGTTCGCGCGCGTCCCGGCCGAGCTGAACGTGGTGATGGCGGGCATCGGCTTTCTCGTCGTGACCTATTTCGTCACCGTGGGGTCGCCGCTGACGGCCGCTGCCCACAGTGCCGCGGGAAGCCTGTTCTAGTGCCAGGTTTCTGGCTGGGGCCCAGGGCCGTCGAGCGCGGCTATCGGCTGAACGGCTTCGACAGCGTCGGCTCGACCAGCACCGAGGCATCGCGGGCGGGGCACGCCGGCGATGTCGGCGACGTCTGGTTCTGTGCGCTGCAGCAGACGTCCGGACGCGGTCGTCGCGGCCGCCCATGGGAGACCGTGCACGGCAACCTTGCGGCCAGCCTGCTCGTGGTGCTCGACACGCCGCCCGAGCACGCGGCGACGCTCGGCTTCGTGGCCGGGCTGGCGCTCTCTCGTGCCCTGTCGCAGATCGTCGGGGACCAGCCGGAGCCTGCGGGTCCGGGCCGGCGGATCGCGCTCAAATGGCCCAATGACGTGCTGGCCGATGGCGCCAAGCTGGCCGGCATTCTGCTCGAGGCCCAGAAGCACCCGGGGGCGGCACCGCCATTGTCGTCGGCATCGGCGTCAACGTGGTCTCGGCTCCCGCCGGCTTGCCCTATCCTGCCACCTGCCTGCGGGCGCTGGGCGTCGAGGCCGGTGCCGAGCAGGTGTTCGCGGCTCTCTCGGATACCTGGGTGGATTGCTTCGAGGCCTGGAACCGCGGCGACGGCGTGGAGGATATCCTCGCACGGTGGCGCCAGTCGGCGGCCGGCATTGGCGGCGAAGTGGCCGTCACGCAGGATGGCCAGCTGGTCCGGGGCATCTTCGAGACCATCGACCGCAGCGGGCGCCTGATCGTGCGCGCTGCTGACAACCGGCAGGTGGTGATCACCGCCGGCGACGTGCATTTCGGTACCACTTCAAGCCTGAGGAACTAGATATGGCCAAGGCGAGACCCGACGAACTGGTGTTCGTCCCGCTGGGCGGGGTGGGCGAGATCGGCATGAACATGGCGGCCTATGGCTTCGGCCCGTCGCATGCCCGCAAATGGATCGTCGTCGATTGCGGGGTGACCTTCGGTGGCCCGAACACCCCCGGCATCGAACTGGTCCTGCCCGATCCGGCCTTCCTTGAAGAGAACGCCGACGACATTCTCGCACTCGTCCTGACCCACAGCCACGAGGACCACTACGGCGCCGTGCTCGATCTCTGGCCGGCCTTCGACCGGCCGGTCTATGCCACGGCTTTCACCATGGCCATGCTGAGCGCCAAGCGCGCCAGCGAGGGCATCGTCGAGGACGTTGCCATCCGCCAGATGTGGGTGGGCAAGCCCTTCACCCTGGGACCGTTCACCGTCGAGGCGATCAACGTCGCCCACTCGATCCCCGAAAGCTGTTCGCTGCTGATCACCACGCCGGCCGGCCGCGTCGTCCATACCGGCGACTGGAAGCTCGACCCCAATCCGGTCGGCGGCGCTCCTACCGACACGGCCCGCTTTGCCGCCATCGGCGCAGATACCACCGGTCCGGTAGCGCTGGTCTGCGATTCCACCAATGCCCTCAAGGATGGCAGCAGTCCCAGCGAGGACGAGGTCGCCGCGACGCTCGCCGCGCTCATCGCCGAGGCGCCGCACCGGGTGGCCGTCACCACCTTCGCCTCCAATGTCGGGCGGGTGATCTCGGTGGCGCGCGCCGCCCAGCAGGCCGGCCGCCGGGTGGTGATGTCGGGCCGGGCGATGCACCGCATCTCCGGCATCGCGCGCGAACTGGGCATGATGGAGGGCATCGAGCCCTTCCTTGATCAGGATGCCTACAAGGAACTGCCGCGCTCCAAGGTCGTGCTGCTGTGCACCGGCAGCCAGGGCGAGGCCCGCGCCGCCATCGCCCGCATTGCCCGCGAGGAGCATCCCGAGATCGCGCTCAACGCCGGCGACCGGGTGATCTTCTCGTCCTGGGCCATCCCCGGCAACGAGCGCGAGGTGATCGACATCCAGAACATGCTGATCGATCGCGGCGTCGAGGTGATCACCCAGGCCAATGCGCTGGTTCACACCACGGGCCATCCCCGGCGCGAGGAACTGAAGCGCCTCTACGATCTGGTCAGGCCTGCGGTGCTGGTGCCGGTGCACGGCGAGGCGGCCCACCTCGAGGCGCATGCGACGCTCGGCCGGCAGCACGGCATCGAAACCGTCGTCCACGCCCGCAATGGCGACATGGTCCGCCTGTTCCCGGAACCGACGCTGTTCCCGGGCGAGGTGCGGACCGGCGAGCTCTATCTCGACGGCAACATCCTCTGCACGCCGGACGAAAGCGGCGTCAAGGGGCGGCGCCGCCTGAGCTTTGGCGGTCACGTCGTGATCAGCCTGTGCGTCAACTCCGGCGGACAGGTCGTTGCCGGCCCGGACATGACCATGGAGGGACTGCCGGACGTCGAGGACGATGACGATTCCCTGCGCGACGTGGTCAAGCGCGCCATTGCCGGGACGCTCAAGTCGATCCCGCCCAAGCGCCGCAGCGATCCCGAACTGGTCAATTCGGCGCTGCAGCGGGCCGTCCGCGGCGAAGTGGGGGCTTACTGGGGCCGCAAACCCAATGTAACGGTGTTCGTCCACCGGATCTGAGCGCAAGCATGCAAGTCGGCACCTACATCGCCATCTACTTCATCGTCTGGTGGCTCTGCCTGTTCCTGGTGCTGCCCTTCAAGGTGCGCAACCAGGTCGATGTCGGCGAGTGGCAGGAGGGCTCCGAGCGCGGCGCCCCGGCGGGATTGCTGCGCCTGTGGCCCAAGTTCCTGATCACCACGCTCCTCGCCGCCGTGGTCACGGCACTGCTTCTGTGGGGCCTCAGCAACCCGTTCCTGCAGGAATACTGGCGCTGACCCGCGGGTGTCGCGCGGCGCGCCGTGCGCCCTACAGCGTCAGCGGCTCGATCAGCCCGTCGCGCAGCGTCACGATGCGGGTGGCGCGCCGCGCGAGCTCATGGTTGTGGGTGGCGATGAGGGCGGCGGCGCCTTCCTCGCGGATCAGCGCCATCAGCGCCTCGAACACCACGTCGCTGGTTGCCGGATCGAGATTGCCGGTGGGCTCGTCCGCGAGGATGATGCGCGGGTGGTTGGCGGCGGCCCGCGCAATGGCGACGCGCTGCTGCTCGCCGCCCGAGAGTTCGGCCGGACGGTGCTGGGCCCGCGGCGCGACACCGAGAATCTCCAGCAGGTCCATGGCACGTCGCTCGGCGGCCGGTTTGTCGCGGCCCGCTATCAGTTGCGGCAGTGCCACGTTTTCCAGCGCCGAGAATTCCGGCAGGAGGTGGTGGAACTGGTAGACATAGCCGATGGTGTTGCGGCGCAAGAGCGTGCGGCCGCGCTCGCTGAGCTTGCTGGTGGCAACGCCCGTGATCTCGACCTCGCCCGATTGCGGACGTTCGAGCAGGCCCGAAAGGTGCAGCAGCGTCGACTTGCCGGCGCCCGACGGCGCGACGATGGCGACCATTTCGCCGCCGCGCACCGCGAGGTCGGCAGCCTCGAGCACGCGCACCAGCTGCGCGCCGGCACCGTAGTGCCGATGCACCTTGCTCAGGCGGAGGTGGACGTCACTCATAGCGGAGGGCCTCGACGGGATCGTATTGGGCGGCGCGCCAGGCCGGATAGAGCGTCGCGAGGAAGCTCAGCCCCATGGCGACGCCGACGATGAGCGCCACCTCGGACGGATTGGTGCGGCTGGGCAGCGAGGACAGGAAGAACACCTCGGGCGGGAAGATGGTGAAGCCGACGATGCCGGAGAGAAAGGCCCGGATCGGCTCGGCATTGGCGGCGATGATGAGGCCGAGCCCGAGGCCGAGCAGCGTACCGCCGACGCCGATGGCGACTCCGGCGATGCCGAAGATGCGCATGATCGAACCGCGCGTCGCGCCCATGGTGCGCAGCACCGCGATGTCGGTGCCCTTGTCCTTCACCAGCATGATCAGGCTCGAGATGATGTTGAAGGCGGCGACCAAGACGATCATCGACAGGATCACGAACATCACCGTGCCCTGGGTCCTGAGCGCATCGAAGAAGGTCTGGTGCTGCTGTTGCCAGTCGGAAAGGACCAGCGGGCGCTCCACCTCCGTGCCGATCCGCATGCGCATCCGCGATATGGCGTTCGGATCGTCGATGAAGACCTCCACCGCCGAGACGCGATAGACCCGGTCATAGGCCGCCTCCTTGTCCGCGTCGGTGGCATCGAAGTCCGGTGGGGCGACGCCCGGCTTCAGCACCCGCTCGAACATGTTGAAGTAGTCCTGGGCCGGCTTCAGCGGCATGTAGAGGTAGAGTCCGTCGAACTCGGTCATGCCCAGCTCGAAGATCACCTTGACCGGATAGGAGCGCTGCTGCGGGCTGCGGCCGGCCTGGGTCTCGCGACCGTTGGGGGTGACGAGCGTCACCGGGTCGCCGATGCCGACCTTGAGCTTTTCGGCGAGGCGCCGGCCGATGGCGACGCCCTCCCGCTGTCCCAGTCGTCCCAGTGCCCCAGGATCGCGCCGTCGCGGAGCAGTGCCAGCTTCCCGATCGAGGCGAAGGACGCGCCGCGGGCGATGACGCCGGTGAAATCGCTCCGTGCGCCCGAGGCCAGCGCCTGGCCCTCGACATAGGGGATCGCGGCGACGACACCCTCCACCCGTTCCAGCTCGGCGGTAGCGGCCTCGTAGTCGGTGAAGCGGGCCTCGATCGGGTAGGCGGCGAAATGGCCGTTGAGGCCGAGCAGCTTGTTGACGATCTCGGCGTTGAAGCCGTTCATCACCGAGGTGACGACGATCAGCGCCGCGACCCCGAGCGCGATGCCGGTGAGCGTCAGCGCAGCGATCACCGAGACGAAGCGGTCGCGCCGGCGGGCCCTGAGGTAGCGCCACGCGACGATGAACTCGAAGCGCGAGAACGGACCGGGATCGCCGGGCGCGGCGGGGGTGATGTCGCTCATCGGTTGAGGGCCTCGACCGGATCGAGCCGGGCGGCACGCCAGGCCGGGTACAGCGTCGCGAGGAAGGTGAGGCCGAGCGACAGCAGCACCACGATGGTCACCTCCCCTGAATCGATCCGCGACGGCAGTTCGTTGAGCAGGAACAGCTCGGGCGGAAAGATCGCGATGTTGAACAGGCTGGAGAGCGCGGCGCGCAGCGGCTCGGCATTTGCTGCGACGACGAGGCCGAGGATCAGCCCGAACAGCGTGCCGGCAAGCCCGATGGCGAAGCCGGTCATGGCGAAGATCCTGAGGATCGCGCCGGGTGTCGCGCCGATGGTGCGCAGGATCGCGATATCCGGGCCCTTGTCCTTCACCAGCATGACGAGGCTGGCGATGATGTTGAAGGCGGCGACGAGGATGATCAGGCTCAGGATGACGAACATCACCACCCGCTCCACCTGCAGCGCCGAAAAGAAGGTGGCGTTGCGCTGCTGCCAGTCGGCGATGGCGAAGGGCCGGTCGAGTGCGGCCTGCAGCTTCTCGCGCATGCCCGAGATATTGTCGGGCTCGGCAACGAACACCTCGACGCCGGTCGCCTCGTAGGCGCGCTCATAGGCGGCATCGATCTCCTCGTCGGTGGCCATGACCCCGGGCATCGCCACACCCGGCCTCAGCCGGTCCTCGAACAGCTTGAAATAGACCTGCGCCGGCTGCATCGGCAGGTAGATGTAGAAGCTGTCGAACTCCGGCATGCCGAGGCTGAAGATGACGTTGACCGGATAGGAGCGGATCGCCGGGGTCTTGCCGAACGGGGTCAGGGTGCCGTTGGGGTTGACGATGGTCACCGGGTCGCCGATCGAGACCCCGAGCCTCTCGGCCAGTCTGGCGCCGATGGCGACGCCCTGGCCCGCGTCCCACTGGTCCCAGCCGCCGAGCATGGCTGCGTCGCGCAACAGGGCGAGCTTTTCAAGCGAGCCGCCGTCGATCCCGCGCACCACCACGCCGGTCGATTCCGCGTCGCCCGAGGCGAGCGCCTGCCCCTCGACGAAGGGGACCGCATAGAGCACGCCGTCCACCCGCTCGAGCCGGTTCGCCGCATCGAGATAGTCGTCGAAACCTTCCTCGACCGTCTGCACCACGAAATGCCCGTTGATCCCGAGGATCTTGCCCAGCAGTTCGGTGCGGAAGCCGTTCATCACGCTCATCACCACGATCAGCGTCGCCACCCCGAGCATCACCCCCAGCAGCGTCAGCACGGCGATGACCGAGACGAACCGCTCCTTGCGGCGGGCGCGCAGATAACGGCCCGCCACGAGGAACTCGAAGCGCGAAAACGGCCCCGGACCCGGGGCCGCGCCGGGCGCGGCGACGGTCAAACGGTATCTCGCCGCTGCGGCACGATCAGCGCCGCGAGCCGGCCGACGGCCGCCTCGAGCGACAGCGTCTCGCGCTCGCCGGACTTCCTGTGCTTGATCTCCACCTGGCCGTCCTTGAGGCCGCGCGGCCCGACGATCAGCTGGTAGGGGATGCCGATGAGGTCCGCCGTCGCGAACTTGCCGCCGGCGCCCTGGTCGCGATCGTCGAGCAGCACGTCGATGCCCGCGCGACCCAGTTCGTCGTAGAGCCGCTGCGACGCGGCATCGCTCTGGCCGTCGCCGACCTTGAGGTTGATCACCACCGCCTCGAACGGGGCGACGCTGACCGGCCAGACGATGCCGTTCTCGTCGTGGCTGGCCTCGATGATGGCCGGCACCAGCCGCGTCGGCCCGATGCCGTAGCTGCCCATGTGGACGACGACATCCTTGCCGTCGGGCCCGGTGACCTTGGCGCCCATCGGTTCGGAGTACTTGGTGCCGAAATAGAAGATGTGGCCCACCTCGATGCCGCGCGCTGCCAGCTGCTTGTTGCCCGAAACCGAGGCGCGGAAGGTCGCCTCGTCGGTCATCTCGTCGGTGGCCGCGAACAGCGAGGTCCAGTCGTCGAAGATCGGCGACAGGTCGCCCGAGAAGTCGGTATCGATCGGGGGAACGGGCTTGCTCGCCAGGTCGGAGTCGAGGAACACCCCGCTTTCCCCGGTCTCGGCAAGCACGTGGAATTCGTAGCTCATGTCGCCGCCGATCGGTCCGGCGTCGGCGCGCATCGGGATGCCGGTCAGCCCCATCCGGTAGAAGGTCCGCAGGTAGGCAACGAACATGCGCTGGAACGCGCGCTTGGCGCCGGCCTCGTCGAGGTCGAACGAATAGGCGTCCTTCATCAGGAACTCGCGGCTGCGCATCGTGCCGAAGCGCGGGCGCACCTCGTCGCGGAACTTCCACTGGATGTGGTAGAGGTTGAGCGGCAGGTCCTTGTAGCTGCTCACATAGGTGCGGAAGATGTCGGTGATCATCTCCTCGTTGGTCGGCCCGAACAGCATGTCGCGCTCGTGCCGGTCCTGGATGCGCAGCATCTCCTTGCCATAGTCGTCGTAGCGCCCGCTCTCGCGCCACAGGTCCGCCGACTGCACGGTGGGCATCAGCAGTTGCACGGCGCCGGAGCGGTTCTGCTCCTCCTCCACGATGCGGATCACCTTGTTGAGCACCTTGAAGCCCAGCGGCAGCCACGAATAGCTGCCGGCCGCCTGCTGCTTGATCATGCCCGCACGCAGCATCAACTGGTGCGAGATGATCTCCGCCTCCTTCGGCGTCTCCTTGAGTAGGGGCAGGAAGTATCGGCTGAGACGCATATTCACTCCTCGGGCGCGGCGGATTCGATTGGCAACCCTATATCGCAATGCGGCGGAAAGTGGAGCCCGTGAAACGCGCCTGAAACTTGAGCACCCGGCGCCGGCTGCAAGCTTCTTGGGCAGGCGGCGAATACTGAAAGCGAGGTTCAGAATGTATGTAAAAATGCGATGGCTGCCATGCAGAATCCGCTTGGCAGGCCGGGATTCATTGGCTAGGGTCCGACGCCATAAGAACACAGGCAGCCACAAGCTGCCGGACGTCGACAACGTCAAGGGAGGAGCGTTGGCTGCCGCTTAACCGCGTGCCTAAGACCAGCGTAATTGTCGAGAAACTCATCAAAGCAGGGCCTTGGCCCTGCTTTTTTCATTTCCGGATGAAGTCCGTGTGACAGGCGCGAGGGCCAGCCATGCGCCGACGCGCTTGCGGTCGGATCTCCCTCCGCCTCGCGGGCAGGGGACAGGAGCAAGGGGCAGGGGGCAAGGGCAAGCGGCGCGGGTGTGGTGACTGGTTGTCCGCGATCGCGGCCACGCCCAGCGGCCCCGCTAACCCTCCTCCGCCAGCTTGCGCAGCCGCTCCCGTTCCGCCAGCCGGTTGATCCGCGTCCGCAGCCCCCGGATCTGCCGCTCCTGCCGTTCCGTCGTCGCTTTCAGCTGCCGGATGCGCGCCTCGGCGGCGTCGCGGTGGTTGATGTCCCACTCGTGCACCCGCTGCACCACCACCTTGGGCACCGCGGCCCGCGGCTCCAGCAGCTCCGCCCAGCTCGATCCCAGCGAGCCAACCAGCCGATGCGCCGCCAGCGCCGCCGAGGCCCGCTCCCCGCTCTGGTCGGAGCCGAGCAGGGCGAGGATGCGGATCAGCTTGTCGCGGTCGCGATCGTCGATGGCCATGGCAGCGAGGGGTAGCCGGAGCGCGCGGCGAAATCCAGCCACCTCCCGCTCCCCTCTCCCTCGTGGGGAGGGCCATCGCATTGAGCCCTGAGAACCAATCGCGACCGCCTTCTCCCCTTGTGGAAGGTGCCCGAGGCGATGAGGTTTGTCCACCATCGCAGACCCATCCGCTGCGCCCCTTCACAAGCGGAGAAGGGAGGCAGTCACCCGCCGATGTCGAGGTCCGAGTGATCCCCTTTCGAGGGGGGACCGTGTGCTGGGCACCATCCCGCCCCACCCACCGGGTCACCCCGGCGCAGGCCGGGGCCCATCCCGGGATGCGGCCCCGGGCTCGAGGCGTGTTCTCCCGGCTCCCGTTCGATCGTCGCCGCCCCCGCGCCTTCACCTCCCCGATCAGATAGGACCAAATGAATCGCGGTCGTGCCGCCAGGACGGGCCCCTTCTTCAACGCCCGCTAAGTCCGCGAGTTGATCAGCTCGTAAGCTCCCCTGGAGGCAGCCGGATTTGCGGCGGCAATCTCGGTCTGCAGCGTCGACTTCATGTAGGTATCGCGCTTCTCCGCACTCTCCCAGATTGTTACCACCACGATCTCTTCGTCATTGGCCAATTGGTAGGTTGCGACAATTCCCGGCGTTGACTTGAACCTATTGAAAAGGTCGTCGTCGCGGTTCGCCCGCGGCGTGCGCCATATGCCAGCGATCATAGAAGCCTCCTTTTTTGATGCAGCATTGGTATACACCCCTTCGCAAGAATTGCAGCAGAACTGTTGTCTTGTCGCCTTGTGAAGCGATGTTTGCTGCAAATCCGCAACGGCCCCAGGCGTGCTTACTGAAAATGGCAGCCGGGGATGTCGTTTCCTCCGAGCTTCTATGGCCGGGTAGCTGCAACGATATCCAACATTTGTGCCGGTGGCAGGCGCCAGTGTGATCAAAGACTTAGGGTGTGGCGGCCGTTTCTTGGCGACCGCTCTTTTCACGGAACAGCAGAGCCAGAAAGAGGGCTGCGATGGCGAACGGCAGGCCGGCGAATGGGATGCCCCAGGCGCCGATGTTGTCGATCGTGAAGCTTCCGATGGCGGCGCTCAGGGCGACTCCGGCGTTCAGTGCCGTTCCGTTCAGCGCGAGGGCAAGTGGCGCTGCACCCGGTGCCAGTCCCGCAATGCGACTGGACTGCGCGGGCCAGAAGCCCCAACCAACGAAGCCGGCAAGACCCATTGCCATGAGGAAGGCCGCGAGCCTCAGGCCTTCTGGCAGGTATGGAACCAAAGCAATAGACGCGGTGATCAGCACCAGCGCGCCGGTTGCGAGCAGTAACGCCCTCCGGACGCCCACACGGTCCGCTATGCGCCCGCCGAGGTTACTCCCAGCAAACCCGCCGATGCCATTGGCCAGCAGGATTAGGGGCAACGTCGCCTGCCCGGCCGCGACGGCGGAAAGTGAGAGTGGTGCCACGTAGATAAGCGGCATATATGCGGCGACCATGCAGAAAAACGTCGTCAGCAGTGCCAGCGGCATGCCTGTCACCCGCACGACGCCTAGCCGCTCAAGAAGCGTCTTCTTGTCTCCCGACAGACCCGCAGGCAACCGCACAAGCAGCGCGGTGGCCGCCATGAGGCCCAGTGCCGCAATGACGAAGTACATTGATCGCCAGCCGAACGTCGTAGCCATCAAGGCTCCCAACGGGACGCCAGCAAGAACGGCCAGTGACTGGCCGCTGACCACGATACCGATTGCCCGGCCCCTTCGCTCTGGCGGCGACATTGCAACAGCGGTGGCTAGTGCTGTGACGGTGTAGAGACCGGCACCAACCGCCAGGGCCACGCGCGCTGCGAAGAGCCAGCCGAACTCCGGTGACAGTGCAATGCACAGTGCTGCGGCGGCGAAGGTCAGCTCCGCAAGACCAAGAAGCTTCCGCCGATCTGTCCCGCCGAACAACGCAGTTAGGACCGGGGTGCCGAAGCCGTGAACGAGTGCGTAGACCACGACCACAAGACCGACCTGGCCGATGGTGACGCCCATATCGGCGCTTATGCCTGGGAGCAGGCTACCGAGAAGAAAACTCTCAAGCGCACCAGCGAAGCCGCCGAGCGCCAGCCAGAGTAACCGCGTATCCATCGAAGCCCCCAACCCCGTGCCGCAGAGAACTAGCAGCTTCTCAAGCCGCCGGTAAGGCCGACTGCGCCTCGTGGAAACAGCGCCCCCGGTGGAGGGCAGCGAGCCGCACGGCTTTCTCGTTCTGGGTCATGTCGATGCCTCCTCGGCCGCAAGCCGGCGACTCGTTGTTAACTAGGGATTCATGGTTACACCGATGTAGCTGGACATGAACAAAATGAGAACATACAAGAACAAACACGCAACTTGGAGGGTTCGATGTTCGCTTTCGTCAAAGACCTGCTGGCCTTCGTCACCATCTGCGGCTTCTCGGTCGCCTCGCTCACCTGGATGGATATCGCCGCCCGACTCGTGTGACGGCTGTGGATTGGCGGGTCGGCGCGTTGGCCGCCACCCGTCGCGCGGTTTAGGAACAAGCAATGTCCGGTCCCGGCTTCGTCCACCTGCATGTGCATTCCGCCTACTCGCTGCTCGAGGGGGCGCTGCAGCTTGGCCGGCTGCTCGATCTGGCGAGGGCCGATCAGCAGCCGGCCATCGGCATCGCCGATACCAACAACCTGTTCGGGGCGCTGGAGTTCTCCGAAAAGGCCAAGGGCAAGGGCATCCAGCCGCTGGTCGGGGTGGAACTGGCCGTCGACTTCAGCGCCATGGAGGACAGCCAGGACCGCATGCAGGAGCGCGGCCATGATCGCGGCCGCTTCGGCAAGGGCGGGGTGGTGCTGCTCGCGACCACCTCCGGTGGCTTTGCCAACCTGTCGCGGCTGGTCAGCCGGGCCCATCTCGAGGGCGAGAACGGTCGCGTCGCCGCCCGGCTTGCCTGGCTCGAGGCGGAGGCGCTCGATGGCATCGTCTGTCTCTCCGGGGGGCCGGAGGGCGCCGTCGATCCCTGGTTCGCCAACAACCTCGATGGCATCGCGCTGGCGCGCCTCGACAGGCTGCGCGAACTGTTCGGCGATCGCTTCTATGTCGAATTGCAGCGCCACGGCCGGCCGCAGGAGGCGCTGAACGAGGCGCGCCTCATCGACTATGCCTATCGGCGCGGCGTGCCGCTGGTGGCGACCAATGAGCCCTTCTTCTCGACCCCCGACGACTTCGAGGCGCATGACGCGCTGCTCGCCATCGCGGGCGGCACCGTGCTGGCGCAGACCGAGCGCCGCAAGCTTTCCGACCAGCACTACTTCAAGACTCGCGCCGAGATGCAGCGGCTGTTCGCCGATCTGCCCGAGGCGCTCGACAATTCGGTCGAAATTGCGCAACGCGTCGGTTACCGGCCCAAGAAGCGCGATCCCGTGCTGCCGACCTTTGCCGCCACCCCCGGGCAGTCGCCTGCCGAGGCCGTCGCGGCCGAGGCGCAGGCGCTGGCCGAGATGGCGCGCACCGGGCTCGATCGCCGCATCGCCACTGTCGGCATTGCCGCCGGCAAGACCGAGGCGGAGTATCGCGAGCGGCTGGAATTCGAGCTCGGCATCATCGAAAAGATGAAGTATCCCGGCTACTTCCTGATTGTCGCCGACTTCATCCAGTGGGCCAAGGCGCAGGGCATCCCCGTGGGGCCGGGACGCGGCTCGGGGGCCGGCTCGCTCGTCGCCTATGCCACCACCATCACCGACCTCGATCCGCTCCGCTACAACCTGCTGTTCGAGCGCTTTCTCAATCCCGAACGCGTCTCGATGCCGGATTTCGACATCGACTTCTGCCAGGACCGGCGCGACGAGGTGATCCGCTACGTGCAGCGGAAATACGGCACCGAGCAGGTGGCGCAGATCATCACCTTCGGCACGCTGCAGGCGCGCGCCGTGCTGCGCGACGTCGGGCGCGTGCTGCAGATGCCCTACGGCCAGGTCGATCGCATCGCCAAGCTGGTGCCCGCCAATCCGGCCGATCCGTGGACGCTTGAGCGCTCGCTCAAGGAAGTGCCGCAACTGAGGATGATGGCCGACGAGGACGAGCAGGTCGCCGAACTGCTCGCCATCGGGCAGAAGCTCGAGGGGCTCTATCGTCACGCCTCGACCCATGCCGCCGGTATCGTCATCGGCGACCGGCCGCTGCAGCAGCTGGCGCCGCTCTACCGCGATCCGCGCTCCGACATGCCGGTCAGCCAGTACAACATGAAGTGGTCGGAATCGGCCGGGCTGGTGAAGTTCGACTTCCTCGGCCTCAAGACGCTGACCACCATCAAGCGCGCCGTCGACATGATTAACCGCGACGGCGGCAGCTTCCGCATCGAGGACATCCCGCTCGACGATCCGGCGACCTACAGGCTCTACCAGCTCGGCGACACCGCCGGGGTGTTCCAGGTGGAAGGCGCCGGCATGCGCCGGGCGCTGGTCGACATGAAGCCCGACCGCTTCGAGGACATCATCGCACTGGTGGCGCTCTATCGCCCCGGCCCGATGGACAACATCCCGCTGTTCAACGACCGCAAGCACGGTCGCGAGGACGTCGAGTACCCGCACGAGGCACTCAGGGAGGTCCTCGACGAGACCTACGGCATCATCGTCTACCAGGAGCAGGTGATGCAGATCGCGCAGGAGCTTTCCGGCTACTCGCTCGGCGAGGCCGATCTCCTGCGCCGCGCCATGGGCAAGAAGATCCAGGCGGAGATGGACGCCCAGCGCGTCCGCTTCCAGGAAGGCGCCGCCCGCTACGGCCTGAAGCCCGGTCTCGCCGACACCATCTTCGACCTGCTTGCCAAGTTCGCCAACTACGGCTTCAACAAGTCGCACGCCGCGACCTATGCGCTGGTCAGCTACCAGACGGCCTATCTCAAGGCCCACTATCCGCGCGAGTTCTTTGCGGCCACCATGACCCTCGACATGGGCAATACCGACAAGCTCAACGAGTTCCGGCAGGATGCCAGAAGGCACGGCATCGAGGTGGTGCCGCCCTGCGTCAACCGCTCCGATGCCGTGTTCAACACCCATGACGGCAAGGTCTTTTATGCCATCGGCGCGGTGAAGGGGGTCGGCCAGGCCGTCGCCGAGCACATCGTCGCGGCGCGCGGCGCGGTTCCCTTCGCCGATCTGGGCGATTTCGCCGCACGGGTGGAGGCCCGCATCATCAACCGCCGCACGCTCGAGGCGCTGGTCAATGCCGGGGCCTTCGACCAGCTGGTCGGCCGCCGCGAGCAGGCCTTCGCCGCCATCGATGCCATCGTCGCCGTGGCGCAGCGCACCAATGCCAACGCCGCCGACGGCATTGTCGACATGTTCACCGCCGACCGGCCGGAGCCCATCGCGCTCAATCAATCCGTAGCCGGATGGTTACCGGTAGAGCGCCTGGCGCGCGAGCACGCCGCCATCGGCTTCCACCTTTCGGGCCACCCGCTCGATCAGTATGCCGAGCTGTTCGACAGGCTGCGGGTGCAGTCCTGGTCGAGCTTCGAGCATGCGGTCAAGGAGGACGGAGCGCGGGCAGGGCGCCTCGCCGGCACCATCGCCACCCGTAACGACCGCCGCACCAAGAAGGGCACGCCGATGGCGATCATCGCGCTCTCGGATGCCAGCGGCGGCTACGAGGTCATCGCCTTTTCCGAGCAGATCGGGCAGTTCTCCGACGTGCTGCAGCCCGGCAAGTCCGTTGTCCTCACCGTCGAGGCCGACGAGCGCCCCGACGGCATCAGCCTGCGCCTCACCGGCGCCGAGCCGATCGAGGGGCTCGCGGAAAAGGTCGGGCGGCGCCTCACCGTGTTCGCCGGCTCCGACCGGTGCCTTGCTCCCATCCGCTCGCAGCTGAAACCGGGCGGCGAGGGGCAGGTGAGCTTCATCGTCGTGCGCGACAACGGCGCCCGCGAGTACGAGGTCGAACTGAAGGGCGGCTACCGCATCTCGCCGGAACTGGCCGGGGCGGTCAAGGCAATGGACGGGGTGATCGACGTCCGGCTGAACTGAGGCCCTTCCGGCCGGCGCGGGCGGACAACCCCGTTCAGCATCGTGACCGTTCTGTGGCGCGCGGCCACCCTTGCCTGTGACGGCAAAACCGCCTATATGCGCGGCGCGTCCTGAGACCCAGGCGTAATTCACACGCGAAGCGCGGCCGCCCGAAATGAGTTGGGCGCCCATCCGGTGGCGGGAAACCGCCAACATCCTTCGCGGCGGCAACAACCGGTAAAGGAAGCCTTCCATGGCATTGCCCGATTTTTCCATGCGCCAGCTGCTCGAGGCAGGGGTTCACTTCGGCCACCAGAAACATCGCTGGAACCCGCAGATGGAACGCCACATTTTCGGCGTGCGAAACGATATCCACATTCTCGATCTCAGCCAGACCGTACCGGCCCTGGCGCGCGCGCTGCAGCTGATCTCCGACACCGTCGCCGACGGCGGCCGCGTGCTGCTGGTCGGCACCAAGCGTCAGGCCGCCCCCGTGGTCGCCGAGGCGGCCCGGCAGTCGGCACAGTACTATGTCAATTCCCGCTGGCTCGGCGGCACGCTCACCAACTGGCAGACCATCTCGCACTCGATCAACCGGCTGCGTGAACTCGAGGCGCAGCTGTCGGAAGGCGCCACCGGTCTCACCAAGAAGGAAACGCTGCTGCTCAGCCGCGAGAAGGAACGTCTCGAGCGCGACCTGGGCGGCATCAAGGACATGGGTAACCTGCCCAACCTGCTGTTCGTGATCGACACCAACAAGGAAGCGAACGCCATCAAGGAGGCCAAGCGTCTCGGCATCCCGGTGATCGCCATCGTCGATTCCAACTCGGATCCGGACACCGTCGACTATGCCATTCCGGGCAATGACGACGCCGCGCGTGCCCTCGAGCTCTACTGCTCGCTGGTTGCCAAGGCCGCCATCGACGGCATCGGCCGCTCCGCCGCCGGTCGCGGCGCGGACCTCGGCGCGTCCGAGGAAGCGCCCGAGGAACCGGCGCTTGCCGGTGAGGCCGCCGCCAACTAGGGCCGGTTTCCGTCCCTTCAACTCTCAATGGGTGCGACCTCGTTCCGGGGTCGCCGAAAGGTGATAGCAAATGGCAGTCACTGCACAGCAGGTCAAAGAGCTTCGCGACGCAACCGGCGTCGGGATGATGGATTGCAAGAAGGCGCTGGCCGAGACCAATGGCGACATGGAAGCCGCCGTTGACTGGCTGCGCACCCGCGGTCTCGCCAAGGCCGCCAAGAAGGCCGGGCGTATCGCGGCCGAGGGCCTTGTCGGCGTCGCCATCGACGGCAGCCGTGGCGCCATCGTCGAGGTCAACTCCGAGACGGACTTCGTGGCGCGCAACGAGCAGTTCCAGTCGATCGTGGGCAGCGTGGCCAGCCTCGCCCTCGACGCCGACGGCGACGTCGGCAAGCTGTCCGAGATGCCGTACCCGGGCTCGGGGCGTTCCGTGTCGGCCGAACTGACCGACGCGATCGCCAAGATCGGTGAGAACATGAACCTGCGTCGCACGGCGGTGATCAGTGTTGCCGACGGTGTGATCGGCTCCTATGTGCACAACACGGTCAAGGCCGGGATGGGCAAGCTCGGCGTCATCGTCGGTCTCGAGTCGACCGGCGACAAGGCCGTGCTGCTTGCTCTCGGCAAGCAGATCGCCATGCACATCGCCAACACCAATCCGCTCTCGGTGTCGCCCGACGACATCGATCCGGAAGTGGTGGCCAAGGAGCGCGCCATCTTCACCGAGCAGGCGAAGGAGTCCGGCAAGCCAGCCGAGGTCATCGCCAAGATGGTCGAGGGCCGCGTCCGCAAGTTCTACGAGGAGTCGACGCTGCTCGCGCAGACTTTCGTCATCGATGGCGAGAGCAAGGTCGGCGACGTGGTCAAGAAAGCCGAAGCCGAAGCCGGCGCTCCGATCAAGGTGACCGCGTTCGTGCGCTATGCGCTCGGCGAGGGGATCACCAAGGAAGAGACAGATTTCGCTGCAGAAGTTGCTGCCACTGCCGGGGTGCGTTAAGCACCTGCGAATTGTACGGGCAGGCTGGTCAACGGCCTGCCCGGATGTGCCATAAGCACTCCCGGACGTCGCGGATTCGCGCCACGACGCGTTGCGAGGTGACTGATAGATGGCCAGGTCTCCGTTCAAGCGGATTCTACTCAAGGTCTCGGGCGAGGTTCTGGCCGGCGATCAGTCCTTTGGCATTGAGCCGAAATTCCTCCATGCCATGGCCGACCAGATCGCGGCTGTCGCCCGCAGCGGCATCGAGGTGGCAATCGTGATCGGGGCCGGCAACATCTTCCGCGGCATGGCCGTGGCCGCCAAGGGCGGCGATCGCGTCACCAGCGATCTGATGGGCATGCTGGGCACCGTCATCAATTCCCTGGCCCTCGGCGATGCGATCGAGCAAAAGGGCCTGAAGGTCAAGGTCTACTCCAATGTACCGATGGAGACCGTGGCCGACACGTTCACTGCGCGGGATGCGATCAGGGCGCTCACCGAGGGCAACGTCGTCGTGTGCGCCGGCGGCACCGGCAGCCCGTTCTTCACCACCGATACAGCTGCGGCCCTCAAGGCCATCGAGTTGCGCTGCGACGTGTTGCTGAAGGGCACCAAGGTCGATGGCGTCTATTCCGAGGACCCCAAGAAGAACCCGTTGGCCCAGCGCTACGAGACCATCAGCCACGAGGAAGTCATTGCGCGCGACCTCAGGGTCATGGACACGGCAGCGTTCGCGCTTGCCCGCGACAACGGCTTGCCGATAATTGTCTATGCCCTTGACGACAAAGAGGGCCTGGCCGGCGTTCTGTCAGGCACAGCAAGAACGACGCGCGTCGGCTGAGACGCGCCCAATCCCAGGAGTTTCCCATGGCCCAGGCTTTTTCGATCGATGAGCTGAAGTCCCGCATGCAGAAATCCATCGTCTCGCTCAAGGACGAATTGGCCGGTCTGCGCACGGGGCGGGCCAGCGCCAGCCTGCTGGAGCCGGTCACCGTCGAGGCATATGGTGGCCGCATGCCCCTGAATCAGGTGGCCACCGTGACCGTTCCGGAGTCGCGCATGCTGAGCGTGCAGGTGTGGGACCGCACGCTGGCCGGCGCGGTCGAGAAGGCCATCCGCAATTCCGGCCTCGGGCTCAATCCGGCCGCCGAGGGCACGGTCATCCGCGTGCCCCTGCCCGAACTGAACGAGGAGCGCCGGCGGGACCTGACCAAGGTGGCCCACAACTACGCCGAGCAGGCGCGGGTGGCCGTGCGCCACATTCGTCGGGATGGGATGGACCTGCTCAAGAAGCTCGAGAAGGATGGCGACATGAGCCAGGACGAGAGCCGCAAGTTCGGTGATCTCGTGCAGGCCGCCACCGACCATGCCGTGAGCGAGGTCGACAAGATTCTCGCCGTCAAGGAACAGGAAATCATGCAGGTCTAGACTGGGCCTGCATCCGCTGCCCGGGAGGGCGTTCATGTCGATGGAAACCGCAATCGCCGAGAAGGCCGCCGATCGTGCCGGCCTCAGGATCCCGGCGCATCTGGCGGTGATCATGGATGGCAACGGGCGGTGGGCCAAGGCGCGCGGCAAGCAGCGGACCGAGGGTCACCTCGAGGGCGTCAAGGCACTGCGCCGCCTGATCAGCCTGTGCATCCGGTACGGTGTCGAGCACGTGACGGTGTTCAGCTTTTCGTCGGAGAACTGGAGCCGGCCGCGCGACGAGGTGAACTTCATCTTCGGCCTGCTGCACCGGTTTGTCGCATCGGATCTGGCCACGCTCCTCCACAACAACGTCCGGGTCCGCATCATCGGCTCGCGCGACGGTCTGGATGATGGCCTGCGTCGCCTGATCGACGACGTCGAGGTCAAGACCGCACTCAATACCGGACTCGAACTCATCGTCGCCTTCAACTACGGCGGCAAGTCCGAGATCGTCGAGGCGTCGCGCCGGCTCGCCCAGGCAGTAGCGGCGGGGCGCATGAAGCCGGAAGACATCGACGAGGCGACCTTCGAGCGCGCGCTCTACACGTCCGGCGTGCCCGACCCGGACCTGATCATCCGCACCAGCGGCGAGCAGCGCTTCTCGAATTTCCTGCTGTGGCAGGGGGCCTACTCCGAGCTCGTCTTCATCGAAGAGAACTGGCCGGATTTCGGCGAGGAGACGTTCCTGAGGGCGCTGGAGGAATACTCCGGTCGCAAGCGGCGTTTCGGCGGGATTGAAACGAGGAGCCCGTGAGCGAGCCCGGCAGCACCCGCCCTCGGCTGGACCCGCTCGCGCGACGGTCCTGGACGGACCTGGGGCCCCGCCTGGCCTCCGCGGCCGTGCTGCTGCTCATTGCCGCCATCGGCCTCTACCTGGGTGGCATCATCTTCGGCGCCATCGTCGGTGCGGCCTTCGCGGGCTGCTATCGCGAATGGGAGCGGATGGTAACGCTGCAGCCGCTGACACCTGTAGGCGCCGTTCTCATCGGTCTGGTCGGGCTGTCGGCGCTCGCTTACCCTTGGTTCGGGCTGTTCGGCACGACTGGCATCGTCGTTGCGGCAATGCTGGTGGCGACTGTTGCAGCGGGTCCGCGCTCCTGGCGCGTGGCCGGCCTGCTGTTCTACGGAATCGTCATCGTCGCGATCATGGCCCTGCGCGGGAGAGCCACCTGGGACGTGCCCGGCAGCTTTGACGCCGGGCTGTGGGGTGGTCTGTTCCTCGGGACGGTGATCTGGGCCACCGATACGGGGGCCTACTTCACCGGGCGACAGGTGGGCGGGGAGAAGCTGGCTCCCGACATTTCGCCCGGAAAGACCTGGTCGGGCGCCATCGGTGGCTTCGCCCTCGGCACGCTTGCCGGGCTGGTGCTCTGGTTGCTGATCGTGCCGGTGTCGCCATGGTGGATCGGCCTTGTCCTCGCGGCCTCCACCAGTATCCTCGGACAGGCCGGCGACCTCGCTGAAAGCGCCATCAAGCGGCGCTTTCGCGTCAAGGATTCCGGCGACATCATTCCGGGCCATGGCGGCCTGATGGACCGGCTCGACAGCCTGACCTTCGGCGCCATCTTCCTGTTCGCGGTCGGGCTGCTGCATGCCGGCTACGACGCAATCGCCTCGGGCGTGCTGCTTTGGTAGCGCGTCAGTTTCGACCACACCGCATTGTTAACGCAATCGATCCCTAATCAGGCGCACCCCAGCGGGAACCGACGACATGGATTTCGTTTTCTGGCTTTTCTCCTATGTGGTGCCGTTCCTCGCGGTGTTGACCATCATCGTCTTCGTGCACGAGATGGGGCACTATCTCGTCGCGCGCTGGAATGGCATTGCGATCCAGACCTTCTCGGTCGGGTTTGGTCCGGAACTGGTCGGCTTCAATGACCGGCACGGGACTCGCTGGCGGATTTCGGCGATCCCGCTGGGCGGATATGTCCGCTTCGTCGGGGACATGAACGCCGCGAGCGCGCCGGACCCGGAGTTCATCGAACGCGCCGGACCGGAGTTGAGCAGACAGCTCTTCGCCAACAAGAACGTCTGGCGGAGGATCGCGGTCGTTGCCGCGGGTCCGCTCGCCAACGTCCTCTTCACGCTGCTCATTCTATACGCCTTGCTGCTGGGCTACGGGCGCTACGTGGCGCCCCCGGTGCTCCAGGAGGTGACGGCCGAATCGGCGGCCGAGCAGGCTGGACTGCTGACCGGCGATCGCATTCTGTCGGTCGACGGATTTCGCGTCCGCGGCTTCGAGGACTTCCAGCGCCTGATCGCCACCGCGCCCGAGCGGCAGGTCACCATCACGCTCGAGCGGGATGGAACGGAACGGACCATCGTGGCCGTGCCGCGTTCCGAAACGACCACCGACAGCTTCGGCAACACCCATCGGGTGGGCCGGATGGGGGTGCTCAACACCTACCAGGCCGGCGACTACCAGATCTACCGTCCCGGGCCGGTCGAGGCGATCGGCATGACCCTTGAGGAAGTGCGCTTCATCATCGACCGAACGGCCGCCTTTCTGGGCGATTTCTTCGTGGGCAGGGGGGACGTCGAGCAACTCGGCGGACCGATCAAGGTGGCGCAGGTTTCCCAGCAGGTTTCCACGCTGGGGTTGCTGGCGCTGGTCAACCTCGTGGCCCTGCTGAGCCTGAACATCGGCCTCGTGAACCTGTTGCCGATCCCGATGCTGGATGGCGGCCACCTAGTCTACTACCTGATCGAGGCGGTACGCGGACGGCCACTCACCCAGCGCGTCCAGGAGATCGGATTCCGCTTCGGTCTTGCGGTGGTGTTCACGCTGATGGCCTTCACGCTGATCAACGACCTGATCTAGCGAATCTGCCGCGGGATGCGCCGAAGCGGGTGACGGGGCTCGCTCCGGCCGCCGTGCCGGCACCCTCGGCCGGGTTTGCGGCTTGCTTGTTAACCCTTGGATAACCTTGGTTTTCCAGGTGTTGCAGGAATGCACCCGGACCAATCTTTCGCTAACCGCGCCGGCGTTGTCCGCTTGTCTGTGGTTAAAAAAACAGTAAAAGCTTTCAATGGAGTTAGCTGGGGTGTGCTGTGCATGGCGATTCCCCGGAACGTGTCGTACGAGGCAACAAGAACCATGACGAAACTCACCAAGCTGACGCACGGGGCCTTCCTGGCGCTTGCCCTGATCTTGGCGGCGCCGCTGGGCGGCGTGCTGATCGGGGCTCCGGCGGTCCAGGCGCAGGAGCAGCGTCTGGTTGCTGCGGTCCTGTTCGAGGGGAACAACGGCTTCTCGGATGCGCAGCTGCTCGCCATGGTCAACGTTGCCGGACGGGGGTCGTTCACGGACGGCAGCCTCGCAGCGGATGCCGAGAGCATTCGCCTCGCCTACGTCGCCAAGGGCTACATGGGCGTCAGCGTCACGCCTCGCCTGGAAGCGGCGGAGAATGGGCGCACCCGCGTGACCTTCGTCGTGAACGAGGGTGAGCGGACGGGCATCGCGGCCGTCAACTTCACCGGCAACAATGCGATCAATGGCGGCACTCTGAAGTCGGTGATCCGCACCCGCGAAACGCATCTGCTGAGCTGGCTGTTCCGCGACGATGCCTATAGCGAGGACCAGCTGCAGATCGACAAGCAGCTGATCGAGCTCTACTACATGAACCACGGCTTCCCGGATGCGCACGTGACGTCTGCGGTGGGTGAGTTCGACGGCTCCCGCAACGCCTACTTTGTCAACTTCACCATCTCCGAGGGCGAGCGCTACCGCTTCGGCCAGATCGGGGTGGAGACGTCTATTGCCGGCCTCAATCCCGACGCGCTGACGTCGACGATTCGCACGGGGCAGGGCGAGACCTATTCGCTCTCCGACCTGCAGCGGACCCAGGAGGACATGGCGTTCGAGGCTACGGCGCAGGGCTATGCCTTTGCCGACGTACGGCCGCGTGTCGATCGCGATGTCGCCAGCAGCACGTTCAACGTGACCTACCTCGTTGATGAAGGCGCGCGCCTTTACGTGGAGCGCATCAACATCACCGGCAACAGCAAGACGCGCGACGCGGTCATTCGCCGCGAGCTGGATTTCGGTGAAGGCGACCCCTTCAACCGTTCCATGGTGCAGCGCGGCAAGTCCTCCATCGAGCGGCTGGGTTTCTTCAAGGTCGTCAATGTCGACCTGCAGCCCGGCAGCGCGCCGGACAAGGTGGTCGTCAACGTCTCGGTCGAGGAGCAGTCGACGGGCGACTACGGGTTGACCGCCGGGTATGACTCGAGCGCCGGTATCCTGGGCGAGGTGTCGGTGACCGAGCGCAATTTCCTCGGTCGCGGACAGTATGTTCGTGTCGCGGTGAGTGCATCCGAGAGCGGCCAGAGCTTTGACTTCTCGTTTACCGAGCCGCGCTTCATGGGCCTCAGGATGTCGTCGGGCGTCGATGTGTATCACCGCATCGTGGCCGAGACGGACAGCAACATCTACGGCACCACCTCGACGGGCGGCCAGCTGCGCTTCGGCCTGCCGGTGACGCGTGACATCAATGCCAGCGTGTTCCTCGGCGCCGAGACGAAGACCATTGAGGATGTGGATGGGGATTCGTCTCTGGTGGTCACCGATGGCGAAACGCTGAACAAGGCCTGGATCGGTTATTCGCTCATCTACAACGGGCTGGACGACAGCAAGCGTCCGACCGAGGGGTTGTATGCGTCGCTGACCCAGCAGTACATCGGTCTTGACCACAATCTGGTGAAGACCGAGGCCAAGGCGCGGTATTTCATGCCGCTGATGGCCGACTATGGCGTGATCGGTAGCGTCAAGGGGCAGGCCGGCTTCGTCTACTCGTTCAGCGGCCCGGTTCATCCTCTGGAAGCGTTCCGCTCGTCGTCGAGCATCGTTCGCGGGTTCCAGAGCGGCGGGATGGGTCCGAAGGCCGACACAGGTGGTGGCGTCAGTGGCGAACTGCTGGGCTACACCGGCTATGTCGCAGCGTCGGCCGAAGTCGAGTTCCCGATCCCGGTGCTCCCCGAGACCTACGGCGTTCGCGCGTCGGTCTGGGCGGACGCGGCGCTCATCGACGGCAATGGCAGCGGCCTCGTTCCGAGCCCGGATAGCGTGGACGAAAGCTTCAAGTCCTCGGTTGGCGCTTCGCTGATCTGGGATAGCCCGTTCGGTCCGCTGCGTGGCGACTTCGCCTACGTGATCAACAGGGCGACCGACGACAAGACGCAGGTGTTCTCCCTGACCCTGCAGCAACTGCTCTAGACGACGCATTCCGGCGATAGGGCCGGTCCTTTCGAAGAGGCCGCGGAGCGGTTGCCCCGCGGCCTCTTTGTTGTGTAGTGACACCATGGTCGACACGCGCTTCCATCCTTTCGCCGGACCGGTGCTGCTGCGCAGCCTGCTGGCGTCGCTGCCTGCGCCACCGCTTGTGGAAGACGCGCGGCTGCATCACCTGACGATCACCGGCGCCGACGAACTCGAGACCGCCGATGCGGGCGAGATCGCTCTGGCCGCCCAGCCGGCCTATCGGGCCGCACTGCAGGAAACCGCAGCGGGCGTCGTCATCGTCCATCCCTCGCTCCGGGATCTGGTGCCGCCTGGCGCCGTGCCGATTGTCGTCGAGCGGGCCCATGAGCTCTTTGTCGACATTCTCGAGCGGCTGTACCCGGCAGGAACGCACGGAAGTGCCGCCTGGCAGTTGGCGGACGACGAGGATGCGCCTCTGGTCGAGGCCGGGGTTCGGATCGGAGCGAACGTCGTCGTCGGCGCCGGGGTCGAGATCGGGCGCAACACGGTCATCGGTCCCAACACCGTCATCGGCCGCGGCGTCACGATCGGGCGAAACGCCGTCATCGGGGCCAATGCCACCATCGAATACGCGCATCTTGGCAACGGCGTGGTGATCCACTCCGGCGCCCGCATCGGCACCGAGGGCTTCGGCTGGCTTGGCCAGGGGCGCGCCAATCGCAAGATTCCGCAGCTGGGCCGCGTGATCGTCCAGGACCTGGTGGAGATCGGTGCCAACACGACGATAGATCGCGGCGCACTCGGCGACACGGTGATCGGCGAGGGGACCAAGATCGACAATCTCGTGCAGATTGGCCACAACTGCCAGATAGGCCGACACTGCCTGATCGCCGCGCATTGCGGTCTGTCGGGTTCAACGGTACTTGAGGATTCGGTGCTGATGGGCGGGCGGTCGTCGACCGTCGGGCACCTGACTGTCGGCGCCGGGACGGTGATCATGGGGGCAGGGGTCGCCACCAAGGATATTCCACCCGGATCGAAGGTGGGCGGCTATCCCGCGCGGGACGTGCGGCGCTGGTGGCAGGAAGTGGCGACGTTGAGGCGCCTGTCGAAAGGGGACAAGAGTGGACGCGAAAGCTGAGCAACCGTCGAGGCCGACGAGCACCCTCACCTCGCTGGATATCGGCGATATCCTCAGGTACCTGCCGCACCGCTATCCGTTCCTCCTGATCGACAAGATCATCGAGGTGGACGGCGACAATGCCGGCATCGGCATCAAGAACGTCACGTTCAACGAGCCGGTCTTCCAGGGGCACTTCCCCGGCGAGCCGGTGTTTCCGGGTGTGCTGATCATCGAGGGCATGGCGCAGACGGCTGGCGCGATGGCGATCGCTGCCGGCGCGGCGGACGGACAGAATCACATCGTCTACCTGCTGACCGTCGACAAGTGCAAATTCCGCAAGCCGGCCAGACCCGGCGACCGGATCGAATATCATATCCGCAAGCTGCGCCGTCGGATGACGATGGGGTGGTTCGAAGCCAAGGCCATTGTCGATGGCGTCGTCATCGCCGAGGCCGAAGTCGGTGCCATGGTCAGCCCAAGCGGCAAGTGATGAGCGCCGTCGTTCATCCGAGCGCTATCGTCGAGGCCGGAGCCCAGCTTGAGGACGGAGTCATCGTCGGTCCGTACTGCCACATCGGGCAACATGTCCGCTTGGCGCGCGGCGTCGAGCTTCTGTCGCACGTCGTGGTTGCGGGCCACACCAGCATCGGCGCCGATACCCGGATCTTCCCCTTCGCCTCGATCGGGCACCAGCCGCAGGACCTGAAGTACCACGGCGAGCCGAGCCGGCTCTCGATCGGGGAACGCTGCCAGATTCGCGAGAATGTCACTGTGAGCCCAGGAACCGAGGGCGGTGGCATGGAGACCCGCATCGGCAGCGATTGCCTGCTGCAGACCAGTTCGCACGTGGCCCACGACTGCCGGATCGGCAACAACGTGATCATCGCCGCCTATGTGGCCATCGCCGGCCATTGCCGGATCGGCGACTACGTCGCGTTTGGCGGCATGTGCGGCGTGCATCAGTTCGTGCGGATCGGGGCCCATGCGTTCGTCGGGGCCCACTCCATGATCGACGCTGACGTCATTCCCTACGGCATGGCAGTGGGAAACCGCGCCAGGCTCGCGGGCCTCAATCTCGTGGGCCTGAAGCGGCGCAGGTTCGACCGTGAAGCGATCCACGGTCTGCGCGCAGCCTACCGGATGATCTTCTCGACGGAAGGCACGCTGCAGGAGCGGGTCGAGGACGCCGCGACGCTGTTCCGCGACGAACCGCTGGTCCAGGACATCGTTTCCTTCATCACCTCGGCCAAGGACCGGGCCATCTGCCTGCCGGCCCACATGCAGTCCGAAGAGTGACGGGGCGGCGCATCGCGCTGGTCGCCGGGGCGGGGCTGCTGCCGGGCCTTGTCGTCGAGGCGGCAATGGCCATTGGCGACGAGGTGTGCGTCTTCGCGCTGACGCCGCAGTCGCTCCCTGCCGGCGTCCGGGTTCGTGCCGTGCAGATCGGCGATCCCCGCGCCCTCATCGGAGCGATACGCGAGGAACGGCCGACGGACCTGGTCCTGGCCGGAGCGGTGTCGATCCCCGAGGCCCAGCGTCTGGCGATTGCGTCGGCGCTTGGCGACGGTTCATCCGTGACCGGCGATATCGCATTGTCCGGTCTTGCCGAACGCCTGCAGAACCTGACCGGTGCACGGATTGTCGGGGTGCATGAGCTGCTTCCGCATCTGCTGGCGTCGGCGGGCCCTCTGGCCGGCCAACCACTTGACGTAGATCGCCTGGCGGTCGCCCGTTTCGCACGCGATGCGGCACGGGCCGTCGGACGGCTCGATCTCGGGCAGGCCGTGGTAACGACTGGAACGCGCATCCTGGCTGCAGAGGACGTGGCCGGCACTGATGCCCTGCTGAGCCGTGTCGCTGAGTACCGCGCGTCAGGCATCGTGGGCGACGCCGCGCTGGTGCTTGGCAAGGCCGCCAAGCCGCAGCAGCCGCTGTTCGTTGACCTGCCCGCGATCGGTCCGATCACCGTATCGAACGCCGCCGCCGCCGGCATCGCGCTGATCGCCATCGAGGCGGGGCGCACGCTTGTGCTGGAAGTTCACGAGTTGCGACGTCGCGCCGACGCCGCCGGCGTTTCCGTCGTTGCTCTCGATGGCTGAGCCGCTTCGGCTTTTCATCCTCGCCGGAGAGGCATCGGGGGACCGCATCGGCGCCGACCTGGTGCGGCGCCTTCGGCAACACACAACGGTCGTGGCGCGCGGCGTCGGGGGGCACGAACTCGCGGCCGAGGGATTGTCGTCCCTGTTCCCGATGACCGATCTCTCGGTCATGGGCTGGTCGGACGTGCTTCTGCGCCTGCCGCTGCTGCTGTGGCGCGCCCGCCAGACGGCCCGCGCCATCCGGGCAGGCAAATCGGATATCGTTGTTCTCATCGATGCCCAGGTCTTTTCTGCCAACGTTGCACGGCAGGTGCGCCGGCACGCGAGCGACCTGCCGATGCTGCTGTACGTCGCCCCCAGCGTCTGGGCGTGGCGGCCGGAGCGGGCCAGGGACCTGGTCCCGCTCTTTGACGAGGTCCTGGCGGTGCTGCCTTTCGAACCGCGCGTCATGCGCGAGCTTGGCGGACCCCCGACACACTTTGTCGGGCACCCTGCCATCGGGAACAGCACCATGCGGCCCGCGCAGCCCGAGCGCGGGCCGCTGCTGCTCCTGCCGGGCAGTCGCAAGGGGGAACTCCGGCGCCACCTGGCCCTGATGCGCGCTGCCGCCGAGGGCCTGCAGGACCACCCACGGGTATCCGGCTTCATCGTGCCGACCCTGCCGCACCTCGTGAGTGTGATCGAGGCCGAAGTGTCAGGTTGGCCGACGAAACCAGTTGTCGTCACAGGACAAGCGCGAGATACGGCAATGCAATCGGCCGTCGCTGCCTTGGCCGTGAGTGGGACGATTACGCTCGAGCTGGCGCTGGCCGGCATCCCCATGGTCGTCACCTATGTCGGCGATCGGGGGCAGGCGCAGCGCTTTGCCAGGGCGGACAACGTGCCCCACATTGCATTGCCGAACATCGTCGCGGGACGCGAAGTCGTCCCGGAACTGCTGTTCGCGGCAGGCGTCGATCCCAGTCGCGTAGCCCCGGCCCTGATCCGGCTACTCGATCACCCCGGAGTCATCGCCGCACAGCTCGAGGCATTCCGTGAGGTTCGGACCCTCATGGAGAAAGGGGCGCCCGAAGCGCCCCTTGAAGATCCGGCCATGTGCGTGCTGAGACGCGCGGCTCAGCGCCGCTCGATCGGTTCGTAGTCGCGCGTCGGCGCCCCATTGTAGAGCTGGCGCGGACGACCGATCTTCTTTTGCGGGTCGCCGATCATTTCCTTCCACTGCGCAATCCAGCCAACGGTGCGGCTGAGGGCGAAGATCGCGGTGAACATGGATGTGGGGAAACCGACCGCCTCGAGGATGATGCCCGAGTAGAAGTCCACATTCGGATAGAGCCTGCGGCTGACGAAGTACTCGTCCGTAAGCGCGATGCGCTCCAGTTCCTGCGCGACCTGCAGCAGCGGGTTGTTCTCCACGCCGAGCAGGTCGAGGACGTTCTTGGCCGTCTCCTGCATCACCTTGGCGCGGGGGTCGTAGTTCTTGTAGACGCGGTGGCCGAAGCCCATCAGCCGCACGCCGCTCGACTTGTCCTTCACGCGGGCGATGAACTCGGGGATCCGGTCCGGCGTGCCGATCTCCTTGAGCATGTTGAGCGCCGCCTCGTTGGCGCCACCATGAGCGGGCCCCCACAGGCAGGCCACGCCGGCCGCGATGCAGGCAAACGGGTTCGCGTCCGAGGATCCCGCAAGGCGCACGGTCGAAGTGGATGCGTTCTGCTCGTGGTCGGCATGCAGGGTGAAGATCAGGTCCATCGCGCGAGCGATGGTGGGGTTGACCACGTAGGGCTCGGCCGGTACCGAGAAGCACATGTGGAGGAAGTTCGAGGCGTAGTCGAGGTCGTTGCGTGGATACACGAACGGCTGGCCGATCGAGTACTTGTACGCCATCGCGACGATGGTCGGGATCTTGGCGATCATCCGGATCGAGGCGATCTCGCGCTGTTGCGGATCGGTGATGTCGATCGAGTCGTGATAGAACGCGGCCATGGCACCGACGACACCGCACACCACCGCCATCGGGTGCGCATCGCGGCGGAAGCCGCGATAGAAGAAGTGCATCTGCTCGTGCACCATCGTGTGGCGCGTGACACGGTTCTCGAAGTCGGCGAGCTGGATCTTGTCCGGCAGTTCGCCGTAGAGGAGCAGGTAACACACCTCGAGATAGTGGCTCTTGTCCGCCAGTTGCTCGATCGGGTAGCCGCGGTACATCAGCTCGCCCTTGTCACCATCGATGTAGGTGATGGCGCTGTCGGTGGCGGCGGTCGAGGTGAACCCGGGATCGTAGGTGAACAGCCCGGTCTTGGCGTAGAGCGAGCGGATGTCGATCACGTCCGGTCCGACGGAGCCTGACAGCACCGGGAACTCGAACGTCTTGTCCCCGATGGTGAGTTTGGCGACGGTATCGCTCATTTGCGCTCTCCTCTGCGGCCTGTTGCCCGATACAGAGGCGGCGGGCAGGCCGTTTTCATCGTTCTCTGGCCGTCCGATTGGGTAGCGTATTTACCTTCCGTCCGCAACAGATGGGTGAATAGCGCTGACCTAATCGAGCCTCCCAACCATAGTCATTTGGACTGATCCGCCAGGCGCGCCAGTGTCTCTTCGCGCCCGATCAACACCATCACCTCGAAGATGCCGGGCGAAACGGTGCGCCCCGTAAGTGCGGCGCGCAGGGGCTGCGCCACCTTGCCGAGCTTCAGGCCGCGCGCCTCGGCAAACTCGCGGGCAGCTGCATCGATCGCCTCGACTGTCCAGTCGTTCAGGCCGCGCAGCACATCGATGAAGGCGCCGATATTGGCGCGGGCATCGACGGTCAGCTGGCCAGCGGCAGCCTCGTCGATCGGCAATGGTCGCGGCACGTAGATGAACTGTGCCAGGTCGATCAGTTCGAGCACGGTCTTGGCGCGTGGCTGCAGCTCGGGCAGGGCGGCGAGCACCGTCTTCTCGTTGGCGCGCAGGCCGTCTGCATCCACCAGCCGGCCGACCTCGTTAGCGGTCGCCAGCATCACCTGGTAGAGGCGCTCGGGCTTTGCCGCGCGGATATAGTGGCCGTTGATGTTCTCCAGCTTGACGAAGTCGAAGCGCGCCGCGCCCTTGTTGAGCGCGTCGAGGCTGAACCACTCGACCATCTGATCGGTCGAGAAGATCTCGTCGTCGCCGTGACTCCAGCCCAGGCGCGCCAGGTAGTTGCGCAGCGCCTCGGGCAGGTAGCCCATCTGCCGGTAGGCCTCGACGCCGAGCGCGCCGTGCCGCTTCGACAGCTTGGCCCCGTCTGGTCCGTGGATCAGGGGGATGTGCGCCATCTCCGGAACAGCCCAGCCCATGCCGTTGTAGATGACGATCTGGCGCGCCGCATTGGTCAGGTGGTCGTCGCCGCGGATGATATGGGTCACGCCCATGTCGTGGTCGTCCACCACCACCGCCAGCATGTATGTCGGAGTACCGTCCGAACGCAGGATGATGAAATCGTCGAGGTTCTCCGCCCTGAAGACCACTTCACCCTGAACGTGGTCCTGCACGCGGATCTCACCCGATTGCGGGGCCTTGATGCGAATGACCGGCGCGACGCCCTCGGGCGCCTCGCTGGGGCTGCGATCACGCCAGAACCCGTTGTAGCGGGGCGGCAACCCGTTTGCCCGCGCCGTCTCGCGCATCTCCGCCAGTTCCTCGGGCGAGCAGTAGCAGTAGTAGGCCCGTCCGCGCGCCAGCAACTCCTGGGCGATTTCGGCATGACGCGCCGCGCGGCTGAACTGCATGAAGGGCTCGCCGTCCCAGTCGAGGCCGAGCCACTTGAGGCCCTCGAAGATGGCCTTGACGGCCGCCTCCGTCGAGCGCTCCCGATCGGTGTCCTCGATGCGCAGCAGCATCTTGCCACCCGTGTGCCGTGCAAACGCCCAGTTGAACAGGGCCGTGCGCGCGCCACCGATATGCAGGTAGCCGGTCGGGGAGGGAGCGAAGCGTGTGACGACGTTCTGGGCCATGCCGGGAGATTCTGACAGATGCGAGGATACCTGGCGGGTGTGTAAGCACCCATTGGGCCAGTTGCAAGCGCGCTGGTTCTTCGCGGCCGCCGCGTATAGCATTGCTGCAGGCAGCCGGAGGCGGTGAGGTGGTCGCCGAACTCGTGGACATCGACCGAGGCGGCGCCTCGCCCCGTCTTGCTCCCGCGCCTGTGCTGCAGCGGAGAGGGACGACGTTTCGCTTCGGCCTGGCCGAGGCGCTCGCGGGAGCGTTGGAGGAGCGGCGGCTCTTCATCCTCCTGCCGTTCATCGCGATCGTCGGGCTGATCACCTCATTGGTGCTGCCAGACTCGCCGGATCTGGTGATGCTGGCGAGTATCGCCGGAGCGCTCCTGCTGATCTTGCTCTTTGCCGCCCGATCGCCACTCCTCTTGGTCCGTGCCACCCTGGTTGCCGCCGCGTTCTGGGGCGGTTTCACGCTCCTTGCCGTGCACGGCGCCCTGTTCGGTACCCCCATGCTGGCGAGGCCGGCCTATGGCGTCTACGACATGCGGATCGATGAGGTCCTGAGCAGGGCAGACGACGGCACGCGCGTCATCGTCTCCAGCATCCGGCCGGTTGCCGAGGCCCGGGCTCTGCCGGTGCGCCGTGCCCGCCTCGTGATCTCGACCGAAGACCACCTGGCACCCGGCGATGTCGTGCGATCACCGGTTCGCTTCTACGAGGTTCCCGGTCCGGTTGTGCCGAACGGCTTCGACACGCAGTTCCACGCCTACTTCGACGGCATCGGTGCCTATGGCGCATCAACCGGCGTGGTGGAGCGGCTGGCGTCCGGGGAGCAGTCCGACCCCCGCCGGATTGTCGATGCCGTCCGCGGCGGCATCGCTTCCCGCATCGATGCAGTGCTGTCGCAGCCGGCTGCGGGCATTGCGCGGGCGCTGATCACCGGGGATCAGAGCGAAGTCGGCGAATTGGCGCGGGAGAACATGGCAACAGCCGGGCTCGCACATGTCCTCTCGGTCTCCGGCCTGCACCTGACGATGGTCGCCATGCTGGTCATGGCAGCACTGCGATCCTGCCTGGCCATATGGAGCAGCCTCGACCGGATCGTTTCGACGAAGCGGTTGGCGGCCGCTGGCGCCATAGTTGCAGCGCTCGCCTACTTCTCGATTTCCGGCGGCAATGTCGCGGCCCAGCGGGCCACCATCATGATCCTGCTGATCCTGGGGGCGGTCTTGTTCGGGCGACGGGCGCTGACCATGCGCAATGTCGCGATCGCGGCGCTGGCGGTCATCACGACGGATCCGGCGAGCGTATTCCGACCGAGCTTCCAGTTGTCGTTTGCTGCTGTGGTGGCCCTGATTGGCGCCTGGGAGATGCTGGGTCGGCAACAGGGAAGGGACATGTCCATTGCCCGGCGGGTTCTGGGCTATCTCGGCGGCATCGTGGCAACGAGCTTCGTCGCCGGGGCCGCTACCCTGCTGTTCTCGATCTACCATTTCCAGCAGACTTCGCCGCTGAGCATCCTGGGCAACCTGTTCTCGCTGCCGCTGATCGGTTTCGTCACCATGCCGGCAGCGCTGGTGGCGACGCTGGCGATGCCGCTCGGCCTTGAAGCCTGGCCGCTCGCCGTGATGGGCTGGTCCATCGAGCGGATGCTCGATGTATCGGTCGTCATCGCCGCATGGAGTTCTGCCATCAGTCTCAGTCCGCTGCTCACCCCTGTTGCCCTGTGCCTGGGGCTGCTGGCGATCGCCTGGTTCGCCTTTCTCACCTCCTGGCATCGCCTGCTTGGCCCGGCGCTGTTGCCGCTGGCGATAATCGTCATGGCACTTGACGGTCCACCCGACGTCCTTGTCGCCGACACGACACAGGCCGTTGCGGTCCGGGGCGATGAGGGCCTCGGCCTGGTCATGGGACGGGGCAGCAGCTTTGCGGTCGATGTCTGGCGCGAGACCTATTCCGAAAAGCTTGAGGAGTCCCCCCTGTTGACCTGTGACTCCGTAGGCTGCTTCGGACGCAGTCCGGCAGGCTTCACTGTGGCGATCGTCAAGGATCCGGCCGGCTTCTACGAGGACTGCCCGCTGGTCGACCTCGTTATCTCGCGCCGCGTTGCCCCGGGCGACTGCGACGCAGGCGTCGTCCTCGACGCGCCCGCCCTGGCGAAGGGTGGGGTTCACTGGCTGCGATGGCATGCCGAGCGGCAGCGCTTCGATGTTCGGCCGGCAATCGTGGCAACCACGCGTCCGTGGCGGGTGCCGGAGTAGCTGCCGCGAAGTCGTCGCAATTGTGGTTAGCGCACCTTTACCATGTGCGAGACCCTGCGGTCATAGCCGGATCGCCGGTTCGGGGATCCCTGCAACGTCGACTTCGATGGCGAAGATGCTGCCGGCCTGCGGCTCCCGCTCGAGTTCCTCCGGCGTCATGTGCTCGCGGGCGGTCGTGAGGAACAGCGTCTTGTAGTCCTTGCCGCCGAAGGCCGGGCACGATACGCGGCTCACCGGCACCTCGACCACCCGATCGAGCTTGCCGTCGGGGGAGATGCGCAGCACCGCATTGCCGTTCCATCGGGCATTCCAGACGAAGCCCTCCGCATCGACCACCGAGCCATCGGCTACCCCCATGCCCTCGATCGAGAAGAAGTCCTCCCATTCTCCGATTGGCATACCGGTCTCGGGGTCGGTTGCGCACTTCCTGATCATCGCGCCGGCATCGGTGAAATAGGCCGTTCGCCCGTCTGGGGAGAAACAGATCGAGTTGGGGATGCTCACCCCGGAGATGATCCGGTTCAGGACGCCCGCGCGGTAGTGGTACACATTGCCCACACCGTGCTCGCCGCGCCTGCCCATCGTTCCGATCCAGAAGCCACCAGCCCGGTCGACCCGGCTGTCATTTGTGCGATTGCCTGGAATATCGGACTCGATCTCGATGATCGGGCTGGAGGTATCGGTGCGGAAATCGTAGCGGAGCAGGGTGCCCGACTGCGTGACGGCAAGGGCGTTCTCATCGATGACGGCGGCGGCACTCACCGTATCCCTGAACGTGATGCGATCGACGATGTGTCCCGCGTCGTTGGCGCTGAGCATGGTCTGGTTGAGGATGTCGAACCAGAACAGCCGCCCCAGCAAGGGGTGCCAGAAGGGCCCCTCGCCGAGTTCACAGCGGCAGTCGACAAAAAGTTCCGCCTTGCGGTTCATCGGCTTGTTCCTTGATCGTAGGCGGCGACCGCGAGGTGTGCCCTGTGAGCAACGTCGCCGGCGGTCATGCCTGGCTTGAAAAGATAGGTCCCGAGCCCGAAACCGGCACACCCGGCGGCAAAGTACTCGCCGAAATTGTCTGGGCTGGCACCACCCACCGCGTAGAGCGGGACGCCGGCCGGCAACACCGCCTTCATGGCTTTGATGCCCTTCGGACCCAGGACCTCGGCGGGAAAGAACTTCAATCCGGTCGCTCCCGCCCGGATGGCGGTGAAGGCCTCGCTGGGGGTGAAGACCCCGGGGTAGGAGGCGAGGCCGCGTTCGAGCGTCGCAGCGATGACCGCGGGATTGGTATCGGGCGAGACGACGAACCGTCCGCCGGCGTCGGCGACCTCGGCCACCTCGGTCCGGCTCAGCACCGTTCCCGCGCCGATCATGGCCCGACCGTCGAACCCGCGCGCTGCCGTCTCGATCGACCGCAGTGCGTCCGGAGAATTCAGCGGAACTTCGATCAGCGTGATTCCTGCCGCCACCAGTTCATGGCAAACGTCGAACACCTCGTGCGGATTAACGCCCCGCAGGATCGCGATCAGATGGCGATGGTCCATGGTTTACCCCTGCCGTGCAGCCTTGAGGCCGGCCAATGTTGCATCCGTGGCATCGACGATGCGCGTCTGCATGCCCAGCCTGGCAAAGGCCTGCTGGTAGAGCGCACAGAGCGACACGTTTCCCACCAGAGGCACCTCGCCCGCTCCCGGCACCCAGTCGCGCTGTCCTCCGATCTCGGCTCCGATCAGCAGGCCGGACATGAAGCCGGCGCACCAGGCGGAACTGCGATCAGACAGCAGTGCGCCGGCGCGCACCTTGAACAGCGTCGCGGTCAGGCGCTCGGGTCGGTCGATGCCGAGTTCGATGCCCCTTTCGAACCCTACCTCACGGTCCTCGCCCTCCAGGTCGCCGGTGAACGAATGCCGCAGAACCGACTGCGTCCGCAACAGTTCGAACAATTCTCCGGTCATGGCGGTGGAGAAGCGTTCGAGGCGGGTGCCGGAGAGACGGGCCCACTTGCTGTGGGTCCCCGGCATGACCACGAGGCCTTCAAACCCCGGGAGCAGCGCCGACAGGCCGAGCAGTTGCGTCTCCTCGCCGCGCATCACATCCTCGGCGCCGATGTCGCGCTGGCACACTCCCGGCAGGATGCGCGGGGCCAGCCTGCTGCCCGGCATCTCCGGCGACACGGCCGCGCGTTCGAGCGTCGTGAGATCCGCAGGGGCGTCGAGATAGGGCGCTTCGAGCCAGCCCTGACGGGCCCCCGCCATGCCGCAGATCAGCACATCTGCAGGGTCGGCCAGATCGGAGAGCAGGCTCGCCAGCACCCCAGGATACTGCTCTCGCGTCAGCCGGCCCATGCCCTCCGGTGACGAACGCGACTCGACGACTGAGCCACCTGAATCAAGAGCCCAGGCGCGCAGGTTCGACGTTCCCCAGTCGACGGCGACCCAATCGATCTGCGACGGCAACAGCTTCTCCCCGACACTCGCTTCCCCGCAACCGCGGCGGACCCTAACGTCTTTGCTGGGCTACCCCTAGGGGGATTCTGCCGCGAGGTGTCCAGCATTCAAAGAAAAAGGGCCGGCGACGACGCCGGCCCGGTCAGGGCGGATGAAAACGAACGCTCAGTACTTGCGCAGCAGGCCAACCAGCCGGCCCTGCACCTTGACCCGGTCGGGCGGAAAGATCCGCGTTTCGTAGGACGGGTTGGCGGCCTCCAGAGCCACCGAGTTGCCGCGGCGACGCAGGCGCTTCAGGGTCGCCTCCTGGTCGTCGACGAGTGCCACGACGATCTCCCCGGTGCTGGCTGCGTCCTGCTTCCGGATCAGAACGGTGTCGCCGTCAAAGATGCCGGCCTCGATCATCGAGTCGCCGCGCACTTCGAGGGCGTAGTGTTCCCCGGGCCCGAGCATCTCGGGCGGAACCGTGATCGTGTGGCTGTGCGACTGGATGGCCTCGATGGGCGTACCCGCAGCAATCCGGCCCATCACCGGGATGGTGACGAAACGGCCGCCGTCGGAGACGCTTGCCGGCACCCGCGAGGCCGGAGCAGCAACCTTGCCGAGGTTTCCCTCGATCACGCTCGGCTCGAAGCGCGCCTTTCTGCCCCCAAGAGACGGGTTCATCGAGTCGGGCAGCTTGATGACTTCGAGGGCTCTGGCGCGGTTTGGCAACCGACGAATGAACCCCCGCTCCTCGAGAGCGGTGATCAGGCGATGAATGCCGGACTTGCTCCGCAAATCGAGGGCGTCCTTCATTTCGTCGAACGACGGCGGAATCCCAGACTCCTTCATTCTCTCGTGAATGAACATGAGCAGTTCGTGTTGCTTGCGCGTCAGCATGGCGACCCCGCTGGAGAATCGGAACAAAGGCTGAACAATGTGTATCTGTTCCAGTTATGTTCTGCAACAGCGAGGTAAAGATCGGGTTAGCGATGAAGCGCGGCCTGCCGGTGGCCCTGCAGCCTTCGTATTGCGCCGCGGAGGCGCGCGCCGAGCGAGCGGGTGCGTCGGCGGTGGAGGTCGAACACCTGCCCGAACGGCTCGCCCGGAAGGCGCCATCCAAACTGGCTCGGGTCCTGGTGCAGGCCCAATCCGTGGCGGTGAGCAAGTACGCTGAGCACCGACTGGTCGTGCCGATGCGATCGAAACCCCGTCGGCTCGGCGGAACCATCCGGGTCGTCGGGCAGCACGCCCGGGATCGTGCAGCACCGCAGCCACTCGGCGACGAACGCCCTCGATCGATTGCCCGCTGCATAGAGCTGGAAGCCGGCCGCGAGCATCGGGGCGGCACGAACCTCGTCGGTGTCGGCGCCCATCAGCTTGAGGCAGCGTCGGGATGTCCATTGGCCGATCGGCTGGGGAGGAGGAGCCCCGCTGGCCGCCCCTGCTCGAACAGCACGATCGGATTGTCGGTCGAAGCGAGGGAGATCAGCGAGGCTGGCTTGCTGACCGCGGTGAGCGCGGCGTCGGTATAGAGCAGGATCGCCCCCTCGGGCAGCGCGGCCAGCGTCCGGTCGATCAGGAACGGCTTCCACAGCCAGTAGCCGGCCCCCCGCTTCACCCTCATGATCTCGGGGTACTGTCGCCGCAACGCGCGGATTCCAGCATCCTCCGGCGTGAAGACGCGGGTGGCGATCCCGTATGTCGCCATGCTGCGGGTCAGTTCCTCTGCCGATCGGCGGAACGCGCCGGTCGCGTACGTGATGTGGTGCGCGGCCACGTCGAGCTAGCCCCAGTTGAGGGGAATGATCTCGACGATCTCGCCGGGAGGGCCCCCCCGGATCGTCCTCGCGCTGGATGATCAGCACGTCGGCGAGCGCCAGCGACGTGGTATGGCTGCTGTCGGTCTCGAAGATCGGCGTCACCTGCAGGAAGCCGATGTCGTTGCGGCTGAGCGTCCCCGCATGTAGTGGCGTCGCGGACCATTGGGCGGCAGGCCAAGCAGCGCTGGAACGCCGAAGCGCGGCCAGAAGGGATCGGCATGACCGGTCAGCGCCCGCAGCACCGGCTTGAGGATGACCGTCGCCGTCACCATGGCCGAGACCGGGTTGCCCGGAAGCCCGAAGACCAGGGATTTGCCCCGGGTGCCGAACATCAGCGGCTTTCCCGGCCGCATCCGCAGCTTCCAGAAATCGAGAGTCACGCCGAGGTCGCGAAGCACCTCCTGCACGTAGTCGCGCTCGCCGACGCTGGCGCCGCCGGTGGTGACCAGCATGTCGATGCCCAGGTCGAAAGCGCCGAGCAGCGCGGCCTCCAGCACGGCCTTGTCGTCCGGAACGATCCCCAGGTCGATGATCTTGTCGGCGAACGGCGCCAGCAGCGGAACGAGCCCGGCGGTGTTGGAAGCGACGATCTGGTCGGGGCCTGGCGCAGTACCGGGCGCCACCAGTTCGTCACCGGTTGCGACGATGGCTATCTTCGGGCGGCGCGTGACCGTGAGGGTGGGGCAGTTCGCCGAAGCGGCGAGGCTCAACATGGCCGGGGTGAGGGCAACCCCCGACGCGAGCAGTTCGGAACCGCGGCGGAAGTCGAAACCCTGCTGGCGCACCGACTGTCCGGGCCGGGGCACCTTCTCGAAGGATATCTGGTTACCCTTGGCGGTAGCCTCCTCCTGCATGATCACCGCGTCGGCGCCGATCGGCAGGGGGGCTCCGGTGAAGATGCGCACGCACTGGCCGTGCTCCATCATGCCGACGAAGCGGGCACCGGCCTGTGAGGTGCCGGCGAGCTTCAGCGGTCGGCCGGGGATCACCTCGGCGGCGCGGACGGCGTAGCCATCCATGGCGCTGGCATCGAAGGGAGGCTGGCTGTGGCTGGCGACCAGCGGCCTAGCGAGCACTCGCCGATGTGCGCGGGCGAGCGGCACAGTCTCCGTGCCGAGTTCGGGGAATTTGGCAAAGACCCGCTCGATCGCTTCGTCGACCGGCATCATCGGCGGAAATCACCCGACTTGCCACCGGACTTCTCCTCGAGCTGGATCGCCAGCACGCGCATGGCCCGGTCATGCGACTTGGCCATGTCGTAGAGCGCCAGGGCCGCAACCGAGGCGGCAGTCATGGCTTCCATCTCGACCCCGGTCTGCGCGGTGGTCTCGGCGGTGGCGGTGACCAGCAGGTCGGCGCCGTCCGCGACGATCTCGACGCTGACGCTCGACAGCGGAATGGGGTGACAGAGCGGGATCAGTTCCGCCGTCCGCTTGGCCGCCATGATCCCGGCGATGCGGGCGACAGCCAGGGCGTCGCCCTTCTTCAATTCGCCGCCGAGGATCAACGCAATGGTGTCTGCCTTTGCTTCGAGCCGGGCCGTGGCGACGGCGCGGCGGCGGGTCGCGGCCTTCTCGCCGATATCGACGATATGCGCCTCCCCACGCTGGTTGAGGTGGGTGAGCGCCATTTCAGCCCCGCAGCAGCTTGATTGTTGCCGCAGTCACGTCATCCTGTCGCATCAGGCTTTCGCCGACGAGGAAGGTGCCGATGCCGGCGTCCGCCTCCAGTCGCAGCATGTCGGCATGGGTGTTGATGCCGCTTTCGGAAACGAGGTGTACGCCGCTCGGCACGCCGCCGGCGAGATCGATGGAGGTCTTGAGCGTGGTCTCGAAAGTCCGCAGGTTGCGGTTGTTGATGCCGATGAACTCAACACCCAGCCCGAGTGCCCGGTCCAGTTCGATCTGGTCATGGACTCCGACCAGCGCGTCCATTCGCCACTCCTCGGCGGCATCCAGCAGATAGCGGGCGGTGTCGTCGGTCACCGCCGCAAGAATGACGAGGATGCAGTCGGCGCCCCAGGCCCGGCTCTCCGCCACCTGGTAGGTTTCGAACAGGAAGTCCTTGCGCAGGACCGGCAGGCGCGTCGCGTTGCGCGCCTCGATCAGGAAGGTCGCCGCTCCCTTGAAACTGGGGCCGTCGGTGAGCACCGAGAGGCACCCCGCGCCCCCGAGTTCGTAGGACCGGGCGATCTCCGTCGGATTGAAGTCCGCCCGGATCAGACCTTTCGACGGGCTCGCCTTCTTCACCTCGGCGATCAGCGCGAAGCCACCGTCCTCGCGTTGCTTCTTGAGGGCCGAGAGGAACCGGCGCACCGGCGGAGCGTCATGGGCCTCCGCTACCACCTCGTTCCAGGGCTTGAGCGTCTTGGCAGCCGCGATCTCCTCGCGCTTGTAGACTTCGATCTGTGAGAGGATATCGGACATCGGGTCAGCTGTTCGAAGTGGCGATGAGCTTGTCGAGGGTCGCCTTGGCGCGACCGGAGTCGATCTCCCGTGCCGCGAGGTCGACACCGAGCTTCAGGGTGTCGGCACGCCCCGCGACGATCAGCGCTGCGGCAGCATTGAACAGCACGATATCCCTGTAAGCGTCCCTGACTCCATCGAGCAGGCTTCGGAGGCGACCGGCGTTGTATTCCGGATCGGCGCCCTTGAGGTCGGCGATCGTGGCGCGTGGCAGGCCGGCATCCTCGGGGGTGACCTCAAAGCTCGTGAGGTTGCCGCCCTTGATCGAGGCGACGAAGCTCGGGCCTGTGGTCGACAGTTCGTCGATGCCGTCCGCCCCGTGCACGACCCAGGCGGAGATTGCGCGATTGGCGAGCAGCGCCGCCGCCACCGGCTCGACCCAGCGCTTGTCGTAAACCCCGAGCATATAGCGCCGTGCCCCTGCCGGGTTGGACTGCGGGCCGAGCAGGTTGAACATCGTTCTCGTGCCCATTTCCATGCGCGTCGGGCCGACATGCTTCATCGCCGGGTGGTGCGCGGGGGCGAACATGAAACCGATGCCGGCCTCGCGAATGCACTGGCTGATCTTGTCGGGCCCGATGTCGGTCTTGATCCCGAGTGCCTGCAGCACATCGGACGCACCCGACCTCGAGCTCAGCGCCCGGTTGCCATGCTTGGCCACGGGCACGCCGGCCGCTGCGACGACAATGGAGGTAGCGGTCGAGATGTTCAGCGTTTCCGCCCCGTCTCCGCCGGTGCCCACGACATCGATGGTGCCCTCCGGTTCATCCACCTCGACCGGCACCATCCTCTCGCGCAGGATCGAGACCGCCGCTGCGATTTCGCCCACCGTCTCGCCCTTGACCCGCATGCCCATCAGGAACGCGCCGATCTGGCTCGGGGTGGCCTCCCCGTTCATGATCGTGGTCATCACCTCACGCATCTCGGCGCCGGTAAGGTCCTGCCGCGATGCGATCTTGTTGAGAGCCTGCTTGAGGTCCATCACGCGGCCGTCCTCAGGTTGAAATCGCGGGCGATGTTGAGGAAGTTCTGCAGCAGCGCATGCCCGTTCTCGGAGGCGATGCTCTCGGGATGGAACTGCACCCCATGGCTGGGGTAGTCCCGGTGCTGCATCCCCATGATCAGGCCATCGTCGGTCGACGCGGTGACTTCGAGCGTCCGTGGCAGGGTGTCCCGCTTGACGACCAGCGAGTGGTAGCGCGTCGCCTCGAAGCCGGCGTTCAGGCCACGGAACAGGCCCTTGCCGGTGTGGTTGATGCGGCTGGTCTTGCCATGCATCAACTCAGGGGCCCGCACGACCTCGCCGCCCATCGCCTGGCCAAGCGCCTGGTGCCCGAGGCAGACGCCGAGAATGGGCGTTGTCGGTGCGAAGCGATCGATCAATCCGAGGCAGATACCGGCCTCGTTCGGGGTGCAGGGGCCGGGAGAGAGCACGATCGCTTCAGGCGACATTGCAGCGATCTGGTCGAGCGTGATCTTGTCATTGCGAAAGACCACGGGCTCGGCACCGAGCTCTCCGAGGAAGTGCACCAGATTGTAGGTGAAGCTGTCGTAGTTGTCGATGACGAGAAGGCGCATCGGTCGGTTCCTCGCTCCCAGAGCGTTCTAGAGCACGATGGCATTCCCGCGAAAGCGGGAATGTGGGTTCAGCGCCAGAAACGCCATCGACGAACGGTATGGCCCGCAATGTCAGGGCCGCCGGGGCAGGTGCCGGAGGTTCTCGCCGTCACTGCCCGACCCTCGCTTCGCCGGCATACCGCAGGGCCTCCTCGGCGGCGCTGAACAGGGCCCGGGCCTTGTTTTCGCATTCGAGTTGTTCGAGCTCGGGCTTGCTGTCGGCGACGATGCCCGCACCCGCCTGCACGTAGATCCTGCCGTTCGCAACGATCGCGGTGCGCAGTACGATGCAGGTATCCATGCTGCCGTCCGCGCCGAAATAGCCGACGCAGCCTCCATAGATGCCGCGCCGATCCTTCTCCAGTTGGTCGATGATCTCCATCGCCCGCACCTTGGGTGCGCCCGAAACAGTGCCGGCCGGGAACCCTGCGGAAAGCGAATCGACGAAGTCGTGCCTGGGATCGAGTTCCCCGACCACGTTCGATACGATGTGCATGACATGGGAATAGTACTCGAGGAAGAACTTGTCGGTGACCTTCACCGAGCCGATCTTGGCCACGCGCCCGACATCGTTGCGACCCAGGTCGAGCAGCATCAGGTGCTCCGCCAGTTCCTTGGGATCGGAAAGCAACTCGTCGGCCAGTTCCTTGTCCCGCGTCGGTGTCGAACCGCGCTTGCGTGTCCCGGCGATCGGCCGGATCGTCACCTGGCCCTTCTCGAGCTTGACCAGGATCTCCGGGCTCGAGCCGGCGACAGCGAAGTCGCCGAAGTCGAGGAAGTACATGTAGGGCGAGGGATTGGTGCGGCGCAGCGCCCGATAGAGGGCCGTCGGAGGGAGCGTGAACGGCGCCTCGAAGCGCTGGCTCAGCACCACCTGGAAGATGTCGCCGGCACGGATGTACTCCTTGGCGTCCTCGACCATCCGGGCGTATTCGGCCGGCGTCGTGTTCGAGGTGACCGCGACGGCGTCGATATCCGGCGCACTGGCCACGTAGGGCAGGGTGCGACCGAGGCGCGCGACCGCGTCATCGATGCGCGACTGGGCGCCCTCCCAGGCCTGCCCGGCGCTGACACCCTGGCGGACGTAGACCGGCGCGGTCACATAGAGCTCGTCCTTGAGGGTATCGAAGACGGCCAGCACCGTGGGTCGCATCAGGATCGCGTCTGGAAATCCCAGGCCCGGCCCATGTCGGTCCGGCAGCACTTCCATCAGGCGGACCATCTCATAGCCGAGGTAGCCGTAGATTCCGGCGGCCGTCGAAGGCAGGCCGGGCGGAACGTCCGCCTGGCTCTCGGCAACGAGGGCACGCAACGCGTCGAGTGGCGCTTCGGCGATCGGCGCGAAGGCCTCGGGTTCCAGCCCCGCATTGCGGTTGATGCTCGCCTTGCCGTCGACCACCTTGAGGATGATGTCGGGATCGAACCCGATCATCGAGTAGCGGCCGCGCGTCGCCCCGTCCTGCACGCTCTCGAGCAGAAAGGTGTTCCTCCGGCCCTCGGCGAGCTTCAGATAGGCGCCGATCGGCGTTTCGAGGTCCGCCACGACGCGCCGGAAGACGATCTGCGCCCGCCCGGAGTCGTAGGCTGCGGCGAACTGGCCGAACTGCTCTTCGGCCATCACTGACCCGCGGTATCGAGCGCCAGAAGCTGGTTCAGCGCTTGCTGGTTGAGCTGCAGACCGGCCTTGTCGCGCAGGCCGGCGACGAAATCGGCGTAGAGGGCGTCGCGCGTCGAGTCCTCGACGAACTTGATCGATGCCGGCGTAGCGTCTGTGCTCGTCGCCACGGTGACATCCACGACCTGGAAGACGACATGGTCGCCATCGCCGTTGATGGCGGAACCGAAGTGGTCGGCACCGCCATTGAAGATCTGCTGCGCAACCGCCTCGTTCAGCACGCTGGTGCCGTCGCCATTGCGCGTCAGCGGCTGGCTCAGGATCGGAAACTGGTTGAGCGCCACCGCTATGTCGGCAAAGGGGGTGCCCGCCTTGAGCTGCTCCAGCACCTTGTCAACTTCCGCGTTGAGCGCCTCGTCGGTCTGCTGCTGCGTCCAGGCAGCGACGATTGCGTCGCGGACTTCATCGAGACTCTGGTCACGCGCCGCCTCGATGACCTTGAGGTCGAACCAGACATTGCTGCTGGAGCCCAGGGTCACGGTTGGCGCCAGGTCGCCTTGCTCGGCGGCGAAGATGGCCGACGCCACCCTCGCGCGGTCCTCCGCTGCGACATCGGCGAGTTCGTTGCCGCCGGCCGTGACCGCAAGCGTCTGCGTCTTCAGGCCGAACCGATCCGCGATGTCGGTCAGGGGACGGAACGCTGCCCGCAGTTCCTCGATCTGGTCGAGAACGTCGGTGAACTCGTTGCGCGCCTCGGTGAGCGCCAGCTGCTGCGCGATCTGGTCGCGGGAGTCCTCGAGGCTGACCTGGCCGCCGGCCTCGATCGCCGAGACGGTGATCACCCGCTTGCCGCCAATTCCCTCGATGAGGGCGTAGTCGTCGACGCCGAGACCGAAGGCGGCGTCGGCCAGCGAGGCATCGCTGATCTCGCCCCTGGACAGCGTGCCCAGATCGCTGAAGGCGAGCCCGGTCTCGACCAGCAGTTCGCCGATCTTCTTGCCCGAGGCCTTGCCCAGCTCGAACCACTTCTCCTGCTGCGGGGTCTTCAGCGCAATCTGCTTGATGGTCCGCTTCTCGACCTTGATCCGGCTCTCCTTGGTTCGCTCATACTCCGCGGCGATCTGGTCCTCGGGAATGGACTTGGTTGCGGCGATCACCTGTGGCGTCAGCACCAGCAGATCCACCGTCCGGTTTTCCCTGGTCCGGTACCGGGTCTGGTTCTCTGCGAGGTAGGCGGCGAGATCCTCGTCGGTCGGTGGGGCAACCTCGGGCAGCCCTTGCGCGTTGAGAACGAAATAGTCGACGGTGCGCTTGTCGCCCTGATAGCGGCTGATCAGGTCGATCGCGGCCTGCGGCGTGGGCGAGCCGCCGAACAGTCCGCTCGCCAGTTGCTGGCGACGTGCGGCATTGGTCTGGAGGTTGAAATACTCTTTCTCTGTGAAGCCGTTCTGCTGCAGCACACGGGCGAAGTTCGCCGCGTCGAAGGCGCCCAGCGTGCCGGAGAAACTGGGGTCCTCGCGCACCAGCTTGCCAAGGCGCTGCTCGGAGACGCCGATGCCGAGATCCTCGCCGAACTTGTTGATGGCGGCCTCCGACCCGAGCCGGTTGAGGACCACCGACGGCAGCCCGAAGGCCAGCGCCTCCTCGGTGGTCGGCACGCGGCCGATCTGCCGCGCGAGGCTGTTCAGCTGCTGGTCATAGGCACGCTGGAAATCGCGAACCGTGATGTCTTCGCCCGCCACGGTCGCCACGGTGTTGGCGCCGAACTGGAAGATCACGTCATAAATGCCGAATCCGGCGAGCCCGACGATGAGAAAGGCGCCGAGGACCTTGCCGAACCAGGTTCGGGCGATCGAGCGGAGGGCATTGAGCATCGGGACACATCCAACAAGGGCCACCTGACCAGCGGGCGGCGGATACTAGACAGGGTAGAGTTTGTGCTGCAAGGCACATCGGAGCGGGGTTATGGCAAACGCCCCCAATAGGCAAGTAGCAGCAGGAGAACACGGGTGGCAGACGAGATCACCCCGCTGATTGCGGGCAACTGGAAGATGAACGGCACGAGTGCGTCCCTCGCGGAGGTCGCCAGGCTCGCCGGACTGCTCGCGGCCGGGGAGCGACCACGCTGCATGGTGGTCATCTGTCCCCCGGCAACACTGCTGGCGCCGCTGACCGCGATAGCTGCCCCCGGCGGCATCGTTACCGGTGGCCAGGACTGCCATCCCCTGCCGAACGGCGCGCATACCGGTGACATCGCGGCGCCGATGCTCGTCGACGCCGGCGCGCAATTCGTCATCCTCGGCCATTCCGAACGCCGCGCCGATCATGCCGAAAGCAGCGAACTCGTCCGCAGCAAGGCCATGGCCGCCATCGGTTCCGGACTGACGCCGATCATCTGCGTGGGGGAGACGGAAGCCGAGCGGCGCGCCGGCGATGCCGAGCGGATCGTCACTTCCCAGCTTGAAGCCTCCGTGCCGGACGATTGGGGCGGCCGCGGCATCGTGGTGGCCTATGAGCCGGTCTGGGCGATCGGAACCGGCCTGACGCCTACCGCCGCCGACATCGCCCAGATGCATGCGACCATCCGGCAACGCCTCGTCGATCGCTTCGGGGCTGGTGGCGCCGGCGTGCCGATCCTCTATGGCGGGTCGTTGAAACCGACGAATGCCCGCGACATCCTGGCGATCGAAAACGTCAATGGCGGGTTGGTGGGCGGTGCAAGCCTCTTGGCAAACGACTTCCATGCCATTATCTCGGCCGTGTAGCAGCGGACCGGCGCCCAACCAGGGACGGCGGTTGTAGCTGGCTTTTCGCTTGGCGCGCGTGTAGAAGGCGCGCCCAACAGACACCAAAGCCCACGGGTTCCCATGGCAAACGTCCTGCTTGTCGCCTATCTGCTCATCGTGCTCGCGCTGATTGCAGTCATTCTGCTGCAGCGGTCCGAGGGCGGCGGGCTGGGCATGGGATCGTCGAACTCGAACGGCCTGATCAGCGTGCGTGGCACCGCCAACCTGCTGACCCGGACCACGGCGATTCTCGCGGCGCTGTTCTTTGCGACGGCGATCGGGCTCACCATCCTTGCCGAGCTCGACCGCGGCACGCAGACGATCCTTGACCGCGCCGTGGAAGGCGCCGAGCAGCCGGCGACCGTGCTCGATGCGATCAACCAGTTGCAGCAGCAGTCAAGCGGTGACCTGCCGGTTCCGGCTGACACCACGACCACCACCGAGACAGCGCCTGCCGACACTGCAGTGCCCGCCGCGGATCCGGGCCTACCCGTGCCGCAGGACGCCGCTCCGGCGACCGATACTCCGGCGACGACGGAACAACCTGCGGCGCCCGCCAACTGAGGCAGCCCCGGCAATGAACCGGACAAGGGGATGGCAACATCCCCTTGTTGTTTTGTGTGAAGGGCGATTCCGCGCAGCGGCGGGTACGCTTCCGAATCACTGTTTCGACCTCTTAAGGTGAAGGCCCATGGCTCGGTACGTTTTCATCACCGGCGGCGTGGTTTCCTCGTTGGGCAAGGGGCTGGCCTCCGCCGCACTGGGTGCGGTGCTGCAGGCGCGCGGCTACAAGGTCCGGCTGAGGAAGCTCGACCCTTACCTCAACGTCGATCCGGGCACGATGTCCCCGACCCAGCACGGCGAAGTGTTCGTCACCGATGACGGCGCCGAGACCGACCTCGATCTTGGCCACTACGAGCGCTTCACCGGCCGGCACGCCAACAAGCGCGACAACATCACCACCGGCCGCATCTATTCCGACATCATCGCCCGCGAACGCCGCGGCGACTACCTGGGCGCCACGGTGCAGGTGATCCCGCACGTCACCGACGCGATCAAGGACTTCATCCGCGAGGGCAATGACGAGTTCGACTTCGTGCTGGTCGAGATCGGCGGCACGGTCGGTGACATCGAGGGCCTGCCGTTCTTCGAGGCGATCCGCCAGTTCGGCAACGAGCAGCCGCGCGGCAATACCGTCTATGTGCATCTGACGCTGATGCCCTACATTCCGTCGGCCGGAGAACTGAAGACCAAGCCGACCCAGCACTCGGTGGCCGAGTTGCGCTCGATCGGCATCTCGCCCGATATCCTGCTGGTGCGCTGCGACCGTCCGATCCCGGCTTCCGAACGGCGCAAGCTGGCGCTGTTCTGCAATGTGCGGGAGTCGGCCGTGATCCAGGGGCTCGATGTCGCCTCGATCTACGATGTGCCGCTCGCCTACCACCGCGAGGGTCTCGATCGCGAAGTGCTCGCCGCTTTCGGCCTTGCTGACGCCCCGGTTCCGGACATGACCGCCTGGGAGGACGTCTCGGCCCGGCTCCACAATCCGGAAGGCGAGGTCAATATCGCCATCGTCGGCAAGTACACCGGCCTCAAGGACGCCTACAAGTCGCTGAGCGAGGCACTGGTGCATGGCGGCATCGCCAACCGGGTGAAGGTCAACCTCAACTGGATCGACAGCGAGATCTTCGAGCGCGAGGACCCCGCGCCCTATCTCGAGCACATCCACGGCATCCTTGTGCCCGGCGGCTTCGGCGAGCGCGGCTCGACCGGCAAGATCCAGGCGGCGCGCTTTGCCCGGCTCAAGGACGTGCCGTATTTCGGCATCTGCTTCGGCATGCAGATGGCCTGCATCGAGGCCGCGCGCAACACGGCCGGGATCAAGAACGCCAATTCCACCGAGTTCGGTCCGACCAAGGAGCCGATCGTCGGGATCATGACCGAGTGGATAAAAGGTAACGAGCAGGTGACCCGTGCGGCGGAAACAGACCTGGGAGGCACCATGCGGCTCGGCTCCTATCCGGCGCAACTGGCCAAGGGCAGCCGCGTCGCCGACATCTACGGCACCACGCGGATCAACGAGCGGCACCGGCACCGCTACGAAGTCAACATGAACTACCGCAAGGTCCTCGAGGCCAACGGGCTGCTGTTCTCGGGTGTCTCGCCCGACGGCAAGCTGCCCGAGATCGTCGAGCGTACCGATCACCCGTGGTTCATCGGGGTGCAGTTCCACCCTGAACTGAAGTCCAAGCCCTTCGACCCGCATCCGTTGTTCGCCAGCTTCATCGAGGCGGCCAAGGCCCAGAGCCGGCTGGTGTGATCGAGCTCAGGACACCGAGGCTGGTGCTGCGGCGTCCGCGGCTGGACGATCTCGCGGCCTTCTACTCTGTCATGTCGAACCCGCTGGCGATGCGCTACTGGTCGACTCTGCCGCACTCCAGCATCGAGGTCACTCGACCGTGGCTCGAGCGGATGATCGACCGATTGGCATCGGGCGGCGAGGACTTCGCTATCGAGTTCGAGGGGCGTGTTATCGGCGATGTCGGTGCCGGCCGCCTTCCCGAGTTCGGCTTCATGGTCCACCCCGACTACTGGGGCAGGGGGATCGCGACGGAAGCCTCTCGCGCCTTCATCGACCATGCATTCGATGCCAGATCGGTCGACCAGCTGACCGCCGACGTCGATCCCCGAAACACCGCCTCGTTGAGAGTGCTGGGCAAGCTCGGCTTCACCGTCACCGGAACCGCCAGGCATACCTTTCTTCTCGGCGATGAATGGTGCGACAGTGTGTATCTCTCGTTGCCACGTCCGCCCCGGGTTCTTCATGGCTGATATCCTCTCCCTCTCGAAGGCCCGCAAGGCCAGGGCGCGCTCCGAAAAGGAACAGCAGGCCGCCGAGAACCGCATCCGGTTCGGACGCACCAAGGCGGAGAAACAGCGCGAGGCGGCCCTGAGGGCGCTCGCGGAAAAGCGACTGGACGGCGACAGGCGCGGCGACTAGGGCAGGGGTGTTGTCCCGTCCAGGAGTCCTTCCCCCGTGTCTCTGATCTACGATTTCAGCGCGCCCCTGATCGATGGGCGCGAGCAGCCGCTGACGACCTGGCGCGACAAGGTGGTGCTGGTGGTCAACGTGGCCAGCAAGTGCGGGTATACCCCGCAATATGCCGGGCTCGAGCGCCTCTACCGGGACTATCGTGACCGCGGCTTCGTGGTGCTGGGATTTCCCTGCAACCAGTTTGGCGGGCAGGAACCGGGCAGCGAGACCGAGATCGCCGCGTTCTGTGATCTCAACTACCATGTCAGCTTCCCGATGTTCGGAAAGGTCGTGGTCAATGGCCGCGGCGCGCACCCGCTGTTCCAGTGGCTCAAGCGCAAGGCGCCCGGACTGCTGGGGGTACAGACCATCCCCTGGAACTTCACCAAGTTCCTGGTCGATCGCAGCGGCGGAACCGTCCAGCGCTTTGCTGGCGGCACCGAACCCGACGATCTCCGGCAGCCGATCGAGGCACTGCTCGGCTAGTGGCGGGGGCCGGAACGCGCTAGCCTCGCCGCATGCTGGTGTTCCTCGATTTCGAAGCCTCCTCGCTGAGCAAGTTCAGCTATCCGGTCGAGGTCGGCTGGGTGTTCGAGGACGGTCTCGGAGAATCCCACCTGATCCGGCCGGCTCCGGCCTGGACGGAGTGGGACGCTGCCGCCGAGGCCACGCATGGCATCAGCCGCGACCTGCTGGAACGCGACGGTCTGCCGGTCGAACGCGTCTGCGACAAGGTGGTGCGATTGTTCGACGACAACCGGGTCTTTGCCAGCGCCCCTTCCTGGGACGGGCACTGGCTCAGCATGCTGTTGCGCGCCGCTGGCCGGCCGCGGCATCTGGTGCGCCTGATGGGCACCGAGGTGGCCTTCCTCGAGGCGGCGCATGATGCCGCAGGCGACGCTGCCGACACGATCGCCGCTGCCCGGCGGGAGGTCGAAGTCCTGCCGGTCGTCCATCGGGCCCTCGCCGACGCCCGCCGCGAGCGGGAGATCTGGCTGGCGGTGCGGCGCCTGTCCGGGCGGGCGTGAGCCGCGCCGGAGCGCCGGGCCGGCTCTCCATCATCGAGGCTGCCGGAAGGATCTTCGGCCCCGGGGCGGAGGCGCGCCACAGATTGCACGAGGCCCCCGCGCTTGTGGGATGCACCACACCCGGTAACGGAGGTTCCCTTTCGGGACGCCCCCAGCCCTGCACGTGCCTCCGAATCAGGCCTTGGCGACCGCGATGTTGACCAGCCAGGTAATGCCGAAGCGGTCGGTCAGCATGCCGAACTTGTCGCCCCACGGCGCCACCTCGAGCGGGGCAAGGATCGTGGCGCCGTCGCTGAGCTTGTTCCAGTAGCCGCTGAGTTCGGCATCGGCGTCGCCGGACAGGGAGATCGACACGTTGCCGCCCGGGCTGAGCGGCATGGAGCTTGGGGTGTCCGAGACCATCAGCGTGAAGCCCGCCGGGGTATCGAGCTGGGCATGCATCACCCAGTCCTTCTCGGCCGCGTCCTCGACCGGCATGCCGAAGCCGGCGAAGGTATCGAGCTGGACGGTGCCGCCCAGCGCAGCCTGGTAGAACGCGACGGCGGCGCGGGCCTGGCCGCGGAAATTGACGTAGGGATTGAGACGGCTGGTCATGGCTTTCCTCCAGAATGACGGCCCACCATAGCTGAGAAAACCCGTCCAGGAAAAGAACAAAAAGAGAACAAGATGTGCCGGCCTCACCGGTGGTGCCGGTGTCGACGGACTTCCCGACATTGTACGGCTCTTCACGTGTGCGTGACGGCGGCACGCAGTGCGCACGGCTGCAGGCGGTGCGAGCTGGCGGGTCGACATTGCATTCCGACCGTCGCCGGGGCTAATGGCACCACGCCGCCACCGGCGGGGGGCAGAGCATTGGTCGAGAGCTTCGAAATCTTTCTCGTTGCCGCGCCGGGACTGGAGCCGGCGCTGCTCGTCGAAGCCCAGGAACGAGGGTTTGTCGGTGCCCGGCTGGTGCCAGGCGGAGTTGCGCTCCCCGGCGGCTGGCGGGAGGTCTGGCGGGCCAATCTCGAACTGCGCTGCGCCACGCGCGTTCTGGCCCGCATCGCCGGGTTCCGCGCCATGCACCTGGCCCAGCTCGACAAGCGGTGCCGCAAGGTGCCGTGGGCAGACTACCTGCGCCCCGAAGTGCCGCTGGCGGTGGAGGCGGCCTGCCACAAGTCGAAGATCTATCACGCCGGCGCCGCTGCACAGCGGCTCGCCACGGCCATCGGCGAGGAACTGGGGGCACCGGTCTCATCCGAGGCAGCAGTCCGCGTCATGCTGCGCCTCGACGACGACTACGCCACCATCAGCATCGACACCACTGGCGAACCGCTGCACAAGCGCGGCCACAAGGAGGCGGTCAACCGGGCGCCGATGCGGGAAACCATGGCGGCAGCGCTGCTGCGCACCTGCGGCTATGCCGGCACCGAGCCGGTGCTTGATCCGATGTGTGGCTCGGGCACGTTCGTCATCGAGGCGGCCGAGATTGCCATGGGTCTCGCGCCCGGCCGGTCCCGCCACTTCGCCTTTGAGCAACTGGCCGGCTTCGACCGGAGTGCCTGGGTGGAACTGCAATCGGCACCGCCCGCCGGCCTGCCGCCCTGGCGCTTTCTCGGGTCCGACCGCGATGCCGGCGCCATCGGCATGGCGCGCGAGAATGCGGGGCGGGCAGGGGTCTCCGCCTGCACCGGCTTCGAGGTGCTGGATGTTGCCGACCTGGTCGCCCCGGCGGGACCGCCGGGCCTCGTCATTGTCAATCCGCCCTACGGGACCCGGCTCGGCGACAAGCGTGAACTGAGCGGGCTCTACCGCATGTTGGGCGAGAGGCTGCGTGAGGGCTTCGCCGGCTGGCGCGTCGGTCTTGTGACCACCGACGCCGCTCTCGCGCAGGCCACCGGGCTGCCCTGGCGTCCGCCGGGGCAGCCGATCCTTCATGGCGGCCTGCGCATCAGGCTGTGGCAGACCGGACCGCTCGCCTGACCGGTATTGAGCGGAAGCCCGAACTGTGGCTTTGTGACAGCCCCTCCTGTGATCAATCAATGACTTCCGACACCTCCTCGGTCCTCCGACTCCCCGCCTTCCGGCACTTCCTGGCGTCGCGGGCGCTATCCTCCATGGCCTTTCAGGGAGCGTCTGTGGCGATCGGCTGGCTGGTCTATGACCGTACCCGCAACCCGTTCGACCTAGGGCTGGTGGGGCTGGCGCAGTTCATGCCCATGCTGGTTCTGACCTTTCTCGTCGGGCACGTCGCCGACCAGTTCGATCGGCGCCGGATCGCACTCATCTGCCAGTGGGTCGAGACGGCCGTCGTGGTCGTGCTGGCGCTCGGCCTGTGGCAGGGCTGGCTGCCGACCTGGGGGATATTCCTCGCGGTCGTGGTGCTGGGGGCGGCAGTGGCGTTCGAGCGGCCGACCATGGCGGCGCTGCTGCCGGGGATCGTGCCGGCGGAGCAGCTGCAGACTGCAATCGCTACGTCGACCTCGGTGATGCAGCCCGCGCTGCTCATCGGTCGGGCGCTGGACGGGCTGCTCTATGGACTCGGACCGGTGACCCCGTTCCTCGACTCGGGCCCCTTCTTCCTCGTTGCCGGCTACAGCGCCGTCTCCATCCCGCCTCCGGCGGCGCTGCCGGCGCGCACCCCGATGACGCTCGAGTCGTTGTTTGCCGGTGTCCGCTTCATCTGGAGCAAGCCGGTGATGCTGGGGACGCTGTCGCTTGACCTGTTCGCGGTGCTGCTCGGCGGTGCCACCGCATTGCTGCCGGTCTATGCCCGCGACATCCTCGAGGCCGGGCCCTTCGCGCTCGGCGTGCTCAGGACCTCGCCGGCCATCGGGGCGGTGGCGATGTCGCTCTACCTGACGCGCTTTCCGCTGCGCCACCATGTCGGCATGACCATGCTGCGGGCGGTGGCGGTGTTCGGAGCGGCCACGATCGTCTTTGCCTTCTCGACCAGCGTGGCGCTGTCGGTGGCCATGCTGGTGGTGCTCGGCGCGTCGGATACCGTGAGCGTCGTGATCCGCTCCTCGCTGGTGCAACTGCTCACTCCCGATCACATGCGCGGCCGCGTCAATGCCGTCAACTCGCTGTTCATCGGCACTTCGAACCAGCTGGGGGAGTTCGAATCCGGCGTCCTCGCCGCGTTCGTTGGACCGGTTGCCGCCGTCGCCTTCGGCGGGGTTGGTACGATTGCCATCGTCCTCGCCTGGGCGCGACTGTTTCCGGCTCTGCGCAAGGTGGATACACTGGCGGGGTAGTCGTGCCCCCCCTGGCGGGCCGGAGGCGGTCAAGGAGAGTGGCGCCGATGATGCTCAGTTTTTCCGCTCCCGTCATCTACTGGCGCGGACCGGCGCCGTTCCACTATGCCCGCCTGCCGCCGCAGCCGGCCGCGGAGATCGCGCGGGTGAAGCGGGTGGCGAGCTATGGCTGGGGCGCCATCCCGGTGACCGCGACGATCGACGGCGTCAGCTTCACGACCTCGCTGTTCCCCCGGGACGGTACCTATCTGCTGCCGCTCAAGGCGGCCGTCCGGCACGAGCTGGGGGTCACCGTCGACGATGTCGTCGAGGTGGCGATGACCATCGGGGGTGGTCTGCGCGAACCCGGCCTGTGACGGCGCGATGCGGTTTCGATCCAATCGCGACCCGTTGCAGAGAACGGAATTCGAATCTCGGGCGGAAAACCGCAACCCACCCGGCCTTGTGGTTGCTCCCGGCCCGGGAGTATCCTGCGGCATTGCGCTGGACCCGAGGGAAACGGACATGAAATACAAGGATATACTTGGCACGATCGGCAACACGCCGGTGGTTCGGGTCAACAAGCTGGCGCCGCAGCACGTCAACCTCTACGTCAAGATCGAGGCGTTCAATCCGCTCGGCTCGGTCAAGGACCGTCTGGCGCTGGGCGTGATCGAGGCGGCCGAGAAGTCGGGAGCGCTGCAGCCGGGTCAGACGGTGGTCGAGGCGACGAGCGGCAATACCGGCATCGGCCTCGCCATGGTGTGTGCCGCCAAGGGCTATCCGCTCGTCGTGACGATGGCCGAGAGCTTTTCGGTCGAGCGGCGCAAGCTGATGCGGTTCCTCGGCGCCAAGGTGGTGCTGACGCCGGCAGCCGAGCGCGCCAACGGCATGGTCAGGAAGGCCGAGGAACTGGCGCTGAAGAACGGCTGGTTCCAGACCCGGCAGTTCGAGAACGAAGCCAACCCCGAGATGCACTCTCGCACCACGGCGCAGGAGATCCTGCGTGACTTCAGCGACGAGCCGCTCGATTACTGGGTAACCGGCTTCGGCACCGGCGGCACGCTCACCGGCGTCGGGCGCGTGCTGCGCAAGGAGCGACCCGGTACCCGGATCGTGGTTGCCGAGCCCGAGGGGGCGCCGATGCTCACTTCGGGCGAGCCGCAGGCCCGCCGCGACGACGGCGCCGCGACCGCCAGCCATGCGGCCTGGAAGCCGCATCCGTTCCAGGGCTGGAGTCCGGACTTCATCCCGCGCATCACTGGTGCGGCGGTAAGCGAGAAGCTGATCGACGAGGTGCTGACCGTCGCCGGTCCCGACGCGATGAAGGCCTCGCTGGCGCTGGCGCAGAAGGAAGGCATCTTTGTCGGCATCACCGCAGGTGGCACCTTCGCTGCGGCCCTCAAGGTTGCCGAGACCGCCCCGGCCGGAGCCAATATCCTGTGCATGCTGCCCGACACCGGCGAGCGCTACCTCTCCACCCCGCTGTTCGCCGATGTGCCGGCGGACATGACCGAGGAAGAGGTACAGATCTCGCTCTCGACGCCGGGCCAGCACCTGCCGCCCAGGCCGGCAGCCTAGGCGAGGGGAGTCGGGCTAGGCTGCTTGCCTCGGCTGCGGGCCGACATAGAGCGACCTTGGCCGGATCAGCTTGCCGGTCAGCGCCTGCTCGCGGGCATGGGCGATCCAGCCACCCGTGCGGCCGATGGCGAACACGGCAGTGAACGCTTCTCGCGGAAAGCCCAGCGCCTCGAGCAGCAGCGCGGTGTAGAACTCGACATTGGTCGCCAGCGGCCGCTCCGGCCGGTGCTGCCGAAGGGCCTCGAGCGCTGCGGTTTCCACCTGCATCGCCAGATCCATACGCGTAATACTTGCGTTACCGGATGAACGCAGCAGCCGGAGCGCCCTCTGCAGCGCTTCGGCCCGCGGATCGCGAACCCGGTAGATTCGGTGCCCAAAGCCCATCAGGCGTTCGCCGCGGGCGAGGCTAGCGCCGATCCACGGTGCGGCGTTGTCCGCGGTGCCGATGGCGTCGAGCATGTCGAGTACCGGTCCCGGGGCCCCACCATGCAGCGGACCCTTCAGCGCTCCCATTGCCGCAAGGACTGCCGACATCAGCCCGGCCTGGGTCGAGGCGACGACACGCGCGGCAAAGGTCGAGGCGTTGAGGCCGTGATCGGCCACGGTGACGAGATAGGCGTCGAGCGCATCGACCTGCTCTCCGGCTGCCGGCCTGCCGGTCAGCATCCTCAGGATGTCGGCAGCGTGAGCGAGCGCGGGATCCGGTGCGATCGCCGGCAGGCCCCGTTCTGCCCGGAGTGCGGCAGGCAGGAATACGGCGGGCGCCGCGGCGAGCCGCAACGCACTCGCCAGGTCGGTGTCGTCCGGCTGCCGGGCGAGCGCGGCGCGCACCGCGTCGAAGGGCGACAGACCCGCCAGGACCTGCCAGTCGGCGAACGCCGCGGCGCGCGCCTCACCGAGTCTGGCTCCGAACTCCTCGATCTCCGGCAGGTCGTCGAAGAATCCCTGCCAGAGCAGGTGCAGTACTGCCTCGTAGCGCAGGCCCGCCAGGGCCTCGAGCGGCAGGCCGCGGATCACCAGGCGGCCGGCGAGCCCGTCCACATCGGACAACACCGTCTCGGCGGCAACGACATCTGCAAGACCAGTGGACATTTTAGGTCACCTCGCTGTTTCCGGTGAAGGATAGGAGCGTTATGATTGACGTCAATCTTGATCATATTGATCAATGTGAGGATGCCATGTGGCTGACGGCCCACAAAGCCCTGGAGCGGCTGAAGAGCAAGCCGCAATCGCTCTATGCCAGCGTCAGTCGCGGCCGCATCCGGGCGCGACCGGACCCATCCGACAGCCGGCGCAGCCTCTACAGCGCCGAGGATGTCGAGCGGCTGGCAGAGCGTGCACGCGGACGCCGCAGTGCCACCGAGATTGCCGCCAGTGCCATCGCGTGGGGCGATCCGGTGCTGTCCTCGGCGATCTCGACCATCCGCCACGACCGGCTGATCTACCGCGGTCGCGATGCGGCGCTGCTTGCCGAGACGATGCCCCTCGAAGCGGCGGCCGACCTTCTGTGGGACGGCCCCTGCCTGGTGGTCGGGGGTGCCCCGGCGCCGGTCGGTATCGAGGCGAAGGCGGCGGCGCTGGTCGCCCTCGCACGGCGGGCCGCATCGGACAGGCCAAGCGCCGACCTGTCGTCCGAGGAACTGCGACGTGATGCCGGCGCGGTGCTCGGTTGCCTCGCAGGGGCCCTCTTGGGGGATGGCGACGGACCGTTGCACCTGCGCCTCGCCGCGCGTCTGGGCCGCCCGGAGGCGGCGGACCCCCTGCGGCGCGCGCTGGTGCTTCTCGCCGACCACGAACTGAACGCCTCGACTTTCGCGGTGCGCGTCGCGGTATCGACCGGGGCGTCGCTGGCGGCGGGGACCCTCGCGGGGCTCGCTGCCCTGGGTGGCCCGCGGCACGGCGAGAGGTCCGCGGCGGTCGCGGTGCTGGCCGACGACATCGGAGGGTCGTCTGATCCGGCGGCAGCGCTGCGGGAGTGGCTGGGCGAGGGACGGGGAGTCCCCGGGTTCGGCCATCGGCTCTATCCTCGGGGTGATGCCCGGGCCAGGGCGCTCGCGGCGAGCTTCGAGCTGCCGGCCGGCTACCGGCGGCTGTCGGAGGCCGCAGGGGAACTGACCGCCGAGTTCCCGAACATCGACTTTGCGCTGGCCGCGCTGTGCGCCGCATTCAACCTGCCGCGCTACGCCCCGTTCACGGTATTCGCACTGGGGCGGGCCACAGGTTGGCTCGCGCATGCTATGGAACAGGCGGTGTCACGCGTGCTGATCCGGCCCCGGGCGTGCTACGTAGGTCCGGTACCCCGGGACAGTTGATGCCGCCGGACCACATCTCGGGTTGCCGGGGGCGGATAACTGCCAAAACGGGCAGGTTGGCTTGCCCTTTACCCCCGAGAGCCTATTTAATTCGGGGAATCATGCTCGCCGCCCGCATGGGGGCCAGCCGGATTGCCACAGAGGTGCGCGCGGAACCCTCCCTCCCCGCGGCGCACCCAGGAAAGGACCAGTTATGTCGGACGTTACCCCAGGCGGCGCCGGATTCGATCGCGATCGGGTTTACCCGGTGCTGCCGCTACGCGATATCGTTGTCTTTCCCGGCATGATCGTGCCGCTCTTCGTGGGGCGCGAGAAGTCGGTGAAGGCTCTTGAAGAGGTGATGCGGGACGACAAGCACATCCTCGTCGTGACCCAGAAGAACGCTCAGGACGACGATCCGGCCCCCGAGGAGATCTACGCCACCGGCACCATTGCCTCGGTGCTGCAGCTGCTGAAGCTGCCTGATGGCACGGTCAAGGTGCTGGTCGAGGGGCTGCGCCGCGCCAGGATCGACCGGTACCTGCAGACCGTCGACTACTTCGAGGCGGAAGCCACGGCCCTGCCGGAGCCCGAGGAAGACGAGACCGAGCTCGAGGCGCTGGCGCGTTCGACCCAGGCCGAGTTCGAGAACTACGTCAAGCTCAACAAGAAGATCTCGGCCGAGGTGGTCAACGCCGTCAGCCAGATCGCCAACCACTCAAAGCTTGCCGACACCGTCGCGAGCCATCTCGTCATCAAGATCGAGCAGAAGGAAGAGCTGCTGGGCACGGTCTCGGTGGCCGAGCGGCTGCAGAAGATCATGGGCCTGATGGAAGGCGAGATCGGCGTGCTGCAGGTGGAAAAGCGCATCCGCTCCCGCGTCAAGCGGCAGATGGAGAAGACGCAGCGCGAGTACTATCTCAACGAGCAGATGAAGGCGATCCAGCGCGAGCTGGGCGACGGCGAGGAGGGCTCCAACGAGCTCACCGAGCTCGAAGACAAGATCAAGAAGACCAGGCTGTCCAAGGAAGCCCGCACCAAGGCCGATGCCGAGCTGAAGAAGCTCAAGACCATGAGCCCGATGTCGGCCGAGGCGACGGTCGTGCGCAACTACCTCGATTGGCTGCTGACGTTGCCCTGGGGCAAGAAGTCCAAGGTCAAGCGCGACCTGGTCTACGCCGAAAAGGTGCTGGACGAGGACCACTACGGCCTTGAAAAGGTCAAGGAGCGCATCCTCGAGTACCTCGCGGTGCAGAGCCGGACCGGCAAGCTCAAGGGCCCGATCCTCTGCCTCGTCGGCCCGCCGGGCGTCGGCAAGACCTCGCTCGGCAAGTCGATCGCCAAGGCGACCGGCCGCGAGTTCGTGCGCATGGCGCTGGGCGGCGTGCGCGACGAGGCCGAGATCCGCGGCCATCGCCGGACCTACATCGGCTCCATGCCCGGCAAGGTGATCCAGTCGCTCAAGAAGGCAGGCAAGTCCAACCCGCTGTTCCTGCTCGACGAAATCGACAAGATGGGCCAGGACTTCCGCGGCGATCCCAGCTCCGCGCTGCTCGAAGTGCTCGACCCCGAGCAGAACCACACCTTCGCCGACCACTATCTGGAGGTGGACTACGACCTGAGCGACGTGATGTTCGTCACGACCTCGAACACGCTCAACATTCCGGGCCCGCTGATGGACCGGATGGAGATCATCCGTCTGTCGGGGTACACCGAGGACGAGAAGTTCGAGATCGCCCGGCGCCACCTCATTCCCGAGACACTGAAGGAGAACGGGCTTCAGCCCAGGGAGTTCATCATCGGCGATGCCGAGCTGATGGCGGTGATCCGCGACTACACGCGGGAAGCCGGCGTGCGCAACCTCAAGCGCGAGATCTCCAAGCTGATGCGCAAGGCCGTTCGCGACATCCTGACCAGCAAGGCGACGAAGGTCACGATCACGCCCGAGCTGCTCGAGGAGTATTTGGGGCCGGCCTTCTTCCGTAACGACAAGATCGACGCCGAGCCGCAGATCGGGGCGGTGACCGGGCTCGCCTGGACCTCGGTGGGCGGTGAAATCCTCACCATCGAAGGCGTGATGACGCACGGCAAGGGGCGGATGACCGTTACCGGCAACCTCAAGGAGGTGATGAAGGAATCCATCACCGCCGCCTCGGGCTACGTCAAGTCGCGATCGGTCGACTTCGGCATCAAGCCGCCGCTGTTTGACAGCCGCGACATCCACCTGCACGTGCCGGAAGGGGCGACCCCCAAGGACGGGCCATCGGCCGGCATCGCCATGGCCACCGCCATCGTCTCGCTGATGACCGGCATCCCGGTTCGGCACGACGTGGCGATGACCGGCGAGGTGACGCTGAGGGGCAGGGTGCTGCCCATCGGCGGCCTCAAGGAGAAGCTGCTCGCCGCGCTCCGCTCAGGTATCAAGACGGTGCTGATTCCGGAGGAGAATACCCGTGATCTCAAGGAGATTCCGGAGAACGTCACCAGGGGGATGGAGATCATTCCGGTGAGCCGGATGGACGAGGTGCTGAGCCGCGCCCTGATCCGTCAGCCCGAGCCGATCGAGTGGAAATACGACGACGACAAGGTCGCCGTGGTGCCCGGCATCGAGCCCGCTGCCGATGGCGACGAAGCGACGAGCGGTCTGCCGCACTGACGCCAGCTGAGGCAAGACATGGGAAACGGCGCCTTCGGGCGCCGCTTTCGTCTCGGGGCAGGCGTCGCAAATCCGTCATGCCTCGCCACTATCCAGCGTGGCCGGACACGAACACCTGGAGTCGAGATGGACGCCCTGCTGGTGCGGAACGATGCCGCAGCCCGGGATGCAATCGGGCTGGTCAACGCACGGATCGTCCTTTCGGACAAGGTAGTGTCCGGCGAGGTCGCCATTGCCGGTGGCGAGATCGCGGCGATCCGGCCTCCGGGTGCCGCCGAGCTCGACTGCGAGGGCGACTACCTGGTCCCCGGGCTGGTCGACCTGCACACCGACAATATCGAACACCATTTCCATCCACGACCGGGTGTGCGCTGGCCCTCGGCCATCGCAGCAGTGTTGGCGCATGACTGGCAGATGCTGGGCAGCGGCATCACCACGGTGCTGGATTCGCTTTCCATTGGCGACTACGACACGGCAGGGGCGCGAACCGCCATGCTCAATGCCGCCATCGGCGGCATCGACGCGGCACGCGCCGCTGGTCTCCTGAAGGCCGGGCATTATTTCCACTTTCGCTGCGAGCTCTCCGATCCGGGCCTGCTGCCGGTCATCCGCGCGCACGTCGACAATCCCAATCTCCGGCTGCTCTCGCTGATGGACCATACGCCCGGCCAGCGGCAGTGGCACGATATCGAGCTCTACCGGGCCTTCCGCCGCAAGAAGAACAATCAGGTTTGGACCGACTCCGAGTTTGCCATCTACCTCGCCGAGCGTCGGACGCATCAGGCGCGGCTGGTTCCCGAGGCACGGAGCTACATTGTTGCGGCGGCGCGCGATCGCGACATCCGCCTCGCAAGCCACGACGACACCAGCCGGGCCGACGTCGAGCAGGCCGCCGCCGACGGTATCAGCATCTCCGAGTTTCCCACCACGCTTGCTGCCGCCTCCCGGGCGCGCGAACTCGGCCAGCACGTGGTGATGGGGTCGCCGAACGTGGTGCTCGGCGGCTCGCACTCCGGCAATGTCGGTGCGCTCGAGCTGGCCGAGGCCGGCCTGCTGGATGTCCTGACATCCGACTACGTGCCGGCCAGTCTGCTGCAAGCGGCGTTTCTGCTGGCCGAGGTCAGCGGGGACCTGCCGCGTGCCATCGCCGCGGTTTCGGCGGTTCCCGCGGCGATCGCCGGCCTTGATGACCGCGGGCGGATCGCGCCGGGACTGCGGGCCGACCTGCTGCGCGTCCGTCTCGTCGACGGTCTGCCGGTGATCCAGGGCATCTGGGTGGGTGGCCGTCGCTATCTCTAGGCGCAGCGATGCACCGGCCGGAGGCGGGGTGCCGGCCTGCCGCACGCCGCCGCCGGTCTGTTTGCAGGCCGGGATAACGCCGTTGTCGCTACCCAAGCGACGGGCCCATTTGCTAGACCTTCTGGACAGCCGATTCGCAGCGATCCCGGGGGCAAGCTCAAGGCATGGCACCATTGCCGCTCGACGAGGACAACTACCCGAACCCGCTCCTCAACAAGCCTCGCGGTTCGGTGGGCATCTGGCGTGTCGTCGCGCTGGCGGCTTTCTTCATCGTGGTGGCGGTTCTCGTCTCCGCCTTTGGCGACCAGATCCCCGCCGACCTGATCATCGTATTCCTCGGGCTGCTGGCCGTGGTGGGGGTGTTTAGCTTGTTCGGCATGGCCGCCGGGCTGTTCCGGTTCGGGGCCGGCGAAGACAGCAACGCGCTCCCGCGCGCCATTGTCGACAGCCTGCCGTCCGGGGCGCTGGTGACCGACCGCGACGGCAAGATCTCCTACGTCAATGCGCACTATGGCGAGTTCGTCGGCGGCATTACGGACGGGGTGCCGGTCTCGGTTCCGCGGCTCTTCGCCGGCCAGCCGGAGGCGGCGGAGGCCATCTACCGGCTGGCGCGCGCTGCCCGCGACGGGCGACCGGCAAGCGAGGACGTCCGCATCATCGGCGGTCTCGGCGGTTCGCTCGGCGGCTCGTCCAAGCCATTCTGGTACCGTATCGGCGTCCGCGCCCTGCCGGAGATGGATGGTGGGGGCAAGCCTCTTGTATTGTGGAGCGTCGAGGACATCACGCGCGATCGCGAACGGCAGGACAACGCCTTCCTCGAACTGCAGCGCGCCATCGACTATCTCGACCACGCGCCGGCCGGGTTCTTTTCGGCCGACGCCGAGGGCCGCATCCAGTACCTCAACTCGACACTGGCCGACTGGCTCGGCTACGACCTCGCCGAGTTCGAGGCCGATGCCATCCGCCTCGATGACATCGTGCGGGGCGACGGCGCCAGCCTCTTGATGCGCGGCCGTTCCGATGGCGAGATCCGGACCGAGATCATCGACATCGACCTCGTGCGGCGCAATGGCACCAGCTTCCCGGTGCGCCTGATGCACCGCGCGGCGCGGCTCGCCGACGGCGAACTGGGCGAAACCCGCACCCTCGTCCTCGATCGCCGCCATGGCGCCGACAAGGAGGAGGCGCTCAGGGCATCGGAGGTGCGCTTCTCGCGCTTCTTCAACGATACCCCGTTCGCCATTGCCACCCTCGACAGCACCGGGCGGATCATCCGGACCAACGCCCCGTTCAGCCGCATTTTCGGCTGGTCCGGCGGCGAGCAGTCGATCGACATGCAGCCGATGGAGGAACTGATCTCCGAGGGCAGCCGCGAGGCGCTGGCCCGGGCGATCGTCGCGGCGGTCAACGAGAAGTCCGAGATCGAGCCGATCGATGCGGGGCTGGTGCGCGGCGGCGACCATGCGGTCCGCCTCTATGTCTCGGGGTCCGAGGAAGTGGCCGGCTCGCCCGAGCGGGTCAACGTCTACGCCCTCGACATGACCGAGCAGCGCAAGCTCGAAGCGCAGTTCGCGCAGGGCCAGAAGATGCAGGCCGTCGGCCAGCTGGCCGGTGGCGTGGCGCACGACTTCAACAATGTGCTGACAGCGATCATCGGCTTTGCCGACCTGCTGTTGCTCAAGCACAAGCCGGGGGACCCCTCGTTCGCCGACCTGATGTCGATCAAGAACAGCGCCAACCGTGCCGCCGGACTCACCCGGCAATTGCTCGCCTTCTCCCGCCGCCAGACACTGCGTCCGCAGGTGCTCGAGATTCCGGGGCACATCGATGACCTGACCGTGCTGCTCAAGCGCCTGATCGGCGAGCAGATCACTCTTGGCGTGGAGCACGATTCGCCGGTCTGGCCGGTCAAGGCCGACCTCGTCCAGCTCGAGCAGGTGGTGGTGAATCTCGTCGTCAATGCCCGCGACGCCATGCCCAATGGTGGCACCATCACGCTCAGGACCCGCAATGTCACCGAAGCGGAGTCCACCGGCTTCAGCTATACCGGGATGCCCGCCGCCGACTATGTGCTGATCGAGGTCGAGGACACCGGCACCGGCATGCCCCCCGAGATTCTCGAGAAGATCTTCGAGCCCTACTTTGCGACCAAGGAGCTGGGCAAGGGCACCGGACTGGGGCTGTCGACCGTCTATGGCATCATCAAGCAGACCGGCGGGTTCATCTACCCGGTCTCGGTGGTCGGCACGGGCACGCCCTTCCGCATCTTCCTGCCCCGGCACATCCCGGTCGAGAGCGAGACGCCTGTCAAGCAGGCCGCCGCTCCCGTCAAGGATCTGACCGGTCACGAGCGCATCCTCATCGTCGAGGACGAGGACAGCGTCCGCGCCTTCTCGGCCCGTGCCCTCAGGGCGACCGGCTATGAGGTGTTCGAGGCCGATTCGGGGGACGAGGCCCTCGATGTGCTCGAGGAACTCGACTACGAGATCGACCTGATGATTTCCGATGTGGTGATGCCGGAGATGGACGGGCCGACGCTGCTCACCAAGGTGCGCGAGAAGATGCCCACCCTCAAGGTGATCTTCGTCTCCGGTTATGCCGAGGAGAGCGTTCGCCAGGACATCGCCGACAACCAGAGCGTCGAGTTCCTGCCCAAGCCGTACTCGCTCGACCAGATCAACTCCAAGGTCAAAGACGTCCTCGGCAAGGCCGACGAGGGCTCCGACTGACCGCGGGGATGTGGTGTTTCGCGGGCCCAGGGCCTATATGGCTCCCATGGACTCCAGCCCCTCCAAGCTCGACCAGTTTCTTGCCGCCATCGAGGCGTCCGTCGCCGATGGCAGCTTCGTGCGGCTGGCGCTGCGTCTGCCGTTCGGCACCGACGAGACGCTGAAAAGCATCGACGTCAAGCCCGCCACCATCCGCGGTGAACTGAAGCTCAGCTTCACCGCCCACCACCAGACGCGCGATCTGGTGCAGAACCATCCACTGGCGGGCGCCATCGGGCAGTTGCGAAAGCTGCTCAGCCACGATTTTCGGCAGGGCTTCCTGTTCGCCACCGACCACGACCTGCAGTTCGACGCGCAGGGCAAGCTGCCACGCCTCAAGCGCATGCCCGCGACCAGCAAGGCGCCGGCCAGTCTTGCGCATGACCGTGCCAAGGCGCGCCTCATCCCCGCGGCCGGCCAGTCCTACCTGACCGAGCTGGGGATCACCGACGACGCGGGCAAGGTCACCAAGTCGGGCGGCGACAAGTTCCGGCAGATCAACCGCTACGTCGAAATCCTCGCGCCGCTGCTCATGGCCATGCCGGCCGGCAAGCTCCGGCGCATCCTCGATATGGGCGCCGGCAAGGGGTACCTCACTTTTGCCGTGGCCGACTATGTCGCCAATACGTTGGGGCGCGAGACGGAGGTGGTGGGCGTCGAGTTCCGCCAGGACCTCGTCGATCTCTGCAACGACATAGCCGGCAAGGCGGGGCTCGCGCGCCTGAGCTTTGCCTCCGGTACCATCGGCGACTATGATGCCTCCGGCGCCGACGTGCTGATCGCGCTGCATGCCTGCGACACGGCGACGGACGACGCCATCGCCAAGGGCATTGCCGTCGGTGCCGGACTGATCGTCGTCGCGCCCTGCTGCCACAAGCAGATCCGCCGCGAGATGGAGTCCTGCAATATGCCCGGCCCGCTGGATTTCGTGCTGAAGCACGGCATCTTCGTCGAACGGCAGGCCGAGATGGTCACTGACGCAATGCGTGCCATGATCCTCGAGCATTTCGGCTATTCGACCCGGGTCTTCGAGTTCGTCTCCGACGTCCATACGCCCAAGAACGTGCTGATCGTTGCCGAAAAGGCGCGCAGCAGCCGCGATCCCGCCCAGTTGGAGAAACTTCAGGCAGCGAAGGCCTTCTTCGGCATCCGCCGCCACTATCTCGAAGGCGCTACCGGGCTTTAGGCCGTCCGCCCGTTCGGCATCGGCGTGCCGGGGGCGACCAGCTTCTGGTCGGCCAGCGCATCCCAGAACCCGGACGGGATCGGCGTATTCCACCAGGCGAGGATGCCCCCCAGCTCGGCGGGCGATTTCGGGCCGGTGAGTACCGACACCACTGCCGGGTGGGCCACGCCGAACTGCAGTGCCGCAGCGCCCAGCGGGATTCCGAAGGCATCTGCCACTGCCCGCAATGCCGTCACCTTCTCGGCAATGTGCGGCGGCGCCTTCTGGTAGGCGCCGTTCGACGGCCCCCAGATATCGGTGCCGGCGAGGACGCCGGCGGCGAACGGGCCCGCCGCGATCACCGAGGTGCCGTGCCGGGCTGCCTCGGGAAACAGCCGCTCGAGTGGGGTCTGCTCGATGAGGTTGTAGCGGTTGGCGACGAGGAACACGTCCCAGCTGCCGATTTCGAGGGCATCGAGCAGCACCGGCACCTCGTTGACGCCGAAGCCGATCGCCTTGACGTCGCCGTTGCGGCGCAACTCGTCGAGCGCCCGGTAACCGCTGGCGCTGAGGTCGGCCCAGTGCTTCCGGTTGCCTTCCTCGCCATGGCTCTGCACGCCGATATCGTGGACCAGCAGGATCTCGACATGGCCGAGGCCCAGGCGCTGCAGGCTGTCCTCATACGAGCGCATGATGGCGTCGTAGCTGTAGTCGTAGGCGATCTCGAACGGGAACGGATAGGTCCAGCTGCGCGGCACGGTGCGCTGGGCCTCCGACCGGACCGGCCGCAGCAGCCGCCCGACCTTGGTGGAAATGGCCACATCGTCGTGGCGGTAGCGCAGCGCATCGCCCATCAGGTGCTCGGCCCGGCCGTCGCCGTAGTGCGGGGCGGTGTCGTAGTAGCCGATGCCGGTATCGAGCGCCTTGCCGACCACGGCGCGCGCCTGCTCGTCGGGAACCTCGGTGCCGAACATGCCCGACAGGGTCGCGCCGCCCAGCCCGAGTTCGGTCAGTTCCAGCCCCGTACGGCCGACCTGACGCTTCCTGAAACCTGTGGCGCTCATCCGTATTCCCTTTCGCCTGTCCGGCCCGACAACGGGCGGCGGACACTGACATGTCAGTGTCGGCTGGTAAACCCGCCAAAGGACTTACGCAACGGCCCGGCGGCTCCGGCGCGGGCGCCCCCGGAGCCGTCTGCCGGCTAGAGCTGGCGGATCGCGAGCGGCCGCTCCTGGTCCCAGGCTACGGCGTTCCTGAGCGGCAGGCCGAACTGGGCTTCCTCGATCTCGAACACGTCGCCCGGCTCGGTCTTGATGCCGTCGGCAAAGCTCAGCGTCGCCGTACCGAACATGTGCACGTGCACATCGCCCGGCTGTCGGAACAGGTCGTACTTGAAGTGGTGGTACTCGAGGTTGGCGATGGTGTGGCTCATATTGTCCTCGCCCGACAGGAACGGCTTCTCCCACAGCACCTTGCCGCCCCTGAGAATACGCGACATGCCCGACACGTTGCCCGGCAGCGCACCGACCCTGAGCTCCGGCCCGAACGAGCAGAAGCGGAGCTTGGAATGGGCGAGGTAGAGGTAATTCACCCGTTCGGTGACGTGGTCGGAGAACTCGTTGCCCAGCGCAAAGCCGACCCGCAGCGGCGTGCCGTCGTCGCCGATCACGTAGATGCCGGCAATTTCCGGTTCCTCACCGGCATCCTTGGCGAAGGCGGGCGAGGGGATCGGTTGGCCGGGTGCGGCAACTGCATAGCCGTTGCCCTTGTAGAACCACTCGGGCTGAACCCCGACCGCACCCGACGCCGGCTTGCCGCCCTCGAGCCCCATGCGGAACATCTTCATCGAATCGGTGAGCGGCGCCTCGGCCGCCTGCTGGTTCGACTTGTGCATGGCATCGCGGGTCGAGGCGGAACCCAGGTGAGTCAGCCCGGTGCCGGTGACATGCAGGTGCGCAAGGTCGGGATGGTCGATGGGTGACAGCAGCCGACCCTCGGCAGCGAGGGCCGCCTTGTCGACGGATGCGCCCAGTCCCTTCTCGATCACTACCGCCCGCAGGTCGAGCCCCCGCCGCCCGGCCTCGAGCGCCAGCTGGTAGACGCCGGTCGCGCCGTTGATCACGCCGGTGACGCCGCCCTCGGTCGCGGCGACGGCGCGCCCGCCACTGTCGGCGGTGAACTGGATCAAGTGCATCGGATACTCCCTCCCTCGGATCGCCGCCCTAGTAGCGTGCCGCGCATCGCTTTGCATCAGGAAACTGGATAGGGATCACGTTTCGGGCCCCGCCCCGCCGCCGCCCCGATTCGAGGGGCACCGGGGGCCGATGTTCCTATTTTGTCCTTGACGATTCAGCAACGAAATGAGAACAAAGTAAGCACACTCAGTGGACGGAATGGTGGTTTGCGCGACGCAGACCGAAATGAAATAAGGGAGACCGGATATGGCCGCTGTTACGCCCCTGCGGGTAGTTGAGGGATCGATGGACAAGGACAAGGCGCTCGCTGCGGCACTGAGCCAGATCGAGCGGAGTTTCGGCAAGGGCACGGTAATGCGCTTCGGCGAGGGCGCCATCGCCCAGGTCGAGGCGATCTCCACCGGCTCGCTCGGGCTCGACATCGCGCTCGGCATCGGCGGCCTGCCGCGTGGCCGCATCGTCGAGATCTTCGGGCCGGAAAGCTCGGGCAAGACCACGCTGGCGCTGCATGTCATCGCCGAGGCGCAGAAGAACGGCGGCATCGCCGCCTTCGTCGACGCCGAGCACGCCCTCGATCCGATCTACGCCAGGAAGCTCGGCGTGAATATCGACGAGCTGCTCATCTCGCAGCCCGATACCGGCGAGCAGGCGCTCGAGATCGCCGACACGCTGGTGCGCTCCGGCGCCATCGACGTGCTGGTGGTCGACTCGGTCGCCGCGCTGACCCCCAAGGCTGAACTCGAGGGCGAGATGGGCGACTCGATGCCCGGTCTGCAGGCCCGCCTGATGAGCCAGGCCATGCGCAAGCTCACCGGCTCGATCAGCAAGTCCAAGGCCATGGTCATCTTCATCAACCAGATCCGCATGAAGATCGGCGTGATGTACGGCTCGCCCGAGACCACCACCGGCGGCAATGCTCTGAAGTTCTACTCCTCGGTCCGCCTCGACATCCGCCGTATCGGTGCGATCAAGGAGCGCGAGGAAGTCATCGGCAACCAGACCCGCGTCAAGGTGGTCAAGAACAAGCTGGCGCCGCCGTTCCGTCAGGTCGAGTTCGACATCATGTATGGCGAGGGCATCTCCAAGACCGGCGAGCTGCTCGACCTGGGTGTGAAGTCCGGCATCGTCGAGAAGTCCGGCGCATGGTTCTCCTACGACAGCCAGCGGCTGGGGCAGGGGCGCGAGAACTCGCGCCAGTTCCTCAAGGACAACCCGCAGATCGCCGATCAGATCGAGCGCGGCGTGCGCGAGAGTTCGGGTGTCCTGTCCGAGGCGCTGCTCGCCGGGCCGGAAGGCAATGATGGTGACGAAGGCGAGCCGTGATGGCGGGTTCGCAGGCAGGTTCTGGCAAGGGGCGCCCGCGTGGCGCCCCTTGTCTTTGGCGGGCTCGGCGCGGCGTGGGTGGCCAGGCTGAAGCTGCGACGGGCCGCAGTGGACGGAATCGGTTGGCTGCCGGCCGCGTCGGGGCTGCCCCGGCCCGTGAGGCCGGCTTGGCACGCCGCGCCGCGTCTTGCTAGAAGCCGGCGTCCACGAAGAGTCCTGCCAATGCCCCAGTTTCTCTCCGACGGCATCGCCATTGCCTACGAATCCCACGGCGCAGGGCCGCCGGTGCTGCTGATCCATGGCTTCGGCTCGTCCGGCAAGGTCAACTGGCTCGATACCGGCTGGGTCGAGACACTGACAGCGGCCGGCTACCGCGCCATCACCATCGACAACCGCGGCCACGGCGCCTCGCGCAAGCTCTACGACACCCGGCTCTACTTCGCCCATGACATGGCGCTGGACGCGGTGCGCCTGCTCGATCACCTGGGTATCAGGCGCTGTGCGGTGGTCGGCTATTCGATGGGCGCCCGCATCGCTGCCTTCCTCGCCCTCGCCCACCCGGAGCGCGTCGGCGCGCTGGTGCTGGGTGGCATGGGGCTGAACCTCACATCGGGTCTCGCCGACAGCGAGGAGATCATCGAGGCGCTGACGGCCGAATCGCTCGACCTCGTCAGCGGGCGGGTCGGGCGACAGTTCCGCATCTTTGCCGATCACAACAAGGCAGATCGTGCTGCGCTGGCCGCCTGCATGGTCAATTCGCGTGAGCCCATGAGTGCGGACGATGCGCGCCGGATCGGCGTGCCGACGCTGGTTGCGGTCGGCAGCGACGACGAGATGGCCGGTTCTGCCGAGGCACTCGCCGCGCTGTTGCCCCGGGCCGAGGCGTTCACCATCCCGCGCCGCGATCACATGCGCGCGACCGGCGACAAGGCGTTCAAGGCTGCAACGCTTGCATTCCTCGCTCGGCAGGCCGGGTAACCACTTCGCCGGTTGCCGGTGCGCGGCAGGCAATTTGTGCGGTAGTGTTGGAAGCGAGCCTAGGATGCCCTATATCGGCATTCTGCGATGGAGAAGCCGCGATGACGACCAACACCACCAGGTCAGCCGAACTCCGGACCATCGATCCGGTCTGGGATGCCGTGACGTCCGGGGCGCGCCAAATAGCGCACGCCGAGCCGTCGCTGGCCAATCTGGTCTACTCGAATGTGCTCAACCACGGCAGCTTCGAGGACGCGCTGGCGCACCGCCTCGCCGAACGGCTCGATCACCCGGATGTCTCCGCTGACCTGATCCGGCAGGCCTTCCGCGATGTCCTTGCCGCGCGGCCCGAGATCGGGCTCGAGGCGCGCGCCGATCTTGCGGCGACGCTGGAGCGCGATCCGGCCTGCCACAAGGCCGTCGATGCCTTCCTTTATTTCAAGGGCTTCCACGCCATCCAGACGCACCGCTTCGCTCATGCCATGTGGGTCGGCGGGCGCAGGGAGTTCGCGCTCTACCTGCAGAGCCGCTCGAGCACCGTGTTCCAGGTCGACATCAACCCGGCCGCCCGCATCGGCAAGGGCATCATGCTCGATCACGCGACCGGCTTTGTGGTCGGCGAGACCGCGACTATCGGCGACAATGTTTCGATCCTGCAGGGCGTCACCCTCGGTGGCACCGGCAAGTCGGAGGAGGACCGCCATCCCAAGATCGACAACGGCGTCCTGATCGGCGCCGGGGCGATCGTTTTGGGCAACATCAGGGTCGGCGAGTGTGCCCGCATCGGTGCCGGATCGGTGGTCGTCAAGGAAGTTCCGCCGCGCGTGACGGTGGCCGGCGTGCCCGCGCGCATCATCGGTGAAGCCGGATACGCCCACCCCGCCTCGGTGATGGACCACGTGGCCTTGGTCAACGACCTCACCGGCTGAGCCGGCGTCGCCGCAATTGCGCCATTCGGACGGGGATAAAGCCGGGCCGGGATTGCCGGGCGGGCCGTTCCGCCTATTGTGCCATCCCCAATCGACAGCTGCAGGAGCATCTACGTGAACCACCCCGAAATCATCAAACTCCAGAAGTTCCTGCAGCAGAAGTTCGGCAACAAGGCCATCGACGTCAGGCCGCGCAACAAGCAGAACGACAGCGTCGAGGTTTACCTGGGCGAGGAGTTCCTCGGCCTGATCTACGTCGATGACGAGGACGGCGACCGCTCATACAATTTCCAGATGGCGATCCTCGACGTCGATCTCGACGATATCCACTGACCGCGGGCCGGCCCGGATTATTTCGGCCGCAGTGTCTTCACGAAGTCTTCGGCAAAGGCGAGCCAGGCCCCAGGGTCTCCTCGGTGTCGACGAAGTCCGGCGCCACCTCGACGAAGCCGACCATGTCCCGTCCGCCCTGGTGCATGGCACTGGCGCCGGGACGCTCGAGGGCGAGGTCATGCCGCTCCGGACCGACGCGCAGCAGCAGGTTTCCGCCCTTCATCGCACCGGCCACCATGTTGCCGTTGAGCATGAAGCCGTAGCCTCCGAACATCTTCTTCTCGGTGAGCCCCGGCCGGTAGTCGAGTACGGCGCGAATGCGCTCGGCCAGCTCGTCTGCCGCCTCAGACATCGCGGGTGCCTCCCTGGCGATAGGTTTCATGGCGCGGCAGGTCGGCCGCGATGGTGTCCCACTGGTGATGGCTGCGGGCAAAGATCAACTGCCCGGGCGTGAACCAGGCGCTGTCGGTGCCGAAGAGGCCGACCGGCAGCATGACCAGCGTCGGAGCGCGGCTGGAGTGCCCGTGCAGCGGGGTGCCGCATTCCGGGCAGAACCAGCGTGTGAACACCGCGCCCGAATCAGCTGGCCGCGCGAAGCTTTTCGGCGTGCCCTCGATGCTGATCGCATCGGCGCCAACCAGTGCGACGGCGGCATGACCGGTCCCCGTGGCCTGCTGGCAGGCGAGGCACGAACAGAGCAGCATCGAGCGAACCTCGCCGTCCACGGCGAGCCGTATCGCGCCGCAGGCGCAAGTCGCAGCGAGCCGGATGACGGGGCGTCGGGACGCTGCGGGATCGGGGGGCACGTTCATCGGGTCAGCCTGGTTGCCAGGCTGAACTGATAGCACGCCGCGCTGCTGCGCAAGCCTCCGGGTTGATCCGCAGCGGCATGGCGCCTAGACCACGGCATGGTCTACGCGCCCGCCCTGCCCATCGAGACCGACCGACTCCGGCTGCGCCCGTTCACCCGCGCGGATGTCGATGCGGTGTTCGCCTATCGTCGTCGCGACGACGTGACGGAGCATCTGTTCGACGGGCCGATGAGCCACGAGACCTGCACCGAGGTGGTGCAGGCGCGGATCGGCCAGACGGCACTGCTCGCCGAGAACGACAAGCTGTTCCTCGCCGTCGAGGCCAAGCGGGACCACGCGCTGATCGGCGAAGTCTCGCTGATCCTGCGCGACAAGGGCGCCCTGCAGGGCGAGATCGGCTACATCTTCCATCCCGATCACCACGGAGAGGGCTTTGCGACCGAGGCGGCGGCGCAACTGCTGGAGATGGGCTTCTCCGGCGCCGGGCTGCATCGGATCTACGCCCGCTGCGCCGCGCGGAACACCGCGTCATGGCGGGTAATGGAGCGCTTGCGGATGCGCCGCGAGGCCCATTTTCGCGAGCACGCCTTCGTAAAGGGCGCCTGGGTGGAAGAACTGGTCTACGCCATTCTCGAGACCGAGTGGCGCCAGTGGCCGGCGCGCTGATTCGGCTTGCCGGGAGGCCTCTCGCGCGAAGCGGGTTGTGGGTTGAGTTGCCGGATCGCGGAACCTGCCATCAAAGCGCTACGTTGCTCCTGTACGAGATCAAGGGGGGCAGGGAGAAAGCGGCGATGCAGATGTCCGGACTGCCATTGGAGACCGAGCGCCTGAGGCTGCGGACGTTCCAGTCCGCCGATCTCGACGCGGTGATGGGCTACCATGCCCTGCCAGAGGTGCAGCGCTACCTCGACTGGAAGGCCCGCGACCGAACCGAGGTGCGGGCCGCGCTGGACGTGATGCGCGCCCAGACCCGCCTCACTCGCCCGGGCGACGTGCTGGCGCTGGCGGTTTGTCGGCTCAATGACGACACGCTGATCGGCCAGGTCACGCTCCGCTGGACCGACGCGACCGCGGCGCAGGCCGAACTGCGTTTCGTCTTCAACCCCGCCTTCCGTCGCCAGGGATACGCCCGCGAGGCCGTCCGCGCCATGCTCGACCTGGGCTTTGATCAACTGGCGCTGCATCGGATCTTTGCGCGTTGCGACGCCTCCAACCAACCCTCCGCAAGGCTGCTGCGTGTGCTCGGCATGCGCCTCGAGGCGCACTTTCGCGAGCACGCGCTGTTCCAGGGGGAGTGGGACGAGGAGTTGCACTTCGCCGTTCTCGACCGCGAGTGGCTGCGCGGCAGCAAGGTGAAGGAGCTCACCCGGAACATGGTCGCCTGACGCCAGCCTTGATCTCGGGGGGCGTTCCGCCTAAGTCCGGGCGCCCAGGAGGAGCACCCCGGATGGCCGGAACCGACAGATCGCAGGACCTCACTTTCCGGGCCAGCCCGGCGATCATCCTGTGCGAACCGCAACTGGGCGAGAACATCGGCACCGCGGCGCGTGCCATGGCCAATTTCGGGCTCTGGGACCTGCGGGTCGTCAACCCGCGCGACGGCTGGCCGAACGAGCGCGCCGTTGCCGCGGCGTCGCGCGCCGATCACGTCATCGACAAGGTGCGGGTATTCGCGACCCTCGAGGAGGCCATCGCCGACCTGTCGCTGGTGTTTGCCACCACGGCGCGTCGCCGCGACGTGCAGAAGCCGGTCCTCGGTCCGGAGGAGGGCGCCCAGCGCATGATCTCGCACATAGCCGGCGGTGCCGGTGCCGGGCTGCTGTTCGGCCGCGAGCGCTGGGGTCTGTACAATGAGGAAGTATCGCTCGCCGATGCCATCGTCACCTTCCCCGTCGAGGCCGCATTCGCGTCGCTCAACATCGCCCAGGCGGTGCTGCTGATGTCCTACGAGTGGCGGCGCCAGTTCGACACGGGCGAGGTACTGCCGTTCACCGGCGGTCTCGACGCGGCGGCTCCGCGCTCCGAACTCATGGGCCTGTTCGGCCATCTCGAGGAGACACTCGACCGCACCGGCTTCTTCAAGACCGCCGACAAGCGCCCGACCATGGTCGAGAACCTGCGCGCCGTCTTCGCCCGCGCCGGTCTGTCGTCGCAGGAAATCCGCACCCTGCGCGGCGTTATTTCGTCCATCGATCGCATGCACGAGCGTCAGCGGCCGGATCGGGCGCCGCCTGACGGCGACAGCTGACACAATCCTTTTGACGCCGGGGCAGGGCCATGGCATCCGTCGCCGCCATGATCTCGTCTCCTGCCTCGGCCGAGCCCTCGGCCCGCGCTTTTTCCTATCCGGGCTATCGCTACTTCTGGGTGACGACGCTGTGTGCCAGCTTCGCCGCGCAGATCATGTCGGTTTCGGTCGGCTGGCAGGTCTACGACATTACCCGAAACCCGCTGTTCCTTGGCCTTGTCGGGCTGGCGCAATTCCTGCCTGCGCTGCTCCTGGTGCTCGTCACCGGTCTGGCCGCCGACAAGCTGCCGCGCCGCCGCATCATGCAGGCGAGCCTCGCCATCGAGGTCCTCTGCGCGATCGCGTTGCTGTTCTTTGCCTCGGCCAACGGTCATCACGAGGTCTGGCCGATCTTCGTCGTGCTGGTGACGTTGGGCGTCGCACGGGCCTTCATTGGGCCGGCCGGTGCCTCGCTCGCCCCCAATCTGGTGCCGCCCGTGGCGCTCGCCAACGCGGTATCGATGAACGCGACCGCCTGGCAGCTCGCTGGCATTGTCGGCCCGGTGGCGGGCGGCTTGCTCTACGGCATCTCGGCGTGGGTCGCCTATGGTACCGCCGGGTTGCTGGCCGTGGCGGCGCTGCTCTCGATCAGTCGGCTGACGGCGCCGGTGCAGCGCCCGTCCGAGCAGGAGACCAGCGTCAAGACCCTGCTCGCGGGCTTTCAGTACATCTGGACCGAGAAGGTGGTGCTGGGCGCCATCTCGCTCGACCTGTTCGCCGTTCTGATGGGTGGCGCGGTCGCCCTGATGCCGGTATTTGCCCGCGATATCCTCGACACCGGCCCGTGGGGACTTGGTCTGCTGCGCGCCGCCCCCGGGATCGGCGCCATCGGCACCGCGCTGCTGCTCGCGCGGTTCCCGGTCCGCGACAACGCCGGGATCACGCTGTTCGTCTTCGTCGCCGGTTTCGGCCTGTTCACGCTGTTGTTCGGGCTCTCGACCTCGATCTGGTTCTCGGTGCCGTTGCTGGCCCTGATCGGGGCCTGCGACATGGTCTCGGTCTCGATCCGCGAAACCATCATGCAGCTATGGACCCCCGACAGCGTGCGCGGGCGGGTCAACGCGGTGAACTCGGTCTTCATCGGCGCCAGCAACGAGCTCGGCGAGTTCCGTGCCGGCATGATGGCGGCATTCATCGGCGCACAGGCGGCGGTGGCCCTGGGCGGCGCGGCGACCATCGCCGTTGCAGGCATCTGGAGCCAGGTCTTCCCCGGCATCAGGAAGCAGCGTTCGCTGGATCGCGCCATGGTCGAGGGCTGATCGGGCACTAACCAATCGTTAACCGGACGTTAGCTGGACTCGCGCTCTGCTGGCTCGGCATGAGGGAGCGTCCATGAAGGTACTGATTGCGACACCTGCCTATGGCGGCTCGGTGTTCGTCGCCTATCACGACTCGGTATTGCGCACGCTGGCCTACTTCCAGCGCGAGTTCCCCGGCATCGCGTTAGAGAGTTCCATCCTGTCACTGTCGATGGTGACGGTGGCGCGGAACATCCTCGCTAGCCAGGTCTTGGCCGACGACACCCTGACCCACCTGCTGTTCATCGATGCCGACATGGGCTTCGCGCCATCGCTGATCGCCAAGATGCTGGCCTTCCGAAAGCCGGTGGTCGGCATCGTGGCGCCGCAGCGGCGGCTGGACTACGAGGCCTACCATCGTGTCCGCGCCCAGGTAGAGGCGCCGCTGATGGCGCGCCTCGTCGCCAACGACTATGTCGCCGGCGACGGCGCGGTGGTGGTCGAACGCGGACCCGCCGGCCAGCCCGAGATCGAGGTGGTCGACGGCTTCGTCAGGGTGACGCGGACCGGGACCGGTATCCTGCTGGTCGAGCGCGCCGTGCTCGAAGCGATGCGGCAGCGCTTCCCAGAGCTCTGGGTGGCAACGCCACCGGACTCGATCCGGCGGTCCGGCCTGCCGGAGGGCGGGTTGCTGCAGTGCTTCGACCAGATGCGCGACGAGCAGGGTGTCGCCATCGGCGAGGACGTGTCCTTCTGCCGACGCTGGACCGAGGGCCTCAAGGGCGAGATCTGGGCCAGTATCGACGAGGGTATCGTGCATGTCGGCCAGGACAACTATGCCGGCCGTTACCTGAGCAAGCTGGAGGCGGGCAAGGTGCACCTGCGCAGGCGGGAGGCCGATCCCTCCGCGACTTGACACGGGGGGTTCCCCACTCTATCACCCGCCCACTTGTCGGGCCGATCGGCCCCGCGAGCGCACCCGGGATTTGCTGGAAACCAGCGATCTGTCGGCTCTCTCCGCAAGGAAGGGCAGAGGAGGGCGCAATCACTTTCGACGTTATCGGAAAGGATTACGATGTCGAAGCGCATTGAAGCCAAGCACAAGATCGATCGTCGCCTTGGCGAGAACCTGTGGGGCCGTCCGGCCTCGCCGCTGAACAACCGAGCCTACGGCCCCGGCCAGCACGGCCAGCGCCGCAAGGGCAAGACTTCCGACTACGGCCTGCAGCTGCGCGCCAAGCAGAAGCTCAAGGGCTACTACGGCTCGATCACCGAGAAGGCGTTCAAGCGCCTCTATACCGAAGCCTCGCGCGTCAAGGGCGATACCGGCGAGCGCCTGATCGGCCTGCTCGAGAGCCGGCTCGATGCCATTGTCTACCGCGCCAAGTTCGTGCCGACCGTGTTCGCCGCACGCCAGTTCGTGTCGCACGGCCACGTGTTGGTGAACGGCAAGCGCGTCAACATCGCGTCGTATTCGTGCAAGCCGGGCGACCGGATCGAACTCAAGGAGCGGTCGCGGCAGCTGGGCATCGTGCTGGAGGCCAATCAGCTCGCTGAGCGTGACGTGCCCGACTACATCGAGGCCGATCATTCCAAGCAGGCCGCGACCTACGTGCGCGTGCCGGCCCTCGCCGATGTGCCCTATCCGGTGCAGATGGAACCCAACCTCGTGGTCGAGTTCTACTCGCGCTGACCAGCGACCAGCGACCAGTTCAGTGCCTTGTGCATGGGCCGCCTTTGGGCGGCCCATCTGCATTTGCGGTGGGTGTCCCCCGATTCCGTCAGTGGTCGAAGCAATAAGCGACATTGGCGCTGCTTGCCATGCCGCGCTCTATACCGGTGCCAGCGGGGTCTCCGGGATCTCCCGCCTGGAGTGACCACGTGGACGAAAAGAGCGGTCGCCGCCTGCTGTTGAGAAAGCTCGCGCTTTCCGGTGCGTTTGTTGTTGCCTCGGCGATCTACGTCACCGGCCAGGCTGGACGTCCGCTCACGCCGGCCGTTGTCACCGCTGTCGGCACCCCGACGACTGCTCCTCCTTCCGACGGGGTCCGGATAGGGACCCGGCAGACCGTGCAGGTCAAGGACGGGGATTTCCAGGGCGGCAAGTACGATGCGCGATTTGGGCCGGTCCGGGTCAAGATCACGGTCGACGGCGGCCGGATCGTGTCCGTCAGGGCCGTCGAGTATCCCGATCACAGCCCGACCTCGGTGAAGATCAATCTCGAGGCCCTGCCCAGGCTCGAGCAGGAGGCCATTGCGGCGCAATCGGCCGTGGTGGACGCGGTCTCGGGTGCCACGCTGACCTCCAAGGCCTGGGCGCACTCGCTGCGTTCCGCGATCCGCGCGGCGGCGCGTACGTGACGGGACGCACCGAAATCATCATGGGCATGCCGATCACGATCGACCTGGCCGGCCGCGACGATGCCGACCTGCACCGAGCCGCCTTCGATCGGTTCAGACAGATCGATCACCGCTTCAGCCCGTATCGCGACGACAGCGAGCTTGCAGCCCTCAACGCCGGAGCGATCCGGGCGGAGGACCTCAGCGACGAATTCCGCGAAATCCTCGAACTCGCTGAGGACGCACGCGAATTCAGCGATGGCTATTTCGACGTTCGCCGACCGGACGGCCTGCTGGACCCCTCCGGGGTGGTGAAGGGCTGGGCCATCAAGCAGGTCGCGCAACTGCTCGCGCGCGCCGGCAGCGAGAACTTCTGCATCGACGCAGGCGGTGACATCCAGGTGGCCGGCTGCAACGCCCGGGGGGAGTCCTGGCGCGTTGGCATCCGCAACCCGTTCGCCGAGGATGAAATCGTCAAGGCCATCTGTCCGGGCACGCGTGGCGTCGCAACCTCGGGGTCCTACGTGCGCGGGCACCATATCTACGATCCGCACCGACCGGATCGGCGGCTGGACGACATCGTCAGCGTGACCGTGGTGGCGGTCGATGTGCTGGCGGCCGACCTGCTCGCCACCGCCGCCTTTGCCATGGGGCGGTCCGGGCCTGAGTTCCTTCGGGCGATGCCGGAGGTCGAGGCCTATGTCATCGATCGCGACGGGATCGCCACCTTCACCCCCGGCTTTGCGGCGCTTGTCGTGACATGATCAGGAAGCTTCTCGGATATTTCGACCAGACCACGATGTACCGGCTGCTGGTGGTCTACCTCGGCGCCCTGCTGCTCGCGGCCTTCATCCTCGGCTTCTTTGGTCTGGTGCCGGCAGAACCGACGGCTCTGGCGTTCTCGCTGGTCGTGGTCGTCGGCGTTGCAGAGGTGACCCATCGCCTGTTCGCGGCGACGTTCGCGGTGCCGGCCAATCACGAGTCCACGCTGATTACCGCGCTGCTGATCGTTGTCTTGATGAAGCCGGTAACGGCCGCCGACCTCGCCGGTCTCGGCGGCCTTGCCGCTGCGTCGGCGTGGGCGGTGGCCTCCAAATACCTGATCCGGGTGCGGGGTAGGCATGTCTTCAATCCTGCCGCCCTCGGCATCGCGCTGAGCGGATTCCTGCTGATCCAGCCTGCCACTTGGTGGATTACGGCCACACCCTACCTCCTGCCGATCATCGTGCTCGGCGGCTTGCTGATCACCCGCAAGGTTCGCCGCGCCGACACTGTGCTGGCTGCGGTAGCGGCCTATGTCGCGGGCGCCATACTCACGGCACCCGCCGGTACCCGGCTTGAAGAGCTGCTGCCCAGCCTGCTGCAGACCTCGATCCTGTTCCTCGCCTTCGCCATGCTGAACGAGCCGCTGACGGCACCGCAGGGACGCTGGCGCGGTGTCGCGTTCGGGCTGGTGGTCGGCGCCCTCGCAACTCCCGGGTTGACCATCGGACCGGTCTACCTGACCCCGGAGCTGGCCTTGCTGGCGGGCAACCTCTTCGCCCTCCTGGTGTCGCCGCGGGATCGCCTCGTGCTCACCCTCAAGGCGGTGGAGGAGGTGGCGAGCAATGCCTACGATTATGTCTTCACGCCCAGCCGGCCGCTGCGGTTCAAGCCCGGCCAGTACCTCGAGTGGACGCTTGCCATGCGCGATCGCGATGAGCGCGGCAACCGGCGCCACTTCACCGTGACCTCGGCGCCCGGCGAGCCGGACATCCGTCTTGGCGTGAAGTTCTACCCCGAGCCGAGCGCCTTCAAGCGGGCCCTGCAGTCTCTCAAGCCCGGAGACAGGATCCTTGCCGGCCAGCTGGGTGGGCACTTCGTGTTGCCCGGCAACACGAAGCGCAAGCTCGCCTTCCTTGCCGGCGGCATCGGCATCACGCCCTTCCGCAGCATGATCAAGCACATGCTGGATCGGGGCGAGAAGCGCTCGGCAGTTCTGTTCTATGGCTGCGGGCGCGCCGGCGAGTTCGCCTACCGCGACGTGTTCGACAAGGCCCATGAGGACCTCGGACTGAAGACCGTCTACACCACGCAGTTCGACGAGGCACCGCCGGAGGGCGTCCGGCGGGGCGTCATCGACGCGCAACTGGTGCGCGCGGAAATGCCGGACTGGCGCGAGCGGCTGTTCTACGTCTCGGGCCCGCCGCCGATGGTCAGGGCGGTGCGCGGCACCCTGCGCGGCATGGGCGTGCCGCCCTGGCGCATCCGCACCGATTTCTTTCCCGGTCTGTCCGGCTGAAAGGGCCGCCCGGTGGGCGGCCCTACGGCATGGCTACTGCGCTGGAGCAGGTTCGGCTGCCGGAGGATTGTCCCGGTGCCAGCTGTCGAGGTAGCGCGGATCGTCGTAGTCGTTGGCGAGCGGCGCGTCCTTGGGGATGTAGCTCTCGAACAGGCTGAGGCGCTTGTAGACCGAGATCAGTGAAACGATGGTGGTCCAGGAACTCGCGAAGAACTTGAACGAGTCCTCCACCTGCCCGAAGGCGTTGTTCACCTGCTGGAACAGCCCCAGCGTCAGCGCCCCGGTGACGATGGAGGGACCCATCGCGATCAGCGGCACGAAGTTGGCGCCCTGCAGGTAGGCGTAGCGCGCGATGTTGAAGTAGAGGTAGTTGCGGTACAGCCGGAAGTAGTTGGTCTGGACGTTCCTGAACAGCTCGCGAATCGAGGGCGGGTCGCTCCGGTCGGTATGATCCTCGCCGTAGACGAGTTCCTTGCGGAGCGCCGCCTCGACCCGCTGGTTGTGGAACTCGAGCCCCGGCAGCCTGATGCCGACGAGCGCCAGCAATACCGTGCCGAAGGCCGATGAGACCAGCGCCACCCAGACGAGGCTGCCGCTCACCGGTCCGATGAAGGGCAGTTCCGTGATGTTCTCCGAAAGGGTCCAGAGCAGCGGCAGGAACACCACCAGCGTCATGACCGAGCCGACGAAATTGACGGCAAGCCCCTCGACGATGTTGGCGAAGCGCTGCGTGTCCTCCTGGACGCGCTGGCTGGCACCCTCGACATGCCGCAGGTGCGGCCATTGGCTCATGTAGTAGAAGGTCATCGCCCGGCGCCAGCGGAACAGGTAGTGGGCGATGAAGAAGGCGTTGAGCACCAGCACCGTGATGTTGGGGATCAGCACATAGGCGACGGTCGCCATTTCGCTGAGGAACTGATCGAGCGTCACGCTGTTGGGTGTGGTCAGCGCCGTCTGGATCAGGTTGTAGAACGTGCCGTACCAGTCGTTGAGCCAGGCGCTCACCTGCACGTTGAAGTAGACCACCTCGACAATGGTCACCGAGCCCACCACGCTCCACCAGAACCAGCGGCGATTGCCGCCGATCCAGTACCAGGGGAGGCAGAACAGGTAGCCGGCAAGCAGGATGTACTGGTACAGCCAGACCTTGTCGGAGCTGAAGAAGGGGTCCGGCTGCGCCTCGGTCGGCGCCACCCCCAGCACGGGCCCGAGGCTCAGGACGCTCTGCAGCGTCGGGCCGATGGTGAACCAGACCGTCATGCAGAATGCCGTCCAGATAGCGGCGGCCGAAAAGAACAACCGTGGATTGGGAAAGAACGAGCGGAACAAGGCCGACTCCCTGGAACTCCGGATATCGCTGTCATGTAACTGACTAACTTCGCGACCTGCAAGGAACTGCATCGCGTCCTGCCCCGAGTTAAGCTGCCCGCAAGCTTCCGGTAAGGCGTCGCTTTTGCTACAGCGGGGCCATGAACGAGATCGCCCCCACCCCCCAGATCGAAGAAAACGCCGAGGAACTCGCAGGCGCCCATCCCCTGTTTGCGCAGGCGCCCCGTTCGGTCGAGTTCAACAAGCTGAGGAAGCGCCTCATCCGCAATGTGCGCGAGGCGATCGACAAGTTCGGGATGGCCCGGGCGGGGGATCGCTGGCTGGTGGCGATTTCCGGCGGAAAGGACAGCTATGGCCTGCTGGCGCTGCTGCTCGATCTCAAGTGGCGCGGCCTGCTGCCGGTGGAGCTCCTGGCCTGCAACCTCGACCAGGGCCAGCCGAATTTCCCCAAGCACATCCTGCCCGAGTGGCTGAACGCGAACGGCATCGAACACCGCATCGAGTACCAGGACACCTACTCGATCGTCACCGACAAGCTGCCCCAGGGCGCCACCTACTGTTCGCTCTGCTCGCGACTGCGGCGCGGCAACCTCTATCGCATCGCCCGCGAGGAGGGCTGTTCGGCGCTGGTGCTCGGCCATCACCGCGAGGACAGCCTCGAGACCTTCTTCATGAACCTGTTCCATGGCGGCAAGCTCGCCGCCATGCCGCCGCGCCTCCTGAACGACGAGGGCGACATCGAGGTGCTGCGGCCGATGATCTACTGCGCCGAGCCCGACCTCGAGAGGTTTGCCCAGCACATGGCTTTCCCGATCATCCCCTGCGACCTGTGCGGCAGCCAGGAGGGGCTCGAGCGCAACGCCATGAAGGCCATGCTCAACGACATCGAAAAGCGCATGCCCGGCCGCAAGGACGTGATGATCCGCGCCCTCGGCAATATCAACCCCAGCCACCTGCTCGACCCCAAGCTGTTCGACTTCCTGGCGCTCGGAAAGCCCGCTCCATGACTGCACTCGATCTCGATCGTCTCTCGACCATCCTGCGCGATGCCGCGCGGGCTGAGATCCTGCCGCGCTTTCGCCGCCTCGAGTCGGGATCGGTCAAGCAGAAGACCGAGGCCATCGACCTCGTCACCGAGGCCGATGAGGCCGCCGAGCGGATGATCAAGGCGGAATTCGCCGCAGCCTCGCCCGAGGCCCTGTTCGTCGGCGAGGAATCGGTCGCGGCGCGCCCGGAACTGCTCGACGAACTGGACGCCGCCGAACTCGCCGTGATCGTCGACCCCGTCGACGGCACCGCCAATTTCGCCGCCGGACTGCCGCTGTTCGCCACCATGGCGGCGGTGGTGCGGAAGGGTGAAACCGTCGCCGGCATCATCTACGATCCGATGGGCGATGACTGGGTCGTGGCCGAGAAGGGCGGTGGGGCCTGGCTCCTGCGCCCCGACGGGGATGCCATTCGCCTCGCAGTGGCGACGGCCCCGGCGCTCGGCCAGATGGTGGGGCATGTCTCGATCACCTTCATGCCCGCAGAGGGCAAGGCCGAGTTGCTGGCCAACCTCGCCAAGGTACGCGTCGCGGCAAACTACCGCGTTGCCGGGCACGACTACCGCACCTTCGCCTCCGGGCACTGCCACTTCGTCGCCTACAACAAGCTGATGCCGTGGGATCACCTTGGTGGCACGCTGATCGCGGAGGAGGCCGGCGGGTATGTCCGCCGCTTCGATGGTTCCCGCTACCTGCCGCAGCACCGGGCAGGCGGCTTGATCGTCGCCACCGATCCCGACGCCTGGCACCTGCTGCGCCGCGAGGTGTTTGCGCTATAGTGGCGGTCCACCTGTGGCGGGAGGCACGGCATGGACCCCTTGAACTACTGGGCGATCGCGGAACGCGATATCGAGATCCAGAACCCGATTACTGACCGCAAGCTCAGGCTGCTCGACGACTATTGCGATATCCGCGACGGGCTCAGCGTGCTCGATATAGGCTGCGGCAAGGCCTGGCTGATGCGGCAATGGGCCGATCGCCATGCCATCGAGGGTGTCGGTATCGAAATCAACCCGCGCTTCCTCGAAGTGGCGCGGCGCAAGCCTCCGGCGCGCGGCCGGCTCACCTTCCACAGCACGTCGGTTAAGGGATTCCGGGTCGAGCCCGCCTCCTACGATATCGTGCTCTGCCTCGGGGCCTCGTTTGCCATCGGCGACATTCCTGCCACCCTCGACTGGATGATCGCCGCCGCCAGGCCAGGCGGCACCATCGTGCTCGGCGATATCACGCTTCGCCATCCCCCGGTGGTCAGCAGGGGGCAGGTGCTGCCACTCGACACCATCGGCATGATCGGCGTCATCGATCGGCACGATGCCGAGGTGTCGGCCACGATCAGCGCCTCGGATGCCGATTTCGAGCGATACGCCAGCCATCACCGCCACGCCACGCTCACCTGGGCGCGCGAGCACCCCGACCATCCCGACCATGCCGAGGTGCTAAGCAAGAGCCGGCAGGACTGGTTGCACTATCAGCGCGAGATACGCCCCGTGCTGGGCTGGACCATCTTCGTGGCCCGCAAGTACGGCTGATGCCCGATCCGGCGGCTCGGCCCGCCTGCCTCAGTGTCGACTGCCGCTGGTCGCGGCGTATTGCGGGCTGACGCCGAACAGGCGGCCCCTCTCGGCGATCAGGATACAGCCCAGCACCAGCGCCCCCATGACCACATAGCCCATCGCGTTCGGCACCAGTGTGCCGTCGAAGTGCTGGCCGATATAGGTGCCGAGCAGCGCTCCGCCCACCGTCTGGGTGAAGCCGAACACCGAGGCGGCGGTGCCGGCGACGGCCCCCAGGGGCTCCATCGACAGCGAGTTCATGTTCGAGGCCGCCCAGCCGAACATCCACTGGATGACGAGGAACAGGCCGAAGAACAGTGGGAATGGCACCGGGCCGAGCAGCGCCAGTAGCAGCCAGGTGGCGCTGAACGCGACATAGACGAGGATGGCGAAGTGGCTCAGTCGGCGCATGCCGAAGTGCTTCACGACCCGGGAATTGACGAACTGCGCCACCGCAATCAGGCCCGCCATGGCGGCAAAGGCCACCGGAAACAGCGGACCGAGCCCGTAGATCTCGACGAAGATCTGCTGACTGGCCGAAATGAACCCGAACATGGCGCCGAACAGGAACGTGCCGGCAAGGCCGTAGAACAGCGCTACCCGATTGGTGAGGACGATGCGGAAGCCCTCGACAACCGAGCCGAAGCTCAGCGGCCGGCGCTTTTCCGGACGCAGTGTCTCGGGCAGGCGGAAGAATGCCCACAGCGTGATGGCCAGCGCCAGCCCGGTCATGAACAGGAAGATGTACTGCCATGGGCCGGTCAGCAGGATGACCTGTCCGATCCCGGGCGCGATGATCGGGATCGCCATGAACACCATGAAGGTGAGCGACATGATTTCCGCCATCTCGCGGCCCGAGTAGCGATCGCGCACCACGGCTGTGGCAATGACGCGCGTGCCGGCGGCACCCATGCCCTGCACGAACCGCAGTGCCAGCAGCACGCCGAAATCCGGCGCGAAGGTCGCTGCGAACGCGCACAGCAGATACACCAGCAGGCCGGCGAGCAGTGGTCCGCGACGCCCGTACCGGTCGGTCAGCGGCCCGAAGGCCAGTTGCGCGAGCCCAAAGCCCAGCATGTAGACGCCGACGACGAACTGCCGCTCGTTCTCTTGGCTGACGCCGAGCGCCTCACCCATGTAGGGCAGGGCGGGCAGCATGACGTCGATGGCGAGTGCGTTGAGCGCCATCAACCCCGCGACAAGGCCAATGAATTCGACGCGGGACAACTCCCGCGCGGGACTGGATGAAGAGGTCATGATGAACTCAGGAGGCCGGGAGGCGGCTCAAGGAGCCGCAAACATGCGCCGGTCGGCCGGTTTTGGCAACCCGCAGCCGTCAAATAGTTTCAATGCTAACGTTACGCAGCGGCACTCACGGCGAACGACTGGTCGGTCCTTTCCCGGATCGGCAGATGGATCGCCGCCGAGCCGAGTCCGAGCAGGATGCCCAGGTACCACACGATGCTGTAGGAACCTGTGTGATCGTAGGCGAAGCCACCCAGCCACACGCCGAGGAACGAGCCGACCTGGTGGCTGAGGAACGCCACGCCGTAGAGCATCCCCATGTAGCGCGCCCCGAAGAACAGGCTGACGAGGCCCGCCGTGAGCGGCACGGTCGAGAGCCACAGCAGGCCGATCACCGCTGCGAACATGTAGGCGCTGACCTCGGTCACCGGAAACAGCACGAACAGGCCGATGGCCACTGCTCTGCTGAAGTAGATCGTTGCCAGCAGCATCTGCTTGGGCAGCCGGCCACCGAGATAGCCCGAGAGCAGCGACCCGGCGATGTTGAACAGCCCGATGATGGCGATCGACCAGCTGCCGGCCTCCGGCGGCAGTCCGCACTGCACCAGATAGGCCGGCATGTGGACGTTGATGAATGCGATGTGGAAGCCGCACACGAAGAAGCCGATCACCAGCAGCCGGTACGAGCCGTAGCCCCAGGCCCGGCTGAGTGCCTGCATGAACCTGAGGTCGGCCTGGCCCGCCATGCTCGCGGCCTTGCCGCGAAGGGCGTAGGTAAGGGGGATGATCAGGGCCAGGATCGCCGCGAAATAGATCAGCGTAGTCTGCCAGCCGAAGGCGCTGATGAAGCCCTGGCCGATCGGCGCGAAAGCGAACTGGCCGAACGAGGACGCAGCAGTGGCGATGCCGAAGATCAGGCTGCGCTTCTCCTGCGGCACGTTCCGCCCGAAGGCCGCCATGACGATCGAGAACGAGGAGGTGGCGATGCCGACCCCGACGATCACCCCGGCGGTGAGGTTGAGGATCGGTCCGGCTTCCGGGATCGACATCAGGAACATGCCCAGCGCGTAGATCACCAGCCCGGCGACGACCACCTTGGCCGTGCCGTAGCGGTCGGCAAAGCCTCCGGCAAACGGCTGTGCGATGCCCCAGGCGAGGTTCTGGATCGCCATCGCCATGCCCCAGGCCTCGCGGCTGATTCCGAGTTCGCCCGTCATCGGCAGGGTGAACAGGCCCAGGCTCGTGCGGATACCGTTGGTCACTGCGGCGACCAGGCAGCCGGCAGCGATCAGCCCCAGCAGGGGCACGGCGACGGAACGGGAAGCGGAGAAGGTCGACATGTCGGGACTCGTGGCGAGCTGTAGACCGTGTACCTACACTGCCCAGGTACCGCCGCAAAACGCATATCGGTGATGCCAGCCATAACGCGGACTGATCACCGGGTGAGCGACGGCCCGAGCGACGCTCCATCTCGAAACGGCAAGGGCGCCCTGCGGGACGCCCCTCGAAACGTTCGGCCGGCAGCCGGGCGGCCTTCAGGCGCTCTGCTTGACGGCGACGCCCTTGTCGGCGAGGTGGCTCTGCAATTCGCCCGCCTGGAACATCTCCGTGACGATGTCGGCGCCGCCGATGAACTCGCCCTTGACGTAGAGCTGCGGGATGGTCGGCCAGTTCGCGTAGGCCTTGATGCCCTCGCGCAGGTCCTGGTTCTCGAGCACGTTGGCGCTCGAATAGTCGATGCCGAGGTAGTTGAGGATCTGCACGACGCGGCCGGAGAAGCCGCACATCGGAAAATCCGGCGTGCCCTTCATGTAGAGGAACACGTCGTTGCTCTTCACCTGCTGGTCGATCAGCGCATTGATGTCGCTCATGGGGTCCTGCCTTTCATGTCGCCGGGGGATGGCCGGCCGTGTGCGTCTAGATAATCCTGCGAAGTGGCAGTGTCGAGGCCATCATCGGCATCAGCCGATGGGTTTGTGCAGTCGTACGCTGGGAAGAACGAGCCCGCCGCGCGTCGGGTGCTCGGTCAGTTCCGTCACTCGGTAGCCGCAGTGCTCATAAAAGCTCTGCGAGGACAGCGCGGCGTGCACCCTTGCCACCTGCACGCCGGCCGCCATCATGCGCTGCTCGGCAAGCCGCATCAGCGCCGAGCCGATGCCGCGGCCGTGCCAGTCGGGGTCGACATAGAGGCCGCGCACCTCGTCGCCCGCCTGATCGCAGAAGGCGACAACATCCCTGGCGGCGGCGATGTCGAAATGTCCACCCGGCGCGACGGAATAGCCTTCGGGTCGAAGCCCTTCCGCCCAGCTCTGCAGTTGCTCGGCGGTGTAGTACTGCAGCGGAGTTGCCAGGATGGCCCGCCGATGCAGGCGTGCCAGCTCTCCACCGTCCCCCGGCCGCAGGGGACGTATTTCCCAATTCACCTCAGCCGCTCCGCGACCCACGGGTGTTTGGTCACGTCCTCCAGCTCGTCATATTGCACCGCCTCCCAGCCATAGCCGCGCGCGCCCTTCACCACATCGTCGCTGTCGTCGAAGAACAGCGGGGGCTCGGACTGCGGGCCGATGCGGTTGCTGATCCAGTCGAAATAGGGCTTGTTCGGCTTCATCGCGCCGACCCTTGCGGAGTGAAAGATATCCTCGAAGACCTCGCCGAACTTCAGCTGCTGCCAGAGCCATTGTGCCCGCATGTGCTCCTGGTTCGTTGCGATGAAGAGACGGGCGCCGCTGGCCTTCAGCCGGCGGACCACGTCGAGCAGCGGGGTGTTCACGTTGCTGTCACGGCTCAGCCAGTATCCGACGAAAGCCATGGACGGCCCTCGATAGCCGAGCCCGGGCAGGGTCCGGTCCAGCGCCTCCAGCAGCGACATCTGTCCCACGATCACCTTCTTGATGAAGATGTCGTAGATGAACTCCTGCCGGAAACGGTCCGGATCGACGCCCATGTCCGCGAGCATGGTGGCGTCCCACTTCACCTGCTTTTCCGGCTTGGCGTGATAGCCGTGGACGAGCACGCCGTCGACGTCGAAGAGGACAGTACGGGTCATCCCTGCTCCTTGAACACGGCCTGCGGCGCGACCGGCTTCAGTGCCTCGATCCATAGCTCGGCTTCGTCCTTGCCGATGCCGGCAACCTGCCATTTCCGCCCGGCCAGGGTGAGGAACAGGCCGCCGCCGAGATGGCCGGCCGTTGCCGAGCCGATGGCGAACAGCGCGAGGATGACCCCGACGACGCCCGCGTTGCTCATGCCGGCCGCCGATACCGACCCGGCGCTCTCGGGGACGAACTCGACTTCGGTGAGGTCGCCGAACGCATGAACCGCCACCGCGCCGCGGCTGCCGACCAGCAGCTTGCCGTGGGCGCGGTCGAGCGCCAGCCCCGAGCCATCGTACCAGTTGGCGGTCTCAGGCTCGAGCGTGTGCAGCGCTGCTTCGAAGGCGGCCCTGCCTTCGGTGGTGGAGCGGCGCTGTACAGGCAGCCAGATGACCCAGGGCACGACGAGCAGCGCCAGGCTGGGGACGAGAAACGCCTGATCCTCGAAAAACGAGAAGGCGATGCCCGCGCCGCCCAGTGCCGTGCCGGCAATGGCGAGGATCAGCAGCAGAAAGGCGAGCCCCCGCACCAGCCTCAGTCCGGCGCCTTGGTCTGCAGCGCCAGCGAATGCAGCACCGTGCCCATGTCGGCGCCGAAGGCGGCGTTGACCATCTGGTGCTGCTGCACCCGGGTCTTGCCACGGAACTGCTCGGAGATCACCGTGGCGGCGTAGTGGTCGCCGTCGCCGGCAAGGTCGCGGATTTCCACTCGGGCGTCGGGGATCGCGGCGATGATGCGTCTTTCGATCTCGTGCGCGGCCATGCCCATGGCAAATCTCCTGAATCGTAGGTGGTGGCCAAGATATGCGGCTCGTGCCGTACGAACGCAAGACAGGCGCCGGTTGCCCGACGCCTGTCCGACCTCATGGCGCGGAAGCCTACGCTGCGTGACGCCTGGGCAGCTTCCAGTTCGGCCGCACCCAGTGGCAGGTGTAGCCGTTGGGGATGCGCTGCAGGTAGTCCTGGTGCTCGGGCTCGGCCTCCCAGAACGGGCCGACCGGCGTCACCTCGGTCACCACCTTGCCGGGCCACAGGCCCGAGGCATTGACATCCTTGATGGTATCCTCGGCAACGGCCTTCTGCTCGGGCGTCACGTAGAAGATGGCAGAACGATAGGCGGTGCCGACATCATTGCCTTGCCGGTTCCTCGTCGTCGGGTCGTGGATCTGGAAGAAGAACTCGAGGATGTCGCGATACGTGATCCGGCCGGGGTCGAAGATGATCTCCACCGCCTCGGCATGCCTGCCGTGGCTGCGATAGGTGGCGTTGGCGAAGCCGTCGTCGCCAGAGTAGCCCACCCGGGTGGAGATGATCCCGTCCTTGTGGCGCAGCAGTTCCTGCGCGCCCCAGAAGCACCCGCCAGCGAGGACTGCCCGCTCGGTAGTGGTCGTCATGATGCTCTCCATGCTTTGGAATACGCCATGATATACGTGCTCCGGCGCTCCGGTGTTACACCCGTTCACGGAAATGGCATCGGGCATCGGCCTTGCCAGGACGTGATGTCATCCCGGCGAAGGCCGGGATCCACCCGCGCTGCTGAAACCCCTCACGGAGCGCGAGTGGACCTCAAGTTGACGGAGAGCCCGCCTCAGCTGATCTCGCCCTTCATGTACTCCGGGAACCAGCCCTCGTACGCCGCCCTCAGCTCCGTGAGCGGCACCGGCCGGGCCTCGCCCAGCGTCAGCGTCGTGCCGCCGGTATTGCCGATCCATGGCGCGAACACCCCCGCGTACGGATAGACCTCGTCGTAGAACGTCTCGAGCGCGTCGCGCTGCATGGTGACGAGATAGCGTCCCTGGTCCTCGCCGAAGAACAGCGGGATCGGGTCGCCGCCGTCGAGCTGGTTGATGGTCGCGCCGATGCCCGAGGCCATCGCCATTTCGGCCAGCCCCACTGCCAGGCCGCCATCGGAGAGGTCGTGCACCGCTGTCGCGACGCCGTCGCGGATCAGGATGCGGACGAGGTCGCCGACCTTTCTCTCGTGATCGAGGTCGACGGGTGGCGGCGTGCCGTCCCTGCGGCCGAACAGCTGCGCCAGGTACACCGACTGTCCCAGGTGCGTGCCCCACCAGTCCGGCGCCCCGAACAGCAGGATCGCCTCGCCTTCGGCGGCGAAGGCGGCGCGCGCCATCTTCGACCAGTCCGGGATCAGCCCGACGCCGCCAATGGTCGGGGTTGGCATGATGCCGCGCCCGTTGGTCTCGTTGTAGAGGGACACGTTGCCCGACACGATCGGGAAGTGCAGCGCCCGGCAGGCCTCGCCGATGCCCTTGATGGCATGGACCAGTTGCCCCATGATCTCCGGTCGCTCGGGATTGCCGAAATTGAGGTTGTCGGTCGCCGCGATCGGATCGGCACCGGTAGCCGTGAGGTTACGCCAACACTCCGCCACCGCCTGCTTGCCACCCTCGTAGGGATCGGCCTCGCAGTAGCGCGGCGTGACGTCCGAGGAGAATGCCAGCGCCTTGGTGGCATGCCCCTCGACCCGGATGACGCCGGCATCGCCGCCCGGACGCTGCACCGTATTGCCCTGGATCAGCGTGTCGTACTGCTCATAGACCCACCGACGCGAACTCAGCGCCGGCGAGGCCAGCAGGCGGAGCAGGGCGTCGGCGAGATCCATCTGCGGGATGTCGTCGGGGTCGAGCGGCCTCGGCATTCCCGGCACGCTCCACGGCCGGTCGTATTCCGGCGCCTGGTCGCCGAGATCCTTGATCGGCAGGTTGGCGACTTCCTCGCCCTTCCACAGCACCCGGAACCGCAGATCGTCGGTGGTCCGGCCGACCGTGGCGAAATCCAGCTCCCACTTGTCGAAGACGGCGCGGGCCTCGGCTTCCTTTTCCGGGTGCAGTACCATGAGCATGCGCTCCTGGCTTTCGCTGAGCATCATCTCGTACGGTGTCATGCCGTCCTCGCGGGTCGGCACCTGGTCGAGGTCGAGTTCGATGCCGAGGTCGCCCTTGGCGCCCATCTCGACCGAGGAACTGGTGAGCCCGGCGGCCCCCATGTCCTGGATGGCGATCACCGCGCCGGTCGCCATCAGTTCGAGGCAGGCTTCCAGCAGGCGCTTTTCGGTGAACGGGTCGCCGACCTGCACGGTCGGGCGCTTCTCCTCGATCTCGTCGCCGAACTCGGCCGACGCCATGGTGGCGCCGCCGACGCCGTCACGCCCGGTCTTGGCGCCGAGATAGACCACCGGCTGCCCGACGCCGCGGGCCTTGGAATAGAAGATCTTGTCGGTATCGGCGAGGCCGGCCGCGAAGGCGTTGACGAGGATGTTGCCGTTGTAGCGGGCGTCGAACTCCACCTCGCCGCCCACCGTCGGCACGCCGAAGGAATTGCCGTAGCCGCCGATGCCGGCAACCACGCCGGAGACCAGATGCCTGGTCTTTTCGTGCTCCGGCGCGCCGAAGCGCAGCGCGTTCATCACCGCCACCGGCCGCGCGCCCATGGTGAACACGTCGCGCAGGATGCCGCCGACGCCGGTCGCCGCCCCCTGGTAGGGCTCGATGTAGCTCGGGTGGTTGTGGCTCTCCATCTTGAACACCACCGCCTGGCCGTCGCCGATATCGACGACGCCGGCATTCTCGCCCGGACCCTGGATCACCAACTGGCCGGTGGTGGGGAGCGTGCGCAGCCACTTCTTCGAGCTCTTGTACGAGCAGTGCTCGTTCCACATTGCCGAGAAGATGCCGAGTTCGGTGTAGGTCGGCGCCCGGCCGATGAGCTTGAGGATCTTCTGGTATTCGTCGAGCTTGAGGCCATGGTCGGCGACCAGTTGCGGCGTGATGACGACGTGGTTGTTGAAGCTCATGCGGGCTGCGACTCCGTTGCGCCTGCCCGCTATACCAAGGCCCGCCGGCCGGCAACACCCGCAGCGTCGGCGATGAACCGAATTGTCGAGGCCTGCGGCTAGATCTCGCCGGCGCCCGGCAGCATCGAGAGGCTCGAATTGTAGTACTGCGGCTGCCCCGTCACCTCTGCGCCGAGCCACTCCGCCCAGGGCAGGACGGCATTGGGGGTCGCAAGCTCCACTTCGGCAACCCTGAGGCCCGCGTGGCGGCCGCCGAATTCGTCCACCACCCAGGCGCCGCCCGGGAAGTCGAGCCCGTGGCGCAGTTTCTCGATCTCGGTCCCGAGGCAGAAGCCGAGCAGTTGCCGCCCCTCGGCGACGGGGATCTCGTACTCGAACTCGGCCCGGGCGAGCGCCGAGCCGCCGCCCTTGATGGTGAGAAACGCCTGCCGGTCGTCCACCGTCCTCACCCGCACCGTCACCCCGCTGCCGGAGGCGAGATAACCCTGGCGCAGCCGCTCGCTCCGCACCACCAGCGCGCGCCAGCCTTCCGAGGCGATCAGGAACTTGCGTTCGATCTCGATTGCCATCAATCCGAAATCCCATCCGGCCATCGCTTGAGATAGCCGGCGATCCTGGCCCGGAAGCGGCGCGGCCGCTCGTCGTAGACGCGGTCCCCCAGCTGCCAGATGCGGTCCTCGAGTTCCGATTTTCGGCCCGTGATCGCCGATCGGATTGCCGGCAGGTCGGCGTCGGCTCCCGCCGCGACTTGCAGGTTTGTCTCGAGGACGCAGAGGTCGTGGTGTGTGCCGAGCTCCTCGGTCAGATCCTTGACCGCGCCGATCTCCGCCACAAGGCCGTGTGGTGCGAGGCGCCCCAGCAGTTCGAGCTGGTACCAGTGGTACTTGCCGAGCTTGCGCCACTCGTGGAAGCTGGTGTCCGTAGGGTTGCGTCCGGCGTCCCGTCGCGCGATGCGGCCCCGTTTGTAGGTCAGCACCAGACCGGCCTCGATCGTTTCATGATGGATTGCGCCGATCGGCCAGTCGCGGACGCGGTCCAGCAGGTCACGCATGTCGTCTCCGAAACGGGCCAGCACCTCGCGAGCGTCGGCCTCCCCTGCCGGCATGGCCGGCGTGGCCGTCGCGCCAAAGCCCAGATCGGCCAGCAGGGCGCCGAGCGTTTCCTGCATCACGTGGGCATCGCGCGCCTCAGCCAGCCGGCTTGCGGCATCGCGGATTCGGGCGTTCTCGTGTTCGTAGCCGGGGAAATCCGGCCGCACTGCGCGCAGCAGCGCCCGCAGCTTCTTGCAGCGCCGCCGCGCCTCGTGGATGCGCCGTGCCGTGGGGCCGTTGCCATCGGCCGCGGCACGCGCCCTCTCGATCTGCTCAGTGGCGATACGAACGAAGCCGGCGCCGAAGCCCGGATCGTCGTTGATCCATCCAAACGCCATCCCAGCCGCTCCCCGTCGACACCGCCCCCGGTCGCGCCGCGACGGGCAGTTAGGGGTGTTTTGCTGTCACAAACAAGTCAGGCACCGGAACGCGGCAACGCCCGCCGCGCCAGCCATGCGTCCACGCCCACCAGCAGAACGCAGAACAGGGCCACTGCGGCGATCAGCACGCCGGTGCCGATCCCCACCTGCACATAGCCGAACTTGCCGGCATCGAGGATGTCGTACGGGTACTCGCCGACCATCGCGCCGCGCCCCAGAACGTACCCGACATAGGCGAGGCCGGGCACCAGCAGCAGCGGAATCCGCCGGAACCGGAGCGCACCGTGCGGAGACGCCAGCCACCACAGCAGGAACACTGCCGGTGTTGCGTAGTGCAGCAGCCAGGTGGCGACGGCCAGCGCCCCCTCCATCTGCAGCGTCGGCGCCAGCATGACATGGTAGAACAGGCCGACCAGCGCGATGTAGCTCGCCCCGATCGCGCGCGCCGCTGCCGTGCGGCCCCAGCCAAGCCAACGCCAGCCGGTCAGTTCGGCGACGTAGATGGCCAGGAGGCCGAGATTGGTCAGATGAGTGAAGTAGGTCCAGAAGTAGACGAACGCATCCGGCAGGCTGCGCGGCAGCGGATTGGCCGGCGTTGCCGTCATCACCGAAGGGAAGATCTCCCAGGCATCGATACCAAGGCCGACAAGGCCGGCGGCGAGGCCGCCCAGCATCAACAGAACACGCAAGGTACCGAACTCAGGCAGCCAGTTGCAGGAGCGCCGAGAACAGGGCGCGACCATCCGTTCCGCCATGTGCGGCTTCGATCAGGTTCTCCGGATGCGGCATCAGGCCGAGCACGTTTCTGTCGGCGCTAAAGACGCCGGCAATGTCGTTGATCGAGCCGTTCGGATTGGTGCCCTCGGCATAGCGGAATGCCACCTGGCCATTGCCTTCGACCCGGGCAAGAGTCTCGGCATCGGCGAAGTAGTTCCCGTCGTGGTGCGCCACGGGGCAGCGTATGATCTGGCCCGCAGAGTAGCCGCGGGTGAAGTCGGTCGCGGCGTTTTCGACCTTGAGCTTCACCTCCCGGCAGACGAAGCGCAGCGAGGCGTTGCGCATCAGGACGCCGGGCAGCAACTGGGCCTCGGTGAGGATCTGGAAGCCGTTGCAGACCCCCAGCACACGTACCCCCTGCGCGGCCCGCGCGCGGATGGTCTCCATCAGCGGCGAGCGGGCCGCGATGGCGCCGGCCCGCAGGTAGTCGCCGTAGGAGAAGCCGCCGGGGATGACGATGAGATCGACCTTGGGAAACTCGGCGTCCTTGTGCCAGACCACTGCAGGGGCCTCGCCGCCGATCTTGGTCAGCGCGGCAATCATGTCGCGGTCTCGGTTGAGGCCGGGGAACACGACGACGGCGGCTTTCATCGGCGACTCCTCACTGGGGTGCCGATCCTTTGGTGAGTCCCGCCCGAAAAGGCAAGGGCGGAACTGGTGTTCCGCCCCGCATTTCACTCTGCCGGCTGGATCGCCGCCTGCCGCGCGGCACTGCGGCTGCCCGGAGTGCCGGGCAGGTGTGCCCAGGAGGGCCGCTCGAACAGGAAGCGGCCCCAGCCGGTGCGCTGGATCAGCCAGTAAAGGATCAGCGGCGACACCAGGGCGACGGCCATGACGATGATGCTGACCGTGCTGGTATCGGTGACGAGGCCGGTCTTGAGGATGATGGTGCGGCTCGCCGCCATCGGGATCGAGAAGCTCAGGTAGACCACGATCGAGTGCTCGCCGAGCCAGCGCAGCCAGCCCATCAGCGGCAGCCGCACCAGGAGGCCGGCGGCAACGCACACCGCCAGCGATCCGGCGAAGCCCAGGGCCAGGTGCAGCACCGGCAGGGCGGCGTAGCCCATGGTGATGCCGCGAGGATGCAACTCGGAATCGCCCCCGAAGACCAGCAATCCCAAGAGCACGGAGAACCCGAGGAGACCGAAGCCGGCCAGCATGGCATTGCGCTGTGCCCACGCCACCACCCGGAATACCAGCGCCGCGAAGGCATAGCCGGCGTAGAAGTAGACGAAGTAGGCGGCGAAATGGTCGAGGGTGTAGATGCCGGTATCGACCGGGAAGATCTGCAGTGCCGCGGCGCCCGCGAACGCTGCCCAGTGCGGCACCTTCAGTGTGTAGAGCAGCTTGGCGGCAAGCGAGTACACCGCCAGCATGTAGATGAACCACAACACGCCGTACGGCTCGACGATCGCCGCGAGCATCTGGCCGGCGGCGGCGCCCGCGTCGCCGGTGCCGAGCCCGACCTTGAACACGATCTGCAGCACCGCCCACAGGGCATAGAAGTAGAGGTAGTGCACGATCCGCCGATCGGCGAACAGGCCCCAGGGCCGCGCGATCACCTGGCTGAGGAACAGCCCCGAGATCAGGAAGAACTCCGGCATCCGGAACGGCGTGGCCCAGCCGATGACGTAGTGCAGGATCCCCGTACCATTGAGGTCCTCGCCGACCCCATATGCGGAGTGCATCATGACGACGAGGATGATCGACAGGCCCTTGGCTGCATCGACCCAGTCGAGGCGGTTGGTGCTGGCAGACATCAGGCGGCTCCGGACAATTCGGCGCCCACAATAAGGCAGCGTCACCGGGTTATCCCCTCAAGCCTGCAGATACACTTAAGCCGCGTGCTTAACAGCTAAGGTTTTATCCATTAGGGCTCATCGACTTGCGCCACAGCCGGGCATCGCCATGACCATTCGCATCGTCGGTATCGTGCTCGTCCGAGATGAGGAGAATTTCCTCGCCTGGGCGGTCGGCAACGCCATCGACTTCTGCGACGAATTGCTGCTCATCGACAACCGCAGCCGCGACTCGACGCCCGATCGGATCGCGGCGCTGGCGGCGCGCCATCCGAAGATCAGGGTGATAAGCGAGGCCAACGCGCTGCACACCAACGCCTTCGTGCAGCCCTATATCGGCCGGGACGTCTGGGTCTTCGGCCTCGATGGCGACGAGATCTACGATCGCGAAGGTCTGCGCAGGCTGCGCACCCGCCTCATGGCGGGCGCCTATTCGCGCAACTGGAGCATTTCCGGCCACTCTCTCCATGCCACGCGCGTCGACCTCGATGCCGGCAGGGCCACCGGCTACACCACCCCGGTCGCGGCGGCCGCGACCAAACTCTACAATTTCGCGCTGATCGCAAGCTGGCACGAAAACACCCAGCGCCTGCACGGCAGACCGGTGCTCCGGCCCGGCTACGACCTTGCCGGCTGGCTCGATCGCGCCGCCACCGAAAGCTGGCAGGATTGCGACCTGCGCAACCTGCACCTGTGCTTCTTCCCGCGATCCGGGCGGGACGGCGACGTCGAGGTCCGCCAGAACATCACCGACCGCAGCTTCCGCAATGTCTGGCGGCGCCCGGTGTTCCGCGCGGTGCAGGCGCTCGGGCTCGCGCAGGGCCGGCTGGGCGCCTATCTGGCGCCGCGCGCGACGATCAAGAAATATGTCCGCTACATGTTGGGCCCGCTGGTCGAGCGGGACGTTTCAGGCATGCTCAGGCCGACACTGCATGCCGAACTCGATCCGCGTGCGGCCGCAACCGAAGCGATGCTTGCGGATCTGTCGGCCCGTCGGGCGGCGTCGCCCGACCTGCGCCCTTCGGCCTGAACGAAACGACAAAGAGCGTGCTGCGCAGGGCGCCGCCGCCGCTGCTGCACATATCACCAGTGCGTCCGCGAGGTTGAGCGCGGCCTGAACCCTGTGGGTCAGCGCGCCATCGATTCGATCACGTCGGCGACCTTCCGGTAGCCGCCGGCCGACTTGAGGGTCTCCCCGATACGCACCGCATTCTGCCGATAGGCCGGGTCCGCCAGCACTTTGTCTACGGTGGCCCTCAACTGCGGGCCTTCGATCCGCCGGCCGAAACACTCGTCATCGAGGATGATGCCGGCGCCGTGCCGCTCCGCCGCAAGCGCGTTGCGCAACTGCTCGAAATGCTGCGGCACGGCCACGAACGGCACGCCGTTCCACAGCGTCTCGTGCACGCTCCCCAGCCCGCAATGGGTGATGAACAGCGCCGCGCGCTCGAGCACCGGCATTTGCGGAAATGTCTGCTGCACGATGAAGTTGTCCGGGACCGGCCCGAACCGGTTGACGTCGCTGCCGGGGCCCGCCGCGAGCAGGAACTGTGCCGGGTAGTCGGCGAAGGTGTCCATGCACAGCCGGAAGAACCGGTCATTGAGGAACTGCACGGTTCCCATCGAGATCAGGATCAGCGGACGCCCGTCGAGGCGCGCGAAGTCGAACGGGTCCGGTCGCGTCCGCGCGTCGATCGAGGCACCGGAGAACACGAAGCTCGGGTCGTTGACGAGGTTCGTTTTCGGATGCAGTTCCCGGCTGGTCAGCATGATGGTGCGCTCGCCGCGCAGCGGCACCATGGGCGTGGCATGAGGCAGGTTGCCGATCCCGAAGCGGAACAGCCGGCTGACCAGCACCGCCAGCCGGAACATGCGCGGTACGAAGTTCCTGGTGTGTCCCCACAGCTCGCGCCAGCTGACCAGGTTGCGCATCAGCTCGAATGCGAAGATCGGCGAGTCCGAGACGTTCGGCAGCCTGAGCTTGCGGACCGCGATATAGCCCCAGAAGGCAGAGGAATCGAACACCACCACGTCGGGGCGTTCGCCCGGCAGGCGCTGCAGCACGAAATCGGCGAGGATCGGCGTCGCGCCAAGGAGCTTCTCGAAGGCAGCGATCAGGTTGCCGGTCTTCAGCGTCTGCGCGAAATCCATCGCATCGAGTGCGCGCGGATAGGCGACGAACCCCGCTCCGGTGGCGCGGATCAGCGTTTCGAACTCGGGGGAGCTGTAGGCCACGACCTCGTTGCCGCGCCGCACCAGCTCGGCGATCGGGCCGAGCATGGGCAACAGGTGCCCATAGGCAGGCATGCTGAGGACGACGATCTTCTTCATGAGCCCCCCGGCCGAACGGCGTGACCCTACGCCGCGCGGTCGCGTGTTGTCATCCCCGGAACCGAAGCTTCGGGTCGACTCTCAACAGTGGCGTTGAAGAGGCGGGAGGCGGTTCAGACCGGGACCGAGGCGTAGGCCGCGAACAGCAGGCCGATCGCAACGAAGAAGGCGACGGAAAGCGAGAACGTCTTGAGCATCGGAGTGGTCTTTACTGGTGCAGGCTCAGTTACGCGAGCCGGCCGCACCATATCCCGTGAGTGTTAAGGCGTGATTTCGATCGAATAGTTCTCGATGACGGTATTGGCGAGCAGCTTCTCGCACATCGCGCGCACCTCGGCTTCGGCCTGCGTCGCCTCGGCACCGCCGAGGTCGAGGTCGAACACCTTGCCCTGCCGCACTGCGCCGACCCCGGCAAAGCCGAGACTCCGGAGTGAGCCCTGGATGGCCTGCCCCTGGGGATCGAGCACCCCGGACTTGAGCGTGACGGTAACGCGCGCCTTCATCGAACTTCCCGAAAGAGGCGGGGCTGCCGGCCCCGCCGAAGGCTCATTGCACGAGTCGCGGCCCGGTGGTCAACGCGTTGTCGGTTTCCACAAGAATGCCGAGCCGCTGTGCCACTTCGCGATAGGCGTCGACGAGGCCGCCGAGGTTCTCGCGGAAACGGTCCTTGTCGAGCTTGTTGCGGGTCTTGATGTCCCACAGCCGGCAATTGTCCGGGCTGATCTCGTCGGCCAGCACGATGCGCATCAGGTCGCCCTCGTAGAGCCGGCCGCACTCGATCTTGAAGTCGACCAGCTGGATGCCGACGCCCATGAACAGGCCGGTGAGGAAGTCGTTGACGCGGATGGCGAGCGCCATGATGTCGTCGAGTTCCTGCGGCGTCGCCCAGCCGAAGGCGGTGATGTGCTCCTCCGAGACCATCGGGTCGTCGAGCGCGTCGTCCTTGTAGTAGAACTCGATGATCGGCCGCGGCAGCTGCGTGCCCGGCTCGAGCCCGAGGCGCTTCACCAGCGAACCGGCCGCGACATTGCGGACCACCACCTCGAGCGGGATGATCTCGACTTCCTTGATCAGCTGCTCGCGCATGTTCAGCCGGCGAATGAAGTGCGTCGGAATGCCGAGCGTGTTCAGCTTGGTGAAAACGAACTCGGAAATGCGGTTGTTGAGGACGCCCTTGCCGTCGAGAATCTCGTGCTTGGCGCCGTTGCCGGCGGTGGCGTCGTCCTTGAAGTACTGGATCAGCGTGCCGGGCTCCGGCCCTTCGTACAGGGTCTTGGCCTTGCCGTCATAAATCTTCCGGCGACGGTTCATATGCGATCTGCCATGTGCTCGAATGGGGTGGGGAATTGCGGCGTTCATGCGCCACAAGCGGCGGGTTATGCAAGTCCTTTCGCCGACCGGCGGAGCCGCCGGGTCTGCCCCGGGGCGGCAGGTGCCCGCCCCGCTGCGCCGCAATCCTTGATTGCGTTGACCTTTTGACGCGCCGGGGAGGCCGTTGATTTGCCTCCCTTTACATCCTATGTGCAACGCAACGAGGGCGCCCGCCAGCGGGCAACAGACGCGGAGAGCACAATGTCGGCATTCGACGATCGCGAAAAGGGCCAGGAAGCCAAGTTCGCCCATGACTCGGAGTTGCGGTTCCGGGCCGAGGCCCGCCGCAACAAGCTGCTGGGCCTGTGGGCTGCCGAGCACATGGGGCTGAGCGAGGAGCACGCGCGCGCCTACGCGGCCGAGGTGGTGGCGGCCGATTTCGAGGAAGCCGGCGACGAGGACGTGTTCCGCAAGATCTCGTCCGACATCAAGGCCAAGGGCGCCCCGGTCTCCGACGACATGATTCGCAACAAGATGGCCGAACTCGTCGCCGTCGCCCGCGAGCAGATCCTCACCGAGGGCTGAGCCCTCAGATCCGCTGCATCAGCCGGGTGAACATCAGCAGCCCCTCCGGCCAGGACCGTGGCCGGGGGCGACGTTGATGTGGCCGGCCTCGCCCGCGAAATGAAGCTCGGAACCCCATCCCGTCGCCATGTCTGCGGCACGGCGCGGGCTGACCAACGGATCGTTGGTCGAGGCGACCAGCAGTGATGGGAAGGGCAGGGGATCGAGCGGCACATTGCCGAAGCTCGCCGCCGCCCGCGGGACCGGCGCTCCCTCGTGGTCGGGTGGCGAGACGAGAAAGGCGCCCCGGACCTTGCCCTGCGGCAGCCGCGCCGCCGCATGCACCAGCGCCGACACCGCCAGCGAGTGCGCCACCAGCACCACGGGCTGGTCGGCGGCCTCGACGGCCTCAACGATGCTAGCGGTCCAGTCGCGCAGGTCCGGGTTGTCCCAGTCGTCCTGTTCGACCACGCGCCCGGTCGAGAAGCGTTCGGCCCAGCGCCGCTGCCAGTGTCCCGGTCCGGAGTTTCCCAATCCGGGAAGGATCAGGATGTCCACCTCGCTGATCTTCATTATCGTGCCACCGATGAAAACCGTATGCGCAGCCCTGTTGCTGCTCCTGCTCAACGTCGTGCCCGTTTCGGCACAATCGTGCAATCGCGAGCCGACCTGCAAGGCCATGCGCAGTTGCGCCGAAGCCGATTTCTACTTCCGCCAGTGTGGTCACCACAAACGCGACGGCGACAATGACGGCATCCCCTGCGAGGAACTCTGCGGCAAGACGATGACCGATTACGAGGAGCGGCGCCAGCAGTAGCCGCCGCCCGGGCAGCCATCCGGCAGGGCAGGGCCGTCTTCAGGCACGTGGCGTCGCCGGGAGCGTCGCAGGCGCCCGCTATCGCGGTTCGGTCACGGGGCCGGGCCGAACACCCGTTCGAAAATCGCGTCGACGTGCTTGAGGTGATAGAAGTCGTCGAACATCGCGTCGATCTCGTCGGGCGACAGCCCGCCTGAGATCTCCGGATCGGCCTTGAGCAGTGAAGCGAACATGCCGGTCCGGTCGCCCTTGGCCTGCCAGACCTGCATGGCGTTGCGCTGTACGGCGGCATAGGCATCCTCGCGGCTCAGTCCTGCCTGCGTCAGCGCCAGCAGGACGCGCTGGCTGTTGTGCAGGCCACCCAGCAGGTCGAGGTTGCGCTTCATGTTCTCGGGATAGACCACCAGGTTCTCGATCAGCCCGACCAGCCGGTTGAGCGCGAAATCCAGCGTCACCGTCGCGTCCGGCCCGATCATGCGCTCGACCGAGGAGTGCGAGATGTCGCGCTCGTGCCACAGCGCCACGTTCTCGAGCGCCGGGGTCACCATGCCCCGCACCAGTCGGGCGAGCCCGGTGAGGTTCTCGCTCAGCACCGGGTTGCGCTTGTGCGGCATTGCCGACGAGCCCTTCTGGCCGGGAGAGAAGAACTCCTCGGCCTCGAGCACCTCGGTGCGCTGCAGGTGACGGATCTCCGTCGCCAGCCGTTCGATCGAGGAGGCAATGACGCCCAGCGTCGCAAAGAACATGGCGTGCCGGTCGCGCGGGATCACCTGCGTCGAGATCGGCTCGACGGCAAGGCCGAGCTTTTCGGCCACGTAGGACTCGACCCGCGGGTCGATGTTGGCAAAGGTGCCGATGGCTCCCGAGATGGCGCAGGTGGCGACCTCGTGCCGGGCCGCAATCAGCCGCGTCCGCGCCCGCTGGAACTCGGCGTGCGCCTGCGCCAGCTTCAGCCCGAAGGTGGTCGGCTCGGCGTGGATGCCGTGGCTGCGGCCGATGGTGATGGTGTACTTGTGCTCCTTGGCGCGCCGCATCAGCGCCGCGAGCAGCCGGTCGATGTCGTCGACCAGGATGTCGCTGGCGCGGGCCAGTTGTACCGCCAGGCAGGTGTCGAGCACGTCCGAGGAGGTCATACCCTGATGCAGGAACCGCGCGTCCGGCCCCACCAGCTCGGCGACATGGGTGAGGAACGCGATCACGTCGTGCTTGGTCGTGCGCTCGATTTCTTCGATCCGCTCGATATCGAAGTTGGCCTCGTTCCCCTGAGCCAGATGCTCTCGGCCGCTTGCTGCGGCACCACCCCCAGCTGCGCCAGCGCCGTGGTGGCATGGGCCTCGATCTCGAACCAGATGCGGAATCGGGTCTCGGGTGACCAGATGCCAACCATGTCGGGACGGGAGTAGCGCGGGATCATCGGCTTGCGGCTTTCTGTTCGCGTAACGGTTCGGTTACGCGGTGACGGTCGAGGCGGCGTTTCTGAGGGCGGCGATGCGGCCGGCATAGGTGCTGGGGTCGTTGCCCTTGAACACCGAGGTGCCGGCAACGAAGAGATCTGCGCCGGCCAGTGCCAGTTCGCGGATGTTCTGGGTGGTGACCCCGCCATCCACTTCGAGGTCGATCGGACGGCCGCCGATCAGCGCCCGGGCCCGGCGGATCTTGTCGAGGCTCTCGGGGATGAAGTTCTGCCCGCCGAAGCCCGGATTGACGCTCATCACCAGGATCAGGTCGATATCGCCGATGACGTGCTCGAGGACGGAAACCGGCGTCGCGGGGTTGATGGCCACCCCCGCCCGTTTGCCTTCCGCCCGGATCGCCTGGAGCGAACGGTGCAGGTGCGGTCCCGCTTCGGCGTGCACGGTGATCGTGTCTGCGCCGGCCCTGGCGAAGGCGGGGATATAGGGATCGGCCGGGGCGATCATCAGGTGCACGTCGATGTGCTTGGCGGTCACCGGCCGGATGGCCGAGACGATAAGCGGTCCGATGCTGATGTTGGGTACGAAGTGCCCATCCATCACATCGACGTGGATCACCTCGGCACCGCCCAGGTCGATGGCGCGGATTTCTTCGCCGAGCCGTGCGAAGTCAGCGCTCAGGATCGATGGGGCGATGCGAATCGGACGGGACGACATGGGGCCTCGCAATGGCAGCCTGACGGTCATGGGCTGCTTAGCGGTCATCGGTGGGCGGGACAAGCCTGCAACGCTCCGATTGCGATCTCGGCTGCTGGCCTTCCTTGATCTGTCACAAGGTGGCGAGCGCGTCCCTGTCGCATTGCTTTGCCCGGCGGAGCCGGTATGACAGGCGCCGTCTACCGGAGGCGCCATATGGACGGGTTTTCCTTGGGCTTGGTGTTCGGGGCCGGGGTTCTGAGCTTCCTCAGTCCTTGCGTGTTGCCTCTGGTGCCGCCCTATCTGACCTACATGAGCGGCGCGAGCTTCGACCAGTTGCGTGCCGACGGCGCCAGCGCCGGGGCCCTGTGGCGGAAGAGCGTCTTCACCTCGCTCTTCTTCATTGCCGGCTTCTCGATCGTCTTCATCCTGTTCGGCATCACCGCTACGGCACTCGGGCAGGCCTTCCGGCAGGCCCTGCCGATTCTCACCCCGATTGCCGGTATCTTCATCATTGCCATGGGCCTGCATTTCATCGGCCTCTACCGCATCGGCCTGCTCGACCGGCAACTGCGGCACCAGGGGCCGGGCGCTGCCAGTGGGCCGGTCGGCGGGTTCCTGCTCGGTCTTGCCTTCGCCATCGGCTGGACCCCGTGCATCGGCCCGGTTCTGGGCTCGATCCTTGCGGTCGCCTCGACGCGGGAAACCGCGCTCGACGGCGCCGCCTTGCTCGCCATCTACTCGCTCGGCCTGGGTGTGCCGTTCCTGCTCGCTGGCATTGCTATCGGGCCGTTCCTGTCCTTCTTTTCGGGGTTCAAGAAGCACCTGGGGACGGTGGAGAAGGTGATGGGCGGGCTGCTTGTCCTGACCGGAGTGCTTTTCCTCACCGGTCAGTTCACGCGCATCGCCTACTGGTTCCAGGAGACATTCCCGGTTCTGCAGACCATCGGGTAAGCCCCGCTTAACCCTCGGCGCCGAATTCCGCCGTCGCGGGCGCGCATCACGCCGATGTCAACAGCCGATTCATGCGGTGCGGCGACACTGCCCGCACGCTTCGATTGGAGGACGGTGCAACCTTGGCGACGCTTGTCCTAGCCAGCTCAACCGCGGCAATGCCCGCTTCGCGAGCCTCCAGCGCCGTCGCGGTTCGGCTCGTCCACGATCTCGAGGCCGTGGCGGCCGCCTGGGACGCGCTGGCGGCGCGGGCACCTGCCCAGTCTCCCGCCCAGAGCCGGGCCTTCATCGCGTCCTGGGTGGCGGCGCTTGGCGTCGCGCCGACGGACCAGTACTATGTCGTCGCGGAGCGCAACGGCTTTCCGGTGGCGCTCTTGCCGCTGCTGCGGCGACGGGCCCATGGCGTTCGACTGCTCTCCTTCTTTGCCGGACCGCATGTAGGCTGCGACGTGCCGCTGGTCGATCCGGCCGTTCTCGCCGAACTGGGCTCGGTCGGGCGCGCCGCCCTCTGGTCGGCGATGCTCGCGCCCCTCGTCGATGTCGATGTCGTCTATCTCAAGTCGATCCCGACGCTGCTGCACGACGGCGTGGACCTGTTCGCCGAACTGGGCCAGAGCGTGGCCGCGGAGACGCTCTATCGGGCCGAGTTCGAGAGCTTCGATGCCGCGGACCGCTTGCAGCGTAACAAGTCGCGTCGCAAGCACGACCGGCAGCAGGGCGATCGCCTCGCCGCGATGGGCGAGGTTGGTTTCGAGGAGCAGCGCAACGGTCCGGTGGCGCAGGCCGTGCTCGAGACGATGTTCGCGCAGCGCGCGTCCCGCTTCCGCGACATGGGTATCGACAATCCATTCGAATGTCCCGGTATCCGGCCGTTCTACGCTTCCCTCGCCGCGACCGGGTCGGGGACGGACGTGGTGCTGCACATCCTGCGTCTCGACGGCGAGATTGTCGCGGTGCGCTACAACGTCGTGGTTGGCGACAGGATGTTCTGCCTCATCTCCTCGATGAGCGCCGATCCGGCCATCCAGTCTGGTTCCCCCGGCAAGCAGTGCCTGCTGCGCGTCATGCAGACCGTGTTCGATACAGGCACGCGTGTCTTCGATATGGGCGCCGGCCTGACCGACGAGAAGCGGCACTGGTGCAACGTGCAGGTTCCTGTCCGCCATCACTACGTGCCGCTGAGCCCGGTCGGCGATCTCGCCGCCGGCGCCCACTACCTCTGGCAGCGCCTGAGGCAGTGGCTTAAGGCAAGTCCTCGCATCATGGCCGCGGTTCGCCACGTGCGAGGACGGCTGAAGCGTGCGATGCCGTAGCGCCCCTCGGCACCGGGGCTAAAGCAGCTTCAGGCCCTTCATCGAGCTGTGCCCGTTCTTGCCGATGATGATGTGGTCGTGCACCGTGATCCCCAGCGGCCGCGCGATATCGTTGATCTGGCGCGTCATCTGCACGTCGGCGGACGACGGCGACGGGTCGCCGGAGGGGTGGTTGTGCACGAGGATCAGCGCGGAGGCGCTGAGTTCGAGGGTGCGCTTTATCACCTCGCGCGGGTAGACCGGCGTGTGGTCGACGGTTCCGGCCTGCTGCACCTCGTCGGCGATCAGCCGGTTCTTCTTGTCGAGGAACAGGATGCGGAACTGCTCGATGTCGTTGAACGCCATCTGCGCCCGGCAGTAGTCGATCAGCGCCGACCATGAGCTCAGAATCGGCATGTCGGGCGCCACCCGGTCGCGGGCGAAACGCTGTGCCGCCGCCTGGATGATCTTGAGGTTGGTGCCCGAGATCTCGCCGAGCCCCCTGATCTCGCTCAGCCGGATCGGCGGGGCGGCGAACACGCCGGAGAACGAACCGAACTTGGCGAGCAGTTCCTTGGCCAGCGGCTTGGTGTCCTTGCGCGGAATGATGATCTGCAGGATCAGTTCCAGCAGTTCGTAGTCCTGCAGCGCGTCGGCGCCCACCTGCAGGAACTTCTGCCGGGCGCGCTCGCGATGTCCCGCATAGTGCGGGGAAGGGGCTTCATCGAGGCCGCCCGGCTTCGGCTCCCCCTTGGACATGGCTCAGCGACGGGCATCGAGCGGGTTGAACAGCCCGCGCGGCGACAGGGTGAATACCTCGTTGCCGGTCTCGGTGATGCCGATCGAGTGCTCGGCCTGCGCCGACAGCGTCCGGTCGCGGGTCACCGCCGTCCATCCGTCCGAAAGAATCTTCACATGTGGCCGCCCCAGGTTGATCATCGGCTCGATGGTGAAGATCATCCCCGGCTTGAGCGGCACCCCGGTGCCGGGCACACCGAAATGCATGATGTTGGGTTCGTCGTGGAACAGTTGGCCCACACCGTGCCCAACGAAGTCGCGTACCACGCTGGTACGTTCCGCTTCCGCATGCGTCTGGATGGCCGCGCCGATGTCGCCGGTGGTATTGCCCGGCCGCGCGGCGGCGATGCCGGCGGCGAGGCACTCGTAGGTGACCTCGATCAGCCGCTCGGCCTTGCGGCTGATTTCGCCGACCGGGTACATCCTCGAACTGTCCCCATACCAGCCGTCGACGATCAGGGTGAGGTCGATATTGACGATGTCGCCCTCCCGCAGTGGCCGCTCCTCGGGGATGCCGTGGCAGACGACGTGGTTGATCGAGGTGCAGATCGAGTGCCTGTAGCCCTTGTAGAACAGCGTCGCCGGCAGCGCGCCGTGATCGCGCGCGAACGCATAGGCCAGCCGATCGAGCATCGCCGTGGTGACGCCGGGCCGAACCTCGTCGACCAGCATGTCGAGTGCTTCCGCAGTCAGGCGTCCCGCCTTGCGCATGCCGGCGAACCCCGCCTCGCCATGCAGGGGAATAACCCCCGAAGTGCGACGGCTCTTGTTCTCGGCATCGACAAAGGTGACCATCGGGGACTCCATTCCAGGGCGGCAAGGGTAAGCCTTCGTCGGCGTCAAGAAAAGGGCACAACTCCGTTCATCTCGGTGACGCGACTGTGGCAATCTCCGAGCGCTTGCTTGACCTTTCCGCGCGCCTTGGGCAATGCATCGGCCTTGCTGTCCCCCTGGGCTGAGCCATGTCCGACACCGTCACCGCCGCTCTCGTCGTCATCGGCGACGAAATCCTGTCGGGGCGGACCAAGGACGTGAACATCGGCGCCGTCGCCGATTTCTGCTCGATCTCGGCATCGCCCTCGGCGAAGTGCGGGTCGTGCCCGACATCGAAGACGAAATTGTCAATGCGATCAACGCGGTGCGGGCACGCTACAGCTACGTGTTCACCACGGGTGGCATCGGCCCGACGCACGACGACATCACCGCCGATGCGGTCGCGAAGGCTTTCGGCGTAGCGCTGCCGATCAACCCCGAGGCCCGCGCCATGCTCGAAGCGCGCTGGCGGCAGACCGGCACCGAGGTCAACGAGGCGCGCCTGCGCATGGCCCTGATCCCCGAGGGGGCCAGCCTCATCGTCAACTCGGTCAGCGCTGCCCCCGGCTTCCGTATCGGCAACGTGCATGTCATGGCCGGCGTCCCGGTGATCATGCGGGCCATGCTCGAGGCCATCGCTCCGACGCTCAAGGGTGGCCGCAAGGTCAAGTCCATCACCATCCTGTGCCGCGTCGGCGAGGGCAGCATCGGCGCCGCGTTCGGCGCCATTCAGGCCGAGTTCCCCGACGTAAAGATGGGCAGCTACCCTCAGATGGGGCAGGGCCTGGTGCTGACCGAGCTTGTCCTGCGTGCCGCCGACGAGGGCAGGCTTGCGGTTGCCGCGGAGCGCGTCAAGGCCATGGTAGGCGAGGCTCACCGCAAGGCCGGTTTCACCGAAGCCGTCGAGGCGTACTGAATGCGCGCGCGGCATATGGCCGCCAAGGAGATCCGATGACCCAGTCCAGCCAGAAGTCCTTTCCCGTCACCTGGGACCAGTTCCACCGCGACAGCCGCGCGCTCGCCTGGCGCCCTGCAGGGACTGGGGCTTTCGATGCGCTCGTTGCCATCACGCGCGGCGGCCTCGTGCCGGCTGCCATCGTGGCGCGCGAACTCAACATCCGCGGGGTCGAGAGCGTGGCCGTCAAGAGCTACGACCACCAGAACCAGGGCGGCATCAAGGTGCTCAAGCCGATCACCGACGAACTGCTGCAGAAGGCGCGGACCGGTGGCAAGATCCTCATCGTCGACGATCTTGTCGATACCGGCGCCACGGCCCGCGTCGTGCGCGACATGCTGCCGGGTGCGCATTTCGCCACTGTCTACGCCAAGCCCAAGGGTCGCGAGATGGTGGATACCTTCATCACCGAGGTGAGCCAGGACACATGGATATTCTTCCCCTGGGACCTGGACGTGGCCTACGTGCCGCCGATCTCCGGCGCAACGGACGACGGCCCGACTTTCGTCGGATTGGCCTGAGGCAAACTGTCGCATATTTCCCTCGCATGCTGCGGAGGAAAGCCATGAAATCGGCCGTCATCTTCGACTGCGAGTTCCTGTGCCTCGAAGGTTCGCAGCGCCGGTTCTGGTGCGCCGCGATCGATCCCGATCCGGTCATCGCCCAGGTCGGCGCGACGCGGATCGCGCTGGAGGACGGTTACGAAATCATCGACACCTTCCGCGCCTACGTCACGCCGCTGGATCGACACGGTCGCCGATACGGCCTCGACGCCTTCTTCATCCAGCTGACCGATATCAGCGAGGAGGACATCGATCGCGAGGGCCAGACGCTGGCCGAAGCGCTCGGCGCGTTCGACCGCTTCGCGCACGGGGCGCGCTGCTGGTCCTGGGGCAAGGACGAGCTGAACATGCTGGCGATCAGCTGCTACGTGGCCGGCGTGATCCCGCCGATCCCCGCTGCCCGGTTCGACAACGCGGTCAAGCTGGTCCTCGCCGCCGGCATGCCGGTCGAGGATATCGGCCGCACGCCGAGCAACAAGCTGGTCGAGTATTTCGGCGTCGCGCACCCGCCACTGAGGGGGCACGATGCCCTCGATGACGCGCTTTCGGTGACCTACGCGGTGCAGCACCTGCTGCGCACCGGAAAACTCTCCGCCGACGTGTTCGACCGGCTATGAAGCGGCTCGCGCCGGCTAGACCCTCAGCCAGTCCGGCGGCAAGCGGTCGTCGATCTCGACGGGCAGGTTGTATTCCGGTCCGAACCACCGGCGAGGTCCGACAACCAGCTTGTCTGGCGCCGCACCCAGCCACGCCCCCACCAGCTGAAGGTGGAGTTCGCGATGATGAAATGGCGGCAGAGCGACATCAGCCTGAGGTCCTCCGGCCCTGAGAGGCCTGCGACGGGTCTGAGGTCCGGCCATGTCGCCAACTCCGTCCGGGCTCGTTCAGGCTCGTCGGAGAACAGGAAATAGGTCGGCGCCGGCACGCGGGCTTCAAGCGCTTGGCGCGCCGCCGCATAGTGGTCGGGTCCGAGCACACCAAAATGCGCAGTTGCCTGCTGGTCGACGAGATAGTCGCCACGCCGCACATGCACGGCGACGGGGTGTTCGCGGCCCGGATCTCGTCCTCGAGCCGCGCCGTTCTCGCGGTGGACAGGCGCTCCGTGTCGAACACCCTCCGCACGCTCGCCTCGTGGCCGGAGAAGTAGAGCCAGGACTGGAAGTAGCCGGCGAGGGCGGCCGGGGCGATCAGCTCGAGAAAAGCCGGATCGAAGCCCTCGTGCTGGCGCATCACCTGTGCCTTCCGAAACCCGCGGTGCAGCAGGCCGAGGGCGACGGCGAGGCGCCGAACCGGCTTGAAGGGTGGAACCCGCTCGGTCGCCAGCGCGATCCCGAACTGCTCGAGCCCCAGCGGCCGGTCCCGGCGGCGCGTCCGGCGGTAGTGACTGACATCGCAGACGAGCCGCGCCCCAAGGCGCTCGGACAGCGCCAGTCCTGCGGCATACTGGAACATCTGGTTGCCCAGCCCGTCCGTAATGCGGACACCTACTACCCGTTCTGCCGGCACACCGAGCCCCCCGATTTCCGAGGGCACCCTGCCAGTCAATTGAGCGGTTGTCAGCCTCGCCGCCGCTGTGGCAGACCACCTCGGCGCGGGCGTGATGGAATGGTAGACATACGGGACCTAAAATCCGGAGGGCTTACACCCGTGCGGGTTCGAGTCCCGCCGCCCGCACCAGGTATGCGTGTTGTTCTGGAGGCCGTGATGCTTCTCAAGCTGGACGTTCTCGAGGCGATCAGGCGGGGCGAGATCACCCTGCAGTTCCGCCGCTGGACGCGACCGACTGTCAGGGCCGGCGGGACGCTGAAGACAAGACTCGGAACGCTCCGCATCGGCAGCGTCGACGAAATGTCTCCAGACGATGTGAGTGAGGCTGACGCCCGCCGGGCCGGCTTCTCCGGCGTCGCGGAGTTTCGTCGCTGGCTCGACACCATGAAGCAGGGTCCGCTGTTCCAGCGGATCGAAGTGTCATTTGAGGGAGACGACAAATGAGAGACTGCAGCCTTGCCCTGGTAGCCCGGCTGCTCGCCCTGCGTTGCGCCGCCCTTCTGTGCGCGGGCGCCTCCGCCCAGGCCGCCGAGTCCTGCACCAGCTGGTCAACGGAGATGATGGACGACGAGGGCGGCCCCGTGCTGACCACATGGGCCTGCGCGCCGGAACGCAGCGACGTGCTGCTGCTGCTGAACTGCACCTCGGGCACGGTCTGGATGCGTTACGACCTCGCGACCGAGGAGGACGGTTCCGCGGAGCTCGATGAGACCGTTTCGGTGCGCTTTGCCACGGAGCAGGGCACACAAACACTGCCCATGGTCTTCGAGGAAATGGACGCCCGCCACGCAGGCGACTTCCCGGTCGATGCGCCGCTCGTTGACCTGCTCCGGTCGGGGCGGAGCCTAGAGATCGGCGACGTCGACGGCCGCTACCCCGCCCGCACGTTCTCCTTGCAGGGACCGAAGGCGGCAATCGACGCGCTGTTGGCGGCGTGCGAAGCGAACTGACACGGGGCCCGATGGCGGCCATTCGAGGACAAGCTGGCATGGTCGGCGACATACTGACTGCGGCGGTCGCCGCAATCCACGTCTACATCCTGATCCTCGAGATGTTCCTCTGGACCACGCCCCATAGGCATCGGGCGCAGTTCCGCCATCCCGCGGAGGCGAGCCAGTTCGGCTATTCGTCGGCCGGAATCCGGAACCGCTTGCCGAGATAGATTGCGGGCTCGTAGATGAGATACCCAAAGCGCTCGTAGGGCACCTGCTCGAGCGGGACGAGTTCCTCGAAGTACCGCGAGACATACTCGACGCCGAAGCGGGTATCACCGACGATCAGCGCATCCTGGCCGAGATGATCCTCGGGACGGAACCAGTAGTCATACTGGTCATGCCGGGGCGAGATGGTGACCACATCTGGATCTCTCATGGCGTATCCCAACTCGGCCGCGATCTGGTAGCCCGTCGTCGCGACGAAGCCCACCTCATGCAGACCTTTCAGCGCCTCGACGCGCGCAGCCACCTCCGGCCATCCAAAGCTCGATGAGAGGGTCCAGTCCGAGCGGCCGTTCAGCGTGGAAATCGGAACCACCGAACTGACGGCCAGCAGGACGGCAAGGGTGAGTCCATACATGAGGTGCAGCGCCACTACCCAGGTCCGCCGCATCCATCCCGCCAGCAGGGGAAACAACAGGGGGTAGGCGACGATGTTCCAATAAAAGTAGACGTCCACGAACAGCGAAAGCAGGCCGGTCGTCGGTGTCGATATGCCGAAGACGCAGAGTGCCAGGACCCGGGCGCGGTCGGCGAAGGGCGCTCCCGAAGGCCGGAGGAACATGCCCGCGATGGCCGGGAACACGAACGGGGACACCCACAGGAGGGCAGAGACTGCGTAGCGGGACAGGCCGTTCGGGTGCAACTCCAGAGGGATCGTGCCACCCCAGCGCTCGGAGATATGGAACGTGTAGGAGGCGAAGCTCTCGTTGAGGTTCCACCACAGGACCGGCGCTTGTATCGCAATGCTGAGCAAAGCGGCGCGGTAGGGATGTGGCGTTCTCAACACCCGGCGAACTGCACTATGTGCCACGAAGAACAGGGCCATGCCGAGCCCGAGCAGGGCACCGTTGTGCTTGGTCAGCACCGCCAGCCCCAGCAGCACAGCGGCGGCATACAGCCATCGGAAGTCGCGATGGCCGGCCTCAAACCTCTCGGCGAAAACGAGCAGGACATGTGCCGTTGCCACAACAAGGAAGATCAGCAGGTGGTCGTGGAAGACGATGCTGGTCATCGCGAAGTAGAGCGGCGAGGCCAGGTAGAGCGCGACGGCGGGCCACCACCAGTTCGACGGGCTCCCCGGGCTCATCCGTTTCGCCCACAGCCAGAAGATCCAGAGGGTCCCCAGTAGTGTCGCCCAGGCCAGCAGCCGCAGGGAGAGCAGCGACCATCCGATAACGCTGACCAGTCCCAGGAGCCAGGCGTGGAACGGAGGGTGGTCGAAATAGGACCAGTCCAGTTTCTGGCCCCACAGCCAGTAATAAGCTTCGTCGCCGACCGGCGGGTGAACGAACATGACCCACGCCTTTGCCAGCAGCAGGAGCACTGCGGCAAACTGCGAGACACGCACAATTGAGGGGCGGACAGCCAGGGACGAACTCACGGTCAGCGGCGAACCGGGGAGCAGGGGAACAACTGGCGACAAGAACCGGTGCCGCTGGATTGCGGCAAGGCCTCTGGTTGCGTCACGTCTTGCCCCAATATGCGTCCAGGCTTCAGGGTAACGGATTTGCGCTGACTCGCAAGGGGCGGGCGGCGACGGCGATGTGGCTCGACGACCGAGGAGCGAATTGCTCCCCCGCGTGGAATCCCGTAACGTCGTTGCGCGGCGGGCTACCTGAGGGCAACCACAGATGTGGGATTTTTCCATCGGGCAGGCGTTGGGGATGATGGGTCGGACCCTCCCCTTCGTTGTGCTTCGTATCGTCGTTTACGCCGCGATCTCGATCGCATTCGTCCTCGCAACCGGCATCGGGGCCGGCGTCGGCTGGGGCATCGGTGCCTTCGGTGATGTGGATTTCCGCGCCGGCGCGACGCTGTGGGGCGGCATAATCGGATTCGGCCTGACCGCCGGCGTACTGTTCTTCCTGCGGGAGTACATCCTCTACATCGTCAAGGCGGGACACATCGCCGTCCTGGTCAGGCTGCTCGACGGCGAGGCGATCCCGAGCGGCCAGGGGCAGATCGGCTACGCCACAGAGATCGTCAAGGCCCGCTTCGTCGAAGCCAACGTGCTGTTCGCGGTCGATCAGCTCATCAAGGGCGTGCTGGGGGCGATCATCGGGCTCGTCCAGGGCATTGCCTCGTTCCTGCCGATCCCCGGCCTCACCAATGTGGTCGGCCTGATCCGCGCCTTCCTGCGCATCTCGGTGGGTCTCGTCGACGAGGTGATCCTCGCTTACGGCATTCGCACCAACGCCACCAATCCATGGGCGTCGGCGCAGACGGCGCTGGTCTCTACGCCCAGAATTACCCGACCATGCTGAAGAACGCAGCGTGGCTCACGGCCATCACCTATCTGCTGGCCTTTGTCGTCTTCCTCGTCATGCTTGCCCCAGCGGCGCTGATCGTCTGGCTCATCCCCGGCGGTTGGGCAGCGGGCGGCTTCGTCTTTGCGCTGATCTTCGCCTGGGCGGTGAAGGCGGCTCTGATCGAGCCCTTCGCGATTGCCTGCATGATGCAGGTCTATTTCCGTGCCATCACCGGGCAATCACCCGATCCGGAGTGGGATGCGCGGATCTCCGGGGTGTCGCGCAAGTTCGTCGAACTCAAGGAAAAGGCAGCGCAGTGGATGGGCGGGCGCGGTACCGCTCCGGACAAGGGCGGCGCCGCGACCTGAGCACCTGTCATGAAACGGGTCTCGCTGCGCGTCGACTACGGCCTTGTCGGGCACGGCCTCGCGCCGCTGTTCATCGATGGCCTCCCACTGAACTGGAGGGATTCTGGGTTTCTCCGCTGACCTGCTGAGGCGGCTCGCGCGCCTCAGCGAGCTCTGGACCGGCAGGTGAACTGGGGACGATCCGCGGGACCGCACCTGGCGCATCTCCGATCGGGATCGCACCGAGTTCAACGCCCTGCTGTCCTTCGTCGCCGCCGAAATCCAGATGGCGATCGGCGAGCACTGGGAACTCGTGATCGAGAGCGAGCCGATCTGACCTGGCCTCGGCCGGCGGTCGAAACCGGGTTGGGTCGGCCCTCGGTCCGCGTTATCATGTCGCGCATGGGCTATCGGCTGCTGGACACCGCACTGGGAACGATGGGCATCGGCTGGACCGGGCTGGGGCTCGTTCGCCTGCTCCTGCCCGGGGAAGGCCCCACGATCATGCGGGAACGGCTGGCCGGCCGGTGCGGGGAGGAGCTGCAGAACGGCATGGCGGACCTCACCCGCCGTGTGCGCGCTTATGCCGAGGGAGCACGGGACGACTTCGCCGATATCGAGCTCGATCTCTCGGGTATTCCCGAGCTCAACAGGCGCATCTATGGGTACATCCGCACGCTCGGCTGGGGCGAAACCACGACCTACGGCGCCATCGCCCGCTGGCTCGGTGATGTGGCCCTGTCGCGCGCCGTTGGCACCGCGATGGGCGCCAATCCCATACCCCTCATCGTCCCCTGCCACCGTGTGCTCGCTGCCGATGGCCGCACCGGCGGCTTCTCCTCGCCGGAAGGCGTCCGCACCAAGATGCGGCTGCTGGCGCTCGAGCGCGCCGCCGCGCCCAACGGCCAGTTCTCGTTTGGCTTCTGACTACTGGCCGCGCTTGAAGGCTTTGAGATGTCCGAGTTCCTTGACGACGCGGCTCGCGATCGCCTCGACCGGGTCGGAGACATCGAGCCGGAGCACGTTCTCGTCATCGCCCGGCCGTTCCAGCGTCGCGAACTGGCTGTCGAGGAGCCTCGGGTTCATGAACTCGTGCTGTCGCGCCGCGATCCGCTTGCGGATTACCTCGATGTCGACGTCGAGAAAGGCGAACAGGATCTGCTCGCCCGCCATCTCGGTCAGATAGTACCGGTAGGTGCGCCTGAGCGCCGAACAGGCGCCGACCGCCACGCCCTTCTGTCCGGCCGCATCGGCCAACGCCCGCGCCAGCGTCTCGAGCCAGGGCCAGCGGTCCTCGTCCGTCAAGGGGATGCCGGCGCGCATCTTCTCCTTGTTGGCCGGCGGGTGGTACCCGTCGCCATCAAGAAAAGGGGCGTGCAAGCGCCTTCCGAGGGCCGCTCCCACGGCCGACTTGCCCGATGAGGCAACGCCCATCGCGATGATGATGCGCGCCGGCTCAAACCGTGGCTGTGAAGGCGCCGTCGACATAGAGGATGTGTCCGTTGACAAAGGATGCGGCCTCCGAGGCGAGGAATACGGCAGCGCCGCCCAGCTCCGCCGGGGCGCCCCAGCGACCCATCGGGGTGCGCTTCTCTACCCATGCGGTGAACTCGGCATTGGCCAGCAACGCTGCGTTCATCTCGGTGCTGATGTAGCCAGGAGCGATACCGTTGACATTGAGCCCGTGTCTGGCCCAGTCGACCGCCATGCCACGCGTGAGGTTGGCGATCGCCGCCTTGCTCGCGGCATAGGGCGCGATGGATTGGCGCGCCAGGTTGCTCATCAACGAACAGATATTGATGATCTTGCCGTTACGCCTCGCGATCATGCCGCGCCCCACGGCCCGGCCGACAATGAAGGCGGAGGTCACGTTGGTGCGCATTACGTGTTCGAATTTCTCGAGCGGAAAGTCCTCGAGCGGAGCGCGGTGCTGGATGCCGGCATTGTTGACGAGGATGTCGATCGGACCGATCTCGGTCTCCGCGTAGGAAACCGCCTCTTCGACGCTCGCCTCGCTGGTGACGTCGAAGGCCAGGGCCCGCACCGTCGCTCCATCAGCGGCGAGCCGGGCTGCGGCGGCGCCGAGTGCAGCCTGATCCCGACCATTGAGCAGCACCTCGGCCCCGGCACCCGCCAGCGCGGCAGCGATGCCGAAGCCGATGCCGCGACTCGAGCCGGTGACCAGAGCCCGCCGGCCCGCGAGGTTGAACAATGAAAGCGTATCCAAGGTCGGCATCCTCCGCAGGCTGAAGCGCCGGCACCGTAATTGATGCGCGACGGCTTGGTAAGGGCGTCTGATGCACGTGCACACCCATGCGCCTGCGTGCCGGCCTGCCGCGGCTTTGGGGTGGCGTTCGGGCCGGCCACGTGCCAAAAAGCCGCGCAAGGAAAACCAATAACTGTCGACGGAGAAAACGATGGCGTCTGCCGATATCGGCCTGATCGGGCTCGCGGTGATGGGCTCCAATCTGGCGCTCAACATCGCGGAAAAGGGCTACACCGTCGCCGTGCACAATCGCACCGCCTCCCGCATCGACCAGTTCCTGGTGACCGCCGCGGAGCAGGGGCTCGCCGGCCAGGTGGTACCCGAGGCCGATCTCGTCGGGTTTATCCAGGCGGTGCGCCGGCCGCGCTCGATCATCATAATGGTCAAGGCCGGCAGGCCGGTCGACGACATGATCGAGCAGTTGCTGCCGCACCTCGAGCCCGGCGATGCCATCCTCGAATGCGGTAACTCGCTCTACACCGACAGCCAGCGGCGCTTCGAGTACCTCAGGTCCAGGGGCATCGGCTTCCTGGGCATCGGCGTTTCGGGCGGCGAGGAGGGCGCCCGTCATGGCCCGTCCATCATGGTCGGCGGCCCGGAGGCGCAGTGGCGGAACGCCCAGCCCATCCTCGAGGCGATCTCGGCCAAGTTCAACGGCGAGCCGTGCTGCGCCTATCTCGGCGAGGGTGGCGCCGGCCATTTCGTCAAGATGATCCACAACGGCATCGAATATGGCGACATGCAGATGATCGCCGAGGTCTATGGCGTGATGCGCGACGGCCTCGGCCTGGCGCCGGCCGAGGCCGCAAGGGTCTTCAGGGACTGGAACGACGGTCCGCTCAACTCCTACCTGATCGAGATCACCGGGCACGTGCTCGACGCCGTCGAGCCTCGGACCGGCAGGCCCCTGGTCGAACTGATTCTCGACAAGGCCGGACAGAAGGGCACCGGTGCCTGGTCTGCCATCGCTGCCCAGCAACTGGGCGTCCCCGCCACCGCCATCGAGGGCGCCGTCGCCGCCCGCTCGATCTCGTCTCGCAAGGACGAGCGCGTTGCGGCCGAAGCGGTCTATGGCAAGCCGGTGCGCGGCACGGCCGGCATCACGCTCGCCGATCTCGAACAGGCCCTGCTGGCCGGCAAGATCGTCTCCTATGCCCAGGGCTTCGCCGTGATGGCCAGGGCCAGCGAGGAGTTCGGCTGGAACCTGCCGCTGGCCACCATCGCCAGGATCTGGCGGGCCGGCTGCATCATCCGTTCGCGCTTCCTCGACCAGATGTCGGCTGCCTATGTGCAGGGCGGCAGCACCAACCTGCTGATGGTTCCCGATTTCGTGGCGATCATGCAGGATGCCAACAAGGCGCTGCGCCGGGTCGTCGCCGAGGCGGCGCTGGGCGAATACCCGATGATCTGCCTTTCCGCATCGCTCGCCTATTTCGACAGCTACCGCCAGGCTCTCGGCACGGCCAACCTGACACAGGGCCAGCGCGACTTCTTCGGCGCTCATGGCTTCATCCTCACCGACCGCGAGGGCGAGCAGCACGGCACCTGGCCGTCGACGCTGGGCAAGTGATTGTCCGGTGATCGGGGATTTCCTCGGCACGGTCGGCCCGCTGGTCGAGCGCTACCGCGCCGAACTGGGCGAACCCGACGAGCGGCTCGCCCTCCTGCGCTGGCAGATCGCGGCCGGACACCGGCTCGACGATCGAGGCACCATGCCGGGTCACGTCACCACCAGCGCCTTCGTGGTCTCGCCCGATCTTGCCCAGGTGCTGCTGATCCACCATCGCACCATTGGGCGCTGGCTGCAGCCGGGTGGACACTACGAACCCGCCGCGAGCTTTACGGCGTCCGCGGCCCGCGAGGCCGTGGAGGAGACGGCAGTGCAGGGGCTCCGGCTCCACCCCTGGCATGCCGGCGGCGACCTGCCGCTGGTCATCGACAGCCACGAAGTGCCCGGCAAGCTGGCCCGCCGCGAAACCGACCACTACCACCACGATCTGCAGTACCTGTTCATCGCCGACCCGGCGCTGCCGCTGGTGGCGCAGGAGGAGGAGGTTCACGGCGCGAGGTGGTTTCCGCTGGATGCCCTTGCGGACGTCTCGCCGCGCGGTCTGGCGCGGATCCTGAGATTGTGAACCACCGAGGATCGCCGACCCTCCCGTCCCCTTGATCGATGTCCCGTGGGCGGCAGATCGGCAATCCATTCGTTACCCATCCCTTAACCCTACCGTCCCCTGAATCCGGGCAAAAATCCCTCCTGCAAATCGCACGGCATTTAAGTCAGTTTTTACCTTAACGCCCTAACGTCATCTCCATTGAGTACCTGCGTACGAGTGGACTGATGAGTAATCGCGTTACCGGTAGGGCGTTCAGGGTCGCAGCGATGTGTGGCCTGTTCGTCGGTGCGACAGCGCTGTCCGGCTGCAGTTCGCTGGGTGGGTTCGGTTTCGACAGGACGACGACCGGTGCGGTCGATGCCCAGGCGAGGCCAGGCGTCATGCAGCCGATGCCCAGAACACTGACTGCTCCGGTTGCCGTGGCGGCAAATACCTTCGTTCCACCCAACGACATCGGGGGCGGTTCCGGTGCCACGGTCATCGGGCCGGCGCCCGCCAGTCTCAAGCCGCTGGGCTCGGTAACGTCCGAAGACCTGCCTGTGCTCTCCTCATCAGCCAATGGAAGCAACCAGATGATGCCCGCTGTCCAGCCCCTCACCCCGGTACCGGCGACGCCCAAACTTGCGACCCCCGCCGCCGGCAACACGCTCGTCGCCATCCCCTCGGACGCCTATGTCCATGTGATCGAGAGCGGCGAAAGCCTCTACACCATCGCGCGACGCTACAACGTGACCGCCCAGGCGATCATCCAGGCCAATGGCTTCTCCTCTCCGGACAAGATCTATGTCGGCCAGAAGATCGTCATCCCGGGTCGCGCCGACCTGCTCTCCAAGATGGGGCCGGCCAAGCCGGCCGGGGCGCGGACGGAAGTGGCGGCCCTGACGCCCGACACCAAGGTGCCGCTGGCCAAGGTCGAACCGCTCGAGGCCAAGGAGGCCAAGCCGGCGGACAAGCCCAAGGTGATCGAGCAGCCCAAGGTCGAGGTGGCCGTCGCCAAGCCGCTGGAGCAGCCGAAGGTGGAGCCGGTCCTGTCTGGCGCCGACAAGTTCCGCTGGCCGATCTCGGGTCGGGTGATCACCGACTTCGCAAACTCCAAGGGCACCGGGATCAATATCGAGGCGCCGGAAGGCGCGGCGGTCCGCGCGGCGGAGAATGGCCAGGTGATCTATGCCGGCTCGGGCGTGGAGGGCTACGGCAACCTGATCCTGATCCGCCACCCCAATGGGTTCGTCTCGGCCTATGCCCATCTCAAGGACATGAACGTTGCCAAGGGCACCGTGGTCAACCGCGGCGACAATATCGGCACCGCCGGCAAGACCGGCTCGGTGTCGAAGCCGCAGCTCCACTTCGAGCTCAGGAAGGGCGCCACCCCGGTCGACCCGATCCCGCTGCTCGCGAGCTGAACGGCGGCACACGCATGACGCAAGGGCCCCGGCATCGTCCGGGGCCTTTCTTTGGTCTTCAGCGGTGACCCGGTGGCCTCCGCACGCTTCGTGGGTGGAAACCGTCGGACAAGCCGATGCATCCGGCGGCGGTTGGCCCCGGAGGATGTCAAAGAACCATTCTCGCTCCTCGAGAGAATGAAGCGGGACCGGCGAGGCGTTTGCCCCTCGCGGGTAGTCCGCAGTTATGATGAGGCTCACGCCTCGCCGGCCGATCGGGGTTTTGGGCTTGGCCTGAGCGGATGCTGGGGTTATGTCCCCAGACGCCTGCGCCCGCCCCCGGAACCTTATCCCCCCGGTCCAGATCCACGGTGTGTCGCCACACCGGACGTTTCCAGGCAGGCAGTTCCCCTCCCTTGTGGGGAGGTGGCGCGTTGGCCGGACGATGGTCGTTCCGGCCGTGGCGATTGTCGGCGGCGCGTCCCTGCCGTGACAAGGTCAGGTACTACGGCTCAGACTTGGGCCTGGTGCGGCACGACTGCCACCCCACCCAACCTCCCCGCACCAACCACTCGTCATGATCTCGCTTCGATGCGGCGGACGGGGGGAGAATACAGCGGGGTCGGGGGTGCGGGGATAGATTTGTTGCAGCACACCGGGTGTCATCCCGGCGGAGGGCGGGACCAGGGCTTTCCGCGCGCTCGGTGGGTGGGATGCATCTGGGGATGGGCCCCGGCCTGCGCCGGGGTGACCCGGTGGGAATGGCCCGGTTGGCGCGTGTGGTCGTCACCCCCTCCCAGCCTCCCCCATCAAGGGGGAGGTGTAGGCCGGTGGGTTTGGCGAGGTGGTGCCACATACGCGCATTCGGATGAACTATGGTTGGCCGCATAGCTGCGAAGAGGTTTGGGTCGCGCCTGAAACCCGCCAAACGCCCTCAATCACCCTGCCGCAAACGCCCGGATCGAGTGCCTGATCTCCAGCGGCGCTGCCGGATCGAGATTGATCGCCGTCGCCACGCCGCGGGCGTTGATCGGGTTGGCGGCCGCCGAGACCTCGGTGGCGAGGTCGAAGGCCGAGGCGATGGGTTCGAGTCCGACGGCGCGGAACTGGTTGTACCAGGGCGGCCCGCCGATGCCGCGGTCGGTGTGCCAGATCATCAGCGAGGGCAGCAGCACCCGGTCCCAGTCGAGCTCGATGCCAAGACCCTCGTCGAGCCAGGTGGCGGTGAGCGGGCCCTTCATGCCGCAGAGCTGCACGTTCTTGTCGGTCTGCGGGCTGAGCGGGATGTGCCCCATGTCGACGGTGCCGTTACCCCTTGGTACGGCAGACAGGCTCTGGAATTCGTGCCGGCCGTCGATGGCGGTCTGGCCGGGATGGGTGAGGCCGAACTCGAAATCCGCCTTCAGTTCCAGCCGGCCGGGCGTTTCGGGCAGGCGGAAGTTCGGGCAGCCCCGCCGAGGTGAGGGCGCGGCGCCGCGCGAAGATGCGCATGACGAAATCCAGCGCCGGCGCGTCGGGGCGTGGCGTGATTTCACGCTCGATGCGGACCACGGCGCTGTCCGCTGGATAGTCGATCGAGAGCTTCACGTTGCCGTCGTCCGCCTCGACGAAGCTCCAGTCGCCGTCGGCGGCCGTGCCGTGCGTCGAGCGATAGGCAGGCAGGCCGGGGAGGGCGGCCCATTCGGGCGGGGCGTTGCGAAAGCCCTGGCCCGAGCCGAAGGGCAGGCCGACGAAATCGCCGGCGAGGACCCGCAGGTGCCCGGTGATGGTCGGATCGTCCACCGTGCCGAGCCATGGCGCCCGCGCGAACGGCGCAAACGGCCTGCTGTCGACAGTGAAGGTGCAGTCGGCGAGCATGGCCGAGTTGGCCAGCACCGTGGCCTCGCCATGCGACCAGCGCAGCCGGTGTTCGGTCTTCATCGGATGGCCTTGCCCTGTTCTCCCGCCAGTGCCCTGACGAACTGGATCGCCACGCGGCCCGACGGCGCGGGCGCGCAGCGTCTCGTCGTCGATCGCTATGCCGTATTCGTCGCAATAGCCGCGGATCATCGCCAGGTAGGTCGGCTGGTCGCAATTGTGGAAGCCGAGCCAGAGCCCGAACCGGTCGCTGAGCGAGACCTTCTCGTCGACCGCCTCGCCGGGGGTGATGGCGGTCGATCGCTCGTTCTCCACCATGTCGCGCGGCATCAGGTGACGCCGGTTCGAGGTGGCGTAGAACAGGACGTTCTCCGGCCGCCCCTCGAGACCGCCGTCGAGGATGGTCTTCAGCGACTTGTAGCTGGTTTCGTCCTTGTCGAAGCTCAGATCGTCGCAGAAGACGATGAAGCGCGCGTCCTCCCGGGCAATCACCCGCATCAGCCGGGGCAGGGCCTCGATGTCCTCGCGCGCGATCTCGATGAGCACCAGCCGACGGATGGCTGCCTCGCCGAGCCCGTTGACGTGCGCATGCACGGCCTTGACGAGGGAGCTCTTTCCCATGCCCCGCGCCCCACAGCAGGGCATTGTTGGCGGCGAACCCCCGCGCGAACTGCAGGGTGTTGGCGAGGAGGATGGCGCGGACGTCATCGATGCCCCTGAGCAGCTCGAAAGGGACTCGCGACACGCGGGGCACAGGCATCAGCGTGCCTGCCACGGCATCCCAGTGATAGGCGTCGGCGGTGCCAACCGCCGGACCCGACGGCATTCCCGCCGGCGCCAGCGCCTCGAGACTGTCCGCAATGCTCTGCAGCGCGGCCGCGATGGCGGCCGAATGTACGTCGTTCGTCAAGGACTTGACCTCCCGGATCGGCAACCGTTATGCCGCAGCCGCAAGGCCTTTGCAATCCTTGGGCTCCACCTCTATATTCCGCCCGATTTTGCCGGGTGGGACTGCCCAACGCCGGAAACCCGCCCTATATGGGGCCTCAGAGCGGCCATCCGACGTGCCGACAGCCATCTAGCAAGGAGACCTTGATGTTCGTGACCCCCGCTTTCGCGCAAGACGCAGCAGCGCCCTCGATGGGCGCAGGGGACCTGCTGATCCAGTTCGCCCCGATCCTGCTTCTTGTGGTGATCTTCTGGCTCCTGATCTTCCGCCCGCAGCAGAAGCGCATGAAGGCCCAGCAGGCCATGCTGTCCGCCATCACGCGCGGCGACACCGTGGTCACCTCAGGTGGTCTCGTGGGCAAGGTGACCAAGGCCGTCGACGGCGAGGATCTCGAGGTGGAGATCGCGCAGGGCACCCGCGTCAGGGTAACCCGCGGCGGCATCACCGACGTGCGTTCGAAGTCGACGCCGGTCAACGACAACAAGTCCTGACCGGGCCGCGTAGAGGATCAGCCGGCCCCGGGGCCGGCTGACGCATTTCTGACATAGACGCGGAGCCATTGGCTTCGCACGCCCATTGGGCGCCACACGGGACTCCTGGCTCCGACATGCAATTCTCGCCGATCCGCACCGCCATCATCGTCATCGTCGCCGTGCTGGGCATCCTGCTGACCATCC
>JADJPS010000002.1 GCA_016713105.1 Devosia sp. | reverse complement strand
TAGATGAGAAAGCCCACACGCATCGCTACGACGTCGCTTACCACGCTTCGAAGGCCGTTTGCGCCGCCTGACAACCTCTCCGGAGCCGGACCCGGCTGGAACCTTCGCTCGCGGTCTGGCACTGGTCGACGCTGCCGGTGCTCAGCAGGCAGATCTTGTCTGCCTTCCCGAGACGTTTGCTTCCGCTGGCCTCTCGAGTGCGCGCATCGCTGACGTGGCCGAGCCGATCGATGGGCCGTCCTTTGCGGCGCTTTCGGAGCGGGCCCGCGCCAACAGGGTGAATCTCGTCGCGGGTGCCTTCCTCAAGCGGGCCGGAGCGATCGAAACGTCTCAGTCCTCTTCGATAGGGATGGCAGCCTAATCGGGACCTATTCCAAGCGCCATCCAACCGAGGGCGAGATCGATGGCGGCGTGACGCCTGGCAACGCGGTAGGAGTATTCGATACCGATATCGGCCGCATCGGCCTCGCCATCTGCTTTGATCTCAACTGGCGAGACTTGTGGGCCGGGATGAAGGCTGAAGGGGCCGATATCGTAGCTTGGATTTCTGCCTATGAGGGCGGTTTCTCCGCTGCAGGCATATGCCTGTCTGCATGACTTCGTCGTGGTGTCCGCTGTCCAGTCTCATACCGGCAAGATCATCGACCGGTCGGGCAAGGTGCTGACGACCACCAGTCGCTGGGGCAGACTGGCTAGCGTCACAGTGGATCTGGACCAGCGGTGGTTCCATACGGACGGTCAAGCTGAAAAGCTGCTCGCCGTCCAAACGCGCTATGGCAACCGGCTTCTTGTCGAAACCCGTGGCGAGGAACACCTGTTTGTCATCTCACGGCTCGATCCCGCGCTCTCGCTCGACATGGTCATCGAGGAGTTCAGTCTGGTCGAACTCGGCGACTACCTCGGCCGCTGCACCACCGCGCAAGAAAACGGCCGCCGGGTTCGCTAGGCGAAGAAGGCGGTCGGTCGCACTTCTCCACCCGCGAGCGGTCAAACATAGCTCAAACGCCGGATTCTGGCGCAAAACGGTCGTTGAGGCGCAATCCCCAAATCACCACGTTGTGTTACCCCGGTGTTACCCAGGCAAGGCAACACTAAACCGGCCTGAATAGCGGGAAATTCAAGCTATTGATTGTGTTGAGATAATTGGCGCACCCGACAGAATTCGAATCTGTGACCTCTGCCTTCGGAGGGCAGCGCTCTATCCAGCTGAGCTACGGGTGCAGCAGCCAAAGGCAATAGGCGATTGCGTTCCGTCGCGCAAGATGGGGCGCGATCGCCTCAACTGGCGGTGTGCCAGATGCGGTCGAGTTCTCCCAGAAGGCGATAGGTGACGGCGTCGGCCGGACCAAGTTCGTCCGGTGCCTCGGTCGGGTCGTCCCCGCCATCGGCGCCGCGTAGTGCCATCAGCACCATGGCGATGCCGGAAGCGAGTTGGTCCGGTCCGTCGGTCGCTTCTGCTGCGGTGTCGCCCCGGTCGGTCTGCGGCCCCGCATCGTTGCCGGCCTCTCGCCCCGCGCCCCGAAGGGCGCTCGCCGCCGCCTCTGTTTCTGCTTTGGTCATCCGGTCATGTCCTGCTCGCTCGCCCGATGCGGCTCGATCGAGGGACGTTAGTTGCGGCAAGTGGCCGGTTTTCGGCACGATGCGGGCCGCGGTCCGACGTTTTCGTGACGGCTCAGAATGGCGCCGGGACGCGGAACGACACCCAGCGACCGTCCGGGTGGTTGAAGGCAAGCTCCTCGGCATGCAGCTGCAGCCGGTCGGCGGCGGCCAGTGCCGCGCCGGTGGCATAGAAGGGAGCGCCGAGAATCGGATGGCCCAGTTCCAGCAGGTGCACCCGCAACTGGTGGGTACGGCCGGTGAGCGGGAACAGCCGGACGCGCGTGATTCCCGCCTCGCGCCCCTCCACGATCCAGTCGGTCTGGCTGGGCCGGCCGCGCTCCCGGTCGACGCGCTGGCGTGGCTTGTTTTCCCAGTCGGTGGCGAGCGGCAGGTCGATCCGGCCCCGCTCGCCGACGATCTCGCCCCAGACTCTCGCCACATAGGATTTCCTGGCGCGCCGCTGCTCGAACTCCTGCCCGACATGGCCCAGCGCGGGCTTGTTGAGCGCCATCACGAGCACCCCGGACGTGTCCTTGTCGAGCCGGTGCGCCATGGCGGCAGAAGGCCAGCGCTGCTTGACCCGGGCCTCGAGGCAATCGGCCAGGGCCGGGTCCTTGCCGGCGACCGAGAGCAGCCCCGAGGGCTTGTCCAGCACCACGATGTCCTCGTCGGCATGGATCACCGTCAGCCAGGGGTCGGTCGGCGGCCGGTAGTCGAAGCTTTGCGGTACGGGGTTCAGCATCGGCGCGCTCATAGCAGGATCGGTGCCCCGGCTCGACAAATATCCTTGCGCTACGTACCTCACACCCACTGGCGCCGCAGCGTTTTTGGCGCGATGGTGCTCCCAATCGGCGCACCCGGTCGGAGCGGCGCCTTCCAGAGAGCAGAACCGGAGGACAGCAATGGGCGCTGAGCGTCGCGTCGGCATCGGCATCATCGGATGCGGCAACATCTCCAGCCAGTATCTCAAGGCCATGCGGGATTTCCCGGTGCTGGAGATCATCGCGGTCGCCGACATGAAACCCGAAGTTGCCGAGCGCAAGGCGGCCGAGTTCGGCCTCGCGGCGGTCACCGTCGATGCGCTTCTGGCCGACCCGCGTGTCGAGATCGTGGTCAACCTCACCATTCCGAGGGCGCATGTCGAGGTCGGTCTCAGGGTCGTTGCTGCCGGCAAGCATGTCTATGGCGAAAAACCCCTCGGCATCAGCTTCGCCGAGGGCAGGCGGCTGCTCGACACCGCGCGGGCGAAGGGGCTGAGGGTCGGTTCGGCGCCCGACACCTTCCTCGGTGGCGGACACCAGCAGGCGCGGATACTGATCGACTCGGGCGCCATCGGCGACATCGTCGGCGGCACCGCCTTCTTTGCCTGTCCCGGACATGAGCGCTGGCACCCGGATCCGGCCTTCTACTACGACATCGGCGGCGGGCCGGTGCTCGACATGGGGCCGTACTACATCACCGACCTCGTCAACCTGCTCGGCCCGGTGGACAGCGTCATGGCGATGAGTGCGACGCCGCAGGCGGAGCGGCCGATCCACTCCGAGCCCAGGAAGGGCCAGATGATGCCGGTCAAGGTATCGACGCACGTTGCCGGCCTGCTGAAGTTCCGCTCCGGGCCGATCATCCAGGTGACCCTGAGCTTCGATGTGCCGGGGCACGCGCATCTGCCGTTCGAGCTCTACGGCTCGAGGCTCAGCCTGCTGGTACCCGATCCCAACATGTTCGGTGGCGAGGTCAAGACCCGGTCGGCGACGGAGAGGGAGTGGACGGTGTCGCCTTGCGACCAGCCGTACGCCGACGCCAACTACCGCTCGCTCGGCGTTGCCGACATGGCGCTCGCCATCCGCGACGGGCGGCCGCACCGCGCCTCGGGCGATCTGGCGCTGCATGTGCTCGAGGTGATGGAGGCGTTCGAGACGGCCAGCAGGGAGCAGCGTCAGGTAACCATCAGCACCCCCGTCGAACGCCCCGAGCCGCTGGCGAGCTCGATCCGCGACGGGCGACTTGCCTAAGCTAGGTCGGCCCGGCCGCAGTAGGCAGAGTTAACGAGACGACAATTTCGCGTCACGGAAATTATTCCGTTCTCGTGACGAATTTAACCGCCCGTTGGTGGGGTATCGGCATCCTAGGCACACGCCAGGAGGCCGCATTGCGCATTTTGATCGTCGAGGACAATCGCACCAATCTGATGGTGCTCAAGGGTATCGTGGAGCGGATGGCCGGCACCAGCGTCGCCGCCTTCCTGGATCCCCTGGAGGCCCTTGCGGCCACCGGGGCTGAAATCTTCGACCTCGTTCTCGTCGACTTCACCATGCCGCGGATGGACGGTCGCACCTTCATCGAGCGGCTACGGGTCCAGCCGGACTACCGCCATGTGCCGGTGGTGATGATCACCGGCGAGAGCGATCGGCAGGTAAGGCTCGACGCCATCACCGCCGGGGCCACGGACTTTCTCAACAAGCCGATCGATCCGATCGAACTCAAGGCCCGCATCACCAACCTGCTCAACCTCAGGCAGTCGCAGCTCGACCTGGCCGACCGGGCCGACTGGCTGGCGCGCGAAGTCGGGAACGCGACCCGCCACCTGACCGAGCGCGAGGAGGAGGTGATCTGGCGTCTGTCGCGGGCCCTCGAATACCGCGACGGCGGCACCGGCGACCATATCTCGCGCGTCGCCACGGTTGCGAGGCTGATCGCCGAGGGCATGGGGCTCGAGCAGGAACAGTCCCGCATCATCTATCTGTCAGCGCCGCTGCACGACATCGGCAAGGTGGCCATTCCCGACGCCATCCTGTCCAAGCCCGGCAGGCTCGACGACGCGGAACTGGCCGTCATGCGCACGCATGTGCCGATCGGCACCCGCATCCTGTCCGATGGCAGTTCCGATCTCATTCGCTGCGCCTCGCGGATCGCCCGCAGCCATCACGAACGCTGGGACGGCCTGGGTTATCCCGACGGTCTCAGCGGCGAGGACATCCCGCTCGAGGGCCGGATCGTTGCGGTCGCCGACGTGTTCGATGCGCTGTGCACCGAACGACCCTACAAGCCCGCCTGGCCGATCGAAGATGCCCGCAGGGAGATCGGCCGCAACGCCGGCTCCCATTTCGACCCCAATTGCGTCGCCGCATTCGAGCGCCGCTGGCCGACCATCATGGCGCTGTACGAACCGGGCCGCGTCGTCGCGGCCGCCTGACACCCTAGACAAAACGGAGTACTTCCATGCGTTCCCTCCTCAAGGCGCTCGGCGCCGCCCTGCTTGCCATCCAGTTCGTCGCTCCGGTGAACGCCCTGCTGGCCGCCGAACTGGCCCCTCCGAGCGGTGATATCATCCTGACCGTCACCGGCGTCATTGACACCACCAACGCGGCCGAGGGTGCCGTCTTCGACCTCGCCATGCTCGAGGCCCTGGGCACGCACACCACCGTTACCGCGACTCCCTGGTACGACGGCGCGCACAGCTTCACGGGTCCGCTGGGCGTCGACCTGCTCAAGGCGGTGGGCGCGCACGGAACCACCCTCAAGGTCACTGCGCTCAACGACTACGTCACCGAGATCCCGGTCGAGGACTTCGAGCGCTACCCGGTGCTTCTGGCCACCCGCCTCGATGGCGCGGCAATGTCGGTGCGCGACAAGGGGCCGATCTTCGTCATCTACCCGTTTGACGACGCACCGGAACTCAACAATGAGACCTACTACGGCCGGTCGGCCTGGCAGGTGAAATCGATCGAAGTGAAGTAGTGAAAGTGCCGGCCAGTCGCCTTCTCGACGCCCTCGGCGGCAGGTCCGCCCGACCCATCCGGGTCGGAGCGATCGTGCTCCTGGTGTTGATCCTGGTGCTGATGGGCAATGTCGTCGGCATCTTCAAGGCGCTCGACGAACGCTCCCGCGCTGCGGTCGACGCGGCACGGGAGGACATGGTCTGGGCAGTCTACCAGCTGGAGCGCGAGACGGCGAGGCTGCACGAGCTGCTGCTCCTCGGATCGCTCGGGCGCGAGTCGCCCGACGTCGCCGAGATCACCCGGCGCTATGACATTCTCTACAGTCGCCTGGGCATGTTCGGAGAAGGGCAGATCGCGGCGCGCTTCTCGCAGAGCACCGACCTGTCGCCGCGCCTCGCAGCGATCCGCGACAGCGTACTCGAGGTGGTTTCTCGCTTCGACGTCATCGCCGCGACAAAGAGCGCGTCGCGCGAGCAGCTGGCCAGTCTCGCTGGCCACTTCAAGCGCATCGAGGACCTCGCCGGCGAGCTGATTCTGCGCACCAACGCGGCGCACAACAGCCAGAAGGTCGGGGAGCGTGCCGAGGTGACGGGCCTGTATCTGCAGATGGCGGCGGGCCTCGCCGGCGCGCTGGCGGTCTTTCTCGCGCTCATCGCCCTGCTGGTCCTGCAGTTGCGCATCATGGCGCGCGAGGCGCGCGAGGTTGCAGCCCTGTCGGAGAAGCACCGGATCGCCGCGTTCGCGGCCGAGCAGGCCAACCGGGCGAAGTCGGCCTTCCTCGCCACCATGAGCCACGAGATTCGCACCCCGCTCAACGGCATCCTGGGGATGGCCGAACTGCTGGCCGACACCGGGCTCGACCCGCACCAGGCCGGCAGGCTGGCCATCATCCGGCAATCGGGCGACGCCCTGCTCGATGTCATCAACGACGTGCTGGACTTCTCCAAGCTCGAATCGGGCGGGGTCGAACTCGAGTACTCGCGGTTCCGGCTGCCCGACCTCGTCGAGCCGATCCAGCAATTGCTGGCGCCCCGCGCCGGCGCCAAGGGTGTGCTGCTGGACTTCAACGTACCCGATGTCGAGGCGGCGACCGATGCCGGACGGCTGCGGCAGGTGCTGCTCAACCTGGTCGGCAACGCCATCAAGTTCACCGAAGCCGGCAAAGTGACGGTCAAGGCCGAGCACCGCGCCAGCAGTTCCGGCCTGCGGCTGCGCTTCATGGTGAGCGACACCGGCATCGGCATCGCGCCGGAGATGCAATCGCGGCTGTTCCAGGAATTCTCCCAGATCGACCCCTCCATCAACCGGCGCTTTGGCGGCACCGGGCTCGGCCTGGCGATCTGCAAGCGGATCGTGGAGGCGATGGGCGGCGAGATCGGCGTGGTCAGCGCGGCGGGGCAGGGCAGTTGCTTCTGGTTCGAACTCCCCTGCGCCAATCAGGCCGCGACGCTGCCGGTACTGCAGTCGCCACCACCGCGCATTCAGCCCAACGGTCCGGCCCCGACGAGGCATGGCTCGGTCCTCCTCGTCGAGGACAACCCCATCAACCAGCAGGTGGCCGGCGGCCTGCTCGACCGCATCGGCTTCACCGTCACGATCGCGGCGGACGGGGCAGCGGCGCTTGCCGCGGCGGCCCGGCAGCGCTTCGACTACATCCTGATGGACATGCAGATGCCGATCATGGACGGGCTCGAGGCGACCCGGCAGATTCGCGCCCGTGGTGACACGACACCGATCATCGGGCTCACCGCAAACGCGTTCATCTCGGACCGGGATGCCTGTTTTGCCGCCGGCATGGACGGGTTTGTCAGCAAGCCCGTGACGCGGGCCAAGATCGAAGAGGCCGTGGCCGCGGTGGCGTCGGGTGCTCCGCTGTCGCCGACCGCAGCCCGACCCGAACCCGAGCCGGTCACCGGGCGGGTGATCGACGCCGATCAGCAGGCGGCGCTCATCGCCGAATTCGGTGCTTCGACCTTCGCCGAACTTTACCAGCACTTCTGGCATGACGCCGCCGACCTGGTGGCCGACGCGCGCCGGCACGGCCATGGCGGCGAGGCCATTGCCAGCCTGCATACGCTCAAGGGCATGGCGCTGACGCTGGGGGAGACCGGCATCGGCAGGCTGGCCGCCGAGGCCGAGGTGGCCGCACGGCAAGGTCGGCCACCGGATCTCGACGGTCTTGCGGCGCTGGTCGCGAGCGGCCGGACGGAGTTGCCTTCCGCGGCGCTGCACTGACGCCGACCGCGCCAACGGGGTGGTTTTCCGGCGCGGCGCCTTCTGCTAAGAGAGCCCAATGATCTGGGACCCATTCTTCCGGCGCGGCGGGCGCGCACTCGTTCTGGCGACGGCCGCGTGTCTTGTGCTTGGGGGCTGTTCGATGTCGGGGTTGCCGACGTTCCAGCCCGTGGCTGCCAAGACGTCCGCGGAGACGACCGCAGCGCCGAGGCCCGCGGTTCGCCGGCCGGTTGCAGAGGCCTTCGAACCGCTTGCCTTCGCCGACGCACCGACGCGCCGGTCCGATGTCGACACTCTCATCGCCAAGTACGCGAGGGTCTACGACGTTCCGGAATCGCTGGTGCGACGGGTGGTGCAGCGTGAGAGCAGCTTCAATCCGAAGGCCCGCAACGGCCCTTACTACGGGTTGATGCAGATTCGCCACGATACGGCGCGCTCGATGGGCTACAGCGGCTCGGCCGCTGGCCTGCTCGATGCCGAGACCAACCTCAAGTACGCGGTGAAATACCTGCGGGGCGCCTATGTCGTCGCCGGCTACAACGCGGACGGTGCTGTACGGAACTACTCGCGCGGCTACTATTATGATGCCAAGCGCCTCGGCCTGCTGCGTGCCGTGGGGCTGGACTGAGCGCCGCCGCTGCCCTCAGCTCTCTATGGCGAGGCGGACCAGCTCGGCGGTGTTGCGGGCGCCGGTCTTTTCCATGATGTGGCGGCGGTGCACCTCGACGGTGCGATAGGACAGGCCCAGATCGACGGCAATCTCCTTGTTGGTTGATCCGTCGATGACATACTGAAGGATCTGGCGTTCCCGATAGGTGAGGGTGCCGAACCCCCTGACCGTGACCGACTCCGCGCCGTCCCGGCTGGCCTCGACATGGATGTCGGCGCGGAACAGCTCTTGTGCTGCCGCGATGATCTCGCCGGCGGCGTAGGGGGGCGAAAAGGCCGAGGAGGCGCCGCGCTTCACCACGGCGACGATCAGTTCGGCCCGCACACCACCCGGCGCCAGCAGGAACGCGTGGATGCCGAGGTGCTGCCCACGCACCGCATCGAGCGCGGCGAGGGTGCCGTCGATCTCCCCCGCTTCGTCGCAGAGCGGCATCAGCACGAGATCGGGTCGCCGCAGCACCATCAGCCGGGTCAGGCCGGAGCGATCGGGGACCATGGAGACCTGGAAGCCATGAGCGATGAACTCGTCGCACAGGGACTTCGCCACCTTGCCGTCCGGATGGGTCAGATAGACCAGCCGATCGCGATTGTGGATGTTGCGATACGGCACCGTGTCCGCCGGTCTTTCCACCTTGCCCTCCCACTGGCAGGGAACAGGACCAGCTCACCGAACCGCAATCGGCGCCCACCGCAGGTCTGCTCCAGTCGAATCGCGTCCACATAAATACTAAATCACAATAGTGTCCAGTCTGACAATACTACGGCTTGTGCCGGAGATCGAACCGGCCGGGGCAATGGAGGATACGACTGCCCGGACGTCTCGGCAGGCGCTTATCATTTAAACAATATATCACGATGTCTATGTTCGGTACCGAACACTGAGGAAACGTCCGATACTTGCTTGTCGAGGCCGACCAAAGGCGGAGCCGGCCCGGCGCGATGCGGAAGGGGTGCAAAACCCCCGGGGGCCCGTTTCCCGGCGTCCTGCGGCGGCCTATCTCTAGTCCCCGGGGCGTTCACTTGAGGCAGGCGTCAATGTTCAGAAAACTTGCGGCCGAGGCATTCGGCACCTTCTGGTTGGTCTTCGGAGGCTGTGGCAGTGCGCTGCTGGCGGCCGGGTTTCCGGAGGTCGGCATTGGTTTCGTCGGGGTCTCGCTGGCTTTCGGCCTGACCGTGCTGACCATGGCCTATGCCGTGGGCGGCATCTCGGGCGGCCACTTCAACCCGGCCGTGTCGCTCGGGCTCGCGGTGGCGGGGCGGTTCGAATACAAGGACCTCCTGGGCTACTGGATCGCCCAGCTGGTCGGCGGCATGGCCGGGGCGGCGGTGCTCTACCTCATCGCCTCGGGCAAGGCGGATTTCCTGCCCGGCGGCTTCGCCTCGAACGGCTATGACGCCAATTCGCCGGGCGGCTACGGCATGCTGGCCGCGCTGGTTGCCGAGATCGTGCTGACGGCGTTCTTCCTCCTCATCATCCTGGGTTCGACCAGCAAGGCGGCGCCGGCCGGCTTCGCGCCCCTCGCCATCGGGCTGGGGCTGACGCTGATCCACCTGATCTCGATCCCGGTGACCAATACCTCGGTCAATCCGGCCCGCTCGATTGCCGCGGCCATCTTCGCCTCGAACGGCGCGCTGGGGCAGGTCTGGCCGTTCATCCTCGCGCCGCTGCTCGGCGCCGCGCTCGGCGCTGCGATCTGGAAATACCTGCTGGCAAGCCACGATGCTGAACGAACATGAACGGCATCTGAACGACACCTGAACGCAGTATTCCCCGGCGGTTTCGGTCTAAGTCGTTGAAAAACAAAGGGTCCGACGCTTTTTAGCGTCGAACCCGGGTTGTTCGGGGTTGCATCGTCGAAGGCCCCGATTATGCCACGAAACCGTGGCGCGGGGATTGGTCAGCTAGAACTCGCTCCAGTCCTCGGCGAGCGCCGTATTGCCGGCGACGCGCGGCAGCCGCGGCGCCGGCTTGCGCAGCGCGACCGGGCGGATGGCGGCGGGAGCCTTCGCCGCGAGGCGCGAGGGCGGGGCGGCGACGGCGTGCGGCGCATCGGCGATCACGAAGGTGTCGACGATCCGGTCGAGTTCGCTGGCCTGTGCCTCGGTCTGCTCGATCGCCGCATTGGTCTCTTCGACCAGCGCCGCGTTGTGCTGGGTCATCTCGTCCATCTGCCGCACCGCAGTGGTGACCTCGCCGATGGCCGAGGACTGCTCGCGATTGGCACTGGCGATCTGCTCGATCAGCGCGACGTTCTCGCGCACCCCGGCGAGCATCGCCTCGAGCCGGCCGGCGGCATCGGCGACGAGCCGCGTGCCGGCCCCCACCTCGTTGGCGGATTGCTCGATCAGCGCCTTGACCTCGCCCGAGGCCTGCGCTGCCGACTGCGCCAGCCGCCGCACCTCGACCGCCACCACGGCAAAGCCCTTGCCCGCGTCACCGGCGCGCGCCGCCTCGACCGAGGCATTGAGGGCCAGCAGGTTCGTCTGGAAGGCGATGTCGTCGATCATCCCGATGATCGAGGAGATCTTGCCCGAGGAAGCGGCGATGCGCTCCATCGCCGCATTGGCCTCGTGCATGACGGTGCCGGCCTCCTCGGCCCCGTCGGCGACGCGGCGCGAGCGGTCGGAGGCGACATTGGCGCGCTCGGCATTCTGCACCACCGTGCCCGAGAGCTGCTCCATGGCGGCGCTGGTCTCCTCGATGGCGGCGGCCTGCCGGGTGGTGCGCTCGGCGAGATCGTTGGCACCGGCGAGGATCTCGCCGGTCGCCACCCTGACCGAGCCCGAGGTGGTGCGCAGCTGCCCGACAATGTCGGTCAGCCGGTCGGCCACCTGGTTGACGTCGTGCTTGAGCCGCGCAAAGGCGCCCTGGTAGCTCCCCTCGACCCGGCGGGTCAGGTCGGTCTCGGCCAGCGCCGACAGCACGGTGCCGGTCTCGGAAAGGCCGCGATCGACGGTCTCCACCAGGGTGTTGACGCTCTCGGCCAGCGCGTTGAGCTCGGCATCGGGGAAGCGGGCCGCCACCCGGCGCGAGAAATCCCCCGCGACCGAGGCATCGACGACGCTGCCGAAGGCGTCGCGCAGCTCGCCCATCATCTTGCGGCGCGCCTCGACCGCGGCCAGCGCCTGCGCCGCCTCGGCCTCGGTGAGTTCGGCGACGCGCATGCCGTTCTGCCGGAAGGTCTCGGCGGCAGCGGCGATGCGCCCGATCTCGTCGCGATCCCCGGCCGAGGGAATGGTGGTGGCGAAGTCGCCCGCGGCGACCTTGAGCAGTGCCCGCTCCATGCTGCCGAGGCGTCCGGAAACCGTGCGCAGGATGACGAATCCGGCATAAAGCACAACGGCGAGCACCAGCACCGCGGCGACCGCCATGGCGGCGACCATCTGGCCGAACAGCTGCTTTTCCTCCTCGTATTCGGCAAGCGCGACGTCGCCCTGCAGATCGACCAGTTCGCTCACCGCCGTGCTGATCGGGTCGATCAGCGGGTAGAGTTCGCCGTTGACGAAGGCGTCGAGCCCCGGCTGGTTGCGCGCCGCGAACAGCGCCTCGAGCCGGTCCATGCCGGCATCGGCGGCCTGCATCTGCGCCTCGGCGGCGGCGACGAGGCGCTGCTCGGTCTCGGTCATCCGGGTGGCGAGATAGGCCTTCCACTCGGCGTGGATGAAATCATGCGCCGCCTGGTGCGCCGCGAGTCCGGCGTCCCAGGTCACGGCGCCGCTGCGCACCTTGTGCGCGTTGTCGACGATGGAGACGGCGTAGGCATCGGCGATCCGCTTCAGGCTCTGCAGCGGCACGACGCGATCGGCGACGATCGAGCCGATCTTGGTATTGAGCGTCGAAAGGGCGAAGTAGCCCCCGCCCAGGAGCGTGGCGATCACCACGCTCAGTACGGCGAGAACGACAATCAGCTTGGTCTTGATCTTCATTTCGGGTCCCTGCGGCCGGGCAACAAGACGTCCATCCCCCGTCCCGGCCAGACGTTGGGCGTTCCGACTGCGATGTGAATGACAAAAGCCGACGAGGGCTGCCCAAGCAGCTCGCCGACCTGTTCTCTGCCGTCCCCCTACAGCGCGGATATCGTTGTCAGCAAATAGGTTCGTTTAGAGAAGTTAAGAATTTGCCAGCAGGAGTCGACAAACTGTGTGGGATGCGGGGAGGGGAGGGAGGGGGTGCTGGAAGAGCGGCGGCCGGCCTACCGCCGCGCCGCCCGCGAGGGTGCCGGGCGATCGCGGCTCAGGCGGCGCGGCGGAGCTGGAAGCTGCGGCCGCCATCGGGCGAGACGACGTCGCCATAGCGCACGAAGGCGCGCAGCGTGAGCGCCACGTCGCGCTCGATCTTGCGGCCCTGGCGGAAGCGCGCCGCGATCTCGGCGGCACTGAGCGGCCCCGCGGCGCCGGCGAGAATCGAGATGGCGCGGGTGCGCTGCACCTCGCCGACCGGGAAGGCCGGCTTGCCCTGCGCCTCGGGGGCGACGAGCTCGAGCCCGCCGCGCTCGGCCTTCTGGGTGGCGGTGCCGAAGCGGGGGATCTGGTAGTCGGGCCGGAGCCACCGGACCTGGCCCCGCGCCTCCTCGGCGACGCGCTCGGCATTGAGTGCCACGAGGTTTTCGAGCAGCTGCTCGTCGCTCAGGTCGGCGGGCCAGCCGTAGGCGCGGGCGACCAGCGCATCGAGCTCGTCGTGATAGGACTTGAGCACGAGGATCAGGCCGCGGGCCTTGATGTCGGCCTCGCGGGGGGTGAGGTCGGAGGGGGCACTTTCCCCCGGCACGGACCTCCCTTCTCCCCCTGCGGGAGAAGGTGGCGCGAGAGCGCCGGATGAGGGGTCTGCAATGGTGGCAAGAGACCCCTCATCCGCCCTTCGGGCACCTTCTCCCGCAAGGGAGAAGGGGGCCGGTGGCTGTGGCGCCCGCGCCGCCGGAACCCGCGCCGGCCCTGAGCTTTTCCAGCACGTTGTACATCTCGGTCAGCGTGATGTCGGGGTGCTCGGCCTGGATGCGCTTCCTGTGCGCGTCGAGCTGTTCGGCGATATCGGCGATTTCGGCCTTCAGCCGCTCGTCGGGATCAGGGAAGGGGAAGGGATCGAAGCAGCGGGATTTCGAATAGCGGGGATCGTTGCCGACACCGAGCCAGCCGCCGGCGCGGAGCGCCCAGGTGACATGGACGCGCGAGGAGAGGACGCCGAGATGGAAGGCGTCCCCACTTCCAATCGCAACAATCATGTGGTCGGGTGCAATATCTGACGACAAGAACTGGAATACTCTGTGCTTTGCAGTCTCGGTGGTGGCAATAAACCGGGGCAGTCCCTCGCGCAGCGCATTTCGGGGCGTTGCCTGCCAAACAGCCACCACTTGGTCCGAAACGCCAGATCGTTATTGCTTTCACGTTCCGGCCTAACGGTGGCGGCGATATGCGAGAAGATATGAGGAAAGGATGATCGGACCTCATCCGCGTCCATTCCGGTCAAGTCTATCACAAAACGGTGCCGGGCCCGACGTACTAGATCCGCGCCGTTTAGGAATCGCCTGATCACTCGATCGGAGGACGGACCTTCCCTCCTCCCGCAGTCGATTGGCCACCGAAGAAGGCACAATAAAGCCTTGCCCGGCCAGCATCACGCCATTGGACGAGGTCCCACATTTGCCCGAAGTGGGCCGGAACCTGTTATGTCTGCACCTACCGTGAGGTCGGCATTGATCGATCCAGGGGGTGCTCCAGCTCGACCTTCGAGGCTCGTCGCTGTCCAGCTGTGCTTCATCCGATCACTGTAGAGAACTCCGTCCCTCTCACCGGCTTCGGCTGTGGTCATGGCTATGCGGACGGATGCAGCATCTTTGCTGGCCTTGGTCCACGGATGGTCCGGGACGGCAAAGACGATTGTGATCGGACGCGTTCCCGCAAGGTGACGCTCCACCACTCGGCGGTTGAACACCTGGGTGATCGAGTTGGTGGTGACGAAACCAAAGCGGCGGAGGACCGTGTTCTTCGCCGTCAGCAGTTCGGCGGCGCGATCCCACCAGTACATCACGAAATCGGCGCTCTTGTTGACCTTGGGATTTCCCAGCCAGAGGGCCTGAAGATAGGCATCGCCGAACGCTTCCCGCATCGGCTCACCCTTGCCCAGGAAAGGCGGGTTCCCCACGATGAAATCGGCCATCGGCCAATCGGGACGGCGCGGGCTGGGGTAGGTTTCCTCGCCATCCACCACTTTGGGCAGCGGGTAGCCGTCCCAGGTGAGGACGGCATCGCGGCATTCGATATTATGATAGGCCCGCAGGATGGGCTCGTCCGGATGCTCGCGGTTGGAGCGGTAGTGCAGTTGCAGGAAGCCGATCCACAGCACCAGCTCGGCGATGGCGGCGGCGCGCGGATTGACCTCGATGCCGAGGAACTGGTGCGGACCGACACGGTGGCGGTCGAGCGCCAGCGCCTCCTGTCCGCCCAGCGCCGACAGCGCCTCCAGCACCTCGTCCTCGAGCTGCTTGATCTTGTCCATGGCGACATAGAGGAAATTGCCGGTGCCGCAGGCCGGATCGAGCACCTTCAGCACGCAGAGCTGATCGTGGAAATCGCGCACCGCGCCGATGGCCGCATCGGCCTGCCCCTCGGCCAGCAGCTTTTCCACCGCGACGCCGACATTATGCCAATCGGCCCTGAGCGGCTCCATGATGGTGGGCAGCACCAGCCGCTCGACATAGGCGCGCGGGGTGTAGTGGGCCCCGAGCCTGGAGCGCTCCGAGGCGGTCAGCGCGCCTTCGAGGAGCGAGCCGAAGATCGCCGGCTCGACATTGCGCCAGTCCTTGCCGGCGGCGACGAGGAGTTCGCCGATCTCCTCGCGGTTGAGCGGCAGCACGGCGGGGTGGCGGAAGAACTCGCCGTTGAACTTCCTGACCTGGTCCTTGATGGCGAAGGCGAAGCCGCCGGTATTCATGGCGGCCCAGAGCTGGCCGACCATGTGCTGGAAACTGTCGGGCGCCTGCGCGCAATCGGCGAGCACGGTGGCAAAGCTGTGTCTGGGCAGCAGCTCCACATCCTCGGCGAACATGGTGAACAGGCACCGCATGAGGAAATGCGCCACCTGCTCGGCCTCGAAACCGCGCGCCTCCAGCGACTTCGACACTTCGGCGAGGCGCTCGGCGACTTCGCGGGTGGCTTTCGCCGCCCTCTTCGTCGGGTCCAGCGCCTGCGGATCGGTCCAGATCAGCCGCAACCGCTCGCGCACGTCCGCCCTGCGCAAGTCCTCCAGATAGACACGAAAGCCCTGCCGATCCGGGAACTGCGTGTAGTCGCGACCCTTGCCGTTGAAATCGGCGTAGATCTCGAAGGCGTGGCCGACATCGCAGACGATGATGAAGGGCGGCCAATCGTGCTCGGCCGGCAGCATCAGCGCATATTGCTCGGCCTGCTGGCGGGCATTGCGCATCAGGATATCCCAGTTGCGCTCGATGCCGCGCCGGCCGGCATTGCGCTGCGCGGTGGGCTCGAACATCTCGCCCTGCCCCGAAAGGTCGCCGCTGGCGCCCGTCCAGCGGGACTGCTTGGCCTCGAGGATGAAGCAGTTCTTCTTGTACAGATCGATGCGCTTGTTGCCGCCGAGCCGTTCGCCGCCGGTGCGGCGGATCACGGCGCGCTCGAACACATAGTCGTTGTGCTCGTGGGCGGCCGAGGCCGGATCAGGGCGCGGCACGTCGAGCACGTCGCACAGTTCGGTGAGAAACAGCGCATAATTGGCACGCTCGGCGCCACCCTCGCGCCCCTGCCAGCGGGCAATGAACTGTTCAATATCGGTTGGCACTCAAATCCCCCGCCGCCAGATTAGCGGCAAGTGCCAACAATAACAAACACCCCATCGTCCCCTGACCCTCTCCCCGTGACGGGAGAGGGCGGGACGTGTGCGAGCCGCATCGCCGGCCGCTCCCAAGCGGCCGACGCGGCGTCCGGGGCGGGGAATAGCGCGGGACGGACGCCGGGGGCAAATGAGTTCGCAACGTGAAGTTAATCGCGGGTCGGCGCGGCGCATAAAATGCCGTCAGCCGGCGCCGTGGGCCAGCGCCAGCAGCGCCTCGGTCTCGTCCGGCACGTTCTCGGCGAGGCGTGCCGCGGCAAGGATGGGCAGCCAGGCCGCGAGTGCGGCGCGGCGCACCGGGTCGGGCGCGGCGGCGGCGAGCCAGGCCGCGGTGAAGGCCGGCGGGGCGGCCAGCCGGAGCAGCAGCCAGGTCCGGCACAGATCGGCCGCCGGCGGGCCTTCCGTGGCATCGAGCCAGTCGACCACCACCGGCGCCTCGGGCGGGCCCATGACGTTCATCGGGTGGAAATCGCCATGGCACAGCCGGTCACCGTCGGGCAGCGCGGCGAGCCGGTCGCCGAGGTCGGCGCGGGTCGCGGCATCGAGCCCCTCGGCCCGCTCGAGCGCGGCGGCGAGCCGGGTCTTGAGGCGCGCGAGCCCGCTGCCGGCGGCGCGATGGATGCGCTCGTGCACGCCGACCAGCGCGGCGAGATAGCGCGGCAGTTGCGCCGGATCGGCGAGCAGCGCATCCCCGAAGCTCGGGCCCGGCGCCCGGCTCATCACCAGCCCCCAGCGGCCACGGAACTGTCCGACGCCGAGGACGCGCGGCGTCGGCAGCCCCGCGGCCTCGACCAGCGCCAGCGCCGCCGCCTCGCGGAAGGCCTGCGGCTTGGCGCCGGGATCGCGGTAGAGCTTGAGCACGCCCGCCCCATGGGCAAAGACCTCGGCGGCCCGCCCGACCCCGATCAGCGCTCCGATGGCGGCGGCGTCCATGCGGCCTCCTTCCGCCCCGGCGGCGGGCCGGCCTCGCGCAGCATCTTGAGCGTCAGCGGATCCTCGACCCCGGCGAAATACTTCGCCAGCACCGCCCGGAACGGAGTGTCCGCCACCGGCGCCGCCTGGGCGAACAGCGTCATCGAGGCGCGCAGCTTGACCTCGTCGGGCGAGCCGAAGATGCGGTTGGCGCTCAGCCCCTCGAGGCCGGCGAGGATGCGGCTGCATTCCACCAGCCGCGCCCCGAGCAGCGGATGGGCGAGATAGGCGCGCGCCGCCTCGAGGTCGGCGAGCCCGAACTGCACCGCCATCGGGCTCCGGCCCAGGCCCCTCAGCTGGGGGAAGACGAACCACATCCAGTGGCTCTGCTTGCGCCCGGCGCGCAGCTCGCGCAGCACCTCGACATAGACCGGCCCCTGCGCCGCGATGAAATCCTCGAACATGCGCAAAGCCTAGCACGGGGCCGCCGCGGGAAAAGCCCCCTCGCTGCTGACAGCCTCTGTCGCGGCCGGCGCCCAGGAACCGGGCATCGCCACCGGAGTTGTGTCCCATGCCCACCCTCGCCAGCTGCCATTGCGGCAGCACCGTCATCGCCCTGCCCGAGCCGCCCACCCATGCCACGCAGTGCACCTGCACCTACTGCACCAAGACCGGCGGACTGTGGTCCTACTATCCGCCCGACGCGGTGCGGATCGTGAAGGCCGAGCACCTCGGGCTCTATGCGCCCAACACCCACAACGAGCACTATTTCTGCACCTGCTGCGGCATCACCACGCACGGCGTCTCGCCCGACTGGGAACTGGGCGGCGAGGGCATTCCGGAAAACAGGAAATTCGCCGTGAACGCCCGGCTGCTCGACGACTACGCGCTGTTCACCGCGCTCGCCCTCACCCCGATCGACGGCCGCACCCTGTGGTGAAGGCCGATTCGGCTCCGGCAGGAAACCTGCAAAAGTAAGCAGGTTATGCAAAAACCTGCTCGATAAGTGCAGGTTTTATTGGCTCACTCTCCCCATAGTGCAGCGATCGGCAGGCGGCTGCCGGTCCGTGGGGGGAAAGACGGATGACCGAGGCGGCCCAGGACGCGCTGACGATGCCGCGCGGCGCGACGGATCCCGGACGCGGCCGGCTCGTCGGGGCGCGGCCCGCCGGCCTCTCGGTCTCGCGCTCGCTTGGGCCCGCGCCACGGCGCGCCGATCATCCGCGACATCGACTTTGCCGTGGCCCCGGGCGAGATGCTGGCCATTGTCGGGCCCAACGGCGCCGGCAAGTCGAGCCTGCTGCGCTGTCTCTACCGCTATCACCGGCCCGTGGCCGGCGCCGTCCGGCTCGACGGCGCCGACATCTGGAGCCTCTCGGCCCGCGACTGCGCCCGGCGCGTCGCCACCGTGCTGCAGGAAAGCGCCTCCGATTTCGGCCTCAGCGTCGCCGAGATCGTCGAACTGGGCCTCACCCCGCATGCGAACGGCCGCGGCGCCTCCGACGGCGACGAGGTCGAGGAGGCGCTGGCACTGATGGGGCTCGATCGGCTCGCGGCGCGCGACCCGTCGACGCTCTCGGGCGGGGAGCGGCAGCGGGTGATGATCGCCCGCGCCCTGGTGCAGCGGCCGGACCTGCTGATCCTCGACGAGCCCACCAACCATCTCGACATCCGCCACCAGCTCGAAGTGCTCGACCTGCTGTCGCGCCTGCCCACGACCGTGGTGGTGTCGCTGCACGACCTGGCGCTCGCCAGCGCCCATGCCGACCGCGTGCTGGTCCTCGCCGACGGCCGGCTGACGGCGCTCGGCACCCCGCTCGACGTCCTCACCCCCGATGCCATCCGCCGCACCTTCGCGGTCGGCACCGCCATCGACCGCCACCCGGTCACCGGCCAGCCCCGCTTTTCCTTCCATCTCGAATAGACCCACAAGGAGTACTGCATGCCGAGACTTCCGATGATCGCTGCCTTCGCCCTCCTCGCCCCCCCGGCGCTCGCCTCGAGCTTCCCGGTGACGGTACACAGCTGCAACCGCGAGGTGACCTTCGCGGCCGCGCCGCAGCGCGCCGTCTCCAACGACGTCAACCTCACCGAGATGATGTTCGCGCTCGGGCTGAGCGGCAACATGGCCGGCTACACCGGCGTCTCCGAGTGGGTGAAGCTCGACGAGCGGCTCCGCGCCGGCGCCGGCGAACTGGCCGAACTCTCGCCCGACTATCCCACCAAGGAAGTCCTGCTCGGCGCCGATGCCGATTTCTACTTTGCCGGCTGGAACTACGGCATGCGGGTCGGCGGCGAGATCACGCCGGACCTGCTGGCCGCGTTCGGCATCGCCGTCTACGAGCTGACCGAGAGCTGCATCCACATCATGGAAAAGCCCAAGGCGTCGATGGACGATGTGTACAACGACCTGCTCAACCTCGGCCGCATCTTCGGCGTCGAGGAACGCGCCGTGGCCCTGGTCGAGGGCTACCAGGCCGACCTCGCCGCCTACACCGCCGGGCTGCCGGCGCTCGCAGCCGCGCCCAGGGTGTTCGTCTACGATCTGGGCGAGGACAAGCCGTTCACCGCCGGCCGCTTCGCCATCCCCACCGCCCTGATCGAGGCGGCGGGCGGCACCAACATCATGGACGATGCGTCCTCGAGCTGGCTGGAGATCGGCTGGGAGCCGGTCATCGAGCGCCACCCCGATGTCGTGGTGATCGTCAACTACGGCTCGGTCACGGCCGAGCAGAAGATCGCCTTCATGAAAAGCAATCCGGCCTTCAAGGACATCCCGGCCGTCGTCAACGACCGCTTCGTCGTGCTCGAGTATGTCGAAGCCACGCCGGGCCCGCGCAATATCGAGGCCATCAAGCGGCTGGCCGAGGCGTTCCGCGAGTAACCGCAACGGCATCGCCCCGCACCCCTGGCGTGGCGATGCCGCGGCCGGCCCGTCCGACCGGAGAACCCTCCCGATGTCCCACCGCCAGCATGTCAGCGGGCCGCCCGCGCCACTGGCTGGTCCACCACATGCCGGTGCTGCTCGCGGCGCTGGCCATGGTGCTTGTCTTCACCATGGCCGCGGCAGTCGGCATGGGCGCCGTGGGCATCGCGCCCGAAGTGGTCTGGGGCGTCATTGCCAGCCACCTGCTGCCCGGCAGCGTCGAGGTGACCTGGTCGGCCGGCCGCGACAGCATCGTGTGGGAAGTGCGGCTGCCGCGGGTGATCCTCGGCGCCATCGTCGGCGCCAGCCTGTCGCTGGTCGGCGCCGCTGATCATCGTGCTGCTGCACACCGGCATGATCTTGGGGCTGGCGACGCTGCCCGTCTTCGCCTTCGCCGGAGCACTGCTGACCACCCGTCGTGGTCGGGGCCGCGAGCCTCACCCGCTCGACTGGCGCTGGACGACTGGTGCTGGCCGGCGTCGCGGTATCGTTCGTCATCACCTCGGCGGGGAGCCTCGGGATCTTCTCGGCGATCCGCGCGCCGCGCACACGGTGATCTTCTGATGCTGGGCGGTCTCGGCATCGCGCAATGGGACGAAGTGGTCTTTCCGCTGGCGGTCCTCGTGGCCTCGGGCGCCTACCTGCTGCTGCGCGCCCGCGTCTTCAACGCCATGACGCTGGGCGACGAGTCGGCCACCTCGCTGGGGATTCCGGCCGCCCGCTTCCGCATGGTGGTGTTCGTGATCTGCGCCCTGCTGACCGGCGCCGCAGTGGCGTTTTCCGGGGTGATCTCCTTCGTCGGGCTGATGATTCCGCACATCGTGCGCATGGTGGCCGGCGGCGACTATCGGCGCGTGTTGCCATTGTCTGCGCTGGTCGGCGCGATCTTCCTCGTTCTGGCCGACACGCTCGCCCGCATGATCATCCCGCCGCAGGACATTCCCATCGGCATCATCACCGGGCTGGTCGGCGGGGTGTTCTTCCTGTTGCTGCTGCGACGCAATGCGCAGGTGGGCTGAAACGCCGGCTCGCCGCTGCGGCGAGGCGTCAGGGCGGACATGCGTTGTCGTGGCGGCGCCATTCCGGTCGGATCGTGCAGCCCGGCGATGACGGCGTGCAGGCGGCCGCGTTCCGGTGTAGGGCACTGTGCTGGCAACCCCCGCGACAGCGCGCGGGGACCGCCACTTGCGGACCGGGGCCGTCGCCACGCCGGGGCGCTGGCCGCCTGGACCGGGGGCCGATCGGGGAGGGAACGATGCGCGTACCGAAATCGGGCCTGGGGCTGCCCCCGGCCCTCTTGCTGCTGACCACCGAAGCCCTGGCCCACCACGCGCTGGGCGGCCTGATTCCCATCGGCTTCGGGAGGGGCTGCTGTCGGGGGCTGGCCCATCCGGTCATCGAGGTCGACCACCTGGCCTTCGTGCTCGCCGTCGGGGTGCTGACGGCCGTGTCCCAGGGCGGGCTGTCGCTGCCAGTCTGGTTCGTCGGCGGTACTATTGCCGGGTGCCTGCTCAATGCCGGCAGCTTGCAATTGCAGCCGGCCGGCTGGATGGTGCCGCTGAGCGCGCTGCTGATCGGTGGCTACCTGGCATCGGGCCGCAGCGACAACGGGCACTGGCACAAGTGGATATTCGTCACCGCCGGGCTTTGCACGGCCTTGCCTACCGCAGTCGATCATCGGCAGCGAGAACAACTCGCTGCAGGGCTACCTGCTCGGCTTTGCCATCATCCAGACGATCGTGGCGTGGACCGCGATGCTCGCCGCCTACTGGTTCTGGCGCGGCGATCGCCTTCTACGCCAACGCCCGCGTCTTTGGCGGAGTCCCGGCGGCGTGGGCCTGACCGCGCTTTATCAGGCCGCCGTTGCGAGCGTTCTACCCATCGTATAGGGATTGGAGACCGACAGGAGCTGTCCAGTATGCGCCTGAGCAAGCAAAGCAACTATGCGGGTGCGGGCGCTGATCTATTGTGCGGCCAACCCCTGGCGGTCTCAGCCGCGATCCGCGATATCGGAACCGCTTTCGGCGTGTCCGAGATGTTTCTGTTCAAGATACTGGTTCCGGTGGACGCAGCGGCCTGCTGGAAACGGTGCGCGGCCGCAATGGCGGGGGTACGGCTGGGTGCGCCGGCCGACACGATCCGGATCATGGACGTGCTGCGGGTGACCGGAAGAGGATTTCGACCTCACCGAGTGCGTCGCGAGAAGTGCGGGTCACTGCCCTCTCGGCAGCAGGTGCATCTACGAGATGGCGTCTCGGTGAAGCGATGCGCGCTTTGCCCAGGTCCTCGAGTCCTACACGATCGCCGATCTGGTGGCCGATACTGAGGGAGTCGCCCTGGTGCTGGCATAAACGATGTGCTGGCTCGTCGTCCGCGGCCCGCACCTCCACGGCCTGGGCAGCCAAGGCACTCGCGAGCGGATCTGACGACTGAGCCTCGACCGGGCCGCTGCGCACCGCCCGGACAAAAACTGGCAGCATTCGTGCAGGAATTTTCCGCCCGGGTGGTGTCACCTGACCCGGTCCGATCGAACGGGAGACGGGAATGCTGCGCCAGGTCATGTTGTCAGTTGCACTCGCGGCCGTGCTCGGCACGGGTCTGGTCGCCGCGAGGATGGGGCAGGGTCCGTTGCCGAGACCATCGCCGCACGCCGCGGCCTGATGACCCAGCTTGCCGCGTTGCAGGCCCTGATCGACAGCCGCCCGGGTGGCGCGGACACTTCAGCCGAGCTTCTACGATCTGGGACAGGCCGCCGCGCAGTCGCCTGAGGCCTTCGCGCTGCTGTTGCCAGCGCAAAACCAACCTGCTTGGCGGCGCACCGCCGGCCGCGGCGCGGAGACCACCGCGCAGCAGCGATCTGGGACGATCTGCCTGCCTTCCAGCAGTTGCTGCGCGATACCGCCGCCGTGGCGCGACAGGCCTCCGAGGCCGGTGACATCGCCGGCTTCCGCGCCGAATGGGACAAGGTCGCCGCAGCCTGCACCACCTGCCACGAAAGCTACGTGTTCTTCGATCCGTTCGCCGCGATCAACTGATTGGAATGCCGCGAGGCTGGTGTAAATCCTGCACAACTCGCAGGATTTACACCGCCCTGTCCCCATCCTGTCGCCGGGGACCCGCAGGCGCCGGAGTCCGATCCCGGAGGAGAACTGCGATGGTCGATGCGACCGGCGCCGACGACGACCACCACGACCACGCGCACGATCACGGCTATGCGCATCGTGGCGACTACGGCTACGGCCATCACCACGACCACGACCATGACCACGGCTTCGGCCCGGTCGAGCTGTTCCGGCATCGCGCCGACGGGCCTGTGCGCGCTGGCTGTCGGGCTGCAGTGGCCCGACCACTCCTTGCGTGAGTTTCGCCGACAGCTCTACTTCAACTCCTCCTGGTACGGGCTCGTCGGTCTTCGTGGTCGGCGGCTGGCCGCTCTTGTTGAGGTATCCGATAGCCTGGTGCCGGCGGCGACGATGGAGCTGTCGATGGGATCGCCGTGGTCGCGGCGGCCTATACCGGCTACTTCTTCGCCGTTTGATCGTCACCTTCTTCGTCCTGATCGCCGAGGCACTCGAGGGCCTGACGCTCGAGCGCGGCTGGCGCGCCATGCGCGACCTGCTGGCCCTGCTGCCCGACGAGGTTCAATTGCGCCGACGGGCGCGTTAGCCGGCGGCGATCGCCGAGGTGGCGATCGGCAGCATCGTCGGTGGCGCCCGGTGCCCGCCTGCCGGTCGACGGTGAGGTGGTGGTCGGCCATTCCTTCGTCGATGAATCGCGCATCACCGGCGAGTCGATGCCCGTCGAGAAGGTCGCGGGCCGCTTCGCCTTCGCCGGGACCATCAACCAGTCCGGCGCCATCGAGATCCCGCCGCGCCGAGCGGATCGGCCGGGCGACCACCTACGGGCAGATCTCGAGACGGTGGAGGAGGCCGATGCGCTAGCGCGCGCCGGTGCAGCGGCTGGCCGATCGGCTCGCCGGCTACATCGTCTACGTCGCGCTGGGCTTTGCCGCCTTCGAGCACTGGATCACCGCCGGCGACATCAACCCACCATTGCCGTGATCGTCGTCGCCGGCGCTTGCGGGCGTGGCGGCGCACGCTCTAGCCATCCCGGGCGGTATCGGCCAGGCGGCGCAGATGTAGCGCCATCATCATGTGCGGTGCATCTCGAGGACTTGGCCGGGTCGACACCGTGGTGCCTCGACAAGATCGGCACCCTGACCTTTCGGGCGCCCTGAAGTCAGCCGGGTCATTCTGGCGGACGGCGTCGCGGCAGCCGACCTCCTCACCGCCGCGCGACCGCCGAGGCCTCTCCGAGCACCGGCTGTGCGCCATCGTCGCCCATGCTGCGGCGCTGGGGATTCGACCCGCGAAAGTCACCGATTTCACAGCTTACCACACTCGGGCGCGTGATCGCCGCCCGGCGACGCCGAGGCTCATCCACCTGGGCACGGCTGGCTGGATTGAGGACCAGGTGTCACCGACCTGCCACCCGAAGACGATTTCCTCGGCAACGGCAGTCCATGTGGCCCGCGCCGGCCGGCTATTGGGCCAGATCGTCATCGAGGACCGGGTCCGACCGAGGCGCGCCAGGCCGTCGAGCGGCTGCGGCAGATGAACATCGATGTGCACCTGCTGACCGGCGACGGGGCGCAGGTGGCCGCCTTCGCGTCGCTGCCGAATCCCGGTATCGCGAGTGCAGTCGAGGCCGGCCTGCTGCCGGCTGACAAGCTGCGCCGGATCCAGGCCATCAGGCCGGCGGTCGGGTCGTGGCAGAACAGGGGACGGGATCAACGATGCCTGGCGCTGGCCGGCGGCTCGGTCGGCA
>JADJPS010000001.1 GCA_016713105.1 Devosia sp. | reverse complement strand
ATCGGACTCGAGTGCGGCGGCGGCAGCGCCGCTGCGCAGGTGCGATTCGATGCGGGCCGGGTCGAGCCCGAAGCCGGCGGCGACCTCGGCCTGCACGGCCCACTCGCCGATATCGCGTCCGTCGCGGAAAAAGGCCTCTCGCAGGGCCCAGGCGGCGCGGTGACCGAGCCGCTGGCCGAGCGGCACTCCAGCGCCGGAAGAGGCCGGATCCTCGAGTTCCACCGCCTTGACGAACTGGTGCAGGGCGATCGAGCTGCGGGGCTGCACGACGGCCCAGGCATCGGGGTGGACCTCGACATGATCGAAACGGCGGGCGACCGACCGCACGTGCTCGGCATAGCCGGCGGTACCGCCGCGATCCTTCCACGAGGCGCCCAGCTTGCCCCGTGCATCGGGGAATACCGAGCAGAAGCGCAACTCAAAATCCACCCGGTCGGCGAAGCGCTCGGCGACGTGTTCCAGCCTGGCGTTGGCAACATAGGCCCACACGCACAGGATATCGGAGAAATGCTGGACGATCGGTCGTACGGTCACGGTGCTGGTCTCCATGCAAGCATTCCCCGGATAGTGCGGCAGCGACGCCGATCGGTTGATCCAGATCAAGACCCAAGACGCGCAGCGGGCCCAGCTTGCCCTGATACATCAAGGAGGGACGTATGGTGCAGAGCAATCCGGAAGCGCCGGCTGCCACCGAGACCGAAATTGCCCAGGATGGCGGAAACACCGCCGCGGGAACGGCGACAGCGGCAGCAGAGGACAAGCCGGAGCATCCGACCGATGCCGCACACCTCATCATGGAGTCGTCTGGCAGCCTTGGCGCGCCGGCCGCTGCCGCCGAGCGCCGGACCGCCAGCGAACTGCGGCGCGATGCGGCCGCCATTCGCGAGAGCTTCGAGACCGGCGTGTTTCCCTACAAGGTCCGGATGACCGAGAAGGGCTACCTGCAGCACATGCTGCCGCTGCAGGTCGAACTGCTCAAGCTGCAGAACTGGATCAAGGAAACCCGCCAGAAGGTCGTGGTGATCTTCGAAGGGCGCGATGCCGCCGGCAAGGGCGGCACGATCAAGCGCTTCATGGAGCATCTCAATCCCCGCGGGGCGCGGGTGGTGGCGCTCGAGAAACCCACCGAGATCGAGCGCACGCAATGGTACTTTCAGCGCTACATCCAGCAATTGCCATCGGGCGGGGAGATCGTGTTCTTCGACCGCTCCTGGTACAACCGGGCTGGCGTGGAGCGTGTCATGGGCTTCTGCTCGCCGCCCGAGTATCTCGAATTCATGCGCGAGACCCCCGAGATCGAGCGCATGCTGGTGCGCTCGGGCATCAGGCTGTTCAAGTTCTGGTTCTCGGTGACCCGCGAGGAACAGGCCCGGCGCTTTGCGGCGCGCGAGCACGATCCGCTCAAGCAGTGGAAGCTCAGCCCGATCGACCGGGCATCGATGGACAAATGGGACGCCTATACCGAGGCCAAGGAGGCGATGTTCTTCTATACCGACACCGCCGACGCGCCCTGGGTGATCGTCAAGTCGAACGACAAGATGCGCGCGCGCCTCAACGCCATGCAGCATTTCCTGTCCTCGTTCGGCTACCCCGACCGCGACCCCCGTGTGGTCCATGGACCCGATCAGTTGATCGTGGGCTCAAGCGCGGCAGTGCTGGGGCTCGACCAGGGATTGTTCGGGCGGGCAACGCACCCCGAACTCAAGCGGGGCAGCTGAGCCACCGGGCTACGGCAAGTGTTGCGCCTTCGCGCTTGCGCGCCGCCCGGCCCGGCCCTACACCCGGCGCGTCGAACGGCATGAAGGGCGGCACTTGAGCGCCATTGCAGAAGGATGGAGCGACCTCGCGGCAGCGTGGCAGCGGCGGCAGCTGGCACTCTACTTCGCCTGGAGCGAGACGCTCGCGCGCTATCGGCGCAGCACGCTGGGTCCGCTCTGGCTGGTGCTCGGCACCATCGTCGGCGTGGCGGGCCTGGGATTTGTGTGGAGCATACTGCTCAATGCCAAGCAGAGTGAGTATATCCCGCAAGTGACGGTCGGGCTGGTGGTCTGGCAGCTGATCGCGGGCAGCATCACCGAAAGTGCCGGACTGTTCGCCCGCAATGCGTCGATGGTCACCAATATCCGGCTGCCGAGCTTTCTGATCACGCTGCAGGCGTTCAGCCGGCAGTTCATCAACCTGGCGCACAACCTGGTGGTGGTGGTGCTGGTGTTCCTGATCTTCCCTCAGCACAGCTCGCCGCTGATGTTCCTGGCCCTGCCCGGCCTCGCCATCGTATCGATCAACCTCATCGCGCTGACGCAGATCATAGGCCTGCTCGGCGCCCGCTATCGCGACCTCGATCCCTTGATCTCGTCCTTCGTGCCGATCCTGTTCTTCCTGAGCCCCGTCATCTACCACAGCCGCCAGCTGGGGCCGGCCGAACTGGTGATGTCGCTCAATCCGGTGGCCCACTACATCCGGGTCATCCGCGACCCGATGATGGGGGTGGTGCCGGACCTCGTCAGCTACGGCTGGGTGGCCGGACTGACGGTGGTGACGGTGACGCTTGCCCTGTGGCTCACCGGCGCCCGTGCCTACCGCCTGCCGTACTGGATGTAGGAGCCCGCCGGTGGCCAGAATGGATCTCGACGGCGTGGGCGTTGCCTACCCGATCTACAATGCGGCGAGCAAATCGCTGCGCAAGCACCTGGTGCGGATCGGCACCGGCGGCCTGATCAAAGCCGATCGCGGGCATGTGGCGACGGTGCAGGCGCTCAGCGACATCACGCTCCGGCTTGGCGATGGCGACCGCATCGGGCTGATCGGCCACAACGGCTCGGGCAAGACGACGCTGCTCAGGACCATGGCAGGGATCTTCCGACCGACTTCGGGGCGCCTGTCGGTGGCCGGGCGGATCTCGACGGTGTTCGGACTGGGGGCCGGCATGGACCCCGAACTGACCGGCTATGAGAACATCATCCGCATGGCGATGCTGCTGGGCGCGACGCACGCCGAGGCGCAGGCGGTGATCCCGGGCATCGAGGAATTCAGCGAACTGGGCGGGTTCCTGACGATGCCGGTCCGCACCTACTCGGCCGGCATGACCACGCGGCTGCTGTTCGGTGTCGCGACCGCCACGCATCCCGAGATCCTGCTGGTGGACGAGGTGATCGGGGCGGGCGATGCCGAGTTCCAGGCCAAGGCGCGCAAGCGGATGGGCGAGTTCGTGGCCAAGGCCAGCATCCTGGTGCTGGCCTCGCACTCGGCCGAACTGATGCAGAGCTTCTGCAACCGCATCATCCGTCTCGAACACGGACGGATCGTCAGCGACGAGATGATTGCCAATTCAGTTGATCTGGCCAGTCCAAGCGGCCCCTAGCCGAGCGGCCCGGTCCTGGCCTCTAGAGGGCGAAGGGCTTGAAGTGCTTGGATAGCTTCAGGGTCTGTGCCTGGTAGTTGGACCCCAGCCCGGCCCCGTAGAGGCGATCCGGAACCTCCGACAGGCGCTCGTAGACCAGCCGGCCGATGGTCTGGCCGTGCCCGAGCAGGAAGGGCACTTCGCGACTCCTGACTTCGAGTACGGCACGACTGCCGGTGCCGCCCGCCGCAGAGTGGCCGAAGCCGGGATCGAAGAAGCCGGCATAGTGCACCCGGAACTCGCCGACCAGCGGATCGAACGGCACCATCTCGGCGGCATAGGCGGGCGGCACGTGCACGCTTTCGCGGCTGACGAGGATGTAGAACTCGTCCGGATCGAGGATGAACTCGTCGCGGCCCCGGGTCACCAGCGGCTCCCAGTAATCGAGAACCTCCAGCGTGTCCTTGAGATCCATGTCGATGACCGGCGTGTGGCGGCGCGAGCGGAAGCCGATCAGACCGTTGCGGCCCTCACCCTTGAGATCGATGGAGAGCAGCACGCCGTCGCCGACCTCGGCATTGGGGTCGAAGACCAGCGTCTCGACATTGTGCAGGGTACGGTGCTCGCGCGCGTCGAGGCGGCTGTCACCGACCCGGAAGCGCATCTGCGACAGACGCGAACCCTGCCGGATGCGGATGGGGAAGGGCCGCGGGCTGATCTCGAGATAGAGTGGCCCCTTGTAGCCGTGTGGTAGCGCATCGAAACCGCGGGCATAGTCGCCGATGACGCGCGTGAAGACATCGAGCCGGCCGGTCGAACTCTTGGGATTGGCGCTGGCGCTGACGTTGTGGGGCAGGTCCAGGTGCTCCAGGAGCGGCACCAGATAGACGCAGTTGCGCTCGAGGACGGCACCCTCGGTGAGATCCAGGTCGTGCAGCCGCAGGGTTTCGATGCGCTGCGCAACGGTGTGGTCCGGCCCAGGCAGGAAGCTCGAGCGGACGCGATGTGCCACCGCTCCCAGGCGCAGGTCGAGGCTCGCCGGCTGCACCTGATCGGGATCGAACGGGCGCGCCGAGCCGATGCTGCCCCTGCTGGCCAGCCGTTCGATGTAGCGGGCGGGAAACACGCCCTTCGCGTACAGTTCGGTATCCAAGTGCCCCACCCCGCAACCCGTCGTCGATAGCAACCCCGACGGTTGACGCCAAGCCGACATGGGTCGTATATCCCCGGTATGCGCCTTTGCAGTGACGGAAAGGCGGATGGTGGTGATTTGGCCGGTCTGATTGCAGCCACCTAAAACAAGTCGCTAAAGGGACCTTGATGCCGGCCGCAGACGACGCGCGCCGGCTTTTTCGTTTTCGAGGCACGACATGTCCAAGTCCAAGAACCCGCTCAGCGACCCGAAGAACCGCTCGGAAGCGACACAGCTGGTGCATGGCGGCACGCAGCGCAGCCAGTTCAACGAGACCTCGGAAGCCATCTTCATGAACTCGGGCTACGCCTACCCGAATTCGCAATATGCCGAGGACCTGTTCCTCAACAAGATCAACAAGCCGGCGCACAACTACTCGCGCTTCTCCAACCCGACGATGGAGATGTTCCAGGACAGGATGGCGCTACTCGAGGGGGCCGAGGCCGCCAGAGCCTTCGCCACCGGGATGTCGGCAGTGACCAATGCAGTGATGAGCCAGGTCCGGGCCGGAGACCACATCGTTGCGTCGCGGGCGCTGTTCGGCGGCTGCCGCTATGTGGTCGAGGACCTTATGCCGCGCTTCGGCGTACCCTCGACCCTGGTGGATGGCCGCGATCCGGAGAACTTCGAACGGGCCATGCAGAAGAACACCAAGGTCGTGTTCATCGAGACGCCCACCAACCCGACGCTCGAGCTGGTGGATATTGCGGCGGTGGCGCAGATCGCCAAGGCGCATGGCGCCAAGCTGATCGTCGACAACGTGTTCGCCACGGCCATGCTGCAGAAGCCGCTGCTGCTCGGTGCCGATCTCGTCACCTATTCGGCCACCAAGCACATCGACGGCCAGGGCCGGGCGCTGGGCGGCGTGGTGCTCGGCAGCAAGGCGCTAATCGAGGCGGACGTGCACACGCTGCTTCGACAGACCGGCCCGTCATTGTCACCCTTCAATGCCTGGGTGTTGCTCAAGGGCGTCGAAACGCTGCCGCTTCGGGTGCGGCAGATGACCGAGAACGCCGTGAGGATTGCCGATCTTCTGGCAGGTCACCCCAAAGTCGCCCGCGTGTCCTATCCTTTCCATCCATCGCACCCTCAGTACGAGCTGGCGAAGCGGCAGATGGCGAGCGGCTCGACGCTGGTCGCATTCGAGGTCAAGGGGGCGCGAGGCGGCGTTCAGGCTGTCGGATTCGCTGGCGGTGATCCTGATCTCGAACAATCTGGGCGACGCGAAGTCGCTGATCACGCATCCCGGAACCACCACGCACGCACGCTTCACCGAGGATGTCCGGCTCGAAAGCGGCATCACGCCGGGCCTGCTGCGGATTTCGGTGGGCCTCGAGGAGAGCGCCGACCTGATCGCCGATCTCGCCTACGGGCTCGACCAGATCTAGCACCGGGAAACACTGCGAAACACATCTCGGCCGCGCGCTTGATGACGATCAAGACGCCGACCTCCGGCCGGGCGCTAGTCGGGCGGGTGCGATGCCGGTCGGCTGGCCGATCCTTTCCAAGAATTCATCCAGCTTACCAAGGCCTAATGCGACGCGACGGCCGATCGTACCTATGTCGTGCTGAGGAAACGCGGGGCTTGCAAGGTGAAGATCAACGGGATCGTTCGTTGGGTGGCGGTAGCAGCCGTCCTGGGCGGCATGGGCGTCGCGGGCTGGGTCTACCTGACCCCCAAGGCCAAGGTCACGCAACCGACGACCACACAGGTGACGCGGACCACCATCGAGGAGACCGTGCTTGCCTCTGGTACGATCGAAGCGAGCCAGCTGGTCAGCGTGGGGGCGGAGGTCTCCGGGAGCATCAAGACGCTCAAGGTGGGACTGGGCGACACCGTCAAGGCCGGCGACGTGATCGCCGAGATCGACTCGCTCAACCAGGAGAACGCGGTCCGGGCGTCGGAAGCCGCCCTCGCCGGCATCGAGGCGCAGAAGCGCATGCAGGCGGCCACCCTCGCCAAGGCACAGATCGCCCTCGAGCGCGCGGAGAAGCTGCATCCGCAGGAGCTGATCTCGGACGCCGAGCTGCAGTCGGCACAGCTGACCGTCGAGACGGCGCAGGGGCAGCTGGAAGCGCTCGACGCCCAGATCCAGCAGGCCGAGATCAGCGTCGATACCGCAAAGCTCAATCTCAGCCGCACCCAGATCGTGGCGCCAATGGACGGCACCGTGGTGTCGCTGGAGGTCGAAGTCGGCCAGACGGTCAACGCCGTCAACAGCACGCCGACGATCGTCAAGCTGGCAAATCTCGACCAGATGGTGGTGAAGGCGGAAATCTCGGAAGCCGACGTGCCGCGGGTGGAGGCCGGGCAGCGCGTGTACTTCACCATCCTCGGCGACCCCAATACCCGCATCGAGGCGACGCTGCGGGCGATCGAGCCGGCGCCGGAGTCGATTTCAGGCGAACAGAGCAGCGGATCGAGCGCGAGCAGCGCCATCTACTACAACGGCCTGTTCGATGTGGCCAATCCAGACCACAGACTGCGCATCTCCATGACCGCCCAGGTCACGATCGTCCTCGCCTCGGCCGAGAATGTGCTCGCCGTGCCCTCGTCGGTGCTGAAGACCGCGGGGCGCGGCAAGACCGTCGAGGTGTGGGACGCTGCGAGCAAGAGCAGCGAAGTCAGGCCGGTGGAAGTGGGGCTGACCAACAACGTGATGGCCGAGATCAGGTCGGGCCTCGAGGAGGGCGACCTCGTGGTGGTGTCGGGCGGCAGTGCCGCTGCGTCTGCCGCGACCAGCGCCGGAAACCCCCGCAGCCTGCTGAGCGGCGGCGGACCCGTCGGCGGACCGCCGCTGTGAGGTCGGGACGATGAACGAGGCGATCATCGAGGTCCGGGGACTGCGCCGGGAGTTCCCGGCGGGGACCGAGACCATCACCGTGCTCAACGACATCGACCTCACCATCCGGCAGGGCGAGCTAATCGCCATCATCGGGCAGTCGGGCTCGGGCAAGTCGACGCTGATGAACATCCTCGGATGTCTCGATCGCGGCTGGACCGGAGAGTACCGGCTGGCCGGCCGGGACGTCGCGAGGCTCGGGCCGGACGAGCTGGCGCGATTGCGGCGCGAGCATTTCGGCTTCATCTTCCAGCGCTATCAGCTGCTCACCGACCTCGACGCGGTGGAAAACGTCGAGGTGCCGGCGGCCTATGCCGGAGCCGCCAAGGCGGATCGGCGGGCGCGGGCGCGAAACCTGCTCGAGCGGCTCGGCATGGGCGACCGGAGTACTCACCGCCCGGCGGCACTCTCCGGTGGGCAACAACAGCGCGTCAGCGTAGCGCGGGCGCTGATGAACGGCGGCGACATCATCTTTGCCGACGAACCGACCGGCGCCCTCGATTCAAAGAGCGGGCGCGACCTGCTGGCGCTGCTCAGGGAACTGCACGATGAAGGCCACACCATCATCATCGTGACCCACGATCCGGCAATTGCCGCCATGGCCAACCGGATCATCGAGATCAGCGACGGCGTGATCGTCTCGGACAAGCAGATGAACGGCGCCGGCGCACCCGAAGCCGGGCGGCAGCCGATCGATCTCAAGCGCATCCCACGCTGGCGTGAAGCGCTCGACCGCAGTGCCGAGGCGTTCGCCATTGCGGTACGGGCGCTGTCGTCTCACCAGTTGCGCACCTTCCTCACCATGCTGGGGATCATCATCGGCATCGCCTCGGTGGTCTCGGTGGTGGCGCTGGGGCAGGGCAGCCAGGCGCAGGTGCTGGAGCGCATCAGTTCGATCGGCACCAACACCATCAACGTGCTGCCGGGAGCGAGTGCCGCCGACCGAAGACTGGGTGCGATCCGTACCCTGGTGCCGGCCGATGCCGAAGCGATCGCCGCCCAGGCCTATGCCGACAGCGTCACCCCGCAGGTATCCAGCGGCGGCACGGTGCGCTATCGCGGCGTCTCGGCCAGCGCCCAGGTGACGGGCGTGGGCACCGACTATTTCCGGGTCAACAACCGAAGCGTCGTCGCCGGCGTCACCTTCGATGCCGCAGGTGTCGAGAGCCTCAGCCAGGAAGCGGTGATCGATGCCACCGGCCGCAGCACGCTGTTTCCGAACGGCGAGGATCCGCTCGGCCAGGTGATCCTCGTGGGCAACGTGCCGCTGCGGATCATCGGCGTCATCGCGGCGAGCACCAATACTTTCGGCCCGCAGTCGAATGCGATTGCCGTCTATACCCCCTATACCACGGCCATGTCGCGCATGCTGGGGCAGAGCTGGCTGTCGACGATCACCGTCCGGGTTGCCGACGACGCGGATATCTCGGCCGCCCAGACGGCGATCTCGAGCCTGCTCGAACAGCGACACGGCCTCATCGATTTCGCTCTGCAGAACACCGACACGATCCGCGAGACGATCCAGTCGACATCGCAGACGCTGACGCTGCTGATCTCCGCCATCGCCGTGATCTCGCTGGTGGTGGGCGGGATCGGGGTGATGAACATCATGCTGGTATCGGTGCGCGAACGGACACGGGAGATCGGTGTGCGCATGGCGGTAGGCGCCCGCCAGAGCGACATCATGCAGCAGTTCCTGATCGAGGCGGTGCTGGTCTGCCTGATCGGCGGTGCCATCGGGGTGGCCCTGTCGCTGGGGATCGGCTTCGGCGTCAGCCGGCTGGTGAGCGGGCTGAGCTTCATCTACTCGCCGACGACAATCATCGCGGCGTTCGTCTCATCGACGCTGATCGGGGTAGGCTTCGGCTTCATGCCGGCACGCGCCGCTGCCCGGCTCGACCCGGTGGTGGCGCTGGCCAGCGAGTAGGTCAGCCCAGCGCGACTACGACCGACAGGCCGCACAGCAGCGCCGCCGTCGGCGACATTACCAACCGCTCGGGCACGCTGCGGGAGGCGAGGTTCATGACGATACCAAGGCCGAAATAGGCGGCGACGACCCAGGCCATGATGCCGGACAGGTCCGCCGGCAGCCAGTCGACAAGGCCGGCCCGATCGAGCATCACGCATGCGATCAGGGCGTAGACGGCGATCGAAATGCCGCTGCCGATACGCAGGGCGCGCGGCAGCACGGAATGCGTACCGCCCCACGCGAAACGGCCAAGCGGGGCTCCGAGGGCAAGGGCCAGCTGGAACAGCCCCAGCGCCCCCAGCACCAGCGTCAGACCGGCCGCCGCGACAGTAGGCGAAACCGGCACGTCAGTGTCCCCGATGCTCGTCGAACTCGTGCGGATGGAAGTGGTAGTCGGCGGAGCAGAACTCGCAGACCACCTCGATCTCGCCGCTGACGACCATCTCTGCCCGCTCCTCGGCGGTGAAGTTGTCCCTGAGCATGGCCTCGATGCGCTCGGCCGAACAGGTGCAGCGCTCCTCGAGGGCGACGGGGGGGAAGACGCGCACGCCGGTTTCGTGGAACAGGCGGAACAACAGCCGCTCCGCGGAAACCTCGGGGTCCGCCAGTTCGTCGTCGCCGACGGTCGACAGCAGAGCGCGGGTCGTCGTCCAGTTGTCGTCCTCGACATAGTACGGATCGGCGGTCTCGGGATTGCCGAAATCACCATCGCCGGGCAGATCGGGCAGGTTGACCTGGCCGTGCGGGGGCAGGAACTGCACTAGCACGCCGCCGGCGCGCCAGCGGGGGCCGTGCTCGCCCCGGACGCTGTGCTCGGCCACGGCAAGCCGGACCAGGGTGGGAATCTGCTCGGACTGCTGGAAGTAGGTGTGTGCGACATCCTCGAGCGTGCCGCCGTCGAGCGCGACGATGCCCTGGTAGCGCTCGGTGTGAGGCCCCTGATCGACGGTCATGGCCAGGTGGCCCTTGCCCAGAAGCTGCCCCGGAGCGGTTTCGCCGCGAGCGACCGCGGTCATCACGGCGTCGGCGTCGAAGCGCGCGTAGCCGCGCAGCCCGTCCGGCGCGTCGAGGTCGACGACGATCAGGTTGATCGGACCGTCGGTCTGGGTCTGGAGGATGAAGCGACCCTCGAACTTGAGCGAGGAGCCGATCAGCGCGGCGAGCACCACTGCTTCCCCGAGCAGTCGCGCCACCGGCGCGGGGTAGTTGTGGCGGGTGAGAATGGCATCGAGGGCCGAACCCAGGCGGACCACCCGGCCCCGGCTGTCCAGCCGCTCGAGCGTGAAGGGAACGACCACATCATCCCCCGACTCGGGCCGATCAAGGCCGAAGCTGCTCAGTTCAATCGCCGCCATTCCCATGTCCAATCTGGCCGGGCCGAGGCCGTCGGCGGGCGCCCGCGCCCCCCCGGCCGGCCTCCCCGAGATGAGCGCACCGCGACCGCGGGGCGTCCTCAGATGTTCAACTGGTCGCGACCGAGGGCCCAACACAGGATGGCCTTCTGGGCATGAAGCCGGTTCTCGGCTTCGTCAAAGACCACCGATTGCGGCCCGTCTATGACCTCGTCGGTCACTTCGTCGCCGCGGTGGGCCGGCAGGCAGTGCATGAACAGCGCCTCCCTGTCGGCCAGAGCCATCAATTGGGAATTGACCTGGTACGGTTTCAAGACCCGGCGGCGCTCGGCGGCATCGGTGTCGCCCATCGACACCCAGGTGTCGGCGATCACAAGATCGGCGTCCTTGACCGCTGCCTCGGGATCCTCGATCAGGCGGACGGCATCGCCGGCCTTCTTGATGTCGGCGAGCAGGTCCTTTTCCGGCCAGTAGTCCTCGGGCACGGCGATGGTCAGCTCGGCCCCGAACAGCTCGGCGGCATTGACCCAGGAGGCAAGCACATTGTTGCTGTCGCCCACCCAGGCCACCTTGGCGCCCTTGATCGGTCCGCGATGCTCCTCGAAGGTCATGACGTCGGCCATCACCTGGCAGGGGTGGGCGCGGCGGGTCAACCCGTTGATCACCGGGACGGTCGCCGCCTCTGCCAGTTCCAGGAGGTCGGCATGGGTGAGGATGCGGATCATGATGGCATCGACGTAGCGCGACATGACGCGGGCAGTGTCGGCCAGCGTCTCCTCGCGGGAAAGTTGCATCTCGGCGCCGGAGAGGAACATCGTCTCGCCGCCGAGCTGGCGCATGCCGACATCGAAGCTGACGCGGGTACGGGTCGACTGGCGCTCGAAGATCATCGCCAGCACCTTGTCCTTGAGGAGTTGCGGCTTGTCGCCCCGCTTGAGGCGCTGCTTGAGCTCGCCGGCGAGGTTCAGCATGTGCCGCAGGGTGGCGGTGTCGAAATCGTCGAGATTGAGAAAATGCCTCGGGGTGGTCATCCGACCTCTCCTTGCTGGGCTCGATCAGGCCATGGCCTTGTCGGCGGTTTCCGTCTCGAGCGCCTCGAAGGCGGCAGCGATCCGGGCGGTGGCGTCATCGATATCGGCTTCGGTGACAACCAGCGGCGGCAACAGCCGCAAGACGTTCTCGCCGGCGCCCTGGGCGAGCATGTGATGATCATCGCGCAGCCGGGCGACGAAGTCGCGCACCGGTGGGGTGATCTTGATGCCGGCCAGCAAGCCCTTGCCGCGCAGTTCGACGATGAACTGCGGGAAGCGCTGCTGCAACTGCTGCAATTGCCAGGCGAGCCGGGCGCCCATCCTTTCGACATGGTCGAAGAAGCCGGGTTCCAGCACCCGATCGAGCACCGCGTTGCCGATGGTGCAGGCGAGCGGATTGCCGCCATAGGTCGAGCCGTGCGTGCCCGGCACCATGGACTTTGCCACCTCACCCCTGGCGAGGCAGGCGCCGAGCGGGAAACCGCCGCCGATGCCCTTGGCAACGGCCATGATGTCGGGCTCGATGCCGGCCCACTCATGGGCGAAGAACTTGCCGGTCCGGCCGTAGCCGCACTGCACCTCGCGCCCGGCGCGACATGTTTGAAGCCGGCCAGCGGCGGCCCAAAGCCCTCGAGGTAGCCGGGATTGCCACCGGCGGCGATGGCCCCCAACGAGCGACCATGGAATGAACCGGTGAAGGCAATGATCTCGTGGCGCTCGGTTTCGCCCCTCGACCAGAAGTGGTGCCGCGCCGTCTTGATGGCGCATTCAATCGACTCGGTGCCCGAGTTGGTGAAGAAGCAGGCATCGGCGAAAGTGTGCTCCACCAGCCGCTGGCCGAGCTTTTCCTGCTCGGGAATGGTGAAGACATTGGAGGTGTGCCAGACCTTCTCGGCAGCCGACTTCAGCGTGGCCACCAGGTGCGGATCGGAGTGCCCCAGGGCGTTGACCGCGATGCCGGCGTGAAAATCGAGGTATGGCGTGCCGTCCTGCGAGAACAGTCGCACGCCTTCGCCCCGCTCGAAAGCGAGTGGCGACCTGGCATACGTACCGTAGAGCGCGGACATGTGGCTCCCCTTGTTCCGACTGTTGCAAAAGCCCCACAAAAACCAAAAACGCGCTGCGGTGGGGCGGCGCGTTGCAGGCCTTTGATATGCCTTCTGAGTGGCGCGAAGTCAACGGATCGATCCCAAGTGACTGATTTGACTCGGCTTCCCGAACCCTCAAATTGCAGCCGGTTTTTCCCCGTGTAAAACCCATCCGACTGTTGATCCCGGATTCCGCGGGCCGTGTAGTATCAAGGTGTTGGGACACGATATCTCGTGTGGCGGACCCATCTGACCTACGATGCGTAGCGTATCAGGCTGTCGCCCTCTTGCGGCAGCCCGGGTTGGGAGTCCGTCGATATCCTAAGGCGGTTAGGAGCTGATTGTTGATGGGCTGGACTGAAGAGCGCGTCGAGCTGCTCAAGAAACTATGGCTTGAGGGACTGAGTGCCAGCCAGATCGCCGGAGTCCTGGGAGAGGGCGTGACCCGCAACGCGGTGATCGGCAAGGTGCATCGGCTGAAGCTCAGCGGCCGCGCCAAGCCGGCCAGCGTGGCGCCGCGGGTGCGCAGCGCGCCGCGCCCGGCAGCCCGTCGCGTGGCGTCGCCGTCAGGCTCCCGGGTTTCGAGCAACGTCGGTACGGTGGTGAAGTCACGGCCGATGGGCAGTGGAGCGGGGGGCGCCATCCAGGGCGCGACGGCGCTCAAGATTTCGGAGGAGTTCCAGGTCGAACTCGAGGCCGCGCCGCAGGCTGCGGAGTTGTTCATCCCGGTCGAACAGAGGCTGAGCCTGCTGCAGCTCAACGAGCACACCTGCAAATGGCCGATCGGCGATCCACTGACCCCGAACTTCTATTTCTGCGGCCAGCACTCGGACGACGGCAAGCCCTACTGCGAGTTCCACTCGCGACGGGCCTATCACCAGATCGACAAGAAGCGCCGCTGAGCGCTGCATCCGTTCCGTGCTGAAAGGGCCGGGCCGATCGCCCGGCCTTCCGCACTTCAGGCTCCGCGGGCCGGAGTCGTCGGCGAACGCGAGGCCGGTACCGGCGTCGATGGCGGCGCAGAGGCGGATCGAGGCCTCGCGGACGGAGCGGCGCAAGGTACCGCCCGGGCACATCCGGAGGCGGTTGCGCGGCTTCAGCCCGGAACGGAGAACCGCTCGTCGAAGCCGTAACCGGCGCCACGGACGGTGCGGATCGGGTCAGCGTCACGGTGACGATTGATCGCCTTGCGCAGGCGGCCGACATGCACATCGACGGTGCGCTCGTCGACATAGACGTCGTTGCCCCAGACGCCATCAAGCAGTTGCTCGCGCGAATAGACGCGGCCCGGATGGCGCATCAGATACTCGAGCAGCCGGTACTCGGTCGGCCCCAGATGGACCTCGCGGCCGCCGCGGCGGACACGATGGCTGGTCCGGTCGAGCTCGAGATCGCCGGCCTTGAGCACGGCGGTGACCAGTTGCGGGCTGGAGCGGCGCAGGAGCGCATTGATGCGGGCGAGCAGCTCGGGGATCGAGAAGGGCTTGACCACATAGTCGTCGGCACCGGTCGCAAGGCCGCGCACGCGCTCCTCCTCCTCGCCGCGGGCCGTGATCATGATGATCGGGGTGCGCGCGGTCTCCTCGCGGGCCCGCCAGCGGCGGCACAGCTCGATGCCGGACAAGCCGGGGAGCATCCAGTCGAGCAGGATCAGGTCGGGGACGCCATCGCGGATACGCTCCACCGCCTCGTCGCCGGAAGCCGCGGTCGCAACGCGGAACCCCTCGGCCTCGAGGTTGTAGCGCAGCAGCAGGGCGACATCGTCCTCGTCTTCGACGATCAGGATGGTGGCACTCATGGCGTCATCCTAGCGGGGCGAGCGCTGCTGGGCTTCGGCAGCCAGATGCAGCCCGGTCTCAAGGTAGTAGGCGGCCTCGGCGATATTGGTGGCGTGGTCGCCGACGCGCTCGAGGCTCTTGGCGCAGAACAGCAGGTGCGTGCACTGCGTGATATTGCGCGGGTCCTCCATCATGTAGGTGAGCAGCTCGCGGAACAGCGAGGTATGGAGGGCATCCACCTCGTCGTCGCGGTTGCAGACCTCCACGGCCGCCTTGCTGTCGCGGGCCAGGTAGGCGTCGAGCGCCATCTTCAGCTGACGCGCCACCAGTTCGGTCATGTGCTTGACGCCATTGTAGAACTTGGGCGCGAGGCCAAGCGTCTCGATCTGCAGGGCGCGCTTGGCCAGCTGCTTGGCCATGTCACCGGTACGCTCGAGATCATTGGCGACCTGGATGGCGGTCACCACCATGCGCAGGTCAGCGGCCATCGGCTGGCGCCGCGCGATGATCGACACCGCCGCGTCGTTGATCCGCTGCTGCATCTCGTCGATCTTGCGGTCGAACTGACGAACGTCCTGCGCCTTCTGGTGATCCAGCCTGAGCAGGGCATTGGCGGATTCGGTGATCGCCTGCTCGACCATGCCGCCCATCTCGGAGATGGACTTGTTGAGATTGGTCAGTTCGTCCTCGAAGGAGGAGACGATGTGCTCGTTGAGCGTGGACATGGTTGCGATCCTTGTCAGCCGATACGGCCGGTGATGTAGTCCTGCGTCTGCTTGTTCTTGGGATTGGTGAAGATGTCCTCGGTCTTGCCTTCCTCGATCAGCTTGCCGAGGTGGAAGAAGGCCGTCTTCTGGCTGACGCGCGCCGCCTGCTGCATGGAGTGGGTGACGATGACGATGGTGAAGTTCTCGCGCAACTCGTCGATCAACTCCTCGACGATGGCCGTGGCGATCGGATCGAGTGCCGAGCAGGGCTCGTCCATCAGCAGCACCTCGGGCTGCGTCGCGATCGCGCGGGCGATGCACAGGCGCTGCTGCTGCCCCCCGGAGAGGCCGGTGCCCGGCTCGTTCAGCCGATCCTTGACTTCGTTCCACAGCCCGGCACGCCGGATGGAGGAGGTAACGATGTCGTCGAGCTCGGCCTTGTTGCGCGACAGACCATGGATGCGCGGGCCGTAGGCAACGTTCTCGTAGATCGACTTCGGGAACGGATTGGGCTTCTGGAACACCATGCCGACCCGAGCCCGCAACTCAACGACGTCGATGCTGCGGTCGTAGATGTCCTGTCCGTCCAGGGTGATCTTGCCCTCGACCCGGCAGCCCTCGATGGTATCGTTCATGCGGTTCAGCGAGCGCAGGAAGGTCGACTTGCCGCAGCCCGAAGGACCGATCAACGAGGTGACCTGATGGCGCTCGATATCGAGGTCGACCTCGAACAGGGCCTGCTTGGCACCATAGAAGACGCTGACCTTGTTGCCGCTCATGGCGGGCGGGGAGCTCTTTGGATCGGCGGACCTAGCCGCCTCGAGTGTCGCAGACATGGTGTTCATCCGGGTTGAGTTGGAGGCTCGGCCTACCACTTCCGTTCAAGTCTCTGGCGGAGGAAGATCGCGATGGCGTTCATGACGAGCAGGAAGGCGAGGAGCACGAGGATGCCTGCAGACGTGCGGGCGACGAACCCCCGTTCGGGACTGTCGGCCCAGATATAGATCTGGGTCGGCAGCGCCGTCGAAGCCTCCATGATCCCGCCGGGCGGGCTGGTTATGAAGGCGTTCATGCCGACGAGCAGCAGCGGCGCCGTCTCACCGAGAGCCTGGGCCAGACCGATGATGGTGCCGGTCAGAATGCCGGGCAGGGCCAAGGGCAGAACATGATGCATGATCATCTGATGCCTGGAGGCCCCCATGCCCAGCGCCGCCTCGCGAATCGAGGGCGGCACCGCCTTGAGCGCATTTCTGGTGACAATGATGATGGTGGGCAGCGTCATCAAGGCCAGCACCAGGCCGCCGACGATCGGTGCCGAGCGCGGCAGTCCGAAGATCTGAATGAAGACCGCGAGTCCGAGCAGGCCGAAGACGATCGAAGGCACGGCCGCCAGGTTGTTGATGTTGACCTCGATGATGTCGGTCCAGCGGTTCTTAGGGGCGAATTCCTCGAGATAGGCGGCAGCCGCGATACCCACCGGAAAGCTCACCACAAAGCATACCAGCAGCGCGTAGAACGAACCGACGATGGCGCCGGACAGGCCCGCCAGTTCGGGGAAGCGGCTGTCAGCATTGAAGATCAGACCCCAGTTGAACGGCGTGGAGATCCGCCCCTGGGTCGCCAGCGCATCGAACCAGGCGATCTGCTGGTCGGAGACGCGGCGGTTCTCCTCGGGAGTGTCGCGGCGGATCACCCCCTTCTGCAACTGGTCGAACGGGTCGGCCACCGGCACGTCGAGGGTGAGCGTGCCACCGATCACCGAGGGATTGCGCAGCACGGCATCCCGAACGATGAACTGGGTGTTGTTGGTCAGGATCTGACCCATCGCGCGCTGGGCGGCGGGCGAGCCCGCTTCGGGCAGGACGGCCTGCAGGCCCTGTGCGACGATGGCGCGCCAATTGGCCTTGGCTGGATCCGCAGGGTTCACCTGTTCGGCGGGTATTGCGAAGTCGATCCGGGCGTGGGTCTGCACAAAGGCCGAGTAGCCGCCGATGACGAGGGTCAGCAGCAGCACCCCAAGCAAGCCGATGGCCGTCGCGATGGCGGCAACGCCATAAATCCGAAGCCGCAGGTCGGCGGCATACCGGCGCTTGCGGCGCTGCACGGCCTCCGGGCTGCTCAGGTCGGCGGTGGCGACGAAGGCTGGCGCAATAGCGTCGGTCATGACGGCCTCAATCGTACTGTTCGCGGTACTTGCGGACGATGCTCAGCGCCAGGACGTTGAGCCCGAGGGTGACGAGGAACAGCACCAGGCCGAGCGCGAAGGCAGCGAGGGTCTTGGGGCTGTCAAAGGAGGTATCGCCGATCAGCAGCGTCACGATCTGCACGGTGACGGTGGTAACCGAGTCGATCGGATTGACGGTCAGTGAGGCAATGAGGCCGGCGGCCATGACCACGATCATGGTCTCGCCGATCGCACGGCTGAGGGCGAGCAGGACGCCGCCCATGATGCCGGGCAGGGCAGCGGGGAGCAGCACCCTGGTCATGGTCTCGGCGCGGGTGGCGCCCATGGCGAGCGACCCGTCGCGCATCGCACGCGGGACGGCCTTGAGGGCATCATCGGAGAGCGAGGAGACGAACGGGATGATCATCACGCCCATGACGAGGCCGGCGGCGAGGGCACTGTTTGGAGAAACGCCGAGGCCGACCAGCCCGCCGGCCTGCCGGATGGCAGGAGCGACGGTCAGCACGGCGAAGAAGCCATAGACCACGGTGGGCACGCCCGCGAGGATCTCGAGGATCGGCTTGACGACGTTGCGCATGCCGTCAGAGGCGTACTCGACGAGGTAGACTGCGGTGAACAGGCCAACCGGGATCGAGATCGCCATGGCGATGGCAGAGATCAGCAGGGTTCCCGCAAAGACCGGGACGGCACCGAACGCGCCTGCGCCGGCCACCTGATCCTCACGGATCGCTATCTGCGGCTCCCAGCGCAGGCCGAAGAGGAATTCGTGCAGCGGCACCAGCCGAAAGAACTCGAAGGACTCATAGACCAGCGAGACGATGATGCCGATAGTGGTCAGAATGGCGGCGATCGAGCAGGCGATCATCAACCCCGAGATGATCCGCTCCACCACATTGCGGGCGCGGTACCGCGGCGCAAGGAAGCGGCGCGCGGCGATCAGGGCAATGATCATGACGGCGAAGACCACCACCACGAGGGTCCACATCGCGATCTCGCGCCAGCGCAGCAGCGCTTCGGCAGCGGCCAGAACGTCAGGAGACGGCTCACTGAAGACTTGGCCGGCGGCGACATTCTTGATTTCGGACAGCAGCAGGCTCAACTCGGCCGGAGACTTGCCGGCGGTCAGGTCAGCGGGAAGCCCCGCGACCATCAGGCCGTCGACGATGCTGCCCTGAGCGGCAAACCAGAGCAGCAGCAGGACCAGGGCGGGAAGCCCGACCCAGATGGCGACGAAGGCGCCGTGATAGCCGGGCAGCGAGTGCACGGCACTGCCCTCGGCATTTACGAACTTCCGGCCCGCGCTTTGCCCGACAAAATAGGCGGCGAGAGAGAAGGCGATGATGGCGAGAAACAGGTAGCCGGCCAATCTGGCCTCCCGGTTGCACTTCGCTGGTACTTTGGAGCCGGCGGATCCGCCGGCTCCAGGTTTCCTGACCGTGGCGCCGCCTTACTTGGCGGGAGCGGCCATTGCAGTGCTGTTCTCCACGGCGGCGCGGGTGGCGTCGCGCTGTTCTGCCGGCAGCGGGATCAGGCCGCGCTCGGAGAGGTAACCGCCCTCGCCGAAGGAGGCTTCCGACACATACTCGGTCACGAACTCAGCAAGGCCCGGGATGACGCCCTTGTGGGCGTTCTTGAGGTAGATGTAGAGCGGACGCGAAACCGAATAGGAGCCGTCGGCGATGGTTTCGAAGCTCGGCTCGACGCCGTTCACGGCCACGGGCTTGAGGCTGTCCGAGTTCTCGTAGAGGAACGAGTAGCCGAAAATGCCAAGCGCATTGGTGTCGGCGTTGAGGCGCTGCACGATCAGGTTGTCGTTCTCACCGGCTTCGATGAACGGACCATCCTGGCGCATGCGTTCGCAGACTTCCTCCTTGCGGTCGCCCTCGAGGGCAGCGATAGCCGGGAAATCCGCACAGCCAGAGAGCATGACGAGTTCGACGAAAGCGTCCCGGGTGCCGGAGGTCGGCGGGGGGCCAAACACCGTGATGGCCGAAGCGGGGAGCGAGGGGTCGATCTCATTCCAGTTCTTGTAGGGGTTGGCGACGATCGCGCCATTCACTTCAACTTCGGAGGCAAGAGCCTGGAAGACCTGGGCCTTGGTCAGAGCCAGCGCCGGACCCTGCTGCGAGTGGGCAATCGAGAGACCGTCATAGCCGATCAGGACTTCGGTGACCGAGTCGACGCCGTTCTGGACGCACAGTTCGAACTCCGACTTCTTCATGGCGCGCGAGGCGCCGGTGATATCGGGATGGTCAACGCCGACGCCGCCGCAGAAGATCTGCATGCCGCCACCGGTACCGGTGGACTCGACCACCGGGGCGGTACCGCCGGTCGCCGCGGCGAACTGCTCGGCAACGGCCTGGGTGTAGGGGAACACGGTGGACGAACCGACGATGCGGATCTGGTCACGGGTCTGCGCCTGGGCGCCGGCAACACCGGCGAACAGCGCAAGCACTGCAACGCCTGCATAGAGTGCGATCTTCATGGGATTTCCCTTTCGGAAGAATTCGGAACATGTGGGCCACCGGCCCATCGGCAGCTGGTCCAATTGCCCGCCGCCATCTGATGGCCGCAACCTATTGGGCGTGTGCTGATGCTTTTATGACACTCCGATTGCTCTTTTGTGACAGGTTAATGCGCTGTTCTCAAATGGTTTTCCCGACAACAACGGGGAGAAGTCACATGACTGCGACACAAGCTCGCCGCCGATGACGGCACCGCAGGCGAGTCCGTCACCGCCTGAGCAGCACCTCGACGCGGGTGCCCTGCCCCGGCTGGCTCCTGATGGTCAGCAGGCCCTGATGCCGGGTGACGATGTGCTTGACGATGGCGAGGCCCAGCCCCGTGCCCTTCTTCTTGCGGCTCGATTCCTCATCGACGCGGTAGAAGCGCTCGGTCAGCCGCGGCACGTGCTCGGCGGCGACTCCCGCGCCATGGTCGGTGACGGTGGCCGCGAAATCGAAGCCCGGCCGGGTGGCAGCGGCCACAGCGACCTCGATGCTGCCACCCCCGGCACCGTACTTGATGGCGTTCTCGATGAGGTTCTCGAACACCTCGTAGAGCTCGTCGCGGTCGCCCGCGACCACAACGGGGGCCTCGGGGAGATCGAGGCTGAGCGTGGCCCCGGCATCGGCGGCAAGCTTGTTGAGGGCCTCGGCCACCTCGCGCACCAGCGAAACCAGATCTACTGGCGCGGTGGGCCGCACATGCTGGCGCATCTCGATGCGGCTGAGGGAGAGCAGATCATCGATCAGCTTGCTCATGCGTCCCGCCTGGGCGCGCATCAGCCCGAGGAAACGCTCCCGAGCCGCCCGATCATTGGCGGCCGGCCCGAGCAGGGTGTCGATGAAGCCGACGAGCGAGGTGAGCGGCGTACGCAGCTCGTGGCTGGCATTGGCGATGAAGTCGGTGCGCAGCGACTCGAGGCGCTTGCCCTCGGTGAGGCTCTGCAGGCTGATCACCAGCACGCCGTCATTGGCCGGGTGGCCCGGCCAGAGGGGGGCGACGGTCGCCCGATACCAGGTCTCGGTGGGAACCGCCTGGTGCAGCTCGATGTTCTGGGGGCCGGAGGTCCGGGCCTGCTCGATGGCCGCCAGCAGCGGTGGGAAACGCATGGTGAAGGCGATCGGGTTGCCGCCGACCACGCCCGGGAAATGCCGGCGCGCCTCGGCATTCAGATGCACGATGACGCTGCGCCGATCGACAATGATGGTCGGATCGGGCAGCGCGTCGGCGAACAGCCGCACGGCTTCGGCGAAGGCGGCCTGGCTGTCGGCGGATCCCTGCGTCGCACCGGATGCGGACTCCGCGGTGTCGGGTACGATGGAGACGAGGAGCGTCACAACGGCGAAGGCAAGCGCCCCGACCCACAGGGCCAGCAGTTGCAGTCCCACGAGGGTCAGCAGCAGCAGGCCGATGGCGAGCAGCAGCAGGGTGCGGCCGATGAGCCGCTCGCGGACCCGACCGAGCCAGGTCCGAGGCGCGGTAGTGTGCTGCACTTCGTCGGCCATTCGGCGCGCGTTCCCGTCGGCGGGCCGACCGATTCGACCCCGCCTTGCCAGCCGGCGGTGTTCATAGCACGCTTGTGACGCCGTCATGACAGTCCCCGGAGTTCCTCCATGTCCGATGCCGCCGACGCCTTCAACCTCGACGATCCGGTGCTGCCGCGGGCGATCCGGAAGCGGGCCCTCGCCTCTGGCGAGTTCCCCTATGACGAGAAGATGGAGCGGGAGACGTACGAACGGGAGATGCTGGCGGTGCAGCGGCAGCTGGCGCTGCTGCAGCATGACCAGGCCAGGACCGGCAAGCGCATCGTCATCGTGTTCGAGGGCCGCGACGCTGCCGGAAAGGGTGGCGCGATCCACACCTATCTCGAGCATCTCAATCCGCGCTTCAACCTGTGGGTGGCGCTGACCAAACCGTCCGATCGTGAGCGGACGCAATGGTACTTCCAGCGCTATGTCGACTGGATGCCGGCTGCCGGCGAACAGGCGCTGTTCGACCGCAGCTGGTACAACCGGGCGGGGGTGGAGCCGGTGATGGGTTTCTGCACTCCCGAGCAGACCGGCCACTTCCTCAAGGTGGCGCCGGACTTCGAACGGGCGCTGGTCGACGATGGCATCCACCTGTTCAAGTTCTGGCTGGCCATCGGGCGCGAGATGCAGCTCAAGCGGTTTCACGACCGGCGGCACGACCCGCTCAAGGTGTGGAAGCTGTCGCCGGTCGATCTGGAGGCGCTCAAGCGCTACGAGGACTACTCTGCGGCGCGCGACCGCATGTTGGAGGCCACGCACAGCGCACACGCGCCCTGGTGGGTCGTGCTCAACAATGACAAGAAGCGCGGCAAGCTCGGACTCATCCGCACGGTGCTGCACGGCCTCGAGTATGTCGGCAAGGACGCCGAGGCGATCGGCGAGGTCGACCGCAGGATCGTGCTGACGCCGGAGCAGTTCGGCCGGTCCCACCGATCGCTCTGAGCTGTATTGACCGGACGGTCAAAAAACCCTCAACTGTCCGCCAGCGGATGGAAGCGCCCGAGGGAGGCGCGCAACCCGCAGGCGGGGCGGCAGCCTGCGACACCGAGGGGGCCTAATGGGTTACCAGACTGCGTCGGGCCTCGAGGCGAGCGTCATGCCGCCGGTGCTGACGGTCAATGCCGGTGGCAAGGGCCGCTTCGTGCTGGCCTGCGACCATGCCTCGAACCGCATTCCCGCGCCCTATGGCGACCTCGGGCTGACGCCGCACCAGCGCCTCATGCACATCGCCTGGGACCCCGGCGCGATGGCGGTGGCGACGCGGCTGTCGGAGATGCTGGATGCGCCGCTGGTCGCCTCGACGGTGAGCCGGCTGGTGATCGACTGCAACCGGCGACATGATGCCGCAGACCTGATTCCGACGATCAGCGAGCGCACGGAAATCCCGGGCAACCTGCATGTCGGCGACAATGACCGGCAGACACGGCTCGCCAATTGTCACGCTCCGTTTCACGACGCGCTCGCGGCGGTGTTGGACCGGCGTGGCGCCGGCGGAGAGGAGACGATCCTCGTGACGGTGCACTCGTTCACCCCGGTCTACAAGGATGTGGCGCGGCCATGGCCGATCGGGTTGATCCACGGTCGGGACATCGGCTTCACGGCGGCGCTCAGAGACGCGCTGCAAGCCGACACGCCGGAGCTCAATGTGGGCTGGAACGAGCCTTACTCGGCGATGAACGGGGTCACCTACACGCTCGAGCACCACGGCGACGGCCGTGGCCTCGCCTCCAGCATGATCGAGATCCGGCACGACGAGATCCTCGAGGCCGAAGGCGTGGCACGCTGGTCGCACCGGCTGGCCGACGCGCTCGTCACCGCGAGCCTGGCCCGCCTCGACCCGGAAGCACCACCCCCCGCCGCGGAGGCCATGCTTCGTGCCTAGACCCATTCGCATGTTCGTCAAGGCGGTAGACCGGCTGAACCTCTGGGTCGGACGCTTCGCCATGGCGCTGTTCTTCGTCCTCGCCGGGGTATTGCTGACCTCGACGCTGTCGCGGCTGTTCTTCGGCGCGCCGGTGAACTGGGCACTGGAGATGAGCCAGTTCATCCTGTCGGCCTACTACCTGCTGGGCGGCGCCTATACGCTGCAGCGCGAGGGCCACGTGCGGATGGACCTGTTCTGGTCCCGGATGACGCCGCAGCGACGGGCCGGGATCGATGCCTTCACCGCCCTGTTCGTGATGTTCTATCTCGGCGTCATGGTGTGGGGCGGGATCTCCAGCACGAACTACGCGATCACCTACGGGCAGAAGAACTACTCGGCCTGGGCGCCGCTGATGTGGCCGATCAAGATGATCATGACGATCGGGCTCATCCTGATGCTGCTGCAGTTCATCGCGAACTTCTTCCGCGACATCGCCGCGGCGCGCGGGAAGACCATCTGATGAGTTCGGAACTGATCACGCTGTTCATGTTCGCCACAATGATGGTGCTGCTGTTTACCGGGCAGCGCGTGTTCGGCGTCATCGGCTTCGTCGGCTCCGTGGCAGCGCTCTGGCTTTGGGGGCAGGGTTCGGCAGAACTGCCGTTCAACGCCGCCTTCCAGGTCCTGAACTGGTACCCGCTGATCACGGTGCCGTTCTTCGTGTTCATGGGCTACATGCTGAGCGAGAGCGGCATTGCCTCCAATCTCTACCGCATGTTCCATGTCTGGTTCGGACCGCTGCGCGGCGGCCTCGCCATCGGCACCATCGGGCTGATGGTGCTGATCTCGGCCATGAACGGGCTCAGCGTCGCCGGCATGGCGATCGGCGCGACGGTGGCGCTGCCGGAACTGCTGAAGCGCGGCTACGACAAGGTCATGGTCACCGGTGTGATCCAGGGCGGCTCGACGCTCGGCATCCTGATCCCCCCCAGCGTGGTGCTGGTGCTCTACGCCATGATCGCCCGCCAGCCGGTGCTGCAGCTCTGGCTGGCCGGCATCCTGCCCGGCCTGATGATGGCGGGCCTGTTCATCGTCTACATCTATGTCCGTGCCCGGCTGCAGCCCGAGATCGCGCCGGCCATGCCCCAGGAGGAGCGCGGCCAGATCACGCTGGCCGAGAGGCTCAGCCTGCTGCGGGCCGGCGTGCTGCCGCTGTCGGTGTTCGGCATCATGATGGGGCTGTTCCTGACCGGGGTCACCAGCCTGGTCGAGAGTTCGGTGGTCGGCGCGCTGCTCGCCACGATCGCCGCGGCGATCTCGCGGCGACTGACATGGGCGGTGCTCGAGACTACGACGCGAAGCACGCTGATCATCAGCTCGATGTTCCTGTGGATCATCCTCGGCGCGCTCTGCTTTTCCGCGGTCTATGACGGGCTGGGCGCGGTCAAGGCCATCGAGAACCTGCTGCTCAACACCTTCGGACTCGACCCCTGGGGCATCCTCATCCTGATGCTGCTCAGCTTCCTGATCCTGGGGGCGTTCCTCGATGACACGGCCATGCTGGTGATCGTCGCGCCACTCTACATCCCGCTGGTCAAGGAACTGGATTTCAACCTGATCTGGTTCGGCATCCTCTACACCATCACCTGCCAGGTCGCGTACATCACGCCGCCATTCGGGTACAACCTGTTCCTGATGCGCGCCATGGCGCCAAAGGAAATCACGCTCTCCGACATCTACCGTTCGGTCGCGCCATTCGCGATACTGATGGTGCTGACGATCATCATGCTGATGCTGTTTCCGCAGATCGCACTGTGGCTCCCACAGATCTACTCGGGGCGCTGAAATTTGCAGACGTTGTGGCGACAAGACTGTTTCAACAAGGGAAAGGGACGACAAATGAGCAACAAGCTCAACAAACGCGACTTCTTGAAAAAGGCCGGCCTCGTAACCGCCGGTGCGGTGGGTGCCACGGCGCTGGCAGCCCCGCATGTCCGGGCCCAGTCGCCGATCAAGTGGCGCCTGCAGACCTATGCCGGACCGGCACTGTCCGAACACGTGGTCGGTAATGCCATCGAGTGGTTCAATACGGCCGCCAATGGCGAGATGGAGATCGAACTCTACACCGCCGACCAGCTGGTTCCGCATGGCGAGCTGTTCCGGGCCGTACAGACCGGGACGATCGACGCCGCACAGAGCGATGACGACTCGGCCGCAGCGCCGGTGGACGTGAAGGTGTTCGGCGCCTATTTCCCGCTGGCCTCGCGCTACTCGCTCGACGTGCCGGCGCTGTGGCACTGGCGCGGGCTCAAGGAGATCTGGGAGGAGGCCTACGCCGAGATCCCGGACGTCACCTGGCTGTCCACCGGCGCCTGGGATCCGTGCAACTTCGGCACCACCAAGCCGATCCGCAGCCTCGCCGACCTCAACGGCCTGCGCGTCTACACCTTCCCGACGGCCGGCCAGTTCCTTGCCAAGTACGGCGTCGTGCCGGTGACCCTGCCATACGAAGACGTGGAGCCGGCGTTGCAGACCGGCGAGCTTGACGGCATCTGCTGGAGCGGCACGACGGAACTGCACACCGTTGGCTGGGCCAATGTGCTCAAGTACTATCTCACCAACCCGCTGTCGGGCGCCTGGGCCGGATCGTATTTCGTCAACACCGCGAAATGGAACGCACTGCCACCGCATCTGCAGCAGCTCTACCGCATGATGATCGACTCCTCGCCTATTACCGCCAGCACTGGTACTGGGCCGGCGAGGCCAGCTTCCGCATCAACGGCAAGCTCGAACTCACCACGATTCCGGCCGAGGAGTGGAAGACGGTGGAAGCCGATGCGCTGGCCTTCTGGGACCAGATCGCGGGGCAGAGCCCGCGCAGCGCCAAGGTTGTCGAGATCATCAAGCAGTACAATGCCGACATGGAAAAGGCTGGCGCTCCTTACCGCTACAGCTGATCCGCAGACACCGACCCGGCCGCTTCCGGCGGCCGGGTTGCAATGACAAGAAAACCACCACCGGGAGCCGAAAATGCCAGCCTACTCGCTCGAACAGCTCAAAGCCGACGTCAAGGCCGGCACCATCGATACGGTGCTCGTCGCCTTCCCCGACATGCAGGGACGGCTGATCGGCAAGCGCTTCCGGGCCGAGTTCTTCCTCGAGGGCGCCATCGACGAGACCCATGGCTGCACCTACCTGCTCGCCGATGACATCGACATGGAGCCGGTGCCCGGCTACGAGGCTGCCAACTGGGGCAGCGGCTACGGCGACTTCGTGATGAAGCCCGACCTATCGACGCTGATGAGGGCGGCCTGGCTCGAGGGCACGGCCATGGTGCTGTGCGACCTCGTCGACCACCACCACCACGCGCCGGTCCCGCACAGCCCGCGCGCCATTCTCAAGGCCCAGCTCGCGCGGCTCGACCAGATGGGCCTCACCGCCAATTTCGCTTCGGAACTGGAGTTCTTCCTGTTCGACGAGGGCTACCGGTCGGCCTGGGACAAGGGCTACCGCAACCTCACCACCGCCGGCTACTACGTCGAGGACTACAATATCTTCCAGACCACCAAGGAAGAAGGCGTGATGCGCGCGGTGCGCAACCTGCTGCAGGAATCGGGCATCCCGGTCGAGAACTCGAAGGGCGAGTGGGGACCGGGGCAGGAAGAGATCAACGTGCGCTATGCCGAGGCGCTGACCATGGCCGACCGGCACGTGGTGATGAAGAATGCCATCAAGGAGATCGCCCACGCGCAGGGCAAGGCCGTGACCTTCATGGCCAAGTGGGACTTTGGCCTCGCCGGGTCCTCGAGCCACGTGCACATGAGTCTGGCCGACAAGAAGGGCAACATCTTCTTTGCCCCCAAGGCAGAGTTCGGGATGAGCGAGACGATGCGCCACTATGTGGCCGGGCTGCTCACCTATGCCTCGGACATCACCTATTTCCTTGCGCCCTATATCAACTCCTACAAGCGCTTCCAGGTCGGCACCTTCGCCCCGACCAAGGCGATCTGGAGTCGCGACAACCGCACCGCCGGCTTCCGGCTGTGCGGGGAGAACACCAAGGGCGTTCGCATCGAGTGCCGGATCGGCGGGGCCGACCTCAACCCCTATCTCGCCTTTGCCGCCATGCTGGCGGCCGGCCTCAAGGGGATCGAGGACAAGCTGGACCTCGAGGCGGCCTATGCGGGCGATGCCTACAAGGGCAAGAAGCTGCGGGAGATCCCCAAGACGCTCCGGCACGCCCTCGAGGCGCTGCGCAAATCCAGGATGCTGAAGGAGGCGTTCGGCGAGCAGGTGATCGGCCATTACCTGCACACCGGCGAGTGGGAGCAGTTCGAGTACGACCGGCGGGTCACCGACTGGGAGTTGAAGCGCGGGTTCGAAAGGAGCTAGGACTGTACATCATCGTTGTACATCGCGCCAGACTGTACTAGGTTACAGCGAGGAGGGTGCGATGTCGAAGTATGATGGCCTGTTCCGCCACCTGAGCCAAGCCGCGGGTACCGTCGAGATTTCTTTCGACAGTATCGAGGAGATCCTCGGGGTTTCATTGCCGGCTTCGGCACGTCGCTATCCCGCGTGGTGGAGCAATAGCGGCGGGACACATGTACAGGCCACAGCGTGGATGGCGGCAGGTTACCGCACAGAAGACGTCGATGTCGCAGGAGGCAGAGTTCGTTTCGTTCCGGATGGTGGGGCGGAGGGTCTTGGAGAGATGAAGCAGGCGAAGTTCAATGCGAAGCAGGCGATCAAGTCGGAAGCGGCAACGGTGAAGAAACCGTTTCGTCACCCTGCCTGGGGCGCGCTCAAGGGGATGATCACCATCCTGCCGGGCGTGGACCTTGCCGCGCCGGCGTTCGCCGAGTGGAAAGAGCTGTATGGCGAGGACGAGTAGCCTGCTGCTCGACACCTGCGCCGCAATATGGCTGGCGCAGCAGGCGCCGATGGAGCCGGAGGCTGTGGAAGCGATCGACGGGGCGTCTGATGCCGGCGCGGCGATCCGGCTGTCACTGATCACGGCCTGGGAACTTGGACTGCTTGCCAGGAGCGGCAGGGCGGCCATGGCGCAGCCTCCAGCGGCCATCTTTCGAGCATTCCTGCAACTGCCGGGGGTTGCGCTGGAGGGGCTGACGGCGGAGATCCTGATCGATTCCTCGCTCCTGCCCGCACCGATCCACGGCGATCCCGCCGATCGGATTATCATTGCGACGGCGCGGGCACTTGACTTGACCATCGTAACGCGCGACCGGCTGATCCTCGAGTACGCGGCCAGGGGCCACGTCCGCGCACTGGCATGCTGAACAAAGGACTTTTCCGATGACCGACACGGTCAAGATCGTCTCGCCCATCGACGGGCGTGTCTATGCCGAGCGCAGGATCGCGACCGGCGCCGAAATCGAGTCCGCGGTGGCGAGAACCCGCAGGGCCCGCGAAGTGTGGGGCGAGGTGACCGTCAAGGAACGCGCCAAGTTCCTCGAGCACTTCCTCGACGCTCTGCTGGCAATGAACGACGAGATTGTGCCGGAACTGGCCTGGCAGATGGGCCGGCCGGTGCGCTTCGGCGGCGAGAAACGCGGCGTCGAGGAACGTTCGCGCCACATGATCGCGATCGCCGAGGAGAGCCTCAAGCCCTCGCCGCGGCCGGACAAGCCCGGCTTCACCCGCTGGATCGCGCGCGAGCCGCTCGGCCTGGTGATGGTGATCGCGCCGTGGAACTACCCCTACCTGACTGCGATCAACTCGATCGTCCCGGCGCTGATGGCGGGCAATGCGGTGATCCTCAAGCATGCCAGCCAGACCTTGCTGGTGGGCGAGCGGTTCGCCGAGGCGTTCAAGGCGGCCGGGCTGCCCGAGGGATTGTTCCAGAACCTCGTGCTCAACCATGCCGATACCGAAAAGCTGATCGGATCGGGGCAGATCGACCACATCAACTTCACCGGCTCGGTCGAAGGCGGGCGCCGCATCGAGCGCGCCGCCGCGGGCACCTTCGCCTCGCTGGGGCTCGAGCTGGGGGGCAAGGACCCGGCCTATGTGCGGGCCGATGCCAAGCTCGACCATGCGGTGGAAAACCTCGTCGACGGCTCGTTCTTCAACTCGGGGCAGAGCTGCTGCGGGGTGGAGCGGATCTATGTGCACGCCGATGTCTACGATCGGTTCGTTGCCGATTTCGTCGAGGTGGCCAGGGGCTGGAAGCTCGGCAATCCGCTCGAGGCCGACACCCTGGTCGGGCCGATGGCGACGCCACGCTTTGCCGACCTGGTGCGCGGCCAGACGCTCGAGGCGCTGCGCAAGGGCGCCAGGGCGCATCTCAATACCAAGCACGAACTCGATGAGGAGAGTTCGCCCTATCTCGCGCCGGAGGTGCTGACCAACGTCAACCACCAGATGGCGGTGATGCGCGAGGAGAGCTTCGGACCGGTGGTCGGGATCATGAAGGTCGCCGACGATGCCGAAGCGATCCAACTGATGAACGACAGCCCCTACGGGCTCAGCGCCTCGATCTGGACCGAGGATCTCGATGCGGCGGCCCGGGTCGGCGCCAAGGTGGAAACCGGAACGGTGTTCGCCAATCGCTGTGACTATCTCGATCCCGCGCTGGTGTGGACCGGGGTCAAGGACACCGGCAAGGGCGGCGCGCTGAGCGAGATCGGCTACCACAACCTGACGCAACCGAAGAGCTATCATCTGAAGATGGTTTAGCCCCGGGCGACATCCGTATCCTCGATGTCATCCCGGCGCAGGCCGGGATCCATACCGAGATGGCAGAAAATTGCCCCAGACCTCAGGTTGGATTCCGGCCTTCGCCGGAATGACACTGGTGGTGGCGGCATGAGGGAGACAAGACATGGCCAGCAAAGCCAACTGGAACTACCCCACCGCGGTGCGCTTCGGCGCGGGGCGCATCAAGGAATTGCCTGAAGCGCTGAAGGTCGCGGGGATCACCAAACCGCTGCTCGTCACCGATGCCGGGTTGGTCAACCTGCCGGTGACGCAGCAGACGCTGGCGCTGCTGCGCGAAGCCGGCATCGAGGCCGGAGTGTTCGCCGATGTGAAGCCGAACCCGATCTCGGCCAACGTCAATGCGGGCGTCGAGGTGCTGCGGGCCGGCGGCTATGATGGCGTCATTGCCTTTGGCGGCGGCTCCGGCCTCGACGCCGGCAAGGTCATCGCCTTCATGGCCGGCCAGACCCGGCCGATGTGGGATTTCGAGGATATCGGCGACTGGTGGACGCGTGCCGACCCCAAAGGCATCTTCCCGATCGTCGCGGTGCCGACGACGGCCGGCACCGGCTCGGAAGTCGGTCGTGCCGGGGTGATCACCGACGAGGTGACGCATACCAAGAAGGTGGTCTTCCATCCCCTGATGATGCCAAAGGTCGTCATTGCCGACCCCGAACTGACGGTGGGGATGCCGCGCTTCATCACGGTGGGGACCGGGTTCGACGCGCTGGCGCACTGCCTCGAGGCCTATTGCGCGCCGGGCTACCACCCGCTCGCGGACGGCATAGCCGTCGAAGGCATCCGCCTCGCGCTCGAAAACCTGCCCAAGGTTGCCGCCGACCCCAATGACATCGCGGCACGCGGGCACATGATGAGCGCGGCAGCGATGGGGGCGACCGCGTTCCAGAAGGGGCTGGGTGCCATCCATGCGCTGAGCCACCCGGTCGGGGCGCTGTACGACACCCACCACGGCATGACCAATGCGGTGTTCATGCCCTACGTGCTGGTGGTCAACCGCGACGCCATCGAGGCGCGGATCGCGCGGCTCTCCGCCTATTGCGGCCTCGCCCCGAATTTCGACGGGTTCCTGCACGCCATCAACGCTCTGCGGGCCAAGCTCGGGGTGCCCAACACGCTGCGCGAGTTCAAGGTGGACGGCGAGAAGCGGGAACTGATCGGCGACATGGCGATCGTCGACCCGACCGCCGGCGGCAACCCGATCGAGCTGACCAAGGCGCGGGCGCTCGAGATCTTCGACCGAGCAATGGACGGGCGACTGTAGGGGGCGAACTCGAGGCCACCCTCATCCGCCCTACGGGCACCTTCTCCCCTAGGGGAGAAGGGAGGCGACCGGGGCGCGGCCCGACCCCGAGTTGCCCCCCGTCTTGCAGGGCCATCGCATATCGGTCGAGTTGGCACGGATCGCCTTCTCCCGGGAGAAGGGCGTCCCGACTGCCATCGGTGCCATATTGCCCTGCCTCGTCTTGGGCGAGAGGGTGGCTCGGCGAGCCGAGAGCCGTTCACTGCTTCGTTGAAACGGCGATCTGCTCCGGGTCCTTGATCGGTCGCGCTTCCGAACCGGAAAACCGTCGCCACTCTTCATGGAAGCGCTCCGGACGGGTGCGGGGACGTTCAGGCAACCTGCCCCATTGTCGCCTTCGCACCAATTTCCAGCAGTGATCTCAGGCGTCTGGTCACCGGCTCGGTGAAGGCCGGGCTCAGCGGGAGGTCGGAGCCGAAGACTTCCTGGACGGCGAGAAGGCCCTTTGCCAGCTTCTCCGCGTCGCCCCCTGCCGCATCGGCGAGCTGGCGCAGGCGGGCGGCGAGGGGGTCCTTGACCTCGATGGGCTGGCCGGCCTCGTCGATGCCGGTGACGTAGCGCATCCAGGCCGCGACGCCGAGTGCCAGGCGCTCGATCCCCTGCCCTGCCGCCAGCCGGTCGCGGATGGTGCCGAGCAGGCGCTGCGGCAGCTTCTGGCTGCCGTCCATCGCGATCTGCCAGGTGCGATGCTTCAGGGCGGGATTGGCGAAGCGGGCGAGGAGCTGGTCGCGATAGGCCTCGAGTACCGGGCGCGCCATGGGCAGCGTCGGCATCGCCTCCTCGGTCATCAGCCCGCGAATGAGCGTGTGGATCGCCGGATCGGCGATGGCCTCGCTGACGTAGTGATGGCCGGCGAGGTACCCCAGGTAGGCCATCGTCGAGTGGCTGCCGTTGAGCATCCTGAGCTTCATCAGCTCGAACGGCTCGACATCGGCGACCAGCTGGGCCCCGACCGTGTCGAAGGGCGGCCGGCCGGTCGGGAAGTGGTCCTCGATCACCCATTGCGTGAAGGGCTCGGTCATGATCGGCCAGGCATCGTCGAGCCCGGTGATCTCGCGGACGAGGTCGCGATCCGCATCGGTGGTCGCCGGAACGATGCGGTCGATCATGGTCGAGGGGAAGGCGACGTTTGCGACATAGGCCGCCAGGTCTCCCCCGCGCAGCTCGGCGAAGCGGGTGACGATGCGGCGGGCGGTCCGGCCGTTCGAGGGCAGGTTGTCGCAGCTCATCACGGTGAAGGGCGCGAGGCCGCGCCGGCGGCGGAGGTCGAGGGCGGCGGCGATCAGGCCGGGGGCGCTGACCGGGGCCTCCGGATGGGCGAGGTCGTGGACGATGTCGGGGTGCCGCTGATCGAGCTCGCCGGTCGAGGGATCGTGGCAATAGCCTTTTTCGGTGACGGTGAGCGAGACGATGCGGATCCTGGGATCCGCCATGGTTTCAATGAGTTGGCTGCGCTGCGAACTGGCATCGAGGACATCGAGGATGGAGCCGATGACGCGGCACCTCGTGCCCGAGGCATCGCGGATGGCGAGGGTGTAGAGAAAATCCTGGGGGGCCAGCGCGTCGCGCGTGTCGGGGCGGCGGAGCGAGGCGCCGATGATCCCCCAGCCCGGATTTTCGGCAAGAAGATCATCGACATAGGCCGCCATGTGGGCACGGTGAAAAGCGCCGATGCCGAGGTGGACGATACCGGGTGTGACACTTTCGCGCCGGTATTTCGGCACAGTGAGGTCACGTTGCTGAACGGATTCGGCGTGGATAGTTTCGGTATTGAGACGCGACATCTCTGATCTCCCACGGGTCCCGCGGCGCATGCGGCCTCCCCCGGCACGGACCCATAGCCGAGTGCCGCCAACTCTGCCAGTGCAGGCGGCGGTCGACCGGTTGCACCACGGCGCCAAGCCCGGCATAAGCGAGCGGACTGGGGAGGGAGCGGCATTGAGCAAGCGGTTCGTGAGCGTTGGCGAGGCGATGATCGAAATGAGCGGCGGCGACGCCGGCCTGTACCGGCTCGGCTATGCCGGCGATACGCTCAATACGGCCTGGTATTCGCGGGCGATGCTGCCCGAGGACTGGCAGGTCGACTACGTCACGGCGCTCGGCGACGACATGTATTCGGGGGAGATGCGGGCCTTCATCGAGCAGGCGGGGATCGGCACCGACCGCATCCAGACCATCGCGGGCCGGCGACCCGGCCTCTACCTGATCCACCAGGCGCATGGCGACCGGCACTTCACCTACTGGCGCGGGCAGAGCGCGGCAAAGCTTCTGGCCGACGACGCCGAGGCGCTCGGCGCGGCGCTGGCCGGCGCGGACACGGTGTATTTCTCCGGCATCTCGATGGCGATCCTGGCGCCACGGGCGCGGGGGCGGCTGATGAAGGCCATCGTCGCGGCGCGCGAGGCCGGGGCGCAGGTGGTGTTCGACACCAACCTCAGGCCGGCGCTGTGGACCTCGCCCAAAGTCATGGCCTCGACGCTGACGGCGGCGGCGACCCTTGCCGATATCGTGCTGCCCACCCACCCGGACGAGGCGCCGCTGTTCGGCGATGCCTCGCCGGACGCCACGGCCGAGCGCTACCTCGCGATCGGGGCCAGCGAAGTGGTGGTCAAGAACGGGGCGGAGCCGGCGCTGGTCGCGACGCGGGACGGGTTGCGGGAATATGTGCCGGCGACCCGGGCGGAGCAGGTGGTGGACGCCACGGGGGCGGGCGACTCGTTCAATGGCGGCTATCTTGGAGCCCGGGCACGCGGCGCCGATCCGGTGGAAGCGGCGCGCGACGCGCATCGCGTCGCCGGGGTGGTGATCGGCCACAAGGGGGCGCTGGTCGACATGGCGCTGGTGCGGCGGCGCTAGAACATCCCGGTGCCCGAGGCGATGTAGTCGCGTTCCTCGGGGGTGGAAGCGCGTCCGAGGGCGGCGTTGCGGTGCGGGTAGCGGCCGAAGCGGCGCAGCACCTCGACATGGGCCATCTCGTAGCCGAGCAACCCCGCGTCGCCGTGGCGCGCGAACACCGGGATGGCCTCCGCTTCGTGCACGGCCAGCGACTCTGCGTGCATGAACGGCATGTAGACGAACTGGCGGCGACGCGGCTCGAGCCTCAGGTCGTCGCCGGCGGCCATGGCGGCGCGGGCGAGATCGAGCGCCATGGCATCGGAAGCGAAGGCCTCTGCCCGGCCGCGGAACAGCTGGCGCGAGAACTGATCGAGCACGATGATCTCGGCAAGGCGGCCGGAGGGGCTGGTGCGCCAGAAGGCGGCCTCACCGCGGGCGACGGCCTGATGGGTCCGGGCGAAGCGGGCGGCGAGCAGGGCATCGAACTCGGGCTTGCCACCGAACCAGTCGGCCTCGCCATGTTCGACGAACCAGAAATCGAGGACGTGCTGGGCGGCGTGCATGGGTGCTCCATTCTTCGCGTCGCGAGGTCGATCCTGGCGGGATGCTTAACCCGCACCGGCGATGATGGCCACCGGCCAGAGTTCAAACCGGAGAGACCACCCATGCGGCTCGTCAAGCTCGATACCCCCGACGGGGTCATCTACATCAACCCCGAGCATGTGGTGGCGGTGGTCAAGGGCCTGCGCGACACCAAGGTGGATACGGTCTCGGGCGTGCACGTGGTCAAGGATCCGCCCGAGGTGGTGGCGCGGCTGCTCGGCTCGGAAGAGATCTCGGTGGACGTGACGCCGCGGGCGGTGGGCTGGACGAAGGCGGAGTAGGCGCGGCGCGCGAGGCCGCCTTTGGCTATCCGCCTCCTCCGTGGATGCTGGGCCATCGCATATGGCTTTGAGGGCAGTCGGGTCGCCCTTCTCCCCTTGAGGGGGGTTGCCCCGCACGACCCCCCCCCCCCCCCCCACCCGCACCCCCCCCCCCGCCCCTCCCCCCCCCCCCAGGGAGAAGGGAGCCAACCTCCTGGCCGGTGCCTGATCGCATATGCGATGGCCCTCCCCCGGCGCAGGCAGGGACCCAGGGTACTCCGCGCGCTCGGTGGCTGGTGACACATCACAGGATGGGCCCCGGCCTGCGCCGGGGTGACATCGCGGTGGGGGAGCTCCGAGCGCAAATACAGACCCGGTGGGGTGTGCGGACTACACGGTCACCACGGCCTTGATCACGCCGGTGCGGACGTGGGCCCAGATGGGCATGTCGGCGGGGACGCGATCGAGGCTGGTGGTGTGGGTTGCGAGGCGATCGGTGGGGATGAGGCCCTGGCGGATCGAGGCCATGACGTGCTCGAAATCGGCCTTGATGGCGTTGCGCGAGGCACGGATGGTGAGCTCGCGCCGATGCACTTCGCTGTCCGGGAAGACCAGATCGCCCTTGATGACGCCGACCAGGGTGTAGCTGGCGCCGTTGCGGGTGTGGAACAGCGAGGCGTTCATGGCGCGGATCGAGCCGGTGGCGTCGAACACCGCATCAAAGCCCGTGTCGCGGACCGCGGCAAACTCACCGCCCTCGGTGTCGGCGACCGAGAAGGTGCGGAACCCGAGGTCACGGGTAGCCTCGATCTTGTCGGGGGCGGCATCGACGACGGTAACGTCGGCCCCGGCGATCCTGGCGAAGAAGGCGACGCCCAGCCCGATGGGGCCGGAACCGACCACGAGGGCGCGGGTGCCCGGCCTCAGTTCGGCGGTGCGGCGGATGGCGTGGGCGCCGATGGCGAGGAACTCGACCATGGCGGCGTCGCGCAGCGAGATGCCGTCGGCCCTGTAGAGGTTGCCCGCCGGCATGACGATCTCCTCGGTCATGCCGCCCGGAGCGTGGACGCCGATGACCTTGAGCGTTTCGCAGCAATTGGCGCGGTTCTCGCGGCAGGCCGGACAGGTGCCGCAGGTGAGGTAGGGGTTGACCACTACCGGGTCGCCGGCGGCGAAACCGCTGCCATTGGCATCGACGACCGTGCCGCTCAGCTCGTGGCCGATGACGCGCGGATACTCGAAGTAGGGGAAGTTGCCCTCGAAGATGTGGTAGTCGGTGCCGCAGATGCCGATGTGGCGGACGGCGACGCGCACCCAGCCGGGCCTGAGCTCGGGGCGGTCGATGTCGATCAGCGCCAGTTGCTCGGGCGCGGTGCAGGATATGGCTCGCATGGGGGTCTCCTGAGGCGTGATCATAGCGGGCCCGAGATTCGGCGCTAGGGGGCAGCGCGCGGCGGACCGACGCGGGCCCTCGGCCGGGCTCACTGCGATGCCCGGCGGCGTGCCAGGAGCGAGCCGCCGGAGAGCGGAGCTGCAAGGTGAATTTCGCACGTGACAACTGGGCCGGGGCGACGCCGGAGGTGATGGCGGCGCTGGCGCGGGCCAATGACGGGTTTGCGCCGGCCTATGGCGGCGATGCGCTGACGGGGCGGGTGAAGCAGCTGTTCGCCGCGCTGTTCGAACGCGAGGTGGAGGTGTGGTTCACCGCCACCGGCACGGCCTCGAACTCGCTGGGGCTCGCGGCGCTGAGCCGGCCGGGCGGGCTGATCTTCTGCTCGAGCGAGGCGCATATCCATGTCGACGAATGGGGAGCGACCGAGTTCCAGAGTGGCGGGATGAAGCTGATCCCGATGCCGCAGGCGGATGGCAAGGTGAGCGCGGCGGACTTCGCCACAACGCTGAGGCGGTTTCCCGAGGGCGGCCGGTTCGGCACACCCGTGGCACTGAGCCTCACCAATGCGACCGAATGCGGCACGGTCTATGCGCCGGGCGAAGTGGCGGAACTGGCCGGGATGGCGCGGGAGCGCGGGCTCGCCGTGCACATGGACGGGGCGCGGTTCGGCAACGCGGTGGCGGCGCTGGGGGCGAGCCCGGCGGCCGCGACCTGGCAGGCCGGAGTGGATTTCCTCAGCTTTGGCGGCACCAAGAACGGTTGCTGGGCGGCCGAGGCGATCGTGGTGTTTGCGCCCGACAAGCTGGGCGACCTCGCGGCGCGGCGGCAGCGGGCGGGGCAGACGCTGTCGAAGGCACGGTTCGTCGCGGCGCAGTTCGAGGCCTACCTGACGGACGGCAACTGGCTGCGCTGGGCCGGGCACGCCAACCTCATGGCGGAGCGGCTGCGGGCAGGACTGAGGGCGTCCAGCCGGGCAAGGCTGGGCTGGGAGAGCACGGCGAACGAGGTGTTCGCGGTGCTTTCCAGCGAGAGCCTGGGGCACATCCGGGCAGCGGGCGGCTCGCTCCACGAATGGCCGGTGGAGGCGCTGGCGGCGCCCCTCGCGGAGGGCGAGGTGCTGGTGCGGCTGGTGACCAGCTGGGCGACGCAGGCGGACGAAGTGGAGCGGTTCCTCTCGATGGTGTGAGGGGCACCTACGTGAATGCGGCCACCCCTCATCCGGCTCGGCCTTCGGCCGATCCACCTTCTCCCACAAGGGGAGAAGGGAGTCCCGACTGAGGTGTCTCGGTGATCGTCCTTCTCCCCTTGAGGGAGATGGTGTCCGAAGGGCGGATGAGGAGTGACTCCTCCGCCACCAGGGGGCCGCCGGTCAAAGACCCTACCACCCATGGCGTTCAGCCGATGACGACCTTCACCAGGTTCCCCGCCGGATCGCGCGACACCAGGCCTTCGTTGCTGTCTGCGGCCTCGGCGCCGATGGACTTCAGCCGGGTGCGGACGGCATCGAGGGTGGCCTGATCGGGGACGACGACGTGGAAGTGGCGGAGCCCGGCGTGGCCGGGGGGCTGCTGGGCGGCGTCGGGGCCGGACCAGATGTTGAAGGCGATGGCGTGAGGCGGGTAGTCGAGCCCGAGATCGCCCATGCCGAAGCGGCGCATGATGAACAGCCCGCCATAGCCGATGCCATCGCGATAGTAGCGCATCGCCTGCTCGAGGTCGTTGACGTGCAGGTGAATGTGGCCGATGCGGGTGCCGGCCAGCATCGCGGGTTCGAGCACCGGCTTCTCGCCCAGTTCGCCGAGCAGGTCGTCGAGGTCGATGGCCTCGCGGCCGGAATGCGGCGTGCCATCGACGGTGCGGACATAGAAGCCGTCCTCGCCGTCGCCGATGTGGCCGCGCCAGGGCGTCTCGAAGGTGATCTCGATGCCGTTGTTGTCATGATCCCAGAGGTAGACCGCCTCGGACACGAGGTGGTCGGTCGGCGAGATGCGGACACGGCGCTGCAGGGCGCGCACCACCATCTGGGCGAGCGCGGCGCGGGTGGGGACGTGAATGGCGACGTGGTAGAGCCCCAGGCTCCTGTCGCGCACCGGATGGGCGGCGCCCAGTTCGAGGGTGATCAGCTCGGTGAGACCGACGCCCAGGTGCAGGGCTTCGGCATCCTCGGAGAGGAGCTCGAGCCCGACCACGTCGCGCCAGATGGCGAGCGCCCGGTCGCGCGAGGTGACGGCAATGCGAACCGCACCGAGCCTGGTGGTGGTGGGCAGGATCGGGGCCGAACGGACGGCGCGCTGGGATTCGACGGTGATCATGATGTCCTTTCGGCGGCCCGCGGGCCCGCGGTGCCCTCGTATAGGGCCGAACGCGGCACGGGAACACTGCCCGGCAGGGCCAAAGCGCCGAAGAGACCGTTCAACAATCGGCGACAATCGCTGGTGTCGGAACCGGCCTTGCTCTTCGCCGCGGGGCCTCAGGCCCGCCCGAACTCGTCCTCGATGCGGATGATGTCGTCCTCGCCGAGATAGGAGCCGGTCTGCACCTCGATCAGTTCGAGCGTGATCTTGCCGGGATTGGCGAGGCGGTGCACGCAGCCGAGCGGCAGGTAGGTCGACTGGTTCTCGGTCAGCATGGTGACGGTGCCGTCGATGGTGACCTCGGCGGTACCGGTGACGACGATCCAGTGCTCGGCACGATGGTGGTGCTTCTGCAGGCTGAGCTTCTTGCCGGGCTTGACGAAGAGCCGCTTCACCTGGAAGCGGTCGCCGCTGAGGATAGAGGCATAGCCGCCCCACGGCCGGTAGGCGGTGCGGTGGATCTCGGTGAGGCCGGTGGTCGCCGGGTTGGCGCGCAGCGCCTTGACCATCGGTCCGACCTTCTGCGCATCGGAGAGCCTGCCGACATAGATGGCATCCTCCGAGGCGATGACGGCGACATCGTCGAGCCCCTCGACCGCCACATGCGCCTTCTCGGTGACGACGAGGCTGTTGGTGGTGTTGGAGAGCGTGGCGTCGCCGCGGCTGACATTGCCGCCGGCATCGTGTGGCGAGGCCTTCCACACCGCGTCCCAGGAACCGAGGTCCGACCAGGCGTAGCTGACCGGCACCATGACGACACGGTCGGACTTTTCGAAAATGGCGTAGTCGACCGAGATATTGGGGGCCTTCGAGAAGCCCTCGAGGTCGAGGCGGATGAAGTCGAGGTCGGCCCGCGCCGCTTCGACCGCGGCGGTGGCAGCGGCAAGCGTCTCGGGGGCGAGGCGCCCCACCTCGGCGAGGAAGCTCTCGACGCCGAGCATGAAGGTGCCCGAATTCCAGTAGTAGCCGCCCTTGGCCAGCATCTCGGCGGCGCGAGCCCGGTCGGGCTTTTCGACGAAGCGGGCGACCTCGACGGCACCGCCCTCGCGCGGACTGCCGGCCTCGATATAGCCGTAGCCGGTCTCGGGGGCGCTGGGCGCGATGCCGAACGTGACGAGGCGGCCGGCGCGGGCGGCGGCGGCGGCAACCTCGAGGCTCCAGCGGTAGTTGTCGTCGACCTCGACGGCATGGTCGGAGGCGAGGACGTGGATGACGGCATCGCGACCGAATTTCTCGGCGACGAACAGGGCGGCCGCCGCAATGGCGGCAGCGGTGTTGCGGGCCACCGGCTCGAGCAGCACGGCTGAGGTGGCGACTCCGATCTCCTCGGCCTGCTCGGCCACGAGGAAGCGGTACTCGGCATTGGTGACGATCACCGCCGGGGCATAGCGGGCCGGATCGGAGACCCGCTCCAACGTCTTCTGGTAGAGCGAGGCGGCACCGACCAGCGGCAGGAACTGCTTGGGCCGCGCCGCCCGCGACATCGGCCACAGGCGCGTGCCCTGCCCGCCTGCCAGGATCACCGGAACGATCATCGCCATGCCAAGTCCTCCGCTCGTGCTGCGGGACCTATCTAGCAGAAGGGGTGGGCGTTGCCAGCGCCAACCCCCGGTTCGGTGAACGGGGCTCAGGCGGCAACGGAGCGGCGGCGGTAGGCGCTGGCAGCAAGGACCAGAAGCGCAGCAACAATCAGTCCGCCGGCGAACTGGGCCCAGTCGATGCTGGCGACGAGCCGACCCAGCATCGGACCGGCAGCGAACGGGCCGGCGGTGAGGAAGCCTTCGCCGAACTCCATGCGGTTGTCGCCGAACTGCAGGCGGTGCCGAAGGTAGCTCAGCAGGTAGCCGCCATCGGGACCGGCATTGCGGAACAGCAGGTTCTCGGCGAGGCCGGCGAGCCCGGGGATCAGGAAGGCGAGCGGAATCGACCAGCGCCGGAACAGCGTCGAGAGCAGCCCCACCCAGGCAAAGAACGGGGCGTACCAGAGCAGCGCCAGCGCGACGCCGACGACCACGAAACTGCCGATCTGGACGAGGCTCGACAGGTAGGCGAAGAGCGACGGCACCGGAATGCCGAGCGTCAGGGCCGAGAGCGAGGTGCCGCCGAAGACGATGAGCGCGGTCAGCAGCATGGCCGCGAGGATGAGCAGGGGGAACAGGCTCAGACCGGCCAGCATCTTGCTCGCCAGGATGCCGAAATCACTGACCGGCATCGACTTCCAGAACAGCATGGCGTTGTTGCGCAGGTCAGCACTGAAGGCATCGGCATAGTAGAAGAACAGCGCCGCCATCAGGTAGAGCGCCCACAGGGCGCTGAGCGCCAGGGTGCCGAACTCGAACACCTTGAGTGCCGGCAGCAGGGCCATCCGCTCATCGAGCTGGAAGCGGCCGAAGGCGACCCCGGATGCGGTGATGATCAGCAGCACGACGAGGATGAGCGTGGGCGCATAGAGGAAAGCGCCCCGATGCTCCAGATACTCGCGGCGAATGAGGGCCGTCAGGGTTTTCATTTCTCACCGCGTTGCATGAGGGCGACGAACAGATCGGAGAGCGTCGGGGTCGAGACGGCACCGAGGGTGGCGAGCCGTTCGCGATCGACGCCGTCGAACACCATGGCGGTCTGTCCGAAGCGGGTCTCCTGATAGATCGGCCCAATGGCCTGGGCCTCCGCGAGGCGGGCCGGATCGGCGATCAGCTGGGTGTAGCGGGTCGAGACCGTCTCCATCTGCATGTGGAGCACCAGCGCCCCATCGCGAATGAACATGATGTCAGAGAGCATGAACTCGATCTCGTCCACCTGGTGGGTGGTGATGAGGAGCGTCCGCTCTTCGGTCATGTAGTCCTCGAGCAGGCGCCGGTAGAACCGCTTGCGATAGGTGATGTCGAGACCAAGGGTCGGCTCGTCGAGCACGAGCAGGCGCGCGTCGATCGCCATCACCACGGCGAGGTGGAGCTGGGCGATCATGCCCTTCGAGAGATTCCTGATCCTGGCCTCCATCTTCACGTCGGTTCCGTCGAGGAAGCCCCTGGCCTTCTCCTGGCTGAAGTTGGGATGGATGTTGGTGAGCAGCGCGAACAGCTCGCGGACCCTGAGGAAGCGCGGCAGGCTTGCGACGTCGGAGATGAAGGCGACGTTCTGCATCAGCCGGGCCCGCTTCTCGAACGGGTCCTCGCCGAGGACGCGGACGGTTCCCTCGTAGGAGGTGAGGCCGAGGATGGCGTTCAGCGTGGTGGTCTTGCCCGCGCCGTTGTGGCCGACGAGGCCGTAGATGCGGCCCGGCGGGATGTCGAAATCGAGGCCATGGAGGATTTCGGCATTGCCGAAGCGCTTCCTGAGGCCGCGCGCCGTGATGATCGGAGCAGCCGTGGATTGAGCCAGATCATTCATCATTGCCGCCTTTGCCAAGGAGTTGTCCGGGATCGAGTTCCAGCGCCGCAATGCGGGCGCGGATGCGCGGCCACTCCTCGTTGAGGAAAACTTCGCGCTCGTGGGCGAGCAGCCGCTCCCGCGCCCCCGGCTGCACGAACATGCCCATGCCGCGGCGCGACTCGACGACGCCGAGGTCGACGAGCGACTGGTAGGCGCGGGTGACGGTCAGCGGGTTGACCGACAGGTCGGCGGAGACCTGGCGCACGGAGGGGAGCGCCTCGCCCTCGCGGGCGGCGTGGTTCAGGATCATTTCGGCAATCCTCTGGCTGATCTGCAGGAAGATCGGCTGGCTATCGTTGAACTGTGTCATGCAAGACGCCTTGCTAGTGTGCTACATAACTAGCACACTAAATCGGGCTGTCAAGGGGGATGGAGCGGATGGGCTGGCGCGCCTCCTGCACCGCGATCACCCCCTCCCACAAGGCACCGGCGCCATGCCGATGGCCCTCCTGCAGGAGGCGGCACAGCCGCGCCAGATTTCACGAGACGAGAACGCTTTGACGGCAAAGCGTCGGGACGGGGCGCCACTGACATGTTAGGACTGACGTCAACCCCCCCAGCCGGCCACGGGCCGGCTTCATTGACTGCCGGACCAGCAAGTGACCGACGCCAGCACGACGGCGCGCAGCGCCGCGACCAGCACCACCACCCTCTCCATCATCCTCGCGGTGAGCTTCGGGCACCTCGTCAACGACGTGATGCAGTCGCTGCTGTCGGCGATCTACCCGATCCTCAAGGTGAACTACGGGCTCGACTACGTGCAGATCGGGCTCCTCACCTTCACCTTCCAGGTCACGGCCTCGCTGCTGCAGCCGGCGATCGGCATGTATACCGACAAGCGGCCGATGCCCTATTCGCTGCCGGTGGGAATGGGCTCCAGCCTCGTCGGCCTGATCATTCTCGGCTTTGCCAACAGCTACTGGCTGCTGCTGCTCGGCTCGGCCTTCGTCGGGCTCGGCTCGGCGATCTTCCATCCCGAGTCGAGCCGGGTGGCGCGCCTCGCCTCCGGCGGCCGGCACGGGCTGGCGCAGTCACTGTTCCAGGTTGGAGGCAATGCCGGCTCGGCGCTCGGTCCGCTGCTCGCCGCGTTCATCGTCCTGCCGCGCGGCCAGTGGAGCGTCAGCCTGTTCGCGCTCGGCTCGCTGGTCGGCATCTTCGTTCTATGGCGGGTGGGGCGCTGGTATGCCGCGCACCGGCGGGCCAATGCCGGCCGGATGCCGGCAAGCACGGCGCTGCTGTTCGACCGGCGCACGACCGCGGTGGCGCTTGTCGTGCTCACCGTCCTGACGCTGACCAAGAACGCCTACATGGCGAGCCTCTCCAGCTACTACACGTTCTTTCTCATCGACAAGTTCGCGGTCGGCGTGCAGGACAGCCAGCTGCTGCTCTTCGTCTATCTCGGCGCCTCGGCGCTCGGCGTGTTCCTCGGCGGGCCGATCGGCGACCGCTTCGGCGCCAAGTTCGTGATCTGGTTCTCGATCCTCGGCGTGTTGCCGTTCACGCTCGCCCTGCCCTATGCCGACCTCACCTGGACGGTGGTGCTGACGGTGATCATCGGACTGATCTTCTCGTCCGCATTCTCCGCCATCGTGGTGTTCGCGCAGGAACTGATGCCGGGCCGGGTCGGGATGATCGCCGGCATCTTCTTCGGCTTCGCCTTCGGGGCGGGCGGCATCGCGGCGGCGGCACTCGGCGCGCTCGCCGACGTCACCAGCATCGAATATGTCTACTGGCTGTGCTCCTTCATGCCGCTGGCGGGCCTGCTGACGGTGTTCCTGCCCGAGATGCGCCACAAGGTGCGGTGAGGAGAACCCCCTTCATCCGAACTTCGGACGAGGGGTATGCCGCGGTCAGACCGGCAGCAGGCAGACCGGCTTTTCGAGCGCGAACACCTGCCCGCTGGGCGAGAGCGTGCCATCGGCGGCGACGTCGAAGCTGACGAGGGTATCGGACTTCTGGTTGGCGACGACGAGGTGCCTGCCGAGCAATATGAAGAAGCGCGGCCAGTCGCCGCCGCAGGGGACGATCTGCCTGAGGCCGACGCTGCCATCGGCGGCGATCGCAAACACCGCAATGGAATTGTGGCCGCGGTTGGAGACGTAGAGGGTTTCGCCGTTCGGGGCGATCTCGATATGGGCGCCGTAGGAGGTGCCGGTGAAACCGGCCGGCAGGGCGGAGAGCGCGTTGATCCTCGTCAGCGTGCCGTCGGCTTCGCGCTTCAGCGCGGTGAGGACATTGGCGTACTCGGTCCACAGATAGGCGAACCTGCCGCCGGGATGGAAGGCGAGATGCCGCGGACCGGACCCTGCGGGCAGCGCGAAGGCGGTGACCGGACCGCCCGTGAAGCTGCCGCCGGCATAGGGGAAGAAGCGGACTTCGTCGTGGCCGAGATCGACGGTGTAGAGGCGATCGGCCTCGGGTGACCACTGCGTCCAGTGGGCGTGGCCCTTGTCGTGCTGGTAGGCGCTGCGCAGGACGACGGGATCGGCCTTGAGGGCGCCGGTGGCGGCATCGAGGTTGAAGACCGGCACGGAGTCGTCGCCGTAGTTGGCGGCGGCAAGCTTGGTGCCCTTGGGGCTGAGGCGGATGTAGCAGGGGTATTTGGCGCCGGTCGGCTGGTAGCCGAGCGGGGTGACGGCGCCGAGGTCGGGAGCGAGGGTGAAGGCACCGACCTTTTCGGCCATTTCGTCGGTGACGTAGACGGTGCGGGTGGTGGGCGCGAAGGCGATCCAGGAGACGTCGGGCGTGCCGGGGTAGGAGCGGACCTGTTCGAAGCCGCCGGTCGCGGTATCGAAATTGAGGAGTCCGAGGCCGGCGCCGCCGGGGCCGCTGTAGGAACCGGACAAAAGCGAAATCTTGGTCATGGCGCGCTCCTCGGACCTGCGGAAGAGGGTTTAGGCGAGACGAGGCGTCAGGGGAAGTGGGGGGAGCTCGAGACTTTCGCCAGGGCTCGGACTTGCCCGCTCAATGGGCGTCCTCCGGGCGAAGTACGGGACCTGCCTTCAGCCAGCGCATGTGGAGAGCCGGATCCCTGCCTGCGCAGGGATGACAGCCGGTCGGCAACCTGCTGGCAGTGCATTCGGGCGCCCCCCTCCTCCACCGGCTACGCCGGTTCCCCTCCCCTGCCCCCGCGGGGGAGGATCAGGAGGCCCCGTTGCACCCGCGGATGGTCTCCCGCCCCGCGCCGCGGCGAGATCAGGAGGCCCGGTCCCAGCCCTCGCGCATCAGCTTGAAACCCTTCTCGTAAACCTCGGCCTCGGAGCCGAACAGCGGGCGCCAGATCTTGGTGGCGGCGGCGAGATCGGGGAGGGCCGAGCCGAAGGCCTCGATGGTCATCCAGCCATCGTAGCCGGCCTTCCGCAGGGCATCGAAGACCGCCTGGAAGTCGATGTGGCCGGCGCCGGGGACACCGCGGTCATTCTCCGAGATGTGGACATGGGCGATCTCGGCGATGGTCTCGGGGATGACGGCGGTGAGCGAGTTCTCCTCGATGTTGAAATGGAACGTGTCGTAGAGATAGCCGTAATTGGCATGCCCGACGCGACGGACGAGGTCGGCGGCCTGGGCGGCAGTATTGAGGAAATAGCACTCGAAGCGGTTGAGCGGTTCGACGGCCAGCGTGATGCCGGATGTCGCGGCATACTCGGCGGCGGCGCGGTGCACATCGACACAATGTGCAATTTCGTCGGCGGTGGGGCCGGCGCCGGTGAACTCGCCGAGCGGCTGGTGGAAGGGGCCGGCGCAGATGTTGCCGCCGATGGCGGCGGTGCAGTCGATCAGCCACTTGATGTGGGTGAGCGCCGCATCGCGGGTCGCCCTATCGGCCGAAAGCGCATTGCCGGCGCCCTGCATGACGCCGATGCCGCTCGACTTCAGGCCGGCGGCGGCGAGGCGCTTGCCGAGCGCAGCGTAGTGGGCGACATCGCCGCCGAACATCGGGATCTCGACCCCGTCATAGCCGGTGGCCTGGAGCTTTTCGATGATGGGCCAGTGCGCGTCGGTGACGTGGGTGGTCCAGAGCAGGAGATTGAAGCCGAGTTTCATGTTGATTCTTTCCACATGCACCGGGTCACCCCGGCGAAGGCCGGGGCCCGGCTTGAGGTCGTTGCACCATCATCGTGGGTCGAGGCACCTCAAGATGGGTCCCGGCCTTCGCCGGGATGACATCGAGGTTGGGGCGCCATTGCCGCTAGATACTCACCCATTGCCCGGACTTGCCGGAGGCGATGATGGCGTCGCAGACGCGGTTGGTCTCGAGTGCGTCGCGGAAGCTGGGGGCGGCGGGCTTGCCCGTCTTCAGGCCATCGAGGAAATCGGCGACCTGGTGAGTGAAGCTGTGCTCGTAGCCGATGATCAGGCCGGGCACCCACCAGTGGCCCATGTAGGGGTGGTCGCCATCGGTGACGAGGATATTGGTCCAGCCGCGCAACTGCCCCTCGACCGAATGATCGAAGAACTGCACGCGGTTGAGATCGTGCAGGTCCCAGCTGAGCGAACCCTTCTCGCCGTTGATCTCGAGCGTGTAGGCGGCCTTGTGGCCGCGGGCGTAGCGGGTGGATTCGAAGGTGCCGAGCGAGCCGTTCTGGAACCGGGCCATGACGGCGGCAGCGTCGTCGATGCCGACGGGCTGGGCCTTGCCGGTCTCGGCGTGCCTGCGCTCCTTGATGAAGGTCTCCGTCATGGCGGAGACCGAGTCGATCGACCCGTTCAGCCACATGGCGGTGTCGATGCAGTGGGCCAGCAGGTCGCCGGTGACGCCGGAGCCGGCGGCATCCACATCGAGACGCCAGGTGCCCTGGCCGCCCTGCGGCACGTCGGGTGAAATGGTCCAATCCTGCAGGAACTTGGCGCGGTAGTGGAAGATCCTGCCGAGCTTGCCGGAGGCGACGAGGTTCCTGATCAGCATGACGGCCGGGACGCGGCGGTAATTGTACCAGACCATGTTGGGAACGCCGGCCTTTTCGACCGCCTCGACCATGGGCAGGCCCTCGGCCGCGGTGCGGGCCAGCGGCTTTTCAGTCAGCACCATCTTGCCGGCCCTGGCGGCGGCGATGGCGATCTCGGCATGCAGGTCGTTGGGAACGCAGATGTCGATCGCGTCGATGTCCTTGCGGGCGATCAGGGCGCGCCAGTCGCTCTCGACGCTCTCATAGCCCCACATGTCGGCGAAGTGCCGGAGCTTGCTGGCATTGCGCGCCGCGGCGGCCTTCAGCACCGGCTTGTAACCGGTCTCGAAGAAGTGGCTGACGGAGGACCAGGCATTGGAATGGGCGCGGGCCATGAAGCCGTAGCCGACCATGCCGATGTTGAGGAGTTTGGTCATTGTTGTATCCTTGGGGTTCCCTCCGGTCCCGAGGGCCCTTTGGGGTCGTTCCGCTCGCGTGGGGGGAGCTCAGCATGGGTCCCGGCCTTCGCCCGGATGACCGGTGGGTGATGTGTGCAAACTCGCCGCCCTATTCCTGCCAGCCGTGGGCGTCGCGGACCTTGAGCATGGCGCCGAGGATCTTGTTCCAGGTCGACTGCTGTTCCATGACGGCATTGGGGAACATGCAGCCGTCCCAGCAGATGTGGCGCATCGTCCTGGTCAGTTCGCCCTTGTCGTCGCGCAGCCAGTAGCCGGCATGCCGGGTGACATCGAGCCGGCCGTTGGGATCGTCGATCTGGCAGTGGCGGCCGGTTTTCTCGTGATCCCCGGATCCGAACGTGGTGCCGTCGTTCTGGGCCACGTGGAAATCCAGCGTCCACGGGCGCAGCGCGTCGGCGACCTGGTGGTAGGCGGCATCGAGCGCGGCCTTGTCGGACCAGTCGAAATCGGCGGGGAGGAGGCGGTCCTTCTCGGCATTGGCGCCGAGGACGAACAGCATCGAATGGGCCATGTCGGCCTGGTAGCCGACTATGCCCGGCAGGCCGACCATCTCGAGCAGCTTCACGTTCTCGCGCCAGGAATGCATGCCGCCCCAGCAGATCTCGCCCTCGGCGACGATGAACTCGCCGTGATCCTGCGCGATCTTGCCCGCTTCGCGGAAGGTTGCGGCGATCTTTTTGGTGTTGCCCTCGGGGTCCTTGTCCCAGGCCTCGACGCCGACCGAGGAGTCGACCCGGATGCCGCCGGTGGGGCGGATGCCGAGTTCGCGCATCTGCTGGCCGATGACGCAGGCCTTCCGGACCTGGCTGAGGAAACGCTTGACGTCGTCGGCATCGCCCATGGCCGAGCCGCCACCGGCCCCGCCCCAGATCGGGGCGACGAAGGAGCCGACCTTGAGGCCGTAGCCGGCGATGTGGTCGGTCATCCTGCGGACCGCGCCGGCATCGGAATCGATGTCGAAATGCGGGGCGGTGACGAACAGGTCGATGCCGTCGAACTTCTGACCATCCACCTCGGCGTTGGCGGTGAGCTTGAGCAGGGTATCGAGCGCGATGATCGGCTCGGAATCCGGGGCGCCCTTGCCGACGATGCCGGGCCAGGCGGCGTTGTGGAGTTTCGGGTAGTTGTTCGTCATGGTCCCCTCCTCCCCGAGGGCTTCAGTTCGTTCCGGTGGGCATGAGCGCGAGGCACACCCCCTCCCAACCTCCCCCGTCAAGGGGGAGGTGCCGAACCAGTTTGGGGCGGCGCATGTGCCACAAACGCAGGTGGGCACCCTCCCCCTGGCGGGGAGGGTTGGGGAGGGGGGCGCGGAGCCAGAATTGACGGTCAGGCCGCATGCTCACGCCGCCCTGTGCCTGAGGTTCACGCCGGTGGTCGCGTCGAACAGCATCACCTTGTCGGCGTTCCAGCCGAAGCGGACCACCTCCTCGAGCTTGATGTCGACGCGTGCCGGCACCGTGGCGCGCACCTGGTGATCCGCAACCCGGAGGGTGACCACCTTCTCGATGCCGTGGTTCTCGATGTCGTGGACGCGGGCCTCGACGGGGGCACCGGCCTCGACGCGGACGTCCTCGGGGCGGATGCCGAAGGTCATGGCGCCCTCGCCCGCAGCCTGGCCGGCGAGCGGCAGCTCGAAGGTCGTGGGCGTTACCACGGCGCCATTGTTGGCGACGCGACCGTTCAGCAGGTTGATGGCCGGCGAGCCGACGAAGCTCGCGACGAACGTATTGCGCGGGTTGGTGTAGACCTCCTGCGGCCGGCCGACCTGGACGATCCTGCCGTGATTGAGCACCGCGATGCGGTCGCCCATGGTCATCGCCTCGACCTGGTCGTGGGTGACGAAGATGAAGGTCGCGCCGAGCCGCATCTGCAGGTCCTTGAGTTCGGAGCGCAGCGCCTCGCGCAGCTTGGCATCGAGCGCCGACAGCGGCTCGTCCATCAGGAAGACCTGCGGCTCGCGCACGATGGCGCGGCCGATGGAGACACGCTGCATCTCGCCGCCGCTGAGCCGGTCGGTCTTGCGGTCGAGCAGGTGGGTTATGCGCAGGGTCTTGCTGGCATAGTCGAGCCGCTTCTCGATGTCGGCCTCGCTCATCCGGCGGATGCGCGAGCGCAACGGAAAGCTCAGGTTCTCACGCACGGTGAGGCGCGGATAGAGCGAGTACTGCTGCAGCACCAGGGCCACGTCGCGCTCGGCCGGCCCCCAGCCGTTGACGTCGACCTCGTTGATGTGGACGCGGCCGGCCGTGGGCTTTTCGAGCCCGGCGATCATCCGGAGCGTCGTGGTCTTGCCGGCGCCGGTGGGGCCGAGGAGAACGAAGAACTCGCCGTCGGCGACGTCGAGATCGAGATCCTCGACGGCAACGTGCGTGCCGAACGACTTGGAGATGTTCTCGAGGCGAATGCGGGCCATGTCCTGTTCCCTCAGCCGGCGAGACGGATATCGAGCGAGGCGCCCGAGCGGGTATCGAAGAAGTGCGCCTGCGCGGGATCGAGTCGCGCGAACACCTTGTCCCCGGCCTTGTCGACGAACCCCGAACTGGTGCGGGCCCTGAGGGTACGCGAACCGATCCGCAGATCGACGATGTCGAAGCCGCCGAAGGGCTGGATCAGGTGGGCTTCGGCCGGCCGGTAGCCTGGCTGCTCGTCGCGGCTCACCAGCACCCCCTCCGGGCGGACGCCGAGCGACAGGTCGGCGGGGGCCTTCTTCTGCTCGAGCATGCCCAGCAGTTCGCGGGGCAGGTCGAAACGCGCGTCATCGAGGCTGACCTGGACCTTGCCATCGGCCTCGCCGACCGTGGCGGCGGCAATGTTCATCACCGGCGAGCCGATGAACTGGGCAACGAAGAGATTGGCCGGATAGAGGTAGACCTCGGTGGGGGTGCCCACCTGCTGCAGCACGCCGTCGTTCATCACCACGATGCGGTCGGCGAGCGACATGGCCTCGACCTGGTCGTGGGTGACGTAGATCGAGGTCGAGCCGTTCTCGTAGTGCAGGCGCTTCAGTTCGACCCGCATCTGCTCGCGCAGCTTGGCATCGAGCGAACCGATCGGCTCGTCGAGCAGCAGCGCCTTGGGGCGGCGGACGAGGGCGCGGCCGATGGCGACGCGCTGCATGTCACCGCCCGAAAGTGCCGACGGGCGGGCGCGCAGCAGGTGCGAGATGCCGAGCGAGCGGCCGACGGAACGCACCGTGCTATCGACCTCGTCCCGCCGGTACCCACCGCCTTGAGCGGGAAGGCGAGGTTGTCATAGACGGTGAAGTGCGGATAGAGCGCGTAGTTCTGGAACACGAAGGCGATGTCGCGATCGGCCGCCCTGAGGTTCTGGATCGGCTTGCCGTCGAGCAGGATGTCGCCCGAGTCGATCTCCTCGAGGCCGGCGATGGCCCTGAGCGTCGTGGTCTTGCCGCAGCCCGAGGGACCGAGGAAGACGACGAACTCGCGGTCCCGGACGGTCAGGTTGACGTCGCGGATGACGTGGACCGGCCCGAAATGCTTGTCGATGTGCCGCAGTTCGATCTCAGCCATGGCCACCCCCGTGCCCGGCCGGATTGGACTCGTCCTCGTCGATCACGGCTTTCTCCGGCGGCGGGATATGGACGGCGACGTTGAAGCCGATCAACCCGATCAGCATGATGGTGACCGAGTACTGGTGCAGCAACTCGATCCAGGGCTGGCAGAGGAAGATGATGCCGAGGATCATCAGGGTCTGCGAGCCGGGCTCGAGGAACTTCTGGTTGAACTCGCGCAGGGTCATTTGCGGATCGCTCCGAAGCTCATGCCGCGCAGCAGGTGGTTGCGGAGCAGGAAGGTGAAAATGGCGACCGGAATGAGAAACAGGAACGTGCCCGCCGCGATCACCGTCCAGTCGGGCAGGCCCGAGCCGATCTGGCTGGGGATGAAGGGCGGCGCGGTCTGGGCGCGCCGGTTGGTCATGATGAGGGCGAAGGCATACTCGTTCCAGGCCGTGATGAAGCAGAACACGGCGGTGGCGGCGATGCCGGTGGCGGCCTCGGGGAGCACGATCCTGAAGAAGGCCTGGATGCGCGTGTAGCCGTCGACCAGCGCCGCCTCCTCGTATTCCTTGGGAATCTCATCGATGAAGCCCTTCATCAGCCAGACCGCGAAGCTGACATTGAAGGCGGTGTAGAGGATGATCAGGCCCAGATGGGAGTCGTTGAGCCCCACCGCCCGGTACATCAGGAACATCGGGATGGCGACGACGATGGGCGGCAGCATGCGCGTACTGAGCACGAAGAACAGCAGGTCCGCTTCTCCCTTCACCTTGAAGCGCGAGAAGCCGTAGGCGGTGATCGTGCCCATCGACACGGCCAGCACGGTGGAGGTGATGGCGATGATCAGCGAGTTGATGAAGCGATCGGGATAGCCGGAAAGCTGGATCTCGCCCTTGCCCGAACGGGTAATGCGCTCGCCGCCGTCGAAAACCAGTTGCTCGAACCAGGGTGCGTTCTCGTAGTCCACCACTTCCCTGGGCTTGAGCTGGACGCGCTTGGTGAACAGCTTCACGAAGGGCGACACCTCGGGCTGGAACACGATGGTGGGCGGATTGGTGGTGGCGAGATTGCGCGGCTTGAGGGAGGTCGAGATGATCCAGTAGATCGGCGCCAGCATGATGAAGGTGACGACGACCACGGCGGCAATGGCGACCGTGTTGCCGAGACGCTGGCCGCGGGACGAGACGACGGCCATTTCAGAAGTTCTCCCGCGGATGCAGCGAAGTCATCGGGGGTATTGGCGCAAGCTGCACCCCCCTCCCGGCCTCCCCCACAAGGGGGGAGGTGGCGACCAGTGTGTGGGGCATGATCGAGTCACATGAACCGGCGGGCACCTCCCCCCTTGTGGGGGAGGTTGGGAGGGGGGTGCGCCCCTCCTGGAAGGACAGGTTCATCATCACCGCTCCTTCGCCTTGTTGAGATACTTGACGTAGACGTTGGTGATGCACAGCACCATGATCAGCACGATGTAGGCCAGCGCGCAGCTCTTGCCGGTCTGCCATTCCTGGAAAGCCATCTTGTAGAGCCGGATCGACACCACCTCGGTGGTCGGCTGGCCGCTCATTACATAGGCGAGGTCGAAGGTCTTGAAGGCCTCCATGGTGCGGAAGATGATGGCGATGAGCAGGATCGGCGCGACCAAAGGCAGCGTGATGCGGAAGAAGGTGTAGATGCGGCCGGCGCGATCGATCGAGGCGGCCTCGTAGAGGTGCTTGGGCACGGCCGAGAGGCCGGCGAGCGAGAGCAGCATGACGAAGGGCGACCACATCCAGATGTCGGTCAGCGCCACGGCATAGAGCGCGATGTTGGGATCGCCGAGCCATTCGAGCTTACCGAGGCCCAGGGCATAGTTGATGATGCCGAAATTGGGATCGTAGAGCAGCTTCCAGAACAGACCCACCACGGCCATCGAGAGCATCATCGGCAGCAGCAGCAGCGTGGTGACGAGGCCCTTGAGCGGAAAGCTCCGGTTCAGCAGCAGCGCCAGCCCGAACCCGACCACCACCTGGCCCACCACCGAGACGATCACGTATTGCGCCGTGATGGTGAAGTTGGACCAGATGTTCGGATCGCTGAGCAGATCCATGTAGTTCTTGAGGCCGACGAAGTTGACCGGGTCCTTGGTCGAGGCGCGGAAATCGGTGAACGAGTAGCCGAGGGAATAGAGCAGCGGAAAGATGTTGAAGACGATCAGGAAGAGGATCGTCGGGATCACGAACAGATTGCGGATCGTGATGTCGCTCCAGCCGCGGGAGGCGGCCCGCGAACGCGGATCGAGCGTGGTCATCAGGCTGGTCAAGGCTGTCTTCCCCCAGGGCGTCATGGAGTAGCCCACCCCTCATCCGCCCTTCAGGCACCTTCTCCCGCAAGGGGAGAAGGCGACGTCTCGACATCTCAGTCGGGACCCTTCTCCCCTTGCGGGAGAAGGTGGATCGGCCAAAGGCCGAGACGGATGATGGGTGGTGCCGGGGCCTTGCGGCCCCGGCAGGCGTTTCGGCTACATGCCGCGGCCGTACTTGGCGAAGGTCGCCTTCCAGTCGGCGGCCAGGGCGTCCAGGGTCTCCTGCGAAGTCCCTTCGCCACCGACGATGGCCGGATAGACGCGCTGGTTGAGCTGGGTCAGAAGCTCGGCATATTCCGGCACCGCCCAGAAGTCCTTCACCTTGAACATGGTCTGGTAGAAGGCCTCGTTATACGGGGTGGCATTGCGGAACTCGGCCGATTCCAGAACCGCCGCAGAGCAGGTGTAGCCACCGAGGTCGGCCCAGCGCTTCTGGGTCTCGTCCTTGATGAACCACTGCAGGAACTTGAACGACTCTTCCTTGTTCTGGCTGTACGAGACGATCGAGATACCCTGGCCACCCAGAGCGGCGTACTGGTCGCCATCGGGGCCCGGCGGGTTGGCGAAGAAGCCGGTGCCGGCGGCATTGGGGTTCGAGGCTTCGTTGATCAGCGCCGGGAAGAAGGCGAAGTAGTTCATCGACATCGCCGCGAGATTCTCGGTGATGGCCTGGTTGTTCTCGACAAAGAAGGTCTTGGCCCAGCCCGGAGGCGTGAAGCTGTAGAGCTTCTTGTAGGCATCGAGCGCGGCAACCGCCTTGGGTCCGTTGATGATGCCTTCGACCTGGTAGGTCTCCATGTTGCCCAGTTCGCCGCCATAGGAGAACAGCGCGTTCTCGAAGCCCATGGCCATGGCGTCATAGGAGTTGTCGGTGTAGATCGCCACGCCGTAGCGGTTCTGGTCCGGGCGGTGGAAGAACTCGGCAATGTCGGTGAGCTGCTGCCAGTTCGCCGGCACGGCAAGATCGTAGCCGTACTTGGCCTTGAAATTGGCCATCTCGGTCGGATCCTCGAACCAGTCCTTGCGGTAGGCCCAGCCGTTGGCATCGCCCTCGAGCGGGATCGACCAGTACTTGCCGGAATTGCCCGGATACTCGGAGTAGAACTTCACGGTGGCCGGCGCCATCTTGTCGAGAACGCCGTTTTCCTTGACGAAATCGGTGAGATCGACATAGTGGCCGGCGGTCGAGGCGGCGCCCAGCCACTGGCTGTCGCCGACGATCATGTCGTAGGCCGAGCCCTGGGCGTTGAACTCGGTGAAGGCCTTGGTCTGGAAATCGCCCCAGGGGGTGGTTTCCACGGTGACCTTCACGCCGGTCTCGGCTTCGTATTCGTTGACCAGTTCCTGCAGGTAGTTGGCCGGATCCCATTCGGCCCAGAAGATGGTCAGTTCCTGCGCGAGCACGGACGTGCTCGACGCCAGCATCAGGCCCATACCGGCCAGCATGCCCTTGGTGACAGTGCGCATTGTGGTCCTCCCTGTAGCGCTTCGACACAACCGGCCCGCTTGTGGCCGGCCGAAGCCCCTCCTCCGTGCCGGGGGCATTTCAGCAGCAAACCGGACGCGAGCCCCTCAGCCCATGACCGGCGCGTTTCTCGCGACGTGCGGCGTTCTCTTCCCGCTCTCCCGATCCCGCCCCTTGCCGGGCGGCCTTCTCGGAAGCGGCGCTGACCAGCGCCCGTCGCTGCCTGTTTCTCCGTGATGACTGGCGTACGTCACCCTTAAGTTCACCGTTTTGAGAGTTGCCGTCAAGCTAACATGCTAGCATTTCGATTAGTTCTGGACGACAGCCCCGACTTCGTTTCCCACGCGTTTCCCTCCTGCGGACTCCTCGATCGCGGCCCTGACCAGCACCGTGGCCGTCCAGTTGGCGACATCGCGAATCTCGTCGAACTCGAGGCCCCACAGATCCTTGAGCACGATCAGAACCTCGAGCCCGTAGACCAGCGACAGGGCCTTGGCGAGACGCTGGAACTGCGCCTCGGTGAGGCTCTCGCGCAGCGGCGCGATGGCCTTTTGCAGCAACTCGACACGGTGGCCACGCTTGAACGGCGGCTCGGCCCCGAGCGTGCCGGCCCGGCGCTGCGCCCACTGCTCGAGCGAAAGCTTCAGCGCCGCCTTGAAGGTCGCCTCGAACTCGAGGATGCGCGGCATCGACAGTGCAAACAGATCGAGCACCCGCGCCTCGGCATCGGTGCTGGTCGACGTCCAGTCGAGGATCGGGCCGAGGCCCTCGTCGACGACGGCCTGGACCAGGGCTGCCTGGCTCGGAAAATAGCGGTAGGCAGTGGCGCGGGAGACTTCGGCCGCCTCGGCGACGGCACTGACGGAGGGGGTCTCGCCGCGCTGCATCAGCGCGGTCGCAGTCTCGAGCATCAGCTTGCGGGTTCGCGCCCGCGCCCCACGCGCCTCGGCAGTCGACGATCCGAACGTTGGTTCTGAGACTTCCATATCGAAATGATACGCACATCTCAAAATGCTTTGCAATGGCGGCTTTGCTCTGCTTTTATGGCCGCGAGGGAGGCGTCCGGGCGGCGGCGACAACCGCCAGGCTAGGGCGCGGGAGGACGTGATGCGGCGCATCTATGTTGTCGGCACCGCCGACACCAAGGGCGAGGAACTGCTGTTTCTCGCCGAGCGCGTCCGCGCCGCCGGCGGCACCCCGCACATCGTCGATGTCGGCATCCGGGACGCCACGGTGCCGGTGGATGTGCCGGCGGCGGCAGTTGCCGGTTTCGGGCCGCCCGGCCTGCGGAGCGGCAAGGACCGCGGCCCGGCGGTGGCGGCCATGGCGGAGGCCTTCGCGGCCTTTGCCGCAAGCCGCGACGATATTGCGGGAATGGTCGGCATCGGCGGCGGCGGCGGCACGTCGATCGTCACGGCCGGAATGCGGAAGCTGCCGATCGGTGTCCCCAAGCTGATGGTCTCGACCCTCGCCTCGGGGGATGTGGGGCCCTATGTCGGCCTTTCCGACATCGTGATGATGCCCTCGATCACCGACATGGCCGGGCTCAACCGCATCAGCCGCGTGATCCTCGAGAACGCCGCGCAGGCAATCACCGCGATGAGCGCCAATCCGCCCGCGATCGCGGGCGGCAAGCCGGCGATCGGGCTCACCATGTTCGGGGTGACGACGGCGGCGGTGACCCAGATCGTCGAGCTGCTCGGGACGGCAGTGGAGCCCGTCGTCTTCCATGCCACGGGCACCGGCGGCAGGACCATGGAGATGCTGGTCGATTCCGGCCTCCTCAGCGCCGTGATCGACATCACCACCACCGAGATCGCCGACTACCTGTTCGGCGGGGTGCTGCCGGCGGGTCCGGATCGGCTCGACTGCATCGCGCGGACCGGGGTGCCCTATGTCGGCTCGCTCGGGGCCTGCGACATGATCAATTTCTGGGCCCGCGACACGGTGCCGGAGCGCTACCGCGACCGGCTGTTCTACCAGCACAACGCCAATGTGACGCTGATGCGCACCACGCCCGGGGAGAACCGGGCGATCGGCGAATGGATCGGGGGCAAGCTCAATCGCTGCGACGGGCCGATACGCATCCTGATCCCGGAGAAGGGCGTCTCGGCGCTCGACTGCGAAGGCGGTACCTTTCGGGACCCGGAAGCCGACCGGGCGCTGTTCGAGGCGATCGAGGAAACCGTGCAGTGGACGGCACAGCGCAAGCTGATCCGCGTGCCGCACCACATCAACGACACCGCATTCGCGGCCGCCGCGGTGGCCGCCTATCGCGAGATCACCGCCAGGGAGTGAACATGGCTGCCATCGCTCGCGCCGAAATCCTCAAAAAATTCAATGACATGATCACGCATGGCGTGCCGATCGTGGGTGGCGGGGCCGGCACTGGGATTTCGGCGAAGGCCGAGGAGGCAGGCGGCATCGACCTGATCATCATCTACAATTCCGGGCGCTACCGGATGGCCGGGCGCGGCTCGGCGGCGGGGCTGCTCGCCTATGGCAATGCCAACGAGATCGTCAAGGAGATGGCGCTCGAGGTACTGCCGGTGGTCAGGCGGACGCCGGTGCTTGCCGGAGTGAACGGCACCGACCCGTTCGTGCTGATGCCGCAATTCCTCGCCGAACTGAAAGCCATGGGGTTTTCCGGGGTTCAGAACTTCCCCACCATCGGCCTGTTCGACGGCGTGATGCGGGTCAGCTTCGAGGAAACCGGCATGGGCTACGGGCTCGAGGTCGACATGATCGCCGAGGCCCACCGGCAGGACCTGCTCACCACGCCCTATGTGTTCAACCCCGACGAGGCCGCAGCGATGACGCGGGCCGGCGCCGACATCATCGTGGCGCACATGGGCGTGACCACCGGCGGCGCCATCGGCGCGAAGGCGGCGAAGTCGCTCGAGGCCTGCGCCGGCGAGATCGAGGCCATCGCGGCGGCGGCACGGGGGGTGCGCGACGACGTGATCGTGCTCTGCCACGGCGGTCCGATCGCCATGCCGGACGATGCGCGCTTCATCCTCGATCGGGTCAGGGGCTGCCACGGGTTCTATGGCGCCAGCTCGATGGAGCGGCTGCCGGTGGAGGTGGCGATCAAGGCGCAGGTGGAGGGATTCAAGGGACTGAAGAGGTGAGTGGTGAATGGTGAATGGTGAATGGTGAATGGGCACGCAGCACCCTTCCTGCCTGCTTCCATTCACCATTGACCATTGACCATTCCCCCGGAGGACACACATGAGCGAGAACAATTTCGTCTATCCGCGCGACGTCAGCGCCTTCGGGTTCGACTGGGGGCGGCTGGCACTGACGGTGGCGCCGGAGGTGAACGGAGCGCAGAAGTTCTCCGGCGGCGTGGTCGACCTGCCGCCCGGCCAGGGCCATGCGCGGCACAATCACCCCGGCGCCGAGGAGATCATCTTCGTGATTTCGGGCGAGGGCGAGCAGATGGTGGAGACGCCCGACGGCGTGCCGGAAGTCCGGACGGTCGGGCCGGGCTGCACGGTGTTCGTGCCGGAGAGCCGGTTCCACTCGACGCTCAATACCGGCACAGCCCCGATGCAGCTGTTCGTGGTCTACTCGCCGGCCGGGCCGGAACTGGTGCTGCGCGAGCTGCCGGATTTCCGGATCATTCCCAGGGGGCAGTGAGAGCCGGCACGTCCGCCGATCAGGTGCCGCGCGGCTTGGCACGGGCGGTGGCGGCGGCGTTGAGCGGATCCTCCGGCCAGAAGTGACGCGGATATCTGCCGCGCAGGTCCCTGGCCACGTCTTTCCAGCTGCCGCGCCAGAAGCCGGGCAGGTCGCGCGTCGTCTGGATCGGCCGATGCGCCGGCGAGAGCAGGACGAGGAGCAGCGGCACCCTGCCCCCGGCGACCGAAGGATGGCGATCGAGCCCGAACAGCTCCTGCACGCGGACCTCGAGCGCCGGGCCATTCCCGGCGGCGTAGTCGATGGGGAGGCGCGACCCCGAGGGGGCATCGAAATGGCTGGGAAGCAGACGCTCGATCTCCTGCCGGCGCGACCAGGGCAACAGCGTATCGAGGGCGCCGCCCAGGTCCTCGGCGGTGATTTCGGAGAGAGCCGCCCGACCGACGAGGTGCGGTGCGAGCCACAGCACATCGGCAGCAAGGGCGGTGTCCGACAGGTCAGGCCAGTCCTCCCCGATCGTCGCCCTGAGATAGGATGAGCGAGCCCGGAGCGCCTGCTGCTCCCTGCTCCAGGGGAGCTGCGCGATCCCGGTTTCGGCGATGCCCTCGGCGAGCACCCGTGCAGCCGCCTCGGCGTCCGTGAGCGCGATGGGGGTCGCCTCGAGGCGCAGCGCCCCCAGGCGACGCAAGCGGCGGGCGCGGACCGACTTCGAGGCAGGATCGAAGCTCAGCGTCGTCTCCTCGACGATCCGATCGGCGAAGAGGTCCTCGATGTCCTCGCGCCGGATCGAGGCTGCAGCGCGGATGCGCCCGGTTGCGGCGGCCCCGCTGAGATCGGCGACGACGAGATAGGGTGCCGCGGCGAGCGCCTCGGTCGCCTCGAGGCTGGCGCCGCGGCCATTGGCGAGGCGGAAGCGGCCGCGCGCCCCGGCGGCCTGCGCCACCCGGTCGGGATAGGCGCGGGCGAGATGGCGGCCCGGATCACCGCCGGAGCCGGCATTGCCGACCAAGCCGGCCCAGCGGCGGGCGAGACCGCGCGCCTCCTCGGCGCGCCGGGAGCGATCGCGACGAAAGCGGTCGAGCCGGTGCGCGAGGTCGAGATCGTCACCGCCGAGGCCACGCTCTCCAAGCAGCACGGCAAGTTCGGCGGCGGTGAGTGCATCATCCTCGGCAGCCGCGGCGTGCACCATGTGAGCAAGCCGCGGGTGGAGCGGCAGACGGGCCAGGGCCCGCCCCGCCGCCGTGATCCGGCCCGTGCCGTCGACGGCCCCGAGACCCTCGAGCAAGGCCAGCGCCTCGCTCCAGGCCGCAGCCGGCGGGGGGTCGAGAAAGCGCAGCAGGGCCGGGTCGGACACGCCCCAGCCGGCCAGATCGAGGGCGAGGCCCGACAGGTCGGCCTCGAGCATCTCCGGCGCATCGAAGGGAGCAAGTGCCGCGTTCTGGCCCTCGTTCCAGAGCCGGTAGCAGACGCCTGGACCGGTGCGGCCGGCGCGGCCGCGGCGCTGATCGGCCGAAGCGCGCGAGACGCGGCGGGTCTCGAGCACGGTGAGCCCGGTCGCCGGCTCGTAGGCGGGGGCGCGGCGGAAGCCCGAATCAACGACCACGCGGATACCCTCGATGGTCAGCGAGGTTTCGGCGATCGGGGTGGCGAGCACGACCTTGCGACGACCGGGCCGCGCCGGCAGAACGGCCATGTCCTGCGCCTCCGGGGAGAGCTGGCCGTAAAGGGGGGCGATGTCGGTGTCGGGCCCAACCCGCCCTTCGAGCCGTTCAGCGACACGCGTGATCTCGGCCTGGCCGGGCAGAAACACCAGCATCGAGCCGGGCTCGGCGCGCAACGCCTCGAGCGCCGCCGCCACGACCTGATCCTCGAGCCGCAGCGCCGGATCGTGGTCGCGGTAGCGGGTCTCGACCGGAAAGGCGCGGCCCTCGCTCTCGATCAGGGGAGCCGCGCCCAGCAGCCGGCCGACGCGCGCCCCATCGATCGTCGCCGACATCACCAGCAGGCGCAGGTCGTCCCTGAGGTCGGCGGCATCGAGGGCGAGCGCCAGCCCCAGGTCGGCATCGAGGCTGCGTTCGTGGAACTCGTCGAAGAGCACGGCCGCAATCCCGGCCAGTTCGGGATCATCGAGCAGCATGCGGGTGAACACGCCCTCGGTCACCACCTCGATGCGGGTGCGGGACGAGACCCGCGCATCGAGCCGGATCCGATAGCCGACGGTCGCGCCGAGGTCCTCGCCGAGGCTCTGCGCCATGCGGCGGGCGGCGGCGCGGGCGGCAAGGCGGCGCGGCTCGAGCACGATGATCCGGCCATCACCACGCCAGGGGGCGGCGAGCAGGCTCAACGGCACCCGCGTCGTCTTGCCGGCCCCGGGCGGGGCGACGAGGACGGCAAACCGGTGCTGCGCCAGCGCCTCATGCAGGGCCGGCAGGACGTCGTCGATGGGCAGGGGCTGGTGCGCCATGACCGCTACATCGGCCAGTTCAGGCGCTGCGACAAGCCGGTCAGATCACCGAATTCAGCATGTCGAGCAGGGAGCCGTCGAAATTCTGGTCGGCTGCGGGCTCCGGCGTCGCGCCGGCCTTGGTGACGGCGATCTCGGACCAGCCGATGACGATGGTGAAGCCGCCGACCTTGCGGTCCGTAACGAACCAGGGAACCATCACCGTATTGAACGCCACCGGCGCATTGCTGGTCGGGCTCACGTAGCTGCGTTTGGTCTTGACCGTCTGCCCCTTGAGTGCCCGCTCGTATTCCTCCCGGCATTCGGTCGGCAGGTCGGGGAACAGCTGCTGCAGGGTCTTGCCGACGACCTCGCGACGCTCGACGAAGCGGTGCGCCTTGAGCCACATCACCGAGCAGTCGACGACCCTGAGCCTGTCGTCGACGATGGCCACCGGCGAAGGCATGTCGGCGACGAGATCCTGGATGATGCGCAGACGGCCCTGCATCTGCAGTTCGCGTTCCATGTCGTGGGTGACGTCGCGGCTCGCGCCGAAGAGCTCGATCACCTTGCCGTCGCGGACCCTGAGGTCGGAGATGGTCTCCACCATGCGGACGGGACCGTCGGCGCGACCGACCCGCAACCGGCAGTGGAAGCCACGCCGGCCCTCGAGCGCCTGGGCGATCAGTGTCAGGAGCTTGCCGCGATCCTCGGGGTGATACGCCTTGACCATGTCCTGCAACGGCAGGGCGCTGCCGCCGAGGGGCAGGCCGAACAGCTGCGCCACCCTGTCGGAGAGGATGACGCTGCCGGGAAACACCACTTTCCACTGTCCGTATCCGGTCTGCTGTTCATAGAGCTGCAGCGCCCGGTCCGCCTCGACGATCGAGGCATCCGGCTCGATCAGGGCGAACGAGTCCGATGCAGTGGCTATCAACTGTTTTGCGAACATGGCAACGTCATCAAATTCGGGTAATGAACGCTAAGCCCGCTCCGGTTAACCAATGGTTCGCGGCATTCCGCCCTGCTGCCGGGCGGCCCGCATGGGCTCGTCGGCCAGCCCGTTGCGGGTCTGGGCGAGGACGCGGGCCTGACGTGACGGCAATGGCTGGCTGAACAGGTAGCCCTGCGCCTCGTTACATCCCTCGGTGGCGAGGAACATCAGTTGTTCAAAGGTCTCGACGCCCTCGGCGGTGACGCGCGAGCGCATCGAGCGGCCGAGCCCGATGATGGCCCGCACGATGGCGACCGAGTCGGCGGCCTGCGGCAGGTCGGAGACGAACGAACGGTCAATCTTGATCTTGTCGAAGGGGAAGCGGCGCAGATAGCTCAGCGAGGAATAGCCGGTGCCGAAATCGTCGAGTGCGACCCTGACACCGGCCTGGTGCAGCGCCTGCAGTTCCTCAATGGCGCCGGTGCTTTCGTCGAGCAGGACCGACTCGGTGATCTCGAGTTCGAGCCGGGCCGGCGCGAGGCGGCTGCGCTGCAGTGCCGCCGTGACGGCCCCGAGGACCGCCTTGGAGCGGAACTGGGCGGGCGAGAGATTGACGGCGACCGACAGGCCGTCGGGCCAGCAGGCCGCCTCGCGACAGGCCTCGTCGAGAACGAAGGCGCCGATATCCTCGATCAGGCCGGACTCCTCGGCGAGCGGGATGAAGACGGACGGTGCAACCGGCCCGCGAGTCGGCGACTGCCAGCGCAGCAGGGCCTCGAAGCCGGTCAGCAGGTTGCTGCCGATCTCGATCTGCGGCTGGTAGACGAGGTGCAGTTCCTGCCGCGCCAGCGCCAGCGCCAGATCGCGCTTCATCTCTCGCCGCTCGCGCAACTGCCGGTCCATCTCCGGCTCGAAGAAGCGGTAGTCGCGGCCCTTGTCGGCCTTCACCCGGTAAAGCGCCAGGTCGGCGCAGTGCAGGATGGCATCCGAGCCGCGCCCGTCGCGCGGCGCGATGGCGATGCCGATGCTGGCTCCGATCGCCACCTCCTCGCCCTCGAGGTCGAATGGCATGCCGATGGCATCGAGCAGGGCCTGGGCCGCGGCGCCGGCCTGGTCGGGCCGATCGACTTTCAGCAGCACGGCGAACTCGTCGCCGCCGAGGCGGGCGGCGAGGCAATTGTCCCCGACAGTCCGGCGCACCCGCTCGGCGACCTGCGTCAGCAGCACGTCGCCGGCCCGATGACCCATGGTGTCGTTGATCAGCTTGAAATCATCGAGATCGAGCGCGAACACGGCGAGGTGTCCGCCGGCGCGCAACTCGTGCAGCGCGCTTCCCAGCCGTTCGTGGAACTGCACGCGATTGGGCAGTCCGGTGAGCGCATCGTGCCGGGCGAGGTGGGCGATCTGCTCCTGCGCCAGTCGGCGCTCGGTGACGTCGCGGAAGAAGATGATCAGACCGGCGGAACTGCCATAGGCCTGGACCTCGAACCATGCCCCGGCGCTCGGCAGATAGTCCTCGAAGGCGATCGAGCGCTGCTCCTCCAGCGCCTGCCGATAGCGGACGAAAAAGGGCTCGGCCTCCACCGGATCGAACAGCTCGCGGATGTCGCGGCCGATGAAGGGGACCTGCGAGTCGCGAAACACCGACATGGCGCGGCGGTTCATGTAGGTGACCCGCCACTCGGCATCGATGCTGATGACACTGTCCATGGTGCTTTCGAGCACGTTGGCGAGGCGGCGGGCGGCGGCGCCGACCTCAACCTCGTTGCGCTTGGCCTCGGTCACGTCGCGCGACAGGGCGAGGACCCGCTGCACCCGCCCGTCCCCGTCGAGGATTGGAGACAGCGACAGGTCCCACCAGCGCGGCGCGCCCCTGGCGGTCGGGCCGAACAGCGTCTGCCGGGTGGCATCGCCGCGCAGCGCCAGCTGGATGGCGCCCTGCACCGCCGGCGCAACGTCGTCCGGCCAGAAGCTGGTGAAGGGCCTGCCGGCGATTGCGGCAGGATCGTCCACCTCCATGATCCGTATGCCGGGGCCGTTGATGAAGATAAGCCGCCCCTCGGCATCGAGCACTTCGATGGCAACCGCACTTGCCTCGAGGATGGATCGGGAGAACTCCTCGCTGTCCCTCAGGGCAGCCTCGACCAGCCGCCTCTCGTGGATGTCCTCCAGCGTGCCGTACCAGCGGATGATCCGCCCCTCGGCGTCGCGCCGCGCGGCGGCGCGGGCCCGCATCCACCGGTAATCGCCAGTCTTCAGGCGCACCCGGTACTCGACGTCAACCGGTGCGCCGGTTGCCAGCGAATGCGTCCACCGCGCCAGGGTCCCCGGCACATCGTCCGGATGCAGGGCGCTGATCCAGCCCTGCCCGAGGGCCTCCTCCGGCGACATGCCGACGCTGTCGACCCAGCGCGGCCCGACTTCGATGATGGTGCCGTCGGGCGCTGCCAGCCAGGGGATCTCGGGGTTGAGTTCGACGGCGGTCTGATAGTGGTCGATACTCTCGCGCAGCGCCTGATCGGTCTGGCGAGCGCGCGTTACGTCCTGAACGATGATCTGCACCAGCTGCGTCGGCTGTGCGTTGTCGCCGGGAAATGCCGTGGCCATGTAGGTGCGTGGCGGCCGACCGGGGATATCGATGCCGAACTCCATGGTCGACACGCTGCGCCGGCGGGCCACAGCGCGGAGGCGCCGCTTCAGCCGCGTGCGGTCGACGGCACGGATGCGCTCCAGCACCAGTTCGAGCGACAGGCCTTGCGCGATCGGCTCGGCCGCCCCGGCCACCGTGATGGCGTGATACACACGGTTCTCCTCGGGCCGCCACAGCCAGATGGAGATGCCGGCCGTCTCCTGCAGCCGCCGCATCGTATCGGGGGAGAGTTCCAGACCGGAGATTGCGCCCTGCTCGGCGGACGGGGGAGACTGGACTGAGTGGTCTTTGCTTGGCATACCATCCTCGACGGCCTCCATGCTAAGCAACAGGCGCAGCGAAATTGTTAATTGCCGCGCCACCGCGCAACTACTGCTTCGGCGGCACGGCTCGATTTCGCGGCTTGGTTAAGTCTTCCTGAGTGCGATGCTACGGCTTGATTGCCCTCAGGCCCACTCACCCCGGCGCATCACCGGCACGCGGCTGCCATCCGACTTGATGCCGTCGATGTCAATCTGGTCCGACCCGATCATCCAGTCGATGTGAATGAGACTCCGGTTGCCGCCGCGCGCGGCAATCTCGTCCTGGCTGAGCCTGGTGCCGCCGACGAAGCAGTCCGCATAGCACTGGCCGAGCGCGATGTGGCTCGCCGCATTCTCGTCGAACAGCGTGTTGTAGAACAAGATGCCGCTCTTCGAGATCGGCGAGGAATGCGGCACCAGCGCCACTTCGCCGAGCCGGCGCGCCCCCTCATCGGTATCGAGCACCTTGTTGAGCACGGCCTCGCCCTTGCTGGCGCGTGCCTCGACGATGCTTCCGGCGGCAAAGCGGACCTCGATGTTCTCGATCAGCGTGCCCTGGTGGCTGAGCGGCTTGGTCGAACGCACGAAGCCCTCGACGCGCTGCGCGTGCGGGGTGGTGAACACTTCCTCGGTGGGGATGTTGGGATTGCAGGTGATGCCGTTCTTGGCTTCCGACGCACCGCCCTTCCAGCGATGTCCGTCGGCGAGCCCGATGGTCAGATCCGTGCCCGGCCCGGTATAGTGCAGGGCCGAGAAGGCATGGCCGTTGAGCCAGGTCCAGCGGTCCTTGAGATGGGCGTTGTGCGCCTTCCAGGCCGCAATGGGATCGTCGATGTCGACGCGGCTCGCCGCAAAGATCGCATCGGCGAGCCTGCGCACGGCGACATCCTCGGGATCGTCCGGAAAGACCAGCTTCGCCCAGCTCGGATTGGGATAGGAGACGATGTTCCAGTTGATGTCGAAGCCGGTGATCTTCTCGAGCGCCGGGCGATAGGCGAGCGAGGTGGCACGGTTGGCGCGCGCCACCTTGTCGGGGTCCTCCTTGCTGAGCAGCATCGGGTTGTCGCCGGAGATGGCCATGCGCGCGGCGTTGCCGGAGAAGGCGCTGGCCATGCCCTCGAACAGCCAGGCCGGGGCCCTGTCGAAACTCTCCGAGGGGGCATTGCGGTAGCGCGCGAGGGTGATCTCCTCGTCCGAAAAGATCGGCTGCACCACGCCGGCGCCGGCCTTGTAGGCGTGGTGGGCGATGCGGCGCACCAGCGGCAGCGCGGCGATCGGCGCGGTCAGCACCAGGTCCTGCCCCGGCTGCAACTGCAGGCCGACCTTGATCGCCACTTCGGCGAGCTTGTCGAGCTTGACGGGATCGATGGGGGAAACGGCCATGGTGACGACTTTCTCGGTAATCGGGAGCGACAGTGGTAGCGGGGGATGCCTTGCGATGCCAGCCCTCAGGCAGCGCGCAGCACGGCGAGGAACTCGGCGCCGTAGCGCCTGAGCTTGCTCTCGCCGATGCCGGCGATGGTGCCCAGCTCCGCCATGGTCTGCGGCTTTTCGAGCGCCATGGCGCGCAGCGTGGTGTCGTGGAAGACCACATAGGGCGGCACGCCCTGCGACCTGGCGATTGCTGCCCGCTCGGCGCGGAGCGCATCGAACAGCGCCTGGGCCGGGCCCGGGAGTTGCACGGCGCTCTGCAGCGCCCGACGGGTTTCGGTGGCCTTGCGTGGCCGGTCGCGACGGAAGGTGATCCGGCGTTCGCCCTTGAACACCGGGCGGGCCTCCTGTGACAGCTGCAAGGCACCATAGGCGTGGTCGACCACCACCAGTCCCATGGCCGTCAGCTGCCGGATCACCGATTGCCAGGAGCGGGTGTCGAGATCACGGCCCTGGCCGAAGACCGGCTGGCTCTCATGGCCGAACTGGGCGACCTTTTCGGTGACCTTGCCGACCAGGACGTCGATGATGTGGCCGGCGCCGAAGCGCTGCCCGGTGCGGTAGATGGCGGCGAGCGCCTTGACCGCGGCGTCAGTGCCGTCCCAGGTGGCAACCGGAGCGAGGCAGGTATCGCAGTTGCCGCAGGTATCGGGATGGGCTTCGCCGAAATGGGCGAGGATGGTTTTGCGCCGGCACGCGGCGGTCTCGCACAGGGCAAGCAGCGCATTGAGCTTCAGCCGCTCGACCCGCTTGACTTCGTCGGGCGCACTGCCCTCATCGATCATGCGCGAGCGCTGCGCGACATCGGCCATGCCGTAGCACATCCAGGCCTCGGCCGGCAGCCCGTCGCGACCAGCGCGGCCGGTCTCCTGGTAATAGGCCTCGATCGAGGACGGCAGGTCCATATGGGCGACGTAGCGCACATCGGGCTTGTCGATGCCCATGCCGAAGGCGACGGTGGCAACGAGGCAGAGCGACTCCTCCTTGAGGAAAGCATCCTGGTTGGCACTGCGATCGGCGGCGGGCATGCCGGCGTGGTAGGGCAGCGCGCGGATGCCCTGCCGGTTGAGCCATTCGGCGGTATCGTCGACCTTGTTGCGAGAAAGGCAGTAGACAATCCCGGAATTGCCGGTGTGACGCGCAAGGAAGCTCTTGAGCTGGGCCCGTGCGTTGTCGCGCTCGACGATGGCGTAGCTGATATTGGGGCGATCGAAGCTCGACGTGAAGATCCGGGCATCGGCGAGCCCCAGCCGCTCGACGATGTCGTCGCGGGTCACCGGGTCGGCGGTGGCGGTGAGCGCGATGCGCGGCACGCCCGGATAGTCCTCGGCAAGGCTCGACAGCTGGCGGTACTCGGGGCGGAAGTCGTGGCCCCACTGGCTGACGCAATGGGCCTCGTCGATGGCAATCAGCGCGATCGGCACGCCGTGCAGCATCGCCCGGAAGCTCGGCAGCACGAGGCGCTCCGGCGCGACGTAGAGCAGGTCGAGCCGGCCGGCCTTCAGGTCGCGGACGGTGCGCGACGACTCCTCGGCCGGGACCGAGGAGTTGAGGGTTGCGGCATTGACGCCGGCCTGGCGCAGGGCCTCGACCTGGTCGCGCATCAGGGCGATCAGCGGCGACACGACGATGCCGACGCCGGGGCGGGCGAGCGCCGGCAGCTGGTAGCACATCGACTTGCCGGCGCCGGTGGGGAACAGCACCACGGCATCGCCGCCGGCGGCGACATGGCGCACCACGTCCTCCTGCTGGCCCCGGAAGTGCTGGTGGCCGAAGACGGTGCGGAGGATGTCGAGGGGATCGCGCGGGGTCGACTCAGGCATGGGACAAGAGTCGGAAGATGGTGGGTGGGGTCAAGGGGGTGTTGGGGCTCGGCTGTGTCACCGACACTGAGCGCCTGGCGCACCCCTCCGAGCTTCGCCAGGCAGCAAGCTGCCAAGCTGCGCTTGCCTCCCCCATCAAGGGGGAGGTGGGGCCGGAGGGGTTGGCAGATCGTGTCACACCTTCCTCTCCACCTCCCTCCTTGCGGGGGAGGCTGGGAGGGGGCGCAACTCCTATTCCGCATCGAGGAAATCCAGCGCGGCTTCGGCGAGCCGGGGCTCGGTCATCATGGTGTAGTGGGTGACCCCGGGGAGGATGGCGAGGCGGTTGCGGTTCATGCCGGAGCCATCCCACAAGGCGTCCTGCAGGCCGCCGCCGAGCAGTTCGAAGAACCGCGCCGTGTGGCCGGTGCGGACCGCGTCCCAGTCGCCGACGACCAGTTCGGTGGGGACCGCGAGGTTCGGGATTTCGGCGGACCAGTCGTAGTCCTGGCCCATGTAGGCCATCTGCTCGAGCAGCCTGGGGAAGTTGGCCGCGGGGTCGGGGTTCACAGCGGCAAAGCCCTCGTAGAGCGGCGTGCCCTGCATGGTTTCGGCGAGGCTCGCGTTCAGCCCACGCATGCCCTGCTGGTTGTAGTCGTGCCAGCCGGAGAAGGCGTAGGGGGCGGAGGCGACGACCAGCCGCCTCACCAGTTCGGGGTGATCGAGTGCGAGGCGCAGGCCGATACTGCCGCCCATGGAGTAGCCCACGACGTCGACCTTGCCGTAGCCGAGCGAGCCGATGACCGCGGCGACGTCGGCGGCCATGTTTTCGAAGCTCATCGGGCGATCGAGCGGGCCGGTGCGGCCATGGCCCTGCGCCTCGATGGCGATCACCTCGCGGGTTGCTGCGAGAGCCGGGAGGACGGGACCGAAGGCCTCGATGGTCATCAGGCCGCCGTGCAGCAGGACGAGCGGGGCGCCCTGGCCATAGCTGGCGTAGTAGACCTTGCCGCCGGTGACGGGGACGTAGCCGGATTTTGCGGGAGCGATCATGGGGATGGTTCCTTGTTGTGCGAGGGCGGAGCCGACCGTCAGGGCCGAAGTGAAGCTGGCGACAAGGGCAAGGGCAAGAAGGGTGCGTCGATGCATCCGGGTCTCCTTTCAGGCATGGCTTCGCCGATCCCAAGACGGGACACGGAGGTGGCAGTGGATGGAAAGAACCCCCTCACCCGACCTTCGGGCGGTCCCGGCGAAAGCCGGGGCCGAGACGGATGATGGGTGATTTGCTGTCTACTTCGGCACGAGCAGCATCTCGATGGCCTTTAGCACGCGACGGGCACGGGTTTCGGGAGCCTTGGCGCGTTCGATGGCGGTGATGTGCGCCTTCCGGTGGCTGGGGGCGAGTCGGTCCCAGGCGGTCTTGGCTGCCGGGGTGTCATGCAACGCCGCGATCAGGTCGGCCGGCGCCTCGTAGGCGCGCGGCGCGGCATCGAGGACGAGTTCGACCTCGTGCGTTTCGCCGCCCTTCACCCCCGCCTTCTGCCGCACCTCAGCGCTCACCGAGACCAGCAGCTTGCCGCCCATCGAGGCGATCTTGCCCTGGTAGGTGAAACCGTTGAGCGTCACGCCGACCAGCGGGTTCTTGCCGCCATCGAGCGCGTCCCGCACCGCGGGCGGCACTTCGATGCCGGTATTGTTGCCCGACTGGAATATGGTGGCGGTGAACTTCATGAGGCTGCTCCCAGGTTGGCAAGGTGGACGGCGAGCTTGTCGAAGCTTTCCATGACGCCCTCGCGGAAGCCACGGTGGATCACGGCCTGCTTGTTGGCGGCGGTCTCGAAATAGGCTTCGAGGGTGAGCCGGGTGCGCGCCGCCAAGATCGATCAGGGTGATGACCCGCAAGAAGCTCGGCGGCGGATTGTCGCCGAACACGGCGTCGGTGGCGACGGCATTGCGATAGACGATGCGTTCGGGCGGGTTAACCTCGATGAACACGCTGTCGGTCGGATAGTCGCGCCCATCCGGTCCGCGCATGACATGGTGCCAGCGACCGCCGGGCCGGAGGTCGATCTCGCAGACCGGATTGGTGAAGCCCCTTGGTCCCCACCATCGGCTCAGGTGGTAGGGGTCGGCAAAGGCGGTCCACACCAGGTCGCGCGGGGCATCGAACTCGCGCACGAGTTCGAGCCGGCGGTCATCCGGGGTGGCTGCGAGATCACTCAGCATGGTCACGTCTCCATTGTTGGCGGCGCCGCTCAGGCGCCGGCCTTGAACGCCTCGAGCATTGCATCGAGGCGCTCGAACCCTTCGACGACGCCGGTCTCCATGCCGGAGGCGAGCATGCCGTCGCGCGAGGCGAGATCGGGAAGAGTCGAAGTGGCGCGATAGACGGTCCTGTCGCCATGGTCCTCGAGCACCACCGTATCGACGCTGTGCGCACCCTCGGGCAGCTGATCGAAGGAAAAGGTCTGCGTGATCTTCACTGGCTTTTCGATCACGCGATACTCGCCGAAGAACACGATCACATGCCCTTCGCCGGTGGTGGTTTCGATGCGCCACCTGCCGCCGACGCGGAAGTCGAACTCGAGCGCCCGGTTTCTGTGGCCGTGCGGCCCCCACCAGCGCACGACGTGCTCGGGCTCGGAGAGCGCCTTCCACACGAGGGCGCGCGGGGCATTGAGGGTACGGGTCATGATGACCACCGGCTCGCCCTCGGGGGCGATGATCTTGGGGTCGGGCATTTCAGTCTCCCTGGATTTGAGTGCAACGAGATAGTCGGTCAATCGGTCCATCGTGCGGGACCAGAACCAGAGCTGGGCCCGCCCATCGGTGGGGATGCGGCCGACAAGCCGGCCCCCCGCCCGTCCGCGACTGCGGAACGGGATGATCGTGCCGGCCATGATTCGGCCTCCTGGCCGTCGGCCCCCGGGCTAGTTCCTGCCGGCCCCCGGGTCGCCCCGCTGCAGGTCCTCGAGGTAATCCTCGAGCCGGTCGAGGCTTTCGTCCCAGAAGCGACGGTAGGTCTCGATCCAGTCCGAGATGTCGCGCAATGGCGCGGCCTCGAGCCGGCATGGCCGCCACTGCGCCTCGCGGCCACGGCTTATGAGGCCTGCACTCTCGAGCACCTTGAGATGCTTGGAGACGGCGGCAAGCGACATGTCGTAGGGTTCGGCCAATTCGCCCACGGTCGCCTCGCCCCGGGCGAGCCGGGCGAGGATGCCACGCCGGGTGGGATCGGCGAGGGCGGAGAAGGTAGAAGAGAGGCGGTCGGTCACAAGCGTTCCCTCCTAGGCCGCAGCGCGCGCCGCTTCGGCGCCGAAGAACTCGATCAGCACCGGGGCGACGCTGTCGGCCGCGGCATCGTGACTCTGGCCGGCGAGCGAGGCGAAGCGGGCGCCGGGGATGGTCTCGCGCGCGAGGCGCACCGGCTCGCGCAACTGCTTGAAGGTCTTGTCTCCGGCCATGACGATGGTCGGCACGCGGATGGCGCGGGCGGCCTCGAAGGGGAAGCCGTAGCCCTGCATGATGGCGGCGTCGTGCGGCAGGCTGGGGGCATTTTGCAGCATTGCCTTCCAGCCGGGATTGAAGCGCATCATCGGCATCAGGATCGCCGGCATGCCGATCATCCTGACCATGAAGTACTTGATGAGGTCGGCGCGCCGGCCCGCCGCAGCGAGGGCCTCCAGGTCGGCCTGATAGCCGGCCGGCATGGGCTTGCCGCCGGGCACATCGGTGAAGGGCGGCTCGAAAATGGCGAGGCGGTCAACCGGCAGGCCGCGCGCAGTGGCAAAGAGGGCAAGACCCGCCCCCGACGAGGTGCCGTAGAGGCAGACCGGGCCGCCGGCGATCTCGATCAGGCCGGCGAGATCCTCATACTCGCGCTCGGTGCTGTAGGCCGGGTTGTCGCCGCTCTCGCCGCGGCCGCGCCGGTCGTAGTTGTAGACGGTAAAGTGCGGCGCGAGCAGCGGCGCCAGCTTAGGCATCGGCCCCAGGTTCCGGCCGCAGAATGCCCCATCGACGAGGATCAGCGGGGCGCCGGCACCGCGGACGTCGTAGGCGATCCGGGTGCCATCGGCGGAAGTGAAGGTCGGCATGATCAGGGCTCCTGCCGGCGGGCCGCCGGACCAAGGGTGGTGAGATAGGCGGCGAACTTGTCGAACGAGTCGGTAACGGTGCGGGCAAAGCCCCGCGCGACGGCAGCCTCGCGCTCGGCGACGGTCGGGAAGGTCACCTGCACGGTCAGGGTCGTCTGGCCGTCGGCCTCCTCGAAGTCGAGGCTGGTGACGAAGGTCGCGTCCGGCAGCGGATCACCGAAGCGACTGCCGTCGGGAGCGTCGCGCCAGGCCAGCCGGGCCGGCGGCACGATCTCGAGGAAGATGCTGGTGTAGCCATACTCGTTGCCGGCCGGGAAGCGCATCACCTGCCGCCAGGCCCCGCCGACACGCAGGTCGACTTCGCTCACCGGGTTGGTGGCACCCCTCGGCCCCAGAAATGCACCAGGTGGGCCGGATCGGTGTAGCAGCGCCAGACCAGTTCGCGCGGCGCACGGAAGCTGCGTCTGACGATGAGCACCGGCGAGTCCGCGCGCGTCTCGAGGGCAGCGCCGCCGGCCGCTGCAGGGCGGGTGTCGGGATCGATGTCCATTCCTATATTCAACCAGATGGTTCTCAACTAAACAGTTGAATACAGCTTCGGCAGAGGGGTGTCAACTGCCCTCCCGTGTCCTCGGCCTGCCCCCGAACCGGCGGTCGTTGATCCAGATCAATGACCCGGAGAGTCGCGATTCCCTAGTATTCAGCGATGGCGCGAGAGTTCGCGCAGGGGCAAGAAGCGAGGCAAGACTATGAAGCTCCTAATGAACGCCATGTTGATGGCAACGGTGGCACTGGCCGGATTTGGCCCGGCAGCGGCCGATGAACTGCGCGATCAGGCCCTGGCCATGTTCAACCCCCTGCCCTCGACTATCCCGGCCGTGCAGGACAACCCGATCACGCCCGAGAAGATCGAGCTCGGCAAGGCGCTGTTCTTCGATCCGCGCCTGTCGGCATCGGGCGTGTTCTCGTGCAATTCGTGCCACAATCTCGCGACGGGTGGTGACGACAATATGGAGACCTCGGTCGGCCATGGCTGGCAGAAGGGGCCGCGCAATGCGCCGACCGCGCTGAACGCGGTGTTCAACATCGCCCAGTTCTGGGACGGCCGCGCGGAGGACCTGAAGGCGCAGGCCAAGGGCCCGGTGCAGGCCGGCGTCGAGATGGCGAACACGCCGGAGCAGGTGGTGACCACCCTCAAGTCCATGCCGCAGTACGTGGCCTGGTTCGAGGAGGCCTTTCCCGACGAAGAAGATCCGGTGACGTTCGACAACATGGCCAAGGCGATCGAGGCGTTCGAGGCGACGCTGATCACGCCGGCGCCGTTCGATGCGTTCCTCAACGGCGACGACGCAGCACTGTCGGACGAGCAGAAGGTCGGCCTGACCCTGTTCATGGACAAGGGCTGCGCCGCGTGCCACAGCGGCGTCAACGTCGGCGGCAACGGCTACTATCCGTTCGGCCTCGTGCAGAAGCCCGGTGCCGACGTGCTGCCGGAGGGCGACAAGGGCCGCTTCGCGGTCACGGCGACCGCCGACGACTCGTATGTCTTCCGCGCTTCGCCGCTGCGCAACATCGCGCTGACCGCGCCCTACTTCCACTCGGGCAAGGTCTGGGATCTCGGTGAAGCGGTGAGCGTGATGGGCAGCGCTCAGCTCGGGGAGGAACTGACCGACGCGGACGCCGAGGCGATCGTGGCGTTCCTCCACTCGCTGACCGGCACGATGCCGACGATCACCTATCCGGTGCTGCCGGCCGAAACCAGGGCCACGCCGCGCCCGTCGGGCGAGGTCAAGTAAACAACCGGGTTTCTCCGACGCATCCGGTTGTACTGGGCACGACACCACAAGTGTCGTGCCCTCTTTCTTGCCTTCACGCAGGAGCCGGGCGCAGCGACGCAAGCCGGCGATAGAGGGCGGCATAGGCCCTCCCCATCGCTTCGGCGGTGAAATGCGCAGCATAGCGGGCGCGGGCGCCGTGGCCGAGACGGGCGGTGAGCGCCGGGTCGTCCCACAGCCGACGCATCGCGGCGGCGAGCGCAACCGGGTCGCCAGGCGGCAGCACGAAGCCGGTTTCGCCATCGATGTTGGCGAAACTCGTACCGGTACCGATCTCGCAGCTGATCAGCGGCAGGGATTCCGCCGCCGCCTCCAGCAAGGCGACGCCGAAGGCCTCCGAGCGCAGGTCGGACGGAAACACGAAGCCAAAGGCGGCCCGCAGCAGGGCGAGCTTGTCCGCATCCCCGACGGCGCCGAGAAGATGGACATTGGCAAGGCGGCGGTGGCGCACCGTGTCCGCAAGCTCGGGGGCCTGCTCCCCGGCGCCGACGATCGCCACCGGGTAGCCGGTTGCCTCTGCCGCCTCGAGCAGACGGGCGAGGCCCTTGTAGTAGCGCAGGGCGCCGACGAACAGGAAGAAGCGCTCGCCGAGACGGTCGCGCCAGCCGGTGATCGCCGCGTCCGGTACCGTGACCGCGGCGCTGTCGCGCACGCCGAGCGGAATGACGCCGACCCTGTCGCCGAAGCGCGGCAGCACCGGGCTCGAGGCGAGGTAGTTGGGCGAGGTGGCGACGATCGCATCGACCGAACCAAGGAAGGCCCGCATCAGCGGCGCGTAGACGGCACGCAGCAGCCGCTGCCGCACGATATCGGAATGGTAGGTGACGAGGCAGGGCCGACGCTGCCGGGTCGAAAAGTGGACGATGTCCATGGTCGGCCAGGGAAAATGATAGTGCACCACATCGACCCCGGCCGACAGACGGGCGAAAGCGGAAAAAGCCGAGAACGAGAAGCCGGCCGAGGCAACCTCGAAGTCGAGCCGGGCCTTTTCCGCGCGGTGCCCTTCGATCCATACGGAATTGCGTTCCGGGTCCCGACTCAGCGAGAGCACCGTGGTTTCGATGCCGAGCGGCGCAGTGGCATGGGCGATGTCACGGATGACGCTCTGGGTCCCGCCGAAGCTGTCGGGCGCGTATTCCTTGAAGAAGTGCAGTACCCGCATCGATCACCGGCGACCCGCCGCCGGGCTCATGCCCGTCTGCCAGGACTTGCCGTGGATGCCTAATTTATTCCAGCCGGGATACTACCAATCGTTCCCGTCGGCTCAGTCGAGAAACACCGTCACCCTGTCGGAACGCCCCTTGGCATCGACCACCGAGAGCGTGACGTAGCCGGGGCCGTCGGGTGTCCAGCTGTTCTGCCGGGCGAACGCGGTGCGCCCGAAGGGCGCGCCATTGGCGAAGAAGGTGAAGGGCGGCGCGCCGTTCCGGACCTTGACCACCAGTGGCCGATCGCTGCCGGCGGCGATTCCGAGGTCGACGTCGACGCCGTCAGCCGGATAGGCGATCTCGGGGGCCGCGTCGCGCCTCACCTTCATGATGTCGGGGTGGCGGAAGCGGCGGAGCGGCCCGGGCAGGTCGGGGTTGGCAGCGAACAGCACGCCGGGCGGCGCATCGCGCAGCGGCGACAGCGGCGTGCCCAGCCGGTCGAAGCTCTCGAACAGGATGGGCGCTGCCGCCACCATGCCGGCGATCCCCGGCACCGGCTCGCCGTCCGGCCGGCCGACCCAGACCCCGATCACCGTGCGGCCATCAAAGCCGATGGCCCAGGCGTCGCGATAGCCGTAGGAGGTGCCGGTCTTGAAGGCGACGCGGCCCGGGGTGCCATTGAGTGGCGGCGGAACGCCCGCGAGGATGTCGGTCAGGTACCAGGCGGCGACCGGATCGAGGACCGGGGCGGCATCGAGCGGCAGCGGCGCGATCTCGGTCGCCCCGTCTTGCAGCCGCACGGGCGTGCCGCCGCGGGCAATGGCGGCATAGAGCGAGACCAGGTCGCGCAGCGTTACGCCGACGCCGCCCAGCCCGATCGCCAGGCCGGGAGCAGAGTTGCCGGGCAGACGCGGCTCGGCGCCGGCACGGCGCATGCGCGCCACCATGCGGGGCGTGCCCACCGCGTCGAGAACAATCACCGCCGGGATGTTGAGCGACTCGGTCAGGGCCTGCCGGATGCTGACGGTACCGCGGTTGTGACCGTCGAAGTTGACCGGTACATAGCCGCCGAAGGCAGTGGGGCGATCCTCGATCAGGCTCTCGGGATGGGCAAGACCCAGTTCGAAACCGAGCCCGTAGATGAGCGGCTTCAGGGTCGAACCGGGCGAGCGCACCGCATTGGTCATGTCGACAAAGCCGTCGCTCTGTGCATCCAGCAAACCCGCCGAACCGACCGAGGCGAGAACGTCGCCCGACGCCTGATCAGCGACGACGATGGCGACCGAGACCTGGGGGCCGAAGGCGCGGGCGCGGGTGACGCCGAGCCGCTCGAGGGCGGCCTGCAGGCGGCGATCGATGGTGAGCCCGACCGTGCGGGACCCCGGGTGGGCGCGAACGGCTGTCTCGGCAACATGGGCGGCGAGCCTGGGGAACTCGCGCCTGAACAGCGGTACGGGCTCGCGCTTGGCCAGCTCGGCCTCCTCGGCGGAGATCACGCCGGCGGCCGAGACGCGGTCGAGCACGGCATCGCGGCGGCGCGCGCCGCCCGGGGCGCGGTCGGGACGGCGCGCCTCGGGCGATTGCGGCAGCGCCACCAGCAATGCGGCTTCGGCGGCAGTGAGGCGGGTGGGCTCCTTGCCGAAATAGGCGAGGCTCGCAGCGCGGATGCCCTCGATATTGCCGCCATAGGGGGCGAGCGCCAGGTACAGCGTCAGGATCTCGTCCTTGCTCAGCTGTGCCTCGAGCGCATCGGCGTGCACCATCTGACGCAGCTTGCCCTCGAGATTGCGCGTCGGGACCCCCTCGAGCAGGCGCGCCACCTGCATGGTCAGGGTCGAGCCGCCCGAGACGATGCGACCTGCAAGCGCGAACTGCGCGGCCGCCCGCAGCATCGAGCGCCATTCAATGCCGTGATGGACAGCGAAGTGCCGATCCTCATAGGCCAGCAGCATGTCGATGAAGTGCCGGTCCACCTCGCCCAGCGTCACCGGCAGCCGCCAGCGACCGTCGGCGGTGGTGAAGGGCCGGGCAGCAGGGCCCGTTGCGGTCGACCACCGCGGGCGAAACCGGCAGGCTGGCGAGGTCCGGGCGTCGGCGGCAGTGCCGCCCGGATCGCCGCCGGACGGACAAGGCGCTGATTGGCCGCCCCCGCGGCAAACCCGCAGAGGCCGATAAGGGCCGCCGCGGCCAGCAGCCGGAGGTTCCAGCCCGGTCGCGACGCGGGTTTGCCGACACCTCCGGTCACGGCCCGGTGACACCGACCTCGATGGCGCCGGCCGCCGTGTTGGCGCGCAGCTCGGGCCGATACATGTCCTCGATCGTCGCGCCGGGCATCACGAAAGTGCCGGGCGTGGTGGCGCGGACCATGTAGGCGGTCGAGAACGACCTGGTCTCGGAGAAGTAGCGGAAGGCGGCGACATACTGGTCGGTCCGCGACTCCACGTGGTCAGGTACGTTGACGCCGAGCCAGCTCAGTTCGCCGACGCCGCCGGCGGCCGAGAGATCGGGATTCTCGATCTCGAAGCCGGCCGGCAAGGGATCGGCCACCACATACTGGCCCGAGCCGAGCACAGTGGACGCCATGGTAAGCACGACCACGAAACGATCGTTCTGGTTGACCAGCGTGAGGTCGGCGGGCGTGCCGTCGAGCAGGTAGTAGCTGCGCTCGATGGTGAAGCCCTCACTGCGTGCCGGCGGGGGAGTCGCCGGAATGCCGGTCACCGAAAGCTTCACTTCGGTCGGCTGGTTGCCGGTGTTCAGAATGGTGACGTCGGCGCCGTCGAAGTGCTCCTGATAATAGCGCCGATAGACGATGCCGCCCAGGGCCTCGCCATCGACGGTCACGGCACCGCTGCCCGCCTCGCGGGTGAGGGCCGCCGCAGCCACCAGCGTCCAGGCGTCTTCCTGGGTCGAGGTGTAGCGGGCCAGCTCGCGCAGGTCGGCAAGCCGCTCGGTCAGGGCCGCCAGATCCACGCCCGAGGGCTTGAACTCGGCAGCGAGAGCCAGCACGGCGGCGGTATCGCGCAGCCGGCTGCCATAGTCGACACGATAGCTGTTGCGCGCCTCCCTGAGGTCGAGCGCCTCGAGCGCTGCCTTGAAGGCCGTCGCGGCACGGGTGCGATCGCCGTAGAGAGCGAGCGCGGCGCCGAGCTGGGCCTTGCCGAGCGGGGTGCTGAAGGCATCGAGGCGCGCCTCGAGGTAGTAGCGCAGATCGCCGATGGCGGCCCGCCCGGCCCGGGCGAGGTCATAGAGCGCATAGGCAATGGCTTCACCGCCGCTCGAGAAGTCGGACGCGTAGGCCAGCTGGTTGGAGAGATTGTCGAGCGCCATGGTCATGGCGGTCTCAGGGACCTCGTAGCCCCCGGCCTTCGCCCGGAGCAGGAACTCGGTCACATAGGCATCGAGCCAGAGATCGGTGCTCGAGAGCGGTCCCCAGAGCCCGAAACTGCCAGCGGAGGTCTGCTTGGCGAGCACGTTGGCGATGGCATCCCGGATGCGCTGGTCCAGCGCCTCGTCGGTGCCGAGCCCGAGCAGTTGCGCGACCTCGTTGAGATAGAGCAACGGGAAGGCGCGGCTCGAGACCTGCTCGACACAGCCATAGGGGTAGCGGTCGAGCGCCAGCAGCAGGCCGGGGACGTCGAGCCGGGCGACCGGCCCCACCGCAAAGGTCAGCGTACCGGTATGGGGGAGCATGCCTCCGAACTCGGCGGCGCCTATCGTCACTGACGCACCCGGTGCGAGCGGGAGCAGCCGGCTCGCCGTTTCCGGCGCCGCGCTGGCGCGCACGCCGAGGGTCAGGTCCTTGACCAGGGCGTTGCCGGCGGGATCGGTGACGATCAGCTTGAGCGGCTGATCCCCAAGCGCGGTGCCGCGGAGGCCAAGTTCGAGCGCAGTGCGGTCGCCCGCAGCGAGTTCGACAATGGTCTCGGAGGCGTTGGTCTCAAGACCCGTACCGGGCAGCAGTTCCACCTTGTAGGCCCCGGCCGGACCGCCGACATTGTCGATCTCGACCAGAAGGCGCGAGCTGTCGTCGAGCCGCAGGAAGCGCGGCGGGCTCAGGTTGACCACCACGGGATCGCGGACGATGACGTCCTTGCTGGCGTGCCCGACGGCCTTGCCGGTCCAGGCCATGGCCATCAGCCGCACCGTGCCGTTGAAGTCGGGCATGTCGAAGCTCACCGTGGCGGTGCCGTCGGCACCGACCTCGACGATCCCCGAGTGCATGGCGAGCAGCACCGAGATCGAGGGCGGCGTGCCGAGCCGTGAACCGCCGCCGTCGCCGCCCGAATGGAGAGCACCGGGATCGCCCTGGGTAGGATCGATCAGCTGGCCGTAGAGATCGCGGATCGCCATGCCGAGCTGGCGCTGGCCGAAATACCAGCCGTCCGGATCCGGCACGGGGAAGCTGGTGAGATTGAGGATGCCGAGGTCGACGGCAGCGACCGCGACATAGGCGGTCTCGCCGGCCGCAACATTGCCCAGAGTCACCCTGGCGGTGAAGGCGCGGCGCGGCAGAGAGACCTCCTCCGCGTCGATGGCGACATCGAGCTGCAGGTCGCCCGGTTCGACGTCGGCGAAGGCCAGCCCCAGAGCCCGGGCGGGCATGCGCTTCTCGGCGTCGCTGGAGGGCCGGTAGAGCACGGCGGTCACATAGGCGCCGGGGCCCCAGTCCTCGGTGACCGGCAACGCGACCGTGGTCCCCCCGGCCGGCACGTCCACTGCCTTCATGTCGATGATGCGGTCGTCGATCACCAGCACCAGCGCGGTGCCGGCGAACTGCGGATCGAGCCGGAGGCTGGCGGTTTCGCCGGGCCGGTAGGCGGCCTTGTCGAGCGCCACCGAGAGCGTGTCGGGCGTATCCGAACCCGCCTCCGCATAGTAGTAGCCGGCATAGAACTGATAGGTCGAGGAGGTGGGGACGTCGCTGCTGCCGTTGACCTCGAGCCGGTAGCTGCCCCAGGTCACCGGGGCGGCGATGGTCACGGGGCCGGACGCGAGCGTGTCGATGGACCCGTCCGCAACCTGTCGGGTGGTGGTGATCGCCTCCCACTTCCAGGTATTGTTCTGCCGGTACCACTGGTAGTTGGTTTCGATGCGGGACAGGGTCCAGGTCAGGCCGGACCTCGCGACCAGATCCCCCTCGGGCGCGACGGAGATGATGTCGAAGCCGGCGGATGTGCCTCGGCGAGACCGCTCGCATTGGCGAACTGCGGGCGGATGCCGATCCGATCGGTGTCGGCAAGCACGGCGCGGCGGAGGCTCCGCTCGACGGTGCGACCGTTGCTGTCGACGAGGCGCATGAGGATCTGCGCCTCGAGCGGGCGGGTGGTCGACTCGGTCGCCGGCAGCATCACTTCGGCGACGGCCGTGCCGTCCTCGCCGGTGACACCGACCTCGCCGAGCGGCTCACGGGTGGTCTCGAAACTGTCGTCCCAGCGGCCGAAGCTGTAGCCGGCATAGCCGGCGAGGCCATCCACCGGACGGATGATGGCGTCGGCCTCGATGGAGAGGTTCGGAGCGATGGCGCCGTAAAGGTATTTCGCGGGCGACGCTCACCGGGGTCACGCTGTCGAGCGCGACCGGTGCGTCGGATGCGCTCACCTCGAAGGCAAGGCGCTCCGGCTCGAAATCCTCGACGAGGAACCTGGCGCTGGCCAGTGCATCGCCGCTGGGGTCCGCGAAGGCACGCACCTGCCAGGAGCCGCGCATGGCATCTTCGACCAGCGGCACCGCGGCGAAGTAGCCTCCGGCACCGCCGTCGCTCAAGACTTCGCGGCTCGCCACCACCCCGTCGGGACGCTCGAACTGCACGGTGAGCGGCAGCCCCTCGACGGCCCTAACGTGATTGTCGCGCAGCAGGCCGGTGAGGAACACCGTCTCGCCCGGGCGGTAGACCCCGCGCTCGGTGGTGAGGAACAGATCCAGCGGGCCCGGCGTCGGGCGGCCCTCGACACCGCGATCGGTCAGGTCGAATGCCGGCCTGGTAACGTCGAGGAAGGCGTAGTCGCCCTCCGCCGTCTCGGCAACCAGCAGTTGCGGGGCACGGCCGCCCTCGCCGCGGGCCAGCCCGGGAGCGAAGCTGGCACGGCCCTCGGCGTCCGTCGTCGCCTCGCCGAGGACTTCATTGTTGACGGCGATCAGACGGACCTTGGCACCGGCCACCGCTTGCGCCGAACCGAGCGAACGCACGAAGGCGTGAACGCCGTCGTCACCTTCGAGCGTGGTGAGGCCGAGATCGGTGACGATGAACCACTGCGTCGCCATCTCCTGCCAGTATTCGGACTTGTCGCCGACCGGCCTTGCAGTGATCACGTAGGCACCCGGGGGGATGTCGCCGAGCACGTCCGCAACCGGCACTGCCGTTACCGCCATGTCGTTGCGCCTGGTCTGGGACAGGTCCAGCTGGCCTTCCCAGGCCTTCTCGCCATAGCTGTTGGCGACCTCCTCGGCCGAATAGCCGTCGAGGGTGCGCTGGAACACGCCATTGCGGACAGCGGCGGCGATCGAACGGTCGCCAATGCGGTAGATCACCACGTCGGCCTTTTCGGTGTTGACCGAAGTGATCGGCAGCCCCCCGCCGAGACCGGCGGGCAGGACGTAGGCATTGTTGGCAAAGCCGACGAACGGGGTGCGGTCGGGCACGTAGACGTCGAGCGCCACATCGGAGCGCAACTGTTCGCCATAGGCCGAGGGCAGCCCGGCGCGGAACTTCAGGTGATAGCGGCGGCCATGCTCGACCCCGGTGACGCAGATCTGGCTCTGCTCGGTCTCGACCGCCACCTGCGGGGCCCCCTCGACGGCAACGTAGCTGGCGAGGTCGGTGCTTCCGGCCGGCAGCGGCTCGGAGAACACGACGCAGATGCGGGGGGTCGCAAGCTCCGAATCGACCTGGTTGGAGGCGATGCGGAAGCCGTGCTCGGCGACCGCCCGGTCGAGTTCGGCCTGCAGCGTCGGGTCGTCGACGAGGCCGACGCTGGCCCGATAGGTGGCAATCGACTCGCGCCACATCTCGCGCAAGGCAAGGCCGCGGGCGAGCGCTGCAAGCGCTGCGGCGCGATCGGCCGTGGCTTCCGAGATGAGAAACGCCGAAATGGAGGCATAGGTCGCGGTCGAGGCGAACTCATAGCTCGAATTCCCGGCTGCGCGCTCGGCGATGGCGCGGGTGCGGGCAACCTCGGCGAGCCTGAGCCACAGCGCAGGGTCATTGCGGTTGACGGCGAGCGCCTGGCGGTAGGAGACCCAGGCGGCGGCCGGATTGGACTGCGTCATCGCAGTGTCACCGGAGGCAACGAGATCGGCATAGGCCACTTCCGGCGGCGGCGGGTCGGATTGCGGCAGGCCCAGGGCAAAGTAGCGGGCAGAGCCGATCAGGTCGTCGGCCGGGAACGGCAGTTCGCCGGCCCGCGCCTTGGCGAGCTCTTCGTCGGAGGGCGAGATCGCAATGGTGCCCGAAGTTGCGCCCTTGAAGGCGGCCTGCTCGGCGCTGCCGCCCTTGAGGAAGCACCACCTGGCCTTGGCGTTGTAGGTGAAGGCGCGGCAGATACGATCGTCGAGGCAGGCCGCTTCGCACTGATCGAGGCTGACGCCTTTTTCGACCGAGTAGTCGAAGCCCGGCAAATCGGTATCGGTGAGGCGGGTGGCCGTCCGGTCGGCGGCAGATGCCGGGTTCGAACCGAGCGCCATCATCAGCGCAGCACAAAGCCACACGGCAGTGCGAACGAGTCGCTGCATCTTTTCCACCCTTGCCAATACTTGGTCGCGGGCGATCCTATAGTTGCCGCCGGAGACGGTAAAGCGCTGCAATCGCAGCGCCGCAACCCCGGCCTGGCGTTTCATTCAGTTCACGTTCAGGAACATCGCAGCGGCCGTATATCGGCGCAGGTTCAGTCCAGCCGACCCGCACCAACGGACTCGGCGATCACGCAGTCGTGATCCGCTGTTCGTTCAAGCGGCGACGCTCCCCGGCCAATGACAATCGTGACCAAGTCGAAACGAAAGCAATACTTAACCGTGTCGCCAGCAGCGACCGGACATCACGGATCGGGCCTATCTCCATAGTCTTTTGTATTTTCTAGCATATTGGCGTCGACAGTGCATTTCCTAACACGCTGTTAAGGGCACGGGAGATTCTTCTCGCCCGTATTTCCGTGACGATGCGACGCTCTCTTCAGAGGAGGGGATCGTATTGACACATCCGGAACCATGGCACCCGTATCCAGGGCGCCCAGTACTGGGCGGTTCACTGTACCGTCGACCTGCCGCACGCCTCCCCCACCGCCGGGAGACCGGACAGTGAATCGCCGTTTCTTTCTCGACAGCGACGAAACCTTCCGCGCCATCCTCGAGTGTGCGCCGGACGCGATGATCATCACCGATGCGGAAGGCATAATGCTGATCGTCAACGCCGAGGCGGAGCGGCTCTTCGACTATGCGCGGCCGGAACTGATCGGGCAGCCGATCGAGCTGCTGATACCGGAACGCTTCAGGACCAGGCATCCGTCGCATCGCACGGACTATGCCGCACACCCGCGCCGGCGCCCGATGGCCGCCGGCCTCGAGCTGTTCGGGCGGCGGCGGGACGGAACCGAGATCCCGGTCGAGATCTGCCTCGCGCCGCTGCCGCTCGCCGATGCCCGCCTCACCTGCAGCGCCATCCGCGACGTCAGTGCGCGTCAGACGGCCGAGGATGACCACCGGCGGACCATGGAGTCCTACCGCATGGCGGTGGAGGTTGCCGAAATCGGCACCTGGTTCTGGGACGGGTCGAAGGACCGTATCACCTGGTCGGGTCAGTTCCAGAAGCTCTTCGGGCTGCAATCCGACGCCGTGCTGAGCTACGACGAAATCACCGGCCTGATCCACCCAGAGGACAAGCCAAGGATCGACGCGGCAATAGAAGCGGCGCTGCACCGAGACGTCCCCTACGACATCGAATACCGTATCGTCTGGCCCGATGGCAGCATCCGCTGGCTCATCGCCAAGGGTCGCGTGCATCGGGATGCCGCAGGCAGCCCCCTCGACATGCAGGGCACCATCACCGACGTGACCGAGCGCAAGCGGGCCCAGGAGGTGCTGCGCCAACGCGAGGCGCAGGAGCGCCGGACAGCGGAACTGGTGCGTTCCAACCATGATCTCGAGCAGTTCGCCTATGTAGCGGCGCACGACCTGCAGGAGCCGCTGCGCATGGTGGCGAGCTTCACCCAGCTGCTGGGGCAGCGCTACAAGGGACGGCTCGATGCCGATGCCGACGAGTTCATCGACTATGCCGTCGACGGCGCGCAGCGCATGCAGCAGCTGATCAAGGACCTGCTCGCCTATTGCCGCCTCGGGACCGGCGGGCAGGCACCGCAGCTCACGTCCTGCCTCGATACGCTGGATGACGCGCTGCGCAACCTGCATGCCGCCATCGCCGAAAGCGGCGCGACCATCACCAATGACGCACTGCCCGATATCGTCGCGGATTGCGCGCAACTCGTGCAGCTGTTCCAGAACCTGATCGGCAACGCCATCAAGTATCGCTCGGAACAGCCGCCACGCATCCATGTCGGGGTTCGGGCATCGGAATCGGAGGAGTGGATCTTCTCGGTCAGCGACAACGGGATCGGCATCGACGCCAAGTACTTCGACCGGATCTTCGCCATGTTCCAGCGGCTGCACGGCCGCACCCGCTACCCAGGCACCGGGATCGGGCTGACCATGTGCCGCAAGATCGTCGAACGGCACGGCGGACGGATCTGGGTCGAGGCCAATCCCGGACCCGGCACGACCTTCAGGTTTGCACTGCCTGCGGGAGGGACGGACTGATGTTCATGAGCCAGGAACTCGCGCCGATCGAGATCCTCCTCGTCGAGGACAGCGCCGGCGATGTCCGCCTGACCCGCGAGGCGCTCAGCGATGCACGGGTACGCAACAACCTGCACGTCGCCTCGGACGGTCACGAGGCGATGGACTTTCTGGGTCGGATCGGGGCGTTCAGCACTGCGCCGCGGCCGGACCTTATCCTCCTCGACCTCAACCTGCCCAGAATGAGCGGGAGAGAAGTGCTGGAACAAGTCAAGCGGAGTGAACAATGGCGAACCATCCCAGTGGTGATCCTGACCACCTCGGCGGCCGAAGAGGATATCGACCGCAGCTACCGGCTCCACGCGAACTGCTACATCACCAAGCCGGTGGACCTCGACCAGTTTCTCAGGGTGGTCAAGACCATCGACAATTTCTGGCTGGCCGTCGTCAAACTGCCGAGGACCGGATGAGCGGAACAGCTCTGAGGGTGCTGCTGATCGAGGACAATGCGGCGGACGCGCGGCTGTTGCAGGAGATGCTGAGGCGTCCGGCCCGGCAGGCGCCGCAGGTGACCTGCTGCCAGACCATGCAGGACGCCGAAAGCTAGCTCGGCACGGTGACCGTGGACGTGATCCTGCTCGACCTGGGCCTGCCCGATGCCGGCGGCCTGGAGGCAGTTCGCCGGGCCCAGGCGGCCGCGCCGCGGGTGCCGCTGGTGGTGCTGACCGGCCTCGACGACGAGACGATCGCGGCGCAGGCGCTCAAGCAGGGTGCGCAAGACTACCTCATCAAGGGCGAGATCGAGTCGCGCAGCCTGATGCGGGCAGTCCGCTACGCCATTGAACGGCAGGCGATGGACGAAACCCTGTTCGGCGAGCGCGAGCGGGCCCAGGTGACGCTCAACAGCATTGCCGACGCGGTGATCAGCACGGACCTGTCGGGCAACATCACCTTCATCAACTCGGTTGCCGCCGGTCTGACCGGCTGGATGGTGGTCGATGCGATCGGGCGCCAGTGGGTCGAGGTGCTGCGGCTGCGCGCAGAGGAGGCCCCGGAGGCCGGAGCCGCCGCCCCCCGGAGCACCGCGGCGGCGCGGCTCAGCCCAAACAGCACGCTGATCCGCCGCAACGACACCGAAGTGTCGATCGAAGGCTCGATCGCGGCGATGCATGACCGCAACGGCGACCCGATGGGTGAGGTCATGGTGTTCCGTGACGTCAGCGAGATGCGGGCGATGACGCGGCGGATCGCCCATTCGGCACAGCACGACTTCCTCACGGGCCTGCCCAACCGGATGCTGTTCGACGATCGGCTGGCCTCGGCGATCTCCATTGCACCGCGCCACGCCAAGGGCGTCGCAGTGCTGTTTCTGGATCTCGACGGGTTCAAGCATGTGAACGACTCGCTCGGCCATGCCATGGGCGACAAGCTCCTGCAGTCGGTCGGACGACGGCTGGTGGAGTGCGTGCGCACCTCCGACACGGTGAGCCGGATGGGGGGCGACGAGTTCGCCGTGCTCCTGTCGGAAGTCGAACTCAGCGAGGACGCGGCGATCACCGCCCGGCGCATTCTGTCGGCGATCTCGAAGCCGCACGTCATCGACCAGCACGACCTCAGGATTTCGGCCAGCATCGGCATCAGTGTCTTCCCCGATGATGGCCGGGACGCCAAGGCGCTGCTGCAGAACGCCGATACCGCCATGTACCTGGCCAAGGAGAGCGGACGGCAGGGCTACCAGTTCTTCCGCCCCTCGATGAACCATCGCGCCAAGGAGCGGCAGTCGATCGAGGAGAACCTCCGGCACGCCCTGGCCCGTCGCGAGTTCGCGGTGCACTACCAGCCCAAGGTGAACCTCAGGACCGGCGCCATCGTGGGCGCCGAGGCGCTGCTGCGCTGGACCCATCCGACTTTGGGCCGGGTCTCTCCGGCCGCCTTCATCCCGGCCGCGGAGGATTGCGGGTTGATGCTGCCGATCGGCAAATGGGTGCTGCAAACGGCCTGCGAGCAGGCCCGGGCCTGGCTCGATGCCGGCCTGCCACCGATCGTGGTGTCGGTCAACGTCACCGCCATGCAGTTTCGCGCCAGGGACTTCCTCGATGATGTGTTCGGGATGCTGCGCGCTGCCGCACTCGATCCGAACCTGCTCGAGCTCGAGCTGCCGGAGTCGGCGTTGATCAAGCACGGCACCAGCACGGCGGCAAGCCTCAGGGCGCTGCGGGCCCGCGGTGTGCGCATCGCACTCGACGATTTCGGCACCGGCTTTGCCAGCGTCAGCAACCTCAGGCGGTTTCCCGTCGACACGTTGAAGATCGACGGTTCGCTGATCCACCTGATCGGCGGCGCGGACAGCGACCTGCGGCTCATCGGCGCGCTCATCGCCATGGCCCGCACCCTCAACATCCGGGTGGTTGCCGAAGGCGTCGAGACTCTGGCAGAGCGGGACTTCCTGCTCGGGCACCAGTGCGACGACGCCCAGGGATACTATTTCGGCCACCCGGTTCCTCCGCATCAGTTCTCCGAACTGGTGCGGGTCGCCCAGGGACTGGTGGCATCGTGATGGACCGTTTCGACCTGCAGCGCCTTGAACTGCATCGCCGTTTCGTCGAGCGCACGGCCATGAACGTCCAGACGTTGTCGGAACTCACGCTGCGCTTCGACCATAACGCCCTTGGACCGGGAGCACGCGAGCAGTTGCGCTACATCGCGCACAACCTGGCCGGCGCTGCCGGCACGTTCGGCTTTCCCGTGGTCAGCGCCACCGCTGCCGATCTCGAGGACCGGCTGCTGTCGCCGGGGCGACACGATATCGGCCAGAGCTGCCGCGCGCTCATTACGCAGCTCAAGCAGGTCACCTCCAGCATGCCGGCCGCACCGCTTCGGCGGCAAGGCGATCTCCAGAAGCGTCCGATCGCGACGGCCGACTCCCGCGCCCTGCCGGAGGTGGTGCCGAACGGCGTGCTGATCGTCGCGCGTTCGCCTGAGCTCGATCGGCTGTCCTCGATCGTTGCCGGTCTCGGCTACACGCCGATCGATGTGCTTACGTCCAAGCTCGAGGGGCCAGCGTCCATCGCGGCCGCCCTGGTCAGCGACACTGTGCCCGAAGCGCTGCAGATCTGCCGGCGCTACTCGCCGCAGGTTCCGGTGCTGCTGGTCGGCTCCGACGCCTCGTTCCACGGTCGGCTCGCCGCCGTCCGCATGGGGACCACGGGAGTCCTGACCCGCCCCGTCGATGCCAGCGAACTGGCAGACTGGCTGGAAGAACTGGCGCCACGGGAAACGGGTCGGCCACACTTCATCCTGATCGTCGAGGGGGACCGGCTGCTGGCCGAAACCTATGCTCTCGAACTCGAAAGCGCCGGCATGCGGTGCGAGGTGGTGACGGACGGCGCCATGACGCTGGACCGGATCGCTGCGACCAACCCCGACCTGGTGCTGCTCGAGACCCGGCTGCCCGGAATCAATGGGATCGAACTGGCCCGCATCATCCGTCAGTCGCGCCGGGATCTGGCGCTGCCGATCGTGTTCCTGTCGTCCGAGAGCGATCCGCTGCTGCAACTCGAGGCGCGCACCTTGGGCGGAGACGACTTCATCGAGAAGCCGGTGGACCGCGAGGGGCTGGTCGCGCTGATCCGACTCAGGGCCCATCGTGGCGCCGAGCTGCGTTCCCTGATGGAGCGCGACGGGCTGACCGGGCTTGCCAACCACGGCCGCTTCATGGACCGGCTGGCCCAGGAACTGGAGCGCTGCCGGCGCACCAAGGCCGAGGTGACGGTGGCGATGGTCGATCTCGATCATCTGCAACGGATCAACGAGCAGTTCGGTCACATGGGCGGGGACGCGGTGATCCGGGTGCTGGCGCAGGTGCTGGTGGCCCGGCTGCGGCGGATCGACGTCGTCGGCCGCTATGATGGAGACCAGCTCGCCGTGATCCTGCTCGACACCGCACCCGAACTGGTGGGCAAGGTGCTGGACCAGATCCGGGAGGGCTTTGCATCACTGCCCTTCCGCATGGCGGACACTGCCTTTTCCGCCACCGCCAGCATCGGCGTCGCGGGCAGTCGCGACTTCCCGCAGATCGAGCGGCTGATCGGGGCCGCCGAAGCGGCGCTCGCCGATGCCAAGCAGGCCGGCAGGAACAGCCTCAGGTGTGCGCACGCGGCGGCTACGCCGGAAGGCGCGCCGGTCTACTCGGGCCCGGCCATGCCGCATTGACGGGAGCGGCGTCAGGTATCGGCCCGCTCGACGGTTGCGGTCGTACCGGTGCCGTCGCTGGCGATCGCGTAGGCCGCGCCAAGATGCCGGGCGAGGGCGTCGACAATGCCGGTGCCAAGCCCGGGCTGGAAATGCGACGCGCGCGCACCGTAGCCGTTGTCCTTGACGCTGAGGCACCAGCGCTCGGAGGTGCCGGACATCGAGACGACGATCTGGCCGTGGTTCGGGGCGAAGCTGGCGTGCCGGATGGCATTCGCGGTCATCTCGGTCACCATCAGGCCGACGCTGATTGCCTGGGATGCCGCGAGCACGAGGTCACCGATCCGTGTCTCGAGAACCACCCGACTGCGGTCCGGCAGCATGCAGGCGGCGAGGCTGGCGCACAGCTCGCGCAGGTAGGAGTGCATGTCGATCTGCTCGGAATCGGCCGACGAGAAAAAGCCGGATGCGCAGGTCCTCAACGGTCGCCAGCCGGTCCTGCTCGTCGTCTGGACCATCAATCTGCCCAGCACGGACATGCTGCGTTCCGAGCATGAGGATGCTGGCTACAATCTGCAGGCTGTTGGCGACGCGCGAGTCAAGTTGATGGCGCAACAGCCTGATCTCGCTGCACAGGCGCTCGTTCTCCCGGCTGAGGGCCTGAAGGTCGGTCCGATCGACGATGGTCACCAGCAACCGGCACGACCCGACATCTCCGCCCTTGGGCAGGCGCACGACCTTGACGGCAATCCGCCGCGCTTCACTGCCGCGCGGATGCAGGTCCGTATCGTAGGTGTCGATCCGCGAGTATCCGGCGATCACACCGCGCAACAGCGAGATCAGCGACGGTAGGTCCCACTCGCCGCCGCCGAGTTCCGACAGCTCTCGCTCAGATACCAACTCAGGCCGGATGCCGAAAACGGTGCAGAAACTGTCGCTGGCCGCACCCACCGTGAGATCATCGTTGAGCAGCAGCATCGGCACCCCGCTCAGCGACACAAAGACAGCCGCTGGGTCGTCGCCCGGTACCGCATTCCGGTTCATTCGATGCAGGCTCCCGATTGCCAACGCGCCCGGCGCGGCCCCGTCAAATCGGCGGTCGGCTATTGCCGCGTGCGTCAAAGTCCAAACATTTATTACACTTCAGTCGTCATCTGCAATCCTCTCATTTCCACATCTACTATTTGCCGTTCCTCTGCATGAGAAGAAGTACTTAGTGGAGATGATTGGATCATGCATGCGCTCGATCGGACGAAATACTGCGATGCGCAAGGGGTTCGGCGGACGGGGCGCCCGGTACTGCACAGGGCGGGAGCCACGCTGCCCCGCCGTGTGGCTGTTCACTCAACTGTGAAGCGGTCCGAGACGGGGTGTGCGCCGATGTCGCGCCTGGTGACGGGCTTTTCGACGCGAAGTCTGCCGATGCGGTGCCGCGCGTTCACCATTCGTAATCGATAGCCATGATCGAATAGGGCCCCAAGCGTCAGAACAATCCAGGCCCAAGCCCTCATGCGCCTTATCATCGGCATCATTACCGTCTTTGCGTGCGTCCTCGGCGGCTACATGGCAATGGGCGGGCACATAGAAGTGCTGTGGCAGCCCTTCGAGGCGGTGATCATCCTGGGGGCCGCCATCGGTGCGTTCGTCATCGCCAACAGCGGTCCGGTGCTCAAGCAGTCGCTCGGCGTATTCGGCATCCTGCTGCGGGGGCCGCGCTACAACAAGGCCGCCTATGTCGAACTGCTGGGGCTGCAGTTCACCTTGTTCAAGCTGGTCCAGTCCAAGGGCGTGCTGGCGCTCGAGCCGCATGTCGAGAACCCGCACGAGTCGACGATCTTCAACAACTTCCCGAGCTTTGCCAAGAACCATCACGCGGTGGAATTCATGTGCGACTACCTGCGCATGGTCACGCTTGGCACCAATGTCGCCCATGAGATGGAAGCGCTCATGGATGAAGAACTCGAGACCCACCACCAGGAGAACGAGCGACTGGTCAGCGCTATCCAGGCACTGGCGGACGGCACCCCGGCGCTGGGCATCGTCGCCGCCGTGCTCGGCGTCATCAAGACCATGGGCGCGATCAGCGAACCGCCCGAAGTCCTGGGCCACCTGATCGGCGGCGCCCTGGTCGGCACCTTCCTCGGCGTCTTCGTCGCCTATGGCTTCTTCGGCCCGATGGCGCAGTCGCTGCGCAGCACGTTCGAGGCGGAGTCGAAGTACTTTCTGTCCATGAAGGTCGGCCTGCTGGCCCATATCTCGGGCTATCCTCCCGCCATCGCCATCGAGTTCGCCCGCAAGGCGCTGATGTCGGAAGTGCGCCCGACCTTCGCCGAGATCGACGAGGCGACCGCCAACCTGCCTAACCCGACCTGACGACAGCGAGACCGGAAATGGCAGCCAACGACCAGCCGTTCATCATCAAGAAGGTCAAGAAGGCCGCCCATGGCCACCATGGCGGCGCCTGGAAGATCGCCTATGCCGACTTCGTGACCGCGATGATGGCCTTCTTCCTGCTGCTGTGGCTGATCAGCATGACGACGCCCGAACAGAAGAAGGGCCTCGCCGACTACTTCGCCCCGCCCAATACCAGCGAGAGCACCAGCGGCGCGGTCGGCGTGATGGGCGGGCAGGCCTTCGAGGAACTGGGGGCCAAGGTCACCTCGCAGGAGACCATGGATGCCATGAGTGCCCCGGAGACCTCGTCGGCCGGACCGCAGTCGGATGCGAAGGGCGGCTCGAACGAGACGGGCGGCAATGAGGAGGATTCGGTCAAGGCATCGCCGGTGGAGATCAATTCCCGCCTCAACCAGGAGTTCCATGCCGCGGCCGCGAGCATCCGCCAGGCCTGGCAGGCCATGCCCGACATCACCGAGATGTCGGACAACCTCATCGTCGAAGAAACGAAGGATGGTCTCAACATCAAGATCCTGGACCAGGAAGGCCGGCCGATGTTCCCGGAAGGCTCGAAATACCCGTTCGAGCAGACGCGCGCGGCCATCGCCACACTGGCCCCCATCCTGCAGAAACTCTCCAACCAGATCGACATCTCCGGTCACACGGCGGCCGGCGCCACCTATCCCAATCCGCGCTACGGCGCCTGGGACCTGTCGACGGATCGGGCCAACGTGGTGCGGGCGATCCTCGGCGAATTCGGGCTCGCCGAGGACCGGGTCCGCTCCGTTGCCGGGCATGCCACCGCTGCGCCGATGTTTCCCAACGACCCCTATCTCGCCGGAAACGGCCGGGTGGAGATCGTGGTGAACTACGCGGCGCCGCCGGTTCCTGCCAACCTGGGCCCCTGAGGTCAGATCACCTCGTAGGCCGCCTCCGCCGGCAGCGCGAGCAGACGGTCGGCCATGTCGCGCTTCAGCAGCTCGAGCCGCGCCTCCTCGGCAGGCGTGCGGTCGGGCTTGCGGCCGAGGCTGATGAACTCGTCCCGCACGATGCCTTCCCGGATCTGCAGGCGAACGGCGGTGCCGCGGTAGGTGAGGACGAACACGTAGCGCATCAGCGTCTCGCCGCGCTCCGGCCGCTCCAGCGCCGCATCGACGATGTAGCGGCCCTCGGTCAGGCCGCGCGTCACCATCTCGAACGCATCGCGCGCACCCGGACCGCGGAAGGCGGTGCGAATCTCGATCTCCCGACGCTCGGGCGGATGGCCCGCATCGAGCAGCGGCAAGGCACGCTCCATCACCTTGAAGGCGTGGGCTACCCCGCCGGGGAAGCCGAAGCCGTGGTAGTGCATGAGATCGGCATAACTGTAGTTCAGCTTGCGGCCATTTTCCAGGACGGTCAGGTCGGTCATCTGGGGTCGAACTCCTCGCGCATCCAGGGCAGGAACCCGTCGAGGAAGCGCGTCGTGGCGGGCATGAAGTGGCTGCCGTGGTGGTAGAACGGGTCGAGACTGGTGATGATCATCCGGCCTCGGGTGGTGACCTCGTCGACATAGAGGATCGGCCGTCCTTCGCCGTTGACGGCGAGAACCTCGACTCCCGGCGGGGGATCGAACCAGCCGTGCAGGTGCCAGGTGACGTCGCGCTGCGCCAGTCGACGGAACAGGGCATGCCCGGGGGCGGCGATGCGGACCCCCAGATCGGCACCCGGAGTCAGCCACCACCAGAAATTGGTCGGCTGCGGCGTGAACGTGATGCCGGGAAGGAACAGCTGGCTTTCGCTCTCGCCGGTCGCGACGATGGTGCCGCCATTGCCGAGATAGTCGGCGAGCCGCGCCCGGTGCGCCAGCATGCGGTCGGCCGGGGTGCGGCACGGAATGAGCACAACCTTGTGCTCCTCGAGCCGCTCGGCGGCGAGGTCCTCGGGCCGGACCAGCCGGTCGAAACAGCCGGCATAGCGCGCCCCTTCGAGGCTCTCGATGTGGTAGTAGGCCCCAGGGTGTACGGCGAGGATGCTCATGATCCGATCCTTCCTTCGCACCAGCTGACGACACGCTCGGCGAGCAGCGCCCCGGGACCGCCTTCCCCGCCCATGCCGCCCAGGTCGTTGCCGGCATGGCTGAAGATCCGGCCGCCGGCCGGCCGCCGCCACTCCCAGTCGATCGGCAGCAGGTCCGGCCCGATGCCATTGACCGCGAGACCGCCGCCGGGCAGCGGATTGTGGCCGCGGCCGTAGAAGCCGGCGACGCCCCGGTTCTCCTCGAGGCTGCGCTGCTCGATGCCATCGAAGATCGCGTGCGGGTTGAGCCGGGTGAGCACATAGTCCGGCCGCCGTGCCCCGCGGATCGGTTCGTAGATGCCGAGCCCTTCGACGAAGATGCGCAGCAGGTGGCCGTTGAAGAACCAGCGGCCACCGCGATCGAGCAGCCGCGTCAGCGCTGGGCGGCAGGCAAGAAAGCCGACCTGGTCGAGGTGGGTGGTGGTGATCAGTCCCGTTGCCGCCTCGAAATGATCGGAGGTCAGTTCGACCTCGCGGACGCCGAGGAGGCGCCCGTCGGCGACGGCCGCCTCGTATGGTGCGGGCAATGGCCCGTAGTGGGAATGGATGAAGAGTATGGTCATGCGGCGCGCTGTCCTGCAAAGGCTGGGAGGACGGCCCGGTGCGGCGCACCGTCCGGGCCGGGGAGTTCGACAAGACGCATCGGCACGCCGTAGAGCTGCTCGAGCGCCCCGGGAACGATGGTATCCGCCACTGGTCCGAACAGCGGCGGCCCCTGGGGCATGAGCAGCAGGGCATCGTCCGCTGCGGCAAGCGCGTGGTTCGGATCGTGCGTGGTAAAGACGATGGTGCGGTCGCGCGGTGCGCGCAGATCGGCCAACAGATGCAGCAACCTCGACTGATTGTGCAGATCAAGCGCCGAACCAGGCTCGTCGAGAACCAGGACGTCGGCCCCGGTGGCCAGCGCCCGTGCCATCAGGACCAGTTGCCGCTCACCGCCCGAGAGACGGTCGAAGCGATGACTCGCAAAGCGCGCAGCGCCCACCCGCGCCAGCGCCTCGGCGGCGGCCGTGTAGTCGGCGGGTCGTGGCTGACCGAAAATGCCCAGTCCGGCGGCCCGTCCCATGACGACGACGTCGCGGACCAGGTAGCTCTGGTTGCTCGAGGCATATTGCGGCACATAGCCGACGATCGGCGGCGCCCGGCGGGAGCCGCTGTCGAGCCGCTGGAAGCCGAGGAGGGCGCGAAGCGCCGTGGTCTTGCCCCGGCCGTTCGGCCCGAGCAGGGCGAGGCTGCGGCCGCGCGCGACCGAAAAGCTCAACCGGTCGAGCACGGCGCGCGGCCCGAAGCGTACGGTGGCATCGTGCAAGCCGATCATGAGCTCGATCGCTCCCCGAAGTGCCGCCGCAGCAGGAGGGCAAAGACCGGCGCACCGACGATGGCGGTGAGGACGCCGAGCGGGATCTCGGCAGCGGTCACCGTGCGTGCCAGCGTGTCGATGATCACCATGAAGCCGGCGCCCAGCAGCGCCGAAGCGGGCAGCAGTCGGCGATGATCGTGCCCGACCAGCAGGCGCGTCGCGTGCGGGATGACGAGGCCGACCCAGCCGACAATGCCCGACACGGCCACCTGGCTGCCCACGACCAGTGCGACAAGCGCGAAGACGACCCAGCGCTCGAGATCCGGCCGCGCCCCGAGGCTGCGCGCCTCGCTGTCGTCGAGCGACAGGATGTTGAGACGGAAGCGCATGCCCCAGAGCAGGCCAAGCCCGGCGAGCAGCACGGGAGCGGCGATCAGCACCCGCTCCCAGGTTGCGGTCGAGAACGAGCCCATCAGCCAGTAGACAATGGCAGGAAGCGAGGAATTGGGATCGGCGACGAACTGGATCAGCGACAGGAGCGCCGAGAACAACGAGCCGACGACCATGCCGGACAGGATCACGGTGATGATCTCGGTGCGGCCGTCGACGCGGGCGATCAGCCCGACGAAGACCAGCGCGGAGAGCCCTGCCGCAAAGACCATGCCGAGCAGCGGCAGCCCCCAGATGCCGACGAAGATGGAAAGGGCGCCGCCGAACGCGGCGCCCTGCGAGATGCCCAGCACTTCGGGCGAGACGAGCGGGTTGCGGAACACCCCCTGCAGCGCCGCGCCGGTGATGGCAAGCGCCGCGCCGGCCAGGGCAGCCAGCACCACGCGCGGGGTGCGGACGAGCAGGACGATCCGCTCGTCCATCGCCTCGATGGCCCGGCCCGGTGCCGTCAGCGCCTGCCAGAGCACCTCGATGGCGCGCTGCGGCGAGACCGCAAAGCGGCCGACGCACAGGCTGACGAGGACGCAGCCGACGAGGAGCAGCGTGAGCGCCATGGCCGTACCGGCCCAGCCCCGTGGAGTCACCACCGCTTCCGTCACGTCCCCGACTGCGTCGATCACGGTCAGCGCGCCTCGAACTGGTCGTAGCCCGCGGCATCGCCCTGCTGCGCCGTCCAGATGATGCCGTCGATGTCGGCGTCGCTGAGTTCGTAGTTGTAGAGCTTCTTGTATGCGGACTTCATTTCGGCCCTGAGGTCGTAGTCGAACACCTCCGGGTGCAGCAGTTCGGCCAGCCACATCCAGGTCAGCGGCGATTCCTGGTTCGGCGGGTCCCAGCGATAGCCGCCGAGCGGCATCTTGTAGACGCGCCTGGCCTGGGCGGCCCTGGTGAGCGACAGGATGGGATCGGTGTAGACCCAGTTCACGTCGAGATTGGGCTCGAAGCTGTTGAGCAGGATGACGTCGGGATCCCACTGCGCGATCTGCTCGCGGTTGATCGAGACCGAACCCTCGAGCTCCGCGGAGGCGCTGCGGCCACCGACGAGATCGATGTACCAGGCGTTGTAGTTGCCCTTGGCGCCCGAGGCGGTGATGTCGGAGAGGGAACGGCCGAGGTAGAGCACGCTCGGGCGGGCATCGGCGGGGAGGGTCGCGACCTTCCCCGCGATGGCCTGCTGCACGTCGTCACGCCAGGCGACCAGCTCGGGGATGCGCTCCGGCCGGCCGATGGCGGTCGCGACCATGGTCATGTACTGCCGGGTCAGTTCCTCGGTGCCGTACTTGATCAGCAGCGTCGTGAGGCCCGCATTAGTGATCGGATCGACGATCTCGGGCCCGCGGCCGCCCCACTGGATGACGAGATCCGGGTCGACGGCCGCCAGCGCCTCGACATTGGGCATGAAGTCGGTACCCGTGACGGCATCGGAGATGCTGGCGGCATCGGGGAAGATGCGGCCCAGGATGCCTTCGCGGATCGCGGTGAGCGACAGCGGGTTGAGGCCCACCAGCTTGTCGGAGGAGCCATCGAGCGAGATGACGCCCGAGGCCATCGGCATGGGAATGGTGACGACGCGCTGCGCCGCCTCGGGCAGCGTCACGGTGCGATTCTCGTGGTCGGTGATCACGATGTCGTCGGCAATGGCCGGCGCGACGATCAGGGCTGCGGCCAGCAGGCCGGCCAGGGTCTTCGAACTCATCGGTAGGGTCCCAGTTGGCTTCAAGTCAGGGTGCGGCGTCCGCGTAAACACTGACTATATTACTCATGTTTTTGATGCCAGAGAAAACATGATCCTTGCTATCATCTTTTTGGAACAAGCTTCGGGCCTCGGCCAGGCTGCGCCCTTCCCGAGGACCCGCGATCCTCTCGAGGTCATCTGAGACCGTGTTAGCTGCGCGTTAGGTTGCTCAGCACACTCGACGGCCCTCCGGCACGCCGCTAAGCTGCCAGACGGCCCGGAGGAGAGCCGGCCTAAGCTGTTGAGGGACAAATGAAGATCACTTCGGTGAAGACGGCCGCGACGACCGGCCATTGCATGCATCTGTGGGTTCGCATCGAGACCGACGCAGGCGTTACCGGCCTCGGCGAATGCGTGCATGGCGGCTACCAGGCGATCGCCATCATCAAGGAACTCGAGGAGCGGCTGATCGGGCGCGATCCGTTCGCGATCGATGCGATCTTCGAGGAGACGCGCCGCAGCCTGGTGTTCGAAGGCGGCTTCGCCGGCGCGCTGATCACGGCGCTCACCGGCATCGAGATCGCGCTGTGGGACCTCAAGGGCAAGGCGCTGAAGGTGCCTATCTACGAACTGATGGGCGGCAAGTTCCGCGACGATATCCGCGTCTATTGCGACTGCGAGGTCTCGCCCGGGATGAACATGGCCGAGGTGCAGGCGGTGGTGGACGAGGTGCTGGAGGCCGGCTTCACGGCGCTGAAGGTCGATCTCGATATCCGGGCCTACGGCCACACCGGCTCGGAAACCGGCTGGTACGAGAAGGACAAGTTCAACATGACTCCCAACAAGTGGGAGCATGACCGGATGGTGCAACTGGCCCATATGGTGGTGAAGGCCGCCGGGCCATCCGTCGACGTGGCAACGGACCTGCACACCCGCCTCGACAAGCACAGCGCCATCCGGCTGGCGCGTGATCTCGAGCCCCTGAAGCTGCTCTGGCTCGAGGAGCCGGTGCCCCCGAGAACATCGACGTGATGGCCGAGATCACCCGCTCGACCTCGACCCCGATCTGCGCAGGCGAAAACCTCTATCTCAGGCACGGCTTCCGCAAGCTGCTCGAGCAGCAGGCGGTCGACATCATCATGCCGGACATCCCCAAGTGCGGCGGGCTTTCGGAGTGCCGCAAGATCGCCGAGATGGCGGACCTCTATTCGATCCCCTTCGCGCCGCACAACGTGTCATCGCCGATCGGCACGATGGCCTCGGCGCAGGTCTGCGCCACGGTGCCGAACTTCCTCGTGCTGGAGTTCCACTGGTTCAACCGCGACTACTGGAAGACCATCACCGATGGCGGCGAGATCATCCAGAACGGCCATATCAAGATCACCGACCGGCCGGGCATCGGGCTCGAGTTGAACTACGATGTGGCCAAGCAGCACCAGTATCCGGGGACGACCTGGTTCGAGTGAGGATCGGCGTGCGGCAAGCGTCGGCGCCCCCTCCACCACCCTTCGGGTGGTCCCCTCCCCCGCGAGCGGGGGAGGATCCGACGTCACGACATCAGTGATCCGCCCCCCGCGTGGCGGGGAGGGAACCAGCAAAGCTGGTGTGGGGGGCCGTCGCTCGCGCCTATCGCACCAGGGACGGGCGCTTCGGATCGAAGCTCCAGCCATCGATGAGGTACTGCATGGCGGCAGCGTCGTTGCGGCTGCCGGCGGGCAGCGTGCGATAAAGCGCGTGCGCGGCCTGCAGCGCCGTCTCGTCGAGTTCTACGCCCAGCCCCGGCCGGTCCGGTACCGCCACCATGCCGCCAACGATCCTCGGCGGCTCGCGGGTCAGGAACTGGCCGTCCTGCCAGATCCAGTGGGTATCGAGCGCGGTGATGGTGCCGGGTGCGGCGGCGCCGACCTGGGTGAACATGGCGAGCGAGATGTCGAAGTGATTGTTGGAGTGCGACCCCCAGGTCAGGCCCCAGCGGGCGCAGAGCCGTGCCACATCGATCGAGCCGCGCGGCGTCCAGAAGTGCGGATCGGCAAGCGGGATGTCGATGCTCCCCAGTTGCATGGCGTGACACAGTTGCCGCCAGTCGGTGGCAATCATGTTGGTCGCCGTACGGATGCCGGTGGCGCGGCGAAACTCCGCCATCACCTCGCGGCCGGAAAAGCCGTTCTCGGCGCCGCAGGGATCCTCGGCATAGGCGAGGCAGGGCTTGATCGCGGAGCAGACGTCGATCGCCTCCCTTAGCGACCAGGCGCCGTTCGGATCGAGGGTGATGCGCGCCTCCGGGAAGCGCTGGGCGAGGGCAGCGATCGCTTCCCCCTCCTCGGCCCCGCGCAGCACGCCCCCCTTGAGCTTGAAATCGCGGAAGCCATAGCGGGCTTCCGCCACCTCGGCGAGGCGGACGATGGCGGCGGCGTCGAGCGCCGGCTCGTCGCGCAACCGCTCCCAGTCGTCGCCTGCAGACGAAGCATCGCGATAGGCAAGCGGCGTCCTGCGGCGATCGCCGACATAGAACAGATAGCCCAGCATCTCGACCCGATCGCGCACCTGCCCGTCGCCGAGCAGCTCCGCCATCGGGACACCGAGCGACTGTCCCATCAGGTCGAGCAGGGCACACTCCAGCGCTGCCACGGCGTGGATGGTGACCCGCTCGTCATAGGTCTGGTTGCCGCGCCCGCGCGCATCGCGTCCGGCGAAGGTCTCGCCTACCTGGCGCAGCAGCGTGCGGTAGGTGCCGATCTGCCGGCCCTCGAGCAGGGGCCAGGCCTCGGCGATGGTGCGCGCGATCGCCTCGCCGCCCGGTACTTCGCCAAGCCCGGTATGGCCCTGGCTGTCGGTGAGGATCACCACGTTGCGGGTAAAGAGCGGCGCATGCGCCCCGCTCAGGTTCAGCAGCATCGAGTCGAGCCCGGCGACGGGCACCACCCGGTGGCCGGTGAGGATCGGCGAGCCTGACAGACCGCTCAATTCCTGCTTCCGGGTGCGACATCGCCATGCGCCGCGATCAAGGACTCGAGGTCGGCGTAGGACCTGGCATCGAGGTCGGTCAATGGCGGCCGCACCGGCCCACCGGGGCGCCCGACGATGCGGGCCCCGGCCTTGACGATGGCCACGGCATAGCCGCGACCGCGATTGCGGATGGCTGTGTAGGGCAGAATGAAGTCGCGCAGGCCCGCCTCGATGGTCGGCACGTCCTCGGCGCGAACGGCGTTGTAGAAGCCGCGGGCGAAGTTCGGCATGAAGTTGAACAGGGCCGAGGAGTAGGTGGCGACGCCCATCGCGAGGTAGGGGCGGGCAAAGGTTTCGGCCGTCGGCAGGCCGCCAACATAGACGAGCCGGTCGCCGAGCAGGCTGCGGGTCCTGACCATCAGCTCGATGTCGCCGACCCCGTCCTTGAGTCCGACGAGGTTGGGGCAGCGGTCACACAGGCGCGCCACGGTCTCGGCATCGACGATGGCATTGTCGCGATTGTAGAGGATGACACCGAGGCTGGTTGCCCGGCACACCGCCTCGACATGGGCGGCAAGTCCCTGCTGGCTGGCGTTGATCAGGTAGGGCGGGAGCAGCAGGATGCCGTCGGCTCCTGCCCTTTCCGCCCGCCTCGCCAGGTCGATCGCCATGGCGGTGCCATAGCCGACGCCGGCGAGGACCGGCATGCGTCCGCGGGTCACCTCGACGCTGGTCGCCGTGACCTTTTCCACCTCGTCGGGGGTCAGCGAGAAGAACTCGCCGGTACCGCCGGCGGCAAATACCCCCGCGGGCCCGGCGGCGATGATCCATTCGAGGTGCTCACGGAACCTCGGCTCGTCGAAGGCGAGATCGTCCGTCAGGTGAGTGATGGGGAAAGAGAGCAGATCCCTCGCGATCGCTTCGGCCATCGGCTGCGGTGCGAATTGTGCCATTTGTGGTGTTCGGCCTTTCCCCTCATTGCCAATCAGGTCAAGCTATTGGGCGTAGTGGTGCGGGTCCAGCTCAATTGCTGGGAACTGAACGAGACGATGCGCACAACCGGTCGGCCACGCACCGAAGGCGCGAGTATCCTGAGGAGGGGATCGGCATGTATCTAGGAACGCAGAATCGGGTCACGACGGACGACGAGTACCGCCAGCTGGCGCAGCTGGGGGTGCGGCACGTCAATGCCGATCCCGATGGCAACCCGCACGAGTGGACCCTTGAGGTGTTGCAGCGCCACCGGGACCGCCTCGAGAGCCTCGGCCTGGTGCTCGACATGGTGCAACTGCCGCTCGAATCGATGCCGATCGAGAAGCAGAACAGCCCGGACATCCTCAGCAAGGGCCCCGATCGGGACCGCCAGATCGAGTCGATCTGCCGGCTGATCGAGAACGTGGCGAGGGCCGGCATCCCGGCGGTGAAGTACAATCTCAACATCATCGGCATCCCGCGCTCGGAATTCGAGGCCGGACGCGGCGGCTCGAGGAACTCGACCTTCCGCTGGGACAAGATGGACCAGAATGCGCCGCCCAGCCTCGTGGGCGTGCTCTCGGAGGAGGAGAACTGGGAGCGGATCGACTACTTCCTCGAACGTGTCGTGCCGGTGGCCGAGGCCAGCCGGGTCCGCCTCGCCTGCCATCCGCACGACCCGTACACGCCGCCGGGCTATCGCGGCATCACGCGGGTGCTCGGCACGGTCGAGGGCCTGAAGAAGTTCGTCCTCATGCGGTAGAACCCGTGGCACGGGCTGAACTTCTGCATCGGCTCGGTGGGCGAGATGATGGACGACCCGCGGGCCGAGATCAATGACGCCATCCGCTGGTTCGGCGAGCGCGGCAAGCTGTTCAACATCCACTACCGCAACATCAAGGGGCGCAAGCTCTCGTTCATGGAGACCTTCCCCGACGAGGGGGACATGGACATGTGGGGGGCGATGAAGGTGCTGGCAGAGGTGGGCTACAAGTACATGGTCATGCCCGACCACGTGCCGCACCTTTCCGGCACGCCGAACGACGCGGTCGCGTTCTCGTACTGCTTTGGCTACATCCGCGCGCAGCTGCAGATGCTGGCCGAAACGCACCCGGGTTCGGTGGAACTCTGAGAGCGCTTCCAGTTCGGCGGCAAGAACAGATCGGGGCCGGACAGGTGATCCTTGTCCGGCCCCGGTGTCTTCGCCTGGAGTGCGAGGGTCAGCCCTTCACGGCGCCGACGGTCAGGCCGCCAACGAGGAAGCGCTGGGCATACATGTAGAGGATCGCCACCGGGATCGCGGTCAGCAGCGAGGCCGCCATCAGCTCGCCCCAGGGCAGGATGTCGCCCACCACCATCGACTGCAGCCCGATGGGCAGGGTGCGGAGCGATTCCGAGGTGATGAACACGAAGGCGAAGAGGAATTCGTTCCACGCGTTGGTGAAGGCGAACAGCGCCACCGAGAGCAGGGCCGGAGCGGCCAGCGGCAGGGTGATGCGGATGAAGGCGTAGAGCCGGCTCGCCCCGTCGATCATCGCCGCCTCCTCGAGTTCGACCGGGATCGACCGGAAGTAGCCGATCAGCACCCAGGTGGCGAAGGGGACGAGGAAGGTCGGATAGGTGGTGAGCAGCGCGCCGTAGCTGTTGATCAGCCCCAGATCGCTGAGCGTCTGGTAGAGCGGGATGAAGATCAGCGTCCCCGGGAGCAGGTAGGTGATCAGGATCGCCGTGGTCAGCAGCCCGGCGCCGAGGAACTTGAGTCGCGTCAGTGCGTAGGCCGCGAGGGCCGCGACCGCCACCGAGATGATCGTGCTCAGTGCCGCGACGAGGATCGAGTTGCCCAGCCAGATGAGGAACGGCGAATTGAAGATCAGCTCCTGATACTGGGTGAGCGTCCCCGGACTGGGCCAGAAGATCGACTGGCGCTGGCTGATCTGGGCCGTGGTCTTGAACGAGGTAATGATCACCCAGTAGAACGGGAACAGCACGAACACCATGATCGGGAAGAGGATCAGGATGCGGATGCCGATCCCCATGCGCTCGCGGCCCTCCGGCTTGAACACCGGCCTGTGGGACGAACCGGTCAACCGCTGGCGCAGCACCAGGCCGAGCTTCTCCGAAGCCGCGGTTCAGCATGGTGAACGGCCAGAAGACAACGTCCAGGATCAGGCTGAACAGCCCGCCGAAGAGCTTGCCGATGCCAAGCTTGAAACCCTTCTTCTTCTCCACGCCGGCGCTGCGCTCGTCGTATCGCATATACTTGGCCAGCAGGTAGATGAGGAAGGCCATCAGTGGTGCAACACTGAGCGCGATGGCACTGCCGGGGCCGTATTGCAGCGAGCCGATCGCCTTCTCGTAGGCGAGAATGGAATAGAGGCGCGTCGCGCCGCTCGGTCCGCCGCCGGTCATCAGGAAGATCAGGCCGAACTGGTTAAAGGTCGAAATGAAGCTCAGCAGCAGCACCACGAGGATGACGTAGCGCATGCCCGGCAGCGTGATGTAGCGGAAGCGCTGCACGGCATTGGCGCCATCGACTTCCGCCGATTCGTAGAGCTCGGTGTCGATGGCCTTGAGTCCGGCGAGCAGCAGCAGGGTGAAGAAGGGGATGCCCTTCCAGACGTTCACCGCGATGACGCTGCCCAGTGCCATGTTGGAGTCGGACAGCCAGCCGAGCGGCTTGTCGATGAGACCGGCCCCTGCAGGATGGGATTCAGGCCACCGAACAGCGGGTCGTAGATCGACTTCCAGGCCAGCGCGGTGACGATTTCGGGCACGATCCAGGGGAGCAGCATGATCGCCGATATCAGGTTGCGCCACGGCAACCTGGAGTGGAGGATCATGGCAATGGTCATGCCGGTCACGAACTTGATCGAGAGCGACCAGAAGGTGAAGTTGATGGTGTTCGACAGCGACAGCAGGTAGTCCGAATTGGTATAGAGGCGCTGATAGTTCCTCAGCCCCACCTGCACGGTGTCGCCGGTGTTGAAATTGAATGTCGTCGTCGACATCAGGATGGCGCTGATGAAGGGCCAGAAGATCAGGCCGGCCATCAGCAGAAACATGGGCAGCACGAACAGGTAGGCGATCCGCCAGTCGCGGCCGAGGATGTTCTTGAGTTTGAACCGCGGACGCCCGGCAGAGCTGATGCCGCCGATTGGGCCATCAAGAGTAATGCGCTTGTCCACAGACAGGCTCCTTCCAGCTGAAGCGCCCGGTACCTTCGCAGCGCAGGAGTTGGGGCCGCGCGTCAATCTGTAACGACGCATGGCGGCGCAGGGGCGTGGAAGGGCGGCGACGCCGCCCTTCCACGCAGTGGGCTGGCAGCCTTAGGGCTGCATGATCCCGCCTTCCTCGAACAGGTCCACCATCTTCTGGTGGGCATCCTTGACGGCGTCGGCCGGCGACATGCGGCCCGAGATGACGTTGCCGACGGACTGTTCGAGCACGCCCTGGGCGCGGATGGCATCGACACCCGCGTTGGGGTTCGCCGGCCAGGACTGGCCGAGGAACGGATCCTTCACATCGACTGCCTGCTTGATGGTCGCAAGGTTCGGCTCGGCAGCCAGCAACTCGGGAGTCCACAGCTTCTGGTAGGCCGGCGTGAACAGCACGCTGCCCAGCGATGCGATCTTGCTGAAGTTCACCGGGTCGAGCAGGTTCAGCGCCAACTCCTTGGCAAGGGCCGCGTTCGCGGCGCCCTTGAAGACGGTCATCCAGCCGCCGACGTTGCCACCGTCACGGCTGTCGCCGTTGATGGCCGCCGGCGCCTGCAGCAGCAGGGTGTTCGCATAGACCGGGTTGCCGTCACGCTTTGACTGCGCATAGATCGAGAAGGCGTTCTGCGTGAAGCCGATCTGGCCGGCGAGATAGGCCTCGTTGTTGCCGGTGTCGTTCCAGCTCTCGACGCCCGGGGGCAGCATGGCGGCATACTTGCCGTTGCGGTCGTAGGTCTCGCGAAGGAACTCGAACGCCGCCACGGTCTCCGGCGTGTTGAACTTGACGATCTGGCCGGTTTCGTCGGTGAACGAGCCACCGAAGGCCTGGACGGTCGCAATCAGGAAGCCGAAGCCGTCGCCGGACTGGTTGGGGGTGAAGCCCCAGCCCCAGAAGTCGGGCCCGGAGATGGCGAGAGCGGCCTCGCGGCGATCGACGATGGTCTTGAGCGAAGCCGGATCGATGCCCTTTTCCGCAAGCTTGTCGCCACGGGCGTAGTAGCCGGTGGTGGTGCCGATCAGCGGGATGGCCTTCCAGCGGCCGTCGAACTGCGCGGTCTTGGCGGCATTCAGGCCCGGCATGATGTCGCCATAGCGCTTGATCGCCTCGTCGACCACATCGGTCACGTCCTCGACGAGGTCGAGCAGGTGCAGCTGTGCGATCGAGACGTTGCTGGTGTAGGCAAAATCCGGCGCATTGCCGGCTTTCACCGCCGCCGTCATCTTGCCCATGAAGTCGCCGAACGACTCCGGGTTGGTGGTCGAGATGTCGAGCGCGACGCCCTTCGAGTCGGCGAAGGCCTGTACGGTGTCGCGGAATGCGGTCTGCGCCGCCTCGAAGTACTCGGTCCGATGAATGACGGTCAGCTTGCCGCTGCCACCGACCGGTAGCGGAGCGTCCGGCTTGGCGTCCTGGGCGAAGGCCGGAAGCCGCCCGTCGCGATAAGTCCGGCGCCGGCAGCCGTCCCCTTGAGGACGTCGCGTCGGCTCAGCTTCTTGATGTCCATGGTAGTTCTCTCCTCCTGAGTGAAAGGCTTGGTAGTCAAGTCCTCCAGAACGGCTCTTGGTGGCCGCCTAGTCGAAAGTCGCAAGCCGTACCATTGACTAGATTTTCCTTCCCTGCAACACGTACTTCAGCACTTTGGACGTGCGTGAACAGGTCGCTTAAGGCGACGATCTTGGTAGAGATTTCTCTTGCCCACGCTGTTCAGGCCGGTCGTGTCGGCCGCGCCGGCCCCTATTCCGGCCGCAGAAGGCTGCCGCCTGGTGTCATTCACCGCGGCAGCCGCGCCGCATGGCGGCGATCGCCAACCGGGCGGACCCCGGGTGGTGGTGGCAGCAGGTCGCGAATGTCCATGAAGGGGTAGATCGGCGCGAAGCGGAACGCTTCGGCCTGGCCCTCGGCTGGTGCATTGGCCTGTGCCGCCCTGAAGCTGCCAAGGCGATCGGACAGGGCGACGAAGCGTTCGGGATCCTGCGACAGGTGGGCACGGATCGCAGACCGCTTGGTCTCGACATGCGCCGTGATGTCGACGAGGTGGGTCGGTTCGAAACCAACGCCCATCATGGTGTCGGCCCAGACCACAGGCGCCGCAAAGCCGGCAGCGATTCCGACGGCATCGCTCAAAACCCGGTGATCCGCATGATAGTCGTTGGGGGCGTGCGTCAGCACCAGGTCGGCACCGCTGTCGACGATGAGGGTTCTCAGTGCCGTCACCAGCGCCGCGTCGGCCACCAGGCGTCCGTCGGCGAAATCGAGGAAATGCGGGACGACACCCAGCAGCGCTGCCGCCGCAGCGGCTTCCCGGCGACGCGCCTGCCGCAACTGAGCCGGATCGGCATTGCCGCCGGCGGCGCCGTCGGTCGCGACGGCCATGACCACTTCGTCACCTCGCGCCCGTGCCGAGGCCAAGGTACCGAACATGTAGATCTCGATGTCGTCCGGATGAGCGCCGATAGCGAGCAGCTTCATGCTGCCTCCAGAAACTCGATGACCATGGCCGCGGTCCAGGTGAAACGGCCACCGCCGCAGGGTTCGCCAGTCAGGGGATCGTAGTACTCGGCAAACCCGGACCGGGTGATGAGGTCGAGGCTGGACTGCACGATGGCGTCGGCCACTGCCGTCTCGGCGGCCGCCCGCAGGCCATCGGCGATCATGTAGTTCATCACCAGCCAGACCGGGGCGCGCCAATAGCGCTTGGCCTCGAAGCGGGGGTCCAGCGGATCGTGCGAGGGGACCACGAATGCCACCTTGTGCGCCCAGCGCTCAATGGTGCGCGCGACCTCGCGGCAGCGCTCCTGCGGGATCGCGGCGAAGACCGGCAGGATGCCGCCGATCGAGGCACTGTCGATCAACTCGCCCGTGGTACGGTCCCGGCACAGGTACTGGCCGTGCCGGTCACTCCACAGCGTCTCCAGCGCGGCGATTCCGGCAGCGGCCCTGGCCCGGTTGGCGCGAGCGATCTCGGCCTCGCCCAGTTCCTCGGCCAGTGCGGCAAGATCGGTGGCCGAACGGATGAGAATGGCGTTGAACCCGGGATCGACAACCTGGAACGGCGAGGCGTCATGCAGTCGCCTGTTGTCCCATCCCAGCGACCGGAAATGCTGCACCAGCCACAGGTAACGATCGTACTGCGCCTTGGTCGGCCGATGCGCCGGATCGGCATGCTGGGTGTCGCGTCGACTGTACGGGGCAATGCCCTCGGTCGGAACGCGCTCGAACGCTTCATCCCAGTCAATGGAATTGTCGCGGCCCGATTCCCATGGATGGAGAATCGCGACCAACCCCTCATTGTGCGGGTCGCGCATCTGGTAGAACCAGCGATGCCAGGCGTCGATGCGCGCCAGCAGGGCGCGAGCGCGGCGAACAGCTGCCTCACGGTCGGCGGAACGCTCGAACAGGCGCCGCACGGCGAACCCCGCCACAGGCGGCTGAGTGATGCCGGAGGTAGCGATTGGCCGACCCGTGTCCCACACGGACGGACCCGGGAAATAGCCATCCGAATGGACATGGAACACGATGTGAGGGAGCATCCCGTCCGGCCACTGGTGGGCAAACAGGGTCTCGATCTCGGTCCATGCCCGCGCCTCGTCGTAGTGGACCTGACCCAGGGCGGTAAGGCACGAATCCCAGTTCCACTGGAATGGATAGAGCCCCTTGGTCGGCACTGTGTAGGTCCCCTGGTCGTTCTCCCGGAGGACCTCGAGGGCGTGACGGTAGAGCCTGGCTGCATCGGCGGTCATCGGGCTGTCCTCTGCACTTCTGAGGTGGTGTCGGTTCAAGACGCGACCGGCACGGCGCTGGAGGTCTCGGGGTCGAACCAGCGGATGCGGTCGGGTTTGGGGACGAGGCTCAGTTCGTCCCCGGGAGCGATCCTGAGGTCACTGTCGAGCACTGCCCGGAAGACTGCGCCATCCACTTCGCAGGTTACCAGCGTGTGGGCCCCGAGGGGCTCGACGACGCGAACGGCTGCCCTCAGGCCACCGGGGGCGACCGTCATATCCTCCGGGCGAATGGCAAACTCGAGCCGCGGGCCAGCTGCTGCGGGACCGTCGAGATCGAGGCCCGCGACCCGATAGCGGCCGTCGCCGTCGCTTGTGGCAGCGATGAAGTTCATCGGCGGATTGCCGATGAAGCTGCCGACAAAGCGGGCGGCCGGGTTGCGATACACCTCCACGGGCGATGCCGCCTGCACGATGCGGCCGCCGTTCATGACCGAGATACGATCTGCAAGGCTCATCGCCTCGACCTGGTCGTGCGTCACATAGATCGTCGTCGTCTTCGATCCGGCCAGCACGCCCTTCAGCTCGGCCCGCATCTCGAGACGCAGCAGGGCATCGAGATTAGAGAGCGGCTCGTCCATGAGGATCACGTCCGGTTCCATAGCCAGGGCGCGCGCCACGGCGACGCGCTGGCGCTGCCCTCCGGAAAGCTGCCCGGAATAGCGCTGCAGCAACTGCTCGATATGCATCAGTTCGGCCGTGCGCTCGACCCGGTCTCTGACCTCGGCCTGGGGCAGCTTCTTCATGCGCAGCCCGAAGGCGATGTTCTCGAACACCGTGAGATGGGGAAACACGGCGTAGTTCTGGAACACCATGGAGATGCCCCGCTGCCGCGGCGGCAGCTGATCGACGCGGCGACCGCCGATCCAGACCTCGCCCTGGCTGGGACTCTCCAGCCCGGCAATGATGCGCAGCAGGGTGGTCTTGCCACAGCCCGAGGCCCCGAGCAGCACCATGAACTCCTGGTCGGCGATGGTGAGGTCGATGGAGTGCAGCGCCTGGAAGGCACCGAAGCTCTTGGCGACGTTCTTGACGACGATTTCGGCCATCGACGGCTCCTAACGGTTCGCTATGCCCCACATGGCAAACAGGTACTTTCGAACGGCAAAGATGAAGACCAGCGCCGGGACCACCAGCGCGGCACCGCCGGCAAAGCGCAGATGCAGCGGCGAGACATTGAGGCTCTGCAGCAGGAACGCCGTCAGCGTCCGGTTCTGTACGGTCAGCACCGAGGCAGCGAAGACTTCGTTCCAGGAGATGGTGAAGGCAAAGATCGCCGAGGCGGTAATCCCCGGCAGCACGAGGGGCAGCACCACCTTGTGGAACGCCTGCAGCCGGTTGCAGCCAAGCGTCCAGGCCGCCTCCTCCAGTTCGAGCGGGATGCCGGAAAAGATCGAGAAGGTGATCAGCACGGCAAACGGGATGGCCAGCGTCGTGTGCACCAGCGCCAGCCCGATGGGCGTATCGTCGAGTCCCACCCGGATGAACATCACTGCGATCGGCAGCGCCAGCAGCGGCAACGGGAATGCGCGAGTCATCAGCACCAGCATGCGAAAGGCGCCCTTGCCCGGAAAATCGAACCGGCTCAGCGCATAGCCGGCCGGGGCACCGATGCCGATCGACAGGATCATGGTCAGCACCGCGACCAGCACGGAGTTCCACAACGCGGCGCCGACACCAGCGAACTGCGCAAAGAACTGCAGGGAGCCCAGGTTGAAGGACGGCAGGCCGGTCTTGGGGAAGCCGGTCACCTCCTGCGGCGAGGACAGTGTATTGACGAGCAGCAGGTAGATCGGGACCAGCACCCAGGCGCATAACAGCACCACCCCGGCGACGAACAGGAAACGTCCGGCAGCGGTGATGTCGGAGACCGGCCGCGGCACGTCGACGGAGCGCGCTTCGGTCATGGCGTTGCTCCCCTGGGAGTCCTCAGCAGCCTCAGAAAGACCAGCGTTGCAGCGATCGAGATGGCGAGTATGACCAGCGCTGTTGCCGCCGCGCCGCCGCTGTCGCGCAGGTTGAACTGCCAGTCGTAGGTCTGCCCGACCAGCACCGGCAGGCTTGTGCCGCCGAGCGCCACGACCACCGCGAAGACCTCGAACGCGGCAATGGTGCGCAGGATGAGGGCCGTCTGCAGGCTGGGCCGCAACATCGGCAGCGTCACCTTGAGGAAGCGCTTCCAGGGTCCGGCGCCGAATACCTCGGCGGCCTCGTAGTATTCCTTGGGGATCAGCCCCATGCCCGAAACCAGGATGACCATCACGATGGCGGTCGCGCGCCAGAGTTCGGCCAGGATCACCGCAATGAAGATCACCCACAGATTCTGGTAGCCGAGGAACAGCACCGGCCGGTCCACCACCCCCAGCCCGACGAGCATCGAACTCAGAAAGCCCGACTGCTCGAAGATCGCCAGCCAGATGATGCCGGCGGCCAGATCGGACAGACCCAGGGGGATGGTGAAGACATAGAGGATGGAGTTGCGCCCGGTCTTGAGCTTGGCGACGATCGAGGCCATGGCCAGAGCCATCACAAGCTGCAGCGGCACGACGATGGCCGCGAGGATGATGGTGTTCCAGAAGCTGGGCCAGAACTTCCAGTTGGTGGCCATCTTGTCGAAGTGCTGCAGGGTGAAACCCTGTTCAGCCGTGAAGGCCTGCACGGCGATCTGGGCAAACGGATAGACGAAGAACACGGCCAGGAACAAGGTTGCCGGGAGCAGCAGCAGATACGGCAGCGATTTGTTGTTCATCGGCAATGACCCCGCCTGAGCCGCAAGCTGGATGTCGCCCGGAGCCGAAGCCCCGGGCGATCGGGAGGAGGCTTATTCGACGGGGCACGGTCCGTCGGAAACCGCATCCGGAATCCAGCATGGGGCCTTGGCTTCCACCATCAGCGCCCGCAGCGCCTCGGCCTGCTGATCGAGCACCTGCCGGATGTCCTGGTTGGCGAGGACGATGCGCTCGAACGTATCGACATAGACCTGGTTGAACTGGCCCCCCTTGTCGCCCAGCCCCACCGGCAGCAGTGCCGGCAGCGCATCGGGGGCGCTGGTCATGGCCGTGACGGCCGGCCCCAGCGCCTGGGCGGCGGCGGGCAGGTCCTCAGGCAGCTGCGCGTCGGTCACCGGGAAGAAGTTGGTGGCCCGCAGCGTCGCAACCTGCTGGGCCGGCTGCATCATGTACTTGACCAGCGCCTTGGCCTGCTCCGGATCGGGCGTGTTCGCCGGGATGGCAAGGCCGGCCAGCACCGGCATGAAGGCGCGTCCCTTGGGACCGGCCGGCGCCGGGAAGGCAACGAACTCGTCAGGCTTCTGATTGAAGGCCTCGGCCAGGCGGGCAATGTGATCGAAGGCCAGCCAGACGTCGCCGCTCAGCAGCGGCTCCTGCATGAAGTCATAGTTGGTCGAGGCCGGGTTGGTGTACTGCCACAGCTCCTTGAACTTGCCCCAGGCCTGTTCTGCTTCCGCCGAACGGAACTTGGTGACTTCCGAGCCGGTGAACGCGGGAAGCAGGAAACCCTGGAAGAAGCGGTGCTTGAGCCCCTTCGGGCCGGCCGGGAAGCCGAACTTCGGCGAGCCGGTCTGTTCGGCGAGATTGCCGGCCCAGGCGATGACCTGGTCGTAGGTCAGCGCGTTGATGTCCGCCCCCTCAGGCAGGTAGGGCAGCGCCTGCTTGCTCGCAGCCATCACGTAGGTTGCCTGCATCCAGGGCAGGTACTTCTGCTCCGAACTCCCGAGCTTGCCGAGTTCCATGAAGGCGGGGCTCGGCTTCACCGCCCCCAGGTCGATGTCGGAGAGGTCCATCCAGTTTGCCGCAAAGCTCGAGAGGTCGCCATGAAGCGAACCAACCACGCCGATCGTCCCCTTGCCGGCCTCGGCTTCGGCCTGGATGCGGGTGATGAACGGGCCTGGGTCCTGCGGCTGGAAGTCGGCGCCGCCGGGGAAATCCTTGAGCACCTGTTCGCGCATCTTCTGCGCCTCCTCAACCGGAACGGCCTGGTTGGACCAGAACAGCACCTGGGCCTGGACGGTCTGCCCTCCCAGCGCCAACGCGAGCGTGGTGCCCACTATCGTCGAGACTAGTCTTTTCACTTCTACCTCCCTTGTTGATCTCACAGTCGGCGTGGCTCGTCCGGCACCGGCCCGTGACTGGCCCTCGCGACCAGCTTGGGCCGGATCAGCCGGTGCAGCGGCTCGGCCGGACGCTTTTCGATGACCTCGACAAGCATCCCGGCGATGGCACGGGCGGATTCGCGGGTGTTCGCCTCGAATGTGGTCAGGCCCGGCGGCGCATAGGCGGCCGCCGTGATGTTGTCGAAGCCGACGACCGACAGGTCACGCGGAACCGAGAGTCCGGCCCGGGCGGCTTCCTCGAGGATGGTGAGTGCCAACTCGTCGAACAACCCGATGATGGCTGTCGGTCGCCTTTCGGCGTGCAGCAGCCGGTTGATGGCCGCCACGGTTGCACCGCGGTCGAAGCGCGGCGCAGCGGCCACGTCGAGGGTCACGGTCGGATCATTCCGCCGCGTCATTGCCTCGCGCAGGCCACGCTCGCGCAGGTGCCGGAAAGTCATCGAGTCCGAGATGCTGACCAGCCCGAAGTGGCGATGCCCCAGGTCGTAGAGCAGGTCGAAGGCCTCGCCGAAGGCGGTGACACTGTCCGCATCCAGCCAGTTGTGCCCGGCGGCACCGTCGAGGAGCCTGCCGTGCGCGACAAACGGGAACCGGCGCTCGATCAGATAGCCGAGGCGCTCGTCCGCCTCGCCGATGCGGGGCACGACAACGCCGTCGGCCCGGCCGGATTCGACAACGTGGCGGAGCACCGACAGTTCGGAGCGGCCGGCCGGAACGGTGGCGATGAACAGGTCGTAGCCATGCTCCACAAGCCCCTCTCCCAGTCCGGTGAGGAACTCGCCCAGATAGGCGTCGATGAAGTTGGGACCACGGACCGGCATGACGAAGCCAACAAAGCCGGAGCGACCCGACACCAGCTGGCGCGCCGCGACATTGGGCACGTAGCCGTAGGCATTGGCCGCTTCGGCCACGCGCTCCCGCGTCTTCGTCGCAATCGCGGAATCGCCGGCAAGGGCCCGCGACACGGTCGCGACCGAGACACCCAGTTTGCTCGCCAGTTCACGGAGAGTCAGGCCGGCCATTCAGCTCCTCCCAAAGCCTGATGCCACTTTTAAACGTTTGAATTGCGATTGCAAACGATTAAATCCCGCTGTCCTGTGGATTGCACCCTATCTTGCGGTCTGCGCCCAGGCGGCGGCGCCCGACGACTGATGTCCCGGCGGGACCCTGGGGCCCGCGTGGCCGGCTGGCGCGATCGCGCGAAGCACATACGTCAAAATCAATATCCTTTATTGTCTATGTCTATATTCACACCGCGTCCCGCCACTGAAAGTGTGCCCCGCAGCACCGATAAGGGTACCGGGAGGTCGCGGAAAATGCAGGGCGTCGCGCAATTGGTGAGCGCGCCCATCGAGCAGGTGCGCAGGCGCATCCGGGGGCATCGCGTGCTGATCGCTGCAAGCCTCGCGGTGATCATCGCTGCCGCCACGGCGTACGCCGGCGCGGCCCCAGGCGAAATCCTGCCGGTGGTCTTTGCGTTTTCGGCTGTCGTCGTCGCCGGGACGATGATGTCCTTTTCGGCTTGCCCTCCGACCTGACCGTGGCCCGCCGGCTCGACCGCCGCCTCCGGCTCGGTGAACGGCTGAGCACGGCCGTCGAGTTGCTGGCGACGGACCGGCCGTCCGGAAGCGTTGCCCGCCTGCAGATGCAGGATGCAGCCCGGATGGCCAGCCGGGTTGACGTGCGGAAGGTTGCACCCGTGGTGTCCCCCCTCGTCGCCGCCCTGGCGGTTCTGGCCCTGGGCTGCGTCGGCCTCGCCGTGTGGCTGCCACAGGAGCCGTTGTTGCCGACCGGGCCGGAGACGACGACCGGGACCCTGGCGGTCGCAGGCGGCGAGGACATCGCGAAGCTGGCCGAACTCGTGGCGCAGGATGCCGAGTCCCGCGATGATCGATACCTTGCCGCCATCGCCAAGGCACTCTCCGAACTCGCCGGCATGACCCTCGCCGAGCCTGAGCGGGGCGAGCGCCTCGCGGAACTGGTCGAACAAGCCCGCGGCATCTACGGCGACCAGTTGCCCGCCTGGTTCCCGTCATCGGACGGACCGCCCGGACCCCTGCGTGGTGCCGGCGCTGTCGACGCCGAGACAACACGGCGAGCGGCGGCAGATTCCACCGAAACCATGTCGGCGCGCGAGATGTACTCGGCCGATGCCGGCCAGGAGGCACGGGCCGCGGCGGCCGATGCGGCAGCGGCGGATGCGGCAGCGCGCGCCGCCGAGGACGCTGACCTGCCCAAGCCCGGAGGGCCGTCGGAACCCCGACTGATGGAGGACCAACCCCTGCAGTCCATCGGGCTGCGACCGGCCGGCGCGGCAGCCGACTCCGGGAAAGGACGGCGGCAACGCCGCAGGCCTCGGTTCGCAGCCCCTCGCGGGAGACCCGGATCAGGGTGCCAGCGAAACGGGCTCGCGGGAGGACGTCGTGCTTGCGGCCGACGACAAGGAGGCCGGCGCCGGGCTGCTGGAGCGGGTCGCGCCGCGCGTCAACCTGGTCGCGGTCGACGGCAGCGTTGCCGATACCGGCGACGACTGGGCGCGCCAGCGGGCCGAGACCGTTTCACGCGAACCCGTGGGCGCCGCGGCGGCAGCTGTCGTTTCACGCTATTTCACGCCACAATCGCCTTGAGTACGTTCGGTCTCCTCGTACCGGCCTGCCTGGCGGCGGGGGCGCTTGCCCTGGCCGTCGTGTTGATGCACATGCGCCGAAGGTCCTCGCGGACTGTGCCCAGTGTGTTGATCTGGCAGCAGATTGCGGCCGCGGCCAGCTCGACCAGCCCACGGCTGCAATGGCCGCGACCGAGCGTCCTGCTGGCGCTGCAGGTGGCGATTGTGCTGCTCGGCGCCCTCGCCCTGGCGCAGCCGATCCTCGGCGGTTCGACACAGCGCGAGCACTGGATCGTGGTGGTCGACCGCACCATTGCAGGTACCGAGGCTCAGCCCCGCCTCGAGGCCGGCATCAATGGCGCGCGGCGCCTGCTGAGCCGTCGTGCTCCCGACATCGAACGGATCACGGTCATCGCGGTCGGCAGCACCGCCGAAATCACCTACGCGCGGCGGCCGTTTGATCGGGCCATGGCGACAGCCCTCGGCGACGGCCTCTCGGCCGTTCCCGGCGTCGCCGACTGGCGAGAGGCCGCGCGCCACGTCCTGCTCGCCATGCAGGCCGAGACACCCTCGCGCCTCGTCGTCGTCACCGACGAGACCCCGCCGGACGGCTGGATGGAGGCACTTGGCAACCCGGCATCGGAGATCGTGCCGATCGAGGCGGCGGCATCCGGAAACACGTTGGCAGATGTCAGGCTCGCCAGCGATCCCGCCTCAGGCGGATTGCTACTGACGGGCAAGGTGGGTTTCGCCGTTGCCGAACCGATCAGGCTTGCCATCGGCTTCACCCCGGCCGGGACACGTGTGCCGCTGCCATGGAGCACCTGGGGGGTCACCCCGCGCGCCGACGGCACCGGCGCACCGTTCAGCGTGCCCCTCGAACTGCCGGGACCCGGCGCAGTGTCGGTGACGGCCGAGGAGCAGCCCGAAGTCGGGACCTGGAGCTTTGTTGTCCGCGACCAGGCCGCCGCCCTCGACGTGCTCTATGTGGGGGCCGGCGAGCAACCCCTGGTTCGCGCCCTGCAGGCGATCGAGGGGGTACGGGTGTTCTCGGCGACGGAACTGCCCGAAGACATCTCGCGGTTTGCGCTGATCGTGATCGACAAGGTCGTCGTGCCGCGAATCCCGGACGTCAGCACGATCTGGATCGGCAGCGCGCGGTTGCCCGACGAACCCGTGCCAACGGCGGCGGGATCGCGGCTGCCCACCGCCTGGGACGACGGACACGCGCTCTCGAACGGCATCGGATGGTCCCAGATGGCGGAGGTGGACGCTGTCGCGCTCACGCCACGCGCGGGCGAGGAAGTCGTCGTCGGCTCCGGCGACGCACCACTCGTCCTGGCCGCCACCTCGACCGGTGGCCGGCAGGTCCGCCTCGCCTTCGACCCGGCAACCGAGGCGTGGTCCGAGCAGACCGGATTCCCTCAACTGGTCCTCAACATCGTCGAATGGCTGGGTCCGCTTGCCGGGAGCGACCGCGTCGATGCACCCTGCCTCGCCGGCGCCGCCTGCCGCTTTGACATTCGATACTCCGGCGGCACGGTACGCCCCCTCGATGCCCAGGCTCCGGGCAGCACCCTGACGGCCAGCGGCGGCTTCGTGCCGGAACAACCAGGGCTCTACGAGCTGGCACGCGGCGCACTCCGGCAACTCGTGGCAGTGAACCCGCCCGCGCCGCAAACGACGGTGCCGCCAGCCGCGACTCCACCCGGCGAGCCGGCCCATCCACTTTGGCCCTGGCTGGCCGGGGGGGTGGCGGTGCTCCTGCTGGTCGAGGTGTGCTTGCGGGCCGCGGGTCCGAACGGTTCCTGCACCGGTCGGGACTGAGCGGCGCAAATCCGCTGGCGCGGCGGCGTCGCGTGATCCTGGCGCTGCGGAGCGGCAGCCTGGTGCTTGCCGCTGCCGCAATTGCCGACCTTCCGGCCTGGGCGCCGATCGGTCATGAGCAGCTCGTCGTGGTCTCTGCGGCAGCCGGACAGGCCGCGGCGTCGATACCGCCAGGGCGGCCGTAGCCAATGGCACCGCGCCCCTGCTGGCGGCAAGTTCGGCCACCTATCCGGTCGATGCCTCACTGGCCGACCTGCTGCGCCTCGCGGCAGGACTCATCGATCCCGAGACAGGCGGCCAGATCGTGCTCGCCGACGCCCCGCCCGCAAACCACGCAGAGGTGGCAGCGACGGCCGAGGCACTGGCGGAACGCGGCATACCGGTGCACCTGGCCGCCGCTGCCACGACTGACGACCTCGCGGTGACGCGCTCTCGACCCCCGATCCGCTCTTTGCCGGCGATTCCTTCGCACTGTCGGCCTATGTCCAGGCCGACAGTGCCGGACCCGCAACCCTCAGCACCTACCGGAACGGTGCGCTGGTCAGCGAGCAGGCGGTGCAACTTGCGGCCGGAACCAGCCGGGTGGAGACGCTCGTCGCCGATTTCGGCGACGCACCGCAGCTGTTCGAGCTGGCGATCTCCCGATCCGGGCTGGCGCCAACCGACAACGACCGGAACGGTCTGTGGGTGGCACCCCGCCCCGCGGGCCGGGTCGCGGTGATCGCACGCGACGCCTTCCAGGGTGCGTTCTTTGCCCGCATGCTGCGCACGCAAGGCCTCGAAGTCGTGTCCATGGTTCCGGGCCGGGCCCCCTTCACGCTCGATGGCTGGCTCGGCTTCGACGGCATCGTCCTGCTCGACGTGCCGGCCATCTCGCTCAATACCGCGCAGCACCGGCAGATCGAGAAGGCCGTGACCGAGCATGGGCGCGGTCTGCTGTTGCTCGGTGGCCCCAACAGCTTTGGCCCAGGGGGATACCTGGAAACCGCTCTCGAACGCCTGTCGCCGCTGTCGAGCAACATCCCGCGCGAAACGCCGAAGGTGGCGATGGTGTTCGTCCTTGACCGCTCCGGCAGCATGCAACAGCCAGTGGGCAGCTTGACTCGGCTCGACATCGCCAAGCATGCGACCGATGCCGCCATCCGCCTGCTCAATCCCGAGAGCCAGGTTGCGATTATTGTCTTCGACGAGGCGCAGCAGGTCGTCCTGCCGCTGCAGGAAATCGGCGACGGTCAGGCAATCACGCGCTCCATAGCCGGGATCGATGCGGGTGGCGGCACATCCATGCATCCCGGCCTGGTCGAGGCGGCGGCCCAGCTCGGCGCTGCCGATTCCCAGGTCAAGCACGTGATCGTCATGACGGACGGGCTCAGCCAGCCCGGTGACTTCCCGGCAGCTATCAGCAGCCTGAGGGCGCTAGCCGCGAGCGTATCCTCGGTCGCCATTGGCCAGGGCGCGGGCGCCAGCCTGGTCGAGACTCTCGCCACTCTCGGCGGGGGCACGTTCCATGCCACGCAGGACTTCGAGGCCCTGCCCTCCATCCTGTCGCAGGAGGCGCTGCTGCTCTCCGAGGATGCCGTGGAGATCGGGGCCTCGAGACCGCAGTGGATCGATCACTCGGCGACGTACCTGCGAAACCTGCCTGAGACAATGCCCGAGGTGGACGGCTTCGTGCTGACGACCGCCAAGCCCGAGGCGACCGTCCTGCTCGCCACCCCCGACCGAACGGGCGAGACGATGCCGCTCATGGCCACGTGGCGCTACGGCAATGGACAGGTCACCGCCCTTGCGACCCAGGCGATCGGAGACTGGGCTGGCGAGTGGCAGACCCTCGAGAGCTACCCTGCGGCCTGGTCGCAGATGATCCGTCAGTTCCTGCCGCCAACCGAACAGGACGGGCTTCGCATCACGGCCACCCGTGTGGGGGACTCGGCCGAGATCGTGGTCAGGCTGGACGAGAAGACCCGCGACAGCGCGCCGGCACCGCCCGGCCTGAACGTACGCATGCCGGAACTCGCCGAGCCGGTGTCGCTGGCGATCGCTGCGGCGCAGATGCCGGGCGAGTACCGGGCCCGCTTTTCCGGCGCCCTGCCGGCAGACTACATCTTTGAAGCCACGGTCGACGAGACAGCGGCGACGGTGGCCTTGCACATGGCTTATCCCCGCATTCTCGATCCGAGCGCGAGCCGCAGCGGCCACACATACCTCGTCAACCGAACCGGGGGCGGGACGCTGACCACCGACATGCCTCTACCGCGCCTAGCCTCGGGGCTCTGGGTCGCCCTGAAGGGCTGGCCTGCCTACCTGCTGGCGGCGATTGGACTGTTCATGGTCGAGCTGGCGTTCCGCTACTCGAGCCTGGCGCAGCGGACGCTGGCGCCTCGGACAAGGCGATCGGAATCGGTCCGAAGCCAGGGCCCGACGGTTCCGCCAACCGCACCCCGTGCCCTCGCGCTTTCCCAGTGAAGAAGGATTGAAGATGTCGCCCACAACGAGCGTCGCCACCAGTTCAGCTGCCGATGCCGTCGCCGAAGACGCGGCGCTCGAACGCGTTCTGCGGGCCCTCGGCTCGACACGCGACGCGATCTCCGGCGTCCTGCTCGGCCAGGACAAGGTGGTCGAGCAGTTGCTGGTCGCACTGATCGCAGGCGGGCACGTCCTGCTCGAAGGACCGCCCGGGGTGGGCAAGACGCTGCTGGTCAAGACGCTCGGACAGGTCACCGGGCTCAGCTTCGCCCGAATTCAGTTCACCCCCGACCTGATGCCGGCGGACATCACGGGGTCCATGGTCCTGGTCCCCGGCGAGGACGGTCGCAGCCGTCTCGAGTTCCAGAAGGGCCCGGTCTTTACCCAGCTGCTGCTGGCGGACGAGATCAACCGCTCGACGCCACGCACGCAGTCGGCGCTGCTCGAGGCGATGCAGGAGCGCACGATCAGCGCCGCGGGGCGCTCGATGCCGCTACCGCAGCCCTTCTTCGTCCTGGCGACGCAGAACCCGATCGAGATGGAGGGCACCTATAGCCTGCCGGAAGCGCAGATCGACCGATTCCTGTTCCGCATCGACATCGCCTACCCCTCGGAAGACACCCTCGAAAGGATACTCTCGGCCACGACCGGGTCTTCACAGCAGGGAAGTGGCGCAGGCCTTGCGGCCCGATGACATCCTCGACCTGCAGCGCATCGTGCGGAGCGTCCCGGTGGCCGAGCACGTGCGACGCTCGGTGGCCCGCCTCGGGCTGGCGACCCAGCCCGGTTCGGACACTGCATCGGCATCGGTCAAGCGCTTCCTCCGCTTCGGGCTGAGCCCGCGCGGCGCCCAGGCCATCATGATGTCGGCCAAGGCCAATGCCCTGTTCGCCGGCCGCTACAATGTGGCGTTCGACGACCTGCGCGCCGTGCTGCTGTCCGCCACCCGGCATCGCATCCATCTCAACTATGAGGGGATCGCCGAGGTCTCCTTGATGGGCTCATCCTCGAAGTGTTCGAGCAATGCGCAAGGGGGGTATCGTGACCGAACCCGCCTCGCCTTCGCCGGTCCTGCTGGAGCGACTTGCGACATCCCGCTTCCTCGCCGGTCATGCGCGTCCCTCGGTCGGCACCGGCGAGCGGCGCAGCTCCGACAAGGGCGCCGGCATGGAGTTCGCCGACCATCGCCCCTACGCCAGCGGCGACGATGTCCGGCACGTCGATGCGAGAGTCCTGGCCCGGCTCGGACAACCCTATATCCGGCAGTACTCGGTTGACCGGCAGTTGCCGATCCTCGTCGTGCTCGATGCCACGCTCTCCATGGCACATGGCGAGCCGGACAAGTTCGGATTCGCCCTGACCCTCGCGCGCACCCTCGCCTTCGTCGGACTTGCGGGCGGCGATCTGGTGCAGGGATGCGTATTCGCAGGCGGACGGCTGCACTATTCGCCCCGTGTCCAGGGCACGTCGCGGGCGCCGCAACTGTTCGACTGGTTCCGGCAGTTCCGGCCCGAGGGGCGCACCTCGTTCGCCGAGGGACTGGTCAAGGCCCTGCCGCACGCGCGCCGGCGCAGCCTGGTCATCGTCATCAGTGACTTCCTTTTCGAGGGCATAGACGACGTGCTGCGCAAGGCCGGCGGCGCCCGGGATCTCGAGATCCTCGCGGTGCACGTTGCCTCGCCCGACGAGCTGGACCCGGCCCTGGTCGGGAGCGGCCCGGTCTATCTTGTCGACGCGGAGACCGGGGCCGAGATCGAGATCACCCTCGATGAGGCCACCCGCACATCCTATCGCGACATGTTCGGCCGCTGGCAGGACACGATCCGGAGCGCGGTCCGGCGGCGCTTCGGCCGCTACCACTGCTTCAGCACGACGACCGGTCTCGAGCAGGTTTTTCTCCACGAGTTCCGGCGAACCGGAGTGATCACATGAACACCGATCCCGATCCCTATGTCATCAAGGTCGAGAACCTGAGCAAGCGGTACGGACGCAAGCTGGCGCTCGACGGGGTCAGCCTCAAGGTCCCCGAAAACAGCCTGTTCGCATTGCTCGGGCCGAACGGAGCGGGCAAGACCAGCTTGCTCAACATCCTGTGCACCCTGCTGCCGCCCGACTCCGGCACGGCCACCATTGCCGGCTACGATGTCGTCAAGGCATCGCTGCGCGCCCGGAGCCAGATCGGTGTGGTGTTCCAGGAGCCGAGCCTCGACGACCGGCTGTCGGCGGCCGAGAACCTCGAGTTCCACGGCCTGGTCTACGGCATGCCACCGTCGACAGTGCGGCGGGGCATTACCGACCTGCTGGACCTGGTTGAGCTGACCGACTGGCGGCACGCGCTGGTTCGCACCTTCTCGGCCGGCATGAAGCGGCGCCTCGAGATTGCACGAGCGCTGCTCCATAACCCCAGGATCCTGTTCCTCGACGAACCCACGGTCGGCCTCGACGCCCAGACGCGACAGCGCATGTGGGCCTATCTCGAACAGCTGCGCCGCAAGCGCGAACTCACCGTGGTGGTGACGACCCACTACATCGAGGAAGTCGAGGAGTGCGACACGGTCTGCATCATCGACCATGGCAGGGTGCTCGCGAGTGGCACGCCGGACAAGCTGAAGCAGCAGTTCGGAAGCGAACTGGTCAAGGTCGTCCCCCGCGATCCGCAGGCTGCCGTGGACCTGCTTGCCGCCTACCCGGATGCGACCGAGCGCGACCCCAATATTCTGGTCATCCCGGCGGTGGGTCCAGACTTCTCGGACCAGCTGATGGCGCGTTTTGGCCAGCGAATCCGGCAGCTTTCCTTTGTCACCCCAAGTCTCGAGAGCGTCTTCATCTCGCTGACCGGGGATGACCTGCGCGACCAGGCCAGCAACGATCGCGAACGAACCCTCTCGTTCGCCAAGTCCGGTGGCGAACACACGCGATGAACGCGATCGGCATCCTCAGGGGAATCTATGCGATCTGGCTGCGCGAAGTGAAACGCGCGCTGCGCGACCGCGGCCAGTTGATCGGCGGCCTCAGCCGCCCGTTGCTGTGGGTGCTGGTGATGGGCATCGGCCTCAATCCGTATTTCCGGGGCGAGGTGTTCGCGGAGGTGCGCTTTGTCGTGCCCTACACCTACCTGCAGTTCATCTTCCCCGCGATCGTGATGCTGAACATCCTCTACACCTCGGTGCAGACGGCTGTTTCGGTGATCTGGGACCGCCAGTTCGGTTTCCTGCGCGAAGTGCTGGTCTCGCCCCTGCCGCGCAGCGCGGTTCTGCTGGGCAAGGTGCTTGGTGGCGCGACGATTGCCATGCTGCACGGATCCCTGGTGCTGGTGCTGGCGCGTTTCGTCGGCGTCGCGTTCTCGATGACCGACCTCCTGGCGGGGCTGGCGCAGATGTTCGTGCTGGCGTTCGGCCTCACCTCGTTCGGGATCATCATCGCAAACCGGATCCGCAGCTTCGAGGGGTTCGGCGTGTTTTCGAACGCCGTCATCCTGCCACTCTACTTCACCTCGAGTTCGATCTTCCCGCTCGATCCGGCGCTGACCAGGGCACAGACGGTGGTGGTCTACCCGGAATGGCTGGTCATCGTGATCGAGATCAACCCCCTGACCTATGCGGTCGACGCCCTGCGCGGCAGCTTCATCGCCTTCCATCAGTTCGATGCCTGGATGGGCAATGCCGTGATTGCCGGTATGGCCGTGCTGTTCTTTGCCGTGGCGCTTTGGGACTTCAGGAAGGCTTGAGATGCGCAGGCCAAAGGACACCATGCCCCCCGGGGCTGGCCCGCACCGGCCGCCCCGCGCATGGGGCGACCTCGGCGTGGTGGCCCTGATGCTCACCATCCTGGGGTCGGTGTATCTGCTTGAGGCCGATACCTCGCTGAGCGAGGTGCGGCGGATCGGACGGCTCACGGTGTGCATGCCGCCTGAGTACCCGCCGCTGGTGACAGGCGACGCGCAGGCTCCCGGTTTCGACGTGGAACTGGTCGGGGAGGTCGCCCGGCGGATGGGGGTGGGCCTGACCATCCAGAGCGACGCGGCCATGACGCGGGACTTCAACCCTCGCAGCTGGAGGATCACCCGTGCACAGTGCCAGGTCCTCGCTGGTGGCGTGGTCAGTTCCGAGATCACCCGTTCCTTCCTCGATACCACTCCGCCGCACCTCGAGACGGGCTGGGCCCTGATCAGCACGACACCTGTGGCCGACCTCGACGGCAAGGCCGTCGCCTTCCTTCCGGGCCTGCCGGCCTCGATCGCATCAGTCTCAGCCGGTTTCTGCGCACTGCCGGCGCTGCGACCGTCATCGTCGGAACGCGCGCGGAACTGGTCGAGGGTCTGGCCTCGGGCCGGCTCGATGCCGGCGTCAGCGAGGCCCTGATGCTGGGCCAGCTCGCTGCAGATCAAGGCTGGGTCTTCCGCGCACTCGACACCGGGGACGGGGTCTTCCCGGTGAGCCTGGGGCTGTGGAAGGGCGACCTGACGCTGAAGGAGCGGATCGTCACCATCCTCGCCGACATGCGGAGGGACGGCTTCATCGCGGCGCTGGCCGATCGCTACGGGGTTGTCGCGCTCATCGAGTGACCACCGGCCGCCGCACTCAGGAAGGGCGGCACCGCGCCGACCGCGAGATGGCGGCAGCGCGTCCCAACGACCCTGAGCGCCTCGACCAGCGCCGTGATCGCCGGATCGTGCCGATGCTCCTCGAGAAACACCGCAACCAGCGGGCGCTCGGCCGCGAGCTCGGTCGCATACAGACGGACGCCGCTCAGCCTGTTGCCGTCCGATCCGCTGGACATTGCCGGCGCAAGACAGATGCCGAGGCCGGCGCCGACGAGGGCGACCGCCGCCTCGAAGCTGCGGCACTCGGCAACGACCCGTTGCCCCAGGGAGCGCGAACGGTACCAGTTCTCCATTCGCGTATCGCTGCGCGAGCCGAACACGAAGCGCACCGAGCGCGACAGCATCTGCCGCTGCTCCGGTGCAAGGTCGGCCAAAGCTGCAACTCCGTCCAGTTCAAGGGCCTGGGGCACGACGAGGACGTAGGGATCATTCATCAGCGGCACCTGCAGCAGGCCCGCGCCGGAACCGTCGAGGGCGGTGGCGGCGACCAGACCGACGGCCACCCGCCGCGCATCGAGCATCTCGACCACGTCGGCGGGCGAGCCCTCGTGAATGTCAAAGGCCAGTTCCGGCATCGCTGCCTGCACCTCATGGAGGGCGGGCGGGAGCAATAGCCGCACCATCGATCCGATGCCGGCGATCCTCAGGGTCCGCGTCCAGCCCGCGCCCCCTGCCAGCCCCTCCTCGAGACGCTGCATCTCGCGCAGGACCCGGAGCGCGTGCTGGACAAGCGTCATGCCCTCGGTTGTCGGGACCATCCGCGCCATCCGGCGATCGAACAGACGCACGCCAACCAGCGCTTCCAGCTTGGCCAGGTGCTGAGAGATGGTGGGTTGCGACAGGTTGAGCAGCTTGGCTGCCTTGCTGACCGTCTTCGCATGCCACACGGCCCAGAGCACTCGCAACTGCTGAAGCGTGATCTCGGGTAGGTGGCGGTGTTCTTGGCCGGTACGTCGTCAGCCGGGCCGGACTGCGGTTCGCTCATTGCCCTCACGCCCTGTCTGGTTCAGACAGGTTCAGTAGCACAGCGCCCGCGGCAGGTAAGGCGCGCTCTGCTGGTCTCCGGCCAAACCGCTCGATAGGCCCAGCCTATGCCAGCAGGCGCGGCAGGTAAGGTGCGCCCAGCACAAAGGCGACCGCGAGCCCGATCCGCGACCAGGGCAACAGGGTGCGCAGCCGGGGCTCGAGCGCCGGTACCAGGGCAAGCAGAACGTGCCCGCCCGAGAGCGGAGGAACGGGGAGCAGGTTGGCAACCGCATACCAGACGGAGACATCGAGGACATAGCCGATGGCGTTGTTCGCCTGCAGCGCAGTGCCGGGGGGGAACCAGGCGATGATCGGCCCCCTGGCGAACTGCAGCATGCCGGCCGCGAGCAGCGGCACGACGAGGCTGCCGACGACGAGGACCAGAACGCCCGCAAGACCGAGGCGCAGGCGGCGGTACTCGACCGGCATCCAGGTAATCCAGCCGCAGCGTGCCAGGACTCCGGAGACCAGGCCGAGGACATCGAGGTGCACGAACGGGTTCAGGGTCAGCCGGCCGTCCTGGCGCGGGCCGGGGTCGCCCAACGCCTGGGCGATAGCCGCCATGGCATAGCCATGAACCCCGACGATCAGCACCAGGGCGACCAGTCGGAACAGCAATTGCGTCAGGCTGAGGTCGAACATGGCGGCACCGATCCTCGGGTGGTCAGTCGCTGCCCGGCGGCTTCAGCAGGTGCTGCTCCATCAGCGACCGGATGGTGCCATCCGCCTGGAGCTCGGTGATGGCATCGCCGAGCAGCTGGTTGAGATAGGTGTTCTCCGCCCGCGTGCCGATGCCGGTCTGCAGCGGGCGCACCGGGAACGGCAGCTCGGGCAGCACACGCAGCCCAAACAGCGACGGATCGCCCTGAGTGGCCACGTAGAGCGCGGGCTCCCAGACCAGCGCGATATCGACCTGACCGCCGAGCGCGGCCTCGATCAGGTCGCGGTTGGTGCGGTAAGAACTGCGCGTCCACCTGGCGTCCGGATGGGCAGCAACATAGTTGATGAGGGCGTTGTCGGCGAGACTGAGGCCGCGGGTCGCCACAACGCCCTCCTTGCCGATGCCGTCCAGCCCTGCCAGTTCGGGGTCGATCGTCACCATCACGGTCGGCGTCTCCATGTACGGCTTGGTGACCAGCACGAACGCCGGATTGCTGGGTGACAGCGAGAAGCCCATGATCGCATCGCAATCCTGCGCCAGCGCGACGAAGATCTGCGCCACCTGCAGAGGCAGGCGGTGATCGAGTGGCGGTTGCGGCAACACGCTGGCCTCGAGCGCGAACAGTCTGCTCTCGATGAGCAGAACGTCCGAGATGGCGCGGGCCAGGTCCTGCTCGAAGGCAGCCATCATGCCGTCGGGGTTGTAGCAGAAGGTGACCGAGTTGCCCTGCTGGCGCAATTGCTGGGTGAACAGGTCCCTGGGCACATCCTGCTGCTGGACCTGGGCATGAGCCGGCAATGACGCCGCGAGCAGTCCGCAAAGGCCAATCAGCAACGCAAGGCGGGTGGTTCCGAAGGTCATCACGATTCTCTCGGGGAGGTTCTGCAAATGCCTCAAGCCCGGTCGCGCGGCCGGGCTTGAGTTCAGTGCGTCAGACGCGGCGGCTCAGTTGGCCGCGGGCAGGGCGAACACGTAGATCGCGTTGCTGCCCGAGGGCGCGTCGACCGGAACGGTGGTCACGGCCGCCCAGGGATCGCCCACGATGAACGGGCCACCGGCGGTAACCGCGACATACTGCCGACCGTCGACTTCGTAGGTGATCGGATGTCCGGTCACCTGCGAGGCCAGGCGGGTCTTCCACACGACCTCGCCGGTCGTCTGGTCGATCGCATGGAAGTCGCGACCGCCACCCTCGCCGATGAACAGCAGGTTGCCGGCCGTGGCAGTCGAGGGCGCATAGAGCGTCTCGGGCTGCTCGTAGGACCACAGCGTCTTGCCGGTGCCGACGTCGATGGCGTCGATGCGGCCGATATTGGTCTTGCCCTCAGGCAGGTGATAGGCGAGGTCGACGTTGTAGACGTCGAGGCCGGTGGGCTCCTGGTCGCGCGCCGTGACGTCGGCGCACATGTTGTTCATCGGCACGAACATCACGTTCGACTTCGGATTGTACGAGGTCGGGGGCCAGTCGCGACCGCCGAGGTAGGTCGGGCACATCGGACTCGGCACACCGATCTCATCGAGGATGCGATCCTCGTTGATGGCCACGAGGCCGGTGTCGTCGATCGAGGCAATGATATCCTGGATGTTGGTGCTGCGGGCATAGATGAACTCGCCCGTCGCGGCATCGAACTGCCAGAAGATGCCAGTCTTGCAGGGGACGCCCGTCAGCACACGGCGGTTCTCGCCCGAGGCATTCGGGTTGATCGCCAGCTTGCCGTCCATGTCGGCCGCGGGCTTGATGTCCGTGTTGGTCACGATCATCTCGAAGGTGCATTCCTGGTCCCAGTTGTCGCGCGGCAGCACCTGGTGCTTCCAGACGACCTCACCGGTCTTGGGCTTGACCGCCCAGCGTGTGTTGGTGCCCGCTAGGCTGCCGCCGACGGTGTTGCGCTGCACTTCCGAGGCCGGGCCGGCACCGGACGAGCCGTAGTAGACCATGTCCAGTACCGGATCGTAGGTCAGCTGTCCCCAGACGCCGGTCATCCAGCGCTGATCGAACGAGGATGCACCCCAGGTCTCGTCGCCTTCCTGACCCGGACGCGGGATCAGCTCGTTGCGCCACAGTTCCTCGCCGGTATTGGCGTCGTGACCGGTAACGTAGCAGGCGAACTCGGAGAACTGACAGCTTGAGCCGGTCACCACCACGCCGTCTGCAATCACCGGGCCGGTGGCGGACATGATGAGATCGGTGCCGCCGCCGCGATCGGTCTCCCAGGCCAGCTGGCCGGTCTTGGCATCGAGGGCGACGATGAAGTTGTCCCAGCTCGAGAAGATGACCTTGTCCTCGTAGAGCGCAATGCCGCGCTTGCGCTCACCGAGTGCCTGCAGGGTGGAACGGTCGGGCAGTTCGCGGCGGTATTCCCAGATCAGGTCGCCGGTCACGGCGTTCACCGCCTGGATGACGTCGCCGGGGTTGGGAATGAAGATCACGCCATTGAGTTCGAGCGCATTGGACTGCACCACGCCCGGATCGAGGGCACGGGCCCACACCAGCTGCAGACCCTTGGCGTTGTCGACATTGATCTGGTCGAGCTCGCTGTAACGCCAGTTCAGCGTGTTGTGACCGTAGCTGACCCAGTCGCCTGCCGGCGGGTTGGCCAGCATTTCCTTGGTCACCGGCGGCAGGTTGTCGATGACCGACTGCGCCAGCACCGGTCCTACGGCGCTGCTCAGCAATACGGAGCTCATGAACAGAGCTGCGGTAAGTCTCATGGTACCCTCCCTGGGCCGCGCAGGCCTTCGCCCATCCGTCGGCCGGTCTAGACAAAGTCCCGGCCAGTCGGCCGGAACGCCCCGTCAGGCGGCAAAAGGGCGCCGCCGATCGCGTCAGCCTTTCGGCTTGCGCACGATTGTGATGTTCGCCAGTTGGTCTTCGTTCACGGTGAGCGGCACGTCGCCGGGATCGGCGCCATGCAAGTCGAGGATGTGGGCGACGATGTCGACGTAGTCCTGGGCGCTGCCGGCCTGCCCCTGGGCTCCCGGCGGCATGTTCATGTGGGCGAAGTTCCAGTAGTCCAGCAACGTGGCGTCGGCCCACTTGCTGTTGAGGGCCGAGCCGGTCACGGGCGGAGTCCCTGGGCCGCCACGACCGGTCGGGCCATGGCAGGTCTGGCACTTGGCAGTGTAGATCGTCTTGCCGTGGTCGGCCTGCACCTGGGTAAACACGTTGTTCCAGATCGTCGTCGGACCCGCAGCAAGCTGGCCGGCGATCTGGGCGTCCAGGTCTCCGGTGACGGCAGCGGCCGATTGCTCGGGCGAGGACTGGTCCACCACCTTGGGCTTGGGCAGATCATGCTGCGCAGCAACCGGGACTATGGCGAGGGCGCTCAAGACGGCCCCGAAAAGGGCACCTTTGCTCAGATGCACGATGAACAATCTCCTAGGTGTCGGCCGAAAGGCCATCCGCAAGTTGTGGATCGGTCCAGCTGGCAAGATCCGAGTGGCCGCCACGGAGTCTCCTCGAGTACGGCGGCGGCCCTCGGTCGAACTGGAGTCAATCGACCGATCGCCGTCCACGCCGGGACCATGCCAAAGCCGCGGCAGCGACGCGATATCGTCGATGCAAATACCTATTATTGAGATCGACGTGACATGTGCCTGTCAGGCGGCGGGCTCAGAGGTGGGGAGTCGCGGGCGCGCCAGGTCCGCCACCTTGGTGAACGGACTTAAGTAATTGTATAATAATATATCTGTCGGAATTGCCACATTGTCGTCACGTTGCTGAACGCGGTTATTCCCGCTTGGCAGGGACGATCCGGGCTGCTCCGCGAACGTGGTTCGGTGGCGCATTGCCTGTCAATTGCAGCGCAGAGCCACCGACGACGATGCCGAACCGACGCGCAGCCGCGCCAGGTCCGGCCCCTCGGATGGCTATTGCCGTAGCCTTTCCCACAGCACCGGGAACAGCGGGTGATGCATCGGGGCCCCTTCGGGCAACTCGTTCTCGAGGCCGGGGAAAGCCGGCGATGTCTTCCACTGACGCGGTGCGTGACGAATGTCGTCCCCGAGGAAGCGGACCGAGAGGACGCGCCGCCGGCCATTGCCCACACCCGCCGCGGCATGCAGCGTCAGCATGTGAAAGAACACGGCGTCACCCGGCTGCAACTCCCAGCCGATGATGTTGAAGGCACTGCGATCCGCTTCGATGTCGGGCAGATCGGCGAGCGAGCCTTCCGGGAACCACTTGGCGTCGTTGGTCATGAATGAGCGCGGCATCAGCCAGGGGCCGGTATGCGTGCCGGCGACAAATTCGAGCGTTGCCGCCCGGCTGACCGGATCCATCGGCGCCCACATGCTGCAATTCTGCAGGCCCTCGATGTTGTAGTAGGGCTGGTCCTGGTGCCAGGGGGTCTTCTGCTGGGTGTTCGGCTCCTTGACCAGCAGGTGCTCATGGTAGAGCCGGACCTGTTCGGACTCCATCAGCATGCCGGCAATCGCGGCCGCGGCCGAGTTGAAGATCAGGTCGCGATAGTGCCGGTTCGTCTGCCAGTTGCAGAAATCCTCGATGAAATAGCCGGGATCCTCGGGCCGGCTGGCCACCTTGGCGCGCTCGCTCGGCGCCGCCATGTTCTCGGTGATCCCGGCAATGCCCGCCGCCACCTCGTCGGCGGAGAACAGGCCCCTCACGCAAACCGCACCGTCCCGGCGGTAGGCATCGATTTCGGCTTTGCCGATCAGCGAGTGCGCACGATCGGTGGCCTTCTCGATGGTTTCGGCGGTGGGTCGGGTCATGGCCATGTCTCCAGCGTTGGCATCCAAAGACGACGCTAGGGGAACTGGGGCATAGCTGGAACTACAGAGTTGTGATACGGCATTAGGACATGGCTATACCTTTCACGCTCAGGCAGCTCGAGTACTTCCTGGCGGTCGCGGAGTTCGGCAGCGTCACCGCGGCAGCCACGAACCGCAATGTGTCGCAGCCTTCGGTTTCCGTCGCGGTGGCCGATCTGGAGGCCGTGATCGGACAGCGCCTGTTCCAGCGGCAGGCCGGGCACCGCCTGACGATCAGCCCGGCCGGACGCCGGCTCCTCGTGCAGGCCCGGACAATCCTTGCAGCGGCCGGCGAGATCGTCGGTCCCAATGCAACGCCGGACGGCAGGCATCAGCTTTCGGTGGCCTGCTTTCGCGATATCGGCCCCATGTACCTGCCACGGCTGCATGGATGGCCGTTGCGAGGTTGCGGTCACCTATGATCTCGGACTTGCGGAACTGGGGATCGCCGCCGACGAGGTGCATCGGTTGACGCCCTACGTCATGCTGCCCAGGGACCATCCGCTGGCAGCCCATGCCCGGATCAGGCTGTCGCACCTCAGCTCCGAGCGCCTCATCCTCGAGGACTTCCCGTCACCCTGGACTACTTCCTCGACATGTTCAGGAGGCAGCGGCTCGAACTCGGCGAAACCCAGAAGGTCTCCAGCTTCGAGATGCAGCGCGGACTGGTCGCTGGCGGCTGGGGGGTGGGACTGTCATGCGTCCGGCCCTGGTCCGACACCAGCTATGATGGATCCGCCCTGGTCTGCCGGCTTCTGGAGCATGTCGAAAAGAGCCAGCGCATCGTGGTGGCGCACCTGGGGGAGAAGACGCTTTCGGCCGCCGGCAGGCGTTTCCGGGAGACGGCCGTGAGGTCGACATTCGCTGACGAACCGTCTCGATCCTGACCCATCCAGTCTGGCCGGCCAGGTGGCTGCCGAACGCGAAAGGCGCAATCGGCAGGTCTGAGGCACCAATTCGCCGACCCAGGCGGTCTTGCTTAAATCTCACTTATCGCTATTATGTCTGCACATAATAAGTCAACGGGGCTTCGACGTGCAGACGGGGAGAGCCGCTTCGGAAACCGAAGCGATGCGGCCAGCTCATCGCCGGCCATCATGGGCGGTCCTTCGTGGACAGTCCTTCATGGCAGGCACCAGGCTGCCGGGCACGATCGGCCCGACGCGGCGCGGCGATCCTCATTGTCGATCGAATCACCTGGGACGGGCAGTGCCGACCGGCTGTCCTGCGCACCCGGCCACTCCATGAACACGGGGATACAGGCATGAAATGCTTCGCATAGGCGTGGATGTCGGCGGCACCAATACAGATGCCGTCGTGATGGATGGCAACAGCCTGCTGTCGACGATCAAGACCGCAACGACCGAGGATGTGACCTCGGGCATCCGGAACGCCATGGCGGGGGCCATCGCCGCGGCGGGCGTCAAGCCGCGCAGCATCCGCCATGTCATGATCGGCACGACGCATTTCACCAATGCCGTGGTCGAGCGCAAGCACCTGACCAGAGTGGCCGCCATCCGGCTCGGCCTGCCGGCCGCCGCCTGCCTGCCGCCCATGGTGGACTGGCCGCCCGACCTGCGCGCGGCCGTCGGCAACCATCGCTACATGCTGCGCGGCGGCTACGAATATGACGGCCGGGTGCTGTCGGAACTGGATGTGGCAGGGCTCGATGACGTCGCCGCCGAGATCGCGGCCGAGGGCATCGGCGTTGCGTCCATCACCTCGATCTTCGGGCCGATCAACGACGCCATGGAGATCGCGGCCCGCGATCGCCTGCTGCAGCGGCTTCCACACCTGCGCATCGTGCTGTCCAGCGAGATCGGGCGCATTGGCCTGCTGGAGCGGGAAAGTGCCGCCATCCTCAATGCCACGCTGCTCGACCTGGCCGACCTGACGGTAACGGCCTTCGGGCGCGCCGTGGCCGACAGCGGCCTCACCTGCGGCTTCTCCATCACGCAGAACGACGGCACCCTGATGGGTGAGGACAAGGTCCGCCGGTTCCCCGTGCTGACCTTCGCCTCCGGGCCGACCAACTCGATGCGCGGGGCAGCGTTCCTGACCGGCCTCAAGCATGCCGTCGTCGTCGACATCGGTGGTACCACCTCCGACGTCGGCATGCTGGTGAAGGGCTTCCCGCGCCAGACCTCGACGACCGTCGACATCGGCGGCGTGCGCACCAATTTCCGCATGCCGGACGTCTTTGCCGTCGGCCTGGGCGGCGGCTCGCTGGTCAGCGCGGACGGAGCCAGCATCGGACCGCAATCGGTCGGCTACCGGATCACCAGCGAGGGCCTGGTGTTCGGCGGCTCGACCCTCACCGCCACCGATATCGCGGTCGCTTCCGGCAAGGCCGCGATCGGCGACGCAACCAAGGTTGCGGCAATCCCCGCGGCCGTCTGGCAGCGGGCCCTGGCGGCGATGCAGACAAGCCTGTCGCGCGCCGTCGAGCGCTGCCGCACCTCGGCGGAAACCGTTCCGGTCATCGCCGTCGGAGGCGGTTCGATCCTGATGCCGGACAGGCTCGGCGACCTCCCGGTCACCCAACCCGACCATTTCGAGGTCGCGAACGCCGTCGGCGCCGCCATCGCGCAGATCTCGGGCGAGGTGGACCGGGTGTTCAGCCTCGCCAGGCTCAGCCGGGAGGCCGCACTGGCCGCCGCCGAGGCCGAGGCGCGCGCCAGCGCCATCGCCGCCGGGGCCCGCCCCGACAGTATCGAAGTGATCGAACGCGAGGACATTCCACTCGCATACCTGCCCGGCAATGCCACCCGCGTCCGGGTCCGCGTGGTCGGTGACCTGGAGACCGCCTGATGATTTCGCGTGAGTTGACCGAAGCTGACCTCCACTGCCTCGAGATCGGCGCCGCCATTCTCGGCACCGGAGGTGGCGGCAACCCCTATCTCAGCAAGTTGCGGGCGCTCGAGGTGATGCGCGCCGGCCACAGCATTCGCCTCGTCTCGCTCGACGAATTGCCCGACGACGCCAAGGTCGTGCCGCTCGGCGGCATCGGCGCACCGGTGGTAGGGGTCGAGCGGATCCGGGAAGGCCGGGAGGGCCTCAGGGCCCTGTGGGCGCTGGAGCGGCACCTGGGCTTTGCGGCCGACGCCATTGCCTGCGAGGAGATCGGCGGCGCCAACTCGATGGAGCCGCTGATCATTGCCGCCCAGGCCGGCCTGCCGGTGGTCGATGGCGACGGCATGGGCCGGGCGTTTCCAGAAATGCAGATGACCACCTACTCGATCTACGGGCACAAATCGACGCCCTCGGCGATGAGCGATCCGCACGGCAATGTCGTGATCTTCGAGCACGCGGTTTCCGAACTCTGGCACGAGCGCATGGCGCGGGCGACCATGGTCTCGCAGGGCGGCTCGTCGGCGCTGGCACTGGCGCCGATGAGCGGCGCCTTCACCCGCCAGTTCGCCGTGCCGGGCAGCTACTCGCGGGCCATCGCGCTCGGCGCCGCGGTGATCACGGCGCGGAGCCAGCACCTGGACCCGATCGCCGCGATCTCAGAGCGGGAAGGCGGCCGGCTGATGTTTGCCGGCAAGATCGTCGATGTGCGGCGCGAGATCGATGGCGGCTTCGTGCGCGGCGAGGTCGAGATCGAGGGCCACGACGCGTTTGCCGGCTCCTCGGGCAACATCCACCTGCAGAACGAGTATCTGATCTTCAGGCGCGACGGCGTCATCGAGGTCATCGTCCCCGACCTCATCGTGGTGCTCAACGCCGATGACGGGCTCGCCCTGTCCACCGACATGCTGCGCTTCGGCCAGCGCATCTGCATCCTCGCCCTGCCCGCCCATGAGCTGCTGCGGACGGCACGGGCGCTCGAAGTGATCGGGCCCCGGGGCTTCGGGTTTCCGGAACTGCCCTTCAGCACGCTGGAGGACGTCGACACCGCGGCTTCAGCCGACTGAACCGCGCGCTCCGGTGTGGTCCTCGACGGCAATGGCCGGGCGCCGGTCTCGCAGGTCGAGAGCCGCTTCCAGCGCCTGCCCGACCTGCAGCACCACATCCTCGTCGAAGTACCGACCGACGACCTGGATCGAGATCGGCAGCCCCGACCCGGTGAAGCCGTTGCAGAGGGCCAGCGCCGGCACGCCCATAAGGTTGAACGGCCGCGTCAGCGACACTTCGATCCTGCCCAGCTCGCCGAACTCGAAGCCGATGGGCAGCGCCGCCACCTTCATCGTCGGCAGCACCAGGACGTCCATGTCGGCCATGGCGGCATAGAACTCGGCGATGGCCGCCTCGCGGGCCCGGCGCGCGCGGATATAGTCGGCGACCGTGAAGTCCCTCCCGGTGAGGAGGCGCTCGCGGGAGACCGCGGTGAACCGCTCCGGCACCGGCTCGAGCTCGGCCTGATGCGCCTCGTACTCCTCGGGCCAGGCGACGGCGCGGGCGATGTTGCTGTAGCGGTCGAAGTCCCCCATGGTGACGCTGCCGAGGCGTGCGCCGAGCTGCACCAGCATGTCGAGAGACCGCTCCGTCGCGGCGAGGACCTGCGGATCGACGTCCGGATCGCCCTCGAAATAGGTGCGGGCAACGCCGATGCGCAACCCGGCGACACCCGTCTCCATACGGTTGCGGTCCGGGCAGCGGAACCCCGGCCGCTGCCGGTCCTCCGGATCGGACGAGACCATGCCCGCCAGCAGCAGGCCGCAATCCCTCACCGTCCAGGCGATCGGACCGACGCCGTCGAGGCTGCTCGACAGCGGCAGGACGCCGCGCCGGCTGACCAGCCCCACGGTCGGGCATAGTCCGGCGACGCCATTCCACGCGGCGGGCGCCCGGATCGAGCCGGCCGTCTCCGTGCCCACCGAGCCGGCGCAGAGCCCCGCCGCCACACTGACGCAAGACCCGCTCGACGAGGTCAGGGCATCCATCTCGAGGTTCCACGGGTTGCGGGCTGGCGGCCAGGCGTGATCGAGCTGCGTGCCGCCCACGGCATACTCGCTCATCGCCTGCTTGCCGAGGATGATGGCTCCCGCCTCCCGCAGCGCCGCAACGACACCCGCATCCTCTGCGGCGACAGCATCGCGCCGGTGCACGGCCTGCGCCGTGGTGGGCAGGCCGGCAACATCGATCATGTCCTTGATGCCGACGGGAATGCCGTGCAGCGGTCCGCGCCGCTCTCCGGCGGCAATGGCGCGGTCTGCCGCCTCGGCCTCCGCCAGCGCCGCCGGCGCGCGCAGGCTGTTGAAGCTGTGCAACCGCCCGTCGAGCGCCTCGATCCGCGCGAGATAGGCGCGCGTGAGTTCAACCGAAGACAGCTGCCGGCGCGCGATCGCCTCGGAGAGGTTCGACAATGGCTGCAAGGTGAGTTCCGCCGGGCTCATGACGCCGCCCTGCCCGGTTGCTCCCTGTCCAGCCGACCGATTTCGTCGAAGATGCGCACCCAGCTGCGGGTGGCGAGGCGCAGGCGCTCGACGTCGAAATGCTCGTCGGCGGCGTGAATGGCGTCATCGGCAAGAATGAACCCCATGACGATGCAATCGACCGCCAGCTTGTCCGCGAGGAGGCCAACCAGTGGAACCGTGCCGCCCGTGCCCTCGAGCAGCGTCGGGTCGGGCCATTCGGCGTCAAGCGCCCGCCGCGTCGCGGCGATGAACGGGCTGGCTTCCCGGATCGACACGGCCGGTGTGCCGTAGTCCCCCTCGAACTCGGCTCTGCAACCCTCAGGGAGCTGCCGGCGCACCCAGTCGCGGAACAGCGCGCGAATACCGTCCGGTGCTGGTCACCGACCAGACGAAACGACAGGCGCGCGCTGGCCGATCCGGGCAGCACGGAGCGCTCCGACGAACCCGTGTTGCCGCCGAATATGCCGTTGATGTCGATGCCGGGGCGGCCCCACATCAGCTCCACCGGCGTGTGACCGCCCTCCCGCGGACCGCCCTCGATCGCGATGCTTCCCAGCGCCGCATCGTGATCCAGCCCATTCCATTGCGCGCGCAGCGGCGCGGGCAGGTCGTGTACGCCCGCGTAGAATCCTGGAAGCGCCACGGCTCCCTCGACGGTATGCAGGCGCGCCAGGATGGTGCAGAGAACCTGCGCAGGGTTGACCGCCACCGTCCCGAAATAGCCGGAATGGAGATCCCCGTTGGGCGCGAGAATGGTGACCTTCTCGTGCACCAGCCCCTTCATGCGCGTGGTGATCGCCGGGCGCGTCGGCGAGAACATGTCGCTGTCGGAAACCAGAGCAACGTCGCAGCGAAGCCGCTCAAGATGGCTGTCGATGAAGGCCGGAAGGCTGGGCGACCCCATCTCTTCTTCGCCTTCGAGCAGCACCACGATGTTGACCGGCAGCGGCACGCCCGCTGCGCGCCAGACCCGGATGGCTTCGAGCATCGGCCAGGCTGGCCCTTGCTGTCCGATGCGCCGCGCGCATAGACAGTGCGCAGTCCACCGGTCCTGCGCAAGGCGGGCTCGAATGGCGGTGACGTCCAGAGGTCGTCGGGCGCACTCGGCTGCACGTCATAGTGTCCGTAGAGCAGCACGGTCGGCGCCTCCGGCGATGCCGCCGCGTGACCGAGCACGATGGGGTTCCCATCGGTCTCGAGGCGGCGGGCCGGGACACCGATCCTCGCCAGTTCGTTCACGAGCCAGTCGGCGCAAAGCGCCAGGCCCGCTGTGTCGCTCGGGTCACCCGATACCGATCGGATCGCGAGGAGTTCCATGAACTTGCCAAGGGAGGTGGCGAGGTCGGCGTCCACCCGGGCCAACAGGCGTCCGATATCCAGGTCCGCAGGAATCTTGGTCATCTCTCAGGCAAGCACCTTGGACAGGAAGGCCCCCGGTTTCGCGCCTCGCGCCGGGCTGTTGAGCACATCCTGCGGCTTGCCGCCCTCGACAATCAGGCCGTGATCCATGAACACCAGGTCGTCCGCCACTTCGCGGGCAAAGCCGATCTCGTGGGTAACCAGCATCATGGTCATGCCCGACTGCGCCAGGTCCTTGATGACATCGAGCACCTCGCCCACCAGCTCGGGATCGAGGGCGGATGTCGGCTCGTCGAACAGCATCACCTGCGGTTCCATGGCGAGGGTACGGGCAATCGCCACCCGCTGCTGCTGCCCACCCGACAGCTGGTTGGGGTAGCGCGAACCAAGCCCGTGCAGGCCCACGCGTTCCAGCAGGGCAAGGGCCCGTTCCCGGGCCTCTGACCTGGGTACGCCCTTCACCTGGATCGGGCCCTCGACGACGTTCTCGAGCGCCGTCATGTGCGGGAAGAGGTTGAAGCGCTGGAAAACCATTCCCGTGCGTCGCCGCTGGTTGGCCACGCGCGATGGCGACAGGGTGTGGAACCGGCCGTCGACCTCGCGATACCCCTGCAGCTCGCCGTCCAGAAAAATCCTGCCGGCGGAGATGACCTCCAGCTGATTGATGCAGCGCAGGAGGGTCGACTTGCCGGAGCCCGATGGACCGATGGCGACACAGACGTCGCCCTTGCTGATGGTCAGATTGACACCGCGCAGGGCGTGGAAGTCGCTGTAGAACTTGTGGACATCCCGCATTTCGACGGCGGGGACGTTCGCCATGCCGTGCATCACATCGGCCCTCCCTTGGAGACGATGAGATCGTGGCCGCGTCCATAGTGCCGCTCGAGGAAGTACTGGCCGACCATCAGCACCGACGTGATGAACAGGTACCAGGCGGCTGCCACCATCAGCAGCGGCACCGGCAGGAACAGCCGGTTGGCGATGGCGCTGGTGGCAAACATCAGGTCAAGCGTGAACGGCACCGCCAGCACCAGCGATGTCATCTTGAGCATGCCGATCGTCTCGTTGCTGGTCGGCGGGATGATGGTGCGCATGGCCTGTGGCAGCAGGATACGCAGCCAGATCTTCCTCGCCGACATGCCGAGTGCCTGGGCTGCCTCGGTCTGGCCCCGGTCGATGGCCCTGAATCCGGCGCGGAAGATCTCCGTGAGGTAGGCACTCTCGTTGAAGCCCAGGCCGACGACGGCCGCGACCGCCGGGGTGACCAGCAGCCGGCTGTCGACGCCGATCAGTTCCGGTCCGAAGGGAATCGAGATGGATAGCCGGGGAAAGAGCAGCGCGAAGAGTCCCCAGAACACCAGCTGCGTGTAGATCTCGGTGGTCGCCGAAACATTAAAAAACCCCAGCGCAACGGCCTTGAGCAGCGGGTTTCGACTCTCGCCCATTACGACGAGCACCATGGCCAACGGCACGGCGAGCGCCATGGCCGCAACCGTCAGCAGCAGTGTCCACCAAACGCCGCGCAGGACTTGCGGAGAAAAGACGTGCTCGGCAAATACGGCCCAATGAAAGTGCACGTTGCCGATCAGACCATGAGCGGCCTGCACGGCCACCAGCAGCAGCACCAACGTCGTGATCCACCGGCCGATGTAGCGGGGCGGGACAACATCGTTGCGGACGACACGGATCGGTCCATCCACCACGCCAGGGGGATGTGTTGCGGTGCTCGCCGGGCCTTGTTCGCTCAATTCATCTCTCCGTCTCGTCAGTGCATGAGGTCCGCTGCGTGGTTCGGTAGGGGTGTCGCGATTGTCGCCTCGTTCCGGCCGCCGTCATGCCGTTTGCGGCACGGGCACTGCCTCACTCGTCAGTGCCGCCAGGAAGCGCTCGATGTCCTCCCGGATATCGTCGGCATTCTCGATGCCGACGCTGAGGCGCATCAGATAGTCCGCACCGGTCCAGGGACGCGCTGTCCGCGAACTCCTGACCGAAGTGGGCGCGATGAGACTCTTGGTCCCGCCCCACGAGGCGCCGATGGAGATCAGCTTCAGGCTGTCGAGGGCCGGGAAGGCGAGTGCGCTCACTTCTCTGCGCAGCGAAAAGCTGAAGACACCGCTGGCACCTGAAAAGTCCCGCTTCCAGATCGCATGTCCCGCGCTCCCGGGAAGGGCCGGATAGAGCACGCTCTCGACCAGCGGATGCGAGCCGAGAAAACCGACAATCGAGGTGGCCGAGCGAGACGATCTATCGAGGCGAACCGCCATGGTTTCGATGCCGCGCGAGACCAGCGCGCAATCATCGGGCGAGACGCCGATACCCAGGCGTCCGAACGCAGCCTTGAGACGGTATCCCAGGTCGTCGTCACGTACGGTAACCGATCCCATCAGGACGTCGGAATGGCCGCAGAAGTGCTTGCTCAGGGCCTCAACGACCAGATCGACCCCATGATCGAGCGGCCGGAAGTTGAGTGGAGAGGCCCAGGTATTGTCGCAGCCGGTCATCGCACCGGCAGCTTTGGCCAGCGCCACGATGGCCGGCACGTCCTGCACTTCCATGGTGACCGAGCCGGGGGACTCGATCCAGACGAGCCTCGTGCGGCGATCGATCAGGGAGGCAAGCGCGTCCAGATCGATCGGATCGTAGAAGGTCGCCTCGACGCCGAGTGCTGCCAGTTCGTTGACCGCAAAATCACGCACGGGACCATAGACCGTATCCGGTATGAGAACGCGCTCTCCGCCGCGCAGGAGGGCGAGCATGGCCATGGTGACGGCCGCCTGGCCCGACGGCGCCAACACTGTTCGGACCCCGTGTTCCAACTCGGTGATCTTGTATTCGAGGTGGCGGTGGGTCGGGGTTCCATAGAGCCCGTAGACGTAGCCATCGGCGCCGCGCTCGAATCTCGCCGCGAAGGATTCCGCGTTCGGATACCGTATGGTCGACGCGCGATGCACCGGGATGGTCAGGCTGTCATAGCCCTCCAGCTCCACCGGTGCCCTTGTCACGCATTGGGTATCATCACGCATAAGCGCTCTCCATAGTAGGCGGCGAGTTGACACCGCCCGTGCTATTCAGTCCAATACTGTTTGGCTGTCATTCCATTCCATTGAGTTATCCCATTGGACGTTCGCCAGATCGAGACCTACCAGGCCGTCATGACCTACGGGACCGCGTCAAAGGCGGCCGAGGTGCTGGGGATGTCGCAGCCCGCCGTCAGCAAGGCCATCATGGCGCTCGAGCGATCGATCGGGTTCAAGCTGTTCGACCGGGAGAAGGGCCGGATGATCCCGTCGGCAGAAGGCCAGCTGTTCTTCCGCGAGGTTCAGATATCGCTTGCCGGCCTCGCGAAGCTGCGGAGCGCGGCGGCGCGGATCCGCGACTATGGGTCCGGCGATATCCGGGTCGCCTGCCTGTCGGCCTTCAGCACCAACCTGGTACCCAATGCCATCGCGCGCTTTCACAAGCGCCACCCCAATATCGCCGTCTCCCTGCATGTTGCGGCATCGTCGTCGATCCGGGACATGATCGCAGCCAACCAGCTCGACATTGCGATAACGGCCGACGAGGTCGACACGACGGGCGTAGAAGCCGTGCCGTTTGCCGAAATTCAGGCCGCCGTGGCGATTCCACCGGGACACAGGCTCGCGAAAAAAACTGAGATCGTACCGGCCGATCTGGACAAGATCGAACTGGTCGCCCTTGCCCCGGAAGACACGACACGGCATGAATCGGAGGCGATCTTTGCGCAGCTCGGCGTCCTGCCCAAGGTCGTCGTGGAGACCGCTTATGCCTCGACGGTATGTGCACTGGTGCTGGCCGGGTTGGGCTGCGGCATCGTCGATCCGGTCACGGCCGCGGGGTATGTCGAGCGCGGACTGATCCTTCGTCCGATGCGTCCTTCGGTGAGCTTCCGCACGCTCATGCTGTTTCCCCCCCAGAAGAAGTCCAGGATCGTCGTCGACATGGCCAATGCCCTGAACGCCGAAAAGCAGCGTGTCGTCTAGCCTGCGGCTCTCGAGCTCGACGCCGGGTTCGAGGGCGCGACCTGTGGGGAGCGGAAAGGCAATGGGGCGGAACCCTCCGGTTCCGCCCCGAATGAACAACCTACCGAAGGCTCACAGCTATATATCGACTTCCGGGTTGACGGTTGCCTGCTCGACGCCGAGCGGACCGACGCCCCAATGGTCGAGGATGGCCTTGTAGGTGCCATCGGCGATCAGGTCGTTGAGGGTGTCGGCAATCAGTTCCGGCCAGGGCGAGGTCGGCCTTCGGCGTCGGAATGCCAACCTTGCCGGTGCCACCGAGGATGCCCGTCGGCTGCAGCGCCTCCATTGCGCCGCCGGCCTGCTTGACGGCAAACAGTGCCGTCGCGTCGCCGGCGATTGTTGCTGCCGCACCGCCGACCGCAACGCGGGTGAAAGCCTCGGTCTGTTCCGAGAAGGGCAGCATCTCGATCGCTGCCTTGCCCGCCGCTTCGCACGCCGTGCTGACCTCGATCAGCTGCGTTTCGTACCAGGTCCCGGGCTGCATGGCGATGGTGGTGCCGCAGAGGTTTGCGGGATCAAAGCCTGTCGGGTTGCCCGCCTGCACCACCCATTCGGAACCCGAGTTCGCGTAGTGGACGAAATTCGCCGTCTCCTTGCGCTTGTTGGTGATCGACATGGCATTGATGCCGATGTCGTAGTTGGTTCCAAGAGCTGCGAGCATGGTGGCGAATTCTGCGGTGCGGGACTCGTACTTCACCCCCAGCCGGGCCGCGATGGCATGGCCGAGATCGACGTCGATTCCGACGGGGGTCTGCCCGTCCTCGGCGATGTACTCCCATGGCGGATACGCATTGTCCGACGCGCCGACCAGGACGCCGGCCGCCGCAATGTCCGCGGGCAGGCGCGCCGCCAGTTCGGCATTGACCTCGATGCCGCTGAAATCGAACCCTTGTGCGTGGGCGGCATGGCACAGACCGAGGGTCGCGCCGATCGCCAAAGCACAGTGAAGCCAGATACTTCCGCTCTTCATAGCCACGTCTCCTATCTCCTTTCGCTCACCCTTTGGTGGTGTGCCGTCCCCGGGGAACAGCAGTCCCATTCCCTGGGTCAAAACCCTAGAGAGCGACAGGCTAGGCCGTCCAATGCTACCTCATGCGGATTCTATTCGATTTGGTTATGGCTGGAATCGTCCCGGTGACGGTCGAACGGCTCGACCGGACAGGATCGCGGCCATCGCGCCCTTCCTTCTCGCACGTGTCCAGCCATTGCTGGACTGCGTCTTCGACAGTCCTGATCCCGGTCGAACGTGGCCCGTTGGTGCGGTTGGCTTTCGCGTTGTGTTGACGGAAATTCACTAGAGACTTCTGTTCACTCCATACGCTACAGCGCATAAATACATTCTATACGCTTCAGCGTATAAGTCAACATTATACGCTTTAGCGTATATTGACGCATTATGCGGTCCAGCGCATAATTGGAGAAATGGAGGTCCCAATGGATCAGCCCGCTCGTACACCCCGTCAGATCGGCGCGGCGCTTCAGCGCCGCCGCAAACTGCTGGGCGTTTCCCAAGAAGACCTTGGCAGCCGAGTGCAACTGCGCCAGTCGACGATCTCGAAACTCGAAGGTGGCGACCCCGGCACCAAACTCAGCACCCTGCTCGACACGCTCGCCGGACTGGGCCTCGAGTTCGTTATTCGCGAACGATCCAAAGACCAGCCAGATATCGAGGACCTGTTCTGATGGCGCGCCGTGCCCGTCACGCTCCCCTGAACGTTTTCCTGAACGGTCGGCTGGTCGGGCGGCTCCGCAAGGAAGCCAGCGGCGCGATCGAGTTTCAGTATGACCGCTCATGGCTCGACTGGGAGAACACATTCGCGATCTCCCTTTCGATGCCACTGCGCGAGACGCGTTATGCCGGCAACGATGTGGTTGCCGTGTTCGACAATCTGCTCCCCGACAACGAGGGCATAAGGCGGCGCGTCGCCGAACGGACTGGCGCGGAAGGAACCGACGCCTACAGCCTGCTGGCGGCGCTTGGCAGAGATTGCGTTGGCGCTCTGCAGTTCCTAACCGAAGACGAAGATCCCGGTCCTGCCGGCCAGGTTGTCGGCAAACCCATCACCGACGCGGAGATCGCGCGCAAGCTCGGCGACCTTGCTTCCAGTCCACTGGGCCTTGATGAGGATACGGACTTTCGCATCTCGATCGCGGGGGCACAGGAAAAGACTGCACTCCTGAAGTGGGATGGCAAGTGGCAGACGCCCGTGGGAACGACGGCGACCACGCACATCTTCAAGCCACAGATCGGTCAGCTTCCGAATGGAATGGACCTCTCCCACAGCGTCGAGAATGAGTATTTCTGTCTGAAGCTGACCGCCGCGCTTGGCCTGCCAAGCGCCAATGTCGAGATGGCAACGTTTGGCAAGAAGCGCGTTCTGATCGTCGAGCGTTTCGATCGGCAGATTACGCGCGACTCCAGACTTCTGCGACTGCCGCAGGAAGATTGCTGTCAGGCCCTCGGTGTCGCCCCTACACGAAAATACGAAGCTGACGGCGGCCCTGGAATTCGGGCGCTCCTTGAACTCATGCGCGGCGGCGATCTCCCTGACGAGGATCAGAAGACCGTTCTGGCCGCATCGATCGTGTTCTGGCTGATGGGCGCGACGGACGGGCACGCGAAGAACTTCAGCGTCTTTCTTTCTCCTGGCGGCGGATATCGCATGACACCGCTCTACGATGTCCTGTCCGCACAGCCTTCCCTTGTGGCAAGAAAACTCCAAAAAAAGCAGATGAAAATGGCGATGGCGGTCGGTGACAATCGGCACTACCGGGTCGATGAAATCGCCCCTAGGCATTTCGAACAGACAACAGCAAAGGCCGGTGTCGGCAAACCGGTGGTGGCGGAAGTGATGGCCAACCTCAAAGCGGTTGGCGCGGCCGCGATGGAGAAGACTACCGGTGAGTTGCCACGCGGCTTCCCGGCGGAAGTCGCAGAGCCTATTGCCGAGGGCTTCCTCAACCGTCTGCGCCTAATCGGTTGAGAGCCGCTCCGCTGCTGCGCGTTTCGACTGGCCGACAGGCGGAGAACGATCTTTCCATTCCAGACCAGCGCCGACAGTTTTGTTCGTGAATGGCGCGCCCGAAGAGATTCGAACTCCTGACCCCCAGATTCGTAGTCTGGTGCTCTATCCAGCTGAGCTACGGGCGCCTGTCGGCCGGAGCGGGGTCCGGCGGAACGGGCAGAGCCATACATTGGGTGCTTGTGCAATGCAAGCGCGGGCCACGCAGATTTCCGACGGGGGTCAGTTGCCGCGCAGGCTGACCGGCAGGAGCAGTTCGAAGCGGGTGCCCCGTGGCGTATCGACATGGCCGAGGCGGCCGCCATGCGCTTCTGCCAGCTCGCGCGCGATGGCAAGCCCCAGCCCCGTGCCGCCGGCGCGGGCGGAGCCTTCGAAGGCGACAAACAGGTTCTCGCGAGCCCGCGGCGGCAGGCCCGGGCCGTTGTCCTCCACCCAGAGCACCAGACCATCGGGACCTTCGGCAATGCCGGCCTCGACGCCCGGGGCATCGCGGTCGGCGCCGTTCGCCTCGAGGGCCTCGCGCGCGTTCCTGAACAGGTTGATGAAGATGCGGGCGAACTGGTCAGGGTCGACGACGAGCGTCATGGCGGCCGGCACGGCGTTGACGAAGCCGATGCCCGGATGGCCGACGAGGCCGGCCTCGAACGCCGCGTCCTCGATCAGCTGGCGCAGTTCCACCCTGACCGGGCGCGGCGGGGCGGCGCTCTGCCGACCATAGTCGAGCACCGACTGGGCAAAGCCGATGGCGCGGTCGATCGAGTGCACGAGCCGCGGCGCCAGCCGCTGCACGTTGGGATCGTCGACATTTGCCACCTGGTCCGAGAGCAGCTGCGCCGAGGTCAGCGTGTTGCGCAGATCGTGGTTGATCTTGGCAACGGCAAGGCCGAGATCGGCGAGGTGCCGGCGCTGGCGCAGCATCGAGAAGATGTCGGCCTCCATGGCGGCCAGTTCCTGTTCCATCACGCCGATCTCGTCGCGGCGGGCGCTCGGGGTGACGATCAGCGTGGCGTTCTCCGGGGCCTGCCGGTACCGCACCATGTTGCCGGTGAGGCGGCGGATCGGGCCGATCAGGATGCGCGAAACGAAGACATAGAGGACCGCCGAGGTGATGACGGCGAGGATCAGCGACAAGACGAACAGGTTGCGCGAGTAGACCAGCAGATCGGCCCTGAGCGGCGCTTCGGGCATCAGCACCTCGATGATGCGCTCCTGCTGGCCGATCTCCTCGCCGACGATCCTGAGGGTCCGGGCGCCGCCAAACAGCAGCGTATCGAGGGCCCCGAGGATCAGCGTGGCAGGGTCGCGCACCCGCATGTCCACGGTCACCGCGACCCGCGGCATGTCGGCATTCTCCAGTTCGATCAGCTGGCTCTGGCCCTCGCGCCGGTAGACGATGGCCAGCGCCCCGGCCGAGGTGAGCAGGCGGTCGGTCAGCATGCGCGGCAGGTTCATGGCATCGGGGACCGCATCGAGCACGCGGGCGGCAACGATTCCGACGCGCAGGCGGTCATTCAGCCAGCTCTGGCGGAAGCTGGCCGCGGACGGCAGGTAGATCACCACCTCGACCGCGAGGATCACGATCACGATCGTGGCGATGATCTTGACGGAGAGCCCGGAGAACGGGCCCGGCATCGCGCGTTTTGTGGTTGCCATCACGGCAACAGATAGCGGGGAAAGCCCCGGTTTTCCAGCGTCTTCGTTGCAGCTCAGCGGAGCAGGCGGTTCAGCGCGAGGAGGCGTTTGTGGATCGGGTCGGGCGCCTGCGCGACCGCCGCATCGGCCAGCCGGTTGACGATCTCGGCATACGATCCGTGCGGCGCCGCGAGGCTGGCCAGTTGCGCCAGGGTGGCGCCGCTGGAAAGCGCGAGTGCGAACAGGGCGGACAGTTCGATCGCCCCCCGGCCGGCAATCCCGGCGCCCAGCAGCTTGCCGCCGCGAGACGAGACCAGCTTGATGGCGCCGTAGGTCGAGCGCGCGGCGCGGGCGCGATCGTTGTCGGCGAAGTTGAGCCGGGTGACGCGGAAACCCAGGCCGTGCCGGGTGCGCGCGGCCCGCTCCGAAAGACCGACTTCGGCCAGTTCGGGATCGGTATAGAGCACGCGGGGTACCGCCAGCTGACCGGTTGTCGCGGGCAGGCCGAACAGCGCCGACCGCACGACCTGTGCCGCCTGGCGGCGCGCCGCATGCACCATCGATGCGCCGGCGGCCTCCCCGATGGCGTAGACGTTCGGATTGCTGGTGCGCCAGGCGGCATTCAGCTGCAGGCGAGTGGGGTCGGACCTGCTGCGGCGGATCCCCGCCTTCTCGAGATCGAGCCCGTCAAGCAGCGGCCAGCGGCCGGTGGCCACCAGCACATGCGACACATCGAGGGCAACCTCACCCTCCGGAGTGCGCACATGGACCCCGATCCCCATCGAGCGGGCCTGCACGGCGGCGACGCTGCTGGAGTGGAGGAGCCGAACCCCTTCCTCGGCAAGCCGCTTGAGCACGACGGCGGACAGTTCGGGATCGGCATCGGGGAGGAAGAGCCCGGGTTCGACGACCGTCACTTCCGAACCGAGCCGGCGGTAGGACTGGGCGAGCTGGAGCCCGAGCGGACTGCCCCCGATCACCACGAGGTGGGTGAGTTTCCTCGTGTTGTCGAGGATCGTGTCCGTGGTGAAATAGGGCACGGCGTCGAGGCCCGGAATTGCCGGCACTTCGGCGCGTCCGCCGGTGGCGATCACGAAGCGGCGGGCCCGCACCAGCGTGTCGCCGGCCGCCAATGTGCGCCTGTCGACGAATCGTCCCTCGGCGGCGAGCACCGTGGCGCCCAGCGCCTCAAAGCGCGGCGCCGCGTAGGCGGGGGAGAGGGCGGCGATCACCGCATTGACGTGGTCGTGGACACGCCGGAAATTGACTTTGACTTCGTCCGCCGAAATCCCGAAGAGCGGGGCCTCGCGCAGCGCCTGCACATGTTCGGCGGCAGCGGAAAGGGCGCGCGCCGGGATGGCTCCGACATGCAGCGCGTTGCCGCCGAGCCGCCCCTTCTCGACGATCACCACGCTGGCATCATGGGTGCGGGCCGCCTCGGCCACCGCCAATCCCCCGGCGCCAGCCCCGATGATGCAGAGGTCGGGAGTCAGAATTTCCGCCAAGTTCGCCTCGTTGCGACCGGGGATCGTGCCCTCCCCGCGCCTCATTAGCACCCACGTCCGATGAGGCAATAGCCGGCGGCGCGAAGGCAACGGAGAAATCGCGGTTTTCGATGCCGCGGCCGGTCGCGGACAGCGTCACTTCGCGTTGACTTGAGCCGGCCAATTCCCTATAAGCCGCGCCAACCTGCCGTGGGCGCCTCTTGGGGCGGACCGTCCGGCGTCGCATCTTGCGCAGCTAAGAACAAGAGGAACCGCGCGCCGGCGTGGTCTGATGTCATGAAACGTACATTCCAGCCGAGCACACTCGTACGCACACGCCGCCACGGCTTCCGCGCCCGGATGGCGACCAAGAACGGCCGCAAGGTCCTGGCCCGTCGCCGCGCCGTCGGCCGCAAGAAGCTCTCGGCCTGAGCCGCTGGCCGTGCCGACGGCCATGTTGCAGGAGGCCCATGTGCGGCGCCTCAGGAACAGATCTGAATTTCTCAGAGTCGCCCGGGGCAGCCGCGTCGGGCGCTCTGCGTTTTCGCTCCAGACCAACGATTCCGATGCGCCGGAGCCGGGCATGGGGTTCACTGTCACCAAGCAGGCCGGCAATTCGCCCGAGCGCAACCGCATACGGCGCCGCCTGCGCGCAGCGGCGCGGGCTTGCGCAACGCAGCTGGTGTCCCAACATGACTACGTGCTCGTTGGCCGCCGCGACGCACTGAGCATTAAGTTTGACCGGCTGGTCGCAGACCTTGCCGCTGCCATTCCCAAAGTCCACGCCCGGAAGAAGAACTGATGCAGTCCGAAAACAACCGCAACATGATCATCGCGATCGCGCTCAGCATCGTGGTGCTGTTCGGCTGGCAGTTCTTCGTGGCTGGCCCCCAGCTCGAGCAGGCGCAGAAGCGTTCCCAGATCGAGGCGCAGCAGGCGGCGGCCGACCAGAGCCTTGCAACTCCGGCAAGCACCGATGGCGGGAGTCCCGCCGCAACCACCGACGCTGCCGGCAATGCCACGTTCCCGGATCGCGCCACTGCGCTCGCCGCAACACCGCGCGTCGGGATCGACACGCCGGCACTGTCCGGATCGATCAGCCTCACCGGCGCCCGCATCGACGACCTGCAGCTGAAGGAATACCGCGAGACGGTCGACCCGGTCTCGCCGATCATCACGCTGCTCGAGCCCTCCGGCGCCCCGCACGGCTACTACATCGAGGCCGGCTTCGCCCCCGCCAGCGGTTCGACCGCCCTGCTCCCGACTGCCGACACGATCTGGACCGTCGATGGCGAGAACCCGACACTCACCGTTTCGACCCCCGTCGTGCTCAGGTGGGAAAACGGGGCGGGCCTCACCTTCCGCCGCACCGTCACGGTCGATGACCACTACCTGTTCACCATCACGCAGGCGGTGGACAATGCCGGAGCCGGCGACGTGGCGCTGTTCCCCTATGCGCGCATCGTGCGGCAGGGCAAGCCCGCGCTGCAGAACTTCTTCGTCCAGCACGAGGGCCCGCTCGGCGTTCTCGGCTCGAACAACCTGGTGTCGAAGAAGTACGACGACGTCGCCAACGAGAAGCAGATCGACACGACCAGCACCACTGGCGGCTGGGTCGGCATCACCGACAAGTACTGGGCGACCGCGATCCTGTCGCAGCCGGGCGCGCCGATCAACGCCCGGTTCTCGCATCAGAAGTCGGGCACGCGGGACATCTACCAGACGAGCTTCGTCGAGAGCACGCCGCTGGTCGTTCCCGCCGGCGGTAGCGCCGAGGCCAAGAGCTACGTGTTTGCCGGCGCCAAGCAGACCCGCGTCATCGATGCCTATGACAAGACCTACGGCTTCGACCGGCTGGAACTCCTGATCGACTGGGGCTGGCTGCACTTCATCACCCGGCCGATGTTCGAACTGATCCAGATCCTGTACGGCGTCCTGGGGAATTTCGGCCTCGCCATCCTGGCGGTGACCGTCATCGTCAAAGGCCTGTTCTTCCCGCTCGCCAACCGCTCCTATGCCTCGATGGCGGCGATGCGGCGCGTGCAGCCGGAGATGAAATCCATCCAGGAACGCTTCAAGGACGATCGCGTGCAGCAGCAGCAGGCGATGATGGAGCTCTACAAGAAAGAGAAGATCAACCCGCTCTCCGGCTGCTGGCCGATCCTGATCCAGATCCCGGTGTTCTTCGCGCTCTATACCGTGATCTTCATCTCGCTGGAGATGCGGCACGCGCCGTTCTTCGGCTGGGTCGTCGACCTCGCGGCGCCCGATCCTACCAATATCTTCACCCTGTTCGGGCTGATCCCGTGGAACCCGACGACCCTGCCGCTGCTCGGCGGCCTGCTGCACCTGGGCGTCTGGCCGCTGATCATGGGCATCACCATGTGGGTGCAGATGAAGCTCAATCCGCCGCCGACCGACCCGACCCAGGCGATGATCTTCAACTGGATGCCGATCATCTTCACCTTCATGCTCGGCACGTTCCCGGCAGGCCTCGTCATCTACTGGGCCTGGAACAACCTTCTCTCGGTGACGCAGCAGTGGTTCATCATGAAGCGGCATGGTGCCGAGGTGGACCTGCTCGGCAACATCACCGCCAGCTTCAAGCGCAAGCCGGCGGACAGCAAGGCAAACTGAGGCGGGGCAGGTGCCGCTCGACACCCTGTGCCTCGTCACCTCCCCCCGCTCCGGCACGGGACACCTCATGCGCCTCTGCGACAACCTCGCGGAGGCGCAGGCATTTCCGGACCTGTTCGCCACGCTGGCAGAGCAGATCGAGCCCGAGGCGGCATTCGAGGCGGCGCTCGCGGCCACCCAGGCGGCCGGTCGGCGCGTCCTGGTGCTCAGGCTCACCTCCGACATGTTGCCGACCAGACGCATCGAGGAGGCGATCGCGTCGCGCCCCGGGGTGCGGCTGATCCTGGTGGTGCGCCGGCAGATCGATGCCTATGTGAGCTGGCGCAAGGCCATCGAGCACCGGGCCTGGCAGGGGGTCGACACCTCGGGGATCCGCGTTGCGCTCGACGTCGCCGATCTCGTGCTCTGGCTCGACCAGCAGGAGCGCTGGTTCGACCATTGGCGCAACTGGCTCAACCGGCGCTTTCTGCCACAGCCCGTGCTGCGCTACGAGACCGATATCGACCTGCCGCCGGAACTGGCGCTGAAGCGCCTCGCCGCCGCGGCGGCGCAGGTCGGGGTGACGCTCAGGGTGCCGCCGCGGTTGGCCAGCGCCGGCCTCAGCAAGCAGGATCGGGTGAAAGCCGCTGCCGACAAGACCAGCAACTGGCCGGCATTCTCGAAGGCGCTGGTGGCCCGCGGCCTCGAAAGGCGCGCCTTCAGCTACCCGGTGTAGGGTCGCAATGCGGAGCGCCCGTAGCGCGCGCCTGCCGAGGCCCCTTCCCTTCCGTCCTCCCCTCCCCTAATACCGGCCAATGAGCGAACCCAAATTCACCTCCGACGAGCGCGAAGCGGCGCGACTGCTGTTCGCGCGGCCCTTCGCCTTCATCAAGGGCTGCGTGCGCATCGCGGACCTGCCGCCGCCCGACCGGCTGGAAGTCGCATTCGCGGGCCGCTCCAACGTGGGCAAATCCTCGCTGATCAACGCGCTGGTCGGCATGACGCAGCTGGCGCGCACCTCGAACACGCCGGGCCGGACGCAGGAGCTCAACATCTTCGAGGCGGCCGATGCGCCGCTCAGGATCGTCGACATGCCGGGCTACGGCTTCGCCAAGGCGCCCGAGGACAAGGTGAAGGCCTGGACCCGGCTGATCCACTCCTACCTCACCGGCCGGCCGAACCTGCGCCGCGTCTACGTGCTGATCGACGGCCGGCACGGGCCAAACGCCAACGACAGGACGGTGATGAACGAGCTCGACAAGGCGGCGGTCAGCTACCAGGTGGTGGTCACCAAGGCCGACAAGCCCAACCACAAGGAACTCGAGGACGCGCTGAAAAGCACCCGCGAGGCGATCGCCAAGCGCCCCGCCGCCCACCCCGACCTGATCGTCACCTCGAGCGAGACCAGGTTGGGCATGGAGGACCTACGGGCGGAAATCCGGGCGCTGCTGGAGCACTGATCAGCCGCCGAGACGTGCCAGGCTGTAGACCGACAGGCGTCCGGGCCGCGTCGCCTTGTCGACCGGCGGCGACGGTACGGCATCGGGCTCGGCAGCGAGGAACAGCTCGACCAGGTCGTTTCCGGGGTTCGCCGTGATGGCGTTCACGGCCTCAGCCGGGAAATCGAAGCAGGGGCCTCCGAGGCATGCGGCCTCGACGGCGGTGCCGTCGAAGGCAACAGGCGTGTCGCGCCAGGATGCCGTCTCGAAATAGGACCAGCTGGTGAAGCCCTCCGGGTGGGGGGCGTTCTGGACGAACAGGCGGGCGGTCGAACTGGCCGACAATGCGGCAGAGGCCGTGCCGTAGGTCATCAGACGCAGCCCTCCGTCGGGCTGGCGGGCAATCACCATGCGGAGAACCCTGTCGTCGCCGAGACGGTAGGTCGTCGGCCCCGCCCACAACTGCATCCGCACGGGGGCGGCGCCATCGGATCTGGTGAGCACCGGGATGGTGGTGTGCGCATCGACGCTCTCGGGAATCAGGCGCCAGCCATTGGACTCCGCCACCACTTCGAGTTCGACCGCGTCGACTGCAGTGCTGGCCTGGCTGCGCGCTGACCAGAACTTGTTGTAGTCCTCGTCCGACCGCAGGGCGCCGCCGAGCAGGTCCAGGCCGAGACCATCCCAGCCGCCATCCTGGCCCGTCGGGGAGAAGGGGTTGAAACTGGTTGCCGGCAGGGCATCGAACGCCAGTTGCCGCTGGGCATCGGCGAAGGCCGGAAAGTTGGCCTGGTAGATCTGCTGCAGGAAGCCGTCATAGCGCTGGGCCGCCAGCTTCTGGTCGTCGGTGAGGGGGGCGCGGTCAAGGCTGTCGGCCGGCAGTCCGTCGAAATAGAAGGCGAGCACCAGGCCGCGGTAGATCAGCTCGTTCGCCTTGCCGCGGCCGAACAGCAGGTAGGGCTCGGCCGCCTTGGTGCAGCCGGTCGACGCGGCGATCTGGAGGGCAGTGGCTTCCCGAGCATCAAACCAGCTCTGGTACTGGGCGTCGTCGAACTTGCCATTTCGCAGCCAGCCCGATTCCTGGGTATTCCGCAGCGCCTCATCCCTGGCCACCACCACGTGGGTGTGCTCGACATACTTGAGCGCCTTGCACTGCAGGTCGATCAGCTCGGTCGCCCGCAGGTTGACGTAGTCCTCGACCGCCCCCGCCCAGGCCGTTCCCGTCATCGTCGCGAGCAGCAGCGCGCTCGTGACAGTACCCGATCCGTGCACCCTCATCGTCTCCCCCGAACAACTGTCCCCTGCGTCCGCGGCAAGGGTTGCATGACTGAGACGCTCCGGGAAGTGAGGTCCTTGGGTCGGTGCGTGGAAAATCTCCTCGCAGCGCCCTAGCTCCGGATCCGGATCAACGCCGCCGCCGGCAGCCGGCCCGCCCTTGCCGTGCCTGGCTCCACTGGATTGGGCTCGGCGCCCGCGCCAGGGGCAATGAACAGCTCGGCGTAGCCATCCCGGCCAAGGTTCCACAGAGCAGGTGTCGCATCCGGCGGAAAATCGTAGCAGGGCCCACCAAGGCACGGCCCGCCGGACGGCACGCCCGCAAAGACCGTGCCGGCCTCGCGGAAGCCCGGATCCTCGAACAAGCTCAGGCCGGACATGCCGTCGGGCGGGGCGGCGGCCGGCAGGTAGAGCCGGACTGTTGCCCCGGCCGTCAGGCTGCCGGCAGCCTCGCCATAGGTCATGGCGCGAATCGTCCCGTCCGGCAGTTGCGCCAGCGCCACCCGGAACTCCTCCCCCGACTGGGTGCGATAGGCAGAGGGACCGAACCATACCGGCACGAGGATACCCGCGGCGGCCCCGTCGGCGCGCTCCAGGCTCGGCATCGTCGCCCCGTCGCCGGCCTGGCGCGGGCGGACGAACCAGCCATTGCTCTCGGCCATCACCTCGAACTCGACCTGGCGCAGCACCCGCGCGGCCTGCGACTGCGCGAGCAGGATGCGATCGGCGTCGTCGATGGACAGGATGGCACCGAAGCTCGGCAGCTTCCCTATCCCGGGCTCGGGCTCGGGCTCGGGCGCAGGAAGGGCGGAGGCGGGAAGGCTGGCAACCGCCCGCTGCCGCTGCGCCTCGGCGAAGCCCGGGTAGCTTTCGCCGTAGACCTGCTGCAGGAAGACGTCGTAGCGCTCGGCCGCCTGTGCCTGATCGGCAGGCAGGGCAACGTGGTTGCGGTCGTCGGCCGGCAGCGAGCCGAAGTGAAAGCCGAGCAGCATGGCGCGGAAGATGTCGGCATTGGCGATCGCCCGGCCCGTCAGCAGGTAGGACTGGGCGGCGTCGGTGCAGCCCGCCTCGGCGGCGCTGGCGGAAGCCTCCTCGTCCGCCCCCAGCTTCCAGGCGTCATAGGCCTCGCGGCTCATGGCGCCGGTGACGAGGTCCAGCGACTCCCTGGTCTGGTCGAGCGTCGCGATCACCGCGTCGTGGAGAAAGCTGTGCTCGACATACTTGAGTGCCGCGCACTGCAGGTTGAGCAGCTCGGCGGTGCGGAGCGTCACATAGTCGGCGCGATCGGCGGCAAAGGCCGGCAGCGCCAGGGCAAGCGTCAGGGCGGCGGCGATAGTGCCCCGCGGCATGTGGCAGTTCATCTGGTTCCCCCTGGGCCGGGATCCCGCAGGGGCGCGGGCGCGGCCTGTTGCAGTTCGACGCCCGGAGCGCCGTGGTCCTTGGCATCACCGCGAGAGGAAATTCCCCAGCCACCCCGCGACGTCCCTGCTGTGCGAGGGCGTCGCGACCGAGGCCAATGCGGTGTCGATCAGTTCGTCCGGGGCCTTGCCGCGGCGGAGCTCGGCCAGCGCCACGGTGTAGTCGTCATCGAACTCGGGGTGCGGCTGCAGGCTCAGCGCCCGGCCGTTGCGGTAGGCCAGCCCGGCATTCGGCGTGAACCGGGAGGCGAGGAACACCTCGGCCTCGGCCGGCGGGGTGATCACCTGATCCTGGTGCGAGCACGCGATGGCGAGTTCCGGCAGGTCGGTGGCGAGAAACGGCGGCCGGCTGGCGATGCCATAGGTGTGCCGGCCGAGGCCCCAGCCCTTATCCGATTTGCGCACGTCGCCGCCCAGTGCATCGGCCATGATCTGGTGGCCGAAGCAGATGCCCAGCATCGGGGTGTCGGCGGCATAGGCCCTGCGAATGAAGGCGCGCAGCGGCGCGAGCCAGGCGAAATCGTCGTAGACCCCGGCCGCCGAGCCGGTGATGAGGATCGCCTCGAGCTGCGCCGGCTCGGGAAAGGCGGCGCCGTCGCAGACCGGCACGGCTTCGTAGTCGAAGGCGACCCCGGCCGCCTCGAACATGCGCGAGAACATCGGCGGATAGGGGCCGAACCTGGGCCGCAGCGCCGCCGGCACGTCGCCAGTCTGGATGATGGTGAGCTTCATGGCTCTCCAGATCTGGAGCGCTTCGCCGCGCCGCGCAAGTGGGTGGCGCAGCGGCAGGATCGCGCCAGGCCGCGATGCGGTTCCCCCGAAGGCCTTGCCATCGGGGCAAAGCGCCGCCATATAGGGCGCCGGGAGGTTGGCGCGGACGTGTTCCTCGCCAACCGGGTCAGGTCCGGAAGGAAGCAGCCCTAACGAGATCCTCACGGGTCGTTGCCAGCCTCCTCCATTCCCCACATTTTTCGACCGGTTCCCGGCTTTCTCCGGGATGAGGTTTTGCGAAGCGGGCGTGCGCTCGCTATATGCACTGCCATGGCTGACGGAATGTTCCCCGACGATGTGCCCGCGCCCGCCGCTCCGGCTGCGACTTCGCCCTATCTGGTGCTGGCGCGGAAGTACCGGCCGCTGAGCTTTGCCGCGCTCATCGGGCAGGACGCCATGGTGCAGACGCTGCGCAATGCGTTCCGCACCGGACGCATCCACCACGCCTTCATCCTCACCGGGGTGCGCGGCGTCGGCAAGACCACGACCGCCCGCATCCTCGCCCGCGCCTTCAACTACGAGGACGAGACGGGGCGTCGCCCGACCCTCGACTTCGACAAGGAAGGCATTCACGACCGCGCCATCATCGAAGGCCGCCATGTCGACGTGGTTGAGATGGATGCCGCGTCGAACACCGGCATCAACGACATCCGCGAAATTATCGACTCGGTGAAGTACGGGCCGGTCTCGGCGCCCTACAAGGTCTACATCATCGACGAGGTGCACATGCTCTCGACGGCGGCCTTCAACGGGCTGCTGAAGACGCTCGAGGAGCCGCCGCCCTACGTGAAGTTCATCTTCGCCACCACCGAAATCCGCAAGGTGCCGGTGACGATCCTGTCGCGCTGCATGCGCTTCGACCTGCGCCGGGTGCCGCCCGAGATCATGACCGCGCATCTCGTCGACCTGTTGGCCAAGGAGGGCATCGAGTACGAGCCCGAGGCGCTGGCCATGATCGTGCGCGCCGGCGAGGGCTCGGTGCGCGACAATCAATCGCTGCTCGACCAGGCGATTTCGCATGGCGACGGCAAGGTCACCGCCGCCACCGTCAAGGCCATGCTCGGCCTAGGCGACCGGTCGCGGACGATCGACCTGTTCGAGGCCCTGATGGCGGGCGACATCGCCGCGGCGCTCGGCACGCTGCGCGAACTGTACGACGCCGGTGCCGATCCGCAGACCATCGTCGCCGACCTCTGCGACTTCACCCACCTCGTCACCCGTATCAAGGTGGTGCCGGCAGCAGCCGACGACGTTTCACTCACCCCCGACGAGCGCAGTCGCGGCGCCCTGCTGGCCTCAAGGCTCGGCATGCGGGCGCTGAGCCGCACCTGGCAGGTGCTGTTCAAGGGCTATGACGAGGTGCAGAAGGCGGCCAATGTGCTGCAGGCGGCGGAGATGGTGCTGGTGCGCCTCGCCCATGCGGCGGATCTGCCCACACCCGACGAGGTGATCGCCCGGCTGCAGAACCAGCCTGCCGCCGCTCCCGCCCAGACGGCGCCGGTGCCGCGCGGCCCGGGCAACGGACCGCAGGCGGTCAGATCCGAGGTGCCGCAGTTCACCGCCCCGGTACCCGTGCCAGCGGCGGCACCACAGGCTCTTGCCAATCCGCGCAGCTACGCCGAACTGGTGGCGCTCGCCGGCGAAAAGCGTGACCTCATCGTCAAGCACGCCCTCGAATCCGCGCTCAGGCCGGTGTCGATCGGCGAAGCACGGCTCGAGGTGGCGCTGGTCGAGGGAGCCGATCCCGGCATCATCCAGACGCTTTCCGCCCGGCTGAGGACCTGGACCGGCCGGCAGTGGTTGATCACGCTGAAGACCGATGCGCGGCACGTGCCGACCATACGCGAGCAGCGCGAGGAGCAGCACCAGCAGGTGCGGGAGCAGGCGCACCAGGATCCGCTGGTGCAGGCGATCCTCGAGACCTTCCCGGGGGCGACGGTCCGGGTCAACGTCAGGCAAGAACAGATCCCGATCGAGGCTTATGCGGATGCCCTCCGCGACAGTGATGAGGATGACGAGGAATGAAGGACTTGATGGGCATGATGAAGGCCGCCCAGGAGATGCAGGGGCGGATGCAGGAGTTCCAGGCCAAGATCTCCGAGATGACCGTCGAGGGGCGGTCCGGTGCCGGCATGGTCACCGTGACGCTCACCCTCAAGGGTGACATGAAGGGGCTGACGATCGATCCCGACCTGTTCAAGGAGGACAGCGTCGCGGTGCTCGAGGACCTGATCCTTGCCGCCCACAACGATGCCCGCGCCAAGGCCGAGACCGAGATGAACGCCAGGATGCAGGAAATGACCGCCGGCCTGCCACTGCCGCCCGGCATGAAGTTCCCGTTCTGAGTGGTGCGTAGCTCCCCCACCCACCGGACCACTGCGGGCATTCGAGCGTAACCATGGCGACCGCCGGACCGGAAATCGAACAGTTGATCCTGCTGCTGGCGCGCCTGCCGGGGCTGGGGCCGCGCTCGGCCCGCCGCGCGGTGCTGCAACTGATCAAGAAGAAGGATTCCCTGATGGTCCCGCTGGCGGCGGCGCTTGAGCGCGCCGTCGAAGCGGTGACGGTCTGTGAGGTGTGCGGCAATGTCGACACCCGCTCGCCCTGCCACGTCTGCGCCGACCCGCGACGCGCCGGCAGCGGGCTGCTCATCGTGGTCGAGGACGTCGCAGACCTGTGGGCGCTGGAGCGCGCCGGGGTGGGGGCGGTCAAGTACCACGTGCTGGGCGGAGTGCTGTCGCCGCTCGACGGCATCGGCCCCGACGATCTCAGCATCGATGCGCTGCTGAAGCGGGCGCCGGAGTTCGAGGAGATCGTGCTCGCCGTCAACGCCACCGTCGAGGGCCAGACCACGGCGCACTACATCACCGATCGTCTGGCGCCCAGCGGGGTCAGGATCACCCGGCTCGCCCACGGCGTGCCGGTCGGGGGCGAACTCGACTATCTCGACGAAGGCACCCTCAGCCAGGCGCTGAAGGCGCGCACCCGGATCTAGCCGCTATCCCAGCGTCTCGCGGAACAGCTCCATCGTCCGGCTCCAGGCGAGGTCGGCCGCCTGCTTGTCGTAGCGCGCCTCCGAGGTGTCGTTGTTGAAGGCGTGGTTGGCGCCTTCGTAGATGAAGATCTGGTAGTCGACGCCGGCGGCCTTCAGCGCCGCCTCGAAGGCAGGGATGCCGGCATTGATGCGCTCATCGAGCCCGCCATAATGCGCCATCAGCCGGGCCTTGATGGCCGGCACCGCCTCCGGGTTGGGCTGGCCGCCATAGTAGGGCACCGCGGCCCTGAGATCGGGCGCGGCGACGGCGAGGTTGTTGACGGTGCCGCCGCCCCAGCAGAAGCCCATCGCGCCGACCTTGCCGTTGGACTTCTCATGGCCGGCGAGGAACGTCACGGTCGCGACGCCATTGGCGGCGACGTCGGTTGCCGACAGGGTCTGGAACATCGGGCGGGCCGCTTCCTCGTCGGTTGGCGTGCCGCCGAGGTCGGACAGAAAGTCCGGCGCCAGCGCCAGGTAGCCCTCGAGCGCCACGCGCCGTGTCACATCCCGGATATGGGCGTTGAGGCCGCGATTCTCGTGCACGACGATCACCGCGCCGAAGGGTCCGCCCGCGACGGGATGGGCGAGATAGCCCTGCATGTCGCCCCTGGCCCCGGGATAGCTGATGTCGCCCAGCACGAGCCGCGCATCGTTTTCGGCCACGAGGCCCGCCGCCTTGCTGTTCGAGGCCATCATCGCGGCGGCGACGGTTGCGGCGCTCATCGAACCCGCGAGCTTGGCAAGGTGGTCCATGAACCGCCGCCGGTCGAGGCTCAGGTGGGTGTAGTCGTCGAAAAGGTTGATCATCTCCCGAGTGATCTTCGGGCTCTCGTCGGCACGATTGCTCATCACGTTCTCCTTCGTGTCTCCGCTGCGACCCTAGGACGGCAGTGCTGCAGTTTGTCGGCACCTGACGGGATCGTGAGCGGACGTGAGCGCCCCGGGGGCGCGTACACCGGCACCAACACGTAGCGGGCCGCTTCGGGCCGGTTAACCGCGCCGGCAGATCGGACCCGACTTCGCCCCGGCTGTTCGATCCAGATCAAGTTCGCATTCGGCATCGGCCGCCATGACTGGGCGTGAGTTCACCTTTGATCCGGTCCCGCCGTGTCCGCACTTGCCTTGCAGCTTCTCGAAAGTCACGACCTCCGGCTTGTCGCGCTGGCGACAGTGGTCTGCGCCCTCTCGGCCTTTGCCGGCATCACCCTCATCGCCCATGCGCGCCGGACGCACGGGCCCATGCACCTGGTCTGGCTGGCGATCGCCGCGATCGCGGTCGGATTCGGCATCTGGGCGACGCACTTCATCGCCATGCTCGCCTTCTCGGCCGGCATGCCGACCGGCTACGATCTGCCGATCACCCTGGTGTCGCTGGCTGTGGCGATCGCGATCGTCGGCGGCGGACTGTGGTTCGCCACGGTCGGCGACGGCGCGCTCGATGCGATGCTGGGCGGCATGGTGGTGGGTGTCGGCATTGCCGCTATGCACTATGTCGGGATGGCGGCGCTGCTGCTGGGCGGACGCATCACCTGGGACCCGTCGCTGGTGGCCGCCTCGCTGCTGCTCGGCATGGGCCTGGGCGCCGCTGCCATGCTGGTCGGCACCCGTCACGCTGCGCTGCGCGGGCGCCTCGCCGGCGCAGTGCTGCTGACCATGGCCATCGTCTCGATGCACTTCTCCGCCATGGCGGCGAGCGGCCTCGGCGACTGCTTCGCGATCGTTACGGAAGCCGACCGCACGCCGGAATGGCTGTCGCTGGTGGTCGCGACGGTGTCGGCTCTGATCCTGCTCATGGCGCTGGGCGGCATCGGGCTCGACCTGCGCGAGCGTCGCCGGGCCGCCGCGGAGGCAGAACGGATGCGCGCGCTGGCGGATGCGGCCGTCGAAGGCCTGATCGTGTGCAGGGCCGGGCGCGTCGTGACTGCCAACGCCAGCTTCCTCGAGCTCGCCGGGCTCACTCAGGACGCAATTGCCGGACGCCCCCTCGAGTCCCTGCTGAGCCCGACCGCCTGCACCGCACTGGCCGAACACCCGGGCGCGCCGCTCGAAACCGAACTCGCTCTCGGCACCGGCGGCAACCTGAGCGTGGAGGTGATCCAGCGGCCAGTCTCGTTCGACGGCGCGCCGCACGTGGTGGTCGCCGTCCGTGACCTCACCGCACGCCGGCAGGCCGAGCGGCACATCCGCTACCTCGCCCATCACGATCACCTGACCGGCCTGCCCAATCGTGCCCGCTTCAGCCAGGAGGCTCGAGGCCGGGATCGCAGCATGCGCGACGCCGGGGGCAGACGCTGGCCGTGCTGTGCATCGATCTCGATCGCTTCAAGGAGGTCAACGACCTGTTCGGCCACCCTGCCGGGGACGCGCTGCTGCAGCGGGTCGGCGCGGCCCTTCAAGCGACCATCGGCAAGCGCGGACTGGCCGCCCGGCTTGGTGGCGACGAGTTTGCCATCATCCTCGCCGATCGCGGCACCCCGGAGGGCGCAGCGCAGCTGGCCGACGCGGTCTTCGATGCCTTCCGCCGCGACAACGGATCGGTGACGACCGGCCCCGGCATCGGCGCATCGATCGGCATCGCCCTGTTCCCCGACACGGCGGCCGACGCGGAGCAACTGATGCTTCAGGCCGATACCGCGCTCTACCGGGCCAAGCAGGAGGGTCGCAATACCCGGCGCTTTTACCAGGCGCAGATGGGGGCGGAGCTGCGCGACCGCCTGGCACTCGAGCGGGACCTGCGCCTGGCGCTCGAGGGCAACCAGCTGCGGGTGGTCTATCAGCCGCAAGTCGACATCCGGTCGGGCCGGCTCACCGGCTTCGAGGCGCTGCTGCGCTGGACCCACCCGGAGCGTGGCGAGATTTCGCCGGCCGACTTCATCCCGATTGCCGAGGAGAGCGGGCTGATCCTGCAGATCGGTGAGTGGGTGCTCGGCGCCGCAGCGCGGGAAGCGGCGCGCTGGACGGCGCCGCTCGAGGTCGCCGTCAACGTCTCGGCGGTGCAGATTCACGCGGCCGACTTCGTGGGGACGCTACGCGACATCCTCGCGCGATCCGGGCTCGATCCGTCCCGGCTCGAAATCGAGATCACCGAAACGGCGCTGGTCCGCGACGCCGGGCGGGCGGCAGAGACTCTCGAGGCGATCCGCGCCCTCGGCATCCGCGTCGCCATGGACGACTTCGGCACCGGCTATTCGTCGCTGGCCAACCTGCGGACCTTTCGGTTCTCGAGACTCAAGGTCGATCGGAGCTTCATCCGCGATGTGGACCACAATCGGCAGTCGGCGGCGATCGTCAGAGCTGTCCTAGGGCTCGGCGCCGGTCTCGACATCCCCGTCGTCGCCGAGGGGGTGGAGCGGCAGGAGGAACTCGACTTCCTGCGGCGCGAGAGTTGCGCGAGCGTCCAGGGATTCCTGATCGGCCGGCCGCAGGGGATCGAACACTTCGCCGAACAGACGTCGGGACGGCGCGCCCATCTGGACGGCGGTGCGCGGCCGCCGCTGCGCGTCGTCGGCTGACTACTCGCCGGCGAGGCGCTGCGGCAGCACCGGGTCGTCGAACTCCATCGCCTCGATGCGCTCGCCGCGCCGCGTCACCTTGCCCGAGGAGGTGACGATGTCGCCGATATCGCTCGCGGCCTGGGTGAAGTGGGTCTGCAGCTTGCGCACCCGCTCGTCGAGCCGGCCGACATCGGCAAGCAGTTCGCGCACTTCCTTCTGGATGCGGTGCGCCTCCTCGCGCATCCTCACGTCGCGCAGCAGCGCCTGCACAACCTGCACCGAAAGCATCAGGATCGACGGCGAGACGATCACCACGCGGGCCCTGAGCGCGCGCTGCACAACGTCCTCGAACTTCTCGTGCAGGTCGGCGAAGATCGACTCCGACGGGACGAACAGGAAGGCCGTGTCGGCCGTCTCGCCGGCGATCAGGTAGTTCTCCGAGATCGCCTTGATATGGACGCCCATGTCGGTGCGGAAGCCGCTGGCGGCAAGTCGCAACTCCTCGGGGGTCGCGGCCTCGGCCAGCCGCTGCCAGCTTTCGAGCGGGAACTTGGCGTCGATCACCAGCGGCGGGGCGCCGTTGGGCATGTGGACAATGGCGTCCGGGCGACGCCCGTTCGACAGCGTCGTCTGGAAGCCATAGGCATTCGGCGCCAGCCCGTCGCCGAGGATGGTCTCCATCCGGCCCTGCCCGAAGGCGCCGCGGGTCTGCTTGTTGGCGAGGATCGCCTGCAGCGACACCACATCCTGGCTCAGTTGCGTGATGTTGGACTGCGCCCGGTCGATCACCGCCAGCCGCTCCTGCAGCTTGGCGAGGCTCTCGTTGGTGCGCTGGTTGGTCTCCTGCACCACCGCTCCGATGCGCTGGCCCTGGCTGTCGAGCCGCTCGTTGACCAGCCGCGCCAGATCCGAAGTGCGCGAGCCGAAGATCTCGCTCATGGTCTGCATGCGGCCGGTCATCTCCGATTGCACGCGCAGCAGGTCGGCGATGGTGCGCTCGGATTCCTCGGAACGGACGCGGGCCGCGACGGCCTCGTCATGCAGCCGCTGCGCCTCGCCGGCCCGGGCGCCCGACTGCCGGATCACCAGCACCAGCACCGAGACGAGCAGAAGCGCGAACAATGCGGCACTGCCGAGCAGCGCCTGTTCGAGAGTAACGGCAGTGTCGCCGACGGTGATGAGCACGCGATCCATGGTGCAAACCTATCCGATTCGGTTTCCCTTTTGTTCGCCTTCGGCCGGTTGACCGGGCAGCGGGAAATACCATATTCAGCGGCATCTCCCGCAAAGGACCCTGCCTATGGCCAAGCGCCCCATCCTGATCCTGCCCGACGAGCGCCTGCGCGCCATTGCCGAGCCGATCGACAAGATCGACGAGGGGATCCGGCGACTGGCTGAGGACATGCTCGACACCATGTACGATGCGCCGGGGATCGGGCTTGCCGCGCCGCAGGTGGGCGAACTGCGCCGCATCGTGGTGATGGACCTGAGCAAGGACGACGAGCCCAAGGCGCCGATCGTCATGATCAATCCCGAGATCCTCAGCTACTCGGACGACACGGTCACCACCGAGGAAGGGTGCCTCTCCATCCCCGAGCTCTACTACGAGGTCGAGCGGCCGGCCGAGATCAAGGTCCGCTACACCAATCTCGAGGGCGAGACCGTCGAGCGCGAGGCAGGCGACCGGCTCGCCATCTGCATCCAGCACGAACTCGATCACCTCGATGGCGTGCTCTACATCGACTACCTCAGCCGGCTGAAGCGGGACCGGGTGCTCAAGAAGTTCCAGAAGCAGGCGCGCCGCGCGGGGTAGACTCTGCCCACCCTCACGGTGTCATTCCGGCGAAGGCCGGCATCCATCCTGAGCTGGATCAATCAACCACCGAGGGTTATGGACCATCTCAGGATGGGCCCCTGCCTTCGCCGGGGCGACCGGTGCGAGGACTGCCGATCGATGCGCATCATCTTCATGGGCACGCCCGAGTTCGCGGTGCCCACCCTCACCGAGATCGTCTCTTCCGGCCATGAGGTCGTGGCCGTCTATAGCCGCGCGCCGAAACCCGCCGGGCGCGGCCAGGCTGAGCGCAAGTCGCCGGTGCACCTGGCCGCCGAGGGCTTCGGCATCGAGGTCCGCACCCCGCGCTCGCTCAGGAACGCGGACGAGCAGGCCGGCTTCGCCGCGCTCGACGCCGACCTCGCCGTGGTCGTCGCCTACGGCCTCATCCTTCCCGCTCCCATTCTCGCCGCGCCGCGGCTCGGCTGCCTCAACCTGCACGGTTCGCTGCTGCCGCGCTGGCGGGGCGCGGCGCCGATCCAGCGCGCGGTCATGGCCGGCGACAAGCACTCCGGCGTCATGGTGATGCGGATGGACGAAGGCCTCGATACCGGCCCGATCGGCCTTGTCGAGGCAATGCCGATCGGCCCCGACATGACCTCGGGCGAGTTGCACGACCGCATGATGCTGGTCGGCGCCGACCTGATGGGCCGGGCGCTCGCGGCACTCGAGCGCGGCAGCCTCGGCTTCACGCCGCAGGCGAGCGAGGGCGTTACCTACGCCGCCAAGATCGACAAGGCCGAGGCGCGCATCGACTGGACCAGGCCCGCGAGCGAGGTGCACAACCTGATCCGCGGCCTCTCGCCCTTCCCCGGCGCCTGGTTCGAACTCGCGCTCAACGGCACGCCGACCCGCGTCAAGGTCCTGCGCTCCAGTCTGGCCGAGGGGACTGCCGCACCGGGCACGATCCTGCCCGGCCTCACCGTCGCGTGCGGCGCCGGCGCAGTGCGCCTCGTCACGGTGCAGCGCGAGGGCAAGGGCGCGATGGACGCCCCGACCTTCCTGCGCGGCGCCGGCCCGCTGCCCGAGCGGGCGGGCTGATGCCGCGCTACCGGCTCATCGTCGAGTATGACGGCCGACCCTTCTGCGGCTGGCAGCGGCAGGCCAACGCGCTGTCGGTGCAGCAGGTGCTGGAGGACGCGATCATGCGCTTTTCCGGCGAAGCGGCGGCCATCCAGGCCGCGGGGCGGACCGACGCCGGCGTGCACGCGCTCGGCCAGGTGGTCAGCTTCGATCTTTCCCGCGAGTGGGATCCGTTCCGGATCCGCGAGGCGCTCAACTACCACACCAAGCCACACCCGGTGGCGGTGACCGAGGCGGCGCGGACCGCGGAGGATTTCGAAGCCCGTTTCTCGGCCATCGGCCGGCGCTACGAGTATCGCATCCTCAATCGCCGTGCACGGGCGGCGCTCGAGGACGGACGCGTCTGGCACGTGCCGGTCGGGCTCGATGCCGAGGCCATGCAAGCCGCCGCTCAGCTGATCCTGGGCAGGCACGACTTCACCACCTTCCGCGCCGCCGAGTGCCAGGCCAACTCGCCGATCCGCACGCTGGACGCGTTCAGCGTCTCGCGGCAGGCCGAGACGATCGTCGTCACCGCCAGGGCGCGCAGCTTCCTCCACAGCCAGGTCCGCTCGATGGTGGGGTCGCTGAAGCTGGTGGGCGAGGGGCGCTGGGCCCCGGCCCGGTTCCGCGCCGCGCTCGACGCGCGCGACCGGGCCGCGTGCGGCCCGCTGGCACCGCCCGACGGGCTCTATCTGACCGGGGTCGACTACTGAAGCAGACCCAGGTCCGCGGGCCCGACCGGGAACAGCACCGACACGATGATCAGGGCGGCGAGGCCGCCGATCATCTGGGTCACCAGCAGCATGGCAATCTGGCCGGCCTTCAGCGTCATCACCAGCCGCCCGATGTTGATCAGCAGCACGAAGGTGATGACGAAAGTGATGAGCAGCGTCGGCACCACCCCGGTCATGAACAGGAACGGCAGCAGGATGGTCAGTGCCGCATTGGTCCAGTTGTAGGTCACGACGAAGGGCGGGAAGGCGTCGCGCCGCCCGATCAGCGACAGCAGGACCCCGCTCGCGCCGATGAATGCGCCGTAGATGATCGCTGTCTGCACCGCTCCCCGGGTGATGTCTCCGGGTCCGCCGATGCCGAGCGCCGCCTGTGCCACCAGCTGAATGGCCGCCACGCCGAGCACGGCAATGAAGCTGCCGGCGATGCCGCCGCGCGAGAAGTCGTAGTAGCGCGCCGCCGACCTGTCGCCGATCAGCAGTGCGAAGATGCCCCGCAAAGCGCTCTGCGCCTCGGCAAGGTAGGATGAAGTCGATTGAGGCACGCCGCATTCCCTTCGCCACCGGTGTGCAGCATGTAGAGCCGGGACCCGGTGGTGACAAGCGTGGTCGCTTGCCGATGTGACGATGCCGACCGGGACGCGCGGCAGCCGGCCGCCTGCCGTCATCCCAGATATGCCGCCATGAAGTCGCGGTAGAGCCGTGCCAGCGCCTCGACATCGGCGACGCGGACACTCTCGTCCGCCTTGTGCATGCCGGGCCCGGGCAGCCCGCATTCCACCACCGGGCAGTAGGCGGCGATGAAGCGCGCATCCGAAGTGCCACCGCCCGTCGAGAGTTCCGGCGGAATACCGGTGGCGCGCGCGATGGTCTCGATCAGCGTCTCCACCCCGCCGCCGAGGGGGGAGAGGAACGAGCGCGACGGCCGGCCCGCGACCTCGAAGGTCACCTCGCAGTCGCGCCGGTCCTGTGCGGCGATCACTTCGCGGATGGCGTCGCCGAGCGTCTCGGGCGTCCAGCGGTCGTTGTAGCGCACGTTGAAGCGCAGCCGCACCACGGCCGGGATGACGTTCGTCGTCTCGTTGCCGACATCGATCGAGGTGAACTCGAGGTTCGAGGGCGGGAAATGCTCGCTGCCGTCATCGAGCTTGCCGGTGAGCGCCAGCACCAGCGTCGAGGCTACCGGCAGCGGGTTGCTGGCCTTGTCGGGATAGGCGACATGCCCCTGCGTGCCGGTGACGGTGAGCCTGCCGTTGAGCGAGCCGCGCCGGCCGACCTTGATGCTGTCGCCGACCCGCGCCGTGGCGCTCGGCTCGCCGACGATGGCGAAATCGAAGCGATGCCCCATGGCCTCGGCCCAGGCCATCAGCTTGTCGGTGCCGTTGATCGCGTCGGCTTCCTCGTCGTTGGTGATGGCGAGCGAGATGGTGCCCTTGTCGGCACTGCCATCGGCAACGGCCGCCGAAACCGCCGCAATGAAGGCGGCGATGCCGGACTTCATGTCGGCCGCGCCGCGCCCGTAGATCGCGCCATCGACGATCTCGGCGGCGAAGGGCGGATGCCGCCAGGTGGCCACGTCGCCGGGCGGCACCACGTCGGTATGGCCGGCGAACAGCAGGTGCCGACCGCCCTTGCCGCGCGTCGCGAACAGATTGTCGACCGGGTAGGAGCCATCGCCCTCGAAGCGCAGCCGGGTCAGCGTGAAGCCGAGCGGCGACAGCGCCGCCTCCAGCACGTCGAAGACGCCAGCCGCCTCCGGCGTCACCGAGGGGCAGCGGATCAGGTCGGCGAGCAACTGGACGGGATCGATGCCTGTCGTGCTGAACATGTGCGTCCTCCGGCGGCCGCTCAGTCCCTGAGCAACTCGTTGATCCCGGTCTTCGAACGCGTCTGCGCATCGACCGTCTTGACGATCACGGCGCAGTAGAGGCTCGGGCCGGGCTGGCCGTTGGGGAGGGGCTTGCCCGGGAGGTTCCCGGAGACCACCACCGAATAGGGCGGCACACGGCCCATGTGCACTTCGCCGGTCGAACGGTCGACGATCTTGGTGGAGGCGCCGATATAGACGCCCATCGACAGCACCGAGCCTTCGCCGACCACCACGCCCTCGACCACCTCGGAGCGGGCGCCGATGAAGCAGTTGTCCTCGATGATGGTGGGGCCGGCCTGCATCGGTTCGAGCACGCCGCCGATGCCGACGCCGCCAGAAAGATGCACATGCTTGCCGATCTGGGCACACGAACCGACGGTCGCCCAGCCGTCGACCATCGAGCCCTCGTCGACGAAGGCGCCGATATTGACGAAGCTGGGCATCAGCACCACGCCCTTGCCGATATAGGCGCCGCGGCGGACGATCGAGCCGGGCACGGCGCGGAAACCGGCATCGCGGAAGCGGTTCTCGCCCCAGCCCTCGAACTTCGACGGGACCTTGTCCCACCAGGTGGAGCCGCCTGGCCCCTGGATCACCGCATTGTCGTTGAGGCGAAAGCTCAGCAGCACTGCCTTCTTCAGCCACTGGTTCACCTGCCAGTTGCCGTCGGCGAGCTTTTCAGCGACCCGGGCATTGCCCGAATCGAGCAGGTCCAGCGCGGTGTCCACCGCATCGCGGACGGCTCCACCGGTCGCCGGCGAGATTTCCGCGCGCGCCTCCCAGGCGGCATCGATGGTCTGGGCAAGATCGGCGTGGGTCGACATGAGGGGCCTTCTCCCGGGCTGGACGGCGCGGACATTAGCGGCAAGCCGACCCGAGTCAATCGATGCCGCGCATCGATGGGGACGGGCGCCGCCGCCACCTGTCCTTAACCCGGTTCTGCAACCATCCCGGCTCAAGACCACGGAGAGCCAGAATGGCCAGACGCCGGCACACCTCGCTGCGCACCTCGATCGAGGATATCGATGCGGCCAAGCAGGCCCCCTCGACCGCACAGACGCAATCCCCCACCTTCCGGCTGGCGTTTGCCGATGACGACTTCCTCACCTCCGAGGACACGCGCGGGGTGCGCTTCCAGCTCGAGTACCTGAAGACCGAGTTCCGGTTGCGCGAACGCGGCATCAATTCCACCGTGGTGCTGTTCGGCGGCGCCCGCATTCCCGAGCCCGGGCAATCGGCCTGGGCGGCGCGCAACGAGGTGCAGAAGCAGAATCTCGAAGCGGCTTCGCGCTACTACGACGAGGCGCGGCGCTTCGCCCAATACGCCTCGCTGACCTCGAAGGCACTCGACTACCACGACTACGTCGTGGTGACCGGCGGCGGGCCAGGGGTGATGGAGGCCGGCAATCGCGGCGCCGGCGATGTCGGGGCGCCGACCGTGGGCCTCAACATCGTCCTGCCGCACGAGCAGACACCCAACAGCTACGTGACGCCGGACCTCTGCTTCAACTTCCACTATTTCGCGACGCGCAAGATCCACTTCCTGATGCGGGCCCGCGCCGTCGCCATCTTCCCGGGCGGATTCGGCACACTCGACGAGTTCTTCGAGACCCTGACGCTGATCCAGACCGGCCGGATGGAGCGCATTCCGCTCCTGCTGTTCGGCATCGAGTTCTGGCGCCGGATCATCAACTTCGAGGCGCTGGCGGAGGCCGGCACCATCTCGCCCGACGACGTCAAGCTGTTCACCGTCGTCGACAGCGCCAGGGAAGGCTGGGACGTGATCCGCGCCCACTACGGCCTGCCGGAAGTCAAGCTGGCCTCATGAGCGCAACGGCCGTCACGGCAGCCGGGTCAGGAATCCCGCAAGGTCGGCGGTGACGTGGTGCACGTGCGCGCCGCCGGTGCGCTCGAGTTCCCACGGGTCGACCTGGTCATGGGCGAAGTCCTCGCCCGCCACCACCTGCACCGTGACCATGCCGGTCTCGTGCGGCACGACGAGGTTCTTTTCGAGGTCGTCGAACATCGCCGCCTTCTGCGTGTCGATGCCGTGCATGGCAAAGAACGCCTCGTAGGCCTCCGGCAGGGGCTTGGGCCGGTAGCTCATGGCGCGGATGTCGAAGATGTCCTCGAACAGCCGGTCCGCGTCGCCGAGCCGGCCGAGCACCGAGCGGGCATGGCCGACATCGCCGTTGGTCAGGATGAACTTGCGCCCCGGCAGGGCGCGGATCGCCGCGACCAGCGCGTCGTGCGGTGCCACCGGCGTGTAGTCGATGGCGTGAACGGTCGACAGGTAGTGGTCGGGATCGACGTCGTGCAGCTGCATCAGCCCGTTCAGCGTGGTGCCGTAGTCGCGGTAGTAGTCCTTCTGCAACCGCCGTGCCGCGTCGTAGGGCAGCCGCGTCACCCCCACCATGTAGTCCGAGATCAGCAGGTCGATCTGGGCGAACAGGTTGCACTCGCGCGGATAGAGCGTGTTGTCGAGATCGAAGACCCAGTCGCGGACATGGGACAGCGTGCGGGGCGGCGGAGGCGATGCATTCATCTGCTCAGCCTACCGCGTTCCCGCCGCGGCGTCACCCGCTACGGCGCGGCGAATGCCCCGGCAAGCAGCCAGCTGCCGCCCAGTATGAAGACGGCCGGCCCGACGGCGCCGGGCAGCATCCAGTGTCGATCGATGAAATCCATCATGGCGCTTCTCCATTCCCGACCGTGGCGCGCGTCACCCCCGTCCCACCAGCCGATTGCTGCCGCCCCTCCGGGATGCTACGCCCGGCCCTGCCCGGGTTCGCGCTTCGCCGCCGGTGGGCGAGGACAGGACTGATGACCGCTGCCTTCCACGTGCCGCACAGCAAGGCCGACGCCGACCCGCGCCGCTGGGTGGCGCTCATCGTGCTGCTGCTCGCCAGCTTCATGAACCTGATCGACGTGACCATCGTCAATGTTGCGCTGCCCAGCCTCGAACGCGACCTCGGTGCCGGTCCCAACGAGATCGAATGGGTGATCGCCGCCTATGTGCTGAGCTTTGCGCTCGGGCTGCTGCCATTCGGTCGGCTGGGCGACGTGGTGGGCCGCACCAGAATGTTCCTTGTCGGCGTCGCGGCCTTCACCGCAGCGTCGGCCTTCTGCGGCCTCGCGCCCTCGATCGAATGGCTGATCTTCGCGCGCGTGCTGCAGGGCCTCGCCGGGGCGGTGATGACGCCGCAGGTTCTCGCCATCGCGCAGGTCACCTTCCCGCCGGAGGAGAAGGGCCAGGCCTTCTCGCTGTTCGGGCTGAGCGCCAGCCTCGCCGCGGTCACCGGGCCGCTGGTCGGGGGGGTCCTGATCGGGGCCGATATCGGCGGGCTCGACTGGCGGCCGATCTTCCTCGTCAATATCCCGTTCGGCGTCCTCGCGGTGGTCGCCGGCTGGTACCTGATCCCGCGCACCCCCGGCCACCCCGACCTCAAGAACGATTTCGTCGGCATCGGGCTGTTCGGCGCGGCGACCGTGGCACTGGTCTTCCCGATCATCGAGGGCCGTGCCTATGGCTGGCCGGCCTGGGCCTTCGGGCTGATCGGACTGTCGCTCGTCCTCGTTGCGCTGTTCGTGCTGTGGGAGCGGCGCCGGGCCGCCGCCGGCGCGCCGCAATTGCTCAACTACAGCCTCATCACCAATCCCAACTACCTGCTCGGACTGCTGGTCACGACCCTGTTCGCCTCGGGTGTGCCCGCCATGTTCATGGTGATCTCGCTCAGCCTGCAGCAGGGCTATGGCTTCACGCCGCTGCAGTCGGGCCTGATCAACACGCCGTTCTCGGTCGGGGTGATGGTGGTGTCGCTGTTCATCGGCCGGCTCGGACAGCGCTACCTGAGGACCCGGCTGGGGCTGGGGGCGGCGTTGCTGGTCCTCGGGATCTCCTGGGTCGACAGCGTGTTCGCGAACCTGGGCGAGACGGCGGAGCACCTCACCTTCCTGCCGCCGCTGTTCATCGCGGGGCTCGGGCTCGGGCTCGGCTTCTCGGGCCTGTTCCAGACGGTGCTGTCCGGCGTGCCGCCGCGCGATGCCGGTGCCGGGTCGGGCGCGCTGCAGGCCTTCCAGCAGATCGGCGGCGCCATCGGCGTCGCCATCGTCGGGGAAATCTTCTTCAGCCTGCTCGCGGCCCATCTCGCGGCGGGCCTGCCGCCCAAGGCGGCCTATGCGACAGCGGCGGCGCCGGCGATCATCTACCAGATCGTCGCCTTCTCGCTGGTGGTGATCCTCGTGCCGTTCCTCAGAATCAGGCCCCCGGTGGCAGGGGGCGGCCGCCCCGTGGTGCCTGCCGAGGGCTGACACGGAAGGAAGGTGCCCCTCGGGCACGCTCCGGGGCCATCCGACACGGCCGGGGCTCAGCGCACGATCAGCGTACCGGCACCGTGCGCGGTGAACAGCTCGACCAGCACCACATGCGGGGTCTTGCCGTTGAGGATCACCACACCCTCGACGCCGTTTTCCAGCGCTTCGAGACAGGTCTCGACCTTGGGGATCATGCCGCCCGAAATCGTCCCGTCGGCGATCAGCGCCCTGGCGTCGCGCATGGTGAGTTCGGGGATCAGCTGCCTGTTGGCATCGAGCACGCCGTCGACATCGGTCAGGAACAGCAGCCGCTTGGCGCCGAGCGAGCCGGCAATGGCGCCGGCGAAGGTGTCGGCATTGATGTTGTAGGTGTTGCCGTCGCGACCCGGCGCGACCGGCGCGATCACCGGGATCATCTCGGAACGGGCCAGCAGGTCGAGCAGCGTGCGATCGACTTCCACCGGCTCGCCGACGAAGCCCAGGTCGAGCAGCCGCTCGATGTTCGAGCCGGGGTCCTTGACCTTCTTCTCCGCCTTCCGGGCGAAGACCATGTTGCCGTCCTTGCCGCACAGCCCGATGGCCCACTCGCCCTCGGCATTGATCAGCGCCACGATCTCCTTGTTGATCGAGCCGGCGAGCACCATCTCGACCACGTCCATGGTGCGCTGGTCAGTGACGCGCAGCCCGCCCTCGAACTTCGATTCGATGCCGAGATTCTTGAGCATGGAGGCGATCTGCGGGCCGCCGCCATGCACCACGATCGGATTAACCTTGCTCTGCTTCAGCAGCGCGATGTCGCGCGCAAAGCCGCGGCCCAGCGCGATGTCGCCCATGGCGTGGCCACCATACTTGACCACGACGGTCTTGCCCTCGTAGCGCTGCATGTAGGGCAGCGCCTGGCTCAAGACGGCCGCGTCGCGGGAAAAGCTCTCGATGTCGGGCATAGCGCGCTGCGTATCCATGATACTCCGTCCTATAGCGCATTGGCAGCGCGGGAAAAGCGGTTTTGCGGGGGCGGCCGCTTCAACACGCGAACGCGGTGTTTTCGTGACACGGCGCAAGGCTAGGCAGCTGCCGGGCGAGTCGCTAGGGTCGACGGCATGTCTTCCGGCCCGCCCGACATCGCCCGGCTGATCGCACGCGTCGCCCTGCGCGATCGCAGGGCCTTTCGCGACCTCTACGAGCGTACCAGCGCGAAACTTTTCGGCGTGACGCTGCGTATCCTCAGAGACCGGGCGGAGGCCGAGGAGGCGCTGCAGGAGGTTTATGTCAAGGTCTGGCAGCGCGCCGACCGCTATGTGGCCGGCGGCTACAGCCCGATCAGCTGGCTGGTGGCGGTGGCCCGCAACCATTGTCTCGACCTGCTGCGCGCGCGGAAGCCGGCCGCCGCTGACCTCGAGGCGGCGGGCGAAGTCGCCGATTCCGGACCGACGCCCGAACAGGCCAGTATCGACCGGTCCGAGCGCGACCGCATCGAGGCCTGCCTTGCGGCGCTCGAGGCCGACAAGGCCGACTGCGTGCGTGGAGCCTATCTCGACGGCTTCAGCTACGACGAGCTGGCGACGCGCCACGGCGTGCCGCTCAACACCATGCGAACCTGGTTGAGGCGGAGCCTCATCAAGCTCAGGGAGTGTCTTTCGGCATGAGCCGCGAGGGCGAAAGCGAGGCAGGGGAGGGCGATCGCGTGCTGGTCGCCGAGTATGCGCTTGGCCTGCTCGATGCGGGCGAACATGCGGCGCTCGCCCGACGCATCGCGGCCGAGCCGGCGCTCGCCGCCGAACTCGGGCTGTGGCAGGCGCGGCTGGCGAGCCTGGATGCCGAGTTCGCCGAAGTTCTGCCGCCGGGCCGGACCCTCCCGGCCATCGAGCGGCGGCTGTTCGGCGCCCCGGCGCCTCGCAGCGGCTGGTGGGACTCGTTGCCGCTGTGGCGGGGCCTCGCCGGCGCCGGCCTCGTGGTGGCGATGCTGGCCGTGGGGTTCAACCTGCTGCAGCCGCCGCGGCCCGACCCGCAGCTTCTTGCCAGACAGCTGGTCGCCGCCCTGAGCGAACAGGGCTCCGATGTCAGCGTCGTGGCCCTGTTCGATCCGGCGACCGGCAGCCTGCGACTCACTGCGCTGTCGGGCCCGTCCGTCCCGGACAGGGATTTCGAGCTCTGGGCCATAAAGGGATCGGCGGCGCCGGTGTCGATGGGCATCATCCCGGCCATGACGCGCAGCGACATCAGGCTCAGCCCCGATGTGCTGGACGGCTTCGGCGAGGGTACGGTGCTCGCCATTTCGCTCGAGCCGAGGGGCGGCTCGCCGAGTGGTTCGCCGACCGGGCCGATCGTCGCCAAGGGTGCAGCGACACCGATCTAGCCGGCGGCGACCGCGGCACGCGCGAACGCGCCGGAGCCCGGTTCGGATCACTCGGCGGCAGCCAAGACATCGTGATCGGCCATGGTCCGGGCGGCTGAAACTCCCTCGATCGCGCCCCCGTAACTTCGTCCGCCTTGCCGCGATCAACGCGGAAGCCAGAGGAAGGACAACAGATGACACTCTCCACCCTGCGCCTGCTCGCCGTCTCCGCCATGCTTTCGGTCACCGCCATTGCCGGCGTCGCCCACGCCGAGAACCCGATGGTCGGCGGCATGCCGATGTACGAGAACAAGGACATCATCGACAATGCCGTGACCTCGCCTGACCACACCACGCTGGTCGCGGCCGTGAAGGCTGCCGGCCTCGTCGAGACGCTGTCGGGCCCTGGCCCGTTCACCGTCTTCGCGCCGACCAACGCCGCCTTCGACGCGCTGCCGGCCGGCACGGTCGACACGCTGCTCAAGCCCGAGAACAAGGACCAGCTGACCAGGATCCTCACCTGCCACGTGATCCCGGCCAGAGCCCTTGCCGCCGATATCGGCAAGATGGCGATGGATGATGGCGGCACGCACGAGGTCGACACCGTCGGTGGCTGCAAGCTCTGGCTCAAGGCGGACAACGGCATGGTGACGATCACCGATGAAACCGGCGGCGTCGCAAAGGTCACGATCGCCGACGTGATCCAGTCCAATGGCGTCATCCACGTCATCGACAAGGTGCTGCTGCCCAAGATGTAACCTTGCGCCGTGGACGACGAACTGATCGTCGGACGCCCGCCGTGTCCCGCCCGCCTTGAGGGTGGGACACGTGCTTTTGAGGTGCACAGGCCGCCCGGGCGGGACTAAGCTTGCTCAACGAAAGGCTCTCACATGCAGATCGATCGTCGTTCCGTGTTGTTCGGTGGCACCGCGCTTCTCGCGCTTGGGGCCGCCGTGGCGGCCTTGCGCCCGATGGGCGGCAGCATTGCTGCCGAAGGCAGCTTCGAGGTGTCCATGTCCGAGGAGGAATGGAAGGCGAGGCTGCCGCCCCAGGTGTTCGAGGTGCTGCGCCACGAGGCCACCGAGTACCCGGGGACATCCCCCCTGCTCCACGAGCACCGCGCCGGCGTGTTTGCCTGTGCCGGGTGCGAACTGCCGCTGTTCGACGCTGCCACCAAGTACGAGAGCGGTACCGGCTGGCCGAGCTTTTATCAGCCGCTCGACAATGCGGTGGGCGAATCGACCGACTACAAGCTCGGCTATGCCCGCACCGAGGTGCATTGCCGTCGCTGCGGCGGGCATCTGGGGCACGTCTTCACCGACGGCCCGCAGCCGACCGGCCTGCGCTACTGCATGAACGGGCTGGCCCTGACGTTCACCCCGGCCTGAGGTCGGGGTCGCGCCCCCTCCCCTCCCCTCGACGGGGGGCCGGGGAGGGCACCGCAGCCTCCCGGACCATGCCCCAAATCCCGCCTTCACCTTCCCGTGGTGTAGGGCCGCCGCAAATGGCGTTGAATGTGGTCGGGACCGAAGCGGCTCTCCCCCCTTCTCCTCCCCCTCGACGGGGGAGGCCGGGAGGGGGTGCGCCACAGCCTCCCGGGCTCAGCACGCCCCCCCGCAACCCATTGATCCCTCACCGGACTTCCGCAACTCGTCCCCGAGTTATCCCCGCCGCGCCGGGCTGTGCGATACTGCTTCGGTTCCCGGCACGGGCGCGGTCGCGTACGGACGGCTGGCCGGGAGCTTCGGGGGTCGCCGGAGCCGTCCGGTGGCGGGCCGAAGCCATGGGCAACCGGTCGACTGGTCGGGTCCCGGCCTGGCAACAGGACGTGGAGCGCACCAGCCGCACACGCTCCCTCATGGCGACCGGTTCAACTCAGACCCCGGAAGGACCGGCGCGGCGACGGCCGTTCATTAATTGCGGACTACCCGCGTGGCCCAACCGCGCCGGTCCCGCCCAACTGCCCGAGAAACGGGCAGCGCTCTTTGACATCGCCCGGGGCCGATGGCCGCCGGGGGCCGGAGGCTGCGTCACGCGCCGGCTTCCCTCGGGCCCTGCTATTGCTTTTGGAGCGGGAACCCGAGCCCGATCAGTTCCTTGCGCAGCGCCTTGGGATCGGTGAAGTGCACGGCATGCATGCCGAACTTGCGTGCCGACACGACGTTGGGCTCACTGTCGTCGATGAACACGCAGCTTTCGGGCGCCATGCCGTAGCGCTCGCAAAACACCCGGTAGATGCGCGGATCGGGCTTGACCAGCCCCTCGAGTCCGGAGACGACCACGCCGTCGAACTTCTCGAGGAAGGGCCATTCGCCGAGGCAGCTCATCCACTTCTCCCACGAGAAGTTGGTGATGGCAAAGGTGGGAATCTCGGCGGCGATCAGTTCGTCGTGGATGGCGATGGTGCCCGGGATGAACTCACCCAGCGTCTCCTTCCAGCGCACATCATAGGCCTGGATCTCCCGCCAGTACCGTGGATGCCGGGTGATCAGCCGCGCCACCCCTTCGGCGTAGATATCGCCGGCGTCGAACGCGAGGTTCCAGTCCTTGGTGCAGATATTGTCCTGGAACCACTGGGCCTCCTCCTCGCTATCGAAGAGCTTGCGGAACAGGTGCATCGGGTTCCAGTCGACGAAGACGCCGCCAAGGTCGAAAACCGGGATCAGGGTGTCGTGCATGCGGGGCCTCGCTGTCCAAAGCTCGCCTATCGCATGGGGGGCAGGCCGGGGCAAGCGGCGACGGGCCTAGCTGACGAGGTCGATCTTGTCCTCGTAGCGCGGCAGGAAGTACTCCGTGCGCGACAGGTTGACCGTATTTGAAATCACCATGCCGAACAATGGCTTGTAGGGGTAGGAGATCTCCGACATGACCAGGTAGCCATTGGTCCGGGCGAGCTGGTTGATCTGGCTGGAGGCGGGCAGGTTGTAGGAAGCGGTGGCCGTCCGGGCGACACCGCCATTGTAGCCGACGCTCCACACCACCGTGGTCACACCGGCGGAGGTGATCTTGAGCAGCGTCACCACCTGCTTCAGACTGGTGGTCGGATACGGCTGCATGATGCCGTTTGCCGCCTGGAAGTAGTTCGCGAGGGTGCTGCCCTGGCTGATCGACTTCTTTTCGCGCGAGACGAGGTCCGCCATCGTGCTGGCGACGGTGGCCACCCGGCGATCGACGGTGAACAGCGACGCGGCCTCGACCGTACCGAAATAGAGCAGGATCAGCAGCGGCAGGATCAGGGCGAACTCGACGGCCGCGACCCCCCGTTCCTCCCGGGCCAGCCTGACGAACAGTCGTTTCGGTCTCTCCCGCATCAGAATGGCTCGTTCTTGAAGACGCGAACCGCGCCGAGCAGGCGGGTGCCATCCGGCTGATCCTGCAGGTTGAAGCCTGGCAGGCGCACCACGGTGGGCCACTTGTAGTAGGTCTGCACCAGCACCACGTCACCGCCGGCGCCGGGCGCGTAGCTTTCCGACATGGTCCAGTCGCAGCTCGACGGCGTGCAGCTTGTTCCGGTGGGGAGCGGGTAGCTCGTGGTTGCATTGGTGAAGGTGGAGACCACCGAGACCTTGATGCGCAGGTTGGCGCAGTTGAACATGCCATAAAGGCCGTTGCAGATCGCGGTGCGGAAGTTGCTCGAGGTATAGCTGGCGTTCTGGGCCTGCCCGGTGCGCAGCAGGCGCGCGGCGTCCTGTACGGCACTGTCGAGGATCTGCCCGGCAAAGAACACCAGGCTGGTCTCGAGGATGGCCGCAATGATCGTGAAGAAGGGCAGTGCCAGAATGGCGAACTCGATCGCGGTGACGCCGCGATCGTCGCGCGCGAAGGCACGGCCCCGGCGCAATGCCGGCGTCAACAGCCACCGCAGCAGGGGTCGGGTTCGCGCCATGTCCGCATGTTACGGACGCTGACCTAAGCATTGGTTAGTGAGAGGAAGCGATTTCGCGCGAACCGGACAATGGCCTAGTTGCTGCCGGCTGCCATCGCGGCAACGGACGATGCCGAGCCGACCGCGTCGGACGTGAAATCGCTGTCGTCGCCCAGCATGATGACCGACTGACAGACCGGCGAGCAGGCCATGGTGCCGCGCTTGTCGCCCATGAACACCGTCACCACGTTCGCCAGATCCTGCACCACCTCGACCAGCGTGTCGGCGATCGGATTGCCCATGCTGTCGAGCACGATCAGGTTGGTCTGTCCGTAGCTCCGGCCGGTCAGCACCAGGGTCTGCGGGTCCTGGATGGTGACGTCGGCAATGCCGGGATTGCCGATGATCACGGTCGCCGCCGGGGCATTGATCCTCAGGATGCGTGCCATGTTGACCTTGACGCTGACCGGAGCCCCCTCGGCAATCGCTGCGGGCGCCGAAGCGGCGAGGGCCAGAAGGCACGTCAGGACCGCCAGACTCTTGCGGATCATCGGAAGGAACCTCGGCTCACATGAGGAATACGCTGAACCAAGTGTTGCGCGGAATGGTGAACAATTGGCAAACGGCGCCGCACAGGCCTCGATCATATTGTTCGCGATCGGAACTTTGGCGCCGGAATCCGGGCATCTCCCGAGCATCGATAGACTTGCAAAAAGCACCGTCACACTTTGTTGACCGTGCGTGAAAGCCCCGGTGCGTGGGCCTTTCAGCGATTTCCGATTAACCCAAAATCAAGACGTGCCGGCTAGCGTAAGGCCATGTTCGATGTGTCGAACGGTGCTGACGCATCCAGCGATGCTGTCACAGAATGACGTGTGCAAGGAGCCCAAATTATGAACACTGTCGCTCGTTTCGTGAATGACGAGTCCGGCGCCACTGCGATCGAATACGGCCTTATTGCCGCGCTCATCGCCGTTGGCATCATCGCGGCCGCGACCACCCTCGGTGGCAGCCTCTCCGGCCTGTTCAACAAGATCTCGACGAAGCTCAACAGCGCTTCGACGACCTGATATCGAACCCGGTATCGCTGCGAATTCCAGAGGGGGCCCGCGCCCCCTTTGTTGTTTGGGGTTTGTTAACCATGCTCGGCCAAGCTGGCGCGGCGCCGGTCGACCGGCCACCCCGTGAACCAGTCGGTCCATGCCACCCGCCCTCTCCGTCGTCGCACTCCTGGTCTTCCCGCTGCTGATGGCGCTCGCCGCGTCGTCCGACCTGTTGACCATGCGGATCTCCAACCGCCTCGTGCTGCTGGTGATTGCCGGCTTCTTCGTCCTCGCGCTCGTCATCGGCATGCCGCTCGAGACGATCGGCATGCATCTGGCCTGTGCCGCGCTGGTGCTGGTCTTCTCGTTTGCCTTCTTCGCTTTCGGCTGGATCGGCGGCGGCGATGCCAAGCTGGTGGCCGCGACAACGCTGTGGCTCGGCTTCGGGATGATGCTGCCCTACCTCGTGTACGCGTCCCTGCTCGGGGGAGCACTGACCCTCATCCTGCTGGCGGCGCGGCGCTGGCCGCTGCCCGAGCGGCTGCGCCGGGTTGCCTGGATCGACCGCCTGCACGACAGCAAATCGGGCGTCCCCTATGGCATCGCTCTCGCCGCAGCCGGCCTGCTGGTCTATTCCGACAGCATCATCTTCCAGCATTTCGTGGCCAGATCCGGTTCGGGAACTGCCCGTTAACCGTAATTGACAAGCATCGATTAACCAAACTTTGACCCTTTGCCCGGATAGTCGGGGACTGAGTAGTCGGACGCCTTTGCGTCTATTGTCCCGGAGTATAGCCGATGCGAGCGTCGCGCCTCATCTTGCTGCTGGTGGCCCTGTTGGCTGGTGGTCTGGCGGCCTTTCTGGCGACTCGCAACGACAGTCCCGAACAGGTGGTTGTTGAGGGCCCCACCAAGGTCGTCGAAGAGGCCAAGGAGCAGATCCTCGTTGCCAAGCTGCCCATCGGGGTCGGCCAGCGCCTCACCGAAGAGACGATCGAGTGGCAGGACTGGCCGGAGCTTGCCGTCCGGCCCGAGTATGTCACCAAGACCGCCCTGCCCGATGCGCTGATCGAGATGAAGGGGGCCGTCGCCCGCTTCGAGTTCTTCCCCGGCGAGCCGATCATGCAGCAGAAGCTGGTGCGCTCCGACCAGGGCTACCTGTCCGCGGTCCTCGCCAAGGGGATGCGCGCCGTCTCCGTGCAGGTGGCGGCGGCCTCCGCCTCGGGCGGCTACATCATGCCCAACGATCGCGTCGACCTTGTGCTCAGCCGTCCCGGCACCAGCGGCACGGTCTCGGAGACGATCCTGTCCAACATCAAGGTGCTGGCCATCGGCCTGCGCCTTGGCGAAGCCGGCACCACCGGCGAGACACCCGATCCGGAAGATCCGCGTTCCAGCGTGTTCCAGGACAATGCCATCGCCACGCTCGAGCTCGACCCGGCCCAGGGTGAACTGGTGATCAACTCGAGCCGCATCGGCACCCTGTCGCTGGTGCTGCGTTCGATCGCCGACTACGCCCAGGTGAGCGGCGAGGTGCGGCAGCAGAACAATGGCGTGAACCGGGCGATCCGCCTGATCCGGTTCGGCCGGGACGTGGACGTGATGTCCAGCCGGCAGGCGGACGCGGCCGTCGGCAACGCCTCATACGACGAAGATGCAGACCAGGCTGCTGACTCCGAGGTGGATCAGTGATGCGCGAGGACCCCGTCATGTCGCCCACCCCCTCAATGGACTTCCGTCGCCTGCTCGGCGACACGCTGAAGCTCACCGCGATCGCGGCGGTGCTCGGGGCGCTGCTTGGCCTCGCACCGCTGGCGCTCGGCAATGCCCAGGGCGCCGAGGTGACGCATATCAGCATCTCCGGCAAGGCGTTCGGCGGCAGCAAGGACGTCAGCATGGGCATGAACAAGTCGGTCATCATCGACTTGCCCGCCGACGCGCAGGAGGTGATCGTGTCGCAGCCGGCGGTGGCCAATGCCATCATGCGCACCAAGCGCCGCGCCGTGCTGCAGTCGGTCGGCTCGGGCGATACCAACATCTTCTTCCTCGACGCACAGGGGCGCACCATCGTGGTGCTCGACGTCTCGGTGAAGGGCGCCGTCTCCAACGTCGCCGCGGCACTGCGCGACACCTACGCCAAGGTCCTGCCCGGCGCCAAGATCGAGGTGGAATCGGTGGCCCTGGTCAATGCCGAGGGCAACAACGTCAACCGCATCGTGCTGTCGGGCCATGCCAATACCGAGGACGATGTGCAGAAGGCGGTGGCCATCGCCGGCCAGTTCGCCGGCTCGCCCGAAAACGTCGCCAGCGTCATCACGGTGGGCGGCCCGCAGCAGGTCATGCTCAAGGTCACGGTTGCCGAAGTGAACCGCCAGGTCGCCAAGACCCTCGGCATCAACCTCGGCGCCAGCTATTCGGCCGGCAACATCACCACCGAGCTGCTGTCCACCCAGCCGATCGGCGGCGTCTCCAACATCTTCACCTCCAACGGCTTCAAGGCCGGAGTGGATGTGGGCGGGCTCAGCATCGACGCCTATATCCGCGCCCTCGAGCAGCAGCGCGCCGTGCGCACGCTTGCCGAGCCGACGCTGACGGCCATGTCGGGCCAGCCGGCCGAGTTTGTCGCCGGCGGCCAGTTCGCGGTGCCCACCGACGTCGATGCTGAGGGCAGAGTCAGCTACAGCTACAAGGACTTCGGCGTCAGGCTCGGCTTCACGCCCACCATCAAGTCGGCCGGCACCATCGGGCTGCTGATCGACACCTCGGTCTCCGAACTGAGCGCCGAGGGCAGCATCACGGTCGGTGCCACCACCCTGCCGGGCATCAAGAACCGCCAGGCCAAGACTTCGGTGGAGCTCGGGGTCGGCCAGACGCTCGCCATCGGCGGGCTGATCCAGGACAGCATCCGCTCCGAAATCGACCGGCTGCCGGGCCTGGGCGACCTGCCAATCCTCGGCGCGCTGTTCCGCTCGCGTGACTACATTCATGCCCAGACCGAACTGGTGGTCCTGGTCACCCCCTATTATGCCAAGGCCACCATGCAGCAACCGGAACTGCCGACCGACAAGCTGCAGTTCGCCAGCGACGCCGAGGCGATCTTCCTCGGCCACCTCGAGAACATCTACGGAGTCGGCCCCGCCGGCACCCGCGGCAGCTACAACGGCTCGGTCGGCTTCCTGCTGGATTGATGGAGTAAGCGTAACATGGGTTTCCTCAATCGCGACAATGGCAAGCCGACTGAAGAGTCGGCGCTCGAGGTCGCCAACGGCGCGCGGCTGATCCCGCGCATCACCATCCAGGCCTTCTGCGAGCACTCGCAGACTGCGCAACTGGTCGAGGCCACACTGCACGACAGGCGCATGAGCAAGGTGGCGCTCACCACGCACAATGGCGGTCTCGACGGTGCGGTGGAGACCTACAAGTCGAATCCCACCCCGAACCTCATCATCGTCGAAACCTCCCAGCAGCCAGACGAGATTCCTGCCGCGCTGGCCCGTCTCGCCGAAGTCTGCGACGCGTCCACCCGGCTGATCCTGCTCGGCCACGTGAACGATGTGGTGCTCTACCGCGAATTGATCCGCTCCGGCGTCTCGGAGTACATCGTGCTGCCGGCCAGCGCGCAGTCGATCGTCTCCTCGATCACCGAACTGTTCGCGGCGGAGGGAGCTGCCCCGATCGGCCGTACCATCGGCTTCGTTTCCGCCAAGGGCGGCGCCGGCGGTTCGACCGTCGCCCACAATGTCGCCTGGGCGATCTCGCAGCACCTGCGTCAGGACGTGCTGATCCTCGACATGGACCTGCCATTCGGCACGGCCGGGCTCAACTTCAACCAGGATCCGCCGCACGGCATCGCCGATGCCATCGGGGCCAGCCAGAAGATGGACCAGACGCTGCTCGACCGGCTCAGCTCCAAGGCCGCCAACCACGTGAGCCTGCTGACGGCTCCAGTCGTGCTCGACCGGACCTTCGACTTCGAGGAGCGGGAATTCGAGCAGGTGATCGAACTCAGCCAGCGCACCACGCCCGTGGTCGTGCTGGATATTCCGCACGTCTGGAGCAACTGGGTGCGGCACACCATCGCGACCATCGACGAGATCATCATCGTCGCCGAGCCGGATCTGGCCAACCTGCGCAACGCCAAGAACCTGTCCGATACCATCAAGAGCCTGCGGCCCACCGAGTCCGAGCCCCTCTTGGTGCTCAACAAGGTCGGCGTGCCGCGTCGCCCGGAAATCCCGCCCAACGAGTTCGCGACCTCGGTCGAGTGCAAGCTGCTCGGGCAGATCGGCTTCGATGCGGCGACCTTCGGCACCGCGGCGAACAACGGCCAGATGATCGCCGAGGTCGCCGCCAACAACCGCGCCAACGAGACTTTCAAGGTCATCGGGATGCACGTTACCGGCCGCAATACGCCAGAACGGGCAGTCAATCGGTCACCACTGAAGCTGCCCACCTTTCTCAAGAAGAAGCGCGCCTGAAAGGCTGATCCCAGATGTTCGGCAAGCGTACCAGTTTCGGCGGCAACACCCCGGGCGCCAATGCCCCGGCGACGCGACCGGCAACACCGGTCGTTCCGGCCCCGTCTCGCACCGAGCTGGCCCGCCCCGTCGACGGTGGCAAGCGCGCCGAGGAAGGGATCGTCGATGTGCGCAGCCCCGAGGCGATCGCGCGAGACAAGGAGTATTTCCAGACCAAGTCGGCGATCTTCAACGCCCTGATCGACTCGATCGACCTCAGCCAGCTCGCCACGATGGATCAGGACGCGGCGCGCGAGGAAATCCGCGACATCGTCGCCGAGATCATCGCGCTCAAGTCGATCGTGATGTCGATCTCCGAGCAGGAGGACCTGCTCGAGGACATCTGCAACGACGTGCTGGGCTATGGCCCGCTCGAGCCGCTGCTGGCGCGCGACGACATCGCCGATATCATGGTCAACGGGTCGCAGAAGTGCTACATCGAGGTCAGCGGCAAGGTGAAGCTGACCAATGTCCGCTTCCGCGACGATGCTCACCTGATGAACGTCTGCCAGCGCATCGTCAGCCAGGTGGGCCGCCGTGTCGACGAGAGTTCGCCGATCTGCGACGCCCGCCTTCCCGACGGCAGTCGTGTCAACGTCATCGCCCCGCCGCTGGCCATCGACGGCGCCGCGCTCACCATCCGCAAGTTCAAGAAGGACAAGCTGACGCTGGCGCAGCTGGTCAAGTACGGCTCCATCTCGTCCGAGGGCGCCGAGGTGCTGCGCATCCTCGGCCGCGTACGCGCCAATATCCTGATCTCCGGCGGTACCGGCTCGGGCAAGACGACGCTGCTCAACTGCCTCACCGGCTTCATCGAGCGCGACGAGCGCGTCATCACCTGCGAAGACTCGGCGGAACTGCAACTGCAGCAGCCGCACGTGGTGCGTCTTGAAACCCGCCCGCCCAACCTCGAGGGCGAGGGCGAGATCACCATGCGCGATCTGGTCAAGAACTGCCTGCGCATGCGCCCCGAACGCATCATCGTGGGCGAAGTGCGCGGTCCCGAGGCCTTCGACCTGCTGCAGGCCATGAACACCGGCCATGACGGCTCGATGGGGACGCTCCACGCCAACTCGCCGCGCGAGGCTATGTCGCGTCTCGAGTCGATGATCACCATGGGCGGCTACTCGCTGCCCAGCCGCACCATCCGCGAGATGATCGTCTCCTCGATCGACGTCATCGTGCAGGCTGCCCGCCTGCGCGACGGCTCGCGCCGGATCACCCACATTTCCGAGGTTCTGGGCATGGAGGGCGACGTGATCGTGACCCAGGACATCTTCCTCTACGACATCCTCGGGGAGGACCAGAGCGGCAGCCTCATCGGCCGGCACCGCTCCACCGGGATCACCAAGCCGCAGTTCACCGAACGGGCGCGCTACTTCAACGAAGAGGCCAATCTCGTCGAGGCGCTGGAGAAGTCCAACGTCGAGCAGCGCGAGATCCTCGGTGCGTAGGGAGTAGCGATGAACCCGCTGTTGCTGGCCCTGCTGGCCGCTGTCGCCGTCGGTGCCGCCGGTCTCGCCTTCATTCCCTCCCTGCTTGGCGGCGGTCGGGCCGAAAAGCGGATCAAGGCCCTGCAGGGCGACCTGCAGGCGAACCGCCGTGACGCCAACGCGCAGCGCAACCGCGACACCCGGCGCAAGGAGATCCAGCAGACGCTGCGCACGCAGACTGCCGCGCTCGAGAGGAAGAAGAAACGGGTCCCGCTGCAGGACCAGCTCTATCAGGCGGGGATGAAGCTCAAGCCGGCCGCCTTCATCCGCAACTCGATCATTCTGGGCATCCTTGTCTTCGCGGCGTCCTTCCTGCTGCAACTCGAACTGCTCTATTCGGTCATATTCGGTGCTGCCGCAGGTTACCTGCTGCCGCGCATGTATCTGGGGCGGCGGCGCAAGAAGTACCAGAACGGCTTCCTCGAAGAACTCCCCAACGCGGTGGAGGCCATCGTTCGCGGCGTCAAGTCCGGCTTGCCGCTCAACGATTCCATGCGCCTGGTGGCGCGGGAGGCCAAGGAGCCGATCAAGTCGGACTTCCAGCGCGTGCTCGACCAGCAGTCGCTCGGCAAGTCGATGCAGGAAGCGGTGATCACGCTCTACGATCGGGTGCCGCTGCCGGAGGTGAACTTCTTCGTCGTGGTGATCACCGTGCAGAGCCAGGCGGGTGGCAACCTCTCCGAAGCGCTGGGCAACCTGGCCCGCGTGCTGCGCAATCGCAAGAAAATGAAGGGCAAGATCAAGGCGATGTCGTCCGAAGCCAAGGCCTCGGCCGGCATCATCGGCTCGCTGCCGTTCATCGTTGCCATTCTCGTCTCGCTGACGACGCCGACCTACCTGCTGCCGCTGGTCCAGACGGACATCGGCATGATCTGTCTCGGTGCTGCGGCCATTCTGATGTTCATCGGCGGCTTCATCATGAACCGCATGATCCAGTTCGACTTCTAGGACCCCGTGATGGACGACCTGATCAGCACCCTCACCGACAGCAAGTTCCTCGTGGCGGTCTTTGCCGCCATTGCCGCGGCCGCGGTGGTATTCTCGCTGGGCGCCACCTTCTTTGCCGGCGGTTCCAAGATGCGGGAGCGCATCCGTCGCGTCGCGCTGGAACGGGAAAAGATGCGTGCCGAGGAGATGGCACGGCTGCGCGGCTCCAATCAGGGCGAGCAGACGACCCGCACCATCCGCCAGGTTGCCGGCCGCGACTACATGAAGAACGTGGTCCAGCGCTTCTCGCTCGAGAAGGCATTTGCCGACGAAGGCACGGCCGAACAACTTGCCCGGGCCGGCTATCGCGGCCCGTCGGCAATGACGACCTACCTGTTCCTGCGCTTCGTCACCCCATTTGCCCTGTTCATCCTGTCGTTTGCCTACCTGAGCCTCACCATCTTCGCTGATCGGCCGTTGTGGATGAACGCCATCTACGCGCTGTTCCTCGGGTTGGTCGGCGCCTACCTGCCGACGCTGATGCTCAAGAACCAGACGCAGAAGCGCCAGCAGTCGATCCGCCGCGCCTGGCCCGATGCGCTCGACCTGATGCTGCTGTGCGTCGAGGCCGGCATGTCGATCGAGCACGCCTTCAAGCGCGTGTCCAAGGAGATCGGCGTGCAGTCGGTGGAACTGGCCGAGGAACTGACCCTTACCACCGCGGAGCTGAGCTTCCTCGAGGACCGCACCCGTGCCTATGACAACCTGGGCAAGCGCACCGGCCTCGACAACGTCAAGTCGGTTATGCAGGCACTGATCCAGGCCGAGCGCTACGGCACGTCGGTCGGCACTTCGCTGCGCGTCATGGCCGAGGAAGGCCGCGAGCAGCGCATGATGGAAGCCGAGAAGAAGGCTGCCGCGCTGCCGCCCAAGCTCACCGTTCCGCTGATCGTGTTCTTCCTGCCGGTACTGTTCATCGTCATCATCTCGCCGGCGATCATTCGCGTGTTCCAGCAGAACGTGAACTTCGGCTGACGACGCGCAGGATTGCCCGGACAAGAAAGCGGCGCCTCGATGGGCGCCGCTCTCGTTCGGTCCGCTCGGCAGCCGGCCTCAGCCAGTGCTCTTGATCAGATCCCAGCGGTTTTGCTGCGTCAGCAGGGCGCGGATGTAGCTCATGTTGGACTCGACCTGCTCGGGCGGCAGCTCGGCTGCGAACAGCTTCTGGGCCTCGGCGAAGCGCCCCTGCAGGCCGACGATGAGGGCCAGGTTCTGCCGCACCTGCGAGGTAGCTCCGCGCAGTGTCACGGCGAGCCGGAGTTCCTTTTCGGCCGCATCGAGTTCGTTGGTCATGGCGTAGGACAGACCGAGATTGGCGTGGATCGAGGCCTGCTGCGGCGCGATCTTGAGGGCGACGGCATAGGCCTCCCGAGCCTCGGCGTTGCGCCCGACCTGATCGAGAATGGCCCCCTTGACGAGCAGCGCATTCCAGTCCGGCGCCGTCGGATCGATGGCGCTCTCGACCACGTTGATCGACTGCTCAAAACGGCCTGCCGCGGCAAGCGCCTTGGCATAGGCGACCATCACGACCATATCGCGCCGATAGAGGCCGATCCCCGCGTCGAACACCGCTACCGCCTGCTCCGCCTGGCCATTGGCCCTCAGCGCGGCAGCGTAGTAGAGCATAGTGGTGCGGTCCTTGGGGTTCCGCTTGTAGGCCTGCTGGAGCTTGCCGATGGCGCCCTGCACCTGCTCGGCGGGGGCGGCCGAGAAATCCGGTGTCGCCCCGAGACTGCCGGTCGTCGTGGGGTTGGCTGCACAGGCGCCCAGCAGCAGCGCGGCCGTACCGGCGAGAAGCGCGAGCCGTGCGGGCCGCTGGACGAGATGGAGACGACTGAACGACACGACGCACTTCCTCCGGGGACGCAACTGGCAATTCCCGAGCCCGAACGAAGCAATAAATGATTAACCCTAACAGCGAGTTAAGGCGAACCTGCGATACCATTGCCGACAATCGCGCAACGGCGTACAGGGGTAGCCTGCATCCCTTCCGAATGGACCCCGGGCAATGGCTGACCGTAAGCCGATTCCTCTGATCTGCGTCGGCGAGGGCGGCACGGCGCCCGAGCTGAGCCCGGCGCAGCAGCGCTGGGCCGCTGCCAGCGGGTTTGCCGGCCAGCGCGGACGGCTGCTGGCACTGCCGGACGAGGCGGGCAGTATCGCGGCCTGCCTCTTCGGTCTCGGCTCCGAGGCGGATCGACCCGCACTTGTCCTCGGACTCGCAGCTGCCGCCCTCGAACCGGGCACCTATGCCCTCGCCGGCACTCCAGGCGACAGGACGGTCGCGGCTCTCGGATTCCGTCTCGGCGCCTATCGCTTCGATCGCTATCGAAGACCCAGGGCGGCAGTGATGCTTGCCGACCCGGAGGGCGCCGATGCCGCCGAGGTCGACCGGCTGGTCGAGGCGGCGTTTCTTGCCCGTGATCTGATCAACACTCCGGCCAACGATCTTGGCCCGGCGGCTCTCGAGACGGAAATCCGCAAGCTCGCAGCGCGCCACGGCATCGAGGCCCGCAGCGTCGTGGGCGATGAACTCCTCGCACAGAACTTCCCGTTGATCCACGCGGTCGGCCGGGCCGCCGCCGAAGCCCCGCGCCTCGTCGAACTGGTCTGGGGCCGCGAATCGGACCCGGCCATCACGCTGGTCGGCAAGGGCGTGACCTTCGACACCGGGGGCCTCGACATCAAGCCCTCGTCGGGAATGGCGCTGATGAAGAAGGATATGGGTGGCGCCGCCAACGTGCTCGGGCTCACGCATGCCATCATCGACGCCCGCCTGCCGATCCGGCTGCGCGTCCTCATTCCCATCGTCGAGAACGCCATTTCAGGCCCCGCCTTCCGGCCTGGCGATGTGCTGCGCGCCCGCAACGGGGTGACGGTCGAGATCGGCAACACCGACGCCGAGGGCCGGCTGATCCTCGCCGATGCACTGGCGCTGGCCGACGAGGCGGCACCCGAGCTGATCATCGACATGGCAACCCTTACCGGCGCCGCCCGAGTCGCGCTCGGCCCGGACCTGCCGCCCCTGTATGCCACCGACGATGGCGTTGCGGAGGGGTTGCTGGCGGCGGGGCGGGAGACCGACGATCCACTCTGGCGCCTGCCGCTCCACGCCCCATACGAGTCGATGCTCGCCTCGCGGATCGCCGACGTCAACAATGCCGGTTCCGGCGGTTTCGCCGGGTCGATCACCGCCGCCCTGTTCATGAGGCGGTTCGTATCGCGGGCAAAGGCCTGGGCTCATCTCGACATCTACGGCTGGGCCCCGGAGCCGCGCCCCGGTCGCCCGTTCGGTGGCACCGACCAGGGCATCCGAGCCATCTACGGCTACCTCAGGCGCCGATATAGTTGACTTGGTCAACTGAATCGGCGCCTATGTCACACATCATGGCTGACACCCGCATCGGCGACGTCCGCGCCTTCAACCGCTTCTATACGCGGCTGATCGGCGCGCTCGACGAACACATCGCGCACAGCGCCTTCACCCTCACGGAGGCGCGTGTCCTCTACGAGATCGGTTCCCGTGGGCACACCACCGCGGCCGAGCTGTCGCGCGCCCTCGATCTCGATCGGGCCTACCTCAGCCGTCTCCTCCAGGGTCTGCTGGCACGCGAACTCCTGGTGCTGTCCCCCATTCCTTCCGACCGCAGGCAGAACTCTATCGCACTTTCAGGCGACGGGGATAAGGCGGTTGGCGGACTGCAGGCGGCGTCCGAGGAGTCGGTGGCGGCCCTGCTCGAGCCCCTCGACGAGGATGCCAGGCTGGCGCTGTGCGACGCCATGGGGGCGATCAGGAGGCTGCTCGGAGACGACTTGCCGGCATCGACCTTCGTGCTGCGACCCCACCGCATCGGCGAACTCGGCTGGCTGATCCATCGCCAGGCGGTGCTGTACAATCGCGAGTTCGGCTGGAACGGCGAGTTCGAGACGCTGATCGCCCGCATCTATCACGAGTACGAACAGTCCGAGACCGATCCGCCGAAAGCGCTCTGGGTCGCCGATCGCGGCGGGCGCGTGGTCGGCTCGGTCTTCGTCACCCCCTATGCCAAGCGGCCCGGCATGGCGCAGTTGCGCATGCTCTATGTCGAACCGGAAGCACGCGGGCTGGGCATCGGTGGCCAGTTGGTCGAGCAGGCCGTCGATTTCGCCCGGCGCGGCGGCTATGCCGGGATGCGGCTATGGACCCAGTCGATCCTCGTCCCGGCCCGGCGGCTCTATGCATCCGCAGGCTTCCATCTCGTCGAGAGCGGCCCGCACCACAGTTTCGGGCAGGACCTGGTGGGCGAGTACTGGGAGATTTCGCTTCAGTAGCCGCGCTGCTGGTCGACCACGTTCGGCAATGGCAGGCCCGCCTCGAAATCGCGGATCACCCTGGAGAAGTACGCCACCCCGGTGCGCTCGCTCGAGGCCGCGGCGATGTGCGGGGTGATGAACACGTTGTCCATCTCCCACAGCGGGCTCGTCTGGGGCAGAGGCTCCACCTCGAACACATCGAGGCTCGCCGCCTTGAGCGTGCCATCCTCGAGGGCGCGGACGATGTCGGCCTCCCTCTGGTGCCCGCCGCGTCCGGCATTGACGATGACCGGCCCCCAGCCGTCGACGCCATCACGCCTCAGCCTGCTGAAGGTGTCGTAGTTGAGGATACCCTGGGTTTCGGCGGTCAGCGGCAGCAGGTTCACCAGGATGTCGGTGCCCGACAGGAAATCGTCGAAAGCGACCTGACCGACAAACACCTCGACACCCTCGATCTGCTTGTCGCTGCGGCTCCAGCCGCGCAGCCGGTAGCTGAGCGCCTGAAGGCGCGCGATGGCATCGAGACCGAGCTTGCCCAGACCCATGATGCCCACCGTCGTGTCCCAGGCGGGAGCCGGATAGAGCTGCGACCAACGCCGCGCCGCCTGGTCCCGCTTGAAGCGCGTGGCGAGCCGCTGGTGCATGCTCACGTTGGCGACGATATAGTCGCTCATGCGCTGCGTCAGGTCCTCGTCCATGAAGCGCACGATCGGGACGCCGGCCGGGCGGCTCGGGTTGCGCAGCAGTGCGTCCACCCCGGCGCCAAGCGAAAGGATGGCCTTGAGACGGTTCAGCCCGGCAAAGGCGTCGGACGCGGGCTTCCAGATGAAGATGTAGTCGATCTCGTCCGGATCGTACGCATCGGCCCGGGTGACCACCCGCATGCCGGGGAGCGCCGCAGCGAAGCCATCGGCCCAACGCCGCTCGTTGAAATCGGCGAGGTGCAGCAGCAAAGTCATGGTCGGTCCCCCCACAAAACGAACGAGCCGCGCCCGAGGCGCGGCCCGCTGATGCTCAGGCGTGCCGGTTCACTGCGCCGCGGGCGTCGTCTCGGCGGGCGCGGCTTCCGCCGGAGCAGCGTCAGCCGGAGCAGACTCGAGCGGGGCGGCCTCTGCGGGCGCGGCTTCGGTCGGAGCCGGTTCCTCGGCCGGAGCCGGTTCCTCGGCAGCGGCCTCGGCCGCCGGGAACGGCACCGGACTTGCCGAGAGGGTCTGCAGGTAGGCCAGCACGTTGGCGCGCTCGACCGGATCCTTGATGCCCGCGAAGGTCATCTTGGTGCCCGGCGCATAGACCTTGGGAGCGGCGAGGAACGCATCGAGGTTCTCGTAGCTCCACACATCGCCGGCGCCATTGTGCGCGAGCAGCGCATCGGAATAGGCAAAGCCCGCGTGGCTGCCCTCCGGCCGGCCGACCACATCCCACAGCAACGGGCCGGACTTGTTGTCCTGGCCTTCACCGAAATTGTGGCAGCTGGTGCACTTCTTGGCCGCCGACAGGCCTTGCGCCGCATCGGCGCTGGCCAGCAGTACCGGCAGCGGAGTCACCGCTTCGACGGGCGTCTCCGCCTCGTCGCCGTGACCCGCCTCTTCGGCAGCCGGCAGCGCGTAGCCCGGTCCGCGACCCTCGATGGGGTGATAGATGGCCTCCGCCAGGAAGCCCACGCCCATCACGAACAGCAGAGTGCCCAGGATGGCGCCAAAGATCTTGTTGAGTTCAAACGAATCCATCGGGAGTCCTTCAGCCTTCTCCGCCGGTATAGTGTGAACGGCGGAATAGGCAAGCACGGCCCTCCAGCCCCCGTCCCGACGCGGCCGGAAGATAGTCCGTCGCAGCAAGGCCTGCAACGGGGTATCGGGGGCCTGCGACAATAACGGAAAGCGGCCTGCCCCGCTTCGATTGACTCGGGCCGGTGCGGGCGCCATTAGTGCCGCGCATCGAACCCGGGAGGACATCAGGATGAGAAGGAAGATCGCATTCCAGGGCGAACCGGGCGCCTTCAGCCACGCCGCCGCGCATGCCCTGTTCCCCACCGACGAGGCGCTGCCCTGCCTCACCTTCGAGGACACCATCATTGCCGTGCAGACCGGCACGGCGGAGTATGGCGTGGTGCCGGTCGAGAACTCGCTCTACGGTCGCATCACCGACATCTACCACCTGCTGCCGGAAAGCGGTCTCCACATAACCGGCGAGCACTTCCTCAGGGTCGAGATGAACCTGCTCGCGGTGCCCGGGGCGACGATGGCCGACATCAAGTCGGTGCAGTCGCTGTCGGTGGCGCTGGGGCAGTGCCGCAAGTTCATCGGCCAGCACAAGCTCAAGACCATCAACGGGGTTGATACGGCCGGATCGGCCCGCGAAGTGGCCGAGAGGGGCGACAAGTCGGTCGCCGCCATCGCCTCGCGGCTCGCCGCAGAGGTCTACGGGCTGACTGTCCTTGCCAGCAATATCGAAGACGCGGCACACAACACCACGCGCTTCCTGTCGATCGCCCGACACCCTGAGGAGCCGCCGCAGGGCGGCCGGGTGAAGACCACCTTCGTGTTCAGGGTGCGCAACGTGCCGGCGGCGCTCTACAAGGCCATGGGAGGCTTCGCCACCAACGGGGTCAACATGACCAAGCTCGAGAGCTACATGCTCGACGGCTCGTTCACCGCCACCCAGTTCTATGCCGACATCGAAGGCCACCCGTCCGACCGCGCGGTGCAACTCGCCTTCGAGGAGCTGAAGTTCTTCACCGACCAATTCCGAATCCTCGGCGTGTATCCGGCCGGGACAGTCGGAATCTGATCGTCAGTCGAGTTCGTCAGCTTCGGCGTCAGGCGGGGCGTTATCGGCCGTGGCGCCCAGATCGGCTGCCGCCAAGTCGTGCCCCCGACCGGTCGGCGACGGGCCTGATTCAAGTGCCGGCAGGTAGAGCGGAGTGCCCGTCTCGCGAGCGCTGGGGCGCTGCATGCTGCTGATGGCCAGCAGCTCGAAGGGAACGCTTACGGATCGCATCATCGCGGCCTCCAGGCCAGAGTGGATGCCGCAACTGTGCGCCCGCCGAAGTTAACAAGGTCTGATGTCGCCATTCACGCGGTGGTCAGCGCCCGACCGGCCGGCGCCATCCAGGTTGTGAGAGACCACCGGGGGGTCCAACCCGCATCAATCGTGTCGGAGGCGACACGCTACCTGGTGCCGTACATGCGGTCGCCCGCATCGCCCAGGCCGGGGACGATATAGCCCTTCTCGTTGAGGTGGCTGTCGATGGCGGCGGTGAAGATCGGCACGTCCGGGTGGTGGCGGGAGAAGTTCTCGATCCCCTCGGGCGCCGCGAGCAGGCAGAGGAAGCGCAGGTTGTTGGCGCCGCGCTGCTTGAGCTTGTCGACCGCGGCGATCGAGGAATTGGCGGTGGCCAGCATCGGGTCGACGACGATGATCAGGCGGTTTTCCAGCTCGGACGGCGCCTTGAAGTAGTACTCCACCGGCTGCAGCGTCTCGTGGTCGCGATAGATGCCGATATGGGCGACGCGCGCGGCCGGGACCAGATCGAGCATGCCGTCGAGCAGGCCGTTGCCGGCCCGAAGGATCGAGGCGAAGACCAGCTTCTTGCCCTTGATGGTGGGCGCCTCGATATGCGCCATCGGCGTCTCGATGGGGATCATCTCGAGTTCGAGATCGCGCGTCACCTCGTAGCAGAGCAGGTGCGCGATCTCGCGCAGCAGCCGACGGAAGCTGGCAATCGAGGTGTCCTTGTCCCGCATGATGGTCAGCTTGTGCTGGATCAGCGGGTGATCGACGACCGTAACGCCACGCATGGGGGAGCCTCAGGCTAGAGGAAGGACTTGCCGTGCGATCCCGGCGCGAGGCCGAGCCAGCGGGCGATGCTCTCTCCTATATCCGCGAAGGTCGGGCGGATGCCAATGCTCCCCGGCGTCAGGCTTGGGGAAAAGCACAGAATCGGCGTCTGTTCGCGGGTGTGGTCGGATCCTCTCCAGCTCGGATCGTTGCCGTGGTCGGCGGTGAGCACCAGGAGGTCGTCGGGGCGAAGCCGGGCGATGAGTTCGGGGAGCCGTGCATCGAAGGCCTCGAGCGCCCGGGCATAGCCCGGAATGTCGCGGCGATGGCCGTATTCCTGGTCGAAATCGACGAAATTGACCATGATGAAGGCGCCGTCGGCGGCCATCTCCAGCGCCTCGAGGGTGCGCTCGAACAGCGCCATGTTGCCGGTGGCCTTCAGCTTGTGGGTAACGCCGTGGCCCGCATAGATGTCGGAGATCTTGCCGATGGCGAACACCTGCCGGCCGGCGGCCTGGTTGCGATCGAGCAGGGTGGGGGCCGGCGGCGGGATGGCGAAATCGCGGCGGTTGCCGGTGCGCTTGAAATCGCTCGCGGTTTCGCCGACGAACGGGCGGGCGATGACGCGGCCGATCATCAGCGGCGCGGTCAACTCGAAGGCGACCTGGCAGACCTCGTAGAGCCGCTCGAGGCCGAAATGGGTCTCGTGCGCGGCGATCTGGAACACCGAGTCGATCGAGGTGTAGCAGATCGGCTTGCCGGTGCGGATCGACTCCTCGCCGAGCTCGGCGATGATCGCGGTGCCGGAGGCGTGCTTATCGCCCAGGATTCCCGGAAGCTTTGCCTTTTCAATGAGTTGAGCAATGAGATCGGGCGGGAAGGTCGGTTCGGTGTGGGGGAAGTAGCCCCAGGCGAAAGGCACCGGTACGCCGGCGATCTCCCAGTGGCCGGAGGGGGTATCCTTGCCTTTCGACACCTCGCGACCGACACCCCAGCGCCCGCCCCTGGGCTGGTTGGTGAGGCCGCGCGGGATGGTGCCGGTGGACAGCTCGGCCGCCGCGCCGAGCCCGAGTGCATCCAGATTCGGCAGCGAAATCGGGTAGTTGGCGGCGATGTGGCCAAGCGTGTCGGAGCCGACATCGCCATAGTCGGCAGCATCGGGAGCGCCGCCGATGCCGAAGCTGTCGAGAATGCAGAGGATGGCACGTGGCATAGATCAGTCTCCCGGGGGAGCGATGCGATCGGCGATCAGCGGGTGCGGCGGAGCGGCATCCGGACCGATGAGGTAGGCGGCGCGCAGGCGATGCTCCGCTTCGTCTGCCGCATTTTGGTCACGAGCGTGAACGCGACCGAGGGGCACTAGCGGGGATAACTCCGCGCCAAGTCCCGCCAGCCGACCATACCCGACGGCATGGTCGATGGTATCGGTGGGAAGGGTGCGCCCCCCGCCGAGGGCGACGACGCCCATACCGATGGCACGGGTATCGATGGCGACGACACGGCCCTCGGTCTCGGCATAGACGTCGCGGACGAGCGGAGCCGCGCGGAGGTGCCGATCCATCGCCGTGACGAAATCGGCCGGGCCGCCGAGGAGGGCCACCATGCGCGAGAAGTGTTCGACCGCAAGGCCGCCGCCGAGGGCGCGCTCGACCGCCTGACGGGCGTCGCCGGAGTAGCCGGTCAACTCGAGCACGGCGGCGCCGAGCGCCAGCGTCACCTCGCGCAGCCGCGGGTCCTGGCGGGCGCCGGTGAGGAAGTCGACGGCGTTGCGGACTTCGAGCGCATTGCCGGCAGCGGAGGCGAGTGGCTCGTTCATGTCGGTGATGATGGCACCCGTCCTCAGCCCCGCGCCATTGGCGACGGACACGAGGCTATCGGCCAGCGCCCGGGAGCGCTCCAGCGTCGGCATGAAGGCGCCCGAGCCGGTCTTGACGTCGAGGATCAGCGCACCGAGGCCGGCCGCGAGCTTCTTGGACAGGATCGAAGCGGTGATCAGCGGGATCGATTCGACCGTGCCGGTGACGTCGCGGATGGCGTAGAGCAGCTTGTCGGCGGGGGCGAGGTCGGCGGTCTGGCCGATGATGGCACAGCCGGCCTCCCTGACGACGTGGCGGAACAGCGCGTTGTCGGGCTGCGTCACATAGCCGGGGATGGAATCGAACTTGTCGAGCGTGCCGCCGGTATGGCCGAGCCCGCGCCCGGAGATCATCGGCACATAGACGCCGCAGGCGGCAAGGATCGGCGCCAGCATCAGCGAGACATTGTCGCCCACCCCGCCGGTCGAGTGCTTGTCGACGACTGGGGCATCGAGATCGGACCAGTCGAGGACGCTGCCCGAGTCGCGCATCGCCTTGGTGAGGGCGACGCGCTCGGTTGTGGTCATGTCGCGGAAGAACACCGCCATGGCAAAGGCGGCGGCCTGGGCATGGGACACCGTGCCGGCGGCGAGGCCGGCGATGAAGGCCGCGATCTCGTCGGGCGCGAGGGCGAGGCCGTCGCGTTTCCGGATGATGGTTTCCTGGGGAGGAAGGTCATGCGTGCTGCTCTGTGTTGGCCCGGTGCGGACAAACCTCCACCCCGGTCCCCTGCCCGCAAACGGGGAGAGGGAGACGCCGGGGTGCATCCGCTGAGTTATGCCCCATACGGCACCCAGACGTTCTTGACCTGGGTGGCGCGACGCAGGAAGTAGTCGCCCTCGAACTTCTCGCGGTCGGCGAGGTCGTAGTAGAGGCCGCGGCTGGTCCAGGTCTGCTTGAGGTTACCGACCGAGGCCTTTTCGACCATGGCGGAAACCTCGGCATCGGCGGCGGCCCAGATGGCGTCGACGCCGTCATGCTCGGCGAGGGTTTTGGCCAGCGTGGTGGTGGCGCCGGTGACGATGTTGAGGATGCCTGACGGCACGTCCGAGGTTTCGAGCACCTGGTAGAGGTCGGTGATCGAGAGCGGCGAGCGCTCGGAGGGGACCAGCACCACGGTGTTGCCCATGGCGAGGGCCGGCGCGACGAGCGCGACCGAACCGAGCAGCGGGCGACTGGGCGGGGCGAGGATGCCGATGACACCGATCGCCTCGACCATCGCCGTAGCGACCATGCGCTGCGGCGGGTTGTGCACGGCGCCGTCGTACTTGTCGGCCCAGCCGGCGAAGGCGAAGAGCCGCTCGACGCTGGCCGCGACTTCGGCGGTGCCGTCCTCGCCGGTCTGCGCCGTGATGCGGGCGGCGAATTCGGCGGCGCGGTATTCGAGGTTTTCGGCGAGGAAATAGAGGATCTGGGCACGATTGTGCGCGGTCGCGGTCGACCAGCCGAGCGCGGCTCGGGCCGCCTCGACGGCATTGCGGATATCCTTGCGGTTGCCGTCGCCGCCTTCGCCGACGAGGACGCAGGCGGGGGAATGGACCGGGCGGGAGTAGCCGCTGTCGGGGCGGGCCTGCTTGCCGCCGATATACATCTTCGCGGTCTGATCGATGCCGGCGTCGGCATCGAGCGGGTTCTGGGCCCCGGCCTTCGCCGGGGTGACAGCGAGCTTGGGGGCGGGCTTGAGGTCCTTTTCCCAGGCCGGCTTGAGGTAGCTCGCCATGCCTTCCTTGCCGCCCTCGCGGCCGAAGCCACTCTCCTTGTAGCCGCCGAAGCCGACGGCGGCGTCGAAATTGTTGGTGGAGTTGATCCAGACGACGCCGGCCTTGAGTTTCGGCGCGATGTCGAGGGCGAGGTTGATGTTCTCGCTCCAGATGGTTGCGGCGAGGCCGTACCTGGTGTTGTTGGCGAGCGCCACCGCTTCCTCGGGGGTGCGGAAGCTCATGGCGACCAGCACCGGACCGAAGATCTCCTCGTCGACGAGTGTATTGGCCGGCGAGACATCGGTGACCAGCGCGGGCTTGAGGAAGCAGCCCTGCGCCGGAAGCTGGCCGTCGGGCTCATAGACAGTGGCGCCTTCCTCGATGCCCTTCTTCATCAGGTCGCGGATGCGCTGGACCTGCACCGGCGCGACCAGCGCGCCGATGTCGATGGCCTTGTCGAGCGGATCGCCGACGCGGAGCGTGGCCATGCGGGCCTTGAGCTTGTCGATAAAGCGCGCCTCGATCGATTCCTGCACCAGAAGGCGCGAGCCGGCGCAGCAGACCTGGCCCTGATTGAACCAGATGGCATCGACGAGGCCTTCGATGGCCGAATCCATGTCGGCGTCGTCGAAGACGATGTAGGGGGACTTGCCGCCGAGTTCGAGCGACAGGCCCTTGCCGGTGCCGGCCGTGGCGCTCCGGATGATCTTGCCGACTTCGGTGGAGCCGGTGAAGGCGACCTTGTCGACATCGGGGTGGTTGACGATGGCGGCACCGGTCTCACCCATGCCGGTGACGATGTTGACAACGCCCGGCGGGAGCTTCGCCTTCTCAGGATCTCGGCAAACAGCAGCGCGGTGAGCGAGGTGAACTCGGCGGGTTTCAGCACCACGGTGTTGCCGGCGGCGAGCGCCGGGGCGATCTTCCAGGCCAGCATCAGCAGCGGGAAGTTCCACGGGATGATCTGGCCGCAGACGCCATAGGGGACGTGGTCTGGGAACTCGCGCGTAAGGTGCTGGGCCCAGCCGGCATGGTGGTAGAAGTGGCGCGCCACCAGCGGGATATCGACGTCGCGGCTTTCGCGGATCGGCTTGCCGTTATCGAGGGTTTCGAGCACCGCGAAGAGCCGGCTGTGCTTCTGGATCAGGCGGGCGATGGCGTAGAGATACTTGCCGCGCTGGTAGCCGGAGAGCGCCGACCATTTCGGGAAGGCGGCGCGGGCGGCTTTCACCGCGGCATCTACGTCCTCGGCGGTGCCGTCGGTGATCTGCGCCAGCGGCTTGTTGGTCGCCGGGTTTTCGGTGGCGAAGGTCTTGCCGGGCCTGGTCCACTTGCCATCGATGAAATGGCCGAAGGTGTTTTCGTGCGCGGCGAGCCAGGCGAGCGCGACATCGGCGCCCTCGGGGGCCGGGCCGTAATCGAGGGAGGTGAAGATTTCAGCGATCTTGTTCATGCGTTCCTCCGTCGATTGATCGGGGCTCGTCCCCTCACCCGTCCCGGCTTTGCCGGTCCACCCTCTCCCCGACGGGGAGAGGAATACCCGACTGTGCGGTCGGCGTTCTTTGCTTCTCCCCGGCGGGGAGAAGGTGGCGCGCAGCGCCGGATGAGGGGTGGAAGCCCTACACCATCGGCATGCGGTAATCGGCGGCGTAGTGGCCGGTCAGCGTGTGTTCGAGCTGCCGTTCGATATCCGTAAGCAAGCTCGAGGCGCCGAATCTGAACAGATGCGGCTGCAGCCAGTGCACGCCGAGTTCCTCCTTGATCAGCGCCATGTAGTCGAGGGCGAGCTTGGCCGAGGCGATGCCGCCGGCCGGCTTGTAGCCGATCTCGATGCCGGTTTCCTCGTGGAACCAGCGGATCATGCGGACCATGGCGAGCGAGGTGACGAGGTTGGCGTTGACCTTTTCCTTGCCGGTCGAGGTCTTGATGAAATCGGCGCCGGCCAGCATGCAGACCAGCGACGCCTTGGCGACATTGGTCTGCGTCGCCAGTTCGCCGGTACCGAGGATGGTCTTGATGTGGGCGTCGCCGCAGACCTTGCGCATGGCCTTGACCTCGTCGTAGAGGCCCTGCCAGTCGCCGGTGAGCACCATGCCGCGCTCGATGACGATGTCGATCTCGTTGGCGCCGTCGGCGACCGAGGCCTCGATTTCGGCGAGGCGGGTCGAGAGCGGGGCGAGGCCGTGCGGGAAGGCGGTCGAGACCGCCGCGACGTTGATGCCGGTGCCCTTGAGCGCCGCGACGGCGGTCTTGACGAAGGCATGGTAGACGCAGACGGCGGCGGGCTTGACGTCGAGCCCGGAGGCGCCGAGGCCCTCTAGGATGTCGGCACGCACCGGGTGGCGGGCCTTGGCGCAGAGGCGCTCGACGCGGCCGGGAGTGTCGTCGGAATTGAGCGTAGTCAGGTCCATCAGGGTGATGGCCTTCAAGAGCCAGGCGGCCTGCCAGTCCTTCTTGACGGTACGGCGGGCGGGGAGCGTCGCGGCGCGGCGCTCGAGCGCCGAGCGGTTCATCACCGTGCGCTCGACCCAGTCGAGATCGAGCGGGTAGCCGGGGTTGCGGCGATGGGGGACGGCTTCCGGCGCGGCGGGAGCGGAAGCCTTGGCCTTGGTGACGGGCTTGGTGGCAGCCTGATCGACAACGCGAAGTTCCATGGATGGCCTCCTTGCCGCGGCAGGTCTACGCCCGTTTTGCGGCAGTATTGATGCGGGCATTATCGGCCCAAAAACTCGGGACCGAAAGAGTGCGGCAGGAGCTGCGCGACGGTCTGTTCGAGCGGCATGCCCTCGACGCCGTGCGAGACCACGACCACATCGGGATCGGCGAACTCGCGGATGCGCTGGCGGCAGCCGCCGCAGGGGGTGACGGGGCTACTGCCGGGGCCGGTGGTGTAGACGCGCCTGATGCGCTTCGCCCCGCCGGCCAGCATCGCCGCAATGGCCGAGGGCTCGGCGCAATTGCCGATGGGATAGGCGGCGTTCTCGACATTGCAGCCGACATAGACCTTGCCGTCGTCGGCGAGGATAGCGGTGCCGACCTGGAAGTTCGAATAGGGCGCATAGGCTTTGGCGCGCACGGCCTCGGCGGCGGCCAACAGCTCGGGGTCAAGGGGATGGGGCATGGTCGACGCTCCCACGGGCTCGATCGTGCCAGGCCAGCCGGCGGGCGCCCTCCCCTTGACGGGGAGGGTTGGGGAGGGGTGCGTGGGAGGCACATCTGTGGCGCCGCGCACCCCCTCCGAGCTGCGCTAAGGCCCTCACGGGCCAAGCTCCGCTTGCCTCCCCCGTCAAGGGGGAGGTGGGGGCCGGTGCCCGTGTCGGGATCGTCTTCACTCACCGCTCCTTGGTGTAAGGCACGCCGCCGGCCTTGGGGCCGACGGCCTTGCCGATGAAGCCGGCGAGCAGCACGACGGTCAGCACATAGGGCAGCGCCTGGATGGCCTGTACCGGAATCTGCACCCCGAGGATGCTCTGGCCCTGAAGCCGGATCTGCAGTGCATCAAGGAAGCCGAAGAGCAGGCAGGTGAGCATCACCGGCACCGGCTTCCATTTGGCAAAGATCAGCGCGGCGAGCGCGATGAAGCCCTTGCCGGCGGTCATGTTATTGCCGAAGCCGGAGCCTTGCGCGATCGAGAAGAAGGCCCCGGCGAAACCGCAGAGGAGGCCGGTGATCAGCACCGCCTGGTAGCGCAGCCGGATGACCGAGATGCCGGCAGTATCGACCGCCTTGGGGTTCTCGCCGACGGCGCGAAGGCGCAGGCCGAAGCGGGTGCGGTAGAGCACGAACCAGGTGATCGGCACGGCGAGGAAGGCGATGTAGACAAGCAGGTTATGGCCGGAAATCAGGTCGTGGTAGATCTGCCCGATGACAGGGATGCCCTGCAGTTCATCGGCGAAGGGAAGGGTGATCTCGGTGAAGCGCTCGCCCGCGGCGAGTTGCGGCGTGCGGCCGCCCTGGGCAAACCACTGGATGCCGAGGAAGGTGGTGAGGCCGGCGGCGAGCATGTTGATGGCCACGCCGGCGATCAGCTGGTTGCCCTTGAGCGTGATGGCGGCGGCGCCCTGCAGACCGGCCGTCGCGAGCGAGACCATGATGCCGGCGAAAAGCCCGATCCACACCGAATCGAACACAGCTGCCGCAGCACCGGCCGCGAATGCGGCCATCAGCATCTTGCCCTCGAGCCCGATGTCGAAGACGCCGGAGCGCTCGGAATAGAGCCCGGCAAGGCTGGCGAGCAGCAGCGGGGTCGAGAGCCGGATCGTGGCATCGAGGGTGGAGAGGACGAGCGCGAGGTCCATGGCTCAGGCCTCCCGCCGAGCGGCAGAGCCGCCGAACAGCATGAAGGCGCGCTGCAGACCGGGGCGGAACATGCCCTCCATGGCACCTGTGAAAAGGATCACCAGGGCCTGAATGACGACGACCATCTCCTTCGACAGGCCGGGGATCACGTATTGCAGTTCGTTGCCACCCTGATAGAGGGCGCCGAACAGCAGCGCGGCAAAGAGAATGCCGACCGGATGGTTGCGTCCCATCAACGCCACGGCGATGCCGACGAAACCGGCATCGGCAACATAGTCGAGTACCAGGCGGTACTGCACGCCGACGATCTGGTTGACCGCCACCATGCCGGCCAGCGCGCCCGAGAGCGTCATCACGATCATGATGGTGCGCGAGTTGGAGATGCCGGCATAGGTCGAGGCCGTCGGATTGTGTCCGAGCGCCCGCATCTGATAGCCGAAGCGCGTATGCCAGATCAGCACGTAGGCCCCCACCAGGCAGGCCAGCGCCAGCAGCAGGGTGAAGTTGACGTCGGTGTTCTTGAACCAGGGGATGAAGGTGCCGAACTTGGGCATGCGCCCCTCGGCGGCGATCATCGCCGATTCCGGTGCGAGAACGCCGGCGGGCTTCAGCACGTTGACCACCATGTAGACCATGATCGCGGCGGCGATGAAGTTGAACATGATGGTGGTGATGACGACGTGGCTGCCGCGCTTGGCCTGCAGCCAGCCGGGAATGAAGGCCCAGAGCCCACCGACCGCGGCGCCGGCGACGACAGCGATCGGGAAGGTGACCCACCAGGGCAGGAACTGCAGCGGCAGGACGACGAGGATGACACCCAGCCCGGCGATATAGGCCTGGCCGTTGCCGCCGATGTTGAACAGCCCGGCATGCGCGGCGACGGCGACGGCAAGACCGGTGAAGATGAAGTTGGTCGAGTAGTAGAGCGTGTAGCCGATGTTGTAGCCGTTGCCGAAGGCGCCGCCGACAATGGCTTCCAGCGCCGCCAGAGGGTTCTGCCCGATGGCGAGAACGACGAGCCCGGAAACGACGAAGGCCAAGACCAGGTTGATCAGCGGCAACAGCAGGATATCGGCCCAGCGCGGCAACGGACGGAGGGCGCTCATGAAGCTGCACCCGTGGCGGCGACGGGGGACGCGACGGTCGCCTTGCGGTCGGTGACGCCTGCCATCATCAGGCCGAGTTCGCCCTCGGTGGCGGTGGCCGGGTCGGCCTCGCCGACAATCTGGCCGTCGAACATGACGAGGATGCGATCGGCGAGGGAACGGATCTCGTCGAGCTCGACCGAGACGAGCAGGATCGCCTTGCCGGCGTCGCGCATCTTGATGATCTGGTTGTGGATGAACTCGATGGCGCCGATATCGACGCCGCGCGTCGGCTGGCCGACGATCAGCACATCGGGGTTGCGCTCCATCTCGCGCGCCAGCACGATCTTCTGCTGGTTGCCTCCCGAGAAGCTGGCGGTCTTCAAGCGCTCGTTGGCGGGACGGATGTCGAACTCGGCGATGCGACGACGCGCTGCCTCGCGCGCGGCCTTGATGTCGAGGATCATGCCCTTGCCATAGGCCGGATCGTCCTCGTAGCCGAGGATGGCGTTCTCCCATTCCTCGAAGGCGACGACGAGGCCCATGCGCTGTCGGTCCTCCGGGACATGGGCAAGGCCGGACTTGCGGGCCCGGTGGGCGCCGTCATCGCCCTCGAGCGAGAGCGGAGTGCCCTTGAGCCGGACGGTGCCGCCGGCCTGGTCGCGCATGCCGGAGACGGATTCGAGCAGTTCGGTCTGGCCATTGCCGGCGACGCCTGCGATGCCGACGATCTCGCCGCCACGCACCGCAAAGCTGACGCCCTTGACGCGGGTGACGCCCAGATCGTCCTTGACGACGAGGTTGTCGACCGCGAGGAACACCTCGCCCGGGTGCGCCGGGCCCTTCTCGACGCGCAGCAGCACGCGGCGGCCGACCATCAGTTCGGCGAGTTCCTCGGGGTCGGTGTTCCTGGTCTCGAGGGTCGCCACCATTGCACCCTGGCGCATCACCGAGACATAGTCGGTGATGGCCATGATCTCGCGCAGCTTGTGGGTGATGAGGATGATGGTCTTGCCCTCGTCGCGCAGCACGCGCAGCACGCGGAACAGATCGTCCGCCTCGGACGGGGTGAGCACACCTGTCGGCTCGTCGAGGATGAGTACGTCGGCGCCGCGATAGAGGGCCTTCAGGATCTCGACGCGCTGCTGGGTGCCGACCGAGACGTCCTCGATGATGGCATCGGGATCGACCTCGAGATTGTACTCGTGGGCGAGGCGCTCGAGTTCCTTGCGCGCGCGCTCGAGGCTGGGGCCGAGCAGCGCATTGTCCTCGACGCCGAGGATGACGTTCTCGAGGATGGAGAAATTGTCGACCAGCATGAAGTGCTGGTGCACCATGCCGATGCCGAGCGCCAGGGCATGGCGGGAATCGGTGATCCGGTGCGGGACGCCATCGACGCGGATCTCGCCGGAATCGGCGGTGTAGAAGCCATAAAGGATCGACATCAGCGTCGACTTGCCGGCGCCGTTCTCGCCGACGATGCCGTGCACCGAGCCGCGGCGGACGTTGAGGTCGATGTCGCGATTGGCGTGAACCGGGCCGAAGCGCTTGTTGATCTTTTCGAGCTCGATGGCGAACTCGGACGCCGCAGCGGCCGAAGACGCAGCGGCCTTGCGAGGCCGCTGCGCGGGAGTGTCACCCGTCTGGGTAGTGGACGTCACCGACGCCACTCAGATGCCCGGGCAGGTCGAGTCTGCGGTGTAGTCGTGGACGACGATCTCGCCCGACTGGATCTTGGCCGACAGCTCGTCGACCTTGGCCTTGAGTGCATCATCGATCAGCGACGCATTGTGCTCGTCGAGCGAGTAGCCGACGCCGTTCTGGGCGAGGCCGAGGACGGTGATGCCCGGCTTGAAGGTGGCGTCGTCGCCGGCTTCCTTGAAGGCCGTGGTGACGGCGACGTCGACGCGCTTCAGCATCGAGGTGAGGACCGCGCCCGGATGCAGGTAGTTCTGGTTGCTGTCGACGCCAATGGCGAGCTTGCCCGCGTCGGCGGCGGCCTGCAGCACGCCGAGGCCCGAACCGCCGGCGGCGGCGAAGACCACGTCGGCGCCAGCATCGAACTGCGCCTTGGTCAGTTCGCCGGCCGTGACCGGGTCGTTCCAGGCGGCCGGGGTGGTGCCGGTGTAGTTCTCGATCAGCTTGACGGCCGGGTTGGCGGCCTTGGCGCCTTGGGCGTAGCCGCAGTAGAACTTGTGGATGATCGGCACGTCCATGCCGCCGACGAAGCCGACGGTGCCGGTGGTCGACTTGAGCGCGGCGAGCGCACCGACGAGGAACGAGCCGGTATGTTCGTCGAAGATGATCGACTGCACATTCGGCTGATCGACGACGGCATCGATGACGACGAAGTTGGTGTCCGCGAACTCGGCGGCGACGGTACCCAGCGCCGTGCCCCAGGAGAAGCCGGCCATCACGATCGGGTTGGCGCCCTGGGAGGCGAAGCGGCGCAGGGCCTGCTCGCGCTGCGCGTCATTCTGCAGCTCGAGGTCGATATAGGCGCCACCAGATTCGGCCTTCCACGCCTCGGCGCCATTGTAGGCCGCCTCGTTGAACGACTTGTCGAACTTGCCGCCCAGATCATAGATGATCGCCGGGTCGGCGTAGGCAGCGCCGGCAACCAGCGCCGACACGCCGACGCCCGCGGCGAGGACGCCGAGGTGCTTGCTGAAGTGGTTCATGGATCAGTCTCCCTGTTTCGCGTCCGGCAACGGCAGATGCCGCCCTGACAGCCCGGCGCGTTAAACTCGAATACAATCGTGCAATCGCGCGCTCGGCAAGAGGGATGCCACGAAATTTTGACCAAGTGGAAAAAACTACAGATGGTTCAACGGGCGAGCGGGGTGACGGTCGCGCCCATGGCCTGTCCGAAGCGCTCGAAGAAGCCATCGATGATGCGCTGCGCCGAATTGCCGATCACCGCCCTGCCGAGCTTCATGATGCCGCCATCGGCGCCGCCGCTGGCGCGAAACAGCAGTTCAGTCCCCTGCCCCGCATCGGACAGCGTGATATCGGCGGCGGCCTCGGCCATGCCGAGGAGCCCGCCGCGACCGCGGCCGGCCAGCGTGTAGCTTTCGGCCGGCACGACGTTGCGCAACTCGAGATCGCCGGTGAACACGGGCTGGACGAGGCCGAAATTCACCTGAATCTCGCATTCGAGGGCGGCCTCGCCGGTCCAGTCGATACGCCGGCATCCGGGAATTGCCGCCTTCAGCATCTCGGTCTGATTGAGGGCCTTCCAAACCTCGGCCCGCGACGCCGAGAACAGGTACCTTCCGCCGAATTCCATGACTTCCGTGCCCTTCCGCCAGCGCCTCGACAAGACCTAGTGCGCCGGGACCGCCGGGGCAACCGCTGCAGCAGCGCAACAGTTGTGCCAAACTCGGCACAAGCCCTTTTTCCTGCGGCTTTTTCGCACCATATCGGACAAAATGGGCAGCATCGCCGCGGCGACGAATTGTGTTGTCGCGGGTGCGCGGTGAATCATGTCACCAGCCCGGTGAGCAAACCTAGGGATGAGCGTCAGATGGCCAGTGAAGTGATGGACAAACCCTTGCAGTATCTCGACAAGGCGATGGGGGCGATCAAGGAGCTCGGGATCTGGCCGGAGCAATCCGGCGAGCAGCCGATCACAGGCCTGCTGAACGAGATCACCGGGCTCGACGAGACCAAGGTGATCCTCATCGGCCGCACGCTGACCCAGGCGAGCGCCTTCAACGAGGTGGTGCGCAGCCAGGTGGCGGCGATGAGCATCGGCGAGCGCTACAACCTGATCACCGAGAACTTCAACTCGATCCGCGACGATGCCAAGGGGCTGGTCGACCAGCTCGACGACGGCAAGCTCGACTTTGTCGAGCGGGTCTCGAACGTGTGGATGAAGGTCAGCCGCGGCGACATCGCGCAGCGCTTCGAGAAGATCCGCGGCACCTACCTCGACGTCTCCAAGGAGACCAAGAACCAGATCGATCGCGAGCATACGATCCTCGAGGCCTACCGGGACTTCCGCGGCGCTTTGAAGCAGGCCGAGGTGATGGCCCTCGAAGTACTCGATACGGCGACCCGGCACCTCGACGAGAAGAAGGCGGGGCTCACCGCCGCGAGCGACGCTCTCACCGCCTTCACCGGCGGCACACCGGCCGATCGGGCCAAGCTCGAGATGGCACGCGACGAACGGCTGCGCGAACTGCAGAACGAGGAGCGGCGCTACCAGATTTCCAAGGATCTCTCCGACAATCTCACCATCAGCTACTCGACCTCCGAGGTCATCATGGCGCGGCTGATGCAGACGACCAACGCCAAGGAGCGGGTGTACCAGCAGGCGATCAGCTTCTTTTCGACCAACGAGACGGTGTTCACCGCGCTTTCGGCATCGTTCACCGGCATGTTCGGGCTGCACGAATCGACCGAGACGCTGAACGCGATGAAGGAGGGCATGTCCAAGAGCCTCGAGACCCTGAGCGAGATCGGCGACCGGGTGGGCGAGGCGGCGGTGAAGGCCGGGTACGGGCCGACCATCCGCGCCGACGCGGTCAAGAAGCTGGTCGACTCGGTGGTGAGCTTCCAGGAAAAGAGCCGCACCATCATCAACGAGATGCGCGAGCAGGCGACAAGGAACTCGGCGGAGATCCGGGATGCAGTCGAGGACGGTAAGCGCCGCCTCGCGCAGCTCGCCGCAGAAGGCAATGCGCTGATGCTCGAGGGCAAGGCCAGCTAGGCAGGAGTGCGATTGGGCGCGCCGTCACAGATGACCAGTGCTAGCGCAGAGGTCGAAAAGGCGCCACTCGACGAGGTGATGCTGGCGATGGACGTGGTCGACACGCTCCGTCACCGGCGGGATCTGGTGGAGCGCGAACTCGCGGGCGAGGCCCGCGAGACCGAACTGCTGCGCCGGCTCAGGGACATCTATCACCAGCAGGGGCATCGAAGTGAGCGATGCCGTGCTCCGGGAGGGCGTCAAGGCGCTGGCCGAGAGCCGCTTCGTCTATGTGCCACCGAAGCCCAGCCTCAAGGTGAGCCTTGCCCGGCTCTATGTCGGGCGGCGCAAGTGGGGGCCGGCCGCTCTCGCCATCGCACTGGTGCTGGTCATCGGGCTGGGCGGCTATTTCCTCGCCTGGCGGCCTTTCCGCGAGGCCCAGGTCGAGGCGGCACGGGTCGAACTCAGCGAGGGGCTGCCGCGCCAGATGGATGCGCTCTACCAGACCATCTACGAGGAGACCAAGGTGCAGCAGGCGGTCGGCGAGGCCGAGAACCTGCGTACCCGCGGCAAGGCGGCGGCGGCGGAAGGCAACCGCGCCGGTGCCGAGCAGGCGATCGCCAGCCTCACGGCGCTGCGCGACCAGCTACGGCAGGAGTACACGCTCAGAATCGTCAACCGCGAGGGCCAGAAGACCGGTTTCTGGACCTTTCCGGAGATCAACACGGCAGCGACCAACTACTATGTGGTGGTGGAGGCGATCGGCCCCGACGGCAAGCCGCTGACGCTGCCGATCGCCAACGAGGAGAACGGACAGACCGAGAGCGTCGCGGTCTGGGGGGCTCGCGTACCGGAGGCGACCTACCGTTCGGTCGAGGCCGACAAGCGCGACGACGGCATCATCCAGCGCAGCACGCTCGGGCTCAAGCAGTATGGTTTCCTCGATGTCGACTACGTCATGCCGGTGCTCGGCGGTGCGGTGACCAGGTGGTGATGCGGTGAGCCTCTCCGGACCCCAGGCCCTGAAATCCCTCGACGACGCGCTGCGCGACATCCGCCGCGAGGAGGACGAGATCGCCAGGCGCCTGGCGCGCTCGGCCGAACTGGTCACCAAATTGCGCGAGACCGAGAGCGAGCTGTTCCGGCAACTGGCCGGCCTCAGGCTCGAGCCGGCCACCCAGGCCGAGCTTACCGGCAGACTGAGCCAGGCGGAGAGCAAGGCGCGCGACCTGCTGGCGCGGCACGGCAATGACCTTGCGGCGGCGGAAGGCGAACTCGAAGCGCTCGACAAGCAGATCGCCGCCCTCGCTTCCGAACGCGGCGAGGTCGGGCGCAAGGCGGCAGCGGCGCAGGCGGAGCTGAAGCGGATCGCCGACCGCGTGGCGGTCGAGGCGCAGAAGGACCCGATCTATGCCGAGAAGCGCAGGACGGCGGACGAGTTGGCTCAGGTTGCCGACGAGAGCCTCAGGAAGACACAGCAGGCGGAGACCGATCGCGAGCAGAAGGGGCGTCCGTACCGGGACGACCCACTGTTCATGTACCTGTGGGAGCGCGGTTTCGGCACCAGGAACTATCGCGAGAACAACCTGATCCAGTACCTGGACTCGCTGGTGGCGGGGATGGTGGGATTTCCCGAGGCGCGGGTCAATTTCGCCATGCTGAACGAGATCCCGCTCAGGCTGCGCGAGCATGCGGAGCGACAGCAACAGATCGCCGAGGCAGCGGACGCCGAGGTAACCGCGCTCGAAAAGCAGGTGATCGATGATGCCGGCGGCAGGCCGGCGCGCGAGGCAGTGGAGGCCGCGGAGACAAGGATCGCCGCCATCGACAGCGAGATGGTGGCGCTCGAGGACAAGCGCGACGAGCGCGCCCGGAACCTGCGCGAACTGGCACAGGGGAGCGACCCGGCGTTCAGCACCGCGGTGAGCGGTCTCGCCGAAGCGCTCGGCCGCGAGGACATCCAGACGCTGCTGACTGCGGCACGGGCCACGCACACCGGTCAGGACGACACCATCGTCAAGCAGATCGACGAGGTGCGGCAACGCGCCGGGGAGGAAGAGGCCGACAACCGCGACCAGCGGTCGCGACTGAAGACGCTGGCGGCGCGGCGGCGGGAACTGGAGGACATCCAGTTCGAGTTCAAGAAGCAGGGCTTCGACAACCCGCGCTCGAGCTTCGGCGAGGACAAGCTGGTGGGTGACCTGCTCACCGATTTCCTGCGCGGCGGCATCACCGCGGCGGACTACTGGGGCCAGTGGCGGCGCAGCCAGAACTGGGCCGGCGGCTCACGCCCCGAGCCGCGCCAGCAGGAACCGGCAGCGAGCGGCTTCAACTGGCCGGATTCGAGCTTCGGCGGCGGCGCCAGTACCCGGCGCCAGGGCGGCTTCGGCGGCAGCTGGGGGCGACTGCCGGGGGGCGGTGGCGGCGGAAGTTCGGGCGGCGGCGGGTTTTCGCGGCCACGGACGGGATCGAGCGGCAACCGGACGAGCGGCGGGTTCAAGACCGGCGGCGGATTCTAGGGCGAGACGCACGTTGCGGCGGAAGGGGCCGAGCACGCCCGTGGTTGGTGGCGCCTGCGGTTCCAGACCCTCGATGTCATCCCGGCGGAGGCCGGGACCAAGGGTACTCCGCGCGCTCGGTGGCTGGGTCAGTATCCCGGGATGGGCTCCGGCCGCCGCCGGGGTGACACCGGTGGGGCGGCTCGGCGGCCCCCAGATGAACCAGGGCCGGGGGACTACCCCGAATGCCCCGCACAGGCCGGCAGGTCCTTGATGGGTGCCGCCGCCAGCAGGCTCTTGACGGACTGACTGGCGATCAGCGGCGCGAGGCCGGTGGCTCCGGGCAGGGCGACGAGGACCGAGACGCTGACCCGCTCCGGGTCGATCGCGGCGGTGCGACAGATGCCGGGGCTCAGCGAGATGGTCATGGCGTTGTTGCCCGGCGGCAGGGTTCTGGCCCAGGCCTGGGCCTCGCGGATCGCGGCCTTGTCGGCATCGGAAAACCCGAAGAGGTAGTAGCTGCGGGCATCGGCGGGTGGCGGCAGGGTGCCGGCGATCTCGGAGGCGTCGGCGACGACCAGCGCGGCGCGGATATGGCGCTCGCCGCTCGCCGGGGTGGTGACGTCGAGATTGAGCACCGAGCCGGCCGGGACCGGTTCGAGCGCTGCCGGCAGATCGAAGGCCAGCAGCAGGCCGGCGAGATCGTCGTTGAGATAGTCGAGGCTGCGCAGGCGCGCCGCGGTGTCCAATGACAGCGACGTGCAGCCGGCCAGCATCAGCATTGCCGCAAGACCCCCGACGCGCCAAGGACTGCCCACCGCGACTCCCCCTCATCCCCCGCGCCGCAGCCTAGCGCCTTCTACGTATCGCCGAAACGGCCGACCGAACGAGGCCATGGCCGGCGGTGCCACGGCACGAAAGGGCCGACAGGCTCGCGACGTTCGCCGGCGGGCTCCGGATGGGGCCGGCCGAACCTCAGCCGAAGACGCTGGCGCCGCGGTCGGCGGTGCCCACCAGGGCGCGGAAGCCGGCGAAGAGTTCGCGGCCCATGCCGTGATGCTCGCGGCGGAGGTCCTCGGTGGCGGGCGTGCGGGAGAAGAATTCCTTCTCGTCACCGATGAAGGAGAGCGTGCCCGCGTCGGCATCGAGGCGGATCAGGTCGCCATCGCGGATCTTGGCGATGGCGCCGCCGTCGGAGGCCTCCGGCGTCATGTGGATGGCGGCGGGGATCTTGCCCGAGGCGCCGGACATGCGGCCATCGGTGACGAGCGCGACCTTGTGGCCGCGATCCTGCAGGATGCCGAGCGCCGGGGTGAGCTTGTGCAACTCCGGCATGCCGATCGACCTGGGGCCCTGGAAGCGGACGACAGCGACGACGTCGCCGGTGATCTCGCCGGCCTTGAAGGCGGCCAGCATGCCGTCCTGGGTATGGAAGACCCTGGCCTTCGCCTCGACCACGCGGTTCTCGGGCTTGACCGCCGAGACCTTGATCACGGACTTGCCCAGGTTGCCGGACAGGACCTTGAGGCCGCCATTCTGCGAGAAGGCCTGGCCGACCGGAGCCAGCACCCCGGGACTGCCCGACTGGACCGGGGACGGCTCGAAGGCGAGCTTGTCCTCGACGAGGCGCGCCTCGATCGCATAGCCCGAGAGCCCCTGCCCCCAGACGGTCTTGACGTCCTCGTGCAGGTAGCCGGCCTCGAGCAGCTCGCGGATGAGAAAACCCATGCCGCCGGCGGCGTGAAAATGGTTCACGTCGGCGATGCCGTTGGGATAGACGCGGGCGAGCAGCGGCACGGCGCCCGAGAGATCGGACATGTCCTCCCAGGTCACCCTGAGGCCGGCGGCGGCGGCGATGGCGACGAGATGCATGGTGTGGTTGGTCGATCCGCCCGTGGCGAGCAGGCCCACCATGCCGTTGACTATGGCCTTCTCGTCGACGACGTGGCCGATCGGCGTGTAGTCGTTGCCCTCTGCGGTGAGCGAGAGGGCGCGGCGGGCGGCCTCGCGGGTCAGCGCTTCGCGCAGCGGTGTGTTGGGGTTGACGAAGCTGGCGCCCGGCAGATGCAGGCCCATGATCTCCATCAGCATCTGGTTGGAATTGGCAGTGCCGTAGAAGGTGCAGGTGCCGGGCGAGTGGTAGGACTTGGCCTCACTCTCGAGCAGTTCGGCGCGGCCGACCTTGCCCTCGGCATAGAGCTGGCGGACCTTCGCCTTTTCGTCGTTGGGCAGGCCGGTCGTCATCGGCCCGGCGGGGACGAACACCGCCGGCAGGTGCCCGAAGCTCAGCGCGGCGATGACCAGGCCGGGCACGATCTTGTCGCAGATGCCGAGATAGACGGCGGCGTCGAACATGTTGTGGCTGAGCGCGATGGCGGTCGCCATGGCGATGACGTCGCGGCTGAACAGGCTCAGGTCCATGCCCGGCTGGCCCTGGGTGACACCGTCGCACATGGCGGGGACGCCGCCCGCCACCTGCGCGGTGGCGCCGATGGCGCGGGCCGCGTCCTTGATGATGTCGGGATAGGTCGCGTAGGGCTGATGGGCGCTGAGCATGTCGTTGTACGAGGTGACGATGCCGAGGTTCAGTGCCTTCGAGCCGGCCAGCCTCGCCTTGTCGCCGGGAGCGCAGGCGGCAAAGCCGTGGGCGAGATTGCCGCAGGCGAGCGCGGCGCGATGCACGCCCTTGACCCGGGCGGCATCAACACGATCGAGGTACTCGCGGCGCGAAGCCGCGCTCCGGGACGCGATGCGCTCGGTGACTTCATGGACGGTCTTGACGACGTTCATCTCGAACTCCTTGGGGGAAGCACCGGGCCCGCGATCGGCGGAAGCCCGCCGCGACGCAAGACCCTACGGGCTCCAGAAGATGGTCAACGGTGTCCGGCTCTGGCGCAGAATGGCGCGGACGGGCATGTCCTCAACCGGCCCCTCCCCCGCCGCCCTCTCGAGCACGCCGGCCTTCTCCTCCCCCTCGATGTGCAGATAAAGGCCATGGGTCTCGAGCAGGCGCCCGAGCACCAGAGTCACCCGGGGCTCCCCCGCGCCCGGGGCGCGGATGGCGATGGCCGGCCCCTCGCCGCCCAGCGCTGCGGCGAGGCTGTCGCCGCCGGGAAAGAACGATGCGGTGTGCCCATCGCTGCCCATGCCGAGGATCACCGCGTCGAACGGGCTCGGCAGATCGTTGACCAGCATGTTGGTGCGGGCGATGGCGGCAGCATCCGGCACCTCGCCGCCGGTGTAGAGCGGCACGAAATGCGCGGTCGCCGCCGGTCCCTGCAACAGGCGTTCGTTGACCAGCCCGGCATTGGAGCGATCGGAGGTTTCCGGGACCCAGCGCTCGTCGACGAGGGTGACGATCACTTTGTCCCAATCGATGTCGCGCCGACGGCTCAATACCGAAAAGAAGCGCGCCGGGGTCGAGCCGCCCGACACGGCGAGCACTGCCCTGCCGCGCGCAGCGATGCCGTCGTTGAGGTGCTCGGCGACCGCTTCGGCGAGCGCCAGCGCCAGATCTTCCTTGGTGCCGAAGCTGCGGCGCGTGGTGTTCAATAGCCGTCCTCGTGCCAGGTGCGGCCGTCCCGCTCGATGAGCGCGATAGCCGCGGTGGGGCCCCAGGTGCCAGAGGTATAGGTCTGCGGCGCGTCGGTCGCCGCATCCCACCCGGTGCGGATCGGATCGACCCACATCCAGGCGGCCTCGAGTTCGTCGCGACGCATGAACAGGGTCTGCTGGCCGCGGATGACATCGAGCAGCAGCCGTTCGTAGGCCTCCGGCGTCCGATCGGCAAAGGTCTCGGCAAAGCTCAGGTTGAGCGGCACTTCGCGCAGGCGCATGCCGCCGGGGCCCGGGTCCTTGATCATCAGGAAGAGCTTGACGCCCTCGTCGGGCTGGATGCGGATCACCAGCCGGTTGGGGCGGGGGGCGCCCTCGGCGTGATCGAAGATTGAGTGCGGGATGTTGCGGAACTGGATGACGAGTTCGGAAACGCGTGAGGGCAGCCGCTTGCCGGTGCGGATGTAGAACGGCACGCCCGCCCAGCGCCAGTTCTGGATCTCGGCCTTGATGGCGACGAAGGTCTCGGTGCGCGAGCCCTTCTTGTCTGCCGGCAGTTCGTCCTGGTAGCCGGCGACGGCGGCACCGTCGACGCTGCCGCCGCGATACTGGCCGCGCACGGTGACCCGCGGCACCTCCGGCCCGGTCACCGGCTTCAACGACCGCAGGACCTTCAGTTTTTCGTCGCGCAATGCATTGGCGGCGTCCGACGCCGGCGGTTCCATGGCAACGAGGCAGAGCAGCTGGATGATGTGGTTCTGCACCATGTCGCGCAGCGCGCCGGATTCGTCGTAATAGCCGCGGGTGCCGGCACCGACCGACTCGGCGACGGTGATCTGCACGTGATCGATATGGGCGGAGTTCCAGATCGGTTCGAACAGGATATTGGCAAAGCGCAGCGCCAGCAGGTTCTGCACCGTCTCTTTGCCCAGGTAGTGATCGATGCGATAGACCTGATCCTCGTGGAAGATCCTGGACACTTCGTCATTGATCGCGATCGAAGAGGCGAGGTCGTGGCCGAGCGGCTTCTCGATCACGACGCGGGCGTCGCGCCGGTAATACTTCTTCTTCTGGATGTACTCGCAGGTCGGACCGAACAGATCGGGGGCAATGGCGAGGTAGAAGGCGCGCACCACCTTGGGATCGTTGCGCAGGTTCTTGCTGAGGTCGCCCCACTTGGCCTCGTCGGTGACGTCGTTGGCAACATAGGAGCAGACCGACACGAAGCGGTCGATTGTGGCCCGTGTCCTGGTAGCCCGCCTCCACGAAGGCGGCGATCGACTCGCGCGCCAGCGTCCGGAAGTCGGCATCGCTCAGCTTGGAGCGCGAGACGCCGATGATGCGGCTCTGCTCGTCGAACTGGCCGTCCATGAAGCGATGGTAGAGGGCCGGGATGAGCTTGCGCTTGGTCAGGTCGCCGGTCGCGCCGAACACCACGTAGTCGAACGGCTGGACCGGAATGATGCGGCTGGACACGCTCTTGAGGCTCCTGTCGAGGTAGTTCATGCGATACTCAGTCGAAGATGGTCACGTGGGTGGAAAGTTCTGCCTGGCGAGAATGACGGCCCCGTGCAGCGGTTCGTGCATGGGGCGGACGATGAAATCGCCGTAGCGCGCCATCAGCAAGGGATAGAGGCGGGTGCCGAAGCCGCCGACCGCGGCCATGGTCCGGGCGCCGCGCGCCTTGAACCAGTTCACATAGGCATCGATATAGCCAAGCTCGATGTCCATCAACCGCAGGGCAACCGGATCGCCCTTGTCGTAGTAGTCGAAGAACAGCGGGATCAACGCGCCGAAGTCGGCCGGAGCCCGGCCCAGCAAGGTCGAGGGGGCACCGGCAGCGGCGGGCAGCGGCCCGCGCGGATCCTGGGGGAAGGACCAGTCCATCACCGCATCGATGCTGCCGCCGAGGCGCGCGATGACGGCACGGGTCAGTTCGGAGGCAGGAACGAGGCCGTCGGCGGCCTCGACCGAGCAGCGCACCAGTTCGCGGCCGAGGATGGCGCCCGACATCTGGTCGCCGATGTGAAAGCCCCAGCCGCCGCATTGGTGGCGCTGCCCCTCGACCATGGCGAGGGCGGCCGAGCCGGTGCCGACGATGATCACCGCACCATCGGCGCCACCATGGGCACCGGCGCGGGCGATGTCGATGTCATCGTAGACCCGGACATCGGCAAACGGCCAGGGCCGCTGCTCGAAGGCGGCGCGGGCCGAAGGCAGGCGCCCGCCGGCCATGCCGAAGCACGCATGGGTGTTGGCGGTCTCGGCAAGATCGATGCCGGCCTTGGCAAAGACCTCGCGCGTGCCGTCGGTGATCGAGCGATAGGCGGGTTCACCGCCCTCGATCTGCAGGTTCGATCGCCCCCCGCCGGCATCGGCGAGGGTCTGCAAATTCTCGTCGGCCAGGCGGATACGGCAATTGGTGCCGCCACCATCCACCCCGAGATAGTACCTAGGCACGAGCGGCACTCTCCACGTCGTTGAGCTGGGCTGACCCGGGCGCCCCCCGGAGTCCGGCGCGGACCATAATGCCAAAGCCCTCTAGACGAAAGTAGAATAAGCGACGGATTGCGTCGCGAAAGGCACGTGTCTGCATGGCACGCATGCAGAGGCGGCAAAGGCCCGGGATCGATGCGGCGGTCGACGCGTTGCGCTAGAGTGCCACGGCAGCGGCGGCAAGGAGGCCAGCAATGGGACATATTCTGGTGCTGGGTGGTGCCCGATCGGGCAAGACCGGGTTTGCGGAGCGGCTCGCCATGCGGGTCGGCGAGCGTCCGGCCTACCTCGCCACGGCCGAGGCGCTCGATGCTGAGATGCGGGACCGGGTCCGCGCGCACCGCGAGCAGCGGGCGCACCAGTTTTCGACCATAGAGGAGCCGCTCAAGCTGAGCGCCGCCATCCGCCGGGCCGCCAAGCACCATGACGCGATCCTCGTCGACTGCCTGACGCTTTGGATCACCAACCTGCTGATCGCCAACCAGAATGTCGCCGCCGCGGTTGACGATCTGGTCTCGACGCTGAGGGAGACGACCGAGACACGGGTGATCCTCGTCTCCAACGAAGTGGTGCTGGGCATCGTGCCGGACAACGCCATGGCCCGGACGTTCCGCGACCTCGCCGGGTCGGCGCACCAGCGGCTCGCCGAGATCTGCGCGGACGCCTACTTCGTGGTCGCGGGCCTGCCGATGGTGCTGAAGGGCCGGCCGCCGGAGACCGAGGCGGCGGTATCGCGCGTGCACGAGGCGTGAGGGTCAGCCGAGCCACCAGGCGAGCAGCGCCGCAAGGGTGGCGGCGGCGAGGACGAGGCCGAGGAGCGCGGAGTAGAGCGTGAGCGCCCTGTCGATGTCCCGAGGGCCGAGTTCGGCGCTGCCGTCGCCGAAGCTCGGCAGATCCAGCACCTCTCCGCCATAGCTGCGCGGTCCGCCCAGGCGGAGACCGAGCGCCCCGGCAAACGCCGCCTCCGGCCAGCCGGCATTGGGGCTGTCGTGCTTGGCCGCATCGCGGCGTGCGGTGGACCAGGCCAGCCCGGGCCGGGCGCAGCGGACAAGGGCGGCGGCGGCGACAACGAACAGTGCGGTAAGCCGCGCTGGAACGAGGTTGAGCAGGTCGTCCAGGCGGGCGCTGGCCCAGCCGAAGGCCAGGTAGCGCGCCGTCCGGTGGCCGATCATCGAATCGGCGGTGTTGACGGCCTTGTAGAGCGCGATGCCGGGGAGCCCGCCGAGGATCAACCAGAACAGCGGCGCGACGATGCCGTCGGAACTCGATTCCGCCAGGCTCTCCACGGCGGCGCGTGCGACGCCGGCTTCGTCCAGCGCCTCGGGATCGCGGCCGACAATGTGGCTGACGGCGGCACGGCCGGCAGGCAGAGACTGGCGCAGGCCGGCGGCGACCCGCGCTACCGCATCGCGAAGCGACTTCTGGGCGAGCAGGCTCGAGGCGAGGACGGCCTCGAGCACCCAGCCGAAGGGGGTGACGCGGCACAGCCAGGCCAGGGGAACGGTGACGAGCGCGGTGGCGGCGAGCAGCAGCAGGAGCGCAATGACACCCCTGCCCCTGCTTCCCTCCCCCGCATTGAGGTGGCGGTCGAGACGGCCGATCAGGGCCCCCATCCAGGTGACGGGGTGTCCGATGGCCCGGAACAGGGGATCCGGGTATCCGGCGAGGCGCTCGAGGAGGAGCGCGAGCGGGGCGAGGAAGGCCTCCACCGCTAGACCCGCGGCTCGCGCGCCAGCATCAGCAGCCGATCGAGATCGAGGTAGGTTTCGAGGTGCCATGCGAGGAGCTGCAGGGTCTGGTCGATGCTGCGTTCGTAGGCCCGTTCCCCCAGTGTCGCGGCGCCCAGTCGATCGAGGAAGGCCCGGCGAAAGCCGTCCGCCGCGAACAGGCCATGCAGATACGTCCCCATCACCAGCCCGTCGCGACTGACGGCGCCCTCGGGACGGCCCTCGACGGTGGCGAAGGGGCTTTCGCAATCCTCGCCCCAGGTCTCGCCCATGTGGATGTGGTAGCCATCGATCGCCTCGCCGGTGTCGTTGTGCAGTGCGGTCTCGAGGCGCAGCTGCTTGGTCTCGCCGAGCCGGGTATCGATGCGCAGCAGGCCGAAGCCATCGACGGTCTGCGGCGGACCCTCGATGCCGGACGGATCGGCAATCAGCTGCCCCAGCATCTGGTAGCCGCCGCAGATCCCGAGGATCGGGCGGCCGCGCCGGTGATGCGCCATGATGTCGATGCCCCAGCCCTCGTGCTGGAGGAACCGGAAGTCCGCGATGGTGGCCTTGGTGCCGGGGATGACGATGAGGTCGGCATCCGGTATCGGCGCGCCGATGCCAACCATCACCACCTCGACGCCGGGCTCGGCGCGCAGCGGATCGAGATCGTCGAAATTGGCGATGTGCGGCAGTTGCGGCACGGCAATGACGAATGGCCCGTCGCCGCGCCTGCGTCCGTGCTGGAGCGCGAGCGAGTCCTCCGCCGGCAGCCGGCTGGCCCGCTCGAACCAGCGCACCGGCCCGAGGCACGGCACACCGGTCCTTTCGGCGATGAGCCGCTGACCATCCTCGAACAGCGTGGGATCGCCCTGGAACTTGTTGACGAGGGTGGCTGCGACCAGCCGCGCGTCGTCGGGATCGATCACCGCCAGCGTTCCGACAAGCGAGGCGATGACCCCACCGCGCTGGATGTCGCCGATCACCACCACCGGCACGTTGCGGGCCCGGGCAAAGCCGAAATTGGCGATGTCGCCATGGCGCAGGTTGATCTCGGAGGCGCTGCCAGCCCCCTCCACCAGCACCAGGTCGGCATCGGCGGCGAGGCTGTCATAGGCCTCGAGGACGCCGGGCAGGAAGTCGCCGCGCCGCGCCCAATACTCGCGGGCGGGCATGGTGGCGATGCGCTTGCCGCGCACGATCACCTGCGAGCCGGCCTCGTGTTCCGGCTTGAGCAGGACGGGGTTCATGGCGGTCACCGGGTCGCGCCGCGCGGCGCGCGCCTGCAGCATCTGCGCCCGGCCGATCTCGCCGCCATCGACTGTCACCCCGGCATTGTTGGACATGTTCTGCGGCTTGAACGGAGCAACGCGCAGCCCGCGGTCGGCGAAGGCGCGGCAGAGACCGGCGACGATCAGCGACTTGCCGACATCCGAGCCGGTGCCCATGAACATCAGCGATCTGGCGGACATGCGAAGCGGTTCCTCGATTGTTCTAGTGCGGCGACTGGTCGATGACGTGTGCATAGGACCCCATCACCCGGCCCGCCACCAGCCCCATGGGCGGCAGGGCCTCGCCCAGCGCGTCGGTCGCGACGAACAGCGGCGTACCGTGGGTCCGCCGCGCCGAGGAATAATGGAACTCGTGACCGGCGAGGTCGGGCGGAAATGGCAGAGGACTGCGGTGCGCAAGGTGGCGGTAGCCGAGCACGCGCCTCGGACGATCGATGCGGGTTTCGTGCGGCAGCAGGCCGGCCATCGGATGGGTGATGCCCGCCTTGTCGGTGAGGGTGGCGCCGAGCACCATGAAGCCCCCGCACTCGCCATAGAGCAGCGCCCCGCGCGCCGCGGCGGCGCGGAGCCCCGCGAGGAAACCGGCAGCCTGTGACAAGCGCGCCGCGTGCAGTTCGGGGTAGCCACCGGGGAGGAAGACCGCATCGGCGGCGGCATCGGGTGCCTCGTCGGCGAGGGGCGAGAAGAAGCTCAGTTCGGCCCCCTGGCTGCGCCAGTCGGCGAGCCAGTGCGGATAGAGGAAGGCGAAGGCATCGTCGCGGGCGATGGCGATGCGCTGGCCGAGGGGCTGCAGCGTGGCAACAGCCTTCACCTGCCGGGTCCCTCCCGCCTCCCCGATCTGCCCCGCAACGGAGGGGGTACCAGCGCGCGCCAGGGGTGAAGACAGGACAGCACCCGGTTGAGATCGAGATACGCCTCGACCGCCTCGGCCGCGGCACTGACGACCGCATCGAAATCGGCGATCTCGCCGGGGAGGACGAGGCCGAGGTGACGGTCTGGCAGCGTCAGACCCTCACGCCGCGGGATGACGCCGAGCAGCGGGATGTCGACCGCCGCCAGGGCGGCGCGCAGCATGGCTTCGTGGCGGGCGGAGGCGACGCGGTTGACGATCAGGCCGGCGACGCGGATATCGTCGCGCCAGGCGGCGAAGCCGTGGGCGAGCGCCGCGATGGACTGGCTCTGGCGCTCGGCATCAAGCACGAGCAGCACCGGCAGGTCGAGCGCTGCGGCCAGGTCGGCGGTCGAGCCGTGGCCGTCGGCGGCGGCATCGAAGAGGCCCATGACGCCTTCGACCAGCAACAGGTCGGCAGCTTCCGCCGGTGCCGTCGCGAGGGCGCGGAGGCGGGATGCGGACATCGCCCACGGGTCGAGGTTGACGGCCGGACGGCCGGCGACCCGGGCGAGGATTGCGGTGTCGATGTAGTCAGGGCCGGTCTTGGCCGGGGCGACGGTGAGGCCACGGGCGCGCAGCGCCGCGAGCATGCCGAGCGTCAGCGTGGTCTTGCCCGAACCGGAGCGTGCCGCGGCGATGACAAGACCGTTCATGCCGGCGCTCCAAAGGCGTATAGCGTCGGGCCATGAGTAATGCGCACGCGCCCGATGCCCCCCCCCTGCGCCGTGGCTGGACCACGGGTGCCTGCGCCACCGCCGCCGCCAAGGCGGCGCTGGCGGCATTGCTCGGGGACGAGTTCCCGAATCCGGTGTCCATCGTTCTCCCCGGCGGGCAGCAGCCCGCCTTTGCCCTCGCCGAAGAGCGACGCGGAGACGGCTTCGCCGAGGCCGGGATCATCAAGGATGCAGGCGACGACCCCGACGTGACGCACGGGGCGCTGGTCCTCGCCCGGGTCGAAGCCGCCGCGCCCGGAACCGGAATCAGCTTTCGCGCCGGCGAGGGCGTCGGAACCGTCACCAAGCCCGGCCTGCCGCTGGCCGTCGGCGAACCGGCGATCAATCCCGTGCCGCGCCGGATGATGACCGAGGTCGCGACCGAGATTGCGGCGGCGCACGGGGTGTCCCTGGACTTCCGCATCACGATTTCGGTGCGGGATGGGGAGCGGCTCGCGGAACGGACCTGGAACCCGCGCCTCGGCATCATGGGCGGCCTCTCGATCCTGGGGACGACGGGAATCGTCGTCCCCTATTCGTGCTCGGCATGGATCCACTCGATCCACCGCGGCATCGACGTGGCCCGCGCGCTCGGCCTGCGGCACGTGGTCGGATCCACCGGCGACCTCAGCGAAAAGGCCGCGATGGCGCGGCTGGGATTGCCGCCCGAAGCATATCTCGACATGGGGGACTTCGTCGGCGGGCTGCTGAAATACCTCCGGGTCCACCCGGTGGCACGACTGACGCTCGCCGGCGGCTTCGGCAAGTTCGCCAAGCTCGCCGAAGGGGCGATGGACCTGCATTCCGGGCGCTCCGGCGTTGATGTGAAAAGCCTCGGAATTCTTCTGCGAAATCTTGGGGCTAGCCCCTATAGTGTGGCCCAAGCAGCGAACGCCGAAAGCGCCAATGCAGTGTTGCAGATCGCCGGAGCCGAAGGCATCGGTCTCGCCGACGCAGTGGCGCGGAGGGCGCGCGAGGTGGCGAAGGGCGTGGTGGGGCACGCGACGCAGGTCGATGTGCTGGTGGTTGACCGCACCGGCGCCATCGTGGGGGAAAGCGGCTAGACGATGAGAATCCTGATCCTTGGCGGGACGGAAGAGGCACGACTGCTGGCGGATCGGCTGGTCGCGATGGGCCATGAGGTCACCACGTCGCTCGCCGGCCGGACCACCGATCCATTGCTGCCCAAGGGCAACGTCCGGGTGGGCGGCTTCGGCGGGGCCGAGGGGATCGCGAGCTTTCTCAAGAGCGAGCGCATCGACCGGCTGGTCGATGCGACGCACCCCTACGCCACGCAGATCAAGACCAACGCGGTGAAGGCCGCCGAACGCGCCGAACTGCGGCTGGTCCGGCTGGTGCGACCGGCCTGGCACGAGCCGCAATATGCCTTCTGGAAGCATGTCGGATCGTCCGAGGAAGCCGCCGCGGCCCTGCCCAGAGGGGCACGCGCGCTGCTGACCGTGGGCCACACGAGGCTCGAGGTCTATCTCGCCCGCAGCGACTGCAGCTTCGTCGTCCGCTCGATCGAGCCGCCGGACAAGCCACTGCCGGTCAATGCGAGTTCGATCATAGCCCGTCCGCCGTTCTTTCTCGGCGGCGAACTGGCGCTGCTGCAGGAGCAGGGCATCACGCATCTGGTGTGCAAGAATTCCGGCGGGGTGCAGACCGAGGCCAAGCTCGCCGCGGCGCTGCAACTCAGGCTGCCGGTGCTGATGATCGCGCGCCCGACCCTGCCGCCTGCGCACGAGGTGCCGACGGTGGGGCAGGCCATTGCCGCATTGCGGCTCGACCGCGCCTAGACTCACGGACCGGCCCTGAGCTTCTTCTTGCCGGCATTGCGCAGGACGTGGGCGAAACCCTCCTCGTAGAGCCGCGAGGCGCGGAAACCGGTTTCGCCGAACACCCGGCCGACGAGGATCAGCGCCGTGCGGGTCAGCTTCTCCTCACGGACGCGGGCCCGCATCTCGGCCAGCGTGGTATGGATAACCTCCTCGTCCGGCCAGGTGGCGCGATAAACGACCACCACCGGGCAGTCGGCGCCGTAGTGCGGCGTCAGGGCCTGCTCCACATAGGCGAGATTGCGGATCGACAGGTGGATGCACAGCGTCGCCTTCGACTGTCCCAGAATCTCGAGGCTCTCGCTTTCGGGCATGGCCGACGCCTTGCCCGCGGTGCGGGTGAGGATGATGGTCTGCGAGATCTCGGGCAGCGTCAGTTCGGCTGCGAGCCGTGCGGCCGCCCCGGCAAAGGCCGGAACCCCCGGCACCACCTCGTAGGGGATGCCCAGCGCATCGAGCCGGCGCATCTGCTCGGCGACAGCACCGTAGATCGAGGGATCGCCGGAGTGGACCCGGGCAACATCCTTGCCCAAGTCATGGGCTTTGTTGATTTCGTCAATGATCTCGTCGAGATGCATGGGTGCGGTGTCGCGCACGAGGGCGTCCGGCGGCGCCGCAGCGACGATCTCGGCGGGAACCAGCGAGCCGGCATACAGGCAGACCGCGCAGCGCTCGATGAGGCGCTGGCCACGCACGGTGATGAGGTCGGGGGCGCCCGGGCCGGCGCCGATGAAGTAGACGGTCACCGGTGTTTCCTGGCGTAGCCGCGGGGGGTGTAGGCAAGTGTCCCGCCACCACGCACGAAAGTCCGGGAGGTCGAAGCGCCGACGATGACGATGGTCAGCATATCGATCTCCCGGGGATCGAAGTGCTGCAGGTCGACAACGCGCACCTGCTCGTTCGGCCGCCCCAGATTGGAACCGATGACCACCGGGGTCCCGGGAGGACGATGCTCGGCGAAGATCCGGCAGGCGGCATCGAGCAGATCGGTGCGGCGCTGCGAGCGTGGATTGTAGAGGGCGGTGACGAAATCGGCGCTCGCCGCCCCCTCGAGCCGACTCAGGATCTGCTCCCTGGGGGTCAGCAGGTCGGAAAGCGAGATGCAGCAGAAGTCGTGCCCGATCAGAGCCCCGGCAGCGGCCGAGGCGGCCTGGAAGGCGGAGATGCCGGGGTGAGTCTCGAGATTGATGCGCCGGGCGACGGGAGAGACGGCACGCTCGCCCTCGGCCTCCAGCAACTCGCAGGCCAGCGCGGCCATGGCGTATATCTGGGCATCGCCGGAGCAGATCAGCGAGACGATGCGGCCCGTCCCGGCGAGCTCCAGGGCGTGGCGGACGCGCGGCTCTTCCTCGCCCAGATCGTAGCGGTGCTCGACATGGTCACCACGCAGGTCGGCCACAAGATCCAGATAGAGCCCGTAACCGACCCAGTCGCTGCTGGCCTCGAGCGCGGCGACGGCCGAGGCGGTGCGGAACCCGGCGGCACCCGGCCCGACCCCGACGAGATGCAATACCCCAGGTGGACGCCCGAACTGGCCGACGTCGATGGGGCGCTGCGCCCGCCCGATGGCGCAGGTCACCCGCTTCGACTTGATCTTGGTGACGACCAGTTGCCCGGCCTTGAGGGCCGCGGCCTCGGCGACGCTCGGAGTACCGACCGTCTCCTCGACGCAGTCGGAGGACGACTTCAACCGGTAGCGCTCCTGGCTGAGTTCGGTAGCCGAAAAGAGCCGCAGCGGCACGCCGAAATGCGCTGCGGCCCGATGCAGGGCGGGCTCGTCAGCCTTGATGTCGATCGATGCGATGGCGGCGAGGCTCCCGGGCGCGAGGTCGCGGTTGTCAAGTGCCAGGTCGATCAGTTCGATCACCTCGTCGGCGCTCACACCGCGCTCGCAGCCGACGCCGGCGACGAGGGTGCGGGGATGGTAGACAATGCCCCGCTCGATGCGCCCCTTGTGCTCGGTGACCAGCACCTTGACGGCTCCCAGGGAGGAGACCGGATATCCGGCCTCGGCGAGGAATGGCGCATAGCCCTCGACCTGCAGCTTGGCACCCATCAGCAGTGCCATCATGGCGGGCCGGGCATCCTGTGGCGTGCCCAGGACCCAGCCCGGCGGCGGCTCGTCGAGACCGTGGGCGAACTTGCTGTCGGAGGCAGTGGTGATTGCGGCGGCGCCACCCAGCAGGTCGGCAAGGGTGCGCGCCATGCGGTTGGCACCGCGATGCCCCCCGAGCAGCGGCACCACGGCGGTACCGTCATGCGACACGGCGAGCACCGGCGGCTCGGCGAGCTTGTCCGAGAGCTCCGCCGCCAGTAGGCGGATCAGGATGCCCGCCGCGCAAACGCCGATGATCGGGCGGCCCGCGTGGAAGAGCCGCGGCAGCAGGCGCGCCGCGTCCGCCCCGCCGCTGCCGCAGATGCACAGCTCGCCCCCGAGCGCTTCGATGATGCGCTCCGCGATGTCCCTGCCGGACTCCCCGAACACGATGACGGCGGGCTTCACGAGGCAACGCTCCAGGCTTCGGTACCGCGGTAGCACAGGATGGTCGAGAAATAGGGACGCTCAGCGTGCCCGAAGGCGAGCAGTGGCGTGATCCGCTGCCGACCGGTGGTGGCATGTTCGACCACCATGGCGCCCTCGGCATGGCCGGTCTCGACCAGCAGGGTGCGGATGCGATCGAAATGCCGACCGACCTTGATGATGGCGACGGCCGGAGCGACCGCGAGTTCGGCCCGGAGCGCCTCGTCCTCGAGCGGCGCCGGCAGGACCTTGAGGGTCTCGTTGCGGGCGGCGAGCGGACGCCCGATCGCGGCAGCGGCGGCGGTGAGCGAAGTCACGCCCGGGATGACGACGACCTGCGCCGCAGCGGCGATCCGGCCGACCAGGTACATGGCGGAACCGTAGAACAGCGGATCGCCCTCGCACAGCCAGGCGACATCGCGGCCGGCGCCGAGATGGTCGAGAATCGCGGCGGCCGCGGCATCGTAGGCGACCTGGCCCGGGCTGCGCGCACGCTTCATGGGAATGGCGCACGGAAGGCGCAGTGCGCCGGGATTGAGGTACCCGCCGGCGATGTCGAGGGCCAGGGCGGCGCCGTCGTCGCTCGAGGGATAGGCAATGACGGAGACTGCCCCGAGGCACCGGACTGCCTTGATGGTCAGCAGTTCGGGATCGCCAGGACCGACCCCCACGAGATAGAGCGTGCCGGTCATGGCGACACGACCAGCCCGTGCAACGCCTTGGTGACCGACCATTGCGTCACAGCCATGCGCGGCTTGAAGGCGCGGTGGCCGCCGACCCGCTCGATGGTCGAGACCTCGATGCGGACCAGTTCGCCGCCGAGCTGCAGGTGGCGCGAGTACAGGGCGTGCTCGCCATCGAGGGTCACCGCGTTGGCCACCAGCCGGCCACCCGGCTTCAGGGCGCTCCAGCAGGCATCGAACAGGTCGTCATCGCCGACGTCGCCACCCATGAAGACGGCGTCCGGCGGGGCGCGACGGCCGAAGGTCGCAGGCGCCTCACCACTCTCGATCTCGAGGTGTGGCACGCCGAGTGCGGCGGCGTTGACGGCGATCATCTGCATGCGCTCGCCCTCGCGCTCGAACGCCACGGCCCGAGCATCGCGGGCCGCACGCATCCACTCGATGGCAACCGAGCCGCTTCCCGCCCCGACGTCCCAAAGCACGGCACCGGGAAAGGGAGCCAGCTTGGCGAGCGTCGCGGCGCGCACCTCACGCTTGGTCAGCTGACCGTCGTTGACATAGCTCTCGTCGGGCAGGCCAGGCGCGGTGGGCAGCAGCGGCGCGGTGAAGTCGGGCACGCACTCGATGGCGAGAACGTAGAAATCACCCACCGCATGGGTGTCGAACGCATCGGCCTCCTCGGACGTGACGCGCTCATCGGCGGAGCCGAGGTTTTCGAGCGTGGTCACGTGACTGCGGCCATAGCCGCGGTCAGCCAGCAGCTCGATCGCGAGGTCGACCGTGGTGTGGTCGGAGGTGAGCGCGAGAATGCGGTTGCCCGGCTGCAGGTGCGGATGCAGCAACTCTGTCGGCCGGCCGTGCAGGGAGAGCGTGGTGACCGCCTGCAGGGGCCAGTGCAGCCGCGCCGCAGCCAACTGGAACGCCGAGGGATGCGCGTGGACGACGTATTCGGACGCAACCAGGTGGCGGGTCAGGGTGGCGCCGATGCCGAACCACATCGGATCGCCCGAAGCGAGAATGACAGTCGGCGTGCCGCGCAGCCGCATGACCTGCTCGATCATCGATTCGAGGGGTGGCTCCCACTCGACCAGCGTGCGTCCGTCGGTGTAGCTGGTGCCGGGCGAGGGTGCCACGGGTTCTCCGGACAGGGCTCTCGCCACAGCCTCGAAACTGCTCCTGGAAACGAATTCGGGATTGAACAGATCGCCGCTGGCACCGGGACGGCTGACCGGCTCAACCCCGGCGAGGAAGCGGGCCGGCCCCATGACCACCTCGGCATAGCCGAGCAGCAGCTTGTACGCCGGCGGCAGCTCGCTCGGCCCGCGCTCCCCTACCCCGACGATGTGCAGCCAGGCCGTCATTCCGCGAGGCCTTTCGTGATGGCATTGAGTGCAGCGCTGGCAATGGCTGACCCGCCTCGCCGCCCCCGCACCGTCAGATATGGAATAGAAAGCCGGTCGGCGGCGAGCAAGGCCTTGCTTTCGGCGGCCCCGACAAAGCCGACGGGTGTGGCAATAATGGCCGCCGGGCGCGGCCCCTTGTTCTCGATCATGTCGATGAGGTGGAACAGCGCGGTGGGGGCGTTGCCGATGACGACCACGGCGCCGGGGAGGCGTGGCCGCCACAGTTCGACCGCAGCGGCGGAGCGGGTGGTGCGCAGCAGTGCCGCAAGTTCGGCGATGTTGGCGGCATTGAGCGTCACCAGCAGCTCGGTTGCCTCGGGCAGGTGGCGGCGGATGATGCCGGCCCGCACCATCTCGCAGTCGCACAGGATGGGCGCACCGGCGCCGATGGCATCCTTTGCCGCCGCGACCACCGCGGGATCGCCGGCAATGTCGCCGGCCAGGTCGACCATGCCGCAGGCATGGATCATGCGGATCGCGACCCCGTGCAGTTCAGCGGGCAGGCGGGCGAGATCGGCCTCGGCCCGGATGAGGGCAAAGCTCTGCGCGTAAATCGCCTCCGGGTCGCGCAGATAGTCCGTCACCGGTCCTTGTCCTCGCGGGCGAGGCGGCCGGGAACCCGGTCGAGCGTGCGAGGCCCGAGCGGATGGTCGGCATGCGGATAGGGGTGGTGGTGGTGGGTGTGGTCGTAATGATGCCCGTGCGGGTGGCCGTGATCGGGTGCGGCGCCGAGCCGGACCAGCGGCGCACCCGCGTCCGTGAGCAGCGCATGCCGCGCCGGGGCGTGGACATGCGGATGGACATGATCGTGATCATGCTGGTGGGTTTGGAGCGGCGTCCAGGGCAGACCGTGCTTCCGGCAGAACGCCTCGTCCCGGCACGAGCTGTCGCAATCGCCCCTGCAGGGGCAATCCTCGAGTCCGCCACCGATACCCTCGACGTGCTGATGGTGGCTCTCCTGCCTGAGCCCGACCTCGGCCTCGAAGCTCAGCACCTGCTCGCGATACTTGCACATGGCGCAGTTCATCAGGTTCTGCCCGACCAGCATCTCGTTGATGCGATCGAGGAAGGTGTCGATCACCAGCGGATGGTCGTTGAGATAGGGCGCGTCGAGGATTTCGATCTGCGGGTACTTCGCCCGCGCCTCGGCGGCAGCATCGTAGATGCGCTTGACCAGCACGCCGGTGAACAGGAAGTACGGAAAGACGATGATTCGGCGGTACCCGAGCCGCGCAGCATGGTCGAGCGCGGGGGCAACAAGTGGAAAGGTGACGCCGGAATAGGCCACCTCGGCCCAGCCGAACCCCATCCCCTCCCAGAGCATGCGCATCACCTTGGCAACGTTCGAATTGGCATCCGGATCGGAGGCACCACGACCGACGACGAGCAGCAGGGTGTCGGTGCGCGCCACTTCGCTCGGCGCTGCGCCGACGGCTTGCTGCACCCGGTCGCCGGCAGCGCGCAGCATCTTGAGGTCGACCCCGAGTTCGCGCCCATAGGTGATGGTGAGGCCCGGGTGGCCGGCCGCATAGGTGTTGAGCACCGAGGGGATGTCGTTCTTGGCATGGCCGGCGGCGAACAGCATTCCGGGCACGGCGAGAATGCGGTTCACCCCCTGGGCCCGCAACCGATCCAGGCCGAGATGAATCACCGGATTGGCGAACTCGAGATAGCCGTACTCCACCGGAACACCCGGCAGTCGCTCGCGCAGGCGCTCGGCAAGCACCGCGAACTCGCCGACGGCTCGCTGGTTGCGGCTGCCGTGACCGCAAAGCATGATGCCGGTGCCGGCGGGCAGGATGGGGGGGGTGTTCATTCTCGCCTCTGGTTTTCAGCGGGCCATCGGGCCCGCCTCGATTGAGGCAGAGTTCGCAAAGACCTGTCCGCGAGCACCGGACTTGGTCCCCGAATTGTGTCGACCGCACCGGACGTGAATCTCAGTCCCTAGAGGAACGCTGCGCTTTCAACGGGTTGTAGTGAGGTGCCCGAGACGGGTCAAACGATTCCCGGCCAGATCGGAACGCTTCTCAAAATCACTCGCAAATACAGAGCCTTGCCACGCACCGGCGAGCAGTCTATTGGCCGGACATGGCGCAGAGGGCCGGCATCGTGGTGAAGGTAGCCCTCGGCAGTCTCGCCGTGGGTATCGTCGTGCTTGCCCTCAAGGGCTTTGCCGCCTGGGCGACGGGGTCGATCGCCCTCTACTCGGATGCGCTCGAGAGCGTGGTCAACGTGGTGACGGCCATCGTGGCGCTCATCGCCGTGCGGCTCTCGGCCCGTCCGGCCGATGCCAGCCTGCCCTACGGCTACTACAAGGCCGAGTACTTCTCGGCCGTCATCATCGGCATCTTCATCGCCGTCGCCGCGATCATGATCTTCCGCGAGGCCTATCTCGGCTTTGTTTCGCCACGCGGCTTCCGGCTCGATCCGGTGGGCGTGGCGGTCAGCGTCGCCGCCTCGATCCTCAATGCCGGCTGGGCCTATTGGCTGATCCGGCTCGGCCGTCGCGAGAAGTCGCCGGCGCTCAGCGCCGATGGCCGGCACCTGGCGACCGACGTGGTTTCCACCGCCGGGGTTCTGCTGGGCGTGGTGCTGGCAGCGGCAACCGGCTGGACGCAGCTCGATGCCGTCCTCGCCGCCCTCGTCGGAGTGACCATCCTATGGTCGGGGTGGCAGCTGATCCGGCAGAGTGTCATCGGGCTGATGGATGTGGCGGTGGAACCACGCACGCTGACGCTGATCCGCGAGGTCATCTCGGCAAATGCGGAAGGCGCCATCGAGGCGCACGACATCCGCACCCGGCAGGCCGGCAAGATGATGTTCATCGAGTTCCACCTGGTGGTGCACGGCGCGATGAGCGTCGAAGCGGCGCACGCGATCTGCGACCGGATCGAGGCCAAGCTGCGCGAGGCGGTGGAAGCCGCGCAGATCACCATCCATGTCGAGCCCGAGAACAAGGCCAAGCACTCGGGCATCGTGGTGCTGTAGCAGCTCAGTGCGCGCTTGCGCACTGCTCGTGATCGGAGAGCACCTCGACGATCCGACACTCGCCGACGGTGCCGTGCCGGCCGCCCGAGAGCATTGCGACCAGTTCGCCGCGCAGCCGCGTCAAGCTGGCGATGCGATCGTCCACCTCGGCGAGATGAGCCCGCGCCAGCGCATCGACATCGGCGCAGGGCCCCTGCCTGTGGCCGGCAATGCGGAGCAGCGAGCGCAACGAGTCCATCGCGAAGCCCATCGCGCGGGCATGGGCGATGAAACGCAGCCGCTCGAGCTGGGCGCGACCATAGCGACGCTGGTTGCCTTGTGTACGCAGCGGCGCCTCGAGCAGCCCGATCTGCTCGTAGTAGCGGATGGTGGGCACCTTGACGCCCGCATGCAGGCTCAGCTCACCAATCGAGAATTGCTGCATTCGGCCCCTTGAACCTCCAGTGACTAGAGGGATTAATTGTGGTGCCCGAACCAGTTTGACAAGCGGATTGCATGAATGAGCGACGGGCACCAGCACGCGGCCAGCTTCGATGGCATGAACGAGACCTACAGGCGGCGGCTGCTGATCGTCACGGCGGTCAATATCGGCATGTTCGTGGTCGAGATGACCGGAGGAACGCTCTCCGGCAGCAAGGCACTGCAGGCCGATGCACTGGACTTCTTCGCCGACGGCATCACCTATGCGCTGAGCTTGTGGGCCATCGGCAAGGCCATGCGGGTGCGCGCCGGAGCGGCCATGCTCAAGGGACTGAGCCTGCTGGCCATGGGTCTGTGGGTGGGCGGGACGACGCTCTACCAGGTGCTGATGTTCGGCGTGCCCGACGCCGAGGTCATGAGCATCATCGCCATGCTCGCGCTCGGCGCCAACCTGTTCTCGGTCTGGCTGCTGCTGCCCTACAAGGACGGCGATTCCAACGTCCGGTCGGTGTGGCTGTGCAGCCGGAACGACGCCATCGGCAATGTCGCGGTCGTGGTGGCGGCGGGCCTGGTGGCCCTGTTCCACTCCGGGGCGCCGGACCTGATCGTCGCCGGGGTGATGGCAGCGCTGTTCCTCAGTTCGGCCTGGCAGATCCTGAGGCAGGCGTGGGGCGAGTGGCGCCATGCCGGCGCGCATGATGGAGCTGGCCACCCGCATTGACCGGGGCGACTTGCCGAGGCAGGCTCGGGGCATGCGCCGCCTCTGTGCCCTCCTCGTCCTCATCATGCTCTCGGTACCCGTGTCGGGCGCGGAGTGGGGGCACTACCGCAACGAGCGATTCGGGATCGAGTCCGACATACCTCCGGGCTTTCTCCCCGGCGATCCGCCGGCCAATGGCGACGGGCTCTCGTTCCGCTCGGGCGCAGCCCGCCTGACAGTCTCCGGCTCGTTCCTGATCGAGGGCGACTTCGAGGCGGAGGTTCGCCAGCAGATCGGCTTTGATGAGCAGGAGCACTGGGCGGTGACCTATCAGCGTGTCACCCCGAGCTGGGCCAGCTGGTCGGGCGTCCTGAACGGGCGCATCCTCTATGCTCGTGCCATTCCGATCTGCGGCGGGACCGGCATCGGCACCTTCCGGCTGACCTACCCGGCAACGGAACTCGCCGGCTTCGACCCGGTGGTCGACCGGCTTGTCCGTTCGTTGCGGGACAGCGGCGAGGGTTGGCAGTGCTGAGGGCGGCACGACGGGCCGGAGACGATCTGACACGATGCGAGACTCGGAAACGCGGGAGGTGCAAATGGCGCATGTGGTGCAGCGTGGCGAGTGGGCCTCGCACCCGGAGCTGCCGGTCGGGCAATGGCAGGGCGGCGAGGCCGGGATATCCCTGATCTTCCATACCAGCAACGGTCCTGGACATGGACCGAACCTACACACCCACCCCTATGCCGAAACCTTCATCATCCAGGAGGGCCGGGCGCTGTTCACCATCGGGGAGGAGCAGATCGAGGCAACGGCCGGACAGATCCTGGTCGCGCCGGCCAACACGCCGCACGGCTACAAGGGAACCGGTCCGGGGGTGTTCCGCACCATCAACGTGCACGCGAGCGGCACGTTCATCACGCACTGGATCGGGGAGCCCGAGCCGGGCCGGTAGCGGACGAATTTGCCTGTGCGCCGCGGGCGCTCAGAACTCGATGCCTGCCTGCGCCTTCACGCCCGAGCGGAAGGGATGCTTGATCTCGGTCATCTCGGTGACGAGGTCGGCGATCTCGATCAGCTCGTCCTTGGCATTGCGGCCGGTGACGATGACATGGGTGTCGCGCGGCTTGTTCCTGAGCACTCGAGCACCTCGTCGAGCGGCAGATAGTCGTAGCGCAGCACGATATTGAGCTCGTCGAGGAGGATGAGCTTGTAGCTTTCGTCGGCGATCAGCGCCTTGGCCATTTCCCAGGCGCCACGGGCGGCGGCGAGATCGCGCTGGCGGTCGGCGACATCCCAGGTGAAGCCTTCGCCCATGGCCTTGATGGTTACCTGGTCGGGGAACTTTTCCAGCACGTCGCGCTCCCCGGTGCCCCAGGCGCCCTTGACGAACTGCACCACGCCGACCTTGAAACCGTGGCCGATGGCGCGGAACACCATGCCGAAGGCAGCGGTCGACTTGCCCTTGCCCTTGCCGGTATGGACGATGAGCAGGCCGCGCTCCTCGGTCTTGGTGGCGAGGATCTTGTTCCGCGCCTCCTTCTTCTTCTTCATCTTCTCGGCGTGATAGGCGTCACGCTCCGCCTCGGTCATCAGGTCGATCTTCTTGGGGGCCTTGTCGGTCATCAGTCGTCTCCGGGTGCGCGGTCGCCGCCTCCCTCCCCCTCGCGGGAAGGGACCGAGGGTGGGGGTGGCGAGGTGACCACCGATGGACCCCCACCCCCAACCCCTCCCCGCGAGAGGGAGGGGGGCGAGATGTCGGGGCTGCCCAGCCATTCGAATGCCGAGTTCGAGCGTGGCGTCCAGAAGCCGCGGGTGCGGGCTTCGTTGAACTTTGCGATCAGTTCGTCATAGCCATAGCGGTTGTTCGCCTGAATGAACGCCCGCGTCGCATCGTCTTCGACAAAGGCCTCGAAGGCGAGGTCGAAGTGATGGGTCTTGACCGCGCCGGTGGTGGCCGCGAAGGCGAACATGTAGTCGACCGTGGCGATGATCTCGAAGGCGCCCTTGTAACCGTGGCGCTTCACGCCGTCGATCCACTTGGGGTTGACAACGCGCGAGCGCACGACGCGCGACACTTCCTCCTCCAGCGTGCGGGCGATTGGTCGCTCGGGGCGGGAGTGGTCGTTGTGCCAGGCCGCGGGCCTGCGTCCGGTGAGGGCCTCGGCGGTGACGGCGAGACCACCTTCGAACTGATAGTAGTCGTCGCTGTCGAGCAGGTCGTGCTCGCGATTGTCCTGGTTGTGGACAATGGCATCGATATCGGTGAGTCTGGCAACGAATCGGTCGCGCTCCGGCGTGCCGGCGGCGTGGGCGCCATAGGCGTACTGGCCCCAGTTGAGGAAGGCCTCGGCGAGGTCGGCGCCGGTCTGCCACGACCCTGAGTCGATGAGGCCCTGCAGCCCCGCCCCGTAGGCGCCGGGCTTCGAACCGAAGATGCGATGGCCGGCTCTGAGCGCTGCTTCGCTCTCGGTAGCGCCGGACTTCATCAGTCCGAGTGCCTCGGTGCGCATGCGGGCGGCGATGGGATTGTCGTCCTCGGGTTCGTCGAGCGCACCGATGGCGCGGACCGCTTTGTCGAAGAGCGCGATCTGGGCTGGGAAGGCATCGCGGAAGAAGCCCGAGATACGGAGCGTCACGTCGACGCGCGGCCGGCCGAGCTTCGCGAGCGGGATGATCTCGTAGCCGGAGACGCGCAACGAACCCGGGTCCCAGACCGGCCTGGCGCCGATGAAGGCGAGAGCCTGGGCGATATCGTCGCCGCCGGTCCGCATGTTGGCGGTGCCCCAGACCGAGAGGGCGAGCGAGCGCGGCGGCATGCCGTGATCCTTGAAGTGCCGCAGCAGCAGGTTCTCGGCTGACTTCCGGCCGAGCTCCCAGGCGGTGGGGGTGGGCACGGCGCGGATATCGACGGAGTAAAAGTTGCGGCCGGTCGGCAGCACGTCGAGCCGGCCGCGCGACGGGGCGCCGGAGGGGCCCGGGGTGACGAAGCGGCCGTCAAGGCCGGCGAGCAGCGAAGCAAGCTCGTTCGGTCCGGAGGCGCGCAGGCGGGGTCGGACGACGGCGTCGATGGTGTCGAGGACGGCGCGCGTGGCGTGCCAGTCGGGGTCTTGCGGGTGGCCCTCGACCAGGTCGGCGGCGAGGGTTTCGAGGTATTCGACGATGTCACCGACGGTGCGCGGGGGCGCCCCCTCCACCAGCTTCGCTGGTCCCGCCGTAGGCGGTGGGGGGGGCGGCCCCGTCCACGGTGCCCCGAGATCGGCGGTCAGCGGGTCGAGCCCCAGTTTCAGGTCGTCGGCCAGGGCCCGGATCAGGGACGCCTCGCCTGCCGCCTCGCCGCGCGGGACGCGGGCCAGCGCCACGATCAGATCGCGCTCCAGCCGTCCGGTGGGGGATTGGCCGAAGATGTGGAGGCCATCGCGAATCTGGGCCTCCTTCAGATCGCACAGGAAGGTATCGATGCGCCTGAGGCTCTCGCCCTCGTCCGGGACGAGGCCGATGTCGCGATCGAGGCGGGCATCGCGGGTGAAATCGAGGATGCGCCTGCGCAGGCCGGCAAGGCGGCGGCGGTCCATGCCGGAGGCGGCGTAGTACTCGTCGAGCAGGGCCTCGAGGTCCTTGAGCGGTCCGTAGGTTTCGGCGCGGGTGAGCGGGGGGACGAGGTGGTCGATGATCACCGCGCCGGTGCGGCGCTTGGCCTGGGTGCCCTCGCCGGGATCGTTGACGATGAAGGGGTAGAGCTGCGGCAGCTCGGCCCACAGCGCGGCGGGATACGACGCCGGATCGAGGGCGGTGGCCTTGCCGGGCAGCCACTCCAGATTGCCGTGCTTGCCGTTGTGGATGACGGCGTGGGCGCCGAACTCGTGCCGCAGCCAGAGGTAGGCGGCAAGGTAGCCGTGCGGGGGGACGAGATCGGGATCGTGATAGGAGGCGCTCTCATCGAGGTGATAGCCACGCGCCGGCTGCAGCAGGACGACGATGTTGCCGAAACGCTGTGCGGGGAGGTGGAAGTTCTCGCCGCGGACGAACGGATCCGCCGATGGTTCGCCCCAGCGGGCGGTGACTTCCGCGCGGAGCTTTTCGGGGAATTGCGCGTACAAGTCGCGGTAGCGGGCGACGGGGAACGGAATGCCGGTGCCGCGCTCGGGATGGGCGTTGGTGGGGCCGGAGTGGAGCAGGTCGATGAGGGCGTTGCCGGTGACCACCGGGCTCTCGGATCCCTTCTCCCCTTGTGGGAGAAGGTGGCGCGCAGCGCCGGATGAGGGGTCCACGGACGCGGTCTGCGCGTGCGGAGCGGGAGCGACGGGCGGCACCGGCAGAACCGACCCCTCATCCGCCCTTCGGGCACCTTCTCCCACAAGGGGAGAAGGCGATGGGGCCGAGACGGTGTAGTTGTTGGCGGCCAGCGTTTTCAGCATCTCCACCGTGGACTGCGGGGCGTCGTAACCGACGCCGTTGGCGAGGCGGCCGTCGCGGATGGGGTAGTTGGCGAGGACGATGGCGATGCGGCGCTCGGCGGGGGCGGTGTGGCGGAGGGTGGTCCAGTTCCTGGCCAGTGTCACTGCGCGGCGGATGCCCGCGTGGTCCGGCGCGTAGGCAGAGAGCGGGCACTGGGTGCGCTTGTGCCAGACGGCCTCCTGTTTGTGGCCGACAAGGATCATGCCGTGGCGACCGTCGAGTTCGGGGAGAACCACCTGCATGGCGAGGTCCTTGGCCGTCAGTCCCTGGCTGTCGGCGGCCCATTGCGCTTCGGGGCGCCCGCCCTGAATGAGCTGAATGACGGGGGCATCGGTGCCAGAGAAGGGGTTGAGCTTGGGGTCGAGCCCATCGAGACCGAGGGCGAAGCCGGTAAGGTTGAGGATGGCGCGGGGCGGATAGTCAGTGAAGGCGGCCTTGACGAAGCCGATGCAGGCGCCTTCCTTCAGCGTCGAAACGACGATGGGGATCGGGTTGAGGGACTGGCGTTCAAGTTCGGCGATCAGGGCTTCGAGGGTTGCGGTGCCAGCGCCTTCGAGAGCGGCGCGGTAGAAGAGGATCGGGACGTTGGGGTTTGGCGAGGGCGGCAGGGCCTGGGCCATGCCGCTGCCCGGGTGCCAGAAGCCGAGGCGGGGGAAGGGTTTGGGGGAGAGATCGAGAGACTGCCCCTCACCCGTCTCTGCCCTCGGCCGATCCACCCTCTCCCCGACGGAGGCGGCCAGGGCATTGAAGGCAGCGAGCAGCGTGTCCGCGCTCTCGGGGCCGCCGGCGGTGAACAGGCTGTGGAGCCGCGTCCAGTCCTCGGAGGGGATGGTGGAGCGTTGCTGGAGGATGGGGTCGGGGGTGGCGTCGCCGGGGAGGAGGGCGAGCTGGATCTTGCCGGAGAGCGCAAGGGCGGTGAGTTCGTCGACGCCGTATTGCCAATAGGCAGCGCCGCCGAGGAGGCGGACGACGACCAAATTGGCGTGCTGGACGGTGTTTTCGCACCAGACGTCCACGGAAAGATTGTGGTTTAGCCGCAGAAGACTGGCGAGACGGATGTCGTCAGTGCCGGCGCGGTCAGCAGCCGCGGCGAGCATTATCAGTTCGCTGTCGGCGGCCGAGGCGAAAATGATCGACGCGGGGGTCTGGCCGAGATCGATCGCCTCGCCATCCTGCTGCAGCGCGCCGGCCTGGGCGGCGAGGAGGTGCATCAGCGACTGGCCTTGATCGCGATCAAGCGGCAAAGCCGCCGGGCATCCATTATGGTCCGCATGTCACGCGCCCTGTTCATTGCCGCACGCATCGTCGCCATTGCGGGGATCGGGTTTCTTTCGGTGTTTGCGCTGGACGTCTTCGGGACCGGCGAGCCGCCGCTGACGGTGGCGATGGCCCTGTTCATGCACCTGCTGCCGAACCTGTTGCTGGTCGCGATGCTGGCGGTTGCCTGGAGGTGGCCCATGGTCGGCGGCCTGCTGTTCCTCGCGGCCAGCGCTTCGATCTTCATCTTCCTCGGCAACCCGTTCGGCGTGAACCTGCTGCTGGCCGGCCCGCTGCTGCTGGCCGGCGGGCTGTTCATCGGCGGGGCCCTCAGTTCGCAGCACCGGCCGCAGCACCCAGGGCAGCGCTGATCCCAGCCCGGTCGAGGGGGGACTGACCGATGACGACGAGCGCGGTTTCGCGCGCCTCCCCAAGCCGCCAGGAGCGGTCGAAATAGGCGGTGACGCGGGGCCCGACGGCCTGGATGGCGAGGCGGGCCGAAGCCCCCGGCAGGGCGGCGAAGCCCTTCAGGCGCAGCACGTCGTGGGCGCGGATGGTGGCTTCGATGGTGGCGAGGAGCTGGTCCTTGCCGGTGACGCCATCGAGCGTTACCGAGAACGAGTCGAAGTCGTCGTGCTCGTGGCCTTCGCCACCGTGCTCGAGTTCGTGGTGGCTTTCGCGACCCGCGAGATTGTCCTCGGTTGACAGGCCCATGCCGAGCAGCGCCGCAACATCGACATGGCCGTTGTGGGCGCGAACGAGGCCGGTTCCAGGACGCATCTCGGCCCTGAGATGGCTCTCGATCATGTCGAGCGCGTCGGAGGACACCAGGTCGGCCTTGTTGAGGATGACCATGTCGGCGGCAACGAGCTGATCCTCGAACAACTCGCCGAGCGGCGTCTCGTGGTCGAGCATGTCATCGGCCGAGCGCAGGGCGTCGACCGCCGCTTCGTCATTGGCGAAACGGCCCTCGCTGAGGGCCGCGGCGTCGGCGACGGTGACGACGCCGTCGATGGTGACTTCGGACTTGATCTCGGGCCAGTTGAAGGCGCGGATCAGCGGCTGCGGCAGGGCGAGGCCGGAGGTTTCGATGACGATGTGGTCGGGGCGGTCCGGCCGCGCCAGCAGTTGCTGCATGGTGGGGATGAACTCGTCGGCGACGGTGCAGCAGATGCAGCCGTTCGAGAGCTCGATCATGTCCTCCTCGCGGCAGGTGTCGTCGCCGCAGCCGGCGAGGATTTCCTTATCCACCCCGAGTTCGCCGAACTCGTTGATGATCAGCGCGATGCGACGTCCCTGGGCGTGCGCAAGCAGGTGGCGGACGAGCGTCGTCTTGCCGGCGCCGAGAAAGCCGGTGATGACGGTAACGGGGATCTTGTCGGTCATGGTCGTTCCGGGATCTTGGGGGCGTGGACGCATCCCCGGAGCACCGGGGATGCGGCAGAACCGATGTCCCGCGCCCTAGCGGTAGAGGCGCGGCGTGACCAGGCCGGTCGCGGCGAGGCCGCGCGCCAGCTTGGCGCCGGCAAGGACACCCAGATCAATGAGCGGCTCGAGCAGGACCACCAGCATGTAGGCGCCGCCGAAGGCCGCGACGGCCGCGAGATTGTCCGCCCCCAGCCCCTGGCCATAGAGAGCCCAGAAACCCACCCAGACGACGACGCCTCCCTGGTAGGTGGCCGACAATGCCAGCGCCTGACCATAGCGCAGATCGACATACGGGGTGCTGGCCGGGATGATGCGATCGGCCACCAGCTTGATGGCAAAGAGCGGCACCAGGAGGGTGGTGACGTTGGCGAAGTACTGCGGCAGGTCGAAGGGGGCAAAGAACAGACCCTGGATCAGCAGGCCGAGCGCAAGGCCGATGGCGGCTGGCGCAGCGCCGAAGACCAGCAGCAGGGTGGAGCCGAGGATCAGGTGCACCTCGCTGACACCGACCGGGTGGTGGGGCAGCAGTTCGAAGAAGCAGAAAACCGCAGCGGTGGTCGCCACCGAACGGGCGAGGAGCGACAGCGGTCCGCGCTCGCGTACCGCATCGGCGGCGAGTTTGAGGGTCATGGCGCCGGCGGCGGCGGCGGTGCCGTAGGCCAACAGCAGCTTTTCGGGAGAGACGAGGTCAGGTTCGATGTGCATGTCTTGAGGTCCAGTCCGGTGACACTGAAGAGGTGTGTGGCGGCGCGTCCGGCGCGTGGGCGACGGGTCGCGCGGGCGCCAATGGCCCGCAGACGGACTCAGCCCGATGGTCTGGTCATGCATACCTCCGCCTGTCCCACCGACAGATGAGCGTTCAACGAGGCGCTGGCAGGTCTCCTGACTCACGGGTCATCACGCACCCCCGTCTTCCCAGCCGATGAGGCCAGTGACTGGTGGAGGGGCGCTCGCCGCTCACAGTTGCGGGGGCAGCCACGGATTTGGTCCCTGATGGGTACGCCGCACCGTGTTCCCTTTTGATCCCCTCGCCCGAACGGGTCCGGGGAACCAACGCTAGAGCAATGAGTACGCCCCGCATCGGGGGAGGTCAATCTTCGAGGGCGGAGAAATCCGGATAGCCGACGGTGATCGAGGCAATGCGCGCATCGACGGTCTCGAGCAGCGGTTCGCCCGACACTACTGTTCGATCGCCGGCGATCGGCTCGACATCGAGATCACCCGGGATGTCGGCGGTCGGCTGGAAGGATACCGAGACGTGGCAGCCGCCCGGGATGTCACCAAGCTCGCCCCCCTCGAACCCGGCATAGCCGCCATAGTCCCACCAGAAGCCGGTCATCTCGAAGGGACCGCCGTTGAGCGCCTCGACCTCCCTGACGCTCATGCCGACGCGAAGCCCCCCGGGGGCGGTGTCGACGGGCGGCACGGTGACGTAGGCAAGGCGTTCAAAGGCCTGCTCGTCCCACCAGCCGAACTCCATCTGGCGCTGCGGATCGCCGGGAAACACGGTGGTTGCGATGAGCGTCGAGCCTTCGGGGCCCGGTACCTCGCCGGTCACGACATTTTCCCCGCCGAAGGTCTCGACCAGGCGGGCTTCGGAACTGTCGGCGGCGAACGGGCCATCGCAGGCGATCTCGGCGGCCGAGGCCGGCGCGAGCAGACCGACAAATCCGGCGAGGGCGATTATGTTGGTGCGCATGCTGATCCTTTCTGGCCCGGGTGAGGCTAACCGATGGCTTCGAGTCTGGGCAGCCCCCTGCGGCGCGCCCTATCGAGGGATCGGCCCCTTGAAGATGAAGAAGGCACCGCAGGCGATGAAGAGGAACCCGACAAGGTGGTTCAGCGTCAGGGGCTCCCTGAGATAGAGCACCGAGAAGACGGCGAACACGGTCAGCGTGATCACTTCCTGCATGGTCTTGAGTTCGGCAGCCGAGTAGACGGCATGGCCGATCCGGTTGGCAGGCACGGCAAGCCAGTACTCGAAGAAGGCGATGCCCCACGAGACCAGCACCACCAGCCACAGAGCCTCGGAGGGGAACCTCAGATGCCCGTACCAGGCAAATGTCATGAAGACGTTCGAGGCGATCAGAAGCACGACAGGCAGAACGTGCGGCAGCGAGAACAAGGGCGGCGCTCCGGTTGGCCGGGTGGGGTGCCTCCGGCAAGCGGGACACCACAGCATAGCGCGCGATTCGCCTAGCCCAGGCAGGCCCGGCCGCGGTCAGGGAGCAAGGCACTGCTCCAGACCGGAGGCGAGACCTTCGATCAGTTCGCGATAGAGCCCCGGCCCCTCGGCGAGGGCAGCCCCCTCGGGGTCAAGGACGCCGGCCCGCGCGTTGCTGCCCTCGATCAGCACGTCGATGATGCGCGGATCGAACTGCGGCTCGGCGAACACACAGGCGGCGTCCAGCGTCTTCAGCCTGGCGCGGATCTCGGCAATGCGTTCGGCACCGGGCGTGACCTCCGGACTGACGGTGATCGAACCGGCGACGGCAAGGTCGAAGCGGCGCTCGAAATACTGGTAAGCGTCGTGGAAGACAACGAAGGGCCGACCGACGAGTGGCGCAAGCCTGGTCCGGGTTTCGGTCAGCAGGGCGTCCAGATCGGCGATTGCGGACTTGCCGTTGGCCGCATAGTCCGCCGCATGCTCGGTGTCGGCCGTCGACAGGCGCGCCACGATTTCGCCGACCATGGCCTTGGCGTTTTCCGGATCGAGGAAGAAGTGCATGTCCGCCTCCTCCTCGTGGTCGTGATCGTGCCCTTCCTCGTCGTTCTCGTGCGGCTCGAACGTGCCGCCCTCGCGCGGCGGCAGCAGATCGATGCCCGGCGCTTCTGCCAGCTCGACCAGATCAGCCCGTGGCGCGAGCGTCGCGATCGAGTCCTCGAGGAAGAGTTCGAGGCCATGCCCGGTCCAGAACACCAGATCGGCGTCCTGGAGCGCAGCAGCATCCGAGGGCCTGAGGCTGTAGGTGTGCGGCGATGCTGCCCCCTTGACGATCAATGAGGGCGTACCCAGATCGCCCATCACCGCGGCAACCAGCGCGTGAACCGGCTTGATGCTCGCGACCACGCGGGGAACTTCGGCGAGCGCCGGCGCGGCCAGCCCCCCGACGGCAAACACTGCCGGCAGCACAAACCTGAACATGCGGGGTCTCCACTGATATGTTATGACATAACGCTAGCGATGAGTAATGCTATAACGTAAGGCAATATCGATCGACAAGAGGTGCGATTGACGAAGTGATGGATGTACCGCTGCGACAGACACTGGTGGAGATCGCCGATGCCGGCGTGCGGCGCGGCGGCAAATGGCTGGTGGAGGGAATCGACCTCACTATCCGCAGCGGCGAGATCGTCACGCTGATCGGGCCGAACGGTTCGGGCAAGTCGACCACCGCCAAACTGGTGACCGGCGTGCTGAAGCCCGATGCGGGGTCGGTGAACCGTCGCGCCGGCCTGACTGTCGGCTATGTGCCGCAGAGGCTCGCAATCGACTGGACGCTGCCGTTGACGGTACGCCGGCTGATGACCCTCACCGGCCGGTTCGGGCGCCACGAGATCGAACGCGTGCTGGCCCAGGTCGGGATCACGCACCTGATCGATGCGGAGGTGCAGCACCTGTCGGGTGGCGAGTTCCAGCGCGCGCTGATGGCCCGGGCGATCATCCGCAAGCCGGATCTGCTGGTGCTGGACGAACCGGTCCAGGGCGTCGATTTCTCAGGAGAGGTGGCACTCTATGACCTGATCGGCCAGATCCGCGACGAGATCGGCTGTGGCGTGCTGCTGATCAGCCATGACCTGCACGTGGTGATGGCGGCGACCGACACGGTAATCTGCCTCAACGGCCACGTATGCTGCCGCGGCACGCCGGAATCGGTGGCACGGAGCCCCGAGTACCTCAGCCTGTTCGGCGCCCGCGCCGCCAAGGCGCTGGCCGTCTACCAGCATCATCACGACCATACCCACCTGCCGGACGGGCGCGTCGAGGAGGCCGACGGCAGCATCGTATCGACACATGAGCACGTGCACGATCATCATGGCCATGCCCACGGGCCCAGCACCAGGCACGACCATGCTTGAGGACTTCTTCGCGCGCGCGCTGGTGGCGGGTATCGGGCTGGCGCTGGTGACCGGCCCGCTGGGCTGCTTCATCGTGTGGCGGCGCATGTCGTATTTCGGCGACACGATGGCTCACTCGGCGCTGCTCGGGGTGGCGCTGAGCTTCCTGTTCCAGATCAACATGACCCTGGGCGTCTTCCTCGTGGCGACCGCGGTCGCCGGGGCGCTGCTGCTGCTGCAGCGGCGCAATGCGCTTTCCACCGATGCACTGCTGGGCATCCTGAGCCACTCGACGCTGGCGATCGGCCTCGTGCTGGTGGCGTTCATGACCTGGATCCGGGTGGACCTGATGGGATTCCTGTTCGGCGACATCCTCGCCGTCTCGGCAGGCGACATCGCGCTCATCTACGCCGGCGGCGCGGCGATCCTGATCGTGCTGGTCCTGGTCTGGCGACCGCTGCTGGCCGCAACCGTGAACGCCGAGCTGGCCGAGGCAGAGGGGCTGAGGCCGGAGGTGACCAAGGCCCTGCTGATGCTGCTCCTCGCCTCGGTCATCGCCATCGCCATGAAGATCGTGGGCGTCCTGCTGATCACCTCGCTGCTGATCATCCCGGCGGCGACGGCGCGTCGGCTGAGTGCGACGCCCGAGCAGATGGCCCTGGTTGCCGCCGGCATCGGTGCGGTCGGGGTGGCGGGCGGGCTGTTCGGCTCGCTCCGCTATGATACGCCGAGCGGCCCCTCGATCGTGGTTGCAGCGATGGGGCTGTTCCTGCTCTCCCTGCTGATCCCGTCGCAATTGTTCGTTGCCAAGAGACGCGAGTCCCCCTGATGGCCCACACCCATGACGACCACCACCACGAACGTCCGCGCGACCTGACCCGCAATCAGGATCTGGTGCTGAGCACGCTCAACGAGGCCCACGAGCCGCTTTCGGCCTACGACATCCTCGACCGGTTGCGCGAAGACGGGTTGCGCGCCCCGCTGCAGGTCTACCGCGCCCTGGACAAGCTGATCGAACAGGGGCTCGCCCACCGGCTGGAATCGCTCAACGCCTTCGTGTGCTGTGCCGACGTGGGCTGCCACCGCGCCCGCGGCAGTGCGGCCTTCGCGATCTGCTCGGGCTGCGGACGGGTCGACGAATTCGCCGATGACGAGGTGAATGCACGTCTCGCCGGGTGGGCAGCAGAGCACGGCTTTGCGCTCGAACGCACCACTATCGAACTGCGTGGTCGTTGCGCCGAGTGCCGAAAGAGCCAGAGCGGTTCGCCGCTTCGCTGAAGGCGGCAGGCCGCTCTGTTTGTCTGCTGCGTCGCGTTTCCGAACCGGAAGGAACTCTCGGGTCTAGCCGGCCTTGCGGGCCTCGTCGGGCGGCGCGCTGAGCAGCCGCGCCAGTTGCCCGACCGGCATGGGGCGAGCGAACAGATAGCCCTGGAACTCGCGACAGCCGTAGCGCGACAGTAGCGCCGCCTCTTCGCGCCGCTCGACGCCTTCCGCGGTGATGGCCAGCCCCATCGCAAAGGCATAGATCATGGTGGCCTCGACGAGTGCGGACTGCGCTGCGTTCTGGTCGATCTCGGCGACCAGCGAGCGGTCGAGCTTGACCCGGTCGAAGGCGAACTGCCTCAGGTAGCCGATCGAGGAATAGCCAGTCCCGAAATCGTCCAGCGCCAGCAGGATGCCGCGGGCGCGCAACTCCTCCATGACGCGCTTGGCGCGCTCCGGCTGGGCGATGAGGAAGGACTCGGTGACTTCCAGTTGCAGCCGCTCGGCCGGCATGCCCCATTCGTCCAGCACGGCGCTGATCGCGGTGCCCAGATTGGGATTGCGCAACTGGGCGGCAGAGACGTTGACCGAGACCTTGATATCCTCGAACGGGCCGATCTCCTCAATCGCCCGGCGCAGCGCGAACATGCCCAGATCGTCGATCAGGCCGGACTTCTCGGCGACGGGGATGAACTCGCCTGGCCCCATCGGCCCGCCGGGACGGCGGTTCCAGCGCATCAGTGCTTCGACGCCGATGATCGACTGCGTCGCGAAGTCGATGATCGGCTGGTACTCGAGCTCGAACTCGTCGGCATTGAGACCGCGGCGGATATCGGCCTGCAGTTCGAGGCGCCTGCGCCGCTCATCCTCGATACCCGGATCGTACTCGACGAGATGGTGCCCTCCGGTCTCCCGCGCCCGCGCCAGCGCGGTCTCGGCGCGGCGCATGAGATCGCCGATGGTCTCGCGAGTGACCGGAGCATCGGCAAAGCCGACGCTCAGGCCGACCTTGAGCGTCAGGTTGTCGACGTTGATCGCCTGGCTGGCGAGGCCGAGCACCCGCATGGCCAGGCCGCGCACCAGATCGGCGCCGTCGTCGCCGGCCCGCGCCAGGGTGATTTCTGCCGCACCGGTGCGCGCGAGCAGCGCATGGCCGCTGGTTGCCGCCTCGATCTGGTCGGCCAGGGCGTCCATCAGCCGGTCGCCGGCTTCGCGTCCATAGGAGGCGATGACGTCGAAGAAGCCGTCGATCCCGATCTGCGCCGCTGCCAGCGGCATCTCCCGGCGCTTCCTGGGCATCATGTTGCGCAGGCTCTCCTCCAGCGCAAAGCTGTTGGGCAGGCCGGTGATCGGGTCGTAACGGGCATTGTGCCAGTCCCGCTCGTCGGACTCGGCGCGGCTCTTGATCGAGGAGAAGAAGGCGACCAGCACCGCTGTGACCAGCACGCCGATGATCAGCATGATGATCGCCGCCACACCGGCCGAATGCGCAAAGGCCGGATCGCCCGGCCGGCGCGGCTGCCACGAGATCGCGGTGATCTCGGTGCCATCGGCATCGTGCAGCACCATGGTATCGGCGCCCGGCTCGTGTGCGCGATTGAAACGCGGCAGCGGCAGCTGGAAGCGCGCCGCGACGCTGCTCAGCATGGCGTCGTTCAACTGCTTGGCAAACCACAGGATGCGGCGTTCGCTGCGCGGCACGCTGGCCTGGCCGGTATTGCCGTGCACCACGGCGGCCGCGAGCGCTGCCGCACCATCGTCGCGCCGGACCAGATGCGACACGGTCGCATCGTCACCCAGGCTGTTGATGCTCTGGTCGAGCTCGGTCAGCATGGTGGCCGCGCTGCTGAAATAGTCGGCCAGATTGCCGGCGATCGGCCCGCGGCTGGTCTCGCCGAAGACGATTGCACCTTCCGTGTCGGTCAGCACGACCGTGTCGTAGCTCTCGGAGATGCGGGCGGTGGCGCCCCAGACGGAGTCGAGCCAGGCCGGGTTCGGCGTGATGTAGGTGTTGACGTAGGCCTCGGTCCAGGTGGCTTCGTCCGCGGTCCCCTCACCGAGCGCCACCACCAGCGATTCGATGGCCGCTGCGATCGCCTTGCGACCCCGGTCGGCATCAATGTCGTTCATTTCGGCGCTCATCAGGTACATGATGAGGAAGACCAGCGAGCAGACGCCGGCAAAGACGGCCGCTGCCGGAGCCGCGACCCACAGCAGGAAGGTGCGGAGCGGGTGCCGCCTGGGGCTGCCGCCAAGGCGTGCGCTGCGGGCGCCACTGGCCGGGGCCGGCGAGGATTTGGCAGCTTGCGGCAAAGGGGTCACCAGCACTCCGGGCACAGCCGAAAACGCTAGTGGAGGGGACTTAACACCCGCTTAAGCCGACGCCGCAAGCTGCGCCGTCAGGCAGCGGCCGCCGCCTTGCGGGCGAGCCGGGCCCGGATGCTCTCGACGTCGGCGCGCGGCGTCGCTGCGAACAGCGTCCGGGTGTAGGCATGCTGCGGCGCCTCGAAGACGCGATCGCGGCTGCCGTACTCCACGGCCTCCCCGAGGTACATGACCATCACTTCGTCGGCGATGTAGCGCACCACCGACAGGTCGTGGCTAATGAACACATAGGTCAGGCCGAACTCGTCCTGCAGGTCGGCCAGCAAGTTGAGGATCTGGGCCTGGACCGACAGGTCGAGGGCCGAAACCGGCTCGTCCAGCACCAGCAGCGAAGGATTGAGGATGATAGCGCGAGCGATGGCGATGCGCTGGCGCTGACCGCCCGAGAACATGTGCGGGTAGCGATTGAAGTGCTCGGGCAACAGCCCGACCTTGACCAGCATCTGCAGGGCGCGCTCGCGGCGCTCGGCAACCGGCATGTCGGTATTGAGCAGCAGCGGTTCCATCAGAACGTCACCGATCTTCTGGCGCGGGTTGAGCGATCCATAGGGGTTCTGGAAGACGATCTGCACCTTGCGCCGCATGTCGCGGGTAACGCCGGTCCTGCCGATATCGACCGCGGCGCCATCCATGAACAGTTCGCCCGACGTCTGCCGATCGATGAGGGTGAGGATGCGCGCCAGCGTCGACTTGCCCGAGCCGCTCTCGCCGACGATGGCGAGGGTCCTGCCCCGGTCGAGCGAGAAGCTGAGGTTCTTCACCGCATGGACGACGCGGCCAGCACCGAACAGGGTGCCGCCGACATGATAGTCGCGCGAGATGTTGCGCGCCTCGAGCACCGCAGTCATTGGGCCACCAGATCTTCGGGATTGAAGCCGGCGATGGTCGGCAGGCGATCGCCGGTGGCGTTCTCCGGCAGGGCGGCAAGCAGGGCGCGCGTATAGGGGCTCTTCGGCGCCGTGAACAGTTCGAGCACGCCCGCCTCCTCCATCCTGCGCCCCTTGTACTGCACCACCACGCGGTCGGCGGTTTCCGCGACGACCCCGATATTGTGGGTGATCATGATCAATCCCATGCCATGCTCGGCCTGCAGGTGCACCAGCAGATCGAGGATCTGCTTCTGGATGGTGACGTCGAGCGCCGTAGTCGGCTCGTCGGCGATCAGCAGCTTGGGGCTGCAGGCGATCGCCATGGCGATCATGACGCGCTGGTTCTGCCCGCCCGACATCTGGTGCGGGAACGAGTGGAGGCGCTGCTCGGGTTCGGGGATCCCGACCTGGCGCAGCAGTTCGACGGCGCGGGCGCGGCGCTCGGTCCGCCCCATGCCGAGATGGAAGCGCAGCACTTCCTCGATCTGAAACCCGACGGTGAAGCACGGGTTGAGGCTGGTCATCGGCTCCTGGAAGATCATGGCGACATCGCGCCCGATGATCTTTCGGCGCTGCGCCGCGCTCATGGTCAGCAGGTCGCGCCCGTCGAATTCCATGCTGTCGGCGGTGACCGTTGCCGTCGCCGGCAGCAGGCCCATGACGGAGAGCATGGCGACGGATTTTCCCGACCCCGACTCCCCCACGATGGCCAGCACTTCACGGGCATCGACATGCAGGTCGATGCCCTTGACGGCATGGAAGAGCCCGACGGAGGTGTCGAAGCTGACCGTCAGGTTCCTGACTTCGAGCAGATGCATCGACTCAGCTCCGCTTCAGCTTGGGGTCGAGTGCATCGCGCAGCCCGTCGCCGACAAGGTTGATGGCCAGCACCGTGATCAGGATGGCGAGGCCGGGCATGGTGACGATCCACCAGGCCGAGGTGATGAACTCCCGCGCCCGCGCCAGCATGGTGCCCCATTCCGGCGTCGGCGGCTGTGCGCCCATGCCGAGAAAACCGAGGGCGGCTGCCTCGAGGATGGCATTGGAGAAACTCAGCGTGGCCTGAACGATCAGCGGCCCGAGGCAATTGGGCAGGATGGTGATGAACATCAGCCGCAGGTGCCCGGCGCCCGCCACCTTGGCCGAGACCACGTATTCGCGGCTCTTTTCGGAGAGAACCGCGGCGCGGGTCAGGCGGGCGAAATGGGGTTGCAGCACCAGGGCAATGGCGAGCATGGCGTTGAACAGACCCGGGCCGAGGATGGCCACCAGCACGAGGGCGAGCAGCAGCGAGGGAAAGGCAAGGATGATGTCCATGATGCGCATGATCAGGGCATCGACCCAGCCGCGGAAATAGCCGGCCACCAGCCCGAGGGTCACACCCGAGAACAGCGCCGCGGTGACGACGAAAAAGCCGATGAACAACGAGAAGCGTGCGCCGTGGATCAGCCGCGAGAGGATATCGCGCCCCACCTCGTCGGTGCCGAGGAGGAATTGCGACTGCGTACCCCCGGCCCACGGAGGGGCCATGCGGATGAACTCGCGGAACTGCTGTTCAGGCGGAAACGGCGCCAGCAGCGGCGCGAAGATCGCGACGAGGAGCAAGACGACGAAGACGGCCAACCCCAGCACCGCTCCGCGGTTGACCGAGAAGTAGTACCAGAACTCGCGCAGCGCGGCGAAGCGGCCGGTGGGGGCAGCGATGGGGGTGTCGGCGCTCATCACTGCACCCGGATGCGCGGATTGATCACCGCATAGAGAATGTCGACCAGCAGGTTCACCGCCATGACGATCAGCGCGATAAGCAGCAGGCCGGACTGGACCGAGACATAGTCGCGCTTGGAAATGGAATCGATCATCCACTTGCCGATGCCAGGCCACGAGAAGATCGTCTCGGTCAGGATGGCGCCGGCCATCAGCAACCCGACCTGCAGGCCGATCGTGGTCACCACCGGAATCAGGGCGTTGCGGAAGGCATGCACCCCGATCACCCGGCGCGGCTCGAGGCCCTTGGCGCGGGCGGTTCGAACATAGTCCTCACCGAGCACCTCGAGCATGGCCGAGCGCGTCTGCCGCGCGATCACCGCGAGAGGAATGGTGCCAAGCACCACCGAGGGCAGGATCAGGTGACGGATGGCCGACACGAAGGCATCCGGCTTGCCGGCGACAAGGCTGTCGATCAGCATGAAGCCGGTGACGCGCGGGAAGAAGAAGCTGAGCGCGATGCGGCCCGAGACCGGGGTCCAGCCGAGGTAGCCGGAAAAGAAGATGATCAGCAGCAGGCCCCACCAGAAGATCGGCATCGAATAGCCGGCCAGCGCCACCCCCATGGTCATCTGGTCGATCCAGGAGCCGCGCTTGATGGCGGAGAAGATGCCCGCCAGGATGCCGAGCAGGACCGCCAGCAGCATCGCGAACAGCGACAGTTCCACGGTTGCCGGGAACAGGGTCAGGAACTCGTCGATCACCGGCCGCTTGGTGGCCAGCGAAATGCCAAAGTCTCCTCGCAGGAGATCGGCGATGTAGTTGAAGTACTGCTCCCAGATCGGCAGGTTGTAGCCGAACTGCTCCTTGAGGATGGCATAGCGCTCCGGCGTGATGCCGTGCTGGCCGACCATGGCCTCGATCGGATCGCCGGGAAGCAGACGGATGAAGGCGAACGCAGCGATCGTGATGCCGAACACGGTCGGCACGATCAGGGCGAGCTTGTGGAGAATGAAGCGGAACATGCCGGACAGGTCGAAGGGCGGCGCCGTATGCGGCGCCGCCCTTCGCTTGCGTCGATCTTATTCGGCCACGTCGACGTTGTCGAAGCGGTGAATGCCGAGCGGATCCATGGTGTAGCCGATGACCTTCTTGCTCATGGGCATGAACACCTTGGAGTGGGCCAGCGTCATCGCCGGCTCCTCTGCCTTGAAGACTTCCTGAGCCTTGGTGTAGAGCGCGGTGCGCTCGGCCTGGTCGGACGTCGTCTTGGCGGCCTGGATGGCATCCTCGAAGTCCTTGTTGCACCAGCTCGCGTAGTTGGACACGCCAATGGCCGAGCAGGAGAACAGGGTGGCAAAGAAGTTGTCCGGATCGCCATTGTCACCCGTCCAGCCGATCTGGAACGCGCCCGGACGATCGGGAGCCTTGCCGCGCTGGCGGTACTCGGTCCACTCATAGGTCACGATGTTGGCGGTGACACCCACCGCGGCCCAGTCGGCCTGGACCAGCTCGGCGACGCGTTGCGCGTTGGGATTGTAGGGGCGCGACACCGGCATGGCCCACAGGTCGAGGGTCAGGTTGGTGACGCCGGCGTCGGCCAGCATCTTCCTGGCCGCTTCCGGATCGTAGGTGTCGGCCGGGATCGCGTCGTTGTACGACCACATGGTGGGCGGGATCAGGTTCTTGGCGTTCTGGCCGGCACCCTGGTAGACGGCGTCGATGATGGCGTCCTTGTTGATCGCCATGGTCAGCGCCTTGCGGACGCTGGCATTGTCCATCGGCGCGATGGTGGTGTTATAGGCCAGGTAGCCGATGTTGAGACCTTCCTGCTCCATGACGGTCAGGTTCGAATCGGCCTGCAGCCCGGCAATATCGGCCGGGGCCGGATAGCTCATGATGTCGCATTCGCCGGCCTTGAGCTTCTGGCCACGCACCGCGGGATCGGTGGTGATGGCGAAGATCAGGTCGTCGATCGCCACCTTGCCGGCCCAGTAGTCGGCGAAGGCCTGGTAGCGGATGACGGCGTCGGTCTGGTAGTCGACGAACACGAACGGGCCGGTGCCGATCGGCTTGTTGGCGAAGTCTGCCAGGTTACCGGAGGCGGCGAGCTGGTCGGCATACTCCTTGGAGACGATCGAGGCGAAGTCCATGCCCAGATTGGCGATCATCGGCGCGTTGGGCTCGGTGAGCGTCAACTTGACGGTGAGGTCGTCGACCTTCTCCATGGAGGCGAGGAACTTGGGCATGTCCATGCCCTGGAAGTAGTCCCAGCTCAGCCCCTCGAGGTACTGATACCACGGGTTGTCCTGCTTCCACTGGCGCTCGAACGAATAGATGACGTCGTCGGCGGTGAGGTCGCGGGTCGGGGTGAAGTAGGGGGTGGTATGGAACTTCACGCCGGCACGCAGATGGAACGTGTAGGTCAGCCCGTCATCGGAGACTTCCCAGCTCTCCGCCAGGGCCGGCATGACGGCCGTGCCGCCGTGCTCGAACTCGACGAGACGGTTGTAGATGGTGCGCGAAGACGCGTCGAAATCATTGCCACCCGTGGTCGGGCCAGGATCGAAATGGGCCGGCGAGGCTTCCGAGCAATAGACGAGCTGCTTGGCGTAGGCACTGCCGCTCATCACCACGGCAAGCGCAGTGGCAGCGAGCAGGGTTTTCATCAAGTTCATGATGGTTGTCTCCCGATAGCATTGCGCTCCCGCGTTCAACGGCGACGATCATTCGTCCGCCCGGCAGGAGCTTGGCCGGCAACAAAGCGCTTTTTTCCGGGCGGCGCAATGGGGAGTTTGACCGGTTGGTCAAGACCGGCCTGTGCGCAAACTGGTTCCACGGGAGGCCCGGTACGCAGGCCATTCGTGCCCGAGAGCAAGAAAACGGTCAGGTAAATCGGTTGTGGAGCCGCCTTGCGCCGTGGTGCGGACTGTTGACGATACGCCCAGAAGCCGCCACTGCTTTTCCACATGAGCACCAGGATCGCGACCGTCACCCTCGTTGTCGGCGACTACGACGCGGCGATTTCGTTCTACTGCGGCCAGATTGGTTTCACGCTCGTCGCCGATACCGACCTGGGCGGCGGCAAGCGCTGGGTGCTGGTCGCCCCGTCCGGCGGTGGCGGAGCGCGACTGCTGCTGGCGCGGGCCGAAGGGGATGCGCAGGTCGACCGGGTCGGCGACCAGACCGGGGGTCGGGTAGGCTTCTTCCTCGAGACCGACGATTTCGCACGGGACCATGCGGCCTTCCTCGCCAGAGGCGTCCGCTTCCGTGAGATACCGCGCCGCGAGCCCTACGGCACGGTGGCGGTGTTCGAGGACCTCTACGGCAACCGCTGGGATCTGATCCAGCCGCACTGATGCCTCCATCGCTTGTCGACGATGGATCGACGCGATAGGCTCCCGCTGCCACCAACAATTCTTCCTCCCGGAGTCTGCCGCCATGACCAAGCGCCGCCTCGGCCGCTCGGAGCTGTTCATCGAACCCCTGGTGCTCGGCACCAACGTCGTGGGCTGGACGGCCGACGAGAGGACCTCGTTCGCAATCTTCGACGCCTACCTCTCCGAGGGCTTCAACGCCATCGACACGGCCGACTCCTATTCGCGCTGGGTGCCCGGCAATGACAGCGAGAGCGAGAAGATCATCGGCCGCTGGATGCAGGCACGCGGCAACCGCGACAAGGTGCTGGTGTTCACCAAGGTGGGTTCCGACATGGGACAGGGCCACCGCGACCTCAGTGCCAAGTGGATCGAGGCGGAGGTGGAGGCATCGCTCAAGCGACTTCAGACCGACTACATCGACCTCTACCAGAGCCACTGGCCCGACCCGAACACGCCGCAGGAGGAGACGCTGCGGGCGCATGACCGGCTGGTCCAGGCGGGCAAGGTGCGGGTGATCGGCACTTCCAACCACGACGCGACGCTGCTCACCGAGGCGCTCGACATCTCGAGGCGCGAGGGCCTCGCCCGCTACGAGACGCTGCAGAACGAGTTCAACCTCTACAGCCGCGACACGTTCGAGGGCCCGGTGCAGGACATCTGCGTCAGGGAGCAGATCTCCGGGATCCACTATTTCGGGCTGGCGGCAGGGTTCCTCACCGGCAAGTACCGAAATGCGGCAGACGCGCAGAAGAGCCCGCGGGGCAAGGGCGTGGTCGACAAATACCTCAACCCGAAAGGTCTCCGCATCCTTGCGGCACTCGATGCCGTGGCGGCACGAACCGGCGCGGTGCCGAGCGAGATCGCGCTGGCCTGGGTGGCGGCACAGCCGGGAGTTGCCGCGCCCATCGCTTCGGCAACCACGGTCGAGCAGGTGAAGAGTCTCGCACGGGCAACTCGGCTCAGCCTCAGTGCCGAGGATGTTGCGGAACTGAACGCGACCGGGTGATCAGCGCGTCTGCCCGACCCACCATAGAGCGGTGACGAGCAATGTCGTCACTACTGAGAAGACGAGGACAATGGCGGCGTAGGTTTCGAAGGTCATTTCTGCCCCCCTTCCATCGGGCAGCTTTCTTCTGCGACCGACGGAAGTTCGTTTCCATGATCTGGATCAACGACTTGCCTTGGGAGTGCGGGGAGCGGATGATCCCGGCATGCGCGCCGCCCTGGCTCTCATCGCTGTGTTGGTCGCCGTTCCCTGCCGGGCGCAGGAGGCGGGATGGCACTACGCGCCGTTCCCCGGAGAGGGCGACCGGGCAGCGCTCGGCTGCTCCTACGGCGCGAGCCCGGCGCAGTACACCTGCCTCGCGGTGCGCTGCGAGGACGATCTTTCGGTGGGCCTGTATATTCACACCAGCCGCGGCGCCGCGGATGCCGGTGCCTGGGTGCTCGAATTCGACAAGGAAGGCGAGCGCCATGCGGTGATGGCGTCGCCATCATCCGCCCCATACCATGCCCGAGTGGAAGGGGATGTCACACCGATCCTCGAGCAGTTGCGGAACGCAGGCCTCGTCTATCTCGACCCGCAGGATGGTCCACCGATCGACCGGGCCATCTCGCTCGCGGGTTCGCTCGCTGCGATCAACCGCGCGCTTTACTACTGCGCGCCGAGGGCACCGGCTCAGCCGGACATGTAGCCCCGTCGACCGGCAGGATGGCGCCGGTGACGAAGCCGGCGAGCGGGGAGCAGAGGAACAGGGCCGGCCCGGCAAGGTCGCCGGGGTGCCCCAGCGACCCATCGGCGTGCGCGCCATCAGTTCGGCGTTGCGGATCGGATTGGCGCGCGGCAGGGCCGTCATGGCGGTCTCGATCCAGCCCGGGGCCAGGGCGTTGACCCGGATTTCGTCGGCTGCAAAGGCGATGGCGAAGGACTTGGTGAGCCCAGCGACGGCGTGCTTGGAGGCGGCGTAGGCCGGCGCATGCGGGGCGCCGAAGAAGGCAAAGACGGAGCCGATATTGAGGATGGCGCCACCGCGCAGCTTGCTCCGGAAGGCGGTCGATGTCCGCATGGTGCCAGTGGCGTTGATGTCGAGGACGGTCTCGAAGCCTCCGGCGGTGAACTCGGCGGCCCTCAGATTGACCCCGGCGCAGTTGATCAGCGCTGCCACTGGCCCGAAGGTATCGGCATAGGCGGCTACCTGCTCGGTCGAGCGCACGTCGAGCTGCGTGTAGCGGAAGCGCGGCTCGTTGTCGGCGCCGGCTTCGACCTCGGCCTGGGTGGCGCCGGTGGCGTGGACGATCGCGCCGGCGTCGGCGAAGGCCCGCCCGATCCCCTGCCCGATGCCCGAGGTGCCGCCGGTGACGACGATGTGCCTGCCCGCGAAGAACTCGGTTGCCCAGGTCATGTGCTGCTTTCCCCGCTAGCGGACGAACTGCTCGATATAGTCCGCCCCGAGGCCCACCTTCTCGTAGTGGCGGCGGCACATATCGATCTTGGTGAAGACATCCTCGAAGCCGACCTGCCGGTTGGCCTCGTCGAGATAGACCATGCAACCGGAGATATTGAAGAAGGTGATCATCTCCTCGCAGTCAGCCGGCACTGTCAGGGTATGTATCTCGCCCGGTGGCTCGAAGACGTAGGAGCCGGTCTCGGCCACCCAGTCGTGCTCGAGATAATGCCAGCGGCCCTTGATAACATAGCCGTGCACCGGCTGGGGATGCAGGTGGCGGCTGAGGATGCCGGCGCGGCGTACCCGCAGCAGGTTGCACCACTGGCCCTGCAGGGTGTTGAGAAACAGTGGCCGGAACCAGACGCCCTCGGCCTGCGGCACCCAGACCCGCTCATCGTCCGGAAGGGCGGTGATGGCGATCTCCTTGGGCGCCATCGGATGGGCCGAGCCGTTGAGGGATTCATACATGCCTGTTCTCCTCTGTCCTTCCCCTCACCAATGAAACTCGTCGACGTTCTCGCGGGCCCCGAGCAGGAAGGCATCGCCGATGAGTCGCAGCGGCGAGCCGTCCATCTCGGACTTCTTCTTCCTGAGCAGTTTCGCGAAGCGCTCGTAGATCGCCTCGTACTCCTCGGACGGGTTGGCGACCGTCTCCCTGCCGTTGACCCGCAGCACCGTGCCGCCCTTCTCGAGCTTGAGGTCGGTGCCCTTGCGCGTCGTCACCGCCACGGTCCAGATCTCGCCGGTTTCCTCGAGCCAGTTGAAACCGGCGCTCATCGCGGGCTGGTGCTTCTGGGTCGACTTGAAGGCGATCTCGACATCGACGGGGGTCTGCCGATTGGCCGGGAAGCGCAACACGGCACTCTCGACGAACACGGCGAAAGGCATGATGCGGGTGAACACGCTCATGGCGTTGATGCCGGGGTCGCAGACGCCGAATCCACCGGGCTGCCAGACCCATTCCTGTCCCGGATGCCATTTGCGCACGCTTTCGCGCCAGTCGATCCGGACCGAGGCGACACCCTCATCCTTGAGGATCAGCCGGGCCGCCTCGACAGCCGCGTTGTAGCGCGAGTGCCAGGTCTGGAAGAGCACGCGCCCCTTCTTGTCGCCATAGGCGACGAGGTCCTCGAACTCGGTGATGGTCGGGGTGGGCGGCTTTTCGAGGAGCACATCCTTGCCTGCGTCGATCGCCTCGCGGACATAGGCGTGGCGGACGCCCGGCGGGGTACAGATGGCCACAAGCCCCACTTCGGGCATGGCCTTGTAGAGCTCGGCGGGGGTCCTGAAGACCGGCACGTTGCCGTGGCCGAGGCCGCGCGTCGACACGCAGGCGGCGAGCTCGAAATCGGGGCTCTTGTCGATCACCGGCAGGTGCTGGTCCTGGGCGATCTTGCCGATACCGATGACGGCGATCTTTTTTCTGGCCATTGGGTGTCTCCTCACGCCGGCGGCACTAAAGAGTAAGCGGGTGCGGAAGTGAAGTTCCCATACGGCAAAATTCATTCCGGCCGGCACGGAATGACCGCTATGATCGGACCGGGAGACAATCGGATGGAGGTGGCAGCATGTCGCAGGCGTTTGTCCGCGAGGGTGCCGGCATGCCGCAGGTCCATGCCTCGCTGGAGGCCGCCCAGAGCGCGGCGGAGGTGCAGCGCGCCATGGACGGACGGCAGTACGACTTCGAGGTGCGGCCGCGCGAACGCGGCGGCTACCTGGTGGCGCGGCTGAGGAAGGACGGGACCTTCGAGTCCTGGGTGGAGGAATAGCGGGCGGTCAGTCGGGCGGCTGCCAGAGTTCGATCTGATTGCCCTCCGGATCGGCGATGCGGGCAAAGCGACCGGTCTCCGGTGTGTCCCACTCCTCCGGTCGGGTCTCCACCTGAATGCCGGCGCTCCGCAGGCTCGCGATCAGCGAGTCGAGGTCGTCGACGCGGAAGTTGATCATCCACTGTCTGGCCGCCGGGAAGTAGGTGCTGTGTTGCTCGAAGGGCGCAAACACGGTCGGGCCCGCCTCCTGATTCCAGAACCCCTGGACGCCCAGATGCGTCTCGTACCAGCGGGCGAGTGCCTCGGTGTCGGCCGCCCGAAAGAAGACTCCACCGATGCCGGTCGCCCTGGCCACGCCAACTACCTCACGAGAATAGCGCGGAAGTCATTGACATTGGTGCCGGTCGGCCCAGTGACAAACAGTCCGCCAATGGCATTGAAGGCCGCGTAGGCGTCGTTGTCGGCGAGCGCGAGGCGCGGGTCGATGCCCGCAGCGCGCATGCGGGACGCGGTCTGGCCATCCGCCACCGCCCCGGCATTGTCGCCCGAACCGTCGATACCGTCGGTATCGGCGGCGAGGGCGGAGATGCCGGCGATGCCGTCTATGGCGATGGCGAAGGCCAGCAGGAACTCCGCATTGCGCCCGCCCCGACCCGCACCGCGCACGGTGACCGTGGTCTCGCCTCCCGACAGCAGCAGCGCGGGGCGTGCAAACGGACGGCCCCGGGTGCGGACCTCGCGGGCGAGCGCGGCGTGCACGCGTGCCACCTCGCGCGCCTCGCCCTCGACGGCATCGGAAACAATGTGTGCGTCAATCCCCGTTGCCCGCGCCCCCTCGGCCGCCGCCTCAAGCGACAGGGCTGCAGAGGCGACGACCCGCACGCTGTTGTGAGCGAAGCGGGGATCGGAGGGGAGCGGCGCCGGATTGCTGTCGGAGGCGAGCAGTTCTTCGGCGGCTGCGGGCAGTTGCAGGCGATGCAGCGAGACAAGGTGCCTGGCCTCGGCCCGCCCCGCCGCCATCGGAACGGTCGGGCCGGAGGCGACAAGCGAAGGATCGTCGCCGGGGATATCCGAGACGACCAGGGTCACCACCCGCGCCGGTGCGGCGAGGGCAGCCAGGCGGCCGCCCTTGATGGCGCTGAGTTCATTGCGGATGACATTCATCGCCGAGATCGGTGCGCCCGAAGCGAGCAGGATCTCGTTGACGCGCTGCTCGTCCTCGAAGGTGAGACCGGAGGCAGGCTGCGGCAGAAGTGCCGAGCCGCCACCCGAGACCAGGGCCACGACAAGGTCGTCGTGACTGAGGCCCGACACCATTTCCATCATCCGGCGGGCGGCCAGGAAGCCCGCGACGTCTGGAACCGGATGGGCGGCCTCGACGATCTCGATGCGCCGACAGGGAACCGCATAACCGTAGCGCGTGACCACCAGCCCCTTGTCGATCGGGTGTGGCCACGCCCGTTCGAAGGCCGCCGCCATCTGCGCCGATGCCTTGCCCGCCCCGACCACGATGGTTCGCCCGGCTGGCCGCGGTGGCAGGTTTGCCGCAATGGCGCGGTCAGGCTGGGCGGCATCTACTGCAAGCCGGAACAACTGTTCGAGGAAATCGCGTTCCATCGGCAATGGCTCATGATGAAGCAAGGGGCATCTTGCGTAGGCGAGGACGGCGATGCAAGGGCAAGGCGGCCTAACTCCCACCTAACTGCTGCCGACCCGCAGGCAGCCTGAACCGGGACTTAACCTCGACCTCAGGCGGGGTTCAGTCGACGCGGACTATTGCGCGAACGGCAAAACGCCACGACATTGCCGATCTGCAGGTGTGGACGCGCCAGCGGGACCCGAACTGGAAACCGAATGACACGACTCCGTCCGTTGCCGGCCACCCTGATGACACTGCTCTTCATGATCCCTGTGCCGGTGTCGGCCGGTGCCGTGATCAACCTGCTGCCCGCTGGCGGCGGTGTCGACGAGACCCGACCGACCGATCCGGGCATCGTTGGGCCCCTCAGTGGCGGCAGCCGCGATTCCTCGACCTACGAGCCAGCCGAGTTCGACGCACCGCCAAGCCTGCAGACGCGTCACTTCGGCGGGCGGGCCGACCTGAGCTGTCGCGTGGCCGGCACCCCCGGCGCGTTGGTCCTCACCAATGGCGGCAGCGACCCGTTGCCATCGGGCACGCGCATCAAGTGGCAGCTCAAGGGCGTCGGACTGTTCGGCTTCTTCGCCTTGGTCAACGACCTCGATGGCGGCGAGTCGCTGCTGGCGGACAATGTCGTCAACGGCACTCCGGACCGAAGCGCAGCGTGTCTGGCACGGGTGATTTGACCCGGGCAGACGTCTTGCCCGGCTGACAAAAAACTGACATCGAACCGGACTAGTCAGCCTCGACCAGCGCCGAGTTCTCCACCACCATGTCCGAACGGTACGCCATCTACTTCACGCCGGACCGGCGGCACCCGCTGTGCTCGAAAGCCGCCGAGTGGCTCGGTCGCGACCCAACGGGCGAGCCGGTGGCGCCGACGGCGATCGCTGGCATCGGACGGGCCGAACTCGACGCCAACAGCATCTCGGCAAGGCGCTACGGCTTCCATGCCACCATCAAGGCACCGATGCGGCTCCGGTCGGATTGCCCGCCCGGCGAACTGGCGCGCGAACTTGCCCGGTTCGCCGAAGCGGAGACCCCGGTGTCCGTGGGTCCGATGAAACTGGAACTCATCGACGGCTTCCTCGCTCTCGTTCCCGCCATCCAGTCGTCCGCGCTAACGGCCCTCGCGGCGAGGGTTGTCGAGACCTTCGACAGGTTCCGGGCGCCGATCGGTCTCGAGGAAAGGAACCGGCGCACTGCCGGAGGACGGCTGACACCGCGCCAGATCGAACTGGTCGAGCGATACGGCTACCCCTATGTGCTCGAGGAGTTCCAGTTCCACATGACGCTCACCGACCGACTGCCGCCCGGCGAACAGGAGCGCTATCGCGCCGCGGCGGCCGGGCATTTCGGTGTACTTGCCGAGGCGGAGTTGTCGCTCGACCGGCTTGTGCTATTCGAAGAGCCGCAGCCGGGGGCTCCATTTGCCAGAGGCTCCGACTTCGTGCTTGCGGGAAAGGTCGCACAATGAGCGAACACGCGTTCTCCAATGCCACCATCGTGCTGCCGACCGAGGTGATCCACGGTTCGGTGCTGGTGCGGGACGGCCGCATCACCGACATCGACCGCTCGGACACGCGCGCGGCGGAGGACTTCGAGGGTGACTACATCATCCCCGGCCTCGTCGAACTGCACACCGACCATTTCGAGAGTCATTACCGGCCCCGGCCCGGCGTGACCTGGAATGCCATCGCCGCCCTACAGAGCCATGATGCGCAGATCGCCGGCGCCGGCATCACCACGGTATTCGATGCCGTCCGCATCGGTTCGGATCCGGAAGTCGGCGACATCACCGCCGACGTCGCGGCCATGATCGAGGCAATCGGGGAGGCGGACGCCAGCGACCGGCTGAGAGCCGACCACCACATCCACCTGCGCTGCGAGCTGCCGACGCCGGACGCCGCCGACCATTTCGAGGCGCATTGCAGCAACCCGATCGTCGGTCTCGCCTCGCTGATGGACCATACGCCCGGGCAACGCCAATACACCACGCTCGAGCACTACACGGCCTACTACCAGAAGAAGATGCGGCTTTCGGATGCCGAGATGGCGCAGTTCATCGCCGACCGGAAGGCCGAGCACGACCGCTACTCCGACGGCAATCGCAAGCGGATCCTGCGGCGCGGACGCGAAATCGGGCTCGCCTTCGCCAGCCACGACGACGCCACCAGCGCCCATGTCGACGAGGCGGTGCGCGACGGCATGAGCATTGCCGAGTTCCCGACCACGATGGAGGCCGCCCGAGCGTCGCATGGCGCCGGGCTGGCGGTACTGATGGGGGCGCCCAACGTGGTGCGCGGCAAGTCCCACAACGGCAATATCTCGGCCGCCGAACTGGCGAAGGCCGGTGTCCTCGACGTGCTCAGCTCAGACTATGTGCCCTTCGCCCTGCTGGTGGCGGCGTTCCTCCTGCCGCAGCGGGTGGCCGAAATCTCGCTGCCGCAGGCGATCGGCATGGTGACGGCTGGGCCGGCAGCGGCAGCGCACCTCGTCGACCGCGGCGAGATTGCCATCGGCAAGCGGGCCGACCTCGTCAGGGTGACGCGTACCACCTCGGTGCCGGTGGTCCGTTCGGTGTGGCGCGAAGGCCGGCGGGTCAGCTGATGGGGCACGGCGCACTGATTCTGGTGGTCGGGCCATCCGGTGCCGGCAAGGATACCCTGATCGAGGCCGCCAGGACGCAGCTCGCGGCCGACCCGCGCTTCGTGTTTCCCCGCCGGACCGTCACGCGGGCCGCAATTGCCGCGCTCGAGGATCACGACAGCATCGATCCGAACGAGTTCCGGCGCCAGAAGCTGCGCGGCGCCTATGCGCTGGACTGGGAAGCCCACGGGCTGAACTACGGCGTGCCCGCCGCGATCGACGCGGCGCTGGTGGCGGGCCGCATTGTAGTGGTCAACACCTCGCGCAAGGTGATTGAGCGGGCGTTCGAGAAGTACCCGGACTGCCGGGTGCTGCTTGTCACGGCCGATCCGCACACCCGCGCGGCGCGGCTGGCCGGACGCGGTCGCGAAAGCGAAAGCGATGTGGCAGCCCGGCTGGCCCACGAAGGCGCACCGCTTCCCGTCGGGGTGACTGCGACGATCATCGACAACTCGGGCGCCCTTGCCGACGGCATCGCTGCGTTCGTCGGTGCGCTCGGAACCGTTGCCGGTTGAACCTTCCTCACCCCTGGCGCGTTGGTTGGCCAGGCGTCAACCACAGGAGTGAGGGCATGACGAGAGGTTCACTGCATGCGCCGCAACTCGATATCGAGGTGGATCTGGGCGACACGCGGATCGATGCCAATGGCTGACACCGCTCGCGTCCGCCTGATCGAGGAAGCCCTGGCCGCCGCACTGGCGGCACGGGGCGCAGCAGTGGATGACGTCGCAGGCGTGGCGCGCGACGTCGAACAGGCGCTGGCCCGCAACCGCCCGCTGGCGCCGCTCGACCCCGAAGGCGACGGGCTCGAGCCCGCCGAGCTCAACGCGGCCAACGACCTATAGGCGGCAGGGGGGGCGCCCGCGTCTACTGCGGCGCCCCCCCTCCGATCCCTCAGACGCTGGCCAGGCAGACCTTGCCGGTCCCCGCATTCTTTGTGCCGAGCTGGGCGGCGGCGGCCTTCGAGAGGTCGATAATCCGCCCCTTGTGGAACGGACCACGGTCGTTGATGGTTACCTTGATGGACTTGCCGGTCCGCTGATCCGTCACCTTGACGACGGTGCCGAACGGAAGTGTCCGATGGGCAGCAGTCATGGCGTTCTCATTGAAGCGCTGGCCCGAGGCGGTTTTCTTGCCGTGGAACCCCGGACCATACCAGGACGCCCCACCGCACTGTGCCGCTGCCATGGAACTCGAGACTGAGCCCAGAAGACCCATCACCACGGCGGCGGCCACAACGATTTTCCTATTCAACCCTACACTACTCACTCTGGTTACAACGGGCGCGGAACAAGGCTGCCGCTTGTGGCAACAATGTGAACCGAAAATGAACGGCCGGCGTTCAGCCGCATCTGTTGCATAGAGGCAACATGGGCGTGCGGCGATGGATCGGGGACATTCGTGGTTGGAAATCAGTTCCTTGCGGACCAGCGCGTAGAACCGGCTCGGACCCGACAATAGTGCACCTGTCCTCTTCGAGAGGTACGCTATTCCGCCCGGTCACAGCGCCGTGAGGTGCCGTCCTTCCGCAATTTTGACCAATTGATAAAATTTCTGGGCTGCGTTAGCGTCCTCAATCTGGAATGGCTCTAGAGGAGAGGGAGCGGCCGATGAGCGGGGGAATGCTCAAGCAAGGCATCGCGGCGGGGCGACTGAGCCCGGCCCAGTATTCCGAGAATTTCTCGGACCTGCACCCGCCGCTCGACCGGCACGAGGCTTTCGTCGAGGCGGACAGGTGTTACTTCTGCTTCGATGCCCCGTGCATGAACGCCTGTCCGACCTCGATCGACATCCCGCTGTTCATCCGCGAGATCTCGACCGGCAACCCGCTGGGCGCGGCCGAGACCATCTTCGACCAGAACATCCTCGGCGGCATGTGCGCCCGCGTCTGTCCCACCGAGCAGTTGTGCGAGGAGGTCTGCGTGCGCGAGGTCGCCGAGGGCAAGCCGGTCAAGATCGGCCAGCTGCAGCGCTACGCGACCGACATCGCGATGGCCGAAGAGACGCAGTTTTTCGAGCGCGCCGCGACAAGCGGAAAGACGGTGGCCGTGGTCGGAGCCGGCCCGGCGGGCCTCGCCGCGGCACATCGACTGGCGATGCGCGGGCACGACGTCACCATCTACGACGGTCGGCCAAAGCCGGGCGGCCTCAACGAGTACGGCATTGCCAGCTACAAGGCGCCGGGTGGCTTCGCCCAGGCCGAGGTCGACTACGTCACCGCCATCGGCGGCATCGACATCGTGAACGGCAAGCTGCTCGGACGGGACTTCGGGCTGCACGAACTGAAGGAGACGCACGATGCGGTGTTTCTCGGTATCGGGCTGGGCGGCGTCAACGCACTCCGCACAGAGGGCGAGGCGGCCGAGGGCGTGATCAACGCAGTCGACTTCATTGCCGAACTGCGCCAGGCCCAGGACCTGTCCGGCCTTGCCGTGGGCCGGCGGGTCATGGTGATCGGTGGCGGCATGACGGCCATCGACGCCGCGGTGCAATCCAAGCTGCTGGGCGCCGAGGAGGTGACGATCTGCTACCGCCGCGGCCAGGAACAGATGAATGCCTCGCGTTTCGAGCAGGACCTGGCGGCCTCCAAGGGCGTCACCATCCGGCACTGGGTGCAGCCCAGGCAGGTGATCGTCGGCAGCGGCAAGGTCACTGGCATCGTGCTCGAGTACACCGAACTGAGGGACGGCAGGCTCGTCGGCACCGGCGAGATGCTGACGCTCGCCTGCGATCAGGTGATGAAGGCGATCGGCCAGACTCTTGCCAGCGACGGCGAGGGTGTCGTGCTCAGCGGCGGCAAGATCGAGGTCGATGCCGAGGGGCGCACGTCGATGGCCGGAGTGTGGGCCGGCGGCGACTGCGCCACCGGCGGCGACGACCTGACGGTGACCGCGGTGGCCGAGGGCCGCGACGCCGCCGAGAGCATCCACCGCTACCTCACCGGGAACTGAGGAGAGACGCCATGGCTGACATCCGCAACAATTTCGTCGGGATCAAGTCACCGAACCCGTTCTGGCTGGCGTCGGCGCCGCCGACGGACAAGGCCTACAATGTCGAGCGCGCCTTCAAGGCCGGCTGGGGCGGCGTGGTGTGGAAAACGCTGGGCGAGGACGGGCCTCCGGTCGTCAATGTCAACGGGCCGCGTTACGGCGCGATCTGGGGCGCCGACCGGCGGCTGCTCGGCTTCAACAACATCGAGCTGATCACGGACCGCTCGCTGCAGCTCAACCTGCAGGAGATCAAGCAGGTCAAGAAGGCCTGGCCGGATCGCGCCGTGGTCGTGTCGATCATGGTGCCGTGCGACGAGGAGAGCTGGAAGGCGATCCTGCCACTGGTCGAGCAGACCGAAGCCGACGGCATCGAGCTCAACTTCGGTTGCCCGCACGGCATGAGCGAGCGCGGCATGGGCGCGGCGGTCGGACAGGTGCCCGGAGTATGTCGAGATGGTGGTGCGCTGGTGCAAGCAGTACTCACGCATGCCGGTCATCACCAAGCTGACACCGAACGTGACCGACGTGCGCCGCCCGGCGCGGGCGGCAAAGAAGGGCGGCACCGATGCGGTGAGCCTGATCAACACCATCAACTCGATCACCGCTGTCGATCTCGACAACTTCGCGCCGATGCCGACCATTGACGGCAAGGGCACACATGGCGGCTATTGCGGCCCGGCGGTCAAGCCGATCGCGCTCAACATGGTGGCCGAGATCGCGCGTGACCCCGAGACGTACGGCCTGCCGATCTCGGGAATCGGCGGGGTGACGACGTGGCGCGACGCGGCCGAGTTCATGGCGCTCGGCGCCGGTAACGTGCAGGTGTGCACGGCCGCGATGGTCTATGGCTTCAAGATCGTCGAGGAGATGATTTCCGGCCTCAAGAACTGGATGGACGAGAAGGGACACCGCACCCTCGAGGACTTCCAGGGTCGCGCCGTGCGCAACGTCACCGACTGGCAGTTCCTCAACCTCAACTACATCACCAAGGCCCGGATCGACCAGGACAAGTGCATCAAGTGCGGTCGCTGCCACATCGCCTGCGAGGACACCTCGCACCAGGCGATCAGCAAGATGAAGGACGGGGCACGGCACTTCGAGGTGCTGGAGGACGAGTGCGTGGGCTGCAACCTGTGCGTCAATGTGTGCCCGGTCGAAGACTGCATCTCGATGATCCAGCTGGAACCCGGCATGATCGACCAGCGCACCAAGAAGGTGGTCGAGCCCAGCTATGCCAACTGGACCACGCATCCCAACAACCCGATGGCCAAGGCGGTCGAGCCGGCGGAGTGAGGCGTTGACGTATCGCTCACCATTTCCGTGGGCCCGGCTGCCGCATAAACGAATGGACAACGCGCAGGCCGTAGGTTCTCGCCATCGGAGAGAACCGACATGGCCCAGCACTATCTCGCAATGTCCCGGCCCGGGCGCGTGCCGGGTCCCGGCCTCACCGGGGCGACGCGACGCAGAACCGATCCCGAGCCGGCCCGGCTGCTGATCCTGTCGTTTGCCGCCCTGTGCTTTGTCGCCGCAACCGTGGTCGGCGCCGCGCTCTATGCGGTGCAGACCATCGACCATTCCGCCGTGAGCCATGAAATGGAGCGCGCGCGCGTGGCGCTGTCGGTGCTGACGACCGGGGGTGCGACGCCGGGCGCCGAGATGGCGGCGCGGATTGCCCACGACTATCTGCTGGAAGACGCGCGTTTCGTGCCGGCGGGTTCGGAGATCGAGTCGGGAGCGGCCATCCCTGTCCCCGGCACCGGGTTCGAACTCGCCTGGTCGCCACGGCTGCTCGGCAGCGAGGTGTTCATGGTGCTGGCGCCGCTGCGGTTGATCGTCTCGGCGATCTTCCTCGGTGGCGTGGCATATCTCGTATACCGCATGTACGGCATCACCCGGCTGCTTGACGAGCGCCGCCGGCAGGCGCAGACCCTGGCCGCGCAGGACAGCCTGACCGGACTCGGCAACCGGCTCGCCTTTGATCAGCGGCTCGAGGCCGCCTTCGCCTCCGGCAGGGGCGCCGCCCTGCTCTATCTCGACCTCGATGGCTTCAAGCAGGTGAACGACACGCTCGGTCACAGCGCCGGCGACCAGTTGCTGCAGATCGTCGCGACCCGGCTCGGTCGGCTGGCCGGCGAGACCGACCTGGTGGTGCGGATCGGTGGCGACGAGTTCGGAATCCTCAGAACCTCGCCGTGCTCGCGCGAGGGTCTCGCCGAGTTGGCTGCGGACGTGGGGCTGGCACTCGGCGCGCCGTTCGAGCTGGGTGGCAAGGTCTTCGGCGTGAAGGCGAGCATCGGCATCGCGCTCGCACCCGATGACGCCGAAACCTCCGCCGAACTGGTGCGGGCCGCCGACGAGGCGCTCTATCGGGCCAAGGCGACGCGCGGTGGCTTCACCTTCGCCCAGACGGCTCGCCTGAACGGCTGAGCAACTGGAGCGCATGGCGATCCGCCGCAACGTGCCGGTGTTCGCGGCGGCCGGGCAGGCCTCTGCGCAGCGGGCCGGATCGCGCTCCATCCATCCCAGGCGGCGGCCCTGAAGGAAGAGAGCCGGCATCGGGAACTGGTGGGCAATGTCGATTTGAGCTGCCCACAGCGCCACGGGCGTGGCAGAGCTTGGCCAGCACAGGAGGGCCAAGTGACCTGGTTCATCTCGTTTGTCGCGCATCTGCTGCTGGGCGGCGTATTCGTAGTCTACGGCATCCGGAATACCCGCCATGTCGAACGATTGAGCGGCATCCTGGCCAAGCGGCCGTTTCCGCTCGCCGGATCGGCCGTCCGCATCGGCATCTTCCTGCAGATCGTCGGCGGGGCGCTGACCGTGCTGGCGCCGTTCCATGCCATGCTCGGCATCCTGGGCGGGGCCGCGATGATCGTCTTCCTTGTCCTTGCGACCGTGCTGTTCCACCCGGTCTGGCGCTACAAGGCAGACGAACGCACGCCGCACTTCACTGCGACGATGCTGAATTCGAGCCTCGTGGGCGCGTTTCTGCTGGTCATCGCCACGGCGCTGTGAGGAGACGCGGGACGTGAGCGAGACCGGCGCCGAAGTCGAGGCCAGGGCGGATGGGCGTCAGCGGCTGTTGTCGCACCTCGCCATGTTGCTGTTTGCCGCGCTGATCGCCGGCTCGTTCACGTTCGGGGCGCTGGCGGTGCCGCACCTCGCACCGGCACCACTCAATGCGGTTCGCTTCGTGCTCGCCAGCGCCCTGATGGGGGCGTTCGCCTTTGGCGTCGCGCGGCGTCCCTTCGCCTGGCCCAGGGCGCCCTGGCGTTTCGCGGTGATGGGCTTTTTGATGGCGATCTACTTCGTCACCATGTTCGTGGCGCTCACCATGACGCTGCCGGTCGCGACCAGCGCGGTCTATACGCTCGTCCCCTTGATGACCGCGGTGACGGCCTGGTTCATCGTCGGGCAGCGTTCCGGCCCGCCGGTTCTGGTCAGCCTCGTCATCGCCGGAGCCGGCGCGGTGTGGGTGATCTTCCGCGGCGACCTCGAGGCAGTGCTCGGCTTCGACATCGGCCGGGGAGAACTGGTCTACCTCGTCGGCTGCATCGCCTACGCCTTCTACACGCCGCTGCTCAGGCGCTATGCGCGCGGCGAGGCGCCGCTGGTCCTGAGCTTCTGGACCCTCACGGCGACGGCAGTCTGGATCGTCGGCTACGGTCTGCCGGAGATCGTCGCGGTGGACTGGCTGCACCTGCCGGCGGTAGTGTGGTGGGTGATCATCTATCTGGCCATCGGGCCGACGGCGATCTGCTTCTTCCTCATCCAGTTCGCCAGCCAGCACCTTCCGGCCGCCAAGGTCATCGCCTACGGCTACATCGTGCCGGCCTTCGTCATCGTGTTCGAAGGCGCGGCCGGTCACGGCTGGGTGAGCCTCAGCGTCATCCTCGGCGCGCTGGTGACGGTGTGTGGACTGCTGGGCCTGGCCCTGGTCAGGGAGCGCTGAGCGCCTCGCGCGCCAGTTCGGCGTTGCGAAGACGGGCCCAGCGCCGGAAGGCTCCCTGATAGAGGGAGAGCGGGAAGGGCTGCGGGGTCGCAAGGAACCAGCTGAGCTCGATGCAGGCCAGCCAGCTGCGGTAGATCAGCGTTGCCGGATAGTCGTCGCTGCCCATGCCTGAGGCTGGATAGAGCGTGATCTCGCCGAAATACGCCTCCTCCTCGGTGCACAGGAAATCGACGCGGAAATAGTCCGCGTCTCCCCCGAGCTGCTCGGCGAACCCGCGCGCGCGGTGAAAGGATGGCGGCGGGACGAAGTCATCGGGGAGCGCGCCGGCGTCGGCGGCCAACTGAATGCGCCGGCCATCCGGAAGGAAGTAGCCGTCGCGGGCGGCGGAGGTCTTGTAGTCGGTGGCCACATGGCCGGCGGAGGCGACCCCGCCATGGACGCGGAAACTGATGTCGAACATTGGCCGGCCGTCGCCGACGCGGCGCTCGACGAACAGCCTGGGCCTGATCCCCAGATAGGCCCATTGCTGCTCGACCCGGTAGGGCCGGGACAGCCAGGCGTCGAGTCGCTGCTCGATGTCGGCCCGCGACAGGGTCTCGCGGTCGGGGAAGATGTTCTGGTGCGAAGCGTGATTGGTCTTGACGACATGGCCGGGAGCGAGCAGAGCGTCGGGAAGGTTCCCGGCACGTTCTCCGACCCAGATCACCTCCGGCTGCGGCAGGTCCGGTGCGCGCTCCGCGACCCAGGCCTTGGCACCGAGCTTGTCGGTCAGCGTCACGAACTGCGGATCGTGGTCGACAAGCTTCCGCCACTGCACCAGTTCGCACAGCTGCCGTGGCGCGGCGAACTGCGCCAGGCGGCGCTTGCGCCAGCTGAAATCGGCGTGGTGATAGGCATAGCGCAGCCACAGCAGCAGGTTTGCGAGCGCAAGGATCAGCCGGTCGACCCCGCTCATGGCTCGGTCCTTTCGGCGGACATGGGGATGGCGCGGACCCGGGACTGCAGCCGGGCGGCGGCCCACCGGCGGAATGCGGCAGCATAGAGCGACAACGGCCAGGGCTGCGGGGAGGACAGGAACCATGACCGAGCGATCGCACCGAGCCAGGCGCGTTCGATGCGCTCGGCGGTGAAGGTCCGGTCTTCGTCGCCGAAGCCCGAGGAGGGGTAGAAGGTCATCTCGCACACATAAATGTCGTCACCATCGAGGATCAGGTCGACGCGGACGAAATCGAAGCCGCGACTGAGCTTTTCGGCCAGCGCCCGCGCCCTGCCGAACTCCGGGCCGGTCCGATAGTCGGGAGGCAGGCACTGCGCGGGCGGCAGCCCGACCTCATCCGGAAGGCGGTCACCGGAGCCGGTGAAATAGGCCTTGCGTTCGTGCTGCGTCTTCTGCCCCAGCACGACGAAGGCGGTTGCGGCAACGCCGTCGGCACACCGGAACGTCATTTCCCACAGGGGGCGCCCGTCGCCGATCAGCCGCTCGACCATGAGCCGGGGCGGGATCCGGCCATAGGCCCACTGCAGTTCGGCGTCGTAGCGGCTTCGGAGCCAACCCTCGAGGCGTGACTCCAGTCCGGCGCGCGGCAACGTTTCGCGATGCGGGAAGTAGTTGGCGGACGTGCCGTGATTGGCCTTGATCACATAGCCGGGCACCAGGAACCGGTCGGGCAAATCCGCTGCCCGCGTCCCCGACCAGACGATTTCGGCGACCCGCGCCTCGGGGGCCCGCTCGTGTACCCAGGTCTTGAGCCTGAGCTTGTCGGAGAGGACCGGGAACAACGGGTTGCGGTCGAAGACCTTGCGCCACTGTACCAGCTCGGACAGACCGGACGGGGTGGCAAAGCAGGGCCAGCGCCGGCGACGCCAGGCGAAGGACAGCGCCAGCCACGGGTGGGCGAGCCCTGCCCCCAGGTTGGCGGCTGCCAGCACCAGCCGATCGAGGATCCCCAACACCCATGCCTTTCCCGCAGCCGACCGGACGGTCTTCGGTCATGTCGGCGGCGCGGTCAATCCTTGTGCGGAAAGACCCCACGCATGAACAGGTTCTCGAGAAAGCGCGCCGCATCCTCGAAACGCCCCTCGCCCCCGCGATCCTTGCCGAGCACGGCCCGAACCTGCACGTCGAAATCTGCATAGTGCTGGGTCGTCGCCCAGATCGAGAAGATCAGGTGATAGGGGTCGGTGCGGACGATCTTGCCTTGCTGCATCCAGCCCTCAAGCACCCCGGCCTTCTCATCCACCAGTTGCTTGAGGTCGCCTTCGAGCACATCGAGGATGCGCGGCGCGCCCTGCAGCATCTCGTTGGCGAAGAGCCGGCTCTGGCGGGGGAAGTCACGGCTCATCTCGAGCTTGCGGCGGATGTAGGAGCGGATCTCCGGCACCGGGTCGCCGACCGAATCGAGTTCGCGCAGCGGCGTCAGCCAGACATCGAGCATCGAGGTCATCAGGCGCTTGTAGATCTCCTCCTTGCGGGGGAAGTAGTAGAGCAGGTTGGGCTTGCTCATCCCCGCCGCCTCGGCGATCTGGTCGATGGTGGCGCCACGGAAGCCCTCGCGGCTGAACACGTCGAGGGCGGCCTCGAGGATGACGTCCTGCTTCTCGCGCTGGATGCGCGTCTGCGCCCGCGGCCGCGGCTTCCGGGCCGCTTTTGCCGCACCCTTGCCGTTCTCGGAGTCGAGCATTTTCACCTTGATCGGCGGCATGGGAGTGATAACGTTTTTTCCAACTGGTCAAATTTCTGGATAACACGTCCAAAGGTCAAGTGGCAAACAAACCTGACCATTGACCTCAACAAGAGACTGCCGAGGAGCGCAAGGTGTCCAACCGCCGCAATGTCACGCCCAACGATCTCAGCGCCTTCTGGATGCCGTTCACCGCGAACCGGCAGTTCAAGAAGGCGCCGCGCATGATGGTCGCTGCCAAGGACATGCACTACACGACCTCGGACGGCCGCAAGGTGCTGGACGGCACGGCCGGCCTGTGGTGCGTCAATGCCGGCCACGGCCGCCCGCGCATCGTCAAGGCGATCGCCGAGCAGGCGGCCGAGATGGACTATGCGCCGGCGTTCCAGATGGGTCATCCCAAGGCGTTCGAACTGGCCAATGCGCTGGTCTCGATCGCGCCCCAGGGCCTCAATCACGTGCTCTACACCAACTCGGGCTCCGAGTCGGTCGAGACGGCGCTGAAGATGGCGCTCGCCTATCACCGCGTGAAGGGCGACGGCAGCCGCTTCCGCCTGATCGGCCGCGAGCGCGGCTATCACGGCGTCAATTTCGGCGGCATCTCGGTCGGCGGCATCGTCACCAACCGCAAGATGTTCGGCACGCTGCTCACCGGCGTCGACCACATGCCGCACACCCACACGCCGGGCAAGAACCAGTTCACCCGCGGCGAGCGCGAAGAGGGCGGCGACCTCGCCACCGAACTCGAGCGCATCGTCACCCTGCACGACGCCTCGACCATCGCGGCCGTGATCGTCGAGCCGGTGGCCGGCTCCACCGGCGTGCTGATCCCGCCCAAGGGGTACCTGCAGAAGCTCCGCGACATCACCAGGAAGCACGGCATCCTGCTGATCTTCGACGAAGTCATCACCGGCTTCGGCCGCGTCGGCACGCCGTTCGCGGCAGACTATTTCGGCGTCACGCCGGACATCATGGTCACCGCCAAGGGGCTCACCAACGGCACCATCCCGATGGGTGCGGTGCTCGTCACCTCCGAGATCCACGACGCCTTCATGCAGGGGCCCGAGCACGTCATCGAGTTCATGCACGGCTATACCTATTCGGGCAACCCGGTGGCCTCGGCTGCGGGCCTCGCAACGCTGGAGACCTACAAGGAAGAGGGCCTGCTGACCCGCGGTGCCGAACTCGCCAGCTACTGGGAGGATGCGCTGCATTCGCTCAAGGGGCTGCCGCATGTCATCGACATCCGCAACCTCGGCCTGATCGGGGCCGTCGAACTGGAGCCCATTGCCGGATCGCCGACGGAGCGGGCCTTCTCGGCCTTCGTGAAGGCGTTCGAGCAGGGCATCCTGATCCGCACCACCGGCGACATCATCGCCATGAGCCCGCCGCTGATCATCACCAAGGCACAGATCGACGAGTTGATCGGCACCCTGGGCGGTATCCTGAAGACGCTTGAGTGAAACGGAATACATGTTCTATATCGTCCGCGATAGAATGAACATTCCAGAACCGGGCGGAGAACCGCGATGAAGACCATTCACAATGCGATCGGCGGCCAGTTGGTGACCAGTACCAGCACGCGCAGCCAGCCGGTGTTCAACCCGGCGACCGGGGAGGCCATCGCCACGCTGCCGTTGTCGAGCGTCAGCGAACTGAACGATGCGGTCGCCGCCGCCCGGAAGGCATTGCCGGCCTGGGCCAACACCACGCCGATGAAGCGGGCCCGCGTCTTCTTCAAGTTCAAGGAGCTGCTGGAAAGGCACGCCGACGAACTGGCGCGGCTGATCAGCCTCGAGCACGGCAAGGTACATGACGATGCGCTGGGCGAACTGGCGCGCGGCATCGACTGCGTCGATTTCGCCTGCGGTATTCCGCACCTGCTGAAGGGCGAGTTCAGCCGCAATGTCGGACCCTCGATCGACAGCTACTCGGACCGCCAGCCGCTCGGCGTGGCCGCCGGCATCACGCCGTTCAACTTCCCGGCCATGGTGCCGATGTGGATGTATCCGCTGGCCATCGCCTGCGGCAACACCTTCATCCTGAAGCCCTCCGAGCGCGATCCGTCGGCGCCGATGTTTGCCTGGCAACTGCTGATGGATGCCGGACTACCGGAAGGCGTGCTGAACGTCGTGCATGGCGACAAGGAGATCGTCGACGCGATCCTCGACCATCCCGACATCAAGGCGGTGAGCTTCGTGGGCTCGACGCCGATTGCCGAGTACGTCTACCGCCGGGGCACGCAGGCCGGAAAGCGTGTACAGGCACTGGGCGGCGCCAAGAACCACATGATCGTCATGCCGGACGCCGACATGGACCAGGCGGCCGATGCGCTGATGGGCGCGGGCTACGGCTCGGCCGGCGAGCGCTGCATGGCGATCTCGGTGGCGGTGCCCGTCGGCGACAAGACCGCGGATGCCCTGGTGGCCAAGCTCAAGCCGCGCGTCGAGGCCCTCAAGATCGGACCGGCGACGGACAAGGACGCCCAGATGGGCCCGATCGTCACCGGGGCGCAGCGCGACAAGATCGTCGGCTACATCAATTCGGGCGTCGAGCAGGGGGCGGAACTCGTCGTCGATGGCCGCGGCTTCAGCCTGCAGGGCTACGAGAACGGCTTCTTCGTCGGCGGCACGCTATTCGACCACGTGAAGCCCGACATGAAGATCTACCGCGAGGAGATCTTCGGGCCGGTGCTGTCGGTGGTGCGCGCGCAGAGCTACCAGGACGCGGTCGACCTGATCCACGGCCACGAATACGCCAACGGCACCGCCATCTTCACCCGCGACGGCGACGCCGCCCGCGAGTTCGCCGACAAGTCCAAGGTCGGCATGGTCGGCATCAACGTGCCGATCCCGGTGCCGGTGGCCTATCATTCGTTCGGCGGCTGGAAGCGCTCGCTGTTCGGGGACCATTCGATCTACGGGCCGGAAGGCGTGCATTTCTACACCCGGCTGAAGACGGTGACGACGCGCTGGCCCGCCGGCATCAAGGGCGGTGCCGAGTTCAGCTTCCCGAGCCAGAAGTAGATGATCGACTGGCTGAGCACTTGGCACCCCCTCACCCCAACCCTCTCCCCAGAGGGGAGGGGCGGCGTCCACGTCCGCCCTGGGGAGAGGGCCGGGTGAGGGGCAGTCCGGGGGAACCGAGCACGTAGTTTGAGGACGCAGCCAACGGATGCGGAGGCGCGCCTCTGGTCCCGTTTGCGCGACCGCCGGCTCGAGGGTTTCAAGTTCGTTCGTCAGTACGCGAGCGCAGCTCGCGATGTCCGGCGAACGAGGTTCCTCAACAGCCAGGGCTTTTCGGTCCTACGCTTCTGGAACAATGAAGTTCTGAGCAGCACCGACGGCGTGATGCAGGCGCTCCTGCTGACCCTCCGCGACTGCCCCTCACCCGACTGGCGCTTCGCGCCAGCCACCCTCTCCCCAGAGGGGCGAGGGGACGCTGTGGCGCCACCCGAACACAATCTGAAAGACTAGGCCATGCCCGCTCCCGGCGAAAACCTCCGCATCAACCCCGAACGCCTCTGGAACTCGATCCATGAGATGGCCGAGATCGGGCCGGGGGTCGCCGGCGGCAACAACCGGCAGACGCTGACCGACGACGATGCCAGGGGCCGCGCACTGTTCCAGAAATGGTGCGAGGCGGCCGGCATGAGCATGGGGCTGGACCAGATGGGCACCATGTTTGCGCGTCGCGAAGGCACCGAGCCGGGGCTCGATCCGGTCTATGTCGGCAGCCATCTCGACACGCAGCCGACCGGCGGACGCTACGACGGCGTGCTGGGCGTGCTGGGCGGGCTCGAGGTGATCCGCACGCTCAACGACCTGGGCATCAGGACCCGCCGGCCGATCGTCGTCACCAACTGGACCAACGAGGAAGGGACGCGGTTCGCTCCGGCGATGATGGCGTCGGGTGTGTTCGCCGGCGTGCTCGCGCTCGAGGACATCTACAAGCATGCCGACAAGGACGGGCTGACAGTCGGCGACGAGTTGCGGCGCATCGGCTGGATGGGCGAGGAGAAGGTCGGGGCGCGCAAGATGCACGCCTACTACGAGCTCCATATCGAGCAGGGTCCGATCCTCGAGGACGAAGGCATCGAGATCGGCGTGGTGACCCACGGCCAGGGCCTCAAGTGGCTGCAGGTGACGCTGACCGGCAAGGAATCGCATACCGGCTCCACCCCGATGCCGAAGCGCCGCAACGCCAGCCTCGGCATGGCGCGGGTGATCGAGCTGGTGCATGAGGTGGCGATGGACTACCAGCCCGACGCGGTGGGCGCGGTGGGGCATGTCCAGGTCTATCCGAACTCGCGCAACATCATCGTGGGCAAGGCGGTGTTCACCATCGACATCCGCTCGCCCAACAAGGACGTGCTGGACGAGATGGACGCACGCATCCGCGCCGGCATCGAGACCGTCGCCGAGGGGCTGGATATCGGCTTCGAGGTCGAGCAGGTCGGGCATTTCGACCCGGTGACCTTCGACAAGGCGCTGGTCGGCAATGTCCGGGCCGCCGCCGAAAAGCTCGGCTACAGCCACCGCGACATCGTCTCGGGCGCCGGCCACGACGCCTGCTGGATCAACCGCGTGGCGCCATCGGCGATGATCATGTGCCCGTGTGTGGACGGGCTCAGCCACAACGAGGCCGAGACCATCAGCAAGGAATGGGCGGCGGCGGGGACCGACGTGCTGTTCCACGCGGTGCTGGAGACGGCGGAGATTGTGGGGTGAGGGACCGCAGGCGCCCCCTCACCCCGAGGGGGGGCGCCCCGCGCCCCACAGTTTGCGGCGACCGCACTGCGCGCCGCGCGGACCGGCTGTGGTCCGGCGGGATCGGCGGCTCGACGCCGGCCCGCCCGCCTTGTCGCCGACGCCTGCCGCGACTGACCCGACGTGCGGCCGTTGCCGACAGCAGCCCCCACTCCTTGCGACCCGACACAGGGAAATGCAATGACCACAAATCATCAAGAACGGCACCATCGTCACCGCCGATCTCACCTACACCGCCGACGTGCGGATCGAGAGCGGTCGGATCACCGAGATCGGGCAGCACCTGAGCGGCGGCGCGGTGCTCGATGCCTCGGGCTGCTACGTCATGCCGGGCGGCATCGACCCGCATACGCATCTCGAGATGCCGTTCATGGGCACCTACTCGTCCGATGACTTCGAAAGCGGCACGCGGGCGGCGCTTTCGGGCGGGACCACCATGGTGGTGGATTTCTGCCTGCCGAGCCCGAACCAGTCGCTGCTCGAGGCGCTGACGATGTGGGACAACAAGACGTCCAAGGCCTCCTGCGACTACTCCTTCCACATGGCGATCACCTGGTGGGGCGAGCAGGTGTGGAAGGAGATGGCCGATGTCGTCGATCGCGGCATCACCTCGTTCAAGCACTTCATGGCCTACAAGGGCGCGCTGATGGTGAACGATGACGAGATGTTCGCCTCGTTCCAGCGCTGCGCGGAACTCGGCGCCCTGCCGCTGGTCCATGCCGAGAACGGCGACGTGGTGGCATCGATGACCGCGAAGCTCCTCGCCCAAGGCAATAACGGCCCGGAGGGGCATGCCTACTCGCGGCCGCCGGAGGTGGAGGGCGAGGCGACCAACCGCGCCATCATGATCGCCGACATGGCGGGCGTGCCGGTCTACATCGTCCACACCTCGTGCGAGCAGGCGCACGAGGCCATCCGCCGGGCGCGGCAGAAGGGCATGCGCGTCTATGGCGAGCCGCTGGTGCAGCACCTGGTGCTCGACGAGACCGAGTATTTCAACCGCGACTGGGACTATGCGGCGCGCCGGGTGATGAGCCCGCCGTTCCGCAACAAGCAGCATCAGGATTCGCTGTGGGCCGGGCTGCAGGCGGGCTCGCTGCAGGTGGTGGCCACCGATCACTGCGCCTTCACCACGGCGCAGAAGCGCAACGGCATCGGCAATTTCGCCAAGATTCCGAACGGGACCGGCGGGCTCGAGGACCGGCTGCCGGTGCTGTGGACCAAGGGTGTCAGCACCGGGCGGCTGACGATGAACGAGTTCGTTGCCGTGACCTCGACCAACATTGTCAAGATCCTCGGGCTGTATCCGAGAAAGGGCGCGGTACTGGTGGGCGCCGATGCCGATCTCGTGGTCTGGGATCCGAAGCGGAAGAAGACGATCGCGGCGGACAAGCAGCAGTCGGCGATCGACTACAACGTGTTCGAGGGGATCGAGGTGACCGGCTTGCCGCGCTTCGTGATGACCCGCGGCCGCGTCTCGGTGACCGAGGACAAGGTCGATCCGCAGCAGGGACACGGCCAGTTCGTCGGCCGAGAAGCCAACAACCCTGTGAACCGCGCGCTTTCGACGTGGAAGGACATCACCGCGCCGCGCAAGGTGGAGCGCAGCGGTATACCGGCGAGCGGGGTCTGAGTTTGGCGAGCGAGGGGAGCAGGCCGCACAGCGTGGTCGAGGCCAAGGGTCTCGGCCTCACCTTCAAGACCGCGGACGGGGACGTCATTGCGCTTACCGATGTCAACCTCGACATCAGGAAGGGCGAGTTCGTCTCGTTCATCGGGCCATCGGGCTGCGGCAAGACGACGTTTCTGCGCGTGATTGCCGACCTCGAGCAGCCGACCTCGGGCTCGATCACGGTCAACGGCACCTCGCCGGCCGACGCGCGGGCCAACCGCTCCTACGGGTACGTGTTCCAGGCGCCGGCGCTGTTTCCCTGGCGCAATATCGAGCGCAACGTGGCGCTGCCGCTCGAGATCATGGGCTATGGCGCAGCCGACCGGAAGGACCGGATCGAGAAGTCGCTGGCTCTGGTGAACCTCGAGGGGTTCGAGAAGAAATTCCCCTGGCAATTGTCGGGCGGGATGCAGCAGCGCGCCTCGATCGCGCGGGCGCTGGCGTTCGACGCCGACCTGCTGCTGATGGACGAGCCGTTCGGGGCGCTCGACGAGATCGTGCGCGACCACCTCAACTCGGAGCTCTTGAAGCTCTGGGCGGCGACGCAGAAAACCATCGCCTTCGTCACCCACTCGATCCCCGAGGCGGTGTACCTGTCGACCAAGATCGTGGTGATGAGCCCGCGGCCGGGCCGGGTCACCGACGTGATCGAGTCGACACTGCCCGCCGAGCGACCGCTCGAGATCCGCGAGACGCCGGAGTTCCTCGCCATCGCCCACCGCGTCCGCGAAGGCCTGAGGGCCGGGCACTCGTACGACGAATGAGCGCGGGATGATCGGCAGATGAACAGACCCTGGCGCGACAGCAGCACGTTGTCCGTTCTCATCGTGGTCGCCGCACTGCTCGTCGTCTGGTACGTCGCGGCGATCCTGATGAACTGGTCCGGGGTGAGCGACTTCTACCAGCGCACCGATGTCACCGGCGTCACCTTCGGCCAGCAGTTCAACGACGTGCTGAACCAGGAGAAGCCGTTGCTGCCGGCGCCGCACCAGGTGGCGAGCGAATTCTGGAACTCCACCGTCGGCCAGGCGGTCACCTCCAAGCGCAGCCTCGTCTACCATGGCTGGCAGACGCTGTCGGCGACCCTGCTCGGCTTCGTGATGGGTACGGTGTTCGGAATCGGTCTTGCCGTGTTCATTGTCCACAACCAGGCGATGGACCGCTCTCTGATGCCGTGGATCATTGCCAGCCAGACGGTGCCGATCCTCGCCATCGCGCCGATGGTGATCGTGGTGCTGAACGCGGTGGGCATCTCCGGGCTGATCCCCAAGGCCCTGATCTCGACCTACCTGAGCTTCTTCCCGGTCGTGGTGGGGATGGTGAAGGGCTTCCGCAGCCCGGAATCGATCCAGCTCGACCTGATGCGCACCTACAATGCCTCGCGCTTCGACGTGTTCGCCAAGCTGCGCTGGCCCACCGCCCTGCCCTATCTGTTCACCTCGATGAAGGTCGGGGTGGCGGCGAGCCTCGTCGGCGCCATCGTGGGCGAGTTGCCGGCCGGCACCAGCAACGGCATCGGGGCGCGGCTGCTGGCGGGCTCGTATTACGGCCAGACGGTGCAGATCTGGTCAGCGCTGTTCGCCGCGGCACTGCTCGCCGGGGCGCTGATCGCCATCGTCGGGCTGGCCGAGCGGATCACCAATACCAGGCTCGGAGTGCGCCCATGAGCCTGTTGCAGCGTATCCTCGCCGCGGCCGGCGCGGGCCTTGCCGCCATCGGCCTGGTGTTCACCTTTGCCTCGACCGAGGGGGCTCCGATCGCCGTCTGGGAGTTCCCGCTCGCGGCAGCCTACCTCGCCCTCGCGGTGGCGAGCGCCGCGCGATTCCGGGTGCAGTTCAGCCTCTGGCTCGATGCCGCGCTGGCGGCGCTGGGCGCGGTGGCGCTGGTCGGTGCCCTCGACACCATCCAGCAGGCCGGGGCGGGTTACTGGTTCGCGCTGGCCTCGAGCTGGATGTTGGCGTGGCTGTTCGCCGAGCGCCTGTCCCAGGCGATCGCGAGGGGCCAGGCGGCGGAACTGACCGGCGTGGTGATCCCGGTGATCTTCGGCATCGCCATCCTCGTGGCCTGGGAGACGATCACGCGGGGCGCCAATGTGCCACGGGTGCTGCTGCCGTCTCCGTCAGGCATCGGCGCCAGCCTGATCGACAACATGGGCAAGATCGCGGCGGACCTCCAGCAAACCTTCGTCAAGTCCGTGCTGTCGGGCTACGTCATGGGCTGCGGTGCCGGCTTCGCCATCGCCATCGCCGTCGATCGCTCGCCGTTCCTCAAGCGCGGACTGCTGCCGCTCGGCAACTTCATCTCGGCACTGCCGCTGATCGGCATCGCGCCGATCATGGTGATGTGGTTCGGCTTCGACTGGCCCTCCAAGGCCGCCGTCGTCGTGATCATGACGTTCTTTCCGATGCTGGTGAACACGGTGGCCGGGCTCAATGCCGCGGGCCGGATGGAACGCGACCTGATGCGCACCTATGCCTCGGGCTACTGGCAGACGCTGTTCACGCTGCGCCTGCCGGCGGCGGCGCCGTTCGTCTTCAACGCCTTGAAGATCAACTCGACTCTGGCGCTGATCGGCGCAATCGTGGCTGAATTCTTCGGAACGCCCATCGTCGGCATGGGTTTCCGCATCTCTTCGGAGATCGGCAAGCTCAATGTCGAGCTGGTCTGGGCAGAGATCGCCGTTGCGGCGCTGGCGGGCTCTGTCTTCTACTGGGTGGTGGCGCTCGTCGAGCGGGCCGTCACCTTCTGGCATCCGTCTGTCCGTGGTGGACGGGCGTAACAGGGGAAAAGGGAAACGAGAGCATGAAGAAACTTCTCATGGGCCTGGTGGCCGGCGCGGTCGCGCTCGGCGCCTCGGCCAGCTTTGCGGCCGATCCGGTGACACTGCAGCTCAAGTGGGTGGCGCAGGCGCAGTTTGCCGGCTACTTCGTCGCCAAGGACAAGGGCTTCTACACCGAAGAAGGCATCGACATCACGATCAAGCCGGGCGGTCCCGACAGCGCTCCCGAACAGGTGATCGCCGGCGGCGGCGCCGACGTGATCGTCGCCTGGATGGGTGGCGCGCTTGCCGCCCGCGAGCAGGGCGTGGGGCTGGTCAACATCGCACAGCCCTACAAGAAGTCGGGCCTCCTGATGATCTGCCCCAAGGACGGCCCGGTGCAGTCCGAGGCCGACTTCAAGGGCCACACCCTCGGCGTCTGGTTCTTCGGCAACGAGTATCCGTTCTATGCATGGATGAACAAGCTCGGCATCCCGACCGAGGGCGGCGCCGATGGCGTCAACGTCCTCAAGCAGAGCTTCGACGTACAGCCGCTGATCCAGAAGCAGGCCGACTGCATCTCGGTGATGACCTACAACGAACTCGGCCAGGCGATCGATGCCGGCTTCACCACCGACAAGCTGGTGATCTTCAACTACACCGACCTCGGCAACGACCTGCTTGAGGATGGCCTCTACGCCATGGAAGACAAGCTGGCCGACCCGGCCTTCGCCGACAAGATGGTGCGCTTCGTCCGCGCCTCGCAGAAGGGCTGGCAGTATGCGATCGAGCATCCCGACGAGGCGGCCCAGATCGTCATCGACAATGATGAGTCCGGCGCGCAGACCCTCGCCCACCAGCAGTACATGATGGGTGAAGTCGCCAAGCTGGTCGACGCCAACGACTTCAAGCTCGACATGGACGCCTACAACCGCACCGAGAAGGCGCTGCTGGACCAGAAGATCATCCAGAACCAGCCTTCGGGCGCCTACAGCACGGCGATCACCGACAAGCTCTGAGATTCCATTCACGATGGTTCTGTGGGAGGCGGGGGCGACCCCGCCTCTCTCATTTCGGCGATGGCGGCGCCTGCGGCGAGAGCGTCACCGACTGCACGAAGAGTGCCAGCGCGCCACGATGGCTGCCGGCGCCAATGCGCCGAGGACTGACGGCATCGGGGAAACGCAGCTTCAGGTCGAGGCTCCCATCGCCGACCACCTCGGCGGGCATGTCGACAGCCAGGTCGAGGAATTCACGACTGGTGAGACGCAGGGTCGGCAGGGCGACACCATCGGCTTCGAGTTCGATGCGCTGGACCGGATGGCTGGGCGAGACCAGCGCACGGACGACGAGTTCGAGCCGCAACTGGCCGCTCTCCGGCGGCAGGCGGAAGTAGAGGTGGGCGGCGCCGCCAAGGCTCCAGGCGCCATCATCGAGGGTGAGCCAGCCGCAGGCGAAGATGCCGTCCGGACCCGCCTCCGGCGTGTCGAAGCGGGGATGCACCGTGTCGCCGAGGTGGTAGCTGCCGCCCTGCTCCGCGTGCCAGCAATCCACGCGGTCGATGAACTGTGCGCGATAGGCGGCGCTCGGTCGGGGCACGAGGACCAGTGCCGCAACGGCAAGTTCGGCGAGCAGCAACAGCACTGCGCCCCAGTGCCAGCGGGTGAGGCGAATGCGGCTCATGTCAGATAGCTGATATCGGAGAGCCAGCCGACCGCAGCGAGATAGCCGAGCACCGTGACCGCGAGCACAGCCAGCGCGGCGAGCCAGAGCCGCCCGGACACCATCTGCGCGATCAGCAGGCAGAAGGGGAACTGTCCGGCGATGAAGCGCGGCATCGAAAGGACGCCGCTGGCCAGCGGAATGACCAGGCCCAGGCCGCAGTAGAGCCCCTCGCCGAAGCGGCGGCGGGCCAGCAGCAGCGCCACCAGCAGCAGGCCGACGATCGCGCTGATCGACCAGATGACATAGGCGAGAAAGCTCGAGGTCAGCCCTTCCCACAATTGCAGCCAGGGCCAGTCGAGGTAGCGGCCCCACGCCTCCTGGGCCCGCATGAAGGCAAGGGCATCGCCGACGCCGAGGTAGAGCCAGGCCATGTAGGCGAAGAGCCCCAGCGGGGCGAGCGCGATGCCGAAGAGCAGCCTTCCATCCTGGGCGAGGGCCATCGGCAGCTCTCGCCAGCCGCGGCCGGCGCCGCGCTGTACCAGCACGGCGTGAAGCACGATGACGAGGACCATCGCCACCCCCACCAGCCGGGTGGCGGAGAGGCAGGCCGTCGCGAGACCGCCGCCGCATAGTCACCGCGCCGCAGCGCGGCGAAGCCAACACCGTGAACAGCACGAACAGGCTTTCGGAGTAGCCGGTGGTGAAGTAGACGGCCCCCGGACCGACCAGCAGCAGCGCCGTGCCGACCACGTAGGCGCGGCGGCTGCCGGCAAAGAGCGGCCAGGCGGCTACTGCCGCCGCCAGATGGCGACTGCCCCGGCCAGCATGGCTGAGGGGTGCCAAGATCCCGCTCAGCCGCTGGGCCAGGCCAAGCAGCAGGGGCAGCATCGGGAAGAAGGCCCAGGCAGCCTGCCCCTCGTGATTGGGGTGCGGATCGTAGCCGAAGTCCGCAATCCCGACGTACCACAGGCAATCCCAACGGCACATCGCCTCGGCATAGGCCGCAAGTGTCGGCTGGCCGCCGGTCTGCAGGTGGGCGAGGAATCGCAGCAGCAGCCCGCCCAGAAGCAGGCCGAGAGCCAGCATCCCGGCAAACGACCAGCCTCGGGCACCGCCCTCGAGGCTTCCTGCCGGAGTTGAAGGACCGGGATCGGGGAGCCCGAGCTCAGCCGACGGCACGTTGCGCGTCCTCGAGCGGATCGCTGGGCATGGTGTCGTAGGCGGCGTTGAGGAGGCGGCGCACCTGCTCGCGCGGCATCGGACGAGCGATGAGGTAGCCCTGGGCCTCCGTGTAGCCGGCAAGATGGACCGACCGCAGCTGTTCGGCGGTCTCGATACCCTCGGCGGTGGTCGCCATCTGCATCTTGGCGCCGATATCGGCGACCGCGGCAACGATGGCCTGAGCGTGCTGCGCATCGCTGAGGGCCCGGACGAAAGCGCCGTCGATCTTGATCTTGTCGAAGGGAAAGGCCAGCAGGTAGCTCAGCGCCGAATAGCCGGTGCCAAAATCGTCAAGGGCGATCCGCACCCCCAGCGCACGCAACTGGCGCAAGGTCTGGAGGCTCTGCTCCGACTGCTCGAGGAACACCGACTCGGTGATCTCGATCTCGGCGCGACCGTGGGCGAGGCCGGAGGCGGCGAGCGCGTTCATTACCGCGGCGACCAGATTGCCGCGCCGCAACTGGATGGAGGAGACATTGACCGCCACGCGCAGTTCGGCGGGCCAGCGTGCGGCCTCGGCGAAGGCCTCGCGGAAGGCCCACTCGCCGATGCCGACGATCAGCCCCATCTCCTCCGCCACCGGGATGAATTCGGCTGGCGAGATCAGGCCGCGTTCCGGGTGCCGCCAGCGGATCAGCGCCTCGAAACCGGAAAAGGCCTGGGTGCGCAGGTTCAGGATCGGCTGGTAGAACAGCTCGAACTCGCCATTCTCGAAGGCCCGGCGCAGATCGTGCTCGGTGCGGCGGCGCGCCTCGATGGCGCGGTCCATCTCGTGCTCGTAGGCCCGGATGCCGCCGCGCTTCTCGCGCTTGGCGGCGTAGAGGGCGAGATCGGCCGAATGCAGCAGCTCGTCGATATCGCCGCCGTCGGTGGGCGCGCAGGCAATGCCGATGCCGACCGAGACGCTGACCACTTCACCGTCGAAGTCGAAGGGGGCGTGGCTGGCCTCGGCGATGCGGGCGGCGAGGGCCCGCGCACTTGCCTCGTCGCCGCCGGCGTGCAGCACGGCGAACTCGTCGCCGCCCATGCGCGCGGTGGTATCGTCCGGCCCGAGCACCCGCGCGATCCGTCCGGCGAACTGGCGCAGCAGCGCATCGCCGGTGGCATGGCCGAGGGTATCGTTGATCGGCTTGAAGCCATCCAGATCGAGGCAGAGCACGGCGAAGGGACCACCGTCCCCGATCGTATCGAAGGCGCGATTGACGCGCTGGTAGAACAGGGTGCGGTTGGGCAGGCCGGTGAGCGGGTCGTGATAGGCGAGATGGGTCAGCTCGGCCTGCATGTTGAACAGCTCGGTGACATCCTTGTGGGTCGAAACCCAGCCGCCATCGGCCATCGGCTGGTGCGTCATCGAGATGACCTGGCCGGAATTGAGCCGGTGTATGCCGCCCAGCGGGCGGTGCTCGCTCACTGCGCCGAGCCGGTCGGCGACATAGGTCTGACCATCGGCGCCGACATGGGTGTTGCCGGCCACCCGCGCCTCGAGGATGCGCCGGAAGGTGGTGCCGCGCCGGCCCAGCGCGGGCGGCAGGCGATAGATGTCGAGAAACTGCTGGTTGCACAGCACCAGCCGGCCCTGCCTGTCATACAGGGACAGGCCGTGGGCGAGGTTCTCGAGGATGGCGCGCTGTCGCACCTGCTGGGTATGGAGGCGGCTGCGCGCGACCTGCAGCTGGCGTCGCAGATCGGCGGCCGATGCGTCGTCGGTGGGAACCTCCGTCGACTCTGTCGCTGCAACCCGATCTGCAATACCGCGCTTGGGCAAGATGGTGGACTGTCCATTGGGGCGGCGGCCGGACCACAGGCTCCGCCACCCGCGCTCAGTCGCCTGACGCTAGTCAGCAACCCGACCAAGACTAGGGCGACACGGTAAAGAGAGCGTTAGCCTAGTTTGCTCCATCCTCGGCCCGCGGGCGCAGCATACCCCGGTAGAGCCCCGGCTTCGACTTCGGGATAACGGATGCATCAAGGCGCTTGCGATAGAACTCGACCGGGCCGGGATCGCCGATGACAGCATAGGCATAGCCCGCCTCGCGCATGCCGCGCAGGGCAGCAAAGAGCAGGGCCTCGCCGATGCCCTGCCCGCGCGCCGCCTCGTCGACGCCGGTCGGGCCGAAGAAGCCCTTCGCAGTCGCGTCGTGGCAGGCAAAGCCGAACAGCGTTCCGTCGCGCACGGCAAGCCAGATGGTGACCGGATGCTGGCTGAAGCTCATTTCGACCTCCGCCGCCCACATGCTGCCGAAGTGCCGCGTCACCCAGTCGAGCACGATCAGGCGCTCGGGCGGCAGGGCACGCCTGACCTCGATGCCGGCCGCAGCGAGCCTCTCCAGCCCGGGGTCCTGGGGAAGGTCGTAGAGCCGGACCAGCAGATCGCCGATATCGCCCATTCAGTGGCCCCCCGCCGGTTCGCGCTGACCATAGAGATTGGGCATCAGGCCCGCCAGCGCGGCAAAGCGGGCATAGTCCCGGTCGCGGCTCCAGCCGGTCTCGGCAATGGCCGAGAGGCGGGGAAAGACCAGCCGGTCGAACACGGCGCGATCGGTCATCGGCTCCGACCAGATGCAGGCCTGGACGCCGCGCAGGTGCTGCTCTTCCACAGCGCTCCAGCCGGCGGTGGGCTCGAAGCGGTAGGTGGCCTCGGGTGAGGAGAACCCGGCCCAGGCCGCGCCGCACTCGTGCCAGTCGGCCGAGTTGGCCATGTCGAGATAGTAGGCCTCGCCCGGCGCGACGACGACGCTGTAGCCCGCAGCGGCGAGTTCGCGGCTGGTGGCGGCTGAACGCCAGCCGACGAGGTAGCAGTTGTCGCGATCGATGCCGCCGCCATGCGAGGCCTCCTCCCAGGCGCCGGTGACACGGCCGTTGGCGGTGAGAAAGGCCTGCAGGCGACGGAGGAAATGTGCCTGCAGCGCGGCGGCACCACTGACGCCGAGGCGCTCGCCGAGGGCGCGGGCGACCGGGGATGTCTGCCAGGCATCCTCCGGCACCTCGTCGGCGCCGACGTGGAAGTAGCGTGAGGGAAAGAGCTCGAGCATCTCCCCCAGGATCGTCTCGACGGCGCCGTAGACAGTCTCGACACCGGGGTTGAGGCAGTTGTTGGGGAAGCTCTGGATGGAGTGATAGAGGCCGTTCTCGCCGGGGTCGCGGAGCGCCGGAAGGGCCGCGAGCAGGGCGTAGCAGTGACCTGGCATGTCGATCTCGGGGACGACATCGATGCCGAAACGTGCAGCGAGCGCGACCACGGCACGGACGTCCTGCCTGGTGTAGTACCCGCCCGAGCGTTCCGGCCCAGCCCCGAGCAGCGGTGGCAGCGTCAGGCCATGGCCGCTCCAGGCGGCCCTCCCGGTGAGTTGCGGATAGGCGTCGATCTCGACCCGCCACGCCTCGTCGTCGCTGAGATGCCAGTGCAGCACGTTGAGCTTGTTCCAGGCGAGAATGGCGAGGAAGTGCTCGACCTCGTCGCGGCCATAGAAGCGGCGGGCAACGTCGAGGTGGCAGCCGCGCCAGCCCATCCTGGGCGCATCCTCGATGCGGCCGGCGGTGGGGAAACTGAACTGGCGCAGGTGCAGGCGGGCGCCGCGCAGGATCTGTCCCAGCGTCACGAGGCCGTAGAGGAAGCCGGCCTCGGTTGCCGCGGTGACGGTGGCGTGGTCGGGGGCGAAGTCGATGGCATAGGCCTCACCGCCGCCGGTGCCGGAAACGAGGTCGACGCGATAGCCGCCCTGGTGGGCCGGTCGGACGATGCCCTCGCCGGGAAACAGCCGGGCAGTCAGCAGCGCAAAGGCGTCGGCCGCCGCCTCCGCCAGCGGCGACGTGCCACCGATGGCGAGACCCGGAGGGACGGTGCGACGGCCGGAGACCGCAACGTGACGCGGCCAGGGAATGACCGAAACCGGCACCGGGGGATGTTCGGGTACGGGGAAGTGCATGGTCCCCTTGCGACGCACGGCGTCGCTGCCGGCGAGCCGGGTCGGTTCGGTCCGCAAGGCGCCGGTGCTGCCATCGGCAAGGATCAGGAAGCCCGTGACGGCACCGTCGGTCCAGTGCCGGATCGGGTAGTCGAGTGCCTTGATCTCAATCGCCCAGGTCGCGCCAGGGGCGAGGACGAAACCAGCAGCGGGCGCGATCTCGCAGTAGTTCGAGAGGCGGGCGACCACGCTTCCGCCGACCAGGGCGGCATTGTCGCTGACGCGGGCGGGGCCGGAGAACCCGATCCGGAAGCCCGCCAGCGGCGCCGGCCCACGATTGGTGACGAAGAGCCGGTAGGATGCACCGGCGGCTTCGGTCGCCGGCTGCCACTCGCTGGAGAGCGAAACGCCTTCATACCAATCAGCAACCATTCTAATACCACTCCCGTGTGGGCGTAGTCCTAGTCGACTCGGCCGCGGGCGGCAACAGGCACGGAATCGACCACTGCGTCGCCGGATACGAGGTGCACCTTGTCGAACAGGTTGGAGATGACGCAGGCGTGGTTGGGAATGATGCGCAGCCGCTCACCGATCCGGGGCCAGTCCGAGGCGACCGGCATCTCGATGACCCCGTGCTCCTCCGAGAGCGCCTTGATGGTCAGTTCGGTGCCCATGACAAGGCCGAAGCCCTCCATGCCGAGCAGGTCGGAGGTCAGCGACTTGGAGCCGGTGTCGAGCACCACGCGCGTCGCGGTCGGCCGGCTGACGACGGTGGCGAGGATGGTGAGCGCGCAGTCATCAAGGCTCGCCGCGTGCTCCCTCACCTGGAAGCGGTCGTAGTAGATGTAGGTGCCGGGCCGGCGCTCGGTCACCGGGCCGCCGCCGGGGGCCCACATGTCGGGGCTGTTGCCGCCCGAGACCCGATCGACGGCGATGCCGGCGGCTGCGAACAGGGCAAAGTGCCTCCGACAGCCAGCCGTTGGATTTCTCCAGGCCGTGCAAAGGCGGATAGGTCATCAGTCCACCGAAGCGCAGCCCCGGGCGAGCGCGATCTGGCGCGCCAGGGCCAGGGCCTGGGCCGAGGTCTGAACGCCGCAGCGGCCGCCGCCGGTGTCGCATTCGACCAGGACGGTGAGGGGTCGGTCGGCCGAGAAGGTCGCAGCATAGCCGGCGACGGTATCGGGGCTGTCGGCAGTGACCGACAGGGTGACCCGCTCGTTGAGCGCCTTGAGGCGGGCGAGCTTGCGGCTGCCGACGATGTTGTAGGGAAGGAAGATGTCGGCAAGGCCGCCATCGGCCATCACCTCGGCCTCGCCCAGCTTCTGCACCGTGATGCCCACGGCGCCCAGTTCGACCTGACGCCGCGCAAATCGGGGCAGCTTGTGGGTCTTGATGTGCGGGCGCAGCCGGTAGCCGTGCTGGTCGGCATGCGCCTGCGCGCGGCCGAGGTTGGCCTCCACCCGATCGATGTCGATCAGGACGGCGGGGTATCGAGGTCGGCGAGAGTGGTGGCCATGATGTGGATTCCGGTTTCCGGCGGCGACGGGTGACGCTGGCTGCTGCCCTCGAGCGGGGCGCAAGAGACGTCGCACGATCGGGCCGGAGTCGGCAACACCGTGGTCGCCCGGTCAGGCGCCGAGCTTGCGGGCGTTGGCGCGTAGCACGAAACCGATGACCTCGGCGACCGCCTGGTAGAGCTCCAACGGAATCTCATCGTCGAGTTCGACGCCGGCGAGGGCCTCGGCCAGGGGCGGTTGGCATCGATGGTGACACCGCTCTCGGCGGCGATCTCGACGATCCGGCGCGCCACCTCGCCACGTCCATTGGCGACGACGCGCGGCGCCTCGCGACTGCCCTTGTCGTACTCGAGGGCCACGGCGAGGCTGACGGCGGGGCGATCGGGATCAGTCATCGGGCACTGTCCAGCAATCGGCCGGGGTGATGCGGCCGCGACGCCGGCGCGCCACGCCGGACGCGGACGGCGCCGACGTCGAGGCCGTGACGGGCGAGGGCCGGCGCCAGCTCGGGCAGCATCGCCTCGATCGCATCGGCGGTGTCTGTCTCGGCCGCCCAGACCGAGACATTGGCGGTCCGCCCGAAGAGCGCCACCTCGGCGCCGATCTCTCCGGTGGCGCTGAAGTGGACGGCAAAGCGCATCCGCCACGCCCGCTCGCGGCGGCTCGGACGATGCCGTGCGTCACGCTCGACCTGCAGGTGCAGCATGGCGGTCTCGGTGCCGAGCAGCAGAGGGATCTCGACGCGGAACTCGGGCCGAGCCGACTGGGCGTCCGGACGAGTGCTGTCTGCCGGCTGCGATGCCACCTGCATCAGCTTGAGCCGCGACAGCGCGGCATCGGTGTGACCGAGCAGGTTCCGCGCGATCTCGGGCAGGGCCTGACCCGGACTCGCAGGGCCCTGCGGCGCCGCTGCCCTGGGCGCTTCGCCGCGCAGCGGCAGCGCTGCCCGTCGCACCGACGCAACCGCCACCTCGGCGTCGCTGCCGAGCACGGCGAGGAGGCCGGAGCGGAGTTGCAGCAGGTTGTCCCGGGTGCTGCTGCTCGACCGGGCAGCATCGGCGAGGACGCCGCTCGCGAGGACGGCATCGCGCAGCACGGTGCCGTCCGGCGGCGTCCGGTTCAGATCGAGCCGCCCGGCCAGCAGTCTCAGCGCCACCTCGACAACCGGACGGGGCAGTGCCGCACCCTGGACCAGAGCACCAGCCAGCCGCGCCAGCAGCGGGGCGACGCTGTCCTGCCGGGCAGCGAGCTGGCCGAGATCGGCGAGGTTGAGCGGAGCCGCAAGGGCCGGAACAGGGGCCTGCCGGCCAGCAGGCATCGCCGGTGGCAAGGGCAGCGTCGCGACGCCGGGCTGGGGAAGCGGCACGGCGGCAGAACGCGCGGTGACTGCGACAACCGCCGGCCCATTGGCGCCGGGCGCGGCGGGGGCCGGGCCGGTCGACAGGATCGGGGACGGGAGGACCGGCCGCGCGATGGCTTCGGCGGACAGCGATGTCGGGGCTGCGACCGGGCCTGCGCTGCCGGTACCGCCATCGGCGCAGGCTGAGCGGCGACGGGGGTGGCCCGTGCACCGGTTGCCGCTGCTGCGGCCGTGGCGACGACGGACGTCGTCCCCTGCAGGGCGGCCGCGGGCGCCGGCAGGCCGGTGGGCCGGGCGACCACCTGCGCGACTTCGGACATCGGGGCAGCGGGTGTGCCGCCGGTCATCGGCTGCGCCACTGCCTGCTGCGGCCGGGCCGCCGGGATCTGGTCGGGGCGGGACGGGACGGCCGGCGCGGGCCGCGGGTCGTTCGGTGCGGCCGGGGCCGGCTGCGCCAGGGGCCGTTGCGGCACGGCGGCCGGAGCCGACGCGGCCGAGCTGGCCGCGAGGATACTGGCCGGCAGGGCGGGTGCGGCTGCGTTGCCGGAAGTCGAAGCGGGCAGCGGCGCCGATAGACGCACGGTGACGGCCGGTTGACCGTCGGCGGCCGGCTGCGCGCGGATGCTCACGGCGGCGCCCGCCGGCAGCGGCGAGGGCAGCTTCAGCACGAATACCTCGTCACCGGAGGCCAGTTGCGTCAGTCCACCGGCCAGTTGGCCCACGACCCTCGCCTCGATCGACTCGCCCATGCGCAGCACCAGCGCGTCGATGCTGGCGCGCGCCATGCGGATCGCCGCCAGCGCCGGATCGGTCGAAGGCTGCGCCGAACCATTGGTCAGCTGAAGAAAGCAGGGCGGCGACATCGGACATGCCGCCATCCTGCATCGCTTCGGGTTAACGGAGATTAACGTCTATGCCGTCAGGCCGGACGCACGTCGGATCGCGCTAGTGATGCGCCCCCTTCATCTCGCGCAGTTCCTCGACCGAACGGACCGTCTTGCGGGCGGCGCCCTGCCAGTCGCGGGTCTTGACCGTGCTGTTCGCGAGGCGGGTCCTGGCGGCCTCGATGGCGCCGGCATATTGCGGCAGCCACTGGGCCTGGGCGACCACCATCTCGTCGACCATCTGCCAGACCTCGTCGGGCGTGCAGATGGCGCCGACCAGCGGATCGTGCAGCACGGCGAGCTTGAGCATGTCGAGATCGCCGCTCATCGCCGCCGCGACGCTCATGCGCTGCACCGACACGGAGACCGAACAGGTGGCGGCGCAGGCGATCGGCAGCTCTCGATGCCCTCGACCATGTTGATGCCGAAGCGATCGACGAAACCAGGGCTCTCGATGATGGCGTCGGCGGGCAGGTTCCGGATCACGCCATGGTTGCGGACGTTGAAGTGGCCGCGATAGGTGCGGCCGGTCTCGAGCGCCTCGATGATATAGCTGGCATGCTCGGTGGTGCGCCTGTACTCGCCGAGCGGCCTGACCGCATCGGCCTTGAACCTGGGGAAATCGGTCTCGAACCAGTTCCGGCGCTCGGTCGAGTAGCGCAGATAGCCGCCGGTCTCACCGTGGATCCAGTCGCTCATGTCGATCCAGCGGCCGATCTCCTCGGGGCGCTTGCGGTACCAGGGCAGGTACTCGGAGAGGTGGCCGTTGCTTTCGGTCGAATAGACCCCGAAGCGCTTCAGCACGTCGATGCGGACCTTCTCCTGCTTCGAATAGACCGGGTGCTTTTCGAAGCCGGCGATCAGCTCGTCCGCCTCGACCTTGCGGCCCTTGGCGCGGATGTCGACGTACCAGGTCTGGTGGTTGATGCCGGAGCACACGTAGTCCAGCTCGCTGTCTTCGACGCCGAGCACCTGGGCGATCTGGTGCGCGCCGTGCTGCACGCCGTGGCAGAGCCCGACGGTGTTGACGCCGCCGTATTCGAGCGCGGCCCAGGTGTTCATGGCCATCGGGTTGGCATAGTTGAGGAACAGGGCGCCGGGCTCGGCAACCTCGCGGATGTCCTTGCAGAAATCGAGGATCACCGGGATGTTGCGCTGGCCGTAGAGGATGCCGCCGGCGCAGATGGTGTCGCCGACGCACTGGTCGACCCCGTACCTGAGCGGGATGCTGATGTCGGTGGCGAAGGCCTCGAGCCCGCCGACGCGCACGCAGCTCATGACGTAGCGTGCCCCGGTGATGGCGGCGCGGCGGTCGGTGGTGGCCGTGACCCGGGCCGGAAGCCGGTTGACCGAGACGATCGACTCGATGATCTGCCGGATCATGTCGAGATTGTGCGGATTGATGTCGGTGAGCGCGAACTCGACCGCGGCGAATTCGGGAACCTTCAGGAGGTCCGAAATCAGGGTCTTGGTGAACCCGACCGAGCCTGCGCCGATGATCGCGACCTTGAACGACATGAACCATTCCTCCCCGGGTCAGTGGGCGAGGTCTAGCCGGACGAGGCCACCCCGGTGTAGAGGAAAGTCATGCGATCAAGGGTAATCCTGTGCTGTCGGAGCTGATTGCGCACGGTCACGAAGTGCAGGCGATCGCGCCGGCGCGCGGGCCGATCGGCTTTCAGGTGATGGCCACTGGCGCCGGCTACGAAAAGCGCGCCAACGAGGTCTACAACTGGGAGGGCCTGAAGCGCGGCGGTGCGCCGTTCGTGATCCTGCAGCATACGATCGCGGGACGCGGCGAGCTGGACTTCGCCGGCACGCGCCACCGCCTGCTGCCCGGCTCGACCATGGTGCTGAGCTTTCCGCATGCCAACCGCTACTGGCTCGATCGCGGCCAGACCTAGGAGTATTTCTGGATCGGGGCCAATGGCCGCGAGGCGCTGCGGCTGGTGCGCAGCATCATCGACCTCGCCGGCCCGGTGCTGACGCCGTCGGCGGCGGCGGTCGACCGGATGGCGGCGGCCTGCCTCAGGCTGATTGCGACGCCCGAGCCCTCGAACGGGCAGGTCTCGTCCTATGCCTACGATGCGCTGATGGCGCTGCACGACGGCCAGTTCGGGGCGGCGGTGCCGGACTTCGCGCCGGCTGCACCGCTGGCGCGGGCCCGGAGCTATGTCGCGGCCCACCTTGGCGAGCCGCTGGGGGTCGACAGGCTGGCGCGGGTGGCCGGGCTGAGCCGGGCGCATTTCGTCCGCCGCTTTACCGCCGAGATCGGACAGAGCCCGTCGGACTATGTGTTCGCACAGCGCATGGAGCGGGCGGCGCGACTGCTGGTGGCGACCGACATGCCGGTTGCCAGCATTGCCGCGGCCACCGGCTTTGCCGGCGGCAATTATTTCGCCAAGGCCTTCCGGCGGCGCAACGGCCACTCGCCCAGCGCCTATCGCGCGGCGGCGCTGGTCCGGGGCTAGGCCTCGAGGATGCGGCGGGCCCGGGCCAGCACCGGCGCATCGACCATGCGGCCATCGAACGCGAAGGCGGCGTCGCGCGTTTCGGCGGCTGCCAGCACGCGGGCAGCCCAGTCGCGCTCGGCATCGGTGGGCGCAAAGGCCAGATTGAGCACGGGAACGGCCGAGGGGTGGACGCAGGTGGCACCATCGAAGCCGTGTGCCCGCGCTTCGCGCGCGGCGGCGGCCAGCGCCTCGAGATCGGCATAGTCGGCGACCGAGTGCAGCAGGCCCAGGGACAGCTTGCCCTCGGCCTTGGCGGCATAGTGGACCGCGAGCTTGGGATAGCGGAGGACGTCGGGGGTGGGCGTGCCGCCGCTCGAGGCGGTGAAATCCTCGGCACCGAAGACGAGGCCCAGAACCCGTCCGGCGCGCGCGATGGCCCGGGCATCGAGCATGGCCGCCGGATCCTCGATCATGGCGATGACGGGCAGTTCGGCGCGGCCGAGCGCGGCCTCCTCGACGCGCAGGGCAGCGGCGAGGCCATCGAGCGCTGCCGGATCGCCCGCCTTGGGAACGAAGAGGCCAAAGGCACCGGCGCGTGCTGCGGCGACGGCGTCGTCGCGCTGGCGGGTACCGGCATTGACCCGGACGAAGGCGATGGCGCCGCTGCGGGTGACGGCGGCGACGGTGGCCGGCAGGCTGTCGCGGGCGGCGGTCTTTTCGGCTTCGGGGACGGCGTCCTCGAGATCGAGGATGATGGCGTCGGCGCCCCGCTCGTGCGCCTTGGCGATGAAGCGCGTCGAATGGGCCGGTACGTAGAGCAGCGAGCGGAGCCGCATCACTGCACCGTGGCCGGATCGATGCCGGCTTCGGCGAGGACTTCGGCGGTATGTTCGCCAAGCCCCGGCGCCGGACGTCGGAAGGTCCCCGGAGTCGCCGAAAGGCGCGGCACGATGTTGTGCATCGGCAGGCTGCCGAACGCGGCATCCTCGACCTCGACGACGATGCCGCGCTCGGCGAAGTGCGGGTCGGTGGCGATGTCGGCGATCGAGTAGATGGGGCCGACGGTGGCCCCGGCCTCGCGCATGATGGCGAGCGCCTCGTCATGGGGGTAGCGGGCGAACCAGGCGCCGATGGCGGCATCGACGAGGTCGCGGTGCCGGACGCGGGCGGAATTGGTAGCAAAGCGCGGATCGTCGTTCATCTCGGGCTGGCCGATGACCTCGAAGATGCGACGGGCGACCTGCGGGGTGGAGCCGCTCAAGGCCACGTACTTGCCATCGGAGCAGCGATAGACATTGCGCGGCGAGGCGGTGTTGGAGGCGGAGCCCGAGCGTTCCTTGACCTTGCCGGTGACCCGATAGATCGCCGCTTCCGGACCAAGGACGGAATACATCGGCTCGAGCAGGCTGAGGTCGATCACCTGGCCGCGGGCGCGGCCGCGGAAGCGGGCGAACAGCGCGGTGACGGTGGCATTGGCGCCGTAGACTCCGGCGATCATGTCGGCCAGCGCCAGCGGCGGCAGCACTGGCTCGCGATCGGGAAAGCCGGTGCGGTAGGCGAAGCCGCTCATGGCCTCGACGAGGGTGCCGAAGCCGGGATATTGCGCATAGGGGCCGGTCTGGCCGAAGCCGGAGATGCGGACGACGACGAGGTCGGGGTTCGCTTCGAGCAGGGTTTCGGGCGCAAGGCCCATTTCCTCGAGCGTGCCGGGGCGGAAGTTCTCGATGAAGACGTCGGCGGTCTTGAGCAGCGCTTTCAGCGCCTCCATATGCGCGGCTTCGCGCAGGTTGAGCATGACCGAACGCTTGTTGCGCCCGTAGGTCTTCCAGTAGAGCGAATGCCCGTCGTCGCGCCATTCCCTCAGTGGGTCACCTTGCGGCGGCTCGATCTTGACCACGTCGGCGCCGAAGTCGGCAAGCTGGAGGCTCAGCATGTTGCCGGCGACGAGGCGAGAGAGGTCGATGACGCGGATGCCCTCGAGCGGGCCGGTGGCGAGGGGATCGAAGGGGATGGGGGTCATGAGGGGACGCCGAGAGACCCAGCGCGTGGCGCCCCCCCTCCCAACCTCCCCCACGAGGGGGGAGGTGCCGATCGAGTGTGAGGCAAGGTCGCGCCAGGCACCAGCAGGCACCCTCCCCCTTGCGGGGAGGGTTGGGGAGGGGTGCCAAGCGCTCGAACATCACAGCTCGACCACTTCCAGCCGCGACACGGTCATCCGCCCGGCCGACGCCATGCGGAGGCCGGTTTGGCCGTAACGGAAGGTGGGGTCGGTGGCGGTGAGGACCTGCTTGCCGTCGATGCTCAGGGAGAGGGTTTCGTTCCTGGCCGTCAGCGCGAGTTTGTAGGCCTGGCCCGGCTTGGCGGTAAATGGGACGCGAGCGAGTGTGGTGGCGCCGTGGTCCTGCTTCACGATCACCGCTTCGCCATTCTCGAAGCCAGCCGCGTAGAACCGGCTCGTCCCCTGCACCCTGGCCGCGACGAGGTGCGACTTGCCGGCGAGCGGGGTGAGGTCGGCCCTTACGGTGACATCGCGCAGATAGGCGTTGCCGGTCCAGGCGTCGGCGTCCTCGGCAGTATGGGCGTGGATGGTACCATCCTGCAGCGACCAGTGACCGCGGTTCCAGGTGAAGCGGGTGATGCCGCCCCACTCGGGCTTTTCGAGGTTGGGGTCGATGGCGAGATGGCCTTTGCCGGAGACCGAGAACTCGGCGAGGAACAGCCGGCCGAGAAACTTGAGGCGCCCGAAATACTCGACGAGGACGCCGATCTCGTCGATGGGCTCGTCACCCTCGGGGATGGTGAACTCGTAGTCCTGCCAACCGTCCGAACGCGGGACATGCCAGGCCCCGGTCTCGACGATCTCGCCGGAGATGGCGCGACGCACATAGGGGGCGACGCGGAGGTTGCCGTCGCCGTTCCAGGGATCGAGCTGGAGCTTGAACCTGACCGTCTGGCCGGCATCGGCGAGCGGGGTGAACATCGGGCGGTAGCGCTCATCGTCGAAATCGCTACGCCGATAGAACGGCTTCCAGAACACCCGCCCGCCCTGCCCGCGCTCCAGCCGGTCGAGCAGCACTTCCAGCGAGCCGCGCGAGTCCGGCCCGGGCCTGGTGCGGGCGGCCTTCACCTCGATCTGGTTGAAGGGCTCGGTGCGGAAGCCATGGGTCGATCCGGGCGCATCGAAATCGAAGCGGACGCCGCGGCGCTCGAAATCCTCGGCCCAGAGCACCGGCGGTTCCTTGCCGTCGAGGCGGAGGGCCAGCACGGTGAGTTCGCGGGCAAAGCTCGGGACGTCGACGACATTGAGCGTGCCGATGACGCCCGAGGCGACGACGAAATCGTTGATCGGCTTGCGGTATCTGTCCCAGCCGGGCTGCACCCCCTGGAAGGTGCCGACGATGGCGCCGGCATTGCCGGCATTGCAGTCGGTGTCCCAGCCGGCCATGGTGGCGATCTCGGCGGTGCGCGGCAGGTCGCCCTCGCCGTAGAGGATGGCCATGATGGTCACCCCGGCATTGGGGATGATGTGGCAGACGCCGGGATAGCGGTCATAGCCCCACTCGGCAGCGAGCATGGCGCGGCAGGCGCGCCAGTCGGCGGGATTCTGCTGGTGGAAATCGATCACGGCACGGGCGACGCGGGCATAGGTCGAGCCTGTGTCGATCTGCGCCAGCCCGGCCGCGACGATCTCGTCGATCGAGGTCGCGACAAAGGCCTGGGCGATGGCGGCGGCGCAGAAACGGGCACCGTTGAGGCCGTCACCGTCGTGGGCGACGGAGGCCGCCATGGCCGACATCCGAGCGGCGCGCTCCGGGTTGCCGGGGTTCACCCAGCCCCAGGAGTCGATGAAGATCTGGCCGCCGATCTGCTCGGCGACGGTGGTGCCGTTCTGGGCGATGGAGCCCGATTGCGGGGCCGGAATGCCGGCCCTGAGGTTCTTGTAGGCGGTGTGCTCGGTGGAATTGCCGAAGCCGCCCCACCAGTACATGCCGTGTTCCTCGGCGGCGTAGTTCAGCCAGGTGCGGCCAACATCGGCGGCGGTGGCGGACAGGCCGTAGTCGCGCAGCGCGCGGATGAAGTAGACCGGGCCGTTGGTGTCATCGTCGGCGGCGAAGTTCTTGAAGTCGCGCAGGTACTGCGTGACCTCGCCATAGGTATCGCGAATGCGCTCGTAGCTCCAGATGGTCGGCTCGACCGGGGCGCCGAGGCGCACGCCGATGGCCTTGCCGAGGAAGCCCGAATAGATGCGATCGAAGATTTCGGTGGTACTGAGCATGGTGGTCTCGTTCTGCAAATGCCTTCGGCTCAAGGCCCCCTCACCAGACGCTGCGCGTCGACCTCTCACCCTGGGGGAGAGGTGAAGGGGTGCCGATGTCGCGCACACCGACGGGCTCGCCGCCAGGGGAAAGGTCGGACGAGGGCTGGGTGAGAGGGCCTTCCGTCAGCGCCTCCCGGTTGCGGGTACGGGCCTCCAGCAGGTCCTGGTCGTGCCGCATGATCGTCGCCGCAACCGCCGCGAACCGGTCGGCGGCCGCCGTCAGGTCGAAGCGATTGGCGGTGTCGAGGAGTTGCCGGTCGGCCTCGGAGACGACGGCCTCGCCATGCAGCGCGCCAAGGATGGCGCCGGCCATGACGCCGATCGAGTCGGTGTCGCGGCCGGAATTGATGCCGTCCTCGATCGTCTTGCGGAACGCGCCGCCGTTGACCAGCGCAAAGCCGAGCGCCAGCGGCAGTTCCTCGATGGAGCGCAGGCGAGAGGGGCGGTAGGCCTCGGTGGCGAGGCCGGCCTTGTGGGCGGCGTGATTGACGTCGTCGCCCATGGCCGAGTACGGGGCGAGGATGGCGTGGAAACGGGCGACCACCGCGGCGTGGTCGGCACCCGAGCGGCGCAGCGCCAGCGCCGCCTCGGCAATGTCGGCGATGGCCCTGCGGGTTCCGTCCTTGGCGAGGGCAAGGACGGCCTCGAGGACGGACTCGATGCCGGCGCCCGGCACGAAGGCCTGGGCGATGGCGGCGGCGAGGACGCCAGCCGCCTCGAGCCCGTAGCTCTCCTGGTGACCGGAAGCGAAGGCGATGGCCTCGTCGTAGGCGGCGCACGGATCGCAGGCGTTCACCACCCCGACCGGGGCGATGTACATGGCGGCGCCGCAGTTGACCATGTTGCCGATGCCACCCTGACGGGGGTCGCAGCCAGCCAGCTGGTGCCGCTGGTAGATCCACTTTTCGGGATAGAAGACGCGATCGAGCAGCGTCGCCTCGCGCTGCATCTCCGGAATCCAGCGAGGCGTCCAGGCAAGCTGGCGCACCATGGCGGAAGCCATGTCCCAGGCGTCGAGATGGCGTCCGGTCTCGGCATAGACCTCGATCAGGGCCAGCGTCATCAACGTGTCGTCGGTGACGATGCCGTTGCCGCGCACGCGATGGTTACGCTCGGCGGGCTGCAGGTCCATCTTGTGCCAGCGCGCGGCGAGCGAGGTGACGCGGCCATAGCGGGCGCGGATCTCGGCGGCCGAGAGCTTTTCGACGGGCGCACCGAGCGCGTCGCCGAGGGCGATGCCGTGCAGCATGGCGCGGACGCGGCCGGTGAAGGGGCTGGGCATGGAAGACGACCTCAAGTTCACGGCGCCGGACTACTCTGCTCCCGGTCTCGTGAGAAGGGGAGGTCCCTGCCGGTGGTTCGGACGCCAGGGCGCCACCGGCAGGAAGCGGCACCCTCCTCCGCTGAAAGGTTGCGGAGGGAGGGTACCGCGCTTTGCGGCCTCAGCCGTTCAGCCGGGTGCGGGCATACTCGGCCATGCGGGCCCCGCCGGCAGCGTTGTACTCGCTGACGAACTGGTCCCACTGCTCGAGGCTGGCCTCGCCGGTGATGAAGCGGGCCACCCAGGAACGATAGACCTGCTCGGCGGCATCGACATCGGCGGCGTATTCGGCGGGCCAGACGAAGGAATTGTCGGCCACGAAATTCGCCTTGATGGTGTCGAGCGCCGCCTGGGCGGTGGGGCTCAGCAGCGGGGTCGGCGGAGCCCAGTTGGCAGCGTTGAAGAAGCGTGCGTACCAGGTCGAGATGGCCTCGGTGAAGGTCACCTTGCCGCTGGCATCGACAGTGTACTGCGTGCCCTCGAAGCCCATGCGGTCGATGTCCTGGCCCTCCTTGGAGGCCATGAAGTCGATCACCGCGAAGGCCTCCTCCTTGTGCTGGGAGAGCGAGGAAATGGCCCAGCCACGCGACTCCTTGGCGACGTCCACCGCCGCAAGGCCCTTGCCGCCCGGACCCGAGGGAACGGGCAGAAGCGCGAGCGTGATGTCCTCGCCCGGATGGGCCTGGCGCATCTTGCCCGAGTAGATGTCGACGACTTCCGGCGAGGAGCCGAAGATCACGCCGGCCTTGCCGGTGTAGAACTTGTCCTCCTTCACGTCGAAGGTGTTGGTGACATATTCCTTGTCGTAGAGCCCCTTGGCCGCGAGGCCCGCATAGAAGGCGAGCTTGGCCTTCTCGGCATCGGTGACGCGCGCATTGACCCACTGGCCCTCGGCGTTCTTCATCCAGGTGCCGGTGACGCCGAAGGCCTGGTTGAAGATCGAGTCGAGTTCGTTGGTGTTGCCGAAGCCGGTGAGGCCGAGCGTGTTGCCGGCGGTGCCGTCACCATCGAGATCGGCGTCGTGGATGGCCTGGAACAGCGCCTCATACTCCTCGACCGTGGTCGGCGGCTGCAGCCCGAGCTTGTCCAGCCAGTCCTTGCGCATCACCGGCTGCGGCGCGCGCGGCGGGTAGATGTAGAGCAGGTACGGATAGTTGGCCATGCGGTCGACGTTGTGGGGCCAGAGCGCGGCCTTGACGTGCTCGGACTTCTCGATCCACGGGGTCAGGTCTTCGAGGATGCCCTGCTCGGCCATCTTCTGGTCGCCGCCCTGGAAGTAGATGATGTCCGGGATATCGCCGGAGAGGAGCATGATGCCGAGCGCCTCGACATAGGCCGAGGTGCCGCCGGGCAGGTCGACGGTCTGGATGTCGACGTCGAGGCCCTTGGCCTTGAGGGCCGCCTCGATCGCCTCGATCTCCTTCATGTCGTCGGGGTTGGTGGTCAGCAGGTCCTTGCTGACCAGCCGCAAGGTCGTCTGGGCCATGGCCGGGACGGCCAGGGCGCCGATGATCGCCACGGCGGTGGTGGCAAGCAGCAGTCTGCGAAGCATGGTGTTTCCTCCCTTGTGCTTTCGTTCAGGCATGACGCTTCATCCCTTCAGCGCACCGGTCATGGTGCCCTTGGTGAAGTACTTGAGGATGAGCGGATAGATGGCGAGGACCGGCAGGATGGTGATGAAGATCATGCCGGCCTTGAGTGCCCGGATGTTGATCTGGGCGAGGCCGATATTGTTGTTGGCATTGGTGGCGCCGACGATGGCGATCTTGTCGCCTTCGATGACGAACTGGCGCAGCACCACCTGCAGCGGCCACTTGGTCTGATCGTTGAGGTAGATCATCGAGCGGAAGAACTCGTTCCAGTGCAGCACGAAGTAGAACAGCGCGATGGTGGCAAGCGCCGGCCGCGCCAGCGGCAGGACGACGAGGAAAACCGTCTGGAACGGATTGGCCCCGTCCAGTTCGGCGGCCTCGAGCAGTTCCTTGGGCATTTCCTCGAAGAAGCGGACGAGGATGATCAGGTACCAGGCACTGATCGCCTTGTAGAGGATGACCGACCACGGGCTGTTGAGCAGGCCGAGCCGCTTCATCAGGAAGTAGTCGGGGATGATGCCGGGTTCGAACACGATGGTGACCAGCACCATGAGGAAGATGATCCGGCGCCCCGGCAGTTCCGGTCGCGACAGGCCCCAGGCCATGAGCGCGGTGCCCACCACGCCGATGGCGACGCTGGTGGCGGTCATCCAGATGGAGTTGAACAGGCCGCGCTGCACATTGGGGTGCTGCAGCAGCAGGGTCCAGACGTCGAGCGAGAAGCCGTCGGGGATGATCGAGAGGCCGGAGAAGCCGGGGACTTTGGCCGGATCGGAGAAGGACAGCGCCAGCAGGTTGAGCAGCGGCTGCAGGGTGAAAACCACGAGCAGCAGGAGCGAGGAGACGATCAGGGCGTACTCGAGCCGTTCGAACGGGGTCCGGCGTGCGGCGTGGGCCATCACCACACCCCCTTGCCCGTCAGCCTCTTGCTGACGAGGTGCGAGGCGACCACGAGGATCATGCCGATGACCGCCTTGAACAGTCCGGCCGCCGTGGCCAGCGCATATTCGCCGGTCGACAGCCCCATGCGGTAGACATAGGTGTCGAGGATGTCGATGGTCGAGGCGTTGACGTCGTTCTGCATGTTGATGACCTGGTTGAGGTCGGCCGACAGGAACATGCCCATGTTGAGGATGAAGAGCGTCGCGATGGTCGGCACGATCCCCGGGATGGTGACGTGCCAGATCTTCTGCCAGCGGTTGGCGCCATCCATCTCGGCTGCCTCGTAGAGCTGCTGGTCGATGGCGAAGATGGCCGCGAGGTAGAGCAGGCTGTCCCACCCGGCGGAGCGCCAGATTTCGGAGACGACGAGCACCCAGCGGATGGTGCCGGTATTGGTCATGTAGCTGATCGGCTCGAAGCCGAGCGCCTGCTGGATCTGGTTCACCGCGCCGTCGGTGGGCGAAAGCAGCGCGATGAAGACGCCGGCGATCACCACCCAGGAGAGGAAGTGCGGCAGGTAGATCGCCGACTGGATGGCGCCGCGCAGCTTGCCGCTGCGGATCTCGTTGAGCAGCAGCGCCACGAGTATCGGCACCGGGAAGACGAAGACGATCTTCATCGCCGAGATGATCAGCGTGTTGACGAGGACCGAGTAGAACACCGGGGACGCAAACAACGTCTGGAAGTGTTTCAGGCCGACCCAGATGTTTGGCGGGATGATACGGACCTGCTCGAAGGCCATCTTTGCTTCCCAGATCGGGAAATAGTGCCAGACGACGAAGAACAACAGTCCTGGAGCCATCATCACGTAGTATGGCCACCAGCGGCGGGCGCCATTCTGCAGCCTGCGGAACTTGGGAACGTTCCCAACGCTGGACGCGGCAGGCGCTGAACTGGTCCCCATCCTCGCCATGATCAGGTCCTGCCGCCTCCAGCGATGCGCAACGGCGTGACGACCCGCAGGTCGGCGAGGGAGCCGCGCTCGATCAGCCGGCACGGCAGGTAGGTGCGCCCGTCGAGGGCACGGCCGGCGAGATGATCGAACAGCGCCTCGGCGGCCCGGCGGCCCAGTTCGCGCGCCGGCTTTTCGATGGTGGTGAGGCCGGGCCAGGAAAAGGCCCCGGCCGGCACGCCGTCGAACCCCAGCACGGACACGTCACGCGGGCACTCGCGGCCGGCGACGCGGGCCGCCATCATGGCGCCGAGCGCCATCAGGTCATTGGCGCAGAACACGGTCAGATGCGCATCGCGCTGCTGCTCGAGCAGGCGCTGCATGGCCGAAAAGCCCCCTTCGACGGTGTAGTCGGCGCTCTCGACCGACAGGCTCGCCGGATCGATGTCGCGTTCGAGACAGTGCTCGTGCACGCTCCTGAGGAAGCGGGCGCGGGCGAGGCGCGACTTCGGACCGAGGATGAGGGCCGGGCTGCGGTGCCCCATCTGCTCGAGGTGATCGAGCCCCAGACGCACCGCCTGACGGATGTCGGAACCGATGGACGGGGTGTCGGGGAAACGTTCCGCGCTCGAGCCGATGAGCACGAAGGGCAGGCCGAAACGGCCGAACTCGTCGACGCTGTCGGAGACGGGATTGACGATCGCCCCCTCGACGCGGGCCTGGCGCAGGGCCCTGAGATGGCTGGCCTCGCGCTCGTGATCCCAGTCGGAGGAGAAGACCAGCAACGAGGCATCGTGCGCCGCAACGAGGTCCTGCGCGCCGCGCGCCACCTCGGCCCAGAACGGATTGGCAATATCGGGGATGACCAGACCGAACAGGCCGGACCGGCCGGAGCGCATGCCGACGGCGAGATGATTGCGCTCGTAACCGGCGGCCAGCGCCGCCTTGCGCACCTTCTCGCGGGTCGCGTCGTTGACCTCCGCCGAATCGCTCATCGCCCGCGCGGCCGTGCTCTTGGAGACCCCGGCGAGACGTGCGACATCGATGATGGTTGGACGACGGGCCAAGCGAGTCCTCCGCCGCGGTGGACCGCGAGCTGCCGGGAACGTTACCGGAAGTGCCGTGTGCTGTCCAGCCGGGAAAATGCCATGATGCGGTCACGTTGCTGAACCGAGTTGTCCGGCAGGGCCGGCGCGCCGGAAGCAGTCCCGCGCCCTCGCGGTCAGGCGGGCGGCGGGGCGGCAGCGGCCTCGAGAAGGCGGATCACCTCTGCATCCTCGACCTGCGGAAAGGCGTCGTACCATTCCCCGATCGAGCCCAGGTCGGGTCGCGGCAGAACGCAGACGATCTCGTCGGCGTCGGGCCGGAGCAGATCGATGGCAGGGGTCGCGGCAACCGGCACGGCAAGCACCATGCGGCGTGGTCGCGCCTGCCGGAGGGCCCGCAGGGCCGCCTGCATGGTCGAGCCGGTGGCGATGCCGTCGTCGACGACGATCAGGGTGCGGGCGGCGAGCGGCTGGCGGGGGCGCCCGCCGAGATAGCGGTCACGGCGACGGCGGGCCTCGGCGATCTCGGCGGCGAGCACCGCCTCGAAGGCGGGCGCGGAGATGCCCAGCGCCCGGATGGTGTCGTCGTGCCGGACCACCACGGGCGGCTCCGCATCGGCGACGGCGCCCATGGCGAATTCGGCGTGACCGGGGACACCCAGCTTGCGCACGATCAGCAGATCGAGCGGGGCGGCGAGGCGGCGCGCCACTTCAAACGCCACCGGGACGCCACCGCGCGGCAGGGCGAGGACCACCGGGTGCTCGGCGGCAAGGGGGAGCAGGGCCTCGGCCAGTTGCCGACCGGCGTCGACACGATCCCGGAACACCATGATTGCCTCCCCTGCCCTGCAATGGTTGCAGCCACCCGTATCGGGCGCTGCACGCCACCTTCCCTCCAGCGGCGAGAAGGCAGGCGGAGCCCCCGGTAACTTGCGACAGCCCGGTGAAGCCGGGCGGCCCCGGGGGCGCCATGCCGGCGGGCCGCCGTCAGGCGGCCTTCACCTCGACCTTCTGCTCGGGTGCCCTAGCGGCCTCGGACTTGGGCAGGGTGACGGTCAGGACGCCGTTCTTGAAGGCGGCATCCACCTTGGCGGTGTCGACGGTCTCGGGCACGGCGAAGGACCGCTCGAAGGCGCCGTATTGCCGCTCCTTGAGGTAGTAGTCCCTGGCCTTGTCCTGCTTTTCCTCGGACTTTTCGCCCTTGATGACGACGCTGCCGTTCCTGAGCGTCACCGCGACGTCCTTGCTGTCGTAGCCGGGCAGGTCGACGGTGATCTCGAAGGCCGTGTCGTGTTCGACGATGTCGACGGCCGGCAGCTTCACGCCGATGCGGGCGAAGGATGGAAACTCGGCCCGGAAGGGCTTGAGCCAGTTGCCGTCATCGAACAGCCGGTCAATCTCGCGCCGCAGTTCCTCGAAGGGATGCCACGCAGCAGCCGGGGCGACCGCCTTATCCTTGTCGGTCTTGACTGAAAGCTTGCTTGAGGTCTCGTTCATAGAAAAGATCTCCTATTGCCTGGATCAACCCGTCATGGATAGCGCGTTCCGAAGTGCGGTGTTTTGAGCGGCGTCAAGCCGCAGTGGCGTCGGGCAAGGGCAGTGGCGCGGCCTCCCGCCGCAAGGGGGCGAACTCGGCCGGCGTGATGGCCTCGCGCTCGAGCAGCAGCGCGGTGCCGCGCTCGAGATCGGCGCGGCGCGCCGCGAGCAGCGCCCCGGCGCGCTCGTACGCGGTCTCGATCAGCTGCCGGATGGCGAGATCCAGCTCGCGCGAGGTCGCCTCCGAGTAGTCCTTGCGGCCGGCCTGGGCACCAGGGCCATTGAGATAGGGCTGTACCACCTGCTCGAGCACGGCCTGGCCGGTGCCCTCGCCCATGCCGAAGCGGGCGACATATTGCCGGGCGATGTCGGTCGCCTTGGCGAGATCGTCGGCGGCGCCGGTGGAAACCTCGCCGAAGACCAGCGCCTCGGCGGCGCGGCCGCCCATCAGCACCGCGATGCGATCGCGCAATTCGGAGGCGGTGATGACATAGCGATCATCGGTGGGACGCTGCAGGGTGTAGCCGAGCGAGCCGATGGCGCGCGGAATGATCGAGACCTTGTGCACCGGATCGGCGCTGGGAATCGAGGCGGCGACCAGGGCATGGCCGAGTTCATGGCAGGCGACGCGGCGGCGCTCGTCGGCGGTCAACACCCGGCTGCGGCGCTCGGGACCGGCGACGATGCGCTCGACCGCGGCGGTGAAATCGGCCAGCGCCACGGCATCGGCGCCACGCCGGGTGGCAAAGATCGCCGCCTCGTTGACGAGATTGGCGAGATCGGCCCCGGTAAAGCCGGGGGTGATGGCGGCGATCTGGTCGATATCGACGCCCGGGGCGAGGGCGATCTTTCTGAGGTGCACCGCGAGGATGGCCTTGCGGTCCTTGCGCTCGGGCCGGTCGAGCGTCACCTGGCGGTCGAAGCGGCCGGCACGCAGCAGCGCCGGATCGAGGACTTCCGGGCGGTTGGTGGCGGCCAGCAGCACGATGCCGACGCGCGGATCGAAGCCATCGAGCTCGCTGAGGAGCTGGTTGAGGGTCTGCTCCTTCTCATCCCCGCCGCCGAACTCGGCGAAGGGCGAGCGGGCCCGGCCCAATGCGTCGAGCTCGTCGATGAAGATGATCGAGGGGGCGGCGGCGCGGGCCTGCTCGAACAGGTCGCGCACCCGCGCGGCGCCGACACCGACGAACATCTCGACGAACTCGGAGCCAGAGATCGAGAAGAACGGCACCCCGGCCTCGCCGGCAACGGCGCGGGCCAGCAGGGTCTTGCCGGTGCCGGGCGGGCCGACCAGCAGCACGCCCTTGGGGATGCGGGCGCCCAACCGGCCGTATTTCTCCTTGTTCTTGAGGAACGAGACGATCTCCTCGAGCTCGGCCCTGGCCTCATCGATGCCGGCGACATCGGCAAAGGTGACGCCGGTCTTGGCTTCCACATAGATCCTGGCCTTGGACTTGCCGATGGCGGTCAGCCCGCCGATGCCGCCCTTTTCGGCGAAGCGGCGGAAGACGAAATACCAGATGCCGGCCATCAGCAGCACCGGAACGACCCAGGAGGCGAGCGTGGCAAGGAGGTTGGACTCGGTGGTGCCCCGGACGGTGACGCCCTTGTCGACGAAGGTCCTGACCAGCTCGGGATCGACGCGCTCGGTGACGAAGTAGTCGTAGCCGTCCTGCGCCCCGTTGAAGCGGCCCTGGATCAGGGTCTCGCTGATCGTCACCTCGGCGATGCGGCCGGCCTCGAGGTGCGACAGCAGATCGGAATAGGTGATCTGGGCCACCGAGCGGTAGCCCAGCCAGAACTGGTAGGCGAACAGCAGCAGCAGCGCCGCCGCGAAATACCACAGGTTGTACTGGTGCTTCCGGTTGAGCGGGGTGGCCATCAGAGCCCCGCCTCCGGCATGGGAGTGCGCTCGGATGGCGGCGCGGGGATCTCGGTCATGGTCGCCTCGGTGAGCAGCAGGGTGCTGGCAACGCTGACGGCGTTCTCGAGTGCGAGGCGCACCACCTTGGTGGGATCGATGATGCCGGCCTCGATGAGATCGACATAGGCCTTCCTTGCCGCATCGTATCCCTCGGCGCCCTTGCCGGCGAGCATCTGCGCCACCACCACGCCGCCATCGACGGCGGAGTTCTCGGCGATCTGGCGGGCCGGGACCTCAAGGGCGCGGCGCAGGATCAGCAGGCCGGTGCGCTCGTCGCCCTCGCACCGGGCCGCCTCGTCCTCGACCGCCTTGCAGCAGCGCAGCAGCGCCAGCCCGCCGCCCGGCACGATCCCCTCGGCGACCGCCGCCTTGGTGGCGGCGATGGCATCGTCGAGCGCATCCTTGCGCGCCTTCATCTCGGCCTCGGTGGGCGCTCCGACACGGATGACGGCGACCCCACCCGCGAGCTTGGCGAGGCGCTCCTCGAGCTTTTCCTTGTCGTAGTCGGAGGTGGACTTCTTGATCTCGCGCCGCAGTTGCTCGACGCGTCCCTCGATGGCCTTGGGCGCGCCGGCCCCGCCGATGATGGTGCAGGTCTCCTTGTCGAGAACGACGCGCTTGGCCTTGCCGAGCATGTCGATGGTGACGTTCTCGAGCTTCAGCCCCAGTTCGTGCGAGATCACCTGGCCGCCGGTGAGGGTGGCGATGTCGCCGAGCATGGCCTTGCGGCGATCGCCGAAGCCCGGCGCCTTGACGGCGCAGTTGCGGAAGGTGCCGCGCAGGTTGTTGACGATCAGGGTGGCGAGCGCCTCGCCGTCGACATCCTCGGCGACGACGAGCAGCGGCGCGCCGGACTTGGCGACGGATTCGAGCAGCCCGATGAGATCGTTGAGGACGCTGACCTTGCCATCGACGATGAGGAGCAGCGGATCCTCGAGCACGGCCTCCATGCGCTCGGCATTGGTGACGAAATAGGGCGAGATGAAGCCCCGGTCGAACTGCATGCCCTCGACGACGTCGAGCATGGTCTCGGTGGTCTTGGCTTCCTCGACGGTGATGACGCCCTCATCGCCGACCTTGTCCATGCCATCGGCGACGAGCTTGCCGATGGTGGGGTCGTTGTGGGCGGAGATGGTGGCCACCTGCTCCTTCTCGAGCCGGCTCGCGACCGGGCGGGAGAGTGCCTTGAGGGCTTCGACCACGGTGCGGGTACCGCGATCCAGGCCGCGCTTCAGGTCGATGGCGCTGGCGCCGGCGACGACGTTGCGGACGCCGTCGGCAAAGATGGCATGGGCGAGGATGGTGGCGGTGGAGGTGCCGTCGCCGACCATCTCGCCGGTCTTTTCGGCGGCCTGGCGCAGCATGCGGGCCCCGAGGTTTTCCTCGGGGTCCTTGAGGTCGAATTCCTTGGCAATGGTGACGCCGTCGTTGCAGACCAGCGGCGCCCCCCACTTGCGCTCGATCAGCACCGACTTCGAGCGCGGCCCGAGGGTGACGCGCACCGCATCGGCGAGCTGGGTGGCGCCGGCGAGGACTTTCTCGCGGGCGGCGGAGCGGAACAGAACCTGCTTGTGTGCCATGATGAAAATGCCTTGATGAGGTGAATGTCAGTCGGCGGGGAACCTGGCCGCGTCGGCGGCCGATACTTCGGTGTAGATCTCGGTGAGGAGCTGGTCCTCGGGGGTGGTGTCGGGGCCGTTGAGATAGACCTCCCACATGCGGGCGCCATGCGGCACGCCGGCGTCGGTGGTCTGCGCCTCGATGCTGGCATAGGCTTGGGCGAGCCCGGCATAGGAGCCCTTGTGCACGGCCTTGAGGGCAGGACCGTGGGGGGTGGTGCCGGCCTTGACCTCGCCGGCCGCCTTGGCGGCATCGGCGGCGGAAACCGGGAAGCCCAGATCGATGGCGGTCGTGGTGCCGGTCCAGTCGTGATAGAGCGCGATGGGCGGGCCGAGGGGCTGCACCCCGGCCGAAGCGATGAAGGCGCCGAGGGTGGCAAAGCCGCGGCCCATGGCGGCGGGGATCTCGGGCATGGTGGCGGTCATCGCCACGTAGAGCATGGGCTGGGGGTGAGGGTGAGGCTGGTGAGCTTCATCTGCGGCTCCTTTCGCGCGGGGTGGACGGCAGCACCTGCGAGTCCGGCAGTGACGTCGGCCACCCTAGCGCTGCCGGGCGGGCGCGGTTTGATCGGGGTCAAAGAACCGATGCGTGCGGGGACGGATCAGGCGAGCGCGAGGAGGCCGGCGCCGACGAGGCAGGCCCGGGCGCCGAAGCGGGCCGGAACGACCGGGACGGCGCGGGTGGCGCCGAGCGCCTCGGCGGCGATCCCGGCGCGGAGCGGGGCGAGGAAGGCTTCGCCGATCCCGGCGACGCCGCCGCCGATGACGATGACCGAGGTATCGACGAGATTGTTGGCGCCGCCGATGACGGCGCCGAGTGCCGCCGCGCCCTCGGCGATCACCGCCCGGGCCTCGGCCTCGCCGGCGGCGGCGATGGCGCGCAGGCCGCGCGGACGGCCGGTGCGGCGGCGATACTCGGCCTCGAGCGCCGGACCGCTGGCATAGGCCTCGACATGGTCGAGGACACCGCACGAGCAGATGCGACCCTGCCTGAGCGGCGCCGGCAGGTGGCCGATGGCGCCCGCGATGCCGTGGGCGCCCTGCTCCACCATGCCGTTGCGGACGATGGCGCCGCCGATGCCGGTGCCGACGGCGACGACGAGGGCGGAGCCATGGCCGCGCGCCGCGCCGAGCAGCGCCTCGCAGAGGCCGGTGGCATGCACATCGTTGAGCACCCGGACCTCGAGGCCGAGTTCGGCAGCGAGCGCGGCGCGGAGCGGCGTGCCGGCCCAGCCGCGCAGCAGGTCGGTGGCGCTGGCGATGCTGCCGTCCGGGGCGACGACGCCGGCGGTGCCGACGCCGCAGGCGACGGGCCGGGCCGATGTCGCTGCGCGTGCCGCGCGGGCCGCAGCGAGCACGGCGTCGAGGATCGCGCCAGAGCCCTCCCGGGCCGGGGTCGGGACCTCGACGAGGCCATCGATGGTGCCGTCGGCGGCCACGAGGCCGGCGAGGATCTTGGTGCCGCCGATATCGATCGCCAGTGCCTGCATGGCTCGCCCCCCGGATCAGTCCGCCGCTGCGCCGAAACGGCGAACCGAACCATGCCCTTGACTTCGGCAGCATGGCCGGAAACTGCTGGACCGTTCAAGGGCGAAGGCCAGGAGGCACGGCAATGCAGGCGGTGATCGCGCGACTGCGGCACAGGCTGATCGTTTCGTCGCAGGCGATGGACAAGCGCAGCCCGCTCGGGCGTCCCGACATCCTGGCGCTCCTCGCGGAGGCGGCGGAACTGGGCGGGGCCGGCGGCTTCCGCGTCGACGGGGCCGAGGTGGTGCGGCTGCTGCGCGGGCGGACGGCGCTGCCGATCATCGGCATCGTCAAGGATCGCCGCGAGGGGTTCGACAACTACATCACCACCACGGAGGCCGATGTCGAGGCGCTGGCGGCGGCGGGGGCGGACATCGTCGCCATCCAGGCGACGGCGGGAACGCGGCCGGGGCCGGGATTTGCCGAACTGGCGGGGGCGGCACACCGGCTGGGCCTGGCGGTGATGGCCGACATATCCGGCCTCGAAGAGGCCGCAGCGGCGATTGCCGGCGGCGCCGACCTCGTCGCGACGACCATGGTCGGGTTCACGCCGGCCTCGCACGGGGTGGAGCGGCCGCCGCTGCAGCTGACGCGGCGGCTGGTCAGGCTGGGGGTGCCGGTGATCGTCGAGGGCGGAGTGTGGACTCCCGAACACCTCAGGGCCTCGCTCGACAGCGGGGCCCATGCGGTGGTGAGCGGCTCGGCCATCACCGCCCCGGACCTGATCGTCAGGCACCTGTTGGACGGGGCCGGACTCGCCTGAGCGGCCCGGCGCCCGGCGGCCCTACTCGGCGGCGATGGCGGGGCGGCCGGCATTGAGCTCGGCCAGCGCCCGGGCGCGGGCGAGGCTCGCCGGCTGCTCGCGACGGTAGCGGCGGCCGATTTCCATCATCAGCACGGTGTCGGGCAGGAACGCGAGCTCGGCAAAGATCGCCTCCCAGCCGATGTCGCCCCAGCCGAGCGGCATGTGCAGGTCGCCGATGCCCATCGCCGTGTTCTCCTGCGGGTGATAGCCGCGGTAGAAGCCCTGCGGCCGGCCGAAGGAATCGTGGACGTGCAGGTGCCCGGCGAGCGGCGCCATGGCGCGCAGTTCGTCCATCAGGTCGAGGCCGCGATAGGTGGCTTCGAGATAGGCGTGGCTGAAATCGATCAGCGCGACCACGTTGGGGTGATTGACGGCGCGCACGGTGGCGGCGACTTCCGAGGGGGTCTGCCGGTACTGGCCCGGCTCGGTGGTGAAGATGTTCTCGAGCGCGATGCGCACGCCATAGGGCCGGGCGAACTCGGCCAGTTCGAACAGGGTCTCGCGCTCGCGGAGGTCGGCCTGGGCGCGATCGTGGATCTGGTCGGCGCGGAGGGCGCCCGAATGCTGGACGAGGACCCGGGCGTCGATCCGGTCGCAGACCTCGACCAGGGCCTTGGCCGCGGCGAGCTGGTAGCCGACGGTCGCCGGGTCCATGAAGTTGGACGAGACCAGCCCGTGCACGGTGTAGATGAAATCGTGCTCATCGGTCGCGGCGACCAGCGCCTCGGCACGCTCGGCGATGACGCGGCCGCCAGCGATCAGATCGAGCGTGGTCGGTGCGATCTCGACCGCCTCGGCGCCGATCTCGGCCAGCGCCCTGAGGTCCTGCGCGAGGCTCTCGATCTCGCCGTCGTCGGAGCCGGCATTGAAGCCGGCGGCTATGATACTGCCCATTGGATTGATCCTTGTCAGTGGGTGAGGCGCTTGCCGTCTTCGGCGGAGAACACGTGCAGGGCGTCGTCGCGAAGCTTCAGGTGCAGCGGCGTGCCGGACGGCATGTGGGTCGTGGTGTCGGCATCGACCGCGACGATGCGGCTGCCATTGGCGTCGGCGTGGATCAGCCGGGTGGCGCCCAGCTCCTCGACATAGTCGACGATGGCGGCAATGGTGCCGACGGTGCCGGGCGCGGCGCGGGCGACGGCCTCGGGGCGGATGCCGAGCACGACCTTGTGGCCCGGCGCGCGGATGCCGTTGAGCTTTTCGACCGCGAAGCGGCCGCCCGTGCCGTGGACGAAATGGCCGGCGGCATCGAACTCGCCTTCGAGCAGGTTCATCGCCGGCGAGCCGATGAAATCGGCGACGAAGCGGCTCGCCGGGTGATTGTAGACCTCGGTCGGGGCGCCGATCTGCTCGACGATGCCGGCATTCATGATGATCAGCTTGTCCGCCAGCGTCATCGCCTCGGTCTGGTCATGGGTGACGAAGACCGAGGTGACGCCGAGTTCGCGGTGCAGCTTCCTGATCTCGGAGCGCATGGCGACGCGCAGCTTGGCAGCGAGGTTCTAGAGCGGCTCGTCGAACAGGAAGACCCTGGGATTGCGCACCATGGCGCGGGCCACGGCGACGCGCTGGCGCTGGCCGCCCGAAAGTTCGGCGGGACGGCGATCGAGGTAGTCGAGGAGCCCGACGATCTGGGCCACCTTGTCGACCCGCGCTTCCCGCTCCGGCCGGGGGACCTTGGCGACCTTGAGCGCGTAGCCGATGTTCTGGCGCACCGTCATGTGCGGGTAAAGGGCGTAGTTCTGGAACACCATGGCGCAGCCGCGCTCGCGCGGCTCGAGCCGGTTGACGACACGTCCCTCGATGGCGATCTCGCCCTCGGTGATCTCCTCTAGCCCGGCGATCATGCGCAACAGGGTCGACTTGCCGCAGCCCGAGGGGCCGAGGATGACGACGAACTCGCCGGCCTCGATCTCGACGTCGACGCCGTGGATGACGAGGGTCTTGGGCGTGTAGCGCTTCTTGACGCCCCGGATGGAAATGGCGGCCATTGGCGTATCCTCACTTGTCGCGGGTGATGAGACCCCTGACGAACCAGCGCTGCATGAAGGCAACGACGAGGAGCGGGGCAGCATGATGATGAGTGCGCCGGCCATGGTGACGTTCCAGTCGGGCGTACCGTTCTGGGCCGGCACCAGGGCCTTGAGCTGCATGACGGCCGTGCCGAAATTGGCGCGGTCGGTGGTGACCAGCAGCGGCCACAGGTACTGGTTCCAGGTGGACACGAACATGATGGTGGCGAGCGCCAGCATGTTGGTGCGGCTCAGCGGGATCAGCACGTCGGCGAAGAACTGCATCGGGGAGGAACCATCCATCTTGCCGGCCTCGACCAGCTCGTCCGGGATGGTCATGAAGAACTGCCGGTAGAGGAAGGTGCCGGTGGCGGTGGCGACCAGCGGCAGGATCATGCCCTCGTAGGAGTTGAGCAGGTTCCAGTTGAGGGCGATCTCGACGCCGCTGAGCATCTGCACCAACCCGGTCAGCCCGGTAACGTCGAGGATCAGCTGCAGCGGCGACAGCGCGTTGGCGGCGATGGCGTAGGTCGGCACGATGCGCACTTCGAGCGGCAGCATCAGGGTGATGAAGATCAGCCAGAAGAACACCATCCGCGCCCGGTAGTTGAAGAACACGATCGAGAAGGCCGAGAGCGAGGCGATGACGATCTTGCCGACGGTGACGCCGACCGCGACGATCAGCGAGTTGACCATCTTGGGGCCGAGGTCGCCGCGCTGCCAGGCCGTGGCGATGTTCTCGAACAACTGGTCCGACGGCCACAGTTGCATCGGCACCCGCGCCACCTCGGGCAGGCTCAGCGTCGCCCCGATGAACACCACCCAGAACGGGGTGAACACCAGGATCAGCCCGATCCCCATGGCGAGATAGGTCAGTAGGTCGAATACCGGCGAGCGCTCGATCATGGGCGGCCTCAGGAATAATGGATGCGCCGCTCCACCCACTTGAACTGGATGAAGGTGAGCGAGATGACGAGAAGCATGAGGACGATCGACTGGGCGGCGGCGCCGGAATAGTCGAGGCCTTTGAAGCCGTCGAAGTAGATCTTGTAGACCATCACCTCGGTGGCGCCGACCGGCCCGCCCTCGGTGAGGGTGTCGATCAGCCCGAAGCTGTCGGTGAAGCTCGAGATCAGGTTCATGATCAGGAGGAAGAAGGTGGTGGGCGCGAGCAGCGGCAGCTGCAGGTCGAGCATGCGGCGGAACGGCCGCGCCCCGTCCATGGCGCCGGCCTCGACGATCGAGCGCGGGATCATCTGCAGCCCGGCCAGGAAGAACACGAAATTGTAGCCGATGCCGAGCCAGGCGTGGCAGACGATCACCATGGCCAGCGCCTGCCAGCCGACGGTCGAGGGATCCCAGATGCCGGGCCAGACCTGGTTGACGGCGCCGATGAAGCCGGCCTGCGGCGAGAACATGAAGCGGAAGGCGACCCCGGCGGCCGGCGCGGCGATGGCGTAGGGCCAGACGAAGACGGACTGGAACAGCCGCGTCCCCTTGAGCGCCCGGTCGACGAACAGCGCCAGCGTCAGCGCGACGGTCATCGAGATGGCCGTGGCGCACACGGCGTAGAAGGCCGAGCGCAGCGCCGTCGCCCAGTAGCGGGTGTCGGTGAAGATCGAGGCAAAATTGTCGAAGCCCACCCAGGTGTTGCCGCCGCCCCAGGGCTGCTCGAGGGTGAAGGCCCAGTACAGGGCCTGGGTGGTCGGCCAGTAGAAGAAGACCAGGATCAGGAGCAATTGCGGCGCGATCAGCACCCAGGGCAGGACCTTGTTGCGGTAGTAGGCGCGGCGTTCCATCGGTCTGGCCTCAGCACGTCGGTCGAAAAGGGCGTCCGGGTCCGGATGCGCGTCGTGATCGCCTTCTCCCGCAAGGCGAGAGGTGCCTTGCTGATCCGCTCGATCCGTTCGGGCAGGCAGGAAGCAGCACGGACCCCAGGGGCTCCGGCCCGGACGGCGTATTGCCGCCCGAGCCGGAGGGGGATCGGATCAGGGGAGCTGGGCGCCCTGGTAGGTCTTCTCGAACTTGCGCAGCAGGGCGTTGCCGTTGGCCACGGCGGTGTCGAGCGCCTCCTGCACCGGCACGTTGTCGAACAGCACCCTGGCCATGGCGTCGCCGATTTCCTTGCGCTCGGTGACGTAGTTGCCGAGGCGGATGCCGCGGGTGTTCTCGGTCGCCTCGCCGTAGGTGAGGCTCTCGATGGCGAGCTCGCGGCCCTTGTAGGTCGGATCCTCGTAGAAGCCCTTGGCCTTCATCGCCTCGAAGCCCGACATCGTCACCGGCACGTAGCCGGTCACGGTCGACCAGTACTCGGCCGATTCCGGGGTGGCGAGGAAGTTGAAGAACGCCGCGGCGCCCTTGTACTCGTCGGCCGACTTGCCCTTGAGCGTCCACAGCGAGGCGCCGCCGACGAAGGAATTCTTGCGGTCGGTGCCGGCCCAGACCGGGAGCATGGCGACGGTCCACTTCACCTCGGGCTTGGCCTGCTTGCCGAAGGTGCCGTGATCGGCGATCGAGGAGGAGGTGATCTGGCAGGTGCCGTTGATGAAGGCGTCGTTGGCGGTCTCGCCGGCGGCCTTCGACTTGTGGACGAACAGGCCCTCGTCGAACATCTTCTTGTACCAGGTCAGCTGATCGACGAACCTGGTCTTGTTGAAGACGTACTCGGCGTCGAGGCCGCCGAAGCCGTTGCCGTTCGAGGCGATCGGCTGGTTGTGGATGGCCGAAAACTGCTCGAACCACTGCCAGACCCCGGTCGGGTCGAACGCCACCGGGCAGTCGTAGCCGGCGGCCTTCATCTTGCGGGCAACGTCCTCGACCTCTTCCCAGGTCGACGGAGTGCCTGCGAAGCCAACCTTGGCCAGCGCGTCGGTGTTGTAGTAGATCACCGCGGTCGAGGAGTTGAACGGCATCGAGAGCAGCTCGCCCTTCGAGGTCGAGTAGTAGCTGCCGATGCCGGAGAGGTAGTTGCTCCAGTCGATCTGGTAGCCGCTCTCGCTCATCAGCTGGCCGATCGGCAGGTAGGCGCCGGACAGCATCAGGTCGAGCGTGCCGGCGTCGAAGATCTGGGTGACGGTCGGCTGCTTGTTGGCGCGGAAGGCGGCGATCGTGTTCTGCAGGTTGTTGTCGTAATTGTCCTGGCTGACGCAGACGATCTCGTAGTCGGCCTGCGCGGCGTTGAAGCGCTTGCAGACGTCCTGGACGCGCTCGCTGAGGTCGCCCGAAAGGCCGTACCAGAATTCGAACTTGGTCGCCGCCTGGGCAGGGGCGCCGGCGAGGGCGAGGGTGCTGGCGGCGAGTGCCGCACCGAGCAGCCAATTGCGTGTCATCTGAGCTTCTCCGGAATGGGGTGCCCGTGGTTCGTCGAGCGGGGCAGTCCTATTCCGGCTGCTTGACGGTTCGATCTCAGAGCGGTGACCCCGCAACGACAGTTCGGTGACGTTGCCGTGTCAGCCGGTCAGGGCGCCGAGGCGAGCGGCAGGGTGATGCGGAAACAGGCACCCGGCCCCTCGCCGGGGAGCAGCTCGAGTTCGCCGTTCATGCGCTTGACGATCTGGCGGCTGATGGCGAGGCCGAGGCCGGCACCGGCGACCGAGGCGGGCTCGCCGTGCCGGCCGCGATAGAACTTCTCGAAGATCTTGGCGCGATCGGCGCGCGGGATGCCCGGACCGTTGTCGGCGACCTCGACCTGGTAGCTCGCGCCCAGCAGCCGCGAGGTGACGGTGACGCGGGGGTGCCCGGCGCTGTTGTACTTGATGGCGTTGGAGATCAGGTTGATCAGCACCTGGCTGAGCCGGTGGGCATCGGCCATCACCATTGCCGCAGCGGCGCGCGCGCCGAACTCGACGCGCATGCCGCGCTGGCGGGCGAGCGCGTCGCAGACTCGGATGGCGCGGTCGAGCACCGGTTCGGCATCGACCGGGTGATTCTCCCAGCCGCGCTCGCCGCGCTCGAGGGCGCTGAGGTCGAGGATCTCGTCGAGCAGGTTGGTGAGCCGCAGGCTCGTGGTGAATGGTCGAGACGAACTTGTGCCGCTCCTCGGGGGCGAGTTCGCCTTCGTCGAGCAGAATCTCGGAGAAGGAGCGAATCGCCGTCATCGGGGTCCGGACCTCGTGGCTGACCTGGCTGAGGAAATCGTCCTTCTGCTGATCGACCTCGCGCAGCCGTACGTTGGCCTGCTCGAGTTGCTCGGCGGTGGTCCTGAGCTCGGTCGAGGTGCGCTCGAGTTGCTGGGAATACTCGATGGCCTGCTGCGTCTCGTCGGCCATCTGCATGACCTCCTCGAGCGAGACGGCCTCGCCGGAGACCACCTTGGACAGCATCACGTGCGCCGAGGCGGCGCCGATCGAGCCGGCCAGTTCGCGCTCGAGCCGGCCGATGAACTCGGCGCTCGGCTCGGTGTCGGGGCGCGGCAGACCGGCGAACAGCTCGGTGGCGCGATCGGTGCCGAGAACGCGCTGGGCCACGAAGAACAGATCGTTCGCGGTGGCCGAGCCGCGGATGAAGTTGGGATCACGGCGACCGGAGCGGCGGAAGGCATCGACGAACAGCGTCGCCTGCAGCCGTTCGAGCGCCGACTGGCTGGTGACCAGCGAGCCCGCGACGAGGGTTGCCGCATTGAGGAACAGCGACCAGAACACCGAGTGCACCAGGGGATCCAGTCCGTCGAGCCCGAACAGCGCCTGCGGGCGCAGCCAGGAGATGCCGCCGGGTCCGTCGGCCATGACCGCCGCCACCCAGGGCGAGGAGCTCTGGAAGGAGGGCATGAACATCGACCAGGCCCAGACGACAAAGCCGACCGCGACGGCGGCGGTGGCGCCGCGCATGGTGGCCTCGCGCCAGAACAGGGCCGCGAGGATGGCCGGCAGGAACTGCGCGACGCCGGCGAACGAGATCAGCCCGATCGGGGCGAGCGCATCGGAATCGCGGGTCAGGTAGAAGTAGAAGAAGCCCAGGAACAGGATGATGCCGATCGACAGCCGGCGGGAATTGAGCAGCAGGCGGGAGAGGTCGCGGTCGTTGCCGCCGAAGCCCCCGGTGGTGCGCAGGACGATCGGCATGACAATGTGGTTGGAGACCATGATCGAGAGGGCGATGGCCTCGACGATGATCATCGAGGTGGCGGACGAGAAGCCGCCGATGAAGGCGAAGAGCGCCAGCCCATCCTGGCCGGCGGCGAGCGGCAGGGTGAGCACGAACATGTCGGGGTTCGAACCCGCCGGCATGGTGGTCATGCCGAACAGCGCGATCGGCAGGGTGAACAGGCTCATCAGCAGCAGGTAGGCCGGAAAGGCCCAGCCGGCGGTCCTGAGGTGGTTCTCGTCGGAGTTCTCGACGACGGTGATCTGGAACTGCCGCGGCAGGCAGAGGATGGCGGCGATCGAGAGCACATTCATCGCGATCCAGCGATTGCCGAACGTGTCCTCCGAGTAGATGTCGATGCCCTTGGCCTCGGCATTCGAGAAGATCGCCTCGAGCCCGCCGCCGGCATAGAGCACGAAGCCGCCGACGGCGATCAGCGCGCACAGCTTGACGATGGCCTCGAAGGCGATGGCGGCGACGACGCCGTGGTGCTGCTCCTTGGCATCGAGGTTGCGCGTGCCGAACAGGATGGTGAACACCGCCATGGCAGCGGCCACGCCGAGCGCGAGCCCGACATCGTCGATGCCGCCGAAGCCCTCGCGCGCGGCGGCTCCGGTGCCGCCGATCGCCTGGATCGAGGAGGTCACCGCCTTGAGCTGCAGCGCGATGTAGGGGGCGATGCCGATGACGGCGATGACGGTGACCAGCACCGCGAGCCGGCTCGACTTGCCGAAGCGGGAGCTGAGCAGGTCGGCCACCGAGGTGATGCGCTGGGCATGGGCGATGCGCACCAGCTTCCTGAGCACGAACCACCAGCCGACGAAGACCAGCGTCGGCCCGAGGTAGATGGCGAGGTATTCGAGCCCGTTGCGGGCGGCCGAGCCCACGGCGCCGTAGAAGGTCCAGCTGGTGCAGTAGACCGAGATGGCGAGGGTGTAGATGAAGGGCGAGCGCAGCAGGCCGCCACTGCTCTGCCGGGCCCGCCGATCGCCGGCCCAGGCGATGAAGAACAGCAGCCCGACATAGGCGACGGCGGTGGCGATGACGAGATTGGCCGAGAGCATCAGCCGGGGCTCCCCGGCTCGTCGTCGTCCGCCGGGGCGCGCGGCAGGCGGCGGCCGAACCAGGCGGTGCCGGCGCACAGCACGACCCAGACGGCGAACAGGTAGATCAGTTCGAGCGGCAGGCCGAACAACCGCGCCTTGACGTTGAACAGCAGCACCAGCGGCGGCATGATCAGCATGGCGCCGAAGATGGTGAAGAACAGCGCCGCGCTTTCGAGCTTGCGCGCGGTCATCAGCCGGCGACGCCCTCGCCGAGCAGGCGCCGCACCGCGCCCACCACATCGGCATTGGCATAGGGCTTGGTGACGAAGCTCGAGGCGCCCAGTTCCTCGGCGGTGCGCCGGTCGAGCTGCTGGCCCTTGGCGGTGAGAATCAGCACCGGCAGGTCGGCGGTGAGGCTGTCGGCGCGGATCTGCTTGAGGACCTCGAAGCCGGAGCGCTTGGGCAGCATGACGTCGAGCACCAGCAGGCGCGGCCGCAGCCGCCGCACCGCCTCGAGCACCGCGTCACCGTCGGTGACGGCGCTGATCGACCAGCCGGCGCGCCTCAGGATGAAATCCAGCGACTCGAGGATGCTCGGCTCGTCTTCGGCTATCAGGACATCGAGTGCCAATTTCCCCCCTTGTTCCGGTTCTCCCGCCGGGAACCCCATCACTAAAGCCTAGTCGCGTCCATTGGTCAAAAGCAGCGCGGCACCAGTGGGGCGCGGATCGCTGCCTGGCCGCCTCCCGGCGCCGGCGCCTCCTCCTGGCGGTCGGCGCAATCGCGGCGGGTGCACAGCCGGCAGGTCGGCCCGACCGGGACGTCCGCCTCCTGATCGTCCAGGTCGAGTCCGGCGGCATAGACGGTACGGTCGGCATGCAGCGCGTCGCAGGCCAGCATCACCGAGGTATAGACCGAACGCTCGCGGAAATGCGAGGTGCGCCGCGTTGCCGCCCGGGCGATGAACAGGTAGCGCGACCCATCGGTGAAGCGGGCCACCTGGCGCACCAGTGCATCGGGGGTGCGGAAGGCGTCGTAGATGACCCAGAGCGGACAGGCGTGGCCGCTGTTGGGCAGCAGCAGGCCGGGCAGCGGAAAATGCTTGGTGAGACGCCCGGCCGGATCGGAGCGCAGGAAGCCGAAAGGGGATGCCCTCGTGGCCCGGGCGGCGCAGCGTCACCAGCCGATGCGCCACCTGCTCGAAGCTCGCGGTGTGGATCTGGCGCAGCACCTCGATGTCGTAGCGCGCCGCCTCGGCATCGGCGAGGAAGCGCTCGTAGGGAAAGGCCACCGCCCCAGCCAGGTAGGAGGCCAGCGCCCGGTAGGCGAGGCGTCGCGCGGCCTCCGTGCTGAGCTGCGCGGCGGTCACCTCGGCCTCGATCACCGCCGCGGCGCCGAGTTCCACATAGAGCCGGGTCAGCTGGAACTGCCGGGTGGCGGCGATGGCGCTGGTCTGGAACCACATCGTGCGGCTCGCCGGGTCGAAGTGGTACTGCCCCGGAAAGCCGAGTGCGTCGAGCTCCCGGCTGACGCTGCGCCGGATCCCAACCTGGTGGCGCCCGGCCAGCGCGGCGGCCAACGTCGCCTCCCCGAACGGACCGTACCCCTCGATCTCGGCCCTGAGGTCGACAGCTGCGGCCTCGAGACCGGCGAAGTAGTTGTTGCGGGCAAAGATCAGGTCGTCGAGCTCGCGGACCGGCGAGACGGCGCGGCGCGGCCCGGCCTCGCGGTCGAAATGCCCGATCAGGGTGCGCGTGGTATCGGCGAGACCCCGGGCCTCGCGGCCGATGGTGGCACCGAAGCGGGCCCGTGCCGCCTCGTCGAGGTCGGGCTCCTCGAGGATCTCGGCGCTGGAGCGCACCGCGGTGATGCCGGACAGGATCTGGTGCAGCAGCTGGCTGAACAGCGGATCGGCCTGCAGCCGGTTGGCATAGTCGTCGACGCTGGCCAGGGCCCCCTGATAGGCGCGATGCAGCCGGGCAATGGCGGTCGCGGCGAAGGGCTGTTCGGCGACCAGTTGTCGCGCCGTGCCGGCCGGCGGCGCCAGCGGCTGCAGCAGCGGATCGGCAAAGGCCTCCTCGAGGTCGGCGATCAGGCGGTGTTCGGAAGCGCCGGTCAACTCCTCGATGTCGATCTGCAGCTCCGCGGCGATGCGCAGCAGCAGGGTGCCGCCGACGTCGCGCTTGTTGCGCTCTATGAGGTTGAGATAGCTCGCGGAAATGCCGATGCGCCGCGCCAGTTCGGCCTGCGAGACGGCAAGCGTGCGGCGCCGCGAGCTGATCCGGATTCCGATGGGAGCGCGCATCGTCCGACTCTCCGAATTGTCAATACGTTGACATACTTGAGCGTACTTCAGATCAACAATTGACAGAATGTCATAGCATTTTCAATGGCCTATTGAAAACTTTTCTGCCCTGCGAATACTCGCGGGCAAGCGGCAAACGTGTCGGCAATGTACCGGCCTTCCGCTCCAGATGGAGGAATCAATGACCGATACCCTTAAGGGCATGCGTCGTCGCACGCTGCTGAAGTCCGGCCTCGCCGGGATTCTGGCAACCGGCGTCGCCCCGCTGATCTTTACCCGCGGCGCCTATGCGCAGGAATTCTGCAACGCCCCGACCGGCGATACCGTGACGCTGGGCTTCAACGTGCCGCAGACCGGCGCCTATGCCGATGAGGGCGCCGACGAGCTGAAGGCCTACGAGCTGGCCGTCGAGCACCTGAACGGCGGCGGCGACGGCGGCATGATCCCGACCTTCTCGTCCAAGACGCTGAAGGGCAGCGGCATCCTGGGCAAGAAGGTGGCCTATGTCACCGGCGACACGCAGACCAAGGCCGACGCCGCCCGCGATTCGGCCCGCCGCATGATCGAACGCGACGGCGCGGTGATGATCACCGGCGGCTCGTCGTCCGGCGTGGCCATTGCCGTGCAGGGGCTGTGCCAGGAAATGGGCGTGATCTTCATGGCCGCCCTGACCCACTCGAACGACACCACCGGCAAGGACAAGAAGCGCTACGGCTTCCGCCACTTCTTCAACGCCTACCAGTCCGGCATCGCGATCGCCCCGACGCTGGGCAAGGCCTACGGCACGGATCGCATCGCCTACCACCTGACGGCCGACTACACCTGGGGCTGGACCCAGGAAGAGTCCATGAAGAATGCCACCGAAGCGCTCGGCTGGAAGACCATCGCTCCGGTGCGGACACCGGTGGGCGCAGGTGATTTCAGCCAGTACATCACCCCGGTTCTCAACTCGGGAGCCGACGTGCTGGTGCTCAACCACTACGGCTTCGACATGGTCAACTCGCTCACGCAGGCCGTGCAGTTCGGCCTGCGCGACAAGCAGGTCAACGGCAAGCAGTTCGAGATCGTCGTGCCGCTGGTCTCGGACCTGATGGCCAAGGGTGCCGGTGCGTCCATGAAGGGCATCTATGGTACCGCCAACTGGGACTGGCAGCTCGGCGACGACGCCTCCAAGGCTTTCACCAAGTCGTTCGGCGCCAAGTTCGGTCAGCCCCCGAGCCAGGCGGCCCACACCTCCTACGTGCAGACCCTGCTCTATGCCGACGCCTGCGAGCGCGCCGGCACGTTCTATCCGCCGGAAGTGATCAAGGCGCTCGAGGACTACGAGTTCGACGGCCTGGGCAACGGCCCCACCACCTACCGTGGTGCCGACCACCAGTGCTTCAAGGACGTGTATGTCGTGCAGGGCAAGCAGGCACCGGCCAATCCGTTCGACCTGCTGCAGGTGGTGGACGTCGCCTCCAAGGATGCCGTGACCTACGACCCGGCGATCTTCGGCGGCGAACTGGGCCCCGATACCCCGGCCATGCTGATCGTCGACGTGCTGATCTCGAACCCCGGCGGTCGCTTCTCTCGCTGACCGCCGCCGGGAGGCGATGGGGCTGATGGAAGCCCTGCTCGCCCAGCTTCTCAACGGCCTCGACAAGGGGGGCGCCTACGCGCTGATCGCGCTGGGGCTGACCCTCGTGTTCGGCACGCTCGGTGTCGTCAACTTCGCGCATGGTGCGCTGTTCATGCTCGGCGCCTTCTGCGCGGTTGCCTTCCGCCAGCTGATCACGCTCGAGTCGATCACCATCGACCCCGACCAGCTGTCGCCCTGGGGCACCCCGCTCGAGATCAAGACCCCGCTGGCCCAGACCTGGTTCGGCGAGTGGGGCAGCTTCATCGTCGAGTATTCGGTGCCGCTGTCGATCGTCTTCGCCATTCCGGTGATGCTGCTGATCGGCATCGCCATGGAGCGCGGGCTGATCAAGCACTTCTACAAGCGCCCGCATGCCGAGCAGATCCTCGTCACCTTCGGGCTCGCCATCGTGCTGCAGGAAGTCGTCAAGGCGATCTTCGGGGCCAACCCGATCAGCCAGCCGATGCCGTCGGCCCTGCAGGGGGCGGCCGACGTGGGCAGCTGGCTCGGGCTGGCGCCGAACATGGTCACCTATCCGTGGTGGCGGCTCACCTATTTCGTCTTTTCGATCGGCGTCCTGTCGGCGGTGTTCGCCTTCCTGCGCTTCACCACCTTCGGCATGGTGGTGCGCGCCGGCATGGTCGACCGCGAGACGGTCGGCATTCTGGGCATCAATATCGGCCGCCGCTTCACCATCATGTTCGGCATCGCCGCGGTGGTCGCTGGCCTCGCCGGCGTCATGTACACGCCGCTGGTGCCGCCGAACTATCACCTAGGCATGGACTTCCTGGTGCTGAGCTTCGTCGTGGTCGTGGTCGGCGGCATGGGCTCGCTGCCCGGCGCGGTGGCCGCCGGTTTCCTGCTCGGCATCCTGCAGAGCTTTGCCTCGATGAACGAGGTCAAGTCGATCCTGCCGGGCATCGACCAGATCATCATCTACCTGACCGCCGTCGTCATCCTGCTCGTACGCCCACGCGGCCTGCTCGGCCGGCGCGGCGTGATGGAGAGCTGAAATGCTGCAGTTTTTCAACGTCCCGAGGCGCGACCTCCTGACCTTCCTGGCGTTCTCGGCAGTGGTGCTCGCCATGCCGCTCTGGCTGTCGCCGCTCGGCGCGGCCTATCCGGGGCTGATGCAGAAGTTCGCGATCTACGCGATCTTCGCCTTGGGCTTCAACATCCTGTTCGGCCTCACCGGCTACCTCAGCTTCGGCCACGCCGCCTTTGTCGGGGTCGGCTCGTACACGGCGGTGTGGTCGTTCAAGCTGCTGACCATGGATGTGCTGCCGGCAATGGTCTTCGCGGTGGTCGTCGCGGGCGGCTTCTCGCTGGTCATCGGCTATCTCAGCCTCCGGCGGTCGGGCATCTACTTCTCGATCCTGACGCTCGCCTTCGCGCAGATGTGCTACAGCCTCGCCTATTCGGTGCTGACGCCGATCACCAACGGCGAGACCTCGCTGCAGCTGACCCTGAGGGATCCGCGCATCATCGACACGGCGCTGGCGCCCCGCGGCGAGGGGCTGCCGTCGGCCTCCATCCTCGGGCACGTGTTCTCGGGCGTCGAGGGCTTCTACTTCTGCGCCGTGATGCTGATCGTCGGCTTCTTCATCTCGCAGAAGATCTTCTCCTCGCCCTTCGGCATGATGCTGCGCGCCATCAAGTCCAACCAGGTGCGGATGAACTATACCGGCTTCAACACCCGGCCCTATGCGCTCACCGCCTTCGTCATCTCGGGCATGTATGCCGGGCTCGCCGGCGCGCTCCTCGCCGTCACCGATCCCCTGGCCGGGGCCGAGCGCATGCAGTGGACGGCCTCGGGCGAGGTGGTGCTGATGACCATCCTGGGCGGCGTCGGCACGCTGATCGGGCCGGTGATCGGGGCCTGGCTGATCAAGTACTTCGAGAACATCTTCTCGGCCTTCAACGAGCAGGTGCTGCACCGCGTGTTCGACTGGGTGCCCGACGGCCTCGAGGACATCGTGGTGCTCATCACCAGCAAGTTCGTGGGCGAGGGCTGGCACCTGACGCTCGGTCTGCTGTTCGTGCTGATCGTGGTGTTCCTGCCCGGCGGCGTGATGGAGGGCGTGAGGCGCATCGCCGGCCTGTTCGGCCGCCGCGGCAAACCCAGTTCCGGCGCAGCGATGCGCGTCCAGCCGGCGGAGTGAGATGAGATGAGCGTCGCCGAAAAGAACATCGTCCTGCACGTTGCCGACGTGCACAAGCACTTCGGCGGGCTGCACGCCCTCAGCGACATCGACCTCGAGGTCGAGGAGGGCAAGACGCACGCCATCATCGGCCCCAACGGAGCGGGCAAGTCCACCCTGCTCAACGTCATCATCGGCAAGCTGGCGCCGAGCAAGGGCGCGGTGGTTTTCGACGGGCAGATCCTCACCGGCAAGAAGCCGCACGAGATCAACCAGATGGGTGTCGTCCGGGTGTTCCAGACGCCCGAGATCTTTCCCGACCTGAGCGTGCTGCAGAACGTCATGACCCCGGCCTTCGCCAAGCGCGACGGCGCCTACCGGGCCAATATCTGGAAGCCGCTCGAGGCCGAGACCGAGATCCGGGAGGAGGCCGAGGCGATCCTCGAGGATGTCGGGCTCCACGAGCGCCGCGACGTGCATGCCGGGGCGTTGAGCCGCGGCGACAAGCGGCGGATGGAACTGGCGATGTGCCTGATCCAGCACCCGCGCCTGCTGCTGCTCGACGAGCCGACGGCGGGGATGAGCCGGCACGACACCAACACCACGATCGACCTGCTGAAAAAGATCAAGGCGCGGGGCATGACCAAGGTGATCATCGAGCACGACATGCATGTGGTGTTTTCGCTGGCCGACCACATCTCGGTGCTGGCCGGCGGCCGGATCATTGCCGAGGGTGCTCCGAACGAGGTGCGCGGCAATCCCAAGGTGCAGGAAGCCTATCTGGGCGGTGCGCACGACCTGGGAGCCCATTCCAAATGAGCGTGATGACCATGGACAGCAGCATCGCCGCCGCCGCCCCCGCAACAGACGCCGCAACCGGACGCGAGAAGCCGTTCTTTGCGGCCAGCGACATGCATGCCTACTACGGCGAGAGCTACATCGTGCAGGGGGTGTCGTTCGACATCCGGCAGGGCGAGGTGCTGGCGCTGCTCGGCCGCAACGGGGCGGGCAAGACCTCGACGCTCAGGGCCATCGCGCGGGTCGACTCGCCCGGGCTGGTCAAGGGCGAGATCTGGCTCGACGGCAAGCCGGTGCACAAGATGAAGGCGTTCGAGGCGGCGCGCGCCGGCATCCAGCTGGTGCCGGAGGATCGCCGCATCATCCAGGGGCTGACGGTCGAGGAGAACCTGACGCTGGCCCAGGTCGCCCCCGGGGCCGGCTGGGACCTCGAGCGCGTCTACGGCCACTTCCCCCGCCTCGCCGAGCGCCGGCGGCAGGAGGGCGTGACGCTGTCGGGCGGCGAACAGCAGATGCTGGCCATCGCCCGGGCGCTGATGCGCGACATCAAATTGCTGCTGCTCGACGAGCCCTATGAAGGGCTGGCGCCGGTGATCGTCCGCGAGATCGAGAACATCGTCAACGAGATCAAGAGCCTCGGCATCACCACCATCATCGTCGAGCAGAATGCGGTGGCGGCACTGCAGCTCGCCGATCGCGCCGTGATCCTCGATACCGGCGAGGTGGCCTTCACCGGCACGGCCAAAGACGTGCTCGACAATGCCGAGCTGCGGCAGGAGTACCTCGCGATCTGACGCACCTGCCGTGAGCCGGCGCCTCGGGCCGGTGCTGCGTTCGACCCGATGGTGCCCGATCCCGTCAGGCGGCGCGGGACCGCGTGTGGCCGGCGACGAAGCCCCCGGCCTCGGCGGGGCTCAGCGGCGGGCTCAGCAGATAGCCCTGCACGGTGTCGCAGTGCAGCGCCGCGAGGAACCGCAGCTGCTCGTCGGTCTCGACCCCCTCGGCGACCACCGACTTGCCCAGGTTCTGGGCGAGACTGATCACCGCCCGGACGATGATCTCGTCCTCGGCATTGCTGCCGATGCCGGAGACGAAGCTGCGGTCGACCTTCAGCCGATCGACCGGGAAGCGCTTCAGATGCGACAGCGAGGCGTGGCCGGTGCCGAAATCGTCGAGCGCGATGCTGACGCCGCGCTCGTGCAGGGCCGCGAGGCTGCGCGCGATCTGATCGGCGGACCGGTCGAGCAGCACCGTCTCGGTGACCTCGATCTCGAGGTCGGCCGGGGTGGAGCCGGTCTCATCGAGCAGATCGACAACGGTATCGACGAACTCCGGCAGCTTCAGCTGCGCGGCCGCGACATTGACCGCGACCGGCCCCGGCCGCAGTCCTTCGGCGCGCAGGCGCGCGACTTCCCTGAGCGCCAGTTCGAGCACCCGTCGTCCGAGCGGCACGATCAGGTCGGTCTCCTCGGCCACCGGAATGAACTGGCCCGGCGGCACGTCGACACCCCGGCGCTGCCAGCGGGCGAGGGCCTCGAAGCCGACATGCAGCCCGCCCGCAGTGGCGATCTGCGGCTGCAGCGCGATGCCGATCTCGTCGTCTTCCAGCGCCTGGCGCAGATCGTCGGCAAGGGCCTCGCGCCGCTCGACGCGCTCGCGCAGGTGGATCGTATAGAAGCAGTGGCGGCCGCGGCCGCGCGCCTTGGCCTGGTAGAGCGCGATATCGGCGTTCCTGAGCAGATCGGCGGGATCGGTGCCATCGCGCGGAAACTGGCAGACGCCCATGCTGGCCCCCGGCTGGATGCGACGGCGCCCCAGCATCAGCGGCGCCTCGATGGCCTCGTAGACGCGCGCCAGCAACCGCTCGACGAGGCGGGCATCGGCGAGGCGGGGCAGGATCAGCGCGAACTCGTCGCCACCGAGGCGCACCTCGATGTCGCTGGCGCGCAGCGCCGAACGCAGCCGCTGGCCGATGGCCGCAAGCAGCGTGTCGCCGGCGCCGTGCCCGAGCGTATCGTTGACATCCTTGAAGCCGTCGAGGTCGACGATGACCAGGGCGCCGGGGATGCCGGTGCGAACGCTGCGCTCGACCTGGCGCGACAGCTGTTCGGACAGCACCGAGCGGTTGTAGAGCCCGGTCAGCGGATCGCGCTCCGACTGGTTCTTGATCAGTTGCTCGGCCTGCTTGAGGGCGGTGATGTCGGTGCGCACACCGACGATGTTGCCGCTCGGCGAGAGCCGCTCGCGCACCTGCAGCCAGCGTCCGTCCGAGTGCTGCTGGGTGCTGGTGCGCCCCGGGCGCCGATGCTGGCGCAGCCGGTTCTCGATCCAGGCCTCCGGCTCGCGCGCCTGCTCCCTGGAGAGCGCATACTGGCCGCGCGCCACCCCCTCGCGCAGCAGCGTCTCGAAGCTGGTGCCGGCGGCGATGAGCTCGGCAAGACGGGGATAGGCCCGCCGATAGGCGGAGTTGAAGACCAGCAGCCGGTCCTCGACGTCGAATGCGGCAATGCCGTCGGGCACGGTCTCGATGACGTCGCGCAGCAGCGTCTCGGCATCGCGGCGCAGCAGGTTCTCGGCTTCGAGTTCGCTCTCGGCCCGCTTGCGCTCGGAGATGTCGAAGCGGATCGAGACATAGCCCGCAATGGCGCCGTCGGCGGCCCGGCGCGGCGCGATCGTCGTATCGACCCAGTAGAGCGAGCCGTCCCTGGCGCGATTGCAGATCTCGCCCCGCCAGTGCCCGCCCCTGCCGATGGTGCGCCACATGCCGGTGAAGAACTCGCGGGGGTGGTGGCCCGAGTTGAGAATGGCGTGCGTATTGCCGATCAGCTCCTCTGAGCGGTACTGGCTGATCTCGCAGAAGGCGCGGTTGACGTAGGTGATGCGGCCGGCCCGATCCGTGGCCCCGACGATGGCGTGCTGGTCGAGCGCGACCTTGTAGGCGGCGAGTTCGGCCTGCGCCTCGGCGGCCCAGCGCTCCGTCGGCGGGTGCGATCCGTCCGCCTGCGGGGCGTGAGAGATGCCGACGATCCAGTCGACGCCATCGCACTGGCTGCGGCGGGGATCGATCCGGAGCACAAGCGGATCGTCCGGCGTCCCGATGACCAGATCCGCGGGATGGCCGCCGGATGCCAGCGCCGTGATGCGGGCGAGGCTGTCCGCGCAGGACCCGCCTCCGGCCTCGATCAGGCTCCGTGCGGCATCGTTCGCCCGGCCGCTGCCATCCGACCCGATGACGACCAGGCCCGTCGGAATCTGGTTGAGCAGGCCATCCAGATCAATCGCAGAAGTGGCGCCGGGGGCCCGAAGGTCCATTCTGGCTATCCTCCCGTGGGCGCGGATCCGGCCGGTGCCAAACGCGCTAAATAAATCGGAACCAATTTGCCCTAGTGTGCGTTGTATGACGCTGGTGGCGACAATAGCGTAGTATGAAGTACGTTATCGTACATAGCGACTAGTTAAATTTGACTTAACGAATTGCCCAGAGCACCGACATCTCATTCAAGAAACTCCAGACCAGATGAGCTCCAGTACAGATTTCACACAGCGCAATCACGTTTTGATGTCGACACGCCCGGAGGCGCAGAGTTTCATTGCCGAGCGGCTCGAGACCCGGGCCATCGCGGCTGGCGACATGCTGTTCGACCATGGCGACCCGATCCATCATGCGATCTTCCCACAGTCGGGGGTCATCTCCATGCTGTCGCACAGCGAGGGCGGCAAGTCGGTGGAGCAGGTATCGATCGGCAACGAAGGATTCCTCGGCTTTACCTACCTCATGGGCGGCTCGTCGGTTCCGGCGCGGGCCATGGTGCAGGTGCCCGGACACGCGTCCTGGCTGTCGATCACCCATCTCGATGAAGCGATGCAGCGCTTCCAGTGCGTCCGCGCCGCCCTGCTGCGCTACTCGAAGGCACTGATCATCCAGTTGATGGAGACGATCGCCTGCAACGGGCTGCACTCGGCCGAGCAACGGGTCGCGAGCTGGCTGCTGCTGGCCGACCGGCGCATGCAGGGGCATACATTCGTGCTCACCCAGGACGGCCTTGGCCGGGCCCTGGGCCTGCGTCGCGCCACCGTCTCCAACATCTGCTCGGACCTGCAGAGGGCTGCCGCCATCACCTACTCGCGGGGCCACCTGTCGGTGACCGACCGCAACCGTCTGCGGGCCCACTCCTGCAGCTGCCATGACCGCATCGAGGCCGGCATGATGATCCCTGGTGTGCAAGACAACCTGCTATCATAGCGCGTTATCTCCAGTTATCATGCCCACCTGATACCCGAGCCCTCCGGGGTGCGCGATTTCTGTCTGAAATCGCTGAAAAACAAGGCGTTTCGCGCGCGTTGCGGCATTGCATCGGACCGACCGTTGCGCCACTCTCGACGCATCCGGGGGGAGTTGGCAGCGATGACGGACAGCACCATCTACACCTATGCATGGGACCTCGCGGAACTCGGCGTCGCCGCGGCGACGACGCAGTTCCGGCAACATGGCATCGGCGGCGTGACCCTCGCCACGGCCTATCATGCGGGCAAGTTCCTCAGACCGCATGGCGTCGGCGGCAAGGTCTACTTCCCCCAGGACGGCACGGTCTACTTCCGCCCCGAAATGGCGCGCTATGGCGAGATCAAGCCGCTCGAAAGCGACGTGACGCGGCAGCACGACGTGCTGGCCGAGCTGGTCGCCGCTGGCGTTCCGACCACGGCCTGGATGGTGCTCAACCACAATAGCCGGATCGGCATGGCGCATCCCCGGCAGGCGGTCGCCAATGCCTTCGGCGACCGCTACATCTACAGCCTGTGCCCCGCCAACCCGGAGGTGCGCAGTTACGGCGTCGCGCTGTGCAAGGACCTGACCGACCACTATGGCGTGGCGGGCGTGGCACTGGAGACGCCCGGTTTCCTGCCCTACGCGCATGGCTATCACCACGAGTTCGCGCTGGTGAAATCCAACCCGTGGCTCGAGAACCTGCTCGGCCTGTGCTTCTGCGAGCACTGCATGGCCGGGGCGCAGGCGGCCGGGATCGACGCCGAGGGCCTGAAGCGCAGGGTGGCACGCGACATCGCGGCCTGCCTCGACGCCGACTTCGACCTGCCGCCGGACATGGCTGCGGCCTTCTGGCTGGCCGACGTCGCCGGCGACGGGGACCTCGCCGCCTTTCTGGCCTGGCGCGGCGAGGTTACCACCTCGCTGGTCGCCGAGATCCGCGCCGAGATCAGGCCGGATGCCGAACTCGCCGTCATCCCCTCGGTGGCGCGGCGGACCGGCGGCGCCTTCCACGAGGGCACCGACCTGGGGGCGCTGGCGGCTGCCCGAATCATCATCGAGGCCTGTTTCTACGAGCCGAGCGCGGAACGGGTGCGGGCCGACCTGTTCGACGTGCGGCGCCGCATCGGCAACGGCCGGCTGCGCGGCATCGTCCGGCCGGCGCATCCGGACCTGGCGAGCAGGACGGAGCTGGTGGCGGCGGTGGCCGCCCTCAGGGCCGGCGGAGTCGAGACCATCAGCTTTTACAACTGGGGCCACGTGAAGCAGCAGAGCCTCGAGTGGATCGGCGCGGCATTGAGAGGACAGTGATCGAATGAGTGGACAGTTTTCCGGCAAGGTGGTGGCGATCACCGGCGCGGCCGGCGGGATCGGGCGCGAACTGTGCCTGGGCTTCGGTCGCGACGGCGCGGCAATCGCAGCGCTCGACCGCAGCGATCGTCTGGATGCGCTGGTCGTCGAGCTCGAGGCGGCAGGAATCCGGGTGGCCGCAGCCAAGGCCGAAATCGGCGATGCGGCGGGTGTGGATGCCGCCTTTGCCCGGCTCAGCGGGACACTGGGCCCGATCGACATCCTCGTCAACAATGCGGGTGTGTCGAACTACCCCAATTTCCGCGTGACGACGCCGGCCGGCTGGGCATCCGACATCAACGACAACCTCAACGGCGCCTATAATTGCGCGCAGGCCGTGCTCGGGCCGATGCAGGAGCGCAGGGCGGGGGTCATCATCAACATCTCGTCGGTCAACGGCGTCAGCGCGCTCGGCGATCCCGCCTACAGTGCGGCCAAGGCGGGCATGCTGGCGCTGACCCGCTCGCTCGCGGTCGAGTACGGCAAATTCGGCATCCGGGCCAATACCGTGCTGCCGGGCACGGTGCGCACCCCGATCTGGGACCATCGCATCGCCAAGAACCCCGAGGTGCTGAAGGTGCTCGCGCGCTGGTACCCGCTGGGGCGGATCGTCGAGCCGGCTGAAATCGCCCGGGTGGTGCTGTTCCTCGCCTCGGACGCGGCGAGCGCGGTGACCGGGGTGGCACTGCCGGTCGATTGCGGGCTCTCGGCCGGCAATGGCGTCATGGCAGGCGAGTTGACCGTCGAGGGGTTCTGAGCGGTCGGCGGGCGGCGCCCGCCACCCCTCAGTGGTGGTGGTGGTGCTCGTGCAGCACGAACGGCTCCTCGAAGGGGCGGTGCGTGACCTCCATCTCGCGGCCGCCGAGGTAGCAGGCGACCGGCTGCAGCAGGCGCGTCCCCTGGCGGGTGACACCCTGCACGTCGGCGAAGACGTAGTTGGAGGGCGCATCGCGGAGCACGGTGATGTCGGCCTCGGCGCCCACCCCGATATGCCGGAGGTCAGGGCGCCGCACCGCGAGGGCCGGCCGGCTGGTCGACATGCCGATGATGTCTTTGAGCGGGATGCCGCAATTGTAGAGCTTGCTCATGGTGTGCAGCAGGTCGTAGCCCGGCCCCTCGACCGCGACGACGTGGACGTCGGACGAGATCAGGTCGGGCGGGAAGCCATCCCGGAGCGCCGCCTCGGTGGAGGCGTAGCCGAAGGCGCCCATGCCGTGGGCGATGTCGAACAGCACGCCGCGCTCGCGCGCGTCGCGAACCTCCTTGAGCACCTTGCCGTCGGGGCCGAGCGCCGAATTGGGATCGGGCCGATAGCAATGGGTGAGGATGTCGCCGGGCCGCAGCATCGAGACGACCTCGGCATAGCTCGGCGGCGGACCGCCGATATGGGTCATCAGCGGCAGGCCGGTCTGTTCGGCTGCCTCGAGCGCCAGTTCCAGCGCGCCGAGGCCGAGATCGCCGGTGGCGGGGCCGCCGATGCGGACCTTGACGCCGATGATCCTGTCACGGTTGGCCTCGATCTTTCGGACGCAGCGATCGACCGGCAGCATGTCGGCGAGGGTGGCCTCGCCAATGAACAGGCCCTTGTCGAAGCCGAAGATGCCGGGGAACGAGATGTTGAGGAAGGCGAGGATGCGGTAGGGCGAGCGCGCCATGACGTAGTCGCGGAAGCCGTCATAGTTGCCCGCGCCGGCGCTGCCCGCGTCGATCAGCGTGGTGATGGCGGCGCGGCGCGCGATCATGTCGGGATCGACGCTGAGCGAGGTCGCCTTGTGGTAGACGTGGGTGTGGATGTCGATGAGGCCCGGCGCAACGATGCAGCCGGCAACGTCGCGGACCCTGGCGCCGGTGGCGTCGAGGCCCTGGCCGACGGCGGCGATGCGACCGCCGCGGATCGCCACGTCGAACACCCCGTCGACACCGTTGCGCTCGTCGATCACCCGACCGCCCTTGAGCACCAGGTCATAGCTCATCCTGCCCCCCTCCCGTTTCGACCCGGCGGCGCGGGCGCGCCGCCGCGACGGATTCGCCGCTCAGGCCAGTTCGACGACGCGCTTTTCGTTGATCGACTGCTCGGCGGCAAGCACGATCCTGAGGCTGTTCACGGCGGCGTCCATCTGCTCGGTGAGATCGATGTCCTCGTTGATGGCCTTGAGGAAGAAGGCCTGCTCGCGGTCGCACAGTTCCTGGTGGTTCGGCTCGTCGGTCATGGTGAAGATCTCGTCCTTCCGGACGAAGGACTTGTCGCCCGGCGCCACCTCGGCATGGTGGTACTGGATGGCGTCGGTCTTGGTGTGCTGGTCGATGTCGGAAGAGTCCGAGACGCCTTCCTTGTGGTCCTTGGGGTTTGGAACGATGGAGACGGCACCCTTGGGGCCGACCACGTCCTTCACGAAATAGGCCACCTCGCTCATCATGGGCCCCCAGCCGGCCTCGTACCAGCCGACCGAGCCGTCGTCGAAGGTGACGTGCAGATGGCCGTAGTTCGGCTTGTCGGCCTCGGCCCAGAGCCTCGCGCCGATGCCGTGCACGCGCACCGGCTTGGCGCCGGTCAGCTGGCACATGACGTCGACATAGTGCACGCCGCAATCGACGATGGGGATCAGGGAGTCGATGAGGTTCTTGTGCCAGTCATAGGTCGGCCCGCCGCTCTGCTGGTTGAGGTTGAGCCGCATGACGAGGGGCTTGCCGAGGGTCTGGCCGAGCTCGATGAACTTCATCCAGCTGGGATGGACGCGCAGGATGTAGCCGAGGACGAGCTTTTTGTTCTTCTCGCGGGCGAGCTTCACCACCGCCTCGGCATCCTCGATGGTGGTGGCGAGGGGCTTTTCCATGAACACGTGCGCGCCGGCATTGAGCGCCTTGATGGCGTATTCGGCGTGGGTATTGGGCCAGGAGTTGATCGACACGGCGTCGGGCCTCGTGACCCGCAGCGCCTCGTCGTAGTCCTCGAACAGCGGATAGCCCTTGAGTTCGTCCGGAATCGGCTTGGACTTGATCGACCGGCTCATCAGCCCGACGATCTCGAAGCCCGGGTTGCGGTGATAGGCACTGGCGTGGGACTTGCCCATGTTGCCCAGCCCGACCACCAGGATTCTCACTTTGCTCGGCATGCCGCCCTCCCTGACGTTCTCGTTGGCGGTGCGGGCGGCAGCAGGCGCCGCCCGCACGATTGGCTTAGCGGTCGGCCGGAATGGCCTGATCGTAGAGGTGCGCCTTGACGTCCTCGATGTTGATCGCCTTGAAGGCATCCGACAGCGTGACCGCGGCGGCATCGGCCTTGACCTTGTCGTGGTCGAAGTCGTTGGCCGGCCCGATGCAGGCATTGGTAACGACGTCGTCGGCCTTGACCGGCTTGGAGATCTGCTTGAGGTCGTAGATCTTGTCAAAGAAGGTCTGCCAGGCCGCAACGTCGTGATCGCCCCAGCCGGCGCGCTTGGTCATGTCGCCGCGGAACACGGCGATCTGCTGCAGGATCGAGGTGGCGCCGAGTTCCGGGCCGATATTGCTGGCCAGCGTCGGGAACTGCTCGAACACCGCTTCGACCGCGGCAAGCGGGTTGTGATAGGCGAACTCGAGGCCCATCGCCCAGCCGCGCAGGTACTTGTCGAGGAAGGCCTTGCGCTCCGGATCGTCGACGTCGGCGGCGCGCACGCAGAAGGTGTTGGCAAACAGCGGCGACTTCTGCACGCCCAGCCAGTACTCGAACTCGAGGTTGGAGCCGATCCACTCGGCGCTAAGGCCCTCCCAGGCGAGGGCGGCGTCGCCCTGGCCGGCGGCGAGTGCCGTGCCCCAGGTCGGCCAGCCGGCCTCGACATACTTGGGCGGCGGAGCCGAGGAGGATGGTCTTGCCTTCCAGCTTCTTGAGGTCGTTCGAGCCCTCGCCCTTGCGGAAGGCGAGGCTGAAGGTATCGAGTGCGCCCATGTGGAAGGCGCTCTTGAGCTTCATGCCGTTCTCGAGCGCGAAGGAGAACACGCCCGGCGACGGGAAGCCCATGTCGGCCTGGCCGACATCGACGAACTTGACCGTGGCGGTGCCGTCCGACGGGCCGGGCTGCATGTCGGTCTCGACGCCCAGATCGGCGAAGTAGCCCATCTTCTTGCCGATCCAGTACGGATAGTCGTCGAGCACCTCGAGGGTGCCGCGCGGCGAGATCCAGGTGAACTTGGAGTAGGGCGCGGCGGTGGCGCGGCCGACCCCGCCCAGCGCCGTGGCGGTCACGACGCCTGCGGCGGATACCTGCAGGAAGGTGCGGCGGCTCATGCCGCCCGGAAACATGCTCATTCGAATTCCCCTGTTGCTGTCGTCCCTAGTCATGTGCCCCGCCTCGTCCCTCCAGCGGCGGGGTGCTGGTTCAGGCCTCCCAACTCGCGAACCTCTTGCCCAGAAGGAAGAAGAGCACGTAGATCAGGATGCCCAGGATGGAGAGGATCAGAACCACCGCGAAGAACTGCGGCATCTGGATCATGGAAGAATAGGACGTGAGCCGGTTGCCCAGCCCGAAGCCGCCGCCCACCATCTCGGCGCCCACGGCGGTGAGCAGACCGAAGATCGAGCCCACCATCAGCCCCACGAAGATCATCGGCAGCGCCATCGGCGCGCGCACCTTCCAGAAGATCTGGAGGGTCGAGGCGCCGTAGGAGCGCGCCAGCGCGATCTTGCCGCGATCGACGCGGCGGAAGCCGGTGGCGGCGTTGATCATCACCATCGGGCCGGAGGCGAGCGCCACCGCGATGATGCGCGGTTCGTAGCCGAAGCCGAAGCGCAGGATCAGGAGCGGCACCAGCGCCAGCATCGGCGTGGTGACGAGGAGCAGGATGTAGGGGGTGATGATCTTTTCGACGAAGGGGAACTGCGTGATCACCGCGGCAAGCACCAGCCCGGTGACGGCCCCGATGCCGAAACCGAGGAACAGTTCGACCAGCGTATGGCCCAGGTGCGGCAGGATGAAGCCGAAATCGGTGACCAGCGCGGCGCCGATCTCGCTCGGCTTGGGCAGCACGTATTGCGGGACCTGGAACAGGTTGAGCAGCAGTTCCGTGCCGCCGATCACCACCACGGCGACGAGCACGATGGCCAGCACCTCGCGCATCGAGCGGATGCCCGGCCCGCTGGTCAGGGCCGACATGTTGGTGAGGCCGACCTCGCGGTCGGCGCCGGAGGACTTCTTGAACTCGGGGATCGCGTCGGATTCGCTCACTTGGTCCTCACTGGGCAGGCTGGGCGACAGGGGACGCGGCGTGACCGAAGCGGCTCTTCTGGTCGCCGACGATCTCGAGCTTGATGGCGTTCATCAGGTCGAACACCTCCTTGGTGGCCATGATCTCGAGCGAGCGCGGGCGCGGGAACGGCACGCGGTACTCGTTGGCGACCCGCCCCGGACGGGCGCTCATCACGATCACCCGGTCGGACATGAAGATCGCTTCCTCGATGGAATGGGTGATGAGGACGATGGTGGTGCGGGTTTCGAGCCAGATCTCCTCGACCAGGCGGTTCATCTCCTCGCGGGTGAAGGCGTCGAGGGCGCCGAACGGCTCGTCCATCAGCAGCACCGAGGGCTTGAACGAGAGGGCGCGCACCAGCGCGGCGCGCTGCTGCATGCCGCCCGACAACTCGCGCGGGAAGCGCCCCCCGAAGCCCTCGAGGCCGACCTTGTGCACGAGTTCGTCGATCCACAGCCGATCCGGCTTGGTGCCCTTGATCTCGAAGGGGAAGTTGATGTTGGCCTCGAGGTTGCGCCAGGGGAGCAGGTTCGCATCCTGGAAGACCATGCCGATCTCCGGATTGGGACCCGTGATCGCCCGTCCGTCCAGCAGCACGTCGCCGGCGGTGAGCCCGTGCAGTCCCGACATCGACCAGAGCAGCGTGGTCTTGCCGCAGCCGGAGGGACCGACGATGGCGACGATCTCGCCCGCGTGCACATCAAGGCTGCAACGGTCGATGGCGAGCAGGTCGCCCGAAGCTGTCGAGTAGATCTTGGTTGCGCCACGCACCCGCAGCTTCGGATCGAGTGAATCCTGAGCGCTCATTGCCCCTCGCGACTGTCCACGGCGGCCCGGTTTCGGGGGTGCGTGCGGCACCATTCCCCAGGGCCGGCAGTCAGTCTGAAACTATCCGACGAACCGAGTCAAGCGAGCCACAGCGGGATTAGCCAATGTTCCTATTTGCCCTGTTTGGCGGCAGAATCGCGCTTGTCAGGTGTGTAACTTTCCTACATTGTTGGCTCGTGAAAGCTCCCGTCAGAGCGCGAAAATGGCCGGGAACATGGCTTTCGGGATGGGGATCGACGCCCGCGGCATGCCAGGGGGGCCGCGGATACGGAGGCCAGCCATGGGCGATGTTCAGGACGATGCAGGATATGACCGGCCGGTTCCCGATATCCTGTCGCAAATCAAGGATTCCTACCACGAACTGAGGCCGGCCGAGCGTCGCGTCGCCGACGTGGTGCTCGCCGAAGTCACCTTCGCGGTCGATGCCTCCAATGCCGAGATCGCCCGACGTGCCGATGTGTCCGAGCCGACGGTGACGCGCTTCTGCCGCGCCATCGGCTGCGAGGGGGTGAGGGACTTCAAGCTCAAGCTGGCACAATCGGTGGTGGTCGGCCGGCTGTATCTCGCCACCATGCCCCGACCACCCGAACCGACACAGAACGGCGTGCCGCTGTGGAACGAAGTGTTCGGCGAGATCCGCGGGGCGCTCGAGCGGGTGGAGCGGCAGATCGACCCCGAGGCGGTGCTGCAGGCGGCCGAACTGATCGCCGGCGCGCACCAGGTGATGGTCTTCGGCCTCGGGGGCAGCTCGTCGGCGCTGGCCCAGGAAACGCAGTACCGCCTGTTTCGCTATGGCGTGGTGGTTTCGGCCCACTCGGACCCCTATGTCATGCGCATGACGGCCTCGACGCTGAGACCCGACGACGTGGTGATCGCGATCTCGGCAACCGGCCGGACCCGCGAAGTCATCGATGCGGTGGAACTGGCGAGGCAGTATCGCGCCCACACCATCTGCATAACGGCGCCAGACACCGATCTCACCCGGATCTGCGACGTCAGGCTGACGGTGGACATCCCCGAATACCCCGACACGATGAAGCCGACTGCGTCGCGGTTTGCGTTTCTCACCATCATCGACCTGGTTTCGGCCGCCACCGGCTATCGGCTGGATGCCTCGGCGCGCGAGACGCTGCGCCGCATCAAGTTCAACGTGGTCAACCATCGCAAGGGCCGGGAACTCGAGCCGCTCGGCGACTGAGCGCGGAGTCCGGCAGGAGAATTGCGGCGGCGCCCATTGCCGCCGGCATTGGCAGTGCAAGGGAACCCCAGATGCTCGACACCAACCCCACCGCCCAGGCTGCGGCATGGCTCGCCGCGTTCGCCGCGGCGCTCGAGAGCCGCGATACGGCACGCATCCTCGAGAGCTTCGCCGACGCGTGCTACTGGCGCGACCTCGTCGCCTTCACCTGGAACGTCAAGACCATGGAGGGCGGGCCGGCGATTGCCGCGATGCTGGGCGAGACGCTCACGCGGACGGCCCCGGCGGGTTCAGGCTCACCGAGGCCAAGGCCACCGCGGACGGCATCGAGGCCTGGTTCGACTTCCGGACGGCAGGAGGGACGGGCTCCGGCATCTTCCGGCTCGAAGGCGGGCGCTGCCGCTCGATCCTGACCACGCTGCAGTCCCTCACCGGCTTCGAGGAGCAGCTGGGGCACCATCGTCCGATGGGCGTGCGGCATGGCGCCGACCGCAACCGGCGGACCTGGACAGAGGAGCGACAGGCGGAGGCGGCGGAACTGGGGACGACCGGGCAGCCCTATTGCCTCGTCATCGGCGGCGGCCAGGGCGGCATCATGATCGCGGCGCGGCTGAGACAACTGGGCGTGCCGACCATCGTGGTCGAAAAGAACCGGCGCGCCGGCGACTCCTGGCGCAACCGCTACCGTTCGCTCGTGCTGCACGACCCGGTCTGGTACGACCACCTGCCCTATCTGCCATTTCCCGCCAACTGGCCAGTGTTCACCCCCAAGGACAAGATGGGCGACTGGCTCGAGGCCTATGTGAAGGTGATGGAACTCACCTACTGGACCGAGACCGAAGCGGTGCAGGCTGCCTATGACGCGGCGGCCGGGCGGTGGACAGTCGAGCTGGTGCGCGAGGGCAAGCCGATCCGGCTGCAGCCGGCACACCTGGTCTTTGCGACCGGCGCCTATGGCCCGCCGCGTTGGATCGCGCTCGACGGCGCCGAGACGTTTGGTGGCGAGATCCTGCATTCGAGCCAGTACAGCGACGGTGCCCGCTTCAGGGGCAAGCGCGTCGCGGTGATCGGCGGCGCGAGTTCGGCGCACGATGTGTCGGTCGACCTGTGGGAGGCCGGCGCCGAGGTCACCATGATCCAGCGGTCGCCGACCACGGTGGTGCGCTCGGAAACGCTGATGGAGATGGCGTTCGACATCTACTCGGAGGCGGCGGTCGAGAGCGGGCTCGACGTCGACAGGGCCGACCTGCTGGCGGCGGCGACGCCGTTCGCGCTGCAGCCCAAGTACCAGAAGGCGCTCTACGACCGGATCCGGGTGCGCGACGCCGAGTTCTACAGGCGCCTCGCCGCCGCGGGTTTCCTCCTCGATTTCGGCGACGACGAGACGGGGCTGATGATGAAGGCCTATCGCACCGGCTCGGGCTATTATGTCGATGTCGGGGGATCGGAACTGATCATTTCGGGCGAGATCAAGCTCAAGGCCGGGGTGGCGATCGACCGCCTGACGCCCACGGGCATCCGCTTTGCCGACGGCAGCGAGATCGCGGTCGACGCAATCATCCAGTCGACCGGGTTCCAGTCGATGCACGAAGTGGTGGCGCAACTGGTGTCGCGTGAGCTCGCCGACGAGATCGGGCCGTGCTGGGGGCTCGGCTCGGGGATGCGCAACGATCCGGCGCCCTGGCACGGGGAACTGCGCAACATGTACAAGCCGACCGCGCACCCAGCACTGTGGTTCCATGGCGGCAACCTGGCGCTGTCGCGGTTCTTCTCGAAGCTCCTCGCCCTGCAGCTCAAGGCGCGCTTCGAGGGCCTCGACACCCCGGTCTACCGGACGCCGCTATGAGCTTCGATCCGATTGCGCTGACGCAGGAACTGGTCCGGCTCGATACCCGCAATCCGCCGGGGCGCGAGCAGCATTGCGCAGAGTTCCTGGCGCCGCTGCTCGCCGACTGCGGCTTTGCGGTCGACATGTCGAGCTTCGGCCCGGGCCGCGCCAACCTGGTGGCCCGGATCGGCGAGGGACCGGCGCTGATGTTCACCGGCCATCTCGACACCGTGCCGCTCGGGGCGGCGCCGTGGACGCATGATCCGTTCGGCGGCGACATCGTCGCGGGGCGTCTCTACGGCCGTGGGGCGTGCGACATGAAGGCGGGCGTCGCCGCCATGCTGGTCGCGGCGGCGGCCGAGGCTGGGAGCGGCAAGGCGGTGACGCTGGTGTTCACCGGCGGCGAGGAAACCGGCGCGCACGGGGCCCGGGCCCTGGCGGCCGAGCACCTGCTGGGCGCGGCGCGGCTGCTGGTGGTGGGGGAACCGACGGCCAACCGGTTCATCTCGGGGCACAAGGGCGCGCTCTGGCTCGAGGCCTGCTGCTCCGGTGTCACGGCACACGGATCGACCCCGCACCTGGGCGAGAACGCCGTCTACAAGGCGGCACGCGGCGTGGTGGCGCTCGAGGGGTTCGGCTTCAACGTGGCGCCGCACCCGATCATGGGCAGCCCGACGCTCAATGTCGGGACCATCGCCGGTGGCGCCAACGTCAATTCGGTGCCGGACCGCGCAACGTTCACCGTCGACATCCGCACCGTGCCGGGGATGGACCATGCCCGGATCGGCGAGCAGATCGGCGTGACGGTGGCGCCCGGGACCGAGATCGCGGCACTGGTCGACCTGCCCTCGGTGTGGTCCGACCCGGACGGGCCGCAGATGCGCCGGCTGGCCGATGCCTATGTTGCGGCAACCGGGCGCCCTGCCCCGGTGCTGAGCGCCAACTACTTCACCGATGCCTCGGTGCTGACGCCGGCACTCGGCAACGTGCCGACGCTGATCTGCGGTCCGGGCGACCCGGCCATGGCGCACAAGACGGACGAGTACTGCGAGGTGGCGATGATCGAGGAGGCCGTCGCGATCTACCGCGAGATCATCCGCAGCGCCTGACCGCGACAGCGGTCACGGCGCAGTCTCGCGTCCGGCCGCCAGCGCATACAGATGCCAGGTGGCGTGCCCGAGCACCGGCATGATGACGACCAGGCCGAGGAAGGCCGGGGCGAGCGCCAGCAGCGTCAGCGCCGTCACGATGATCCCCCAGCCCAGCATCGGCAGCGGGCTGCGCGCCACCGCCTGGAAGCTGGTAATGAGCGCCGTGACGAAATCGAGTTCGGTATCGAGCAGCAGGGGCATGGCCACGACGGTGGCGGAGAACAGGATCAGGGCCAGCACCAGCCCGACCAGCGTGCCGACGGCGAGAAAGGTGATTCCGCTCTGGGTGGTCAGCACCACGGTCATGAAGCGGTCGAGGCTCGAAGGGGCGCTGAAGCCCATGAAGATCGCGAGCAGGATGCGGACCTGGTAGACCCAGACCCAGAAGATGAACAGCACGACGAAGGCCATCCAGCCCAGCTGCCGCTCGCGCTGGCGGAAGACCGTGATCAGGACTGCCTTCCAGGTCAGCGGTTCGCCGCGCGCCAGGCGCCGGCTGACCTCGTAGAGGCCGGCAGCGGCGAAGGGGCCGACGAGAGGAAAGCCGATGGCAATCGGGATGATCATCCAGGGCGCATCGAAGACGCCGAGGAAGAGGAAGATGGCCACCCCGCCGAGCGCGAAGAAGCCACCGAAGAACAGGCCGTAGAGCGGAGCCCGGGCGAAGTCGCGGATGCCCAGCTTGAGCGCGGCGACGATATCCTGCCACGCAATGGCCCTGAGCTTGGGTGCGCGCGGCACCGCCCCGGACGGCACGTCGGTCATGCGCGATCTCCCCAGCCACGCAACTACCAAACGGCCAACGCCCGCAAGAACGTCGCCTCTGTCGAAGCAAGACTAGCGCAAAGCCATCGACCGGGGGTGCGACGGCCTGTCGCAGGCGCGTCTCACTCGGCGGCCTCGAGCCGATGGGCAGCAACGAGCGTCCGGATCTCGGGGCGGCAGGAGCCGCAACTGGTGCCGGCGCGGGTTGCGATGCCGACGGCCTCCACCGAATGGCGGCCGGCGCGTACCGCCGCGGCGATGGTGTTGCCGCCCACCCCGTGGCAGGAGCAGACGATCGGGCCCGGATCGGGCCGATCGGCACCGGGCCGGCCGGCGAGAACGCGCGCGGCGGTCAGGTCGTCCTGCTGCAGCAGATCGACCGCCCATTGCCGGGCCACCAGCACGGGATCGGGCGAGACGTAGAGAGCGGCGACCAGCCGCCCATCGGCGAGCACGGCGAAGGCCTGCCGGCCGCTTCGGGCGTCCTCGACGGTCTCGATCCGTGCCCGGGCAGCGAGCGCGAAGCCGGCGCGCAGGAAGCCGGGCCAGTCGTCCGGTTCGTCGGCGAGCCCGAGCTCGCCGCGCCAGCCATCCGGTGCCGGCGCGATGGCCCAGTAGTCTGCGGCAAACCCGGGCCGCTTCCGGGCCACGAAGAAGCCGTGCAGGCGCATCTCGAAGGGCTCGGCATGAACCTCGGCCATCTTCAGGGCGGGCTGGCCCGAGACCGGATCGGACTTGGCGTCGACGAGCGCGCCGACACGCGCCGTTGAGGCGAACTGGTCGGTCCAGTGCATGGGCACGAAGACCTGGCCCGGCGGCTGCCGGTCGGTCACGAGGCCCGAACCACGATGCTGCCCCGCGGGCTGAAGACACGGACAAGGCTGGCCGGGCGGATGCCCCGGCCGCGGGCGTCGTCAGGGTGGAGCTCGACGAACGGCTCGGCCAGGTGGGCCGACAGGCGCGCCGCCTTGCCGGTGCGGGTCATGGTGTGCCAGTGGTCGCGCACCCGCCCGGTATTGAGCCGCAGCGCCCCGGGAGCCGGAACCAGGGGGGGCGGCGGTTCGACAGCGGCGAAGCGGGCCCGGCGGTCGGGAGTGAAGAAACCGCCGTCGCCGAACAGGCGCGCCGTCGGCCCGCTGCGGACGGGCCATTGCACCGGCGCGAGCGTCTCGTAGTCGGCGCCGATCAGGCCGGACAGGTCGAGATCGCGGCCTCCATCGTTCTCGAAGGCGGAGAGCGCGACGTGTTAGGCGAAGATCTCGGACGGACCGGCATAGTCGAAGGCCGCGGCAAAGCCCATGCGCCGCGCCACCTCGCTGACGATCCACCAGTCGGGACGCGCCTCGCCGGGCAAGGCGAGGAAGGCCCGCTGGCGCGAGATGCGGCGTTCCGAATTGGTCACCGTGCCGTCCTTTTCGCCCCAGCCGGCGGCGGGCAGCGCGACATGGGCCAGCTCCATCGTGTCGGTGTTGCGGTTCATGTCCGACACCACGACGAATGGGCAGGCGGCGAGTGCGGCGCGCACCGCGTCGGCATCGGGCATCGAGTCGACGGGATTGGTCGCCATAATCCAGACGGCGCGCACCTCACCGCGGGCGATCGCCGCGAACAGGTCGACCGCCTTGAGGCCGGGCCGGCGCGCGATCCGGTCGCTCTGCCAGAAGCGGGCGACGCGATCGACGGCCAGGGGGGTGAAATCCATGTGGGCAGCCAGCATGTTGGCGAGACCGCCGACCTCCCGGCCGCCCATGGCATTGGGCTGTCCGGTGACCGAGAACGGCCCCATGCCGGGTCGGCCGATGCGGCCGGTGGCGAGGTGGCAGTTGATGATGGCGCTCACCTTGTCGGTGCCGGACGCCGACTGGTTGACGCCCTGCGAATAGACGGTGACCACCCGCTCGGTACCGGCGAACAGAGCGTAGAAGCGGGCAATGACCGAGGCGTCAAGCCCGGTGGCGGCCGCGACGCGATCGAGGCTCCAGCCGGCCGCCGCTTGCAGTGCCTCGGGGTAGCCCGCGGTGTGGGCGGCGATATAGCCGGAGTCGATGGCCCGTGCTGCTGCAAGATGGCCAAGCAGGCCGACGAACAGGGCGGTATCGCCATCCGAGCGGATCGGCAGGTGGAGATCGGCGAGATCGGCGGAGGCGGTGCGGCGCGGATCGACGAGCACGATCTGCAGCGCCGGGCGCGCAGCACGGGCCGCGGCGATGCGCTGGTAGAGCACCGGGTGGCACCAGGCCAGGTTGGACCCCACGAGCACGATGAGATCGGCCTGTTCCAGGTCCTCGTAGGTGCCGGGCACGGTGTCCGAGCCGAAGGCGCGCTTGTGCCCGGCCACCGACGACGCCATGCAGAGGCGGGAGTTGGTATCGATATTGCCGGTGCCGACGAAACCCTTCATCAGCTTGTTGGCGACGTAGTAGTCCTCGGTCAGCAACTGGCCGGAGCCGTAGATGGCGACCGAGTCCGGACCGTGCTCGGCGATGGTCAGGGCGAAGCGGGTGGCGACGAGGTCGAGCGCTTTGTCCCAACCTGCGCGGCTGCCCGCGATCTCCGGGTGCAGCAGGCGGCCGTCGAGCGACAGGGTCTCCGCCAGCGCCGAGCCTTTCGAGCACAGGCGGCCGGCATTCGCCGGATGCGCGGGGTCACCGGCGATCCCGACGCTGCCGTCGGCCCGGGGCGTGGCGAGCACGCCGCAGCCGACGCCGCAGTAGGGGCACGTGGTTCGGACGGTCTGGCCGGCGGATACCATGGCGCTATTCCGCCGCCACCCGCATCAGTTCGCCGAGCGCAAGCTGGATGCGCCCCGCGACGATGCGCACCGCAAAGGTGCGTACCTCGCCTGCGTCAGCCCCCTGGGCGCGGCCGGTCTCGAGGTCGAACGCCCAGTTGTGCAGCGGGCAGGTGACCGAAGCGCCGTGCACGATGCCCTCGCTCAGGGGACCACCGCGATGCGGGCAGCGGTTCTCGATGGCGAAGACCTGGTCCTGCTGCGTGCGGAACACCGCCAGACGCAAGCCGGGAACGCCGACGCAGCGGGCGCCCCGCCGCGGAACGTCTTCCAGATCGCCGATCTCGATCCACTCGCTCATCAGATTCTCCGCATCCGCTGTCATTGTGCCGCGACCGGCGGGCCGAACTCGGCCAGCGCCGCGAACTCGTGCGCGTCCCTGCCGTTGACGCGCTCCTGCCAGGGATCGATCTGCGCGAAGCGCTGCGAGAAGGCGAAGCGGTCGAAATAGTGCCGGCGCCGCTCGCGATCCTCGACCACCGCGGCCCTGATCGAGCCGGTGCCGACGCGCTTCGCCCACTTGTAGATGCGCTCCAGATAGCGCCCCTGCTCGCGGTAAAGCTGGGTCAGCGCCACGACGATCTCGAACGCCTCGTCCTCGCTGCCCGCATGGCAGAGCAACTCGGTGCCCCTGATCTCGAGGCCTGCTGCCCCGGCAAAGTGGATGTCGTAGCCGGACTCGACGCAGATGACGCCGATGTCCTTGCAGGTGGCCTCGGCGCAGTTGCGCGGGCACCCCGAGACGGCGAGCTTGACCTTGGCGGGGGTCCACGATCCCCACATGAACCTTTCGAGCCGGATGCCGAAGCCGGTCGAATCCTGGGTGCCGAACCGGCACCAGTCCGAACCGACGCAGGTCTTGACCGTGCGCAGCCCCTTGGCATAGGCGGCGCCCGAGACCATGCCGGCGGCGTTGAGATCGGCCCAGACGGCCGGCAGATCCTGCTTTTTCACCCCGAGCAGATCGATGCGCTGGCCGCCGGTGACCTTGATCGCCGGGATGGCGAAGCGGTCGGCGACATCGGCGATGGCGCGCAGTTCGCGCGGGCTGGTGACTCCGCCCCACATGCGCGGCACCACCGAATAGGTGCCGTCCTTCTGGATGTTGGCGTGTACGCGCTCGTTGATGAAGCGCGACTGGCTGTCGTCGACGTACTCGCCCGGCCAGTCGGCCAGCAGATAGTAGTTGAGCGCCGGCCGGCATTTCGCGCAGCCGCAGGAGGTCCGCCACTCGAGTTCCTGCATGATCGCCGGGATGGACTTCAGCGCCTTGGCGATGATCAGGCGCCGCACGTCGTCGTGACCGTACCCGGTGCACGGGCAGATCGGCTGCACGGCGGCGGGATTGTAGCGATCTCCCAGCGTCAGATGCAGCAGTTGCTCGACCAGATGCGTACAGGAGCCGCAGGAGGCCGAGGCCTTGGTGTGCGCCCGCACGGCATCGAGCGAGCTCAGCGCCTTGCCGGCGATGGCGCCGGTGATCTTTCCCTTGCATACGCCGTTGCAGCCGCAGATTTCCGCATCATCCGGCAAGGCTGCAACGGCCGCCATAGGGTCCAGCGGGGTTCCTCCCTGATAGGCCTGGCCGAAGATCACGGTGTCGCGGAAGGGACGGGTGTCAGTGCCCTTGCGCAGCATGTCGAAGTACCAGGCGCCATCGCCGGTATCGCCGTAGAGGACCGCGCCGACGATGCGATCGTGCTCGAGCACCAGGCGCTTGTAGACGCCGGCCGTGGCGTCGCGCAGCACGATCTCCTCGCGATCCTCGCCCTCGGCGAAATCGCCCGCCGAATAGAGGTTGATGCCGGTGACCTTGAGCCGCGTCGCGGTCGCGACCGGAACGAACTCGGCCGGCTCGCCGAGAAGCCCGGCGGCGAGGATGCCGGCCATGTCGTAGAGCGGCGCGACGAGGCCGAACACCTGGCCTTCCACCTCCACGCATTCGCCCAGCGCGTAGATGGCGGGATCGGAGGTGCGCATCTGCGCATCGACGACGATGCCGCGGTTGACCGCGAGCCCGGCGTCCCTGGCGAGCGCGGCGTTGGGCCGGATGCCCACCGCCATCACCACCATGTCGGCGGGGAGGATGGTGCCGTCCGCGAGCTCGACGCCGGTGACGCGCGTTTCGCCCACGATCTGCCTGGTGTTGGCGCTGGTCATCAGCTTGATGCCCCGCGCCTTCACCGCCTCGGCGAGGAGGTACCCCGCCGCCGCGTCGAGCTGGCGCTCCATCAGCGTCGGCATGATGTGGACGACCGTCACGTCCATGCCCTGATCGTTGAGCCCGGCGGCGGCTTCGAGGCCGAGCAGGCCGCCGCCGATCACCACGGCTCTGCCGCGCGACTTCGCCGCCAGCATCATGGCGTGCACATCGTCGAGGTCGCGGTAGGTGACGACGCCCGCGAGGTCCTTGCCGGGCACGGGGATGATGAAGGGCACCGAGCCGGTGGCGATCACCAGCCGGTCGTAGGTCTCGGAGATGCCGTTGACCGAATGGACAGTCCTCGTCTCGCGGTCGATGCGCTCGACCTTGCACCCCTTGTAGAGCGTGATGCCGTGCTCGATGTACCAGGCATCGCCGTGGATGATGATGTCCTCGAACTGCTTCTCGCCCGAGAGCACGGGGCTCAGCATGATGCGGTCGTAATTGACGCGCGGCTCGGCGTTGAAGATCACGACCTGGTAGCGGTCGGGGTCGGTCTCGAACAGCCGCTCCAGCATGCGGCCCGGCGCCATGCCGTTGCCGATGATGACGAGTTTTTCCTTCATCGTCCTCTCCTATTCGGCCGCCGTGGCGAGGCCGGTGCGCCGGGCCCGCTTCTGGCGGATGCGTTCAAGGGTGTCGGGATCGGGGCTGGCGCCGCCTTCATAGGCCTCGAGGAAGCCCAGCAGTTCCTCGCGCAGGGCGTAGTAGTCCTTGTGGGCGAGCAGCGCCTTGCGCGAGCGCGGGCGCGGCAGGTCGACCGACATGACATTGCCGATGCGGGCGCTGGGACCGTTCGACATCATCACCACGCGATCGGCGAGCAGGATGGCCTCATCGACGTCGTGGGTCACGCAGATCGCGGTGACCCGGGTCCTCGCCCAAACGTCCATCAGCACGTCCTGCAGTTCCCAGCGGGTGATGGAATCGAGCATGCCGAAGGGCTCGTCGAGCAGCAGCAGCTTGGGCGACAGCGCAAAGGCGCGGGCGATGCCGACCCGCTGCTTCATGCCGTTCGAGAGTTCGTCGGCCCGCTTGTGCATGGCGTCGGCAAGGCCGACGCGGCCGAGGTAGTACTCGATGACGTCGCGGCGCTCGGCCGGAGTGGCCCTGGGATAGACGCGGTCGACTCCGAGCGCGACGTTCTCCCGGGCGGTCAGCCAGGGCAGCAGCGACGGGGCCTGGAACACCATCGCCCGGTCGGGTCCGGCCGCCGTCACCTCGCGGTGGTCGAGGACGATGCCGCCTGAAGAGACCGGGGTGAGGCCAGCCACCATCGAGAGCACTGTCGACTTGCCGCAGCCGGAGTGGCCGATGAGCGTGACGAACTCGCCCTTCTGCAGCTTTAGGTCGAAGCGATCGACGACGGTCAGCGGCCCCCTCGGGGTCGGGTAGACCTTGCTGACCTGCGAGAACTCCACATAGCCCATGCCGCCGGTCGCGCCGGCGGCGGCGGCATAGGCCGCAGGTGGACGGGTTGCACGGCGGCGGTCGATCGGCACGACATTGGGCAGCTCGACCGGGCACGCCGTGGCCGGCCGACGCGCGGCGCCCGCATCCATCAGGTACTCGGTGATGTCGCGGCGCAACCGTATGAAGCGGGCATCGCCGTTGAGTTCGGTGCGATCGCGCGGCCGTTCGATCTCCACGGGGAAGGACGGCCCCAGCGTGGCGCCCGGCCCCGGGGTCAGGGGGATCACGCGGTCGGCAAGCAGCAGGGCCTCGTCGACATCGTTGGTGATGAGCACGAAGGTCCGCTTCTCCGCCGACGAGATCGCCGCGAACTCGTCCTGCAGCTTGGCGCGGGTCAGCGCATCGAGGGCCGACAGGGGTTCGTCGAGCAGGAGCACGTCGGGCTGCGTGGCCAGAGCCCGGGCCACGGCGACGCGCTGCCGCATCCCGCCCGACAGCTCGGCCGGGCGGCGGTCGGCGGCATGGGCGAGCCCGACCATCGCGATGTAGCGCTGGCGCAGCGCCAGCCGCTCCGCCCGCGGCAGGCGGCGATGGATCGCGTTCACCGCCAGATCGATGTTGCCGGCAACGGTGAGCCAGGGCATCAGCGAGTAGGACTGGAACACCACCCCACGTTCCGGACCGGGCCCGTCGATTTCCCGACCGCGGAAGATGACGCCGCCGCTGTCGGGGACTTCGAGCCCGGCCATGAGCGCAATCAGGGTGGTCTTGCCGGCGCCCGAGAATCCGAGGATGGCGACGAACTCGCCCTCCGCAACGGACAGATTGATGTCGCAGAGCACGTCGGTGCGCCTCAGGCCTTCGCCGTAGTGCCGGCTCACCCCGGACAGTTCCAGGATCTTCGTCATGCCGGCTCCTAGCGCTTTGCCGAGTAGGTGAAGGCCGTCTGCAGCGCCAGCATCACCCGGTCGAGCAGGAAGCCGATGATGCCGATGGTCAGCACCGCGACCATGATGCGGGCCAGCGAGGCGGACGAGCCGTTCTGGAACTCGTCCCAGACGAACTTGCCCAGGCCCGGGTTCTGCGCGAGCATCTCGGCGGCGATCAGCACCATCCAGCCGACGCCGAGCGAGAGCCTGAGGCCGGTGAAGATCAGCGGCAGCGCCGACGGCAGCACCAGCCGGGCGATGGTGGTGGCGGTCGACAGCTGCAGCACCCTGCCGACATTGACCAGATCCTTGTCGATCGAGGCGACGCCCAGTGCGGTGTTGACCAGCGTCGGCCACAACGAGCACAGCGTCACCGTGACCGCCGAGACGACCAGCGATTTCGGCAGCCCGCCGCTCGCATCGACATAGACCGCCGACACCACCATGGTGACGATCGGGAGCCAGGCGAGCGGCGAGATCGGCTTGAACAGCTGCACCAGGGGATTGAGCGCCCCGTTGATCGCGCGCGATAGCCCGGAGGCAATGCCGAGCGGCACCGCGATGAGGGTGGCGATCAGGAAGCCGAGCCCGACGGTCCTGAGCGAGGTCAGGATCTGGTCGAGGTAAGTGGGCTTGCCGGTATAGGTCCTGACCTTGACCTCCTCTGCCTTGCCCTCGGCGACAAGCCTGCTGTTGCGGTCGTCCTGACGGACGTAGAACTCGGCCTCCTTCTGCCGCTCGGCAACATGATCGCCCCAGAGCGCGCCCGCCTGCTCCCAGACCTGCGCCGGTCCGGGGATGGCGCCGAGGGATGTCTGCACCTGCGGTGCCAGGCTGCCCCAGGCGAGCAGGAACAGCCCGATGCCGAGCAGCGGGAACACCAGAGTGTCGCGCAACTCGGCCAGTTGCGGACGCGGATCGTCGCCCAGACCGATCTTCAGAAGGGGTACCAGCCAGCCGAGGCCAAGGGCCGACAGCCAGACCGCGGCGCGTTCGATGCCAGTGAACAGCCGCTGGCGGCGTCCGGCTCGAGGCGCCGAAGTGCTGCGGGAGATGTCGCTTGTCGCGTTCATTGGGGCGCTTCCGTTCGAGGATGGGACAGCATCGTCACCGGTTGGCAACCGCCTCGACGACGTCGCCGGCCTTGAGGCCGATGGTGAGGCTGTCGACATAGGCGTTGGGCTGCCGGCCGTCGTAGCTGACGCCGTCGATAAAGTCGGTCGTCGCAGGCTTGTAGCCGTCACTGCCCCAGGGGAAGTCGGCCTCCGCCGCCTGACCGGCGGCGACCAGCTGGCGGGCCGCTTCCAGATAGATGTCGGGGCGATAGACCGCCCGGGCGGTCTCGGCGTACCAGGCGTCGGGCCGGCTCTCGGCGATCTGGCCCCAGCGCCGCATCTGGGTGAGGTACCAGACGGCGTCCGAGTAGAACGGATAGGTGGCGAAGTGCCGAAAGAAGACGTTGAAGTCCGGGACCGGGCGCCGGTCGCCCTTCTCGTATTCGAAGGTGCCGGTCATCGAGTTGGCGATCACCGCCGCATCGGCGCCGACATAGTCGGGACGCGACAGGATTTCGACCGCCTCGGCGCGATTGGCGTTGCCGTCCGCATCGAGCCACATGGCGGCGCGGATCAGGGCGCGGGTAGCGGCGATGGTGGTGTTGGGATGCTCATCGACGAAGCCGGCGGTGAGGCCGAAGACCTTTTCGGGGTTGTTCTTCCAGATCTCGTAGTCGGTGATCACCGGCACGCCGATGCCCTTGAACACCGCCGCCTGGTTCCACGGTTCGCCGACGCAGTAGCCGTCGATGGTGCCGGCCTCGAGGGTCGCCGGCATCTGCGGCGGCGGCGTCACCGACAGATAGGCCTCGGCCGCGATCTGACCGGAGGTGTCGTCGCGCCCGTAATAGCCCGGATGGATGCCGCCCGCCGCCAGCCAGTAGCGCAGCTCGTAATTGTGCGTCGAGACCGGGAACACCATGCCCAGGTTGAACGGCCGCCCCTTTGCGGCGTAGCTCTCGATCACCGGCCGCAGGGCCGCGGCGGAAATCGGGTGGCTGATGCGGCCGTCGGCGTCGACCGGAAGCGTCGGCTTCATCGCCTGCCAGACGGCGTTGGAGACGGTGATGCCGTTGCCGTTGAGATCCATAGAGAAGGGCGTGACGATGCGTGCGGCGGTGCCGTAGCCGATCGAGGCAGCGAGCGGCTGGCCCGCCAGCATGTGGGCACCGTCGAGCTGGCCGGTGATCACGCCATCGAGCAGCACCTTCCAGTTGGCCTGCGGCTCGAGGGTCACGAACAGACCTTCGTCCTCGAAGAAGCCCTTCTCGTAGGCGATGGCGAGCGGCGCCATGTCGGTGAGCTTGATGAAGCCGAAGGTCAACTGGTCCTTCTCGAGAGCGGCGCCGCGGGCCGGGGAGCCGAGCAGGCCGGGGGTGGCGGCCGCCGCTGCAGCCGCCGAGGCGCGCTTGAGGAAGCCGCGCCGGGTGGTGTTGGTCGTCATGTGTCTCCAGTCGCCTGCAAAACAAAAAGCCGCCAGCAGACCATCCGCACGGGTTGCGGACAAATCTGTCGGCGGCTTTGCCTGTCGGGAGGGATGCCCGTCCTTGGACATCCCGGAATGCGCAAATCAGCGCTCGACCAAGTTCATTGCAGGAAGCGTGCCACGCTGCTGTCTGTCAGATTATCCATTGAAATCAGTGGCATGCCGTCAGGTCGGCGTGACCGGGGAGACGCCGGGATGTCGAACCGTGCGGCATGTAGCCTATTATTTCGGCACTACTTCCTATCGACGCCATTTTAGGCAGTGGCGCTCCGGCCGTCCGACTGGCTGGCGATGTAGGCCTCGATCTGGTCGGGGTCGAAGATCCGTCCATCGAAGAAACCGTCCGGTCCGAGGCTGAGCGGGCCGCGCGTCCCGGTCACCAGGGTCGCGCTCGCCAGCGCGCCCTCCACCTTGGCATTGGCGGTCGGCAGGTTCGTCACCAGCGGCGCCAGGGCCGCCCGGTAGAGGTCGGGGCGGAAGGTCGCCGCGGCGCGGCGCGCATTGTCGGGACTGTGTTCGACGTGCCCCCAGCGCACCATCTGGGAATAGAACCACAGGGCGTGGCTGATCCAGGGGAAGGTCGCGGCCCGCTGCTCGGGCAGGAAGAAATCGGCGGTATCGAGCCGGCTCCGGGGGTCAAGCACCAGATGCCCGGACAGGCCTCGGGCAAGCAGCGCTGCCGGCAGATCGAGATAGCGGGGTTCGGCCATCAACGTTGCCGCCTCCAGGATCGCCTCCGGTCCGCGAAGCCAGGCAGCAGCCCGGTGGATCGCTCGCAGCAGCCGGGCGAGGAGTGCGGGATTGGCCATGGCCCAGGACTCGGTGAGACCCAGGACCTTCTCCGGGCTGGAACGCCAGATGGCGCTCTTCAGGGTCGCGATGCGGCCACTGCCCCGCTCGACCGCCAGGCTGTTCCACGGCTCGCCGACACAGTAGCCGTCGATGGTGCCGGCGCGCAGCGCCTCGGGCTGCAGCGCGGGCGGCAGCACGCCGATCTCGACGTCCCGATCCGGATCGATGCCACAGGCGGCGAGCCAGTAGCGCAGCTCGTAATTGTGCCCCGAGAACGGATGCACGACGCCGAAGCGCAGGCGGCGGCGACTGGCGCGGACGACGCGGGACAGCGCCGCGCCGACGCCGACCGCGTCGGCATCGGCCGGTGCGCCGGCGGCCTCGAGTTCGCCCCACAGCGCGGTCGAGACGGTGACGGCGTTGCCGCCGAGCCCCAGCGCCATCGGGGCGAGCAGCGGCACCGAGAAGGGCGACAGACCGAGGGCCGCGGCAAGCGGCATCGGCGCCAGCATGTGGGCGACATCGAAGTGGCCGACGGCGACTCGATCGCGGATATTGGCCCAGCTGGTCTCGCGCACCAGGACCAGATCGATCCCTTCCTCGCGGGCAAAGCCCTTCTCGGCGGCGAGCACGAGCAACACGCTGTCCATCAGCGGCAGAAAGCCGGCGATGACGGGATCGAGGTCCGCGGGCATCAGCTAGTCTCCCAACAGGCTGGCCGCCATCACCAGGCTCTGCGCGATCTCGGCGATCTTGCGGTTCTGGTTCATGGCGGTGGAGCGCAAGAGCGCATAGGCCTCCGGCTACGAGATGCCGCGCGACTGCATCAGGATGTGCTTGGCGCGATCGATGGTCTTGCGATCCTCGAGCGCGCCGCGCGCCGCCTCAAGCTCGCGCGACAGCCGGGAAAACGCATTGAAGCGGGACACGGCCATCTCGAGGATCGGCTTGACGCGTTCCTTTCTGAGGCCATCCACCACATAGGCCGACACCCCCGCCTCCACCGCCTTCTCGATCATGCCGGTATCGGAGCGGTCGACGAACATGGCGATGGGGCGTTGCACGGCGCGGGACAGCGAGAAGAAGTGCTCGAGCATGTCGCGCTGCGGCTTCTCCAGGTCGATGACGATGATGTCAGGCGGACTGGCGGCAATGGCACGGGCGACCTCGCGTTGACGTCGTGGATCACCGACACATGCGCGTGGCCGGCCTCACGCACCCCGGCCTCGATGATCGCGGCGCGGATGCGGTTCTCGTCGATGATGAGGACGGACAGGTCCGCGGACAGCATGCCCGATACTGAGTCGGGGTGGCCGACCCAAGCAAGTGGCCCTGGCAGGTGGCTGCCTTGCCGCCACGGAATGCCTCGGGGCGCCGCTATTGCCCTGGCTGGGTGAAGATCGCCGGTGCCTGGTCAGGTTCGAGCAGGTAGATCCGGTTGGCCTCGAGATCGGCCAGATTCCGTCGTCGCACAGGCCGGCGACCCCGCGGTGAGGCCGCCCGGCCCCCCCCGCGCCCGGCCCCCCCGGCCCGCCGCGCGGCCGGGCGCCGCGCCCGGACTGGGTGGGGGGTGTGGGTCCGGTTGGGGGCCCCGGGTGGTAGCATTTTCCCCACCCTTCCTCTCTCTCCTCCCCTTTCTTTTGGGTCCTTCCCTTCCTTATCGCCCCTGGGGGTCCCCTTCTCCTTTTTTCTCCTTTTCTCCTCCCTCTTTTTGGTCTCCTCGACGACGTGCGGATCTCCGACCTCCTGCGCGAAGAACGCCGCGGCGACGGCGAGCGGCGAGCGGCAAACGGGCCATGGTCATTTCCCGGTCGTCAGGGCCACGGTGTAGGCACCGATGCAACGGCCCTGATCGAGTCCGAATGCGATCGCGGCGCGATAGTGGATGCCGCCATAGAGCCGCGAGATGCCGGCCTCGTCGGCCGCCGCCCAGAAGCTCGGAAAGGTCCGGGGGGGCCGGCCGTCCGGCGAGCCGGTGGCATCGACGAAGGCGAAGTCCTCGCCGAAGAAGGCGGTCAGTACCGTCGCCGCGGCACCGGACACGGTGCTGTGGCCACTGGGGTATTCCGGAAAGGGCGGCGTGATCAGGATCGGCTCCCAGGCCGGATCGATCTGGCTCCTGATGTAGCTGATCGGACGGATGAGATTGTGGACGTATTTCTCGCGCCAGCAGCCGATGAAGGCGTCGGACATCGCCACCCCGAGCCGGGCCAGGAGGTCGACGCTCCGGTCGAGCGGCAGTTGCTGCGCCTCGGCCACCTGCAGGGCGATCGAGATCCAGTGGCCGGGCGGGGTGGTGGAGAGCATCGGATCGTCGGACCAGAAGCGCGCGATCGCCGCCTGCTCAGCGGTAAGGGCGCGGGACACATCCCGCACCTCGACGGCCTCGCGGTAGAACTGCGACTGCGGGTCGGTGCTGTAGTCGGGCGGCGGCGGGATGGGGCAGGAGATGCCCATGGGCGCGGCGAAGGGGCGCACGGTGCCCCATTGCGGCAGCAGCGGCGCCTGCTGCAGGGCGATAGGGCTGGTGGGCACCCACTTGCCCTCCCCGCTCGGCAGCGCGTAGTCGAGCGGGAAGCCGAGGTTCTCGACTTCGGCGCCGCCATCGCCTCTCGACCACTCGATAACACTCTCGGCCAGCAGGATGCCGAAGGCCGTGCTCCGCTCGATCACGTCCTGGGGCACGCCGACGGCAGCCTCGGCGCCCCATTTCCGGTCGGCGGCGGCGACGGCCCGCTGGCCGGTCGGTCCGGTATTGCTGAAGAAGCTGCGCACCATGGTGGCCATGACGGTGTGGGCGATCACCGCCTCGTCGTAAACGGCTCCGGCCTCGCGCTGCGGTACGGCTTCGAGGCCATTGAGCTGGCCGGCGAGCGAGACCAGCCGGTCGGAGCCCCCGGCCGCGGCCTCATAAACAGCGACACCCAGGTACCCGAAAGCACGGCTGGCGACGGGCGGTGAGTAGGTGGCCGTGTGGCGCACCAGTTCCAGCATCAGGCCGTACCAGTTCCTGAGGACGGTCGAGCCCGCCTCGGAACGGCGCGCGTCGCCGCGGGAAGCGCCGCCCTGTTGCGGTCACCAGGTCCGGCGAACGCGGCGGGCGGGCGAGGGCCAGCAGTCGCCTGCGCCGCCGCAACCAGCGCCATCCCCCCCCCCCCCCCGGGCGGGGGCGGGCCTGGCGACGGCTGGGATGCGCCATTCCGCCTCTCCCCCCGACAGCCGCGGCTGCGGGGGCGCCGGCGGCGGGGCCCCGCCGGCGGCCCCAGCCCGCCCCCCGCCCCCCGGCACCGCCCCCCCACCCCCCCCCCGCCCCACCGCCCCGCCCCCGCCCCGGCCCCCCCCACCGCAAGACCGCGCCCCCACCCCACGGGGAAAACGCCCCGCCCGCCCCGCGACCCGCCCCCCCCCGCGCCGCCCCCGGCCGACCCGGCCGGCGCCCCGCGGCCTGCCGGCGCCTGGCCCCGAGCCGCGCCGATCGGATCCGGGCGCAATCCTCGCCCCCTTCCCCCCGGCACCGCGAGGTCAATGGCTTTCCCCACCTGCCGCGGCCCCCGGCGGTGGCGGCACCAGGACGCGGCCTGGCGCCGCGGGTGGACTGCAAGCCGGTGCGGCGGGCGGGCTTTCGCGACCCGCCCGCCTGTCCCGGACTACATCGTCGCGCGGGGCCGGCTCGCGGCCAGGTCCACCGTCATGTCGGGGGCGATGCGAACGCCGTAGTCGGCCCAGGCCTTGTCGACCGAGACGAGGCCCGCCCGGACATCGTCCAGCACCTCGCCGACCGGACGGGCGAGCGGATCACCGTACCCACCGCCACCGCCGGTGCGGGTGACGATGCGCGTCCCCTGGCGGAAGGCGCGGGCGCGCATCTTCAGGGGATGCTCGACCTCGCCGCCCGGAGCGACGATATCGTTCACCGGCCCGGCGCCCGACTGGCCACCGGCGAGGCCCCAGGCCGGCGTGCGGGCGCGCTCGAACCAGAGGGCGCCGTAGCAATCCTCGAGCAGCAGGTAGGTGCGGGTGACGCCGCAGCCGCCGCGCCAGCGCCCTGCACCGCCGGAGTCGCGGCGCAGCGAGAACTCCTCGACGCGGACCGGGAACTTGGTCTCGTAGACCTCGGCCGGGATGTTGCGGAAGCCGCCATTGACGAGGTTGATCAGTGCGCTTTCGCCGTCGCCGCCATTGGTGCCGCCCCAGCCGCCAGCGGTCGGCTCGACCGAGATCCAGCTGTCCTCGCCCTTGTCCATCTGGAAGAAGGCCGCGACCATCGAGTCGCCGTAGTGCGCCGCCGTCGCCTTTTCGGGCATGGCTTCGCCGAGGCAGGAGATCATCAGGTCGCCGAGCAGGCCGAGGCCGGTGAAGTACCACTCGCAGGCCGCCGGTTCCCTGGCGTTGAGCAGGCAGCTGTCCGGGATGCGGACTTCCATGGTCGAGAACGAACCGCCGGTGATCGCCCGGTCGGGATTGATCATGGTCTTGTAGGCGAGGCGCAGCAGCGACTCGGTCTGCACCGCGCCGCAGTTGATCGAGCCCTGCACCGGTCCCGAGGTGCCGGCGAGGTCGATGATCATCTTCTCGCCGGCGATGGTGAGGGTGAGCGCGATCTTGACCGGATCGGTGGTGACGCCGTCGTCGTCGAGGAAGCCCTCGCGATAATAGGTGCCATCCCTGAGCTGGCGGATCGCCTCGATGTCGAGGAGCCGGGCCTGCTCGAAGATGTTGGCGCAGGCCGAGCGGTAGGTCGCGACGCCGATCCGCTCGAGCAGGCCGTTGAGGCGCTTCTCGCCGGTGCGGATGGCGCTGATCTGGGCGTTGAGATCGCCCAGCGTCATGGTCTTGAGGCGGGTGTTGCGGGTCAGCAGGTCGTACCACTCGGGGATCGGCTTGCCCTGCTTGACGATGCGGGTCGGCCCCAGCCGGATGCCTTCGTGGAAGATCGAGGTCGACCCCATGGTCGAGCCCGGATCGATGGCGCCGATATCCTGCCAGTGGGCGCGCGCGGCGCCGAAACCGACCAGTTCGCCCCGGTGGAACAGCGGCCCGACGGCGGTGACGTCGTGCAGGTGGGTACCCTGCAGGTAGGAATCGTTGAGGATGAAGATGTCGCCCTGTGCCATGTCGGTGCCGTAGCGGGCCAGCACGAGCTTGACGCAGGCATCGATGGCGCCGACGAAGAGCGGCACGCCCGTCGACTGGCCCAGCATGTTGCCCTTTTCGTCGAGCAGCACGACGGCGCTGTCGCGGCCCTCGTAGATGACGGCCGAGTAGGCCGAGCGCCAGAGCGCCGCGTTCATGTCCTGGGCGCAGGCGATGACGAAGTTGCGGACGACTTCGGTGGTGATCGGATCAGCGGTCTTCATGGCTCAGGCCTCCACCGGCTGGCGCGTCAGGGTCAGGTGGCCGCCCGAGATGATGCGGCCTCGCCAATTGGGGGGCACAAGGGTGGTAGCGGTCGGCTCCTCGATGATCGCCGGCCCCTCCACCGTATCGGCAAGCCCGATCTGGTCGCGTTCGAGAATGGCCGTGTCGAGTTCGGCACCATCGAAGTAGACCTTGCGCATGCGATCGGGTCGACGCGGCCGGATCTCCGGATCGGGGATGCCAGGCCTCGGCAGTCGGCCGATGGCGGCGACGCGCAGCGTTGCCACCTCCAGCCGGCTGTCCGGGCTCGAATGGCCGTACTGCCGGTCGTAGGCGGCGTCGAAGGCGGCGCGGGTCGCCGCCATGTCGACCGGGTTGCCGACGATCGGGATGGTCAGCACGTATTCCTGCCCCTGGTAGCGGAAGTCGCCGTGGCGCTCGAAGCTCATGGCGTCCGCCTCCAGCCCCTCGCGCGCCAGGTAGGCGCGGCCCTCGGCCTCGAGTCTGTCGAACTCGGCGGCGACGTCGTCCGGCGAGGTCTGGTCCCAGAAGCCGTAGAAAGTGGTCTTGAAGTCGTGCCGTACGTCGGTCTGCAGCATGCCCCAGGCCGAGAAGGCGCCGGGCAGCACCGGAATGATCACCTCGTCGATGTCCAGCTGATCGGCGAGCGCCGCAGCCTGGGCCGGCCCGGCACCGCCATAGGCGACGAGGGCGAAATCGCGCGGGTCGATACCGCGCCGGACGGTGATGGTGCGGATGGCGTCGGCCATCTTGGCGTTGATGATGTCGACGATGCCTTGCGCCATGGCCTGGACGGTGAGCCCGAAGCGGTCGCCGATGGAGCGCACCGCGGCACGGGCCTTGTCGTAGTCGAGCGTCATCGTGCCGCCGGCGAAATTGGCGCCGTCGAGCCGGCCGAGCACGAGATTGGCATCGCTCACCGTAGGCTCGGTGCCACCCCGGCCATAGCAGGCGGGACCGGGCACCGATCCGGCGGACTTCGGACCGACGCGGACCGCATTGGCCTCTTCCCAGGCAATGGAGCCGCCGCCGGCGCCGATGACGTTGATGTCGATGATCGACATCTGGATCGGCAGGCCCTCGAGTTCGGCTTCGTTGGAGGAAGAGGGCTGGCTGTCGACGATGAGGCTCGCATCGAAGCTGGTGCCGCCCATGTCGACGCAGATGAGATTGGACCGCCCCAGGGTGCGCGCCAGCGTCTCGCCACCGATGGCCCCGCCGACCGGGCCGGAAAGCAGGGTCTGCAGCGGCGTCTCGCTCGCCGCCTTGGCGGTCATGGCGCCGCCGTTCGACTCCATGATGTGCAGTTCGCTGCCGCCCGGCAGGCGGTCGGACAGCCGATCGACCAGGGTATTGAGGTAGTTGCGGACGACCGGGGCGACATAGGCGTCCATCGCCGCCGTCGAGGTGCGCGCATATTCGCGCCATTCCGGCGAGACCCGGTGCGAGAGGGTGATCGGGATGCCCGGCAGGTGCTGCTTCAGGTAGGCCTCCGCCGCCAGTTCGTGCGCGCCGTTCTTGAACGAGAACAGGAAGCAGATGGCGATGGCCTGGTAGCCATTGGCCTTGACGGCGGCAATCAGCGGATCGAGTTCGCGCGTGTCGAGCGGCGTCTCGATCTCGCCCCGGGCGTTGATCCGCTCCCTGACGGTGAAGGTGTCGGCGAGCGCCACCAGCGGCTTGGGCTTGCGCCAGCGGATCGAGAAGATCTCGCGGCGGTCATTGCCCTGGATGGTGTAGACGTCGCGATAGTTCTCGGTGGTCAGCAGCGCCACCCTGGCGCCGCGCCGGGTCAGCACGGCATTGAGTCCCACGGTCGTGCCGTGGATGAAGAAATCGATCCGCGCATCGGGCGGCAGGCTCGCCGAGATACCCTCGATCACCGCCAGCGCCGGGTTCGCCGGCGTGGACAGCACCTGGCGACCGCACAATGGCCGGTCTCGGCATCCTGGAACACCAGATCGGTGAATGTGCCACCGATATCCGCCGATACGCGATACGACTTGCCGCTCACACCACCCTCCAGGGTCCGAATGCCGCCCAACCGGCGGACAGGCTATCCCGTGTGCAATCTGTCGACAATGCCGCCCGGGATGGTCGACGGCACGATCCGCTGCGCCTTTCGGCGAACTCCGAGATCAGCCGATCCCATAGACCTCGCGGGCGCGGGCGGGGCTGACATAGTCGTTGCGCAGATCGCGGGCGATATCCGCGGCGTGACGGTCGGCGGGGTTCCCGTAGCCGCCGCCATTGGCGGTGACGATGCGGATCACGTCGCCGGTGTTGACCACGACATTGGTGGCAAAGGCGTAGCGCTCGACCCGACCGTCGGTACGGCGCAGCTCGACATAATTGAGCGAGCCGTCATTGCCGCCGGCGACGCCCCAGGGGGGCATGCGCGAGCGCGTGTAGCCGAGCGAGAGGAAGTTGTTGTCGCCGCGCACCCGGTAGTGCACCTCGATGCCCTTGCCGCCGCGCCACTGCCCCTCGCCGCCGGGCTCCGAATTGAGCGCCACCTGGTCGACGAACATGCCATAGCGCGCCTCGGCAATCTCGGCGGGACAGTTGAAGGTCTCGCCGTGAAAGCCCGAGAACTGCCCCGAGGGGCCGTCATTTCCATCCCAGGCGCCCCAGCCGCCGACCTGCGGCTCGACGATGGTGTAGTGCCGCCCGGTATCGGGGTGCTTGCCGCCCATCACGGTGCCACAGATGGAAGCGAAATTGCCGGCCGGCACGACGCCGGGGAAGTGGTGCGCCAAAGCCCGCAGCGTCATGTCGAACAGCCGGATCTCGACTTCCGAATAGTAGCCGAGCGCTCCCGGCTCGACGACGTGGAAGATGGTACCGGGCTCGGTGATCACCTCGAGCGGGCGGAAGCAGCCGCCATTGCCCGGCCCCTCGGGATCGGTGAAGTTCTTGAAGGCCAGCTGCAGGGCGATCTCGGTACCCTCGCGGGAGGAGTTGTTCGATCCGGCCTGCCGGGGGTTGCCGCGCAGATCGACGATGAACTTGTCCGGCGTGATGACGAGGCGCAGCCGATGCACGGCGCCATTGTCCTGCTCCTCGGAGAAGTCGTAGGTGCCGGGGGGCAGTCGCCGCAGTGCGGCGCGCACCCGGCGCTCGCCCAGATCCATGTAGTCGGCGACGGCGGCGAGATAGGTGTCGGTGCCGTATTTCTCGATCAGTTCGAGGACGCGCCGCTCGCCGATCCGGAGACCGGCAATGCCAGCCCAGAGATCACCCTTGAGGAAATCGGGGAGGCGCGTGTTGACGTAGAGGATGTCGAACACGGCCTGGTTGGGAACGCCCTCGGCGAACAGCTTCACGGCCGGGATGCGCACACCTTCCTGGAAGATCTCGGTGGCTTCCGACGACATCGATCCGGGCACATTGCCGCCCACATCGTTCCAGTGGGCGATGTCGGCCACCCAGGCGACGAGGCGACCGTCGGCGAAGACCGGGGCCGCCAGCACCATGTCGTTGAGGTGGGTGACGCCGCCATAGTAGGGATCGTTCGAGGCAAAGACGTCGCCGGGCCTGACGCCGTCGACCGGGAACTTCCTGAGGATGCCCTTCACTGCCTTGTCGAGCACGCCGATGAAGGCCGGGATACCGGCGCCGGCGGCGGCGATGTCGCCGTTCGGATCGAGGATCGAGGAGGAGAGGTCGAGCACCTCGTAGATGATGGCCGACATCGAGGCCTTGCGCTGGGCGACGAACATCTCGTCGGCGATGGCTTCGAGCGCGTTCTGGATGATGTCGAAGGTGACTGGATCGTGGGTCATGTCTCAGCCCCGGATGTCGATGTGGATATTGCCGAAATCGTCGATCGAGACGCGGTTGCCGGGGTGAACGACGACGGTGGTGCCGGGATCCTCGATCACCGCGGGGCCGATCATGGTCATGCCGGGCTCGAGACGCGTTCCGTCGTAGATCGTCGCCTCGTGCACCCCCTCGGTGGCGTAGTCGACCGCGCGCCGCCCCTTGATCGCCGCCTCGAGCGTCGCGCCGGTCCTGGGCAGCGCCACGATCTCGAGCTTGCCCACCTCGGACGCGGCAACGAGGTGCAGCCCGATGATCTCGACGCCGGCATCGAGCCGGTAGGTGTACTCGCGCTCGTAGGCGTCGTGGAAGTCGGCGATCAGCTTCGCCATGGTCGCAGCATCGGGCATCTCGCCGGGCAGCCGGACCTCGACGGCGAATTCCTGGTTCTGGTAGCGGGCCCGGATGAAAGGGACGAGACTGACCCGGTCGGCGACGACGCCCTCCCTCGCGAAGTCGGCAAGGGCACGGGTCCTGGTGCGATCGATCAGCGCCGCGAGCGCCGTGACGTTGTCCGCATCCATCAGTTCGGTGACGAAGTAGTCGCGCCTGAGATCCGACATCAGCATGCCCCAGGCCGAGAACACCGGCGCGCCGCGCGGCACCACCACCTTGCGGACACCCAGTTCCTTGCCAAGCGCCACGCCGTGCATCGGGCCGCCGCCGCCGAAGACCACCAGGGTGAAGTCGCGCGGATCGTGGCCGCGGTTGACCGATACCAGCTTGAGCGCATTGACCATGTTGGAATTGGCGATGCGCACGATGCCGCGCGCCACCTCGGCATTGCTCATCCCCAGCTTGCCGGCCAGGTCCGAAAGGGCGGCGTCGAGCGCGCCCATGTCGGCCACCACCGCGCCACCGCAGAAATAGTCCTTGTTGATGCGGCCGAGCCAGAGGTTGGCGTCGGTCGTCGTCGCCTTGTCGCCGCCGCGGCCGTAGGAGGCCGGGCCGGGCATGGCGCCGGCCGACTGGGGGCCGACGTGCAGCTTGCCGAAATCGTCGACCCAGGCGATCGAGCCGCCACCGTTGCCGATCTCGACCAGGTCGACCACCGGGACCATGATCGGGTAGCCGGCCGACTTGCCGTGCCGCTCGATCCAGTAGTCGGTCTTGATGGCGACATGGCCGCCCTTGATCAGCGAACATTTGGCGGTGGTGCCGCCGATATCGAGGGCCAGCACGTCCGGCTCGCCGATGATGCGGCCCAGTTCTGCGGCGCCCCAGAAGCCGGAGGCCGGGCCGGATTCGACCATGGTGATCGGGGTCTGCTTGATCGAGGCGACGGCATCGACACCGCAGTTGGACTGCATGATGTAGAGGCTGCCGGCATAGCCCTCGGACCGCAGCCCCCGTTCCAGCCGCTCGAGATAGCGTTCGGCGGCCGGCTGCACATAGGCCGAGAGCACCGTGGTCGAGGTGCGCTCGTACTCACGCCACTCACGGGTGATCTGGTGCGAGGCGACGGCGGCGACGCCGGGCCAGAGCCGGCGCAGTTCGGCCAGCACGGCCTCCTCGTGCGCCGGATTGGCGTAGGCGTGGATCAGGCAGATGGCGACGGCGGTGACGCCATCGGCCTGGAAGTCGGCGACGATCCGAGGGAGACCGGAGAGATCGAGCGGCACCTGCTCGCCACCCTTGAAATCGATGCGTCCTGGCACTTCGCGCCGGAGGTAGCGCTCGACGAAGGGCTCGGGCTTTCTGTACATGAGGTTGAAGAAGTCGGGGCGATTGCCCCGCCCGATCTCCAGCACGTCGCGGAAGCCCCTGGTGGTGATGAGCCCGACGCGCGCGCCCTTGCGCTCGGTGAGCGCGTTGATCACCACAGTGGTGCCATGGGCGAAGAAGTCCACCGCGCCGACATCGACGCCGGCCTTGTGCATCACCGCGAGCACGCCCTGCTCGAAATCCGGCGGCGTGGTGTCGGACTTTTCGGTCCTGACGGTCTGCCGGCCGGTCCGCGTATCGGTCTCGAAATGCACCAGGTCGGTGAAGGTGCCTCCGACATCGGTTGCAACGCGGATGATCTTGTCGGGCATGGAGGTCTCTTGGAAATTGGGCGGCGAACAGGGGCAGCGCGCGGCGCGGTGCTACATCATCTGCGGTTGCCGGCAGCGGCGAGGGCCACGGCGAGCACGATGATCACCCCGGTGGTCAGATCCTTGAAGAACGGGTTGACGTTGAGGATGTTGAAGCCGTTGCCGATCAGCGCCATCAGCAGCACGCCGGCCATCGAGCGCCAGACGGCGCCGGCGCCGCCCATGATCGAGGTCCCGCCGAGGATGACGGCGGCGATGGCTTCGAACTCGAGCCCGGTGCCGGCCTGCGGCTCGGCCATGGAGAGGCGCGACACGGTGATGACGCCGGCGAGCCCCGCCGCAGCGCCGGAGATGGCGAAGGTGATGATCTTGACCAGATTGGTGCGGATACCCGAGAGCAGTGCCGCCTCCTCATTGCCACCGACGGCAAAGACGGCGCGGCCCAGCGTCGTGCGGTTGAGCACGAACATCATCAGCGCCATGAAGCAGAGCATGACGATGACGGCGACATTGACCGCCACGCCGCCGCCCAGATCGAGCTTCTGCCGGCCGAGCCAGGAGAACTCCTCGATCCGAACCGGGATCAGCTTGCCATTGGTCACGAGGATCGCCATGCCGCGATAGACCAGACTGGTTGCCAGCGTCACCAGAAACGAATGCACGTTGAACGCGGTGATGATGACGCCGTTGAGCGCGCCGAGCACCATGCCGATCACCGGCCCGGCCACGATGGCGAAGAACGGATCGACGCTCACGGCGAGCCAGCCGGCGCTGACCGAGGCCACTCCGAAGATCGCGCCGGTCGACAGGTCGAAGCCGCCGCCGATGATCACCAGCGTCAGCGCGCACGAGATGATGAACAGCGGTGTCGACTGGTTGAGGATATTGAGCAGATTGCGCGGCGTCAGAAACGAGCCCGACAGCATGGTCAGGGCGACCAGCAGGACCACGATGATGACCAGCACGCCGTACTCGCGCGCCAGGTCGGCAATGCGAATCCTGCGGGGCGGACGCGCGGCGGTCTTGAGGGTGGTGTCGGTCATTGGGCAGCGGCCTCCTGGGGAACGGAGCGGCGGTTCTGTTCGAGAAAGACGCGGTGAAGGGCAGACTCCACGGTCAGCGAGGCGGACGGGGCCTCGCCGAAGATGCGGCCATCACTCATCAGGTAGGAGCGGTGGGACAGGTTGATCACTTCCTCGAGCTCGGAGGAGATCAGCAGCACGCCCATGCCCTGGCGCGCCATGTCGACGATGAACTCGTGGATGCGCTGGCGCGCGCCGATGTCGACGCCGCGCGAGGGCTCGTCGAGGATCAGGATCCGGGGCCGCGCCACCGCCCATTTCGACAGCAGCACCTTCTGCTGGTTGCCGCCCGAGTAGCGGGCGACCCGGCCATCGACCCGGCCCGGAACAATGCCGAAATGCGCGATCATCTCCTTGACCCGGGCCACCTCGCGGCGGGTATCGAGGATGCCGCTGCGGCTGATGGCGCCGAGCGTGCCGAGGCTCACGTTGGGCCGGGTGGTCTGGGTCAGGACGAGGCCCTGCTTGCGCCGGTCCTCCGGCACCAGCGCCACGCCGCGGCGCACCGCGTCGCGGACATTGAGACGGCCCTGCGGCTCGCCCGCGATCAGGTATTGGCCGGCAGTGATCGGGTCGGCGCCGAACATGGCGCGCGCCACCTCGGTTCGCCCCGAGCCGACCAGGCCGATGAGGCCGACGATCTCGCCGGGGCGGATGGTCAGCGAGATGCCGTTGAGCCCCGAATGCGTCGCAACGCCGCGCAGCTCGGCGATGGGAGCGACGGAACCGTCCGGAGCCGGCGGCAGTTCTGGCCACAGGATGTCGGATTCCTGACCGAGCATGGAATCGACCAGCGACTTCTTGGTTTCGCCGGCAATCGGGGAGGTGCGCACCACGCGACCGTCGCGCATCACCGTGACGTTGTCGCAATTGGCGATGATGTGGTCGAGGAAGTGGCTCACATAAATGATGGTCTTGCCCTGCGCCTTCAGCCGCCGGATGACCTCGTGCAGGCGATCGGCTTCATCCTCCGTCAGCGAGGAGGTGGGTTCGTCCATGATGATGACGCGGGCGTCGCGGGCAATGGCCCGCATGATCTCGACCTTCTGGCGCTCCGCGATGCGCAGGCGCGCCACCTTGGCGAGGGGATCGATGCCGAAGTCGCAGGTTTTCTCGAGCGCTGCGAAGCGCTCCTCGTCGCCCCTGGTGAGAACGCCGCCACGGGCGCTCTCGCGGCCGAGGAAGACGTTCTGGACGACGTTGAGCTCGGGGACGAGCTGCAGCTCCTGGTGGATCATGGCGACGCCGCGGCTCAGCGCCTCGCGGGGCGTGAAGCGGGTGACCCGCTCGCCGAAGACCGAAACCTCGCCCTCGTCGGGGGTGTAGTAGCCGCCGACGATCTTGCCGAGGCTCGACTTGCCGGCGCCATTCTCGCCGACCAGCGCGTGCACGGTGCCGGCGTCGATGTCGAGGTCGATGTCGTCGAGGATGCGTGTCCCGCCGAAGCTCTTGGCAACGCCTCGCACACGGATGGCGGTCTGTCCTGCAGCCATGGCCCTACCACCTGCACCGGTTCAGGGGGTGGGCCGGGGAGACGTCCCCGGCCCGAAGTCGGAGGAGGATCAGCCCTCCCACTCCGCGACGAAATCGGGATTGGCGTCGAGCCATTCCTTGGTGACGATTGGCGGGTTCTTGGCGAGCGTCGCCGGGTCGATCCAGTTCGGCACCGTCTCCCCCTGCTTGGCCCGGATCAGCGCGTCAGCCGCATAGAATCCTTCCGAGAACGGGTAGCCCGACGCCGTTGCATCGAACAGGCCTTCCCTGATCTTGTCGACGGTGATGGCATTGAGGCCGCCGCCGATCAGATAGATCGGCTCGATCGGGATGCCCGCGTCCTTGAGTGCGATCTCGACGCCGAGCAGGTGCTGATCGGCGTTCGACAGCACCACGTCGATCTCGGGATTGGCCTGCAGAATGTCCTGGAAGGCGGTCAGCGAGGCGTCGGGGCTGTAGCTGCCTTCACCGGTCGCCACGACCTTGATGTTGGCGTGCTGGCCGAGGACGGTCTGGAACGTCTGGTAGCGCAGGTTGTCGAACGGGAACTGCAACTGCCCGATCATGATCACCACCTTGCAGGGGTCCTTGCCCTCGCAGAACGTGACCACTTCCTCGGCGCCGGCGGTGGCGCCGATCACCGGGTTGGAGGCGACCGTGGTGGTCAGGCCCTTGACCTGGGGCGTCATGACGGTCAGGTCGGGACCGACCGGGAACAGCACCGAGGCGACCAGCAGGCCAGCTTCGGTCGCTTCCTCGAGCGCGGTGGCGATGCCAACGGTGTCGTTGGGCGCAACGATGATGCCGTCGAAGCGCCCACCAGCGATGATGTCTTCGACCTGCGCGTACTGCACGGCGGCGTTGAACTCGCCGTCGAAGATCTCGACCTCGACATTGCCGGCCTCCTTGGCGGCCGCCTGCACGCCCTGCCAGGTGGCGTCGTTGTAGCCGTTCTGGCTGGAGGCGGCGAGGAAGGCGAGGCGGATCGGGTCGTCTGCAAGTGCGGCCGCCGGGCTGAGGGCTGTAGCGACAAGCAGGGCTGCGAGAAGTTTCCGGGTCATCACGTTCTCCTGTTGCAGGGGGCACTGTGTCCCCTGGTTTGGTAGTCCAGCCCGTCCTTGTCCGGGCCGTTTCTCGGGCAGGGCCGGCAGGCGGCCCGGCCGAAACTCATCCTTCGGTCACGCCGGCGGCCGGCGAGGCGTCGCTGCCGTGGAACGTCGCCGTTTCCGAGCCGGTGCGGGCGAGCAGCAGGAAGGCGAGCGTTGCCACCGGCTGCCAGACCATGGCCGCCGCGACGCGCTCGGCAGTGTAGTGCCCGCGGCGATGCAGCAGATTGATGGTACCGAAGACGTCGCCGTCGACGATCGCCGGCAGGTTCATGTTGGACTCAAAGCCGAGAGCCTTGATCTTCTCGTGATCGAAGAACACCGTGGCGATCTGCTCGATCGTGGTCGAACTGAAGGGGCGCCGGCCCTCGATCACCGTCTCATAGTAGCGGTTGCGCTCGAGACGCTTGAAATTGCCGGTCGGGTAGGCTGCGGCGTCGTCGGTCCAGACCCGGCGCGAGCGCATGGCAGCCAGATCGTAGACTGACGCGGTGGTCAGCAGCGAGCCGACGCTTTCGGCAAGGCCCGCGTGGGCATAGGCGAAGACCTGCCGGGCGGCGTCGGGCCGGGCGGCCAGGGCGAAGGCGTGCTGCAGATCGGGGGTCATGGCACCCTCCGGTCGTGCAGGATGGTGCCGTCCTTGATCACCAGCTTCAGCGTCTCAGCGGGCCGCCCCAGCGCGGCGATATCGGCAAAGGGGTCGGCATCGAAGGCAACCAGATGGGCGCGCGCACCGGCGGCCAGGGTACCGATCTGGCCCTCCATGCGGCACAGCCGGGCGCCCGCTTCCCACATCCCCGAGAGGATCTCGGTGGGCGTCAGCACCTGCGCAAGGAGCTCGAACTCGAGCCCGCCATACTTGCGCAGGGGGCCGAGGAGATCGGTGCCGAAGGCCATCGGCAGGCCCGCTTCGCGCATCAGTTCGAGCGAGCGCCGGCCGCCATCGCGGACGACGTCGAGCTTGGCCATCTCGGCGGCGCCGAAGCCGAGGGCCGCGCCATCGCGCTTGAGGCCCTCATAGGCGGCGAGCGTCGGCACCGCGATGCAGCCGGCATCGGCAGCCAGCTTCGCGGTATCGGCCGAGATCAGGTTGCAGTGCTCAAGCGACTTGACGCCCAGCCGGACGCAGCGCCGGATCGAGGCATCGGAATAGACATGGGCCGACACATAGGTGTTGGCGTTCGTCGCCTCCTCGACCATGGCGCGGATCTCGTCGTCCGAGTACTGCAGCCCGTCGATCGGATCGTTCGGCGAGGCGACGCCGCCATTGGCCATCACCTTGATGAAGCGCGCGCCTTCCTTCAGCATCCGGCGGCAGGCGAGGCGCACCTCGTCCACCCCGTCGACGAGGATGCCCATGTTGCCCAGGCGCCAGGCGAGCGCATCGGGTCGCGTGTCGGTGCGCTGGCGCAGGTCGGTGTGACCGCCGGTCATCGACAGGCCCTTGCCGCAGATGACGAGGTCCGGTCCCCTGATGAAGCCGTCCTCGACGCCGCGCACCAGCCCGATATCGGCGCCGGCGAGATCGCGTACGGTGGTGAAGCCGGCGGCCAGCAGTTCTTCCATCACCCGGGCGGCACGCAGGGCCGCAAGGCTGTCCGGCGCGATGGCGTTCGACCACAGATCGAGGCTCCAGGCGACGACGTGGAAGTGGCAGTCGATGAGGCCAGGCATCAGCGTCAGGCCGCCGAGATCGACGATCCGGGCCTCCGCCGGGGCCGGCAGCCCTGCGCCGAGGATCCGGCCGTTGGCGACGGTGAGCGTCGTCGGGGCCGTCAGGGCGCCGCGGGCAAGGTCGGGGAGCCGGGCATTGGTGAAGATGGTGGCTCGCGTCATGGGTGTGCTCCGGGAACCGAGGCCCAGGCCCAGGCACAGGCCCTCGAACCGATCAGCGGACCATCGCACGGCCTGCACGGGACCGTGTCCTGCCTCCACGCCTCGCAACCCCCGTCGAACACCTCGGCCTGCCCTTTCGCCCCTCGGTAATTTTAGTAGCGGTAAACTTTCGCATTGTCGACACAGAACATGCGATGCATCGGCACCCCTTGGCCGCCCATCGCATGCGGCATCAGCCGGCGGCGGTCAAACCGCACCATTCGGCGACGAAACGGGCGATGACTTCCGTGGTCTGCTGCAGGCTTGCAAGGTCCACGGCTTCCGTCGGCGAGTGCATGCCCCGGGCGTGTCCGCCGTAACAGAGCGCGGGGATGCCGTAGTAGAGGTCGTAGAAGCGGGTATCGCTGGTGGCGGTGAGGCTGACGCCCTCGAGGGGGCCGCCCACGACCGCCGAGTGCACCCGGGCCAGCACGGCCTCGGCCTCGGTGCCCGGCCCGAAGACGTGACCGTCGGCCTGGAAGCCGATCCAGCTCAGTGCCGGGGCGGCCGTGCCGAGCCGGGCCGCGCAGGCCTCGACGGTCGCCGCCACCCGTGCCCGGACCTCGGGCAGGGCGTGGCCGGGCAGCACGGAAAGCCGGCATTCGAGTTCGCACCAGGAGGGGACCGAGCCCAGCCAGTCGCCACCACGGATCTTGCCGGGATTGAACTTCACCGGATTCTCGATCGCGCCGAAATAGGGGTGGTGGCGCGCCTCGACATTGATCTCCGCCGTCAGCTGCTGCAGGGCGGCAATGTAGTCGGTCGCGGCGAGGATGGCGTGCGCCCCCGGCGCCGCGCTCGCCAACACGTGTCCCGGCTGCCCCAGGATGCGCAGGCGGAACCACACCGACCCCAGCTCCGCCCGGATGATCCGGTGCCCCATGCTCTCGGGGATCAGCGCGGCATCGGCGCGGTAGCCGCGGACGAGTGTCGAGAGCGCGCCGTTGCCGGTGCACTCCTCCTCGCTGACGGTCTCGACGTGGACGGTCGAGGCCGGCACGTAGCCGAGACGGCGCAGCGCATCGAGCGCAAAGACCATGGCGGAGACGCCGCATTTCATGTCGGCGGCGCCGCGCCCGTGCATCCAGCCATCGACGATGCGGGCCTCGAACGGATCCTGCTCCCACAGTTCGGGGGCGCCGGTGGGCACCACGTCGATATGCCCCTGCAGGATCAGGCTGCGTCCCGCAGGTTCGGCCACGCGGTGCGTCGCGACAACCTGCACCGCGCGGGAATAGTCGGCATCGACGACGGGGGAATATCCCGGCATGCCCTCGATCGGCACCTGATCGAGCGTGTAGCGGTCGACCTGCCAGCCCCGGGCGGCGTATTCGGACGCCAGCCAGTCCTGGCAGGCGGCCTCGTTGCCGCGCGTCGAGTCGAAGCCGACCAGGGTGGACAACCACTCGACCTGTTCGGCAAACCCGGCCGCCACCGCTTCGCTCAATGCCCGCTCGTCGATGTCCATCAGCACGCCCCCGGCATACGGCGACCGACGGACGCCGCGGTTTTGTCGACATAGAAAATACGATTCCGCGCAATGGCAACGGGATTCCCGACGGAGAATGCCGGGCGCGTCCCATTTTTAGTGTCGACAAACTGTAGGCTAAGCACTAGAGAGCAAATCGAAGCGGGGCCCTCGGCGCCACTCGGGGCCGCCTGCCACGCCTTTGCGAAGCGAGGACCAAGATGACCACGTCGCCCTTCACCGGCTGCATTCCCGCCCTGATGACCCCCTGCCGTCCCGACCGCACACCGGATTTCGGTGCGCTGGTCCGCAAGGCCAAGGAACTCACCGGACTGGGCATGTCCGGCGTGGTCTATTGCGGCTCGATGGGCGACTGGCCGCTGCTGACCGATGCACAGCGGATGGAAGGCGTCGAGCGGCTGGTTGCGGCGGGCATCAAGGTCATCGTGGGCACCGGGGCGGTCAACACCAAGAGCGCCGTCGCGCATGCGGCGCATGCCGCCAGGGTCGGCGCCGCCGGCCTGATGCTGATCCCGCGCGTGCTCTCCCGCGGCAGTTCGACGGCCGCGCAGAAGGCGCATTTCGAGGCGTTGCTCGGGGCCGCGCCGAACCTGCCGGCAGTGATCTACAACAGCCCGGTCTACGGCTTTGCGACGCGCGCCGAGCTGTTCTTCGCGCTGCGGCAGAACCACCCCAACCTCGTCGGCTTCAAGGAGTTCGGCGGCGAGGACGACCTGAGCTATGCCGCCGAGCACATCACCTCCGGCAATCCCGACCTGACGCTGATGGTCGGCGTCGACACGGCGGTCTACCACGGCTTCGTCGAGTGCGGCGCCGGCGGCGCCATTACCGGCATCGGCAACTGCCTGCCGCGCGAGGTGCTGCACCTCGTCGCGCTGTGCCAGCAGGGGCAGCAGGGCGACGCGACGGCCCGCCGCAAGGCCAAGGAACTGGAAGAAGCCCTGATGGTGCTCTCGACCTGGGATGCCGGCACCGACCTGGTGCTTTATTTCAAGTACCTGCTGTTCCTCGACGGCGACGCGGATTACGAGCTGCATTTCAACCCCGAGGACGAGTTGAGCCCCACCCAGAAGGCGTTCGCGGCGGCGGCCCTGAAGCGCTTCCGCAGCTGGTACGCCGGCTGGTCGGCCCAGTAGACCCGGCCGACACCGCGGGCGGCCGTCAGGCCTCGTAGCCATAGACCTCTCGCGCCCGCTCCGGCGTGATCAGTCCGTTCTTGATGTCCTCCGCGACCAGGGTGCGGTCGCGCTCCCTGGGATCGCCGATGCCGCCGCCATTGCCGGTGACGACGCGGATCACGTCATCGGTATGCGTGGTAAGGCCGGAAACGAAGGAGTAGCGCTGGTCGGTGCCATCCTTGCCAAGGTAGCGCACATAGTTCGGGCTGCCTTCTCGCCCGCCGTCCAGCGCCCAGGCGGGAAATTTCGAGCGGGTGTAGCCCATGGTCAGAAAGCCGTTGTCGGCCCGCAGCCGGTAATCCATGACGATGCCGCGGCCACCGCGGTACCTGCCCTCGCCCCCCGGCTCGAGGTTGAGTTCCATGCGATCGACATAGAGCCCGTTGCGCGCCTCGTTGATTTCAGCCGGGCAATTGTAGGTCTCGCCGTGAAAGCCGCAGAAGATGGCGCTGTTGCCGTCGCGCCCTGGCTTGCCGCCCCAGCCGCCGATCTGGGGCTCGATGATGGTGTACTGCCGGCCGGTGTCGGGGTGGACACCGCCGATGAAGGTGCCGCACACGGAGGCGAAATGGCCGGCCGCCAGCCGGTCCGGCATATGCGGGGCGAGGCACCGCCAGATCAGGTCATAAACGCGCAGCAGCACCTCGTAGTAGAAGCCGATCGGCGCCGGCTCCATGGCCTCGAACACCGAGCCGGGGCGGGTCAGCAGCCGGATCGGCCGGAACGAGCCCTCATTGGCGGCGGAGTACGGATCGGTCAGCGACTTCACGATCAGCTGGGCCGCGACCATCACGCCGTCGCGGCTGGTATTGACCGGATTGCGCGCCTGGTCGGGATTGTCGCGCAGGTCGACGACGAAGGCCTCGTCCGAGATGGTGACCTTGACGTTGAAGAACTGGCCGTCGTCCTGCTCTTCGGTCAGTTCGAAGGTGCCCTTGGGGAGGTTGGCGAGCGCCCGTCGCGTGACGACCTCGCCAAAATCGAGGAACGAGGTCATCGCCGTCTCGAAGGTGTCGGTCCCGTACTTTTCCGCCAGTTCGACCAGCCGCCGGCCGCCGATGCGGACCGAGGCGATCGCCGCCCAGACGTCGCCTTCCAGGACGTCCGGCATGCGGGAATTGACCTTTATGATGTCCATCACCGAGCGGATGGGCTCGCCGCGCGAGATCATCTTGATGGCGGGAAGACGCAGGCCTTCCTGGAAGATCTCGGTGGCGTTGCCGCTCAGCGAGCCGGGCGCCATGCCGCCGACGTCGGAATTGTGCGCGATATTTGCCGTCCAGGCGATGATCCGATCACCGACGAAGACCGGCATGGCCACGACAATGTCGCTGAGGTGGGTGACACCGCCATAGTAGGGATCGTTGGTGACGAAGACGTCGCCCGGCTCGATGTCGCCGGGCTTGTCGAACTTGGCGACGATCACCTTGACCGCCTTGTCGAGCATGCCCACGAAGGCCGGGATGCCGGCGCCCGACGAGGCCAGCGCGCCCTTGGCGTCGGTGATGCCGGTGCCCATGTCGAGCACCTCGTAGATGATCGAACTCATCGCCGTCTTCTTCATGACGGCGAACATCTCGTCGGCGGCCGCCTGGAGCGAGTTCTGGATGATTTCGAGGGTGATCGGGTCGCTGGCCGAGTAGCTCATTGGCCGTCTCCTCCGTTGAGCTCGATGTGGGTATTGCCGTAGCCGTCGATCGAGACGCGCTGGCCGGGGTGGATTACCACGGTGGTGCCGGGGTCCTCGATGATGGCGGGCCCGACGAAGTGCATGCCGGGCTCGAGCCGCTCGCCGTCATAGATGGCGGCGCGGTGCACGCCCTCGAGCGCGTAGTCGACGTCACGGTGTCCCTTGAGGGCCGTTTCGGCGGCGGCGCCGGAGCCTTCGCGCTGCTGCATGGTGAGCTTGCCGACCTCGGCCGACGCGACGAGGTGGATGCCGACCATCTCGACGGGCGCCGCGAGACGATAGGTGTATTCCCGCTCGTAGGTGGTGTGGAAGGCCGTCTCGATCTCGGAGAGGCGCGCATCGGTGATGGGGCCTTCCGCGATCAGCACCTCGGTGGTGTGCTCCTGGTTCTGGTAGCGGAACTTGCCGTAGCGGAAGAACTTGACCCGGGACGGCTGCACGCCCTCGGCCTCGAACTGGGCGACGGCCTGCGCTTCGGTCTCGGCGAACAGCGCCTCGATGCCTGCCGCCGAGCCCGGCCTGAGGTCAGCAAGACGGGTGAGGAAGTAGTCGCGCCTGAGGTCCGACATCATCATGCCCCAGGCCGAGAACACCGAGGCCCCGGCCGGCACCACCACCTTCCTGACGCCCAGTTCGGCGGCCAGCGCCATGCCGTGCATGGCACCGCCGCCGCCGAACACGACGAGGGTGAAATCGCGCGGATCGTGGCCGCGGTTGAGCGAGACGAGCTTCAGGGCATTGACCATGTTGTTGTTGGCGATGCGGATGATGCCGCGCGCCGCTTCATCGACGCCGACGCCGAGCTGGCCGGCCACCTCGCCGAGAGCCGCTTCTGCCGCCTGCATGTCGGCGATCACCTCACCGCCGCAGAAATAGTCGCGGTTGATGCGTCCCAGCCAGAGATTGGCGTCGGTGGTGGTCGCCCTGGTGCCGCCGCGGCCGTAGGCCGCCGGGCCGGGAACGGCGCCGGCCGAGCGCGGCCCGACATGCAGCTTGCCATAGTCGTCCACCCAGGCGATCGAGCCGCCGCCATTGCCGATCTCGACCAGGTCGACCACCGGCACCATGATCGGGTAGCCCGAGGAGGTGCGGTCGCGCTCGATCCAGTAGTCGGTCTTGATCTTCACCTCGCCGTTCTCGATCAGCGAGCACTTGGCGGTGGTGCCGCCGATGTCGAGGGCAAGCACGTTCGGCTCGCCGATGAGCTTGCCGAGTTCGGCGGCGCCCCAGAAGCCGGAGGCGGGGCCGGATTCGACCATGGTGATGGGGATGCGCGAGACGGAGTCGAGGGTGTCGACGCCGCAATTGGACTGCATGATGTAGGGGCTGTGCCGGAAGCCCTGGTCGGCAAGTCCCGCCGCAAGGCGCGACAGGTAGCGCTCGGCAGTGGGCTGCACATAGGCCGAGAGCACCGTGGTGGAGGCACGCTCGTATTCGCGCCACTCGCGGGTGATCTGGTGCGAGGAGACGACGGACACCTCCGGCCAGAGCCGGCGCACCGCCTCGAGGGCGGCCTGCTCGTGGCCGGGATTGGCATAGGAGTGGAGGAAGCAGATGGCGACGGCCTCGACGCCTTCGGCGCGGAAATCGTCGAGGATGGCCGGCAGACCCGAGAGGTCGAGCGACCGCAGTTCCTGGCCCTTGTAGGTGACGCGGCCGGGCAGCTCACGCCGCAGGTAGCGGGGGACGAATGGCCTGGGCTTCTCATAGTGCAGGTTGAAGAAATCCGGCCGATTGCCGCGGGCGATCTCGAGGCTGTCGCGGAACCCCTCGGTGGTGATCAGTCCCACCTTGACGCCCTTGCGTTCGGTGAGGGCATTGATCACGACCGTCGTGCCGTGAGCGAGGAAATCGACCGCGGCGGGGTCGACACCCCCTTCTTCAGCACGTTGAGCACGCCCTGCTCGAAGTTCAGCGGCGTCGTGTCGGATTTGGCGGTGACGATGCGCGACTCGCCGGTCTTGTGGTTCGTCTCGAAGCAGACGAGATCGGTGAAGGTGCCACCCACATCGGTCGCGACGCGTATCGTGGTGTCAGCCATCTGTGGTTTCCTCGGGAGCATGGGTCTAGTTGTGGGAGGCGGGCGGACGGCGTCGGGATGGCGTGGCATCCGCTGCTCCCGCCGCTGTCCGCGCGGACCGGGCGGCCCGAGGCGCCGCAGCCTCCTGCCCCTCGCGATCGCCGAACACGTCCATGGTGCAGGTGTGCAGCAGCACCGCCTCGACATCGCCGTGGTTCCAGGTGGTGTGCACCCGTTGCGAGGAGAAGTGCAGCGAGTCCCCGGCCTCGAGCACGAATATCTCGCCCTCGACCTCGACGGTCATGGCGCCCGCGAGCATGTAGAACAGCTCCTCGCCATCATGGGCGATGAGCTCGGACCGGTAGCCGGGCGGCTGGTGGATGATGACGGTGGTCAGCTGGTAGCCGGGAAAGGCGGCCGAGATGCGCTCGTAGACCAGCGCGCTCGAGCCCACCGCGTAGTGCGGGCGCTGGTCGAGCCGCGTCAGCGACGCGGTACCGGGCGGCAGCGAAAGGAACGAGGAGACATGCTGGCCCAACACGCGCGAAACGTTGACCAGCGACGACAGCGACGGCGTGGTGATGCCGCGCTCGATCTGGGAAATGAACCCCACCGACAGGCTCGCGTCGTCGGCCACCTGCTTGAGGGTCAGCCCGAGCGCCTGGCGTCGCTCTCTGAGACGCTCGCCCAGAATGGTCTGGTCCGGCCGGACGTCGTCCGGTTCGAGGGATTTCTCCATCGGAGGCCCTGCCTTTTAGTATTTCTAAAAAGGCTATGGGAGGCTCGTGATGCCGTCAAGCCGGTTGTGGCGGCATCACGACCGTACCCGCTGCGCGGTTACGGCGCAGGGCGCCTCAGGCAATCGGCCTCACTGCCCCAGCCGAGTAAGGCGCTGCCTGCCTAGACGCCGCCCCAGATGCTCTCCGCCGTCCTGACCACCAGGTCGAGCTTGCGACGCTGGTCGTCCATGGTGATGGCATTGCCTTCCTCGGTCGAGGCGAAGCCGCATTGCGGTGCGATGCCGAGCTGGTCGAGGCTGACGAATTGCGACGCCGCATCGAACTTGCGCCTGAGATCGTCGATGTCCTCGAGTTCGGCCGTCTTGGTGGTGATGAAGCCCGGCAGCACCCGCTGCTTGCCCTTGGGCAGCAGGCGCAGCGGCTCCAGCCCGCCGGCGCGCTCGGTGTCGTACTCCATGAAGTAGATGTCGACATCGGTCTGGTTGAACACCGCGTCGGCGGCCGGGTCGTAGGCACCCTCGGCCACCCAGGTCGAGCGGAAGTTGCCGCGGCACATGTGCATGCCGATCAGCATGTCGTCGGGGCGGTCCTTGATCGCGTCGTGCATCATCCAGGCATAGCGCTCGATCAGCCAGTCGGGGTCCTCGCCGCGCGCCTTGCGCTGCTCGCGGATCTTGGGGTCGCACAGGTAGGCAAAGAAGATGTCGTCCATCTGCAGGTAGCGGCAGCCGGCGGCGTAGAAGGCCGCGACCGCCGCCTTGTAGGTGGCGGTAATGGCCTCGAAATAGGCCTCGGCATCGTGCTTGTACTCGGGCACCGCGATGTCGCTCTCGGCGATGCGGAAGTGGATGGCGCTCGGGCCGGGGATGGAAATCTTCGGGGTCACGCTGGTATGCGCCGCGACGAACCTGAAGTGCTCGAGCATCGGATGGTCGGGCGGAAAGCTCAGCGGACCGGTGATCACCGGCACGTCGGCGCGAGTGGCAACGCCATGGAACTGGATGCCGCCGCCCTCGCGCTGCACGATGTCCAGCCCGTCGAGCATGCCCATGAAGTCGAAATGCCACCAGGCACGGCGGAACTCGCCGTCCGTCACCGCCTTGAGTCCCGCCTGTTCCTGCATGCGGATCACCTCGATGATCGCCTCGTCCTCGATCCGCCCGAGGTCCTCGGCCGACAGGCGCTTGTCCTCGAACCGCGCCTTGCGGGCCGCCTTGAGGGCGTCGGGGCGCAGGAAGCTCCCGACGATGTCGGCGCGGTATGGGGGTTTCGACAGGGTGGCAGGCATGCGTTTGTCCTCCTCGAACGGCGAGCGAGTGATCGCGCGATCGGCGCCTTCTGGCAACAACATTCTTGCCATATGTATACATCTCGTATTCATTGGACCTCGAAGCCGCTGCAACGAGGGGAGCGCCGATGGCCGCACGCGCCTATCCGGAAAATGCCTGGTACGCCGCCGCCTGGGATGTCGAGGTGCAGCGGAACCTGCTCGCCCGGACCATCTGCAATCGACCGATCGTGCTGTATCGCAAGCTGGACGGCACGCCGGTGGCGCTTGCCGATGCCTGCTGGCATCGGCTGCTGCCGCTGTCGCTGGGGACGCTGCACGGGGACGGCGTGATCTGCGGCTATCACGGCCTCGAATTCGATGACTCAGGCCGATGTGTATACATGCCGTCCCAGGAGACGATCAATCCGTCGGCCTGCGTGAAGTCCTATCCGCTGGTGGAGCGGCACCGCTTCGTCTGGCTGTGGATGGGCGAGCCGGCCCTGGCCGACCCCGCCCTGATCCCGGACCTGCACTGGAATGACGATCCGGACTGGGCCGCCGATGGCAAGTACATCCATGCCGAGTGCGACTACCGGCTGGTCGTCGACAACCTGATGGACCTCACCCACGAGACCTATGTGCACGGCTCCTCGATCGGCAACCGGGCCGTGGCGGAGGCGCCGTTCGAGGCCACCCACGGCGAGCGCACGGCCACCATCACCCGCTGGATGATCGACATCGATGCGCCGCCCTTCTGGCGGGGCCAGCTGGGTCAGCCGGGCAATGTGGATCGCTGGCAGATCATCCGTTTCGAGGCCCCGTCGACCATCGCCATCGACGTGGGGGTGGCGCCGACCGGCACGGGGGCCCCGCAGGGTGACCGCAGCCAGGGGGTCAACGGCTTCGTGCTCAACACCATGACGCCCGAGACCGACCGCACCTGCCACTATTTCTGGGCCTTCGCCCGCAACTACCGCATCGACGAGCAGGCGCGCACGCATGCGCTGCGCGAGGGCGTGGCCGCGATCTTCCGCGAGGACGAGCGCATCCTCGCCGCGCAGCAGAAGGCGATCGAGGCCAACCCCGACCACGTCATCTACAATCTCAACATCGATGCCGGCTCGATGTGGGCGCGCCGCCTGATCGAACGGATGATCGCCGAGGAAAGCGCCGTACGCGAGGCTGCCGAATGATCGAGAAGTCCGACCGGGCCATCCAGTCGCAGCGGGCGCTGATGGGGGTGCGCGACCTCATCGTCTCGGGCGAGATTCGCGCCGGTGCGCGACTCTCGGAGGTGGCGCTGGCCGAAAGACTCGGCATCTCCCGCACCCCGCTGCGCGCCGCCCTGGCCCGCCTCGGCCAGGAGGGCCTCGTCGATGCCATTCCGTCGGGCGGCTATGCGGTCCGCAGCTTCAGTCGCGAGGACGTCATCGACGCGATCGAACTGCGCGGCGTGCTCGAAGGGACCGCCCTGCGCCTCGTGGCCGAGCGCGGCCTCGCCCCGGCACGGCTGGCCGAACTGCACCGGCTGCTCAGCGAGCTCGACGCAAGCCTGCGCGGCGACATCGCCGACATGGATTTCGACCGCTATGTCGATCTCAACGCCGCCTTTCACGAACTGCTCTGGAGCCTCGGCAGCCGGACCGTCCGGCGCGAGATCGAGCGGGTGACCAGCCTGCCCTTCGCCTCGCCGAGCGCGTTCCTCGACAAGCAGGCGGACGTGCCGGCGTTCCGCCGTTCGCTCTACGGCGCCCAGGCGCAGCACCGGGCGATGGTCAGTGCCATCGAGCTGCGCGAAGGGGCGCGCGCCGAGAGCCTCGCGCGGGAACACGCGCGCCTCGCCCGCCACAATCTCGAGCACGTGCTGGACGAGGATCGCAGCCTGATCCGCCGCGTGTCCGCCCTGTCGCTGGTCGTGGGATAGGGCCGGCACATGCGCAACCGTATCGAATGGCGCGATGCCCACGTTCTCGAGTCCTGGCTGATCGCCGACGACGTCCGGCACATCGTGTTCGACGTCAATGGCCCGGTACCGCGCTTCGACCCCGGCTCGCACATCAATGTGAGGGTCGAGATCAACGGCGCCGCGGCGGTCCGCACCTACACCGCCCTGCCCGCGCCGCCCGGACGGCTGGCGGTGGCAGTGAAACGCCATCCCCATGGCCGGGGCGGGTCGCGCCACATGTGGGGGCTGGTGCCCGGAGAGGCGGTTCGCCTGACCCTGCCCGAGAACCGCTTCGAACTCGGCTGGCGGGCCGGGCACTACCTGCTGATTGCCGGCGGCATCGGCATCACGCCGATCTTCGGCATGGCGCAGGCGCTGGCGGCGCGGGGTGCGTCGCTGCGTCTCGTCTATGCCGCCCGCACCCCGGGTCGGATGGCGTTTGCCGACGACCTGCGCGACCTGCTGGGCGAGCGCCTGGTGCTCTGCGACAGCGCCGCAGGCGACCGCATCGACCTCGCTGCCGAGTTCGCGGCACTGCCAGCCGACGCGGAGGCCTACCTGTGCGGCCCGATCGGCATGCTGGAGGATGCCAAGGCCGCCTGGACCGCGGCGGGCCGACCCGCCGGCCGGCTGCGCTACGAGAGCTTCGGCGACAGCGGCCGGTTTGCCGAGCAGCCGTTCACCGTCGACATCCTCAATCGCGGTCTCACGGTGCAGGTACCGGCCGACCGGACCCTGCTCGAGGCCCTGCTCGGCGCCGGCGTCGAGATGATTGCCGACTGCCGGCGCGGCGAGTGCGGACTCTGCGCCGTCACCGTGCTCGAGGCCGACGCTCCGATCGATCATCGCGACGTGTTTCTCAGCGCCGGGCAGAAGGCGGAGAACCGGCGGATGTGCGCCTGCGTGTCCCGCCTGACGAGCGGCCGGGCGCTGATCGACACCGGATACCGTCCCTGACCCATGCCGCCCCTTGCGCGGAATATAGTTATGGTACATAACTATATGGCGTGAGGGAGGAACTCATGAGCTTGGAAGGCGCCCCCATTCGCGCAGTGCGGCTGGGGAACATGGCGGCGGAGGCCGAGCGCCGGACCGACGGCACCACCATCGTCAGGTCGGTGGAGCCGCTGGGGCCGTATCCGCGGTCCATCGTGGATGCACTGGAAGCCTGGGCCGGGTCCACGCCCGATGCGGTGCTGATTGCGGACCGCGAGGGCGCGGGCTGGCGCCGGCTGACCTTTGCCCAGGTGCTGGAACGCCTGCCGCCCCTGGCGCAGGCGCTGCTCGATGCCGGGCTGTCGCAGGAGCGTCCCCTGGTCATCCTCTCCGGCAACGAGATCGAGCACTTCCTGCTCGGGCTGGCGGCGATCTGGGTTGGGATTCCCTACGCGCCGATCTCACCGGCCTACTCGCTGCTTTCGACCGATCATGGCAAGCTCAAGCACATTGCCGGCGTGCTGACCCCGGGCCTGCTGTATGCCAGCGAGGGCAGGCGCTTCGCGCCGGCGATCGCTGCCGCCTTCCCGGCCGACATCCCCCTCGTGGTGCGCACCGATCCGCCCGACGGCCGACCGGTGCAGACCTTCGCGGATCTCCTCGCCACCCCGGTCACCTCGGCGGTGGCGGCGGCCCATGACGCGATCACCGCCGACACGGTGGCCAAGGTCCTGTTCACCTCCGGCTCCACCGGCCTGCCCAAGGGGGTGATCACCACCAACCGCATGATGGCGTGCAATCAGCAGATGATCCGCCAGGCGCTGGCGTTCGTCGCGGACGAACCGCCCGTCCTGCTCGACTGGATGCCGTGGAATCACGTTGCGGGGGGCAGTCACAACACCGGCATGGCCATCTACAATGGCGGCACGTTCCATATCGACGACGGACAGCCGACGCCGGCCCGCTTCGGCCGGACGCTGGAGAATCTGTGCCAGGTGCAGCCGACCTTCTTCACCAATGTACCCAAGGCCTACGAGTTCCTGGTCGCCGCGTTCGATACGCATCCGGAGGCGCGGCGCAACCTGTTCGCCCGGCTGAGGCTGCTGCAATATGCCGGCGCCGGCCTGTCGCAGCACGTGTTCGAGGGGCTCGACCGGGCGGCACGCGCCGAGACCGGAGGGCGGGTGATGATCATCACCGGCTATGGCTCGACCGAGACGGCGCCCTTCGCCTTCACCACCACCTGGCCCGTCGAGGAGGCCGGGCATATCGGGCTGCCGGCGGCCGGCATGACCATCAAGCTGGTGCCGAACGAGGACAAGACGGAACTCCGCCTCAAGGGCCCCAACGTCACGCCCGGCTACTGGCGAGACCCGGCACGGACGGCGGAGGCCTTCGACGAGGAGGGATTCTACCGGATCGGGGATGCGGTGCGCTACGCCGACCCCTCCGACCTCGGCAAGGGCTTCGTCTTCGACGGCCGGGTCACCGAGGATTTCAAGCTTTCGACCGGGACCTGGGTGAATTTTGCCGCCGTCCGCAAGGCGGTGATCGCCGCCTGCGCGCCGCTGATCCGCGACGTGGTACTGACCGGGCTCGACCGCAACTTCATCGGCGCCATGATCCTGCCCGACAGCGATGCCTGCGCACGGCTGGTCGGATTGCCGCCCGGCACGGATGCGTCGACGGTACTCGCCCATCCGGCCGTGCAGCGACGCTTCGGGGAGAGCCTTGCCACGCTGGCGCGACAGGCCACCGGCAGTTCGAACCATGTGGCGCGGGCGCTGCTGCTCGCCGATCCGCCCGATATCGACCGGGGCGAGATCACCGACAAGGGCTCGATCAACCAGCGGGCGGTGCGCAGCCACCGGCCGGACCAGGTGGCGGCACTCTACGCCGAGCCGCCAGGGGCCGGGATCTTCGTGCTCGCGCGCACAGGGGAGCAGACATGAGCCACGGGCTTCGCCTCACTTTCGCGGATGCCTGGCTGCTGGGCGGGGCCCGCACGCCGTTCGTCGACTATCGCGGCGCGCTCGCGGAGATTTCGCCGATCGACCTCGGCATCAAGGCGGCGCGGGCCGCGATCGAACAGACCGGCGTCAGGGCGGCCGACATCGGCCACACGATCGCCGGATCGATGGCCCAGGCCTCGTTCGATGCCTATGTCACGCCCCGCCATATCGGCCTTTATGCCGGCGCCCCGATCGAGGCCCCGGCGCACCTCGTGCAACGTATCTGCGGCACCGGGCTCGAGGTCATCGCCCAGGCGGCCGACAGCGTCTCGCTCGGCCGGGTGCAGCTGACGCTGGCGGCCGGCTGCGAATCGATGAGCCGCAATCCGGTCGCCGCCTATACCCACCGCAACGGCTTCACCATGGGCAGGGTCGAGTTCAAGGACTTCCTGTGGGAGGCACTCTACGACCCCGCCGGCCGCGTCAACATGGGCGACACGGCGGAGACCCTCGCCAGGCAGTACGGCATCGGCCGCGAGCGCGTCGATCGGTTCGCCGCGCGCAGCTTCGAGCGCGCGCTGGCGGCACGCGACAGCGGGATACTGGCCGCAGAGATCGCGCCGGTGGTCAGCGAGGCGTTCGAGGTCGAGGGTCTCGAAACGCGCGGCATCCGTCTGCCGCGCGGCACCGCGACGGTCACCACCGACAGCCATGTCCGTCCCTCCCCCTACGACGTGCTGGCCGGACTGCGTCCGGCCTTCGGGGGGGTACAGACCGGCGGCAACTCCTCGGCCATCGTCGATGGTGCCGCGGCGGTCCTCGTGGCCTCGGCGGGGTACGCGAAGGCCAACGGTCATCGTCCGCTGGCCCGCGTTCTGGCCAGCGCCGCCGTCGGGGTGCCACCGCAGATCATGGGCATCGGGCCGGCCCCGGCGATCCGTGCCGTGCTCGAGGCGGCCGGGATGCGCCTCGACCAGATCGACCGCATCGAGATCAACGAGGCGTTCGGCGCCCAGACGCTGGCCTGCGTGGACGAACTGGGCCTCGACGAGGACCGGCTGAACGTCAATGGCGGCGCCATTGCCATCGGCCATCCGCTCGGGGCAACCGGCATCCGGCTGGCACTCACCCTGGCGCTCGAACTGCGGCGTTCCAGTACCCGCTACGGCATCGCCTCCGCCTGCATCGGCGGGGGCCAGGGGATCGCCCTGCTCATGGAGAACCCGGAGGCGGCGCGATGAACATTGCCGGCAAGACCGCATTCGTCACCGGCGCCGCCTCCGGGCTCGGCGCCGAAACCGCGCGGGCCCTGTCTGGGCGCGGGGCCCGCGTGGCGCTCTTCGATCGCAACGCGACGGCAGGCGAGGCCGTGGCGGGCGAACTCGGGGGCCGCTTCTTTGCCGTGGACGTCGCCGACGCCGGAAGTGCCGAGCAGGCGGTGCAGGCGGCGATGGCGGTGCTGGGACCACCTTCCGTTCTGGTCAACTGCGCCGGCATCGGCACAGCAGCCCGCATTGTCGGACGCGACGGCCCGATGTCGCTTTCCGCCTTCGAGACCGTCATCCGCGTCAACCTCATCGGCAGCTTCAACATGCTGCGCCTTTCGGCCCACGCCATGTCGCTGTCGGAGCCCGACGCCAACGGCCAGCGCGGCGTCATCATCTCGACCGCATCGGTCGCCGCCTTCGAAGGGCAGGTCGGCCAGGCGGCCTATGCCGCATCCAAGGGCGGCATCGTCTCCCTCACGCTCCCGGCCGCACGCGAGTTTGCCCGCTTCGGCATCCGGGTGCTCGCCATCGCGCCCGGACTGTTCCTGACGCCGTTGCTGGCCGGACTGCCGCCGGAAACCCAGGATGGCCTCGCCTCCTCCATTCCCAATCCACCGCGACTGGGCCGGCCCGAAGAGTTTGCCGCGCTGGTGCTCTCGATGATCGAGAACGACTACCTCAACGGTGAAGTTGTGCGCCTTGACGGCGCCCTGCGCATGGCAGCGAAATAGGAGGCAGGGATGTTCTCGCACACGACGCGTCTGGAGATTCAGTTCGGCGACTGCGATCCTGCCGGCATCGTCTATTATCCCAACTACTTCCGCTTCTTCGACAATGCCACCGCGGGCCTGCTGTCCGCGGCCCTTGCCATGCCGAAGCGCAACTGGCTGGCGCATTACGGGATTGCGGGCATTCCGATGGTCGATACCGGCGCCCGCTTCCTTCGCCCCAGCAGCTTCGGCGACGTGGTCGAGATCCGGACAGAAGTCACCGCACTCGGGCGCTCCAGCTTTTCGGTCACTCACACCCTCCGCAAGGACGACGAGACCGCGATCGAGGCCCACGAGAAGCGGGTGTGGGCGGTGCGGGACGATGCAGGGGGCATCCGTTCGGCACCGTTGCCGGACGATGTACGGCAGGTGCTGGGAGCAGACAGATGAGCCCCCCGGAGACAGGCAGGATGGCTGAGGCCGATGTGTTGACGGTGACGGCGAAAGGACCCGTCACCCACCTGATGCTCAATCGCCCGGAAAAGCGCAACGCGCTCAACGATGATCTCGTCGCCGCGCTCGATGGGTTCTTTTCCGCCGTGCCGGAGGGCACGCGTGCCATCGTCATCAGCGGAGCGGGCGGGCATTTCTCCTCGGGCCTCGATCTCTCCCAGCACGTGCGGCGCGGGCCGCTCGAAGTCATGGCCCACTCGCGCAACTGGCACCGCGTCATGGCGCGGGTCGCTACCTCGTCCATTCCGGTGGTCGCGGCTATGGCCGGTGCGGTCATGGGCGGCGGACTGGAGTTCGGCGCCGCCTGCCACGTGCGGGTGGCCGAGCAAAGCGTGCGCTTCCAGATGCCCGAGGGCCTGCGGGGCATCTTCGTGGGTGGAGGGGGCTCGGTGCGAATCTCGAGGCTCATCGGCCCCGATCGGTTGACCGAGATGATGCTCACCGGCCGGACCTATTCCGGGATCGAGGGCGAACGCCTGGGCCTGGCCCACCACGTCGTGCCGGAGGGCCAGGCGCTGGACAAGGCATTCGAGCTGGCCGAGCGCATTGCCAGGAATTCGCCCACCATCAACGGCTTCGTCATCCAGGCCATCGCCCAGATCGCCACCATGCCACCCGAGGCCGGCCTCTACGCCGAGAGCCTCACCGCAGCGCTCAGCCAGACCGGGCCGGATGCCGAAGAGGGGCTGCGGGCCTTTCTCGAAAAGCGCGCACCAGTGTTCAGATAGGTCAGGTCAGGCGGTCGAGCAGCGACAACAACCGGTCGCGACCGGCCGGACCGCCGAGGCGCGTCACGAGGTCCGCTTCCATGGCGTCGTGCAGGGCGCGGGCCCGGACGACGAATGCCTGGCCTTCGGCCGTCAGGTGCAGCGCATTGGCGCGCCGGTCATCCGCCGAGGCTGCCCGCTCGACCAGCCGGCGCTGCGCGAGACCGTGGACGAGCGTCACGAAGTTGGCGCGCTTGATGCCCAGCACCTCGGCGATCTCGGTCTGCTTGCGGCCGGGATTGTCGGCGATCAGCACCAGGACCGAGTATTCGGCCGGACGGAGCCTGAGGTCGTCGAAGAGCATCAGGAACCTGTGAAAGACGCTCAACTGGGCACGGCGCAGGCGGTAGCCGACAAGGCTGGTGGTGGCCTGCGTCAGCAGCGACCGATGCGCTACGGCGCTTGCGTCGGCGAGTGGCACCTGCGCTTCACGTTTCACGCTCGCATCCTTCCCCCGCCCACCGCAACAGGGCTGTCCGCTAACCGGCGTGGCTCTGGCGGCAGCGACTTGTACGACCCTGCGGATATAGTTATAGTTGATAACATAAGTGCCTGAACAGCCGTCAGTGCCGGTGCGTCCGCATGACGCGCAGCGGCGTCATGCGGTACACTGCGGAACGTCTGCGGTCTCACTGCAATTCATATACCTTCGGTTATCAAAAAGGCTTCCCTCGACCACGATTCCCGCCTCGTCGGCGATCTGGATAATCTGGGGGTTATGATTTCGGCCGAACATCTCATTTTACTTGCTGCCCGTCGGCCCGGTAGCTTTGCATCAGGGAGGAGCCATGCAGAGCGCACACGCAGATACCGACGCCGCCCGTCACTCGACCCCGAAGGGACAGGCTTAGGTGTTCACCGACGATGGGGGGCTGGGGCGGTTCGTCAATGCCCTGGCAAGGTGGAGTGCCGTCGCCGGCAGTCTCGCGCTGATCGGGATGACCGTCCTGATCTGCGTGAGCGTGCTCGGCCGCGCCCTGCTCTGGGCAGGACTCAAGCCGATCACCGGCGACTACGAGCTGGTTTCGATCGGCATGGGATTTGCCGTCTTCGCATTCATGCCCTGGGCACACCTGAAGCGCGGCCATGCCCTGGTCTCGCTGGTCACCGATGGCCTGTCGCCGGCGAGCAACCGGATCATCCTCGTGATCACCGACCTCGCGATGCTGGTGGCGGCCGCGTTCATCGCCTGGCGCCTGCATGCCGGCATGCTCGACAAGTTCGCCTACAAGGAGACCACGCTGCTGCTGCGCTTTCCGCTCGGCTGGGCCTATGCCTTCGGCCTCGTCGGGGCGGTGATCCTCGTCATCGTCTCGGTCTTCGTGCTCGGCCGATCGGTCGGGATGGCACTGCGCGGCGAAAACGAGCTCAAGGGCGCCGGGGGCGAAGCATGAGCCCGCTGATCCTCGGGCTGTTCGGCATCCCGGCCGTGCTCGTGCTGGTGTTCCTGCGCGTTCCGATCGGCCTCGCCATGCTGGGCGTCGGAATCGCGGGCAGCTGGCTCATCACCGGCAGCCTCAACCCCACCATGGCCCAGTTCAAGAGCCTGACCTACGGGACCTTCGCCTCCTACTCGCTGTCGGTGGTGCCGCTGTTCCTGCTGATGGGGCAGTTCGCCACGCTGAGCGGCCTGTCGTCCGGCCTGTTCAACGCCGCAGCGGCGTGGATGGGCCATCGCAAGGGCGGTGTCGCCATGGCCGCCATCGGCGCCAGCGCGGGCTTCGGCGCCATCTGCGGCTCGTCGCTGGCGACGGCCGCCACGATGGGACATGTCGCCCTGCCCGAGCTGAAGAAATACGGCTACTCCGGCGCGCTTGCCACCGGAACGGTGGCGGCCGGCGGGACGCTGGGCATCCTCATCCCGCCTTCGATCATCCTCGTCATCTACGCGGTGCTGACCGAGATGAACATCGCCAAGCTGTTCATGGCGGCGTTCCTGCCGGGCATCCTCGCCGCCGTCGGCTACATGGTGGTGATCGCCATCTACGTGCGGGTAAGCCCCGGAGCCGGGGGGACGCGGCCGCGCATGCCCTACGCGGAACGCTTCCGGGAACTGGGCAGGACGTGGCCGGTGCTCGTGCTGTTCCTGCTGGTGATCGGCGGCATCTACACCGGGGTCTTCACGCCCACCGAGGCGGCCGCCGTGGGCGCGGCCGGCACGGGGATCATCGCCATCGCGACGCGCACGCTCGGCCGGCGGGGCCTCGTCAATGCCAGCCTCGGAACCGCCATGTCGACCGCGATGATCTTCCTCATCGTGCTCGGCGCGGCCTCGCTCAACGGCTTCCTCGCGCTTTCGCAGCTGCCGCAGGTCGCCTCGGCCTGGATTGCCGCCCAGGGTTTCAACCCCTGGCTGGTGCTCACCGTGGTGCTGATCTTCTACCTGCTGCTGGGCTGCGTCATGGACTCGCTGTCGATGATCCTTCTGACCGTGCCGATCGTCTATCCGATGATGACGGCCCTCGATTTCGGCCTCGCGCCGGACGATTTCGGCATCTGGTTCGGGATACTGGTGCTGATCGTGGTGGAGGTGGGGTTGATCACTCCGCCGGTCGGCATGAACCTGTTCATCATCAATTCCATGTCGCCGGGCACGAGGCTCTCGGAGACTTTTCGCGGCGTGCTGCCCTTCGTGGCGAGCGATATCGTCCGCACCATATTCCTGGTCGCATTCCCGCCTGCCAGTCTGTGGCTGGTCTGGATGCTCTACTAGGACTCTGCCCGCGCCGCCTGTCTCCGGAGGAGGTCCGGTTCGGTGGCGCCTATGCCAACTCACTCGGCCAGATCGGCCATGACAAGGGAGGGAACACCCGATGAAGACCAAGCTGTTCGTTCTGGGGGCCCTGGCCGCATTGGCCATGACCACCTCAGCCCTGGCGCAGGACATCACCCTGCGCCTCCACCAGATGCTGCCGGCGCAGGCGACCATTCCGGCCAAGGCGCTGACGCCCTGGGCGGAGAAGGTGCAGGCGGACTCGGGCGGCCGCATCAAGGTCGAGCTCTACCCGGCCATGCAGCTGGGCGGTGCACCGCCGGACCTCTACGACCAGGCCAAGGACGGCGTGGTCGACCTGATCTGGACCGTGCTCGGCTATACGCCCGGACGCTTCCCCAAGTCGGAGGTGTTCGAGCTGCCCTTCCTGATCACCACGGGCGAGGCCTCCTCGGCGGCCTTCTACAACTACGTGATGGCCAACTCGGCCGACGAGTTCGCCGGGGTCAAGGTCATCGCGCTCCACACCCACGGTCCCGGCCTGTTCCACACCAAGAACCCGATCAACAAGCTCGAAGACCTGAAGGGCATGAAGATCCGCGGCGGCTCGCGCATCATTTCCTCGATGCTGGCCCAGCTGGGGGCCGAGCCGGTGGGCATGCCGGTGCCGCAGGTGACCGAGGCGCTGTCCAAGGGCGTGATCGACGGCACGACCATTCCCTGGGAGGTGACGCCCTCGCTGAAAGTGGCCGAACTGGTCAAGAACCACACCGGGTTCTCCGGCACGCATGGCCTCTACAGCCAGACCTTCGGCTTCACCATGAACCTCGACAGCTACAACCGGCTGCCGGACGATCTCAAGGCGATCATCGATGCCAATTCCGGGCTCGAGACATCGCGTGAGTTCGGTCGCGTCATGGACCAGGGCGACGCCGTCGGCCTCAGGATCGCGACCGAGGCCGGCAACAACATCGTGCAGCTCGACGAGGCCGAGACGGCTCGCTGGCAGGCCGCCGCCCAGCCGACCATCGACCAGTGGTTCGCCGACATGAAGGCGATCGGGGTCGACGGTCCGGCACTCTATGCGGCGGCCCAGGCCGCGGTCGCAGCCGAGAGTAACTGACGCCTCGGCCGACGCCAGACCAGAGCCCCGCGGTGACTGCCGCGGGGCTCAACCTACGTACCCGGAAGGGAGTGCGCGCTATTGCGGCAGTCCGGTATAGTTCTCGGCGAGGCTCTGCTGCGCGGCGAGCGAGCCGGCGAGGTAGTCGAACTCGGCACGCTGCATGCGCCGTCCGAAGTCGCCATCGTCCGGAAAATCATGCAGCAGCCCCGTCATCCACCAGCTGAAGCGCTCGGCTTTCCAGATGCGGGTCAGAGCGCGGGCCGAGTAGCCGTCGAGACCGGTGCTCGTGCCATCCCGATAGAAGCCGATCAACGCTTCGGCCAGCATGTCGACATCGCTCATGGCGAGGTTGAGCCCCTTGGCACCGGTCGGCGGCACGATGTGAGCGGCATCGCCGGCGAGGAACAGCCGACCGAAGCGCAGCGGCTCGGCCACGAAGCTGCGCAGCTGGGCGATGGACTTCTCGATCGACGGGCCGGTCTGCATCGCAGCCGCCGTCTCCTCGTTCAGTCGGCGCCGCAATTCGTCCCAGAACCGGTCATCGCTCCAGTCCTCCACCTTGTCGTCCGTGCCGACCTGCACGTAGTAGCGGCTGCGGGTCAGCGAACGCTGCGAGCACAGGGCGAACCCGCGCTGGTGACGGGCATAGATCAGCTCCTGCGAGACCGGTGGACGGTCGACCAGCAGGCCCAGCCAGCCGAAGGGATAGATCCGTTCGAAGGTCTTGATGGCGGCTGCCGGGACGCTGGCCCGGCTGACGCCGTGATAGCCGTCGCAGCCGGCGATGAAGTCGCAGTCGAGCCGGTGGGTGACGCCATCCTTCACCCAGCTGACCCATGGCGAGCCGTCGAAATCGTGGAGATCGACGTCCTCGGCCTCGTAGATCGTCCGGTCCGGCCGGGCCTCCATCAGGTCGCGCGTCACCTCGGTCTGGCCATAGACCGTCACCTGTCGGCCGACCAGGCGGGTGAAGTCGATGCGCAGGTCGTCGCCATCGAAACTGAGCACGGTGCCGTCGTGCACGAGGCCCTCGGCATGCAGCCGCTGACCAACCTGCGCCCGATCCATCAGGTCGACCGCCCCCTGTTCCAGCACCCCGGCCCGGATGCGTCCCAGGACGTAGTCGGCGCTCTTGCGCTCGAGGATCAGGTTGTCCACGCCGGCCAGATCCAGCAGTCGTCCGAGCATCAGGCCAGCCGGGCCGGCGCCGATGATGGCCACCTGTGTGCGCATGCTTCATCCCCTCCATCGAGACGACCACAATGCGTCGGCGCAAGGATGAGGTGAATGGACGGGTCAGCCACGAAGTTGCACTATCCGAACATGGGCAGGATCCCCACCTATGCGCTCTATGGCGAGGTGGACAGCGAGCGGCAGCATGACTGGTTGCACTGGGAGACCATCCAGGCCCGCAGCAGGCTGCACGACTACCGCATTGCCCCGCATCGGCACGAGCACCTGTTCCAGATACTCCACCTTGTCGAGGGGAACGGTCGGGTGACGCTGGACGACACCGAGTTCGACCTCGGCCCGGGGAGCACGGTGGCGGTGCCGGCCCTGACCGTGCATGGGTTCACCTTTTCCACCGATGTCGAGGGTGTGGTGGTGACGCTGCTCGAGCGCGACCTCGTCGCCATCGATCTTGCGCTTCCCGCCGCAACCGTGATCCGCGAGGATACCGCTGCCATCGCCGACGCGCTGGCGCGCCTGACGGCCGAGGCCGACGACCCCGGATCCCGGCACGACCTGGCCATGCGGGCCCATGTCACCCTGCTGCTGCTGGCCCTGCAGCGCTCGGGCGGCCGACCGGCGAGCGGCGCTGCCGGCATCGACCGCACGCGCCGTCATGCCGAGGCGTTTCGTCGCCTCGTCGACCGGCAGTTCCGCCAGACGCGGCGGGTGGCGGACTACGCGCGCCAGATCGGCATCAGCCATACCCACCTCAACCGGATCTGCCGGCAGCTGCTCGGGGCGTCGGCGCAGGGGGTGATCGAACGGCGGGTCGCGCTCGAGGCGCGTCGACAGCTGCAGTTCTCGACCCTCTCGATCAAGCAGATCGGGGCCGAACTGGGGTACGACGACCCCGCCTACTTCACCCGCCTCGCCACGCGACTGCTGGGCATGCCGCCCAGCGCCTTCCGACGGAAGATGAAGGGCTGACGCCGCGTCGCACGATCAGGCCGCGCTCATGCGCAGCCGCGCCGCCACGTCCCGAGCGGCCTGCATCAGGCTGAGACCGGCCAGCGTCGGAGACGTATCGGTGCGGGTGGTGAAGCCTACCGGCCCGAGCGTCTCGCTGGTATCGACCGGCAGCAGCGCCAGCTGGCCTTCCGCGACATCGTTGGCGACCACGCCCTCCGAGATGATCCAGACCGCATCGGTCTGCCGCACGTAGGAGCGGCCGAACGCATTGGAGACCGTCTCGAGATCATTGCGCAGGCCGGTCACCCCGTGCGCCAGCAGCACGCGCTCGACCACCGGGCGGATGACCGAGTCCGGCGTCGGCATCAGTGTCTGATAGGACTCGATCATGCGCAGGTTGAACTCCCGCTGGCCGAGGAGCGGATGTCCGGGGCGGACCGCCAGCACCACTCGCTCGGAATACAGGTGCTCGAACGAGAACCCGAGCATCGCGTCGGGCTCGGCCATGCGCCCGATCACCAGGTCGACATCGCCAGTGCGCAGCAGCGACAGCAGATAGCCGTTGGGACCGGTGACGATCCGGGTGGTGACGCCTGTCCCCTCGGAGACAAACCGGCGCACCGCATCCGGCAGGATGCGGGCGGATACTGTCGGCAGCGCCCCGACCCTGACGACGGCTGCCCCCTGTGTGCCGCGGGCCGCGTCTATGCCCTGTCGCAATGCCGCCAGGCTGGTGGAGGCGTAGCGGAAGAACACTTCTCCGAACGGCGTCAGCGACAGCCGTCGCCGGCTGCGATCGAACAGCTGCCCGCCGAGCACGACCTCCAGTTCCTGGATGGTCTTGGTGGCCGCCGGCTGGCTGATGTTCAGCGCCTCGGCGGCGCCGGCCATGCTCCTCAACCTTGCCACCTCGAGAAAGCAGGCAATATGCCGGAGCCGAATTCTCGGGTCGATGATGCGTTGCGCCATTCGTCCTGAACCGGTTATCGGACCTGGGGTCTATCTGTTCAAATGAGACGTCCGCGCCAGCACACGATAAGCGTGGGGTTATGCTACGGCAGAGACTTATCATTTTACAGAGATGCTGCCAGCCCCTTAAGTCGCTCCTGGAGGGAGCCATGCCGTTCGTTCGCATCAAGGGTGTGCTGCTGCACTATCGCCTGTCCGGCAGACCCGACGGTCCGGCTCTCGCCTTTGCCAATTCCCTGGGTACCGATCTGCGCATCTGGGATGAGGTCGTCGCGCGGCTGGGGCAGCACTATCGCATTGTCTGCTATGACAAGCGAGGGCACGGGCTCAGCGATGCGCCGCTTGCGGACTATACGCTGGACGACCATCTCGACGACCTTGCCGGCCTCCTCGATCATGTCGGCTTCGCCACGACCGCGCTTGTCGGGGTGTCGATCGGCGGACTGATCGCGCAGGGCATGGCGTTGCGCACACCGGCCCGTCTGACCGCCCTCGTCCTGTGCGACACGGCGCCGCGGGTGGGTGACGCCGCGATGTGGAACGGCCGCATCGGCGCAGTCCTGGCGGGCGGTCCCGCCGCCATCGCGGACGCGGTGATGGACCGATGGTTCACCGAGCAGTTCCGACGCGAGCATCCCGACGACCTGGCCGGGTGGCGCAACCTGTTCGTGCGGACCGACACGGCCGGCTATGCCTCGACCTGCGCGACGTTGCGGGATACCGACCTGACGGCGCGCATCGGCACCATCGCGACGCCTACCCTGGTAGTGGCCGGGGAACTGGATCGCGCCACGCCGGTCGACATGGTCCGGGACTGCGCCGCGCGCATTCCGCGGTCCCGTTTCGAGGTCCTGCCGGGTGCCGGACATATTCCGTCCATCGAGCAGCCTGCGGCGCTGGCGGCCCTGATCGACGATTTCCTCAAGGAGGTCGGCGGTGACTGACACAACGCTTTTCGAGCAGGGCATGGCGACGCGACGGTCGGTGCTGGGCGACCACCATGTCGATACGGCCACTGCCAGCATGTCCGATTTCGACAAGGACTTTCAGTCCTTCATCGTCGAAGGCGCCTGGGGCTCGGTGTGGTCGCGGCCCGGACTGACGCGGCGCGAACGCTCGCTGGTCACCCTGGCGCTGCTGGCTGCGCTGGGCCACGAGGAGGAGTTCGCCATGCATGTGCGGGCCACCGCAAATACCGGGGCAAGTCCATCGGACATCAAGGAAGCGCTGATGCATGTGGCCGTCTATGCCGGCGTGCCGACCGCCAATGCCGCGTTCAGGATTGCCAAGCAGGAACTCGCCAAGCGCCAGGAGACAGCCGAATGACCGGACACTTCCTTCCCGGGACCGACGGGGTCCTGTTCCAGCGCGATCGCGCCTGGCATCCGCCGGCCGACACGCCCGGCTACAAGAGCAGCACGCTGCGCGCGCCGCGCCACAGCCTGCTTTCGTTCGGCCCCACCCGTTCGGAGATGGCCGGGCCGACGTTCGGGCACGAACGGCTCGGGGCGCTGGACAATGACCTGATCCGCAACTTCAGCCAGGACGGCGGGGATGCCATCGGCCAGCGGCTGGTGGTCTATGGCCAGGTCCTCGACGAGAACGCCCGCCCGGTGCCGGGCACCTTGGTCGAATTCTGGCAGGCCAATGCCGGTGGCCGCTATCGGCACAAGAAGGAAGGCTATGTCGCGGCGCTGGACCCGAACTTCGGCGGCTTCGGGCGGGCGATCACCGATGCGCAGGGCTTCTACCATTTCCGCACGGTCCGGCCCGGCGCCTATCCCTGGCCGAACGGCGGCAATGACTGGCGCCCCTCGCACATTCACTTTTCCATCTTCGGGCACGCCTTCGCACAGCGCCTGATCACCCAGATGTACTTCGAGGGCGATCCGATGATCTGGCAGTGTCCGATCGTCGGCACCATTCCCGACAGGGCCGCCATCGAGCAGTTGATCGCCAGGCTCGACCGGCACAACACCACGCCCATGGATGCGCTGGCCTACCGCTTCGACATCGTGCTGCGAGGCCGCCGCTCGACCATGTTCGAGAACAGACTGGAGGGGAACTGATGCTGCACCCGACCCCGACCCTCAAGGAGACGCCGTCGCAGACGGCGGGCCCCTACGTCCATATCGGCATGACGCCGAATTTCTGCGGCATCACCGGGGTAATCGACGCCGATCCCGGCGCCAGCATGCTGACGCCCGATACGAAGGGAGAGCGCATCACCATCACCGGACGGGTTTTCGATGGCTCGGGCGCCCCCGTGGGCGATGCCGTGCTCGAAATCTGGCAGGCCGATGCGGACGGAGCCTACGCTGCGCCGATGGGGCCGAACTCCAACTCGCGCCCTGCCTTCACCGGCTGGGGCCGGCAGCCGGCAGGTTCCGACGGCACCTTCGTGTTCGAGACGATCAAGCCGGGGCGCGTCGCCGGGCCCGACGGCCGCCCGATGGCGCCGCACGTGTCGGTCTGGATCGTGGCGCGCGGCATCAATATCGGGCTGCAGACCCGCATCTATTTCGCCGACGAGGCGGAAGCGAACGCCGGCGACCATGTGCTGAACAAGATCATGGACCCGCGCCGCCGCGAGACGCTGGTCGCGCACCGGCAAGAGGGCGCCGTGCCCCGCTACGTACTCGACATCCACCTGCAGGGCGACAGAGAAACGGTGTTCTTCGACATCTGAGCATCGACGCCGGGTTGCCCCTTGCGAGTCCACCGGCAAGAATGGAAGGTCGGCGGCCGGCTGACGCAGGACGAACGCCATGACGCTGCCAATGACGCCGATCACGCCATGACCCTGCTCGCCACTCTTGCGGGCGACACCGAGATCGAGGCTCTGCTGTCCGACAGCGCCGAGCTCGACGCCCTGCTGGCGGTCGAGCGGGCGCTGGCCGAGGCCAGTGCCGAGGCCGGCTGGATCCGTGCCGAATCCGCCGCTGCGATTGCTGCCGCCATCGCGGATTTCGTGCCGGACTGGCCGGAACTGGTGGCCGCAATGGCGCGGGACGGCGTGGTGGTGCCAGCCCTGCTCCGGCAATTGCGTCAGCAGCTTGCCGAGCCGCATCGCGACGCCCTGCATCGGGGCGCGACCAGCCAGGACATCGTCGACACCGCGCTGGTGCTGCGACTGGCGCGCATCCTTGATCGGCTCGACTCCCGGCTGGAGGGCCTCTTGGGACGCCTCGGCCAACTTGCCCGGGAGTCTGGCGACCGGCCCCTGATTGCGCATACCCGCATGCAGGTGGCGCTGCCCACGACCTGGGGGGCAAAACTCTCGTCCTGGTCCGAGCCGCTGGTTCGTCACCAGAGTGCGCTGCGGGCCATGCGCCCGCAACTGCTGACGGTGCAACTGGGCGGACCGGTAGGGGACCGTGCCAGCTTCAACGGGTCGGGCGACGCCATCGCGGCAGGGATGGACAGGCGCCTCGGCCTCGGCACCGCGAGCCCCTGGCACGCGACGCGCGATCCCATCGTGGGACTGGGTGGCCGGCTGGCGCTGATCTCGGGGTCGCTCGGCAAGCTCGGGAGCGACGTGGCTCTGCTGACACAGAACGAGGTCGCCGCACTCCGTCTCGAGGGCGGCGGCGGCTCCTCGGCCATGGCGCACAAGTCGAACCCCGTGAACGCCGAGGTCCTGGTGGCGCTCGCCCGCTTCAATGCCGGACTGGCCGGCACGCTGCAGCAGGCCATGGTGCACGAGTACGAGCGCTCGGGGGCGGCCTGGACGCTGGAGTGGCTTACCCTGCCGCAGATGCTGGTGACGACCGGGGCGAGCCTCAGGCGCGCGGAAACGCTGCTCGACCAGCTCAGGATCGCCTGACGCCGGCCGCGCTCATCCTACTGCCCCTCCGGCCGTCCCGTTCAGCTGCGCAGGGCCCGCCGGAACGCCGCGGGCGTGGTGTCGAAGTGCCGCCGGAACAGACGCGTGAGGTGTTCCTGGTGGGTGAAGCCGCACTCGAACACAATCTCCGCGATGGGCGCATCGGTGCGAGCCAGCAACTGGCGGGCCCGCTTGACCCGCACCGCGATCAGGTACCGGTGCGGCGGCATCCCCACTTCGCTGGCGAAGGTACGCGCCAGGTGGCTCGGACTGCGAATGGCCGCGCCGGCGATCTCCTGCAGTCCGATGGAGCGGTCGGCATTGGCCTCGATGAAATCGACCGCGCGCGCCACCTCGCGCGACAGCGCCTGGCCGCTGGACGAGGTCCGTCGGCGCTTGATCCGCAGTCCCACGTGGGTGGCGAGCATATGCGACGCCATGGAACGGGCGAGGTGATCGGAAAAGGACGGATCGGTGCATCGGGCATGGGCTGCCGCCACGGCCGCGTCGGCGAGCGCAAACAACAGCGGCTCGGATGCGATCCAGCCTGGCTCGGGCATGATGCCGCCGGGTTCGCCGTCGGTCATGTCCATGGCAACCTCCTCCCAGACCGAACGCCGAAGGTAGAGGTGCACCGTGTCCGTCGATGTCTTCAGGTCGACGTCCAGCGGCACGCCGGAGGGAACGACGCGCACGGAGCCGGCGGGAGCGTGGAGGCTGCTGCCGTCCGCCAGCCTCCGGCCATCCGCCGCGGTGCGGAACAGGACGAACAGCAGGTCCTTGGCGACGAACTGGCCGCTGAATGGCGCTTCGGTCTGGGCGGACACGTAGAGCGAGCGCCAGTTGAGACCGTCGCTGCTGGCGCCGACTTCGGCGCCGGCAAGCTTGAGGACGCCATGCGTCTCCGCCACCCCGAAGGGTCGCGTCGATAGCGCTGAGTGCATCAATGCCTCTCCGCAACGGGGCCGAACCGAGAGGCAATTCTAGCCTGAAGCCCGCGGGCTGCAACGTAGACTTCCGCAGTGGACCGGGCTCGCCCGTCAACGTGCAGAACAACGGTCGCTTTGGGCAGGTCCGAAGGGAGGGAGCCGTCATACCCTGCCGGCAGATGGAGGGCGCATCGTGCACACCCACTTGCCGCCATTGCCGCGGGGCACCGGGGTCGGACCGGACGAACCGGAGCCGGCGCGCCGTGCCTGCCTCACCGCGATCCTGCGCATGTCGGGCCTCAGGCCGACGCGCCAGAGGCTGGACCTGGCCGACCGACTCCTCGGTCGCGACCGCCACGTCACCGCCGAACAGTTGTACTGCGAGGCCTCCGGCTCCGGCCACGGGCTGTCGCTGGCCACGGTCTACAATACGCTGCGACAGTTTCAGGGCGCCGGACTGGTGCGCGAACTCGCATTCGAGGGCATGCGCAGCGTGTTCGACACGGACACGTCGAGACATCACCACTTCTACCTGGCCGACGAGCCGAGGATCCTCGACATCCCGGCAGACTGCCTGGCGGTGTCCGGCCTGCCCGGCGTTCCCGACGGCTATGAGATCGATCGGGTCGAGGTGGTCGTGCGCCTGCGGCGCAAGGCGGGATGAAAGAAACCGCCCGGCTCGCGAGAGCCGGGCGGGGTCGTCCTCAGCGTCAGGGAGGGAGCTAGAGGGAGGCGAACGGGTCACCGGCCACCGGCGTGAAGCCGATCAGCCGGCCGAAGACGAGCACGCCGGTCCACAGTGCAAGCGAGAGCAGGCCGGCGATGCGCGCCGAGTTGGGCGGCGGCACGGTGGTGTCCCACACCGCGACATTGCGGGCCGAGATGAACTCGAACACGAACATGTTGATCCCGGCCAGCACCAGCAGCGCCATCTTGAGCTGGAAGTTGATGTTGACCGCGATGCTGGTGGCATTGGGCAGAAACAGCAGCGAGCCGGTGATGACCGCGAGACCGAAGCCGATCCAGGTCAGCCGCAGCAGGTCGTGGGCGACGCGGGTGAACGGCCGGTTGTTCGAGGCGAGGCCGAGCAGGCGGAGGTCGACGACCAGGATGGTACCGAAGACCAGCGCGACGGCGATGACATGAATGCTCTCCACGATGGGGTAGGTGGCACCACCGGTGTTCACCCACTGGCCGATGGCCGAGTACTGCAGATCATTGAGGAAGGCAGTGAAATCCATGGCCTCGGGTCCTGTTAGCCGGCGTAGATGGCCGAGATCGGGGAGAGCGGTCCCCAGATCAGCGGGTCATAGGCGATGAAGCGCCCCATGAAGATGATGATGACCAGCAGTATGATGGTGACGATGGCGTTCCGGCGCAGGCCGGGATTGACCGGCCCGTCGACCTCCGCATAGGCCGCCTCGCGCTTGACGCCGCGCAGGAAGCGGGTGGAGATCACGATGGTCACCGCCAGCAGGACCATCTTGATCCAGAACGAGACCGCGAGGAGTTCGCGGATCGGTTCGGCCAGGATGAGGACGATGCCGGTCAGGGCCAGCAGGGCGAGGGACACCCAGGCCCAGGGGGCGAAACGGGCGACGGTCTGGCGGACGGAAACGCCGGCCCAGGCGTAGCCGGATGCGCGCATGGCGATCAGCAGCACCGAGATGAAGATCACCGCGATCGACATGATGTGGATCGACTGCATGGTCGGAACGACCCAGGGGGACGTTGCCATGGCCAGCGCCAGCGGTGTCTGGCTGAGGTTGATGAGCAGATCTACCATATCGTGAAAGGCGCCTCCACCGCCCGCTGGAAAGACGCGGGCCGGGCGCTGTGCCCGGCCCGCTGACAGTGCTGGAACCCTTACTGGGCCTTTGCCTCGCCCGCGGCCTTGGCATCGGCGAGCGACTTGTAGCCCTTCTCGATCCAGGCCGGCCAGTCGGCGATGCGCTGGTTGGCGCGGCACCCGGCGTCGGCCGGGTTGTAGACCACCTTGTCGGCGGAGATGAACAGGCCCGAGGCGCCACCGGCGCGGCCGTCACGCAGCGGGCACATGATCACGGTGATCGGATCGCCACCCTTGAAGGTGTCGCCGGTCATCGGCGGGTTGCGAGCCAGCAGGGCCGGCGGCGCTGCTCCCTCGAAGGCCCAGACCTTGCCGGCCGCGTCCTCGATGATCATGAAGGTGTGCGGGCTGGTGAAGGCCCAGCGCACCACCTTGCCTTCCAGCACGATCTCCTGGGCGGGGTCGAACATGGAGAAGCTGTGGTGGGCGATGGCCACCGTTGCCGATGCGGCACAGGCCAGCGCCGCGACAGCCAAGGTCAGTGACTTTTCATTGTGCGATACCTTTCCTTGCGAATTACTGGGCGGAACCGATCAGGCTGTCGAAATCGACTTCACCCGGGGTCTTGGTCTGGCCGGACAAGTCGGCCGGCAGGTCGGGGTTGCGATGCTGATGCCAGGTCTTGCCGTCCTCGCCCGGCAGGCGGATGGTGGTCAGGTCGTTGGCGTCCTTCTGCTGGATGTTGCTGTCGCAATCCCAGTGGCGGATGCGGTAGCCGGCATCTTCCTGCACGGTGGCGCGGGTCCAGGTGTAGACGCCGCTCAGCGGCTTCGCGAGGCTGATCGGGTCGTAGTAAGTGACCTGGGCTTCGAGGCGCGACAGGCCGTTGGGCTCCTGCACCAGCTGGTAGACCTCGATCATCTGCATCTCGTTGGAGAAGGGCGGGTAGCCACGGAAGTAATCGGCGGGCCACATATCGTTGGTCCACACGATCAGCTGGTCGCCAGCCCAGAAGCCGACGCTGTCGCCGGTCGGGGAATTGGCGCCGTCGATGTTCTTGTGGTCCTGGTTGATGAAGACGCGACGCGTCTCGTTGGCGAGGTCGTTCATCCACCACGACTGGGTCGGGGTGTTGACCCACTCGCGGACGTAGGGCTCGAGCAGCCAGCGGGCCGGACCGACGGCCTCGCAGGTCGTCAGGCGGTCATAGGGCTGCTCGTTGAACGGGATCATGTGCTCGCGGCGCTGCTTGAAGGCCGCTTCGTATTCGGGGGTCAGCACGCCCTCGGCGACTTCACCGCCGGCGGCAAGGCCCGGCGGGATCGGCCCGACGAAGAAGGGCGAAACGCCGCCGCGCAGCGCGATGCTGTTGTAGCTCGCTTCCCACAGGCCTTCCCACTTGGGAACGGACTCGTGGGTGTGGACGGTGCCGCCACGATGGTGGCGCTTGAGATAGTTGTAGTGCTCTTCGGCCGTCTTGAACGCCCGCGGGGGTGCGACCACCTCGGGGACCGGCTGCAGAACTTGCGCAATGGCCATGGCGGGCGCACTCACTGCGACCAGTAGTCCAAGGGCACATGCCAGCAAGACCCGTTTCGTCTTCATGCTATTTCCTCTCCTCGGCCGACGGTGGTGCACGCAGGGGGGTGGTCAGCCGTCTCCATCCCCCTTGGGTACTGTCTGGGGCAGCACCCGCCCGCGGTCTCCCACCCGCGGTCTCCAGCTCGAACGGTCCGGCCGGCCTGTTACTCAATATCACCAAAATTTATATTTCGATCGATTTGGCTATATTGCGGTCGCGGCCTGCCCGTTCGCTCCGGGGCAGCTGTTGTATCGCTGCGACTCCATAATCCCAGTGCCTCTCAGGATATCCCTGCACGGAGCTGGCGCATCACTTGCATGAAACGATCATGCGGCACTTGAGGTGCGAGATATTTGCTCTGGTAATGTCCGGGCGGAAGAGACCGGCACCGGTGCTGCCGGCGGGAGGGACAATCCACGCGCTTCTGCACGTTCCAAACAAACTGGTGCATCCGGTGCAGGATTCCGGATTGATTGTGCAGGACGGCGTTCCGGACCTGTTGCTCATCTCGGCGCAACGGAGGAGATTTTTCCATGCGTGTTCACTCGATTCTTGCCGCCGGCCTCGCAGCGGTGCTGACGGGCGCCGTGCTGCTCGGGCCCTCACAGGCCCAGAACGCTCCCGCGGCCGACCAACTGGCCTTGACCTCGCAGAAGGAGACCACGCTCGGCCGGAGGCTGCTGATGAACAGCATCGGGGCCAATAACGACATCATCCACGATACGCTCGATGGCGTGCTGCCGATGGACGATCTCGAACTGCGCGGCCGGCTGCAGTCGATCTCGGCGATGCTCTATGCCTTCCCCAACTTGTTCCGGGCGGAAGCCAACCCCTATACCGAGGAGGGCGAGAAGGCCGATCCGGGGCATGTCTCGCTGTCGGACACCAGGGTCTGGGAGGATTTCGAGGCGTTCAAGCAGCTCTCCTACGCGGCCTACATCAAGGCGCAGGAGGCGGCCGACGCGCCGCCCGACCAGATGCTGGCCCGGGTCGAGGAGCTCGAAGTGATGTGCGAGAGCTGCCACGAGACCTATCGCAAGCCGTTCGAATATTTCGACTTCGATCGCGTCGAGGAATTCATCAAGTGAGGCAGCCGGGAGCGGACAGGGCTCCGCTCCGCCGCCGACTCCTCACCGGCGCGGCGGTGCTCGCGACCATGCTCGGTTGCGGGCCGGCGCTGGCGCATGGAGTTGCCGGCGGTGATGCCGCATTTCTCGAGACCGCCGTCGGCGTGCAGTTCTGGCCTTACCTCTATCTGGGGGCCAAGCACATGTTCACCGGCTACGATCACCTGCTGTTCCTGCTGGGGGTGATCTTCTTCGTCTACCGCATGCGCGACGTGGCGATCTACGTCACCATGTTCAGCATCGGTCATTCGCTCACGCTGCTGTTCGGCGTCCTTTCCGGCCTCCGGCTCGATGCCTACATCATCGACGCGATCATTGGCTTTTCGGTGGTCTACAAGGCCTTCGACAACCTGGGCGGCTTCCAGCGGCTGTTCGGCGCCTCGCCGAACCAGCGCCTGGTCGTCCTGGTCTTCGGCCTGATCCACGGTTTCGGACTGGCGACCAAGCTGCAGGACCTGAACCTGTCGGCCGACGGGCTGGTGCCCAACATGATCGCCTTCAACATCGGGGTCGAACTGGGACAGCTGACCGCCCTCGCCTTCATCGTCACGGCCCTGCAGCTGTGGCGCCGGACAGCCGGCTTCGCGCGCCAGGCAGCGACGGTGAACGTGCTGGTGATGGCGGCGGGCTTTGCGTTGATCCAGATGCAACTCGTCGGCCTCGGGAGGACCATGTGAGCGACCAGACCATCGGAACCCCCGCGCCGCCCCCGGCATCTCGCCTGGCCCTGCAGGTCCTTGGTGCGGCCGTGCTGGGGACCGTACTGACGGTGACGGTGATCCTGCCCACCGAGTACGGCCTCGACCCAACCGGCTTCGGGGCGCTGACCGGTCTCAACAAGCTCTCGGCCCCGCCGGAGGTGGTGGTGGAGACGCGCTTTGTCGCGCCGCCCGAGATCGCGGCGGTCGAGCCGATGCCGTTCCGGCAGGATGTGATCACCGTGCCGATCGGCGCCTTCGGCGTGACGCTCGGGGCCACCGAGTACAAGGTGACGCTGGCCGAGGGGCAGACGCTGGTCTACTCGTGGCGGGCCACCGCCCCGATCGTCTTCGAGTTCCACGGCCACACCACGCCGACCGACGGCAGCCCGACCCAGGTGATGGATTATATCAAGGGCCAGGCGAGCGAGGGCCACGGCACGCTCACCGCGCCGCTCTCGGGCATCCATGGCTGGTACTTCGCCAACCCGACTTTCGAGCCGGTCTCGGTGGAACTGACGCTGGGTGGCTACTACCGGCTCGAGCCGGGCCTCATCGGCATTCACTGACGCATCAGCAGCGCATCGAGGGCCCCGATCAGAGCGGGGCCCAGGTCCTCGATCGCATCGATCCGGCGCGCCGAGCGGTAGTAGCCGTCGACATCGTGCCGCACCCCGATGGCGACCAGCTCGATCTGGCCGCCGCGCTCGATCTCGCCGATCACCTCGCGCAGGTGCCGATCGAGGATCTGCTTGTCCTCGTTGACTTCGATAGTTGCCTGGTCGACCGGTGCGCCGTCCGAGATCACCATCAGGATGCGCCGCTGTTCGGGGCGCGCGAGGAGTCGCCGCGCCGCCCAGGCCAGGGCTTCGCCGTCGATGTTCTCCTTCAGCAGATCGGCCGACATCATGGCGCACAGGTTCAGACGGGCGCGCCGGTAGGCCTCGTCCGCACTCTTGTAGACGACGTGCAGCAGGTCATTGAGGCGTCCCGGGTTGGCGGGTCTGCCGGCGCGCATCCACTCCTGCGCCGACTGCCCGCCCTTCCAGCCCAGGGTGGTGAAGCCCAGGACCTCGGTGGCGACAGTGCAGTTCTCCAGCGCCGCGCAGATGAGGTCGGCGGCGACGCAGGCGAGTTCGATGGTCTTGCCGCGCATCGAGCCGGAATTGTCGATGAGCAGCGTCACGCAGGTGTCGCGGAACTGCGATTCCTCTTCCTGCTTGTAGGCGTCGGCAAAGCCCGGATTGACCACCACCCGGTCGAGGCGCGAGGCGTCCACCAGCCCCTCCTCGAGGTCGAACGCCCAGGAGCGGGTCTGCCTGGCCATCAGCCGGCGCTGCAACTGGGCGACCAGCCGCGCCATGGCCCGCTTGCTGGCGCCGCGCCGCTTGTCGAGCGCCTCCTGGGCCGCCCGCATGAGGTGCTGGGGCACGAGATCCTCAGCCCGCGCCACCTGATCGTGCCGCGTGGTGAAGGCGCGATAGGGCAGTCGCGGCACCGCCATCGGCGCTTCGATACCTGGCCAGATCGAAGCCGCATCCTCATCGCTGAGCAGGGCATCCGGACCCGGCTCGAAGCTCTCGTCCTCGGTTTCGCGCGCCCCGTGATCGAAGTCGCCATCCTCCGGCCCGCCGCCCGCGCGATTGCTGATCTGGCGGCGGAGCGGCCCCTCTCCGCGGCCCTGCAACGCCGTGTAGAGGGCGGCAATGAAGGCCCGCGCCGCGGCGCCGTAGGCGCGCTGGTCATCGACGGCGGCGGTCAGCGCCGCCAGCTGAGGCTGAAGGCGCTGGTGCATCCAGCGGTCCCACATCCAGAAGCCGGAGGTGCCGATCGAGGGATCGGACCGGCCCACAAGGGCGTCGCCGACCACCATGCGGATGGCCTCGTCGAGGGGGACGAGGGATGCCAGGTGCGCCCCGAGCAGGTCCGACCGCGCCAGCCGCGCCCGGTGGGCGGCGACGAGGTTGCCGTCGATGCCGGGAAGCCGCCGGGCGCCGGCCGCCTCGCAGCGCAGCAGTTCGAGCAGGTTGAACAGCCGCGCCTCGCCGGGCTGCTCCGGCAGCAGTCCGGTGTGGCAGGCCGCATCGTGAAAGCGCAGGAACAGCGCCGCAGAGTCGATGCGCCCGCGCAGCGCCGGCATGTTGGCATCGGTGAGTTCGTCGAGGCCGGCCCGCAGACCGCCCGACGGGTCCGCTTCGCCGATCTGCACGTCGATATCCTCGCGCCCGGCGAGCGAGGCGGGCGGCGGCCGACAGCTGGCCGGCGAGGTCGAGCTGGCGACGCTCGCTCGAGCGCTTCTCGCTCCGTTCGGCGCGCGAACGCATGGAGTCGGGGTCGGACCACAGCGCCAGCCACTCGGCGCCGTTGCGGATCTCGCCCTTCTCGTCACGCTTGAGGATGGTGGAGCGTACGCTCCGTGTAGACATGCGCCTCTCCCGTCATCGCGTAGCAGCATACCCGAACCGCGCCGCTTCGTGCGCCGGTTTGCGGCGCGGAATGCGCAGAAGCTTGGCCGCTTTGTGCAGGCCCGAAAACCTTGCTGCCGCCTATTGTTTCGCCTCCAAGGTCCAATGCCGACCAAGATCCAGAGGAGGTTTTGCCGTGGGTCAGTACACCACAGATTTTGGCTCGATTCAGTCCTACAAGAAGGGCGGCGTGACCGCGATCGACGACGATCCGAAGCGCTATGTCTTTTCCAACATGTTCGAAGTGGCGTCCAAGTCGGCGCCCTATGACCGTGTCGCCGTGGCCAAGAACTTCGAGTACGTCATCGAGTCGGCCAAGGCCGAGGGCGAATCGGCCTGGTTCAGCGCCGCGCATGACGAGTTCGTCGTCTCGATGGACGGCAAGGTCCGCGTCGACTTCATCAAGCTCGACGATCCCGATGCGCTCGTCGACCCCGAGAGCGAAGGCGCGGTGAAGCTTGCCGGCACGCCCGACGGGACCAACATGGGCTATGTCGTGCTCGGTCGCGGCCACATGGCCATGCTGCCGGTCGGTGCCGCCTACCGGTTCAGCGCGGCCGAGACCTGCACCATCATCATCCAGTCCATCGACGGCGCCGTGACCCAGCACAAGTGGGCGCAGTTCTGTCAGCAGTAACCACCCGATCCAAGGAGACAAGCGCCATGGCTATGAAAGAGTCCGCTCTCGCCGGCACCGACCAGGGGATCAGCAACCCACGCGGCCTGCCCATCACCGGGACCTTCGCGGTCAACCCGGCCGACAACATCACCGGCTACAAGTCGTTCCAGGCCGGTTCGTTCAAGTTCCACCGGGACGAGTATTTCTGCTACGTCACAACCCCCAGCGGCGTGCATGTCATGCCGGCCGACGCCTTCCTCCGCGCGCTGATGCGTGACGTGGCCTGGGGCTTCTTCTACGGCACCGTGAACTTCGACCAGGTGTTCGGCACCACCAACTACTATGGTGAGGTCGACATGTTCCTCGGGGCCATGAACGAGGCCTATACCGACGCCGGCCGCGACTTCGTCGAGCGCTTCAAGGCCGACAAGCTCATGGACGTGTTCAAGCAGATGATCTCGGACTGGACGAACGAGGGCTACGACCCGTTCGCCGCGCCGATGGAAACCGGCGTCCCGTGGGGCATCAAGAACGGCGACAATGACGACGCGGTCAGCCGCGAACGCGTCACTGCCCGCCGCATGGTGGGCCTGCCGGGTGATACGCCAGTGCGCACCGATGCCAATGGCTACCCGGTCAACCGCATGTTCGCCGACGTGCCGCAGGACCAGCCGGAAGTGCATGCCGAACCGGGCTTCGAGCACGAGGTGTCGGCCTTCAACCTGTTCGCCTACCTGTCGCGCTCGGACGTCACGTGGAATCCGTCGGTGTGCTCGGTGGTCAAGGACAGCCTGTTCTGCCCGACCTCGGAGGAGTACATCCTGCCGGTCGAACACGGTAACGACCGCTGCGAGTGGTTCATCCAGCTCACCGACGAGATCACCTGGAACGTCAAGGACGGCCTCACCGGCCGGCCGCGCGCGGTGATCAACATGAAGGCCGGCGATTGCTGCTGCATGCCCGCCGACATCCGTCACCAGGGCTTCTCGGCCAAGCGCTCGATGCTCTTGGTCTGGGAGAACGGCTCGCCGAAGGTCCCCGAACTGATCCGGCAGGGGCTCGCCCCGCAAGTGGCGGTCGAGTTCTAGGAACGGGCGGTCGCTCCCACTTCCGCCCTGCGGCCGGTCCCTGCTCCATGAGAAGGGGCCGGCTGCTTTCATGGCTACCACCAGCGCGCGGGTAACAGCAGTGCAGACCAAGCTCTTCATCGGCGGCGAGTTCGTCGACGGCCTCGCCGGGGAACCATACCGGTGTTCAATCCGTATTCGGGCGAGGTGCTGTGCGAGATCGCCGAGGCCCGGGCCGAGGATGTCGATCGCGCCGTGGTGGCGGCCAAGGCCGCGCAGCCGGCTTGGGGTCGCGCCGACGCGGCCGATCGCGGCAACCTGTTGCTCAAGCTCGCGGACGCCATCGACGCCCATGCCGAGGAACTGATCGAACTCGAGGCCCGCGACACCGGCCATCCGGTCCGCGACGCGCGCAAGCTCGACGTGCCGCGCACCTCGCGGTGCTTCCGGTACTTCGGCGGCATGGCCGACAAGTTCGAGGGCTTCGTGCCGCCGGTCTATCCCGGCTTCATCAACTACGTGCAGCGCGAGCCGGTCGGCGTCGTCGGCCAGATCGTGCCGTGGAACTTCCCGCTGATGTTCACCAGCTGGAAGATGGCGCCGGCACTGGCCGCCGGCAATGCCATCGTCATCAAGCCGAGCGAACTGACCCCGCTCAGCACGCTGCGGGTGGCCGAACTGATGCGGGAGGTCGGCTTTCCGGCCGGCGTCGTCAATGTCGTCCCCGGCTATGGCCACACGGCAGGGGCCCGCATCGCGGCGCATCCAGAGATCAGCAAGATCGCCTTCACCGGCTCGACCGCCACCGGCCGCCGCATCGTCGAGGCGTCGGCGGGCAACCTCAAGAAGGTGCAGCTGGAGCTGGGCGGCAAAGGGCCGAACATCGTGTTCGGCGACGCCAATATCCGAGCCGCCATCGGCGGCTCCGCCTTTGCCATCTTCCACAACCAGGGACAGGCCTGCATAGCCGGATCGCGCCTGATCCTGCACAAGTCGATTGCGGACGAGTTCATCGACGGCTTCACCCGGCTCGCCAGGTCCATCCGGCTCGGCGATCCGCTGGACCCGAACACCGAGATGGGCCCCTTGACCTCGCGGCAGCACCAGGAACGCGTCCTGCACTTCTCGCAGGTGGCCAAGGACGAGGGCGGCGAGATCATCACCGGCGGCAAGCGGCCCGACCGGGACGACCTCGCCAACGGCTATTTCGTCGAGCCGACCATCGTCGTCGCCAAGCCGACGGATCGCGTCAGTCAGGAGGAGGTGTTCGGCCCGTTCGTCACCGTCACCACCTTCGAGGATGACGAGGAGGCCCTCGCCATCGCCAATGGCGTGCAGTACGGGCTGGGGTCCGGACTGTGGACCAACAACCTGACACGGGCCCACAAGTTCGCCCGCGACATCCGGGCCGGCATGGTGTGGATCAACTGCTACAAGGTGGTCCATCCCGGCTCCCCGTTCGGCGGGGTGGGCGAGAGCGGCTACGGCCGCGAGATGGGATTCGAGGTGATGCGCGAGTACACGCAGCCCAAGTCCGTATGGGTCAATTTCGACTCGAGGATGCCGCCGCACTACGAACGCTAGGCCGAGCGGCCCGACCACCGAGGGATCGGATCATGGAATTCGTCTACAACGCCAACCCGTCGCGCGTCATCTTCGGCGCCGGCAGCCGGGCGCGGATCGGGGAGGAACTCGAGCGCCTCGGCATCGAGCGCGCCATCGTCATCTCCACCCCGGACCAGTCGGCGCTGGCTGCCCAGATCGCCAGGGCGATCGGCGGCCGGGCCGGCATCATGTACCCGGGGGCCGTGCAGCACACACCGGTGGAGGTAACGGAATCGGCGCTGCTGGCAGTCAGTTCGGTGCGTGCCGATGGCTGCCTTGCGGTCGGCGGCGGCTCGACCACGGGACTGTCCAAGGCCATCGCCTACCGCACCGACCTGCCGCAACTGGTGGTCCCCACCACCTTCGCCGGCTCGGAGATGACGCCGATCCTCGGCCAGACCGAGGCCGGACGGAAGACCACGCTGTCGAGCCCGAAGGTGCTGCCCGAGACGGTGATCTACGATCCCGAACTGACGGTCACGATGCCGGGCTTCATCGCCGGGCCGTCCGGCATGAACGCTGTCGCGCACGCGGTCGAGGCACTCTACGCCAAGGACCGCAACCCCATCGTCTCGATGATGGCGGAAGCCTCGATCCGCGCACTGGGCAAGGCCCTGCCGGTGCTGATGGACGACCCTGGCAACCCGGCTGCACACGCCGAAGCGCTGTACGGCGCCTGGCTCGCCGGGGTGTGCCTCGGCTCGGTCGGCATGGCGATCCACCACAAGATCTGTCACACGCTGGGCGGCACCTTCAACCTGAACCATGCCGACATCCACGCGCTGATGATCCCCTACACCGCCGCCTACAACCGCGAGGCGGCGCCGGAGGCGATGGCGCGCATCGCGTCGGCGCTCGAGGCCGAGGATGGGCCGACCGGCATCTACCAGCTGACGCAGCGGGCCGCCACCTGGCGCTCGCTCGCCGCCATGGGGCTGACCCAGGCCGCCCTCGACAAGGCGGCCGACATCGCGATGGAGAATCCCTACTACAATCCGCGGCCGGTGACGCGCGAGGGGGTGCGCGAGATGCTGCAGGCGGCCTTCGAAGGCCGGGCACCCTGAGGTCGCAATTGGCCTATTTCTGCGTTCACGCCTTCGATCATCCGGGCCGGCTCGAGGACCGCATGCGCTTGCGCGAGAGCCATCGCGCGCGGCTGCGTCAGCACGATCATCCGGTCGCGGTGCGCATCGGCGGGCCGCTGCTCGATGAGGCCGGCCGGATGATCGGCTCGCTGCTGGTCATCGAGGCCGCGACCCGCGCCGAAGTCGACGCCTTTCTTGCAGGCGATCCCTACGTGGCCGGCGGGCTCTACCGAGAGGTCGCGATCAACACGTTCAACTGGGGCCTGGGCCTGCCGGAGGCGAGCCATGGCTGACGCACTGACCAAACCCGATCCGTTCCTGTGGCGCACCCGGCCGCGTGCGCCGCAGCCGGGAACGGTTCTGGCGCCGCTCAGCGAGCTCGAGGACGGCTCGGCGCGCGAGTTCATCTTCGGTCGCGGCACCACGGTGTTCTCGATGTTCGTGGTGCGGCGCGGCGACAAGGCCTTCGGCTATCTCAACCTGTGCCCGCACTATTCCTCGCCGCTCAACTACCGGACCGGCCACTTTCTCAACGAGGACGGCAGCCGCATCCGGTGTACGATGCACTTCGCCGAGTTCCGCATCGAGGACGGCTTCGGCGTGGCGGGCGCCGCGCAGAACTGCTGGCTCGACCCGGTGCCGGTGCACATCAAGGACGGGAACATCGTGATTTCCGGCCCCGGAGACCTATCGTGAGCGAAGATGATCTGTCGCCGACCGCCCGGCCCGACATCGAAATCGGCGTCCGGGAGACGTTCGGGCTCGATGTCGACGGCATGGTCCCGGCGTTCAGCCAGCCCAGCGAGCACGTTCCGGCCCTCGACCCGAGCTACCGCTTCGATCCGGCCACCACCATGGCGATCCTCGCCGGGTTCAGCGGCAACCTGCGAGTCCTGCTGCAGGGCCGGCACGGCACCGGCAAGTCGAGCCATATCGAGCAGGTGGCCGCCCGTCTCAACTGGCCTTGCGTCCGGCTGAACCTCGACAGCCATGTCAGCCGCATCGACCTGATCGGCAAGGATGCCATCGTCTTGCGCGACGGCAAGCAGGTGACCGAGTACCGCGAAGGCCTCCTGCCCTGGTGCTACCAGCGGCCGGTGGCGCTGGTGCTCGACGAATACGATGCCGGCCGGCCCGACGTGATGTTCGTGATCCAGCGCGTCCTCGAGTCCGAGGGCAAGCTCACCATCCTCGACCAGAACCGCGTCATCCCGCCCAACCCGTGGTTTCGCCTGTTCGCCACCGCCAACACGGTCGGGCTGGGCGACGTCACCGGCCTCTATCACGGCACCCAGCAGCTCAACCAGGCGCAGCTCGACCGCTGGAACATCATCGCCCGGCTCGACTATCTCGACGAGCAGGCCGAAGTCGAGGTGGTGCTCAGCAAGGTGCCCTTCATGGACGAGGGGGAACAGCGCGGACTGCTGCTGCAGATGGTCCGCATGGCCAACCTCACCCGCACCGGCTTTGCCGCGGGCGATGTCTCGGTGGTCATGTCGCCCCGCACCGTCATCTCCTGGGCACAGAACTACCGGGTCTTCGGCGACCTCGACTTCGCCTTCCAGACGTCCTTCCTGAACCGCTGCGACGAGACGGAACGTCCGATCTACGGCGAATACTATCAGCGCTGCTTCGGACGCGAACCGGGCAGCGCGGCGCCCCAAGCCTGGCGGCGCGTCTAGCGGCAGCCCGGCAGTTCAGTGGTCGGTGCCCCGGGCCACCGCCGCGGCGGCCTGGCGCACCGCGTCCATCATGGCCGAAGCGACGACGCTGAGCTGCTCGTTGGCGCGCATGGTGATGCCCACCGGCCCATGGCTGGCACTGGTGTCGAGGGCCAGCGCGACCAGTTGACCGATCTTCAGGTCATGCGCCACGACGCTGCGCGAGATCGTCCAGATCGCATCGTTCTCGAGCGTGAAGGCGCGGGCGAAGCCGTTCGAAACGGTCTCGATCTCGAAGGCAACGTCGCCGACCCCGCCGGCGATGAACAGGGAGTCGACGATGGTGCGGATGATGGCGTCGGCGGGCGGCAGCAACATCGGGAAGGGTTCGATTTCCTGGTAGCCCAGCGGGCGACGCCGCGCCAGCGGGTGGCCGGGGCGGACGGCAAAGGTGAGCTGCTCGGAGTAGAGGTGTTCGAACAGCAGTCCGTTCATCACATCGGGACTGGCAAGGCGCCCGACGATGAAGTCGAGGGCACCCCCCCGCAGCATGGTCAGCATGTGCGAGCTCGGGCCGCTCTCGACATGGACACGGCAGGCCAGCGGACTGCGGGCGAACATCGCCACCGCCCGTGGCACCACCTCGACCTCGACCGTCGGCAGGGCGCCGAGCCGGACCACCGTCTGGCTGGACCGGTGCGCATCCATGCTCTCGATGCCCTCGCGGATGGCGGCGGCGGCCACCATGGCGTGGCGGGCGAAGATCTCGCCCTCGTGGGTGAGCACGAGCCTTCGTCCGCTGCGGTCGAACAGCGGCGTGGCCAGCAGGTCCTCGAGTTCCGCGATCGACTTGGAGACCGCCGGCTGGCTCAGTCCGAGCGCCAGGCTGGCCGGAACCACGCCGCCCTGGCGGGTGACTTCCAGAAAGCAGCTGATGTGGCGCAGCTTGATGCGCGAGTCGAGCAGGCTCGATGCCATTCGTATGCACTCAAGTTATATATTTCGTGCAAATTATCATTTTACCCGGCAGTTTCAATCGCCAATATAAAGCTATTCGTTATGGCGCAAAAGAAACAGAGCTATGAGCAAGTTTTTGCCGCTAAGCCAGGCGGTGGGGGAGAACCTGGGGAACGGGGACGTGGTCGCCTTCGAGGGCTTCACCCACCTGATCCCGCACGCCGCGGCGCATGAGGCCATCCGCCAGGGATTCAAGGATCTGACGCTGCTGCGCATGACACCCGACATCATCTACGACCAGATGATCGGCATGGGCATGGCAAAGAAGGTGATCTTCTCGTATGCGGGCAACCCGGGTGTCGGGCTGCTGCGGCGCATGCGCGATGCCATCGAGAACGCCTATCCGCGCGGCATCGAGACGGTGGAGCATTCGCACTCCGCCATGGCGCAGGCCTACGAGGCGGGCGCCTCCGGGCTGCCGCTGGCGCTGTTCCGGGGCTACAAGGGGGCCGATCTGCCCAAGGTCAATCCCGATATCAGGTTCATCGCCTGTCCCTATACCGGCGAGCAGCTGGCGGCGGTGCCGGCGCATCGGCCCGATGTCACCTTCATTCACGCCCAGAAGGCCAACCAGAAGGGCGACGTGCTGATCGAGGGGATCATCGGCGTGCAGAAGGAGGCGGCGCTGGCCGCCGGGCGGGTTGTCGTCACCGTCGAGGAGGTCGTCCCCTCGTTCCGCGGGCTGCATCCGAACCTGTGCATCCTGCCGCACTGGACCATCGACGCGATCGCGGTTGTTCCGGGGGGCGCGCACCCCTCGTATACCCACGGATACTACGAGCGCGACAACGCCGCCTACCTGGAATGGGACCGGATCTCGGCCGACCGCGATCTGTTCGCGGGCTGGATCCGGGAGAACGTGCTCGGCAAGACGCCGGACGCATTCGCAGATCGGGTGAAAGGACTGCGGCAATGACCGATTTTACCCCGAACGAGATGATGACCATCGCGGCGGCACGGCAGCTCAGCAATGACGACGTCTGCTTCGTCGGCATCGGCGCACCCTCGGCCGCCTGCAACGTGGCACGGCTGACGCATGCGCCGGACATCACGCTGATCTACGAGAGCGGCACCATCGGCACGGCGCCGGACGTGCTGCCGCTGTCGATCGGGGACGGCGAACTGTGCGAGACGGCGCTGGCGACGGTCTCGGTGCCCGAGATGTTCCGCTACTGGCTGATGGGCGGGCGGATCTCGATCGGCTTCCTCGGGGCGGCCCAGCTCGACCGCTTCGGCAACATCAACACCACGGTGATCGGCGATTATCACCACCCCAAGGTGCGGCTGCCCGGCGGCGGCGGGGCGCCGGAGATCGCCACCTCGTGTGGCGAGATCTACATCACGCTCAAGCAGGCGCAGCGCGCCATGGTCGAAAGGATCGACTTCTACACCTCGTTCGGCCATGGCGATGGCGGCGACCACCGGCAGCGGCTGGGCCTCACGACCAGGGGGCCGACGCTGCTGATCACCGACCTCGCCATCTGGCGTCCGGACTCCGAGAGCAAGGAGTTCGTGGTGCGCTCGCTGCATCGCGGCGTGACGCGCGACATGGTGCAGGACACCTGCGGCTGGACCGTGCGCTTTTCCGACGACCTCGAGGAAACCCCGCCGCCGACGGCCGAGGAGCTGGGCACGCTGCGCGACCTGCAGGCGCGCACTGCGGCGGCGCATGCCGGCGCCCGGAGGGCTGCGTGATGGCCGAAGCCTTCATCTGCGCCTACAGGCGGACGCCGATCGGCCGGTTCGGCGGCAGCCTCGCGGCCGTGCGTCCGGACGATCTGGGCGCAATCCCGCTGAAGGCGCTGATGGCCGAGAACACCGGTGTCGACTGGGAAGCGGTCGACGACGTGATCTTCGGCTGCGCCAACCAGGCCGGTGAGGACAACCGGAACGTGGCGCGCATGAGCCTCTTGCTCGCCGGCCTCCCGGTCGGGATCACCGGCACCACCATCAACCGGCTCTGCGGCTCGGGAATGGACGCGGTCATCACCGCGGCGCGCGCGATCCGGGCCGGGGAAGCCGAACTGATGATCGCCGGCGGCACGGAATCGATGAGCCGGGCGCCGTTCGTGGTGCCGAAGGCCGACAGCGCCTTCTCGCGCCACGCGGAAATCCACGACACCACCATCGGCTGGCGGCTGGTCAATCCGCTGATGAAGGCGCAGTACGGCGTCGATTCCATGCCCGAGACGGGCGAGAACGTGGCGCGCGAGTTCGGCGTGTCGCGCGCGGCGCAGGATGGCTTTGCCGTGCGCAGCCAGGCGCGGGCCGTGGCCGCCCAGCAGAGCGGCCGGCTGGGACGCGAGATCGTCCCGGTCAGCATACCGCAGCGCAAGGGCGACCCGATCGTCGTCGACACCGACGAACATCCGCGCGCCGGCACCACGATGGAGTCCCTGGGCAAGCTCAAGCCGCTGTTTGCCGACGGGAGCGTCACCGCCGGAAATGCCTCCGGCGTCAATGACGGGGCGGCGGCGCTGATCGTTGCCTCGGAGGCAGCGGCCCGCAAGCACGGACTGACCCCGATCGCCCGGATCATGGGCGGCGCGACGGCCGGCGTGCCGCCGCGCATCATGGGTATCGGGCCGGCCCCGGCCACCCGCCGGCTGTGCGCACGGCTGGGCCTTTCGCCTGCGGATTTCGGGGTCGTGGAACTGAACGAGGCGTTTGCCAGCCAGGGTATCGCGGTGCTGCGCGATCTCGGCATCGCCGAGGATGCCGATCACGTCAACCGCAACGGCGGAGCCATCGCGCTCGGCCATCCGCTCGGCATGAGCGGGGCCCGCATTGCCGGAACTGCCGCCCTGGAGCTCGCCCTTGGCGGCGAGACCCACGCCCTTGCCACGATGTGCATCGGCGTCGGACAGGGCATCGCCGTCGGACTGCAACGAATCTAGGAGTGATTGCCAATCGACGGAAACAACCGTCCCGGACTGTCGCCTCGATAATGGGGTGAGGAGCCTCGAACCGGCCGGAAGAGCCGAGACGCTCAAGTGGGAGAAGACCAGATGCATGCACAACGCCCCTTCAGTATTGAAGAAACACACGGAATGCTGGCGCAGCCGGGCGCCCGGATCAAAGCCTGCAGCGACGGCCGCGACTGGACTTCGCTGTTCACCTCGGTGCAGAGGGAAATGCCCTTCCAGGGCGTCTTCCAGTCGTCGCGGGATCACCTGCTGGTGCTGCACCGGGATGGCCCGGTACAGGTGGAAAGCCTGTGCGACCGCCGGATCGGACGCCGCATGGTTCCGGCCGGCGGCATCCACCTGATCGCCCCGGGTGTCGATTTCGGCATCGAGCTCGGCGGCATGATCGAGACCGTGCACGTCTATGTCCGGCGCTCGATTATCGAGGAGGTCGCCCTCGAGATGGTGGACGGGGATCCGGCGCGGGTCGAGATCCCCTCCAGCATCGTCGAGAGCGACAAGGCGCTGCACGCGCTGATCGACGCCTCCGCCTATGCGGTCGAGGACGAAAGCCTCGGCTCCGCGATGTTCGCCGACTACCTGTCGCGCACCATCGCGGCACAGCTGATCCGTTCCTACTCGAAGGCCAAGCTCAAGGGCGGCGGCCGCTCATCGGCCAGCGGCAGCCTGTCGCCGACGCTGTCGGAGGCGGTCGACTTCATGACCGCCAACATCGACAGCGGCATCAACCTGACCGATATCGCCCGGGCCACCAATCGCAGCCCCAGCCACATTGCCCGGATCTTCAGGACCGAGCTGGGGATGCCACCGCATCGCTACCTGATCACGATGCGGATCGAGAAGGCCCGCCGCCTGCTGGAGAAGACCAGCGTCTCCATCGCCGAGATCGCCTATGAGTGCGGGTTTGCCCACCAGGAGCACCTGACACGCCTGTTCCACCGGCACTGCGGCACGACCCCGGCCGCCTACCGGCGCTCCAAACGGAACTGAACTGATCGTTTTATGCAAGATCGGCGCGACGGTTTGCAGGAACCCGCGCCGCCGACCCCATAGGCTGATCGGGCGAACAACAACGATCGGTCCGCCCCTGCACCGGGGGCGGACCACAGCAGAGCCATTCTGGAGGAGCACCATGCCTATTAGTCTCACCAAAGCCGCGCCGCTGACCCGGCGCCTATTCCTGGGGGCCACGTCGGTCCTCGCACTGGCCGCCATGGCGCCGGGCGTCATGGCCCAGGACACCACCATCAAGATCGGCTACGTCACGCCGCAGAGCGGTCCACTCGCCGCCTTCGCCGAAGCCGACGACTTCGTCGTCAGCCAGGTCAACGAGCTGCTCGGCGGCACCATCGAGACCGCCAAGGGTCCGGTGAAGTTCGAAGTCATCGTCCGCGACAGCCAGTCCAACCCGAACCGTGCCGCGGAAGTGGCCCGCGAGCTGATCGTCGACGACGAAGTCCAGCTCATCGTGGTGGCCTCGACGCCGGAGACCGCCAACCCGGTCTCGGCCCAGTGCGAGATCGAGGGCATCCCCTGCATCTCGACCATTGCACCCTGGCAGCCGTGGTTCATCGAGCGCCAGGCCAACCCGGCCGACCCCTCCACCTGGGAATCGTTCCGCTACACCTATCACTTCTTCTGGGGCCTCGAGGACGTCATCGCCACCTACCAGGGGATGTGGAACCAGCTCGAGACCAACAAGCAGGTCGGCGGGCTGTTCCCCAACGATGCCGACGGCAACGCCTGGGGCAACCCGGACGTGGGCCTGCCGCCCGCACTGGCGGCCGGCGGCTATACCGTCAACGACCCGGGCCGCTACCAGAACCTGTCGGACGACTTCACGGCCCAGATCAACGCCTTCAAGGGGGCGAATGCCGATATCGTCACCGGCGTGGTCATTCCACCCGACTTCACCACGTTCTGGACCCAGGCCAACCAGCAGGGCTTCAAGCCCAAGGTCGCATCGATCGCCAAGGCCATCCTGTTCCCGGTTGCCGTCGAAGCGCTCGGCCCGATCGGCCACAACCTGTCCACCGAAGTGTGGTGGTCCGCTTCGCACCCGTTCAACTCCTCGCTGAGCGGGGCGAGCGCGGGTGAACTGGCCGCGGGCTACACGACGGCCACCAGCCGTCCTTGGACGCAGCCGATCGGCTTCATCCACGCCCTGTTCGAGGTGGCGGTCGACTCGATCAAGCGCGCCGAGGACCCATTCGATGCCGACGCCCTGGCCGACGCCATCGCTGCGACCAACCTCGACACCGTCGTGGGCCATGTCCAGTTCGGCGCCGAAGGCCTGCCTCCCGTCGTCGCCGCCAACGTGTCCAAGACCCCGCTCGTCGGTGGCCAGTGGCGCTACAAGGACGACGGCAAGTTCGAACTGGTGATCGTCGAGAATGCCGCCCACCCGGACATTCCGCTCGGCGGCAAGATGGAAGCCATCGAGTAACCAGATGATCCTCAAGCTTGCCGGCGTCACCAAGCGCTTCGGGGCCGTCGTCGTGGCCGACAATATCGATCTGGAAGTCGCCCGCGGTGAGGCCCTCGGCATCATTGGTGCCAATGGCGCCGGCAAGTCGAGCCTGTTCAACCTGATTACCGGCGTCCTGACGCCCGATGCCGGTACCGTCATGCTGGCTGGCCAGGATGTGACCAATGTCTCGCTGCGCAAACGCTGCTTGGCGGGCATTGGCCGCTCCTTCCAGATCCCGCGCCCCTTCGAGAGCCTGACGGTGTTCGAGAACCTGCTGGTGGCCGCCGAGTACGGCCGCGAACACGGGCACCGGGGGGCCAATGAATTCTGCGGCTCGATTCTCGAGCGCACCGGGCTCGCCGCACAGGCCAATACGCTCGCCGGCAAGCTCACCCTGCTCAATCGCAAGCGGCTGGAGATGGCGCGCGCCCTCGCAACCCAGCCCGACATCGTGCTGCTCGACGAGATCGCCGGCGGGCTCACCGAAGCGGAATGCCACGAACTGGTGGACTTCATCAAGCAGGTCAACCAGCAGGGCGTGACGATCGTCTGGATCGAGCACGTGGTGCATGCGCTGCTCTCGGTGGTCTCCCGGCTGATCGTGCTGGAGTTCGGACGCAAGATCGCCGACGGCGAGCCCGGCGCGGTGATGCACGACCCGGAAGTGCGCCGCTCCTACCTCGGCATCGACGAAGAGGTCGCGGCATGACCGCGCTGCTGGAGGCCCGACGCCTCGAGGTGCACTACGGCGATTTCCAGGCGGTGTTCGGCGTGGATTTTCATGTCGACGAGGGCGAGACCGTCGCCATCATCGGTGCCAATGGTGCCGGCAAGTCGTCCTTCCTCAAGGCGCTGGCGGGACTCGTCAGGACGCGGGCGGACGGCATCCTGCTCGACGGCAAGCCGGTCGGCGGCAAGCCTGCCTACGAAATGGTGAAGTCCGGCATCGCCCTCGTTCCCGAGGGCCGGCGTCTGTTCCCCTCGATGTCCGTGGCCGACAACCTCAAGATGGGCGAGAACGGCAAGAGCGGCGAGCGCGGCTGGTCGTACGAGACCATCTGCGACCTGTTCCCGATCCTGCGCGAGCGCGCCGAGCAACTGGCCCCGACGCTATCGGGCGGGCAGCAGCAGATGGTCGCCATCGGCCGCGCCCTGATCACCAACCCGCGCGTGCTGCTGTGCGACGAGATCAGCCTGGGGCTCTCTCCGGCGGCGATCAAGGACGTCTATGCCGCCATTGGCGAGATCAAGAGGCGCGGCACCACCATCGTCATCGTCGAGCAGGACCTCAATGCGGCCCTGAGCGCGGCCGACCGCATCTACTGTTTCCTCGAGGGCAAGGTCAGCCTCGTCGGCCGGCCGGACGATTTCGATCGTTCCGAGATCCTCGCAGCGTACTTCGGAAGTTAGGGATGGAATACGTCAACACCATCGTGCAGGGCGTGCTGCTGGGCGGCCTGTACGCGCTCTATGCTGCGGGGCTGTCCCTGATCTTCGGCGTCATGCGGCTGGTCAACCTCGCGCATGGCGATCTGATCGTGCTCGCCGCTTTCGTGCTGCTCGCCCTGGTGACCGCGCTCGGACTGCCGCTGCCGGTCGCGCTGCTGATCCTGCTGCCCTTCGCCTTTGCCCTCGGCTGGGCCCTGCAGCGCTACCTGCTGAACCGCACGCTGGGGGATGACATCCTGCTGCCGCTGCTGGTCACGTTCGGCCTGCAGATCCTCATCCAGAACGGCCTCCTCGTGGGTTTCAGCGCCGACAGCCGCAAGCTGTCGCTGGGCGCCATCGAGACGCAGTCGGTCAACCTGTTCGGATTGTCGGTCGGCATCGTGCCGCTGCTCACCTTCGTGGTGGCGGTCGTCGTCCTCGGGGTGCTGAGCTACATCTTCTACAGTACCGCACTCGGCCGCCGGCTGCGGGCCACCTCGGACTCGACCGAGGTGGTGCAGCTGATGGGCGTCAATCCGCGCGTCGTCTTTGCCATCGCCATGGGCATTTCCTTCGTGGTGATGACGATTGCCGCCTTCTTCATGGGCGTCAGGTCCAATTTCGATCCGAGCGTGGGACCGGCGCGCCTGCTCTATGCCTTCGAGGCGGTGGTCATCGGGGGCTGGGGAGCCTGTGGGGACGCTGGTGGGCGGGGTCATCCTCGGGGTCGCCCAGTCGATCGGGGCGCGCATCAATCCCGAGTGGCAGATTCTCGCGGGTCACGTCGTGTTCCTCGTGTTCATCGTGTTCCGGCCGCGCGGCCTGTTCCCCAAAGCAGTAGAGCCATGTCCGAAACCACTCCCCCCACTCCTGCTGGCGAAACCGGGCAGGCCCGCTATCGGGCGCGTGGCCACACGGACGTCCCGGGTGTTCGACGTGGTCGCGATCATCATCGTGGTGGCCCTGCTGTTCGCGCCCGCCTTCGCCTCGCGGCCGTTGCTGCAGGACCTGATCCTCATCTTCCTGCTGGCCGCGCTGGCGCTGTTCTGGAACCTGATGGCGGGCTATGCCGGGCTGATCTCGGTGGGCCAGCAGGCCTTCGTCGGCCTCGGCGGCTACGCCCTGTTCGCGCTGATCATGGTGGCCGGGGTCGATCCGCTGCTGGCCATCCCGCTGGCCGCGCTGATCGTGGCACTGCTCTCGATTCCCGTCGGCTCGCTGGTGTTCCGCATGCAGGGCGCGTATTTCGCCGTGGTCACCTGGGTGGCGGCCGAAGTGTTCCGGCTGCTGCTGGCGCAATGGCGCGATCTCGGCGGCGGCACCGGTACCTCGCTGCCGCGCTCGGCCACCGGCGACATGATAGGCCTGCAGTTCATCAGCGAACTGTTCGGCGTGCGCAGTGCCGCGGCGCGCGAAATCATCATCTACTGGGCGGCCCTGTTTACCATCGTGCTCGTCGTTGCCGGCAGCTACTACCTGCTGCGCTCCCGCATCGGGCTTGGGCTGCGCGCCATCAAGGACGGCGAGGTCGCGGCACAGAGCGTCGGCGTCAGCACCACGCGCATCAAGTTCGCCGTCTACATCTTCGCCGCGTTCGGGGCCGGACTGGTGGGCGCCATCTACTTCCTCCAGACCTCGCGCATCTCTCCCGATGCGGCGTTCTCGCTGCTCGACTGGACCGCCTACATCATCTTCATCGTGGTGATCGGCGGGCTCGCCACCATCGAGGGCCCGATCATCGGAGCCATCATCTTCGTTGTCCTGCGCAACGCGCTGTCGGGCTTCGGCCCCTGGTACCTGATCGTGCTCGGGGTGCTCGGCATCGCGGTCATGCTGCTCGCCCCCAAGGGCATCTGGGGCAATTTCTCGCAATTCACCGGAGTCCATCTGTTCCCCACGCGGCGACACCTCGAGATCTCCGAAACCAGGGAGGACGCCAAGTGACTACCTCGACCCAGAACCTGACCGAACAGGTCGTCGCCAGCTTCGCCAACGCCGAGAACCCGCGGCTGCGCCAGGTGATGCAGTCGCTGGTCCGGCACCTGCACGCCTTCGCGCTCGATGTCGAGCTCTCCATGGCGGAATGGGAGATGGCGATCGGCTTTCTGACCAAGACCGGGCACATGTGCGACGACAAGCGGCAGGAGTTCATCCTCCTGTCGGACACGCTGGGCTTTTCCATGCTGGTCGACTCGATCAACCACCGCAGCATCGAAGGCGCCACCGAAACCACGGTGCTCGGGCCGTTCTACGTGCCGCCGCTCAAGGTCAGCCCGTCCGAAAGCGACATCTCGGGCGACGCTGCCGGCACACCGCTGCATGTCGAGGCACGTGTCACCGCCCCCGACGGCCAGCCGCTGGCCGGCGCCTGGGTGGATGTCTGGCATTCGGACGATGACGGCTACTACGACGTGCAGAAGCCCGGGCAGGTGGAGAACCTCAGGGCCCGCTTCATCTCCGACGCCGACGGTCGCTTCTCGTTCTGGTCGATCGTGCCGGTGCCCTATCCGATCCCGACCGACGGGCCGGTGGGCAAGATGCTCGAGGCGGTCGGGCGGCACCCCTACCGTCCGGCGCACGTCCACTTCATGATCGGCAAGGACGGCTACGACACGCTGGTGACGCACCTGTTCATCGAGGATGATCCCTACCTGCAGAGCGATGCGGTGTTCGGGGTCAAGCAGCAGCTGGTGGTGCACCTGACCGACGAGGCGGGCGGCACGACCTCCTCGGGCGAGGTGCGCGGCGCACACCGGAAGATCACCCACAGCTTCGGTCTGCGCCCGATTGCCTGACCGGCCCGGCGCCGTCCTCGTCCTCGGCGCCAGCCGCGGCCTCGGGCGCGCCATCGCGGTGGCGGGCGCCGAGGCGGGTTTCGCCGTGGTGCTGGGCTGTCGGGAGGTCGCGACCGGCGAGCCGACCGCCGCCCGGCTGCGGGCGCGCGGCCTGCGGGCGTCGGCAATCGGGGTGGACGTCACCAACTATGACGCGGTCGCCGCTGCGGTCGAGCATGCGGTCGCGTTCGGCGCGCCGCTTGTCGGGATCGTCAACAATGCCGGCATCATCGGTCCCCTGGCCCCGATCGAGGCGACCGCCCCGGACGCCTGGTCGCAGGCGATCTCGGTCAACCTCGTCGGGGCCTATCACGGAACGCGGGCGGCACTGCCGCGCCTCGCCGACGGCGGGGTGATCGTCAATCTGTCGAGCGGCGCTGCCAGCCAGCCATTAGCCGGCTGGAGCGCCTATTGCGCCGCCAAGGCCGGCCTCGCCATGCTCACCCGCTGCACGCATGCCGAGCACGGCGAGCGCCTGCGCGTCTATGGCGCCCGGCCGGGCATGCTCGACACCGACATGCAGGCGGAGGTCCGGGCGTCCGGCCTCGGGCCGGCGAGCCGGATCGCGCAACGCAGCCTCGGCGCGCCGAGCGTTGCGGCACGCGCCGTCGCCTGGCTGCTGGGCGTCGCCCCGGAGGATCTGTCGGGCACCGAGATCGAGCTGGATTCGGTCGCACTGCAGTTGCGCATGGGCCCCCTGCCCGGCGGGGCCGCGTAAACCTGCGCGATCCGGCAGGTTTATGCATAAAACCTGCAAACGAGTGCAGGTTTTATGCGATGTGCCGGTCCATGCTGCTTCCAGGGTCAGTGCACGGCTTTCCCCCTCCCCTTCTCCTCGGGAGGAGACAGGTGGCGTCGTCCACCACGTGAGTTGCCGGCGATGTCTGGGGCATCGCCGGCCCTTTTCCCGATGTGGGCGACGGCTCAGCCGGCGGTCTCGGCGGCCGATATGGCCCGCACCATGCGGTGGACGCGCAGGCGCGAAGCCGCGTCGCGCCGGACCAGGACGGTCGCCACCAGTTCCTTCACGTCCGCCAGTGACTCCAGCCGGTACCAGCTGCCATCCGGATAGCGGGCAACGAGCGGGCCGAGGTTGCAGGGACCAAGGCAGCTCGATTCGGTCACCTGGCAACGCTCGAGCAGACCGGCGCGCCGCAGTTCGTCCTGCAGCAGCGCACGCAGCCGCGGCGCCTCGCGGAAATGGCAGCGTTGCCCGGTGCAGACGAACAAATGCTCCTCCGCCGTACCCGGGTCGCTCCAGCCGCGCGGCCCCAGCGATGGACGCACGCCCTCGATCGGCCGGGCCTGCGCGCAGTCCCCGATTGCCTCCGCCGCCACGGTGCCGAGCAGCGTCGGCGCCAGGGCAAGGTCGTTGCCGAGCCGCAATTGCAGTTCCGGCGGGGCCGAGGCCTGCCAGTGGGCCAGGGCGCCCGGCAGCCAGCTCGACAGGCTCTCGGAGAACGGCAGGCCCACCGGCTGCACCAGAATGGCGCGGGCGCCCTCGGCGACTGCGATGTCGAGGGCCTGAGGCAGGCTGACGCCCGTACCCTCGAGCCGAATGCAGCGCGCCGGGAGCGGGCTCAGCCGGCACAAGCCATCCGCCAGCAGCCGCTCCCGCCGCCGGCTGAGATAGGGCTGCGAGAAGACGAACAGCACCCGGTCGGGGGTGAAGTCCGCCATCAGCGGGCCTCCTGACCGGCGGGACTGCCGGCCCCGGCCGCGGGCCGGGCGGTCCGCCGGCCCGCAAGGGTGCGCAGGAATGCGGCGAGGCCGTTCAGCATGGTCCGGCCGGGCAGCAGCCGCGCCGAGTTGAGGATGAAGGCCAGTTCCGAGCCGGTGTGGATGATGGCTGCCTCAACCGGGCCGATGAGCCCGGTCATGGCCGCGGCAATGCCCAGGATATCCACAAGCACGGTGCCGGCGAAGTTGAACCAGATGATGCGCCGCGTGCGCCGCGCCAGATGCACCGTCTCGGCGAAGCGTCCGAGGTCGTTGCCGAGCAGCACGATGTCGGCCTTTTCCCGCGCCACCTCGGTGCCCGAGCCCATGGCGATGCCGACCGAGGCGCCGGCCAGCGCCGGGGCATCGTTGATCCCGTCCCCCACCATTGCCACGACCCGACCGCCGGCCCTGATGGCCTGGATCCGGCGCAGCTTGTCGGCCGGCAGCAGGCCGGCCTCGACTGCCTCGATGCCGAGCTCGGCAGCGACGCGGGCGGCCACCTGCGCCGTGTCGCCGGTCAGCAGGTGCACATCGATGTTCATCTGCCGCAGCCGCTCGACGGCCTGGCGCGCCTCCGGTCGGACCCGATCCTCGATGACGATCTGGCCCAATAGCCGGCCGGCGCGGGCCACATGGACGCGGGTGCCGAGGAAATCGTCTTCGGGTGGCAGGTCGGTGACACCCTGGTCCTCAATCCAGCCGGCATTGCCCAGGTGGATGAGCCCATCGGCGTCGCGGGCAGCGATGCCGCGCCCGGGCTCGTAGCTGAAATCGGTGACGGTCGCGGGTCGGATCCCCAGCGCCTCGGCATGGGCGACGATGGCCTTGCCCAGCGGGTGCTCGGAGAGGGCCTCGGCGGTCGCCACGGCAGTGAGGAGGTCGGCTGCCGCGACGCCGTCCGCCGGAATGACCCGGCTGACTTCGGGGCGCCCGAAGGTCAGGGTGCCGGTCTTGTCGAGCACCACGGTGTCGACCCGGCCCAGGGTCTCGAGATGCACCCCGCCCTTGATGATGGCGCCCATCTGCGCCGCCCGGCCGATGCCGCCCAGGATGGCGAGAGGCGTGCCCGCCGCCACGCCGCAGGCGCCGGCGACGACGATCACGGCAATGGTGGAGTTGATGTCGCCGGCGGTGATCCAGTACTCGAAGGCGGCAAAGCCCAGCGCCACGTAGACGATGTAGCCGGCGAGCCGATCGGCCAACCGCTGCACCGGCGCGCGCGAGCGCTCGGCCTCCTCCACCGTCTCGAGAATCTGCCCGTAGGTGGTCGCCCGGCCGATCCGCTCGGCGCGGATCTCGATGGCGCCGGACTGGTTGATGGTCCCGGCGAAGGCGAAGCGGCCCGCGACCTTCTCGACGGGCATCGACTCGCCGGTGATGCGCGATTCATCGACGAAGGAATGGCCGGCCACCACCTCACCGTCGACCGGCAGGCGGGCACCGGGCGCCACCACGACGATGCTGCCGATCGCCACCTCGGCGATCGCCGCCGACACAACGCGCCCGTCCCGGCGCAATTGAACCTCGTCGGGCAGCAGGGCCAGCAGGTCGCGCATGGCGCGCCGGCCGCGCTCGAGCGTCAGGCCCTCGAGTGCCTCGGCGATCAGGACGAAGAAGGTGACAATCAGCGCAACGAAGAAGTAGCCGGTATAGGCCGCCGCGACCACGGCGATCCCCATCGACAGCTCCATCGTCATGCGGCGCCGGCGCAGGCTGTCGAATGCCTCGGCAAAGAGCGGCCAGCCGCCGACCACGAGGCCGACGAGCCCGTACCAGGAGAAGTTGAAGTAGAGCTGGTCGGCGAAACTCACATAGGAGTGGTCGGGCCACTGCAGCCAGACGGCCAGCGCGCACAGGCCCGTCAGCGCGATGCGGAACAGCTCGACCGGGCCGAAGCCGTGGTCATGGTCATGGTCATGGTCGCGGTCGTGGCCATGGTCGCCACCATGCGCATGGCCGTGATCGTGCGCGTGGTCGTGGTGGTCGTCGTCGGCGCCAGTCGCATCGACCATCGCAGTTCTCCTCCGGGATCGGACGCCGGCGCACTGCGGGTCCCCGGCGACAGGATGGGGACAGGGCGGGTGTAAATCCTGCACGATTTGTGCAGGATTTACACCCGAAATGTCCGCGGCATGCCGGTCAGTTGATCGCGGCGAACGGATCGAAGAACACGTAGCTTTCGTGGCAGGTGGTGCAGGCTGCGGCGACCTTGTCCCATTCGGCGCGGAAGCCGGCGATGTCACCGGCCTCGGAGGCCTGTCGCGCCACGGCGGCGGTATCGCGCAGCAACTGCTGGAAGGCAGGCAGATCGTCCCAGATCGCTGCTGCCGCGGTGGTCTCCGCGCCCGCGGCAGCCGGTGCGCCGCCAAGCAGGTTGGTTTGCGCTGGCAACAGCAGCGCGAAGGCCTCGAGCGACTGCGCGGCGGCCTGTCCCAGATCGTAGAGCTCGGCTGAGTAGTCCGCGGCACCCAGGCGGCTGTCGATCAGGGCCTGCAGCGCGGCAAGCTGGGTCATCAGGCCGCGGCGTGCGGCGATGGTCTCGGCAACGGACCCTGCCCCATCCTCCGCGGCGACCAGACCCGTGCCGAGCACGGCCGCGAGTGCAACTGACAACATGACCTGGCGCAGCATTCCCGTCTCCCGTTCGATCGGACCGGGTCAGGTGACACCACCCGGGCGGAAAATTCCTGCACGAATGCTGCCAGTTTTTGTCCGGGCGGTGCACGCAGCGGCCCGGTCGAGGCTCAGTCGTCGGATCCGCTCGCGAGTGCCTTGGCTGCCCAGGCCGTGGAGGTGCGGGCCGCGGACGGGCGGGCCGGCACATCGTTTATGCCCAGCACCAGGGCGACTCCCTCGGTATCGGCCACCAGATCGGCGATCGTGTAGGACTCGAGGACCTGGGCAAAGGCGCGCATCGCTTCACCGAGCGCCGTCTCGTAGATGCACCTGCTGCCGAGAGGGCAGTGACCGCACTTCTCGCGACCGCACTCGGTGAGGTCGAAATCCTCTTCGGTCACCCGCAGCACGTCCATGATCCGGATCGTGTCGGCCGGCGCACCCAGCCGTACCCCGCCATTGCGGCCGCGCACCGTTTCCAGCAGGCCGCTGCGTCCCACCGGAACCAGTATCTTGAACAGAAACATCTCGGACACGCCGAAAGCGGTTCCGATATCGCGGATGCGGCTGAGACCGCCAGGGTTGGCTGCACAATAGATCAGCGCCCGCACCGCATAGTTGCTTTGCTTGCTCAGGCGCATACTGGACAGCTCCTGTCGGTCTCCAATCCCTATACGATGGGTAGAACGCTCGCAACGGCGGCCTGATAAAGCGCGGTCAGGCCCACGCCGGCCAGGACTCCGCCAAAGACGCGGGCGTTGGCGTAGAGGCGATCGCCGCGCCAGAACCAGTAGGCGGCGAGCATCGCGGTCCACGCCACGATCGTCTGGATGATGGCAAAGCCGAGCAGGTAGCCCTGCAGCGAATTGTTCTCGCTGCCGATGATCGACTGCGAGTAGGCAAGGCCGTGCAAAGCCCCGGCGGTGACGAATATCCACTTGTGCCAGTGCCCGTTGTCGCTGCGGCCCGATGCCAGGTAGCCACCGATCAGCAGCGCGCTCAGCGGCACCATCCAGCCGGCCGGCTGCAATTGCAGGCTGCCGGCATTGAGCAGGCACCCGGCAATAGTACCGCCGACGAACCAGACTGGCAGCGACAGCCCGCCCTGGGACACGGCCGTCAGCACCCCGACGGCGAGCACGAAGGCCAGGTGGTCGACCTCGATGACCGGATGGGCCAGCCCCGACAGCAGCCCCTCCCCGAAGCCGATGGGAATCGAGCCGCCCAGCGCGTGGTGGGCCAGGGCTTCGGTGGTCAGCAGCAAGAGGGCCAGGGGCAGCCCCAGGCCCGATTTCAGTACGCGCATCGTTCCCTCCCGATCGGCCCCCCGGTCCAGGCGGCCAGCGCCCCGGCGTGGCGACGGCCCCGGTCCGCAAGTGGCGGTCCCCGCGCGCTGTCGCGGGGGGTTGCCAGCACAGTGCCCTACACCGGAACGCGGCCGCCTGCACGCCGTCATCGCCGGGCTGCACGATCCGACCGGAATGGCGCCGCCACGACAACGCATGTCCGCCCTGACGCCTCGCCGCAGCGGCGAGCCGGCGTTTCAGCCCACCTGCGCATTGCGTCGCAGCAGCAACAGGAAGAACACCCCGCCGACCAGCCCGGTGATGATGCCGATGGGAATGTCCTGCGGCGGGATGATCATGCGGGCGAGCGTGTCGGCCAGAACGAGGAAGATCGCGCCGACCAGCGCAGACAATGGCAACACGCGCCGATAGTCGCCGCCGGTTACCATGCGCACGATGTGCGAATCATCAGCCCGACGAAGGAGATCACCCCGGAAAACGCCACTGCGGCGCCGGTCAGCAGGGCGCAGATCACGAACACCACCATGCGGAAGCGGGCGGCCGGAATCCCAGCGAGGTGGCCGGACTCGTCGCCCAGCGTCATGGCGTTGAAGAAGCGGGCGCGCAGCAGCAGGTAGGCGCCCGAGGCCACGAGGACCGCCAGCGGAAAGACCAGTTGGTCCCATTGCGCGAGGCCGAGACCGCCCAGCATCCAGAAGATCACCGTGTGCGCGGCGCGCGGATCGCCGAGGAAGATCCCGAGGCTCCCCGCCGAGGTGATGACGAACGATACCGCGACGCCGGCCAGCACCAGTCGTCCAGCGCCAGTCGAGCGGGTGAGGCTCGCGGCCCCGACCACGACGAGGGTGGTCAGCAGCGCTCCGGCGAAGGCGAAGACGGGCAGCGTCGCCAGCCCCAAGATCATGCCGGTGTGCAGCAGCACGATGATCGCACCGAGCGCCGCGCCCGAGGAGATGCCGAGCAGATGCGGGTCGGAAAGCGGGTTGCGCGTCACCGATTGCAGAGCGGCGCCGACCAGCGACAGGCTGGCGCCGACGATGGCGCCGAGGATCACCCGCGGCAGCCGCACTTCCCACACGATGCTGTCGCGGCCGGCCGACCAGGTCACCTCGACGCTGCCGGGCAGCAGGTGGCTGGCAATGACGCCCCAGACCACTTCGGGCGCGATGCCCACGGCGCCCATGCCGACTGCCGCGGCCATGGTGAAGACAAGCACCATGGCCAGCGCCGCGAGCAGCACCGGCATGTGGTGGACCAGCCAGTGGCGCGGGCGGCCGCTGACATGCTGGCGGTGGGACATCGGGAGGGTTCTCCGGTCGGACGGGCCGGCCGCGGCATCGCCACGCCAGGGGTGCGGGGCGATGCCGTTGCGGTTACTCGCGGAACGCTTCGGCCAGCCGCTTGATGGCCTCGATATTGCGCGGGCCCGGAGTAGCCTCGACATACTCGAGCACGACGAAGCGGTCGTTGACGACGGCCGGGATGTCCTTGAAGGCCGGATTGCTTTTTCATGAAGGCGATCTTCTGCTCGGCCGTGACCGAGCCGTAGTTGACGATCACCACGACATCGGGGGGCGCTCGATGACCGGCTCCCAGCCGATTTCCAGCCAGCTCGAGGACGCATCGTCCATGATGTTGGTGCCGCCCGCCGCCTCGATCAGGGCGGTGGGGATGGCGAAGCGGCCGGCGGTGAACGGCTTGTCCTCGCCCGAATCGTAGACGAACACCCCGGGCGCGGCCGCGAGCGCCGGCAGCCCGGCGGTGTAGGCGGCGAGGTCGGCCTGGTAGCCCTCGACCAGGGCCACGGCGCGTTCCTCGACGCCGAAGATGCGGCCGAGGTTGAGCAGGTCGTTGTACACATCGTCCATCGACGCCTTGGGCTTTTCCATGATGTGGATGCAGCTCTCGGTCAGCTCGTAGACGGCGATGCCGAACGCGGCCAGCGAGTCCGGCGTGATCTCGCCGCCGACCCGCATGCCGTAGTTCCAGCCGGCAAAGTAGAAATCGGCATCGGCACCGAGCAGGACTTCCTTGGTGGGATAGTCGGGCGAGAGACTGGCCAGTTCGCCGGCGCCGGCGCGGAGCCGCTCGTCGAGCTTCACCCACTCGGAGACGCCGGTGTAGCCGGCCATGTTGCCGCTCAGCCCGAGCGCGAACATCATCTCGGTGAGGTTGACGTCGTTGGACACGGCGCGCTGCGGCGCGGCCGCGAAGGTTACCTCGCGGTTGCAGCTGTGTACCGTCACCGGGAAGCTCGAGGCGAGCGCCGGGGGGGCGAGGAGGGCGAAGGCAGCGATCATCGGAAGTCTCGGCATGCAGTACTCCTTGTGGGTCTATTCGAGATGGAAGGAAAAGCGGGGCTGGCCGGTGACCGGGTGGCGGTCGATGGCGGTGCCGACCGCGAAGGTGCGGCGGATGGCATCGGGGGTGAGGACGTCGAGCGGGGTGCCGAGCGCCGTCAGCCGGCCGTCGGCGAGGACCAGCACGCGGTCGGCATGGGCGCTGGCGAGCGCCAGGTCGTGCAGCGACACCACCACGGTCGTGGGCAGGCGCGACAGCAGGTCGAGCACTTCGAGCTGGTGGCGGATGTCGAGATGGTTGGTGGGCTCGTCGAGGATCAGCAGGTCCGGCCGCTGCACCAGGGCGCGGGCGATCATCACCCGCTGCCGCTCCCCGCCCGAGAGCGTCGACAGGTCGCGCGCCGCGAGCCGATCGAGCCCCATCAGTGCCAGCGCCTCCTCGACCGCGTCGCCGTCGGAGGCGCCGCGGCCGTTCGCATGCGGGGTGAGGCCCAGTTCGACGATCTCGGCGACGCTGAGGCCGAAATCGGAGGCGCTTTCCTGCAGCACGGTGGCGACGCGCCGGGCGCAGTCGCGGGCCGAGAGGCTCCAGATGTCGGCGCCGTCGAGCTGGACGGCGCCGGCCACGGGCCGGTGATAGCGGTAGAGACAGCGCAGCAGGCTCGACTTGCCGGCGCCGTTGGGCCCGACAATGGCCAGCATCTCGCCCGGGGCCACGGCAAAGTCGATGTCGCGGATGATCGGCGCGCCGTGGCGCGGGGCCCAGGCGAGGCGCGAGACCGAGAGGCCGGCGGGCCGCGCCCCGACGAGCCGGCCGCGTCCGGGATCCGTCGCGCCGCGCGGCATCGTCAGCGCGTCCTGGGCCGCCTCGGTCATCCGTCTTTCCCCCCACGGACCGGCAGCCGCCTGCCGATCGCTGCACTATGGGGAGAGTGGGCCAGTAAAACCTGCACCTATCGAGCAGGTTTTGCATAACCTGCTTACTTTTGCAGGTTTCCTGCCGGAGCCGAATCGGCCCTCACCACAGGGTGCGGCCGTCGATCGGGGTGATGGCGAGCGCGGTGAACAGCGCGTAGTCGTCGAGCAGCCGGGCGTTCACGGCGAATTTCCTGCTTTCCGGGGATGCCCTCGCCGCCCAGTTCCCAGTCGGGCGAGACGCCGTGCGTGGTGATGCCGCAGCGGGTGCAGAAATAGTGCTCGTTGTGGGTGTTGGGCGCATAGAGCCCGAGGTGCTCGGCCTTCACGATCCGCACCGCGTCGGGCGGATAGTAGGACCACAGTCCGCCGGTCTTGGTGCAGTAGGTGCAGGTGCACTGCGTGGCATGGGTGGGCGGCCCGGGCAGGGCGATGACGGTGCCGCCGCAATGGCAGCTGGCGAGGGTGGGCATGGGACACAATGCGAAGTATTTCGCCGGGGTCGAGGATCCGCTGACGCTCAAGATGCTGCGCGAGGCCGGCCCGCCGCCGGGGCGGAAGGAGGCCGCATGGACGCCGCCGCCATCGGAGCGCTGATCGGGGTCGGGCGGGTCGCCGAGGTCTTTGCCCATGGGGCGGACGTGCTCAAGCTCTACCGCGATCCCGGCGCCAAGCCGCAGGCCTTCCGCGAGGCGGCGGCGCTGGCGCTGGTCGAGGCCGCGGGGCTGCCGACGCCGCGCGTCCTCGGCGTCGGCGAGTTCGGTGGCCGCTGGGGGCTGGTGATGAGCCGGGCGCCGGGCCCGAGCTTCGGGGATGCGCTGCTCGCCGATCCGGCGCAACTGCCGCGCTATCTCGCCGCGCTGGTCGGCGTGCACGAGCGCATCCATCGCGCCGCCGGCAGCGGGCTCGCGCGCCTCAAGACCCGGCTCGCCGCCGCGCTCGAGCGGGCCGAGGGGCTCGATGCCGCGACCCGCGCCGACCTCGGCGACCGGCTCGCCGCGCTGCCCGACGGTGACCGGCTGTGCCATGGCGATTTCCACCCGATGAACGTCAGCGGCCCGCCCGAGGCGCCGGTGGTGGTCGACTGGCTCGATGCCACGGTAGTTCGCCGGCGGCCGATCTGTCCGGACCTGGCTGCCGCTCCGGCTCGCCCGCCCCGCCGGCCTTCACCGCGGCCTCGCTCGCCGCCGCCGCGCCCGACCTGGTGCGCCGCGCCGCACTCGCGGCCTGGCTGCCCATCCTTGCCGCGGCACGCCTCGCCGAGAACGTGCCGGACGAGACCGAGGCGCTGCTGGCGCTGGCCCACGGCGCCGGCTGACGGCATTTTATGCGCCGCGCCGACCCGCGATTAACTTCACGTTGCGAACTCCATTTGCCCCCGGCGTCCGTCCCGCGCTATCCCCGCCCCGACGCCGCGTCGGCTGGGGAGCGGCCGGCGATGCGGCTCGCACGTCCCGCCCTCTCCCGTCACGGGAGAGGGTCAGGGGACGATGGGGCGTTTGTTATTGCTGGCACTTGCCGCTAAACTGGCGGCGGGGGGATTTGAGTGCCAAACCGATATTGAACAGTTCATTGCCCGCTGGCAGGGGCGCGAGGGTGGCGCCGAGCGTGCCAATTATGCGCTGTTTCTCACCGAACTGTGCGACGTGCTCGACGTGCCGCGCCCTGATCCGGCCTCGGCCGCGAGGCGGAGCGACCAACGGTGCCACGGCCTCCCTGTAGGCTTTCGATGCCACGCATCTAGAAACCAGCAGGGCCGACGTTTTCCGATCGGGCTTCTGCGCCCCTGCCCCTTCCGGTGCCAGGATGCTCGCAGTCCGTCGGGGAACGTCTGAAGCCGAGCAAGCTCAAGGGCAGACAACCTTCGGTTATTCCAGTGAAAAGGGCCTGTTGCAGGTCCCGGCTGGGCTTGAATTGTCCAGGCAGGTTGTCGCTTCGATAATTTTAGCAGGAAGTTCCAATACCTCCGACGCCATCCGAAGAGCGGCTGGCCACCCCTGCGGTCAGTATGCCACAAATAGTTGCAACCCTCTGGGATGGTTGGAAGCAAATCCGCCCACTTTCCAGCTAGAGCTAGGTTCTGCGCGGTATCGCCGGGGTCTAGGTCACCGATTGCGTGCCACGCAGCGGTGTGAGTGATGAGGTCAGCGTTGAGCGCCTCCGCTGGCGCATGGGTAGGTGCCGGAAAGCGAAAAGCCCTTCCATCCCGTGATCCAACGAAGAAAATTCTCTCCCTAAGTTGCGGCACCCCGGAAGTCCGCCGCATTCAAAGTCTTGCGCGGATCGAATAGTTCGAGCCACTCAGTTGACCTGCTCAATGCCCTTCGTATCGCCTCGGCACCCTCTGCCTTTCCTTTGAAAGCAAGACCTGGGACATTCTCGATGAGGTAGGTCTTTGGTTGGGTGTCCTCAATACTCGGATGAACTGCGAAAGCGTATCCGCTGGGTCATCGAGCCTTCCAGGGTTGCCGCTCGAACCAAAAACCCGATTTGCTGAACGGCTGACATGGTGGTCCACCAAACAGCACATCAACCTCGCCACGGGCAGGGCTGGCACCTCGCAGAATCCTCGTCCGAAGTGCTTCGGCGATCGGTCCTTCAAGTACTTGCCACGTCCGGTTCAGCCGCACTGAGGCGCAAGCGTCTCGGTCGAGGTCAAGCGCAAGCCTAGTTTCAAAGCCAGCAGCCCGAAGCCGAAGTCCAAGCCACCAAAACCAGTGAAAAGTGAGATTGCGCTAAGGGTCATCGAATCGCTAGGGCCCTATCGAGTAGAACATTCATAGAACGCACGCTCTGGCGAACTTGTAAAGATCGGCTCTGCGACCCCAATTGCGCTAGCGATCTTGCCCACACAGCTCCTGTGGGGCTCGAGAGCCGACGTAAGTGCGAAGCGAAACTCCCAGGTCTCCGTTGCTGCATGAAGACATGCTGCCAATATAGAGAAATCGGTAGGTGGACACCCGCAAAACCCTCGCGGCTTGGATGGTGTCATGATTCACTGATGTCGTCCGATCCTGGAGCGTCATCATGGACCCGCATTCGCTTTTCAGCCTGAACGATCATCTTGAAGCGCTGAGCCAGCACGGCGATCCGCTCGAGGTTTTGGAACGGACCGTGGATTTCGAGTATTTCCGTGGCTGGTTGGTCGAAGGGCTGGGTTACGGAGACGGCAGCAAGGGCGGGCGTCCGCCCTTCGATCCGGTGGCGATGTTCAAGGTCCTGATCCTGCAGACCCAGCACAACCTGTCCGACGCCCGCATGGAGTTCATGATCCGGGACCGGCTCAGCTGGATGCGGTTCCTGGGGTTCTCGCTGGGCGACCGGACGCCCGATGAGAACACCATCCGGCACTTCCGTAACCGCATGACCGAGACGGGCACGCTCAAGCGGGTGATGAAGGCCTTCGACTGGCAACTGCACAAGAAGGGCTACATCCCGATGTCGGGACAGATCGTTGATGCCTCACTGGTGCCGGCGCCCAAGCAGCGCAACACCGATGGCGAACGGCAGGCCATCAAGGCCGGTAAATCGGCGCAGGAGATCTGGCCCGACGAGCCGGCCAAGGCGGCGCAAAAAGACACCGATGCGCGCTGGACGCTCAAGATCGGGGGCAAGGTGCGCTACCGACCAGACGGCACGCCGCTGCCCATGATCGCCATCCCGGTGTTCGGCTACAAAAGCCATATCAGCATCGACCGGCGCTATGGCTTCATCCGGGCCGCAGCGGTGACTTCGGCATCCCATCCCGATGGGCGGATGCTGCGCCAGGTCATTGATCGGCAGAACACCGGCAGCGAGGTCTGGGCCGATAGCGCCTATCGCTCCCAACGCAACGAAGCCTGGCTGGACGAGCGGATGCTGACCAGCCGCATTCACCGGCGCAAGCCGAAGGGCAAGTCGATGCCAATCGCAAGCGCAAGGGGCCAATGCAGCCAAGTCGTCGATCCGTGCCAGGATCGAGCATGTGTTCGCCCACCAGAAGAACCGGTTCGGCCTGTTCATCCGCACCATCGGCATCACGCGGGCCGAGGCCAAGCTGACCCTCGCCAATCTCGCCTACAACTTCGACCGTCTGGTCTTGCACGAAAAGCGAGTGGTCACGGCATGAGTCTGCCCGGAATACCGGCAAACGCCCTTGCTGGCCGCTGCGGACCGTCAAAGGCCGCGCTAAATCCGCCCAAACACTGAACTCAGCCCGCCATCACAGCATCGCCGGGTTCATCAACACGGTTTTTGCGGGTGTCCAGCTCGCCTGGTGGATTCATGACCACCTGCCGCATGCGGGGCTCTACTTTTTTCCGACCTATTGGGCGTTCAACATCAGCTGGCACGAGAAGCCGGTGCGCACGATCAACAGCCACGCCAAACCGGCCCGAACGCTCACCAAGCCGGGAATGGCCAACTTCGAAGGATCCCACGAAGCGGAGTGGCGCGGCATTGAGGTCGCCTTCAGATGACAACCACCGTCATCGGCTTCGACTCCGCATGGACCGACAGACTGACTGCCCCGACGCGGTCTGCGCCATCCGTGGCGTCGGGACGGGGAGTCCGAATTCGTAGCACCTGGAGCTGGCGACTTTCCCAGGCACTGAAGTCATCCTTCGTGAAGCAGCGCAGGCCGACCGCTGTCTTGTTGCGACCGATCAGCCAACCATCGTGCCAAATCAGTTCGGGATCCGTCCTGTCGACAAGGTTGCGGCATCGCTCATCTCATTCGTGGGTGGCGGCGTCCAACCCGCGAACCGCTCAAAGCTTGGCATGTTCAATGACACGGCCCCCATTTGGAACTTCAAACACCGACTATCAGCGACCGAGATCCGGAGCTTGCTCGGTCAGCATCAAGCGGACTGCATCATGAGAGGTGTTCCCGCATTGGCCTTGCCCTCGTTCGATGATCGCTTCCACGGCAGGCTTTCGCAGCCAAAAACAATCCGGCAAACGCGAGGAAGTTCTCGCACGAGCTGGGTCACGGTCGTTGATGTGGTCGATCACTTTGGACGAAATCACGAGATCATGGGCTCGGCGACTGGTGCGACCTGCATCAACAAAACCTGCGCCGCGTAAGGCCGATCAGGACAGCCTGGACGCAGTCATCTGCGCCCTTGTCGGAGTGCATTGGCTGTCGGCGCCTCGAGAGGCGTCGATTATGATCGGTGATCTCACGAGGGGATATATGGTTGCGCCGGTCTCAACCGGAGTGAGGAAGAGGCTTGAGGAAGCTGGTAGACGATGCGGCGTGGAAGCTCGCTAAGCGAGGCCAAGCTCTCGAGAGCCCATAGAGACTCGCTGGCGCCCTGCCCGATTCCAGGCCTCTTGGCAGGGTGCCGCCAGGCTCGACTGTGACCAGAGGCAGCGGCTGGTGGCCGGGTTGTTGAGAGCTATGGGCTACAAGACCGAATCCCGCCAGCCGGTCAGGATTGCGGCAAGGACACCATAGCTTCGGCAGATGGCCTCGGCTTCGAGAGTCCCCGGATAGTGGTGGAGGTCAAACACCGCCGAGGCGCGATGGGTAGAGATCCGCAGCTTCCTGGTAGGGCGCCACAAGGACGACAAGAGGCTTTGTGTCAGCACTGGTGGCTTCACCAAGGACGCACGCTACGAGGCGGACCGGGCAAGCATTCCGCTGTCTCTTAATGGATATCGATGAACTCGTCGAGGCCGTGGTCGAAAACTACGAATCGCTCGACAACGAGACGAGGCAGTTGCTCCCGTTGCGGCGACTTTACTGGCCGTTGTAGCGTCGGGTCAACGGGCGTCGCGGCATCTATGGGCCGTGCCGGCCACCGATTGCAGATCGCGATAGTCACTTCTCACATTTTCGCTCCCAGTCCACCGCTACAAATCGCTTCGCAAGCCATTGATTTTGCTACGTTGTGTAGAATTCAATCCTCTCTTGCAGCACCATCTTTTCCCACTGATGACCAGACAGCGCCGGCGATCTTTCGGTGTCTGGGGCCGTTCTGCGATCCCAACGGTACGCGCCGGTGTCGCTGAGGAGCGCGGCCCGGCGATCGTCTTGCCTACCCGCTGGCGTGGCGAGCGTGTTGGCAGCCGAGGCTGGTGCAGGCTCGGCTCGCCCGGCAGCCGGAGGCTGGCATTGCTGAAGCCTCAGTTGTAGTAGCGGTAGGCCTCGAAGGCTGCCTGGGGTACGAAAGCGGCAAAGACCCGGTAGCCAACTCGAGCCGCAATCACGAAGACCGGTTGATCCGACCGCACGCTGAGCGAGAAGCCGGGAACGTCCCGCCCGCCTTCGACAATGGTGCCGCAGGTGAAGTTTCCGACCGTATCCAGTCCCGATCCATAGCCGTCGAAAGCCGAGTTGATGCACTCGCGAAGGAAGCGGTCGTCATACCTCAGGGCCTCTGCGAGGCCTCTGATGTCCTCGCTACTGGCAAGGTCTTCGGTGAGAAAGGGAGCGACCAGGAACTGCGCAATCACCCCCCCGACCTCACCGAACGGGTCCACCTCACCGCGGCCGAGGACAAACCTCCTTCCGGACTCGTACAGGCCCTGAGCATCCATCTCCAGCTGTGATCCATGGCTCGAGCTGCCGGAGGAAAGCGCGGTGGTGAAATGGCACTCCCTGCCACTCTCGGTGTAGGTGACGTGGATGGTCGAGGGGTGGGATACCGTCGCGACATCATCCACCGCGTCGCACGTCACCTTGGTGTTGGCGGTTGCGCTCGAGGTACAGACGAGGAAGGCCAGGAAACCAAGTATTGCTCGCCAGTTCATGGACTTTGTCCTCCAGTGATGGTGCGGGTTTGCTCGGCGCTGCAGCCGCAGAGCAGCCGGCGGTCACCGTTGCTGTTCGTGTAAGGGGTCATCGCCTCCGGGATGGCCGTCCAGGAGGCCTTTCCGGACGCTTCCTCGGTGTCGAGACGCATGCACTGCGGAAACCGCGCCGAGAGCTGCTCGGCAATCTCGAACGGGTCGGTCGTTCGGTCACCGCCTGGCGGGTACTCGAAGCCATCGCACAGCTCGATGCGCAACAGGGTATCGTCGAAGGCCCGCATCCCGGGATAGTCCCGGGCCAGGAGAAGCGGCTGAAGCGGTGCGACCCAGCACAACCATGCCGGCAACGGACACTTCTCACTCATCCGGCTCTCGACAAGCCGAATTGGCTGCTCCAGCGAGGCCGGTGCGTTCGTCGGGACGACCACCCTCAGCGGCTCGGGGGGAAACAGGTACGCCAGCTCGGCAAAGACCAGCAGGCAGGCGAGGAGCGCGGTCAGAGCACCAGTCAGCAAGTGGCGGACTTCAGTGAGCAGAGTGAACCACCAGGGGCTCTTCGGCTTCGCCGTGCCCGGTGCCGGCGCAGCGCCCTGCAGCACTGGGACCCACCAGCGGGCGAGGAAGCCACCCTCGAAGAACGACCCGTGCCTGAGCCCCTGATGATAGCGATCGACGACCGGCGCGCCCTTGAAGCCGTAGGTTCCTGCGGATCCGAAGATGAAGCTGAATGTCTCGGCGATGACAGGCCACTGATCGTGGGTCCCGATGTCAGCGAGGAACCGGCCACCTATTCGTTGCCGGATGCGCTCGAAGGGGAAGCTGTCCTTCAGCACCGACCCGCAGACGATCACGTTCTCGAGCCGAACAGTGCCGCGGAAGAGATCGGGCTCCCGATCGAGAATCTCCGCCAGCATGTAGCTGCCAAAGCTGTGCGCGATGAAGGACACACGCGTCGCCTTGGGATGAGCGTGCATGGCCTGTCTGATGCCGGCCAGAACCTTCCTGAGGGCACGATCGCGAGCTCCGGGGAACGGCCAGAGGAAACCCACCACGCCGAAGAAGTTGTCCTGCGCCCCCTCGACAACGAAGCCCGCCGCCTCGAGGACAACACGGGACTCGTTGATCCAGGCTCCGACGTCTCGAATCCCCGGTATGAGGATCACCAGATGTTCTTCGGGCTGGACTTCGCTCATGGCATCCCCCCTCTCGCGATGTCGTCATCACGCCGCGTGCCCGGTCGCCGCAGCGACCGGTGTCCTGACAATGATGGCAGGTCCTCTCCACTGGCCAGCGCAACTTAGCACCTGTGCCGTGATGCCCGCGTGAAACAGCAGCGAACCCGGTGTACATCCCCCAGAACGCCACCCGTCCTCCGGATTCGTTCTGGCGGCGTCTTCGGGCCGCGGCTGGAACGTCATTCTCCCGACCCCGGCGCGGACAGGACGACTTTTGTCAACCTGCCGAAGGCTTTGGTTCGCCAGACGTCGCCGCTGGCCGGTCCTCGGCATATTGTTGGGCAACGCATTTTCGCAGGAGTTTTCGCATGCGTCTGTCTGCCCTGATCACCGCAGCCGTACTGGCGCTGGTCCCCGCCTCAAGCTTCGCCGCCGATGCCTCCCCCCTGGTCACCGCCGAATGGCTCAAGGCCCATGCCGGCGACCCGAACGTCGTCATCGTGGACATCCGCGACAAGGTTGCAGAAACGGACCTTGGCGCCCTGCCCTACCTGGCCAATGCCGTGGTCGCCCCCTACGCGTCGGCCGGCTGGCGGACGGAGATCGACGGCGTGCCCGGCCAAATTCCGCCGGTGGAGCAGATTGCCGGGCTGATCGGCGGGCTCGGCATCGATGGCGACGATCACGTGGTGATCGTCCCGTGGGGAACCGACTCGTCCGAGTTCGGCGGTGCCACCCGCGTCTACTGGACCTTCAAGTATCTCGGCCACGATGACGTCTCCATCCTCGATGGCGGGTGGCGCCAGTACGACGCGCAGGGCGGCGAGCGCAGTGCTGCGCCGGTGACGCCGGTGGCGGCGCAGTTCCCCTATGAGGTGCAGCCGGCCCTGCGCGCCACGACGGCCGATGTCGAGGCCGCGCTGGCGAGCGGGACCAAGCTGATCGACGGTCGCCCCGCGGAGCAGTACCTGGGGCAGTCCAAGAGCCCGGTCGTGCGCATCGAAGGCACCATTCCGGGCGCACAGAACCTGCCGCACTCGAAGTTCTACAGCGCCGACTTCGCGAGCTTCGCACAGCCCGAGACGGTGCTGGCGCTGGCGCAGAGCGTGGGCCTCGGCGCCGACGAGGAGAACATCGTGTTCTGCAATACCGGGCACTGGGCGTCGATCGCCTGGTTCGCCCTGCACGAAGTCGGCGGCAACCAGAACACCGCCATGTATGACGGCTCGATGGCCGAGTGGGCTGCCGACCCGGCACGTCCGATCCAGTAAGGCGCAGACGCCGGCCCGACCCATTCGGATGCTGCGCCCCACGGCGCAGCATCCGAAGTCACTTGCAGACCAAGGTATCGCGAGACCATGAGCGCCGTATCCGCCGCACCGCCGGCCGTTGCCTCCCCCTCCCCCTCCCGATCCGACCGCGCGCCGCTGGCGGTGGCGGCCGCGATGCTGGTGGCCGGATTCGCGCTGATCACCTGGCTCGTCGACCTGCGGCAGGGCGCCCTGTTCCTGATCGGCGGCGGGCTGGGTGTGGCGCTCTACCACGGCTCGTTCGGCTTCACCGGAGGCTGGCGCCGGATGGTGGTCGAGAAGCGCGGCCGCGGCATGCGCGCCCAGATGCTGACCATCGGTGTCGCCGCGATCGCCATGATTCCCCTCGTGGCCGCGGGCAGCATCGGCGGACAGCCGATGGTCGGCGCCATGGCACCGGTCGGAGTCTCGGTGCTCCTCGGGGCGGCGATCTTCGGGCTTGGCATGCAACTGGGCGGGGGATGCGGCTCGGGGACGCTGTTCACGGTCGGCGGTGGATCCTCCCGCATGCTGGTCACGCTGGTGTTCTTCATCATCGGGGCGCTGGTCGGCACGGCGCACCTGCCGTTCTGGCTGCGGCAACCCTCGCTGCCTGCCGTCGGCCTCGGAGGCGAGATCGGCGTCGGGCCTGCCGTCGCCGTCACCATCGTGGGTCTTGGCCTTGTGGCGCTGATCACCGCCCTCATCGAGAAGCGGGTGCACGGCAACATCGAGACCGAGCCGGCTCTGCCGCGGGACGGGTGGAACTGGGTGATTCGCGGCCCGTGGCCGCTGGTCGGCGCCGGCCTGGTGCTCGCCCTGCTCAACATCGCGACGCTGCTGCTGGCGGGGCACCCCTGGTCGATCACCTACGGGTTCGGGCTGTGGGGCGCCAAGATCGCCCAGGCGGTCGGCATCGATGTCGCCAGCTGGGAGTTCTGGGCCTCGCCCGGGCAGGCCCGGGCGCTCCAGTCCAGCGTGCTGGCCGATACGGTATCGGTGATGGATTTCGGGCTGGTTCTCGGCGCCGCACTGGCGGCGGCGGTCGCGGGCAAGTTCGCCCCCAGGGCCAGCATCCCGCTCGGCTCGCTGCTTGCCGCGATCATCGGTGGCCTGCTGATGGGCTACGGCGCCCGCCTGTCGTTCGGCTGCAATATCGGGGCGCTGTTCTCCGGCATCGCCACCGGCAGCGTGCATGGCTGGCTGTGGTTCGCGGCGGCGTTTGCCGGTTCGATTGCCGGGATTGCCCTGCGGCCGACCTTCGGACTCGATGGGTTCACCAGGAAATGACCAGTCGCAATACCCTGCTGTTCGGCGCGGCACTGGCCGTCACCACCGCGGCGATCGCCGTCGATCACGCCGCCCACCCGGTACCGCCGCGCCCGGTCTACGGCGCCGGGCCGGTCACGCCGGGTGTCGCGCCCTGTGCCGCCGCCCCCTGCGCGGCCGGCGCGCCGAAGCTGGCGCCACCCCCGGCACCGCTGCAGCCGGCCGCCGCAGAGGACGGGGGAGGCCTTGCGGCACCACCTCCGCCGCCGAAGGCAAAGGCGTCGAGCGAGGAGGCGCCCGACCTCGCCGGCGGAGAGCCGTGAGCGACACGCGGGAACAGGCACTGGCCGAAGTCAGCCTGTGCGAGGCCATTCTCGCCAAGGCCGGGCTCACCATCCTGAACGAGGTGTTCCCGGATGTCGCGCCGATCGTGGCCTGGACGCATTATCCCCCCGGCGACGTGTTCGACCCGGCCAGCACATCGCAGTGGTTCTATCACTGCCATCCGGCGAGCGAGGGCAGCGAGGAGCACGGGCACTTCCACTGCTTTGTCCGCCCGGCGGGCGCAGCGGGGCCAATCCACCACCTGGTGGCCGTCGGCGTGGATGCGACCGGGCACCTGATCCGGCTCTTCACCGTCAACCAATGGGTGGTCGGGGACGCGTGGGCCGATGCCGAAACAACGATCCCGCTGCTGACGCAATTTGACATGCAGATGCCGCGCCCCTCGTATCTGGTGAACCGCTGGCTCTCGGGGATCGTGCGGGCCTACACGCCGGAAATCGCCAGCCTGCTGCGCGACCGCGACCACGCCCTGGCGGCCGAGGCCCATGGGCGGCCGGAGGCGATCGTGCGCGACGACCGATCCCTCGAGGTGCTCTCCGAACTGCGGATCGGGACCGGTACACTTGCACGACAGACCGCCCCGGACCGCTGAACTGCGGAGCGTCGGAGGCGCATCGCGCCGTGCCGCGGAACATGCCGGAGCCCCCGGCGGCCATGGGCGCCGGGCGATGTCAAAGAGCGCTGCCCCTTGTGGAGCAGTTGGACGGGACCGGCGCGGTTGGGCCACGCGGGTAGTCCGCAATTAATGAACGGCCGTCGCCGCGCCGGTCCTTCCGGGGTCTGAGTTGAACCGCAGTCCATGAGGGAGCGTGTGCGGCTGGTGCGCTCCACGTCCTGTTGCCAGGCCGGGACCCGACCAGTCGACCGGTTGCCCATGGCTTCGGCCCGCCACCGGACGGCTCCGGCGACCCCCGAACGTCCCGGCCAGCCGTCCGTACGCGACCGCGCCCGTGCCGGGAACCGAAGCAGTATCGCACAGCCCGGCGCGGCGGGGATAACTCGGGGCAAGTTGCGGAGGTCCGGTGAGGGATCAATGGGTTGCGGGGCACGATGCTGCCGGGGAGGCTGTGGCACACCCCCTCCCGGCCTCCCCCGTCAAGGGGGAGGAGAAGGGGAGGCGGCGGGAGTGCGGGGGGCATGTTGCTGCCGGGGAGGCTGTGGCGCACCCCCTCCCGGCCTCCCCCGTCGAGGGGGAGGAGAAGGGGGGATTGCGCGGGCAGGTTGAGCCGGGGAGGCTAGTTCCAGAGGTCGCGGGGGAACAGGCCGCCGCGTCGCGGCAGGGCGCCCCATTCGGCGACCCAGGCCTGCTCGTCGCCGGTCAGGACCAGGCGGATGCGAAACCGCAACGCAAGGTGGATGGCAGCGGCGAGGGCGCTGTCGAGCGCCACGGCCGCACCGGGCTGGGGGTAGTCCTCGTCCTCAAGCGCCATCTGCAGGGAAGGCGAAAGGAGCAGATATCCCACCGGCCCCGATGCGGCCGAGCGCATGACGACGTTGATCGCGCCGTCGTCGGGGGTCCCGGCAAAGGCGATGCCGCGCAGCAGGGCGACGACCGCGGGAGCCTCGGGCAGCGCATCGGGGACCGGCCGGCGCAGCGGAGGCGCGTCGAGCAGCCGGGAGGGGTCGGCGTCCCGCGACGGCGTCCCCATCAGCCGGAGCGCGGCCGCGACCATGCCCGCCGTCGAGTCCACCCCGAGCTTCTCCTTGACGTGACTCCTGTGCAACTCCACGGTGCGGGGGCTGATCTCGAGCCGCCTGGCGATCTCCTTGTTGGTCAGCCCCTGCATGACCCAGTGGAGAACTTCGCGTTCGCGACCGGTCAGGGACCCGAAGGCCTTGCCGTTGACGACCCGCAGTCCAGACAGGTCCAGTCCCTCGTCCATAACCACCCCCCAATAATCATTTTGGAAAATCACTTTGGGTGGATGATACCGGCGCGGGCGCAAACGAAACGCAATCAGCGCCGGGCAACGACCAGCGCCTGATCCCAGAACACGGAGCCGGCGAACTCCCACCCGTCCGGCGGCGGCGTGCGCCTGGCAACGGTGCCGTGCAGGCGGGCGACGAGTTCAAGCGCATCGAGGCGTTTCTGGGAGGCCCGGTTCTCGCGGTACAGAAGGCCGAACCCGGCATCCCCGTTCGCCAGCGCGTCGATGGTTCGGTGCTTGAAGAACAGCGACCTGGCATGATCCAGCGCGGCGCGCGCCCGCAGCGGGGTGATGAGCCGATCCTCGAGGAGCCGCTCGAGCGTGGCCTCGACGTCGACCAGGGCCTCGGTCAGCGGCGGCGACCCCAATTCCGCGGGGCCGAACTCGAGCGCCACGGCGGCATCATCGTCGAGTGCGCCATGCAGATAGGCCTTGGCAATCCTGCCGACCGGGACCATGCCGAACTGGGCGCACTCGGCGGCCCGCAGCGCCCCCATCGAGGCCGCCCCGAGCACCGCGACGCCTTCGGCAAGGGCGAACAGGATCTCCTTGTGCCACACGGCGGCCGTCGTCTCGAAGCTGCCGTCGACCAGCCCGATGACGCTGGCGCCATCGAGAACGGCGCGAGCGATGTCCCCCTGCATGGCGAAGGGCCGCACCACCAGCCCGGTCAGGTCCGGGGAGCAGCCGTAAAGGCTCGAGCCGGCAAACAGGTACTTCACGCTGCCCTCAGCAAGGTCGAGACCGAGCGTGCGCCGGGCCTCCAGTTGGCATTGGCTCCGCGATCCTCGAGGTCTTCCGAGAGCATGCGGACGACGGAGATGCCGTAGCAGTCGCCGCCGAGGCGAACGGCAACAGGGTCAGCGACGGAGGCGGCGCGGAGGGCGCCAAGCACCAGGCCCAGCGCCTCGTCGGGTGGCAGGACGGGACCGAGGTCCGGCGGAGGATTCCGGCGGGCCGATGCCCCCAGCAGCACGGCATCCTCGGCGTGGACGGGCAGGTCGTACGCCGCCGGCGACTGGTCATCCCGGGCTCCCGCGATCAGCGTCAGCCGGCTCTGCGCGGCTTCGGTCACCGCACCGGCCACCGCCCGGGCGAGCAGCGGGTGCGTTGCATAGCCCGCCGTCACCTCGCGGTGGTGGGTGGCGTCGGCCGGGCCGACCAGGGCCATCACGGTGGGGATGCCGATATCGTTGGTGAGATCGAACAGCGACACGACGAAACCGGCCCGGCGCACACGGGCGGCGAGGTCGCCGACGATGGGACCGTCGACGCTGTCGATGCTGAAGCAGCGCGCGTGCCGGTGGTCCGGCATGCTCAGGGTCCAGCCGGTCGTTGCATCCCTCTCCACCAGTTCGAGGAGGCCGTGCAGTTCCGCTTCCGCATCGATATTGCCGGCAGCGAGCCCGTTGCTGGTCTGGCAGAGGCCGGCCATGCCGCGGGCGCGGCCGGTCATGCGCAGCAGGTCGGTCGGGACCATCACGGGCCGGGCCGACGCCAGGGCGCGTCCCGCCGTCCAGTCGATGACGGCGTCGTCGGCGAGCGTCTCGCCGAACGGCAGGAAGCGGGACACGTCGAACACCTGCATCCCGGCGTCCTTCAGGGTCGCTGCATCGCCCCGAAAGCTGATCGGGATGGCCCGCTCGGCAAAGGCCATCTCGGCGGCTTCCATCACGGCGCTCACCATGGCGGCATCATCCGAGATGCCCTTGCCGTAGTGACAGGCCAGGGACCGCGAATTGGGCCGGATGGCGGCAAAGCACGGGATCCCCAGAACATCGAGGTTGGTCTGCCGCGCCAGCCGGGTGATTCCGAGCTCACGGAAGTACGGGCGCAGCCGCGCCACCGTCGCCGAGGGCGGGCGGACCCTGTCGGGTCCGCCTCCCCCATCGGGCTCCCGGTTCGTGCCGGCGGTCACCTCAGGATGCGACCATCGACGTGAACTTCAGGAGGGCACCTCCTGGGAGTCCGGCACACTGGCGCGGAGCCTGCTTGCACCGATGCTGCCGGCTCCGCGGATGATCTCGCGACGACCGGTCAGGGTGTCGATCACCTCGACGCCGTGGGGACCGACTGCGACTTCGAACTTGGCCATTTCTTCGCCTCATGGGGTTGAACCCCGGAAGGCTAATGGCTGGGCGCGCGGTCAGGCCCTCGTGCAAACCGCAGTGCGGACACGATCAGTGGAATCCCGCCTTGCGCATGGCATCCTCGAAGAAACGCTTATCGTGCTCGTCCTTGAGCGGAACCAGCTTCCGCCAGTCCGCGATGCGGAAATCCGGCTGCCGCTCCTGCATGCGCTGCCGATACCGGGCCGCCAGCTTCCGATCGCCGGTGAGCGTTGCGCACACGGCGATGAACCGACCGAACGGGTCCGGATTGGTCATCCGAAGCGCAGTCGCGAGGGCGGTGCGATAGTCGTGCAGGAAGAACTGAACGGTGGCCGAGACCCACAGATACTCGTCCGGAGCGGCAGGATTGAGGGCCAGCGCCTGTTCCACGGTCCGCCGGGCCTGCTCGTAGCGGGAATTGGGGAGCAGCGAGTCGGCGCAGTCGAGCAGGACGTCGGCGTGGTGGGGCGCCCGGCTCGTGGCGTATTGCAGCCGCTCGAGGCTCGCATCGAGGTCCTGCATGTAGAGGTCGGCATTGCCCAGTTCCCGGTAGCCACCGGCGTCCAGCGGGTCGATCTCGATGGCCGTGCTGGCCAGCCTGCGGGCCTCCTTCAGCTGTGCGTCGTCGATCCTGCCGAGCAGCAGCCATTCCAGCGCATGGGTGCGCGACAGCATGCAGATGGCCGGTACGAAATCCGGCTGGACCTCGATTGCCTGGCGAAGATGCCGGCGGGCCCGCCTGACCGTATCGAGTTCGACCGAACGCAGGAGTTCCTGACCCAGCAGGAAGTTCACGTAGGCCGACGGTTCCCCCCTCGTGCGGTAGCTGGACAACTCGCTGCGCTCGATCTCGCCGGCGAGCACCCGGGCGACCAGCGCGGAGATTTCGCCGAACCGCCGCGGCAGGTCAGCCTCCGCAAAGCGCACATGATCGCCCACGATCACCTGTCGGGTGCACGACCTGGTCAGCCCGAAGCCGAGCCTCACGCCGGAGTCCCGGTCGGGCAGCAGCCTTGTGGATAATACGTAGTCCGCCTCGTAGGGCACCTCCCCGGTGATGGTTGCGCTCGGTACGACCCGGCGCGCGGAGAAAGGGGCAAAGACCGCGAACGACTTCATCCGGCACAGCGAATAGGTGATGTCGTCGACAAAGGCGGACGCGAGGTCACCCTGCGTCGGAGTGCCACCGTGCACGACGGGAGGAAGCAGCAGCAGCGTCGGAAGCTGGCTGCGCAAGGCCATGGCGGGCGCCGGGGCCGACGCCGCGGCCCTGGCGGGCACCGCCGCGGGTGCGGATGCCGGCGACGGGCGCGCCGCCAGGCGCAGCATCGAGACCAGCGACTGCGTCTCCAGTGCGGGAGCGACGCCCAGTTCGGACCGCAGCCTCGCCTCGAAGGCCCCGTATTCCTCGGCGGCCGCGGCAGCGGAGTGCTCCCGGGCAAGGAGCACCAGCAATTCCTGCTCCACGCGATCCTCGTAGGGTGCCTCCTGGGCCAGCCGGCGCAACGCCTCGAGGCCGACCAGGCCACCGACCGCGGCAGCAGCCGGAAGCGCCAGCCTGATGAAGCGCTGGCGCAGGGCCGCCCGCTGCAGCGACAGCCATTCGGACAACACCGGCCCGTTCGACTGCCGCAGGCCGGCGAGCAGATCGCCGCGGTAGAGGCCCAACAGATCCACCAGACCGTCCGCGGACTCCACCCGTCGCGTCGACAGGAACACGCCGATGTCGGTCCGGACACAGGCCTGGTCGCGCCAGAGCCGTGACGCGCTGGTGTGCAGCACCCGGCACGCCAGCGCCTCCTCGAACCTGCGCACCTGGGGCAGCAGCGCCCGCAGGTTGGCCGTCGGGTTCGGCACCTGCTCCCACAGCCGGGACGCCAGCAGCAGGCGGCCGGACGACGAGCCGAACTCGAGGTCCATCAATGCCAGCAGCAGATAGGCCTTGTCCGGAAGGTCCGCACTACGACCACCCGGCAAGTCGGCATGATAGGCGCCGAACAGTCTCAACATCCGCAGTTCGCCCCGATTAGTGTCTGGCGGCCCCCTTCGTGCGCCACTTTCTGGCGGCGATCAATGGCCCAGCACATGCCACCAGTCGCGCCCTCCCCGGCAAGCGGGCGAGCGGCGCAAATAGTGGTGCCGTAACTGGCGCGTTCCTGTTCAGTTTCTTGCGGCACTGGAGCAGTCGGCGGCACCGATGCCCGAAACCATCAGCCGGACACGGCCGGGTTCCGCAGTCGCTTCTCGAACATGCGGTGGGTCTTGTAGCGCACCCCGCCCAGCGCCTCGGCGGCATGGACCATCGGCAGGTTGGTCTCGAGGATCTGGCTCATCTCTGCCCGGGTGTAGCCCTTGCGCGTGGCTTCGACGAACTGGAGATAGTTGAGGGCGAGGTCGATCCCCTTGCCGCGCCAGGGAGCCAGGACCCCCATGACGATGAACCGCAATCCGGTGATGGCGCGGGGTCGGGTGTGCCAGAGCAGCCAAAGCCAGCCGAACGGCAGGAGCCGACCGTCGCGGATGTGAATGAGCGCCTCGTTGATGTTGGGCACCGCCACCGAGAAGCCGACCATCTCGCCGGCGGCGTTTTCCGCCACCCAGGCGAGGTCGAAGTCGGCGATCTGGCTGAGGTTGGCCACCAGATGCATGAACTCTTCCCGCGTCGCGTGCACCCAGAGCCAGTTCTTTTCCCAGGCCGCATTGTAGATCTGCCAGATTCCGATCGCATCGCGGTCCAGATCGGCCTTGCTGAGCTTCCGATAGCGGATGCCGCCACGGGCGACGAGGGCCGGACCGAGGGACCTGAGGCGGTCCGAGACGCTGTTCGCGTCAACCCTGTAGCAGAACAGGTCGACGCTCTTGGAGTAGCCGGCGGCCTCGACGAGCGGCAGATACCAGGCGGGGTTGCCCGGGATCATGACATAGCTGGGCTGGTCGAAAGCGTCGATCTGCAGCCCGATCTCGTCGTTGACCGACGGATTGAATGGGCCCCGCGCCAGGTCATGACCCCACTGTGCGGCGACGACCTCTACGGTCCGGAACAGGGCGGCGGCGGCTTCCGGATCGTCACGGCACTCGAAGAAGCCCCACAAGGTGGCCCGTTCGCCGTGCGTCTGGTTGTGCACTGCATTGTTGATCGCGGCGATCCTGCCGACCGGCACGCCGCCGCGACGGGCAACGAACAGCCTGATCTCGGCGTGACGGAAGAAGGGGTTTCCAACCCGATCCAGCACCTGCCGCTGCTGTGCCCGCAAAGGCGGGACCCAGTACGGGTTCGCGCCCTGCACCAGGTAGGGCACCTCGAGGAAGTCGGCAAAGGCGGCACCCTCGTCGGCAACGACGACGACGACCGCGGCAGCAGGAGCATTCATCAGTCGAAACCCACCCCCGGAAAGGGATGCCGACACGGATGCCTCATGGCCACCGCTGGCTCGCGCCCCCCTCTCGCCAGCAAACCGCCAGAATAGACGCCAATACCTTGATCTGGGTCAAGCCGGGTGACGGCGATCCCGGAGTAGGTCAGATCATGAGATACTGCCCCGGTGGCTTCCGGCATACAGGGTGGGCGCAATGATCCGTCTGCTGCTCGGCGTGTTCAGAGTTGCACTTGCCGACCTCCGCGGCGAGTGGCGGCACTTCTGGATCCTGATCGCCTGCATCGGCCTCGGGGTCGGCACCGTGGCCATGGTCGGCTCGGTGGGCGCCTCGCTGCAATCGGCCCTGGCGCGCGATGCGCGATCGATGCTGGGTGGGGATGTCGAGGCGCGGCTGAGCGAGCGCCCGGCAACGCAGGCGGAACGCGACGTGCTTGGCAGCCTGGGGCGCGTTGCCGAAGTTGTCGACTTCATGGCCCGCGTGCAAACCGAAGCCGGCGACAGTGTCTTTGCCGCAGTGCGTGCCGTCGACGCCAACTACCCCCTGGTCGGGGCGGTCGACGCCCTCGCCGCGGGCAACGTCAGGGATGCACTCGGGCTTCAGGGCGGCGTCCGGGGGACGATCGTCGACCAGCGGCTGATCGACCGCCTCGGCGCGGCGACCGGCGACCTGGTCAAGCTGGGCAGCGCGGAGTTCGCGATCCGGGGCGTGCTGCTGGGCGTGCCTGACCAGGTGAGCCAGGGCATAGGCATCGGCTTTCCGATGCTGATCTCGACCGAAGGCCTGACGGCAACCGGCATGCTGCAGCCCGGCTCGCTGGCCCGCTATCGCTACAAGATCGAGCTCGCTGGCGAAAACGGGTTTGCGGGGGCCACAGAGCGGATCGCATCGGCGTTCCCGGATGCCGGATGGCGTTTCAGCGCCCCGGACGATGCGACCGAGGAGCTGGCGAGCTATTACGGACTGTTCCGGCAGTTCCTGACGATCGTGGGGCTCTCAGCGCTGCTCGTCGGCGGACTCGGCGTTGCCAACGCCGTCTCCGCCTTTGTCATGGAGCGCCAGGGATCGATCGCCACAATGAAGGCCCTGGGTGCGACCCGTGGCCGGGTGCTGGTTCATTTTCTCTTCCAGATCATGGTGCTGACCCTGGTGGGCATCGCCCTCGGGTCGGTGGTGGGCGCGATCCTGACCCTGCTGGTCCTGCCGTTGATCGGTCCGGTCCTCGGGCTGCCGCTGGTGCCGACGGTCGACTGGCCGTCGCTCGGCATTTCGGCGGCCTTCGGACTGCTGGTCGGCTTCGTCTTCGGCTACCTGCCCCTTACCCGCCTGGGAGACATCCGCCCCGCGCAACTGTTCCGTTCGTCGGGTGGCGCGCTGCGCGGCGGAACAAGCTGGCGGCGGCTGCTCGAGCCGATGACTGCCGCTCCCGTGCTGCTGGCCCTCGCAGCCCTGTTTGCCCTGGCGACACTGGATACCGGCCGCCCCGAGGTCGTCTTCTGGTATGCATCGGGAGCGCTGCTCGCGTTCCTGCTGCTGCGGGTGGCCTCGCACCTGATGCAACTCGGCCTGCTTCGCCTGCCGGCGGCCGGAAACCCGGTGCTGAGGAACGCCATCCGGGCAACCTGCCGCCCGGGCTCGCCCGCCGCCGCGGTGGTTCTGTCGCTCGGACTGGGCGTGTCCTTTCTGCTGGTGATCGCGCTGACGGCAGACAACCTGCGCCACCAGCTCGATCCCGAAGTGCGGGTGGACTCCCCGAGCCATGTCCTGCTGGACCTGTTCGCCGACGAGGTGGCGGCGCTCCATGAGCTTGCGGCGTCGGATGGCCGGGTCGAGGAGTTCGTCTCGATTCCGGTGCTTCGCGCCAGTTCGATGCGGATCAACGGGATGGCGCCGCCCGCAACCCGCGAGCCACCAAAGGACATGTCGCTGTATTTCGGCGACGAGGTGCCATTGACTTATGCCGTCGCCGTTCCCGCAGGTTCGGTGGTGCGGACCGGCGCGTGGTGGCCCCCGGACTATCAGGGCCCGCCATTGCTGTCGGTTTCGGACGCTCTGCGCCTGTCGCTCGGCCTCAAGCTCGGCGACGTGATCAGCTTCGACATCTTCGGGGAGTCGATCTCGGCGACAGTGGCCAGCTTCCGGCACTTCGAGTGGCAGCGGGGAGGTGTCAACTTTCCCTATGTGCTGTCTCCAGGCACGCTGGACTCCTACCCGCTCTCGTATTTCGGCCTGCTCAAGGCGCGTGAGGGCATGGAGTCCGCGGTGCAGGCGATGCTGATGGCCGAGCACCCCGACATCGTGTTTCTCCCGATCGAGGAAGCCATCGGAGCGGTTCGACGGCTGATCGACACGGTGTCCACCGCAGTGGCAGTGGTCGGCACCATCGCCCTTGCCAGCGGCATACTCGTCCTAGCCGGCGCGCTGGCCACCGGACGCCGCCAGCGGGAGGCCGATGCAATTGTCGCCAAGGTCCTCGGCGCCACGAGGGGGCGGCTGATTCTGACCTTCATCATCGAGTACGGGCTGATGGGCAGCCTCGCGGCGCTGCTCGCCGTGGGACTGGGCGTTGCAGGCGCCTGGTGCTTCGTGGTTCTGGTCCTTGGAACCGGGTTCTCGGCCAGCCCGCTGGTCCTGCTCGCGGTTGTTGCCGGCACACTGATGCTGACGATCGGCGCCGGCGTGCTGGTCACCTGGAGCGCGCTGTCGGTCCGGCCGGCGCAACACCTGCGCGGCACCTGATGCCGTATCAGCCGCGACCGGGATGCGTCACATCCCGGGTTCGCTGCAGGGCAACGACCGTCTCCTCGTAGCGCAGGCGGGCGACCCCCAGGAACAGGCAGTCGACCAGCGCCAGCTGTGCGATGCGGCTGACCATGGCGCCGGCACGCAGCGTGCTCTCGCGGGCATGGGTGATCAGGCGCTCATCGGCGATCCGGGCCACAGGGGAAGCCGGTGCGCCGGTGATCGCGACGGTCAACGCGCCGTTCTGGCGCGCAAGATCGAGAAAGCGCACCGTATCGGCGGTCTCGCCCGAGTGCGAAAAGCCCAGTGCCACGGTGCGGTCCGGGGACAGCAGCGCTGCCGACCAGGCCTCGTGGGAATCGGCGAGCAGGAAGGCATTCCGTCCGACGCGGATCAGCTTGTGGTGCAGGTCCTGCGCCACGAACTGGCTCGCCCCGATGCCGAACAGCAGGATGCGCTGCGCTGCGTCAAGGGCCGTCACTACCCGCTCGAGCGCCGAAAAGTCGAGGCTCGAGACCGTCTCGTCGATGGCCAGCATCTCCAGCGAGGCGATCTTGCCGACCATTGCCTGCAGGGTGTCGGAGCGCGCGATCTCGGCGCCGAGCGTCATGGCGCCGTACTGCGCCGACTCGCGCCCCAGTTCCGTTGCCAGCGACATGCGCAGCTGGGCATAGCCGCTGAGGCCCAGCGCCCTGCAGAATCGCACCACCGACGCCACCGAGGTGTGACAGGCCGCCGCGAGTTCGGAGATCGTCTTGTCGAGGACGATGGCGGGGTTTTCCCGGATGGCGGCCGCAATCCGGCCGGTTGCGGGCGTGAACCTGGCGCTCGAGGCCTCAATGGCCGACTGAATTCCCACCGCGTTCCGCTCCTCGCCATGTCTGCCGGGCAAGGATGCCAGGCATGAGTCGGAGCCGAGCGGCAAGCCTGTCCCGCGGACCCTGCTCTGAAACAAAGCTACATCACTTTTGACTTTCATGAAACTTATTGACACCGACTTGCGGGACTCCGTAGGCTCCCTCCCGCGTGTCCTCCCACGCCGCACAGCAGCCGCCACACCGACAGGGACCGGGCCAATGTTGACTATCGCGTCGAAGTCCTCGTCCGCCGTGGCGGCTGCCGGCTGCGCCTCGACATGACCGGCATGCCCGACAGTCGCCGCGATCTGATGACCGAGCTGGAGCAACTGGTCTCGGAGGGGCGCAATCCGACCAGCATGGGCATCGACCTGATGTCGACGACCGACATCCTGCGCACCATCAACAGCGAGGACCGGACCGTTCCCTACGCCGTCGAGAAGGTCATCCCACAGATCGCGCGGGCGGTGGATGCGATTGTCGCGGCCTTCAGCCGCGGCGGCCGGCTGATCTATGTCGGTGCCGGCACCAGCGGCCGGCTGGGCGTGCTCGATGCGTCCGAATGTCCGCCCACCTTCGGGGTGACCGCCGAGATGGTGGTCGGGCTGATCGCCGGCGGCCCCGAGGCCCTGATGCGGGCCACCGAGGGTGCAGAGGATCGGGCCGAAGACGGCGCCGCCGACCTCGATGCCCTTTCCGTATCCCACCGCGACGTCGTCGTCGGCATCGCCGTCAGCGGTCGCACCCCCTATGTGGTGGGCGCGCTGCGACGCGCACACCAACTGGGCGCGGTGACCGTGGCGTTGTCCTGCAACCCGGCGTCCACCATTGCCGGCATTGCCGACATCGCGATCTCGCCGGTGGTCGGACCGGAGGTCCTCACCGGATCGACCCGGCTCAAGTCCGGCACCGCCCAGAAGCTGGTGCTGAACATGCTGACCACCGCCAGCATGATCCGCATCGGCAAGAGCTACCAGAACCTGATGGTCGACCTGCATGCGAGCAACGAGAAGCTGCTCGCCCGTGCCGTGCGGATCGTCATGGAGGTGACCGGCTGCACGGCCCAGGAGGCCGAGCGGGTGCTCGGCCGGACCGGCAACCACGTCAAGCTCGCCATTCTCGTGGCGATGACCGGAATGGATGTCGAGGCGGCACGGGCTGCGCTCTCGGCCTCCGGGGGCTTCCTGCGGCGGGCCATCGAGGGAGCCATGACATGACGCGGACAACAGCGCCGACGATCGGCCCGCCGGATCGCGGGGACACAGCATCACCACTCAACCAAAGAGGGAAGACGATCATGCACTGGACAACTCCACGACACCTGCTGGCCGGATTGGCGCTCGCCACCACGCTCGGCAGCCTCGCCATCGCGCTCCCGGCTCAGGCGGCCGGCCTGCGGATGGCCTGGGCCCAGGACGCCACGGGACTCGACCCCCACAAGCAGACGGCATTCTCGTCGCTGCGCCTGCTCGAACTGGTCTACGAGCCGCTGGTGCGGCTGAACAGCGACCTGCAGGTGGTGCCGGCGATTGCCGACAGCTGGGAGTTCTCGGCGGACGGGCTGACGCTCACCTTCAAGCTCAATCCCAATGCCAAGTTCAGCGATGGCGCACAGGTGACCTCCGCCGACGTCAAGGCATCGTTCGAGCGGCTCCTCGACGAGGCGACCGCGGCAGCGGCCCGCTCCAACTTCCTCTCGATCGCAAGCATCGACACGCCCGATGCAACAACCGCGGTATTCACCCTGTCGCAACCCGACGCCCCGATCCTCGTCGCCATGGCGACGATCAACGCGGCGATTGCGCCCGCAGCCGAGATCGCGGCCGGCACGATCGGCACCAAGGCCCTCGGCTCCGGCCCGTTCCAGCTCGACTCCTGGACTCCGAACTCGCAGGAAGTGCTGAGCGCCAATCCCAACTGGGCCGGCGGCAAGACCGGCGTCGACGGCATCACCATCTCGGTGCTGCCGGACGAGACCGCCATCCTCGCCTCATTGCGGGCCGGACAGACGGACTTCGCGCTGATCAACGATCCGCTCGTGGCCACGCTGGTGCCGAACGAAGCCAACCTGCAACTCAACCGGGTGACCGGCCTCGCCTACAACGTCCTGCAGCTGAACCCGGCCCGCAAGCCGATGGACGAACTCAAGGTGCGCCAGGCGATCTCCTGCGCCGTCAATCGCCAGGAGGTGCTGGATACCGCGCTCGTCGGCGAAGGCCAGGTGACCGGACCACTGACCATGCCGGCCTTCCGCAGCGACCCCGCCGGGCTGTTCTGCTACCAGCAGGACGTGGCCAGGGCCAAGGCGCTGATGCAGGAAGCGGGCTATGCCGACGGCTTCACCGCCACGGTGATCGCGGCGAACGGCGAGCCGCCGGTCGCCTCGTCCGAGGCGCAGGTCCTGCAGAGCCAGCTGGCTGCCATCGGCGTCAAGCTCGAGATCAAGATGATGGAGCTCAACGTCTATGTCGACGCCTGGCTCGCCGGCGACTTCGACATGGCGGTGGCGCAGAATGGCGGGCGGCCGGATCCCTATCCGATGTACAATCGCTACTTCACCAAGACCGGCAACCTGCTGAAGGTCTCCAACTATGTCGACGATACGCTCGACGGCCTGATGCAGCAGGGGCGGTCCGAGACCGACCCGGACAAGCGCAAGGCGATCTTCCAGCAGTTCGAGCAGCACCTTACCGAGATGGCGCCGTGGGTGTGGCTGTCGACCGGCTACAGCTACACGGCACAGCTGAAGACCGTGCAGGGCTTCCAGCCGAACCCGACCGGGTCGCTGTTCGCGCTGAGTCAGGTTACCATCGACTGATCGCAAGGCGGGGCGGGCCGCAAGCCCGCCCCATTTCCCGGGGCACGGCCTGATGAACTATGTGGCGCAGCGGCTGCTGACGTTTCCGCTGATCCTGCTCGGCGTCTCCGTACTCGTCTTCGTCTCGATCCGGCTGATCCCGGGCGATGCCATCACGGCAATGCTCGGCACCGAGGCGGGGCTGCTCACCTCCGAGCAGCGGGCGGTCCTCGCGCGGTACTTCGGCATCGACCAGCCGATCTGGTCGCAGTACCTCACCTGGTTCGGCGGCCTGTTCCAGGGCGACCTCGGGATCTCGGTCACCTTCGGGCGACCGGTGCTGTCGGTGATCCTCGATCACTTCCCCCTGACGCTCGAGCTGGCACTGCTCTCGATGCTGATCGCGCTGTCCGCCGGCGTGCCGCTCGGGGTGCTCGCGGCGACCCGCAATGAGCGTACCAGCGACCTCGTGGTCCGGGTGCTGGCCATGCTCGGCCAGTCCACGCCGAGCTTCGTGCTCGGGCTGCTGATCATCTACTTCCTCTCGGTGGTGTTCGGCGTGGTCCCGACGATGGGGACGTTCACCCCGCTGACGGTCGATCCGCTGGCCAGCCTCGGCCAGCTGGTGTTTCCGGCCATCACGCTGGGCTTTGCCTTTGCCGCCTCGGTCACCCGGATTTCCCGCTCGGCCATGCTGGACGTGCTCGGCGACGACTACATTCGCACCGCCCGCAGCAAGGGGGCCTCGGCGCGCAGCGTGGTCTGGACGCATGCGCTGCCCAACGCGCTGATTCCGGTCGTGACGCTGAGCGGCGTCGAGTTCGGCTACCTGCTCGGCGGCGCCGTGATCGTCGAGCAGATCTTCGCCCTGCCCGGCCTCGGCCGGCTGGTCCTCAACGCCATCACGCAGCGCGACTACGCGCTGGTGCAGGGCAGCGTGCTGTTCGTCGCCTTCAACTTCCTCGTGGTCAACCTGCTGGTCGACCTCATCTACGTCGCCCTCGACCCGCGCATCCGGCTGGGGAAGCGCTGATGCGGTTCCTCCAGGCCCTGTTCCGGCACCCGAGCGGCCGTATCGGTGCGAGCATCATCGCCATCTACCTCGGTGTCGCCCTGCTGGGCGCCCTCGGCCTCACTCCGCACAACGCGCTCAAGCAGTTCCCGATCGACCGGCTGAAGCCGCCGAGCCTATTGTACCTGATGGGGACCGACCTGCTGGGCCGGGACACGCTGAGCCGGCTGATGCTCGGCATCGGCCAGAGCCTCGTCGTGGCCTTCGGCTCGGTGGCCATCGCCACCGTCGCCGGCACCGTCATCGGACTTCTCGCCGCCTGGTGGGGATCGCTCTGGGACGGGGTGCTGATGCGGCTGATGGATGTGCTGCTGGCGTTCCCGGCCATCCTGCTGGCGCTGCTGATCATCGCCATCGTCGGGCCGGGGCCCTTCACCAGCGTGACCGCCATCGCCATCGTCTACACCCCGATCTTCGCCCGCGTCGTCCGCGGACCGGCACTGTCGCTCAAGCGGCGCGAGTTCGTCGACGCGGCCCGCACCTTCGGCAGCTCGCAAGCCTACATCCTCACCCGCCACCTGCTGCTCAACCTCATCGCGCCCCTCACCGTCCAGGTGACGCTGGCGCTCGCCTGGGCGCTGCTGACCGAGGCGGGGCTGAGCTTTCTCGGACTGGGCACGCAGCCGCCGGCGCCGTCGCTGGGCCTGATGCTGTCAGAAAGTCGGAACCTCATGCAGCATGCTCCGTGGCTGATGCTCTTCCCCGGGCTGGCGATCATGCTGGGCATACTCGGGTTCAATCTCACCGGTGACGCGCTCCGCGACATCCTCGATCCGCGCATGCAGGGGAGGCCGGCATGACCGCGTCGCCGCTGCTGCGGGTTCGCGACCTGCGGGTCGGCTTCGGCCGGCAGCCGGCCGCCAACGAGGTCCTCAAGGGCGTGAGCTTCGAGCTGGCAGCGGGCGAGACCCTCGCAGTCGTCGGAGAGAGCGGCTCGGGCAAGTCGGTGATGGCGCTCTCGGTCAACCGGCTGGTGGATTTCGGCGGCGGACGGATCACCGGCGGCGGCATCGAACTGTGCCGCCGCGATGGCAGCATCCTCGATGTGACCGGTGCCACGGAGCACGACCTGCGCCATGTGCGCGGCCGCGACATCGGCATGATCTTCCAGGAGCCGATGACCTCGCTGAACCCGGTGCACACGATCGGACGACAGATCGAGGAGGCCTTCCGCCTCAATCGCGGCATCACCGGAGGGGCAGCCCGGGCGGCGGCGCGCGAGGTGCTCGAGCGCGTTCGCATCCCGGATGCCAAGACCCGCCTCGACTACTTTCCGCATCAGCTCTCGGGCGGGATGCGCCAGCGCGTGATGATCGCCATGGCGCTCGCCAGCAGCCCGCGACTGCTGATCGCGGACGAACCGACGACGGCGCTCGACGTGACGGTGCAGGCGCAGATCATGGCGCTGCTCGCCGAACTGCGTGCCGAGACCGGCATGGCGATGATCTTCATCACCCACGATATCGGGCTCGTTGCCGGCATCGCCGACCGCATCCTGGTCATGCAGGCGGGCCTCGCGGTGGAGCAGGGCGAGACCACGCGCCTTCTCGACCATCCGGAACACGACTATACCCGCCATCTGCTGAAGGCCGTGCCGCACTTTTCCGCAGGCCAGGCCACCCGCAAGGACGGCAAGCGGGACGGTGCTGCGCTGCCGATCGTCAAGGTGGAGGGTCTCGTGGTGCGGTTTCCGGTCGGCACCGGGCTGTTCCGGCCCAAGGGGGCGGTGCACGCAGTCGACGGCGTGGGCTTCGACCTGCTGCCCGGCGAGACGCTGGCCATCGTCGGGGAGAGCGGCTCGGGCAAGTCGACCATCGCCCGGGCCATCCTGGGGCTCATCGAGAAGACCCGAGGCCGGGTGACGGCCGGGGCCGGTCACACTCGCCGGCCGATCCAGATGGTCTTCCAGGACCCCTTCGCCTCGCTCAATCCGCGGCTCGATGTCGAGTCCCTGCTCGCCGAGCCGGCGGTCGCCAACCGCCAGCGCCGGGATGCCGGCGTGCGAGACCGCATGCGCCTTCTGCTCGATCGGGTCGGACTGCCGCAGGATGCGCTGTCCCGCTACCCGCACCAGTTCTCCGGTGGCCAGCGCCAGCGGCTGTGCATCGCCCGGGCGCTGATGCTCAATCCGGACGTGGTGGTGCTGGACGAGGCGGTTTCGGCGCTGGATGTCTCGGTGCAGGCGCGCGTGCTCGAGCTGCTGATCGACCTGCAGCGCGAGTTCGGTCTCGCCTACCTGTTCATTTCGCACGACATGGCGGTGGTCGAACGCATCAGCCATCGCGTCGCGGTCATGTATGCGGGCGAGATCGTCGAAATCGGCGATGCCGCCGCCGTGCTGTCGAGCCCGCAGCACAGCTACACACGGCGGCTGATCGCGGCGGTGCCGTCGGTGGACCGCCGGCACCGGCACTTTGCCGTCGATGCCACGCAGGTGCCTTCGCTGGTCCGGCCCGCCGGCTACGAGCCGGCTGCCGCCCGCTGGCGCGAGGCCGGGAACGACCATCGGGTGCGGCTGGAGGCAGATGCATGAGCGCACTGGCGAGGGTACTCGATGCTGCCATGGCGCCGCTTGCGGCGGCAGTTGCCGCCGGACGCGTTCCCGGCGGGGTGCTCGGCATTGTCGAGCGCAGCGGGGAGCGCCTCGTTCGCTCGGTCGGCGCCGCGCAACTGGTGCCGATCGAGCGACCGATGACCGACCAGACCTGGTTCGACCTCGCCTCGCTGACCAAGGTGCTGTTCACGACACCGCGCATCCTCGCGCTGGCCGCAGCGGGACGGATCGACCTCGATGCGCCGCTGACGACGGTGATCCCCGACTTTCGGCAGTACAATCCGGACAACTGGGAGCGCAGGGTGACGTTCCGGCAGTGCCTGGGGCACCAGACGCCGTTCCCGGCAGTGTTTCCGATCTACACCTACGGCCGCGACCCCGATCTGCTGCGGGCCTTCGTGCTGCAGCACGAGTGGCAGGCCGGGCCCGCGGTCTACTCCGACATCAACTTCATCCTCCTCGGGCTGGCGCTCGAACGGCTGGAAGGACGCTCGATCCGGCAGCTGGAGCCGGGGCCGGGATTTGCCTGGTCGGCAGCGCCCGAGCACGCGGCCGCCACCGAGGACGATACCTGGCGACACCGCGTGCTGGTGGGCGAGGTGCATGACGACAATTGCTCGGCGCTGATGGGCGCGGGACACGCGGGCCTGTTCGGCACCGCCGACGCCGTCCTGGCGTTCGCCGCGGCGCGGCTCGGCGACAGCGGAGCGGACGCATTGATCCGCACGCCGCTGTCGGCGCGCCGCACGCATGGCTGGGAACGGGCCCACGAGGGCTGGTCGGGTGGCGACGCCTGCTCGGCGGCAACCATCGGGCATACGGGCTTCACCGGAACCGGGGTGTGGATCGACTTCGCGCGGGGGCGGGCCTGGACGCTGCTCACCAACCGCATCCATCCGACACGGCATGCCGAGAGCGGCATCGTCGCCCTGCGCCGGGTGACCGGCGATCTCGTCAGCGAACAGCAGGAGGCCTGAGTGCAGCCAATCTGGGCCGTCGGCCTGATGACCGGAACCGTGCTGGACGGCAATATCGACGTGGCGCTGCTGCGCACCGACGGCGAAGCGATCGAGGCCTTCGGCGCCTACACGCTGTCGCCCTATCCGCAGTGGATCCGCGACCTGCTCGAACGGACGCTGGAAGCGGCACGCAAGTGGAACTTCGAGGGCCCGGAGCCGGCGATCTTCGCCGAAGCCGAACAGGCCCTCATCCGGGCACAGAGCGAGGCGGTGCGCGAACTGGTGATGTCGGCCGGACTTGCACTCGACGAGATCGGCATTGTCGGCTTCCATGGCCAGTCGGTGCTGCACCGGGCGCCGCAGCCGGGCCGCATCGGGGCGACCCGACAACTCGGCGACGGCAGGTTGATGCACAGCCTGCTCGACGTCCCGGTCGCCTATGACTTCCGCTCCGCCGACGTCCGGGCGGGCGGCCAGGGGGCGCCGCTCGCCGCGCTCTACCACCAGGCGCTGCTGCAGCGGATCGGCGCCAACGACGGACGCACCGCGGTGCTCAACCTCGGCGGGGTGGCCAACGTCACCTGGTGGGATGGTGCCGACCGGCTGGTGGCGTTCGACGCAGGACCGGCAAACGCACCGATCAACGACTTCATTCGCGGCCTGGGCCTGGGCGACATGGATCGCAATGGCAGCCTGGCGCTGCAGGGGACGGTGGACGAGGACCGGCTCGCCCGCCTGCTGCGGCATCCGTATCTGACGACACCTTACCCCAAGTCCCTGGACCGGTTCGACTTTTCCTCCAGCATGGCGGATGGCCTCGGGCCTGCCGACGGGGCGGCGACGCTCACGGCGTTCACGACATCGGCGGTCGGCATGGCGCTCGACCTGCTGCCGGAGCGGCCGCGGCGGCTCGTGGTCTGCGGCGGCGGCCGCCACAATCCGGCGATCATGGCCATGCTGGGACAGCGCGCCGGGGTCGAAGCGGTACCCGCCGAGGCGCTGGGCTGGCGCGGCGATGCGATCGAGGCGGAGTGCTTCGCCTTCCTGGCGGTGCGGGTGCTGCGCGGCCTGCCGATCAGCTTGCCGACGACGACCGGGGCACCCCGGCCGCTAACCGGGGGCGTGCTCGCGACCTGAGCGTCAGAGGGGCTTTTGCAGGAACGTCCGGGTTCTCCCCTTGGGAAAGTCGGCGAGGGCCCCGAACGGGGCGTAGCCCGCGCGCTGGTAGACCTTCAGTGCGACGGGGCTGAAGGTGTCGATATAGGCACCGTGGCAGCCCCGCGCCCGGGCCTCCGCTTCCGCCGCCGCCAGCAGCGCACCGGCCAGCCCCTGCCCGCGCTGGCCTTCGTCGATCCACAGCCATTGCACGTAGAGCCAGCCCCAGGCGGTGTAGCCCGAAAGGCCTGCAAGGAGCGTGCCCGGCCCCTCGCGTGCCGCGACCACCAGCGGCCGGCGGCCGGCGGGGCCGACATCGGCGTCATTGAAGGCGGTGAGCCGATCGCCGATGGCCCCGAGGGTCTCGGCGGAGGGGGTGTCGGTAACATCGATGGAAAGCGCGGTCATCCAGCCTGCCCGGATCGGTTGGCGCGACGCCTCCGGCGCGGAAGCACGCCCGGAGGGCCTGTCGCGATCGGTTTCGCTTGTTCACCGGACGCGATCGGCAAGCAAGGGCAAAGATGGGCGGCAGGCCCGGCACGGAGACCGCGATGGACGGGCTTTGCCCGACCCGACCATCGTCGATCGGGGGCATCTTTACATATAATAGTACTTTATGTAGCTTCCCCGAACCGCTCAGGGGGACACCGCCGGGCGGCATTTGGGAGGAACCATCGTGAAGCTCATTTCCAAGCTCGCCATCGCGGCGAGCCTCGTCACCGCCTTGTCTTCTGCCGGCTCGGCGCAGGATCTCAACGGTCTCACCATCGGCTTCAGCCAGATCGGCTCGGAGTCGGGCTGGCGTGCCGCCGAGACCTCGGTGACCAAGCAGCAGGCCACCGAGCGCGGCGTCGACCTCAAGTTCGCCGACGCCCAGCAGAAGCAGGAAAACCAGATCAAGGCGATCCGCGGCTTCATCGCCCAGGGCGTCGCCGCCATCCTCGTCGCCCCGGTGGTCGCCACCGGCTGGGAGGAAGTGCTGGGCGAGGCCAAGGAGGCCGAAATCCCGGTGATCCTGCTTGACCGTGGCGTCGATGCACCCGAGGACCTCTACCTGACCAGCGTCGCCTCGGACCAGGTCAAGGAAGGTCGCGTCGCCGGCCAGTGGCTGGTCGACACCGTCAAGGACAAGGCGTGCAAGGTCGTCGAACTGCAGGGCACCGTTGGCTCCTCCCCCGCGATCAACCGCAAGCAGGGCTTCGAGGAGGGCATCGCAGGCCACGCCAACCTGACCATCACCCGCAGCCAGACCGGCGACTTCACCCGCTCGAAGGGCAAGGAAGTGATGGAAGGCTTCCTCAAGGCGGAGAATGGCGGCAAGGACATCTGCGCGCTCTATGCGCACAATGACGACATGGCGGTCGGCGCCATCCAGGCGATCAGGGACGCCGGGCTGAAGCCGGGCAGCGACATGCTCGTGGTGTCCATCGACGCCGTGCCGGACATCTTCACCGCCATTGCCGCGGGCGAGGCCAATGCCACGGTGGAACTGACGCCGAACATGGCGGGCCCGGCCTTCGACGTGCTCGCGGCCTATCTCAAGGATGGCACCGTGCCCGACAAGTTCATCATCACCGAATCCAAGCTCTACACGGCAACGGACGATCCGCAGGGCGAATATGAGCGCCGCAAGGGCCTTGGTTACTGATATATGAACGGCTGTTGAACATGGTCCCCGCCGGCAGCACGCTGGCGGGGACACCCATCGAGAGCGCCCTGAGGCGCCACGGGCAGGAGGGGCGATTGGACGGCGACCGGCTGGCACTCGAGGCACGCGGGATCACCAAGGTGTTCGGCAACCACGTCGCGCTCGACGCAGTGGATTTCGGCCTCCGGGCGGGCGAGGTGCACGCGCTGCTGGGCGAGAACGGTGCGGGCAAGTCGACCCTCATCAAGATCCTGACCGGCGCCTACCAGCCGGACGGCGGCATGGTGCTCGCCGACGGCGTGCCGATCAGCCTCGAAAGCCCGCAGCAGGCGCAGGCGCACGGCATCGGCACGGTGTACCAGGAAGTGAACCTGCTGCCCAACCGCAGCGTGGCGGAGAACCTGTTCCTCGGCCATCAGCCGACCCGGTTCGGGCTGATCGACCGGCGCCGGATGGAACGCGATTCACGGGCCATCCTCGCGCGCTACGGCCTCGGCATCGATCCATCGAGCGAGCTGGGGGCGCACTCGGTGGCGGTGCAGCAGATCGTCGCCATCGCGCGGGCGGTCGAGCTGAGCGGCAAGGTGCTGATCCTCGACGAGCCGACCGCGAGCCTCGACCGCAACGAGGTGGAGCGACTGTTCGAGATCATCGCCGGACTGAAGAGCTCCGGCCTCGCCATCGTCTTCATCACGCACTTTCTCGACCAAGTCTTCGCGATCGCCGACCGGGCCACCATCCTGCGCAACGGCCGGCTGATCGAGACCCGGGCGCTCGACGATCTGACCCGCACCGACGTGGTGCGGCTGATGCTGGGCAAGGACGTGGCGTTCTCGGGCGCCACCAAGCTCGAGGAGAGCCGGCCGCTGGGCGAGGTGCTGGCGGAGTTTCGCGGCTATGGCAGGAAGCGGAGCGTCCATCCGTTCGATCTCACGGTCCACAAGGGCGAGGTGATCGGCGTTGCCGGGCTGCTCGGCTCGGGCCGTACCGAGATGGCCCGCATCATGTTCGGCGCGGACGTGGCGGACGAGGGAACGGTTACGGTTGCCGGCGCAGCGGTCGCGATCACGCGGCCGACCGACGCCATCGCCAGGGGCTTCGGGTTCTGCCCGGAGGACCGCAAGGCGGAGGGGATCTTCGGCGAACTGTCGGTGCGCGAGAACATCGTCATCGCGCTGCAGGGCAAGCTGGGCTGGTTCAGCGCCCTCAACCGCGACGAGCAGCTCGAAATCGCGGGGAAATTCGGCGAAGCCATGGACATCCGCGCGGCCTCGCTCGACATGCCGGTCAAGCTGCTGTCGGGCGGCAACCAGCAGAAGGTGATCCTGTCGCGCTGGCTGGCTACCGACCCTGCGTTCCTCATCCTCGACGAGCCGACGCGCGGCATCGATGTCGGCGCGCATGCCGAGATCGTCAGGACGATCAACCGGCTGCGCGACGAGGGCCTGGCCCTGGTGGTGATCTCCTCCGAGATCGACGAGGTGGTCGCCTACTCCTCGCGCATCGTGGTGATGCGCGACCGCGAACTGGTGGCAGAACTCAATGGCGAGAACATCAATCCGGGCGTGATCGTCCAGGCGATCGCCAATCACAGGGAGGCGAGCCCGGCATGATCCGCCGTTTTCTCGGCCGACTGGCCAACCCGCAGGTGGGAGCGCTGGTCGGCGTGCTGCTGATCAACTGGCTGCTGTTTCCGAACTTCTTCCGCGTCACCTGGCAGGACGGACGACTGTTCGGCAGCCTGATCGACGTGCTGAACCGCGGCGCGCCGGTCGCCATCCTCGCCGTGGGCATGGTCGGGGTGATCGCGACCAAGGGCGTCGACCTGTCGGTCGGAGCGGTGATGGCGGTGGCCGGCGCGGTGGCCGCAACGCTGGTGGTGGCCGGCTATCCCGCCCCGGTCGCGGTGGTGGTGGCGCTGGCGGTCGGCTTCGCCTGCGGACTGTGGAACGGCTTCCTCGTCGCCGTGCTCGACATCCAGCCGATCGTGGCCACGCTGGTGCTGATGGTCGCCGGGCGCGGCATCGCGCAGCTGATCACCGAGGGCTTCATCGTTACCTTCACCGATCCGGTGCTGATCTTCATCGGCACGGGCTCGTTCCTCGGGCTGCCGATGGCGGCGGTGATCGCGCTGGTCCTGATGGTGCTGGTGACGCTGCTGGTCCGCCGGACCGCCATCGGGCTGTTCATCGAGGCGGTCGGGATCAACCGCAGGGCGGCCAGCCTCGCCGGCATTCGCAGCCGCATGCTGCTGATGCTGGTCTATGCGCTGTCGGGACTGTGCGCCGCCGTCGCCGGGATCATCGTGGCTGGCGACATCCGCGGTGCCGACGCCAACAATGCCGGGCTGTGGCTGGAACTCGACGCCATCCTCGCCGTGGTGATCGGCGGTACGTCCCTGCTCGGGGGGCGTTTCTCGGTGCCGCTCGCGGTGGTCGGCGCGCTGATCATCCAGGCGATGAACACCGGCATCCTGGTGTCCGGGTTCCCGCCCGAGTTCAATCTCATCGTCAAGGCCGGGATGATCTTCATCATCCTGATGATCCAGTCGCCATTTGCCGTGCGACTGCTGCCGCCCGGCCTGCTCCGGCGTGCTGCATCGAGGGGGACGGAGAAATGAACCGAAGCCTGCGTCCCCTGCTGGCGACAGCGGTGATCTTCGTGCTCGCCTACGGGCTCAGCGTCATGCAGTTCCCCGGCCTGTTCTCGACGCGGGTCCTGGGGAACCTGCTGACCGACAACGCCTTTCTCGGCATCGCTGCGGTCGGGATGACCTTCGTCATCCTGTCGGGCGGGATCGACCTATCGGTCGGCGCGGTGATCGGCTTCACCGGCGTGCTGGTGGCGGTGCTGGTCAGCTGGGCGGGGTTCCATCCGCTCGTCGCCTTCGCCATCGCCATCGCGGTCGCCGCCGCGTTCGGGGCGGTGATGGGGCTCGCCATCCACTACCTGCAGGTGCCGGCCTTCATCGTGACGCTGGCCGGCATGTTCCTCGCGCGTGGCGGCGCCTCGGTGATCACGCAGGACTCGGTGCCGATCCGGCACGAGTTCTACGACCTGATCTCGGACCTGATGATCCGCCTGCCCGGCGGCGGCCGGCTCAGCTTCATCGGCCTGACCATGATCGCGGTGTTCATCGTCGGGGCCATCATCGCGCACCGCACGCGCTTCGGCTCCTATGTCTACGCCCTCGGGGGCAATGCCGTGTCGGCCTCCCTCATGGGCGTACCCGTGGCCCGGACGACGGTTGCGATCTACATGCTCTCGAGCGTGCTCGCGAGCCTTTCCGGAATCGTGTTTTCGCTTTATACTTCAGCAGGATATCCGCTGGCTGCAGTGGGGGTCGAACTCGATGCGATCAGCGCCGTGGTGATCGGTGGCACATTGCTGACCGGCGGCTACGGCTTTGTGCTCGGCACGTTCATCGGAGTGATGCTGCTCGGGCTGGTCCAGACCTACATCATCTTCGACGGCACGCTGTCGAGTTGGTGGACGAAAATCGTGATCGGTGTACTCTTGTTCCTGTTCATCGTGCTGCAGCGGCTGATCTTCGCGGCCTCCGCGCCGGGGGAAAAGGCGGCAAAGAAAGCGTAGCATGTACGAAGCAGGCAGCCTCATCCGCTCGTTGACGGGGCGGCCCGCTGCACGGAACTACCATGCCTATGTGATCAACGAGATCGGCCACGGCATCGTGTCGGGGGCCTATCCAGTGGGTTCGCTGCTGGCCAGCGACGCGGTGATGATGGAGCAGTACGGGGTGTCGCGCACCGTGCTGCGCGAGGCGGTGCGGACCATCGAGGCCAAGGGGCTGGTCGAGGCGCGCCCCAAGGTAGGGACCCGGGTCACGCCGAAATCGCGCTGGAACTTCTTCGATCCGCAGGTGCTGGCCTGGCACTTCCATGCGCCGCCCGACCCGCAGTTCCACGACAGCCTGTTCCGGGTCCGCAGCGCGCTCGAGACTCCGCTTGTGGGCCTCGCGGCGCGGCACCGTACGGCCGAGCATGTGCTGCTGATGAAGTTCTGGCTGCACCAGATGGCGACCAGCGGCGACAGCGTGCAGCAGGCCGGCCTCGGCGCGCTGGAAGTGCACGGCACCATCGCCGAGAGCGCCGGAGACGTGCTGCTGCGCGCCGTGATCGGGGTCACCGAGCTGACCCTCGCCTTGGCGCTGACGCGCGAGGCGACGCTCCCCGGTGAGCGCTACCGCCAGCAATCGCTGGCGCTGCGCGAGGAGCTCGTCAGCCATGTCGAGTTCGGCCGGACCGACGAGGCGGCCCGGCTGATCGAGAGCTGCCGGCTGCTGGACCGGGCCCAGGTCCTGGGTCCATCGGCACCGCGCTGAAGCGACCCGGTCGGCTCCGAGCCATCGGCACGGACGCTCAGGTCCGCAGGCCGTAGGTGCTGACGACGTTGCCCTTGCTGGTGCGCCGACTATCGTGAAGTTCGAGCCGCGTCATCGGGTCGGAGGGCTCGAACATCCGCTTGCCGGTACCGGCCACCACCGGATGGGTGATCAGCGTCAGGCTGTCGAGCAGACCGGCGAACAGTAGTTGCCGCGCGAGCGAAATGCCGCCCATCACGGCGATGTCGCCGCCATCGCCGGACTTGAGGTCGCGCACGAAGCTCTCGAGGTCGCCGGCAATGAGCGTCGCGTTCGACCAGCCGAGATCCGCGGCGGCCAGGGTGCGCGATGCGACGAACTTGGGGACGGAGTTGATGAACGCGGCGAAGTCGCCGTCCATGGTGGCTGTGGGCCAGTAGCCGGCCCACTCCTCGTACCCCACGCGGCCCATGAGGACGGTGTCGGTGGCCTGCTCGACGGCGCTGAGCATCTCACCCAGTTCGTCGTCGAAGGCATCGAACTGCCACAGGTTGGGGGACTGGACGACGCCGTCGACCGAGTGGAAGTAGCCGGCTGTCACTTTGCGCATTCTGGTGCTCCCTGGGTGGTTGGTCGGTCGCCGGTGGCGACCTACTGGCATCACGACGAGCGACAAGACCGCCGATCGGCATGCAGTTCAATGAAAAGCGATCGACGCCTACCTGCGCCGCCGCGCCCCCTCCCGGGCGAGTTCGATCCAGACCGGGGCGTGATCGCTGGCCTCAGGCGCGCCCCGGACCTCGCGGTCGATGCCGAACCGGGCCAGGCGGGGCACGAGATCGGGCGAGAGCAGCAGATGATCGAGGCGCAGCCCGGCATTGCGCGCCCATCTTTCCCGGCGATAGTCCCAGAAGGTGTAGAGCGTTTCGTCCGGCGCGAGGGCCCTGAGCGCGTCGGTCCAGCCCTGATGCAGCAGACGGGCGAATTGCGCGCGGCACGCGGGCTGCAGCAAGGCGTTGTCGTCATAGGAGCGCGTCGGATAGATGTCGCGCGGCTCGGGCACGATATTGTAGTCGCCGGCGAGGACGACAGGCACCCCGGCCCCGATGAGATCGGCAGCGTGGGCGATCAGCCTCTCGTTCCAGTGCAGCTTCCAGTCGAATTTCGGGCCCGGCTGCGGGTTGCCGTTCGGCGCATAGAGGCAGGCGACGAGCACGCCGTTCACCGCCGCCTCGATGTAGCGGGCCTCGGCGCGCTCCTCGGTGCCGGGGAGCCCGGTGCGCGTCAGGATCGGGTCGCTGCCGCGGGCGAGGATGGCGACGCCGTTCCAGCTCGCCTGCCCCGCGAACACCGTCCCGTACCCCGCCTCGGCGAGGGCACTGCGCGGGAACTGGCGGTCGGTCACCTTCAGTTCCTGCAGGCAGACGATGTCCGGCTCGGCATCGGCGAGCCAGGCGAGCAGGTTGTCAGGCCGCCGGACGATGCCGTTGACGTTGAAGGTGGCGATCTTCACGGGGAGGACGGCAGCTGCCCGGACCAGTCGGCGACCCGGCGCGCCACAGTCGCCAGGTGATCGGCGGTCGAGAAGCCCGAAATGGCCTTGCGCGGCTTCAGGTCATGGTCGCCATCCTCGAGCCAGCAGAGCTCGATGGCCGGCGACAGGCCGTAGGTGGCCACCTCGTCAGGGACGCCGAACTCGTCGCGCGTGCCCTGGCAGATGAGCGTGGGCGTCCTGAGCCCGGTGAGGTGCTTGGTGCGAAGCTGCGTCGGCCGGCCCGGCGGGTGGAAAGGGTACCCGAGGCAGATCAGCCCGGCGATGCGGCCGGCGGCGTACTCGGCATCGGCGACCATCGAGGCGACGCGCCCGCCCATCGACTTGCCGCCGATGATCAGCGGGCCGGGCGTGGGACCGAGCGCATCGACGGCGGCGACATATTCCGGCATCACGGATTCGGCGCGCGGCGGCGGCTTGCGTACCCCCGTGCGGCGGCCGGCCATGTAGCCGAACTCGAAGCGCGCGACACGCAGGCCGGCCGCGCCGAGCGCCCTGGCCGTGGCGGTCATCGAGGCCGAATCCATCGGTGCACCGGCACCGTGGGCGAAAAGGATGGTGACCCGGGCATCGTCGGGACCATCGAAGAGGAAATCGGTCGCCATCAGCCGGCCGATTTCCGCAGCTGCGCATCGACATAGGCGATGCCGCGGGCGGCGGTCTTGGCCCAGTCGGACTCCTGGTCGAGTTCGAGATAGCGCGCCCACCAGCGCCGCGCCGAGGCGAGGTCGCCGAGATCGTATTCGAGGGTGGCGAGATTGTAGACCGCGTCGGCGTAGTCGGGGTCGATCTCGATGGCGCGCTGGAGGTGCTGGCGAGCCAAGGCGGTCTTGCCCTCCTCGCGCAGCAGGCCGGCATAGTTGAACCAGGCCTCGACGAAATCCGGATCGCGCTTGATCGCCAGCATGTAGGACGCGGCCGCGTCGGAGGTATCGTGCACGACCTTCAGGCAGTTGGCGCGGTTGTAGGCGGCGACGGAATCGTTGGGGTCGATGGCGAGGCAGTGCCCGTAGAGCACCGCGGCCTCGGCGAACAGGCCATTGGCCTCCGCCGCCTCGGCGAGCTCGAAGTACTGCTCGGACTCGTCCTCGACCGGGGCGAGCGGCAGGATGCGCTGGCCGTCGAGCTCGGCGCGATCGTCACCGAACAACGCGTGAATGCGGCGCGGCCCACCGGGGTGGAGGGACAGCGCGGTGAGCGACTGCACCGGCCCGGCGCGATGCACCGAGCGCGCGATATCGCCCCAGGTCGCGCCGCCGGAGAGCAGCCCGGCATATTTGCGGCTGAGGATCAGGTCGCGGAACGAGAAGGGCTCGGCGTGGTGCTCGAAGGCGTCAAACAGGGCGAGCAGGTCGAAGGCGCGGGCATCGAGCCTCGCCTGATCGAGCAGCGACTGCCGGCCGAGGTTCGATTGCTCCGGCGCCGACAGCAGGCCGAGCAGGCGCAGGAAGCCGTTCTCGCTGATGAGCGTCGCGTCGGTTTCGCGCAGCGCTGCGACCTTCGCTTCGATCTCGGCGTCGGACAATCTGTCGAGCAGCGTGCGGCCCAGCCCCAGCGTGCTGGTATGGCGCGTATTGCCGCGCCGCAGCCGGCTGCCCTTGGTCTGCAACGCCCGGGCCGCCAGCCGGCGCGGAAAGGCGCTGAGCGCCCCGACGATGCCGACGGTGGTGTCCGATTTCCGCATCAGGCGAGTCTACGGGTCACGGGGGTGATTTGCCAGTGGGTTGAACGTTGAGCCGTCGACGCAGTGGGTGGGCAAGGTCGAGCCCGAACCAACGCCGGAGACCTAAGCCTTCTTCCGCGTCGTCGTCTTCCCCGCCACAGCCTTCGAAGCCTCCACGGCCTCCTTCAACGTCGGCTTCTTTGTCGCGGGCTTGGCCGGTTCACCCTTTGCCTTGCTCGGGGCGGCCGGCTTGGCCGTGCCGAGGCTCGCCTTGAGCGCATCCATGAGGTTGATGACGTTGCCGCGCTCGGGGGCGGCGGCGATGATCGGCTTGTGGCCCTTGAGCTTTTCCTTGATCATCGCCATCAGCGCGATCTCGTAGCGATCCTCGTAGTCCTTGGGATCGAACGTCTTGACCTTCTGCTCGATCAGCTTTTCGGCCAGTTCGAGCATCTCCTTTTCAGGCTTGGCGTCCGGGATGTTGCCGAAATACTCGGTGGTGCCGCGCACCTCGGCGGGGTTGCGCAGGGTGGTGACGAACATGCCGTTCTCGCGGGCGCCGATGGTCACCACCCGCTCGCGGCTGGTCATCACCAGCCGGGCGATGGCGACCTTGCCGGACTGGCGCATGGCCTCGCGCAGCACGGCGAAGGTTTCCTCGGCCATGGCGCCGTCGGGCGCCAGATAGTATGGCGAATCCTGGTAGATCGGGTCGACCTCGCCTTCGTCGACGAAGGCCTCGATGTTCATCGTGTGGCTGGATTCGATGCGTACGGACTCGAGGTCGCTTTCCTCGATGATGACGTACTGCTTGTCCTCGTACTCGTAGCCCTTGACCAGATCGGAACGCTCGACGAGGCCGAGTTCGGGGTCGACCGGCTTCATGTTGATGCGGTTATGCGTGTCCTTGTGGAGCTGGTTGAAGGTGATGCGCTCCGACGCGCTGGTCGCCGGGAAGAGCTTGACCGGACAACTTACCAGACTGAGCTTCAAGTAACCCTTCCAGCTGGCCCGTGCCGCCATCTCCGCCTCCTTCGCGCGAATATCAGGTCTTTCCAGCCGGCGATTGTGCCGGAATATCCCGCGCCGACTGGTTAATGTCGGCCCACGGATCGCCGGATGTGGTTAACAATGCCGGAAGGCTGGAGTAGTTCAAGTCCTCGGGGGCGTCGATCGCCTCGAGGTCCCGCCAGTCGAGCGGCGTCGAGGCCGGAAGGCCGGTGCGGGCGCGCAGCGTATAGGGCGCGGCAGACGTGGCACTGCGGGCGTTGCGGTGGAAGTCGATAAAGATGCGCCGTTTCCGGTTAGCTGCGCCCATGGTCGCGGTAAACGTCTCGGGCGCGGCGCCGGCGATGGCGCCAGCGATGCGGCTGGTCGCGGCGTGCACCTGCTTCCAGCCGAGCCGGGGCTGGATCGGCACGACGACGTGGATGCCCTTGCCGCCGGAGGTCTTGACGAAGGGGACGAGCCCGAGCCGCTCGAGTTCGCCCCGGACATGCACCGCGGCCTCGACCATCTCGCGCCAACCGATGCCCTCGCCCGGATCGAGGTCGAAGACGATGCGGTCCGGCTTTTCGAGGTGGCTCCGGTGCGTCCCCCAGGTGTGGAACTCGACGACGCCGAACTGGGCGAGCGCCAGGTAGCCGCGCGCGTCCTCGACACTGAGGTAGGACTTGTCCTCGTCGTCGGAGTTCTTCACTTCGAACACGCCGAGGCTCGGCGGCATGCCGGTGAAGGCGTGGCGCTGGAAGAAGCAGTCCTGCGGACGCCCGCTGGGGCAGCGCACCAGCGAGACCGGCCGGTTGAACAGGTGCGGCAGCATGAAGTCGCCGACGGCGGCATAGTACACGGCGATCTCGAGCTTGGTCGGCCCGGACCTGCCGAACAGGCGCCGGCCGGGGTTGGTGACGAAGATGGAGGCGAGGTCGGCATCGGTGACGAGGCGCGGACGCGAAGCGGCGACCGGGGTGGAGAGCGCCGCTTCGCGCAGCCCCTTGAAGACGGCGTGGCGGAGGGAGTTGTCGGCGGTGCGGGTGGCGTAGTGGATACGGGCCTGGTGCACCGGGCGCACCCAGACCACGTCCCTGGGGCCGCGCTCGAGCGGTACGCCGCCGTCGGCCAGCGGCTCGAGCCGCGCGAGGAGGGCGGCGAGGGTGGCGGCATCGAAGCCGGTGCCGACCTTGCCGCGATACTCGAGCTCGCCATCGACCCATTCGCCGAGCGCCAGCGCGCCGATGCCGCCCGCGGCGGCCGAGCGGGTGAAGCCGGCGATGACGAAATCGCCGACCTGCAGCGCCTTGGTCTTGCTCCAGCTGGTGGTGCGCCCGGACTCGTAGCAGGTGCCGAGGCGCTTCGAGACAATGCCCTCGAGCCCGAGCTCGGAGGCCCGGTCGAAGAGCGCGCCGCCATCTCCGACCACGTGATCGCTGAACTGGATGGCGGTGCTCGGCTCGACGCGGCCGCCGAGCAGCTGGGCCAGCAACTCCTTGCGCTTCTCGATCGGCACGGCCCTGAGGTCCCAGCCGTCGAGGTGGAGCAGGTCGAAGGCGTAGTAGACCAGGCGGTTGCCGGCGCCGGACGAGAGCGCCTCCTGCAGTGCCGCGAAGCGGGCAATGCCGTTCTCGTCGGGGACGACGATCTCGCCGTCGATCACCGCCGACTTGCAGGAGAGGGATTCGAAGGCCCTGGGCAGGGTGCCGTAGCGGCGGGTCCAGTCGAGCCCGGCACGCGTGACGAGCGTCACTTTGCCAGCCTCGAGGTGGGCCAGCGTGCGGTAGCCGTCGAACTTGATCTCGTGCAGCCACTGCGCGCCCTCAGGCGGATCGGAGACGGCCGTGGCAAGCTGCGGCTCGATGCGCTCCGGCATCGGCGCTTCCAGCGCCCCCTTGAGTGTTCCGGGCCGCAATCGCACCGGGCGTCGCGGCCTGGGCGGCGCCACCAGTTCCTCGATGCGGCGGCCGGTCTTGACGCTTTCGGGACGGTCGACGAGGACATCGCCCTCGGTGCTGGCCGACGGATCATGCTCCTTGAACAGCAGCCAGCCGGGCCTGCCGTCATCGGATTTCTTCCTGAGGCGGGCCAGCATCCAGCCGCCCTTGAGCTTTTCGCCCCAGAGGCGGAACTTGAAATCCCCCTTGCGCAGGTGTTCATCCGGATCGCCCATCGGCGCCCAGGTGCCGGTATCCCACACGATCATCGGCCCGCCGCCATATTCGCCGGCAGGGATGACGCCCTCGAAATCGAGGTAGTCGACCGGGTGGTCCTCGGTCTCGGCGGCAAAGCGCTTGTCGGCCGGGTCGAGCGAAGGCCCCCGGGGAACCGCCCAGCTCTTGAGGACGCCGTTCAGTTCGAGCCGCAGATCGTAGTGGTCGGCGGTGGCCGAATGCTTGTGCACGACGAAGCGGTTGCCGCCGGACGCGCCCTCATTGCCCGCAGGCTCGCTGGTCCGGCTGAAGTCGCGCCTGGCGCGATAGGGCTTGAGATTGTCGGCGGGCATGGCGCGACACTAGATCAGTTGACCGCTTCATTGAAACGCCGAACTGGCCTTGTCCTCGAGCGGTCGCGCCGCGTGGGCAGACCCTTGCGGCTGCGATCAGATGGAGACCAGGCCCTCGCGCAGGACGATCGACACGGCGTCGGCGCGATTGCGGGCGCCGAGCTTGTCGAGAATGGCCGTGACATGGAACTTGGCGGTATGCACCGAGATGTCGAGGCTGCGGGCGATGACCTTGTTGGAGGCGCCATCGACCAGCAGTACGGCCACCTGCCGCTCGCGCTGGCTGAGGCGGGGCAGGTCCCCCTGCCCCTCGGCCTGGGAGCGATCGCGATCGAGCGCGTAGCCGGCGGCCACCAGCGTCGCGGCCGAGAGGATCAGCCCGGGTTCGAGGCTGTCGAGGGTGTTGCGCCCCGCCTGCTCGGCGCCGACCCGCAGCAGGCGACCGCCAGCGACGAAGCCGGCATCGGTGGGCGGACGGTCGGTGATGGTCACGGCGGCCTCGTCGGGAACGGCCTCGTAGAGATCGCGACGCCCCTCCACGATGCTGCGCAGGACCTGCTGGAGGCCGAGGTCGAGGAGGTCGAAGCCGATGCCGTAGCGCGCCGTGGCGAGGATGCTACGGGCTGCCTCAGCGCCGCGGACGTTCCCCGATAGTGACGTCGAGTTCCAGTGCATTGCCACCGCGCAATACTCCCAATCTTGCTGTGGTTCCAACCGTGCCAGCGCCGAGCCGCAAAGCGACATCGGCGACGGACCGAACCGTGTTGCCTTCCCATGTGGTGACGATGTCGCCAACAAGGAAGCCCCCTTCCGCGGCGGGACTGTCCGGCTCGAGCCCGATGACGATGGCACCGCCCTGGCCCACCGGATGCAGGCTGAGACCCAGCCAGCCCCGCGGCACGTAGCCTTTCTCGGCGAGCGTGGTCACCGCCCGTCCGATCGTCGAAGCCGGGATCAGCAGCGTGCGGCGGCGAGGGCCGCTCACCGCCATGCCGAGCAGGCCACCATCGGGCGCGACAACGGGGCCGCCTTCCGCTCGGGAGGGGAGCCGAAGGCCCAGCGTCACCAGCGCATCGATCTCTCCGCCGCGCATGCTGCGCCAGGCGGGCCCGACTTCGGAGACGACGGCGAGGCTCGACAGGACCGAAGCCTCGGTGCGGCCGACCAGCACCGAAAGCGAGCCCGGCACCGGCAGCGGGGCCGCCATCCAGTCGGAGAAGGCGCCGGTCTCGAGGCGGAGGAGCGCGACATCGGTCGTCGGGTCGCGTCCGGCGATCCGGGCCAGGACGCCCGTTCCGTCCGGCAGCACGACGTCCACCTCCTCGTCACCCTCGAGCACCTCATGGGCGGTGACGACGAGGCCGGTGCGCCAGACGAAGCCGCTCAGCGTGCGTCCATCGCCATCGCGCACCGCGACCACCCGGCGCGCCACATCGGCGGTCAGGGTGGCGAGCGCATCGGAAAGGGCGGCGAGATCGGCAACGGACATGGCGAGGCCTCGGTCAGCGGACGGCTCGAATGCTGCAGCGCCCTGCTCCGTGCCGAAAGCTCCCCACATGGGCAGGCCGACCGGCAGTGCGCCGCGCACGCGCGGACTTGCCAGGCGCGGGGGAAATCCCGACAACAGCAGTCCCGGCGCAGGGCCCGTTCCGCCAGCCGGCACATGGGGGGATGCGGAATGCCTGAACTACTTGTCCTGCAATCGCTGTGGACGATGTCGGGACTCAAGGGGGGCGCCGGCGGAGCGGCCGCTCGAGACCAATGTCGAGATGATCGCCGAGGCCGGCTTCGACGGGCTGGGCTGCCTGTTCATCGATCGCGAGGAGGCCCGGCGCACCAGCAGCCTCGCCCGGTCGGCCGGTCTCGCAGTCGAGGGCCTGTGCTTTCCGGCCGACGTGGATGGCCTCAAGCCGGCGCTCGAATGGGGGACGGCGTTCGGCGTCACCCACATCAACATCCAGCCCAACCTCAGGCCGCGCCGGCTCGACGAAGCGGTGCGCGTTGCCGAGGGCTGGGTGCGGCTGGCCGAGCAGGTGGACTTCCCGGTCTATGTCGAGACGCATCGCGACCGGATGACGAACGACCTGCTGTTCACGCTCGATCTGATCGCGGCGGTGCCGGAGCTCAGGCTGCTGGCGGACCTGTCGCACTACGTGGTGGGCCGCGAGATCGCGGTGCCGGCGAGCCCCGAGGTCGACGCGCAGATCATGACGATCCTCGAGCGCAGCTGGGCCTTCCACGGCCGGGTCGCGAGCAGTGAACAGGTGCAGGTGCCGCTCGGATACCGGCAGCATGCGCCCTGGGTCCGGCAGTTCGAGGCCTGGTGGACCAGGGGATTCGCGAGCTGGATGGGACGCGCCGGCGGCGACGACCAGCTCTGCTTCATGTGCGAACTCGGTCCGCAACCCTATGCGATCTCGGGCGCGGACGGCGCCGACCTGACCGATCGCTGGGCCGAGTCGCTCGAACTGGCCGCCATGGCGCGGGCCTGCTGGAACACGGCCCTGGGGCAGCCGTGAACCCTTGCCGCGCGTGAGGGCCCCGACGCCCTGCAGCGATCAGGCGGCGAGGCGCGCGGCGCCGGCGGCGAGTTCGTGTTCGGCGACAAAGCTCGCGAAACGGTGGATGTCGAGCGGCCGGGAGACGAGGTAACCCTGGATGAAGTCGACCATGCCGGTGCCGCGCAGCATGGCGAGCCGGCTCGCCGACTCGACGCCCTCGACGACGGTCACCCGCCCGGAATCGTGGATCATGGCGAGGGCATTGGTGAGCAATTGGCCGGTGAGGCTGGCGTCGGACGCCATCGCGAACTGGCGGTCGAGCTTGACGCCGTCGAGCGGCAGGGCGGCAAGGTGGTTGATGTTGGAGAAGCCGGCACCGAAATCATCGAGATAGGTGCCGATGCCGGCGGCGCGGAGCAGATCGATTTCGCGGCTCGCCGCGGCAATGTCCAGCGCGTCGGTCTCGACGATCTCGATCACTACCTTGAAGCGATCGCCGGCCAGGGGGGCGAAGAGCGGAATCAGGCGGGCCGCGTTGAGATCGCGCGGGAAGATGTTGAAGTTGAGCTGGAGCGTTGCCCCGGGCGGCAGATGAGCGGCGAGATCGGCCCGGGCGCGCGCCACCACGTACTGTGTCAGCTCCATGGTCAGGACCCGCGCCTCGATGACCGGCAGGAACTGATCGGGCATGACGATGCGGCCGTCGACATCGCGCCAGCGCACGAGCACCTCGCAGGCGGAGATGCGGCCGGTCTTGAGATCGAGGATCGGCTGGTAGTGGCAGACCACCGAGGCGGCATCGAAGCGCCTGAGGAACCGGGCCTCGAAGGCCCAGAAGCGGCGCAGCAGCCGATGCAGCTGGCGTGACAGCCAGGCGGCGAAGATGGCGCCCACCGACAGAATCCCCAGGATGACGAGGGAGCCGTAGGCCAGCAGACTGGCCAGGGTGACCTCTGCGACAACGCAGTAGAGGCCGAGCACGTCGCAGCCGACATGGTGCAGGGCGCCGCCGTGCAGGGGCACGAGGCCCTCCCCCTGCCCGTCCGCAAGGTGAGCGGCATAGATGCCGGTGGCGCCGCCGCGATGCCACCAGCGGCCCTGTGTACCGACGAACACCACCTCGGTCGACATCCAGGGCGGGGCCGTGGCCAGCAGAGGCTGCGGTGGAACCACGACCGCGAAATCGCCAACCTGCACGAGACTGCCGGTCAAGCCGGCCAGGGCCAGGAAACCGAGATCCCGGTCCATCCAGAAGCGGATGCCGGCTGGTACCGCTTCGGAAAGGGGCGAGTGGTCGGGCGGGCCGAGGGCGTGCGGCACGGCAAGGCGCCCGAGATTGGCGGTACACTGCACGATGCCCCCGGGGGCATAAAGGGACTCGTTGAGGCCGTCCGGCAGGTAGGCGACGCGTCGCAACTGCTGGTTGAAGAGATCGCCGCAGGGGGCGGCGGTCACCTCGCGATTGAGCGCCTCGAACGCCGCATCGACATTGGCCCGCAACTGCGCATAGGGGGCGAGGCCGAGCCCGACCTGGGCCTTCATGCTGTCATGCACCTGGTTGAGGGCGACCGCGAAGCCGGCCACGAGGCTCAGGGCGAAGACGAGCAGGAACAGCGTCACCCGGATGGCGCGCTGGTGCCGACTGGAGATGAGCAGGCCGACGAAATTGCCCATGGCGGGCCCCTGTTTGCCCGCCCATAGAGGGACAGCAAAGCTCAACGGGGCCTTAACCGGAGGGGCGCAGCGCGGAGGGAGTTAAGCGCGCGTTAAGCCGAACCGGGGCATTGCGCCACGATCTGGTCACGTTGCTGAACACGGATCATCCCTGAATCGGGGACAACTGGATCTCGACGCGGCGGTTCTGCTGCCGGCCGGCCTCGGTGGCATTGGAGGCGATCGGATCCTCCTCGCCCTTGCCGGTGATGTAGAAGCGGCGCTGATCGACGCCCTGGTTGGCGAGGACGGTCGCGACCGCGGTGGCCCGCTTCTGGCTGAGCTCGAGATTGTAGCTGTCCGAACCCGAAGAATCAGTATGGCCGTAGACATCGACGACGGTCTTGTTGAACTTCTTCAGCACCAGCCCGACCGCCACGAGCGTCTCGCGGAACTGCGGCTGGATCATCGCGGAATCGACGCCGAAGGTGATGTTGGAGGGCATGTTGAGGATGATCTGCTGGCCGACGCGGGTGACCGAGACGCCGGTGCCCTGCAACTGGGCCCGCAGCTCGGCCTCCTGCTGATCCATGTACTTGCCGATGGCCGCGCCGGTGAGGCCACCGAAACCGGCGCCGATGAGGGCGGTGACGCGCGGATCGTTGCCGGTCGCAACGCCGATCAGGCCGCCCACGACGGCGCCGCCACCGGCCCCGACAATGGCGCCGCCCGCGGTGTTCGACAGCTGGCTGTCGCCGGTATAGGGATTGATCGAGGTGCAGGCGCTCAGCGACAGGGCCGCGAGTCCGGCGATCAGGATCTTCGACTTCATTGGTATCCCCCGTAGGTTGGCGCCCGTTGTCGCCACCGAATGCGGCAGCACGGTGTCGCCGCGCGACCCCCGCCCGCCTTGCCCGCCGGCGATCTTAGCCGTGGGCCCAGCCGCCGTCGACCACGAAGTCCTGCGCCGAGATCATCCGCGAATCGTCGGCGGCGAGGAACATCGCCATGCGGGCGATATCGGCCGGGTAGAGCCGGCCGGCCAGCGCCTGCTGCTCGTCGATCAGCTTGTTGGCGGCATCGTCGACCCAATGGGTCAACTGCCGCTCGGTCATGATCCAGCCAGGGACCAGGGTGTTGACGCGGACGCCGTGCTTGCCGACATCGCGGGCGAGCGAGCGCGACAGGCCGTGCATGGCGGCCTTCGAGGCGGTGTAGGCGGCAAGGTTGCCGGTGAGGATCATCCAGCTGATCGAGCCGAAATTGACGATCGAGCCCTTGCCGGCGGCGATCATCCCCGGCAGCACCGCCTGGGCAGCGAAGAAGGCGTGCCTGGCGTTGACGGCGATCGACTGGTCCCAGAACTCCGGCGTCACCTCTTCCCACTTGTGGCGGAGGTCGTTGGCGGCGTTGTTGACGAGCGCGAGGGCCGGGCCATGGGCGGCCTCGAAGCCCCGGATAGCGGCCTGGTAGGCGGGTATGTCGGTGACGTCGCAGGGCGTGAACGTCACGGTGGCACCGGCAGCGTTGAGTTCGGCCTCGAGCGTCCTGCCGGCCTCGGCCGCGATATCGACGAAGCCGACCTTGCTGGCCTGCGCCGCGAAGGCGCGGACGATGCCCTCGCCGATGCCCGAGGCACCGCCCGAGACGATGACGGGCATGCCCTTGAGGCTGGGATAAACAGCGAATTCGGACATGAGGCTCCCCGCAAATGTGTGCGCGGGTCTCTAGCGCGAGGGGTGCAAGGAGGCAAGGGCGGGGTGTCACGGCAGCGACATCCGCAGTGGCTAGGAGCGGGGCATCCGCAACCTTCAGATCACCCCGCACCCATGACCCTCGACCTCGTCAGGCCCGCCCAGATTGCCCCGCTCAACGGTCCGTCGCAGGAGGAGCGCCGGAGGTTGCTGGCGCTGGAGCGCACCGAGCCCAACCATGCGGCGGCGCTGGCCGCGCTGGCCTGCCTGAACCGGGTGGAGGCTCCGGTATCGGGCCCCACGGCACCGCTCGCCTTTCCGCTCACGATTGCCACCTGGAACCTCGAGCGCTGCTATGCGGTCGAAAAGTCGGCGGCGCTGCTGGCCCGCGAGGGCGCCGAGATCGCGCTCCTGAGCGAGGTGGACAATGGCATGGCGCGGACCGGGCAGCGCCACACCAGCCGCGATCTCGCTGTGGCACTGGGCATGGCGCATGCCTTCGGGGTCGAGTTCCTCGAACTCGAACTGGGCGCGGCAGTGGAACTGGAGTTCTGCCGCGACGACTTCAACCTCCACGGCTTTCACGGCAATGCGCTGATGGCGCGGGCGGCGCTGCAGGCTCCGGCGATGATCCGGCTCGAGGCGCATGGGCACTGGTTCCGCCCCGAGAGCCCGGCGCACCGGATCGGCACGCGCTGCGCCATCGCGGCGGGGGTGATGACCAGCGAAGGGCCGCTCTACCTGGTGTCGGTGCATCTCGAGAACGCCGCCGACGCCGCCTATCGCGCCTGGCAGCTGGCCGGGCTGATCGACGCCATCGACCAGCTGGGGGGGAACGTGCCGGTGATCATCGGCGGCGACCTGAACACGGCGATTCCGCCGGGCGGCGATCTCGAGGACGAGACGCTGTTCGCGCTCAGCCGGGAGCGAGGGTTCGAACGCTGGGCGGGAGCTGCAGGGCAGGTGACGACGCGACCGAGCCGGGTGAGCCGCGCTCCCAAGGGCGCCTACCAGCTCGACTGGTTCCTGACGCGCGGGGTGATGGTCGAGGAGAGCCGCATCGTGCCCGCGGTGGCGCCGGACGGCGAGGTGCTGTCGGACCACGACATGGTGGTGATGAAGGTGGGGGGGTTCAGGGGCTGACCACTACCAGCGCTTCCCCACGCCCGAGGTGAGGGCGTGGGGGAGGCCCTGCCGGTACCGCAGGCTCGGTGTCATCCCGGCGAAGGCCGGGATCCAGCACTTTGCACACGCGCCGTGATCGGGATGCATCTCGACGAGGTGGGCCCCGGCCTCCCGCCGGGGTGACAGCGGTGGGGGGGACAATGAGGGGCCCCAAGGGGGGGCGGGGCCCGCCGGCCCCTCCCCCCCTTCCGCCCGGGGGAGGGGGGGGCGTGTGGGTGCCCTGGCGGCGCAGTCGTCGCTCCTCCTCGCCGGAGGCGGGAGGGGGGACCAGCAAGCCGGTGGGTGGGTGCGCACCCACCAACGCAACAGTCAGAGGGCGTGGGGGGCTGCCGGTACCGCAGGCTCGGTCATCGGCCGGGCGGACCCAGCAACGCACCGTGATGGGATCATCTCGAGAGGTGGGCCCGGCCTCCCGCGGGGGTGGGCGGGGCAGTGGTGCCCCCGAGAGGCCCGGGCGTGGGGCCCAGCCCCCGCCCCCCCCCCCCTCGGCCGGGAGGGGCGCGGGGGCCCCGGGGGCCTCCTCCTCGCCGGAGGCGGGGAGGGGGGACCGGCGAAGCCGGTGGGTGGGGTGCCGCACCCACCAACAGTCGGAGGGCGTGCGGGCGGGAGGATCAGGGGGCCGCGCCCCCTCCACCGGCTTTGCCGCCCCCGTCCCCGTGAACGGGGAGGATCCGTCAGACGCTGTCGTCCTCGGCGATGGCCTTGCGGCCGGGGGCGATGTCCATGGCTTCGACCTTGGCGAGCAGGGCCTCGATCTTGTCCACGTTGGCGATGTGGCGGGTTTCCATGGTGAAGTTGAGGGTGACGTATTCGCGGCCCGGGCAGAAGGTGCAGATGTTGGCGGCCGGGTGCCAGGCGCCGCAGTAGATCGGCTCCATCATGCCGTGCGTCATCGGGCCGTAGGTGCGGTGCGGCGGCACCAGGGTGAGCACGACGTGGACGCCGCCATTGAAGCGCCAGAAGCGCTTGCCGGGCAGGAACGGGGCGATGCGGTTGAGATTGCGCAGCGCCTTGAACATCGAGTTCATCATCACCTGGAACTTGGTGATGTCCTTCTTCTCGATCTTGTCGATGGTGTCGTCGATCTTGCGCGCATAGGCGACGAAGTCATCGATGACCTCGAACTTGGCCTCGAGCGCGCGGACGCGGAAGAAGTCGTCATCGGCATCGTGGCGCTTGCCGTCGAGCATGGTGTAGGCGGCGCCGATCACCTTTTTCGACATGTGCCGCTGCTCACCCTCGCCGTTCAGCGCATGGGTGACGAGCGCGAACATCAGCGAGCGCTGGCGCACCCCGAGCTTGTTGGCGAGCAGCCTGAGGCGGTGGCGCTTCAGCGCCAGGGTCTTGAAGCCCCAGGGCTTCTCGCGCGGCGCCAGCAGATTGGCGAGGACCACGTAGATGAAGGTCATGCCCCAGCCGCGCAGCGTGCCCTTGATGCGGGCCCCGAGGCCGACCTTGTTGGACTTGTCGCTCATCACGCCATGGCCGGCGGAGGCGGAGCGGGTGAGGAGCGCCGAATCGGAGCCCTCGAGCAGGGCATGGCTCGAGCGCACCTGGATCATCGAAGCGCGACCCATCTCGTCGGGGCCGTTGCGCAGCACCACGGCCTGGACCCGGAACAGCGGCAGGTCGTCGCGGGCGAAGATGTCGGGCGACTTGCCCAGCCACTTGTCGGGATAGCCCTCGAAGCTGTCCACCTCCTCGACATGGGTGATGGCATCGAGCAGGTGCTTGGGGAAGGGATGGCCGGGGGCGGGCCCCGACGAAGCCGTGGCTCAACTGCGGCGCCAGCGTCACCATGTCGGCTACGAGATTGGCCAGCGTCTCCTTGTCGAAACGCGTGGTGGACGCGGCGGTGAAGAACACCGTGTCGCGCGCCTCGTAAAGGAACCACTGGAAATCGGTGAACAGCGCCTGCGGATGCTTGTTGACCGCGGCCAAGGCCAGATCCAGCAACTCGGCATGATCGTTGGCAAAGCTCGACGACGAGAAGCTCTTCATGGACGGTCCCCCTGCGTTTCCGTTTCGTTAATACTAGACGAGCCGCGGCGCGGGTCAACGTCGCTGCTGGCGCGACGTTAACGACCGGCCCGGAGCGCCCGCTCCACAGCTCTCGCAGCGGCGGCGTGAACGGCATCTGAACAGCTGCCCGATGGCCCACGCTCACGCGGTATTGTGCGGACCGCAGCGCCGGCGGGGCGGAGCGCCGATTGGCAACCGAGGCGATCGCAGTTTAGGATCGTTCCAGGAAACGGGTCGCAAGCCGCTGCTTTGGCAATGACTTGTATCGGTTGCGCGTCGAATTGACCTATGTCAATGCCGGGGTCGGGAGGGCTAGTTAACCCTCGCAAAGGTGGGATCGCCAGCGGGTGCGATACCCGCAACACGAGTGGAAGAGATGGACTATCGCGGGTTTTTCGAAGACGCCGTGGATGCGCTGAGGGCCGAGAAGCGCTATCGCGTGTTCGCCGATCTCGAGCGCATCGCCGGACAGTTCCCGCGTGCCATCTATCGTGACGCCGCCGACAACCAGCGCGAAATCACCATCTGGTGCTCCAACGACTACCTGGGCATGGGCCAGAACCCCAAGGTGATCGCGGCGATGCAGGACACGGCGGCCAAGCTCGGCGTCGGCGCCGGCGGCACGCGCAACATCTCGGGCACCAACCGTCCGCTGGTCGAGCTCGAGCGTTCGCTCGCGGACCTGCACCGCAAGGACGCGGCGCTGGTGTTCACCTCGGGGTTCGTGTCGAACGAGGCGGCGATCTCGACCATTGCGCGCCTGTTGCCCGACTGCATCATCTTTTCGGACCAGCTCAACCACGCCTCGATGATCCAGGGCGTGCGGCAATCGGGCATGCAGAAGCAGATCTTCCGCCACAACGACGTCGGGCACCTGCGCGAACTGCTCGCCGCGGTGGATCGCAAGCGGCCCAAGCTGATCGTCTTCGAATCGGTCTACTCGATGGATGGCGACGTGGCGCCGATCCGGGAGATCTGCGACCTCGCCGAGGAATTCGGGGCGCTGACCTATATCGACGAAGTGCATGCGGTCGGCATGTACGGCCCGCGCGGCGGCGGCATCGCCGAGCGCGACGGACTGATGGAGCGGATCGACATCATCGAGGGCACGCTGGCCAAGGGTTTCGGCGTGATGGGCGGCTATGTCGCGGCCAACCGGGCGATCATCGACGCGGTACGCTCCTATGCGCCGGAGTTCATCTTCACTACCGCGCTCCCCCCGGCACTGTGCGCGGCGGCGCGGACCTCGATCGAGCATCTGAAGCTCTCCGCCGGCGAACGCGCCGGCCAGCAGCGGCAGGCGCAGACGACCAAGGACATCCTCGCCGATGCCGGGCTGCCGGTGCTCAAGACCAGCACCCACATCGTGCCGCTGATCGTGGGCGATGCGCGCGCCTGCAAGGCGGCGAGCGACATGCTGCTCGACAAGCACAACATCTACATCCAGCCGATCAACTACCCCACCGTGCCCAAGGGCACCGAGCGGCTCAGGATCACCCCCACCCCGCTGCACACCGACGAGATGATCATCGAACTCAGGCACGCGCTGGTGAGCGTGTGGGCGGCGCTGGAGCTGCCGCGCGAGCGGCCGATCGAGACGGTGACCGCCAACAAGCTGATCAGCGGCCAGCTGACGCTGCCCACCGTCGGCGGCTGATCGCTCCGCCGGGAGCTTGATCGAGGTCAAGCTCCCGCCCCGGTCCGGTGCCAGGGTGGCGGCCAGCCAAGGAGGCGCCGCCATGTCCATCATCGTGGTCTACGACAGCGTATTCGGCAATACCGCCAGGATTGCCGACGCCGTGGCCGGCGCCCTGCGTCCGGGCCGCGAGGTGAAGCTGCTGCGCATCGAGGAGGCGGCCGAATGGCCGCTCCGGGGCGTCGAGCTGCTGGTCATGGGCTCGCCCACCCGCGGCTTCCGGCCGACGCCGGCCATGTCGGAACTGGCAGCGGTGCTGCGCCCGGCGGTGCCGGGGCAGGCCGCCGCGGTGTTCGACACCCGGCTGGCGCCCGAGGACATCCATCCCGCGCCGCTGCGCTGGGTGGTGGAGGCGGGTGGCTATGCCGCGACACGGATGGCCGAAAAGCTCGACGAGGGCGGCTTCACGCTGCGCGGCGCGCCGGCCGGCTTCCTCGTCGGCGGCACCGAGGGGCCGCTGAAGCCGGGCGAGCTCGAGCGGGCGGCGGCCTGGGCGGCCACGCTGATCGCGTAGGCAGGATCGCCTGGATGCCGGTCCCGCAGGCTCGATGTCATCCCGGCGAAGGCCGGGACCGAGCACTTTGCGCACGCGCCGTGATCGGGGGCCATCTCGGGATGGGCCCCGCGAGTTCACGGAACAAGTGCAACACCTGCGTGGGAGAGTAGCGTTGGGTTTTCCGTTTTTGGGGCGGGCGGGGCCCGCCCCCCCCCCGGGGTTGGTTGGTCTCGGCGCCGGGCCCCGCCGCCCCCCCCCCGGCCCCGGGGCGCCGCCCCCCGCCCCCCGCCCGCGGCCCCGGCGGCCGGGCCGGGGAGCGGCCCCCCGCCCCGGCCCGGCCCGGCCCGCCGCGGCCAGGGCCCGCGCCCCGGGCCCCGCCGCCCCCCCCGCCCCCGCCCGGGGCGGCCGGGCGGGGGGGCGCGCGCCCGCACCCCCCCCCGCGGGGCGGGCCCCGGGGCGCGCCCGCCCGCGCGCCCGCCGCCCGCCCCCCCTCCCCCCCCCCCCTCCCCCCCCCCCCCCCCCGCGGCCCCCGGGCCCCGCCCCCCGCCCCGCCCCCCGGGGCGCCGGCGGGGGCGGGGGGGGGGGGGGGCCCCGCCCCCCCCCCCCCGGCCCCCCCCCCCCCCGCCCCCCCCACGCCCCCCCCCGGCCCCCCCCCCCGGCGGGCCGGCCCCCCCCGGCCCCCCCCCCGCGGCCTTCCCCGCGCCGCGGCGGGCCCCCCCCCCCCCCCCCCCCGCCCCCCCCGCCCCCCCCCCCCCCCCCCCCCCCCCCCCCCCCCCCCCCCCCCCTCTCCCCCCCCGCCCCCCCCCCCCCCCCCCCCCCCCCCCCCCGGCCCGGCCCCGCCCCCCCCCCCCCCCCGCCCCCCCCCCCCCCCCCCCCCCCCCCCCCCCCGCCCGAGCCCCGGGCCGGGCCGGGGGTGCCCCCCCCCCCCCCCCCCCCCCCGCCCCCCCCGCGGCGCCGCCGCGGGGCCCCCCCGCCGGCGCCCGCGGCCGCCGCCGCCGGCGGCCACCCGCCACCCCCCCCCCCCCCCCCCCCCCGCCCCGCCCCCCCCCCCCCCCCCCCCCCCCCCCCCCCCCCCACCCCTCCCCCCCGCCCCCCCCCCGAGGACGCCCCCCCCCAACTCCCCCCTCCTGCCCCCCCCCCGCGGGGGCCCCCCCCCCGGCCCGCCGGGGTGACAGCGGTGGGGTGGACAATGGTGCGGGAGCGCCCCCTCCACCGGCTGCGCCGGTCCCCCTCCCCCGCTACGCGGGGGAGGATCAGCCCCCTGCCCCGTGAACGGGGAGGAGCGGCGGTCAGCTGGTGAGCACGATGCGCATCAGGTCGGCAGTGTTGCGGGCGCCGAGCTTTTCCATGACGCGGGCGCGGTGCACCTCGATGGTGCGCGGCGAGATGCCGAGCTCGCGCCCCGCCTCCTTGTTGGATTGCCCGTTGGTGATCAGCTGCAGCACCTCGCGCTCGCGCGGGGTGAGCTGGGCGAAGCCGCGCACCTCGACCGGGCGGCGGCCGCCGCGATCGGTGCCGAGCAGGATATCGTGCCGCAGCGCCTCGGCGACCGAGCGCACCAGGCGCTCGGAATCGATGGGCTTGGCGATGACGTCGCTGGCCCCGGCGCGCATCGCCTCGACCGCCAGATCGACCTCCGGCTGGTCCTCGAGCACGAAGACCGGGGTGCCGGTGCGCTGCGTCTTGACGTGCCTGAGGATGGCGAGCCCGTCCTCGCTGCCGATCCGGTAGTTGACGATCACCACATCGGGCCGCCGCTGCGCGATGGCGAGCAGGAACTGCGCCGCATCGAGGGAAAACGCGGTCTGGAAGCCCTCGAGCCGGAACAGCACGCTCAGCGCCTCGCAGGTGGCAGGATCGGCATCGAGGATATGGATCAGGCGGTCGCGGTTCAAATAAGATGGAAAATATACATTCTCGGTCACTGCACCCTCCGATGATTTCGGCACCCGCGGCACCCCTCCTGGACTGCTGCAGACGGCGTTCCCAACATGCGGAGACTGTTGCCGGGCCGGCCGGACAATCCCCTCTGCTCCGTATCACCAGGCTTCGGGAACAAGGCGATGTTCCGGCCTAGCACGCGATAAGTGTTGTCGCCATCCGGAAGACCCACTAGGGGGATTGGATTGCTTTCCGGATGGGATAGGTGTAGAGGCGGATGCGGGAGGGTGTCAAGGAATGTTTTCCTAATTGGCAAGCGAGCGCGACGTGACAGGCGAAGGGAACAAGGAAGTAGGCGGGAGGACAGAACGGATTCATATCCATGCCGCCGGGTGATGGTGACTGTCGGCCCGCGCCAGGCTGCCGTGCCGGGCCGGCGGGTGTGGCGTTCGGAGGCGGGCCGCGGCAGAGTGAACGCGCGAGAATCAGGATGGCGGAGTTGAGCATGGCATCGGCAGCAGGTTCGAGCGATGGCAGCGACGAGATCGCGACGGTGCGTATCGACCTGCTCGATACCGATCCGCCGATCTGGCGGGAGGTCGAGGTGCCGACCGCGCTGACGCTGAAGGCGCTGCACCAGGTGATCCAGGTCGAGATGGGCTGGTTCGACCAGCATCTGTGGGAATTCACCATCGACCGGCAGCAGTACGGCCCGTCGCTCGGCGGCGACTGGGGCCTGACGCCGCGCCGCAGTGCCGACAAGGTCCGCCTCGCCGAGGTCCTGAAGCCGCGCCGGACGCGGATCGACTACCTTTACGATTTCGGTGACAGCTGGGACGTGCGGCTCACCGTGAGCAAGGTCCGGGCCGGCGATCCGGCCCTGATCTATCCGCGCCACGTGGGCGGCGAGAGGAACGGCCCGCCGGAGGATTGCGGCGGGCTGCCGGGCTTCTACTACCTGCTGGAGGCGCTGGCGGACCCCAAACACGAAGAGCATGCCGAACTGAGCGAATGGATCGGCGCGTACGATCCGGAAGCGATCGACGTCGAATTGATCGAGGCCGGCCTCAAGCGCCTCGCCAAGCGGCGAAGGACCGCCACAGCGCGGGCGAGCCGCAAGGCCGCGGACTGAGAGGGCGCGCGGCCTGCCCGGGCCCGGGGAAGGGTGGCTTCCAGCCCGCGAAAGCCCTGATCCGGCCGAAGGTGGCGCCCTCCCTGGCCGGGGAGGGCGCCTTTCGAGATGCCGGCTACTTCTGCGCCTTGATGGCGTCGCGAATCTCGGCGAGGAGCTTTTCCTCGGCGGAGGGGCCCGCCGGGGCGGCCGGCTTGGCGGCTTCCTGCCGCTTGAGACGATTGATGCCCTTGACCACGAGGAACAGCACGAAGGCGATGATGGTGAACTTGACCACCGCGTTGATGAACAGCCCGTAGTTGAGCGTGGCGACGCCCGCGGCCTTGGCGGCAGCCACCGAGGGAACCGCCACGTTGCCCGGATTGTTCAGCACGATGAACAGGTTGGAGAAATCGATGCCGGACAGGATCAGGCCGATCACCGGCATGAAGATATCGTCGACGATGGACGACACGATGGCGCCGAACGCGGCACCGATGATCACGCCGATGGCGAGATCGATGACATTGCCCTTGAGGGCGAAATCGCGGAATTCCTTGAACACTGGCCCTACCCCTTTGCGCTACGCACGCCCCCCACGGCTGGGGCGGATGCCCAAGCCGTTGACGACAATTGCCAATGTCAGGGGACAAAGCAACACTGGAACCCGCACTTAAGCCGGCGACCCACGACTTTGTGCGGCCTTGCCGGGAGCGGGGACGCGGGCGGATACTCCGGCCGGGAGCAGGACATGTCCGGCGCGACGATCGACATCGAGGAGCGGCTGCGGCTGGCGGTGGATTACATCCCCGAGGGCCTCGTGGTGTTCGACAGCGACCTGAGGCTGGTCGCCTCCAACACCCGCTCACGCGAACTGCTGGGGCTGCCCGGGAGCCTGCTCGAGCCGGCGACGCCGCTCTACGACATCGCGCTGTTCCTCGCCCGGCGTGGCGACCTCGGGGCGGGCGACGCGATGAGCCTTGCGGCGCAGCGCGTCCAGACGCTGACGCAGTCGCACGCGACGGTGAGCCAGCGGCAGGGGGCCAAGGGCCAGGTGCTGGAATTCCACGCGGCGCGACTGCCGGACGGCGGACTGGTGATCAGCTTTGCCGACGTGACGACGCGGGTCGACGCCGAGACCGAACTCGCCGCGATCAACCAGACGCTGGAGGGCCGGGTCGAGGAACGGACCGCGGCGCTGGTGCAGGTCAATGCCGAACTCGAGGTGGCGCGCGCCAAGGCCGATGCGGCCAACCGCGACAAGACGCGCTTCCTCGCGGCGGCGAGCCACGACCTGCTGCAGCCGCTCAACGCGGCGCGGCTCTATACCGCCTCGCTGGTCGAGCGGGCGGGCGGCACCGGGCTCGACGACCTCGCGCAATCGATCGAGGCCTCGCTGACGGCGGTCGAGGAGATCATGTCGGCCCTGCTCGACATCTCGCGCCTCGATTCGGGCGCGCTGCGGCCGGTCCCGGCGCCATTCCAGGCGCGCGACCTGCTCAAGAAGGTGGGGGTGGAATTCGGCCCGCTGGCGCTGAAGAAGGACGTCGCGCTCAAGGTGATCGACACGGCGGCCGGTGCCGTCGGCGACCGGGCGCTGATCGGGCGCGTGGTGCAGAACCTGGTTTCCAACGCCATCAAGTACACCCGGCCCGGAGGGCGGGTGCTGGTGGGGGTGCGACGCAGGGGCGCACGGCTGCGGCTCGACGTGATCGACACCGGCATCGGCTTCAACAAGGACCAGTCGGGCCTGATCTTTGCCGAGTTCAGCCGGCTCGAGAACGGCGCGCGCATGGCGCAGGGGCTGGGGCTGGGGCTGTCGATCGTCAAGCGCCTGGTGACGGCGCTCGGGCTGACGCTGGAACTGGACAGCCGCGAGGGCAAGGGCTCGCGCTTCTCGCTCTACCTGCCGCTGGGGCGGGCGCCGGCGAACGGGGCGGAGGCGGCGGCGCCCGGGCGCGAACCGGCCTCGAACCTGATCGGGGTCCGCATCCTGTGCGTCGACAACGAGAAGGCCATCCTCGACGCGATGGAGGGGCTCCTCGGCGGCTGGGGGTGCGACGTGCGCTCGGCCCGCTCGCTGAGGGACATTGACAAGGACCGGCTGCTGCTGGGCTGGCTGCCCGACCTGGTGCTGATGGACTATCACCTCGACCAGACCTCGGGCCTCGATGCGATCGAGTGGCTCAGGCACAATGTCGGCGGGCACCTGCCGGCGGCCCTGGTGACGGCGGACCGCACCGCGGCGGTGCGGGCGCTGGCGGAAGAGCGCGGCATCACGGTGGTGACCAAGCCGGTGAAACCGGCGGCGCTCCGCGCGACGATCAGCGGGCTGGCGGGACAGGGGGCGCGCAAGCGCCTGGTGGCGGGGTAGGCTGGTGGCCCTCCAACCCAGCCGGCCATCGCCACTGGAAACAGGCTCCGGTTGGCGCTCCTCGCCCCCTTGCGGGAGGATGGCGCGAAGGCACCCGGGGATGAGGGGCCGCCATGGTGGAGAGACCCCCCGCCCTTCGGGCACCTTCTCCCACAGGGGAAAGCCGGTCGGTCTCGCCTCCCTTCGCCCTCAGGGGGGGCCCGCCGGGGGACCCTGATCCTATCCCCGCGCGCGCCGACCCCGCTTCCGACGTCACCTGTGCCGCTGAACCAGCGCCCCCTCCCCCCCCCCCCCCCCCCCCCCCCCCCCCCCCCCCCCCCCCCCCCCCCCCCCCCTCGCCCCCCGCCGCAGGTCCTCGAAGTGGCCTTCCTCGATGCGGGAGGCGGCGATGACGGCCTGGGTGCGGCTGTCGACGTCGAGCTTTTGCAGGATGGCCGAGACGTGCGCCTTGACGGTGGCCTCCGAGATCGAGAGCTCGTAGGCGATCTGCTTGTTCATCAGCCCGTCGCTGAGCATCATCAGCACGCGGATCTGCTGCGGCGTCAGGGTGGCGAGGCGCTGCATCAGGGCGGACTGGGAATCCTCGGCCGGCAACTCCATGCCCTCGGGCACGTAGACCTCGCCCGACAGCACCATCTCGATGGCGCGGCGGATGTCGGTGGGGCCGACCGACTTGTGCAGGTACCCGGCAGCGCCGAGTTCGAAGGCGCGGCGGATGATGGTGCCCTCTTCGACCGCCGAGATGATCATCACCGGGATTTCGGGGTATTGCGCGCGCAGCAGCAGCAGGCCGGAGAAACCGCGGGCCCCGGGCATGTTGAGGTCGAGCAGCACCAGGTCGCAGTCGCGATCGGCCTCGAGCGCGGTGCTGAGGGTGGCGAGATCGCCCGCTTCCTCGACGGTGATCGAGGGATCGCCGCCGGCGAGCGTCTGGCGCAGCGCGGCGCGAAACAGCGGATGGTCATCGACGATGATGATGCGACGGGTCGTCATGGGACGGGCTCCTCTCACGCACCTCTAGCAAGCCGGATGGCGGTTTCACCATGCCACTAAAGGCGGGTTCGACGACGGATATGGACGTTGTACTTGCAGAATGCACGCGGGTTTAACCCGATCTTTACCATGTTTTCCCAAGAGTGACCGAACGGCGAGGTCCATGACGGGCTCTGCGCCGCGCATCGCGGGCCGCCGGCCCGACACGGACTGGGATCGATCGATGGCCCGCGCAACTCCCCAGTATGGCCAAGAGGACTTCGCCCAGCCGGCTGCCGGCGAGTGGCAGGACCTCAGGAGCGAACTGGCCGCGCTGCTCGACCAGGTGGAATCGCAGGTCGCCCGGGCGGCGCCGCGCGAGGCGGGATACCACGGACTCAGCGAGCGGATGCGCGACCTGAGGCACCAGATGACCGAGGTCGAACCGGAAACCCGGCACCGCGAGGCGCTGCGCTCGGTGCAGCGCGCCATCGACAGGTTCAGCGACCGCGACGAGGCGCCGGCACTGGCAACGCCGCGCGACACGCTGCAATCGGCGATCCAGCAGATCCGCGCGCGGCACTTCCCGGCGCCGCCTCAGCGCGCGCCCGAAGCGCCGATCTTCGACGAACTGGCGGATGCGGTGGGCGGCATTTCGGCCCGGCTCGAGCGGCTCGAGGGCGAGCTCAAGCAGCAGTCCCGCGGCCAGACCGCCAATGTCAAGGAAATCGCCGACCAGATGGGGCAGTTGAGCCAGGTGGTCGAGCTGCTGGCGGGCGCGGTGGGCGAGACCGGGCAGGTGAAGCGGCTCGAGAGCCAGATCGCGGGGCTCGCCAAGCTGATGACGCGCGAACCGCAGGTCGACCTGGGGGCACTGACGCGCCGGCTCGACGATGTCTCGGCGACGGTGGCCAAGCTCGCCGAGCTGCAGAAGGCCTATGCCGACCGGTCCGACACGAGCGGGCTGTCGCAGCGACTCGACGACGTGACCTCGACGGTCGGCCGGCTGGCCGACCTGCAGGTGCAACTGGTCGACAAGACCGACACCAGCGGCCTGTCGCGCCGGCTCGACGATGTCACCGCCACCGTCGGACGGCTGGCCGACCTGCAGGTGCAGTTCGCCAACCGGGTCGATGCGCCGCGCGAGGATGGCGACGGCGAGGGCCTCAGGCAGTCGATGGCGGGCATCGAGGACGGCGTCCGCAACATCTACGACCGGGTGGACGCGATCGAGAAGGCGATGGCGGTGCCGCCGGCCGAGCTCGAAAAGATCACCGCCGAACTGGCACGCTTCGCGACCCTGATCCGGCAGCCGCAGCCGCACGGGCTGATCGAGCTGATCGATGCGCTCAACGACCGCATCAGCGACATGGAGACCCGCACGCCGCAGGTGAGCGGGCTGAAGGCCGACATCGACGCACTGCGCGCCACCGTGCTCGAGGCGATGGAACCGCGCTTCGCCTCGCTGGAGCTGCAGATCGAGGCGATCGGCAGCAAGATCGACGCGCGGCCGGAGCCCAATATCGCCCAGCTCGAGGCGCAGGTGCGCCAATTGGTGGCGCGCATGGACCAGACCGGCGAGCAACTGACCGGCCTCGCCAAGCTCTACGGCCAGCCGGCCGAGCGCGAGCCGGCGCCGGACCTCGGCGAGCTGGCGGAGATGGTGGCGCAGCGCACCTCGGCGGCAATGGCGGGGCGCGAACCGGCGCTGGGGGTGGCGGGGCTGTCGGAACGCGACATCGCCGAGCTCGAGCGCCGGCTGACCCGGGTGATCGCGGCAACGCGCGAACCGCCGGCCGAGGCCGGGGCGGCGCTCGAGGCGACGATCAACGAGGTCAATGACCGGCTGCGGCGGCTCGAGGAGTCGGTTGGGCGCACCGGGGTGGCAGCGCCGGCCCCTGTCGCCGTTGCCGGCTTCGCGACCGACAATGTCGCCTCGGCGAACCCGGTGGCTGCCGCCGAACCGCCGGTGCCGGCCGCGGCAATCGAGGCGGTGCGGACGGCGCTCGAGCCGGTGCAGCCGGCCGAAGGGCCCCAATACGATCCGATCGCGCCGCTGCTCGACACGCTGGAGCAGGAAGAGCCGACGGTCGACGACCCACGGGCCGACCCGGACACGCTGTCGATGCCGATGGTGCTCGAGGACGCAATGCCGCAGAGCCCGGGGCTCGAGGCGCCGCTGATCGACCGGCCGTACGGCGACCCCGACCCGCTGCTGGCGGCGCTCGAGGTGAAGAACGGGCCACGCCGGCGGCATCCGGGCCTCGGGTCCGAAACGGGGACCGCCCCGGTTGCGCCGGCCTCGGCCGGCCCGGATGCCGACAGCATGGCGTTCGACCCGAGCCTTGCGGTGTTGCCGCCGGCCCCGAAATCGAGCCTCGCCGACACGCCCGACGACGCGGTCCAGCTGCCGCTGCCGGACGAGGCCGAGGCGGTGGCGCCGCACCCGAGCCGCAATACCTTCATCGAGGCGCATCGGCGGGCCGCAAGGCTGTCCGGCAAGCCGCCGGCCAAGCCCGCTGCGCCGGTCGCGACCGAGCCCGGCGCCGGATCGCTGATCGGGCGGGCCTTCGCACGGTTCCAGGCGGCGCGCAGCGCCGAGGCCAAGCCGGCACCGGCGCCGGTGCCGCCGCCGCCGGCGGAGCCCAAGTCGGAAAAGCAGAAGCCGGCCAAGACGCGCAAGCTCGCCGGCGACAAGGAGAAGCCGGCGCACTGGCTGGCGCAGCGCGAGACTTCGCGGCCGCTGCCGGCAGCGCCGCAGCCGTCGATCGACATGGGTGCGGAGGCGACCAGCCCGGCGCCCGAGGGCACCGCGGACAAGCCGCAGAGCTTCCTCTACCGGCACCGCCAGCCGATCCTGCTGGGCGCCAGCGTGGTGGCGCTGGCATTCCTCACCATCAACCTGATCAACCAGCGGATGGAGGACGACGCGGCGGTGACAGCGGCGGCAAAGCCGCTCGACGTGGGCGACGCGGCGCTGGCGCCGACACCGATGGCGGAACAGGCCCTGGTGCCGCCGGGTGCAACCGATGTGCCGCGCCGGATCCCGATGATCGACACGCTGTCCACGGCCTCGATCGACCCGGCGGCGGCCAGAGGCTTCACCCCGGCCAGCGAGATGCCAGCGGCGTTGAGCGCCTTTGCCGCGGCCGATGCCTCGCCGGCACAGGTGGCGGACCTGTCGGCAGCCATCGAGCCGCTGCCCGCCGCCATCGAGAGCCCGGTGCAGGTCGAACTGCCGCCGTCCGGCGTCGGACCGCAGGAGCTGCTGCGTGCGGCCGCCTCGGGCGATGCGCGGGCCCAGTTCGAGGTGGCAGCGATCTACACCGAAGGCCGGGCGGTGCCCGAGGACCTGAAGGCGGCGGCGATCTGGTACGAGCGCGCCGCCAGCCAGGGCTTCGCGCCGGCGCAATACCGGCTGGGGAACCTGTACGAGAACGGCCGCGGCGTCGCCAAGGACGTCGAACTGGCGCGGCTGTGGTACCAGCGCGCCGCCGAGGCCGGCAACCGCATGGCGATGCATAACCTCGCGGCGCTCTATGCGGGCGGCGGGCTCGGCGCGCAGCAGTTCGATGCCGCCGCCAAGTGGTTCGAGGAGGCGGCCAATCGCGGCATGAAGGACAGCCAGTTCAACCTCGGCATGCTCTATGCCCGCGGGCTGGGCGTGAAGCAGGACCTCGCGAGCTCGTTCAAGTGGTTCGCGCTCGCGGCCCTCAGCGGCGACGCCGACGCGATCAAGGCGCGCGACGACATCGCCGCCTCGCTCGACGCGGCGACAGTGCAGGCGCTCGAGGTCGAAGTGGCGGCCTTCGTGCCCCGACGGATCGACCTTGTGGCGAATTTCGCGCCGATCGGCACCTGGAGCGCCGGTTTCGACCCCGGCCAGCCGATCGCCAGGACCGAGGTGGTGCTCGGCGTGCAGAAGGCGCTGGCGCTGCTCGGCTTCGACGTCGGCACCCCGGACGGGGTGACAGGCCCGAAGACCGCCGAGGCGATCCGTACCTTCGAGCGGGCGACCGGGATGAGCGAAAGCGGCACGATCAACCCGCGGCTGCTGGCGGTGCTGGGCAGCCAGCCGGTGTGAGGAACGGGGTCGCCTCCGCCGGCCGAGGCCGGGGGACGGCCTGCCCAGGACTGGCCGAGGAACCGTCGCATGCCGGCTCTGTGTCGCGGTACGGCTGACAGGTGCCCAGACGCCCGGATGTGGTCGACGCGGGTGGGTTGGGTGGTGCCTACAATCCCACCATCTGCCCGGACCTGTCCCACAGCTGCCGTGCCAGCACGGGGTCGAGGCCCTTGGGGTTCTCGCGCTTTGCGGGCTTGTGCCTTTCGTAGTAGGCGCCCGAGACCCAATCCGGGCCGGGCATCGTCTCGGCCAGCCATACCAGCTGCTCGGCCCCCTTGTCGGGGGTGATGAGCATCAACAGGGGCCGGATGAGAGGGGTGTTGAGGAGAAAGCCGATCAGGCTCCGCGAGCCGGCTGCAAAGCTCGACGCCACGTTGCCGGGATGGAAGGCCGCTGCCGAGATGCCGCGCTGGTGATAGCGCCGGTGGAGCTCCCGGGTGAACAGGATGTTGGCGAGCTTGCCGTTGCCATAGGCAGTGACGGGGCTGTAGCGGCGCTCCCCGTTGAGGTCGTCGATGTCCAGCCGGCTCGCGAGGCGCGCCGCGATGCTCGATGTCTGCAGCACCGAGGCCTTGCTTGCGATCAGCTTGTCGAGCAGCAGGCAGGTGAGGAGAAAGGGCGCCAGATGGTTGACCTGGAAGGTCGTTTCGAAGCCATCCACCGTCGTGACCCGATCTCCGAACACCCCTCCCGCATTGTTCGCCAGAACATCGATGCGGGGACAGGCAGCGTCGAGTTCGGCCGCCAGCCGGCGCACGTCGGCCAGCCGCGCGAAATCGGCGACGAAGAACCGGGCCCCGATCGCGCGCGCCACCATTTCGGTCTTCTGTGCCGAGCGGCCGACGACAATCACCTCGTGGCCCCGGCGGCACAGCTCGCGTGCCGCGGCCGCGCCGATGCCGTCGCTGGCGCCGGTGATGACGATGGTCTTCGACATGGGTGCTGCTCCTGATTTCAGATTGTGTCTATTATGTCAGTTGCTGACACATATGGCAATCGCCGATAATGCTGCCATGAGCAACACATCAACCGGCCTGCGCGAGCGCACGCGGCGCGCCGTGCGGCGCGAGATCGCCGAGACCGCGAGCCGTCTCTTTCTCGAGCGCGGATATGCGGCGACCACCATCGACGACATCGCCGCTGTCGTCGGCATGTCGCAGCGCAGCGTGTTCCGCTACTTCCCGACCAAGGAGGATCTCCTCCTCGAGAAGTTCGACCTGGCCGCCGAGCAATTGCTGGACAGGCTTGCGAGGATCCCCGCAGCGGAGCCGATCTGGTCGGCGCTGCGGCAGGCCTTCGAGGTCATGGTCCCCGAAACCGACCGTCCCGGTCACGACGCAGCGGCCGAGGCGATCATGCGCGTGGTGTTCGGCTCGACCAGCCTTTTCGCCGGCTACCTCGAGCGTTTGCAGCGCATGCAGGACGATGTGGTCGCACTGCTCCGCGACGGCAGGCCCGGTGCCACAGCCGATCTGCGCGCCGTGGTCGGCGCCGGCTTCGGATGCCTTGTTGCGGCGCAGCGCTCCTGGCTGGACCGGAGCGATCCCTGCCCGTTCGCTGCCATGCTCGACCGCGCCATGGCGATGGTCGCGCCCGCGCCTCCGCCGCGCCAGCGGCACTGACCGGCCGAACCCGCCGCGAAGCGGCCTTCGCCTGCCGCACCGGCGCCTGGCCAGGCAACACTCTCCAATCCCGACCGGATCAGTAGGCTAACCTCGCCTTTGTACTTTGCTGCTAGGACTGGGTGGCATTTCGCGAAAAACCGTCGCATTTCCGTCGCTGGGCCGCGGTACAGCCGACAGATGCCCTAGCCACCTGGATGCCGCCGTGCAGGTCTATCTGCCGATCGCAGAGCTTTCGATGAACCTGTTCTTCCTCGTGGGGATCGGGGGCGCGGTCGGGTTCCTGAGCGGGCTGTTCGGGGTGGGCGGCGGGTTCCTGCTGACACCGCTGCTGATCTTTTCGGGCGTGCCGTCCTCGGTGGCGGTGGCGTCGGTGACCGGGCAGGTGGTGGCGGCCTCGACCTCGGGCGCGCTGAGCTACTACCGGCGCGGACAGATCGACCTGCACCTGGCGCTCTACCTGCTGCTCGCCAGCATCCTCGGCGCCTTCGTCGGGGTGTGGACGTTCCAGGTGCTGCGGGCGCTGGGCCAGCTCGACCTGGTGATCGCGCTCGGCTTCCTGCTGCTGCTCGGCTTCGTCGGCACAATGATGATGATCGAGGCGGTGCGCTCCATCCTCAAGCGCCGGGCCGGCATCGTGGTCAGGGAGAAGCTGCCGAACCAGCACAACTGGTTCCACGGCCTGCCCTGGCGGGTACGCTTCAAGAAATCGCGGCTCTACATCTCGGTGGTGCCGGTGCTGCTGCTGGGGCTGGGGATCGGCTTCGTGGGCTCGCTGCTCGGCATCGGCGGCGGCTTCATCCTGGTCCCGGCGCTGGTCTACCTGCTGCGGGTGCCCGGCAACATGGTGATCGGCACCTCGCTGCTGCAAGTGGTGGCGATGATGGCGGTGACGACGGTGCTGCATGCGGTCACCAGCCAGAGCGTCGACATCCTGCTCGCCTTCTGCCTGATGGTGGGCGGCACGGTGGGGGCGCAGTTCGGCGCCTCGGCGGGCAAGTACCTGCGCGGCGAGCAGCTGAGGGCGCTGCTGGCCCTGCTGGTGCTGGCGGTGGCGATCCGCTTCGGGCTGACGCTGGTGATCGCGCCGGCCGATCCCTACTCGATGGCGGTGCTCGGCGCGGGAGGGGCGATATGAGGCCGCTGCTGCTCGCCCTGGTGCTTGCGGCGCTGGCGAGTCCGGCTTGTGCCGAACAGCTGGTCTCGCAGGTGAGCCGGCAGGAGGTGGCCATCACCTCGAGCTTTGCCGGCGAGACGCTGACGCTGTTCGGCTCGATCGAGCCGGAGCCGGGATCGCAGGAGAAATATGTCGAGGGTCCCTACCACATCATCATCACGGTGACGGGCCCGACGCAGAACCGGGTGGCGCGGCGCAAGTCCAACCGGTTCGGGATCTGGATCAACACCGACCAGGCGGTGTTCGCGGCCTTTCCGTCGTTCTACCAGGTGCTGAGCGACATGCGGATCAACGAAGTCACCGATGCCGTGACACTGGCGCAGAAGGCCATCCCGCTCGACAGCCAGGCGCGCTACTCGGCCCGCACCGGCTGGTGGGAAGCCCTGGTGTTCGGCACCGAGCTGGTCCGCCTGATGCAAGGAGCAGGGCCAGTTCAAGCTCAACGAGCAGGGCGTGGTGTTTCGCTCCGACACGTTCTACTTCGCGCAGGTGGCCCTGCCGTCGGATGCCCCGCCGGGGCCCTACCTGGCGCATACCTACCTGTTCAAGAACGGCGTGCTGATCGCCGAGAAGACCGACGGGTTCTCGGTGCGGAAGATCGGCTTCGAGCGCTTCCTGGGGCTCGCCTCCAAGGAGTACCCACTGCTCTACGGCCTCGTGTGCGCCGTGCTGGCGCTGTTCACCGGCTGGCTGGGCGGGGTGGTGTTCAAGCGGTAGCCGGAAACTCAAGCCCTGGAAGACCGCTGGACGATGACGCTATCTCGCTGCTCCATTGCGAGGGCGTGACCGCTACCGGAGGACAACCTCGAAGACCATTACTGGCTGCAGGCCATTCTGCTGGGCAAGCGCTATACCGCAGGAGACTTGACGACCTTGACCGACGCCAACTGATAGCCGAGGCCAGTTCAGGGGAGTACCTGCTTACGGAAGATGGCCATGCCCTTCGGCGCCAAAAACAGCCGAGGTTCAGGAATCTCCCTAGGCCCTGCCGGGCTCTAGACCGCGCAAGTTCTTCTCGCGCAGTCCTGACCGTTCAATCCGCGTCGGCAACGTCGTTCAGTCCCAGCGAGCGCCAAACCTCATCGTGCGGGATGGTCTTGCCAGGCTTGGAGAGCCGTTCCCTCACCACATAGTAATCCTCGAGTTCCTCGAGACGGTCGATGATGGCGGCGCGCATGTGCTGGCTGGGGTTGAGGCCATGGGCCTCGGCCAGTTGGCTCCAGCGCTGCTTGATGTCGTCGTCGATGCGGATGCTGAGGGTTTTCATGCGCTACATGTACGACGCGTGTGACATGCAAGCAGGCGCGGTCGCCGGCCGCCCCTCCACCGCCTTCGGCGGTCCCCCTCCGCCGCGATGCGGGGGAGGATCAGGCAGAGACGGGCCTACCACGCCTCGTGGCCGGCGACGAGGCGCCTGGGGCTCACCGGATAGACGCGGCCCTTGCCGATCATGGCCACCTCGAGCGCCGGCCAGTGGAACAGGCCGACAAAGGCCGGGCTCAGGATGTTGAGCGTGCCGGTGGCGCTGCCATAGGCGGGAAGCACCATCAGGCGGCCATCGTGGACGAAGCACGGGCGGCGTACCGAGCGGCCGTTGATGGCGATGTGGGCGGAGGGATGCAGGTGGCCGGCGACGAGCCCGGCCTCGTTGCGCGGCTCGTGCACGAAGGTGAGGCCGGCGCGTTCGAGTTCGGCGACGCAGGCGCCGCCGAGTGCATGCGGGGTGGGATCGTGGTTGCCCGAGATCCAGGTCCAGCGTGCCTTGCCGAGAAGCGCCATGAGGCGAAGGCGGTCGGTGTCGACGAGGGTCGAGCTGCCCTCGTCGCGGTGGAAGCTGTCGCCGAGCGCGATGACCTCGCCGGCGCCGGTCGCTGCCAGGTCCGCCTCGAGGCGGCGCAGCGTGAGGCCGGTGTCGTAGGGTGGCAGGAGGCTGCCGCGCCTGGCAAAGGAGGAGAGCTTCTCGAGGTGGAGATCGGCAACGAGCAGCGCGTTCTCGGCGGGCCAGTGGAGGGCACCGGAGGGGAGCGGGATGAAGCTGTGGCCGGCGAAATGGAGCTGCACGCTGTCACCCGCGTCGGAGGTTTCGGCAGTGCGGGCTGCCCAGGCTGAGATCACGGCTGGTTCCACCTACTGCAATTTCGAGGGCTTCCTCACCCCCCACCCCTGTCCCCTCCCCGCGAGGGGGAGGGAGACCCGACTGATGCTCCGGCGACGCCCATGGCTTCGCGGATCAGCTCGTCGGCGGCGTCGGCCATGGCGCTCTCGCGCGCCTCGCCGGCGACCGGGACTTTGCCGATATCGAGCAGTACCGGTACCGCCAAAGGCGAGATTCGGTCGAGGGGCTTGTGCACGATGTGGCGCTTGATGCGGGCGAGCATGTGGCCAAGCCGCTCGATGTCGAGCAGGCCCCGGGCGGCGTCGCGGCGGGTGGCCTGGATCAGGATGTGGTCGGGCTCGTGCTGGTAGAGCACGTCGTAGATGATGTCGGAACTGACAGTGACCTGGCGGCCGGTCTTCTCCTTGCCGGGATGGCGGCGCTCGATCAGCCCGGCGATGATGGCGCAGTTGCGGAAGGTGCGGCGCATCAGCTGGCTCTCGTCGAGCCAGGCCTCGAGATCGTCGCCCAGCATGTCCTCGTCGAAGAGGTCGTCGAGCGAGAGCCGGCCGGTGCGGATCAGGGCCGAATAGTCGCCGAGGCCCCAGATGGCGAGCGAGTAGTCGGAGGCGACGAAGCCGAGCGGCCGGGCGCGGGCGCGCTCGAGCCGGCGGGTGAGCAGCATGCCGAGGGTCTGGTGGGCGAGGCGCCCCTCGAAGGGGTAGCAGACGAGGTAGTTCTGCGCGCCGCGCGGGAAGGTCTCGACGAGGAGGCTCTGGGGGGAGGGCAGAACGGAGAAGTCGCGCTGCAGGCGCAGCCAGTCACTGACCTGGTCGGGCAGGTGATGCCACTCCTCGGGATGGGCGAGGAGCTTCCTGACACCCTCGGCAAGGAAGGTGGAGAGCGGGAACTTGCCGCCCATGTAGGACGGAATCTTCGGGTCCCTGCCCTGCGAGCGGGAGACATAGGCCTCGTTCTCGAACATGCCCTCGAAGGCGACGATCTCGGCACCGAACAGGAAGGTGTCGCCGCGGGTCAGGGTGGTGAAGAAGTATTCCTCCATCTCGCCCAGGACGCGGCCGTTGCGGCCGATGGGACCGGTGGTGGCGCCGCGGGTGAACCCCCTGCCCCGCACCAGCCTGACCTTGACCATCGCCTCCTCGATGATGGTGCCGATATTGAGCCGGTACTGCTGGGCAATGCCGGGATGGGCGATGCGGAAGCGGCCCTCCGGGGTGCGCCGGAGCTTGGCGTAGCGCTCGTAGGCCCGCAGCGCATAGCCGCCGGTGGCGACGAAATCGACGACCCGCTCGAAGGTGTGCCAGTCGAGGTCGCGATAGGGCCAGGCACGGCGGATCTCGGCATGCAGTTCCAGCGGATCGAAGGCTGCGGCGCAGGCGGTGCCGAGGATGTGCTGGGCGAGGACGTCGAGCCCCCCCGAGACCGGATCCTCGCTGTCCTGGGAGCCGCTCTCGACCGCCGCGAGTGCCGCCTCGCACTCGAGCACTTCGAAGCGGTTGGAGGGGACGAACAGGGCCCTCGAGGGTTCGTCGAGCCGGTGATTGGCGCGGCCGATGCGCTGCAGCATGCGCGAGGCGCCCTTGGGGGCGCCGATCTGGACCACGAGATCGACATCGCCCCAATCGATGCCCAGATCGAGGGTGGAGGTGCAGACGATGGCCCGAAGGCGTCCTGCCGCCATTGCCGCCTCGACCTTGCGGCGCTGCTCGACGGCGAGCGAGCCGTGGTGCATGGCGATGGGCAGCATGTCCTCGTTGGCGGCCCACAGTTCCTGGAACAGCAGCTCGGCCTGCGAGCGGGTGTTGACGAAGAGCAGCGTGGTGTTGTGATCCCTGATGGTGCGGTAGAGCTCGGGGATGGCATAGACCGCAGAGTGGCCGGCCCAGGGGACGCGCTCCTCGGAGGCGAGGATGCTGATTTCGGGCCTTGCGCCGCCGTGCGCGACCAGCAGGCGGGCTTCGGCGTGGGGGAGCGGCGTGGCGATCCAGTCGCGCAGCAGGCCGGGCTGGGCGACGGTGGCGCTGAGGGCGGTGATGCGGAGCGCGGGGGCGATGGTGGCAAGGCGGGCGAGGCCGAGCGCCATCAGCTCGCCGCGCTTGCTGGTGACCATGGCATGGAGTTCGTCGAGCACGATGCGCCTGAGGCCGCCGAACAGGGTCGCCGCGTCGGCATGGGAGAGCAGCAGCGCGAGCTGTTCGGGCGTGGTGAGCAGGATGTGCGGCGGGGCGGTGCGCTGGCGCTGCCGCTTGTGCGCCGGGGTGTCGCCGGTGCGGGACTCGACCTTGATGGGGAGCCCCATTTCGGTGACGGGGGTCATCAGGTTGCGCTCGACGTCGACGGCGAGGGCCTTGAGCGGCGAGAGGTAAAGGGTGTGGAGCCCGGGGCGCGGCGCGCCCATCAGATCGTTGAGGGTGGGCAGGAAGCCCGCCAGCGTCTTGCCGGCGCCGGTGGGGGCGATGAGGAGCGCCGAGGCACCGGCCTCGGTGGCTGCGAGAACCTCGAGCTGATGGGCGCGCGGAGCCCAGCCCTTGGTCAGGAACCAGCGCTCGATCTGGGGGTGGAGGGGCAAGGGGCGTTCCCGGTTTGTGCGCAGTATGGGGGGCGTGGGCGCGGTGGGCAAGGGGGCTGCCGGTGGCTGTGCCCCCCACCCTCGATCCCTCCCCACAAGGGCAGGGCTATCGCACATGGCACCGATGGCAGTCGGGGCCGCCTTCTCCCCCTGTGGGAGAAGGTGATCCGTGCCAACTCGACCCATATGCGAGTCCCCTCCCCGCAAGGGGGAGGGAGACGCTGCGGCACGGCGGGGAAGGCATTCCCGTTGCCAGCGGAATGCAGTAGGGATGCGGCGCCGGAGGGTTTGGCGATGAACGACAATGAACCGCAGGTGCTGCGGCTGACGCCGGAGGCGGCGCTGGCGCTGCTGGTGGAGCGGGCGACCGGGATGCTCTCCGCCTACCGGGGGCGCTTTGCCATCGGCATCGCGGGCGGGCCGGGGGTGGGCAAGTCGACGCTGGCCGTGCAACTGGTCGAGGCGCTGAACGCGACCGATCCGGGGATCGCGGCCTATGTGCCGATGGACGGGTTCCACATGCGGCACAGCAAGCTCGAGCACCTGGGGACGGTCAGGGACAAGGGCGCGCCGCACACGTTCGAGGGCGCCGCGTTCGCCGAATTCCTCGGCGGGCTGAAGACGGCGACGGGGGCGGTGAGCGGGCCGGGCTATTCGCGCGCCATCGAGGACGTGGTGGTGGATGCGTTCGTGGTGCCGGCCAGGGCCCGGGTGCTGCTGGTCGAAGGCAACTACCTGCTGCTCGCCAATGCGCCCTGGTGGCAGGTCAGGCCGCTGCTCGACCTCGCGGTGTTCGTCGACCTGCCGCGCGAGACGGTGAAGGCGCGGCTGCTGAAGCGCCACGCCGAGCACGGGCTGTTCAGCGAGGCGCGCAACCGGGAGCATGTGGAGCGGGTCGACCTTGCCAACTACGACCTCGTGAAGCGCTCGCGCGGGCGCGCCGACCTCGCCATCGACCTGCTCACCGAGCAGTGAGGTGACCCGTCCCAGCTATCCGTTCGACGTGCGTTCGCGCGACGTCTGGGCCATTGCGCTGCCCGCCTCGGTCGCCTTCATCACCGAGCCGCTGGCAGGGCTGGTGGACATCACCGTGATCGGCCGGCAGGGCGACGCGGCGCTGCTCGGCGGGGTGGTGATCGGCGCGCTGATCTTCGACTTCATCTTCTCGCTTGCCTACTTTCTGAGGATCGGCACGGCCGGGCTGACGGCGCAGGCGATCGGGGCGCGGGATCCGCATGACGGACTGCTGCATGTCGTCAGGGCCATCGGCATCGCGGTGATCGTCGGGCTCGCGATGATCGTGCTGCAGATACCGCTGCTGGACGTCTCGAACCTCGCCATGGCGCCATCGGCGGGCGTTGCCGAAGCGTTCGCGGCGTATTTCCACGTGCGGATCTGGGCGGCGCCGTTCTCGCTGATCAACTACGCGCTGCTCGGCTGGTTCTACGGCCGGGCGGCGGCAAAGACCGGGATGATGCTGCAGCTGATCATCCACATCACCAACATCGTGCTCTCGGTGGGGCTGGTCTACGGGCTGGGCTGGGGTGTCACGGGCGTGGCGCTCGGCACGGTGCTCGGGCAGGTGGCGGCGGCGGGGCTCGGACTGTACCTGCTGGCCCGGCATTTCGGCGGGGTGCGACGGCTGGTGTCGCTGATCGTGCCGGGGGATCTGCTGCACGGACATGCCCTCAACCGGATGTTCGGGCTGAGCCGCGACCTGATGATCCGCTCGCTGGCACTGATGAGCGCCTATGCCTGGTTCGCGGCGCAAGGCTCACGCATGGGCGAGGTGCCGCTGAGCGCCAACGCCATCCTGCTCAACTTCCTGATGATCTCGGGGTTCTTTCTCGACGGCATCGCGCAGGCGGCGGAACAATTGTGCGGCAAGGCGGTGGGCGCCAACTGGCGGCCGGCCTACGAGAGCGCGTACGGGCTGAGCTTCCGCTGGGGCACGCTGCTGGCGCTGGGGCTGGCCATCATCTGGTTCCTCGGCGGCTGGTTCCTGATCGACTTCATGACGACGAGCGAGCCGGTGCGCGCGTATGCGCGAGGGTTCCTGTGGATCGCGGCGCTGTCCTCGCTCACCGGCATGCCGGCCTTCGTCTATGACGGCATCCTCGTCGGCTCGACGCTGAACGTGGTGATGCGCAACGGCATGGTGGCGGCGCTCGGCATCTTCCTCGTCGCGGCGATCCCGCTGCAGGCGGGGCTGGGCAATACCGGGCTGTGGGTGGCGATCCACATCTTCTTCGTGGCGCGCGCCGGGTTCTACTGGTGGGCGCTCGAACGCAAGAAGGCGGGGCTGTTCACGGCGTAGCCCCGGCCTTGGAGCGAGCTGCACACCCCCCCAACCTCCCCCGTCAAGGGGGAGGTGCCGTCCGGTGCGCCTGGCTGGAGACGAGCAAGCCCGCGCTAGAGGCTGGCCCTGCCGGAGGCCCATTCGGCGGTGGTGGCGCCGGTAAGCCCGGCGACCGAGTGCAGCCCCCGGCTCCGCACCGCTGCGGCAAGGCCGCGCTTCAGACGATCGAGCAGGTCGAGGCCGCCGAAGACCAGGGCGGAATAGAGCTGGATGGCATTGGCACCGGCCTCGAACTTGGCGACGGCGCTTTCGGGCGAATGGATGCCGCCGACCCCGACGATCGGCAGGGTGCCGACGCGCTGGCGCAGTTGCGCGAGGCGCATGGTTGAGAGATTGAACAGCGGCCTGCCGGAAAGGCCGCCGGTTTCGGTGGCATTTTCCATGCCCGCCACGGCATCGCGGCTCAGGGTGGTGTTGCTCATGACGAGGCCGTCGAGATCGGTGGCGAGGACCACCCGCGCAACGCCGTCGAGGGCCTTCTCGTCGAGATCCGGGGCGAGCTTGAGCAGGATCGGCACGCGGACCGAGGCCCTGGAGCGGGCCTTGAGCACGGCGGCGAGAAGGCGGGTCAGGGCCTCGTCCGCCTGCAGGTTCCTGAGGCCGGGAGTGTTGGGCGAGGAGATGTTGACGGTCAGGTAGTCGGCGACCTCGGCGAAGCGGGTGACGCCCTTGACGTAGTCGGCGACAAAATCCTCGGAATCCTTGTTGGCCCCGATATTGACCCCGAGAATGGCGCCGACACGGGCGCCCTTGAGCCGCGCGAAGGCGGCCTCGTGCCCCTCATTGTTGAAGCCCATGCGGTTGACGACGCCCTCGGCGGCAGCGATGCGGAACAGGCGCGGCCTGGGATTGCCCTGCTGCGGGCGCGGCGTGACGGTGCCGACCTCCACCATGCCGAAGCCCATTTTCGCGAGGGGCTTGGGGACCTCGGCATTCTTGTCGAAGCCGGCGGCCATGCCGACCGGGTTCCTGAGGTCGAGGCCGCACAGGGTCGTGCGCAGTTCCGGCGGATCGGCACCCTCCTGCTCGGGCGCGAGGCCGAGGCGCAGGGCGGCGATGGTGGCGCCATGGGCGATCTCGGGATCCATCCTGAGCAGCGCCTCGCGGCTCAGGCCCGACAGGAGCGGGATGCGGAGCAGTGGGGAGAGACCGGAAAGGATCATCTGACCCAGTCCGGCAGCGCCACCTGGCCGTCGGCGGGCACATCGAGGACGGCGGCGTTGACGACCGCCGACATCGGAAGCTCGCCGAAAAGGTGCGGAAAGAGGTCGCCGCCGCGCGAGGCCTCCCAGCGCAAGGCCTGGCCGAGCGGGGCGGTCGCAACCTGGAACAGGACCTGGCCGGAGAGGCCGGCGAAGTAGAGCCGGATGGTCTGCCCGAGCTGGGCGGCGGCCGAGAAGTGGATGTAGCCATCGGCGTGATCGACCGGCTGGCCGAGGAAGCGGCCGACCTGCCGCGAGGCCTCGTACACCTCGCGATCGGCAACCTTGTAGATGAATGCGGGGGCGGCTTGCTGCATGGGGAGAGTTCTGGGCGAGGCGGGCGGCGAAGGCAAGGCCGAGGGCCGGCTCAGGCGAGGAAAATCCAGGAGAGGCCCGCCGCCAGCAGCGCGGCGAGGCTGACGCCACCGACCAGCATGCCGATCGTGCGGCCGCCGGCCGTGGCCGCGATCACCGCCTTGGACAGCGTGTTGACGGCCACCGCGACGAGGATGGCGAGGCTCGCCGTCGCGGTGCCGACGGCGCCGCCCGCCTGCCCCGCCATCGAGACGGTGACGGCGTCGACATCGGCGATGCCGGAGACCGCCGCGACGGCGAGGACCGCCCCGGCGCCGACGAAGCGGTGCGCCAGTTCGGCCGCGACGATCACCAGTGCGATGAAGGCAGCGAGACGAAGGGCGGTGGCGAGGGCGAGCGGGTTGGTGATCTCGAGGCGGGGCGATTGCCGCGTGCCCGCCCCGGCCGTGAGCAGCAGGGCCGCCGCACCGATGGCGAGGACGAGGCCGAGCGCGACCAGGGGCGGGCCCAGTACCCCGAGCAGGGCCGGGTGGATGGCGACGGCGACGATGCCGACGCGTGCGGCCATCACCACTCCCGCCACCAGGATGCCCGCTGCCAGCAGCCGCGCGGAGGCGGGATGTTCCTTGCCGAGCCGCGCCAGGGTCACGGTGACGGCGGTGGACGAGGCGAGGCCACCGGCGAGCGCGGCCATCAGCACACCGAGGCGATCGCCGAAGACGCGCACCGCGACATAGCCGCCGAACGAGATGGCGGCGATGAGGATGGCGTAGAGCCAGATGTCGAACAGGTTGAGCACGCCCCACGGATCGACCGGCTGGCGCGGCAGGATGGGCAGCAGCAGGAAACTCATGGCGAGGAGCGTCAGCACAGCGCGGATTTCCTGCCAGGTCAGCGAGGCAACCCAGCGATGCAGCTGCTCGCGCAGCGCCAGCAGCAGCGTCATGGCGACCGCCGCGGCGCCGGCGAGCAGCACGTCGCCGAGCACCGCGATCGCCCCGAGCACGAAGGTCAGCCCACCGGCGACGACGCCGGTGACGCTGAAGTTCTGCTCGGCTCGCGCCTCGATCCAGTGAAAGGCGGCGAAGACCGCGAGGTAGCCGACGAAGACGAAGCCGAGGACGACCGGATCGGTGAGACTGCCGAGCACGGCCGCGGCGCCACCGAGCAGGCCGGAAAGCGCGAAGGTGCGGAAGCCGGCGGCACGGCGCCCCCCCTCCTCGTCGCGGCTCTGCCAGCCGCGCTCGAGCCCAACCAGAAGGCCGATGCCGAGGGCGACCGCGAGCCGCACGATCAGATCAAAGGTGGTCATCCGATCCTCTCCTCCCCCCGCCGGCCACACGCGATAGTGAGCCGGCAGGCGGTGGGCAACACCCGCCCGCCCGGTCGCCGCCGCTTTACAAGGCAGGGACCGGGACCTAGGATAGGACCAGTTTCCTTGTGGGACAAGTTTCCTCGAAATTGCTGGCAGCGGCGTGCTCTCTCATCGCGATATCTGGAACGCCATCGATGCGATCGCCGAGCGGCACAGCCTGTCGGCCTCCGGACTTGCCCGCCTCGCCGGACTCGACGCCACGGCATTCAACAAATCCAAGCGGGTAAGCAAGGACGGCCGGGAGCGCTGGCCGTCGACCGAGAGCATCGCCAAGGTGCTGGAGGCGACGGGCGAGAGCTTCGATGCGTTCCTGTCGGGCGGCGGCGCCTACCTGCAGCTGCCGAGCCTGCTGCCCCGCCCCTCGGTGCCGCTGCTCGGCCTCGCCCAGGCCGGCTCGGGCGGGTTCTTCGATTCGGCGGGATTTCCGGCCGGCCAGGGCTGGGACGAGGTGCCGCTGCCGCTCGCCGCCGAGGATGGCAGCTACGCGCTCGAGGTCACCGGCGATTCGATGCTGCCGCTGTATCGCGACGGCGACATCATCGTGGTCTCGCCGACCGCACAGGTGCGACGCGGCGACCGGGTGGTGGTGCGGACGCGAGACGGCGAAGTGCTGGTCAAGATTCTCTACCGGCAGACATTGCGGGTGCTGGAACTGCACTCGATCAACCCGGCGCATCAGCCGCGGGTGGTACCGGTTTCCGACGTCGAGGGGATCGGACGAATCATCTGGGCGAGCCAGTGATCGGGATCACGCGAGCCGGTGCGACCGATGTCGCAGACTGGCTGGCGCTGCGCATCGCCCTGTGGCCCGACGCGGCGGAAGAAAGCCCCGAGGAGATCGCCGCGCTCCTCGCCAACGCCGACCAGGCGGCGTTTGTCGCGCGTGACGACGGCGGACGAGCACTGGGCTTTGCGGAAGCCTCGATCCGCCGCGACCATGTCAATGGCTGCGAGACATCGCCGGTCGGCTTTCTCGAGGGGATCTACGTGGTGGAGGACGCCAGGCGGCAGGGCGTGGCGCGGCAACTGGTCGCCGCCGTAGCCGCCTGGTCGCACCAACACGACTGCCGCGAACTGGCCTCGGACGCGGCCATCGACAATGACGCCAGCCACCATATGCACACCGCGCTCGGCTTCGGCGAAACCCAGCGCGTGGTGTTCTTCCGGCGTCGGCTCTGATCGGGCTGCTTTGCGGGGCCGAGCGCTCGATCTGACGGGGCAGGCTGGCGCCCCCTCCACCGGCTGCGTCGGTCCCCCTCCCCCCCCCCCCCCCCCCCCCCCCCCCCCCCCCCCCCCCCCCCCCCCCCCCCCCCCGGGGGACGCGGTGGCGACTCCTCCAGCTAGGCCGCTTTCAGCAGCTTTCCCGCCAGGGCGTCGGCGATGAGCCTGCGGGTCTCGGCCACGCCGTAAAGGGCGATGAAGGAGCCGAAGCGCGGGCCCTGGTCGGCGCCGAGCAGGACCTGGTAGATGGCGCCGAACCAATCGCGCAGCGGCTCGAAGGTGTGGGCCTTGCCGACCTCGTAGACGAGGTTCTGCAGGTCCTCGGCGCTGCGCGTGCCCTCGAAGGGCGCAAGCTGGTCGGCGAGGTCCTGGAGCGCGGCCCGTTCCCTGTCGGTGGCGGCGCGGAAGGTCTTGGTCGGCTTCACCCGGTCGTTGAAATAGCGCACCGCATAGCCCGCCAGCCGGTCGAGCTCGGGCTCGGTGGCGGCGGTGGCGCCCGGCACGTAGCGCGAGATGAAGCCCCAGAGCACGTCGGTATCGTGGGCATTGGAGGCCGAGGTGATGTTCAGCAGCAGGCTGAAGGTGATCGGCATGGTGGCGGCCGGCGGATGGCCGAAATGCACGTGGAAGGCCGGGTTTTCGAGGCGCGCGGCAACATCCTGCGCCTGGTAGGCCTCGACGAAGGCGTAGTACTCGTCCATGGCGCGCGGGATGACGTCGAAATAGAGCCGCTTGGCGACCCGCGGCTTCTGGAACATGTAGAGCCCCAGGCTCTCGGTCGAGGCATAGGTCAGCCACTCGTCGATGGTGAGGCCATTGCCCTTGGACTTCGAGATCTTCTGGCCGTTCTCGTCGAGGAAGAGTTCGTAGACATAGTGCTCGGGGGCGACGCCGCCGAGGATCTCGCAGATGCGGTCATAGAGATGGGCGTTGGTCTGGTGGTCCTTGCCGAACATCTCGAAATCGACGCCGAGCGCGGCCCAGCGCATGCCGAAATCAGGCTTCCACTGCAGCTTGACGTGGCCGCCGGTGACCGGGAGCGTGGTCTCGGTGCCGTCCTCGTCGTCGAAGGTGACGGTGCCGGCGACGGCATCGACGTGCTTCATGGGGACGTAGAGCACGCGGCCCGATTGCGGCGAGATGGGGAGGAACGGCGAATAGGTCTCCTGCCGCTCGGAGCCGAGGGTGGGGAGCATCACGGCCATGATGTCGTCATAGCGCTCGGCGGCGCGGCGCAGCACGGCGTCGAACTTGCCGGCCTTGTAGTATTCGGTGGCGCTGGCGAATTCGTAGTTGAAGCCGAAGGTATCGAGGAAGCGGCGCAGCATGGCGTTGTTGTGGGCGCCGAAGCTCTCGAACTCGTTGGTCCAGGGGTCCGGCACCGAGGTGAGCGGCATCTGGATATAGGGCTCGAGGAAGGCCCTGGACGGCACGTTGTCCGGGATCTTGCGCATGCCGTCCATATCGTCGGAGAAGCAGAGCAGCCGGGTCGGCACCTGGTCGCGGGTGAGCAGGCGGAAGGCGGTGCGCACCATGGTGGTGCGCGCCACTTCGCCGAAGGTGCCGATATGCGGCAGGCCCGAGGGGCCGTAGCCGGTTTCGAACAGGACTTCGGTCAAGCCGCGCCTTTCGACGCGGGCCACGAGTTTGCGCGCTTCCTCGAACGGCCAGGCCCGCGCGGACTGCGCGGCATCGAACAGGGCAGGATCGAGGGTGGGCAGGCTCGCGGGCACGGGGGGCCTCGTCAGGGATGAGGTTGAGGAGGCTGCTCAATTGCCCCAGCCATGTCCCCGCGTCAATGGAGAGCAGCCTTGCCAAGCGTTTCGGCGATGCCTAGGTATGCGCACCCTCAGCCTTTCGGGAACGAAGATGGCCCTCTCGCTGCACGACGCCCTGATCTCCATCATGGTGGTGACCGCCTCCTCGGACGAGGGCATTTCCTCGCACGAGCTCGACTCGATCGAGGACCTGATCATCCGCTCGCCGGCCTTCGAGGGCTTCGACAAGGCCCGCCTCGAGGCAGTGGCCAATGCCGCGGTGGACCGGGTCAACAGCGAAGGCCTCGACGGCGTGCTCGACGCCGCCGTGGCGGCGTTGCCCGAGCGCCTTCAGGACACGGCCTATGCGTTTGCGGTGGAGGTTGCCGCGGTGGACCTGCACCTGCCGCAGGAGCAACTGCGCCTGCTCGAGATGCTGCGCGACAAGCTCTCGGTCGACCGGCTGGTGACGGCGGCGATCGAGGCCAGCGCCCGCGCCCGCATGCGCCGGGCGTAAACCCCGCGCCACGCCCTGGTGGTTCGGCCGGGCAAGGCGTTCCTAGTAGAAGCTGACCGGGAACCAGCGCAGGTAGAGTTCGTCGTAGACGCCGGAGCGCTTCAGGCGGCCGAGGCCGTAGTCGATGGCCTGACGCACCGCGTCGTGGCCGGCGGGCAGCGCGATGGCGAGGCCCTCGCCGAACAGGTCCGGGCGGAAATACGGCTCGCCGGCGAAATCGCAGCAGCCGACATGGCTGTTGAGCCAGAACGCGGCACGCAGGCCATCGCCGAAGAAGGCGTCGACCTCACCCTTCTCCAGCATGTCGAGGGCGGCGATCTCGGTGTCGAACTCGGCGAGCGTCGCCCCGGAAACGTAACGCCGGACGAACTCGGCATGGGTCGATCCCCGGCGGACGGCGACGCGCTTGCCGGCGAGCCCGGCCGGATCGAACCCCTCGGCGGCAGCGAGCGGGGTCACGAAGCGTCCCGGCAGCATCAGGTAGATGTTCGAGAAATCGAAAAGCGCGCCGTTCTCCGGCGTGATCGCGAGGCCGGCGATCAGGGCGTCGCCCTGCTTGTCCTCGAGCGCACGGGCCGCCTGGTCCCAGGGCCAGGCCTGCACGGTGCAGGCAATGCCGAGATCGTTGCACAGGGCGCGGGCCAGATCGACATTGAAGCCGACCAGTTCGCCCTTCTCGTCGCGGAAGTTGAACGGCGGAAAATCGGCAGTGGTGAGGAAGCGGATGGTCGGCACGGCGGTGAGATTGGGCACGATCTCCCGCGCCCCCGGGTCGACGTGGTAAGGCAGCGCCTGGGCCAGGGCCGACGCCGGCAGGGCAAGGAGCAGGAGCAGGGTCGAGACGAGGGCTGGGACGAGGAGGCGCATCGGAATCCGGCAGCGGCGTGTGCCTCGCATATTGCGCAAAACCGCAGCAAAGGCGAGGCACTTGCGGCGCCTGCTCCCCGCCTTTGCCGCCGCCCCGGACGCAACACTATTGACGGCTGCGGCCGTCTGATCACTAATCGCCCCGAGGCAATATTGTTCAAATCATACTTCCGGGGGCGCCGTGTCGGACGCGACTGCCCTGATGCTGGCAATACTGGCCGGCAGAATTACGGACGCGGCGGCAGCGCGCGCGCACCTGGAGGCGGCACTCGGGCTCGAGGTCGACCCGCTCGACTATGTCGCGCACCGGTTCGAGCTGACCAGCGGGGAGGTGATGGCGCGGGCGGCGGACTGGGCCGGATTGGCGTTTGCCGAGGCGATCCCGCGGCTGGTCGACGGCAGCACGCAGATGCGCAGGCTCGATGCGATGGCCGAGATCCGCGCGGTGCGGGCGCGGCTGCTGGGACGGGAGGTGGTGTTTGCGGCGCCGCGCTTCGCGCAGTTCGTGACGCTCAGGGGACACGCCGAAGCGAACGAGGGGTTCCGGCGCGGCTTCTGCGTGGTGCCGCCGGCGGCGATCCGCGCCGACCTCGCCCGCGCCAGCGAGGTGCAGCTGCTCGATGCGGCCTGCCAGCGCCTGTCGCAGCGCTGGCCATCGGCAAGCGGGCATCGCGATCTCCTCCCGCTGCGCCGGGCGCTGTTCGTCGTGGCCATCCTGACGCTGGTCGGGCTGGCGGCAGCATCCCCGTTCGTGCTGCGTCCGGTGCTGGTGCCGCTGGTCTCGCTGATGCTGGTCGCGCCTGCCGCGCTCCGGCTGTGGGCGGCGCTGTCGCCGCGGTCGGCGGAGCCGCCGCCGACGCTGCTCGCCGACGGCGGACTGCCGGTCTACAGCGTGCTGATTCCGCTGCGGACGAGGCGCACATGGTCGACCAGCTGGTTGCGGCGATGCGGGCTCTCGACTACCCGGCCGAGAAGCTCGACATCAAGTTCATCGTCGAATCGCGCAGCCCGGAGACGCTGGAGGCGGTGCGGCGACACCTCGGTGACCCCCGATTCGAGCTGGTGGTGGTGCCCGAGGCGCTGCCCGCAACCAAGCCCAAGGCGCTGAACTATGCGCTGCCGCTGGCGCGGGGCGAGCACCTGGTGATCTACGACGCCGAGGACATTCCCGACCCCGGACAATTGCGGCACGCCGCCAGCCGGTTTGCGGCGCAGCCGGAAATCGACTGCCTGCAGGCGGAACTGGTGATCGACAATGCCGGAGAGAATGCCCTGACGGCCCTGTTCGCCGGCGAGTATGCGGGACAGTTCGGGCTGATGCTGCCGCTGCTGGCACGACTGAAGCTGCCGATGCCGCTGGGCGGCACCAGCAACCATTTCCGCGTCGCGGCGCTCCGCGAGGTGGGGGGGTGGGATGCGTTCAATGTCACCGAGGATGCCGACCTCGGCGTACGACTGTCGCGCCTGCGCTATCGCACCGCGACGATGGCGAGCCGCACCCGCGAGGAGGCGCCGGTGACGCTGGAGAGCTGGATGCGACAGCGCACGCGCTGGGTGAAGGGCTGGATGCAGACGTTCCTCGTGCACAACCGGCGGCCGGGGCGCTTCCTCGAGGATATCGGCTGGCGCGGCTTCATCGCCTTCCAGATCTACGTGGGGAGCCTGATCCTGTCGGCGCCGCTGCATGCCACCTTCATGCTGAGCGTCGTCGCCGCGCTGCTCTGGCCGGGCGCCGCGCCCGCAACCTTCGGACCGTGGGAGTTGGCCAGCCTCGGCGTCGTGCTGATCGGCTATGGGGGCGCGGCAGCGCTGGTGGTGGCCGGCCTGCTGCGGATCGGCAGGCCCGAGCTGCTCGGCTACCAGGTGCTGCTGCCGGCCTACTGGCTGCTGCACTCGGTGGCGGCGGCGCAGGCGCTTCACGAGCTGCTGACCCGGCCGTATTTCTGGGCCAAGACGGCGCACGGGCAGACACGGCTGGCACGCCGCGTGGTCAGTCAGCCCGAGTAGCGGGAGAGGTCGAGGTCGGCGATGTCGATCTCCGGCTTGCGGCCGGAGATCATGTCGGCGAGCACACTCCCGGATGCGGCCGCCATGGTCCAGCCGAGGGTGCCGTGCCCGGTATTGAGGTAGAGCCGGTCGATGCGCGAGCGCCCCAGAACCGGTGTTCCGTCCGGCGTCATCGGCCGCAGCCCGCACCAGTAGGTGGCGCGACTCGCATCGCCGGCCCTGGGGAACAGATCGTGCAGCGAACGGTCGAGCGGACCGCGGCGGGAGGCATGCAGGGTGGTGTCATAGCCGGCGATCTCGGCAGTACCGCCGACCCGGATGCGATCGCCCAGCCGGGTGGTGGCGACCTTGTAGGTTTCGTCCATGACGGTGGAGACCGGCGCGACCGCCGCATCAACGATCGGCACGGTGATCGAGTAGCCCTTGATCGGGTAGACCGGCAGGTCGATGCCGAGCGGACGCAGCAGCAGCGGCGAATAGCTGCCCAGGGCGACGACGTAGGCATCGGCGGTGAGCAGGCCGGCGTCGGTCTCCACCCCTTCGACAGCGTTCCCCGACAGACGGATGGAGCGGATGGTGGTCCTGTAGCGGAAGGCGACGCCGGCGCGGGCAGCCAGTGCGGCCAGCCCCTCGGTGAACATCTGGCAGTCGCCGGTATCGTCGTTGGCGAGCCTGAGCCCACCGACGAACGGCACGGCGGAGGTCGCAAGGCCCGGCTCGGCGGCGACGCAGCCCCGGGCATCGAGCACCTCGTATGGCACGCCGTACTGCTCGAGCACCGCGATGTCGTCGGCGGCATGATCGAGTTGCGCCTGCTGGCGGAACAGCTGAAGCGTGCCCTGCTGGCGGCCATCAAAGGCGAGGCCGGTCGCCTCGCGCAGCGCGATCATGCGATCACGGGAATACTCGGCGACCCGCACCATCCGGCTCTTGTTGAGGGCGTAGGCCTTGTGGGTGCAGTTGGCGAGCAGCCTGAGCCCCCACAGCCACATGCGCGGATCGAGCTTGGGCCTGAGGACGAGCGGACCATCCTGCATCAGCAGCCACTTGATGGCCTTGACCGGAATGCCCGGACCGGCCCAGGGCGAGGCGTAGCCGTAGGAGAGTTCGCCGGCATTGGCGTAGCTGGTTTCGAGCCCCGCGCCGGGCTGCCGGTCGACCACGGTGACCTCGTGGCCAGCCAGGGACAGGTAGTAGGCACTGGTGGTGCCGATGACACCGGAACCGAGGATGAGGACTTTCATGGACCCTCATTCTCTCCAGCGCCGCTCAAAAGGCAATATGTACCTCGAGCATGGCTGCCCGCAGGAAACCTGTTCTCCCGACGCGGAGCGCTCAGAGGCAGGTGAGGGCGAGACGGGTGAGCAGCGACACCAGTTCGGACTGCCGCCGGGTGCCGGTCTTGCGCATGACGCCGACGAGCTGGTTGCGCAGCGTCTGCTTGCTGACTTCGCGCTCCTTGGCAAAATCGGCGAGCGTCGCGCCGCCGAGCAGTGCCTCGGCCAGCCGCGCCTCGGATTCGGTGAGCGAGAAGGCGCGCCAGAGCAGGTCGGTCGGCAGCGAGGACATTTCCTGGCTGCCATGGACGACCAGCATGACCAGCGGCCCCGGATCGAGGATGGCGTCGTGCAGCTGGTAGTGCTGGGCATTGCGGGTGGCGAGCCGGGCGATGGCGAAATAACGGTCGTCGCTGTCGGGACGGCTCAGTTGCAGCACCGAGGTGGGGGTACGCTTGGAGGTGATCACCTTCTGCACCAGTTGGCGCAATTGTGCGTCGCCCGCCGGATCGGTGGCGCGCAGAATGCCGTCAGCGCTCGAGAACGGCCCCTCGTGCTGCCGGCGCAGGCTCTCGGCATGGTAGTTCGAGTAGCGGATGCGCAGTTCCTCATCGACGAAGAAGACGGTGAAGGGCAGATCGGCGACGACGCTCTCGAGGTAGCCGCGACCATCGGCGAAGCGGGTGCGGCTGGCGATCTCGAAGGCGCGGCCGAAGTGATAGGCGGATTCGCCGAGGAGCGAAGCGATGCGCTCGCGCAGTTCGGCCTGGCGGGCGATCGGATAGCGCACCTCGATCGAGAGCTGGCGGGCGCCCTCGCGGAGCAGCACGACGCCGGTCGAGGCGAGGAAATCGCCCTGCCGGGACAGCCACTCGCTGACGAAGCGCGAGGCGGCGGCCTCGGTGCGATCGAGGATCTGCTCGTCGTGGAAGATCTGGAACGGCGCGAAGGCCGACTGGCCCGCGAGCCAGGGATTGAGTGCGGCGTAGGTGGACACGTAGGTGGCGACGGCGCCCGGCTGCAGCCCGCGCTGGGCAAAGGCGATGTTGCTGCGGGTGGCGTGGTTGTCGCCCGAGACCATCACCAGGCAACCGGGAAACGTGGCCGCCAGCAGATCGAGGATGTTGTCCCAGGTCGAGCGGCCCAGCGCCATGTCGTAGATGCAGCTGATCAGACTATTCTGAGAATAACCCATGAACGCACACTCACTCCTCGCCGTGACCCGCCCCGATTGGCAGCCAGGGTCACGCCGTTGCCGTTCGGGCGCTGCCCTTGTTCCGCGCAGGGATATGGTCTGCACAGGTTGTGCGGCAGCACGGCAACTTGCACGGCGCCATGTACGTCCATAGGAACCGCGTTAGCAATATGTATACCATAATGATGGTTACCGGCGGTCCCGATGGATCGTATTTTCAGCAAGTTGTCTGCAGCGACCTCCGCCCCCTCGATCAGCAGACTCCAGCACCGCATCGATCATAGACTTCACGACGCCGTGACTATCGCGGTTTCGCCCGCCGTTGCTTTCTTGGCGATCGTAGACCATCCGGGGTGATGACCGGCGACTCGGGGCATTCCTCGAAGCGAGGACTGGTCAACCCTGCCCCGCCGAGATCATTCCGCGCGAGTCAGGCCCGCCTTGGTACACATGCACCAGATACTGGGTGCAGTTGATGTCCGTCATCGACGATTGCCCCATGATTAACGACAGACCGATGTGTCCTCTGGTTGTTTGCGACTGTATCATGATGTTTTTGTAGTGCATAACCATACAACACTGCCGCCGGGATTGGTAAATGACCGACCTCGGCATTATCGACTATGTCTTTGGGGATACGATAGTTCCTTTGCGTTGCAACACTGCCCTGCTGTTTGTTCTGGGCCAGGCAATTGATCCGATCTGCTCGATCTACTGCCATGACTTCTGGGAAAACAGTTTCGAAGGGTTAAGTCATGCGTACGCTTCTTCTTGCGGGGGTCGCTCTTGCCACCCTCGGCACCACTTCCGCGATGGCCGCGAACATCGCTCTCATCGGCCAGCTCGGGGCCCTGCAGAACGCCAACATCCTGCAGGTCGACCTGACCGGCAACAGCGTGGCGCTGATCGGCCAGATCGGCGTGCTGCAGACCGCCAACGGCACCCAGGTGGGCGCGTTCCAGTTCCAGGCCACCGGCCAGATCGGTGCGTTCCAGGCGGCCAATACCACCCAGATCGGCGCCCTCCAGTCGGCGACCACCGGCCAGATCGGCCTGTTCCAGGCCGCCAACACCACTCAGGTCGGCCTGCTGCAGTCGTCCGAGACGGCCCAGATCGGTATCGGCCAGGCGGCCAATACCATCCAGATCGGCGCCAACCAGGAAGCCCACACCACCCAGATCGGCGCGCTGCAGGCCTCGAATACCCTGCAGGTCGGCGAGGACAACCTGGCGGTCACCGGCCAGATCGGCGTCGCCCAGGCGGCGAACACGGTCCAGCTCGGTCACGACAACCGCGCCGCGACCGGTCAGGTCGGCGCGCTGCAGAGCTCGTCGATCACGCAGCTCGGCGGCAACAACTGGGGCGGTGTCTCGCAGGTTGGCGTCGGCCAGACCGAGACCATCACGCAGGTGGGCACCCCTGATCGCCTGACCGCAGCAGATCGGATCCGGAAGCGCCTCTGTGCGCTTCCGGGCTCCGAACGAAAACGGGCCCGCGGGGCCCGTTTCGCATTTCTGCTCGAAGTCGGAGGTCCGGCCGGGGCGCGCTGGACTAGAACTGGCCCACCAGCGAAACGCTACCGCCGAAGTTCCATACGCCGCTATAGGACAAGGATGTGCCGCCGCCACCGCCGCCCGCATAGTCCGCAGTGGTGCCGGTCTCGTCGACGCCGAGCCCTGCCGGCGTGCCAATGACCACGGCGGCAAGAGCATCGTCGTGACTGATGCCCGCCGCGCGCGACAGGTACTCGCCCGTGCCGGTGAACACCACCTGCATGTTGTCGGCAACCGCCACCGAGATACTGGCCGAGCCGCGAGCGGCCCACGCGATGCCATTCTCGTCGATTTCGAGTCCGTCATTGGTAACAGTGGTCGGGTCGACCGGGCCGATCGGGTTGCCGACGCCATCCGTCGCCTCGCCCCCGAACACGGAGTAGGTCTCGGAACCGGAGTAGCTCGTTGCGGCATAGTAGGCGCCAAGTTCGGCACCGACGTTGAGCACGACCCCGTCGGTGATCAGGTGTGAATAGCTGACCCCGACGACGGCACCGGCGTAGTGAGTGAGAAGTTCCTCCTCGGTCGACATGGCGTAGGTCGGGAACTCGAAATCAGGCACAAAGGGCGCGATCTCGGGGATGTCGACGGTGACGTCCTTGCTGCCGCGCTGACCGAGCATGCGGTAACTGGGGCCGCCATAAGCCTGGATGGCCGACGTCTCGTCGAGCCCCTTGGCAAAGGCGATGGTCAGGTCGCCGCCTGCAGAAAAGGTCTCCTGCTCGACGGACGTGGTGATCTCGAGACCGGTGAGGTCGCCGACGCCGACGAACAAGCCGCCCTCCGGCGTGGCAATCGCGCCATACGAAGCGGCCCCGTTGGCGGGGCCATTGTCCTGCTGGCTGTTGAAGGCCGAGTACACGAAGGAGGGGCCGGCACCGATGGTGACGGCCGCCACGTTGAGCGCACCGTCGGCATTGGTGCCCGCGGCATTGGCCACGATGACCCCGTCAGTCACGTTCGCGGTGTTGCCGGACGAGTCGGGGAAAGCGTCGCCCCAGCGCGCCTCGAGCTCCATCGTCCCGGGCGGCAGCGTGATGCCGGGGATGACGACGTAGCCCTGGCCGTCGAAAGTCTCCGTCTGGCTGAGCGAACGCTGGCCGTATCCGACAAAGCCGCTGAGGCCGAGCGACATGGCCCAGTCATCGTAATTGCCGAGGGCGACGCTGCCACTGAGGCCGAACTGCGCTCCGACGGTCGGATCATCGAGCCCCACGGGGCCGTCGTCGGTGTAGTAGGCATTGTAGTCGGGCAGGTTCGAGATCCACACACCGGCCGTGGCGCCCAGCGACAAGTTCAGCGCGTCCTCTGCCAAGGCCGTCGAGCAGAGAAGGGCGATGCTGATCGCGGCAAGCGCCGTACCCCGTACACACGACATCATCCGAACCCCCACAGAATCGAATATGGTTAATTAGGTTCAAATTGGCTGGTTTTTGCCACAAAGTCGAGCGAAATGCCGCAGACAGGAACAGGATCCGAAAGGCGCCGCAGAAGCGTATTCGGCCGCGGCGCGTTTCCTGTAGCCATCTGATCTTGAACGACTTTTCGGCGCAGCAAGGGGCGATGCGAGGTCTGGTCCGGGTGCGCCATGGGCGAGACCGGACAATAGTTGTGACCTGACTGCAACAGTATTTCCAAGTCATCCTCACCGTTCTGGATGATTCCCTTCGTGCCGGGACCGGGCGACATCAACGCACTTGTGTGTTGTCGCAATTGTCCATTCCCGGTTCGGCCGCAGCCTGTGCTAGGCATGCGAACGGGCCGCGCGACTGCAGGCGGCGACAGCCGGTCATCCGGCAATGCGAGTAGCGCCGAGAGACGGAGTTTTATGGTGAGAACAGCGGCCCTCCTGTTTGGTCTGGTCGCGGGGCTGTTTGCGCTGGTCGTGCCGATCGGGGTGGACTCGGACCTGCTCACGCCGTTCCTGAAGATCTGGGCGACGACACCGGGGCAGCGCATGCTGGGAACGGTGGCGTGGTACGCCCCGGCGGCCCTGGCGATGCTGGGCGGCCTGCTGGCGGTGCTCACCCCCGGGTTTGCGGCCCTGCTGCTGCTGGCCGCGGCGGCCATCTGGTTCGGCATCGGCCTGAGCGACCCGCAGTTCCTCGACTACCAGTTGCTGGTGCCGGCCGGATTCGCGCTCGCGGCAGCCGTGCTGTCGTTCGTTGCGGGCGAGCTGGCGGTTCGCCAGGTGCGCGCAGCGCGCCGGGAGAAGAAGCCGCCGGTCGCCACGGCAACCCCAAGCCGGCCCGAGCCGGAGAGCGCGACGGTGGAGGCCGACCGCGAGACGGCGTTCCGCATGGATCCGCGCCTCGTCCCCCGCGAGGAGGCACCACCCCGGCCGGCCCGCGAAATCCCGCTGACGCTCGACGACGTCATCCCTCGCGAGGCGCCCCCCGAGCCGCCCAAGCGCAAGCCCGAGACGATCTGGCCGGAGACGCCGGTCAAGCGCTCGGTGTTCGATCGCCCGATCGAAGCGGCACGCCGCAGCCCGATCCTCGAGCGGGAGACCGAGCGTCCCCGCGTCGAGCCCGACACTCCACGACCCGTGGTGGCCCCTGGCCGGGTCAACCGGCTGGTGCTGGCGCTCGCCGCATTCAACGGTGTCGTCGTGGTGGCGCTCGGCCTGGCCGTGGCCTTCCTGCTGATCGACAGCCGGCAATCGCCGAGCACGGTGGCAACGCCGGTAGCGGAGGCCGCCCCGGCACCGGCCGCGCCGGTGACGCCGGCGCAAACGCCGGCCGAGACCCCCGCGGTCCCGGAGGAGGCCGATCAGCGCCTGACGCCGAACCTGCTGCCGGCACTGCAGCCGGCCGCCGTGCTGGCGCCGGCCGCCGACGCCGCCGCGGTAACGGAGCAGCCGACCGAAGCCGCCGATGAGCAACCCGCGGTGAGCCTCACCGGGCTCAGCGATCCACATGCCTATTGTGACGCGGTCCGCACCATCGACTACGTGGATCGGCGCTACGAGGGCCCGCGCTTCACCTCCGACATCGCGGAGGCGCTGCGCGTCCCGCTGCGCTCGGCACCGGACCGGGTCAGCTGGCGCTGCGTCGACGGCGTGGTCTATGCCTGCGCCTCGTTCGACTGGCCGGTCTGCGCGATGACGCCGACGGCCGAGGAGATGCTGGAGTACTGCCGGCGCAACCCGGCGGTGGGCCGGCTTCTGGCACCGAACGGCACCTGGTCGTGCGAGGCAGGCAAGCCCAAGCTGCCCGACGGCGCCAGCTGGCCGGTCGACGAGCGCGGTTTCTTCCCGCCGGCGTGGATCCCGGTGTTTCCCCCCGAGACCCCGCCGACCGGCTGAGGGCGGGGTGCGCAAGGCGCCTCGTGAAGTCCAGCGGCGGCGCCCCGAAGGGGCGGGTCCGGCCGGTAACCGGACAGCCCGCCCCCGGGAGGAAGGGCCCGCGCGTCTCAGCCCTTGATGCCGGCCGAGAGCGTGATCGCCTGGGTGACGCGGCGCTGGAAGATCAGGTAGGCGAGCGCCACCGGCAGGCTCGCCAGCACGGCACCCGACAGCACGCGGGCATAGGCCACGCCGAACGTGTCCTGCACCGCGGTGATGCCGACGGTCACCGTCATCATCCGTTCGTTCTGGGCCACGAGGAACGGCCACAGGAAGGAGTTCCACGCCCCGATGAAGGTGATGATCGCCAAGGCCGTGGTCACGCCCCAGTTCATCGGGATGAACATCCTGAACAGCAACTGGAACTCGTTGGCCCCGTCGATCAGCGCGGCTTCGCGGTATTCCCGCGGCATCGAGTCGAAGAAGTTCTTGTAGACGATCACCGTCACCGGCGTGATCGGCATCGGCAGCACGATGCCGGCATGGGTGTTCAGCAGCTTGACGTCGGCGATGATGATGAAGTGGTTCACGATCAGAGCCGATACCGGCACCATGAAGCTTGCCAGCACCGTGTACCAGAGCAGCTTCCGTCCCGGGAACTTCAATTGCGAGATGGCGTAGCCGGCGCAGGCCGCCATCACCACGGCCAGCACCGTGACGGCCACCGAGGTGATGATCGAGTTCACGTACCAGATCGGCAGATTCGAGTTCTGGATGACGAAGGCATAGCCGTCGAGGTGAATGGCCTCGGGCAGCAGGTTGATGCCGGGGCGCACGGCCTCGTCGTCGGTCTTGAAGCTGGTGGCGAGGGCCCAGTAGACCGGGAAGAACCAGATGGCGGCGAAGGCCACCGTCAGCAGGTTCAGGATCCAGTAGCCGGGGTCGAAGTAGCGGCGACGGCCGCCTGCGACCTGGATCGGCGCGGTGGAGACGATGTCGGTCACTTGTTGCCTCCACGAGCGCGCAGCACCTGGAACTGCAGGAGCGAGAAGCCCACCACGATCACGAACAGCGCCACTGCGATGGTCGCGGCATAGCCGCCCGAGTTCTTCTGGAACGCCTGCTCGTAGATGAACTGCACCAGCACCATGGTGGCCTGGGTCCGGCCGCCCTGGGCGAACAGGTAGACCTGGTCGAAGATCTTGAGCTGCAGGATGAGCTGGATGGTGAGGCAGAGCACGGTCACCGGCCAGATCAGCGGCCAGGTGATGGAGCGGAACACCTGCCAGCGGCTGGCACCGTCGAGCGCCGCCGCTTCATAGAGTTCGCGCGGGATGTTTCGCAATCCGGCGAGGAACAGCAGGATCGAGAAACCGTTGGTCCACCAGATGGTGAGCAGGGCGGCCATCGGCATGAACCACGGCACCGTGCGCCAGACGTTCACACGCTTTCCCGCCAGAGGTTCGATGATGAACTGCGCGATGCCGAACTGCAGGTTCAGCATCCAGTCCCAGATCAGGTAGACGACGGTGACCGGCAGGATGTAGGGCAAGAAGAATGCCGCGAGAATGATGCTCTGTACCCAGCCGTTGAGCCGGCTGACCATGAGCGCGATGATCATCGCGGCGGCCGTGCCCGGAACGACGGTGAGGAGCACGAAGTACGACGTGTTCCAGATTGCGGTCCAGAACGTCCTGTCGTTGAACATCTTGATGTAGTTGTCGAACCCCACCCAGGTGCCCGCGCCGATCAGTGGCGACTTGGTGAAGCTCAGCTGCAGCATCTGCAGCGTGGGGTAGATGAACATCCACCCAAAGATCAGAACGAAGGGGGCCACCAGAACGGCTGCCACCAGGTATTCGCTCCGGCTGTTCTTGGTCATGGATCGTCCCCTGCGTCCGCAAGAAGAAGCCGGCCGGCCCCTCGGGAACCGGCCGGCGGCATCAGCAGATCAGAGTGCGTCGAGGGCGGCCTTCATCTCGTCGACGGCCGTCTTGGCGTCGACTTCGTTGTTCATCGCGGCGGTGAAGGCGTTACCGGCAGCGTCGAACAGCGGCGAGGCGACGCCGGCATTGACGGACTTGGGGTCGAAGACCTGGTTGGCGGTCAGCTTGGCGTAGGTCGCCTGCGGCTGCATCGCCTTGTACTCGTCCGAGGCCTGCACCGTGGCGTTGGCCGGAACGTGGCCGGCGGTGGCCCAGAACAGCGAATGCTCGGACATCCACCTGATCACCTTGAGCACGGCGGCGTGCTTTTCCGGGGTCGGCGTCTTGCCGGCATTGTTCGGGATCGCGAACGCATGCGAGTCGGCGTAGGTGCACGGACGATCGAACAGCACCGGCAGCTCGATGGCACCCCAGTTGAACAGCTTGCCCTGCGCTTCGAGGTCGGCCATCGTGGGGACTTCCCACACGCCGTTGATCATGTTCGCAGCCTCACCCGAGGTGAACAGCGCCACGGCCGACGGGTAGTCGGTATATTCCGGGGTCACGCCCGCCTTCACCCAGTCGGCGACGACCTGCACCGCGTTGGCGAGCTTGTCGAGATTGTCACCTTCGAGCCAGCCGCCGTCAGTGCCGATCACGCCATTCTGCTGGCACAGGTACGAGTAGATCGTGCGGAAGGCGAAGCCACCGTCTGCGGTGGTCATGGCGAGACCATACTGCGTGCCACCGTCCTTGAGCTTTTGCAGTGCGGCGAGGAAGTTGTCCTTGCCGTCGAGGCCAGCGGGCAGGCCGTCGGCGCCGATCAGGCCGGCTTCGGCCAGCTTGTCCTTGTTGTAGTAGAGCACGATCGGGTGGGTATCGAACGGCACCGCATACTGCTTGCCATCGACATTGACCGCCTCGAAGGTTTCCTTGGCGAAGCTGTCGGGGCCCAGGCCCATCGCGGCCCAATCGTCAGCGGAAAGCTCGGCGAGCGTACCCTGGCTCACGGCCAGCGGAATGCGCGAAGCGTGATAGGTCATCACGTCCGGGCCTTCGCCAACGGCGGCCGAAGTCTGCACCTTGGTGTAGAACGGCACGCCCCAATCGAGCGTCGTCCCCTGGATCTCGATGCTGCCGGCGTTCTCGGCATTGAAGTCGGCAATGAGCTTCTTCATGCGGACGCCGTCGCCGCCGCCGAGGAAGTCCCACCAGACCACGGTCTCAGCCGCAGTGGCGACGCCGACAGTGGTGAGCAGCGCTGTCGTGACAAGGGCTGCTTTCAGGAATGTCTTCATGACCCGATTCCTCCCGTAGGTCGTTGGGAATGCCCTTCAGCATTCCGCCGCGAATGCTAGCCGAAGGCCACAGCTTGTCAACGGCCATGATGATACAAATCAAACAAGTGAATACTGAATATGAATGCCGGCTCAATATCTTAAGCCAGCACAAAGCGCCCGGCGGCGCCGCAAGGGCGTCACCGGGCAGAAGCGATGGCTTCGACTTCCGCGGTTGCAGATCAGGCTTTGATGCGGATCATCTGATATGAATAGGGTGGGAGCCGCAGGGAAAGCAGCTTGCCCTCGATCCGCGCTCCGCTGCCCGGCCGGGGCGCGACATTGTGCTGGTCAGCAGCAGTGTTGACCGCCTCGAGACTGGCATGGGTCATCACCTGGTGGTCGATGACGGTCCCGGCCCCGAACCCCTCGAGGCTCACCTCGAGGTCGATCGTTTCGCTGCCATGGCGGTTGACGGCGAAGAAGGTGACGGTCCCCTCTTCCGCGTTGCGCACGCCGGAGACATCGACGTAGCCGACATTGTCGCCGTGCTCGGCATCGTAGCCGGGGCAGTTGACGGCGAGCTGCAGCGCCGTGCCGCGGCCGTAGACCGAGGCGAAGTAGTAGGGATAGTAGATGGTCTGCCGCCAGGCCTGGCCCTTGGGGTCGGTCATGATCGGGGCGATGACATTCACCAGCTGCGCGATGCAGGCGAGCTTGACCACGTCGGAGCGGCGGATGAAGGTGTTGAGGATCAGCCCGACCTGCAGCACATCCTCGAAATTGTAGATGTCCTCGAGCAGGCGCGGCGCATGCGGCCAGCCCGAGTTGCCGTCGAGAATGGCGCGGTCCTGCTTGTTGGAATGATACCAGACGTTCCATTCGTCGAAGCTGATGTAGACATCACGACTGGAGCGCTTCTTGGATTTCACGAAGTTGATGGTGGAAGCCACCGTGCCGATATAGCGATCGAGTTTCTCGTTGAGTGCCAGATAGTTGGCCGTGTTCTTCTCGCGGTTGGCGAAGTACATATGGAGCGAGATGTGATCGACCGACTCGTAGGTGTGCTCCAGCACCTCGCGCTCCCAGTCGGGATAGGTCGGCATGTTGGAGTGCGACGAGCCGCACACGATCAGTTCGAGCGACTTGTCGAAGGCGCGCATGGTCTTGGCGACCTCGTTGGCGAGCCGGCCGTATTCGTGGGCGGTCTTGTGACCGACCTGCCAGGGCCCGTCCATTTCGTTGCCGAGGCACCACAGCTTGACGTCGAAGGGGTCGGCGCGGCCGTTCTTCTTCCTGAGGTCGCCCCAGTACGAGCCGGTCGGCCCGTTGACGTATTCGAGGAAGTTGCGCGCCTCGTCGAGGCCGCGCGAACCCAGGTTGATGGCCAGCATCATCTGGGTGTCGACCGTGTCGCACCAGGCGGCGAACTCGTGGATGCCGACCTGGTTGCTGTCGGAGGTGTGCCAGGCGAGGTCGAGCCGGGTCGGGCGCTGGTCCCGGGGGCCGATGCCGTCCTCCCAGTTGTAGGCGGAAACAAAATTGCCGCCCGGATAGCGGACCATCGGGATCTTCAGCTCGCGCACCAGCTGGGCGACGTCACCACGCATTCCGTCCGCGTCGGCCGTGGGATGATCCGGCTCGTAGATGCCGGTGTAGATGGCGCGGCCGAGATGCTCGAGGAACGCACCGTAGACGCGGTCGTCGATCCTCGAAATGGTATAATCGCTATGCGCCGTTACCGTGGCCCGCATGCCGTCCTCCCAGACAACCAATGTTCTGATTTATATCGGTGCAGATGATATGAAAGCGCGAAAGGCGTCAAGTGGGATCGGACGGGAAAAGCGCCGGCGAAGGCCGGCACGCCTTCAGGTGTCGGTGTCGAGGCGCATCAGGATGTCCTGATCGTAGTTGCCGAAGCCGCGACCGAAGATGTTGATGCCGCCGGGGTGCCTGGCATCGGCCTTGACGCCGATGCGGAGCCGGATCGAGTGGTGCGTGTCGAGATCGAGATCCTTGAGCGAGACCGGCGAGATCTTCATGCCGTCGACATAGGTGCCGGTGCCGTTGACGCGAAACGCCTTGAGCTTGCCATACTGGCTGCCCTTGAGCTTCCACCAGTCGGGCGTGTAGACGCCCCGCTTGTCGCCGAAATCGCCCGGCGAGGTCCAGGTGCCGATGTCCTTGCCGTTGACCGAGACGGTGATGTCGGACGGCCAGTCGGCGCTGGTGCCGGGCACCTCGGAGCTGAGTTCCATGGAGAATTCCATGGAGTTGATCCGTCGCTGCGCCAGGCGCGCATTGTTGGGGAACTGGTACTCGACATAGCCGCGGGTGAACCAGACCAGCCCGGCCTTCATGCGATCGGGATCGAGAAAGGTGTCGGGCACGTCGAGCAGCCCGACGATGCCCTCGACCGAGCACAGGCCGCACGGCGCCGAGACCTCGCAACTGGTATAGAGCCCGATCGGCATGGCCACCTCGATGGCGTTCGACCTGAGCGGCCGGATGTCCTCCTTGAACATCACCAGCACCTCGTCGAACAGCGAGTGGCAGATCTTCTGGTTGCCCTTCCTCGCCTTGCGGGTCTCGACCCGGATCAGCCCCGCATCCTGCAGCACCTGGATGTTGGTGGAGACGGTGGATTGCGGCAGGCTCAGCGAGCGGGCGATGTCGTTGACGTTCATCGCTCCCTCGACATGCAGGAGCTTGAGGATGCGCGCCCGGATCGGCGACACGAGCCCGCGCAGCACCTCGATGCCCTCCTCGGGATCGACGACCAGGAAATTGCGAGTCACGGCGGCGATCCTGAACTTCTGAAGCGATCAGCGGTCTCTATCAGAGATGCTGATAGGATGAAAGGCGATGCGGCGGTCGGCGACGTTCCCGACGCGCATCGACGCCGCGCGGAGGCACGAACAGGTGGAGCGGGGCCGGGGGAAAGATGGAGCGGGTGAAGGGAATCGAACCCTCGTCGTAAGCTTGGGAAGCTTCTGCTCTACCATTGAGCTACACCCGCAAACTCAGGCACTTGCGCACTTACCTGGTGAGCGTTTGGCACGGATTTGGCACGCTCTTCGTGTTGCAGTCCGTTCCGACCAAATGGAATAGGTGAGCCGACCGATTTTTGCAACGGGAAGCGAGCGCGTGAAGCAAGTAAGCGCTGCGTTCCAGGCTTTTCCAGCAGACCGGTCCTGAGGGGCGTCAGCCGCCTGCTTCTCACAGGTTGGCCGTGGGCAACATTCCACGGTCAGTCCTAATGCCGTTCTCTACCCGGCCACTTCAGGCCAGAGCGTCTGCTTCGCGCCGATATCGTTGATTTAGTCGGCGATCTCGCTGCGTTCGGTCTGTTTGGGAGGCCTGTTCGTGCCGGGTGAGCTTGGCTCCTGGGCGGATGCTACCCCGCCGGATACCTGCTTCACCTACGCAAGCACCGCCATCGACCCCAGCTTGGCAAGCTTTCTGAGGTTCTGGGCGGTGGCGGCGAGGAGGAACTCGTCGCGGGCGCCGCATGGTCCGCGCAGTCGGAGTCGGCCGAGACGGAGGATGCGCTTGAGGTGGGCGAACAGCATCTCGACCTTCTTGCGCCGATGCCTTGAGCGTTCGTAGGCTGGCGTGTTGGCCAAGGCGCGGGCCACGTCGCGAGCGTCCTCATCGAGGTCGCGCGGGATCTTGCGGGCCGGGGTGTTCGGGCAGCATCGAGGCTTGAGCTCGCAAGCATCGCAGTCGCGCTTGCTGGCGCGATAGATGCGCGTCCCCTCCTTGGTGATGCCGGAGCGCGGCGTGGCATAGGTTCGGTGGAACTGCACCAGGTGCTTGCCCTCCGGGCAGGTATAGCGGTCCTGTTCGGCATCGAAGACGAAGTCGGAGCGCGAGAGGGTGCCATCGGTGCGGTTGGACTTGTCGAACACCGGGATATGCGGCGCGATCCCGCGCTGCTTGACCAGCCAGGCCAGGTTCTCGGCCGAGCCATAGGCGCTGTCGGCAACCAGGCTCTGAGGCGTCAGGCCGAAGCGCTCGGTGGTCCGGTCAAGCATGGTGCGCGAGGCGCCGACCTCGGCCTGGCGGATGGCGCGGCTCGCCTCAACATCGAGGATGACCGCGTGGTCGGTGTCGATCAAGTAGTTGGTGGCATAGGCGAAGAACGCATGGCCCTTGTGGGCGCCGGTCCACTGAGCGGCTGGGTCAGATCGCGAGATGAACTTGGGCGTGACCGTGCTCGCTGCGCCGAAGGCGGCATCGTTGAGCGTGGCCAGATACTCCTGCACGGCCCGACCCGCATCTGCATCAACACGCCACTCCTCTCCTGGCACAGAGCGCTGCTTGTTGGCGTCGGCTGCGATCAGGCTGGCGTCGACCGCGAAAGCCCTCGCCGCCCACTAGGCCCTCGCGCAGGCAGCGCTCGACCACCGTCTCGAACAGGTGCCGCAGGATATCGCTCTGACGGAAACGGCCGTGCCGGTTGCGCGAGAAGGTAGAATGGTCCGGCACCTTGCCCTCGAGCCCGAGCCGGCAGAACCAGCGGTAGGCGAGGTTGAGGTGCACCTCCTCGCACAGCCGCCGTTCGGACCGGATGCCCATGCAGTAACCCACGATCAGCATCCGCATCATCAGTTCCGGATCGGTCGAGGGTCGACCGATGGTGCTATAGAAGGGCTTAGCTGGGACCGCACGCTCTCAAGGTCGAGGAAGCGGTCGATGCGTCGCAGCAGGTGATCGGAGGGGACGTGATCGTCGAGCCGGAACTCGTAGAACAGCTGCGCCGCCTCGACCTGCATCCCCATCATCGTCCCGTCCTCCTGCACCCACATGCAGAACGGAATCACGACAATGGCCGCCGATCAACCGCCGACTAAATCAACACAATCCGCCAGAAGCGGCCATTGGCCGAGTCCGGCCACTCCTCAGCGGCCGTCCGGGGAGAATTGGCGCACGTCCTTGCTTTGAAGCGACAGGGGGTCAGCCGATAGAGGCCAGACTCGCGATACCAACAATGCCGGCATTTGGTCCGAGCCGAGCGGGAGTGACGACTGGGCGAAGTCTCAGAGGAAGCCGAGAGAGTCTTTCGGCTACGAGGTCCAGGAAACCCTCGCCCAACCCGATGCCGCCGCCGATAACGATCCGGCGGGGGTCAAAGGCCAGTTGTACGTCCGCGCAAAGGTTCGCGACCTTGGCTGCTGACGCGGAGATGGCGTCGTGGGCCCAACGTTCGCCTGCCGTTGCGGCGGCGAATACACCCTTTGCGTCCATGTTGAAGCCGGCGTCCTGTGCCTGCGCCGCGAGCCAGCGCCCCGAGACCTGATCCTCGAGCGGACCCAAGCCCTGTGTTGGGGAGCGCCAGAGTCCGAAATGACCGGCGAGACCGCCGAGGAGCTTGCCATTCACCACGGCCCCTCCGCCGATGCCGGTGGAGATGGTCAGAAACGCCAGATCCTCACGCTCGCCCGCGCCCCAGGCATATTCGCCCCAGGCTGCCGCCTGCGCGTCATTGAACGCAATGGCCGGCACCTTGAAGATCGCCTCGGCCGTCTCGACCAACGGGTAGTTGGTGGGCACGCGTAGCGTCGCCGGGTTGAGCGCTGACCAGCACCCATGCTCGATCAGGCCGGATACGGCGAACGCGACACCCGAATGGCGGGTGTCGCGGTAGTGGGCAGCGATGGCGCGCAGCCACTCACCGGGGTTCGCCGAGCCGCCGGTCTCCAGGCTGAACGTGTCGCGAACGGTGTCGTTCTCGACGAGCGCCGCGGCGAGCTTGGTGCCGCCGATATCGACCGCGAGGATCGTCGGCGTCGGCGTGGCCGCCGCATCGACGGCGGCCTTGAACCACGACGTGACGTGCTCAGTCCGCGTGATCGCCGACCCCACCACCACACACATGGCGCCGCGCCGAATCGCTTCGCCGGCGAGTGCGGGGGAATTGAACCGGCCCTCGGCGATGACGTTGGCCGTGAGCTTTCGTATCGCGGTGATAAGCGCAAGATCGGGCGCGACAGGCACCGGCCCGCCAGCATAGCCGGACATGGTTGTGCCTACGATATCGACGCCCGCTGCGAGCGCCTCGCGCGCATCCTCGATGTCGGAGCAATCGGCCATGGTCAGCCGGCCCCGGGCCTTGGCTGCGGCGACAAGGTCGCGAACTGTCACCGGGCGCGTTCGGCGCGTCGCGTCGAAGGCAACGATATCGGCGCCCGCATCGCACAGCCCCAATAAAAGGTCGATCGTCGGCGTGATGCGGACGGGCGAGTCCTCGCGGTCCTGCTTGACGATGCCGATGATGGGGGCGGTGGTAGCCGCGCGCACATGGCGCACAAAGTTCAGCGACTCAATGCGCAGCGCTCGAGCACCGGCTGCGAGCGCCGCGAGCGCGAAGGCGACGACGCTTTCGGAACTGTCCATTGGGCCGCCCGGGACAGGCTGGCACGACACCACGAGCCCATTGCGAAGATCGTTGATATGCACGGTTTCGTCTCCCGAAATCAGGCTGATGGCTGGCGGACTGCGAACGTCACCGCGGGCGCGTTGGCAAATGTCGCCGAGATCTGACGAGGAGCGGCGCCCACTTCGACCAGCCCGCACAGGGTGCCAGCGGTCACAAGCATGCCCGCCTGCAGCGCGCGGAAGGCAAGCGGCGTGTTCGCATAGGCGATGATGGGGTCGAGCAATTTGCCGAACGGTGCCTTGGCGGTGCCCTGCCAGCTTGTCTCCCCGTCGATGGCGACCGTAATTGGCAAGCCGTCGATCTCCGTGCCGCCAGTCCAAGCGTGTTGAGACCAGATGTAGCCCGCGCTGTTCATGTTGTCCGCAAAACCGCCATTTGGCCCCGCCGTTAAGCGGTCGGCGAAGCGTGAGCCGACGATCTCGATGCCGACATGAAAGCTCTCGACCGAAGCGAGCACAGCCTCGGCGCCCCCAGCCGCCAGTGCGGGTGTGAGGGTGCGTCCCAGCCGAGCCGCGATCTCTACCTCAATGCCGAGCCAGCCGCGCTGCGGCAGATCGATCGTGTCTCCGCTGCGGGCGACGAGACTGCCATAGATCGGCGCAGCGACCGCGCGGCCCTCGCCATCTATGGCCACTTTGCTGACCGGCACGCTATCGGCGAGCAGCTGCAGGGTGAGAGCCTGGACCTGCTGCGCCTCCCAAAAATCGAGCTCAGCAAAGAGCTCGCCGTTCAATCGAATGGTGGGGTCGCGGTGCGCCCCCGCCAGCATACGGGCCAGTGAATCGAGCATTTGGCCCAATTTCGTCTCCTCATTTTCCGACTTGTAGGATATCCTATAGGTTGGTAGAGAACAAGCGTTCCTGGAGAGACCCTGGATGACAATCAAGCCAATCAAGCCCGTCGAACGCGCCCCGCTACTGCATGTCACCGCGCAGGAAAGCCTGCGCGTCTACATCGTCGACAACGATCTGAAGGCAGGCGATCCTCTGCCGCCTGAATCGGCGCTGGCGCTACAGCTGGGCATCGGCCGCAATTCGATGCGCGAGGCGATTAAGGCGCTCGAATCCGTTGGGGTCTTGGAGACGCGCCGGGGCATCGGCGTGTTCGTCAAGGAATTCTCGTTCCAGCCGCTGCTCGACAACCTCGCATACGGACTGCAGGACTCGTTGCGCGACATCGATGAATTGCGCGACATTCGCCGCGTGCTCGAAGTAGGGCTGATCGAACGCACCATCGCCCTCATCGGCAACGACGATATCGCCGAGCTCCGTCGTGTCACCGACACCATGCACGCCAAGGCGCTTCGCCACGAACCCATCGCCGCTGAAGACCAGGAGTTCCACCAGCTCCTGTTCCGTTGCCAGAACAATCGCATGCTGACGGCGCTGCTCGAGATCTTCTGGCTCGCGTTTTACAAGGCCTCTGGCCTCGCCGACCTCGGCAACCCCGCGCCGCTCGACACTTGGCGCGAACACCAGAGCATCGTCGACGCGATCGCAGCGCGCGACGTTGCCGGCGCCCGCCTGCGCCTTGATGCACATTATCGCGGCATCCAGGACCTGGTCGCCCTCAATCGCGAGAAGGTCACCGCAGGCGTGAAGCCTGTCCCGGCCTCTGCCGCTCCAAAAACCTGAAGCAGAAAGAACTGAAGTGCCCCTGTTTACTGGCGTCGTGCCCCCGGTCGTTACCCCGCTGACGTCATCGTTCGAGGTGGACTACCCCTCTTACCAGCGCGTACTCGAGCATTTGATCGAAAATGGCGTGCATGGGCTTTTCGTGCTCGGCTCGACCAGCGAAGTGGTGTTCCACGACGAAGCGACCCGCCGCAAGATCGTAGAGTTCGCAGTCAAGATCGCAGCTGGACGCGTGCCCGTGATCGTCGGGGCGATCGATCCGACCACCGACCGGGTCATCGGCCACGCCAGGGATGCGCAGACAGCCGGTGCCGCCGCCGTCGTCGTTACAGCGCCGTTCTATACCCGCACCAATCTTGCCGAGACCATCGACCACTTCCGGTATGTGCGCGAGGCCATCGACACTCCGCTCATAGCCTACGACATCCCGGTCTGCGTAGGCCTCAAGCTCGATCGCAAGACCACCGTCACGCTTGCTTGCGAGGGCACCATCACCGGCCTGAAAGATTCGAGCGCCGATGACGGCAACCTGCGCTACGTGCTTGCCGACACCGCCCACCTGCCGGACTTCTTCGCCATGACCGGTTCCGAGATCGTCGTCGACAGTGTGCTCGCTATGGGCGCTCACGGCGTCGTGCCGGGCCTCGCCAATGTCGATCCAGCTGGCTACGTGCGGCTATGGGAGCATTGTCAGGCCGGAGACCTCACTGCGGCGCGCAGTGAGCAGGAGCGCCTCTGTCGCCTGTTCGAGATGGTCTGGGTATCGGCCGCGCGCACCAGCGGTGGGTCAGCCGGCGTCGGTGCCTTCAAGACCGCCATGCGCCACCTCGGCATCATCGACACCAATGTCATGGCGCGCCCGCAACGCGCGCTCAACGACGAAGAGGCGGCAAAGATCGCCAGCATTCTAGCGAGACCGGCCTACTCGGCCGGTCTTGACGCCTGCATTTGCACACCAAGGGAGAATCAAAGTGCAACGTAACCTCCACTATCCGAATCGTACCCTAAAGGCCCTCGCGCTCAGCAGTGCGTTGGCCCTTGGCGCTCTTACCGGCGGTGCCTCCGCACAGGATGACCTGTCCGGCAACCTGGTTTTCTGGTCGAGCTTCACGCAGGGGCCGCGCGCCGAGTACATGCAGCGCATGGCCGACAAGTTCACGGCTGAGCATCCCAATGTGAAGATCGCCATCGAGACCTTCAGCTGGGCCGAGTTCAACACCAAGTGGACAACCGGCATCGCTGCTGGCCAGGTGCCCGATATCAGCACGGCCCTGCCCAACCAGGTCGTCGAGATGATCGATATCGGTGCGCTCGCGCCAGTCGACGACGTGATCGATACTATCGGTCGCGACCGCTTCTACCAGGCATCGCTTGGCGAGGGCCAAAAGGATGGCGCCAGCTACTCGATCCCGGTTTACTCGCACGCGCAGGTGATGTGGTACCGCAAGGATCTGCTCGACGCCAAGGGCATCGCGGTGCCGACCACCTGGGCCGAGCTGAAGGACGCTGCTATCGCGCTCAACAACGCGCCCGACACCTATGGCGTCTCGGTGCCGCTGGGCACCAATGACAGGATGGGCACGCGCTACCTCAACTTCTACGTGCGCTCCGCTGGCGGCACCCTCATCGATGCCAGTGGTCGCGCGGATCTGACTTCGCCGGCTGCTATCGACGGCATCAACTACTGGGTCGATCTCTACAAGACCGTCTCGCCCGAGGGTTCGATCAACTACAACGTGCTCGATCAGGCGACCTTGTTCTACCAAGGCAAGACCGCTTTCGATTTTAACTCGGGCTTCCACATCGGCGGCGTGAAATCCAACACCCCCGACATCCTGGACGACATCGCTGCCGCTCCGCTGCCTCGCCTCAACGCCGACGACCCCGTCTATGGCGGCGAAACCTCCAACATCGCGCTCGTGGCCTGGGCCGTCGGCAAGAACCAGCCAGCCGCCAAGGCCTTCCTGCAGAGCCTCTACGAAGATGCTGAATACATCAACTTCCTTCACTCGGTGCCGGGCGGCATGCTGCCGGCCCTGAGCGGCATCTCCGACCAGCCAGCTTACCTCGCCAACGACACCCCTCAAGCAGTTCGCGAGCAGCGTAGCCGTGATCGATCAGGTGATCCCGCTGGGCTCTGCCATCGGCATGGAAACCGGCCCGAAGGTTCAGGCCGGCCTCATCACCAGCCAGGCCGTCATCGAACAGATGTTCCAGGACATCATTCTCAACGGCACACCGGTGGTGGCCGCCGCGCAGGCCGCTGAAGATAAGCTCAACGACATATTCGTCGGCGCCGGCGTGACGTTCGCCGACTAGCAGCAGGTCCTCCCATAGGACGGCCGGCGGCCTTCTGGTCGTCGGCCCTTTCAGGCGAAAGTCGTGAAAGACCGTTCCTCAAACATTGCTGGGTTCTGGTTCGTGCTCCCGGCGATGCTGGTCGTTGGCGCGCTGCTGCTCTACCCGGTGCTCTCGAGCATTTTCTTCAGCTTCACCAACCGCAACCTTCTCAAAGCCGTCTATGGCTTCGTCGGCTTTCAGAACTTCGCCTCCATCCTGCAGAGCCGTGACTTCTGGAACGCATTTGCCAACTCCATGAAGTGGACGGCAGGCTCTGTCCTTGGTCAGCTCGTCGTCGGAATGCTGGCCGCACTGGCGCTCGAGAAGATTCCCCGCTTTTCGGGCGTGTTTCGTACCCTCCTGATCATTCCTTGGGCCTTCCCGGCGATCGTGATCGCGTTCTCGTGGCGCTGGATCCTCAACGACGTCTACGGATTCCTGCCCAAGCTGCTCAATGCCATCCAGATCACGGACGGGAACATCAGCTTCCTCGCTGATCCGCAGTTGGTGTTCGGGGTGGCGCTGGCGATCAACATCTGGTTCGGCGCGCCGCTATTCATGATCAACATCCTCGCGGCCCTGAAGACCGTACCCAGTGACCAGTACGAGGCCGCCAAGATCGATGGCGCCAGCGGCTTCCAGCGCTTCTGGTTTATCACCATGCCGCATGTACGACGCGTAATCGGACTGCTGCTGATCCTGCGCACCATCTGGGTGTTCAACAATTTCGAGCTGCTGTTTCTGATCACCGGCGGCGGACCGGCCGGCATGACCACGACACTCCCCATCTACGCCTATCGAACGGGCTGGGGGCTGAGGCAGCTTGGCATGGCATCGGCCATTACGGTCCTGCTGCTTCTCTTCCTTCTGATCCTCGCCGCCTTTGCCTTCCGACTGGTGAGCCGCTGGGAGAGGAACCCCACGAAATGATTCCTGTCCTCAGAAAGCTGACCAGCTACTCCATCCCGTACGCCTTCCTGGGTATGCTGGCCGTCTTGGCGACGTTTCCCCTCGCCTGGATCATCATCTCGTCGGTCAAGAGCTCCACCGAGCTGGCCAGCAACTCGCTGTCATTCTGGCCGCGCGATTTCACGCTCGAACACTACAGGCGCGTGCTGTTCGAGCTGGGCGCGATCAGGAACCTAGGGAACAGTCTGTTCATCTCGTTATCGACCACAGTGCTGACGATCGCCATCAGCGCGCCGGCTGCCTACGGCATTGTTCGATTTTATCCCAAGGTCGGCCAGCGACTAACGCAGGTCTTGATCAGCACCTACATGTTCCCGCCGATCTTGCTGGCGGTGCCCTACACGATCATCATGATTACGCTTGGGCTCTCGAACACCTACTTCGGCTTGGTGCTCGCCTACCTGTCCTTCTCGATCCCTTACGCCGTCTGGATGCTGACCGCCTTTTACCAGACAGTGCCGATCGAGATCGAGGAGGCGGCCTATGTCGACCGCGCTGGACGCGTGCGCACTTTCTTGTCCATCGCTTCACCGGTCATTCTGCCAGGTATCGTCGCGACGGCTGTCTGCACGTTCAGCAACGCCTTCAACGAGTTCCTCTTCGCACTGCTGTTCATCAACTCCTCGGATCGGATGCCGATCGCCGTCGCGCTCTATTCGCTGAGCGGCTCGGAGTGCTCGACTGGGGCGCGATGATGGCAGCGTCGGTGGTGGTGGTCATGCCTTCGATCATCTTCTTCATGTTCATCCAGAAGTACATCGCGGCCGGCCTAGCCGACGGCTCGGTGAAGTGACCATCGCAAAGGACCAAGCATGTCACATATTCGCTATGGCATAGTAGGCGCAGGATATTTCGGGCGGGCCCTCGGCCGTGCGTTGGCGAAGCTTCCTGGCGCCCGGATCACAGCTGTCTATGACCCAGAAAATGCACGCGCGCTTGTCGATGAGGTCGGCGGTCGTCACGCTGATAGCATCGCTGAGCTTTGTGCTAGCGCCGATGTCGATGCGGTCATTGTAGCCTCTCCCAACTGGGCCCATATTGAGCCGGTGCTGGCTGCGGCCAAGAATGGCAAGCACATCTTTTGCGAAAAGCCGATCGCGCTGTCCTATGCCGACTGCAAGCGCATGGTCGAGGCCGCGCGCGAAGCGGGCGTGCTGTTCATGGCAGGCCACGTCATGAACTTCATGGACGGCGTCCGCCGCTCAAAGGCGCTCATCGCCGAGGGCGCGCTGGGTGACATCCTGTTCTGCAGCGCCGCCCGCAATGGCTGGGAAGCGCCACAGAGATCAGTGACCTGGAAAAGAGGCGCGAGCTCTCGGGCGGGCATCTCTACCACCACATCCACGAGCTCGACCTCGTGCAGTTCATCATGGGCCCCGCCGAGCGCGTCACCATGTCGGGCGGCAATGTCGCGCACCAGGGTCCGGCCTTCGGCGACGAAGACGATCTGCTGCTGATCACGCTAGAATTCGCAAATAAACGCTTTGCGACGCTCCAGTACGGCTCCGCCTTCCGCTGGCCCGAGCATTACGTGCTGATCGAGGGCAGCGAGGGCGCCATTCGCGTAGACATGCAGGAGACTGGTGTCGAACTGCGCGCCCCGAGTCGCCACGAGACATTCCTGCTGCATCGCAGCGCCGAGGAGGACGCTGACCGTACCGCGATCTACCGCAACAGCACGATGGACGGCGCTATCATGTACGGCAATCCATCGATTGAGCCCCCGCTATGGCTGCGCGGCATCGTCGAGCACGAGCTGACCTATTTCCACGGCCTGATGATGGGCGGCACGCCGCTACCAGAATTCGCATCGCTCACCGACGGCTCAGCCGCCATGGCCGCCATCGCGACGGCCGATGCGCTCAGCCTGTCGCTGGCAGAGGATCGCAAGGTGTCGGTTTCAGAAGTCATGGGCTAGGTGAGGGGCGACAGGCAACGTCCGCTTCGGGCCAGAAGCGCCACTTGGCGAGGTACGCACTGGGAGGGCGACTGCTGCGGCCATCTTCTTAGGGCGAACGGCGGCGGAGGGTCACCACTCGATTGTGTCGGGCGTCTCGCAACGAGTGTCCACCAGGGCGAGGAACGCCTCGCAAAACGCAGTGGTCAGGTTCTCCAATTCTGAGGCGAGCCCTGCCCCTTCCTCAAGAATCGAGTAGAGGCCGTCCTGCGCCGACAACACACCCATGGTCGTCGGTCGTTTTCTCCTTCGCTGTTCTCTATTAATATCTATCAATTTCATATACTTATCCTACTAATATAGAGTAGTGCCGAGATGGCACTGCGCCGGTGTCGGAGTGGCACGAACGCGGTGCCAGGTTGGCACCGGCAAAGTGTCAAACTGGCAAACTGGCAAACGACGGGTGGCGGGTGGGTCATGGCACTGTGGGTGTCTTTTTGGCACCCGGAGTATCAGCGCGTACCGATCGAATAAATTTCGACGGAGCGAATCCACTTCTCTGTTGCACGCAAACCGCGTTCAGATCGCTCGATGAGGTCAAGCTCAACCGCTTCGTCCAGCGCACGGAAGACGGTTCGCCTGCTGATCATCAGAAAGTCCGCGAGGTCTTCCTTGGACATGATGCAGAATGGAAATTTGTGGTCGCTTGTCGAGAGCTTGTGGATGCTATCGATGACGACGTAGGTGTTAAGCGAGAGGCCGAGCTTTTCGCGGACATCGTGAAGCACGACGCTGTAGCGCGGACGCTTTTTGAATTTGCCCTTGTCGAACATGCCTCCAACTTCTTTGAATTCTCCCATGGCTCAATCATACACCATCGGGCTGTTCGTCCACTCCGTTGTCCACTCCGAATTGCGCGCTCCCCGTTCGGAACGAACTTCAATCCTTGGAGGTAACGCGTTCACAACGCCGGACAGCGAGGACTGCAATCCTTGGAGCAAGACGTTCGTCTCGCGGTCGCGATCCATCAGGCTTTCGATCTGCCGATCCTTGACCTCGATCTGCTTCTTTAGGAATTCGACGATGCTAGCGTCGGCCTCGAATCTCTCTCGTTGCGAGAAGTCGGCCCGCTCCTGTCCGGACATGTCGTCCAGGGGCGTGGATATGTCCGGTGTTGTTCCTTCAGGCGGAACCGCTGCGCCGATGTCCGGACCTGTGAGCGACGTGTGCTCAGGACTCCGCACCTGACCCTCGGTCGCACGCCGATCGAACTCCAACTCCTGGGCAATTTTCACGTCAAGGGAGTTGCGTTCGATCAGCCAGCGGAAGCCGTTCTCCGTGTCCTGCTTTTGGGCGATGATTTCCGGTTGATCTGGGTTCTCTGAAGACCTCTGAGCCCAGCGGCGAATGGTCTTGATCGTGCGGGGGAGACCGGACTGTGCGCATAGCAACGTTGCCTGCGGAACCGTGAGCCACAGTTCTGTGGCATCCAACTTGTTGATTTCGTTCATATACTTGAAGGCTACCATACGACATATTGCGCGGCGGAGACAGGTGTGGACAGGTTCGCAAGGGGGCAGTCTTTGGCCCCCAGCGGACATCGAATTTACCGCCGACATTGGAGCATCTCGACGACGGTTGAAATGAAGGCCGGAGAACGGCTGGCACCAATCGCTTAGCACCTGCACGAGTTTACCCTCGTAGGCGGGCTGCTATTGGCGGGTACTCCGTTGACCGGTGTAAACGTAACCTGACAGCGAAAGGCTGGTGATGTCTGGTGGAAAATCCAGCCGTCGAGCGGCAAGCACAATCCAGCGTTGTCTATAGTCGCTTAGTGTTCCATCCTTCCGCAATCAACGCCGAGTTCTCCCGATAGGCGTCGCCTCAGATGAAAACTGCCCTGAACCATACGAAGATCTTCATCGGCGATACAGTCGCGAACGGCTCCGTCCAGGCTGTTCTGGCGTGTGTTGTGGCTCACTTGGAGACTGCCCACATTTCATGCGTGATCTTCGCGAACGTAAATCTCGGTGGTCGACAGCTGGATTGCATCGTGCTGACGGAAACGCGAGCTCTGGTCATTGAAGCCAAGGGGTATCGACGTCGTCTGCGTGGAGGTCCTAACGGGCCGTGGCAGGTACAAATCGCCGGCGGCGAATGGAAGGGCACTCGCAACGCCTACCTCCAGGCCCGCGATGCGGCCCTTGCCTTGCGCGATGCAATGCGTGCCTTTGCGACCGATGAGCCCCCCTATCCGACAGCTGCACTGGTGTTCGAACCGCACGTTCCGGAAGGGTCGGAATTGTCGGGGGACTTCAAGGTCGCCATCCTCAACCTAGACGAGCTGCCGACGGAGCTAGAGAAGGCTGGTCCAGGTGGTTGGCCGCTCGCTCGGTGGTTGGCGTTCGCTCAGCATCACCGATTGATAGCCGTGACCGATGTGGCGGCGGCATGCGACCCAGCGCTGGCAAAGGCCGAAGAGCTTCTCACGTCGTATAGGAAGGGATTTGTGCGGACGTATGGGCCGTTGACGGTCGACATTCTGAGTTCGTCCTGGAAAGCCGACACAGGATCGATGGACTCTGAGGAAGTTACACGTCGAATAACTTTAGGCGCCGACGCTTGCCTATTGGGACCATCGGGCTGCGGGAAATCCGCTACAGCCTATTGCGCTGCCATCGCATTCGCCCAGCGCGACGGAATCCCGATTGCTATCGCCGCAAAGAACTTCAGCGGCTCAATGAAAGTGATGCTGGACGATGAAGTTCAGCAGATCGTTGATGCCCAAGCTCGCGATGTTATCGCGTCGGCGCAAAGTCTCAATCGACCCCTCCTCCTGGCGATTGACGGCTTCAACGAATGCTCGGAGAACCAGCGCGTCGACCTCCTTCGTCGAGCCGCAGCCTTCGGGCGCCGGTACGAAGCATTGATCGTGATCACGTCGCAAACATCGCTCAGTCGGGCTGATCTTCTACGTCTGGACGTCTATACGGTGGCGCCGCCCAGCTCGAATCTCAAAACGGCTATTGCAACGCAAGCCGCAGCTGGACAACCGCTATCGGCCAGCGCGGCGGAATTGTTGACGGTCGTCGACAGCTGCCTTGAAGCGAGACTGGTTGGTCAGCTTGGCGCCAGCAAGGCAGGGCACGCGAGCCGTTTTGATCTGTTCGATATGTTTGTTCGCTCGCGGCTCGGCGAGCTTTCAGCGCTCGGCATTTCACGCTTGGCGGCAATAGCCGGATGGATGACGGAGCGGATAACCTTCAGCATGTCCATTCGCGATCTTGACCGCACCGCCACCGGCGGGTCACCGCCAACTATCACAGCGAGCCTTGTCACCAATAGGCTTCTATCAATCCGCGGCGATCGCGTGAGCTTCAGCCATGATCTCTTCCTGGACGCGTACTCAGCCGAAGCGGTGATCCGGGTGGCCGCGAATGATGCGACCGCAGTCGTATTGGCGTTGGCCGATCCCATTCACGAGCGACGTAGGGAATTCATTCTTGGTGCGATCAATGATCCGGTTCTCCTGGAACGCGTCTTGGCCGAACTCGCAGACGCTGAACTCATCGACGCCTGCTTAGCCGGAAGGTGCGGGAGAAGAGCACGGGAATGGGCGGAGGTGGTTGCCGAACGTGTTTTCGAGATTCTGGCAGAAGAAATTGCTTCGGCGCGCTTGACGCTTTCGGGAGCCGGGATGTGGTCGGTCGGCTTCGAGCACTCGACAATCGCATGGACAAAGCAGCAGCGCGCGTTCGTTCACGCTCTGCCGGCTCGTGTCGCTGCTGGTTCGTATCTCGATAAGATCATTGAACTGGCCGGTCACATGGACCGGCGGCTTGTCACCGAACGTTCCCGCTTAAGGGATGAAGCTAGCGAAAAGAAAATAGCGCTTCGCAGCGAGGCCTTTGGCGCCGCCTATGTTTCGCAGCATGGCGAAGCGCCAGGGCTGACACACATTAGCAGCCGATTACATGCAGGCCTCGTTCCGTGGCACCGTGAAGAAGCTCTCGGATCGATGCTCCTTGAGCGCTTGCGCAGGACCGATTTGTCACTGGGGCAAGTGTATTTCCTCCTGGCCCTCTTTCGGCGCAACGGCGTCTTCGATAGTGCTGCGGCGACGGTCATAGGGGAACTGCTCGACCGCTATTGGACTGGCGCTCCTTACCATTTCAAACTCGATTTGATGGACAGCGCTGGCTGGTGCGGCCGTGCCGATGATGCTGAGAGGCAAACCCTCATCGACAGGATTGAGGCGCTGCCCAACGAACCACATATCTTCCTGTCAACGACGGTGGTTGAAGCTCTTCAGCATCTCGGTGCGCTGGAGGATAGTGCAGACGAGTATAAGGACGTCGTTCTACGAGAGGTTGCGGACTGTCTGGCGGCGCCGCAAGATCCGGACGCTTGCGCACGTGCTTATTCCGTCTACAGCGCATGTATGGATCACCCTTATTCCAACGCGTACTGCGCGATCTTTAACGACCTTGCTCCATCCGAACGGGCAACCATGCTTAGCATGGCGGCCCGCGGGGTTTCGGACAGCGCTGCTTTCGTCGCGCCCCTCATCGTCGAAATCGCCGCGCTTCCAAACCGACAAGTCACCCTTGTTCTCGACCGCTTCCTGACGCCGCCTGGCCCGGATAGTTTCAATCTGAGCGAGGCGATCGAGGTGTTTGCGCTGGCTCACCTCGCGTTCGGACAAAACCAATTGCCGCTACATGTCACGGAGCCGGCCGAGGCCACGGCCAATACAGCGACCCTGGGTGCCTGCGGAAGAATACTCTACTGGATGAATCGAACCGATCTCAGCCTCGCCGAAAGGACGACCAACAGCGCGTCGGCGCAGGCATTTCTCGAGGCCGATCGGGCAGGCCTCACTGTGAACTGTCTGCGACTGGTTGAACGCATTCGGATCGAGGGATGGACGCAATCGGCTGGCTTGCCGCCGCCGGTTCAGTCCATAGCGTCGTTGGTGCCGATGGCAGCGATTGCCCTAGCAAAGCGGGCGCTCAACAACCCTGACCTGCTCAATGGGTATTTCAAGTTCTACAACGACCACGATCGCCTCAACGACCTGATTTATGCTGTTGGGATAGTCGGCCGGCTGGGCACGACTGCCGATATCGCTTTCCTGCGTGACTATGTTGGCGATGTGAGCCTGGGCAGGCCCGCAATTGAGGCCATCCGCGAGATCGAGGAACGGTCAGTTGACGGGTCATACGAGCGGTCCGCAAGTCCCTCGTGGGGTTGAAAGTACGAGCTCGGGTTGGTCAAACAAAACTGACGCAATATCGCCCCAACTCGCTTAAGAATATTCGACCTGTTCGCGGATGGGCAACTTTTCTAAAGTAATGTTCAAAGAAAAATGACAATAACTCTTACACCAATTGCCCACGGCAACCTGTGTCATGGCTCCAGGTGGGTCGTAACGGATGTCAATGTGCTCGCCGAGCGCGTGGCGCGGGTCGCACTGGGCCAGTATCGGCACGTGGCCGGGGTCCTCGCAGGTTTAGATGTTCGTCCGCCGGCCACGCCCAAAGAATTCGCAACGGACGCTAAGCGAAAGCTCAAGGTCGCCAGCAACGGCGATCCCTGGCATCGCGACGGCTGGCTATTTCAAACGATCTCTTGGATCACCGCCAACCAATCGAAGGCGGATGGCACCGTCATCGAGCTGCCTCACATTTTTCATGCTCATAAGGGGCTTCGATGGCATGCAACTCGAAATTGGCAACGACGGTACGACGATCGAGGCGGTTGTGATCTTCGAGGACAAGGCCACCACAGATCCGCGCAAGATGATCGGGGAGGATGTTTGGCCCTCGATCGAGGGCGTTGAGGCCGTGGGGAGAGTTACTGAAGTTGCACATGAGGCAACCGGTCTGCTCGAAGCTCATCAGCGAACGTTTCTGCCCTGAATGTCGACGAAGCGATCGACCGAATTGTCTGGCAAGAGGCACGACACTATCGCGTCAGCATCACATCGGGGAGACCCATGCTACCGACGCCGACAGACAGAGGCTTTTCGATGGGTACGACGGCAGGCCAGGGGTGCAGTAGCGCGTCGTCGTGCGGAAACGATGCACTTCGATGACCTGAGGGCGTGGATGAATACGTTCGCGCAGTTGGTGGAACATAAAATCGATGAGGTCGCCGGTGTTTGATCCCATCACCTCGGCTTTGATCGCTTCGTCGCCACAGTTAACCGGCCTAGACCTTCAAGGACTGCCTAAGCGCCTAACGGAGGCCTACGCGGAGATTGTTGCCGCTCGCATCCAGCTGCGAGGTCAGCCGGGGGCGATATCCGAGCGGCTTGCCGAGGCACTCTCTGAGATGCGCCGATTAGCGGCCGCGCAAGAAGCATTTGTTGCCCTCGAACCACACAGGGAGAACCGCAATGCCGCGGCGTTCGTCGCCGCTTCCGCCTACCAGGCGTGCCTACTCGGCATTGCGCCACAGGATAGAACACCATCCTATCTTGACGGAAGCAGCGTTGCGCCAGAGGTGTGCGCGGCGCTGCTATTCCTGGTCGCTGAGGCGCACGCCGACGCTGCTGAATGCGCAAAGAGGATCGTGGTCGCAGAAGGCAGCGAGTCTCGCATTGACGGCGCCGTCCTGACGGCAATCAGGCTTGTTTGTCAGGGAAATCTTGATGCGGTTCGTTCGCTCGAGGTCCCGGAGCTGCAAGAAGGGGAGCCAGGAGCTTGCTGTTGAGGCTTTGTACCGTGCGTTGCTAAATGGTGTGAAGAACCTTGCTGCTCGGCTGCTCAGCCGGATCGATGCTCCGATTGAAGAAGGTGGCATCGAACCGCCAATGGTCCAGTTCCGTCGGGTAAAAAGATCTTCAGTGTAGGTGCCCTGGGAGACGTTCTCGGGACAGATACTGAGGTCTACAGTCTGTTCCCTGGTCCCTTGCATTTGGCGAACCTCCTCTTGGCGGCCGACCGGGACCTAATTGAGAGCGCGACGTCGCGAATTTTGCCGCCCGATGGCGTTTCGGAAGAGTCGTGGTGGCCTGTCATAAGGCGAATGGCAAGGCGTCGGCCCTACCTCTGGCGCAATCACAAGCAGGCTATTGCGAGCCATTACCTCGATGTGGGCGTGTCCGCCTCGTTGAGCTTTCCGACTGGCGGAGGCAAGTCGACGCTCGCGGAACTCAAGATCGCCACGGCCCTGTTGCGTGGCAAGAAGGTTGTTTTTCTCGTGCCTACGCACGCGCTCGTCGATCAGACAGCACGTGCCCTCAAGGAGACCTTCGACACCTTCGAGATTCTAGGTGACGTCGAGGATGAAACGTCGACCACCGGGTTGGTCCAGTTGCCGGAGGTGATCGTGACCACGCCCGAGCGCTGTCTCATGCTGCTCTCAGCGCAACCCGAAGCGTTTGTAGACTTGGGGCTCATCGTCTTCGATGAGTGCCACCTCCTGCATCCGCGCGAGCCGGAAAAGAGCCGCCGGAGCATTGATGCAATGCTGGCCGTTCTGAACCTGGCCTTCGCGGCTCCGTCCGCGGACTTCCTGCTCCTCTCCGCAATGATGAAGAATACAAAGGAGGTCGCTGACTGGCTCAAGGAGCTAACGGGGCGAGAATGCCTTCATCTGGACCTCGCGTGGAAACCCACTCGGCAGGTGCGCGGCTGTGTCGTCTATCCTTCGACGAGAATTTCTGAACTCGAAGCCGTGCTCCGGCAAGCTCGGCTGGATCGTCCCAAGCAGAAGAATGCCCCTACAGGGGTCGTGAAAACGCTCATGGCTCAACCGTTGGGCTTTTTCAGCCTCCTGCAGACGTGGCTACCCAAGACAGGAACGACTACGCGCTTTTGCCTTTGCTTGATCATGAGCATCACTTCTCAACCGGCGCGGCCGGCGGAAGGTGGTATCTGACGCCCAATGGTAATCACACGAGCGCATTGATTGCTGCTGGAGCTGCCACGAGCGGGATGAAAACACTGGTCTTCGTCCAGACCGTGCCTCAGGTTGAGGCAGCTGCCCGTGACTTTCGGAACCTCGTCGAACCCAAGCCGGTCACGCTCACCGATGACGATCACGTTCTGCACCGGATCGCCGTCGAGGAGATGGGAGGGGCCTCTTTTTGCTACCTCAAGCTTGAGGTAGACGGCAGCTTCGCAGGCGGCGCGGTCAGCCACCATTCACTACTGCTGAGAGAGGAGCGCCTACTCCACGAGAACCCTTTTTAGGCGTCGTCCTGGCGTTGACGTGTTGTTCGCCACCTCGACGGTGGCACAGGGGATGAACCTACCAAGCGAAGTCGTCATCATTTCGGGAGACAGCCGGTTTGACCCAGCGGAGAACAAGTTCGCGCAGCTCGAAGCGCACGAGCTGCTCAACGCTGCCGGTCGCGCTGGCAGGGCCGGGGAAAGTTCGCAAGGTTTCGTATTGATCGTTCCGAGCCGTGTCGTCCCTTTTCGACGACAAGACGAACTCGATCGGCGGACACTGGATGAAGCTCCAATCGATCTTCTCCCAGAGTGACCAGTGCCTGGAAATCGATGATCCGCTGACATCATTGCTGGACTCGATACACGCGGGCGTTCGGGACGGTATGCCGCTCTACCTGCTCAATCGACTGCCGCCTGCGGGTGATGACGGCGGGGACGCGTCCATGCGCAACCTCGTGTCGCGGTCGTTCGGAGCGTTTCGGGCGCGACAGCGCTCCGAAGTAGCGTGGGTTGAAAGCCGCATAGAGTCTGCTTTCAAGGCACGAAGCGAACAAGAGACCAAGGAGACCGAGAAATGGCTGGATGGAGTAGCCGGCCTCACTGGTGTCCCGGTGGAGAGCCTTCGCGAGATCGTGGGTCTATTCGCCGACAACGACGGGCTCACCATCCCAATTGCTGTTGCCCGCTTGCTTTCATGGCTCAAGGCGAAACCCTTGCGACTGATGGAGGTTGTCCGCCCTGAAAATGTCGCAGGGCTTTTTGGAGGGGAGTACGAAAAGCTTGCATCGGACGAAGAGCGTGCCATCTACGCCCTTCCTGTGATTGAAGACTTCCTCAAACTCTGGATGGCAGGCGAGCCGCTCAAAGATGTGGAAGCGACACATCCGAAGCCGGACATGGGGGCTTGCAGCCATGCTCGGCATTTCGTCTTGAGGTTGGTGCCCGATCTTGCATTTCTTGTGGGACTGCCAGCGCGTTTGCTGTCGGCCGCTGCGGCTGACAAAGGCGACGCATCACTTCCAACGGTCTTGGCCACTCTGAGCAGTGCGGTTAGAGAGGGCTGTGACAGTCCAGAAGTGTTGGCTGTTCGGATCGACGTCGGCCGCATGGTGTCCCGGGTCGCAGCCCGACGCATATACGCGGAGCGCGCGCCACATATTGTTGCTGGATCAGCGAAGGAGACGTTTGAGGAGACGTTGCAGCGCGTGCGCACCGCGTCCGGCCTAGTGTTGCTCCTAGAGCTTTGAAGGCTGCGTATCCATCGCCACCCTCATTCGAATTTGATGCAGGGCTATAGCGGCAACCGTTCGATGGCGTCTAGGACGAGGCCGCGGGCCGCCTGAGGTGGGCAGGTTGCCGAACCGGGCGGTTGGTGTAGAATTGTGAAATGACAAAGCTAATGGAAAAAGCGATCGCGTATATGCAGCGGCTTGAGCCGCGGGTTCAGGACGACCTCGCACAAAACATTCTTGAGGATTCGTTCGGCGATCTCTCCGACGCAGAGCGGGATGAGATCACCAAGAAGGTCGCCGAAGCGGATGCCGACTTCCAATCTGGTCGATTCATGGAAAGCAGCGAGGATTTTTGGGGCGCGCGTTTGGCGCACGCTTCCCGCGCGAAGTCCGCCTAGTCCGCCTCGCCGCATGAGGGTTCTCTACGCGCAAAGGTTCGCCGACGATCTCGATGAGATCGCCGACTACATTCGTGCTGACAATCCGGAACGAGCGGTTACGTTTGTTGAACAGATACGGCAGGTATGTCTTAGGACCATCGTGGCGCACCCGCGAGCAGGCCGTCCACGTCCAGAGTTCCGCGCTGATATGCGATCATTCGCGACACATGGGAGAACGATCCTCTATACGTTCGAGCCCGAGGTAAGCGTGTTGAAATTCTACCGCGTCATTGGCCGACAGCACATTACAAGCGAAGACCTTGGCGACTGAAGCGATGGGGGAGCGGTCAATACTGGCCGAGCCGCCAAGGGTCGCGCAATATTTGTTTCGCGCACCTTCTCACACTGCACGGCGCAAAGCCTGAGTCTTTCGCGACTGGATCGGGCGGGTCGGATGCTGACCGGGTCGTGCGGCAGTCGGTATGCAGTCCATTGTGTTCGCGAAGTAGCGTGAGGGATCGTCACCCCAATGGCCGAGACGCTGAAGGCGGCTCGGGGGCGCAGCGCGCCTAGAGCCCGCTCCCTGGGACACGCCCACGGTGGAAGAAGCCTGCTCATTCCCAGAAATCGCTCGCCGCATTGCGTTTTTGGCGCGTTTCGCCGATCTATCTTGCAGAGGTAGATCGCATGAGCATGTTTGAAGAAATCAAGCCTGGGGCCCGAATTAAGGGGCTCGATGCCGGAGGTTTGGCGGAAGTCGTATCTGTATCGCGCTTCGGCGCCGATGCGCTCAACTTGGTTTTTCGAGTGGGAGGCAAGGTTGCCGAGCGTCTGGTCTATCGCGGTGAGGAAACTGGCTTTGAATTCATAAGTGGCGGGCGAGCTTATGCGTTTGATGCCGACGCGGCCCTCCTGCGCCTGGCCTCAGAAGCGTATCGCATCCGGCTCGCTCACCTTTTTGATCCCTACCTTGCTGTAAGCGCTTCCCAGATTGAGGCACTCCCCCACCAGATTACCGCCGTCTACGGGGAAATGCTGCCGCGGCAACCGCTGCGATTTCTGCTCGCGGATGACCCCGGCGCGGGTAAGACCATCATGGCGGGCCTTCTCATAAAAGAGCTGCTGATCCGTGGCGATCTTGAGCGCTGCCTGATTGTCGCGCCGGGAAGCCTCGTCGAGCAGTGGCAGGAGGAGATGGCCGAAAAGTTCAGCCTTTCCTTTGACCTGCTGACACGCGACCAGATCGAGGCATCGGTCACCGGCAATCCGTTCGTCGAAAAGAACCGGCTGATCATGCGCCTCGATATGGCTGCACGATCCGACGAGCTGAAGGCAAAGCTGGACGCCGCGGGCGATTGGGATTTGATCATTTGCGACGAAGCCCACCGCATGGCGGCTTCGTACTTCGGCGGCGAAGTGAAGGAAACCCGGCGCCATAAACTCGGCAAGCTGCTCGGTACCCGGACGCGGAATCTCCTTCTGATGTCGGCCACGCCGCACAACGGCAAGGAGGCCGACTTCCAGCTGTTCATGGGATTGCTCGACGCCGACCGTTTTGAGGGGCGCTTCCGCGAAGGCGTTCACAAGGCCGACGTGTCGGACATGATGCGGCGACTGACGAAGGAGGAGCTTTATCGATTTGACGGCACACCGCTCTTCCCTGAGCGACGTGCATACACGGCCAGCTTTGCGCTCTCCCCCGCCGAAGCCGAACTGTACCAGGCCGTCACAACCTATGTGCGCGAGGAGATGAACCGCGCCGACCGGACAGGCGATGACAAGCGCCGTTCGAATGTGGGCTTCGCGTTGCAGATTTTGCAACGCCGTCTCGCTTCATCACCCGCTGCCATCCACCGCTCGCTCGAACGCCGCCGCAAGCGACTTGAGGAACGTCTGCTCGAAGAGCGTTTGAATAGGCAGACTGGCTCAGCGTCCCTGAGCGTGACGCTAACCCTGCCGACCTACGATCCGGATGATCTCGAAGATGTTCCGGGCGACGAGGTGGAGGCGGCCGAAGAAGAGATCGTTGATCAGGCGACGGCTGCGGCTACGCTGGCCGAACTCGAAGCTGAAATCGTCATCCTCAAGGATCTTGAGGATCGCGCGCTGCGGCTGAAGCTCTCAGGGCAGGACGCGAAGTGGCGCGAGCTTGAATCGATCCTCGACGAGCCGCTGATGCTCGACGCTTCAACCGGTTTGCGCCGCAAGGTGATCATCTTCACCGAGCCGAAGGACACGCTCGAATACCTACAGCAGAAGATCACCGCGCGCGTGGGGGACGCGGCCGCTGTCGTGGTGATCCATGGCGGTGTCGCACGCGAAGCTCGGCGAGGTGCCATTGCCGCGTTTAACTCGGATCCGCTGGTCCGGGTCATGATTGCGAATGACGCCGCCGGTGAAGGTGTGAACCTTCAGCGCGGCGCGCACCTGATGATCAACTATGACCTCCCTTGGAACCCCAACCGATTGGAGCAGCGCTTCGGTCGCATCCACCGTATTGGCCAAACCGAGGTCTGCCACCTCTGGAATCTTTGCGCGGCGAATACCCGTGAGGGTGAGGTCTATCAACGGTTACTGGAAAAACTGGAGGAGGCGCGCACCGCGCTCGGTGGCAAGGTCTATGACGTGCTCGGCGAATTGTTCGAGGGCCAGGCACTGCGCGATCTCCTCGTCGACGCGATCCGATATGGCGATCGACCGGACATCAAGGCAGAGCTGTTTCGCAAAGTCGACGGCGCGGTCGATGTCGACACCATCGAAAAGCTGGTGGCCGAGAGGAAGCTCACCTCAGAAGGCATGAGCCCGAGTTCCGTCGCGGCGATCCGTGAACAGATGGAGCGCGCAGCTGCACGCAGGCTTCAGCCGCATTTCATCGGTGCGTTCTTCCGCGAAGGCTTCACCATGCTCGGAGGACGCATCGTCGAACGTGAAAGGCCGCTTCGAAATCCTCCGCGTCCCTTCGATCCCTCAAGGAACGCGACCGCCTGATTGGACGGTCCGACCCGGTGCTCGACCGGTATGCTCGCATCGCCTTTGAGAAGTCGCTGATCGTCGGCCAGCCTCAAGCGGAACTCGTTGCGCCGGGGCATCCGCTCCTGGAGTCACTTGTCGATGTGGTGCTCGAACGGTTCCAGCCGCTACTCTCACAGGGTGCGGTTCTGGTTGATGACGCCGACGAGGGTGTCGAGCCGCGTCTCCTCGTCTATCTCGAACACGCGATCCGCGACGGACGAGCCGGACGTTCGGGCGAACCGCGTGCCATCTCACAGCGGCTTCAGTTTTTGTTCTTGAAGGAGGACGGCTCGGCGACCGATGGCGGACCGGCGCCCTATCTCGATTGTCGACCAATCACTCCAGAAGAGCGCCAATCGGTCACCGATGCTATCGGGGCTCCGTGGTTGTCGGGGAGCATCGAGGCGCAGGCGCTTGGCTACGCAGTTCGCTACCTCGTGCCGGAACATTTGAACGAAGTCCGAACGCGCCGGATAACCGAGATCGACAAGGTGGAGCGTGAGGTGCGGGCCCGCCTCAACCGTGAGATCAACTACTGGGACGCCCGAGCGGCGCGGCTTCGCGAAGGCCCACCCAATCGGGCGAATTGGCACAGTCTCGGAAATCGCAGCCGTCGCCTCTTTGATGGCCGGTGACGAGTGCCCCTTCATGACTGGCGCCGACGTCAAGGTCGATGGCGGAGTTCTCTCGAAACTCGCGATTATTCTACCCGAATAGTATCGGCCCGTTGCTGGAGGCTTCGTCATATGCAGAAACCTGATTTTCCTCCAAGGACTTTCTGCTGTCCCACATGCAGCAGATATTGGATTTCTACTACCCCGCCTGCATCAACACACGGGACGGTGGATACTTTAACGAGTTTCGCGACGATGGACGGGTGACGGACCTCTCGACTCAGCACCTGGTTTCGACCACCCGCTTCATTTTCAACTTCTCGCACGCCGCCCGTTTGTTCGGCCGTACCGACTATGGCGAGGCCTTGGATCACGGCTTGCGCTTTCTGGAAGAACGCCACCATGACCAAGACAATGGCGGCTACTTCTGGGTGCTCTCAGACGGCGCTCCGACAGACTCCAGCAAGCAATGCTACGGCCATGCGTTTGTTCTTCTCGCGCTTGCCAGTGCCCTGAAGGCAGGGCGCGCGCGATATGAAAAGAGCCTCTATGCGGCCTGGGACCTGCTGGAACAGCGTTTCTGGTCAGAAAATGACAAACTCTATTCGGAAGAGTTCACGAGCAATTGGCAACCGGTATCCCCATACAGGGGCCAGAACGCCAATATGCATATGACCGAAGCGATGCTTGCCGCGTTTGAGGCAACCGGCGACGTGAAATTCCTCGATCGTGCTGAAACCCTCGCGCATCGTGTCTGCGTCGACCTCGCTGGCACAGCCAATAATCTCGTCTGGGAACACTACCACGGCGATTGGAGCGTTGACTGGGACTACAACAAGGCCGACCCAAAGAATTTTTCCGTCCCTATGGCTATCTGCCTGGGCACTTCACGGAATGGACCAAGCTGCTGCTGATCCTTGAGCGGCACCGGCCGCGCGGCTGGATGCTTCCAACGGCGATTCGCTTTTACGAAACCGCCCTGCTGCGCAGTGCCGACCTCGAAAACGGTGGCATGCACTACAGTTTTGGTCCCGACGGATCGATCTACGATTTCGACAAATACCATTGGGTCCACTGCGAAACGGTAGCTGCTGCGGCATGCCTTGCTGTGCGCACGGGCAACCAACGGTACTGGCAGGACTATGATCACCTATGGGCCTACAGCTGGGCCCATCTGATCGATCAGAAACACGGTGGATGGTACCGGGTCCTGACGCCTGAGGGTCAGAAATACGACGACCTCAAGAGTCCACCGGCCAAGACGGACTACCACCCGTTTGGTGCCTGCTACGAGATTCTTCGCGCAACTGGGGCCGTAGAAACAATCTAGTGCGCGATGAAGCCCGCTCAGCACGCGATCTGGGTGGGCGGTACGACACTCTCAACACCGAGGCTGGTCGCGTCCAGCCAAAAAGGGAGGATTAGCAATGAAGATGCGTAAGTATGTCTCGGCCGTTGCTCTTGCACTGAGCCTGGGCGTAGCCGTTTTGCCGTCGTCTGCAAACGCGGCCAACATGAAGTTCGTCTATCTGACTCAAACAGGCATCGACAACAGCTTCTGGCAGGCGATCAAGAAGGGCATGGACGACGCCTGTGCGCAGTTTGAAGTCGACTGCCAATTGCTCTTTACGGAGCCCAATGGCGACCTGCAGAAACACCTGCAGAACCTCGACACCGTCATCGAGCAGGGTGTGGATGGCATCGTCAATGTGATCGTGAACGACGACCTCTACGACGAGGCGACCAAGCGTGCCATTGACAAGGGCATCCCGGTCATCACCGCCAATGTCGACGACACTCAGGGCGCAGCTGGCAATGCCCGCCTTGCCTTCGTTGGGCAGGACCTGTTTGGAGCAGGCTACATCCTGACCAAGGCCTTGTTGGACAAGATCCCCGCCGACCAGCCGGTGAACGCGCTTCTGGGTCTTTCCGCGCCTGGGCAGAGTTGGGCCGAGGCTAGAATTGGTGGCGCAAAGAAGTACCTTGATGAGCTCAAGGCCGCGTCGCCAGACAGAAAGATCGCCTATGAGGTGATCGATTCCTCGACCGATATTTCCGTCACTGCGACGCGCATCTGCCAGTACGTCCAGGGCCATCCCGACACCAACGTCTATGTCGATGCCGGCTTCTGGGGGGCGGGTGCCGGTGAATGCCTGCGCGATCTCGGCGTCAAGCCGGGTCAACTGCATATGGCCATGTTCGACCTGGTGCCGGTTGTGCTTGACGAAATGAAGAAGGGCTATGTCGATCTCACCATCGACCAGCAGCCCTACTACCAGGGCTATCTGCCCATCCTTCAGCTCTACATGATCAAGAAGTTCGGCCTGAGCGCCTTCGACGTCAACACGGGCAAGGCATTGATCGAGCCCAAGGACGTCGACGCGGTTCAGAAGTTCGTGGAAATGGGCGTTCGTTGATCAACTGATTACACCACTAGTCCAAAGCGGACCGCCGCGCTGCGGCGGTCCGCCCACCATCTCCAGGAAGCCCACTATGAATCTTAATCTGCGGCTATTGCTGACCAGGACAGACATCGCGGCCTTGCTGATCTTCGTCATACTCTGTGTACTGTTCAGCTTCATCAATGGCCGGTTCATGACGCCGGGCAATATCACGGTCTATCTGCAGCCGATTCCGGAATTGGCGATTGTGGCGATGGGCGTCACGATCCTGATCATTTCGGGCGAGTTCGACCTGTCGGTTGGGTCGGTGTTCGCATTGGCACCCATGGTCACAGTGCTCTTGATGACAGGCGGCAATGTTCCGATGCCTCTCGCGATCGCCGCAGGTTTGCTGGTTGCGGCGACAGTCGGGTTTGTGAATGCCTGGTTCACCCTCGGTCTAAAGATACCTTCATTCATCGCAACGCTGGGCATGTTGTTCATGGCCAGAAGCCTGACCATCGTGCTGGCCGGCGGGTTTCCACCGGTCTTTCCTCGAGGTGCGCCGGTGGATTGGTTGACCGGGCGCGTCGAAATCTGGGGCATCGCCCCACGCATCTCGGTCCTGGTCATGTTCGCGATCTCCTTGGTGCTTGGTGTTGTGCTTCGGCGAAGGGACTTTGGACACTGGATATATGCCACTGGCGGCCATCCTCAGGCTGCCCGCGACATGGGAATCAACACGACGCGGGTGAAGACGGCAGCGTTCGTTCTGTGTTCGACCTTGGCCGGATTTGCCGGCATCATTCAGAGCTTCCGGCTGAAGGTCATCGTCCCAAATCTCGGTACCGGACTTGAGCTGCAAGCGATCGCCGCCGCTGTGATCGGGGGTGTGGCGCTGTCAGGCGGCATAGGCTCTGTCGGCGGCGCAATTGTCGGCGTCCTGCTGCTGGCCTTGATTGAGAACATCCTTATTCTCAGTGGTTTGAATGCCAACTGGTTCCTGTTCGCCATCGGCGCAATGATCGTCATGGCGGTCGTCCTCAACACACAGATTCGACATCGGGCCGAGGGATCGAGGGGGCACCAGTGATGGCTAGTGAAGTGGAACCACGGTTGAGCGGTGCGACACCGCTTATCCGATGCGTAGGCCTCCAGAAATGGTACGGGGCCATTCAGGCACTGAAGAACGTCGATCTAGATGTCGGTTATGGCGAGATAATCGGTCTTGTTGGAGACAACGGGGCCGGAAAGTCAACGCTCATCAAAATTCTCTCGGGTGTCCATCCGCAAGACGAGGGAACGATCGAAGTCGAGGGTCGGATGGTCGATATCACTGGCCCGCGCTTTGCCATGCAACTAGGCATCGAGACAATATACCAGTACACCGCGATGGTGCCGGAGATGAGCATCGCGCAGAACTTCTTTATCGGTCGAGAGCCCCTGCTTTGGGGCCGCCGAGGCTTCGGGATCGTCGATAGGACAAGAATGCGACAAGAGGCCTTGGACGGTCTGCGAGGTATAGAGTTGCACCTCAGGGGACCCGACGTGCCGGTTAAGTCGCTTTCGGGTGGGCAGCGGCAAGGCGTTGCAATCGCGCGGGCGATGCACTTTCGCTCCAAGGTCCTTATCCTCGATGAGCCGACCAATCATCTCTCCGTCAAGGAGACGCATAAGGTCCTCGACCATGTGGTCGAGCTAAAGCATCAGGGCGTCACCAGCGTCTTCATCAGCCACAATTTGCATCATGTGCATCCGATCTCGGATCGCATCGTCATCATGGCGCGCGGCGAAAAGATTGCCGACGTCGCTCGTGGTGATACGAGCGTTGAAGAAATGACCCGCTTGATCAGCTGATTGCGCGGCTTCTTGCGGGCCTTGCTGAACAAAGAAAGACCTCGGTGGAAAATGAAGAGACCCAAAATTGTGGATATCCGTGCGACGACTGTTGCCGTCCCACTTGAGGCGCCGCTCCGCACGTCAAATGGAGCCCACTGGGGACGTTTCATTAGAACGGTGGTCGAGGTCGAAACAGACACAGGACTTATTGGCCTTGGCGAAATGGGTGGCGGTGGCGAGTCCGCGGAACTCGCCTTCGGGGGGCTCAAGTCTTATCTCGTCGGACACGATCCGTTCGATCTGGAAGCGTTGCGGTTCAAGATCTGCAATCCGACGGCGAGCCTCTACAACAATAGGACGCAGTTGCACGCTGCCATAGAGTTTGCTTGCCTCGATATCATCGGCAAGTTCCTTAATCTCCCGGTCTACGACCTCCTAGGAGGCAAGCTTCGAGATGAAGTCGGTTTTGCGTCCTACTTGTTCTTCCGGCACCCCAATTCACAGACCGGGCTCGGCGAGATCAAAACGGCCGATCAGCTCGTCGCCGAAGCCAAGGCACTTAAGGCCAAGCATGGGTTCACGTCTCACAAGCTCAAGAGTGGCGTCTTCGCGCCGAACTATGAACTCGAGGCCTATCGCGCTTTGGCAGCGGCGTTTCCTGATGACAGCCTGCGCTTCGATCCCAATGCCGCCTACTCTGTTGAAGAAGCGATCCGGTTCGGAAAAGCAATCGAAGATCTGAACAATGACTACTACGAAGACCCCACCTGGGGTCTAAATGGCATGCGCCGCGTGCGCGAAAGCGTTCGCATTCCGACTGCAACCAACACAGTCGTAGTCAACCACGAGCAGTTGGCCGCAAATATTCTGAACCCGGCGGTGGACGTCATCCTTCTCGACACAACATTTTGGGGTGGCATTCGCTCCTGCATGAAGGCGGCAAATACCTGCGAGACATTTCAGCTTGGCATAGCTGTGCATTCGTCAGGCGAACTTGGAATCCAACTAGCCACGATGTTGCACTTGGGGGCGGCGCTACCAAACCTGGTGTTCACGGCCGATGCTCACTATCACCACCTCCAGGACGATATCATCGTTGGCGGCTTGAAACGCTACGTAAATGGCAAGATAGCTGTTCCAATGGGTCCCGGGCTAGGCATCGACCTCGATCGCGACAAGCTCGTACAATATGCGGAATACTATAGAGAGGTGGGAGGTTATCCGTACGACCGCGATCCATCTAGGCCCGATTGGTTTTCCCTGGTTCCAAACACTCGGTGGGCCGATCCAAGTGCTTGAGTAGGAAAGGAACCCCCGGCGAGTGTCGGGCTGCCCTCAGGCTGCGCGAGGACCTACCTCCACTTTGGTTTTCGTTTCCGCCTCTTGCGATCTGTTGCGACGGAAAACATCCTTGCCACCGACCGCTCCACATCGACACGCAATCGCCCATGGCGAGCCCTGGTGCGCGCCACGACGGCGTCGAGGTTTGATCGCTCCGATTTCGGCACCGGAGAGCTCTGAATGAGTTGCGGGCTCGTGGGCGAGCCTTCGAATGTTGTTTTGACCCAGGCTCGATGGTTGGCCGTGTCGGAGAGTTCCGACGGGTTCTTGAAGTCCAGTTGTCTGGCGAGGAGGTCGCCGTCCTCGGCTCCGATCCGAAACACTGCCAGGGTTCCGATATTGCCGAGGATCGACTGTCGCAGGATGTCCGGCACCTGGCCCATGAACTGGTTGGCCACCACCAGGTTGAGCCGCCACTTCCGCATTTCACTGAGGATCGAGGCGAAGGTGTCGGTAGCGAAATTCTGAAACTCGTCCACGTAAAGCGTGAAGTCGCGGCGCTTCTCTTCGGGAATGGTGGCTCTCTGCTCAGCGGCCTGGGCGATTGCCGTCACGAGGAACGCGCCGAGTAGATGCGACGGCTCTTCCCCCATTCGCTTTGACAGGTTGGCGATCAGGATCTTGTCGGTGTTGATGATGTGCGGGATATCAATCGTACTCGGCTGACCGATGATGGCCCGCAGGGTCGGGCTCGCGGTGAGCTGCCCGATCTTGTTTTGGATTGGCGCTATGGCTTCGCTGCGCAGCTTTTGAGTGTAACCCGCAAACTCGGTGCGCCAGAAAAGGTTGATCACGGGATCGTCGCAACGCTCGAGGAGCGTGGCCCGATAGGCGTCGTCGACCAGAAGCCGCGGCAAGCTGACAAGCGTGCTGCCGGGGGTCGCAAGCAGCAGACGGATGGCGTTGCCCAGGATGTACTCCATCCGGGGACCCCAGCTATCGCGCCAGATGTGCTTGAAGGCCGCGACGATGTTGGCGGTCAAGACCGCGGGGTCGGCCGGCGACGAAAGTGGATTGAAGCCGACGGCGTGGGTCGGATCGCTGGGGTCAAAGTAGAGCACATCGTTGATGCGGCTCTGTGGGGTGGCAGCCGCTATGTCCTGCGCAAGGTCGCCGTGCGGATCGATGAGGGCGAAGCCACGGCCTGCAGCCAGATCGTCACGCATCATATGGGAGAGGAGCGTGGACTTGCCGGTGCCGGTGGCGCCGATCAGGGCGACATGAATACGCCGTGTCCTGTCGTCCAGCACGAGGTCGCGTCCGTCATGAAGGTGTCCCAGGGTGTACATGCGCAAAGGTCGGCTTCCGAGCCGTGCTGCCTGCGCCGTGCGTTCGTACAGCGTGCAGTCGGTAGCGGAAACCAACGTTTGGGCACGGCTTGCGCCGTAAAGAACTGATCCACGTCCATTGTACCTCAGTGTTTTGTTCCTGTTTTGTTCTTACCTGCGGTGGCCTGCCGATGATCGGCTGCGGGAGTTTGGGGCTCAACGGGAGAGGCTCTTCCCCGCTTTCGACCATCGCCTTCACCCGGCCCAGCGTCAGCGATGGAGGAGGTCGGCCCCACCAGCGACGCCTGCCTCGTCCGCTGCTTGTTGAATTCTCGAGCTGCAACGGCATTCCTGGCAATCTCGATGCGCCGTTTCTTCGACAGCTTCAAAGCCCGGGCGATGCCGCCCATCCGCGCCAATTCGATGTGATCCATAGCTATTTGCTGATGACGTAGAGCTCGGTTTCGAACGGACCTTTCTCGTCATAGAGTGACGTTTCAACATCGACCATCACCCCAATATCAGGGCAGTCGGCCAAAGCCATCTCTGGGTCAAGCCCATCTTCAATAGCCATTTGCCTTCGGCATTCCAGTTCCAGGATATCGGCCGCCTGATCGTGGGTGATCATATCTACCTCGCCTGTAGCTTTGTTCCTTCGTGAGTATTTCATATTATGAGAGGCGCAATGCCTGAGTTAGGTTCTGGTAGAAGTTGAATGCGCAGTAGTCGGTCAGCGGATCGCTGTGGTCATTGAGTGGCCGAACCCCAATGCAGTGGATGTGATCGGTCTCGGCCTCCCCGGCATAGAATTCCAGTACGCGCGTGCCTAGGTTTGAGCGGAAGAGGCGGTTTCGTTCGCCGGATACATGCTCGACTGAGTATCCTTCTTTTGTAAGCTTCTTGATTGCGTTGGTGAGTGTCATACATCATTGATTATTTACTATGTCTCCATCGTACCAGATGAGTAGCATCTTGCAAGCAAGATGGAGCAACGGAAAACGAGCTCGCCGGTATGTCAAGTGGTGATCAATGGTAGTCAGTCCAGCATGCATTCGCGATGAGCCGCATCGTGGCTGGCAGATCAATCGCCGTTGCGTTCGGAAGCAAGTGTGAAGGAGCAAACTGGTCGCGCCGACGAGCTCGAACTCGCCGAAAGGTGCGCGGGAACATCGAGGACGGTGACCGACTTGCATCGTCGGGTGCGGTGTGAACGGGTGCGATGTCCTCGTCACAGTAGCTCGTTGGCTCTCGCAGAGGCCACGAGGCCATATGGTTTCCCCGAGCGTATCGGACATCGTCTGTGCCCGTTCGCGAGTGGCTGAAGTGAACGAGCGAAGAGAGGGCAGAAAGCATATGGCCTCGTGGCTGATCAGCCCGAGCTACTGTGACGAGGAACAGTGTAATCTATTGTAGATGACCGGTATTTTCGCGCGTGCGGGTACCATACGGCATTACCATACGAGATGGTATTCCGTATGGTAGCGGTCGAAGCTTGGGTTCCAGTCGGATCGTCCAATTCTCTGAGACGCCGAGCCTGGCGCCTCGGCGTCGGTCAGGCGATTGAGCAAGGGTCAGATCTGGAGGCCATGCAGGGCCGACGCGCCTCGATCGGGGCCGTCATGCCGCGACGTAGCGTCCGTTCTTCGTGCTTGTTGCGCCCGCCTTCTTGAGCGCAGACAAGGCGTTGCTGACTGACTGCTCGCCGGACTTGTCACCCTTCATACCTAGTGCGAGGAGTAAGTCGGCGCGATTGATGCCATCCGCGCCTGACGCCCTGACGGCGTTGAGCACCAACTCTCGGATACCCGCGCGTCGGGTGCCAGAGGAAGGTGCTCGGGGGGTACTGACGCCGCCCTCGACAAGGCGGTAAGTGAAGCCGAGGGAATTCAGATCAGCGATCGCCATGTTGGCAGCGGCTAGCGCCTGGCTCTTGGCATCTGCAATGAGTTTTGCGCGTTCCTCGTCGAGCTTCTTGAGCTTTGCTAGTACAGCATTCTCGGGCATCCGGTTCATCCCCTTTCTTGTGAGTGCTACTACCTACTTTAAGTACGATGCAGAGACAAGCTTAAGGCCGAGGAACACCGTTGCAGCACGAGCCTGGCCGGCGACAACGGCACCTGGCACGAGGCACCAAAGACAAGAAAACCGCCCGCGATGAAAGCGGGCGGTTTTCTCCAGCGCCTACTTGGAGCTGTTAGTGTTGCGAGCGTCAATGCGGGTTTGGAGCCATTCGTAGACCTCCGTATCCACCCAACCGACGCGGTTCTGGCCGAGACGCACCCGCTTGGGGAACTTCCTTCCTGCTCCAGTCGGTCAATATGTTGCGGAGAGTAAAGTACGATCTCCTTGACCATCTTTTTGCTGAGCAACTTCATCACAACGACTCCTTGTTGGAGCCGTCGCGACGGCCGTTGAGGGTTAGCTCAAGAGCGCGGGAACTGTAGGAAGTCTATACTGCACCCGCAAGCCTCACTCATCACAGACTACTAAAGCACCGGCTGTGCGTCCGCTTTCCGGATTTGTCCCTGGCGCTCGCGCCTTGGCTGTGAAACGGCGCGGCAGCGTGACGTTGCCCGCCGCCTCGATTTCAAGGGGTTGGCGAACCGTTCGGTGCCGACACTACATGCCGGTTCGCGGGGGTGTGGTCCAGCCTCTGGCCTCTGACGCTGGCGCATGGGAGCACGGCGACAATGGCCCGTGCCGCGTGTCCCTGGCGAACCAAGATCGTGGTGGCTCTCGGCCCTAGGGCCTAAGCGATGAGCGTATGACCCCTTTGCATTCGTAGAGTCGAGTTACAGGCGGCTCCTCGGGATGTTCGACGAGCCTAATGGCGAGCTCAA